>NZ_LT629939.1:2543134-2575644 GCF_900104615.1 Merdimmobilis hominis | reverse complement strand
CTCTAGCGTGACAGGCTAGCGTTCTAACCAACTGAACTACCGGGCCATTTTTGGTGGGAACAACAGGGCTCGAACCTGTGACCCTCTGCTTGTAAGGCAGATGCTCTCCCAGCTGAGCTATGCTCCCACTTTTCATCGTGGAAGGCTTTGTTCTTCCCTGACGACGAAATTTATTATACTACGGCTAGTGTGAAAAGTCAACACCTTTTTTGGAAAAATTTCGAATCTTTTTCGGTTCTGCAAAGAAAGAAGGCGCAAAACCGCGGCAGAATGCCATTTCTAGGCAATTGACGGCCAGGGGGAAGGCTATTCCTTCTCCCCCGCCAGCGCTCGGAGTTCCCGGCTGGAGAAATGGTGCTTCTGCCCACAGAAATGGCAGACCATCTCGGTGTCCTCCTGTTCCTGTGCCAAGCGGAGGAGTTCTTCCCTGCCCAAACTGATAAGCGCCCGTTCCATCCGGTCCCGGGAACAGTTACAGCGGTATTCCACTGTAGTTTCATCCAGCACCTGGGGATCAAATCCCTTGAGAGCTAAAAAAGCGATATCCTGGGGGCTGAGGCCATCGGTGAGCATCTGGGTGACCGATTTCATCCCGTTGATATTCTCCTCCAACCGGTCGATGGTGTCCTCCCCTGCGCCGGGCAAGAGCTGCACCAGGTACCCACCTGCCGCCAAAACGGTCAGGTCGGTATTGACCAGCACCCCCAACCCGCAAACGGTGGGAATTTGTTCGCTGACGGCATAGTAATAGGTGATGTCCTCGGCGATCTCCCCAGATACAATAGGGGAATGGCCGATATACGGATCCTTCATCCCGGTGTCCCGGATGACCGAGAGATACCCCTCCTTGCCCACAGCGCCGGCCACATCCAACTTGCCGTATTGGTTGAGGGGGATTTCTACCACCGGATTGGTCACATAGCCACGGGCATTGCCCTCGCTGTCCGAAACAGCGATCACCGACCCTACCGGGCCGTTGCCCGCCAGGCGCAGGGTGACCGAATCCTCTTTCCCTTTCAGGGTGCAGCCCATGATGGAGGCAGCGGTCAAAAGCCGCCCCAGCGCTGCGGTGACGGTGGCAGAGGTTTTGTGAATTTGTTCCGCGCGGCCCACCATATCGGTGGTGTCCACAGCGATGCAGATGACCCCGCCGTCGGCGGAGATGGTGCGAACCAATTTTCCCATAGTGTTTGTATCTCCCATTCTATCTGATCTTGCGCGCCACATACACCAGCCGCTCGCTGGTGGCGGTGGGCGGGTCAAAGGTGTCCCCTTGGTAGATGGCCTCCACCTGGAAGCCAGCCGCATCCAGCATCCGGTCCAGCTCTTCCCGGCTGTAGGCGCGCTCCCGGAACTCCTCCCCGCTGCGCTGGTAGGAGCCATCCTCTTCCTTTTCAAAGAAATCCAGGCGGATGGTGACGGTGTCAGTCTCCTCCTCCAAGGCGTTCTGCCAGACGCAGAACACCTTCTCCTCGTCGTAGACAAAGGTGTTGTTGCCCAGTACCTGACGGTGCTTATAGGGGGAGTTGACGTCGAAGAGGAACAGCCCGCCCAGGTTCAAAAACAGCGAGACTTTGGAAAACACCCGCTGCACCCGCCGGGGATCGGTCAGGTGGTTAATGCTGTCCAGGGCGCAGACGGCCACGTCAATGGTGCCATACAGGTCCAGCCGGGTCATATCCTGGCAGAGAAACAGCACCTCCTGCTCCTGCTGGGCGGCCTTTTGCAGAGCAACAGACAGCATGTCCGCCGAACCGTCCACCCCGATGACGTCATAGCCAAGGGCGGCGAGCTCCAATGACAAGCTGCCTGTTCCGCAGGCCAGGTCCAGCAAAAGCCCGGGCCCCTCCTGATATTGTTTGATAATTTGGTCAAAATACGCCGCCCGCTCCCCATAGGAAACGTTTCCCGTCAAGCTGTCATAAAAAGCGGCAAAGGCATTGTACGGCATTACAGTTTACCCTTTTCCTTGAGCCGGTCGAACAGCACCCGATAGCCGTCGCACCCGTAATTGAGGGAACGGTTGACCCGGCTGATGGTGGCGGTGCTGGCCCCCGTGGTGGCCACGATGTCGCTGTACACCTTGCCGGAATCCAGCATTTTGGCCACTTGGAACCGCTGAGAAAGGGCCTTGAGCTCGGTGACGGTGCAGAGGTCCTCAAAGAAATTATAGCATTCTTCCATGTTTTCCAGGCAGAGAATGGCCTCAAACAGGTTCTCGACTTCGAGCTCCTTCAACTTAGAATTCATAGATTTATCCTCCCGACTTGATACTAAGGACAGTTTAACATTTTAACGCATAAAAGTAAAGACCTTTTTTGCAGTTTTTCCATGAATTGCCGCCCTTTTTTTGCGGGAAACGCTACTCTTGCGGGGGTTCCTCCTCTTCGCCGGGGTCCTGGGCCGCGATTTCTTCAATAATCGACCGGATCTCCTCCACCCCTTCCCCGGTCTCGGCGGAAAAGGGGATCATGGTGATTTGATCCGCATAGGGGATCTCCTGCTGCAAAGCGGCCAGCCGGTCGGCCTGCTGCTTTTTGGAGAGCTTGTCCCGCTTGGTCAGCACCACCACAAAGGGGAATTCGTGCTCAATGAGGTAGTCGATCATCTGCAAATCGTCGGCGGTGGGAGGGTGGCGCATATCCACCAGCTGGAACACCAGCTGGATGTTGCGGCCGTCGTTAAAATACCCCTCAATCAGCTGGGCCCAGCGCTGCTTCTCACTTTTTGCCACCTTGGCGTAACCGTAGCCTGGCAGGTCGGCAAAGCGGACGTTTTCCAGCCGAAAAAAGTTGATGGTCACCGTCTTTCCAGGCATGGCGCTGACCCGGGCCAGCTGCTTGCGGTTGAATATCTTGTTGATCATCGAGGATTTGCCCACATTGGACCGCCCGGCAAAGGCGATCTCCGCCACGTCGGACGGGGGCAGCTGGTCGAACCGCCCATAGGAGGACTCAAACGCGATGTTGTGAAAATTCATGTCCTTCTCCTTTTTCCCATCACTGGGCCAAAACGGCCTCCGGTTTGGCAGGCGCTTTTTTCAGCACCGCGTGGATCTCTTTCCCCTCTTCCCGGGGGCAGAGGGCGGTTTGGAGCACCGTCTCCACATGGTCGGCGGGGATAAAGCGGATGGCTTCCTTCACCACCGGATCCACCTCATAGAGGTCGGGCAGGTTCTCCTTGGGAATCAAGACGGTCTTGATCCCAGCCCGGTAGGCCGCCATGGTCTTTTCCCGTAGCCCGCCAATGGCCAGGACCCGGCCGCGGAGGGTGATCTCGCCGGTCATAGCCACATCCCGGCGGACCGGGGTGCCGGTGAGGGCGGAAACCAAAGCGGTGGTCAGGGTAACCCCGGCGGAGGGGCCGTCCTTGGGCACAGCGCCCTCGGGCAGATGGATGTGGATGTCTTTGTTCTTATAAAAATTGGGGTCGATGCCATATTCCTGGGCCCTGCTGCGGATATAGCTGATGGCTGCCTTGGCCGATTCCTTCATCACATCGCCCAGGGAGCCGGTCAGCTCCACCTTTCCGGAACCTTCCATGACAGCCACCTCCACCTGGAGCATCTCGCCCCCTACGGAGGTCCAGGCCAGGCCGTTGACCAGGCCGATCTCATCCCGTTCGGCGGGCTCGTCCGGCCGGAACCGCTTGGGCCCCAGGTAATCGTACAGGCTCGCCCCGGTGATCACCACACGGGAAGCGCCTTTGCCCACAATTTCCCGGTCCGCTTTGCGGCAGAGGGCACCGATCTCCCGTTCCAGCTTGCGCACCCCGGATTCCCGGGTGTAGAAGTCGATGAGGCCGTAGATGGCATCGTCGGCCAAGCGGAAGGTCTTGGCAGTGAGGCCGTGTTTTTTCATCTGTTTGGCCAACAGGTGGCACTTGGCGATCTGGAATTTCTCCTCCCGGGTGTAGCTGGGCAGTTCGATGACGTCCATCCGGTCCAAGAGGGGTGCGGGGATAGTGCTCAGGTCGTTGGCTGTGGCGATGAAAAATACCTCCGACAGGTCGAAGGGGATTTCAATATAATGGTCGCGGAAGGCAAAGTTCTGCTCTGAGTCCAGCACCTCCAGCATAGCTGAGGAGGGGTCGCCGCGGAAGTCGTTGCCCATTTTGTCCACCTCGTCCAGCAGCATCAGGGGGTTGTTGCTCCCCGCCAGCTTGATGGCGTTGATGATCCGGCCGGGCATGGCGCCGATGTAGGTCTTGCGATGGCCCCGGATATCCGATTCATCCCGCACGCCGCCCAGGGAGATGCGCACGTATTTGCGCCCCATGGCCTTGGCAATGGAGCGGGCGATAGAGGTCTTGCCCACGCCGGGAGGGCCCACCAGGCAGATGATCTGGCCCTTGATATCCGGCGCCAAGGCGCGGGTGGCCAGCACCTCCAAGATGCGCTCCTTGACCTTCTGTAGGCCATAATGCTCCTTATCCAGCAGCTTTTCTGCCTTTTGCAGGTCGATTTTATCCTTGGTGGATTTGTTCCAGGGCAGCTCCAGGCAGGTGTCCAGGTAACCCCGGATCACCCCGCCCTCGTGGGAGTTGGAGGGCAGCTTCATCAGCCGGTCAGCCTCTTTATACAGCTTTTCCCGCGCCTCATCGGGGAGGGCCAGCTGGTCGATCTTCTCAAAGTACTGCTGGGCCTCGTCCACCGGGTTGTCGCTCTCCCCCAGTTCCTCCTGGATGACACGCATCTGCTCCCGCAGGTAGTATTCCCGCTGATTTTTGTCGATGGACTCCTTGACCCGGTCGTAGATGTCCTTTTCCAGGCTGAGGATGTCGTTCTCACTCTCCAAATAGGAAGCCAGCAGTTCCAGCCGTTTGACCGGGCTGGTGGCGATGAGGATCTCCTGTTTCTCCTCGATCCGCAGGGGGATGTTGGCGGCGATGTATTCCGCCACATAGTGGGGGTCCTCAGAGATCAGGGCATTGATCACCATGTCCTTGGGCATCTTGGGGGAAAGGGAACAGTATTCTTCAAACAAGTCCTTGACTGTGCGCATCAACGCGTCGCAGGTGTTCAGTTCCGACGGCCGGGCCTCCCGAAGGGGGAACTCCAGAGTCTCGGCGGTGTAATAGGGCTCAGTGTCCACCAAATGGCGGAGCTTGGCCCGATACAGCCCCTCCACCAGAACCCGCAGGTTGTTGCCGCTGCCGGATTTGACAATCTGTTTCACCTCCGCGACAACGCCCACATGGAAAAGGGCGCGCTCGTCGGGGTCTTCCACCCGGACATCCTTTTGGGTCACCAAAAAAATGCGGCGGTCTTTTTCCATTACATCTTGCAGGGCTTTGATGGATTTTTCCCTGCCCACCTCAAAGTGCAGAACCATTTTAGGGAACAGCACCAGCCCCCGCATGGCCAGCAGGGGAAGAACAATCGGTTCAGGTCGGTTGTTGATTTCATGCATTGTTGTAACCTCCCTATCTATCGGCATTCCGCCAATTGGCAGAAAAACGCATGTTTTTGTCATTCAAGTATATCGAAAAACTCCAATAAAAGCAAGGGGCATTCTTTTGCCAATCTGTTTCAAAAAAATGAAGGGGGGAACCGCTTCCCCTCCCCTTCCCCACCGGCGGGATTCCGCGGCAGAAACAGATAACCCGGCGGGCGCCTCCACAAGGGGAAAACCAGGGGCCGGATTATGCCCCGTCTGCAAAACTCCTCGCCCAGGAGGAGCATCTCTTCCCCGGGATGTTATGGCCGGTTTCTGCCCCTTCTACAGGGAAAGCCGCCGATTGTATCGGCGGCTTTACACCTCTATATTGGTACGATAGACAACTTTTTATGCGTTTTCCGCTTGCAGCTTCCTTTAGCTGGATGCAGTATCCCGTCCCAGCCGCTGGCGCTTGGAAGCGCTCAGCTGGATGTTAAAAGGGGAGCGGTTTTCATCCCGGATAATCACCGGCTCGCCGGTTCCCTCCACACACTCCCGGGTGATTTCAATCCGCTCGATGGTGTAATCCGACGGGGCGGTGAACATCAAATCCCCCAGGGTTTCCTCCATGATAGAACGCAGGCCCCGGGCGCCGGTTTTGCGCTCAATGGCCTTTTCCGCCACCGCACGCAGAGCGTCCTCCTGGAACACCAGCTCGATGTTGTCCAGTTCAAACAATTTTTTATACTGTTTGAGGATGGAGTTTTTGGGCTCCACCAAGATCCGGGTCAGTGCTTCCTCATCCAGGTTGGAAAGGGTGGTCACAATGGGCAGGCGTCCCACCAACTCGGGGATGATGCCAAACTTGACCAGGTCATGGGGGACCAGTTCCTTAAGCAGCTCATCCCGCTCTTTGTCCCGGGAGGCCTTCACCGTCGAGCCGAAGCCCATGCTGGAGGTTGCGACCCGTTTCTCGATGATTTTCTCGATCCCCTCGAAGGCGCCGCCGCAGATGAAGAGGATGTTGGTGGTGTCGATGTGGATAAACTCCTGCTGGGGGTGTTTGCGCCCGCCTTGGGGCGGCACGTTGGACACCGTTCCCTCCAGGATTTTCAGCAGGGCTTGCTGCACCCCTTCGCCGCTGACGTCCCGGGTGATGGAGGGGTTTTCACTCTTGCGGGTGATCTTGTCGATCTCATCGATGTAGATGATGCCACGCTGGGCCCGCTCCACATCGTAATCCGCAGCCTGGATCAACTTGAGGAGGATGTTTTCCACATCCTCGCCCACATATCCTGCCTCGGTGAGGGTAGTTGCATCGGCGATGGCAAAGGGCACCCCCAGCACCTTGGCCAGGGTCTGGGCCAGCATGGTCTTGCCCACGCCGGTGGGGCCCAAAAGAAGGATGTTGGATTTGGTCAGTTCCACATCATCCGATTTGCCGTAATAGATGCGCTTATAGTGGTTGTACACCGCCACCGAAAGGGCCATCTTAGCAGTGTCCTGCCCGATGACATACTCGTCCAGGATTTCTTTGATCTCCCGGGGTTTGGGGATGGTGACCTCCGCCTCTTCCTTAGCCGCCCTGTTTTTTTGCCGGGGAGCTGCACCCTCATCCATCAAGATGCTTTCGCACAACTCCACGCACTCGTTGCAGATGCAGACCCCCGGGCCGGCGATCATCCGGCTAACTTGATCCTGGGTCTTTCCACAGAAGGAGCAGCGCAGCGTTTTCATTTCATCATTTTTTGCCATAGGGTACCTCCGTACTTCTTCGGAAGATGGACAAAATTGGGGGCGGTTGTCCACTGCCCCCAATTCCCGATTTATTGTTCGCCGTGTTTGACCATGACCTTGTCCACCAAACCGTAATCGCAGGCCTGCTGGGCGGTCATAAAGTTATCCCGGTCGGTGTCCCGCTCGATCTCCGCCAAGGGGCGGCCGGTCTGCTGGGACAGCAAGCGGTTTAAGGTGTCCCGGGTGCGCAGGATGTGGTCGGCGTGGATTTTGATATCCGAAGCCTGGCCCTGCATCCCGCCCAAGGGCTGATGAATCATAATTTCGCTGTTGGGCAGTGCGTACCGCTTTCCGGGGCAGCCGGAAGAGAGGAGGAACGCGCCCATGGACGCGGCCATACCGATGCACACAGTGGAAACATCGCACTTGATGTACTGCATAGTGTCGTAGATGGCCATACCTGCGGTCACCGAGCCGCCGGGGCTGTTGATATACAAATTGATGTCCTTCTCGGGGTCCTGCCCCTCCAGATAAAGCAGCTGCGCGACCACCAGGCTTGCGGTCACATCGTTGACCTCATCACAAAGCATGATAATTCTGTCGTTGAGAAGGCGGGAGTAGATGTCATAGGAACGCTCCCCCCGGCTGGTCTGCTCTACGACCATTGGCACAAGGCTCATAGATGATACCTCCATATTCTAGTGTTTTCCCCGAGGGGAGGATTTTCCCCTCGGGACCGCCCAAAAGGCAATAGACAGTGGAACCCACTGTCTATGTAGCAGCCGCAGCAATTATGTGTATGTTCTAAAGCGCGGGGATTATTCCGCAGCCTCTTCCTCTACCTTTGCCTTCTTCGCAGTGGATTTGCGGGTGGTCTTCTTCTTGGCTTTGGGGGCAACCGCATTCTCCCGCACAAAGTCGATGGCCTTGTTCACTGCGATATCCTTGGAGATCTCGTCGGCGGGCAGCAGCTCTTTGATCTTCTCCAGCTCCATGCCGTAGACTTCGGCAGCCTTTTTGAACTGCTCCTCCAGGTCCTCTTCAGTAGCGGTCAGGTTCTCCAGCTCGGCGATCTTCTCCAGGGCCAGGCGGACTTTCACCTGATGCTCTGCCTGCTCCTTGAAGGTCTCACGGAAGCTCTCGACAGTGCTGCCGGTGTACTGCATGTAAGTCTCCAAGTTCAGGCCCTGCATCTGCAGACGGTAGGCAAAATCCTGGACCATTTCGTCGATTTTCCGCTCGTACATGCAAGCGGGGATATCCGCCTTCATGCCGGCGATGACCGCGTCGACCAGCTTGTTCTCAAACTCATCGTTTGCTTCCAGGTCCTTCTTCTCCTGCAGTTTGGACTTCAGATCGGCTTTCAGGGCCTCCAGGGTCTCAAACTCGCTGACATCCTTGGCGAACTCGTCGTCCAGCTCGGGCAGTTCCACCGCTTTAATCTGGTGAATTTTACATTTGAAGACTGCGGGTTTGCCCTTGAGCTCGTCCACATGGTAGTTCTCAGGGAAGGAGACGTTTACATCAAAATCTTCGCCGATGGCATGGCCGGCAATCTGCTCCTCAAAGCCGGGGATGAACTGGTTGGAACCCAGGGTCAGGGGGAATTCCTCGCCTTTGCCGCCCTCAAAGGCGACGCCGTCGATGAATCCTTCAAAATCGAAGACCACATTGTCGCCCATCTGAGCGGGACGGTCCTCTACCGAGATGGTAGTGCCAGCTCTCTTCTGCAGTTTTGCGATCTCCGCGTCCACATCCTCATCGGTGACGGTGTATTCAACCTTTTCCGCCTCGATGCCCTTGTAGCCCTCGACCTCGACCTCGGGCTTCACAGTGACGGTGGCTTTAAAGGAAAAGCCGTCTTTGCCGACTTCCAGGATCTCGATATCCGCACGGTCCACAGGGGTGATCCCTGCTTCTTTGGCGGCCGCCTCATAGGCGGAGGGGTACAGCTCGTTGACCGCGTCCTCAAAGAACACGCCCTCACCGTACATTTTCTCAATCATATGCCGGGGCGCTTTGCCCTTGCGGAAACCGGGAATGGTGATGGAAGGGGCATTTTTCCGGTAAGAACGATCCACTGCCGCTTTGAATTCCTCGGCGGGAACGCTGATCTCCAATTCCATCAGATTGGTGTCAATTTTTTTGGATGCAGTCAAACTCATTTATATTTCCTCCTGTAGACAGCTATAATAATCCAACCAATTATAGCACATATAATATGGAAATTCCACTGTATTTTCATGATTTATTGGGTTTTTCCGGGATTTCCATGAGGCAGAAGCCCAAAAAATCCGCTGAGATCAACCGGAATTCAATTCCTAGGTAGGTTCCGTTGAGGGCATACCGGCACCCGGAGCCGTGGATATGCCCATAATAACACCGGCGCACCTGGTGTTTGCGTAGCACGTCGATGATCTCAGGGGTGATCTCCTCCCCAAACACCGGAGGGTAGTGGAGGAAGGCCACTTTTTCCAAGCCCTTCCCTGCCGAAGAGAGGGAGGCGTCCAGCCGGGCGGCTTCCCGGGCGACGATTTTTTGATCGTGGGCCTCCCCTTGTTCGAACAGCCAGCCCCTGGAGCCGCAGACGGCGGCCTGCCCCACAGCGATGCTGTTATTATGGAGAATTTGAAGGCTGTCTAAACCGTGTTTGGCGAAAAACTGTTCCATCTTGGATTTGGTGGACCACCAATAATCGTGGTTCCCCTTGAGGATAATCTTACGGCCGGGCAGGCTTTCAATAAATTGGAAATCCTTGAGAGACTGTTCCAGCCCCATGGCCCAGGAGACATCCCCAGCGACTACCACCGTGTCTTCCGGCTTTACCAGCCGCCGCCAATGGGCTTCCAGTTTGTCCACATACCCATCCCAGCCGCTGAAAATATCCATGGGTTTGCCCGCCGCCAGGGGCAGGTGCAGGTCGCCGATTGCATAAAGCGCCATGTTTCTCCTCCCTTCCACTGATTTTTGCTGAATGACACCGCCCCTTTCTGCTCATACTAAGGCCAGGGGATTTCTCCGCCATAGGCGGGAAAGCTACCCATCCATTTTGATGCTGTCAAATTGAAAGGAGCGTTTTTTATGAATCATTCCGAAGGCTGCAGCTGCCCCCATATCCACGGTGTAAAATGTGAAGTTACCAACTGCGTGTACAACGACAAGAAGGAATACTGTACTGCCAATGAGATTAAAGTGGGTCCTTCTTACGCCTCCAGCTCCACAGATACCATCTGTGCCACCTTTAAGCCCGAATAAGCGGGACGGAACAAACAAGGAAAACAGAGGGCGGAAGCCCTCTGTTTTTGCTTCTTCCCTTATTTGAGGTTGTTCCGAATGAAGTTGTAGGCATTGCCAAACAGGATTTTCTCTGTCAGCTCCTTGCCCAGGCCGTCAGCCAGTAGGGCATCATGCAGGTTGTCCACCTTTTCTACCGAATCCAGATAGCCAGGGATGTCTGCGCCGTCAAAATCCGAACCCAGGGCGATGGTATTCTCCCCGCCTAGCTCCAGGAAGTGGTGGACGTGCTTGAGCAGGTCGCTGATGGATGCGGTCTCTCCCCCGTCTACAATGAAATTGCGGTAGTAGTTGAGACCCACAATGCCGCCCCGGTCCCGGATTTCGCAGAACTGGGCATCGGTCAGGTTGCGGCTGTGGCCGCAGATAGCCCGGGAGTTGGAATGGGTAGCGATAAAGGGCTTAGAGGCGATCTTGCACAGGTCGGCAAAACCCTCGTCGTTGAGGTGAGATACATCCACAATGATGTTTTTGCGCTCCATCTCGGCGATGGCTTCCCGGCCGAAGTCGGAAAGGCCGTTGTGGGTCACCGAGCCGCTGCCAATCTCGTTAGGGCCATTCCAGGTCAAGGTCAAAAACCGAACCCCGTCTTTGGCAAGTTCCTCAATCATTTCCATCCGGCCCGCCAGGGCTGCACCGCCCTCCACTGCCAGAATACCGGAAAATTTGCCTGCTTCAAAGGCTCTATCCATGTCAGCTGCATTCCGCACCTGGGACAGTTTGCCGCTGTACTTCTCCAGCTGGCCGCAAAAATACCGGACGCACTCCCGGTAGTAATCAACTGCGTCCTGCCCCCGCTTCTCATCGGGAACAAAGATGGCATAGGTCTGAGCCCAGCGGGTGCCAGGGGTGACCTTGTCCAAAGAGATATGGGTCTTAGGGTTGATAAAATCCAGTTTCTCCCGATTGCAGACCATAATGGTGTCCGAGTGTAAATCAATAAATCCGGTTGTGTTCATTTGCACAAAACGCTCCTTTTATGTATTGGAAGCTCTCCACCGAAAAGGTTTTTCCTCCCTGGGTCACCACCTCAAAGACATCAAACCTGGGCTGAAGATCTAAGGGATGGTCCTGCAAAAAAGCGGATGCCGTAGCAATTACCCGCCTTTGTTTTTGCAGAGTCACCGCAGAAAGCGGAGACACCAGGCTGCCCGCTCGGCGGGTTTTTACCTCTACAAAGGCCAGGTATTCCCCGTCTTTGGCGATGATATCAATCTCTCCCCACCGCTTTTTGTAATTGCGGCAGAGGATCTCCATCCCCGCATCCGCCAGGGCTCCAGCGGCAAAGTCCTCCCCTTTTTGGCCGGTTCCATCCATAGACAGCATCCCCTTACTTAGACAGGTGTTTTTCCAGGGTTTTTAAAAAGCTTCTTCGGTGAATGGGACAAACCCCATGTACTGCTATCATATCATAATGCAGCTTGGTTGGGTACCCTTTATGCCGACAAAATTTATATTGGGGATATTGTTTGTCCATTTCCAGCATATACCGATCCCGGGCGACTTTGGCCAGAATAGAGGCTGCTGCAATAGAGGCGGAAAGTCCGTCCCCTTTTACAATGGTCCGGGTGGGGATGCCGAGTCCGGGATCCCGGTTGCCGTCCACCAAAGCGCAGTCCGCCGGGCAGGATAGTCCCTCCACTGCCCGGTTCATGGCCAGGTAGGTAGCCCCCAAAATGTTGTATGTGTCAATCTCCTCCGGCGTGGCGAAAGCGATAGACCAGCTCAAGGCCTCCCGCTGGATGACCTCAAACAGGGCTTCCCGTTTCTTTTCAGTCAGCTTTTTGGAATCATTGACCCCTTCAATCTGCTGTCCCGGGCGCAGGATCACTGCAGCGGCATAGACCGGACCGGCCAGCGGCCCCCGTCCGGCTTCATCCACCCCGCAGACGGCACAAAAGCCCTCCCCTGCCGCCTCCTTTTCATAGGCAAGCATATCGACGGAAGATGGTTCTTTCAAATTGGTTCCCCCTTAAAAAACGCCGCCCAACCGGAATCGGGCGGCGGCTTCTAGTTTCGTCCGTAAATTTTCTGTCCAGAGGATATCCCCTCAGGGAAGTGTGCATCCCCATTCCCTCTGCAATCCGGCATGTGTCTGGCTATTTCTTCGGCCTGCCTTTAGGTTTGGACCCCGGCCCCTTGTGGACTGCACCCGGGCGCTTCTTGCCGGAGGATGCCGGTTTTCCAGGCTTATAATCCTTGATATACGCCTTTCGTTCCCCTTGGAAATTTCCGGTCTGGCGGAGCTTATAGTGCTTCTCCCCGCCTTCCTGGTAGGCTTTGGACCGGCGGACTTTCTTCTCCTTCACCGGGACCTCCAGGGCGCGGCGGGGCCGGCCCCCGGAGAAATCCTCCGGTTTTTCCAGGGAAATGTTGCCGATCTTGCCGCTGCGGAACTCGTCCAGCACGGTGATGGCCGCTCGCTCGGTGTTGACCGATCCGCCGGACATCAGCATTCCCCGCTTGCGGGCCACCAACTCCAACAGGTCGTAGCCGTCCAGGTCCTGTGCCTCCTCGGCGGTGATTTTGTACCGCTCGGTGACCAAGGGCAGATAATCCTTGCAAAGAACCTCCAAAAGGCGCATGGCCAGCATCTCAATGTCCATGACGTCGTCCTTGATGGCGCCGGTGAAGGCCAGATGCTCGGCCACCTCTTGGTCGTCAAACTTGGGCCAGAGGACACCGGGCATGTCCAATAGCTCGGCGCCGGATTCCAGCTTGGCCCACTGTTTTCCCCGGGTGACGCCGGGGCGGTCCTCCACCTTGGCCACCCGGGACCCAGCCATCCGGTTGATGAAGGAGGATTTGCCCACGTTGGGGATGCCCACAATCATCATGCGGATAGGGCGCCCCCCCATGCCCTTTTGTTCCAGCCGTTCCAGCTGGTCTTTTAAGACCTCCCGCACCGCCGGCAGGAAAGCTTTGAGCCCCCGGCCGCTGCGGCAATCGGTGGGCAGGGCGGTAATCCCTTTGCTTTTGTAATAGTCGCACCACTGGCGGTTGACCGCCTCGTCGGCGGCGTCGCATTTGTTGAGCAGCAAGAGGCGGGGCTTGTTCCCCAAAATCCGGTCGATTTCCGGGTTGCGGCTGCTGAAGGGGATGCGGGCATCGGTCAGCTCAATGACAATGTCCACCAGCTTCAGGTCTTTCTCCATCAGCCGGCGGGTCTTGGTCATATGACCGGGAAACCACTGGATCGAAACGGTCTCGTCCATGATCAATTCACCTTTCCTATCTGATTGACCGGCAGCAGACGGAACAGCGCCCGGCCCATAATGTATCGTGTATCCACCATGCCCACGGCGCTGGAACGGCTGTCCAGCGATTCGTTGCGGTTGTCCCCCAGAAGGAAAACACAGCCCTCCGGCACTGTCTGGGGGAATTCCATGTCGTACTGGCTGGTGGTGGGGGCGTTGACATAGGGTTCCTCCAGGGCTTTGCCGTCCACATAGACCACCCCGGCTTCAAAATCAATGTCCACCTCCTGGAACTCGGTGGCGATGATCCGCTTGATCAAAGGGTGTTCCGGGTCCCCCTGCTGGGTGACCACCACCACATCCCCTGGCTGGGGCTGGTAGAAAAGGCCGGAGACCAGGAGCCAGTCCCGGTTGTGGAGAGTAGGCTTCATGGAGTTGCCGTCCACGCTGGCAAAGCGGAAGGCAAAGGTGAACAGCACCACCATGCACAGGATGGAGACGACGGCCACCTCCATCCACTCGTACAGTTCCCGGTAAGCCTGCTCCTTATGCTTCTCTTTGCTGCCCAGCATATCCCTGCGCGGATACTGTTCCATCCCAATGCTCCCCCATTTTGGTGATCTTATCCCCGAAAAAGCACAGAAAGGGACAGTAACTGTCCCTTTCTGCTCCACGCAATTTAGCGAATTGCCTCTTTAACTTTTGCCGCTTTGCCCACGCGATCTCTCAGGTAGTACAGCTTGCTTCTGCGGACCTTACCGCTTCTGACCAGCTCAACCTTCTCGATGTTGGGGGAGTGAACAGGGAATACTCTCTCCACGCCGCAGCCATGGGATACACGGCGGACGGTGAAGGTCTCGGAGATGCCGCCATGTTTCTTGGCGATGATGGTGCCCTCAAAGACCTGGATTCTCTCTCTGTCGCCCTCTTTGATCTTCACGTGAACCTTGACGGTGTCGCCGATGTTCAGTGCGGGCAGTTCTTTTTTCATGCAATCCTGCGCGATGTGCTGCAAAGCATCCATTGATACTTCCTCCTTAATATATACGGACATTCATTCCCGTGATACGGCAGCGGACTGTCCGCTTTAATGTCGGCCAAATGGCCGGGCACTAAACCCCATTGCCGGAGCAATGGTCACTACATGCCTAAATATAATACCACAGCTTTGTGGAACATGCAAGGCTTTTTTGCCAATTAGGCAAAAATTTCGCCCTTTCCATTGTAGATTTGACGGCGGATCACCCGGTAGCCGTCGTGGGGGCGCCCCGCAAATTCCACCAAGGCCCCAATGACCAGCATGGGGTTGATGTTGAGGGTGCTTCCCGCTGCGGCCCGAAGCTCCAGGTGGAGCTGGGAATCCTCCTCCCGGTGGGAGAGAACCTCAAAGTGGGGCTTGATGTCCACATCCAGCATCCCCTTTTTGCTGCGCTTGAGAACCATGATGGCATCCTGGGCAAGGAACCCTTCCAGGAGTGCGGCCAGCTCCCCCGCCGTCAGCCCGGCGAAGCGGATATCCACTCCGTAGTCCGCTTTGGCGATCTCCTTCATCTCCATCACCGGCTCGGCCACCTGGGTGACCTCTAATCCGGTGGGCAGCACCCGGTTGAGGGCGGTTTTTACCTCCTCCAAGGAGAAATCATCCTCCACAAGGCGGGTCTCAAAGGATTCGCAGAGGCTTTCAAACCCCAGGGAGATGGGCATGGCAAAGGTGGTGTAGATATGGGGGTTGAACCCCTGGGTGTACCACACCGGGATGCCGGACCGCTTGATGGCCCGGTCGATGCACCGGTTGACGTCCAGGTGGGAGATGTATTTGGCCCGCCCGGTCTTGGTGAAAAACACGCGGATGGTCTTCATCAGCAGCACCTCCCACCCACCAGCCGGTTGGCACCGCAGCCGCTGCACTGCTGGCGGCAGTGGGGCGTGGTCTCATCGGCGTGGGCTTTTTTGTTTTCCCGGATGAAAAATTCCTTGGTGACAAAGTAATCCAGGTGATCCCAGGGCATGATTTCGTCAAACTCCCGTTTGCGGCTGGCGTAGAACGCCCCGTCGATGCCGCATTCCGCCATGGCCTCGTTCCACCGCTCGATCTTGAAGTGCTCGCTCCAGCCGTCCAGAGTGGCCCCCCGGCGCCAGGCCCCTTCCACCACATCGCAGAGGCGGCGGTCGCCCCGGGCCAAAATCCCCTCCAGCACGCTGATGGTGGAATCATGGTAGTTGACGGTGATCTTCTTGGACCGCACCGAATGGAGCAGATGCTGCTGCTTCTCTTTGAGCTGGGGGATGGTATCCTGCGGTTCAAACTCAAAGGGGGTGAAAGGCTTGGGGACAAAACAGGCCACGCTGATGGTGACGTTGACCCCTTTGCCCTTGGGCTTGGTGGGCAGGCTGTAAAAGAGGTCCACCACCTTCTGGGCCAGATTGGCGATGCCTTCGATGTCCTCCAGCGTCTCGGTGGGCAAGCCCATCATAAAATAGAGCTTTACATTGGTGTATCCGCCTTCAAAGGCGGTTCGGCAGGTGGAAAGGACGTCCTCCTCCCGCACGTTTTTGTTAATGACGTCCCGCAGGCGCTGGGTTCCAGCCTCCGGGGCGAAGGTCAGGCCGCTTTTGCGGACCTTCGCCACCTGCTCCAGCAGCTTGTCCGAGAAGTTGTCAATCCGCAGGCTGGGCAGGGAGAGGCCGACCCGGTCCTTTTCGGTCCAGGGGAGCATCTCCTCCAAAAGGGGCTCCAACTGGGAATAGTCGCTGGTGGAGAGGCTGGAAAGGGAGATTTCATCGTACCCAGTGCTCTGGCACAGATCCCGGGCGCTCCCGTTAACGGTGCCGTAGTTCTTTTCCCGGATAGGGCGGTAGATAAACCCCGCTTGGCAGAACCGGCAGCCCCGGATGCAGCCCCGGAAGATCTCCACCATAGCCCGGTCGTGGACCGTCTCAATGAATGGGACAACAAACTCCTTGGGGTAAAAGACCTTGTCCAGGTCTTTTATAATCCGCTTTTTCACCGTAGCAGGGGCACCATGGGTGGGGGTTACCGCGGCGATGGTGCCGTCCTCTTTGTAGGAGACGTCGTAGAACTGGGGTACATACACCCCTTCGATCTGGGCGGCAGCCTCCAGGAATTGGAGCTTAGTCCACCCTTCGGCCTTGGCCTTTTTGTAGAGGTCGATGGTCTCCATGTTGACCTCTTCCCCTTCCCCCAGGAAAAAGAGGTCGATGAAGTCGGCGATGGGCTCAGGGTTGCAGGCACAGGGCCCGCCGGCCACCACGATGGGGGAAAGCCCTGTCCGGTCTTTGGAACGCACCGGCAAGCCCGCCAGATCCAGCATGTTGAGGATGGTGGGGAAGCTGAGCTCGTATTGGAGCGTAAAGCCGATGAAGTCGAACTGGGCGATGGGGTCAAAGCTCTCCAGCCCGTAGAGGGGGATGCCATTTTCCCGCATCTTCCCTTCCATATCCGCATCGGGGGCGAAGACCCGCTCGCACCAGATGTCCTCACGGGCGTTTTTTAGGGAATAGAGGATCTTCATCCCCAGGTGGGACATGCCCACCTCGTAGAGGTCGGGGAAGCAGAAGGCAAACCGCACCATATCCGGGGTGAGCTCTTTGACCACGCTGTTCAGCTCCCCGCCGGTGTACCGGGCGGGCTTCTGCACCTCCATCAAAATTTTATCCAACTGGGATATCTCCATAGCAATCATCCATTCTGCCGCTTCGCGCCGGCACAAATCATAAAACAATGCCCATCTCGCCACGCGAAGCTGGCAAGATATTCTTTCTGTTAAGGCAGGCAGAGGCAGCTTGCCATCTCCCTCTGAAAACGGCAAAAGGCCCGCAAGCCACCTTTCCCACACCACAACAGAGGCTTACAATCCTATCAATTATACACGATTTTAGCCGTCAACACAACTGCAAAGCCGCCGGAGGCAAAAGGCCGAAAAGAGGAAGGGTGCTTGCCAGGGCAAGCCGTATTTTCCCCTTTGCCCGCCCCTCCTTCCTCTTTTCCACAGTATACTATGGGAAAACGCAGCCCGTCAATCCTGTTGGACAGCCCCTTTTCCGGTGCCCGCGCTATGCCGGAACATCTCTCAAAGCCCGATATTCCCCATCCCTTTCCCGAGGCTGGTGTTGCTCCCCTTTCCACCGGTGTGCTATAATGGCTAAAAGGGTAATTTCCCTGGAAATTGGGGAAACGGAGGTGCTTAACATGGATGCATCCATCCAAAAATGGCGGGCAGAATACCAAACGGTCACAGGGACAATCTTTGTGGTAGGGTTTGTGCTGTACAGCATTTTGGGGGTGTTTTTCTCTTACAGCAACGGCTCTTCGCCAGTGATGGCCGCCGCCATCGGAATGGCAGGCGGATACTTCTTCTTCTCTATCCTATCGGGGCTCCTTTGGACGATCCGGTTTGTGGCCGGAAAATCCCTGCGGACCAAGGTGCTGCTCACCGTCTTTTTCCCAGTGCCGGTTTGGCTTGTTTTGGCCGGCATTTTTTACAGCGTCCCCTATGGGGTGTATAACTTCCGGGAGCTCCGCAGGTGTCCCCGGTAATACCCACCCGGCGGCATTCAAAAAGCCCATGCGCCTATCCAATCGACTGGCGCATGGGCTCTCTTCTTTTGTAAGGCTCACTCCTTTACAATGGCGGTGGCCAAATAGAGGCAGGTGAGCAGCAGGGTGATGTTGCGGCTGTCGGATAGAAATAGGTAAACCGACAAGGCAAACAGCGGGACCAATGCCGCAAAGGAGAGAAAAGAGAAGGCGAAGTCGATACTCTCCGGCGGGATGCAGTTCTCCAAGGCGAGGCGCATCAGGTTGCCCCCATCTAAATTGCCGATGGGCAGCAGGTGGAAAATCCCCAATACCCCGCTGATAGCTGTAAACATCGCCCCCACCGGCTGTTCCCCCCACAGGAGAAGCACCGGCAGGGCGGTGGCGAAGCTGAACACCGGACCCATTAGGTGGATGCAGGCTTCCCCAGAGCGGGAAACGGGTCTCTCCCCCCGCTGGATGTGGATGCCCAGCCCGGTGAGGGAAACCGACCGGATCTCCCCGCCGGCGAGGGCGAACCCCACCAGGTGGCCCACCTCATGGATGAGGATGCACAGCAGCATCATAGCGGAAAATCCCGACCGGTCAGCGGTCAGGAAAAGGGCCAGCAGCAGAAAAAAGGAGAAGCCGCAGCGCACTGGGGTGTCGAATAGGCGGATGGTCATTGGACAAGATCCTCCTGGAACAGCCAGGCGGGATCGGCCGTCAGGCCCCCGGCCTCGACTTCAAAGTGGAGATGGGGCCCAGTGGAGATCCCGGTGCTGCCCACCAGGGCGACCCGCTCCCCCTGGCGCAGGTTCATCCCCTCTTGGGCGATGAGGGCGGAACAGTGGCCATAGGTGGTCTTGAGGCCGCCCCCGTGGTCGATCACCAGGTAATTTCCCAAAATAGCTGACTCCCCGGTCTCCACCACCCGGCCGGGCAGCACCGCTTTGATGGGGGTTCCCGTAGGTGCGGCGATGTCCATACCGGTGTGGAAATCCAGGTTGTCGGTCAAGGGGTGCAGACGGTACCCAAAGAGGGAGGTCACCGTTCCGGAGACCGGTGTCGCCAGCTTGGCCGAGACCATCACCGGCGCCAAGGTCATCCCCTCTGGGGGTTCCATCCGCTCGTTTTTGTCCTTCCAGCTCACCGGGTTCCACCCCCCCTTGCCATCCAGCACCGGCTCACTGGAGGAGGAATTCTCCCCTTCTGGCAGCCCAAATCCAGGCAGGCTGGAGGCGTCCGGCTCCGGGGTCAGCACTTCCCCTTCCCCAGGCCGCCCAGCAGAGGTGGGAAGCCCCTCGTCCTCGGTGTCCGATTCATCCCCCATATCCAGGGAGGATGGGTCGGCGGCGTAGGGCAGCACCATGGGCTGACTTTCAGACCCGCTTGCGGGCTCCTCTGGCTGGGATGCCATAGAGGGCGCAGGCTCCGGCTGGGACTGTGTGCTTTGGGGCGATTCCACCGGCACAATGCCGGAGAACAGCTTAGAGACATAGTCGTACTGGAAATTCTCCGGGCCGTACTGCCTGGCCTTCTGCCACAACGCCGGGAAATCCACCGATTCCTCGCTCATCCGGGCGACCGTTTCCCGGGCTTCCAAGGTAAAATCCGGGTTGATGCGGGCAGCCAGAAATGCCCCCATCAACAGGGCGATACAAAAACCCATCTGCACCATCAGCACCACCGGGATCGGGTCCGGGGGCTTGCGGTTCTGCCTGCGGTTTCGGGGGTAATAGCTTCTTCTTCGATCCATCATTTTCCCGCCTCCTGACATTCGGATATTCTACCTCCATTCCTATGCCAAAAAATCAGGGAAAATGCGCAAAGAAGCCCGGCCAATTGGCCGGGCTTCTTTAAAACCGCAGGATTATTGTTTGCTCTTGATGTACTCATCAATGGACTTGGCCGCAGTTTTGCCTGCGCCCATGGCCAGGATAACCGTTGCGGCGCCAGTCACCGCGTCACCGCCGGCGTAAACGCCCTCGCGGCTGGTCTTCATGGAATCGTCGGCCACAATGCAGCCCCACTTGTTGGTGTCAAGGCCCTTGGTGGTGTTCTTGATCAGCGGGTTGGGGGAGGTGCCGATAGCCATGATAACGGTATCCACATCCAGGACGAAGTTGGAACCCTCTTTGGCGATGGGACGGCGGCGGCCGGAAGCGTCGGGCTCGCCCAGCTCCATCTCCACACATTCAATGCCGATGGTGTTGCCTTTGTCGTCACCCAAGATCTGAACGGGGTTGTTCAGGTTCTTGAAGATGATCCCCTCTTCTTTGGCGTGGTGGATCTCCTCCAGACGGGCGGGCATCTCCTCTTCGGACCGGCGGTAGATGATATAAGTCTCGGCGCCCAGGCGTTTGGCACAGCGGGCGGCGTCCATAGCCACGTTGCCGCCGCCCACGACGGCGACTGCCTTGCTGTGGCGGATGGGGGTCTCATAGCCCTCGTCGCCCTTGTAAGCCTTCATCAGGTTGACGCGGGTCAGGTACTCGTTGGCGGAGTAGACACCCACGTAGCTCTCGCCAGGGATGCCCATGAAATTGGGCAGACCGGCGCCGGAGGCGATGAACACTGCTTCAAAGCCCATGTCGTCCATAATCTCATCGATGGTGAGGACTTTGCCGATGACCATGTTGGTCATGACTTTGACGCCCTGCTGCTTCAGGATGTCCACCTCGTTGGCGACGATCTCTTTGGGCAGACGGAATTGGGGGATACCGTACACCAGAACGCCGCCAGCCACATGGGAGGCTTCGAAGATGGTGACGTCGTAACCCCAAGAGGCCAGGTCGCCGGCACAGGAAAGGCCGGCAGGGCCGGAGCCAATAATGGCGACTTTGTGGCCGTTGGACTCGACTTTTGCCACTTTGGGCTCGCAGTGGGTCATGTTCCAGTCGGCGACAAACCGCTCCAGACGACCGATGGCGACAGGCTCGCCTTTGATGCCCCGGACGCATTTGCTCTCACACTGGGATTCCTGAGGGCAGACGCGGCCGCTGATAGCGGGCAGGCAGTTGGTGGTCTTGATGATCTCATAGGCGCCGACAAAATCCCCCTCAGCGACCTTGGCGATGAACTCAGGGATGCGCACGTTAACCGGGCAGCCGGCAACGCAGGGTTTGTGTTTGCAGTTGAGGCAGCGTTTGGCCTCTTCAATAGCCATCTCCTCGGTGTAGCCCAGGGTGACTTCCAGGAAGTTTTTGTTGCGGACGTTGGGGTCCTGCTCCGGCATGGGAGTTTTTGTCAAAATCATATTAGGCATTGTGGTGACCTCCTAATCCGAGACGGCAGACGTGGTCTTTCTCTTCTTCTTTGTAGAATGTATTGCGGAGCATCAGCTCATCAAAGTCAACCTCATGGCCGTCAAAGTCAGGGCCATCCACGCAGGCGAACTTGATCTTGCCGCCTACAGTGACACGGCAGCCCCCGCACATCCCGGTGCCGTCGATCATGATGGGGTTCAAGCTGACGATGGTCTTGATGCCGTAGGGCTTGGTGACCTCGCAGACAAATTTCATCATGACGACAGGGCCGATGGCGATGACCAGGTCATACTCGTTGCCGGCGTCGATCAGGGACTGGAGCTTGTTGGTGACAAAGCCCTTCTCGCCGTAGGAGCCGTCGTCGGTGGTGATGTACAGGTTGTCGGAGACAGCTTTGAACTCATCCTCCAGGATTACAATGTCCTTGTTGCGGAAACCGGCGATGACATCGACTTTGCAGCCCATCTCATGGAGGGCTTTGGCGGAGGGATAGGCGATGGCGCAGCCGACGCCGCCGCCGATGACGCAGGCTCTCTTGTAGCCTTCCAAATGGGTGGGCTCACCGAGAGGACCGACGAAGTCCAGAATCTCATCTCCTGCTTCCATTTCGGCAAGGCGCATGGTGGATGCGCCGGCGGCCTGGAAGATGATGGTGACCGTCCCGGTCTCAGGGTTTTTATCGGCGACGGTCAGGGGAACACGCTCTCCCTTTTCGTCGATGCGGAAGATGATAAACTGGCCGGCTTTGACTTTCCGGGCGATGAAAGGCGCTTCAATCTCCATCATGGTAACCGATGGATTCAGCTGTCTTTTTGAGACAATCTTATACATAGAAACCTCCTATTGTTTGCCTGGGCCCAAGGGAACCGGCCGCGGCAATATTTCAAGCGGTGGCAAAACGAAGGGGCCTCTCCCGGTGATCTGTCTACCCCTTGTTTGACAAATCCCTGTCAACCCCTAACAGGAATTAGATTATCATATTTAGCCCTACAAATCAAGGGAAAGTGAAAAAACAAAGGGACTTTTCCATAAAAAAGTCCCTTTGTTTTCTAAGATTCGACATCGCTTTGTGCGTTTACGCCGGGGAATGGCTGTCAGCAGGGGGACTGCATCATCCTTCCCCACAGCGGGAGAAGGGCCTATCCTCCCCTAATCCACCACAATGAGGTAGCACTCGGCATAGATATCAGGGTCATTTTCCCAATATGCAGTGAGGAGTATCTCCCCAGGGCTGCGCCCAGTGACAGCGATGGCATCACCCCGGTCCACCGTCCGTGCTACATTTTTACCCTTCAGGGTCTCCACTTCCCACCGAATCTTACCGGCAGAAGCACCTTTGGGCAGGATCGAAGCAGTGATGCGGTCGCTCTCCCCCACCGGGAGCTCCAGCTCATAGGTGTCCAGCTCGATCTCCTCGGGGGCGTCGCCGCTGTCCCCGTCTTCGGTGACATAGACTACGCAGTAGGCTTCCACATCCCCATCTGCGGCGGTGGCGACGATCTCACAGGTGCCTTCTTTTTTCGCCTTCACAACGCCGGAAGAGGACACGGTTGCCACCGAGGAGTTGGTGGTATCCCAGGTGACCCCCTTTCCCGAGGCGCTGGAGGGGCCGATGGTAGCCTTTAAGGTGTAGCTGTCCCCGATGGCCAGGTCCAGCCGCTCCTTGTTGAGGGAGACCTCCTCCACCCCGCCCCCGCTGCCGGAACTGCCGGAGGCAGTGACGGTGACCAGGCATTCGTCGGTGAATTCCCCATCTTCCGTGATGACGGTGATGAGGGCTTTTCCCTCTCCCACCGCGGTGATCTTTCCGGACTGGCTGACGGTGGCCACCTCTTCGTCGTCCGACTCCCACAAGACGTCGGTGTTGTCGGCATCGGAGGGCATCACCTCTGCGGAAAGCTGGGCGGTCTTGCCCTTTTGCAGGGTGAGGCTGTTTTTATTGAGGCTCACCCCGGTGACCTCCCCGCCCCCGTCGGAGCTGCTGCCCGAGTTGCCCACCGATGAGACATCGCCGTTTGTCTGGGTGCCGGTCCCCGAGCCAGAGCCCATGGACCGGAGATAGGAATCCACTGCGTCGGCGATGCCGCTGGCGATCTGTGCTTGGTACTCCTCGTCGATCAGCTTGCGGTACTCCCGTTCGTTGGAGAGGAAACCGGTCTCAATCAAAGTAGAGGCAAACTGGGGGTCGCGGGTGACATAGTAATACCCAAACTTGCCGCCCCGGTTGGTGGTGCCCAAGGCGCTGCTCACCGCGTTGGCAGCCTGGGAGGCCAGATTTTTGGAATAGGGGTTGAAGTAGTATGCCTCACTCCCCTTGGCATCGCTGGGGGCGGAGTTGCCGTGGATGCTCACCAGCACATGGGCGTTGTAGGAGCGGCCCTGCTCCACCCGGTTGGCCAAGGTGACCTTCTGGCTGGCGCTCTGGATCAGGTAAACCGACGCGCCGCGGGACCGGAGCTCATCCGCCACCAGCTCGCCGATGGCGGCATTGATCACCCTCTCTGGGTAGGCAGGCAGGAACCCGAGTGTCCCGGGGTCGGAGGTGTCATGCCCAGGGTCCACCACAATCCGCGCCCCGGAGAGTCCTCCGGGCGGGTTGTTAAATCGGAAGACCAGGTTGCCGTCGTCGTCATAATAGGCCTTGTAGCCGATGAACCGCCCGTTCTGCTTGAGGGGCAGCTGCAAGGTGGCGCCCGACCAGTTGGCCGCGCTGAACAAGGGGTTTTTGTTCAAATTCATCGACCCCGGCACCGAAGTGGTGTAGTTAAAGGCGATGTTGAAGCTGCTTCCCGTATAGGTAGCCCGGTAGGAGACCTTCTGCTGGGTGGCTAAAATCACCTTGGTGTAATTTCCATCGGCGGTGACGGTGATGCCGTTGATGCTGTTGTTCCCCACCCCTTCGCTCTCGGAGATGGCGGTGATATCCTTGGTGTACACCCGCACACCGGAAGCCAGCTTGTAGTAGGAGAAGGTGCGGTCGCCGTCCTTGTAGATGAGCTCATCGCCCACAGTGTAGTCGATGGTTCCCTGGGGCAAGGGGAAATAGCTGGGGTCGGAGTAGTCGTCGATGACCGAGGTGGGGAAGGTCTCCGCCTGGGTGGCGGTGACCCGCACCGGCTTGCCGTCGGCAATGACCGTCTTTTTGTTGACCTTGACCATGGCGCCTTGCTTGCTCTGGGTCGGCACCCCCTGCCACTCGCCGTAAACCACGATGTTGCCGATGGTCTGCACCGCATTGGTGGCTGCCGGGGCGGTATAGGTGCCTTCAAACCGGGCGTAGGAGGTGTCCTTCTCGGTGGAATCGTCCTCAGTTTGGACTTTGCTCATCCCGATAGTTTGACCACCCACCACCGCATAGACATTGGCGTCCTCATAGGCGATAGCCGAGATGGTGATTTTCATGTTGCCATCCACCGTCAAGGTGCCTTCCGGCTTGACCTCTTTGATGATGACCACCTTGCGGGTGATGTTATAAGTGATGGTCCGGCCCTTGTGGACGATGACAAATTTGTTTTCCCCTGGGGCTAAGTCCCGCTGGACAGTGAAGTAACCGTTTTGATCGGTGGAGATCCGCTCCCCATTGATGGTGACCTCCACGTTGGGGTCGGAGGCACCCATAAAGGTGACCGTCTTCTCAAAGGTGCTGTAGGTGGTCTGGGCAGGCTTGGTTACTGCCAGCTCGGTCAGCACATGTTTCAGATTGATCTCCTTGCTGTAATACTCCTTGACTTTGGTGAAGCTCCCCTCCGGATCCTCCAGCATCCGGCCCAGAGAGTTGTAGATACTCCCGTCAAAGCCGACCACATTGTCTGCGGCCACCAGCTGTTTGACCATCTGGTCGTACTGGCCCCAGCCGGGGTTGTCGGTGACAGCCTTGTCTGCTGCGTGAACCACGTAGAAGGGCAGGTCGTAGTCGGACAGCTGCTCCGCCCACCAGGAGACCACTGTGCCAAAAGGGGCGGCAGGGTCGGTTGTGGCGCCAAACGCCTTGACCGCTACAAAATCAACCAGGCCCTTTTGGGCGTAGGAGAGGTTGTCCGCATTGCCGGTGCCCAAGGCGGTGAAGCTGGCGCTGGTCTGGGAGCCATCGGGCTGGGCGGGCCGGTTTTCCCAAACCGCTTCGGCCAGCATGCCCACCTGGACCTGAGGTGCATTCTCCCGCACAGTGCGGGATGCCGCAGAGAACACCATCTCCGACAGGCCGCGCATGTAATTCTCATACCCTATGCCACCGCCGTGTTTCAAGTACTGGGTGTAACTGTCTTCCCCATAGGGGTTGTAGTAGTCGTCCAGCAAGAGGCCGTCCATCTGGTAGCCGGTCACCAGCCGCTTGATGGAATCCTCCAGCAGGTTGACCGTCTGGTTGTCCACCTCCTGGGCGGGGGCGAAACCGCTCTCCCCCGGAAGGGTCAAAACATCATACCGGACATAGGTGTAAAAGCCCATCTCCTTGGCTTTTTTCAGCAGGTAATCCAGGACGTCAAAATCCGTTTCCACCGCGGGGGCTGTGGTGCCAAAATAGATGGCCTTCCCCCCAGTGGTGAGGTTGACAATCACCGAGTTCATCGACAGATCCTTGGCGTTTTGCAGCGCTTTGTCGATGTCCCCCTGCACCTTGTCGGCGGAGAGGTCTCCGTCCGACAGGAAATCCACCCCGGCGGTGAGGTACACTGCCCGCATCTCGGAGGGGCGGTTGAAGTAGATGGGGGTTTCCTCAGACGGGCTGCCGCCCTCGGTGCGGTCGATGGGGGTCTCTTCCCCATTCCCCGGCGGGGTGATCACCGTCCCCTCCGGCTGGGAGGAACTCCCCCCCTGGGATGGTGCGGTGACCGACGAAGAGCTCTCCTGCTTTTTGGAAAAACCCTCCACCCACCGGGACAGCGCCCCGGTGCGGACGGCGGCGAACAAGCCGATGGCCGCCGTCAGCGCCAAGAGGACGCCCAAAAGCAGTTTGAGCATTTTTTTTGTGTCCTTGTAGAAATTTGCCACGGTTTTCCCTCTGCTTTCTGCGTCCTTAGTTTAACACATCCATTAGGTTGGAGAGCTCGGCCTCCACCTGGGCTTTCACCCCTGCTGCCGGCGCAAACACCGAATCGTAACGGTACAAAGCAAACCCTTTGTAATGGCCGTTCTTCCGGGCGCTGCCCACCATCCGGGCCAAGATGTTTTCCCCGTTGATCCATTCGTTTTTGCCTTCCCCGGCCCAAGTGTCCTCGGTGCCGATCTTGTAAGGGGCCAGGCCCACGTACAGATCCACCCCCGGGGCGGTGATCATCCCGTTAAACTTCTGTACGGTGGCGTCGTAAGGGTTGGTGCTGTTCTGGAACCCAAAGTACACCTGGGGGCAGATGTAGTCCACATACCCGCTGGTGGAAATCCACTTGGCCACATCGGAATACTGGACGTTGTAGTTGTTGCTCATATTGCCCTGGGGGCTGATGCCGAATTTGACCGAAGGGTTGATGGACTTGATCGCCGCGTAGGTCTGCCGCACCAGGATGTTGACGTTCTCCCGCCGCCAGTCGGCCAGGGAGAGGGTGCCGCCGGAATTCTGGTAAGCGGCGTAGGTGCCGCTGTCAAAGGAGGCGTCGGTGGTGGGGTAGAAATAATCGTCGAAGTGGATGCCGTCCACATTGTAGTTGGCCACGATCTCCTTCACCCCGTCCACGATCAGCTGGCGGGCCTCCTCGCTGCCGGGGTTGTAATAGATGCCCACCGCGGTTTTCACCACTGAATCGCTGCCGGCACTAAGCCATTTCTGGGCCTGGTTGTCGCTGGAAAGGGCCGCCGTGGTGCCGCTGTGGCGCACCCGGTAGGGGTTGATCCACGCCTCGATGGAAAGGCCGCGGGCGTGGGCCTCCTTAACCATGATCGCCAGGGGGTCGTAGCCTGGGTTGACCCCCTCGGTCCCGGTGATGGTGTGAGACCAGGGGAAATAATCCGAATCATAAAGGGCGTCCCCATAAGGGCGCACCTGGACAAAAACGGTGTTGAGGCCCATCTCTTTGATGTTGTCAAAGGCGCCCTGGATGTTGGCGGTGAACTGGGCCTGGGTCCTCCCCTTTAACAGGCTGTTGAAGTCTAAGTAAGAGATCCAGATGGCCCGCACCTCCCCGGAGACCGCCGTGCTCTGGTAATTATTTTGGGGAGGTTCTTTCTCCGGCTCGCTGGAGGAGACCGCCAGAGAACTGACCGTGCTGGAAGAGCTTTCCACCACAGAAGGCGCGGAAGAGGCTGGTCCGGAGGAACTCTCTGCCGGCTGGCTGGAACTGGACACCTCTGGCTGGGAGGAGCTCGCCGCCAAAGAGGAAGGCGACAAGGGCAGATCCTCATTGGCGCTGGGGCTTTCCGGCTCATAATCGACCTCGGGCTCTTCGCTGGGGGAATTCTCCCGCAGCTCCAGCACCCCGGAGGAGGTGACCATCTCTGGCTCCTTGGGTTTTTGGCCGCATCCGGCCAGCGATACCAGTATGGCGCAGGACAACAGCGCCGCTATCATTCGTTTGCCCATCCACAAAACCGCCGTTTCTCCGCACCCAAAATCAGCGCCTGGGCGGGCCTGGTGCGGCAGGACCATCGGTTGGCGCTGGTGGTTTAAATCCAATCTTCCAAGCCCTCATCCGCAGGGCGGCTGGGGCAGCATAGGCTCCTTGGTTTTCCCATTTTATGCCGCAAAAAAGCTCCCAAAGACCTGGGACATTCAATTTGCGATGCAAAAGGGAGGGTTTCCCATTAAAATTTATCCAAACTGCACAATGGAAACTAGATCAATTTTACACTGATTTGGAAATCGGGTCAATAGCTTAGTGGGGAATTCTGCCGCATTTTGTTGCAAGAGATTTCCCCTTCCCCTTGACAAATTCTGTATTTTCTCTACTATAAAATTAGCGGCGTTTGTACCGCCTTACTGTTGCCGGCCACAGCGCCTGCAAGTTCCCTGTTCTCCCGGCAAGCTGGCAAAACCGCTCCCCCTGCCGGGATGCCTAAGGAGGATATGCGATGGGCTTTTGGGTATTTATGACCTCGATGGAACTCCTTCTCCCCCTCATCATGGTGGGGCTTGGGAACTATTTTCTCAAAGGCGGCCCCAGGCAGGTCAACAGCATGTTTGGCTACCGGACCGCCCGGTCAATGAAAAACGAGGACACTTGGAAATTCGCCCACCGGCACTGCGGCCGGATCTGGCGGCGTTGGGGGATCACCTTGGCCTTCTTTTCCCTGGCGGTGATGCTCTCCACCCTGGACAAAGGGGTCCCCGCCGTGGGCAGGACCGGCGCCATCCTCTCGCTGATGCAGTGCGTCATGTTGGTGGCGTCCATCTTCCCCACCGAATGGGCCCTGCGGCGCACTTTTGACGAAGACGGCCGGCGAAGATAAAATAATCCGGCGCCGGGGCATCTCCCCTGCGCCTTCTTTGAATCAAGGAGGAAACTGCCATGTTTTTTGTGGGTCTTGCCGGAATCGATGGCAAGGTGGATTACTGCGGCATCGCCAAGGGCTGTTCCTGCCCGGGTTGCGGCGGCCAATCCCCCTTCCACGTCAGCAAACAATACAATTGCTTCCACCTGTTCTTCCTGCCGCTGAAGAAGTTTCACATCCACTATGCGGCAGTTTGCCCCCAGTGCGCTTCGATCTATGAACTGGGCCCGGAGAAGGGTGCCCAGGCGGAGGCGGAAGGGGTGGTCACCATCTCCCGGATGGATTTGGCCCCCATCCGCCGGTGAAGGAGGAAATCGTATGCTGAAAAAATACCGCTCCACTGCCCTTGCTGTTTCTGTTATCACCGCCATGGCCTGCCTGAAATACGCCCTCTTCCAGGGCGGGGAGCTGCGCCCTGTCTCCCTGGCCCCCCAGCGGGCGGCCGTCAAACAAGACGCCGGGGCGGAGTTGGTGTACGCGGACGATTCCTTCCAGCTGTATTTCTTCCCCACTGAAAACGGTCCCGCCCCGCTGGCCTATGTCAAACGCCTGGGCGTCTGGGTCCAGGATTACCCCGGCAACCGGGGCGTCTCCCCCGCCTGCACGGTGAATGGAACCGTCTATTATTTCGGCTTGCCCGAGAGCCTAGAAGGTGCCGGCCTGGCAGTGCTGGTATCGCCGGATGGCCGGTGGATGGACGGCCTGCCCCTCTCGGTGGAGGGGGAAACCCGGTTCCTCTTCCGTCTCCCCGCCGGTGAGGATGCCTGTTACCGGTTTGCCCCGGTGGTGGGGAATGCCCCTCTTCCCCAGGAGGAGGACCCCTTTGCCGTTGGCACCATCCTGGTAGAGGCCCAAAAGGATGGGGCCTTTGCCCACTCCTTGGAGCTCCCCCTTTCAGAACTTTCCCAGGCGCACCCAGAACTGGAATCGCTCTTGCGGCAGGCCTATGCCTCCGCGGACCGGGAAAGCCCAGTGGAAAACGGCCGGACCTATCCCGGCTCTGTCTTAGAGATGGATTTCTGCAACCTCCATCTGACCGCCAAACTGGGGGACTATCTGAAAATCGAGGAGGGATCCCTCCCCTTGGCTTTTACCCGCTCGGTTCACCTAAATTTTGAATTGGAGGGGTACCACAAGGCTACCATGTCCCTTTCAGAAACCGATTTGCGGAATAAAACGATCGAGGAATCATTGAGATCTAAGCCAGAAGTATACCCTTTCTCCCTTTCGCCTGGGCTCACCGCCCAAGCCCGTACCATCCTGGAGGAATACCCCGCCCGGCAAGAATCTGGAACCGATCCCGCCGGGAAGTGATCCCTCTCCCACATCATAAGAAACAGCAAACCCCGGGAAGCGCCTTCCCGGGGTTTTTGATTGATTTGAACCGGTTTTTAACCGCCGAAGGAATCCGACCGGGGAATCCGCACCGTCTTTATGGGGACGGGGTTTTCCAGGGGCTTTTCCCGGCCCAGCTTGAGGAGCAGCGCCGACAGAATCGGGGCGATCAAACTGGCCCCCAGCACCAGCAGCCACTGGTTCAGGGTCAGAGGGATCGTCTGGAAGATGGCCCGCATCCAGGTGTTTTCCGACGCCAGGAAGGCGATCCCTCCGGAGACCATCACCGCGCCGATCAGCTTCTTGTTGTTGAAAAAGGGGACGCCGAACAGGCTGTGGGTCTCTGACTTGCATTCAAACACATGGAAAAGCTGGGCGACAATCAAGGTCATCAGGGCGCCGGTGCGGGCGGCTTCCACCCCGCCGTACAGCCGGTAAAAGGCCACAAACATAGAGAGGGTGGTCAGGCCGATGAGCATCCCCCGGAAGACGATGGTGCCCAATAGGCCGCCGGAGAAGATAGATTCCTCCGAGCTGCGGGGGGAGAGCTCCATCACGTCGTCCTGTGCCGGGTCCATGCCCAAGGCCATGGCGGGCAGGCCGTCGGTGACCAGGTTGACCAGCAGGATTTGGATGGGGGTCAAAACCACCGGCATGCCCATGAGCATCCCCACAAACATGGTGACCACCTCGCCGATGTTGCAGGACAAAAGGTACCGGATAAACTTGCGGATGTTTTGATAGATCACCCGGCCCTCTTCAATGGCAGCCACCAGGGTGGCGAAGTTGTTGTCCAACAGGATGATGGAGGACGCCTCCTTGGTGACATCGGTGCCGCCTCCCATGGCCACCCCGATGTTGGCCTCCTTGATGGCGGGGGCGTCGTTGACCCCATCGCCGGTCATGGCCACAATATCCCCCCGCTTTTTCAGGGCGCGGACGATCCGCAGTTTGTGGCCAGGGTTCACCCGGGAGAAAACCGAGACCTTGGCCACCACTCGGTCAAGGGCCTCGTCGCTCATCTCATCCAGCTCTTTGCCGGTGAGGGTCAAATCCCCCTCCCGAAGGATGCCTAAATCCTTGGCGATGGCACAGGCGGTGAGGATGTGGTCCCCGGTGATCATCACCGGCCGGATTTTGGCCCGGCGGCACTTCTCCACCGCGGCTTTTGCCTCGGGGCGGGGCGGATCGATCATCCCGGCCAAGCCCACGAAGATCAGGTCCTCCTCCAAGTTGCCCTGGATGGAAGAGGCATCCCGGTAAGCAAATCCCAACACCCGCAGTGCGTTTTGTGCCATCCGGTTGTTCTCTTTGAGGATGCGGGAGCGCATCCCCTCGTTTAAGGGGTGGACCCCCCGCTCATCCTGGTAGCGGGTACAGCGGCCTAAGAGGATGTCCGGCGCACCTTTGGTAAATACCCGGTGCCGGCTGCCCATGCCGCCCACCACCGTCATCATCTTGCGGTCGGAATCAAAGGGGATTTCCCGCTCCCGGAACCAGCGCAGTTCCTGGGGAATAACCCCTGCCTTGGCCGCCAATACCTGGATGGCCGCCTCGGTGGGTTCCCCAGTGGTCTGCCACCGCTCCTTCAGGCCGAAGCCCCCCTTCTCCCGGGAGGCGGTGGCGTTGTTGCAGAAGGCGGCAATTTCCAAAAGGCTCATCAGCCCTTGGTGAGAGATGGCCTCAAACTTCTTGCCGTCCTCAAAAAAAGCGCTGTCGGCGTAGTTCTCACCAGCTACCGTCAACCGCCGGTCGGGGGTGACCACCTCCCGGACGGTCATTTTGTTTTCGGTGAGGGTGCCGGTCTTGTCGGAGCAGATCACATTGGCACAGCCCAGCGTCTCCACCGCATGGAGCTTGCGCACCAAGGCGTTGCGCTTCAGTATCCGCCGCACTGCCAAGGCCAACGAGATGGTGACGATGGCGGGCAGACCCTCCGGCACCGCGGCCACCGCCAGGGAGATCCCGGTGATAATCATATCAAAGAGGTTTTCTCCCCGCAGGATGCCGGCCACCGACACTGCCGCGCAGATGCCCACGCAGCCGATGGCCACAATTTTGCCCAGCTGGTCCAATTTCAGCTGCAAGGGCGTGGGGTCCTCCTCGATGTCGTCCAGCATGCCGGCGATCTTGCCCATTTCACTCTCCATGCCGGTGGCCGCCGCAATGGCCTTACCCCGGCCTTTGGTGATCACCGTACCCATGTAGACTGCCTCCAGTTTGCCGGGTCCGAAGTCGGTCTCCAAGGTCTTGGCCGGGTGTTTTTCCACCGGTTCCGATTCCCCGCTGAGCAGCGATTCATCGGCGTACAGGTTGGTGGAGGAGAGGATGAGAGCATCCGCCG
>NZ_LT629939.1:2523016-2542445 GCF_900104615.1 Merdimmobilis hominis | reverse complement strand
CCCCGGGAAGCGCCTTCCCGGGGTTTTTGATTGATTTGAACCGGTTTTTAACCGCCGAAGGAATCCGACCGGGGAATCCGCACCGTCTTTATGGGGACGGGGTTTTCCAGGGGCTTTTCCCGGCCCAGCTTGAGGAGCAGCGCCGACAGAATCGGGGCGATCAAACTGGCCCCCAGCACCAGCAGCCACTGGTTCAGGGTCAGAGGGATCGTCTGGAAGATGGCCCGCATCCAGGTGTTTTCCGACGCCAGGAAGGCGATCCCTCCGGAGACCATCACCGCGCCGATCAGCTTCTTGTTGTTGAAAAAGGGGACGCCGAACAGGCTGTGGGTCTCTGACTTGCATTCAAACACATGGAAAAGCTGGGCGACAATCAAGGTCATCAGGGCGCCGGTGCGGGCGGCTTCCACCCCGCCGTACAGCCGGTAAAAGGCCACAAACATAGAGAGGGTGGTCAGGCCGATGAGCATCCCCCGGAAGACGATGGTGCCCAATAGGCCGCCGGAGAAGATAGATTCCTCCGAGCTGCGGGGGGAGAGCTCCATCACGTCGTCCTGTGCCGGGTCCATGCCCAAGGCCATGGCGGGCAGGCCGTCGGTGACCAGGTTGACCAGCAGGATTTGGATGGGGGTCAAAACCACCGGCATGCCCATGAGCATCCCCACAAACATGGTGACCACCTCGCCGATGTTGCAGGACAAAAGGTACCGGATAAACTTGCGGATGTTTTGATAGATCACCCGGCCCTCTTCAATGGCAGCCACCAGGGTGGCGAAGTTGTTGTCCAACAGGATGATGGAGGACGCCTCCTTGGTGACATCGGTGCCGCCTCCCATGGCCACCCCGATGTTGGCCTCCTTGATGGCGGGGGCGTCGTTGACCCCATCGCCGGTCATGGCCACAATATCCCCCCGCTTTTTCAGGGCGCGGACGATCCGCAGTTTGTGGCCAGGGTTCACCCGGGAGAAAACCGAGACCTTGGCCACCACTCGGTCAAGGGCCTCGTCGCTCATCTCATCCAGCTCTTTGCCGGTGAGGGTCAAATCCCCCTCCCGAAGGATGCCTAAATCCTTGGCGATGGCACAGGCGGTGAGGATGTGGTCCCCGGTGATCATCACCGGCCGGATTTTGGCCCGGCGGCACTTCTCCACCGCGGCTTTTGCCTCGGGGCGGGGCGGATCGATCATCCCGGCCAAGCCCACGAAGATCAGGTCCTCCTCCAAGTTGCCCTGGATGGAAGAGGCATCCCGGTAAGCAAATCCCAACACCCGCAGTGCGTTTTGTGCCATCCGGTTGTTCTCTTTGAGGATGCGGGAGCGCATCCCCTCGTTTAAGGGGTGGACCCCCCGCTCATCCTGGTAGCGGGTACAGCGGCCTAAGAGGATGTCCGGCGCACCTTTGGTAAATACCCGGTGCCGGCTGCCCATGCCGCCCACCACCGTCATCATCTTGCGGTCGGAATCAAAGGGGATTTCCCGCTCCCGGAACCAGCGCAGTTCCTGGGGAATAACCCCTGCCTTGGCCGCCAATACCTGGATGGCCGCCTCGGTGGGTTCCCCAGTGGTCTGCCACCGCTCCTTCAGGCCGAAGCCCCCCTTCTCCCGGGAGGCGGTGGCGTTGTTGCAGAAGGCGGCAATTTCCAAAAGGCTCATCAGCCCTTGGTGAGAGATGGCCTCAAACTTCTTGCCGTCCTCAAAAAAAGCGCTGTCGGCGTAGTTCTCACCAGCTACCGTCAACCGCCGGTCGGGGGTGACCACCTCCCGGACGGTCATTTTGTTTTCGGTGAGGGTGCCGGTCTTGTCGGAGCAGATCACATTGGCACAGCCCAGCGTCTCCACCGCATGGAGCTTGCGCACCAAGGCGTTGCGCTTCAGTATCCGCCGCACTGCCAAGGCCAACGAGATGGTGACGATGGCGGGCAGACCCTCCGGCACCGCGGCCACCGCCAGGGAGATCCCGGTGATAATCATATCAAAGAGGTTTTCTCCCCGCAGGATGCCGGCCACCGACACTGCCGCGCAGATGCCCACGCAGCCGATGGCCACAATTTTGCCCAGCTGGTCCAATTTCAGCTGCAAGGGCGTGGGGTCCTCCTCGATGTCGTCCAGCATGCCGGCGATCTTGCCCATTTCACTCTCCATGCCGGTGGCCGCCGCAATGGCCTTACCCCGGCCTTTGGTGATCACCGTACCCATGTAGACTGCCTCCAGTTTGCCGGGTCCGAAGTCGGTCTCCAAGGTCTTGGCCGGGTGTTTTTCCACCGGTTCCGATTCCCCGCTGAGCAGCGATTCATCGGCGTACAGGTTGGTGGAGGAGAGGATGAGAGCATCCGCCGGAACCCGGTCCCCAGCCTTGAGAAGGAATACATCCCCCACCACCATCTGGGAGGCGGGGACCGAGACCACTTCCCCATCCCGGATCACCTGGGCAGCGGGGGCAGCCATCTCCTTGAGGGCTTCCAGGGTTTTTTCAGTGCGGTATTCCTGTACAAACCCCAATACTGCATTTAAAAGAACAATGGCAATAATGGTGATGGCCTCGGTGATCTCCCCCATCATCACCGACAGCACGGTGGAGATCAGCAGGATGATCACCATTAAATCCCGGAACTGCCCCAAGAATATCTTGAGGGGCCCGCTCTTCTTTTTGGCGGACAGGGTGTTTTCCCCATATTCCAGCAGCCGTTTCTGCGCCTCTTTGGAGGTGAGGCCCTCCTGTTCCAACAGTTTTTGCGGCATCCTAACACTTCCTTTATCCAAAACTTTGTTTAGCAATAGGTATGAAGGAAGTGGACAAATTATACCTGCTTGTCTTTTTCGGGGATGCTTTTTTAGGAGGGAGGAGTCAATCGTTTCAGGGAAGGTGCCAGAAATCCCAAGATAAGGAAATGATCTCACCCAAGAGCAGGGGAATCTTTAAGGGGGCACAGTCAGCTAACGCTGACCGTACTGACTTCAACTGTGCCTCGTGTAGTTCGGCCCCTCTTAAACGTGGTTTTTGTCAATCTTTTTTATAATAAAAAAGATTGCGCGGACGTGGGGGCGTACCCCCACACACCAATTCCAAGATGGAATCTTGTTGGGGTGCTAGGCGCCCTACAAGGAGAGGCTGGGGGATTCCCCGGTTTGGGCATAAAAAAGGCCGGAATTTCTTCCGGCAGCAGGGGTTTTTATCATCGGGTGCCAAAGGTCTCTTCCATTCGCCCCCAGTCGTATGGAAGCAGCCAGGCGGAGAACTGGCGATAGAGGGGCAGCAGGGATTCCCGCTTCTCGGCGGCGATGTCCAGCCCCCGGTCGTCATAAAGATGGTAGAGGATGTTTTCTCGGGTGTTGAGAAAATAAACCGATGAAGCCAGCGGGGCAAATCCCCCCAGGTCGGCAGCGATAATCTCCCCCAGCAGCACTTCCCACTGGATTGGCTGACAGACCAGATCCCAGCAGTAGGTGACTTTTTGAACGGCCTCCTCCCCCTGGAGAATCTGGAACACCTCCTCCTGGGGCGCCGGTGCTCCGGCCCGGCGGCGAAATGCCCGGAGCTGGCGCGCAGCCTGCCCCTCTTGGGGATAGGTGTCCCACACCAGGCGGTCAAAACGCCCCGGCAGCGCCTCAAATAAGGTTTTGGCCCGCAGAAGTGCCCCGGCTGCATAAACAGACGACAGGCGGCCCCCATCATAGTGGCCGAGGGCCGGATCCCCAATTTCAAATCGCAGGGCGACAGGGCACTGGTAAAAGATGGGCGGGGAAAGTCCCTCAAGCCCTACTGCACGGATACACCGGTTGACGTCGTGCATGGCATGTCCCTCCTTTTAGGGCTGCTGGGCCTCCCCTTCCCGGGGATTCCCCCTTCCGGCTCTGGCCATCAGGCGGTTGTGGGCCCAGATTCCCAGCAGGCTGATGCCGCCGATGACCAAGAAAATCAGGACGGTCATCTCCCAGTTGCCCTCCATCATAGTAGAGCCCGCCCAGGTGGAGGAAAACACCGTTGGAACGCGGGCAAAGGTGGCGATCGCCAAAAACTTAAAGGGGGAGATTGGGGTCAGCCCCGCTACATAGGTCAGCACGTCTTTGGGTGTGCCTGGCAGGAAAAAGAGGATAAAGGTCAGCCGTTCCAGCTTTTTGGCGTTGTGCAGAAAGGAATAGCTGGCCAACTTCTCCTCGGGGATAAAGGCGGTGATCAGCGGGCGGCCAAAGGCCCGGACCGCATAGAAGATGGCCACCGATCCCAGGAGGATGCCCAGTTCACAGGTGAGGAATCCCCCCACCGCCCCATACAGCATGCCGGAGACAATCTCCACCGGCTCGCCGGGGATGAATGCGACGATGATCTGCATCATCTGGATGCCCAAGAGAACAAACCAGCCCCAAAAGCCCAGGGAATCAATCCACAGCTGGAATTGCTGCTGGCCGTTGGGCTGGGAGAGCATCCGCATCAGCGGCAGGACTTGTATCGTGATAATTGCCATCAGCACCAAAGCTGCCGCAATACAGGCGATTTTAATGGTTGCAATTTTGGGGTTGGCAGGGGCTGGTCTCTGTTCCATAGTAGGGGCACCTCATGCTTTAAAACATTTGTATTGTGGGGCAGATTGCCTTCTGTTGGCAGGATCTTCCCGTCCTATTTACTATACCAGGCAGTTGTGGCTAAATTGTGACGGCAACCGTACGGATATCTTTCGTTTCACCCTTTTCATTTCTCCGGATTTCGTGTAAAATAAGGGAGAACCATCAACTTGGAAGCAAGGGGTGAACAGATTGCAGAACAACGCCTTTACCGCTGGGATTGACCCAGGCGGACTGACCAATGACTATGAAATCAAAATTCTGGTATGCTACATCTTGGAAAAGATCAAACGGCACATGACCTTCTCTGAGATCAATTATATCCTGCAGAGCGAGGGCTTGGCAAATTATTTTGAATACGCCGAGGCCATCAGCGAACTCCTCTCCTCCGGCCATATTGTAGACATTTCCCAAGGGGAGGGGGAACAGCGGTTCCGCCTCAGCGACTTGGGGGTGAAAACCGCCCGCACCTTTGAAAAGAACATCCCCCTTTCGGTGCGGGAAAAATCCATGCGCGCCGCGGAGGAATACTACCTGCGCCAGCGGATTGAAAAGGAAAACCAGGTCAAGATTGAAAAGGTCTCCGACGGGTACCGGCTCTCCCTGTGCATTTCCGACATCGGAAGCGACCTGCTGAATCTCTCCCTCTTTGTGCCCACCGAAAAAGAATGCGAACAGATCAAAAAGCGGTTCTTGTGCGACCCCACCATCTTTTACCGGGGAATCATCGCCTTGGTCACCGGGGATGAGCACACCGTCCACACCATATTGCAGGAGACGTTGGAAGAATAGCCGGCCTCTCCCGCCGACGTAAAAAAGGTTCCTCTTGAAGTGCGGCGCTTCAATGGGGATCTTTTTTTCTCGCCCTCACCATAAAAAATGCGACAATGGAGGATTTTCTACCCATGGCAAACCAACACGACATCCTAGGCAGCAAAAACCCGGTCCGCACGGTATTCCTTCTCTCCTGGCCCGCCATCTTAGAACAGATCCTGTTCACCGCTGTCCAATATGTGGACACTGCCATGGTGGGCTCCCTGGGGGCCAATGCCACCGCTGCGGTGGGGATCAACACCTCGTCCATCTGGCTGATCGGCGGCCTGCTCAATGCGGTGAGCACCGGTTTCGCCGTCCAGGTGGCCCAGTACACTGGCGCCCAGGACATGGATTCTGCCCGCAAGGTGGTGCGCCAGGCAGTCCGATTCTGCGCCTTTCTCGGCATCCTTTTAATGGGGGCCACCATGCTCATTGCCCCCCTGATCCCCCGGCTGATGGGCGGCGCGCCAGAAATCCTAGGGGATGCCGGGCTCTACCTGCGGATCTTCTGCATGGCCCTCCCCTTCCAGCTGTTCGGCATGGTGTTCTCCGCCATCCTCCGCTGCACCGGGGATATGAAGACCCCCATGGTCCTCAACGCCCTGTCCAACCTGGTCAACATCCTCTTCAACACCCTGTTCATCTTCCCCACCCGCACCGTCGCCCTTTTTGGGCGCACCTTCACCATTTGGGGCGCGGGCATAGGGGTGGCCGGTGCAGCGGTGGGATCGGTCATCGCTGCCATCTTTGTGGGGGTGCTGATGGTCCTAACCCTACTGCACCGCAAAGGCCCCCTGCAGATCCGCCTGCGGGACTGCCGCCAAGACGACCCTTTTATCCTGCGGCGGATGGCTGGCATAGGCATCCCCGTCTTTTTGGAGCGGGGCATCATCACCATGGGGCAGCTGATCTTCACCCGGGTGGTCACCGGCTTGGGGACAGTGGCGTTGGCTGCCCATACCTTGGCCAACACCGCGGAATCCCTCTCTTACCTGCCCAGCGGCGGGTTCTCCTATGCAGCGACCACTTTGGTCGGGCAGTCGGTGGGGGCAAAAAATGCCTCCCGGGCCCGACAGTACGGTAAAATCGCAACCTTTATGGGGATGGGTATGCTCACTTTGACCGGCCTTCTCCTCTTCTTCTTCCCCGACAAGCTGGTGGGGATTTTTTCCGCCGATGCCGCAGTTATCGCCCTGGGCGCCCTCTGCCTAAAAATCGAGTCCCTGGCACAGCCCCTCTCCGCCGCCGGAACCATTGTGGCCGGGGCGCTTCGGGGATCCGGCGACTCCAAATGGCCCTTCTATATCGGCTTTTTAGGGATGTGGGCCGTGCGTATCCCCCTGGCCTTCCTCCTCACCTATGTCTTTGACATGGGCCTTCCCGGCATTTGGACAGCCATGTGTGTCGACATCAACGTGCGGGGCATCATCAGCCTGCACCGGTTCTTCCGCTCCGATTGGGCGGAGCGGGCCGCAGCATAATAATACAATATGAAAAGACCGCGGCCTGGGTTTGTTCCAAGCCGCGGCTTTTTGTTTAAATTTCGGGGGAATCCTGCGTCCCCGCAGATTTTTTTGCCCGCTTGGCTTCGATGGCACGGCGGGTCCGGCGGGGTTTGGGGTCCTGGATGACCACATATTTTCTCCCCTTGAGCACTAGCACCAGCAGCACCAGGTTGAGGAGGACATCCAGGAAGGTGCCACAGACCATGGTCTCTGCTGCGCTCACCGAAACGGGGATCACTGAGAGGACGACGATATTCCACAGGGTCAGCAGGGTATCCAATCCCAGGACGAAAGCCAGCTTCTGGCGGGTGATGTATTTGGCGAAATACCAGACGGTCACCCCCAGTTCCCCTGCGGCCATAGCTATCGTTGGCAGATAGACCGCATAAGGGAGCGCCACCACCCCATCCAACGCTAGAAAGGCAGCGGCGCCCAAACGGACGGCCGACCGGATAATCAGATAATAAATGACAACTTTTTTCTTCAAATGTGTTCCTCCGCTTTTACGGGCGGCCAGAGTTGCCGCAGTGCCGGAATCTGCCGCCCTATCCGCAGGTTTCCAGCTTTCTATCCGCTTAAAATGATTCTCTTCCAGCTTCCACAGCCTCGTTTAAACGTTTCCCCGCTTCCCGCTGGAAGGGGCCCTTCTCCGGCGGAAGCCCCGCCTGCACTCTGCGGCTCAGTGCCCTCTGAGGGCCCGGCCGGGGTTCTCCCCTAAGCTTTTCTAAAGAACTGCGCCGCCACTGGGTAGCGGGAAGGGGTTCGCCCTGACAGCGATTCTTCGAATGCCACAGTTCGCCACCTGTGGCAATTGACAGGGGATTTCTTCCCAATAATCGCTTCGCGATTATTGTAGCACAACTTCCCCCTCCATGCAAACAAAAGGAAGCAGGCGGGGGGTTCCCCGCCTGCTGTGAACGTTGAATCACTGGACAAACTCGGTTTTCTCAATTGCCTGTTTCATACAGTCGTAGTAAAAGAGGCACAGCCCCGACCCCATTTTGGCGTAGAGGCGGCTCCCTTCCCGACCGCAGAGCTTGGCAAACACCCGGCCCACGGCACAGGCGTCCAGGCCCGGCGCACGGGAGGTGAGCATGTACAGGGAGATAGCCGCCGCGTCGTTGATCTCCCCATAGACCACCGGTTTTTCCTTGATCACATCGTAAAATACGCTGACCGCCGTGTCCGCCAGGATGGAATTGGGGGTGAGCTCGTCAATGGCCCGCCCCGCCACAAAGGAAAACAGGATGCGCCGCTGGGCCAGCACCAAAGGGGATTCGCTGCGGTCATACCCCAGGTTGAGAACCTCGTCGCTGCCGAACAGCTCGGTGGCCAGGGTCCGCCCCAGCTGCCGGGCCCGCTCAATGTTGCCGTTCTCCCGCTCCCGAAGGTATTCCTCCGCAACGGCGGTATCCCCGGCATCCTCTTCCAGCATCGGCTCCTGGCCCGCTATTTTGATGTCGCTGTCATCCTCTTCGGCCTCCCAATACAGGAAGCGTTTGCTATCCTCTTTCATTTTGTCTCATTCCTTTCCTTGCGGCACGGCCTTTGAAGCGTCAGGAATTGGCCAGTGCCTCTTCCAGCGCGTAGGTCAGCTGATCCGGGCAGGATGTCCGCTTGTTGCCGCAGGTCACCCCGCGCAGCAGGTGGATCACATCTTCGGCTTTCTGCCCCTGCACCAATTTGCCGATGCCGATCAGATTGCCGGGACAGCCGTTGATAAAGTCTACCCGTTCAATAATGCCTTGTTCATTCAAATCAACAATAATCTCTTTGGAACACACCCCGTGCGGGCGATAGTGATAGGTCATGTAGTCGTACTCTCCCAATCGGTTATTTTGTGGATTTCTTTTTCCGCTGGAAAATCTGGCCCAAAGCCTCTTCCCCGGTGATGGCCGAGGCGATGGGATTGGGCTGCGGGTGGTAATACCCGTGGAAATCGCTCCCCCCAGTGGTGATCAGCCCATACTTTCTGGCACAGGCGGCAATCCGCTCAAAATCCTCCGGCGATGTGCCGGGGTAATAGAGCTCCACCCCGTCCAGGAGGTTCTTCGCCCCCAGTTCGTCCAACAGATCAAAGGAATCGTAGCTGGCCGGATGGGCCAAAACAGCGAGACCCCCGGCGTCTTTGACGGTGGCGGCAACCTTCTCTACGTCAGGATATTCAAAAGGGACGCGGCAGGTTCCCCCTTTGCCGAATAGCTCCTGGAACAGGTCGCCGTAAATGCGGTCGGTATAGCCCAAATCCATCAGGGCGTGCAGAATATGGGCTTTGTACACCGCTTTGCTCCCGGAGGAGTACCGCCCCACATGGTCTTGTGCCACAGGGTAATAGCGCATCACCTTTTGGATCATCTCCATGCCGGCCCGGTTGCGCGCCTCGGTCGTCCGGGAACAGATCCCTTCCAATCGGTCTGGCTTCTCCGGCTGGTAGCACAGCAGGTGAACCTTCCGGCCCCGGGACGGGTCAAAACAGGAAAATTCCACACCGGGAATAATTCCAATCCCCATCCGGTTGCCAACGATGGCCGCGCGGGTACAGCCCGCCATGGTATCGTGGTCGGTAATCGCTAGAAAATCTAAGCCTGCCCGTTTGGCGTAGAACACCACGTCGTCGATGTTCATCGACCCGTCGGACAGTCTTGTGTGACAGTGTAAGTCTCCAATCATTTCTGCACCTCCTTTGAACAGATCATTGATGCCGCCCCATCCTGTCTTGACAGCGGGAGGGCGGCCTCTTGGACTTTACGCCCAAGGCCGGATGGTTTCCCCACCCCGGTCTCAGGGCCGGCCGGCGCCGCTGGATTGCGGCGGCAATGCCGTGCAAAGTACCCAAAAATTATACCATTGTCTGGCCCATTTGTCCACAGGGGGACAGGGTGTGGACCGGCAACTATTGTTTTATTATACAACACTTTTTCCCCTTTGTTCAATGGTTTTTTGTGGTTCGCCCAGCTTCTATCCATAAATTGGAATATTTTCTAATCAGTGGCCAAGGGCCTGCCTGTCTCCTTTCCTTTTTTCCCTAACGTAGGGCAGCACGGGTGGAAATCCTCTACATTCCCGGCCCAGTTTGTGCTATAATAATCCCAGAGCAATTATTCGTGAAAAAACTCTTCCCGCCGCAAGGCGGAGCCCGGCTTTTTCCAGTTTGTGCAAATGCCACGCCAGGAAAGATTGCAAGGTAATTCTTGGCGCGGATTTTTGTGTTGCCAGAATCGCAGGCAACGCGGATGCGGCCCCCCCAGACAGAGGTGTTCCCGGAGGCTGCAAGGAAAAACTTGGACCCCGGCGGGCCCACCCTAGAAAGGGATTCATTTGTTTGACCGAATACAGCAAGGAGGCTATCGGCGTGCATTATCAAATTGACCTTGGCCCTTGGGGCGGAATTTTCGCTGTCCCCACCTGTGTGGTGGACAAGCACCTAAAACTTGCCAGTGGCCTCGCCCTCAAGGTGCTGCTCCTGCTGCTGCGCACCCAGATCCCCCTTTCCGCGGAAGAGATCGCCACCCGCCTGGGACAGTCCCAGGGGGATGTGCGGGACGCCCTCGCCTACTGGGAGCAGGCCGGACTTCTCAGCCCGCAGGAAGCGCCGCCTCTGGAGGGGCAGTTGGCCCCAACTCCAGTTCCCTTGGCATCCTCCCAGACAGCGACTCCGGCAGAGCCCTCCCAGGAAGGCCGCAGCCAGGAGGAACGGCAAAAGGTCATCCGGGTGGGCTCGAAACAAAAGCTAGACCGGCGGGAGGTGTTGTCCATTATCAAGCGGGACGAGCGCCTCTCCGGCCTGATCGACGAGGCACAGCAGATCATGGGCAAGCCCTTGACCTCCGCGGAGATGGAGACCATCGCCTCCCTATACTCTTATTATGGTTTGGCCGCGGATTTTATTCTCATGGTCATCCAGTATTGCTGCTCCATTGGCCGGGCCAACATGCGGTATGTGGAAAAAACCGCCGCCTCCTGGGTGGACCTGGGCATCGATACCCACGAAAAGGCGGAGCAGCACATCCTTAAACTGACCGACCTGCACAGCAAGGAAAACCAGGTCCGATCCGCCTTTGGCATCGGAGAGCGGTCACTGATCCCCAAGGAGGAGAAGTTTATCAACACCTGGTTCAACGACTACGGGTTTGACATCGCCATGATCCGCCTGGCCTATGAGCGGACGGTGGAGAAGATCGGCAAGCTCTCCTTCCCCTATATTGACAGCATATTGTCAAGCTGGTATNCCCCGCCACAAAGGAAAACAGGATGCGCCGCTGGGCCAGCACCAAAGGGGATTCGCTGCGGTCATACCCCAGGTTGAGAACCTCGTCGCTGCCGAACAGCTCGGTGGCCAGGGTCCGCCCCAGCTGCCGGGCCCGCTCAATGTTGCCGTTCTCCCGCTCCCGAAGGTATTCCTCCGCAACGGCGGTATCCCCGGCATCCTCTTCCAGCATCGGCTCCTGGCCCGCTATTTTGATGTCGCTGTCATCCTCTTCGGCCTCCCAATACAGGAAGCGTTTGCTATCCTCTTTCATTTTGTCTCATTCCTTTCCTTGCGGCACGGCCTTTGAAGCGTCAGGAATTGGCCAGTGCCTCTTCCAGCGCGTAGGTCAGCTGATCCGGGCAGGATGTCCGCTTGTTGCCGCAGGTCACCCCGCGCAGCAGGTGGATCACATCTTCGGCTTTCTGCCCCTGCACCAATTTGCCGATGCCGATCAGATTGCCGGGACAGCCGTTGATAAAGTCTACCCGTTCAATAATGCCTTGTTCATTCAAATCAACAATAATCTCTTTGGAACACACCCCGTGCGGGCGATAGTGATAGGTCATGTAGTCGTACTCTCCCAATCGGTTATTTTGTGGATTTCTTTTTCCGCTGGAAAATCTGGCCCAAAGCCTCTTCCCCGGTGATGGCCGAGGCGATGGGATTGGGCTGCGGGTGGTAATACCCGTGGAAATCGCTCCCCCCAGTGGTGATCAGCCCATACTTTCTGGCACAGGCGGCAATCCGCTCAAAATCCTCCGGCGATGTGCCGGGGTAATAGAGCTCCACCCCGTCCAGGAGGTTCTTCGCCCCCAGTTCGTCCAACAGATCAAAGGAATCGTAGCTGGCCGGATGGGCCAAAACAGCGAGACCCCCGGCGTCTTTGACGGTGGCGGCAACCTTCTCTACGTCAGGATATTCAAAAGGGACGCGGCAGGTTCCCCCTTTGCCGAATAGCTCCTGGAACAGGTCGCCGTAAATGCGGTCGGTATAGCCCAAATCCATCAGGGCGTGCAGAATATGGGCTTTGTACACCGCTTTGCTCCCGGAGGAGTACCGCCCCACATGGTCTTGTGCCACAGGGTAATAGCGCATCACCTTTTGGATCATCTCCATGCCGGCCCGGTTGCGCGCCTCGGTCGTCCGGGAACAGATCCCTTCCAATCGGTCTGGCTTCTCCGGCTGGTAGCACAGCAGGTGAACCTTCCGGCCCCGGGACGGGTCAAAACAGGAAAATTCCACACCGGGAATAATTCCAATCCCCATCCGGTTGCCAACGATGGCCGCGCGGGTACAGCCCGCCATGGTATCGTGGTCGGTAATCGCTAGAAAATCTAAGCCTGCCCGTTTGGCGTAGAACACCACGTCGTCGATGTTCATCGACCCGTCGGACAGTCTTGTGTGACAGTGTAAGTCTCCAATCATTTCTGCACCTCCTTTGAACAGATCATTGATGCCGCCCCATCCTGTCTTGACAGCGGGAGGGCGGCCTCTTGGACTTTACGCCCAAGGCCGGATGGTTTCCCCACCCCGGTCTCAGGGCCGGCCGGCGCCGCTGGATTGCGGCGGCAATGCCGTGCAAAGTACCCAAAAATTATACCATTGTCTGGCCCATTTGTCCACAGGGGGACAGGGTGTGGACCGGCAACTATTGTTTTATTATACAACACTTTTTCCCCTTTGTTCAATGGTTTTTTGTGGTTCGCCCAGCTTCTATCCATAAATTGGAATATTTTCTAATCAGTGGCCAAGGGCCTGCCTGTCTCCTTTCCTTTTTTCCCTAACGTAGGGCAGCACGGGTGGAAATCCTCTACATTCCCGGCCCAGTTTGTGCTATAATAATCCCAGAGCAATTATTCGTGAAAAAACTCTTCCCGCCGCAAGGCGGAGCCCGGCTTTTTCCAGTTTGTGCAAATGCCACGCCAGGAAAGATTGCAAGGTAATTCTTGGCGCGGATTTTTGTGTTGCCAGAATCGCAGGCAACGCGGATGCGGCCCCCCCAGACAGAGGTGTTCCCGGAGGCTGCAAGGAAAAACTTGGACCCCGGCGGGCCCACCCTAGAAAGGGATTCATTTGTTTGACCGAATACAGCAAGGAGGCTATCGGCGTGCATTATCAAATTGACCTTGGCCCTTGGGGCGGAATTTTCGCTGTCCCCACCTGTGTGGTGGACAAGCACCTAAAACTTGCCAGTGGCCTCGCCCTCAAGGTGCTGCTCCTGCTGCTGCGCACCCAGATCCCCCTTTCCGCGGAAGAGATCGCCACCCGCCTGGGACAGTCCCAGGGGGATGTGCGGGACGCCCTCGCCTACTGGGAGCAGGCCGGACTTCTCAGCCCGCAGGAAGCGCCGCCTCTGGAGGGGCAGTTGGCCCCAACTCCAGTTCCCTTGGCATCCTCCCAGACAGCGACTCCGGCAGAGCCCTCCCAGGAAGGCCGCAGCCAGGAGGAACGGCAAAAGGTCATCCGGGTGGGCTCGAAACAAAAGCTAGACCGGCGGGAGGTGTTGTCCATTATCAAGCGGGACGAGCGCCTCTCCGGCCTGATCGACGAGGCACAGCAGATCATGGGCAAGCCCTTGACCTCCGCGGAGATGGAGACCATCGCCTCCCTATACTCTTATTATGGTTTGGCCGCGGATTTTATTCTCATGGTCATCCAGTATTGCTGCTCCATTGGCCGGGCCAACATGCGGTATGTGGAAAAAACCGCCGCCTCCTGGGTGGACCTGGGCATCGATACCCACGAAAAGGCGGAGCAGCACATCCTTAAACTGACCGACCTGCACAGCAAGGAAAACCAGGTCCGATCCGCCTTTGGCATCGGAGAGCGGTCACTGATCCCCAAGGAGGAGAAGTTTATCAACACCTGGTTCAACGACTACGGGTTTGACATCGCCATGATCCGCCTGGCCTATGAGCGGACGGTGGAGAAGATCGGCAAGCTCTCCTTCCCCTATATTGACAGCATATTGTCAAGCTGGTATAAAAAAGGCATCAAGACTCCGCGGCAGGCATCAGAGGAATCACGGCCCCAGCAGGCCCCTGCCGATTCCCCTAAGCACGCCCCCAGCCGGTCCACGTCCTATGACCTGGACCAGATTGAAAAGATGATCTACAGCGACTATTTGAGCAAATAACCGGAGGTGTTTGTGTGGCATACCCCAAAGAATTGATGGACAAAGCCCTGTCCATCCTCTCCCAGCGGCGGGCAGACGCAAGGCGCGCCGCCTCCGCCCACCGGGAGGAAATCGCCCAGAAGCTGCCCCAGGTCATCGCCATTGAGCAGGAGCTGGCCCGCACCAGCGTCCAGGTCTCCCGGGCGATTCTATCCGGGGAGAACCTGGAGAAAAAACTGGCTGCCCTGCGGGATGGGAACCTGGCCCTCCAAGCCAAACGGGCAGACCTTCTGGTGGAGAACGGCTACCCTGCCAACTATCTGGAGGTCAATTACCAGTGCGCCCAATGCGGCGACACCGGCTTCTGTGACAACCACATGTGCGACTGCCTGCGCAGCCTTTTAAAACAGCTGGCCTATGCCCGCATGGGGGAGGTTTCAGACATCGGCAACTGCAAGTTTGAAAACTTCTCCCTGGACTACTACCCCGCCCCTGGCCCCCGCAAGGTGATGGGGGAAATCCTCTCCCTGTGCCGGGAGTACGCCGCTGGGTTCTCCTTAAAATCGGAGAGTCTCCTTATGATGGGGGGCACCGGCTTGGGGAAAACCCACCTCTCCCTGGCCATCGCCCGGGCGGTAATCGACCAAGGGTTCGATGTCTTTTACATCCCGGTGCAGAACCTGATGTCCCAGCTGGAACATGAAAAATTCTCCCGCTCTGGGGATGAGAAGGATAGCCTCTCCTTTGTGCTGGAAGCCGACCTTCTCATCTTGGACGACCTGGGGGCGGAATTCCCCACCCAGTTCACCAGCGCCACCATTTACAACATCATCAATTCCCGGATGATCGAGGGGCGGCCCACCATCATCAACTCCAATCTGGATATGAAAACCATCGAAGCCCGCTACTCGGAGCGGACGGTTTCCCGGCTGATTGGCGGATATAAAATCCTGCCCTTTGCCGGCACCGACATCCGGGTGCTGAAAAAACAACAAAGCCGATAATGAAGGAGGTTTCACCCCATGACCACAGAATACCTGCTCTCCAAAGTAGACCACACCCTGCTCAAGCCAGAGGCGACCTTTGAGCAGATCAAAACCCTCTGCAACGAGGCCGTCGCCTACAAGACCGCCTCGGTCTGCATCAACCCAGGCCATGTAAAAGCCGCCGCCCAGTACCTGGCCGGCCGTATCCCGGTTTGCACCGTGGTCGGCTTCCCCTTGGGGGCCACCACCACCGCAGCCAAGGTCTTTGAGGCCAAGGAAGCCATTGAAAACGGCGCGTCGGAGATCGACATGGTCATCAACATCGGCGCCCTGAAAGCGGGGGACACCGACCTGGTCCTCTCGGACATCAAGGCGGTGAAGGAGGCCTGCGGCAGCCACATCCTCAAGGTCATTATCGAGACCTGCCTGCTCACCGACGACGAGAAGCGCAAGATGTGCCAGATCGTGGAGGCTTCCGGCGCCGACTTTATCAAGACCTCCACCGGGTTTTCCACCGGCGGGGCCACCTTTGAAGATGTCAAGCTGTTCCAGGAGTGCCTGGGCGGCCGTGTGAAGATCAAAGCCGCCGGCGGTATCCGCTCGGTGGAGGATATGGAAAAATTCCTCTCCCTGGGGGCGGACCGGCTGGGCACCAGTTCGGCCATCAAGATCCTAAACGCCGCCCGGCAGTAGGCGCCCCATCCGATGGGATGTTTTTGCCAGCTCACCCCCAAAAGGACAAAAGTGCGGACAGAAAATCTGTCCGCGCTTTTTGCACAAAAATAGATTTAGGGAAACAAAACGCCAAAATTACCCAGCAATTTTCTCAGCCCAGCAAAATTCCCCCTTGACTGTTCCCTTGGGGCATCCCTTACAATCAAACCCAGGAGGTGTATCCCATGAAAATCAATGAAATCTGCCAAAAAACCGGGCTCACCAAAAAAGCGGTGGCCTATTACCAGGAAAAGGGGTTGATCTCCCCGGCATCCCAGGAAAACGGGTACCGGGAATTCACCCAGGAGGAGGCCGGACGCCTTGGAACCATTGCCTTTTTGCGCCGTTTGGGCCTGCCGGTGCAGGAGATCGCCCTATTGCTGGCCTCCCCCGGGGATGCCGGTGCAACCAAGTTGGTACAAGCGCGACAAGAGGACCGGCTCGCCCTCCAGAAAAAACAGCTGGAGCTGCTGAACCGGTATTTGGATGGGGAATCCCCCGAAGCCCTGGAGCGGCAGCTGGAATTCCTGGAACAGAAGCAGACCATCCGGCAGAAGCTGCTGGGGGCCTTCCCTGGGTACTATGGCCGGTATATCAGCATTCACTTTGGAAGATTCCTCCAATCCCCCATCGAGACCCCGGAACAGCGGGACGCCTATGAACAGATCCTCACCTTCTTGGATGGGGTGGAGTTCCCTCCCCTCACCCCTGGCTGCCAAGCCCTGCTAGAGCAGGCGGAAACCCAGGCCGGCGACCGGGAACTGGCCGCCCAACCCCAGCGGATGGAGGAGACTATGGCCGATTTTGATGCCTTTTGGGAGGAAAACCAAAAACCGGTGCTGGAATACCTCCAATGGAAGCAAAGCGAGGAATTCCAACAGTCTGCCATGGGGGAGTGGATGGCCCTCTTCCGGGAATTTGGCAAATCCAGTGGGTATTACGACGTCTTTCTGCCACAGATGCGTCGGCTCAGCCCAGCCTATGAAGCCTACAGCCGCCGGTTGGAGGAAGCCAATCAAAAACTTCTGGAGAAGCTTCCCCCCGACTTGGCCAAAACCCTGCTGGAGGAATAGCCGCTTTCTTCCACCCCAAAACATATCCGCTCATTGGGCAGCACAAAACCCCCGGGGATGACTCCCCGGGGGCAGTTTTGTTTATAAGGGGATTTCCACCGCCAAGGCCCGGCCCAGCAGATCCCTCCGGTCGTAGCGGAACAACAGGGTCCTCGGCTGAGGATGGGCAAAACGCTCTACATGGACCTGTTTGAGGATCTCCTTCGGATCCATCCCCTCATATCCTGGCAGGTACTGCGCCACCCGCTGAGGGGTGAAAAAGGCGATCAGCTCCTCCCTTCGGGGCTGCACAAGGTCCGGTTTGGCCCAATCCGGCAATTTGCGGGGCCGCTCGTGGTAGAGGTTGTCCAGCCGGGTGCGCTGGATGAGCTGGCCGTCCAGCTGGTGGCCTCCCTCTTCATAAAATTCCTTGAGGATGGTGTAGTACTCTTCCCGCCCATGGGCAGCTAGGTGATACCCCTTTTGATGGTAGAATTCCCCCAGTTGGAGGAAGAACTGGAAGGGGGAATCAAAGTCCTCCATCAGCTGTTCCAGCACATGGGAGAACCGGCCGGAGTTGAGGTACAGTTCCACCATCTCCTCCACCTCCTTTAATTTTAAGGCGTCGGCAAAGGGAAGCCAAGGGGTCTCCAGGATCTCATAGGGGGCTTTCGACCGGTAGACAAGGCCGTATTTTTTCCGGTCCCGGTGGAGCCCGGAGCCCTTAAGCACCTTCAAAAACCCCAATTGCAGCTGCTGGGGCGCCAGGAAATACACGTCGTTAAAGGAGCGCTCAAAGGATTCCAGGCCTTCGTAGGGGAGGCCGGCGATCAAATCCAAATGCTGGTGGATATTGCCTGGAGCGTTGATCCGCCGGATGATGGAAAAAAGCTCTGGCAGATCCGTCCTGCGGTCGATGGCCGCAATAGTCTTAGGGTTGGTGGACTGGATGCCGATTTCAAATTGGAAGAGGCCCTTTCGCACCGTGGACAGGAAGTCCAGCATCTCCTCGTCCAGCAGGTCGGCGGAGAGCTCAAAGTGGAAGTTGGTCACCCCGTTGTCGTGGGCGGCCAGATAGGTCCAGATGGCCATAGCGTGGCTTTTTTTACAGTTGAAGGTGCGGTCCACGAACTTGACCTGCTTCACCTTCGCATCCAAAAACCGCTGAAGGTCCCCTAACACCAGATCCACCCGGCGGAAGCGGACCTTTTTATCCAGGGAGGAGAGGCAGTACTGGCAGTTGAACGGGCAGCCCCGGCTGCTTTCGTAATAGAGGATCTTCCCGCTGGACAGTTCCTCCTCCCCATAGGGGAAAGGGAGCAGATCCATGTCAAACAGCGGGGGCAGAGGGGTGGATTTTACCCCGTTTTTATCTGTAAAGGTAAATCCCTTTACATTTGAAAAATCGGCATTCTGAGACCATTTAGAGACCAAATCAGCAAAGGAAGCCTCCCCTTCCCCCATCAGCACCCCATCCAAAAAGGGATGGGCTTCCAACAGTTCTTTGGCGTCAAAAGAGACCTCCGGCCCGCCCAGCACGATGGTGGTAGAGGGGGAAACCTTCTTGAAATTCTCCGCGATCTCCAGCACCAGGTCCACGTTCCACAAGTAGGTGGAAAAGCACAGGAGATCCGGTTTTTGGCGGAACAGCTCCTCCAAAATCAGCTCTGGGCGGTGGTTGATGGTAAATTCGGCGATTTGAGTCTTCTGCTGGTTCACTTGGTTGGAATACCCCGCCAGGTACCGCACCGACAAACTTGTGTGAATATATTTGGCGTTGATCGCCACCAAAAGGCAGTTCATATCCACCCTCCCATTTTTGTTTGCGGGCAATCTTCCCAGCCCACATTCTCGAACTATTGTACTATTGTAACATAAAAACCAGCGGATTTCCACTCTCCCCTCGTTGCCATCCCCCTCATTCTGCGGTATAATAGCCACAGCAAAGCTGTGGCATTCGAAGAATTGCTTGCAGGGCGAGGCCCTTTGCGGCAACAGCCGCACCGCAATTCTTACAGTCTGTGCAGACTTTGCGGTACAATAGCCACAGGCAAAGCTGTGGCATTCGAAGAATTGCTTGCAGGGCGAGGCCCTTTGCGGCAACAGCCGCACCGCAATTCTTTCCGTTTGTGCAGACATTGAGGTACAATAGCCACAGGCAAAGCTGTGGCATTCGAAGAATTGCTTGTAGGGCGAAGCCCTTTGCGGCAACAGCCGCATCGCAATTCTTGCCGTTTGTGCAGACTTTGTGGTATAATGAACCACAGAAAAAGTCGAACGGAGGCCGCCCTATGGACATTCGCCGCAAAAACAAAAAACACCAGCAGCTTTCCATTTTGCTGATGCTGGCCATTGTCGCCGTGGCAGCCGGATGCCTGGCGCTGTTTTTGAGAAGCCCTTCTTCTCCAGAGGCGGCTGTCACCGCCCAGCCAG
>NZ_LT629939.1:2438927-2521193 GCF_900104615.1 Merdimmobilis hominis | reverse complement strand
CCCATAGGGGAAAGGGAGCAGATCCATGTCAAACAGCGGGGGCAGAGGGGTGGATTTTACCCCGTTTTTATCTGTAAAGGTAAATCCCTTTACATTTGAAAAATCGGCATTCTGAGACCATTTAGAGACCAAATCAGCAAAGGAAGCCTCCCCTTCCCCCATCAGCACCCCATCCAAAAAGGGATGGGCTTCCAACAGTTCTTTGGCGTCAAAAGAGACCTCCGGCCCGCCCAGCACGATGGTGGTAGAGGGGGAAACCTTCTTGAAATTCTCCGCGATCTCCAGCACCAGGTCCACGTTCCACAAGTAGGTGGAAAAGCACAGGAGATCCGGTTTTTGGCGGAACAGCTCCTCCAAAATCAGCTCTGGGCGGTGGTTGATGGTAAATTCGGCGATTTGAGTCTTCTGCTGGTTCACTTGGTTGGAATACCCCGCCAGGTACCGCACCGACAAACTTGTGTGAATATATTTGGCGTTGATCGCCACCAAAAGGCAGTTCATATCCACCCTCCCATTTTTGTTTGCGGGCAATCTTCCCAGCCCACATTCTCGAACTATTGTACTATTGTAACATAAAAACCAGCGGATTTCCACTCTCCCCTCGTTGCCATCCCCCTCATTCTGCGGTATAATAGCCACAGCAAAGCTGTGGCATTCGAAGAATTGCTTGCAGGGCGAGGCCCTTTGCGGCAACAGCCGCACCGCAATTCTTACAGTCTGTGCAGACTTTGCGGTACAATAGCCACAGGCAAAGCTGTGGCATTCGAAGAATTGCTTGCAGGGCGAGGCCCTTTGCGGCAACAGCCGCACCGCAATTCTTTCCGTTTGTGCAGACATTGAGGTACAATAGCCACAGGCAAAGCTGTGGCATTCGAAGAATTGCTTGTAGGGCGAAGCCCTTTGCGGCAACAGCCGCATCGCAATTCTTGCCGTTTGTGCAGACTTTGTGGTATAATGAACCACAGAAAAAGTCGAACGGAGGCCGCCCTATGGACATTCGCCGCAAAAACAAAAAACACCAGCAGCTTTCCATTTTGCTGATGCTGGCCATTGTCGCCGTGGCAGCCGGATGCCTGGCGCTGTTTTTGAGAAGCCCTTCTTCTCCAGAGGCGGCTGTCACCGCCCAGCCAGTTACCGACCCCCAGGCCCTCGACCCCAACCAGGTGGAGATGCAAGATCCGGACTCCTTCTCCCCCAACCAGGAGGGGGAATTCGTCTACACCCTCAACGCCACCCCCTACTTTGCCGCTGGGGACAAGGCGGGGAACCTCCTTCTCCTCAACCACGGCTCCAACGAATACGACATGCAGGTGGATATTGTGCTACCTGGCGAGACGGTGTACCAATCCGGGGTGATCCCAGCAGGGTGCCAGGTGAGCGAGGGGCTATTGAACCGGCCTCTCCCCAAGGGGAAATACCCAGCCACCGCTTTGTTGCACATCCTCGACCCCATGGACGGCGAAATCCTGGGGGAACTGGAACAGCCGGTAACCCTTTACATCGCTACAAATGGATAAAAAAAGCATCCTCCGGGGCATTTCCCGAAGGATGCTTTTTCTGTGCGCGCTTCTAATCGACCACCACATACTGGGTGCTGGCAGTCTCTTTGGTGGCGTATTCGCTGACCTCCAGCACCTTTACCTTGAGGGGCTTGGAGCCCAGGTTGATCTCCAGCACATCCCCGACCTTGACATCATAGGAGGCGCGGGCAGGTTTGCCATTGACCGAGATCCGGCCGGCGTCGCAGGCCTCGTTGGCAATGGTGCGCCGCTTGATCAGCCGGGTCACCTTCAAATATTTATCCAAACGCATATTGTTCCTTCTTTCTATTGGAGATAGGGAATGGTGCCTAAAAGGGCGCCCTCCCCGTTGCGGACCAGCAGGTTTCCCTGGCCGTCCAGCTGGATATCCGGGCTGTAGGGGTAGTTTTTGGAAACATAAGGCGTCCGGATATCGGTGGGGATGTCCCGGATCACCTGGCCGGAAAGGTCATACACCACCAATGAGACCGGGACGGTCTCCTCCGGGAAGTCGTAGCCTGCCTCCCGGCAGAGGGCCAGTGCCAATTGGTGTTTGGCATCCCCTATGCAGGCGATTGCCCACCGGGCCTTGCCGCTTTGATCTGACGGGATGGGGATGTTCTTCTCAATGGGTTGTGCGGTGGCGGCATCATACAGGGACAGAGACCCCAGGTTGTTGACAAAAACCCGCTCCTCCCCGGCAAAAAAGGCAGAAGAAGCTCCCAGAGAGGGTGCCAGATACTCCACTGTTCCCTTTGCGCTGTCATAGAGGGCGTAATTGCCCCACATGGCATCTCCCATGCCGCCCGTTGAGGGGAGATATACCGCCCTTGCACCGCTGGGGGAAGAGCAGACCGGGCCGATCCCTTGCAGGTCAGCGGGGGTGTAAGAGTATTCCACCTGGGCGGTTTGGGCTTCGAAGTCAAAGGCCATGGCCATCCGAAGCTCCCCGGCTTCCAGGCGGAGACGGGGGACGGAAAGTTCCGCCGCATAGCCGGTGATCCATTCTTTACCCCCCTCATAAGCCCCCAAGCTGGGGTCGATGGCCGAGCCATCAAAGAAGAAGCCCAACGTCTTTTCCCCGGGCCTCTCCAAAAGGGCGAGAGCTTCCCCTCCCACCTCCCCCCGGCAGAGGCGAAGATGGCACTCCTCCCCTTCCCAGCGGAAGAAGGTTCCAAAGTTTTCCCGCAATTCTTTGGTGGAGGGATCCCACAGGGCTCTATCCTCCAAAAGCCAGGCCGGCTCCTCCATGGAGATATACTGCATCTGCCCTAGGGGGAGGTATTGGCAGTCGTTTGTCCGGGTCATCCGTTCATATGGGCCAAACAGGGCGCTTTGGGAGCTCTCCGGGTTGGGGATGTGGGTTCTGCCTGTCTCTTTGCCGGAAAGATCCAGGTGGATCAGGGTGTTGGAGTTGTCCTCTCCATCCACCGTCAGCACCAGGTACCCTCCCTGGGGATCATAGGCGGCATCCACCACGGAGCCCTCCTCCGGCGGGATGGAATACAGTATCTGGGGCTCTCCCTCCAGATGGTTTGTGGAGATCAGCTTCACCTGGAAGGCATCTGCCAGCAACAGCTTATCCTCCCCTGCCGGCAGAAAGCCGCAGATGGAAATATACAGATTCTCCCCTGGGTCGCCGGGGATGTCCCCCGCCCTATAGATGCCGGAGGTGAGGAGGGTCGCCTTCTCCCCTTCGGCATTTTGAATGGTCACTGGGCAACGGTATTCCCTTTGGTTTACAAACTCCCCCCGGCCAGCCTGGGCTGTGATGCCCAGGGCGGAAAGGGTTTCCCAATCGCTGCCAGTGGGAAGGGCTGAAGCGATGTTCTCATCCAGCGCTGTCTCCAAAGGGGTGCGGGGCCCCTCGGACGCAGAGCTGGAATTTTCTGCCTCAGAAGATGAGGATGATGCAGGGCCGCTTCGATCCTGGCACCCCGCCAGCAGCAGCGCAGCCAACAAAAGGGCCAACAGCCGGTATTTCATACAGATTCCCTCCTTATACTGGATCTTGTTAGAACCAGCATAACAAAAAACCGGGAATGCGTCAACGCACTCCCGATTTTACAGGGTTTTCTCAAATACTATTTGGAAACAGAATCTTTCAGCGCTTTGCCAGCTTTGAAGCAGGGCAGCTTGGAAGCGGCAATGGTGATCTCCTCTTTGGTGCGGGGATTGATGCCTTTTCTCTCACCGCGCTCTTTAACCTCAAAGGTACCAAAGCCAACCAGAGATACTTTATCGCCAGAAGCCAGGGCTTCGGTGATGGCGTCTACAACAGCGGAAACAGCTTTTTCGCTGTCTTTTTTGGAAAGCTCGGTCTTCTGGGCTACAACATTAATCAATTCTGCTTTTGTCATTTTGGATAAACCTCCGTACTTTTTAAATCGATGGATTTGGGGACTTATGCTGTCTCTTGGCTTCCTCCCACAAGGCGATTATCTCTTGGGGGGATGCCTTTTTCATGTCAACCTTGCGGGAGGCGGCTAGCTCTTCCAGCCTCTCAAACCGGGAAATGAATTTGTCGCAGGAGGTGCCGAGGCACTCTTCCGCATCCACATCCAGATACCGGGACAAATTGGCCGCTGAAAGCAACAGGTCGCCCAATTCCTCACTGGCAGCGGATAGGTCGTTCTGCCGCAGCGCCTCCCGAAGTTCCTCCACCTCGCTGGAAAGGGCCTCCATGGCCCAATTCCCGTCGGGGTAAGCAAAGCCGGATTTTGCCGCGCGCTTCTGCACCTTGGCCGCGCGCATGAGAGAAGGGAACACCTTTGGAACACTCTTGAGAGTATCGGTATAGGTCGTCTGCCCTTTGGTTTTCTTTTTGATTTCATCCCAGTTGTCCAGCACCTCGTCTGTGGTGCCGGCGACAACGTCGCCAAAAATATGGGGATGGCGCTGGATCAGCTTCTGGCAGATGCCGTCGGCCACATCCTCAAAGGAAAATCTGCCGGCTTCCCGCTCCATTTCCGCATGGTAGACCACCTGCAACAGCACGTCGCCCAGTTCCTCTTCCAGAAGGACCGGGTCGCTGTTGTCGATGGCCTCCACCGCTTCGTAGGTCTCCTCGATAAAATTGTTGCGGATGGACTGATGGGTCTGTTCCCGATCCCAGGGGCAGCCATTTTCCCCCCGCAGGATGCGCATGATGGCGAGAAGATCTTCGATGGAATATGTTTCTTTAAACGCGAAATCAACAGACAAAGCGGACACCCCAAGTTTTCCAATTATTCCGGGCAAGCACTAATTATATTACCCCAAAAGAGAGTATTTTTCAAGTATTTTCGAAACTTTTTCTCCCCCTGGCAGCATTAAAACGTCTTCTTTGACAAATCCCTTGGAAAACAGCAAAAACATTAGGTAAAATCCCCCTCCAACCGCCACGGCGGCCAGGGTGGAAAGGCGGCTGGAGAACACCCCGCGGGAGAAAAACCCATAGGCGGCCCAGGCGCAGAGGGCGCAGCCAATCCCGGCGAGGAAGGGCTTGCCAAACGTTTTTCCCCACTCCAAAGCGATGCCGGTTTCCCGGCAGAGGATTCTAAGGCTGACCGAAAGGATCAGCCCATAGCACAAAATAGTCCCCACCGGCGCGCCCTTGATGTTGATTTCCGGCACGGCGATGAGCAGGTAGTTGCAGCCCAGCTTCACAAGGCCCCCGGCCAGGATCATCTTCACCGGCACATCGGCCCGGCCCACCGCCTGGAGCATGCTGTTGACCGGGCTGGCCATGGCCACCAAAATCACCGCCAAGCCCATCCACCGCAGCACTGGGGCGGCGATGGCCGCCTCCGCCGCCCGGGAGGAAAACAAAAGGTTTAAAATCGGCCCGGAAAGGGCGAAAATCCCCAGGCCCGCCGGGATGGCCACCAAGGCGGTGATCCGCAAAATGGACTGGATATTCCGTTTGGTGGCCTGGTAGTTCTTCACCGCCCAAGAGGAGGAGACCGCCGGCAGGGCACTGGTGCCGAAGGTGACGGTCAGTGCCGGCACCAGGTTGAACACCGTCACCGCCAAACCGGTGTAAGAACCATACAGGTAGTTGGGGATCTCAGAAAGGGTCATCCCCTCAGGCAGTAGCCCCCCATACATATTCAAAATTGCCTGGGGGTTTTCTTCTAAGGCAGTGGAAAGCCGGTTCATGATGGAACCCAGGTCAATGAGAGAGGTCAGATTGACCGCCGCGGAGGCCAGACAAACCGGCAATGCCACCGTGAGGAGCATCCGCCCCAGCTCCCTCCGGGAACGGGCCCTGGGGGAAGAGGCCAGCTGCTCCCGAGTGATGCCATCCCGGCAGAAGAACTGCCGCAGCAGCAAAAAGAGACTCCCGCAGGCGGTGCTCACCGAGATGCCTGCCACCGCCCCTGCCGAAGCCACCGGCAGCACCAACCGCTGGGCGTCCTCCAGGGAAGCTGCCGCCTGGCCGTACACTGTGCCATAGGAGGCATATTCCGCCATGCCGTGATGCAGCAGATAGGTGGCAAAGGCAATGCCGAACACCAGCCGGGCCACCGCTTCCACCACCTGGGAAAGGGCGGTTGGGGTCATGTTGCGAAGGCCCTCATTGTATCCCCGGAAAGCGGAGGTGAAGCACCCGAAGAAGACCGCCGGGCCCATCACCGCCACCGCCAAGGCAGCACCAGGGTTGCCCACCGCCTGGGAGAAGGACCTTGCCCCCAGCACCATGGCGATGCAGCCCAAGGTACCCGTAGCTAGGAAGAGACACAGGGAAAGCCGGAACACCCGTTTGGCGTCCTGGCAGCGGCCCCGTGCCACGCTCTCCGACACCAGTTTGGACACTGCCACCGGCAGGCCCGCCGTAGCTAGGGCATACAGTGGGTTGAACAGGCTGTATGCCGTCATAAAGTACCCCATTCCCCCGCCGCCTAAAATATTGGCCAAGGGGATTTTAAACAGCGCGCCAATCACCTTGACCACCACAGTGGCGGCCATCAAAATCAGCGCTCCCTCCAAGACCGACTGCCGGTTTTGTTTTTTCAGGGCTTTCTCCCCCTTTGTTCCATTCTTCATCCTATCCTATTGGAAAAGCCGCTGGGATAGTACCGTTTTCCCCGGTGAGGGAGCGCATACCGCTCCCTTTCCCCAGCCGAGAAATTCCATAGAATTTAGTATAAAGGAAAAGGTGGCCTATATGCCACCTTTTCCCAAATAATTCATGGAATTTTTACCAGATGCCCGATTTCTCCCCTAGACGTTGAAGAGGATTTCGCTGTAGGTGGGGATGGGCCAGAACCGGCTGTCTACCATCGACTCCAGGCGGTCGGTGACCACCCGCAGGTCGTTCATGGCGGGCAAGATCTCCCCGGCGCAGAAGGCGGCACAGGCTTCGTGGTCCTTCTTCATACCATCCGCCCGTCCGATCTTGTCGGTGAGCAGGACGATGTCCTCATCCATCGAATCCAGGAGGGAGATGAGGCAGTCCAGCTTATCCTGCTGGGAGCGGGAGGCCTTGCCGATATCCCCCAGGGCCTTCACCGCCTGGGCGGCCTCGGTCAGGTACCGGCTGATGGCTGGGTACAGCTGGGTGCGGGCCATCTCCGCCATGGTGCGGGCCTCAATGAGGATGCGGCGGGTGTAGATGTCCAGCATGATGTCATAACGGGCGGCCATCTCCTGGCGGTCATAGACATCGTATTTGTCAAATAACTCTACCACTTCGGGGCGGATCAGCTCCTTGGCGGCCTCCACAGTGTTTTTCAGGTTGGGCAGGCCCCGGCGGGCCGCCTCCTCCATCCACTCCTGGGAGTAGCCGTTGCCGTTGAAGATTACCCGGCTGTGGTTCTCATATACGTCGGCAATGATCCGCTGAATCTCCCCGTCAAAGTCCTCCGCCCCCTCCAGGCGGGTGGCGAACTCATCCAGGGTCTCGGCCACAATGGTGTTGAGGATGGTGTTGGCCCAGGAGATGGTCTGGGAGGAACCCAGCATCCGGAATTCAAACTTATTGCCGGTGAAGGCAAAGGGGCTGGTGCGGTTGCGGTCGCAGGAGTCGGCGTACATCTGGGGCATGGTGGGAACGCCAAAGTCCAGCATCCGCTTGGATTCCTCCCCGTGTTCCGCCTGGCAGGCGATGTTTTTCAGGATGTCAGACAGCGGCTCGCCCAGGCAGATAGAGATCACCGCAGGAGGGGCCTCGTACCCACCCAGCCGGTGGTCGTTGCTGGCACTGGCAGCGGACACCCGCAGCAGGCCGGCGTGCTTGTCGATGGCCTGGATCACCGCGCAGAGGAACACCACAAATTTAGCGTTGTCATAGGGGTTGTCACCGGGCTCTAACAGGTTTTGGCCGTTGTCGGTGGTGATGGACCAGTTGTTGTGCTTACCCGAGCCGTTGATGTATTCAAAAGGTTTTTCATGGAGAAGGCAGGCCAAGTTGTGTTTGAGGGCCACCCGCTGCAGGGTCTCCATAATTAGCTGGTTCTGGTCAGCGGAGATGTTTTCCACCGAGAAAATGGGGGCCAGCTCATGCTGGCAGGGGGCGGCTTCGTTGTGCTTTGTCTTGGCAGAGACGCCCATCTTCCACAGGGCCTCGTCGATCTCCTTCATAAAGCCGGCCACCTGCTCATTTAAGCCGGCGTAGTAGTGGTCGCTCATCTCCTGGGTCTTGCTGGGCTTGGCGCCGAACAAGGTGCGCCCGGTTAGGACCAAATCCTTGCGCTGGCGGTAGTGGTCCAGGTCGATGAGGAAATACTCCTGCTCCGCGCCCACGGAAGTATGTACCTGTTTGACATCGTGGTCGCCAAACAGCCGGCAGAGGCGCAGCGCATGCTTATTGAGGGCCTTGACCGACCGCAGCAGCGGGGTCTTCTCGTCCAGGGCCTCGCCGCTCCAGGCGCAGAAGGCGGTGGGGATGCACAGGGTTACCCCGGCCCGGTCCTCCTTCAAAAAGGCGGGAGAGGTGGGGTCCCACATGGTATAGCCCCGGGCTTCAAACACCGCCCGCAATCCGCCGGAGGGGAAGCTGGAGGCGTCCGACTCGCCTTTGATCAGCATTTTGCCGGAGAACTCCATAATAGCGCCGCCGTTGTCGATGGGCGAGATAAAGGATTCGTGCTTCTCCGCGGTGAACCCGTTGAGAGGCTGGAACCAATGGGTGTAATGGGTCGCCCCTTTGGAGATGGCCCAATCCTTCATGGCGTTGGCCACCACTTCAGCGATTTTGGCAGTGAGGGGCAGGCCCTCCCCTACGCACTGTTTCAAGGCGCGGTAGGTCTCCTTGGGCAGGCGCTCCCGCATCACCCGGTCGTCAAACACATTTTCGCCGAAATACTCCACAGGGTTTCTGGTTTTTGTCTCAAGACTCATGCTATGCACCTCACAAAAATAGAAAAAAGGGGGCTTTTGCACCCCCTTTTTTTAAAATTACTGGTTGTCCTCCTGGGTACCGGACAGCTCCTCCTCGGTCGCCTTTGCCGGGGAAGCAGACTCTTTTGCAGCTTCCTCCACAGGTGCCTGCACCGTCACCGGCGAGGTGTACTCCACCTGGTTCAGGGCGCTGCCGCATCTGGCGCAGTAGAGTGACCCCTCCGGGTTCTCCGCGCCGCAGCTCATGCATTTGACGGTGTTTTTGGCCTCGTTGATCTTGACGTTAAGGTCGGAAAGCTCGACCAGCAGGCCGTCAATCTCCGAGACGCACAGGGCGATGAGGTCGTTGTTGTCCGCACCGGTTTTCTCCTGTTCATATACCACGCTGCCCAGGCGCTCATAGGCCTTCTGGATGTCGGAATTGATCTGAACAGCTTCCAGTTTCAGCTTGGACACTTCCACCAGCTCGCCGGTTTTTTTGCCAGCCGCGTTGGCGACTGTCTTTGCCTTGAGTAACAGGTCGTCGAATCTGCTCATGGGATGCTCCTTTCCGCCGGTCAGGCCGGCGCGGCCTTATTGTATCCGCGGCCACCGCGGGTGCATTGCTTTAGCCCCCTAGGGGAGCGGGTCGTGCAGCGGGGATTTCTTCTCCAATCATCGCTCTGCGATTATGATACCCCAAAGTCTGCATAAATGGGAAAAATCCTGATGCCGCTTTGCGGCGGGAGGGCCTATGGCCCGAGAAGGATTTCTTCCCCAATAATCGCTCTGCGATTATTGTAGCACGTTTTCCCTCATTTGTAATGGTGGCATTTTGTCAGAAATTCTTAGCCCGCAAACTCGCGGAATAGTGAATCCTGTGGAATCAGGTCGGTATCCAGCTGGGGAAACTGCTCCAACGCCTCACACAGCTCGCTGATGGGCTCGTAGAAGGGGCTGTCGCACCCCACTTCCCGCAAAATGGGAAGCAGGTAGTGGCGGAAAGCAGCAGGTTCATACTCCAGTGCGCTGTCCACAAACCCATCGGCAAACTCCCGATAAGGCTCCAGGCTTTCCCGCTCCTCCGAAAGGACATGGTCCCAGCGGCCCAATGTGTTGAAGATGGAATAGTTGCGGAAGTTCCGGTCCCGCAGCATCCGGCGCATCAGGCGGATGTTCTTTGGAGTCAACAGGGTCTGCCCTTTGTCATCCACAAACTGGGAATCCACATGGACATACAGCCGGAAAAGATTCTCCGATGGCAAGTTGATGGACACCCGGGGATTCATTGTGTGGATGCCCTCCACCACCACGACCCCACCTTCCGGCAAGATGGATTCTTCCTTATTCATTGAGCGGGTTACAGTGACAAAATCGAACTTGGGCAGGCGGGTTTTCCCTTCCCCCAGCAGCTGGGCCATACAATGGTCAAATAGTTCGATATCCAGGGCTTCAAAGGATTCAAAATTCTCGGTTCCGTCGGGGAGCAGCGGGTAATGGCCCAGGTAAAAATCATCCATGGAGACGGTCAGGGCCGGGGTGCCCAGCTCGGTGATCATCTGGGAGAGATCCCGGGCGACAGTAGTCTTGCCAGAGGCCGAGGGACCGGCCAGCAACACTACCCGGCGCTGGGCAGGACGCTGTAAAATGGCCTGGGCCACTGTGCGCAGCTGGTCCTGGTACCGCTGGTGGGTGCGCTCCACCAACTGCTGGGGAGCGGTTTGTGCCAGCTGGTTTACCGAGGCGATGGAGAGGGCTGCCGGTTGATTAGAATGGGTATGTTTCATAGAATTTGGTCACCTCGTCCTTTCTTGCAATGACTTGATCAAAGCGGCTGAGATATTCGTATGGGAATTTAAAATTGAATACCCGCTGGATTTTGGAGCCTCCGGGTTCCCGCAGTTTGGTCACCCCGCCGGCCCCCACCGCAAGGATGGAATGGGTCTCATCCATGATGTAAACGTTGTACAGCCCCTCCTGCCCCGGGCGGCAGTAGCCCACGTTTTCCAGATTGTCCATCGTGTTCTTCTGCCGGTAGAGGTAGTAGGGATGGTAGTCGTGCTGGGCCAGTACCCGCTGGGAGTAGTCCACCATATCGCTGACCAGGCTGCCATGGCGCAAGAACTCGGGGTCCACTTTGGCCAGGTCCGCCGCCCGCTTCACCGAAAGGCTGTGGACGGTGATGTTTTCCGGCCCAAGGGCGATGAGGCCGTCTACACTGCGCCGGAAGCTGTCCAGGGTGTCCCCAGGCAGGCCGGCGATCAAATCCATGTTGATGCAGTCGATGCCCACTTCCCGGGCCATGTGGAATTTGTCGATGACGTCCTTCGCCGTGTGGCGGCGGCCCACTGCCTCCAGCACCTGGTCGTTGAGGGTCTGGGGGTTGATGCTGATGCGGGTGACATCGGAATTCTTGATCACCTGGAGCTTTTCCAGGGTGATGGTGTCCGGCCGGCCCGCTTCGATGGTGTATTCCTCCAGGTGGGAGAAATCGAACTCCTCTTTGATCACGTCGATGAGCAGCTGTAGCTGTTCCGCCGTCAGGGTGGTGGGGGTACCCCCACCGAAATACACCGTCTTGAGCTTGATCCCGATTTGATCCACCAGCTTGGCGGTGTACCGCAGCTCCTCCACCAGGCGGGAGACATATTCGGGCATCAGCTTTTTGGCCCGGTCGATGGAATGGGAGACAAAGGAACAGTAATGGCACCGGCTGGGGCAGAACGGGATGGATATGTACAGGCTGAAGCTGTCCCTGGTGGAGCGGGACAGCACCTTCTGCTCGTTTTTCTGGGTCTGTATGGCAAGGTCCAGCTTGCCGGGGCTCAGGAGCATCTCCTGGGTGAACAGCCGGCGGATCTCCTCCTCGGTCATGCCGTCGGCCACGCACTGGTGGAACAGCTTGATGGGCCGGATCCCGGTTAGGATCCCCCATTTGGGCGCCCGGCCGGTGGCGGCAGACAGGAGGCGGTATACCATCCGCCCAAAGTCCCGTTCGCACTGGCGGTCATAATCCGGGGCATCCAAGGGGATCTCCATCCCTTCCTCCGCCGAGGTCCCCCCCACCGAGGCGCGGACAAACAGCTGCCCTATTCCCTCCCCTTCCCGCAGGCGGGTGTACAGATAATCCCCGTCCTGCTGGGAAAGGTCGGTTGTGGTGGTGATTTTCTCCCCTGGGAAGAACATCATGGTCAGGCACTCCATCTCATAATGGTGCTTGTGCCCATCTACTAGTACGATCAAGGTAAGACCCCCCGTTGATTGATTCAAAAGGCTATTTGCCGATGTAGGGATTGGTTTGGCGCTCCTCTTCCAGAGTGGTCAGCTTGCTGTGGCCAGGAAAGACCGAGTAATCCCCAGGGAGGGAGGCCAGCCGGTTGACCGAATCCACAATAGCTTCGTAACTGCCACCGTACAGGTCGGTGCGGCCCACGGTGCCACAGAAGAGGGTGTCCCCGGTGAAGAGAGCGTCGCCGCACACGAGGGAGATGCCGCCTTTGGTGTGGCCGGGGGTGGCGATCACCTGGAAGGTGAGCTCGTCCAGGGTGATAGTGTCCCCGTCCTTGAGGAGGACATCCGCCGCCAGGCCGTCGTAATTGCCGGACTTGGCATAGCTGGGCGGGGCCATGCACTTTTTAAAGTCGTGGAACATCTCCTCGTCTTCCCCGCTGATGCAGACCTTGGCCTGGGGGAATTTCTCCTTCACCGCCTTGACGGCGCCAGTGTGGTCGTAATGCCCATGGGTGAGGACGATGTACTGGGGGGTGAGGCCGTATTCCTCAATCTCGCCCAAAATCTTCTCCCCGTTTGCGCCGGGGTCGATGACTGCGCAGTTCTTCTTCTCCGATGCGGCTAGGTAACAGTTGGTTTCAATGGTTCCAACGACGACGACATAAACATCCATTGGCTTTCTCTCCATTTCTGCTGTTTTCCAATCTCCCGATGATTTTGTCCCGGGGGAGGGTTACTTTTTCGGCATGATTTCGGCGGTGTCCAGAATCAAGGTGACCGGCCCGTCGTTGACGAGGGCCACCTTCATATCCGCCCCAAACTGGCCGGTGGCCACCTTGGGCACTCCGGCGTCCTGGATGCAACGGACAAAATACTGATACAGCGGGTCGGCGATCTCCGGCCGGGCGGCGTCGGTGTAGGAGGGGCGCCGCCCTTTTTTGCAGTCCCCATATAAGGTGAACTGAGAGACCACCAGCATCTCCCCGCCCACGTCCATGAGGGAGAGGTTCATCTTGTCCTCGTTGTCGGTAAAGATCCGCAGGTTGACCACCTTGTCGGCCAGCCAGGCGGCCTCTTTCTCCCCATCCTGGGGGCAGACCCCCAAAAGGAGCAGGATGCCGTGGCCAATCTCGCCCACAACCTGCCCGTCGATGGTCACCGAGGCCTCGGTGACCCGCTGAATCACTGCTTTCATTGCGTACCTCCTGCTGTTATTGATAGGACCGCTGCACCGAAACTACCCCGTTGATCTTGCACAGGTTCGCCACGATGGTGCGAAGCTGGTCCAGATCGCTGATGCCCAGGGTAATTTGGATGCTGGTCTGGTTGTCTTTCAATTCCTTGGCCATCAAAGCGTGGATGGGCACATGCATGTTGCTCAGAGTGATGCTCACGTCCGCCAAAAGGCTGTTGCGGTCACTGGCCAAGATGTCGATAGTGGACTTAAAGCTCTCCTTGGTGGCGTTCTGGGCCCATTCTGCGCTGACCCAACGCTCCCGCTGGGAGGTGTCCTCCAAGGCCTTCTCCACGTTGATGCAATCCCGCTTGTGGATGGAAACCCCATAGCCCCGGGTGACAAAGCCGATGATCTCGTCCCCGGGCAGAGGGTTGCAGCACTTGGCAAACTTGACCAAGCAGCCGTCCAGCCCCTCCACGATGACCCCGCTGGAAGCCTTCTGCTTTTTGGGCTTCTGAAGGATCTTCTCCGGGCTGACCGGTTCCTGGGGCCGGTACTGCCGGTTGTAATCATCCTTGATGCGGGGCATGATCCGGGAAAGAGAGATCCCCCCATACCCCACCGCCGCCATAAAGTCGTCCAAGGTGTAGAAGTGCTGACGCTTGGCAATGTCAGTGAGGAACTCCTGCATCTTGTCGTCGGGGAGGCTGATGAAATTGCGCTTGAATTCCCGCTCAATCTCCTCACGGCCTTCCAGGATGTTCTCCTCACGCCGCTCTTTTTTAAACCAGCTGCGGATCTTGGTCTTGGCTTCGCTGGTCTTGACCATCTTAAGCCAGTCCCGGCTGGGGCCGTTGCCCTTGGCATTGGAGGTGATGACCTCCACAATCATGCCGGTTTTCACCTCAAAATCCAGGGAGACCATCCGGCCATCCACCTTGGCGCCCACCATCCGGTTGCCCACCTCGCTGTGGATAGCGTAGGCGAAATCGATGACGGTGGAGCCGGTTGGAAGGCGGATGACATCCCCTTTGGGGGTGAAGACAAACACCTCTTCAGGGGCGATGTCGGTCTTGATGGACCGGACAATCTCCTCCACGTCCTCGCTCTCCTTCTGGGCTTCCAGCAGCTGCCGCACCCAGGAGAGGCGCTCCTCCAGCTTATCCTTGCCACTCAGGCCCGCCTTGTACTTCCAGTGGGCTGCGATGCCGTATTCCGCGGTGTGGTGCATATCCCAGGTGCGGATCTGGATTTCAAAGGGGATGCCCTCTTTGTCCAGCACGGTGGTGTGCAACGACTGGTACATGTTGTTTTTAGGGGTGGAGATGTAGTCCTTAAACCGGTTGGGGATGGGCCGGAACATATCGTGCATGATGCCCAAGAGGTTGTAGCACTCAATGACCGTGTCCACAATGAGCCGCACCGCGTAGATGTCGTAGATCTCGTCAAAGGCCCGGCCCTGCATATACACCTTGCGGTAGATGCCGTAGATGCTCTTGACCCGGCCTTCCAAGTGGATGCCCTCCAGCCCTTCCTCCTGTAGGCGCCTGGTGATCTTTTCCTGGATGTGTTCCAAGAACTTCTGCCGCTCATCTTTGCGCAGCTCCAGTTGGTTTTCAATCTCATTGTAAGCCACTGGGTCCAGGAATTTCAGCGCCCGATCCTCCAGCTCCTCCTTGACCGCCTTGATGCCCAGACGGTGGGCCAAGGGAGCGTACACCTCCATGGTCTCCAGGGCCTTATCCCGCTGTTTTTGGGGGCGCATGGCCGAAAGGGTCCGCATATTGTGGAGCCGGTCGGCCAATTTTATGATGATGACCCGCACATCCTGGGCCATAGCCAGCAGCATTTTGCGGACGTTCTCCGCCTGCTGTTCCTCCCGGGAGGAGAAGGGGATCTTGCCCAGCTTGGTGACCCCACCCACCAAAAGGCCGACATCTTTCCCAAACTGCTTTTCAATCTGCTCCATAGGCACCTGGGTGTCCTCCACCACGTCGTGGAGCAGGGCGGCCACGATGCTGTCGGTATCCATGCCCAATTCTACAAGGATGATGGCCACCGCCAGCGGGTGGGTGATGTACGGTTCCCCAGAGACCCGCTTTTGATCGGCGTGGGCTGTATCGGCCAGTTCAAAGGCCGCCGTGATCTTGGGCACATCGTAAGCTTTACCGCTTTCTTTAATTTTTGCGAGCAGATCATCCATGGTATAGATCGTCATGTTATCACCAGCTATCCTTGTAGGTTCTTGAGAATTGCCGAGGAACCAAGGTCCACCTTCCCGCTGGCAGGCGCCAGGGAGAGGGTGCCGTCTCCCCGCCGGTCGACGAGGCCCAGTTCCTCCAATATATCCAAAATAATCCGCATTTTACAGTAGTTGATCTCCTTGGAGACCAACCGGCTGTACAGCAGGTCATAATCCAAAATCAAGTTCCGCTGTCCCCGCACATAGCGGTAGACTACCGCCACATCCTCCCGGGATGGGGTGACATGGCGCTTCTCAATGGGCAGTTCCTCCCCCCGGCGGTAGGCGTCATAAAAGGCCCTGCCGTTGCAGAGTTTCTTCTGGTTGAGGGAGGAGAGCCGGATATCCTTGATCTTCACCGACAAACGGCACTCTCCATTATAGTAGTTTCTGTCAATGGTTGCAACAAAATCCAACACATCCCCCACTTGGTAGGGGAATTTTTCCGGCGCCATGCCAAAGTACACCGCAAACACCCCATTCCCATCCTTGGAGAGCCGCAGGCGCAGGTGTTTGCCGCCCCCCATGGGGATGACCTGCTCCAGCCGCAGACGGGAAAGGGCGAACAGGGGGTACTCGTTGCCCGAACCGAAGGGCTCCAGGCAGGAGAGGCCGGCGAACTCCCCCACTGTTAGACGGGAGGGGTCCAGTACCCGGTCCACATGGAGGGCGTAGGGGGGCATCAAGGGGCACATCTCCCTTGCCTGCTCCTCGATGGCCGCGGCAAAGGCGGGGATGTCCTTTGCCGCCAGGGAAAGGCCCGCCGCCATGGTGTGGCCGCCGTACCGCAATAGGTGTTCCTTACACCCGGCGATGGCGCCGATGAGGGAGAACCCCTCCACGCTGCGGCCGGAGCCCCGTGCCTCCTCCCCTTCCTCAGCGATGAGGATGCAGGGCTTGCCGTGCTTTTCCACCAGCCGGGCGCAGACGATGCCGATCACCCCGTGGTGCCAGCCTTTGCCGCTCAGCACCAGCACCCGTCGGTAGAGAAGCTGGGGATTGCGGGCGAGGAGGCTTTCCGCCTCCCGCAAAATGCCCTGCTCAATTTCCTTGCGGGTGCGGTTGTCTTCCTCCAGCTGCTGGGCCAGGGCCGCTGCCTCTTCCGGGTCGTCAGTGAGCAAAAGGCGCAGAGCCGCTTCGGTCTCCCCCAACCGTCCCGCCGCATTGATGCGGGGCACCAAGCCAAAGGCCACCGAGGTTGCGGTGATGGTCCGGGGGGCGATGCCCGCCACCTCCAGCAGCGCCTGAATCCCGGGGCGCTCGCTCTCCCCCAGCCGGGAAAGCCCTCGTTTTACCAGGGCGCGGCATTGGCCGGTCAGCTCCATCACGTCGCCGATGAGGCCGATGGTCACCAGGTCGCCGTAATAGTCCAGCATCTCGCCGCCGTCGTCCCCTTCCAGGGCGCAGATCAGCTGGAAGGCCACTCCCACCCCGGACAGGTTGTGGGCTCCGCTGGGGCAGTCCGCCCGGTGGGGGTCCACAACGGCAACGGCGGGGGGAAGCTCCTCTGGGGGCTGGTGGTGATCGGTGACCACCACGTCAATGCCCAAAGAGGCGGCGTAGGCGATCTCCTCTTTTGCGGAGATGCCGTTGTCCACCGTGATGATCAGCGAGACATCTTGTTCTGCCAAGCGGTCCACCGCCCCGCAGTTCATGCCGTAGCCCTCCCCTTCCCGGTCGGGGATGTAATAGAGGACATCCGCCCCCACCGTCTCCAAATAGCTGTAGAGAAGGGCGGTGGAGGTGACCCCGTCGCAGTCGTAGTCCCCGTAGACGGCGATCCGCTCAAAGTTTTCGATAGCGGCCGAGACCCGCTCCACCGCTTTGTCCATATCCCGGAAGGAAAAAGGGTCGCCAAAGGCGGCGTCCTCCTGCAAAAATGCCTGGGCTTTTTCCGGGGTGTCATATCCCCGGGCACAGAGCACCTCCCCCGCCAGGGCAGGCAGGCCCAGCTCCTCACACAGCCGCTGGGGAGCCGCCGGATCGATGGTTCGAATGTCCCAGTACTTGATTGCCACAGTTTCCTCCCACGCCCTTGGGGGCGGTTTCTTCTAAATTCGCTCAATCCCAAGTAAAACTTGGTGTTTATCTATTTATTTTACCATTTTTGCCGAAAAAACACAATCTTTCCTAATAGGAAAGATGCAGGGCCTGGAACAGCCAAGGCAAAGCCCCCATTCCCAGGAAGCTCAATAAGAAATACCGCAGCCCCACCACGGCGGCCACATCGGGCAGAAGGAACTTCATGCCAAATTCCACCGCGCCGAGGATGGCCAGGCCCAAAAGGTACCGCGCCCACTTGATGACGGGCCGCCCCTCAGTGGAAAAGCTCACCAGCCGGTCTTCCAGCAGAGAGCCGAAAGCAAACCCGCAGAAAAGGGCCATCCCCTTGATGTAGTCCCGGGAATCCCCCACCAGCACGGTTGGCAGCAAAAGGGCAAAGGTCAAAAGGATAAGCAGCTGTTTATCCCGGGTTTTCAGGTAGATCCGGTGGAGCGCCAGGGGGATGCACACCCCTAAGAGGGCGCCCGCTAGGACATCCTTGGGGTAATGGACCCCCAGATACAGCCGGGAAAGCCCCACCAACAGGATGGCAAAGGGGGTCAGCACCGCCAGTACCCGGCTGGAAAAAGCCAGGGCCAAACTGGTAAACACTGCGGCGGTGTTCTGGGTGTGGCCGCTGGGGAAGGAGTGGCCGGTGGCTGTCTCCACCCGCTGGCTCACAATCCCCTCCTGGCCGATGGGCCGGGGCAGTTTGAAGAAGTCCTTGACCGCGTTGTTGATCACCAGGGAAGTGAATACCCCATAGGCGATAAAACGTCCCCTCCCCTTGTCCACATTCCAATAAATCCAGGTGAGGACGGCCGCTGCAAAGTAGGGCTCCCCCACCATGGTGACCGCAGTGAAAATAGCATCCAGCACTGGGCTCCTGAACTGCTGGATGAATCGGATGAGTTCCAGTTCCATAGCCGCCTCCTTACTCCCACATAGGTTTGTAGACTGCAATGATCTGCTGGGCGACCCGCAGGCCGTCCACCGCTGCCGAGACGATCCCCCCGGCGTAGCCCGCCCCCTCCCCGCAGGGATACAGGCCCAAGATCCCTTCCGCTTCCAAGGATTCCCCTCGGGGAATCCGCACCGGGGAGGAGGTCCGGGTCTCCGGGCCGGTGAGCACCACATCCGCCGCCCCAAAACCGGGGAGTTTGCGCTGGAAGAGGGCGAGCCCTTCCCGCAGCATGGCGGTCACCACCGGGGGGAACAGACGGTCGAAATCTGCCCCCTCCACCCCGATGGCGTAGGAGGGTTCCACCGCCCCCAGTTCCAAACCCGGCTTCCCCGCCAGGAACCGGCCAGCAGTCTGGGCGGGGGCCCGGTAACTGCCGGTTATGGCATAGGCTTTTTGCTCCAGCTCCCGCTGGAACCGGATGCCCGCGTCCCACTCCCGGCCAAAATCCGCCCCGTCCACCGATACAACCAGCGCCGCATTGGCGTTCTGCCGGTCCCGGGCGTATTCGCTCATCCCGTTGGTGACGATACCCCCTTCCTCGGAAGAGGAGGGCACCACCAGGCCGCCGGGGCACATGCAGAAAGTGTACACCCCCCGTTCCCCCCTGCGGTGGGAGAGCTGGTATTCCCCCACCGGCAAAGCGGGATGGCCGGCCAGGTCGCCGTACAGCCCCTGGTCGATCACCGACTGGAGCTGCTCTGCCCGCACCCCCACCGAAAAGGCCTTGGGGATCAGCGTCACCCCTTTTTGATGGAGGGATGCAAAGGTATCCCTGGCGCTGTGACCCAAGGCCAGCACCACAGCCTGGGTCGGGATGGTTTCCCGGGAGGTGACCACCCCTTTGAGGGCACCCTTTTCTAAAATAAAGTCGGTGGCCTGCTCCCGGAAGCGGATCTCCCCGCCCAGCCGGAGGATCTCCTCCCGGATGGACCGGACCACCAGCCGCAGCTTGTCGGTGCCGATGTGGGGCTTGGCCTGTTTTAAAATCTCCTCCGGCGCGCCATGGGCAGCCAGTTCCCGGAGGATAAACTCGCACCGGGGGTCGCCGATGCGGGTGGTCAATTTGCCGTCGGAGAAGGTGCCGGCACCCCCTTCTCCAAACTGGACGTTGCTCACCGGGTCCAAAAGGCCGCCTGCCCAGAATCCCTCCACTGCTGGAACCCGTTCCTCCACGCTGCCGCCCCGCTCCAAGACGATGGGGCGAAAGCCCTCCCGGGCCAGGAGAAGGGCGGCGAACATCCCCGCTGGGCCGAAGCCCACCACCACCGGCCGGGAGAAGAGGGGTTTGTCCCCATGGTGGACCTCCAGCCGGAAGCTCTCCCGGTAGGTGACCTGGGGGTTGTGAAGCCGCTCCACCAGGGATTTTTCCCGGCCTGGATCATAAAGGTCCACCAATACCGAGGAGACAAAGTGGATCTCCCCCCGCTTGCGGGCGTCCACCGACACTTTGTGGATATGGGCTTCGGCCTCCCCCCTGCCCAGCTTCAGTCGGCGCAGGGCCTCCTGTAGGGCGGCGTCCTTGGGGTCGCCGATGCCTGTTTTGATTCCTGTGACAACAATGGCCATACCAATCATCCATTCCGCCGCTCCGCGCCGGCACATATTGAGGTAAGGGTAGGGATCTTATCACGCGAAGCCGAGAAATGATAAGATGATTCCGCCCGTTTAAGGGCTGGGCAAAGCGGGCGGAGCCGCCATCCCCCCACATACAAGGACGAGCCTGCCAAAATTGTTCTGACAGGCTCGCGGATGTTTATTTTTCTTTGATGGTGATGATCGCCTCGTAGCTTCCGCTGGCCCAGACAAGCCCTTTGGTGGGGGCGTAGATGCGCACTGGGACTTTGATCTGCCCGCTGGTGATCTCCCGGTCGGAGACGTCGATCTCCGCCACAATGTCCTGGGCGGACATGGAGCCGAGGACGCTCTTGCGGCCCACCATCTTCACCCCGCTGATGCTGCGGGTGGCGACGGTGATATCGTAGTTGACCGGTTCGTTGATCACGGTGATGTTGCGGATGATAAAGTTCTTGGTGGTCAGGTTGTGGTCCTCAAACTCCACCACCACCGTCTCGATGTTCTCCACATTGATGAACCCGGAGGGCAGCTCCACATCAAAGGGATACGCCCCCGATTCCCCCAGCTCCTTCATATCGATGTACCCCAGGTGGATTTCCGACAGATTGTCGATGTCCTCCTCGGGCCCGGCGATCTCAATGGTCTCCTGGGAATAGGTGTATTGCAGTTCATCCAAGGGGAACTCCGGCGGGACGTTGAGGAATTCCACCTTCACCGGCACTTCCTTCTTTTTCAGCACCGGGATGGTGACCTCCGCCGTGGAGGTGTCCAGGTTGATGTACTTGGATTCCACCACCTTGCCATCCTGGTCCTGGAGCTCGATTTTCGTCCGGATGGTCTCGGTTTTGCTCAGTTCCCGATTTACCTCGGCCTTGACTACGCACCGGTACACCCGGAGCATATCCGCTTCCGGCCCGGTGACGGTGACCTCCCTGGGGTTGACCGATTCGCTTTCCAGCAGGTATCCGTCGGGGATGGATACCCCGGTGAGTTCCACCTGCACCGGCAGTTTTTTAGTGACCAGCCGGTCAAACTGCATCTTGACAGTGTTCGGCTCCACCGATTTGATGGTGAACCCCATGCCGTTGCGGTCCCGGGCCTCTAGGCGGATATCGTAGTTGCCTGGGCCCGATAGGTTGGAGAGGACTGCGTACACCTGGATGTCCTCCGGCTCCACCCCGCCGATGACGTTGCGCTCGCCCCGGATGGTGACATTGGCCTTGTAATCCCGGCCATTGATGGTGTCAAGCCCCATGCTTCCCAGGGCGCTCTCCTCCACATTAACCTCCACTGGGACATTGTGGACCGTCAAGGTAGAGTCAGAATCCACCGCGTTGACGGTGAACATCCACAGAAAAACTGCCACCACCAGGGATAAAATGCGGACAAACTGGTCGTTATCAAACAATTTTTTTAAATTGATGTTTTTGAAGTTGAATTTCATGATTTTTTCACCTTCCAGAAGATGGGCTTGCGGGGAGAGGAATCCTCAGAAGAATCGCGGAGTATCCCATCGCAGAGCACCTTTTCCAGACGGTCAATGGTGAAGTTGCGCTCCAGCCTGCCGTTCTGGGCCACGGTGATGACGCCGGTCTCCTCCGAGACCACAACTACCATTGCATCGGAATTCTCGCTCATGCCAAGGGCCGCCCGGTGGCGGGTGCCCATCTCCCGGCTGATCTCATAATTTTGGGAGAGGGGCAAGAAGCACCCGGCCGCATACACCCTGCCGCCCCGCATCACCACCGCTCCATCGTGGAGGGGGGAATTGGTGAAAAACAGGTTCCCAAAGAGTTCCGCCGATGGGGCGGCATCCACGATGGTGCCGGTTTTGATGATCTCCCCCAAGCGGGTCTCCCGCTCCAGGACGATCAGAGCACCCACCTTCTGGCGGGAAAGGGAGGCACACCCTTCGCAGATGGCCATGATGGCAGTCTTCCACCGGGACTGTTCATCCTCCTGGTCCGACGGGCCGCCGAAGAGGCTCAGGCCGTGGATTTTGGTGCGGCCCACCTGTTCCAGCGCCCGCCGGAGTTCCGGCTGAAACACCACCAAAAGGGCAACCGCACCGATCTGCAGCACGTTGCCCATCAAAAAGCTGAGGGTTTTCAGTTTCAGCTGGCTGGCCACAAAGTACAAAAGGAGCAGCGCCCCCAAACCTTTGATCAACTGGTTGGCCCGGGTCTCCCGCACTAGTTTGATGCCCTGGTATACAAGGAAGGCCACCACCAAAATATCCACCAAGTCCATGGGGGTGGACGCTTTGATAAAATTCGGAACATATTCCCAAAGATTCATTGATCTACTTCCTCTATTGTCCATCCTGCCCCGATTTACGGGCACGGGATGCAGTTTTGTTTTGGATCCGCCGGGAACCCCCTCTAAAAACGCACACAGTCCCCCCACTTCCCGGCGGGCGCGATGGGAGGCTGCTTTTTTACCATGGGCCGGAGGCTTCTTCCCCAATCATCGCCCTGCAAGCAATTCTTCGAATGGCACAGCTTCGCTGTGGCCGGTATACCATAGCTTCTGCACAAACTGGAAAAATCCCGGTGCGGCCCTGCCGCAAAGGGCTTCGCCCTGCAAGCAATTCTTCGAATGCTACAGCTCCGCTGTAGCTATTGTACCATAACTGCGGTTGATTGCAACCGGGAAACGGTAAACTTTTTCTTTCGGTTTCCCATTTCCCGGGTGCAGTACCCATCCCGCTACAGCTTTTTGATCTCACTTGCCAGGCCAGCGGCCTGGGCCAGGTTGTTGAACGCCCCAATGCTGATCCGGGCGGCGCCGGTATCCAGGGTGCCGAACTTCTTGTGGGCCAAGGGAGCGCAGTGGTAGCCGCCCCGCAGGCAGTACCCTTTTTCATCCAGGAGCTGGGCGGTCTCCTCCCCTGCCCGGCCGATGATGTTGAAAGAGATCACCGGCAGGTGGACCCCATCCACTGGGTAAGGGGTGTAGAGCTGTACGTTCTTTTCACAGGCGATGCGGGAGTAAATCTCCCGGGCGATTTTCATCTCATGGTTGTAGATGGCCGGGATGCCCATGGATTTGACAAAGTTGATCCCCGCCTTGAGGCCCACAATGCCGATGGCGTTGAGGGTGCCGCTCTCCAGCTTATCGGGCATAAAGTCCGGCTGGTTGTAGTCCAGGGAGGCGCTGCCGGATCCGCCTTCTATAATGGTGCACAAATCCTCCCCTTTTGCTGCGATCAGGATGCCGGTTCCCATAGGGCCGTAGAGGCTCTTGTGGCCGGCTGCACATAGAAAGTCAATGCCGGTCTTCTCCATGTCGATCTCCACCACGCCGGCGGTCTGGGCGGCGTCCACCAAAAAGTAGCAGCCGTTTTCATGGGCCAGTTTGGCCAGCTTCTCGATGGGGGAGCGGATGCCAAACACATTGCTTCCGTGGGAGACGGCGATCAGCTTGGTGTTCGGCTTGATCAAGCGGCGGAAGTTTTCCACCGTTACGTCGTCGCTTAAATCGATAGGGGCGATGTCGTAGGCGATGGCTCCCCGTTCCTTTAAGGTGTGTATGGGCCGCAGCACCGAGTTGTGCTCAATGTCCGAGATGATGGCGTGGTCCCCCACCCGAAGTATCCCCTTGATGGCCAGGTTGAGGGCGTGGGTGCAGTTCTGGGTGAAAACCACCTGTTCCGGGTTTTTGCAGCCGAAGAAATCCGCCACCAGCTCCCGGCATTCGTAGACCTGGCGGGCGGTGTCCACCGAGAGCTTATGGCCGCTGCGGCCAGGGTTGGCCCCATAATGTACAAAAGCGTTGTTCACCGCCTTGATGACCTCATTGGGTTTGGGGTAGGTGGTGGCGGCGTTATCAAAGTAAACCATGAAATCCCTCCTGTTTGTGTTTGGTGTTGTATGTCTTGGCAGCTGCTTTTGAGGACGGGCAGCCCGGCGGAAAGAATAAAAGAAGGACGTATCAATTTCAAAAAACTGATACGTCCCTTATGACTAAAAGGAGCCTTTCGGCAGTTAATCAATGACAGCCAATACCCTGATGCCGCCTTTGGTCAAAATATCCTTGGCCGTTTGATCGCTTCCGACGCTGACCCGGAGGCCATAGCCGCAGCCATATTTGGCCAGCGCTTTGATATCCCGTTCAATGCTGGATGGAATTCCGTGATTTTCCAAGATTTTTTGACCTCTCATGGCATAGGTAATGGAGCTCACCACTAACATCGGCTTGCCCATATTATTCACCCTTCCTGTTTTTTACCATCCTATGCGGGAAGGGGGCTGTTTGACAGCAACCAGCCTATCCGCCTATTCCAGGAGGCAGACCGCGTGGGCGCTGATTCCCTCCAAAGATCCGGTAAACCCCAGCCCTTCTTCGGTGGTCGCTTTGACATTGACCTGATTTGCAGAAATGTTGCAGGCTGCGGCAAGCCTCTCCGCCATCTGGGGTAGATGGGGGGAGAGCTTGGGCTTTTGGGCGATAAGGGTGGCGTCGATGTTCCCCACCCGGTATCCTTTCCCCTCCAGCAGGCGGATCACTTCCCGGAGGAGGGCCATGCTGTCCGCCCCCAGATAAGCGGGGTCGGTGTCGGGGAAATGCTGGCCAATATCCCCCAAGGCTGCCGCCCCCAGGAGGGCGTCCATCACCGCATGGGTGAGGACGTCAGCATCGGAGTGGCCGTCCAGCCCCCATCCATAGGGGATCTCCACCCCGCCCAAAATCAATTTCCGGCCTTGTTTGAGCCGGTGTACGTCATATCCGTGTCCTATTCTCATGCTATGCGCTTCCTTTCAAAGGGTTACTCCCCAGCGTATTCCAAAAGGGCTTCGGCAACGATCTGGTCCTCCGGCGTGGTCAGTTTGATGTTGGCATAATCCCCTCCCGCCAGGTAGACCCGCCGGCCGATGGCCTCCACCAATTGGCAGTCGTCGGTGTACTCCTTTCCGGCGGCGAGGGCGGCCTCCATGGCCTCCCGGTACAGGGAGGCTTCAAACACCTGAGGGGTTTGTGTCAGGTAAAGGCTGTCCCGGTCTGGGGTGGAAAGGATGAACCCATCGGGCCCCGCGATCTTGATGGTGTCTTTCGCCTTGACGGCGGCAGTGGCGGCCCCTTCCCGCTGGGCGGCTTCCAAAACCCCGGCGATCACCTGGCGGGAGGCCAGCGGCCGCGCCCCGTCGTGGATGCAATAGTAAGCCGCGTCTTCACTGGCGGCCCGAACCCCTGCAAACACCGACTGTTGGCGGGTCTTCCCCCCTACGGCGATAGTCTTGATCTTCTGGATGGAATAATCTTCGGTGAGGGCCAGGTAATCCCCCATGTCCTCCTCCCGGCAGACCAGGATGATTTCATCAATCTCCCGGCAGCCGTCCAAGGTCAAAAGGGTGCGGGCCAGCACCGGGATGCCGTAAAGCTCCATCAGGAGCTTGTTCTCCCCCATCCGCTGGGAGCTCCCTCCCGCCGCCACAATGGCGCTGACCATTCCCCGTTGTTTTTTCCTTTGAAAGAGCATAAACCGATACCTCCGATTGTTTTATTTCACGGGGGTTGTCCCCCCTTTCTCCAGGGAGTTCCCATGGAATCTTGACTTCTCGGGGCTTCCAGACCCCGCACTCCCAGTTCAGGGCAAGATTCCATCTTTCGTTGGCTATGTAGGGCGCTCTCGCCCCTACGACCTCGAGCAAGGCTTTTTCTTCGAAATAAAGCCCTAGCCCAACTCCGTTGGGCTTCAGAGAATTGCTTTGCAATTCTCACGCTGGAAAGCTTTGCTTTCCTTGCGGCCACAAAGCGCATTTAAGGAGGAATGCAACCCTAGCGACACAGGAAAATCCCGAACGGCCAACGCCAGTTGGCTGTGCCCCTTTAAAAATCCCCCTCGGCCTAGGTGAGGTTATTTCGAAAAGTGGGCTTCTTGCAGCCCCGCGAGGGAATCCGCGGCAGCGGAAAAATCTTTTGCTCGAGGTGGGGAAACCTTTAAGAAAGATTTTCCGAGCGCACCCATTGTGGCGCACAAATAGGGGGACCGGGGTCTCCCCGGCGAGCTTTGGTTCCTTTCTCTCGTCAGAAAGGGACCACGGGGGTTTGGGGGTGTGCAGCGCCCCATAAAACCTGCTGTAAAATGCAATCTTGATAAACCGCCTAGCCGGGTGCGGGGGAGCTGGACTTCCCCGCAAGAATGGCTTCTGCCAGTATTGTAGCACAGATTCCCCTGGTGTGGCAGACTTTTCCTGTCGCAGTTGTCCAAAAATCCGGCAGAAAGGAAATTCCAGTTGAATTCGTGAGCCCCCTTCCGTATACTGAGAATTGGTTTCCCCCTTCCATCTCAAAGTGGAATAGACAGTAAAAAAGGAGCGCACTTTCATGAATAAAAAAATCCTATTGATCACCACCGGCGGCACCATTGCCTCCAAACAGACGGAAAACGGCCTCTCCCCGGGTACCAACTGCCAGGAGCTTTTGGAATACATCCCCGGCGTGGCAGCCATCTGCCAGGTGGATGCGGTACAGATTTTGAGTATTGACAGCACCAATATCCAGCCGGAATACTGGCTGTTAATGGCTAAAACCATCCGGGAAAACTACGACCAGTACGATGGGTTTGTCCTCTCCCATGGGACCGACACCATGGCTTATACGGCAGCTGCCCTCTCCTACCTCATCCAGGATGCGGACAAGCCCATCATCCTCACCGGCGCCCAGAAGCCCATCAGCGACCCCATCACCGACGCAGCCAAAAACCTGCTGGACAGCTTCCGTTTTGCCTGTGAAGAAGGGGTGCGGGGGGTGTACCTGGTGTTCTCCGGCCTAGCTATTGTGGGAACCCGGGCCAAAAAGACCAAATCCAAAAGCTACGGTGCTTTTGAGAGCATCAACTTCCCCTCTGCAGCCTTTATCGACGACCGGCGGATTGTCCGCTATGTCCGCCCGGAGGAACAAAAGGGTCCCGTGCGATTTTACGACGCCATCAATCCCCGCGTGTTCCTGCTCAAACTCATCCCCGGCATGGAGCCGGATATTCTGGATTACATCGGTGACCACTACGATGCGGTGGTCATCGAGAGCTATGGAGTAGGCGGCCTCCCCTTTGCCGATCAGCGAAATTTTCTTTCCAAACTGGAGACCTTGACCCAGAAGGGCAGGATTGTGGTGGTGGCAACCCAGGTGGTCTCCGAGGGGAGCGACATGAGCATCTACGAGGTGGGCTTTAAAGCGCTGAACCAGTATAATGTGCTCCAGGCGTATGACATGACAGTGGAGGCAGCAGTGACCAAGTTGATGTGGATTTTGGCCAAGACCAAGGACTATGCCCAGGTCAAGGAGCTTTTGTACACCCGCATCAACGACGATCTTCTACTGTAACCCATTTGGGTATACGGCCATGAAATGCAGGGTGAAATGGCGAAAACCGCTGAAAATCTGGATGCCATCTTTTCAGAAATTATCCAAACAAAAAGAAAGCTGCACCGCCCTAAATTTTATAAAAATGCATCCGATAGCTCTGAAAAAGTGTGGTGCAACCCGTGGTGCAAACCACTCTACAAAAAGAAAAACCCGCATTCTAATGCGGGTTTAAGTGGTGGAGCGTCTGCAACCAACGATGAACTCAAATTGTGGTTGGCCAGGTCCTCGTCCAGCCCCTCCTCAATCTCATCCAGCAGGATGTTATCAATGGAAATCGGCTTGTCACTGCCGTTCAGGATCAGGTTGAATGTCCCGTCGTACAGATAGACCGCCCGGAGGAAAACATTGATGATGCCCCGCTTGACATTCTCATCGTTCTTGTCGCCATGCTTGAGGGCATAGAGATACGCCCTGACATCAGGTGCGCTGAGCATGACCTGTTTGCCCATCTCAATGGCCAGCTGCGCTTGCAGCTCCTCTTTATCTTTCTGGCGTTTCTCGATTCGCTGGGTAATCATGTCAGCCGCCTGTCCTGCCTCCAGTGCTTTCCAGAGGTTTTCGATGGCCGTATCCGCTTCCCGGATGGCGGTCTTGATGCGCTTGATGGCGGCGGTGTCCCGGTCGGCTTCGCAGGCTTCCGATACCGAAGCGGCAATCCGCTCAATGTTGCTGTCAGTCAGCAGCTTCCGGCACTCCAGCACAACCCGGTCCTCGATCTTTTCTTTGCTGACCACTTTCTTCTTGCACTTGCGGCGCTTGAAATTATTGCAGGCATAGTAGTGATATACCTTGCCGGACTTCCCGGTGCCGCCGTAGCCGGTCATCATCTCCCGGCAGTAGCCGCAGAACAGCTTGGTGGTGAGCAGATATTCGTCCCGCCCTCTGGTGCGGGCAGGCGCTTTCTTGTTGCGGTCCAGGATATGCTGTACCCGCTCAAACAGCTCGTCCTCCAAAATCCGGGGCATCCCGTTGGGGGTCTTCACCCCTTTGTAGATATAGTAACCGATATAGCGCCGGTTCCGCAGCAGGCGGTGCAGACTGTTCTTGTTGAACGCTTTTCCCTGAGAGGTTTTGATTTGTCTGGCGTTGAGGGACTGGATGATTTCTGTCACAGTCTTTCCGCTGGCATATTGTTCAAAAATCTCCCGGACGACCGCAGCCCCCTCGGGGTCAACATGGAACCGCCGCTCCTCATCCACCCGGTAGCCCAATCCCGGATTGCTGCCGTTGCTCAGGCACTTCTCGGCATTGATGTCCATACCCCGGCGGATCTTTTGGGACAGTTCCGCCGAGTAGTATTCGGCCATGCTCTCCAGCACACCTTCCACCAGAATACCGCTGGCGTCATCGCTGATATTCTCCCGAGCGGAGATGACCCGGACACCGTTCTTTTTCAGCTTCGCCTTGTTGATGGCGCTGTCATAGCGGTTGCGGGCAAAGCGGTCAAGCTGATAAACCAGAACACCCTCAAAGGTGTGCTTGTCACTGTCGGAGATCATCCGCTGGAACTCAAGGCGGCTGTCGCTGATGCCGCTCTGGGCGCGGTCGATGTATTCCCCAATGACGATGTAGCCGTTGTTTCTGGCGTACTCATAGCAGGTCTGGAGCTGCCCCTCGATGGACTGCTCCGTCTGGCTGTGGCTGGAGTAACGGGCGTAGATGACAACATTCATTTTTTCACCTCCCCGAGCATTTGCAGCAGGGTCTCCTTGAGCCGCGCGTTCATGGGGGATGCGGGGTCAAAGCACATATCCACGAACTTCTTCATCTGGGGATCGCTCTGCTCGATTTTGGGCTTGTACTCGTACAGCTTTCCCTGGGGATGGTCGGTGCGCCCAAAGATATAGTCCATGGAGACATCGAAGTAATCCGCATACCGGGTAAGCGTCTCGAATGTGGGCGAAGCCTGGTTCAGCTCATAGCGGTTCAGACTGGACTGTTTGACGCCGACAATCTCAGCCATCTTTACCTGGGACAGCTTGACGCTTTCCCGCAGATACCGCAATCTTTCAGCTACTTCTTTCAAGAGATACACCCCCTATCTGTCAATCTCATTATATCAGATAAAAGGATAACATTCAACCCTATATAAACATAATATCATGGGGTCAGACCAGAAAGAAACGCAGGTCTATGCGATACTGTCCCAGAAGTCAAACATATAGGCGCAAGCAATGCGTGTGGATAGCCACACACAAGACGGGCAAGCAATGCGAGTGTTAATACACACTCACATTTCCTGCCGTCTGCTTGTTGGGGGCAGCGCCCCCAAGCCCCTTTGAACGCAGAATTTTCATTCTGCGGCTGCGCGTTCTGCGAACGCTTTTTGTGCCCTTGCGCTCTGTCTGAGATCATGTGGGAACCATCAGTTACCAAGCGACTTTTTCTTTATTTTCTTCGTAAAACCGTCCCGGCAACTTACGCAAGTAGGCGTTCAATGCACCAATGGCTCTTTCCATGTAGACTTGAGAAATTAAGTCATATTCGACCGAGCAATAACCACACGCATCCAGCACTTTCTGTGCCTCTGCCATTTGCTCAGTATGCTCTTTCCGTATCTGTGCTGAGATGCTGTCCTGAGACAAGCGATACATATAATAGGTGAACATACTCTGCTTGATTTTCTCCATCACAATTTCAAACTCCATGCTGGTGAGAAAGTCGTTCAACACAGCAGTATCTTTCGTAAAATACATCTGCGGTTCTTGCTCATTACTGGAGTTCTCCTTACACTGGATCAACTCTTTAATTGCTCCGTCGCATAGGCCCAACTGCTCAGAAATGTCATGGTATTCCCGCTTGCGGGAGTCGGACAAGCCCAGCAGATACTCCACTGACACATCATAAAAATCTGCAAAAGCCACCAGATATTCGATGCTCATGCTCCGGGTACGGCCATACAGGGGGTGTAGTGGATCGTTGATCTCATAATTCTTCAAGTTGGTGTGGCTGATGCTGACGCCGCGCTCCGCAAGCTGTTTGGAAAGCTGTTCAAAGGACAGCTTTTTTTCTTTGCGCAAATCTTCCAGCCGCTCTTTGGTCAGCGTCATCCTGCTTTCGTCATATAGCATGAGAAAATCCCTCCGCCGAGGTTAAACTATAATTTATATATATCAAATATTATAAACTAAAATAATTTCTGGTTGATATACCGTTTACAGTCAGTATCTGCGGTATAATTCAATTAGAGTTTATGACACAAGATAATTATAAACTAAAAGACCTGGAAAAGCAATTCAAAGATAAAACAGGGGGAGGCCATGGAGGAAAGATTGTCCCAACCACCGATGTAACCGTGAGAGGAGGTGCAGCTTGTATCTATCACCCCGACAAAGAAGAAAGGTCAACGCGCTGATCCGAACCAGCTGCTGCAATTATGACCGTGGCAACTGCATCGCGCTGGATGACGGCGAGCCTTGCGTGTGCGTTCAGAGCATCTCCTACACACTCTGCTGCACCTGGTTCCGGGATTGGGTGCTGCCGGGAACCCCAATTCTATATTCAGAAATCATGGAGGTGAAGGGAGTCAAGCGGTGTGTGGAATGCGGCGCTCTATTTCAGGCCAAGTCCAATCGAGCCAAATATTGCGCAGAATGTGCCTGTCAGGTTCACCGCCGACAGAAAACAGCAAGTGACAGGAAACGGAGGTCGAGAAACGACAAATAGAGTGCTCCCATGCGGATATATACCCCATTTGAAAACTGGCACCTATGGAGGTGAATACGCGGTATCCTTGACCCCTCAAAATCAGGTTCTAATTGTCCGCAAGGAGGTAAATACACCATGCCAACAAAACCCTTTTACATTCGCCAGAAGCCACCAGCCCAGAGCTTTATCCAGCTGCCCAGCTTTCTGTTCGAGGCTCCAAGTTTTTGCGCTCTGTCCAACGAAGCGAAAATTTTGTATGCGATGATCCTGCGCCGGACAGAGTTATCCCGGAAAAGTGGATGGGCAGATGATTATGGGAAAATTTATCTGTACTACCCCATCAATGAGGTGTGCGGGCTGCTGCACTGTGGCCGCCAGAAGGCGGTAGATACCCTGCGGGAGCTGCAATATGCCGATCTGGTGTCCATCAAAAAACAGGGGTGTGGAAAACCCAACCGGATATACCCAAAACGCTACGAGGCGGTTTCACACACCGACTTCAAGGAATCCGGTTGAAGCACGCCAGAGGTGCGGAAAGTAGGCCCTGTAAGTACGGAAACCAATCCTCTTGAAGTACGGAAATCGGACGGTAGATAAAAAGAAGAAGATAAAATTATTCAGGTAAATTCGATTCATTCCATTCCTATCCGAGATATTTTGTGCGGGATTTTCCGGTGAAACTCCCGGATGGGAAGGGATGGGAAAGGAGTTCTATGAGAAAGTCTGTAAATCCACGAATGGTTTGTCTCCCTGCTGAGCAGCAGGCTGGAGGTCTGTATCTGTGCATGGCTGGAAAGGAGTGTGGACAGAGCTGAGTTGAGCCAGGAAGGTCTTGCCGTGGGAGTAAGTCACCATGGTCGGCCAGAAAAAGCACCGGGAGCAGTATGACATCGAGCTACCACAGTCCATCATTGATTCTTTTGCCCGATTCCTCGTACCCGAGATCCGAAAGCTATATACGAGTGAAGAGGGACAAAAGGAGTTGGAGGAATGGAAAAAGAAGTATCCGGATAAAAGCGAGGAGTGAAGTGAACTTCAAAGATAATATGCAAAGGGATGCCCTGTTTCGGGGCATCCCTTTGTTTGGTGCAGTAATGGGGGAGGAATGGTTTGCTCCATGGGGGTACGTCGCATTTCGCGACATACCAGTTGGGATTGAGGGTGCAGTTATCCTGACGAAGTAAAGGGGTGCGAAATTTGAGCACCCCTTTGGACCCCCTTTTTGGGGAAATTATATCGCCGGATGGGGTGGTATATTGCCACCCCATCTTCCAAGATGAGTCCTTTTCAATGCGCACCACACATGCATAGCCTTCATGATGTAAAATAGGCAAGAGATGCTAATTATACTACTATTTCTATGCTTGGTACAAGCTAACTTGAATATTGAGATATTCAATTATAAATTGAAATTCTTCTTATGTTGTGATAAAATGGTAGATAACAAAATGGTAAAACAAGGAGGAAGATTATGCCTGTTTGTTACAATAAGCTATGGAAAATTCTCATCGACGAAGGGATGAGCAAGACAGATTTAATCAGAGCCTCAAAAATCACTACCAATGCTATGGCAAAGTTGGGAAAAAACGAAGATGTGCGCGTAGAAGTACTGGTTAAAATCTGCCAGGCACTGAACTGTACATTGGATGATATTGTAGATATTTTACCAGATGATTCCGCAAAGTGAAGGGAGGAATGAACTTGAGTCCGATTTTACCCAAGCATCAGATGAGCGAAGAAGATATTAAACTTCAATATATTACCCCGTCCATCACTTCCAAGTGGAGCCGGGAGAAAATCACCATGGAAACCCGGATTACAGACGGAAAGATCAACCTGAAAGGCAATTTTGTATTCCGTGAAAAGCCAAAACGGGCGGACTATATCCTCTACCTCAGCGTAAATAATCCCATTGCCGTTGTGGAAGCCAAAGATAACACCCACAGCGTTTCTCACGGCTTGCAGCAGGCCATGACCTATGCCAAAATGCTGGATGTGCCGTTTGCGTACAGCTCCAACGGGGATGGGTTTGTGGAACATGATTTTTTGACCGGACAGGAGCGGGAATTTGGTCTGGATGAGTTCCCCACAGAGCAGGAACTGGTCGCCCGGTATAAGCAGGAATCCGGCCTGACGCCTCAGCAAGAGACCGTACTGGAGCAGCCCTACTATACCAGCCAGAACACCTACCCGCCCCGATATTATCAGCGTAATGCCATCAACCGTACCGTGGACGCCATTGCACGGGGACAGCAGCGGATTCTGCTGGTTATGGCCACCGGCACCGGCAAGACCTATACTGCCTTCCAGATCGTCTATCGGATGCTGCAAAGCGGTATGAAACGAAAAATCCTTTATCTTGCTGACCGTAATATTCTGGTGGATCAGTCTATCCAGCAGGATTTTGCCCCGCTGGAAAAAGTGACTCATAAAATCAATGTGGCGAAAGACGATAAAAGCACCATTACCTCTCATGAGGTGTACTTCTCCTTGTATCAGCAGTTGGTGGGTGACGATGACCAGGAGCATTTCAGCGAACTGTTTTCCCCCGACTTCTTCGACCTGATTATCGTAGACGAGTGCCATAGAGGTTCTGCGAAAGAAGAAAGCCGCTGGCGCAGAATTCTGGAATATTTCCAGTCTGCCACCCAGATCGGCATGACGGCCACGCCGAAGGAAACCAAGTATATTTCCAACCTCAGTTACTTTGGGGAACCGATTTATACATACAGCCTGAAAGAAGGCATCGAGGATGGCTTCCTGGCCCCCTTCAAGGTCATCAATATTATGACGGATATTGGGGAAGGCTGGCGTCCTCGCAAAGGCCAAAAAGACATCAACGGCATAGAAATCCCGGACCGGATTTACACCAACAGTGATTACGACTACAACATCATCATAGAAGATCGTATCCAGCAGGTAGCCGAGGAAATCACCAAATACCTGAAAAGCACCGACCGCATGGCAAAGACTATCGTGTTCTGTGCCACGGAGGATGCCGCTCTGCGGATGCGGGACGCCTTGGCAAAACTCAACGCCGATATGATGAAGGAAAATCCCGACTATGTGGTGCGCATCACCGGTGGGGATGACTACGGCAAAGGAAAGCTGAAATATTTTATCTCGGTTTCATCGCCCTATCCGGTCATCGCCACGACTTCCAAACTTCTTTCCACCGGTGCAGACTGCAAAATGACCAAGTTGATCGTGCTGGATGAGATGATCGGCTCCATGACCGAGTTCAAGCAGATCATTGGCCGTGGAACCCGTCTGCGGGAAAAAGAGGGCAAGACCCATTTTGTGGTTATGGATTTCCGCAATGTCACCCGCCTGTTTGCTGACCCGGATTGGGATGGCCCCATTGAAATGGATGAGGGCTTTACGCCGGGCGGAAAGCAGGCTGATCCCAAAGACACGCCGGACGGTGATGGAAAAGAAGACCGGGAAACTCCGCCAGAACCGAAACAAAAGCCCATTGTGGACAAGCACGGCTGCAAGGTGCAGATCACTCACAAAACCGTGTCAGTATATGATGCAAACGGCAAGCTGCTGCGCCAGGAGAGTATCGTGGACTACACCAAGGAAAACATCCGGGGCGAATACGCTTCTCTGGACAATTTCATCCGCCAGTGGTCAGCCCAAGAGAAGAAAGAGCAGATCCGCGACCTGCTCCATGACCGTGGGATTGACCTGGAGCTGCTGAAAGCAGACCAGAAGATGACCGATGTGGATGATTTTGATTTCATCTGTCATGTGGCCTTTGATAAAAAGCCGCTGACCCGGAAAGAGCGGGCCAACAATGTGAAAAAGCGAGACTTTTTCAGCAAATACAGCGGCGTTGCCCGGGAAGTGCTGGAGGCTTTGCTGGACAAGTACATGAACACGGGCATTTACGAAATCGAGAAAACCGAGATTTTGAAGCTCGACCCGTTCCTGAAGCTGGGAAAACCAGCTAAAATCGCCGGATATTTCGGCGGAAAAGCCGGGTATCTGAAAGCGGTGCAGGAACTGGAACAGGCGATTTATATGGACGAGGTAATTTAATATGAGCAACTTAACAGGATTTGTAAAACGGCTGCGGGACATCATGCGCAATGACGCTGGCATCAACGGCGACGCCCAGCGCATCGAGCAGATCGCCTGGATGCTGTTTTTGAAAGTATATGACGCCAAGGAGCAGGACTGGGAATGGGATGACGAGGACTATACCTCCATCATTCCGGAAGAATGCCGCTGGCAGAATTGGGCGCACGATGATAAATCCGGCATTGCCATGACCGGCGACAAGCTGCTGGATTTTGTCAACAATACGCTGTTTCCAACCTTGAAAAATCTGCCGGTAGACGCTTCTACCCCCATCAAAAAGGCCATTGTGCAGACCACCTTCGCCGATGCCAACAACTACATGAAAGACGGCGTTCTGCTCCGTCAGGTCATCAACGTCATTGACGAGCTGGATTTCAGCGATTATGAGGAAAGTCACGCCTTTGGCGAAATCTACGAAACGATTTTGAAAGAGCTGCAAAGCGCTGGTTCTGCTGGTGAGTTTTACACGCCCCGGGCTGTCACTGACTTTATGGCGCAGGTCATTCAGCCCCAAATCGGCGAAACCATGGCGGACTTTGCCTGCGGTACCGGCGGCTTTATCGTCAGCTGGCTGAAAGAGCTGAAAAAGCTGGTGAACACCACCGAGGATGAAGAAGCGTACAGCAATTCCATCTACGGCATTGAGAAAAAGCAGTTCCCCTATATGCTCTGCGTGACCAACCTTTTGCTGCATGGGCTGGATGTGCCGCAGGTGTACCACGCCAACACCCTGCTTCACGATGTGCTGGACTATACCGAGGGCGACAAGGTGGACGTGATTCTGATGAATCCCCCCTACGGCGGCAGCGAAAAGGCCGATGTGAAAAATCACTTTCCCACCGATTTGGCCAGCAGCGAAACCGCCGACCTGTTCATGTCGGTGATTATGTACCGACTCAAAAAGAATGGCCGGGCGGCGGTGATTCTGCCCGATGGCTTTCTGTTTGGCACCGACAACGCCAAGGTGAACATTAAAAAGAAGCTGCTGCGGGAGTTCAACCTGCATACCATCGTCCGCCTACCAGGCAGCGTGTTCTCCCCCTATACCTCCATCACCACCAATATCCTGTTCTTTGACAACACCCACCCCACCGAGGAAACCTGGTTTTACCGTCTGGATATGCCGGAGGGCTACAAGCACTTCTCAAAAACCAGGCCCATGAAGCCGGAGCATTTCCAGCCGGTGCTGGACTGGTGGAACGACCGGCAGGAGATTACCGAGGACGGCTTTGATAAGTCCAAAACGTTCACCGTCCAGCAGCTTACCGAGGAGCTGGGCTACAATCTGGACCAGTGCGGCTATCCTCATGAGGAAGAAGAAATCCTGGCCCCCATGGACTTGATTCAGCGATACGAGGAACAGCGGGCCTCCCTCAATGCGGAGATTGACCGGGTGCTGGAACAGATCACCAACTTGCTGGGAGGGAATGCCGAATGACCCCACAGGAACTGAAAAACAGCATTTTGCAGCTGGCCATTCAGGGCAAGCTGGTGGAACAGCGGCCGGAGGAAGGCACAGCCGAGGAACTTTTCCAAAAAATTCAGGAGGAAAAACAGCGGCTGATTGCTGAAAAGAAAATCAAAAAGGAAAAGCCGCTGCCCGAAATTACCGAGGACGAAAAGCCGTTTGATATTCCGGAGAGTTGGAAGTGGGTGAGGCTTGGAAATTGTGGTTCTTGGGGATCAGGTGCAACACCATCCAGAACAAATTCGGAATATTATGGTGGAACAATTCCTTGGTTAAAAACTGGTGATTTGAACGACGGTACTATAACCGAAATTCCAGAGTATATCACGGAACTGGCGCTTGAGAAAACTTCGGTACGATTAAACCCTATAGGTTCTGTGTTAATGGCAATGTATGGAGCAACCATTGGAAAACTTGGAATTTTGGGCATAGAAGCTACCACAAATCAGGCTTGTTGTGCCTGTATCCCCTATGAAGGCATTTATAACAAATTTTTATTTTATTTTTTGATGGCTTCTCGAACAGCTTTTATTAAACTGGGTGAAGGCGGTGCACAGCCTAATATTTCAAAAGAAAAAATTGTAAACGCTTTAATCTCTCTCCCACCTCTTGCCGAGCAAAAGCGGATTGTTGCCAAAATCGAGGAGCTGCTGCCCTATATTGACCGCTACGAACAGGCGTGGAGCAAACTGGAGCAGTTCAACAGCCGATTCCCGGAGGATATGAAAAAATCTCTCTTGCAGTACGCCATCCAGGGCAAACTGGTGGAACAGCGCCCGGAAGAAGGTACCGCAGAGGAACTCTTCCAAAAAATTCAGGCGGAAAAACAGCGGCTGATTGCCGAGAAGAAGATCAAGAAAGAAAAAGGTGAGTATGGAGAATTCAAAGAGGATGAGATTCTCTTTGATATTCCAACGACTTGGAAATGGGTTCGCTTTGGAAGCATTATGATCAACAGAGATTCCGAAAGAATTCCTTTGTCTGTTGCAGAGAGAAGTAAACTCGAAAAAAATTTTGATTACTATGGCGCATCAGGGGTCATTGATAAAGTAGATCGGTATCTGTTTGATAAAACACTTCTGCTTATTGGTGAAGATGGAGCTAATTTATTAACCAGAAGTACGCCTATTGCATTCTTGGCTCAAGGGCAGTATTGGGTAAATAATCACGCACATGTTTTGGACTGTGTTGAAGGTACATTGTCATTAGAGTATATGATGTATTTTGTAAATGCTATCAGTTTGGCAAAATATGTAACAGGGACAGCGCAGCCTAAAATGAACCAAGAAAAAATGAATTCTATTCCAGTTCCCCTCCCACCCCTTGCCGAACAAAAACGCATCGTCGAAAAACTGGAAGAGCTGCTGCCGCTGTGTGAGCAGTTGAAGTGAGGTGAAAATCTTGAGAGGCAAAAAATACTCTTGCCCGAATCAATGTAATCTTCCGCCAAGACGCAAAGAACTTAAAGAGTTTGAAAATGGAACTTACGGATTTGGCTATAGGGATTTCAAATTTTGCCCGTGTTGTGGAAGTTTAATGCCAGAATCTTTGGATAAACTAAAAGGTTTTTTTGACATTTACGATACGCATCCTGCACTTGAGAAAGCAATAAACCTTATGTACAAATCTGAGTTTGAAGCATCCGCACGAGAAGCCTTCGTAGTTTTAGAAAACTATCTTAAGAAAAAATCTGGTTTAGATTCACACGGATTTGATTTGGCAACAAGAGCATTGTCATTTGAGGTAGATAAGAAAACGGGAGAAACAAAAAAAGTTCCTTTAATTGCAATAAATGAACTAAAAACAGAGTCAGATCGAAATGAACAAGATGGCATCAGGTATATGCTTATGGGCCTTTTTCAAGGCCCAAGAAATCTTTATCAACACAATCACATTGGGTCAGGGGTTAGCAATACTATTTCCATAATTATTGAAGTTTCTTTCTTCCTAAATTTATTGGATGGTCATAGTATTACAAAAAATGGGCGGTGGATTCAGTCAAAAGTTGATTATCAAAAAATATACAATAATATGCCCAAACGAATCGATCGCTGGAAACTAATCTGTTTTCTCAAGAAGAACATACGATATTCCAAAAAACAAAAGAAAAGAGATGGTGAAAGTATATGTGGGAAAAAATAGGAGAATTTGTTGGCTCTAATTGGCTTAATATTTTACTTGTTTTAGTAGGTGCATCTGCATTCTTTATCTACTGGGCGCAGGAACGTCGGAAGGTTTCAGAAGCAGCTTCATTGATCATTCTGCAAATTGAGGATTTACAGAAACGCATTAGAGAAATAGGTTCCTATATTACCGAAGGAGTTCTGAATGACTCTGCCTTTTATGAGTCACAAATTCTTTTTAAGACAGACTACTGGGATCAATACAAACACTATTTTATCCGCAAGCTGGATTCATTTAGCTTCAATACCTTTGATGAATTTTATAATTGTGCTACAGAGATTCTTGAACAGCAGGAATTGATGAAAAATTTGCAGAAGAACTTTTTCTTTTATACGCAGCAAACACTTATGCAAATGGAAGGAAATGCTGTCTTGCAATCCTTAAATTTGTGCAGCCAAAATCCGGTCGATGTTAATGAGGCAGTTAAGGGATTAGTTGCAACCATTCCAGATGGTATGAATGGCGAACAAAAGCGGTCGGTAGAAAATATGCTGAAACACTTCAGCACTACAAATCAAAACAGAAATTATGATCAGTTCTGGAGTATTTACAATAAAGAAAAGCAAGATATAATTATGGCGGTCAACCGGGGCGCTCTTGATAGATATACTCCCATGCAAATTAGAATCAGCATAGAAAATGCATTGAAAAAACTAAATTCCATTTCTGTTATTGGATGTGAAGGGTACACAAAGATGAAAAAAATCGCAAGAAGAAAAATTTGATTGATAAATATTCTGCTGCTTATCTTCTGCTCAATAACCACTGTAGAGATACAAAAAACCGAGGGTCAAGGCACATCCGTACCTTGACCCTCAGTTTCTGTTTCGACATCACAGCCACACCCTGACGGCAAAGCCGCCTTTGAAAAAGTAGGTGTTCATGTAATGTCCATTTGGTGGAGGCGGGGGGAATTGAACCCCCGTCCGAAAACCGATTCATGCAAGCATCTCCGAGTGCAGTTTGTCTTTTAAGTTTCCCGCAGCCAATCGCCGGCAAACAGGCTAAAGGCTTTGGTATCCCCTAATACAATCCTGTCTTACGAGGAGCTCAGACGGATCGTTCACCACTCATCGACGCCTTGTTCCCAGCCGTGGTACTCCGGGGCAAGACGGCTGCTTAATTAAGCAGCAAATGCAACGTTATCGTTAGCGTTTATTTTTAAAAAGTCACGTTTTATAGAGGTCGTGCGCCTCTACTCGCTTCTCACACTGCACAATCCTCGTCGAAACCTTTACGCCCCCAAATATGAGGGGAAACCCTTGTCTCCCCGGAATTGAATGTTTGGTCAGCGCCGCTGTTTCAGAGCCCGGTCAATATCCCGTTTGGCATCCCGCTTGGCGGCGTCTTCCCGTTTGTCGTAGAGTTTTTTACCCTTGCACAAGCCCAGCTGCAATTTCACCCGGGAGCCTTTGAAATACAAGGAGAGGGGGATCAAGGTATACCCCTCCTGTTTGAGCAGCCCCAGGAGCCGGTGGATTTCCCGCCGGTGCATCAGCAGTTTGCGGGTGCGCATAGGATCTTTATTGAAAATATTCCCTTTTTCATAAGGGCTGATGTGCATCTGTTTGACAAAGATCTCGCCATTTTCGATATCGCACCAGCTGTCTTTCAGGTTGACCGTGCCGGCCCGCAGGGATTTCACCTCGGTGCCAGCTAAGACAATCCCGGTTTCAAAGCTCTCCTCGACGAAATAGTCGTGGCGGGCTTTTTTGTTGACGGCAATGGTTTTGGTTTCCAATTTGGCCATGAAGCCAGCCACTCCTTTCCAAAGATCGCCTCAAATATGGGGTGGCAATCCCTTTTGTGAGTATACCACAAAGCCCCTTCCCCATGCAAGGGGCCTTTTCAGAGCTTGGGTTTATTTCCCACTGCGGAAGACCCACAGCTTGCTCAAGAGGAAATTGACCACCAAAACAAGGCCGGTGGTCAACAGCTTGGCGGCCATCCCAGAAAGGCCCCAGCCGGTGAACAGGTAAAGCAAGCCGGTGCTCAAAGCGAGCATCAACCCGCCCAAGGCCAAAAACCGGACCATTTGGGCGCTAAAGAACTTCTCCTTGGAGCGGAAGGTCCAGCTGCGGTTGACCACGTAGCTGTTGAGCATCCCCGCCGAATAGCTGCACACCTGGGAGAGATAGATGTTCACCCCCAAATAGGTATAGAGCACCCGAAAAAGGATCAAATCCACTAAGGTGTTTCCCACGCCGGTGAGGGCAAACTTCAAAAACTTTTTCAGATTGTCCCCCTGGAGGAGGGCCTTGATCTGTTCCATGCTGGTATCGCCTCGCCTTCGCCCTTCCCCTGCCCAAAAGCCGAAGGAGAAAGGGCTTTTTTCTTGTAAGAGGCTCTCCTGCCGACCTCAAGATTGCATCTTGGAATTGATTTGTGGGGGCCCGCGCCCCCACACCCGCGCTCCCTTTTTTATGTGAAAGAAAGCCCAGCCCAACAAAGTTGGGCTACCAAAAAGCACATTTAAGAGGGGCCGAACAGCACGCGGCACAGTTGAAGTCAGTACGGTCAGCGTTAGCTGACTGTGCCCCCTTAAAAATCTCCCTGTTCCTGGGTGGGCTACCAAGAAAAATAGACCTTTTGCAGCCCCGCGAGGGAATCCGCGCCAGCGGAAAAATCTTTCGCCCGAGGTGGGGAAACCTCTAAGAAAGATTTTCCGAGCGTTCCCATTGTGGCGCACAAATAGGGGGACCAGGGTCTCCCCGGCGAGCTTTGGTTCCTTTCTCTCGCTAGATAGGGACCACGGGGGTTTGGGGGCGGGCAGCGCCCCATAAAACCTGCCACAAGATGGAATCTTGAATGGGGGGGTTAGGGTCTGAAAGCCTCAGGAAGCCCCTTTTAAATTTCGCTTCTGCCCTCCAAGGCGCGGTACAGGGTCACCTCATCGGCATATTCCAGGTTGCCGCCCACTGGGATGCCATAGGCCAGGCGGGTCACCTTGATACCCAGGGGCTTGAGGAGCCGGGCCACATACATGGCGGTGGCTTCCCCTTCCACCGTGGGGTTGGTGGCCATGACCACCTCCTGCACCTCTCCGGATTGGAGGCGGGCCAGCAGTTCCTTAATGGTCAGCTGTTCAGGGCCGATGCCGTCCATGGGGGAGATGAGCCCGTGGAGCACATGGTACAGGCCGTGATACTCCTTGGTGCGCTCAAAGGCAATGACGTCCCGGGGGTCCTCCACCACGCAGAGGATGGAGCGGTCCCGGTCAGCGCTGCGGCAGATGGGGCAAAGCTCCTCGTCGGTCAGGTTCTGGCAGACCGCGCACCGCTTGATCTTCTCCTTGGCGTCCAGGATGGCGTTGGCGAACTCCTGGGCCTTTTCCTGGGGCAATCCCAGCACATAAAAGGCCAGCCGCTGGGCCGTCTTTTTGCCGATGCCCGGCAGCCGTTCAAACTGTTCGATCAGCCGGGTCAAGGGCAGGACATTGTATGCCATGGGAAGGTTACATCAAGCCGGGGATGTTCAGTCCGCCGGTGATTTTGTCCATCTCCTGGGCTGTTTTTTCCTCGATGGTGCGCAGCGCCTCATTGGTGGCGGCCATAATCAGGTCCTGGAGCATCTCGATGTCGTCGGCGTTGACGATCTCGGGTTTGATGGTCAGGGATTTCATCTCTTTTTTGCCGTTCATCACCACGGTGACAACGCCGCCGCCTGCAGTGGTGGAAAACTCCATCTCATCCAGCTCGGCCTGTTTTTTGGCCAGTTCTTCCTGCATTTTCTGAGCTTGTTTGATCATGCTGTTCATGTTGTTGGCCGGCGCTTTGCCATAGCCCTGGGGCAGTCTTGCTTTCATATCGATAGTCCTCCAATGTTTTACAATATTTCAACCGACTCCTGGGGCAGGGACAGATTGTTTAAAAAGTCCTCCAAAGGATCGGGTTGTGACGGTTTTGTCTGATACTGTTCCGGCTTGTAAGGCCCCAAGCGGAGCTTTCGGCCGGTGACTTCCATCACCGCCTGCCGGATGCTTTTGCGGGAGTAGTCGTTGTCCCGGATGAGGGAGAGGAACATGGGGTTTTTGCAGTCGATGAGCAATACCCCTTCGCACTCATAGGCATTGGAGCCGCAAAGGGCTCCATACAAAGCCCCGTTGAGCTGTTCCAGCCGTTCCAGCACCTGCTGCCAAGGGCCGAATGGGACGGCCACCTTCTCCTCTTTTGGGGTTGGGGGCGGCGGGATTTCCGCCGTCGGGGATGGCAGGTCCTCTCCCCCGCAGCCGGCGGGTTCCTTGGCAAGAGGGGCGGGCGCTTGTCCGGCTTGGGGGAATGCCCCGGCGGTGAGGGCCCGCTCCAACCGCTCCAGCCGGGCGAGAATTCCCTCCGGCAAGGTGGAGAGCTGGGGGCTGCACAGCCGGATGGCCGCCATCTCCAGCTCGGTTTTGCGCAGGGTGGTCTTGGCCATTCGGCCCAGGCAGTCCTGAAGCACGGTGAGGATATACAGGATTTCCCCCATGGGGAAAGCTTTGGCGTGGGTTTTCAGCTGTTCCTGCTCGCTGGGCATACAGGTGAGGAGGGGCCCCGGATCGGCCACGGAAGAGGCTATCATCAAATCCCGGAAGTGGCCGATCAGCTGTTCGCAGAGCCGTTCCGGGTCCACCGACCGCTCCCCCAAGGCCTCGATTTGGGCCAGAGCCTGAGCCGGGTCCCGGGAGGCGATGGCCTCATCCAGGGAGAAGAGATGGTCCTGCCCCACCACACCGGCGGCGTCCGCCACGGTGGAGAGGGTGATGTCGTGGCTGTAGGAGGAGCACAAGTCCAAAAGGGAGATGGCGTCCCGCATGCCCCCATCCGACAGCCGGGCGATGAGCAGCGCCGCGTCCTCTGCCAGGGCAAACCCCTCCTGCTGGGCCACATATTGCAGCCGGCCGGAGAGCTCGTCCCCGCTGATCCGCTTGAAGTCAAACCGCTGGCACCGGGAGAGCACCGTGGCTGGAATCTTGTGGACCTCGGTGGTGGCCAGGATGAAGATGACATGCTCCGGCGGCTCCTCCATGATCTTCAAAAGGGCGTTGAACGCCCCGGTGGAGAGCATGTGGGCCTCGTCGATGATATACACCCGGTACTTTGCCACCGCCGGGGTGAAGTTGGCCTCGTCCCGCAGGTCGCGGATGTTGTCCACCCCGTTGTTGCTGGCGGCGTCAATCTCCACCACATCCAGGATAGAGCCGTCCTCAATCCCCCGGCAGATGTCGCACACCCCACAGGGGTTCCCCCCCGCTTGGTTGGGGCAGTTGACCGCTTTGGCCAGGATTTTGGAACAGGTGGTTTTGCCGGTTCCCCGGCTGCCGGTGAACAGATAGGCATGGGAAGGCTTACCCCCCGCGATCTCGTTTTTGAGGGTGGTGGTGATATGCTCCTGCCCGACGACATCTTCAAAGGTTTTGGGGCGGTATTTTCGATATAACGCTTGATACATGGCCTTCCCCCCTTGCTGTCCACAAAAAAAGAAGGCAGGAACATCCCCCATTAGGGGTATATGCTCGGTCATACGGATACACAGATTTGCCTGGGGCACACACTGCTGACCGCTTAATGCTGCTCGGTTCCCCGCCTGACATGGTTCACGGTGCACTGTCGCACAGGACCCGCATATCCGCATGACCGAGCATACACTCTGTCCTGCCGCCTGTTTTCAACTAGCACGATTTATTATACTATAGGAAAGAAAAAAACTCAACTCTTTTTTTGCAGTTTACAAAAGATTCAAACTTCCCCAGGGCTTCCGGCGCCCAAACCCCGGCTATGCAGGCGCTCCGCCCTGCACCCGGCCCTTATAGATTCCATCTTGGGATTGGGATTTATGGGGCGCTGCACGCCCCCAAACCCCCAGAACAGGGTAAGATTCCATCTTACAATTCGTTATGCAGGGCGTTGCGCCCTGTATCCGATCCCTATTCAAGATTCCATCTTGGGGTGGGGCATTATGGGGCGTTGCACACCCCCAAACCCCCGTGGTTCCTTTCTGGCGAGAGAAAGGAACCAAAGCTCGCCGGGGAGACCCCGGCCCCCCTATCTGTGCGCCACAATAGGCACGCTCGGAAAATCTTTCTTAGAGGCTCTCCACACCTCGAGCGAAAGATTTTTCCGCTGCGCGGATTCCCTCGCGGCGCTGTAAGAAGCCTATTTTTCTTGGTGACTACCCTTGGCACAGGGGGAGTTTTGAGGGGGAATAGGCTTGCACTGTGTCGCGAGCTTTGCCTATTCCCCCTTAAACACGCTTTTGGGTCCAGGGCCTTTTTCGTGCAAAAAGGCCCTGGCCGGGGGTGCGGGGGCTGGAAGCCCCAGGAAACCAGAGTTACAGGGAAACTTCCCTATAGAAAATGGGGCTGGGTGCAGCCCCTGCATAACCTGGGGGTTGGGGGCCAGCAGCGAGGCCCTCCTATTTATTCTGCAAGGAGCACTGTATACCCCAGCCCCTCTACCCGGTCGGAGAGCTCCATGGGGTCCAAATCCCCGCCGGAGACTACAATTTTCCCAGTCTCGGTGAACATCTGCACCAGTTCCACCCCTGGCAGGCTGGATAGTGTATCCACCACTTTGTCCCGGGCCTCCTTGGTGGCTGCACCGGCGACCATCATGACAACGCCGCTTTCCAAAAAACAATCCCTCCATTTCATCAAATCTATGGGATTAGTCTTTCCCAGCAAAAGAGACGCCATACAAAAAAGGGCGAAGACCGCACAAGTCTCCGCCCTTTGGGCTTATTTGGGATTTCCTAAAAACACCAAGCCAATGACGCCGGGGCCAGTGTGAGCTCCAATGGTGGCCCCGATGGAGGTGACCATCACCTGGCCGACGCCGGTTTTTTGATGGACCAGATCCGCCAGGAGGTTGGCGTCCTCCTCGCAATCCCCATGGCAGATATAGGCGATGGGGTTTTGGTAGCCGCCAGTGCGTTTTGCCATCTCCTGGGCCATGGATTGGAGGGCTTTGCGCCGTCCCCGCTCTTTTGCATAGGTGTTCAGCTTCCCTTCCAAATCCATGTGGAGGAGGGGTTTAATCCCCAAGGCGCCGCCTACCACCGCAGTGGCTTTGTTGATCCGGCCGCCCCGGTATAGATGATCCAGGTCGTCCACTAAAATCAGATGGACCACTTGATTTTTATTCTGCTCCAGCCACTGGCGGATTTCCTCCCGGGATTTTCCCTCTTCCTTCATGGCAAAGGCCCGCTGGATGAGGAGGGCCTCCCCCACCGAAGCGCACAGAGAATCCACCACGATCACACTGTCCTCCCCATAGAGCTCATTGAGGATGCCCGCGGCTATCTGGACACTGCCGGCAGTGCCAGAAAGCCCTGAGGAAAAGGAAATATGTAGGATTTGTTTGCCCTCTTTCAAAATGGGTTCAAACAATTCCTGGGCCTGCTGAGGGGTCGCCTGGCTGGTTGTGGCCATTTCCCCCGCCCGAAGCCGGTCAAAAAACCGCTTGAGCACCTGGGGATCGCCTGAGGTAAAATCTTCTCCGCCGATGGTACAGCACACCGGCAGAAGCCGCAGTTCCAACTCTTCCACCACCCGCTGGGGCAGGTCGCAGGTGGTATCCGCTGTGATGACAAAATTTTTATATTCCATAAATCAGTTCCACCTTCCGGTTTGAATCGCACTCTCAAAAGATGTAACAATGATAACATTTTTTTGTCAGCTATTCAATACAAACAAAAAAACTTTTTGTGGAATCTACCTGCAACTCTTTCAAAATCACCATTTTTAACCCCTTTCCTCTGTTAGGTTGCTCTAATGCAACCCTATGGGTTCCGATGCCCTCCATAGCCGACGGGAACGGGGCACAGGCTGGGGGCAATCCCTCCTCATGATTCCCCTTCTTCCGAGGCCGGCGGCTGGGGGAAATCCATCCCCTTGTAATCGGCGATGCCGTCGGCGATCTCCTGGAACACAGGGGCGGCGTAATCCCCGCCGGATTCCATCCCCTCAGCCAACACTACGATGGTGTACCGCGGTTCCTCGGCCGGATAAAAACCGGCAAACCAGGCGTGGACAATCTCTACTCCATCCTCATAGATGCCCGTCTGGGCAGAGGCGGTTTTGCCGCCGGCTCCACCGGCTTTGGGCTTGGCTTTTTGGCCGCTTCCATACTCCACGGTATCCACCATAAATTGAGCGACCCGCTTGGCCGCCGCTGAGGAAATCACTTGGTTTTGGGCGTAGCCCTCCTCCTGATTCTGGATCGAGAGCCCGTCTTCGGTGGTCCCGTAGACCAGCCTGGGATGGACGCTCTTGCCCCCATTGGCCACTGTGGATACCAATTGGGCAATCTGCACCGGGGTGGCGGTCAGTTTGCCCTGCCCAAAGGACAGGTTTGCCACCTCAGCGGGGCTTTCCATCGCCTCCAAGGCGGGGAGGCTCCCGGAGGCTGTGGCGATGCCGGGGGCCAATTGGCTAGGGCTGCCAAACCCGATGGCTTGGGCCTTTTTGAGGATGTTTTCCCCGCCGGCCATTTGACCCAACGTGATGAAATAAGGGTTACAGGACCACTCCATCGCCCCCTGCATATCCAAGACCCCGTGGCCAGAGAGCTTGTGGCAGTGGAAGGTCACGTCCTCCACCTCCACAGCACCGGTGCAGTCGAAGGTGCGAAACCGGCTGATCCCCTGTTCCAAGGCGGTGGATGCAGTGACCAGCTTAAAGGTGGAACCAACGTTGTATTCCCCGTGGAAAGCACGGTTGAAGAAAGGGGAATCCTTTTGGGTCATGCTTTTGGAGAGGTTGTTTGGGTCGAAATCCGGCAGGCTCACCACCGCCAGCAGGTCCCCGGAACGGACGTCCATCACCACCACCGCCCCTTTGTCTATCCAGCGTTTGGCCGCGCTTTGGGCGATGGACTGGATCTCTTTGTCCAAGGTGAGAACCACCCCGCCGGGGCGGCCATAACCCTCCTGCACCTCTTGGGGGAGCTCCCCGCCAATGGGGCTTCCCGCTGCATTGATCTGATACCGCAGGCAAAGGCTCCCGCCGAATTGCTTCAAAAGGGAATCGTAAGCTTTTTCGATGCCAGCCGCCCCGTTTTCCCCATCCAAATACCCGATGACATGGGGGGCCAACTGGCCGCTTTTCCGGTAGCGGAGAATCCGCTCCATAGGGGTGACCCCGGCGGGAAAGGAGCGCAGTTCACCGGGGAGCCGGGTTAAAAACGGCAGCCGCTGGGCCAGTTTTTGGGTGAAGGCCTCCCTCTCCTCCCCGGAGAGTTTGCCCGCTAACGCCGCCGACTCCTCCCCAGGGAGCACCGCTGCCACTGCCTCCACCGTTTCCCCCACCAAAGGCTGGAAATTCCGGTCGTAGATCATCCCCCTAGTGCTGCCCACCTCCAAAAGGTAGCTGCTCTGCCGCAGGGCCGCCTGGGAGAGGCCGTCCCCCTGGATAATCGCCCCCAGGCGAAAGAGAAGCAAGGTCATGGCCAGCACCATAGCGCTGAAGATCCCCACTGTCCGTCTGTGCATCCGCATGGATTCATCCCCCTTTTTCTCTTTAGGAAGTATGGACGGCTTGGGGGGATTCATGCAGCATGGGAAAGACTGTCCCCAAACCCTCACTCCGAGGGCTTTGCCCTTGCACATCTCAGTTTATGGGGCACTGCACACCCCCACGCCCCGCAAGAATGAGGGGCCCTCATGCCGGCCCCTTGTACCCCCGGCACTTCCTTTTATGCGGATAAAAGGAAGCAAAACCCGCCGGGGAGACCCCGGTCCCCCCTATCCGTGCGCCACAATGGGAACGCTCGGAAAATCTTTAGTAGGTGTGCTTGCACACCTGAGGCTCATCCACACCTCGAGCGAAAGATTTTTCCGCTAATGCGGATGCCCTCGCGGCGCTGCAAAGAGCCTATTTTTCTAGGTAGTTGCCCTAAGCAGAGGGGAGTTTTGAGGGGGCACAGCCAACAAGTTGGCCGTTCGGGCTTTTCCTGTGCCGCGTGTAGTTCGGCCCCCCTTAAATGTGCTTTTTGAGAGCACAACGCAGTTGGGCAAGGGTTTCTTTCACACAAAAACCCTTGCGCGAGCGTGTGGGCGCGCGCCCCCACAAGCCCACCCCAAGATGGAATCTTGAATAAGGGCCGGTGCAGGGCGGGACGCTTGCATAACCGGAGGCCTTGGGGCCAGGGAACCATTCCCCCCAAAAATTCTTCCCCGGATGACGGCTATCCAGAAAAAAACTGCAATTTTTTTGAATTAAGGGTTGTAAAACCGGTCAAAGAGGGATATAATAAAGAAAATCTTTCAAATACACGGATAGATACAGCGAGGAAAAAAGCAAAGGGTTCCCAAACCTTGCAGAGAGCCGGTGGCAGGTGCAAACCGGTGGGAATGGGCCTGGTCCACTTTTGGAGCTGCCGGTGAACAGCCGGAGGGTGCGCCCGTTACAGCGCAAACGAGTGGCCGCGGGGTTGATGGACCTCCGGCAATTTGGGTGGCAACGCGGATTCTTCCGTCCCATGCAGTGCGCGTGGGATGGCAGGGTCCTTTTTTTGTACCCGGAACTCCCCCAAACAAAAGGCGCCAAGCCGTCATCTGTCCGATGAAACCAAAAGGAGATAGTTGCTATGCTGGATATCAAACTGGTTCGAGCCAACCCCGACCTTGTAAAGGAGAATATCAAAAAGAAATTCCAGGACGAGAAGCTCCCCCTGGTGGATGAGGTGCTGGAATTTGACGCCAAGCTGCGGGAAGCCAAAACACGGGCCGATTCCCTGCGGGGCCAGCGGAACGCCATCAGCAAAGAGATCGGCGGCTATATGGCCAAGGGGATGAAGGCGGAAGCAGAGGAAGCCAAAGCCAAAGTCTCCGCCATGGCCAAGGAGATGGAAGAGCTGGAGGCTATGGAAGACGACCTCTCCGCCAAGATCCGGGAGCGGATGCTGGTGATCCCCAACATCATCGACCCCTCGGTTCCCATCGGCAAGGATGACAGCGAAAATGTGGAGATTGAAAAGTTCGGCGAGCCGGTGGTCCCGGATTTTGAAGTCCCCTACCACATCGACATTATGGAGCGGCTGAACGGCATCGACCTGGACAGCGCCCGGCGCACCAGCGGCAACGGCTTCTACTACCTGAAAGGGGACATTGCCCGGCTCCATTCGGCCATCCTCTCCTACGCCCGGGATTTCATGATCGACCGGGGCTTCACTTATTATGTGCCCCCCTTCATGATCCGCAGCAACGTGGTCACCGGCGTCATGAGTTTTGCAGAGATGGAAAACATGATGTATAAGATCGAGGGCGAGGACCTCTATCTCATCGGCACCAGCGAGCACTCGATGATCGGCAAATTCATCGACACCATCTTGGAGGAGAGCGAGCTGCCCCAGACCCTGACCAGCTATTCTCCCTGTTTCCGCAAAGAGGTGGGCGCCCACGGCATCGAGGAGCGGGGCGTTTACCGCATCCATCAGTTTGAAAAACAGGAGATGGTGGTGGTCTGCCATCCCGACGAGAGCGCCCAGTGGTTTGTCAAGCTGTGGCAGAACACGGTGGACTTCTTCCGCAGCCTGGACATCCCGGTCCGCACCCTGGAGTGCTGCTCCGGCGACCTGGCTGACCTGAAGGTCAAGAGCCTGGATGTGGAGGCCTGGTCCCCCCGCCAGAAGAAATACTTCGAGGTGGGTTCCTGCTCCAACCTGGGCGACGCCCAGGCCCGCCGTCTGGGTATCCGGGTCCGGAACAAGGAAAAAGGCAACTACTTTGCCCACACCCTCAACAACACGGTGGTGGCTCCGCCCCGTATGCTCATCGCCTTCTTGGAGAACAACCTCCAGGCCGACGGCAGCATCCGCATCCCCGAACCCCTTCGGATGTATATGGGCGGCAAAGAGTTTATCAAATAGCATATCCAAAAGAGGAAGCCTCTCCCCACGGGGAAAGGCTTCCTCTCTTTCTTTTGTCGGCCACTTCATAACAACACCCCCTGGAAGGAGCCTTCGCTCCCCCAAGGGGTGTTGTTGTATCCTAGGACAGCGCCTTGGCGCCGATGTCGGTGCGGAACTGCTTTTTGGGGAAGTCGATCTTCCCCGCCGCGGCATAGGCGGCATCCAAGGCCTCCCGCAGGGTGGGCGCCACCGCCGTGACCCCCAGCACCCGGCCTCCGGCAGTCTTGTATCCCCCGTCCGCCAGGGCGGTGCCCGCGTGGTAGATGGTCACCCCATCCGCCTGGCCATGGGCGTCCAGGCCGGAGATGGGCAGCCCTTTTTCATAGCTCTGGGGATAGCCGCCGCTGGCCAGGATGACACAGGCTGCGGCTGCATCCTCCCACTGGATGTCCAGCTGGGAGAGGGTCCCCTTTTCCACCGCCTCGATGATCTCCACCAGATCGGTTTTCAGGAGGGGAAGGATCACCTGGGTCTCCGGGTCTCCAAAACGGCAGTTGTACTCGATGACATAGGGGCCTTTTTCGGTGAGCATCAGGCCGAAGTACAGCACCCCCCGGAAGGGACGGCCCTCCTTTGCCATGGCGGCAATGGTGGGCTCAAAAATCTCCTTTTGGCAGCGCTGGGCGATCGCAGGCGTATACAGGGGGTTGGGGCAGATGGTGCCCATCCCCCCGGTGTTCAGGCCCTGGTCGCCGTCAAAAGCCCGCTTGTGGTCCATGGAGGAAGGCATGGGGCAGACCGTCTTGGAATCGGTAAAGGCCAGGACCGAAACCTCCACCCCTTCCAAAAACTCCTCCACCACAATGTGGTTGCCGCTTTGGCCAAAGGCTTTATCCTCCATAATGGATTTGACTGCCTCTCTGGCCTCCCCAAAGCTCCCGGCGATGAGCACCCCTTTGCCCAACGCCAGCCCATCCGCCTTGATGACGATGGGATAGCGGTTAAAGTTCTCAATGTAGGCGATGGCCTTCTGGGGGTCGTCAAAGGTTTCGTAGGCGGCGGTGGGGATGCCGTATTTCTTCATCAGGTTTTTGGAAAAGACCTTGCTCCCCTCCAGGATGGCGGCGTTTTTCCGCGGCCCAAAGGCCCGGATTCCCGCCTCCTCCAGGGCGTCCACCATCCCCATCACCAGCGGGTCGTCGGGGGTGACAAACACCAGGTCGATGGCCTTTTCCTTGGCAAAAGCCACCACTCCCTCTATATCCGTTGCCTTGATGGGGATGCAGGTGGCGTCGGCGGCGATGCCACCGTTGCCGGGGCAGCAGTAGAGGGCGTCCACCTTGGGGCTCTTTTTCAGGGCTTTGATGACGGCGTGTTCCCGGCCGCCGGAACCAATTACCAAAATTTGCAAGGGTCACAGCTCCTTCCCTATGTCAGCATATCCGCCCCCATCATCCATCGGACAGGGGCGGATATTGTTGTTGATCTTAGTGTTTGAAATGGCGCATGCCGGTGAACACCATGGCGATGCCAGCCTCATCGCAGGCTTTGATGCTGTCCTCATCCCGCACCGAGCCGCCGGGCTGGATGATGGCGGTGATACCAGCTGCCTGGGCGGCCTTGACGCAGTCGTCAAAGGGGAAGAATGCGTCGGAGGCCATCACCGAGCCTTTGACCTTCTCCCCACCGTATTTGATGGCCAGCTCCAGGGCGGTGATCCGGTTGGTCTGGCCAGGGCCCACCCCAACGGTGGCGTTGTCCTTGGCCAGCACAATGGCGTTGGATTTGGTGTGCTTCACCACCCGCATGGCGAATTTCAGCTGGCGCATCTCCTCTTCGGTGGGGGCCCGCTTGGTGACCACCTTCAGGTTGTCAGCGTCAAAGAGCTGGGTGTCCAGTTCCTGGACCAGCAGACCGCCGGCCACCTTTTTCATATCCAGCATGTCGCCGCCGTTGGCTTTGTACAGGCCGGGCAGCTCCAAGAGGCGGATGTTCTTTTTCTTTTCCAGGATGGCCAGGGCCTCGGCGCTGAAGCTGGGGGCCAGGATAATCTCCAGGAAGATCTTGGAGAGCTCCTCTGCAGTCTCCTTGTCCACCTCCCGGTTGAGGGCGACAATGCCGCCGAAGATGGAGACCGGGTCTGCCTCATAGGCTTTGAGGTACGCCTCGTGGAGGGTCGCCCCTACCCCGACGCCGCAGGGGTTGGCGTGTTTTACCGCCACTGCGCAGGGCAGCTCGTAGCCGAACTCCTTGAGGGTGTCCAGAGCGCCGTTGGCGTCGTTGATGTTGTTGTAGGAGAGCTCCTTGCCATGGAGCTGGCGGGCGTTTGCCAGGACGTTGTCCCCCCGGCCGATCTCTTTGTAGAAAGCCGCGGCCTGGTGGGGGTTCTCGCCGTAGCGCATATCCTGAACCTTCTCATAGGTCACGGTGAACTTCTCCGGGAAGGGATCGGCGCCCATCTGTTTGCGCAGGTAACCCGAGATGAGGGCGTCGTAAGCCGCGGTGGTCTCGAACACCTTGGCCGCCAGGCGGAATTTTGTCTCCCGGGAGACAGCGCCGGTTTTCAGCTCCTCAATGACGGCGCCGTAGTCTGCGGGATCCACGATGACCGCCACATCCTGCCAGTTTTTCGCCGCAGCCCGGATCATGGTGGGGCCGCCGATATCGATGTTCTCAATGGCGTCCTCCAAAGTGACATCCGGCTTCAGGATGGTCTGCTTGAAAGGGTACAGGTTGATGGCCACCACATCGATGAGGGTGACCCCCAGCTCCTCCACCTGGCGCATGTGGTCGGGGTTGCCCCGCATGGCCAAAATGCCCGCATGGACCATGGGATGAAGGGTTTTCACCCGGCCGTCCAAGCACTCCGGGAAGCCGGTGATCTCGCTGATTCCAGTGACCGCCACCCCGTTCTCCTGGAGGGTGCGGGCGGTGCCGCCGGTGGAGACCACCTCATACCCCAGCTCTTCCAGGGCTTTGGCAAACTCCACGATGCCTGTTTTATCGGAAACGCTTAAAATCGCTCTTCTTTTTTTCTCCATGTCGATCTCCTCCGTTTTGCCCTTCTACCGGGCATAGTAAGTAAGACTCCATTTTAAGACTGCCATCTTGCAAGTGGTCTAGCAGGGCGTTGCACACCCTGCACCCCGTGCTCTCTTTTTTGTGTGAAAAAAGAGAGGGAAAAAGCACATTTAAGAGGGGCCGAACTATTCGCGGCACAGTTGAAGTCAGTACGGTCAGAGCCAGCTGACTGTGCCCCCTTAAAAATCCCCCTGCTCCTGAGTAGGGTTACTTTGAAAAGTGGGCCTCTTGCAACCCCGCGAGGGCATCCGCGCCAGCGGAAAGATTTCCCGCTCGAGGCGTTTGGAGCCTCTAAGGGGAATCTTCCGAGCGTTCCCTTTGTGGCGAAGTGGGGGACCGGGGTCTCCCCGACGGGTTTTGCTTCCTTTTATCCGCATAAAAGGAAGTGCCGGGGGTGCAAGGGGCCGGCATGAGGGCCCCTCATTCCTGCGGGGTGCAGGGGGCGTGCAGCGCCCCATATAACCAATTCCAAGATGGAATCTTGCCTAGGCCAGGAGCTTGAGGGCGTGCACCCCCTCTATATCTCCCCTTGGCAGAACATCGCCACCGCCTGGGGCAGCAGCTGCCATTCAGCCTCTTCCATCACCCGGCGCTGAAGGGTTTCCGGGGTGTCCCCCTCCCGGACCTCCACCGCCTTTTGCAGGATGATTTTGCCTGCATCGGGGATTTCGTTGACAAAATGGACGGTGGCCCCGGTGATCTTCACCCCATAGGCGAGGGCCGCCTCATGGACCTTGAGCCCATAGTATCCCGCCCCGCAGAAGGAAGGGATCAGGGATGGGTGAACGTTGATGATCTTCCGGTCATAGGCCCGGACTACCCGCTCGCTCAAAATGCTCAGGTACCCGGCCAGAACGATAAGGCCGATATCATGGGTTTTCAGCACATCCAGCAAGGCGCCGTCCAGCTCCTCCTGGGAAGGGTAATCCCGGCGGCGGAGGATGGCGGTCTCAATGCCGTTTTGCCGGGCCCGCTCCAGGGCGTAAGCGTTCTTGGAGGAGGAGACGCACAGGGTGATCTCCCCCCCGGGGAACTTCCCCGCCCTCTGGGCGTCGATGAGGGCCTGGAAATTGGTCCCCCCGCCGGAGACAAACACTGCGATGTTTAGCATATGACAACCCCTTGGTCGCCGTCCTCCACACGGCCGATGACCTTGGCTTTCTCGCCGCAGGCGGTGAGGACTTCCACCGCTTTGGCGGCATCCTCCTTCTTGACCACTACGCACATGCCGACGCCCATGTTGAAGGTGTTGAACATATCCCGCTCGCTGATGCCGCCTTTTTTGGCGATCAGCTGGAAGATGGGCAGCACATCCACACTGGCCCGGTCGATGACCGCCTGCTTGCCGTCGGGCAGGCAGCGGGGGATGTTCTCATAGAAACCGCCGCCGGTGATGTGGGAGATGGATTTCACCTGCACCGCATCCAGCAGGGCGAGGATGGATTTTACATAGATCCGGGTGGGGGTCAAGAGGCATTCCCCCAGGGTGGAGCCCAGCTCGTCATAGTACTCGCCCAGGTCGGCATTTTCCACATCGAACACCTTGCGCACCAGCGAGAAGCCGTTGGAATGGACGCCGGAGGAGGCAAGGCCGATGATCACATCCCCGGCTTCCACCTTGGCGGGGTCCAGGATCTTATCCTTGTCCACAACGCCCACGGTAAAGCCGGCCAGGTCATATTCATCCTCCGGATAGAAGCCGGGCATCTCCGCAGTCTCGCCGCCGATGAGGGCGCAGCCCGACTGGACGCAGCCTTCCGCCACGCCGGAGACAATGTTGGCCACCTTTTCAGGGATGTTTTTGCCCACCGCCACATAGTCCAGGAAGAAGAGGGGCTTGGCGCCGCAGCAAACCACGTCGTTGACGCACATGGCCACGCAGTCAATGCCCACTGTATCGTGCTTGTCCTGGAGGATGGCCAATTTCAGTTTGGTGCCCACACCGTCGGTGCCGGAGACCAGGACCGGTTTCTGGATCCCCTGGAGGTCCAGTTCAAACAGGCCGCCAAAGCCGCCCAGCCCGCTGACCACGCCGGATGTCATGGTTTTGGCCACATGGGCCTTCATCAACTCCACGGCCTTGTAGCCGGCAGTTACATCTACACCTGCTGCTTTGTAGCTGTCGCTGAAGCTCTTGCTCATATTCATCTTCCATTCCGCCGCTTCGCCCCGGCTGTTTTATTTTTAGAAAGGCTCCTCCCCGCGAAGTTTTGTTGGAAGGAGCCTGAAAAGCAAATCCGTTCCCGTCTGTGTTAGATCTTAAGATCGTATTTGCAGACCGGTTTTTCATAAGGGGTCTCAATGGGGTATTCCCCGGTGAAGCAGCCCACGCAGAAGTCGCAGCCGGTGGTCACCTGGGCGATCTTCTTCATGTCCTCCACCTTCATGTAGGCGAGGCTGTCCACCCCGATCTCCTTGGCGATCTCCTCCACCGAATTGAGGCGGCAGGCGATCAGCTTATCCCGGCTGGCAACATCGGTGCCGAAGAAGCAGGGGTGCATAAAGGGCGGGGAGCTGATCCGCATGTGGACTTCGGTGGCGCCGGCCTCCCGCAGCAGCTTGACAATCCGGGCGCTGGTGGTGCCCCGGACGATGGAATCGTCCACCAAAACCACCCGTTTGCCCTTGACAGTTGCGGAGAGGGCGTTGAGCTTGATCCGCACCGCGTTTTCCCGCATAGCCTGGGTGGGCTGGATGAAAGTACGGCCCACATACCGGTTTTTGATAAAGCCCACGCCGTAGGGGATGCCGGACTGTTTGGAGAAGCCCAAGGCGGCATCCAGGCCGGAATCCGGCACACCGATGACCACGTCCGCCTGGACGGGGCTCTCCAAAGCCAGGAAAGCGCCGGCCCGCTGGCGGGCTTCATGGACGCTGGCCCCCTCGACCACCGAGTCGGGCCGGGCGAAGTACACATATTCAAAGACGCAGACATGGCCTTTCCCCTTGCAGTGGGTGCGGATGGAGCGCATACCGGCCTTATCCACCACCACAATCTCGCCGGGGTCCACTTCCCGCAGGTATTTGGCCCCCAAGCTGTCCAGGGCGCAGGTCTCGGAGGCGAAGATGATGGCGCCCTCCTTCTCGCCGATGCACAGGGGCCGGAACCCTTCGGGATCCCGGACGGCAATCAGCTTGGTGGCGCTCATCATCACCATGGAATAGGCGCCTTTGAGCCGGTCCATGGCCAGCTCGATCCCCTTTTCAATGGAGTCGGTGGCCAAGCGGCCCTCAGTGACCACATGGGCGATAATCTCCGCATCGGAATTGGTGTGGAAGATAGCTCCCTTGAGCTCCAGCTCCTCTTTCAGCTCTTCTGCATTGACCAGGTTGCCGTTGTGGGCCACCACCATGGGGCCCTTGACATGGCGGATCACCAAGGGCTGGGAATCCTCCCGGGTGGGGATGCCGATGGTGGAATACCGCACATGGCCCACGGCGATCTGGCCGGAGCCCACCTTTTCCAGGTGATCCCGGGTGAACACATCCGGCACCAGGCCCACGTCCTTATAGGAGGAGATGACCCCGCAGTCGTTGACCGCGATGCCGCAGCTCTCCTGGCCCCGGTGCTGTAAGGCGTATAGCGCAAAATAGGTGCTGGCCGCCACATCGCCGCCGGTGGTGTCATAGATGCCGAACACGCCGCATTCTTCGTGAAGCTTCTCGATCATTGGATTTGTTCCTGCCTTTCCTGTTTAAAAAAGGGTGGGCCGGCGCACCATCCTGCAGCCGGCTTGGGGGTTCCCCCTGCATCGTCACACAATTGGGAATTAGAATTCTGCGCTTTGGATGGCGGCGTCTTTGGCCAGTACATCCTGGGTCATTTTTTCTTTCATGGCGTCCAGCTGGGCGGCGATCTCCTCGTCAGAGAGGGCCAGCATCTGGGCGGCCAGGATGCCCGCATTGTCCGCGCCGTCGATGGCAACAGTTGCAACCGGGATGCCCTTGGGCATCTGCACCGTGGCGAGCAGGGCATCCAACCCATCCAGGGTGGAGGATTTGATGGGGATACCGATCACCGGCAAGGCGGTGTGGGCCGCCAAAACACCGGCCAGATGGGCTGCCTTCCCCGCGGCCGCAATGATGGCGCCAAAACCGTTTTTCCGGGCATCCCGGGCAAAGGCGCAAGCCTGTTCTGGGGTGCGGTGGGCGCTCATCACATGGACTTCCACCGGAATCCCAAAGGATTTTAAGGTGCCAATGGCCCCCTTGACCACCGGCAGGTCGCTGTCGCTCCCCATGATAACCGCTACTTTTTTCTTCATGATTTTTCCCTCCATGCAACAAATAAAAGAAGCTGCGACACAATTAGGCCACAGCTTATGATTGGTTTACCCGATTCTGTTTTGATGCAGTTCGACCGCGCGCACTGCGGCCCCGAAAGAAATTTTGACGCAATTCGGCTGGTTGCTTTGACCTGCTTCAACATAAACTGAGAAAGTCATTGGCCAGCCCTCCATCCGCGTTCTATCCTCATTTTACCTTATTCCACCACAAAATTCAATCGCCCTTGACAGGCGCTGGCAAAAATTGGTGACTTCCCATAGATACTGGGGAAAAACCGGTCAAGATTTAGATAATTCGATCAAGGGCTGCCCCGGATGCTTGTGCAAAACGCTCTTACCGATGGGGTTTGCAGCGCCCCATAAAACCTGCGGCAAGATGGAATCTTGAATGAGGTTGGGGGCCATCCCCACAAAAAAAGCGGCGCAAACCCTTTGATGGGTCTGCGCCGCCGATTCCCTTCTAGGGGAAATGCGCTACATTTCGGAGGGTTTGTTCCCCTCCAGCTCCACGGCCTGGGGCTCGGTCATGACCTCTTTAAAGGAGGTGGCCAAACCGGCCAGGGACTGGATCTCGCTGGGGATGATGATCTTGGTGGCCTTGCCGTCAGCCGCCTTCTGGAAGGCTTCCAGGCCCTTGATGGTCAGCACCGCCGAAGATGGATTGGCCTCATTGAGCAGCTTAATGCTGTCCGCCAGGGCCTTCTGAACCATCATGATGGCCTCCGCCTCACCTTGGGCCTCCCGGATCTTCTGTTCCCGCACAGCCTCTGCCCGCAGGATTGCCGATTCCTTCTCGCCTTCGGCCACCAGGATCTGGCTGCGCTTCTCACCTTCCGCGCGCAGCACCGATTCTCTCTTTTCCCGCTCGGCTTTCATCTGGCGCTCCATCGCGTCCTGAATCTCCCGGGGCGGGATGATGTTTTTCAGCTCCACCCGGTTGACTTTGATGCCCCATTTGTCGGTGGCCACATCCAAAGTGGCGGTGATCTTGGTGTTGATCACGTCGCGGGAAGTCAAGGTGTTATCCAATTCCAGCTCGCCGATGATATTCCGCAGGGTGGTGGCAGTCAGGTGTTCAATGGCGGCGATGGGGCGCTCCACACCGTAGGCAAACAGCTTGGCGTCGGTGATCTGGTAGAACACCACCGTGTCAATCTGCATGGTGACATTATCCTTGGTGATCACTGGTTGGGGGTTGAAGTCTACCACCTGCTCCTTCAAGGAGACTTTTTTGGCCACCCGGTCCACAAAGGGGATGGTGAAGTGGACGCCGGTCTCCCAAGTGGCCTGATAAGCGCCCATCCGCTCCACAACGAACACGGTGGCTTGGGGGACAATTTTGATGTTGAGCACTACCATGACCATTAAAATCAGGAACAACAGCAATAGTACATACGGCATAAATTGAGTACCTCCTAAAAATTGATCTCTATTGTCACCGGCAGATACCGGAACGGTTTTCGAAAGCCAATGCGTCCCACGCCAGGAGGAGGCGGGCTTTTTCTTCCCGGAAAAGAACCATCCCTCCAAGGGCCAGTCTGCAAAAAGTGTTAAATCCGCTCCACCAATACTTTAACTCCTTCGATGGCTTTTATCAAGACTTTTTCCCCTTTTTCAAGGATTTCTCCCTCTTCGCTGCGGGCGGACCAATCCAACCCGTTGACATAGACCCGGCCTTGGGCCCGATCGTTGTCAATTTCCTCCACCACCACGCCGATCATGCCGACCAAGCTGTCCGCATTGGTGCGGGTGGGGCGCACCCGCAGGAATTTTTTCATCAGCGGGCGGGTCAGCACCAGGCAGAACAGCGATACCGCCAGGAACACCACAACCTGCCAGAAAAAGGAAAGCCCCATCAACGCCGCAGGAACTGCCGCCACGCTGCCAATGGCAAACCAAATTGCCACCAGTTGGATGGTGGCCGCCTCCAGGATCCCAAGCAGAACCGCCATCAGCAGCCAAACAAAGGGCATCCATTGCAATGCATCCATATCCTCATTACTCCTCTCAATCCAAGGCGGCGTTCTATCGGCTGCGCCGCCGGTTTATTGGGCGCCCACCAGTTCCCGTTGGTCGGCAATCCGCGCCAACTGGCGGATTCGTTCGGTTTCCTTTTCCAAGATTGCCTCCCCTACGGGGGTGATTTTATACAGTTTGCGGCGCTCAAAGGTGCGGGTCACCTCGATGAGGCCGTCGTTCTCCATCTTATAAAGGATTGTGTACACTGTGCCAGCGCCCATAGCAACCCTGCCCTCGGTCAACTCCTGCACCTGCTGCATGATGCCATAGCCGTGGTTCTCCTGCTGCAGGCAGAACAGCAGCAAAAAGCTTGCTTCAGACATGGGAAGATAGCTTTTGATCAGCCGCTCTATCTCTGCCATAGTGAATCCCTCCTTCTCGCCTATTCTATATCGTTACTCGATATATTTGTTTTCACTATACCATGTCGCGGGCCCGGTGTCAATCTGTTTTTGACCGGCAGCACAGCCGCACAGGTGCAAGGGGCCTCCATGCAGGCGCTCCGCCCTGCACCCGGCCCTTATTCAAGATTCCGTCTTGGTATTGGGATTTATGGAGCGCTGCACGCCCCCAAATCCCCAAGGTTATGCAGGGCGTTACGCACCCCTGCACCCCGCGCTCCCTTTTTTATGTGAAAGAAAGCCCAGCCCAACAAAGTTGGGCTACGAAAAAGCGCATTTAAGGGGGGCCGAGGTCTCCCCGGCGAGCTTTCGTCCCTTTCTCTCGCCAGAAAGGGACCACGGGGGTTTGGGGGCGGGCAGCGCCCCATAAACTGGGATGTGCACAAAGCCTTTGAAGTGGAAGTTTGCGGCTGGCACAAGGGCCCCTTATCCCTGTGAAGCGCAGGGATGCATAATGCCTATAAAAAAGACCGTGCGCCCACCCCCGAAGGGGTACAGGCGCACGGTCTGCAGCTGGCGGGGAAAATCCCCTAGGAAGCCAATTTTTAATGACACAGCTTTGCTGTGGCTATTAATACATGTTGCCCATGCCGGCAGGAGCTGCGGGAACGGGGTTCTCCTCTTTCTCGTCAGCCACCAGGGACTCGGTGGTCAGCACCATAGCGGCAACCGAAGCGGCGTTTTGCAGGGCGCTGCGGGTGACCTTGGTGGGATCGACGATGCCGGCTTCCATCATATCGCCATAAGTCTCGTTGTAAGCATCGAAGCCATACCCCACTTTGCCTTCCCGGGCGATGGTGTCGATGATGACCGAGCCTTCCAAGCCAGCGTTGAGGGTGATCTGGCGGATGGGCTCCTCCAGGGCTTTCATCACAATGCGCACACCGGTTTTCTCATCGCCTTCGCAGGTATCAAGCAGAGCCTTCACTGCGGGGATGGCGTTGAGGAAGGCCACGCCGCCGCCGGCGACAATGCCCTCATCTACTGCGGCCTTGGTGGCGGACAGAGCATCCTCGATGCGGAGTTTCTTCTCCTTCATCTCGATCTCGGTGGCTGCGCCGACCTTGATTACCGCTACGCCGCCAGCCAGTTTGGCCAGACGCTCCTGGAGCTTCTCTTTATCAAATTCGCTGGTGGTGGTTTCAATCTGGGCGCGGATCTGATTGACCCGGGCCTGGATGTCTTCCTGAGCGCCGGCGCCGCCGACGATGATGGTGTTCTCCTTGGTGACCTTAACCTGGCGGGCGCGGCCCAACTGTGCCAAGGTGGTGTCTTTCAGCTCATAGCCCAGCTCCTCGGAGACGACCACGCCGTCGGTGAGGATGGCGATATCCTGAAGCATCTCTTTGCGGCGGTCGCCAAAGCCGGGAGCTTTGACTGCCACACAGCTGAAGGTGCCCCGCAGGCGGTTGACAATCAGGGTGGAGAGAGCCTCGCCCTCGATGTCCTCGGCGATGATGACCAGCTTCTTGCCGGACTGAACCAGCTGCTCCAGCAGAGGCAGCAGTTCCTGGATGGAGCTGATCTTCTTATCGGTGATCAGGATGTAAGCGTCGTCCATGACCGCTTCCATCTTCTCGGTGTCGGTGACCATGTAAGGGGTGATGTAGCCCCGGTCGAACTGCATGCCCTCCACCACTTCGCTGTAGGTCTCAGCGGTCTTGGATTCCTCAATGGTGATAACCCCATCTTTGGAGACCTTCTCCATGGCTTCGGCGATCAGGGCGCCGACGGTCTCATCGCCAGAGGACACAGTGCCGACCCGGGCGATGTCCGCTGTGCCGGTGACTGCCTTGGAGTTGGCTTTCACAGCCTCCACAGCGGCGTCCACTGCCTTCTGGATGCCCTTGCGCAGCACCATGGGGTTGGCACCGGCTGCCACGTTTTTCATGCCTTCCCGCACCAGGGCCTGGGCCAACAGGGTGGCGGTGGTGGTGCCGTCGCCGGCGGCATCGTTGGTCTTGGTGGCGACCTCTTTGACCAATTGGGCGCCCATGTTCTCAAAGGCGTCAGGCAGCTCGATCTCCTTGGCGATGGTGACGCCGTCGTTGGTGATCAGCGGAGCGCCGAATTTTTTATCCAGAACCACGTTGCGGCCTTTGGGGCCCATGGTGATTTTTACAGTGTCCGCCAGCTTATCAATGCCAGCCTGCAGGGATTTTCTGGCTTCCTCGCCATATGCAATTACTTTAGCCATAGTAGATTACCTCCTACTCAAATCCAAATTGGTCCAATTATTCTACAATTGCAAGGATGTCGCTCTGACGCAGGATGGTGTATTCCTGGCCGTCGACCTTGACTTCGGTGCCGGCGTATTTGCTGATTAGCACCCGGTCGCCCGCTTTCAAGTACATGGTGACTTCCTTGCCGTCCACCAGGCCGCCGGGGCCCACAGCGATCACCTCTGCAACCTGGGGCTTCTCTTTGGCGGAGCCAGTCAGGATGATGCCGCTCTTGGTGGTTTCTTCCACCTCAACCATTTTGATGACAACGCGATCTGCAAGTGGTTTGATGGTCATGTCGATTCCTCCAGTTTATAAAAATATGTTTTGACAAATTTGTTAGCACTCTTTTTCTTTGAGTGCTAACACTATTCTACCCGCTTTTTCAGAAAAATCAAGGGGAAGGCAGTATTTTTTAACAAAATATTCAATTTTTATTGGCAGAATGGGCCGGTTTTCTGGGACGCTGCACGCCATCACACCCCACAAGGTTATGCAGACGCTCCGCCCTGTACCCGGCCTAATTCAGGGAAGGTTTCCCTGTAACCGAAGTTGTGTGGGGCGTTACTCACCCCCACGCCCCCGAGCCATACTTTTTATGCGAAAGAAGTCGCAGTCCAATAAAATTGGACTGGAAAAGCGCATTTAAGGGGGAATAGGCAACCCTCGCGTCACAGGAAAAGCCCAAACAGCCAACTTGTTGGCTGTGCCCCCATGAAAGCTCCCCCTGCTCCTTGGCGGGGTTATTTTGAAAAGTGGGCTTCTTGCAGCCCCGCGGGCATCCGCGAAGCGGAAAAATCCTCTGCCTTGGAGCGAGGGGCGCCCAGGCGTGCAAGCACACCTACTGAGGATTTTCCGAGCGCACCCATTGTGGCGCACCGATAGGGGAGCCGGGGTCTCCCCGGCGGGTTTTGCTTCCTTTTATCCGCATAAAAGGAAGTGCCGGGGGTGTGAAGGGCCGGCAGGAGGGCCCCTCATTCCTGTGGGGTGCAGGGATTCGTACCCCCGCAAGCCCACCCCAAGATGGAATCTTGAATAAAGACCTCCTGTAGCGGGATGCTTTCCCCTCCCTTCCCTTGCCTGTCAATTTATAGTACAATATCCATACAAAATCCTCTCCGCGCAGACTTATCCTACCCCAGCAGCGGGGTCATCGGAGGTCGAATCATCCCGAAGGCGCCAGAGAATCTTATGGAAAAAGGGGTTATCCTATGAAAATTCTCGCAATTGATATCGGCGGCACCGCCCTCAAAGCCGGGCTGGTAGACGAATCCGCCCAGGTCCTGGAATTCCGGGAGGCTCCCACCTTTGCCGGGGAAGGCGCGGACGCGGTGATGGAGCGGGTCGTCCGCCTGGCCAAGGAATTCTGTGGGTATGAGCGCCTGGGCATCAGCACTGCCGGGCAGATCAACCCCCACACCGGGGAGGTGATCCTGTACACCGATTCCATCCCCGGCTACACAGGGTCCAACCTGAAAACCTATTTTGAGGCCGCCCTCGGGATACCGGTGGCTGTGGACAACGACGCCAACTGCATGGCCATGGGGGAATACGCCTACGGTGCTGCCAAAGGCCATCCCGACTTTCTCAGCCTGGTGTATGGGACCGGCATTGGCGGGGCACTGGTGCAGAACGGCCGGATCTATTACGGTTCCCGTTACTCCGCCGGGGAGTTTGGCCACATGGTCACCCATTTTGGAGGTCGGGTCTGCAAATGCGGCAAGCAGGGATGCTATGAAGCTTACGCCTCTGCCTTTGCCCTCACCCGCCTCGTGGAGGAGAGGACCGGGCAGGCCCTTTCTGGCCGGGAGATTACAAAGCGGCTGGATGACCCGGTGGTTGAGGGCCTTTTCTCCCAGTGGATCGACGAGGTGTCCTGCGGCCTTGCCTCCCTCATCCACATCTTTGACCCGCCGCTGGTGGTGCTGGGCGGAGGGATCATGTCCCCGCCGCAGACCATCCGGCGGATCGAAAACCGCCTTCCCCATTTCCTGCGGGAGAGCTACCAGGGGGTACCTATCCTGGGGGCGGCGCTGGGCAACCAGGCGGGGATGCTGGGGGCTGCCCATCTGGCGATGGAGCTCCCAAATTCCCGCTGAGTCCCTGCTACCGGACAGGAATGAGGGGCCCTCCTGCCGGCCCCTTGCCACCCCCGGCACTTCCTTTTATGCGGATAAAAGGAAGCAAAACCCGCCGGGGAGACCCCGGCCCCCTATCGGTGGGTCGCAATGGGTACGCTCGGAAAATCTTTCTTAGAGGTTTCCATACCTCGAGCGAAAGATTTTTCCGCTTTCGCGGATTCCCTCGCGGGGCTGCAAGAAGCCAATTCCCCCAAATATCCCACCTAGCCGGAAGCCTGTGCAAAAATTGCCTAAAATATTACAAATTGCTGTCATTTTTGTATCCGGGGCAGAAATGACAGCTTTTTTCTACACTGTTATAGCATCGAAAAAAAAGCGAGGTGCAGCTATGGAACTGCTTTCCCTCCAAAAGGAATACTTCCAATCTGGAGCTACCCTGCCGGTGGAATTCCGCATCCGGCAGTTAAAAACGTTGTATCAAACCATTCTAGCTATGGAAGAACCCATCCAGGAAGCCCTTTTGGCCGACCTGGGCAAGTCCCAATTTGAAAGCTATGAAACCGAGATCGGTTTTGTCTTGGCGGAGATCACCCACGCCATCCGCCATTTAAAAAGCTGGGCAAGGCCAAAGGGGAGAGTCTCCCCTTTGTTTCTCTTCCCCTCAAAGGGGAGGGTTCAGCAGGTCCCCTATGGCTCGGCCTTGATCCTCTCCCCTTGGAATTACCCCTTCCAGCTGGCTGTGGCGCCTTTGGTGTCCTCCATCGCCGCCGGAAACTGCACGGTGATAAAACCCTCTGAGCTGGCGCCCCGCACCACGGAGGTCCTGGGGGAACTGATTGATTCTTGTTTTGAAAAGCGGTTCTGCGCCGTCCTCCAAGGGGGAGCGGAGACTGCCGCCCGGCTCACTGCGCTCCCCTTTGACTTCATCTTTTTCACTGGGAGCAGCCAGGTGGGCAAAAAAGTGCTGGCCGCAGCCAGTGAGCATCTCACCCCTGTGGTGCTGGAATTGGGGGGCAAAAGCCCCTGTATTGTGGATTCCACCGCCGACATCCCCTTGGCAGCCCGGCGGATCGCCTGGGGCAAGAGCCTTTGCGCCGGCCAAACCTGCGTGGCCCCCGATTACCTCTTTGTGGACCGGAAGGTCAAAGGTCAGCTGGTGGAGGGGATCGAGAGGGAGCTCCACAGCTTTTTCGGCGACCGGCCAGAGCGGAACCCCCAATATCCCAAACTGATCAACGACGCCCATTTTGAACGGATATCCGCCCTGCTCGCCCAGGGGAACCTCCTCTGTGGCGGAGGGGTCAACCAAGAGGAGAGAAAGGTCGCCCCCACCCTCATCGACCAGCTTCCGGAGGATTCCCCTCTCCTCACCGAAGAGGTGTTCGGCCCCATCCTGCCGGTTGTCACCTATGACGACCCGGCACAGATCCTCCCCTATCTGGAGGCCCGGCCCAAGCCCCTCGCCCTCTACCTTTTTACCCGGGATAAAGACCGAGAGCGGGAGATCTTATCCCGGGCCCAGTTCGGCGGCGGGTGTGTCAATGACACTGTCCTCCACCTCTCCTCCCCCGGCCTCCCCTTCGGTGGCGTGGGGGCCAGCGGCATGGGTTCCTGCCATGGCAAAGCCGGGTTTGAGGCGTTCAGCCACCCCAAATCGGTGCTCCACTCCTCCCTCCGGCTGGATCTGCCGGTGCGGTACCCGCCCTATTCCGATCACTCCTTCTCTATCCTCCGCTGCTTTCTGCGGTAGCGGTAGTAAGGGGCCGACAGGAGGGCCCCTTGCACTCCCGGCCAGGTGGTTTAAGCAAGATTCCATCTTGGAATTGGCCTTGCAGGCGCTTCGCCCTGCACCCGGCCAAATTTAGGGAAGGTTTCCCTATAACCTAAGTTGTGTGGGGCGTTACTTACCCCCCACGCCCGCGCAAGTTTTTTCACTAGGGGGAGTTTCCCTGATACCCGGTAGTCTGGGGCCTCCAGCCCCCGTGCCCCCGGCCAGGCGCCTTTTTACACGAAAAAGGCCCTGGACCCCAAAGCGTGTTTAAGGGGGAATAGGCAAACTCGCGACACAGGAAAAGCCTATTCCCCCTCAAAACTCCCCCTCTACAAAAGGCAACTTATTTTGAAAAATAGTAAAGGAAATGACCACACCAAGGGGCAGGGGGATTTTTAAGGGGGGCCGGACTTCAATTGTGTCGCGAGCAGTTCGCCCCCCCTTAAATGTGCCTTTTCCCTCCCTTTTTTCACATAAAAAAGGGAGCGTGGGGTGCAGGGGTGCGTAACGCCCTGCATAACCTCGGGGGTTTGTGGCCGGCAGGAGGGCCCCTCCGCAGGGTTTGGGAACGTGCAACGCCCCACAAAACGAAATTTTGATCGAAAGGAGCTGATTCTATGGGGATAATCCCCGCCCTCTCCCTCCTGGCTGGGGGGTTCTGCCTTCTCTTTGGGCTGATCCCCTTGTTGTTCTACGGCATTTTCCACGTGGGGGTGGCGGCCCTGCTCATCCTGGGGGGATTGCTTGTCCTCCTCCCCCTTCTATGGAAGCGGTTGGCAAAAAGCCGCCCTCTTCTTCTGATGCGGCGGGCCCTATTTTTGGCGGCCGGGGCATCCATCGCGGCGAGTGCTGCCTTTTCCATCCCCATGGCCTATGCGGCTTACGGCAATCCCCCTGGAGATAATGCCACTGTGGTGGTGCTGGGCTGCAAGGTGGAAGGGGATTCCCCTTCCCTGATGCTCCGCCGCCGGCTGGACGCCGCCCTCCCCTACCTGCAAAGTTACCCGGAAGCCCAGTGTGTCGTCGCCGGGGGCCAAGGGGAGAATGAGGATTATACCGAAGCCTATGTGATGCGAAAATACCTGGTGGAACAGGGGATCGACCCCAGCCGCATCCACATGGAGAACCGCTCCACCGACACCCGGGAAAATCTCCTCTACACCTGGGATCTGCTGGGTGGTGAGGACCGGCCCATCGCCATCGCCACCGACGGCTTCCACCAGATGCGGGGCCGGTACTATGGGAAAAGCGCAGGCTTCACCCAGATCTCCGCCCTTCCTTCCCCCACCCCTTGGGGCCTGCTGCCTAGCTATTGGGTGCGGGAATTTTTCGGCCTTTTGGTGGCTTGGCTCTTTTATTAAAAGCTATCCCATCAGCACCACCCCCAGCATCATCACCAAAATGCCCATCAAAGTCCCCCAGAGGGAGAGGCCGGACCGGCCGTAGTTCCGGGAGGTGGGCAGCAGCTCTCCAAAGGCAATGCAGACCATCAGCCCCGCCACAAAAGAGAACAGGGCCGAAAGGGCGAGCCCGCTAAGCAGGGGCCGCAGCAAAAAGTAGGTGAGCAGCGCCCCAAGGGGTTCGCTCATCCCGGAGAGAAAGGCGGCCCGTACCGCTTTCCAGCGGCTTTTGGTGGAATAGTAAATAGGGATGGAGACGCTCATCCCCTCGGGGATGTTGTGCAGGGCGATAGCCGCCATCATCGAAAGCCCCAAAGAAAGGTCGGTGTACCCGGCCATAAAGGTGACCATCCCCTCCGGCAGGTTGTGCAGAAGGATGGCCGCCGCCGAGATCACCCCCAGCCGTCCCAGCTTCCGGCGGTCGATACCCTCCCCGGGCGAAGGGGCGGCCTCAGGGGTGAGGGCGTCAATCAGCTGGGCAAAAAATATCCCCATCACCATGGGGATGAGCAGCATCACCGCCCCTTTCCCCGACCCGTAGCTCCCCACAAAGGCGGCGGCCGCTGTGGGAAGCAGGTCGGCCAGGGAGACCGTCACCATAATCCCGGCGGAAAACGCCAGGGCAAAGGACAGAAAAGCCGTGGAGGCGCCGTCGGAAAAGACCACGATCAGCCCGCCTAACCCGGTGGAAAGCCCGGCGATCAGGGACATGAGGAATGCGGTCACCGCCTGCCGATCCATGGGATCTCCCTCCTTTTTCACCAAAATTTGAAAAAAATTCTTTCTATTCATATGAATGTTTTTGTGATATAATACCCTCATACCTTATGGGGATGTTCCGTTTTTCTGGACTGTCCCCTTTTCCCCTCTGGCGCTGTGGCGCCCTTCCCTTTGCGGAATATCCTATAACCAAGGTGATGAAACGATGGCAAATTTCCAAGGGCAAGCCATTAAGGTGGTTTCCTTCAATGTAAAACGGGATATGGCCTTCAGCATCCACAAGGAAAACCGGTGGGAGCGCCGCCGGCAGCTGGTCTCGGATGTGATCCGGGCTTCCGGCGCGTCGATCATCGGGGTGCAGGAGCTGCTGCCGGAGATGAAGCTGGATGTCCAGCGCCTCCTCTCCCAGGAATACAGCGTCTTTGGCAATGGCCGCTTTTTCGGCGTCCGCCCGGAAGATGATGAGCATTCGGACATCATTGTGAAAAACGATGATGCCCAGGTTCGGTTCTGCAAGACTTTTTGGCTCTCCAAGGACCCGGAGAAGAACGGCAGCCGCGCTTATTTTTCGGTGTTCCCCCGCATCTGCACCGTAGTGGAGGTCACTTTAAAAGACACCGGCCGGCGCATCCGGGTGTTCAACACCCACTTTGACCACATCTGTTCCTTCGCCCGCAACCTGGGCGCCCAAATCATCCTAAAATACATGGATGCCTACAACCAGCGGGAACCCCTCCCCACCATTTTGATGGGGGATCTCAACGCCCGCCCGGGCAGCCGCGCCGTCAAGATCCTCAAGGAGAACCTCCACGACTACAGCACGGTTCATCTCAACGACGTGTACAGCTTCTTTGACCCAGATGCCATTTACAACACTTTCCACAACTTCTCCGGCAAGCAGAAACATGGCCGCGGCCCCATTGATTACATCTTTGTCTCCGATGATTTTGAGGTGGTAGAATCCCACATCTGGGCCGAGGACCGGGATGGCCGCTACCCCTCTGACCATTACCCCCTGGTTGCCACCCTGCGGCTCAAGGACCCTCGCCCCCTCTCCCAAGAACAGGAACAGGAAGTTTTGGGGGAATTCCCTCGGCCGGTTTTTTCCCACAATTAAAGCTGGAGCGGCTGCACCAGCCCATCAAAACCACAAGAATAAAAGATAGAGGCTGTCCCCTTGAATTTGGAGGACAGCCTCTTTCCATTTCCATTCCCGCTTAGAGGGCCTTTGTGCTGGAGGCAGGGAAGATTCCCTGGAACCCAAGTTCTGTGGGGCGCTGCACGCCCCCAAGCCCCCGGCCCTTATTCAAGATTCCATCTTGAGGTTGGCTTGTGGGGGCACGCGCCCCCACACCCGCGCAAGGGTTTTTGTGTGAAAGAAACCCTTGCCCAACTGCGTTGTGCTCTCAAAAAGCACATTTAAGGGGGGCCGAACTGCTCGCGGAATTGGTGAAGTCCGGCCCCCCTCAAAACTCCCCCTGCTCCTGGGTGGGCTACCAAGAAAAATAGACCTTTTGCAGCCCCGCGAGGGCATCCGCGCCAGCGGAAAAATCTTTCGCTCGAGGCGTGGATGAGCCTCAGGTGTGCAAGCACACCTACTAAAGATTTTCCGAGCGTTCCCATTGTGGCGCACCGATAGGGGGACCGGGGTCTCCCCGGCGGGTTTTGCTTCCTTTTATCCGCATAAAAGGAAGTGCCGGGGGTGCAAGGGGCCGGCACGAGGCCCCCTTATATCCCTGCGGGGTGCAGGGGTTCCAGGCACCCTGCATAACCTCGGGGGCGTGGGAGTGAGTAACGCCCCACAGAACTAGGCTTATCAGGGATTTCCCCTGAAAAATATAAAGCCCTGGCTGGGGGCTTGGGGGCGAAATCCCACAAAACTAAAAAGGGAGGGCCCAGGCGAACCTGTTCCCTCCCCTGCTATCCGGGAAATATTTACTTCTTGCGGACGATGGCCTTTTTAGCCTTCTCCACAATGTGCTCCGCGGTGAGGCCGAAGCGTTTGCGCAGGTAATCCTCGGGGCCCACTTCGCCGAAGGATTCCTCCACGCCGACCCGCTCCACCGGGATCAGGCGCTCCGAGACGATCACATCCGCCACCGCAGAATACAGTCCGCCGATGACGTTGTGGTTCTCACAGGTGACGATGGCGCCGGTTTCGTCGGCAGCCTTCAGGACAGCCTCCCGGTCGATGGGCTTGATGGTGAACATATCCAGAACCCGGGCGCTGATCCCCTCAGCCTCCAGCAGGGAGGCGGCTTTCAGGGCCTCCTCTACCATGATGCCACAGGCGATGAGGGTTACATCGCTGCCCTCCCGGGCGGTGACTGCTTTGCCGATGGTGAAGGTGGAGCCTTCCTCATAGACCTTGACGGCGGTTTTCCGTTTCAGGCGGATGTAGAACAGGCCGTCGGTGTCGATGATCTGGTCGATGATGCCGCCAATCATGGTGGTGTCGGTAGGCTCCACCACGGTGCAGCCGGGGATGGCGCGCATCAGTGCCACATCTTCAAAGGGCATGTGAGTGCCGCCGTTGAAGGCCGCGGTGACGCCGGGGTCAGAGCCGATGACCTTCACATTGTTCTTGCCATAAGCGCAGGAGAGGAAGATCTGGTCGTAGCAGCGGCGGGTGGCAAAGGGGCCGAAGGTGTGGGTAAAGGGGATCTTTCCGGTGGCGGAGAGACCGGCGGCAATGCCCACCATATTGGCCTCGGCGATGCCCACGTTGAGGTACCGGTCGGGGTATGCTTTGGCGAAGTTCTTCATGCTCATGGAGCTGGAGAGGTCCGCATCCAGGTACACCAGGTTTTTGTTGTCCTTGGCCCGGGCGATCAGCGCCTCGCTCAGGGCGCCGCGCATCTCTTTTGTATCTTTCACGATCTCTTTTGCAACGATCACTGCCATTATTTCGCCACCGCCTTTGCAAGTTGTTCTTCCAGCACAGCGAGGCCCTCGGCCATCTGCTCCTGGCTGATGTTGATGTGATGGTTGGAAGCGGCATTTTCCGCGAAGGAGCAGCCCTTTCCCTTCACAGTGTCCAAAACGATGCAGGTGGGTTTATCCACGCTCTTTTTGGCCTCTTCAATGGCGGTGTAAATGGCTTCTACATCGTGGCCGTTTACCGTCACGGCGTTCCAGCCGAAGGCCTCAAACCTCTGGGCAACATTGGAGAAGTCGTTGATCTCCACAATGGGGCCATCCAGCTGTTTTTTGTTCCAGTCCACAAAGGCGATCAGGTGGTTCAGTTTCTTCTGGGCGGCAAAGGAAGCTGCCTCCCAGACCTGGCCCTCCTGAATTTCTCCGTCGCCCAGGATCAGGTAGGTGTAGTTATCCCGGCCGTCCATCCGGTTGCCAAGGGCGATGCCAACTGCCATGGAGGAGCCCTGCCCCAGGGAGCCGGTGGTCATGTCGATACCGGGGGTCAGGTTGCGGTCACAGTGGCTGGGCAGGGTGGTGCCCGGCTTGTTGATGGTGAGCAGGTTTTCCATGGGGAAATAGCCCTTCATCGCCAGGGTGGAGTAGAGGATGGGGCCTGCGTGGCCTTTGGAGCACACCAGGTAATCCCGGTCTTTCCAGGCAGGGTTTTTGGGGTCGACCTTCATCACGCCGTTATACAGCACAGCGACTAGGTCGGCGATGGAAAACGCGCCGCCCACATGGCCAAATCCCAGGTGACCAAGTGCCTTTAGGGTCTCGATCCTGGCCTGTATGGCGAAGACTTCCATCTCTTGTTTGAGTTTCAAATCCATTGCTGGGCACACCTCCATAATTTTGGATAAATCAGCCTTACGGAGCCTATTATAACATTAAATCATGGAAAAGAAAGTGAAAATAACTATTTCTTCTTGCCTTTTCGAGCAATCCATACAAAATATGCAATTAACACTGCGCCCAACAGGAGAAATGCGGTCAGAATGACCACAACCCCCTGGCCCATCACGTCCCCGGTGGCGGCGGCCGGCAATGGGGGTACACCAATGTGCATCATGGCAGAAATCCCCTCCTTTCCCCCTTAGTGTGCGCCGTTTGGGGGCGGATTCTCCCCTTTCTGGGAAAAAATCCGCCTTCGCCCGATGGGGGGAAGCCCTTGCCCGGCGCGATTTTACAGTGCCCTAATGTCCACTTTTCTTGACATTCCCAATGGGATATGGTAGAGTGGAATTATTATATCGGAATTCGATATAGCATTGTATAAAACCAGTAAACGTGCATCTATGTGAGATGTCAAGGAGGTTTCCCAGTTGAAAAAATTCAAGCTCGGCGCATGCGCCGCCATTGTGGTCGGCGCCTTGATCTACATGTTTGTCAAAGCGCCCAACATCAACCCCCTCTACCCGGAAGGCGCCTTTTTTTGGTGTGTTCTGATCACCGCCTTCACCCTGGTGTGGGTGATCGCCCGGTTTGGGTCGGTGTTCACCCAGGCGGCGGAGCAGGCCACCTCCCCTTCCCTGCTCATCCCTTTTCTGAAGCTCCCCAAACTGCCGAAGGCCCTGCTGGTCGCCCCTTGGGCCCTCTTTTTCGCCGTGGTAATCGGCTCCTCGGTGTTTTTCCACTGGAAGGCCTACCGGGATCAGCTGGGCGAGCCCATCGTTAAAAAATTCTCCAGTGAGATCCAGGTGGTGGACACCAACCAGATCCCGGTGGTGGACCGCGCCCTGGCCATCAAGCTGGCCGACAAAAAATTGGGTGAAAAACCCAGCCTGGGCAGCCAGGTATACATCGGCGAACCGGTGATTCAGATGGTCAATGACAAGCTGGTATGGGTCGTTCCGCTGCACCACTCCGGTGTGTTTAAATGGCTGACCAACATGAGCGGCACCCCCGGCTATGTGGTGGTGTCGGCTACCAATGTCAACGATGTGCAGTATGTGGAGGATTTTAAGATCAAATACCACCCCAATTCCTACCTGATTCACGACCTGAACCGCCACATCCGCCTGTCAGGCGAGTGGATGGAGGGCATCACCGACGATTCCTTTGAGCTGGATGATAACGGCCAGCCCTACTGGGTGGTCTCCACCTACAAATACACCCGCGGCTTTGCCCTTCCGGAGACCACTGGCGCCATCATTGTCAACGCCACCACTGGCGAGATGGAAAAATACTCCATTGAGGAGATGCCTGAATGGGTGGACCGGGTCCAGCCGGAGGACTTCATCCTGCGGCAGATTACCAACAAAGGCGAGTACGTCAACGGCATCTTCAACTTCTCGGACAAGGACAAATACCGCCCGTCTGAGGGGCACAACATCATCTATAACAATGGCGACTGCTACCTGTTCACCGGCCTGACCAGCGTGGGCAGCGACGAAAGCGCCATCGGTTTTATCATGGTCAACATGGTCACCAAGGAGCCGCACCTGTACCAGATGAACGGCGCCACCGAGGAGGCTGCCCAGAGCTCTGCCCAAGGCAAGGTGCAGCACCTGGGGTATAAGGCGTCCTTCCCCATCATCATCAATGTGGACGGCCAGCCCACCTACTTCATGACCTTGAAGGATGCAGAGGGCTTGATTAAACAGTACGCTTTCGTCAATGTCAGCAACTACTCCTCGGTTGGGGTGGGCGAGACCATCCAAGCCGCCATGCGGGATTACCGGGTGGTGATGTCCGGCGCCGGCATGAACACCGATTTTGAGGATGGCGGAGAGCTGACCGACGTCCAGGGCACTGTGCTCCGCATTGCCAGCGAGTACAACGGCTCTGAGACTGTGTACAAGATCCTTCTCTCCGGCGACCAAGACAAGATTTTCGTTGTCTCCGCCGGTGTCAGCCAAGAGCTGGCCCTCACCCAGCCCGGGGACCATGTGTCTCTCTCCTACTACGATTTGGGCGGCCCCATCTTCCAAGGTGAAAGCTTTGACAACTTCTCCTTTGGGGAGGATGCGGTGGTCCCGGCAGAGCCAGCCGCATAACTTTTACAGGAGCAATCCCCGCCTTTTTCTACGAGAGGCGGGGATTGCTGCGTCTAAGTCTCCCCTCTTCCTCCCAACCAAAGCAACAGGGTCCGGTTCATTTTTACATTTTATCAATTTCGCTAAACTCATGCCAAAATAGCTATTCAAATTGAAAGGAACATCAAAATATGATATACTAAAATTAAGATGTTGATTAATCGGAGGTTACCCCTTATGGACTTAAAACTATTAAAAACATCAGATTTAGTATCTCTCTACTCCTCGGTCATTAAAGAATTAAAAGATAGGTCTGTAATCCGTACAAACAATGTCATTGGTGATTTGGGCAAATATTTGGCCATTGACTACTATAACAATACAGCTGGATTACCGACCTTAGCAGTTGCTCCAGTCGGCACAGAAAATATTGATGCTATTAGCCGCAAAGGAGATCGTTATAGTATTAAGTCCACAAGTGGTAATGTTACAGGTGTATTTTATGGATTGGAACCAAAAGGTTCGACCGAGCCGGACAAGCAGAAATTCGAATATGTCATAATATGTAGGTTTAATACTGACTACGAATTGGAAGAAATACTCGAAATGGACTGGAAAGTATTTTTAAAGCACAAGAGATGGCATAGCAGAATGAATGCATGGAATATACCTCTAACAAAAGAGGTCTGCAATGATTGCAAAGTAATGTTCCAAAAGTGACAGAAAAGTGGGGCAGAATTTATTAAGAAACCATCTAGTAAAATGAACCTTTTTCCCCTATAAATACAAGAGTTTCTATCGTTACGGTAAACTTCTTTCCTTCACCCCCGTTTCTGTAAGGTATGAAAAGAGACCGCCCTTGGTTGCCTTCCCCCTTTGGAACCGGTATAATAGGGGAAGTGGTTCCATATGCCCTATAGGGGAAAGGAGGTCTCTGCTCATGGACATCCCCGCCTACCTGCTGGATCGCCGCGGCATCCCCTTGGATCCCCAGCAGACCGCCGCTTTACTGGCCACCCAGGGGCCCGCCCTCCTGCTGGCAGTGCCCGGCGGCGGCAAGACCACCGTTCTGGTCAGCCGGGTGGCCCACCTGGTTCTCAACGAGGGGGTAGCACCTCAGAATATTCTCATCCTCACCTTCAACCGGGAGTCGGCCAAGGACATGGCTGCCCGGTTCCAGGCCCTGTTTGGGGAACTGATCTCCCAGACGCCCCGGTTTTCCACCATCCACAGCTTCTGTTACACTGTCCTCAAACAATATGCGTCCCTGCGGGGCCAGCCTATGCCCAGCCTGCTGGAATCCGAGCCCGGAGGCAAGGCCCGGGTCCTGCGGGAGATCGTCTCCGCCGCCACCGGGGAGTACGCCGACGAAGAGCAGGTGGAGGAGGCCCAACGGCTCATCGGCCTACTCATCAACACCATGGTCAAGCCCCAGGAGGCGGACGGTGACAAACTGGGTATGCCGGCCATCGGGCGGATTTACGCCGCCTACCAAGCCTATAAAAAAGAAAACCATCTTATGGATTACGACGATATGCTGGACTTTGTCCACATCATCTTCCGCAAGCTGCCGGACCTTCTGGAAGCCTTCCGGCGGCGGTATTCCCATGTGCTGGTGGACGAGGCGCAGGATACCTCCAAATTACAGCACGCCATCCTCTTGCAGCTGTGCACCCAGCAGGGCAACCTCTTTTTGGTGGGGGATGAAGACCAGAGCATCTACTCCTTCCGGGGGGCTTACCCTCAAGCCCTTTTGGAGTTCCCCAAGGTCTACCCCGGAGCTAAGCTTTTGAAGATGGAGCAGAATTTCCGCTGCCCTCCTTCTGTGGTGGAGGCCGCCAACTGCCTCATCGGCCACAACCGCCTGCGCTACGACAAAGGGATGTTCACCCGCCGACCGGATACCGGCCCTGTGAAAATTACCCAAATCCCCTCCTCAGAGGAACTGCCCCGCCATCTCTATGGCGCCCTCTCCCAGCTGCCCGCAGGCAAGACGGCGGCGGTCCTCTACCGCAACAATCCTTCCGCCGTGGGGCTCATCGACCTCTTTGACCGCAAGGGCCTTCCTTTTTACATCAAGGACCACAAAACCACCCTGCGCCGCCAGACCCTAACCCAGGACGTCTTGTGCATCTTGAATCTCTACTTCTCCCCCTGGGATTTGGAGAGTTTCCAGCGGGTGTATTATAAACTGGGAGCTTACATCTCCCGCGCCATGGTTCAATTCGCCATGGACAACCCCCGCACCCGGGATACCATCTTCGACCTGCTGGCGGAGTTCCCCGATTCCCAGAGGGTTAACACCGCCCGGCTGATGTTCGCCAAATACACCATCGGCCGGTTCGGCTCCATGACCCCCTCCAAAATTTTGGACGCCATCTTCTACGACCTGGGGTACTTCTCCTTTCTGGAAAAAAGCGAAAACGGCTTCCTTCTAGAACTGAACCAGCAGCGGCTGATGGCCCTTAAGCATCTGGCCGCCTCCACCTCCACCATCGAAGAATTCCTCGACCGGATCGATGCCATCGATGGGGTGATCTCTGCCGCCTCCCAAAACCGGGACGCCCCGGTGACCCTGTCCACCATCCATTCGGCCAAGGGATTGGAGTTTGACTACGTCTATATCATCGATCCATTGGAGGGGGTGCTACCCTCCACCATGGCCATTGAGCGCCACCTCTCCCGCGACCCGGAACTGCTGGAGGAGGAGACCCGGCTCTTCTATGTGGCCATCACCCGGGCCCGGGAACAACTGGAAATCCTGGTCCCGGCCTCTGCGGGGGGATCATCCCTCTCCCCCTCCCGGTTCCTCTCCATGCTAAAGCCCGACGACAGCGCCGCCCTCTTTGAGCATTACGGATTACAGGCGGGCCGCCGGGTGATGCACCGGTATTTTGGGCTGGGGGTGGTCGCCGCCCTGGATTTTGAGAAGCGGACCTTCACCGCCCGGTTTGCCAAACTGGGGATCAAAACCCTGACGGTGGATATTTTGGAAAACCCCGACACCTGCAAACTGCTGGAAAGTTAACAGGAAAGCCCAGGACTTTCAACCCCCGCACCCGGATATGCAGGGCGCCTAGCACCCCAACAAGATTCCATCTTGAAATTGGTTTGTGGGGGCACGCGCCCCCACGCCCGCGCAAGGGTTTTTGTGTGAAAGAAACCCTTGTCCAACTGCGTTGTGCTCTCGAAAAGCACACTTAAGGGGGGCCGAACTGCTCGCGGCACAGTCGAAGTCAGTACGGTCAGCGTTAGCTGACTGTGCCCCCTCAAAACTCCCCCTCTGCTTAGGTGGGGTTATTTTGAAAAGTGGGCTTCTTGCAGCCCCGCGAGGGCATCCGCGGCAGCGGAAAAATCTTTCGCTCGAGGTGGGGAAACCTCTAAGAAAGATTTTCCGAGCGCACCCATTGCGGCGATGTGGGGGGCCGGGGTCTCCCCGGCGAGCTTTCGTCCCTTTCTCTCGCTAGAAAGGGACCACGGGGGTTTAGGGGCGTGCAGCGCCCCTTGTTTTCACAGGACGTGTGGGTGCGCAGGGATCTGCTTCCACAAAAGAATCCCCTTCCTGACCTGGGTCAGGAAGGGGATTCTTTTTATTATTTTCCAGTATCAATCCACAAGGTCGTGGGCATCTACGGCGTAATCCCTGGTAGCCAAGGGGAGGTTCTTCCGGCGCAGCCGCCGCTCGGCAAAGGCACGGATGTTGGAGTAAATCACCGCGAAGGTGGGCACCCCGATAAACATCCCTACAAACCCGAACAAGCCGCCGAACAGCATGATGGAAAACACCACCCAAAAGGCGGAAAGCCCAGTGGACTGTCCCAGGATTTTGGGGCCCAGGATGTTGCCGTCAAACTGCTGCAGCACCAGGATGAACAAAGCCAAAAACAGCGCCTTGATAGGGCTGACCGTCAGCATGATAAACACCGAGGGGATCGCCCCGATAAACGGGCCGAAATAGGGGATCACGTTGGTGACCCCGACGATGACGCTGATCAGCATGGCATAGGGCATGCGGAAAACGCTCAGGCAGGCAAAACAGATCAGCCCGATGATCAGGGAATCCAGGATTTTGCCGGTGATAAACCCGCTGAAAATCGCGTGGCTGTCCCTGGTCTGGCGGAGGATTTCATCCACCGTATCCTTTTCAAACAAAGCGTACAGCAGTTTTTTGGCCTGGGCGAAAAACCGCTCCTTGCCCATAAACATATACACCGAGATGATGAGGCCAAGCACCCAGTTGAGCACCCCAGCTGAGAATTTTACGGTGAAGTCCATCAGCACTGGCAGGGTTGCCCGCAGGACGGCATACAGGGAATTGAGGGCATCTTCAAAGCTGATTACCAAGCTGTCCACCACATCGGAGGGGAGATCCACCGAGTTGGTTTCCGCCACAATCTGACGGATAATCCCCTCTATGGAACCCAAATAGGAGGGAATGCGGGAGGCCAGGTTGTAGACGCTCTCCACAATCTGGGGGATCACGCTGCTGAAGAACACGCCGATGGTAAAAAAGGCAAACAAATAGGTTAAAAAAATGGACAGTGCCCGCCGCAGTTTATAACTGCCTCGATCCCCAAACAATGGGGGAAAGATCTTCGATTCAATGAAGTGCAGCACCGGGTTCAGGATATAGGCCATAACAAAGCCATAGATAAACGGCATCAACAGGTTGATGATTTTCATCGTCATCCCCATCAGCCATTGGAAATTCAACACCCCTGCCAAAAAGACAATGGAGGCGACCACCACCAAAAAGGCGTAGACCGCTATGGTGTTGTATTTCCGGTTCCATTCAATTTTCAACTTCACGACTCCTTCCCAACAGATTGCCGGTACGGTCTTAGTATACTCGATCTGGGGAAAAAAAGCCAGATGGATTGGAAAAAATTTGCTATTCCTTTACAAACACCGCCGCCTCGCCTTAGTGCACATCGGGAAGCCATCCCATCGGATGCAGCTGCTTAGCCTTCCACCAGTTCGCACCAGGCGTCGGTATCCGCCGCCAACTGGACCCGCTTCTCCTCCAGCAGGGCGCAGTGCTCCTGGAGCTTTTGGTAATCCCCTGCGATCTCCGGGTCGGCAAGGCCCGCCTCCAGGGCGGCAATCTCCTCCTCCGCCGCGGCGATCCGCTCCTCCAGCTGGGCGATCTTCCGCTTGCGGGCGGCGTCCTCGCTGCGCTGGCGCTTGGTGCGGTGATAAGAAGTCTCCGGTTTGTCTTCTTTCTTCTCCACCGGGCGGGAAGCTGCTGCAAAAGCTGCCTGTTCCCGCTTTTTCTCCACATACTCCTCGTACCTGCCGCTGTAGGACACCAGCCGGTCGGGGAACATCTCAATGATCTTTGTGGGGAATTTGTTGAGGAGGTACCGGTCGTGGGAGACCAATATCACCGTGCCTGTGTACTCCCCCAAGGCCTTGTCCAGCACCTCTTTGCTCATCAGATCCAGATGGTTGGTGGGCTCGTCCAGGATCAGCACATTGGCGTGCTGGAGCATCATGATGGCGAATTTCAGCTTGGCTTTCTCCCCGCCGGAGAGGTCAGAGACCAGTTTGTAGCAGTCCTCCCCCCGGATGAGCACATTGCCCAGCACGGTGCGGACCTCCACCTCCAGCATGTGGGGGTAACGGTCCCACAGCTCATCCAGCACCGTTTTTTGGCTGTTGAGGAGGATGTCCTCCTGCTCATAGTAGGCGATTTTGGTGTTTTTGCCCCACTCCACCCGGCCGTGGCGGACGGGGATCAGCCCCTGCACCGCTTTGAGCAGGGAGGACTTGCCCACCCCGTTGGCGCCGATGAGGGCGATTTTCTCCCCCCGCATCACGTCGAGATCGAGGCTTTCAAACAGCACCTTGGCGCTCTCCCCCCAGCCCACGCCGATGGAGAGGTCGGAAACATGGAGCACATCCTTCACCGGCTCCAGCTCATAGGTGAACCGCATTTTAGCCGATTTCACCGGGGGGTTGGGCTTCTCCACCAGCTCCATGTGCTCAATGGCCTTGCGCTTGCTTTTGGCGCTTTTTGCGGTGGTGGCCCGGACGATGTTCTTGTCCACATACTCCTGCAAGCGGGCGATCTCCGCCTGCTGCTGGTCGTATTCCTTCTGCTGGCGCTCCAGCCGCTCGTCCTTGAGGGCCACGTACTTGGTGTAGTTGCCTGGGTAGCGGATGAGCTTGTGGTATTCGATCTCACAGACGCTGGTCACCAGGCTATCCAGGAAGTACCGGTCGTGGGAGACGATCAAAAGGCCGCCTTTGTAGGTTTTCAGGTATTCCTCCAGCCAGATGAGGGTTTTAAAATCCAGATGGTTGGTGGGCTCGTCCAGGATCAGCAGGTCCGGGGCCTCCAGCAGCAGCTTGCACAGAGCCAGGCGGGTTTTTTCCCCGCCGGAGAGGTTGTCGATCAAAGTGTCCCGGTCCCGGCCGGCAAACCCCATGCCGTTGAGGATGGTGTTGATCTTCACGTCGATCTGGTACCCATCCCCCGCCTCAAACTCCGCCTGCATGGCGGCGTACCGCTGGGCGAGGTCATGGTAGGCACCGGTGCTGTGGTCAGAAAGGGAGGCCATCTCCCCCTCCACCCGGCGCATCTCCTCCTCCAAGGCGAGCAGATGGGAAAAGACGCTTCGCAGCTCCTGCCCTATGGTGTTGCCCCGGGAGAGGCCGCTGTTCTGCCGCAGAAAGCCAAAGGTCTTGCCGCCGGTCCGGGCGATGACCCCTTCGTCTGCATCCAGGTCGCCCACGATGATATTGAGCAGGGTGGATTTTCCCGCCCCATTGACGCCGATGAGACCAACCCGATCGGAATCCTCCAATTTTAAATTCACATGGTCGAGAATCAAGGTCCCGCCATAGTATTTTGTCACGTTTTCCAGGGATAACAGCATTGGTATTCTCCTATAGCAAATGTCAGATTAAAACGGATGAAAGAGAGTTTGCCGCGGACGGGGCTCCTCAGCCCCTGGACAAACCGATACGGCCGGACCGATTAGGATTTTCCGGCACTGGCAGGCGATGGGGGCCAGCTTCCCCCAGAATGGAAAAAGAGCCTGTCCTTTTTATTGTAGCCTGTTCCGGGCAAAAAGTCCACTCCCCTGGCGCTTGGGAGCCCGGATTTTCCCTTGTATCCGGCGGTGCAAAGCAAAGATATTGTCGTTCTTCCCTGGCGTTTGGGGTCTAACTATGCTACAATAATCGCAACGCGATTATTGGGGAAGAAATTTCTTTCGGGCGAAGCGCCCTCCTGGGGCAAAGCCCCACCGAAATTTTTCCTGTTTGTGCAGACTTCATGCTGCAATAATCGCAACGTGATTATTGGGAAGAAATTTGCCGCCCAATGTTACAAACAGAGCTTGCGGCACGTTTCACCGGGAGTTTTCTCGGCCATATTACCATTTACATCAAAAGAAGGGGGCTGCCCCTTTTTCCTGGAGGCAACTATGCTGCAAAAAAATCAGATCATCCCCCTGACCATCACCGACATCACCCACGAAGGCCAAGGGGTGGGCCATCACGAGGGGATCGCCGTCTTTGTCCCCATGACCGCCGTGGGGGACCAGTTGAAAGTCCGGGTGGTCAAGGTTTTAAAAAACTACTGCTTTGGCAAGGTGGAAGAGATCCTCTCCCCCTCTCCCAACCGGGTGGAAAACGACTGTCCTGTTTACCGCCGCTGCGGCGGATGCAGTTTCCGCCACCTCTCCTACGAGGAGGAACAGCGGTTTAAAAACAACTGGGTGTTTGAGAACTTCCGGCGGATCGGCGGGG
>NZ_LT629939.1:2349558-2437070 GCF_900104615.1 Merdimmobilis hominis | reverse complement strand
CCCGATCGGAATCCTCCAATTTTAAATTCACATGGTCGAGAATCAAGGTCCCGCCATAGTATTTTGTCACGTTTTCCAGGGATAACAGCATTGGTATTCTCCTATAGCAAATGTCAGATTAAAACGGATGAAAGAGAGTTTGCCGCGGACGGGGCTCCTCAGCCCCTGGACAAACCGATACGGCCGGACCGATTAGGATTTTCCGGCACTGGCAGGCGATGGGGGCCAGCTTCCCCCAGAATGGAAAAAGAGCCTGTCCTTTTTATTGTAGCCTGTTCCGGGCAAAAAGTCCACTCCCCTGGCGCTTGGGAGCCCGGATTTTCCCTTGTATCCGGCGGTGCAAAGCAAAGATATTGTCGTTCTTCCCTGGCGTTTGGGGTCTAACTATGCTACAATAATCGCAACGCGATTATTGGGGAAGAAATTTCTTTCGGGCGAAGCGCCCTCCTGGGGCAAAGCCCCACCGAAATTTTTCCTGTTTGTGCAGACTTCATGCTGCAATAATCGCAACGTGATTATTGGGAAGAAATTTGCCGCCCAATGTTACAAACAGAGCTTGCGGCACGTTTCACCGGGAGTTTTCTCGGCCATATTACCATTTACATCAAAAGAAGGGGGCTGCCCCTTTTTCCTGGAGGCAACTATGCTGCAAAAAAATCAGATCATCCCCCTGACCATCACCGACATCACCCACGAAGGCCAAGGGGTGGGCCATCACGAGGGGATCGCCGTCTTTGTCCCCATGACCGCCGTGGGGGACCAGTTGAAAGTCCGGGTGGTCAAGGTTTTAAAAAACTACTGCTTTGGCAAGGTGGAAGAGATCCTCTCCCCCTCTCCCAACCGGGTGGAAAACGACTGTCCTGTTTACCGCCGCTGCGGCGGATGCAGTTTCCGCCACCTCTCCTACGAGGAGGAACAGCGGTTTAAAAACAACTGGGTGTTTGAGAACTTCCGGCGGATCGGCGGGGTGGACCTGCCTCAGGTACCCCTTCTCCCCTCCCCAAAAGAAGAGGGCTACCGCAACAAAGCCCAATTCCCGGTGCAGAAAAAGGACGGCAAGGTGGCTATCGGCTTTTATGCCCCCCGCAGCCATGAGGTGATCCCCTGTGTGGACTGCCGGCTCCAGCCCCCCTCCTTCGCCCGAATCTTGACCGAGATCCAGGGCTTTTTAGAAAGGGAAAACATCTCCATCTACGATGAAACCACCGGCAAGGGCCTTGTGCGCCATATCTATCTGCGCTATGGGGAGGTGACGGGGGAGATCATGGTCTGCCTGGTGATCAACGGCAAAAGCCTCCCCAAAGAGGGACATCTGGTGAAACGCCTCTTGGAGGTGGAACCAGGCATTGCCTCGGTCATCCTCAACACCAACACCAAAAACACCAATGTGATTTTGGGAAAAGAGTGCCGCACCCTCTATGGGAAAGACCATATCACCGACCTTCTGTGCGATGTAAAAGTGGACATCTCCCCTCTGGCTTTTTACCAGGTGAACCGCTCGTCGGCGGAGAATCTGTACCGAAAAGCCGCAGAGTTTGCCGCCCTCACCGGAGAGGAGACCTTGGTGGATCTCTACTGTGGGGCGGGAACCATCGGCCTCTCGATGGCCGGGCAGGTAAAGGAGCTGATCGGGGTGGAGATCATCCCAGAAGCGGTGGAAAACGCCCGATCAAACGCCCGCAAAAACGGGGTGAAAAACGCCCGGTTCCTCTGTGCCGACGCCTCCCAGGCAGCCACGGCCTTGGCCGACGAGGGGATCCGGCCGGATGTAGTGGTGGTGGATCCGCCCCGCAAAGGCTGCGATCTCCCGGTGCTGGAAGCCATCGCCCGGATGGCCCCCAGCCGGGTGGTGTACATCTCCTGCAACAGCGCCACCGCCGCCCGGGACTGTGCCGAATTTGCCAAACTGGGCTACCGGGCGGTCAAAGCCCAGGCTGTGGATCTCTTCCCCCGCACCTGCCATGTGGAGACGGTTTGCTTGTTGTCCAAACTTCAAAGTAAAGAACATATCGAGATCGAAGTGAAGATGGACGAGCTGGATTTGACATCGGCGGAGAGTAAAGCCACCTATGATGAGATCAAAGCCTATGTGCTGGAAAAGCACGGCCTGAAGGTGTCCAGCCTGTATATCTCCCAGGTTAAGCGGAAGTGCGGGCTAGATGTGGGGCAGAATTATAATCTGTCAAAGAAAGAAGACGCGAAAGTACCACAGTGCCCGCCGGAAAAGGAAGCTGCAATTATGGATGCATTAAAGCATTTTCAAATGATTTGATGGCAAGCCTGTCTTGCTCAAAGCAAAACGTGGTCTGGGATTCCAATATCCAGACCACGTTTTTGCCAATCAATAGCTCACGATTTCGTGAATTTTATTTGTCTTTTAGCACAGTATCCGTTATACTAGTAAATAGGAAAAAATCAGGAGGTGCGGGATGGCAATCAGTTACAATCGGCTGTGGAAACAGTTGATCGATCATGGTTTGAGCAAAACCGACATGATGCACCGTGCAAAAATCAGCACCAATGTTTTAGCACGATTAAGTAAAGGTGAGCCTGTCTCCATGGACAGCATGGAAAAAATCTGCACCATGCTGGGATGCAATATCGGAGACGTGATGGAATTTATCCCTGATACAGAAAACGGAGGAATAGATGCATGATTACAGGTGTGATTAAAAATAAAGTAGATAAAATCTGGACGGACATCTGGGCGGGCGGCATTACCAATCCTCTAACCGTCATCGAACAGCTGACCTATCTTATGTTTATCCGCTCTCTGGACGAAAAAGAGCTGGAAACGGAAGAATTTGAGCATATGACTGGCGAGAAGATGGAGAAGATTTTCCCCCAGTCTGCCGTTGGACAGTCCATGCGCTGGAGTAAATTCAAGAACAACGATCCCCGCGATATTTTCAATGTAATTTCCCAGCGGGTCTTCCCTGCCATCAAAAACATGAAACATGGCTGCCTGCCGGACTTCACCGAGCAGGGGGAACTGGTGGAAATCGCCGACGATTCCAGCAGTGATGTGCAGAATGAGACGGCCTTTGCCCGGTACATGAGCGATGCGATGTTCCTGATTCCTACGCCGCAGGTGTTGCAAAAAATCATCACAGGGTTGGATGACCTGTATGAGCATGACATTGCCGATCTGGATATGCAGGGCGACTTGTACGAGTACATGCTGGGCAAACTGGCCACCGCTGGGCAGAACGGCCAGTTTCGCACTCCCAAGCACATCCGGGAAATGATGGTGGAGTTGTTGCAACCCACCCCGGATGACACCATCTGCGACCCGGCCTGCGGCACGGCAGGCTTTCTGGTCTCCGCCGCGGAGTACATTCGCAACCACTACGAGGATACCATGACTTCCGAGCAGTGGGAGCACTTTGCTGGGGACGCCTTCACCGGCTTTGACACAGACCGCACCATGCTGCGCATTTCTGCGATGAACCTGATGCTGCACTCCATCAGCCACCCGGAGATCGACTACAAGGACAGTGTTTCCAAGCAGAATCAGATCAGCGATAAGTTTACCATGTGTCTGGCAAATCCGCCTTTCAAGGGCACCGTGGACGCGGAAAGCATCAACGACAACCTGAAAGCCGTGACCAACACCAAAAAGACCGAGCTGTTGTTTCTGGCCCTGTTCCTGCGGATGCTGAGAAAGGGTGGTCAGTGCGCCTGTATCGTGCCGGACGGCGTGCTGTTCGGCTCCTCCAAGGCGCACAAAGCTATTCGCAAAGAACTGGTGGAGAACCATCAGCTGCGGGCGGTGATCTCTATGCCCTCCGGTGTGTTCAAACCCTATGCCGGGGTGTCCACGGCGGTGCTGGTATTCACCAAAACCGGCGCAGGCGGAACCGAAAACGTCTGGTTCTATGACATGAAGGCCGATGGCTTTTCCTTGGACGATAAGCGCAGCGAGGTGGAGGAGAATGACATCCCCGACATCATCAAGCGGTTCCACCATCTGGACCAGGAAGCTGACCGCAAGCGCACGGAGCAGAGCTTTTTTGTGCCGAAACAGGAAATCGCAGACAACGACTATGACCTGTCCATCAACAAGTACAAAGAGGTGGAGTATGTGCCGGTGGAGTACCCCTCTACCACAGAACTGATGGCAGACCTGCATGAGCTGGAACTGGAGATTACCGCAGGGCTGGCGGAATTGGAGGAGATGCTATGATGGCGAGGTTAGAAGAAATTTGTGCGATAAATATGGGACAGTCTCCGGATTCTTCCACATACAACGAAGATGGTAACGGCCTTCCGTTTTTTCAGGGAAATGCAGATTTTGGAGAGATTTATCCTGCGGTTCGTATGTGGTGCTCTGAGCCAACCAAAATAGCACGGGAAAAAGATATTTTAATCTCTGTTCGTGCACCAATTGGCGCGTTGAATATTGCAAATTGTGAATGCTGTATAGGCCGAGGGTTAGCTGCTTTAACGGTAAACGAGGATATTTGTGCTCAGGAATATTTATGGCATGCGTTATCAGGTAAGGTTGACGAACTAAATTCCAAAGGTACTGGAAGTACATTCAAGGCCATCAATAAAAAAACACTTTCTGAAACAGAAATTCCCCTTCCACCCATTGACGAACAGCGCAAAATCGCGGCGATTCTGGACAAAGTGAGCGACCTGATTGCGAAACGTCAACAGCAGCTGGATAAGCTGGATGAAGCGGTCAAGGCAAGGTTTGTGGAGATATTTGGGGAACCGGATGAAAATCCAAAGCATTGGCAAGAAGATGAATTGAGTCATCATCTTAAAGTTATAGGAGGATACGCTTTTAAGAGTGATGGATTTACTGACGAAGGCATTCCTGTCTTACGAATTGGAAACATCAATTCGGGGCATTTTCTCCCGGTTAATATGGTTTATTGGCCAGATGATTTAGCGCTTGCACGTTACAAGGTATTCCCTGGAGATTTGGTTATGTCACTCACTGGAACGGTCGGCAAAGATGATTATGGAAATGTTTGCATTCTTGGGGCTGATTATGACGAATACTATTTAAACCAACGGAATGCCAAACTGTCCATTGAGAAATCTCTTAACAAGTGTTACTTCTCAGAGTTGCTAAAATTTCCCAGAATCAAAAAGCGATTGACAGGAATCAGTAGAGGTATTCGACAGGCGAATATTTCTAATAAAGACATCCTCACACTGCGGGTCCCTATGCCACCGATAGAATTACAGGAACAGTTTGCCGCCTTTGTGGAGCAAACAGAAAAAACAAAGATTATCATCAGCCACAGCCTCGAAAAACTGGAAACGTTGAAAAAGGCTCTGATGCAGGAATACTTTGGATGAGGTAAAACATATGGAATTCCCTAAACAAATAAAAGATACTGTATATAGACTTCTTCAAGAACCAACATTGGATCACTTTCGTGAGTTTTTACAGGATCAAACTGGCGAACACAATGCCATCGATTTTAAACAAGAGTGGATTGAGAAAGATAAGCTGGCCAAATTAATGCTCGCTTTAGCAAATTACGGCGGTGGAATTGTCGTTTTTGGTGTACATGAAAACGGTGATAAGACATTTTCATGTGATGGGTTGAAAGAGTTACAAGCAAAAGAGCAGATAGGGGCATGGATAAAGCCGTATCTTTCTTCCAGCCTGAAGTATGATGTATATGATTTTAGCTATCAAACATCTGAGTACGAGGCATTGAAGGGAAAACAATTCCAAATGCTTTTTGTTGAAGATACTCCTCAATTTTTACCGTTCATCTCTCGAAAAGAAGGTTCTAATATTAAGCCTGCTACTATTTATATACGACGTGGAACATCCGATGAGCAAGTTACAGAAGAAGAATTATCTCATATTCTTGAACGGCGAATGAAACATATTTTTCCTGTAACTGGGAAACCGTTAGTTTTGGAAGAACATCTTGAGCAACTTAAAATCTTATATAATCATATAGAACCAACAATTTCCAAGATAAAAAATCCCGAAAACATTCCATTTGTGCAGGCCTTAAAAACATTTGCAGAGTTGGCGCGAGGAATTACAGGCGGATACGAGTATGAAACAGAAAAAAATCCTTTGTATCCTGAAGAATCTTACGAACAATTTATTGCTGCACTAATTGATAAAAAGAAGAAAAAAATTGAACGGGTGCTTGATTTGCAGTGAGGAGTCTTGATAGATGGTAAAATTCATTTCAGAAAACTGGGCAAACATTTTGCTTATTATCGTAGGTAGCTTTGCCCTTGCAACTTACATATTGCAGGAACGGAAGAAAAAGATTGATGCAGCTTCTCTTATCGTCCTTCAAATCGATGAATTCCAGGAGCGATTAAGGGAAATCTCTACGTTCATTGTTGACGGACAATTAAACGAAACGGCGTTCTATGAATCACTACCCTTGATGGATACGGATTATTGGAACAAGTACAAACATTACTTTGTCCGAAAAATGGACGCGACCAGCTATACAGCACTGAATCAACTATATGAGTATGTGTCAGAGATTCAGGAACAGCAGATGCTCATGAAGGCTTTCCAAAAGAATTCCTTTCAGATAACACAAAATGTTTTGGCAAATATAGAATCGCATTTTATTGTGGCCGATCTTAATAATGCTTGTACCGGAGTTACAGCGCAAAATATCACTTCTGCTATGGGAAATATGATTCCGCAAGGCGTTTCGGAAGCAGATCGAAATACGCTTAACGCAATGGTGCAACAAATAGCGGCACAGAATCCCAATTTTGATATGAATCGTTTTTGGAGCCTCTATAATCAGCAAAGAAATTGGACGAAGTCTATCATTAACCAAGGGGCATTAACTTCTTATACCCCTGTCCAAATTCGTATAAGTTTAGAGAAAATGCTAAAGAAATATTCGATGCTTGAAATTAGCGGAACAGAAGGCTATCAAATGCTCGAAAAGGCTTCTAAACAAAAGTTTTAAGCAAGTGAGAGGTCTATTATGGAAGAAGATGTTACAAAGATATATGAGGAATATTCGGAGGAACTTCTGTTTTGCAAATATTTTATAGCTGAAAAGTTAAAACATCATGCTGAGATGGGTAGATGTGGAGAAAACATTCTCAAAAAATGTCTCCAGGAACGGTTTCAAATGCTAGAATTTGTTACCGGCTTTATTGCTTGGGCTAATCATCAAAGCCCACAATGTGACATCATCGTATGTAGGAAAAATTTTTATAGACGTCAACTAGCCGGAGACATTTTCCTGGTTGAACCAAATGATTGCATAATGGTTATAGAAGTCAAAGGAAATGCGACCTTGGATGATTTAACAGAAACGATTGAAAAAAATAAATTTTTCCAATTGCATGATGAAACAAAACATATAAAATTAGCGATGTTTGCTTTTAAAACTCGTATTGGAAAACAACGATTGTATAAAGAGTTCGGTTATAAATATGACAGAAGTACAAAAGGATATATCCAGGAACGGCTTCCAGAAGAAAAGACATTAGACTATTTTGTATGCTTACATAGAGAGAGCCTAACTAGCTCAGCACGGGATAAACAAGTATTCTTCTTGAAAGATGGGCAAGATCGGCAGTTCTATGTACTAGATAACCATTTTCCAATAATGCAGAATTTTTCGAGGCTAATACAAAGCTTGCAGAATTAGGGCTAGATAAAATGATGATTTCTTGATCGGTTTTAGTGCTGAGACCGCGATGCTGAGAAGATTTGAATATAGGAAATATTGGTGGGAGCAACATTGTCATGGAATATACAGAGGTTTTAGACAAGCAAATCACGAGAAAACAACATTATGTCCCTAAGGCTTACTTAAAAAACTTTTCTGTGAGTAATCAAAAATCAGAACAAGTTTATGTTGTTTTTGCTAATGATGAAAATGCAAAAATGGTTTCAATCGACAATATTTGCTGTCGTTCTTACCTATATGATCAAATTGCAATTGATCCAGATAGCAAAACTCGTGTTTTTGCAGCACCAAATGAGATCGAGAACAGTTTTATCGAACTGGAAGGCGAATACGCAACAATTATCTCAAAGATAAAAAATGCTTTACGAGATTCAGATGAATTTGAGTTGGCGCGGGTGGAAATTGATAAACTAAGGCAATTTATGTCATCACTACTGTTTAGAAACCCTGTTTTTGTACATCTGTCAAATTATATTATTGATACACAATACAAAAACGATCCGCAGTATATTAAACATGTAAAGGACATTTTTCCTGATGTACCGCAAAATGTTTACCTGTCCATGCTGGCAAACGAGTTTTTGAAGATAAACATTGCTCCGGATGTTGGCTTGTTTCCTCGGGCTTTGGCTGAGACAATGAAGGAATCGCAACTGTGTATTTTTAAAGCTAAAGGTTCCGTATTTGTTACAAGCGATATGCCGGTAGTCAATATTTACGGTGAAAAAGATGGTATAAAATATGACTTGATTGGTATGCCAATTATGCCAGAATTATTTTTGGCGTTTGTCGATACTGTTCAGCGCATTCCCAGAATAATCATAATTGATGACAACAGTGTAAAGCGCATGAACAGCAAGCAGATAAATAAAGGGATGCTAATTTCTAACCGTATAAACTTATTATCGTATATTGATTTTTCAATAGATGATGAAAAAGAAGATGATGAACAGTTTTATCAACTGCTTCATACAGATAAGGAAACCACGTTGAAGCAATATGAGGACATGATGAGTTCAAAAGAAATAAAATACTGGAGATGATGTGATGACGAACTTCTCCTTTCTCAAAGCCAAAACTGAATATGCTCTCTTCGCCCCCGCCTGCATGGAAGCTGAGAAAATTTATGTTTCTGCTCCTGCCATGTGTGCAGTAGGCTGCCGTAAGGCATTGGAGCTAGCAGTAAAATGGGTATATGTAGCGGACAAGTCCATGAAAATGCCTTACAAGGACAATCTGCAATCCCTCATTCACGAGCCAACTTTCCGCTTCGCTGTGGACTCCAACACTTGGGGCAAGATGCCTTTTATCATCAAGTTGGGCAATCTGGCGGTACATACCGAGCGCAGCGTTCAGCCAAGTGATGCGCTTGCTTCTCTGCGCGGTCTGTTTGAGTTTGTGCAGTGGATCGACTATTGCTATGGCGCGGACTATCAGGAGCGCACCTTCGACGAGAATCTTGTCCCCACCGGAAAGGTGGCGGTGGACACCCGGAAAATCAAGGAACAGGAAAGTCTGCTGGACCAGAAAGATGCCGAGATCGAGGCGCTGCGCAAGCAAATCGAGCAGATGTCCACCCGATACACCGCCGAAAAGGAGCAGCATCAGAAGGAACGCACCTTCCAGCCGGAGGACCTCTCGGAATTCAAGACCCGCAAAATCTACATCGACGTGGACCTCAAACTGATGGGCTGGAAGTTCACCGGCCCAGATGCTGATGTACAGGAGGAGTATCGTGTGGAGGATATGGCCGGGATGCCAGGTCAGCCTGGCTTCTGCGACTATGTGCTGTTTGGAAAGGACGGCCTGCCCCTGGCGGTGGTGGAAGCCAAGCGCACCAGCAAGGACCCAAACATTGGACGCAAACAAGCGGTTTTGTATGCGGATTGTCTGGAACGGAAATTTGGCCGCCGCCCCATGATGTTCACCACCAATGGCTTTGAAACCTACTTCTGGGATGACCAGACCGCCCCGCAACGGAAGGTCAGTGGCATTTTCAGCAAGGATGACCTGCAAAAGCTGATGAACCGGCGCACCGAGCGGATGGATTTGATGGGCGTTTCCATTGATGACAAAATCACTGACCGGTATTACCAGAAGGAAGCCATCCGGGCGGTGTGCGAACAGATTACGCAGGGGTTCCGCAAGCATCTGCTGGTGATGGCCACCGGCACCGGCAAAACCAGAACCGCGTCCAGCCTGACCGATGTGCTCAGCCGAGGCAAATGGGTGACCAACATTCTGTTTCTGGCCGACCGCACCGCGCTGGTGAAGCAGGCAAAGGACGATTTCAAGAACTATCTGCCGGATATGTCCCTGTGCAACCTCTGCTCCAACAAGGACGACCGGAACGCCCGCATTGTGTTCTCCACCTATCCGACCATCCTCAACGCCATTGATGACACCAAGTCCAAGGACGGGCGGCAGCTGTTTACTCCGGCGCACTTCGACCTGATTATCATTGACGAAAGCCACCGGAGCATCTTCAAAAAGTACCGGGCCATCTTTGAATATTTTGACGCCTTCATGGTGGGTCTGACCGCCACGCCGAAGACCGATGTGGATCGGAACACCTACGACTTTTTCGAGATGGAACACGGCGTGCCCACCTATGCCTATGATTATGAAACGGCGGTGCAACAGGACCATGTGCTGGTTCCCTATTACAACTACGAGGTCAAGACCCGTTTTCTGGAAGAAGGCATCTCCTATGATGATTTGTCCGAAGAGGACAAAGAGCGATATGAGGATGATTTCATCGAAGACGGTCAGTTGCCAGACTTTATCCCCTCTGCTGCCCTCAATAAATTTGTGTTCAACGAAACCACCGTGGACATCGTACTGCAAGACCTGATGGACCGGGGTATCAAGGTGGCGGGCGGCGACCGTCTGGGGAAAACCATCCTGTTTGCCCAGAACAAACGCCACGCGGAGTTTATTCTGGAGCGGTTCAATAAGCTGTACCCCCAGTACCGGGGCAGCTTCGCCCAGCGGGTCATTTGCGACGACGCCTATGCCCAGACCATCATTGATGATTTCAAGCAGCCGGAAAAAGAACCGCACATTGCCGTATCGGTGGACATGATGGACACCGGCATCGACGTGCCGGAATGCGTCAATCTGGTGTTTTTCAAAAAGGTTCGGTCAAAGGCAAAGTTCTGGCAGATGATTGGCCGCGGCACCCGGCTATGCAAAGGGCTGGCCTGCGTGGACCAGATTGACGGAACCTATACCGACAAGCGGCGCTTTCTGATTTTTGACTACTGCGGCAACTTCGAATACTTCCGGCAGCACAAAGAAGGCTACGAAACCAGAGAAACCAAAACGCTGTCGGAAAACATCTTCGGCAAACAAATCAAAATCGCCATGGCGCTGCAGGAAAGCACCTTTGCCGGTGAGGATTATCAGGCATGGCGCAAGGAGATTGTCAACACCTGTCACAAGCAGGTGATGGCGCTCAACTCAGACCTGATTGCCGTAAAATTGCGGATGCAGTATGTGGAGAAATATAAAAAGCCGGAAGCCCTCGTGTCCATAAGCGAAGGTGACAAGGGCGAGTTGCTCACACAGATTGCACCTCTGGTACGCTCAGACGAGGCTGACGAGTTTGCAAAGCGGTTTGATAATTTCATGTATGGCCTAATTCTGGCACACATCGAGCAGATGCCCGCTTTCCGGTATGCAAAAAAGCAACTGTGCGACACCGCTTCCCTACTGGAGCGTAAGGCCAGCATTCCGCAGATCAAGGCAAAGTTGCCCATGCTTCAGGAGATTCACACCGATGCATTTTGGGACGCGAACGATATTTTGCTGTTTGAGCAGGTTCGGAAGGAGCTGCGGGAGCTGATTCGATTTTTAGATGAAGGTGGCGGAGCACAGAGGCAGATTGTCACCAAGCTGACTGACCCGATTATTGACAGTCAGGAGGGCGTCCAGCTGGAAGCTGCCTATGACTTTGAAGACTACCGTGCCAAGGTCAATCGCTATGTGAACGAGCATGGAAATACGCTGGCCATATATAAGCTGACCCATAATATTCCGCTGGCTATGGGCGATTATCAGGAACTGGAGCGGGTGCTAACTAGCGAATTGGGCAGCAAAGAAGATTATGCCCGAGAGTTTGGCGACACACCCTTTGGCTTGCTCATTCGCAAGATTGCTAAGCTAGATCATGAAGCGGCTATGCAGGCGTTTTCCGCTTTTATCAATGACCAATCTCTGAATCAAAAGCAGATTGCTTTTGTAAACAAAATCATCAATCATATTGAGTTGAACGGATATATGGAAAATGTCGCAGAGCTGACTAAGCCACCGTTTGACAAGCCAATCAGTTTTATCAAATTGTTTGATGCAAAAACCAGAACCGCTTTGATGGAGACTATCAATCAGGTTCGAGAAAACGCGGTTCAAATTACAGCGTCATAAACAATGAACCAGGCACGGAAATTCACCCTTATTCTGGGTGGATTTTCGTGCCTGGTCTTTTCTGTTCGGGTATGGGGGCACCATTGTGCAGGAGCAGGATGGATAGCCACTGCACGGACAGGCGAGGTGTCCAGAGGGGCAAAGCCCCTTTGGCTCTGGGTCATCCAATAGGGGCGAGTAGCATCCCTGTTGGCAAAGGGAGTCTAGAGGGGAACAGCGTTCCCCTTGGCGGGAGGTTTCCAAAGGAGGGCAGTGCCTTCCTTGGCACACGACTTTCCCTCGGAAAGTCTAGTGTGTTATACCTTTGCTTCCGTCTGACGCGGGAAAGGGGTTGACGGTGTACTCTGCGGTGCGGCAGAGGGTGGCGGCAAACGCTTTTTCGCGTCAGTAGGACAGGCGGATTTTGTGATGTGAGCTACAGCACAAACGCAGGATTTTTGAGAAACAAAATCCGCCTGTCCGGAAAAGGAAGCAGAGGTATATAAAAGCCTTCGTCCCACCACAGCGCTGCCTTTGTTTCAGCGTTTCTTCCGCTTTCCCTTGCCGTGGGTCATGGTCGTTTTCCCACGCTGGCTGATGGGAGTTTTCAGGTGTTTGGACAGCTTTAGTACCTCGATCAAGTTGACAAATTGTTCCATTGTGATGGCATCGTAATCAATCCCCAATGTGGAAAGCAATGCTTTCGCTTTCTTTTCCTCGGAGCTTCCCTCAAAGTTCATTGCATCCTGTAACTGATCCTGCATAGTTGCTGCAAGGGAGATTTCATCCGCCGTCATGGTGTCGGGGCGGTGTTCACTCCGAATGTCACGAAGGATACCTTTCAGATCATCCGCAATCAGGCTTCCGAAATATTCATCTTCCCGAATCTGCGCCACTTCTAATGTCCGCAGATGCAGGTCATTTTCTTCGTCGCCATTTTTCATCAATGCCATCTGCCGGACAGCTTCCAGCACGGCATTCATATTGTTGACCCGCATATCCGCGATCCGGTCAACGTAAATCTCAGCGTCCAGCATGAACCGCTGGAAATCCTTGTGGCAGATCAGCTCCGACAGCAGCCGGTGGTTGAACTTGCCCGTTTTCAATACATCAATCGAAGCATCACCCAAATGCAGCTCATGCAGAGCTGTGTTTGGGTGATTTTTTGTTTCCGTCCGCCCCATCAGATAGTCGCAGGAAACACCGTAATAGTCAGCCAGCACCAAAATGCTATATGGGCTGATGTCCTTGCCGTTATCCGATTCATATTTGCCGAGTGCGGATTTTGAGATGCCCACCTCGGCGGCAAGCTGCTCCAACGTCAGCTTTTGTGCTGTTCGTAAATCCTTCAAACGTTCCCCGATTGTCAGCTTAACCTGCATACACCAGCCTCCTTTGCAGCTTTTTCTGTGTTGTATCATGCTTTTTCGCTTTTGTCTAAGAGCGTGGAAAAATCCTACTTTCATCCCACTTTTCCTACCTCTCGGATATACGGGAAAGAGCCTGTTTTCTTACTAAAATTTAGACGTAAACCACGCAGCACCTTGAAAATTTCATGACCGTCCGATGAGGATATGCTTTCCAGAGAAGTATCGCATTCAGCGTACCAAGGAAGAGACAACGCCAGGGTAAGGACTCGGGCAGGAACGGCATCGGGTAGAACGGCGAAGTTCAATTATTTTATAGGAGGAAACAGGTATGGATTTATTTACACAAGTCAAGATGGCAGTTTCCGTAAAAGAGGCTGCCGAATACTATGGATTGGAAGTAAAACGTGGCAACATGGTCTGCTGTCCATTCCACAATGACCGCACACCCAGCATGAAGCTGAACGAGGATTACCTCTACTGCTTCGGCTGCGGGGCAACTGGTGACGTGATCGACCTTGTGGCAAAGCTGTTCAACCTGAGCAGCTATGACGCGGCGAAGAAGCTGGTGTATGACTTCGGGATTGACCCGGACAAGCCCCCAGCCGCGGCAGTGCTGCGGAAGCCGCAATACCCACTGGCAAAGGCGTCCCAGAGAGCGGAAATGCATTGTCAGCGGATATTGTGCGGTTATCTGCATCTTTTGGAGCATTGGAAGGTGCAGCACGCACCCAAAACGCCGGAGGATACTTTTGATGACCGCTTTGTGGAAGCCTGCCAGATGCTCGATTATATCGAGGATCTGACAGATATTTTAACCTTTGCGGAGTTGGAGGTTCGCGTGAAAACCGTGGATATGCTTCAAAAGGACGGCATGATCGACCGGCTGGAAGAACGCCTGAAACGGACGGAAAAGGAGGTGGATGCCCGTGACGAAACGGAAATCGGCTAATTTAGACGCGCCTATCTGGTTTGACGGCACAAATATCAATGAGGCACTGTTCTGTGATGAATTTCTGAACAGCCGGAAAATCATCTTTGCCAACGGTGCTTTCTTCACGCCGGACGGCAGGGTGACCGACGATCTGCCGCTCCGGGGCGAAATCTATGAGGAACTGAAATGCTGCGCTGTGAACAATATCCCTCGAAAGATCACCAACATTCTGGAAGTGATGAAGCTGGCAGCTCATGTAGAGGACTTTGCGCCGGAGGCAGACAGAATCCATCTGGCAAACGGTACTTTGAAGCTGGATGGCCGCTTTACCGAAGGCAGACCGAACATCGTGCGGAGCAGACTGCCGGTGACATACCGCCCTGACGCACCGACTCCCGTTCGGTGGTTTTCCTTTCTGGATGGGCTTCTTTACGCGGAGGACATTCCCACCTTGCAGGAGTTCATCGGCTATTGCCTGATCCCCAGCAACAAGGGACAGCGCATGATGGTGATTAAGGGAAACGGCGGCGAAGGGAAATCGCAGATCGGCGCAGTGCTGGGTGCGCTTCTCGGCAGCAACATGAAGGACGGCAGCATCGGTAAAATTTCTGAAAACCGGTTTGCCCGCGCGGATCTGGAACACATCCTGCTGTGCGTCGATGATGATATGCGGATGGAGGCGCTGCGGCAGACCAACTACGTCAAGTCCATCGTGACCGCCCAAGGCAAGATGGATCTGGAACGCAAAGGCAAGCAGAGCTACCAGGGGTGGATGTTTGCCCGGCTGCTGGCGTTCTCCAACGGTGATCTGCAAGCACTCTATGACCGAAGCGACGGATTTTACCGCCGTCAGCTTGTGCTGACCACCAGGGAAAAGCCTGCGGGACGGGTAGATGATCCTGACCTTGCCGAAAAGATGAAAGCAGAGGTCGAGGGTATCTTTCTATGGGCGTTTGAGGGCTTGCAGCGGCTTGTTGCCAACAACTTCAAGTTCACAGAAAGTCAGCGTACACGGGATAATCGGGAGGCAGTCAGGCGGGATAACAACAACGTCTTTGATTTTCTCGAATCAGAGGGCTATATCCGGCTGAAAGCAGACTGCACCATCAGCTCCAAGGAATTGTACGAAATTTATCGGATGTGGTGTGAGGAAAACAATCTGACGCCGCTAAAGCGCCGCAGCTTCAGTGAGAGTGTGATTGCGAACCAGAACAAGTACAATCTGGAATACTGCAACAAGATCACCAACGCTGCCGGACGGCGCGTATGGGGCTTTTTCGGTATTGAGGCGATTGCAAAACCCAATATAAACGGGTTTTCTGATGTCTCAGAGCGTACGTACGTACCGGAGGAATGGCGATGAATTTTCTCGACGTCGTGCCGTGTACGTATGTACGCAGCGTTTCGCATCAAACACCGCCATATGAAAAAACTGCTGGGTTTACTGCTATATTTTGGGGTGAGAAATCAAGCCATGTGAAATTCGCAAATTATTTGACTGATGGCAGAAGTGGTTTCACGGAATCGTGCTTCTCGGAACAGCAAAGCAGATGCGCGGAAATATGGGAAATCACACGGTTTAGAGCAAAGCCACACGGAGCAGAAAAGTCGATAGGTGTCACCTGTGAACAGGACTTCATAACGGCAATTCTGAGCGGATTTGACAGCAACAGATTTTTTCGCGATACAGCGAAGTGGATGCGCCGGAGAACGAACCGGCTTCGCTTTTTTATTATCTGAGTTTTGGAGGGGATTTGAATATGAGTGTACGCAATGAAATCAAGGCGCAGATCATTCGCGCCGGTTTTACCATGCAGGAAGTTGTTGACCTGTTACATGATGAATATGGCTGGTCGGACAGCGTTTCCAATTTGTCCGCCAAGTTGCAGCGGGAGAGCATCCGCTATAAAGAGGTCGTCGAGCTTGCCGACGCGCTGGGTTATGAACTGATCTGGCAGAAACGGAGGGAAAAATAAATGAGTAAGCCGCAGTTTGCGATTCTCCGCTTTGCAAAGTACAAAGGACCGGAGATTTCCAACATTGAGGCGCATAATGAGCGCACAAAAGAGGAATACGCCAGTAATCCGGATATTGACAAGAGCCGCAGCCACCTGAATTTCCACCTGCTCGAACCGGAGCGCAAATATCGTGCAGAGGCAGAACGGCAGATCAAGGATGCCGGTTGCCGCACCCGTTCGGACAGCGTGCGGCTGGTGGAGGCTCTTGTGACTGCAACGCCGGAGTTCTTCAAGGGCAAGAAAAAAGCTGAAATCAAAACCTATTTTCAGGAGGCGCTGAACTTTATCCGGGAACACCAAGACCCGAAAACCATTATATCTGCTGTGGTGCATATGGACGAGAAAACGCCCCATATGCACCTTTCTTTTGTCCCGCTGACAGCGGATGGGCGGCTCTGTGCCAAAGAAATCGTAGGCAACAAGAAGAAGCTAACGCAATGGCAGGACAGATTTTGGGAGCATATGGTCAAAAAATACCCGGATTTGGAGCGAGGCGAGAGCGCCAGCGAAACCGGACGCGACCATATCCCACCGCGGGTATTCAAGGAAATGACTCGCCTGACCAAGCAGAAGACCAAGCTGGAAGAATTGCTTTCAGGCGTCAATGCGTTCAATGCCAAAGGAAAAGCAGCAGAAATCGGCGCTTTTTTGGACAAGTATATTCCTGCTGTGGAGCAGATGCACACGACACTGAAAAAGTACAATACGGCGTTCACGGTCACAACTGCCGAAAATAAAAAGCTGAAAAAGAAAACGGAGCAGTTGAAGCAGTCGCTGGACAAAGCTACACAGGAAAGCACCTTGAAAAAGCTGGCTGACGCCAAGCTGCATCGGGATTATGAGGATGCCGTCGCCGTGCTGGATCGTATTCCGAAGGAAGTGCTGGCGGCATATACGCACAGAACGGAGAAAGAGAGGGAGACTGCCTATGGTAGATGAATGGAGCGGTTTCGCCGCTTTGCTGGCAAATTTGATTGAAAAGTATGCCGTGGTTCTGAATCTTGACGCGCTGCCCAATCTCGTTATAGAGGAAGCCGTGTCTGAAAAAGATGATGCTGATAAGAATATTCACGAAAACGATATTGAACCCGTGAAAGCGGCATGATATAATCGTCATGAAATAAGTGTCCAAACCGCCATTGCAGGAGCAAAAGCTCCTGCAATGGCAGAAAACGAGGTGAAGTGACAATGGAACGCTGGGAGAATGAGCAGAACAATTCTGAAATGATGATTTATACCACAGAGGATGGCTTGACAAAGATCGAAACGACCTTCGATGGAGATACCGTTTGGCTGTCCATTGACCAGATGGCAGAGTTGTTTCAGAGAGACAAGTCTACCATTTCCAGACATATCAAGAACATTTTCACTGAGGGCGAATTGAAGCGAGAAGCAGTTGTTGCAAATTTTGCAACAACTGCCGCTGACGGTAAGGCTTATCAGGTGGATTACTATAATCTCGATGTTATCATTTCTGTCGGCTACCGTGTGAAATCTCAGCACGGCGTGCAGTTTCGTATTTGGGCAACAGGAATTTTGAAGGAGTATATGCGAAAAGGCTTTGCTCTGGATGATGAGCGTCTGAAAAATCTGGGTGGCGGCGGATACTTCAAGGAGCTGCTGGAGCGTATCCGCGATATCCGCGCTTCCGAAAAGGTATTTTACCGTCAGGTGCTTGAAATCTACGCAACCAGTATTGACTATGACCCCAAGGCGGAAATCTCCATTCAGTTTTTCAAGAAAGTCCAAAATAAAATTCATTATGCCATTCATGGGCAAACAGCGGCGGAGGTCATCTACACACGCGCCGATGCGGAGAAAGAATTTATGGGCTTGACTACCTTTGCGGGCAGTCAGCCCACGCTGAAAGAGGCGGTAGTTGCCAAGAACTATCTGAACGAGAAAGAGCTTCGTGCTATGGGGCAGCTTGTGTCCGGCTATCTGGATTTTGCGGAACGGCAGGCGGAGCGGGAGCAGGCAATGACCATGCAGGACTGGTCGGAGCACCTTGATCGGATTCTGACCATGAGTGGAGAGCAACTGCTGATTGGCAACGGAAGTGTCAGCCATAAGCAGGCTATTGACAAGGCAACCGGTGAGTACAGAAAATACAAGGCCCGTACCCTCAGCGAAGTTGAGCGCGATTATCTGGATTCCATCAAGCTGTTGGAGCAGAAAACAGATAAAAAGTAGGCTGAGGCGGAGAAGATATGATGAAAAAAGAAAAGGTAAAAGTCTATATCTATACGCGCGTGTCCACTGCCATGCAGATTGACGGATACTCTCTGGATGCACAGAAATCCAGAATGAAAGCCTATGCCGAGTTCAATGACTATGAGATTGTGGGCGAATACGAGGATGCCGGTAAATCCGGCAAGTCAATTGAAGGGCGCGTGGAGTTTAACCGCATGATGGAGGATATCAAGTCCGGTAAAGACGGCGTGTCCTATGTACTGGTGTTCAAGCTTTCGCGCTTCGGCAGAAATGCGGCAGATGTCTTGTCTACCTTACAGGTCATGCAGGATTTCGGTGTCAATCTGATTTGTGTGGAGGATGGGATCGATTCCTCCAAGGACGCCGGGAAGCTGATGATCTCCGTTCTCTCTGCTGTGGCTGAAATTGAGCGTGAAAATATCCGTGTGCAGACAATGGAGGGCAGAATCCAGAAAGCCCGTGAGGGTAAATGGAATGGCGGCTTTGCGCCATATGGCTACAAGCTGGAAAAGGGACAACTTTTCATCAATGAGGAAGAAGCAGCGGCAATCCGCGTGATTTTTGACCAGTATGTGCATACGGATACCGGCGCAAATGGTCTTGCAAAATACCTTGCAACCCACGGGATTCACAAAATTCAAAGGCAAAACGGGAAAAATCCCTTATTCGATGCAGCGCTGATCCGCAGGATTCTGAAAAATCCGGTATACTGCGGGAAAATCGCCTATGGCAGACGCCGGACGGAGAAGGTGCATGGCACCCGAAATGATTACCGGCTGGTGGAACAGGATGATTATCTGCTGGTGGATGGCCTGCATGAGGGAATCGTTTCCGAAGAACTATGGCACGAGGCGCAGGTCAAGCTGCTGGCACAAGCGGAGAAATACGAACACGTCAACAGGGGCAAGGACACCAAAATTCATCTGCTGTCCGGTATTGTGAAATGTCCGGTCTGCGGTGTGGGAATGTACGGAAACAAAAGCATCAAACACAAGGCGGACGGCTCAAAATACAAGGATTTTTATTACTATGGCTGTAAGCACCGTACGATGACGCGCGGTCATAAATGCGATTTCAAGAAACAGATCCATGAAGAATTGCTGGACAGCGCCGTTGCGGAGGTTATCGTAAAGCTGGTAAGCAATCCGAAGTTCGCCGCCATGATGCAGGAAAAGATCAACATGAAGGTGGATACCTCGGCCATTGAGCAGGAGATTGCGGCGCATGAAAAGCAGCTTCGCCAGAGCTATTCCGTAAAGGTACGGCTGATGGATGAAATTGATTCTCTCGACCCGGACGATAAGCACTACATCAAACGCAAAGCAGACCTTGATGACCGGCTCTACAAGATGTATGATAAGATCGAGGATACAGAAAACCAGCTCGTTGCTGCCAGAGCCAAGAAGATGGCGATTGAGGCGGAAAAGCTGACGGGCGACAACATCTACAAGGTGCTGATTTACTTTGATAAGCTCTATTCCGTCATGGACGATCAGGAAAAGCGGCAGCTTATGGAATCGCTGCTTTCCGAAGTCCAGATTTATGAGGAACGGCAGCCCAACGGTCAGTGGCTCAAGTCCATCAAATTCAAGCTCCCAATCATTGCGGAAGATATGAGCTTGAGTTTGGACAACGATGCACATATCGAGACGGTTGTCTTGCTTTCCAGGGAATAAGTCGGCTCTAAAAAAGTACGGGCGGCGTTCTTTATAGAATGGAGGGGACAGAAGGCGCGATACGCCAAATATCGGGCCGGCAAGCCTTCCACAGACCGGGCCAGAAAATAAGTTGCCCGCCTACTGAACAGCCCCTCCCCCGCTGAGCACAGAAAGCCGGCGGATATCCGAATTGCTTCAAAAGCGGGTGCAGCGGCGCCCGAATCCTACACCAAAAACTCCCCCGGGCTTTATAAAACCTGGGGGAGTTTTTTTATAACTAGGGATTTATTCCATGACGCTGGGGGAACTGCCGCTGACGCCAGCCAGGGCCAAAGCCAGCAGGAATGCCTGCTGGGCACCCTCATAAGCTTTATCGATGACAAAGAACTCAGAGAGCATATGGGCATCGGTGCTGGGGCCGCCGGAGCCAAGGCAAACGGCGGGGATACCGGCATCCAAGGCCATGTTGCAGTTGGTGGAGCCGCCCTGTTCAAACTTGGGCTCATAGCCAAGGTGTTTGATGATGGTGTACAGCGCCTCTACGATGGGGGTGTGGGGGTCCTGGGAAGCGGCGGGAACGTCGCAGTACTGTTTGTAATCCCAGGTGATGGTGTCTTTGCCCCATCTGGCGGTCTCCTCGTCGGCGGCCTCCTGGAGGGCGTTCATAATGCGGGTGTTCAGTTTCTCCAGTTCCTCAGCGGAGTTGGAGCGGAAGTTGAATTTGATGGTGGCACTGGGCACGATGGCATGGATGCTGGCGTCGCTGCCCGCGTGGAAGTTGGACACGCAGAAGGTGGTTCTCGGGTCCTCAGGGACCTGGAAATCCGCGATCTTAGCGACCGCTCTGGCTGCGGCGTGCAGCGGATTGGCAACCTTGCCGAAAGCGCCGTAGGCATGGCCGCCGATGCCGTAGAAGGTGGCCTCATAGGTCTTGAAACCGGTGGCCTCATAGGTGATGCCGATGGGGCTGGGGCCGTCTACGCTGATGCTTGCATCGATCTTATTCTCCGACAGGAATTTCTTCATGCCGCCCAAAGAGCCCATGCCCTCTTCTTCCACAGTGCCCACAAAGACAATGTCGCCGTCGGTTTCAATGCCCGCAGCGTCCAAAGCCCGGGCAACGGTCAGACAGACCACCATGCCGCGGGTGTCGTCGCCGATGCCGGGCAGATGGATGACGCCGTTTTCAATCTTGGGCTCCAGCTTGGTATCCATGGGGAACACGGTGTCCATATGGCCTTCCATCAGGACGGTGGGGCCTTTGCCCTTGCCCTTGCGGGTGCCGACTACGTTGCCAAACCGGTCCATATGTACATCGGAAAGGCCCAAATCCTCAAAATATTTCATAAAGGCTTTGGCTTTCTCCTGCTCATGGAAGGTGGGAGAGGGGATCATTGCCAGGTCAAGCTGGTTCTGCACGGTCTGGTCGTTGTCCTCTTTAATGAACTCCAACCCCTTTTTCACCGCGTCCAGAGAAACCATTTTGTCGACGATTTCTTTCACCTTGGGGGAAACTACATAATCCATAGCAAAATACCTCCTTGTTGTATGTCAATGAATTGCTTGCCAAAATCTATGGTTTTATTATGCGCCTTTTGTTGTGCAAAATCAAGTAGATTTTTCCTGATACATGGAAACAATCTATGAATTTCATCTATATTCTCTTCTGTTTTTCCCCGCCGGATCGATCGATGAAAATTCCCGGACTCGACGGTTTCCCGGTTGTGATCTCCCCCTTTCTGTAGTACAATAGTCCTGTTGGCAAAAACTGCCTATCAAAAATTTCGCCTTTTTTAGGGGGGCTCCCCCCTGGGGCGATGGGAGGGTCAACCCAATTATGAAAGCCAGAATTCCCGCTAAGAGCCCGCTGGTGCTCCTGTACCGCTTGGGCGGTTCCACCCCCAAGGGGCAGCTGCTCCGCCGGACGTTGGACGCCGCCGGACTCCCCTACCGGGAGATTTCCCCCAGCCAGCTGAACCAGACCTTTGGAGCGCTGGCCGCTTCCCCCGACCCGGCGATCCCACCCTATGAAGGACAGGCCCCGGACTGTGAATTCCTGGGGATGTGCCACTTCACCTCCCCTCAGGTCAATGCCCTCTTGGAACAGCTGCGCAAGGCGGGGGTGCCCAAAATCGACCTGAAAGCCGTCCTCACCGAATCCAACCAAGGTTGGCCCATCCTCCAGTTATTGGTGGAGCTGCGCCGGGAACACGAGGTGATGGAGGTTTACTCCCGGTTGGTGCCACTGATCCGGGAAGCGGAATCCCTGCCGGAGGAAAATCAGGATCCAGTGTTGTGGAACTCCCTCAACCAGGCAATTTTCGCCGCCAAAGGCGCCCTATCCGCCGAGGAGCCCACCTCCGAAAGCCTGACTGCGGCTTTGGAAAACCTGCTCGCCGCCCGCAGCGCCCTGCGCTGATGAAATTGTCCTTCCCCCCACAGCCTCCCCCGAGTGGCTCCCAATCCCCTAAGGGGTAAAGAAACGCCCGCCTATACAGCGGGCGCTTTTTCTTTATCGGGCGGATTTCCAGCGGGTCAGGTAGTAAACCGGCAGCCCCGCCAAGGTGATGCCCAGCCCCGCCAGGGATTGAAGGGGCTGGTTCCAGATGGTGCTCCCCAAAATGTAGACGCCGCCCAAAAGGCCCACAATGGGGGTCAAGGGGTAGAAGGGCACCCGGTAACCACCGGGTCTGGGCTTGTGGACACGGCGCAGCCGGAAGATGGCCGCCACCCCCATGGTGAAGAAGATCCACAACACAAAGACCAATAAGTTGGTCAAGGTGTCAAAGGTGCCGGAAAAGAGGTAAAAGAGGGCCACTGCCCCCATGAGCAGCAGGGAAAAGAAAGGGGTATCAAACCGGGGGCTCACCCAGCCCCACAGCCTGCCGAAAGGGAACAGCCCCTGGGAACCCATGGAGTACGGCACCCGGGAACCGGTCATCAGCAGGCCGTTGATGGAACCAAACACCGACACCATGATCCCTAAGGCCACAATGGTGGAGCCGATCCTGCCAAAAATCCGCACTGCGGCGTCGGCGGCAGGGGTAGAGGATGCCACAATATCCGCCATAGGCAGCACCCGGAAGATGGCCAGATTAAACAGCAGATAGGTGGCGATGACAAAAAACACCCCTGTACCGATGGCCCGCGGCAGATCCTTAGCCGGGTTTTTCAACTCCCCAGCCACATTGGTGACGCTGATCCACCCATCATAAGCCCAGAGGGTGCTGAGCACCGCAGCGCCAAACCCCGTCCCTGCCGGAAGGGGCTGCTGGATGGAAGATGTCCCTCCCCAGCCCAGCACTAAGCCAAAGGCCACAATCAACGCGATGGGCAGCAGTTTCCCCACCGTGGCCGCCAGCTGGATCCGGCCGCCGAACTGGGTGGAGATGATGTTCATCGCAAGCAGAAACAACAGGACCCCCACCGCTAAAATCTGCCTTTGGACGGCGGTCATAGGGACAAAAATAGTAAAATAGGTGGCAAAGGCAATAGCCTGGGCAGCGATGGAGGCGGGATAGGAGATCATCGTCTGCACCCAGCCCAGGAGGAATCCCACCGGCTCGCCGTACAGCTCCTCCAAATAGATATAGAGGCCGCCAGTTTTGGGGATGGCTGCGGCGATCTCCGCCACTGTAAGGGCGGAAGCCAGGGTGATCACACCGCCGGTGATCCAGGCGGCGATGCTCATGGGGATGGAGCCAGCTTCGGCCAGCACCACGCCGCTCTTCAAAAAGATACCGGACCCGACGATCATCCCCACAACCAGGGACAACGCCTCCAAAAAGGTTAAACTTTTTTCTGGGGTATTGCTGTTCATACTGCGCCTCCCAATTTTGCTGGAATCACCCTAACAGTATTCGCGGTTTTTTCGCTGGCAAACTGCCAAATTCTGCCGGCCGCTTCCCTTTTGTGTGTATCGCGCCAAAACACCCGCTCAATTTCACAAAAATTTTCCACATCTCCTCTATTTCTGTGCTATACTAATCACAAGCAGTGGATATGCAGGGCGCCTAGCGCCCCTGCACCCCGCAGGGATGAGGGGCCCTCCTGCCAGCCCCTCACACCCCCGGCACTTCCTTTTATGCGGATAAAAGGAGGCAAAACCCGCCGGGGAGACCCCGATCCCCCTATTTTTGTGTGCCACAATGGGTACGCTCGGAAAATCCTTCTTAGCGGTTTCCACACCTCAAGCGAAGGATTTTTCCGCTGGCGCGGATGCCCTCGCGGGGCTACAGGCCCTAGGGAGCCAAGGGAATGGATGTCTCCCCCTAGTATATTCACAAATTTTCCCAGCCATGTCCACACCGGTGCCATAATTTCGCGGTAGGATGACCATACTGACTTTGTACCAAACTGGATATATTCAGTTTTTATATGGATTGTAAGGAGGACCCCATGAACAAAACCATTTATTTCGGCGGCCCCATCATCACCATGGAGCCGGACAGCACCCCATCCGCCCTGCTGGTTGAGGGCGGCAAAATCCGCAAACTTGGCGAAAAAGAGGAGCTTTTGGCCCTCTGCCCCGATGCGCAGCTTTACGACCTGAAGGGACACACCCTCCTCCCCGCCTTCATCGACCCACACAGCCACATCACCTCTTTCGCCAATACCCTTGGCTTAGTGGATTTGGATGATGTGGGCAGCTTTGATGAAATTGCCCAGCGGATCGACGCCTACCGCAAAGAGCGGAATATCCAGCCCGGCCAGTGGATCATCGGCCGGGGGTATGACCACAACACCCTGGAGGAAGGCCGCCACCCCGATAAATTCTCCCTGGACAAAGCCGCCCCACAAAACCCGGTGCTCATCGCCCACCGCTCCGGCCACATGGGGGTTGCCAACAGCCTGGGACTCCAGGAGCTGGGCATCGACGCCTCTACCGAAAACCCTTCCGGCGGGATGATCGGCCGGGTGGAGGGTTCCAAAGAGCCGAGCGGCTATCTGGAGGAGAATGCCTTTATCGTCTTGGCCTCCAGCCGCATGCCCCGCCCTTCCCTGGAACAGCTGATGGACCAGATGGAGGAAGCCCAGAACATCTATGCCAGTTTCGGCATCACCACCGCCCAGGACGGCGCCACCCGTGCCGCCGAATGGAAGCTATTGGAATCCCTGGCCCAGCAAGGGCGGCTTAAGCTGGACACCATCGCCTATGTGGATTTGAAAAACGCCAAAGAGGTAATGGAAGAAAATCCCTCTTACATCGAGCAGTACCATAACCACCTGAAAATCGGCGGGTATAAAATCTTTTTGGACGGCTCCCCCCAAGGGCGCACTGCTTGGATGACCAAACCCTATCTGGGCGGAGACGCGGATTATAAAGGGTATCCCATCTACGATGACGCCACTGTGGAAGGCTTTATGGAAACTGCCCTGAAGGAGGGCCGGCAGATTCTAGCCCACTGCAACGGCGACGCCGCCAGCGACCAGATGATCCACGCCTACAAGGCGGCAGCACAAAAGCTGGGAGAGCCCGCCGACGGCCGGCCGGTGATGATCCACTGCCAGCTGACCCGGGGCGATCAGTTGGCCGAGATGGCCAAACTGGGGATGGTGGCCTCCATCTATGTGGCCCACACCTATTATTGGGGGGATGTCCACCTGAAAAACTTCGGCGAGGAGCGGGGCGGCCATGTGAGCCCGGCGGGAAGCGCCATCCGCAACCATGTGGTGTACACCTTCCACCAGGACACCCCGGTTCTCCTGCCGGACATGATCACCACCTTGTGGTGCGCCGTCAACCGGGTCACCCGGGCGGGAGTTCCCTTGGCCGAGGAGGAAAAAGTCTCGGTGTATGACGCCCTCAAAGGCATTACCTGCAACGCCGCCTACCAATACTTTGAAGAGGACCGAAAGGGTTCCCTCAAGGAGGGGAAACTGGCCGATCTGGTCATCCTGGACCAAAACCCCTTGGAAATCGACCCCAAAGACTTGCGCTCCATCCAAGTTCTGTCCACCATCAAGGAGGGCGAACCCATCTACACCAAAGCATAATTCCGCCTCTGCACCGGGGCGGCAAAAATCCGCTGGGACTTTCACCCCAGCGGATTTTTTCTGTGCTTTGTGCTCTTTTGCCGATTCTTTTCGCCACAGGGGAAAGCAATCCTACAGAATATCCATTGTTTTGCAGGGGGAGGCTGTGCTACAATAATCGCAAAGCGATTATTGGGGAAGAAATTTCTTTCGGGCGGTGCGCCCTCCTGCGGCAAAGCCGTACCGAAATTTTTCCAGTCCCTGCCCACCCCAGGCTACAACAACCGCAAAGCGATTATTGTAGCACAACAACCATTGGGGAAGGAGCCCTCATTCCATTGTTATAATCCTTGTTTGTGGCAATGGCAGGGCCTTCCCCTTTCTCTGGCGCCGAACCATTGCGGCGCCAATTCTTTTTGTATGGGAGAGAACCATGAACTACGACGAGCTGCTCAACATCTCCACCGAGATCGGGTACCGCCTTCTGGAAAGCGGCGGCGAGATCTACCGGGTGGAGGAATCCATCCAGCGCATCTTTGAAGCCTACGGCATCTTCACCGCCGAGGTATTTGTCATCCCCAGCTGCATCATTGTCACCGTCTGCGATGAAGACGGCCACTCCCTGACCAAGATCCGGCGGATCCGCGGCCTGGGGATGGATCTGGAAAAGGTAGTCCAGTTCAACGCCCTGTGCCGCCGCATCTGCCGGGAACGGCCGGAGTTCCAGGAGGTCCACCGGGAAATCCGCCGCATCGACCAGTGCACCGGCTACACCTTTTGGCAGCAGCTGTTTGCCTTTGCCCTCATCTCTTTCTCCTTCACCCTGTTTTTCGGCGGGGATCTGACCGACGCCTGCTTCGCCATCTTCTGCGGCATCGGGGTGAAGCTGGTGCTCCACAACATGTCCCGATTTGAAGCCAACAGCTTTTTTACCAACATCATCGCCAGCGGGACGGCGGCAGTAATCGCCCTCTTTTTTGTTCGGATCGGCCTTGCCCACAACTCGGACAAGATGATCATCGGCACCTTGATGAACCTGGTGCCCGGCATTGCCATCACCAACGTGATGCGGGACATCATCGCCGGGGATCTGATCGCCGGGCTGATCAAGCTGACCGAGGCGCTGTTGGTGGCCACCGCCATCGCTTTGGGAGCGGGCATGGCCATCACCCTCTCCCAGATTTTATTGTAAAGGGGGCCCACCGATGCGTTATCTTTCCTGTTTGTACATCTTTATGGCCTGTATGGGCTTCTGCATTGTCTTTGACATCCGCTCCCCCAAACACATGGTGGTCGCCTCCCTGGGAGGTTCCTTAGGATGGCTTGTCTACCTGCTGGCCTCCGGCCTCAACAGCGACCTGTTGCAGTTCTTCATCGCCTCCTGCGTCATCTCCGCCTATTCGGAGTGCATGGCCCGGGTATTTAAAGCGCCAGTTACCGGATTCCTCATCCTCTCCATCCTGCCGCTGGTGCCAGGGAACGGCATCTACTACACCATGGAATACTGCATCTCCGGCCAGGTGGACCAGTTCATCAGCACCGGGATGCACACCTTCGGCATCGCCGGCTCCCTGGCCATGGGGGTGCTGTTTGTCTCCTCCAGCGTGCGGCTTTTCCGCACCATCCGCCTCTCCCGGCAGAAAACAGCTTAACCCGGCGCCGCGTTAGACCCTCAGCAAAACAAAAACACCCCCGGAAGCAGGACCTGCTTCCGGGGGCTTTTTTCAAGAGAAGGATTTATTTGAGGATCATGGCAGTCAGGTCCATGGGATCGACAATGACGCCGTCCTTGTAAACCCGCATGTTGCCGGAGGCGATCTCATCGATCAAGATGACCTCGCCGTTGTGGTAGCCAAACTCAAATTTGATGTCGTACAGCTCCAGACCCTTCTTGGCCAGGGTGTCGCGGACGATGCCGGAGATTTTCTGGGTCAGCTCTTTCATCGAATCAAACTGGGCCCGGGTCATGATGCCAAGAGCTTCCAGCCCTTCACAGGTGATCAGGGGGTCGCCCCGGTCGTCGTCTTTCAGGGTTGCTTCCACATAGGCATCCAGCTTGTCGCCCTCGTTGGCATAAGCGCCATAGCGGCGCAGGAAGCTGCCAACCGCGCGGTAGCGGCAGATGACCTCCAATCCCTTGCCGAACACTTTGGCGGGGAGGACTTCCATGGTGGCGTTCTCTACATCAGCGCTCACATAGTGGGTTTTGATGCCAGCAGCCTTCAAAATCTCAAAGAAATAAACAGAGGTCTTCAAGTTGGCTTTTCCGATACCGTCAATGCTTAAGCCCACAGTGTTGGCACCGGGATCAAACACGCCGTTTTCCCCGGTAACGTCATCCTTGAATTTCAGCATGTAGTTGCCGTTGTCCAACTCGAACACGTCTTTGGTTTTGCCCTGGTATACCTGTTTCATCCAAAAATCCTCCTGTTCATATTGCAAAGTTTCAACTTAGAACAATGAATACGCTTTATCATAGCATTTTTTAGCAGGTTTTGAAATCCCTTTTGCAATAATTTCTTGAGGAAATGGCAAAAAATCTCTTTTTCTCCCATTTCATGTCGGCTTTTCCCCCAAAAACATTGGTGAAAAAGGAGTTTTCTGCGGCTGGAAAAGATTTTTTCCTGCATCTTGACAAGCTCCCGCGTTTGTTCGCTATAATAAAAGGGAATCCTAAATCTGGAAATCCCCACAATGGAATGGGAAAGGCGGTGAACCGGCATGGGGCAAAGCAAGCGGCTTCCCGATTCGGTTTCGTTCAATTTGATTCCGGCGCTGGCCATCATCCTGGCGGCCCAGCTCAACATCAACCTGTTTGTCAGCGATTTTAAAATCTCGGTGGCAGTGGTGCTGCTGCCGGTGTTTTCCTACCTGCTGTCCGGTTTCAACCTGCCGGTGGTCACCCTGCTCTGTGCGCCGGGGGTGTTCCTCTTCCGGTCGGCTTACCACTGGCTGACCACCGACAGCTGGCAGGGCGTCCTCACCGCCTATGGGCCGGAGATGTTCTTCTACCTGGTCTACGGCTTTTCCCTGTACGGGTACCTGCGCAGGAGGAGCCTGCACAAGGATTACGCCCTCCTCCTGCCGGTGCTGACCGGCATCGACTACCTGGCCAACCTGACTGAGCTTTCCTTCCGGCTGGGGACCGGGGTCTTCGCCATGGAGATCCAACCCCGCCTCATCCTGGTGGCCCTGGGGCGCAGCCTCCTCACTGCCGCGCTGCTGGCCGCCTTTGAGCTGTACGGCTTCTCCCTCTTGAAAAAGGAACACGCCCAGCGGTACCGCAAACTCCTCCTGCTCACCTCCAAGTTGCGGGGGGAGATGGTCTGGATGCAGAAAAACGCCTCCCTCATTGAAGAGACGATGAACACCTCCTACCGGCTGTATGACCGGCTGAAAAAAGAGGGACACGACCCTGCCCTGGCCGACGCCGCTTTGACGGTGGCCAAGGACATCCACGAGGTAAAGAAGGAATACGGGATGATCCTGCGGGGGATTTCTGAGGCCCTGGACGCCGACCTGGACAAGGAGCGGATGGGCCTTAGGGAGATCTGCGGCATATTGGAGGAGAGCCTCCAACGGGAGGCCAAGGCCGCGGGCAAGGAGGTGCGCCTCACGGTGGAGCTCTCCCGGGATTTTTTGGTCAACAAGCCCTACTACACCATGAGCATCCTGCGCAACCTGTTTACCAACGCCTTGGAGGCCAAAGAGGATGGGCCGGTGGAGCTCTCCCTCAAGGCCAAGGAAGAAGGCGGGCGGTGGCTTGTCACCGTGTCGGACAACTGCGGCGGGGTGCCAAAGGAATATCTCTCTGAGATCTTCTCCCCCGGCTTCTCCACCAAAATCAACTTTGAAACCGGGGCGGTGAGCCGCGGCCTGGGCCTCCCCTTGGTCGTCGACCTGGTGGAGCACGAGCTGGGGGGCCGCCTGACAGTGGAAAACGCTGGGGAGGGAGCTGTCTTTTCCTTAGAAATACCCAAACAATCCATGGAGGTGACGGAATGAATTTTTATCTCGTTGATGATGACCGCAATGTGCTGGCTATCGTGGGAATGATCGTCGAAAAGCGGGGCCTGGGGCGGGTGATCGGTTCCGCCTCCAACGGGGCCGACGCCCTGGAGGACCTGCGGGACCTTACCCCGGACATTGTCATCGCCGACCTTTTGATGCCGGTGATGGACGGCCTCACCTTTGTGGAGGAGGCGCGGAAAAGCCACCCACAGCTGGCGTTTATCATGCTCTCCCAGGTGTCCTCCAAGGATATGATCGCCGACGCCTATGAAAAAGGCATTGAATTTTTTGTCCAAAAACCGGTCAACAGCGTGGAGCTGGAGACGGTGATCAAAAAGGTTTCAGCCAGCCTTTCCATGAACCGGGCTTTTCTCAAGATGCAGAACCTCTTCCAGCAGGAGATGCAGCTGGCTCCCCAGCCGGCGGCTCCCAAGCCTCAGGAGGCCCCTCACCTGGCCAAGCTGAAGACGGTGCTCCAGCGGTTGGGCATCATCGGGGACCTGGGCAGCCGGGACATCCAGCAACTTGTGGATTACCTCATCACCCATGGCGAAGACCTGGGCTCTTCCACTTTAGGGGAATTGTGCGGGAAGTTCAGCCAGAACCCCAAATCGGTGGAGCAGCGCATCCGCCGGGCGGCCAGCACCGGCCTTGTCAACCTGGCCAACCTGGGGCTGGAGGATTACACCAACGAGATTTTTACCGAATACGCCAGCACCTTGTACAACTTTGAACAGGTCCGCCGGGAGATGGACTGCATCCGTGGCCGCAGCGACCAGCATGGCAAGGTGTTTATCAAAAGTTTTCTCAGTGCGCTGGTGGCCTATTGTCAAAATTAGTGACAAATTTAAGACCAGTATTTTTGATTTCTTGTACAAAATTTCATTTTTACCGAAAAATCTTGTCGAATTTTTTGTCACGGGCTGAAACCTCCTGTAACCAATCGGGTATTTTGGAATCGTCAACAAAAACCCAACAGGAGGTACTGCAAAATATGTTTACCATTCTTTCTGGCATAGGGCTGCTTCTTCTAACCCTGGCCGCATTCTCCCTCTTCAGCCTGAAGATGCCCAAGGGCCAGCAGGCGATGAGCGGCATGGCCAACGCGGCCATCGCCACCTTTTTGATTGAAGCTGTACACAAATACATTACCGGCGACCTGCTCCACCTCTCCTTTTTCCAGGATGTTGGTTCGGTTTCCGGCAGTATGGGCGGTGTAGCCGCCGCCATCATGGTGCCCATCAGCATGGGGGCCAACCCGGTCCTTGCGGTAGTGGCCGGTGTGGCTGTGGGCGGCTATGGCATACTTCCTGGATTCATCGCCGGATATGTGGTGGGATTTGCCGCCCCCTGGCTGGAAAAGCACCTCCCCGCCGGCCTTGACACCATCGCTGGGGCTCTGGCCATCGCCCCCCTGGCCCGGATCATCGCCATCGCCGTGGACCCCTTTGTCAACTCTACGTTGATGGCCATCGGCGACACCATCACCGCTGCCGCCAGCCAGTCCCCCATTGTCATGGGCTTCCTCCTGGGCGGCATCATGAAGATGATCTGCACTTCCCCCTTGAGCTCTATGGCCCTCACCGCCATGCTGGGCCTCAAAGGTTTGGCAATGGGCATCGCCGCCATCGCCTGCGTAGGCGGCTCCTTCACCAACGGCATCATCTTCCACCGCCTGAAACTGGGCAACCGCAGCAATGTGATCGCTGTCATGCTGGAGCCCCTGACCCAGGCGGACATCATCACCCAAAACCCCATCCCCATCTACTGCTCCAACTTCCTGGGCGGAGGTTTGGCCGGCGTTGCAGCCGCCTGCCTCAACATCGTCAACAACGCCCCGGGCACTGCTTCCCCCATCCCCGGCCTTTTGGCCCCCTTTGCCTTCAATGCGCCGGTGACAGTGGTTGCGGCCTTGGCCCTGGCCATTTTGGGCGGCACCATCGCTGGCCTTCTGGGCAGCATGGTCTTTAAGAAAAAGTTCCAGCGCGCGCCAGAAATCCTGGAGCCTTCCGTGGCGGAAGTTCCCACCGGCGGCACCAACTAAACAAAAGCCTTCCTTCTCCCCTGGCTGTTTGGCCGGGGGAATTTTTTGCTCCCGAAAGAGCGCTTGACAAACACGCCTTTTCCCGGTACGCTGAAAGAAAGCGAAATTGACCGAAAAGGAGTTGTCTTACATGCGTGTATTGGTTGCCTATTCCAGTTTATCCGGCGGGACAAAGCGGCTGGCCGAGGGGATTTTCACCTCCCTGCCCTACGAGGAAAAGACCTTGGCCACCATCCAGGAAGCCCCCAGCCTGGAGGGCTACGACGCCATCCTGGTGGGCTATTGGGCCAACCAAGGCGCCCCCGGCCAGGATGTCCAGCAATTCTTAAAGACCATCCACGGAAAGGCGGTAGGGGTGTTCGCCACCTTGGCTTACCACCCGGATACCAACCACGGTTGGGGGTTGGTGCAAAAGGGCATCGACCTGGTAAAGGAGGACAACGCCATCCTGGGCAGCTTTGTCTGCAACGGGGCCCTCTCTCCGGCCATGCTGAAAAAGTGGCGCACCCCCGGCCCGGATGGCAAGGTAGCTGCCACCCCGGAGAATGAAATCCGCTGGAAAGTGTCCGCCCTCCACCCCACCCCGGTGGACATCGCCATGGCGGCCGAGCGGTTCCGGGAGCGGCTTTCCATCTTGGAAGCCCATCAGGCCCAGGGCCTCACTTTTAAGTCCATCCTGTAATGCTGGAGGCGAAGCCCTATGATGAGCCGGGAGGAAATCCTCGCCTACGCCGCCGAAACCTACGGCGCCCAGCCGGAATACCCCTGGGAGAAGCACCCCACCTACGGGGTGCTGCGCCACCGGCACAACCGGAAGTGGTTCGCTGTGGTGATGGAGGTGCCCCGATGCAAGCTCCATTTGGAGGGGGAGGGTACGGTGGATGTCCTCAACCTGAAGTGTGAACCCCTGATGATCGGCCCCCTGCGCCACGAACCTGGGGTGCTGCCCGCCTACCACATGAACAAGGAACATTGGATCACCATTCTGCTGGACAGCCCCTTCCCCCCAGAGACCATCCGCAGCTTACTGGATTTGAGCTTTGACCTGACCCGCTAATACCCAAAAGACAAGGAAACTCCCTCTGGGCAGATTTACCCCGGGGGAGTTTCTCTTTTGGCCTGGCGCCGCAACGGTCAAATACCGCGGATGGCAAGCAGATAGGCTTTCAAAATTCTCTCTGCGCCCTTTACAACGCGGGGCTCCATTGTTGATAACATAGCCGTAATACTTGTCACATCTGAGGGACTCTCCCGCCCTGTCAAAAGGAATTCGGCTGGCGTGCAAAGGGCATTGGACAATTTGCACAGCGTCGCAATAGAAATTCCTTTTCTGCCATTTTCTATTGAAACCAAGAAGTATTCCGATAGACCGATTCGGCCCGCCAACTCTTTCCTTGTCAATCCCAGGTTTTCCCTCACCGTCCGCACGCGGTTGCCGACCTCCATATAGAATGCTTTGTTCTCTTGCTTAGCAGCCATACCATCTACCTCCTTGTTTTTGTGACAATATCAATATACCACAAAAAAAGTGTTGCATAGTCTATATGACAACTAAGTGATCTCACCTTTTGTAGAAATAAAAAGCCCCCGCTTTCAAAAGCGGGGGCTTCCTTTGCAATTTCTTACAGGGAATTCCCAAAAGGGCTATTTGGCGTCCAGCACATTGGTGATGGAGGGGTCGTTCATAAAGGTGTCCACCGAATAGGTGAAGACGATCTGGTCGTATTGGCGGATGTCCAGGTCCGCGATCATCTGGGGAGTGGTGCCGGACAGGTTTACCACCGTGATCTCACGGTACCGGTTGCACAAAAAGGGCAGGAAGCTGGCCGCCGTCCGGTCCCCAAAGAGGAGGAGCCGCTGGTCATAAGGCGCGGTGGAGGTGATTTTGACAATGGGGGAAATCCCCCCCAAAAAGCTGTCAAAAGGCTGGCCCCCTGATAGGAGATGGGAGGGGTACAGGGTGTAATAGGTCTTTACCTCATTGGGGTAGATGTGGACCACCCGGTACTCCCGCCGGTACTTGGAAAAATGGAAGAATGAGACCAAATCCGGGGCCACCTTTTTATAGGGAGCCCGCTGGTATAAATCCCCATAATAGGTTCCGGGGCTGTACTGGATTTCATACCAGTCCAGAGGGTTGACCTCAAACCCCAGCCGCCGGGCCAACACCGAATAGACATAATACCCCCCTAGGCCGGTCAGGTTGGACTGGGTTTTGTAGTAAATCCCTTCCTCCCGGTGGTTGAGCAGGGTTTGGTAGACGTCCACGGTGGAAACCCGGCCGGTCATACTGCGGTACACATCCTCGATATACCGGCGCTGGTTGGTCAAGGGGGCATACATGGGCTTTTCCTCCTGGTGGATAGCTGCCGAAGTGGGAATCAGCATCAGGTAACTGGGCACCTTGTTGGTCTCCACAAAGGAGGTGATGGCATGGATGTTTTCATCGCCGATGGTGGGGTCCTTCTCCTGGATATTGTCCAGAAGGTGGCCGTCGGTGATATACACCCCGTTCTGTTCCCACTGTCCGGAGAGGAGGCGGAAACGGGTGGCCAACTGTTTCAGCTGCTCCCCAAAGGGGAAGTTGTTTCCCACAAAGTCATCCGCCGCCTGGGAAAGGGTTACCCCTTCCTCTGCTGGACGGCGCTGGAAGAAGCCCCCCCGCATCACAATATACACCGAGGAGAGGCAGATGGCCGAGAGGAGAAGCAGGGCGGAAATTCGTTTGGATAACATGGCCTCACCTCACAAAAGCAGGGCGGTGGTGATCACCAACAGCCCGATATTGAATACAACGGTCAGCCCATCGTCCAGCTGGGGATAGTTTTTCTTGATCCAGCGGCCCAGCATGTCTGCTGAACTGGTGGAGAGGAACAGGCAGCCCAGCAGCACCAGGTAATTGGAACTGATGAGGTATAAAAAGGTCTCGTCGGTGGCGGGACGGCTCCCAAGGCCGAACATCATCCGCAGATAGGCCGCAATTTGGCTCCACTCCCCGCCCAGCAGAAACACCAGGGACAGGATGACCACCAAGAAGGTGATCATCCGGGAAAAAACCGGCGGGATGGCCCTGAGAAGCTTTCCGGTCAGATGCCGCTCCACCAATACCAAGGCGCCGATCAACAGGCCAAAGGCCAGGCAGTTGGGGGAAAAACCAAACCACACCCCCCACAAGGCGGTGACAAACAAGGCCTCAAAGGCGGCGGTGAGCCGGGCGTGGCTGCCATCGGGACGGCCCAGGCGGATGTACCGCTTCCAGTACTCGCTGACCGTCATGTTGAACCGGCCAAAAAACTCGGTGACCGTCCGGGCCTGGTAGGGGTAATAGAAGTTTTGGGGCAGATCCAGGCCGAAGATCTTGCCCAACCCCCGGGCCATATCGCTGTAAGCTGAAAGGGTGAAATACAGCGCAAAGGCAAAGGCCAGCACCATCACCCAGGCGGCCATGGAGGTCATCTCGTAAAGGGGGGTGGCCCGCAGGCTCTCATAAAGGGCGGTGACACTGTCTGCCAAGATCACCTTTTTGCCCAGGCCGATGGTGAAGGCCACCACACCGGAGGCGATGCCAGACAGGGAGGGCCGGATTTTTTTCAGCTGGGGCGCCAGCTGGTTGTAGGTGACCAGCGGGCCCACAAACACCTTGCCAAAAAACAGGCAGAGGATGCCGTAGCGCACAAAGCTGGAATCCGCCGGGGCCTCGTGGTCGTAGACATCCAGCACATAGCCCATGGAGGTCAGGTTGATCACCGAGAGGCCGGCGGGGGCCATCAACGCCTGTGGCCGGGCCAACATGCCCAAGGCCAGCAGCATCCCCATGTTTTTCACCACCGAGGCGCCGGCGGCCAAGCTTCTCCAAGCTGGATTCCCTTCCCAAAGGGCCAGCAGCTGCACCACAAGGTAATCAAACAGCAGCGAGCCCAGCGCCATGGGCAGCATGGTGGGGAACAGCATCCCATAAAACACCAGGGAGACCACCAACAGCACAAAATTCTTGTACCGGTTGGAGGTGAGATAGTACGCCGCCATAGATGCCGGCAAAAACAGATAGACAAACCCCAAGGAATCGATGGGCACGCCGCCGCCCCCTTTCTCACGTATTTTAAAATGTGGGGAGGAGTGCTCCCCGCCGCTTTTTTCCCAATTTATGAAGCCGCACGGCCAGCCGGAAAGCGGAAAACCCATAGAAAGGGCTTCTGCCCCCCCCCCAATTGCCTGTCAAAGGGAGGACACGGCCTCCCGGTATTCCTCATAGGTGAGCATGGTGTTGCAGAGGGTGACCATGGCGTTGGTGGTCAGGTGCTCCGGCAGGCCCAGCCGCTTCAAAAGCTCTTGCCTTTTTTGGGCGCTGCCAGCCCCGCCGGTGAGGCCGTCCTCATAAAAATCCTGTTTGGTGATGGGCCGCCCGGTGCGGGGAGCCCCTTCCTCACAGAGGAGGCCCGCCTGGCGGAAAGCCTCCAGCAGCACCTGGGTGGTCATCCCCTCCACCCCCAATTTCCCTTCGGCAGAGGGCTGGGCCTTGCGCCGCTCCTTGCCGTAGACATCGGGGATGTATACATGTTTGAGGTGCTGGGGGCCGATGGCCCCGTTTAAAAACCTCCGGATCTTAAACCCAGAGGCGTCCGAGTCGGTGAGCACCACAAGGCCGGTCCGCTGGGCCAGCAGGCGCAGCAGTTCCAGCTTTTCTTTGTCTTTATAGATGTGAAATCCCCCGGCCTCCACAATGGTGGCATCCACCAGGCTGGAGAGCCGGATCTTGTCGTATTTGCCTTCCACCACAATGGCTTCTTTTATCTTGATCAATGGCTTCCCTCTTTTTGCAATGTGTAAAACAGCTCGGTGACCGCCTGCTCCACAATGAGCCGGCTGTCCGCCCGGGAGCTTTTCAGCCGGTAGTCCGCCTCTTCCAGGAGGGAGAGGGCTTTGCGCAGAAACTCCACCGAATAGCGGGCAGAATCCCGCAGGGCGTTTTTCACCCGGAACTCCCGGCCCCGGTAGCCGAAATCCTCGGCGATGCGGCCGGAATCCACCCCTGCCTCCCGTGCAATCTTAGCCCGGTAGAGATCCACAAAGGTGTAGGACAGGGTGGCTAAGATCACCGTGGGCTCCTCCCGCAGGTAAAACAGGTCGGAAAGGATGGCGAGGGACCCGGCGTAATCCCCTTTTAAAATCATCCGGGAGAGGTCGTAGATCCCCGCGTCCACCGCTTGGGTAGTCACCTTGTCGATGGCCTCTTTGGTGATCTCCCCCCCTCCCACATAGGCGCAGAGCTTGGCGATCTCCCCTGACAGGAGCCACATATCCTGGGAACAGCGGTCCACCAGATACCCCGCCAGCTGAGGGGAGAGGATACACCCCTCCTTGTCACAGCGGGCCACGGCAAACCGGATCACCTTGGTGCGGTCCCGGGGGGCGAGTTCCACCACCGCCCCCACTTTGGACACCTGGGAAATGAGGTTCTTCACCCGGGCAGATTTTTTGGGGTCGGGCTTTTTGGCCGCCAGCCGCAGAAGGATGACACAGCTCTCCGGCGGGTCGGAGAGGAGCTGTTCCATCTTTTTGGCCTCGGTGGGGGAGAATTTCTCCGGCTCCAGGTCATCCACCGCCACACAGCGCAGGGGCGCCATCAAGGGCAGGGCCTCCGCCGCTTCAAAGAGGGCGTCCGCTGAAAATTTTTTGCCGTCCAGCCGGGTCAAATTGAAGCTGGCGAAGGCAGGGTCTACAATCTTCCCCACCAGCTTGTTGAAGTAGTATTCTTTCAGATAGTCCTCTTCCCCAAATAGGAGGTACACCCGCTTGAACTGGCCGGATTTCAAATCGGCCAGCAGCCGTTCCTCCCCTTCATAGGCGGATTTGGAACCGTAGGCAGCCACAGCGGCGCCCCCTTTCCTCTCGTGTTTCTCAATCAACGATTATTATAGCACACTTTTGGGGACTTTTTAACCGCTTATTTTTCCCGTTCCACCCGGACCTCCCCGCCCGGCAGGAGGAACAGCCTCCCCTCCCCCAAAAGGCGGATCTCCATGGGGCCGTAGGGAATCACCTGGGCCTCCCCGGCCAGCCCCTCTCGGTATTCCTCTGACCCCGCCGCCACGATGCAGGCCGCGGGGTGTTCCTCCAGCAGGAGGTCAAGTCCTGCGCCTTCCGCCTTGCGGGGAAGGACCAACAGATCCAGGCCCTCCACCCCATAGCGGTCAAGCAGGTCGCAGAGCCGTTCCCCGGAGGAGGCGCCCCCAGGGCTTCCCACCACAACTGCCCGGCCTTGGCGCAGAAGGGCCAATCCATCCCAGCCCTCCATCCCCACCTGGCGGATGGTTCCGGCGGAAAGGATCTGCTCCACTGACAGCACCCCGAAGAGCAGCGCCGCCAACCCCAAAGCCGCCAGTCGGACGGTTTTCCCCTCCGCTTCAGCTAGGGCTAAGAACATCAGCAGCGCCACAGCGAAGGCGAAAACCAAGGGAACAGCCCCATCCCCCGCCGGCCAAACCGCCCCGGGCAAGGAGGAAACCCCGTGGGCCACCTGTAAAATCCCGGCAGCGGCAAAGCGGGCCAAAGGCGCGGCCAACGGCTCCGCCATAGGCAGCAAGGCCAAAGCCGCCGTTGCTCCCAATGCCAGAGGCACCAATAGGGCGGTGAACACTGCGGCAAGGGGCCCATAGAGGGCCACCACCCCAAAATGGTAGGCCAGCAAGGGCGAAAGGGCCAACCCCGCACACAGGGAGAGTGCAAACGCCTCCACCGCCCAGCGCACCCGGGGAAGCCGCGGCCCCAGGAAGAAGAGCACCCGCCCCTCCAGGAAACGAACCACCGGCCCGGTCCATAGGAGAATGCCCAGGGAGGAGAGGAAGGTCATTTGCACCGAAAGGCTTCCTGCCGAGAAGGGGTCAATCATCCCGATGAGTAAGGCCGCCACCCCCAGGGAGGTGAGGCCGTCGGCTTGGCGGTCCACCGCCTCCGCCAACAAGGAGAGGGTAAAGACCACCGCCGCCCGCCGGATGGAGACGGGGAATCCTAAAAGGGCGGCATACCCCCAGGTGAGAGCCAGTAAAAGGGGGATTTTCCACCGCTTTTTGACCCGGAATTTGTTCAGCAGCTGCCGCAAAAGGCCGGTGAGCACCACCAAGTGGAAGCCGGACACTGCCAGAAGATGGGAAAGGCCCGCACCCCGCATAGCCCTGCTGTCCTCTCTGGAGAGGAGACCTCCATCTCCCAAGGCCATGCCGGTGCAAAGAGCGCCTTCCCGGCCGCCCACAGCGGATGAAATCCTCTGCCCAAGCTCCCAGCGGTACCAGGCCAGCCTCCCCTCTACTGGGTGGCTGAGGGTGGGGACAAGCTTCGGCTCCTTCACCGGTTCCGCAGCCAGATAAACGCCCCGGGAGATGGCGCTTCGCCCCCAGGCCGTGTCAAAGGAGAGGGCGGAAAGCTCCACCAGGGCTTCCACCTCTTCCCCCGGGAGGAGATCCCAGCTGGAAAAACTGGTCAGCTGGATAGCAGTTTCCCCCAGCCCTTCCACCTGGGGGAAACTCCCTTTGAGCTGGTACCGCTCTCCCCGGCCCGCCTTTTCCCGCTCCAGAACGGTGCCGGTGAAGAGAAGGGTCTGCCCATCCAGCCGGGCTGTCGGCTCAAACCGCAGCCACAAATGCCCTTGAAACAGCAGCCCCGCTATGGCCACCGCCGCCAGGACAAGCCCCAGTACCCGCCGGGACTCCCCGCGGAGCACCAAGGCGAGGGGCAGAAGAAGTAGGAGCATCCCCACCCCGCCAAAGACGCCAAAGGAAAAAGAGACCGCCATCGCAGTTAGGAAGGAAATTCCCACTGGAAAAAACGGTCTCTTCATCTCAATCACCTATTTGGGCTACTTTTCAAACACCGGCAGGGGGGCCAGCACGATCAAATCTTTGCGCTCCATGGCGTCGCCCTCTGCCAGGACGGCAGCTTTGCCCACAATCTTGCCGCCGGCTTTGTGCACCAGCTGCTCCAACGCGGCCATGGATTCCCCGGTGCTGACCACATCGTCCACAATCAGCACCCGCTTGCCCTCCATCGAGGCGATATCGTCGCTGTCGATGTACAGGGTCTGGAGTTTGGCAGTGGTGATGGATTTGACATCCACCGCCACCGGCTTTTTCATATAGAGCTTGACGCTCTTGCGGGCCAGCAGGTACTTTTTCCCCGACTGGCGGGACATCTCATACGCCAGGGGGATGCCCTTGGATTCCGCGGTGATCAACACGTCGAACTCCGGGACTTTGCCCAGGAGCTCTTTGGCGCAGGCGATGGTCAGCTCCACGTCGGAGAACATGATAAACGCCGCGATGGAAAGATGCTCGTTGACCGGGCAGATGGGGAGTTCCCGGGTCAAGCCGGCCACATGCAGGGTGTAATGGTCCATACAACATTCATCTCCAAATCAAATTTTGGGGGAAGAGAGCAAAGAAAGGTGCGGTTAACCGGGAGGCCAGGCCAGCAAACGGCCCGCCAGCACATGGAAGTGGAGGTGGCCCACCGTCTGGCCGCCGTCCTCCCCGCAGTTGGCCACCACCCGGTAGCCCTTTTCCAGCTTCAATTCCTTGGCGAGCTGGGCAATAACCGCATAGATGTGGGCCACTACAGCGCAGTTCTCCCCGTCGATAGCGGCAGGAGAGGGGATGTGCTCCTTGGGGACCACCAGAAAATGCACCGGCGCCTGGGGGTCGATGTCGTAAAAGGCCAGAACCTTCTCGTCCTCATACAGCTTTTTGGAGGGGATTTCCCCGGCGATGATCTTGCAAAATAGACAATCCATATCCAATTTCCTCCTTTCCCATGGGTATATCGGGGTGCCCGCCCGGGGATTTTTCCGCCGGGCGAAGGCTTCTTCCCTTTTATTTTACTTGGTTTTTACCATTTTTTCAATGATTTGCGGAACTTTGGCCGCAGCTTCATCCAATTTGAGGATCTCGCTGGCGCCGCCCATGGCCACATCGGGACGGCCGCCGCCGCTGCCACCCACCAGAGCGGTGAATTCCTTGATCAGCTTGCCGGCGTGCAGACCCTTGCCCTGGGCCTCTTTGCCGCAGACCGCCACAATGGAGGCTTTCTCCCCCACCACGGTGTACAGCAGAGCCACCATGTTGGGGGCCTGCTCCTTGATGCGGTCGGCCATCGTCTTGAGGGCGTCCGGTTTGGTGCCGGTGAAGCCAGCCATGGCGAACTTCACCCCGCCGATTTCCTGGGCGGAGCCGAACAGGCCGTCCACCTGGACATCGGCCAGTTTTTGGGTCAGCCGCTCAATCTCCTTGTCCTTGGCCTTCAGCTCGGCGGTGATAGCCGCAGTTTTGGCCACCAGCTCCGCGGGATTGGAGAGCTTCAGGTTACTGCTGGCCTCCAGGAGGGTGGCGTTGGCGGTGTCGATCAGCCGCAGCACCCCGCGGCCGGTGACCGCCTCGATCCGGCGGACGCCCGCTGCCACCGAGGACTCCTTGACGATCTTGAAGAGGCCCACGTTGCCGGTGTTGGCCACATGGGTGCCGCCGCACAGCTCGATAGAGCGGCCGCCCATGTTGACCACCCGCACCACGCTGCCGTACTTCTCCCCAAAGAGGGCCATAGCGCCGGTGGCTTTGGCTTCCTCAATGCTCATCTCCGCGACCTTGACGTCCATGGAGGAAAGGATCATGTCGTTAACCAGGTATTCCACCCGGTCCAGCTCCTCAGGGGTCATAGCGCTGAAGTGGGAGAAGTCGAACCGGCAGACCGCTTCATCCACATAGGAACCCGCCTGGTGGACGTGGTTGCCCAGGACCTCCCGCAGGGCCTCCTGTAGCAGGTGGGCAGCGGTGTGGTTGCGCATGATGGCGCGGCGGCGGGCCATGGAGACCGAGGCGTGGACCTCATCCCCTGTGGTGAACATGCCCGAAGCCATGACGCCGATGTGCATATACAGGCCGGAGGCGGACTTTTTGCAGTCCATCACCTTAAAGACGCATTTGCCCCCCAGAATGAGGCCCATGTCCCCCACCTGGCCGCCGCTTTCGGCATAGAAGGGGGTGCGGTCCAGCAGGATGGTGGCGCTGTCCCCTTCGCTGATGGAATCCACCAGCTGCCCATCCATCACCATGGCCAGGATTTTAGCGTCGCTCTCGCTCTCGGTATAGCCGACAAACTCGGTTTTGTTGTCTTTAAATGGGGCGAGAATGTCCTCTTCCCAGGACACGTCGCCCATGGCGGCTCGCGCGGCCCGGGCTCGTTCTTTCTGTTCGTTCATATAGCGGGTGAATTCCTCTTCGTTAAGGCCGATGTGCCGCTCCTCCAAAATCTCCCGGGTCAGGTCGATGGGGAAGCCGAAGGTGTCATACAGTTTAAAGGCCTGTTCGCCGGAGAGGATTTTCTCCTCCTCACTGAGGCTCTCTGCCTCGATCCGGTCGATGAGGTCGCCCAGCAGCTCCATGCCCTGGTCAATGGTCTTGGCAAACCGTTCCTCCTCGTTGTGGATGACCTTGACGATGTAGTCCTGGTTCTCCCGCAGCTCGGGGTAGGCCTTTTCATTTTCGGCGATGACCGTCTCGCAGACCTTGTACAGGAAGGGCTCGTGGATGCCCAGCAGGCGGCCGTGGCGGGCGGCCCGGCGCAGCAGGCGGCGCAGCACATAGCCCCGGCCCTCGTTGGTGGGGACAACGCCGTCCCCGATCATAAAGGTGGTGCTGCGGATGTGGTCGGTGATGACCCGCAGGGAGACGTCGGTTTTTTCATCCTGGCCGTACTCCACCCCGGCGATGCCGGCGATGTGCTTCATGATCCGCTGGACGGTGTCCACCTCAAACAGGTTGTTGACCCCCTGCATGATACAGGCGATCCGCTCCAGACCCATACCGGTGTCGATGTTGGGATGTTCCATAGGGGTGTAGTGGCCTTCCCCGTCGGAATCGAACTGGGAGAACACCAGGTTCCAGAACTCCACATACCGGTCGCAGTCGCAGCCTACGCCACAGGTGGGTTTGCCGCAGCCGTATTCCTCGCCGCGGTCAAAGTAGAGCTCGGAGCAAGGGCCGCAGGGGCCGGAACCGATCTCCCAAAAGTTGTCCTCCTTGCCCAGGCGGACGATGTGGCTGGGGTCTACCCCCACTTCGTTGACCCAGATGTCCACCGTCTCGTCGTCGTCCTCATAGACCGAGACCCAGATGCGGTCCACTGGGAGCTTCAGTTCCTGGGTGATGAACTCCCAGGCCCATTTGGTGGCCTCGTGCTTAAAGTAATCGCCAAAGGAGAAGTTGCCCAGCATCTCAAAGTAGGTGCCGTGGCGGGCGGTTTTGCCCACCCGCTCGATGTCGGGGGTGCGGATGCACTTTTGGCAGGAGGTGGCGCGGCGGGCAGGGGGGGTCTCCACACCCAAAAAGTACTTTTTCAGCGGTGCCATGCCGGAGTTGATCAGCAGGAGGCTGGCGTCATCCTTGGGCACCAGGGGGGCGCTTTGCAGGATGACGTGGCCTTTGCTCTCGTAGAATTTGAGGAATTTTTCACGCAGGTCGTTTAAACCGGTCCATTCCATAGTAAGTCACTTCCTATTCTCATTTTATCATGTGCTGTGGAATAACAAAAAAGGCTTCCATCCCCCGCTAAAAGGGACGAAAGCCAACCTGTGCATTCCGTGGTACCACCCAAATTGCGCCGGAAACCGGCGCCACTTTACACAGCATAACGCGCTGTACACGCCCCGATTCCTCACCGGGGTGCTCCGGGGCGGCTCCCGCTGCTCCCACCTGCTTTGGAAGGCTTTCAGCCGCGGCCTTCCTCTCTCTACCCGCAGGTGCAGGCGGCGGTTTTTCCCATCGCTGCATCCTCTTTATTTGGTTGCTGGTTTGATTATACCGTTCCAGCCCAGCCTTGTCAACAACGCGCCCTTCCATTTATGGATTCTACACAATTATTTGTAAAATAAACCGAAACTGTGGGGGCTTTCGCAAATTGTATCGGCAATATTCCTTATGCTATAATAATCGCAAAGCGGCTATTCGTGAAAAAGCCTTTCCCGCCGCAAAAGCGGCGCCTGGCTTTTTCCGGTTTGTGTGAATTCCAAGCTAGGACAAACCGCAAAGCGGTGATTCGTAAAACCTCTAGGCTATAACCGCTGCAAGATTCGTAAAAAACCCTTTGTCAGGGGGTTCATCCCTTCCCGCCCAGGCGGGGAGNCCCCGCCGATTTCCTGGGCGGAGCCGAACAGGCCGTCCACCTGGACATCGGCCAGTTTTTGGGTCAGCCGCTCAATCTCCTTGTCCTTGGCCTTCAGCTCGGCGGTGATAGCCGCAGTTTTGGCCACCAGCTCCGCGGGATTGGAGAGCTTCAGGTTACTGCTGGCCTCCAGGAGGGTGGCGTTGGCGGTGTCGATCAGCCGCAGCACCCCGCGGCCGGTGACCGCCTCGATCCGGCGGACGCCCGCTGCCACCGAGGACTCCTTGACGATCTTGAAGAGGCCCACGTTGCCGGTGTTGGCCACATGGGTGCCGCCGCACAGCTCGATAGAGCGGCCGCCCATGTTGACCACCCGCACCACGCTGCCGTACTTCTCCCCAAAGAGGGCCATAGCGCCGGTGGCTTTGGCTTCCTCAATGCTCATCTCCGCGACCTTGACGTCCATGGAGGAAAGGATCATGTCGTTAACCAGGTATTCCACCCGGTCCAGCTCCTCAGGGGTCATAGCGCTGAAGTGGGAGAAGTCGAACCGGCAGACCGCTTCATCCACATAGGAACCCGCCTGGTGGACGTGGTTGCCCAGGACCTCCCGCAGGGCCTCCTGTAGCAGGTGGGCAGCGGTGTGGTTGCGCATGATGGCGCGGCGGCGGGCCATGGAGACCGAGGCGTGGACCTCATCCCCTGTGGTGAACATGCCCGAAGCCATGACGCCGATGTGCATATACAGGCCGGAGGCGGACTTTTTGCAGTCCATCACCTTAAAGACGCATTTGCCCCCCAGAATGAGGCCCATGTCCCCCACCTGGCCGCCGCTTTCGGCATAGAAGGGGGTGCGGTCCAGCAGGATGGTGGCGCTGTCCCCTTCGCTGATGGAATCCACCAGCTGCCCATCCATCACCATGGCCAGGATTTTAGCGTCGCTCTCGCTCTCGGTATAGCCGACAAACTCGGTTTTGTTGTCTTTAAATGGGGCGAGAATGTCCTCTTCCCAGGACACGTCGCCCATGGCGGCTCGCGCGGCCCGGGCTCGTTCTTTCTGTTCGTTCATATAGCGGGTGAATTCCTCTTCGTTAAGGCCGATGTGCCGCTCCTCCAAAATCTCCCGGGTCAGGTCGATGGGGAAGCCGAAGGTGTCATACAGTTTAAAGGCCTGTTCGCCGGAGAGGATTTTCTCCTCCTCACTGAGGCTCTCTGCCTCGATCCGGTCGATGAGGTCGCCCAGCAGCTCCATGCCCTGGTCAATGGTCTTGGCAAACCGTTCCTCCTCGTTGTGGATGACCTTGACGATGTAGTCCTGGTTCTCCCGCAGCTCGGGGTAGGCCTTTTCATTTTCGGCGATGACCGTCTCGCAGACCTTGTACAGGAAGGGCTCGTGGATGCCCAGCAGGCGGCCGTGGCGGGCGGCCCGGCGCAGCAGGCGGCGCAGCACATAGCCCCGGCCCTCGTTGGTGGGGACAACGCCGTCCCCGATCATAAAGGTGGTGCTGCGGATGTGGTCGGTGATGACCCGCAGGGAGACGTCGGTTTTTTCATCCTGGCCGTACTCCACCCCGGCGATGCCGGCGATGTGCTTCATGATCCGCTGGACGGTGTCCACCTCAAACAGGTTGTTGACCCCCTGCATGATACAGGCGATCCGCTCCAGACCCATACCGGTGTCGATGTTGGGATGTTCCATAGGGGTGTAGTGGCCTTCCCCGTCGGAATCGAACTGGGAGAACACCAGGTTCCAGAACTCCACATACCGGTCGCAGTCGCAGCCTACGCCACAGGTGGGTTTGCCGCAGCCGTATTCCTCGCCGCGGTCAAAGTAGAGCTCGGAGCAAGGGCCGCAGGGGCCGGAACCGATCTCCCAAAAGTTGTCCTCCTTGCCCAGGCGGACGATGTGGCTGGGGTCTACCCCCACTTCGTTGACCCAGATGTCCACCGTCTCGTCGTCGTCCTCATAGACCGAGACCCAGATGCGGTCCACTGGGAGCTTCAGTTCCTGGGTGATGAACTCCCAGGCCCATTTGGTGGCCTCGTGCTTAAAGTAATCGCCAAAGGAGAAGTTGCCCAGCATCTCAAAGTAGGTGCCGTGGCGGGCGGTTTTGCCCACCCGCTCGATGTCGGGGGTGCGGATGCACTTTTGGCAGGAGGTGGCGCGGCGGGCAGGGGGGGTCTCCACACCCAAAAAGTACTTTTTCAGCGGTGCCATGCCGGAGTTGATCAGCAGGAGGCTGGCGTCATCCTTGGGCACCAGGGGGGCGCTTTGCAGGATGACGTGGCCTTTGCTCTCGTAGAATTTGAGGAATTTTTCACGCAGGTCGTTTAAACCGGTCCATTCCATAGTAAGTCACTTCCTATTCTCATTTTATCATGTGCTGTGGAATAACAAAAAAGGCTTCCATCCCCCGCTAAAAGGGACGAAAGCCAACCTGTGCATTCCGTGGTACCACCCAAATTGCGCCGGAAACCGGCGCCACTTTACACAGCATAACGCGCTGTACACGCCCCGATTCCTCACCGGGGTGCTCCGGGGCGGCTCCCGCTGCTCCCACCTGCTTTGGAAGGCTTTCAGCCGCGGCCTTCCTCTCTCTACCCGCAGGTGCAGGCGGCGGTTTTTCCCATCGCTGCATCCTCTTTATTTGGTTGCTGGTTTGATTATACCGTTCCAGCCCAGCCTTGTCAACAACGCGCCCTTCCATTTATGGATTCTACACAATTATTTGTAAAATAAACCGAAACTGTGGGGGCTTTCGCAAATTGTATCGGCAATATTCCTTATGCTATAATAATCGCAAAGCGGCTATTCGTGAAAAAGCCTTTCCCGCCGCAAAAGCGGCGCCTGGCTTTTTCCGGTTTGTGTGAATTCCAAGCTAGGACAAACCGCAAAGCGGTGATTCGTAAAACCTCTAGGCTATAACCGCTGCAAGATTCGTAAAAAACCCTTTGTCAGGGGGTTCATCCCTTCCCGCCCAGGCGGGGAGGCGGATATTTTAAATCTGGGAGGAGCTTCATCTATGGCAAACAACATTTTGGTCGCCCAATCCGGCGGACCCACCTGCGCGATCAACGCATCCCTTTCCGGCGTGATTCAAGAGGCTATGCGCCAGGAGAAAATCGGCGCGGTGTATGGCGCCCTCAACGGCATCCAAGGCATTATGGACCGGAGGATTATCCGCCTGGACAGCCAGATGCACAGCGAAGGGGATTTCCAACTGCTGGAATCCACCCCGGCCATGGCCTTGGGCTCTTGCCGGTACCGCCTGCCGGAGTACAGTGTCGCCCCCGACGTGTACAAACTGATCGCCGGGGTGATGCAGGACCTGGAAATCGGGTACTTTTTCTATATCGGCGGCAACGATTCTATGGATACCGCCCACAAGCTGGGGGTGTTCTTCGCCGAGGAGGGGATTGACATCAAAGTCATGGGCATCCCCAAAACCATCGACAACGACCTGCCCTGCACCGATCACACCCCCGGCTTCGGTTCGGCGGCCAAATACATCGCCACCTCCATCCTGGAGATCATCCGGGACACCCAGGTCTACAACCTGCCCAGTGTCACCATTGTGGAGATCATGGGTCGCAACGCCGGCTGGCTGACCGCCGCTTCGGTCCTGCCCCATGTGGTAGGGGAAAAGGCCCCTCACCTGGTCTACCTGCCCGAGGTACCCTTTGATCCAGACCAGTTCATCGAGGACATCAAAGCCGCCCAGCTGGAACACAAAGCTGTGCTGGTGGCAGTCTCCGAAGGGGTGAAAACCGCCGAAGGCCGCTATGTGGCCGAATCGGTGCAGGATGAGACGGTGGACGCCTTCGGCCACAAGTATCTTTCCGGCATCGGCAAGTACCTGGAGCGGTATGTCCTGGAAAAGCTGGGCTGTAAGGTCCGCTCAGTGGAGCTGAGCGTATTGCAGCGCTGCGCCGCCCACATCCAGTCCGCCTGCGACATCGAGGAAGCCCGCCTGCTGGGTGCCGGGGCTGTCCAGCGCGCCCTCGCCGGGGAGACCGGCCGGATGATCGCCTTGGTGCGCACCAGCAACGACCCCTATGCGGTAGAGCTGGGCACCTTCCCCTTGGAAGAGGCGGCCAACAAGGAGCGTAAAGTCCCTGCCGAATGGATCCTGCCTGGCAACAAAGACCTCTCCCAGGAGGCCTACGACTACCTCCTCCCCCTCATCGCCGGGGAGCGCAGCTGCCCTGTCCAAGCCGGCATGCCGGTCCACTTCCACTTCGACAAAACCCCGCTGGAGTTCTAAGACCCCTCCCGCGGCAACAAAACCCACAAAACCGGCCGGAGACAATGATCCCGGCCGGTTTTTTCACAGGTTGGCTCGTTATACTATGGAAGGGATTCTTCCCCCAAGGCCAGCACCCTAAGCCGCTTGATCAATCCAACCACCTCCCCTGATACCTCCATCCCCTGAAAGGAGATTTGATTATGAAATCCATTGTGGAAAAAGAGCGGATCCTTCTCTTCTGTGAAGACGGGACCCGGGCGGGTTTTGTCACCTTCCCGTCGGTCAACAGCAAGGTCTCTAACATCGACCATATATTTGTGGAGCCTGCCCACCGGGGGAAAGGGGTCGCTTCCCAGCTGATGGAGCTTGCCCTCGCCCAGCTGGAATCCCAGGGCCGGCAGGTGATCCTCACCTGCCCCTATGCCCAGAAGTGGCTTCCCCAGCATCCGGAGTGGAGCCATATGCCGGCCCGGGATATCCGTTTTTCCCACCACTGATAAGCTCCCCGAAAGCAGGCTGCTTTCCGGCACGCCTCCAGGGCGGCAAAGGCTGGCCGCCTACGGGGGATCCCCTCCTGTTACCCATGGTAAAGTTACCAGATTTGTATGCCCATCACATACAAAATATCCGAATTTGTTTCTGTAATGTTGCTTTTCCGCTGGGGATGGTGTAAGATAATGGTGTAAATAAAATCGCTTTTTGCATTGTAAAATGCAGGATTGGAGGATCATTATGCTTACTCTGGAAAAAGTAAAACATGCGGCATCCGTCCTGGATGGCGTTGCCCGCAAAACCCCTTTGATCTCCGCCCCCACCCTGACCAACAGCTGTGACCTGTATCTGAAATGCGAAGACCTGCAGCTGACCGGTTCCTTCAAGCTGCGCGGCGGCTACTACAAGATCTCCCAGCTGTCTGAGGAGGAAAAATCCCACGGCGTTATCGCCTGCTCCGCCGGCAACCACGCCCAGGGCATCGCACTGGCCGCACAGAGAAGCGGCACCAAAGCCGTCATCTGCATGCCTGCTTCCGCCCCTGTGGCTAAAGTGGAGGCAACCAGAAGCTACGGCGCTGAGGTTGTCCTGGTAGAGGGCGTTTACGATGACGCCGCCAGACGGGCCACTGAGCTCCAGAAGGAAAAAGGCTACACCTTTGCCCATCCCTTCAACGACGTGGATGTCATGGCTGGCCAGGGCACTATCGGCCTGGAAATCATGGAGCAGCTGAAAGACGTGGATGCTGTGGTTGTGCCCATCGGCGGCGGCGGCCTGATCTCTGGCATCTCCTTTGCCGTCAAGACCATCAACCCCAACTGCAAAGTTTACGGCGTGCAGTCCGAAGGCGCCCCTGGCATGGCGGTCTCCTTTAAAAACAAGAAGATCACCGAGTGCGACGCCAAAACCATTGCCGACGGCATCCAGGTAAAAATGCCCGGCGACCTGACCTTTGAGATGGTTTCCAAATACGTGGACGATGTAGTTACCGTTTCCGAGAATGAAATCGCCTCTGCTATGCTTGCCCTGGCCGAGAAATCCAAGATCGTGGCCGAAGGCGCCGGCGCCACCCCTGTGGCTGCTGTCCTCTTCAACAAACTGCCTGTCCAAGGCAAAAAAGTGGTCTGCGTGGTCTCCGGCGGCAACGTGGACATCAACACCTACACCAAGGTGCTGACCAGAGGACTCACCTACACCGGCCGCATGGCCAAGGTCACTGTGGAGATGGCGGATAAATCCTCCCAGCTGCCCGAAACCCTGGCCGCTGTAGCCGCTACCGGCGCCAACATCATCGGTGTCACTTTCGACCGCGCCAGAACCCAAGGCGATGTCACCTCCTGCGCTGTGGAGCTGACCATGGAAACCAAGAACTTCGAGCACATCGAGGAGATCAAAACCGCCCTTTCTTCCAAGGGCTTCCAAGTTTGCTAGTTCCTCCAAGCTTGCAACCGATACATAAGAAACTCCCCCAGGCATTGCGCTTGGGGGAGTTTTTGCATATGCTGTGGACAAAATCCTGGCCCTTTTGCCGCCGTATGAGACATGAAGAAATATCGCCCTGTGGGCAAACAGGCCGAGGGGCCGGGCTTTTAGCCCTCCCGGTTGTCCCCATCGGGGTCGCAGCTGTCGCAGTACAAATCCAAGGGGCCGGAGGTGGGATTTTGGCAGCTATCCCCCTTGCCCATGCACCAATACTGGCCTTCGGACTTGGTATCCCTTTTGCTCTCCTGCGCAAGCATCCTCCAGGCCACCTTCCAAGGCAGCCACTCCTCCCACCAGGGGACCGGCTGCTCTATCCCCGGGGCGGAAGCCCCTTGGATGGTTTCCAGCTCCCGCTGCAATTCCTCCACCTGGGATTGAAGGCGGTCAATCTGCTGGTTTTCCGCCCAGCCGCCGCAACCCGATAAGCCGAGGCAGAGACACAAGACGAGTGCCAGCCATCCTTTCACATGTATCCCCCTGTTCTAATCGTTGTAGTGTAATCCTATTATAACCGATAAAAACAAATACTTCAAGTTGGATTACACTATTAAATGGTGTATATTTTGTCCAAGATTCATTACCCTTTATCTAGAGGGGGGATCGTATGAAAATCGATTACAATCTTTTAGGTCGGCGGATTGCCCGCCTGCGCAAAGAGCGGCGCCTGACCCAAGACAAACTCTCAGAAAAAGCGGAAATTTCCAATAATTATCTGTCCAACATTGAAAACGGCCGCTCCATCCCCAGCCTGGAGACCCTGGTGCGCCTGTGTGAGGCCATGGAGGTCACCCCAGACACTGTGCTGATGGGCACCGTCACCGATGGGAAACAGTATATGAACGACGACATCCAGCAGCTATTAGCCCAGTGCACACCCCAAGAAAAGCGGTATGTCATCGGAATTCTCAAGGTTTTTTTGGCGGAGCGTAGCCGCCCCTAATCGCTTTTGCCCCCTTGTGGAAGGGGCCGGGTATTCCCGGCTTCCCCCTGAGGGGGATTTTTTTGACCTTCTTTCCTGGGGCAAGTTTAACTGCACCGCCACAGCCCGAACTTGAAAGGACGTCTCCTTTCCTTCCACAGAAGTCGCAAAAAACCGGACCCGCCATAACTCTTTTCCAGAAAAAAACAAGGCATAGAAGCAGGTCTGCCTCTATGCCTTGTATAACAGAATCCGATTACTGCTGCACTTCCTCAATGGATTTGCAGACGTTGTGGGTGATGGGGCTCCACTCCACCTTGCGGAACAGGGCCACAATGGAGATGGGCACATAGGTGAAGATAAAGACGGGGAAAGTAAAGGTGTACCAGATCTTCTTCCAAGGGGTGGTATTGATCTCTTTCCACTCGGTGATAGTGGTCAGAAGGCCGAAGGCATACAGCACCAGGTAGAAGTTGCACAAAGAGGCCATCAGCGCGCTGGTGGTCGCAGGAATGATCCCGGGGATGGTCGTGATGTTCAGCAGGCCGCACAGCAGGAAAAATGCGTTGATGAAAACGGTGAGCAGCGATGCGATCATGGCCGGCGAAATGGTCATGAGCATATCAAAGCAGGAGAAGTTGCGGTCGGGGAACATGGTGGTGACCAGTTTGCCGCCGTAATTGTAGAACACCTGGTAAAAACCCTTAGCCCAGCGCAGCCGCTGGTTCCAGGACTGTTCCCACGTGGTGGGCTGCTCGTCGTAAAGCTTGGCCTTGCCCGCGTAGCCGATGCATTCGCCGGCGATGGCGCTGTCTATCGAGAATTCAATGTCTTCGGTGAGCAGGTGGTGCTTCCAGCCGTTGTTCTTTTTGATGATGTCGTTGTGGACCAAAAAGCCGGTGCCGGAGATGGCGCAGCTGGTGCCCAGAATCATGCGGGGGTTGTTGAGGTACTTAGCCTCCCGCAGGAACCACAAAGAGTATCCAGCGGAGAGCCAGTTGGTGTCGTAGTTTTTGGAATTGCGGTAGCTGGTAACCACCCGGTAGCCGGCGTCAAACACCTTGTTCATTTCGGCGATGTAGTTTTCATCCAGCAGGTTGTCCGCATCAAAGACAAAATAGCCCTCGTACTGGGTTTTGTCGTTGGTGCGCTGCAAAATTTTAAAGATAAAGTCCAGGGCGTAACCCTTGCCCACCATCTGGCGGTTGTTGCGGACATACACCTGGGCGCCTGCCTGGCGGGCCACCTCGGCGGTGTTGTCGGTGCAATTGTCGGCCACCACATAAATGTCCACCAGCTCGGCGGGGTATTTCTGTTTCTTGATGCTGTTGATCAGCTGGCCGATGACCGCGCTTTCATTGCGGGCCGCAATAACTACCGCGAACTTGTGCAGGTCCTTGGGGGTCAGGTCCGGGGTTTTGCGGACCAGGGCCACCAGGGCGTAAAAGATCTGGTATGCATAAGAAAAGGTAAATAACAAAAAGATGGCGAGGTTAAACGTTTGAATAAAGGATAACAAGATTTTTCCCTCCAAAGCGGTTTTGCCGTCAATTATAGGCAAAACATTGTTTTTCCATACTTGTGCCATTATAGCATCATTTTCTGAAAAAACAATTGACATTTACTATTTAATACAATTTTGTAAATTTTTTTGTGTGTAATTTACAAAATAGTTGGAAGAGCCTCCACAAAGCACACATAGAATTACCTGCATTTTACAGAGAACTGTTCCTAATACTTAAAAGCCGTCTATGTTGTCCTCACTTTCCCCCACTTAAGCCCTGTGGACTGACCTAGATTTTTCCCCGGAATGTGGTATACTTATCTTCACATACGTTTGATGGAACGCGCGGGTCCGGGGCCTCTTTCCCCGCCGCGCCATCCCAAAAAGGAGGGCATTTTATGGACGACCGGCAGGCGCTTCGGCTCCATTCCCTGGGGGAGAAAACCCCACAGCTGGTGTTTCGAAATGGTTTGGTTTTCAATGTGTTCACCGGGGAACTCCTCCCCGGTGACATCGCCGTGCAGAATGGGGTCATCGTCGGGGTGGGGTCTTACCGTGGGGAGCGGGAGGTGGATCTGGGTGAACGGGTAGTGATCCCCGGCTTGATCGACGCCCACATGCACCTGGAATCCACCATGGTATCCCCTCGGCTGTTCGCCGAAAAAATCCTTCCCTGGGGCACCACCACCCTCATTGCCGACCCCCATGAAATCGCCAATGTGCTGGGGGCCAAGGGGATCTCCTATCTCTTGGAGGAGACGAAGGGCCTCCCACTCAACGTCTACCTCATGCTGCCCTCCTGCGTGCCCGCCACCCGGTTTGAACACAACGGCGCGCCCCTTTCTGCCCAGGAGATGGCCCAGTTCCTCCACCATCCCCGGGTGCTGGGCCTGGGAGAGGTAATGGACTGCCCCGCAGTCCTCGCCGGAGATCCGGACAAGCTGGAGAAGCTCCGCCTCTTCGCTGGAAAGCCCATCGACGGCCACGCCCCTGGCCTCACCGGCAAGGAACTGGCCGCTTACCGCCTCTTGGGGGTTTCTAGCGATCACGAATGCACTACCTTCCAGGAGGCGCTGGAAAAACTTCGCTGCGGCATGACCATCCAGGTGCGGGAAGGCTCTGCCGCCCGGAACCTGGATGCCATCCTCACCGGTGCTGTAAAAATGGGCCTGCCCCTGGACCGGTTTGTCTTCTGTACCGACGACAAGCACCTGGACGACATCGCCCGGGAGGGCCATATCCGCTGGAATGTGCTGCGGGCCATTCAGCTGGGGGTCCCGCCTGGGGAGGCAGTAAAGATGGCCACCCTCTACCCTGCCCACCTCTATGGCCTTTCAGATTTGGGGGCCATTGCCCCTGGATTCCGGGCCGATCTGGTGGTGCTGGACAGTCTGGAAGAGATGGCCGTCCACAGCGTGTATAAAGATGGGGTTCTGGTCTCCCGAAAGGGCAGCTCCCCCACCCTGCCGCCCAACCCCCGGCCCATCGACCCTGCCTGCTTGGACACCGTCCACCTGGGGCACCTCACCCCAGAAAGCTTAGCCCTCCCCGTCCAGGGGGAGATCCCGGTGATCACCCTTCTGCCGGGGAGCATCGTCACCAAGAAAGAAATCTCTGCCGTGCCCACTGCGGGCGGCTGTTTCCAGCCCCAAGGGGAGTTTTATAAAATCGCAGTGGCCGAGCGCCACCACGCCACCGGCAATATCGGGGTGGGGGTTGTCAAAGGCTTTGGCATCAAAAACGGGGCCATCGCCTCCACCATCGCCCACGACGCCCACAACATGATTGTAGTGGGGGACAACGACCGGGACATGCTCCTGGCCATGGAGGAACTGGCCCGCTGCCACGGCGGGTACACCGTGGTGGAAAACGGCCGGATGGCCGGCACCCTGCCCTTGCCCATCGCCGGTCTGTTCACCGACGACCGCACTGCCGATATCCAGGGCAAACTGGGGGAGCTGATCGCAAAGGTCCGCGCCATGGGGGTGAGGCCGGAGGTGGAGCCCTTCATCACCCTCTCCTTTGTGTCGCTGACCTGCATCCCGGAAATCCGCATCACCGACCTGGGGGTCTTTGACTTCGCCACCCAGTCCTTCCTTTTGCCGTAAACCCATCCCCGTCCCCCTTCAAAAATAGAAAAACCAAAAGACGAGGCAAAGGCCGGCGGTTTCCCGCCGGCCTTTGCCTCGTCAAACAAAAATCCAAAATTTCAGGAGAAACAAGAAGAAAGTGAAGTTAAATATCCTGCTGGGCGATCAGGCTCTGGATGTCACTGACCATGGAGAGTTCCCTTTCGCTGCCCGAGCAGGCGGATTTGAGCCGTTCCATGGCCCGGATCATCGACGGGGAGGTAAAGCAGCTGCCCACCAGCACCTGGGGGATCTTCTGGATCACGTCCACCTCGGTGGAGTCGGAATAGACAGCAGCTTCTTTAATCCAGCCCTGTTCCATCTCCAGCTGGATTTGCAGGCTGCCCCAGGGCAGCCGCTCGGCCAGTTCGTAAGTGTAGGGGATGAACCCGCCCATAGTCCATTCCTGGGAGGCGTTTTTCTCCTCCAAGGCGCGGATGCGGTCCTCGTCGATCTCCGCTGCGTTCAAACGGCGGGCGATCTGGCCAAATTCATGGCCCATAGAGTCGATGATCTGTTCCCGCAGGGCCTCCACCGTCAAGGAGGAAAGGCACTCCTGGAGGTTGACCACCTTGGAGCGGATGGAATCCGCCCCTTTGGATTTGACCCGGGAGGAGGCGGGATTGATGTATTTGCACACCCGGGTCAGGTTGGAATTGACCATAATACTGCCCCGGTAACAGGAGTGTCCGTCTTTTGTATAGGTGACGCTGTTGCAGAATTTGCGGCCGTCGGCCATGAGGATGCCGCTCTCCGACCGGCCGGCGTCGATGCCAAGGCCGCGGACCGCCCGCAGGATCACCCCGCTCAACCGTTTGTCGTCCATCTCCTCCTGCAAGGTGAGGAAGGAGAAGTTGAGGTTGCCCAGGTCGTGGAAACAAGCGCCTCCCCCAGCCAGCCGCCGGGAGATGCGGGCGCCGTTTTTCTGTATTTCGTTGAGGCGCAGCTCCTTGCGGGCATTCTGGTTGCGGCCGATCTCCACCGTGTTGCGGTCCTGCCACAAGTACAGGATGCAGGTGTTTTTGCCCACCTGGGTCATCAGGTATTCTTCCATCGCCAGATTCCGGTAAGGGCTGGTGCTGTCGGCGATCAGGTATTTGATGGTGGTAATCATGGCTCTTCCTCCAGTCCGGGGCTTGGCAGCCCCTGTGTTTCAAAGGCCCCCACACGCAAAAAGGCGCGCGGGGAGGTTCCCAGCACGCCTCTGTCCTTGACCTGAAAGATTCTCCACAAACGGGATTGCTTCTTCGGCGCCTTGCGGCTTTCCAGAGTTTCGTCATGATCCGGTCCTTTTGCCTGAGAGTTTCTTGCGATTTCCCCTTCGGCGCCCTGTGGGTCTCTCCCGGATCATTCATCCGATTCTATCTGTATGGCCTGTGCATCCACTTTATTGCAACAAAAAAGAGGCGCACAGAAATTGTACGCCTCTGTTCCTAAACCTGAAAGATTCTCCCCTAGGGGGATTGCTTCTTCGGCGCCTAACGGCTTTCCAGAGTTTCGTCATGATCCGGTCCTTTTGCCTGAGAGTTTCTTGCGATTTCCCCTTCGGCGCCCTTATGGGTCTCTCCCGGATCATTCATCCGAATCATTATGGTGTTTCTTCTTAGTCCACTATACCCCATCTTTTGCAGAATGTCAACAAAAAATTGCGGCCCATAGGGGGAAAAAACAGAGGAAATTTTGTGAAATTCCCCGTATTTCCCAAAATATGGGCCGCACCGCTTCCTTATCTCCGTGCAAAGGGGGAGAAAACAACCCCCTCACCCCAAAACTGGCGCCGTTCTAGGGGATTTTCGCTTACCGCATCCGGTAGCCGTGGTCCAGGGGGCCGCTCCCCTTGCCCAAATTGAGCCCTGCCAGCAGCGCGCCGGTGAGGTACTTCTTCGCCCGGAACACCGCCTCCTCCAAAATCAGCCCCTTGGCCAGGTTGCAGGCAATGGCCGAGGAGAGGGTGCAGCCGGTTCCATGGGTGTTGGGGTTGTCCACTTTGCGGCCGGGGAACCAAATGGGGCAGTCCTCATAATAGAGGAGGTCGTCGGCCCGGTATTCCTGGTGGCCTCCCTTGATGAGGATGGCCCCCCGGCAGAAGAGGGCGATCTGTTCCGCCGCCCGCTCCATATCCCCATTGGATTGAATCGGTATCCCGGAAAGGCATTCCGCCTCGGGGATGTTGGGGGTGATCACATCCGCCAGGGGCAGAAGGCGGGTCTTGAGGGCCTCCACCGCATCCTCATTGAGGAGGCGCCCCCCGCTGGTGGAGACCATCACCGGGTCCACCACGATGTTCTTTGCCTCATATTCCTCCAGCTTGTCGGCGATGGCGGCGATGATCTGGGCGTTTGCCACCATGCCGACCTTCACCGCGTCCGGGCGGATATCTTGGAACACGCAGTCGATCTGCTGGGCCACAAAGTCTTTGTCCGCCTCCAGCACCCCATACACCCCGGTGGTGTTCTGGGCTGTCAGGGCGGTGATAGCTGTCATGGCGTACATGCCGTGGGCGGCGATGGTTTTGATGTCGGCCTGGATGCCTGCGCCGCCGCTGCAATCCGACCCTGCGATGGAAAGCACTTTATACATACTGCTACAACCTCTTTTCTATTCTGGGGGGAGCTGTTCTCCCCCATGCTGCAAATCCAGAAGCTCCTCCAGGCTTTGGAGGAAACGGTCGCTGTANCCACCCAGTCCTTCCTTTTGCCGTAAACCCATCCCCGTCCCCCTTCAAAAATAGAAAAACCAAAAGACGAGGCAAAGGCCGGCGGTTTCCCGCCGGCCTTTGCCTCGTCAAACAAAAATCCAAAATTTCAGGAGAAACAAGAAGAAAGTGAAGTTAAATATCCTGCTGGGCGATCAGGCTCTGGATGTCACTGACCATGGAGAGTTCCCTTTCGCTGCCCGAGCAGGCGGATTTGAGCCGTTCCATGGCCCGGATCATCGACGGGGAGGTAAAGCAGCTGCCCACCAGCACCTGGGGGATCTTCTGGATCACGTCCACCTCGGTGGAGTCGGAATAGACAGCAGCTTCTTTAATCCAGCCCTGTTCCATCTCCAGCTGGATTTGCAGGCTGCCCCAGGGCAGCCGCTCGGCCAGTTCGTAAGTGTAGGGGATGAACCCGCCCATAGTCCATTCCTGGGAGGCGTTTTTCTCCTCCAAGGCGCGGATGCGGTCCTCGTCGATCTCCGCTGCGTTCAAACGGCGGGCGATCTGGCCAAATTCATGGCCCATAGAGTCGATGATCTGTTCCCGCAGGGCCTCCACCGTCAAGGAGGAAAGGCACTCCTGGAGGTTGACCACCTTGGAGCGGATGGAATCCGCCCCTTTGGATTTGACCCGGGAGGAGGCGGGATTGATGTATTTGCACACCCGGGTCAGGTTGGAATTGACCATAATACTGCCCCGGTAACAGGAGTGTCCGTCTTTTGTATAGGTGACGCTGTTGCAGAATTTGCGGCCGTCGGCCATGAGGATGCCGCTCTCCGACCGGCCGGCGTCGATGCCAAGGCCGCGGACCGCCCGCAGGATCACCCCGCTCAACCGTTTGTCGTCCATCTCCTCCTGCAAGGTGAGGAAGGAGAAGTTGAGGTTGCCCAGGTCGTGGAAACAAGCGCCTCCCCCAGCCAGCCGCCGGGAGATGCGGGCGCCGTTTTTCTGTATTTCGTTGAGGCGCAGCTCCTTGCGGGCATTCTGGTTGCGGCCGATCTCCACCGTGTTGCGGTCCTGCCACAAGTACAGGATGCAGGTGTTTTTGCCCACCTGGGTCATCAGGTATTCTTCCATCGCCAGATTCCGGTAAGGGCTGGTGCTGTCGGCGATCAGGTATTTGATGGTGGTAATCATGGCTCTTCCTCCAGTCCGGGGCTTGGCAGCCCCTGTGTTTCAAAGGCCCCCACACGCAAAAAGGCGCGCGGGGAGGTTCCCAGCACGCCTCTGTCCTTGACCTGAAAGATTCTCCACAAACGGGATTGCTTCTTCGGCGCCTTGCGGCTTTCCAGAGTTTCGTCATGATCCGGTCCTTTTGCCTGAGAGTTTCTTGCGATTTCCCCTTCGGCGCCCTGTGGGTCTCTCCCGGATCATTCATCCGATTCTATCTGTATGGCCTGTGCATCCACTTTATTGCAACAAAAAAGAGGCGCACAGAAATTGTACGCCTCTGTTCCTAAACCTGAAAGATTCTCCCCTAGGGGGATTGCTTCTTCGGCGCCTAACGGCTTTCCAGAGTTTCGTCATGATCCGGTCCTTTTGCCTGAGAGTTTCTTGCGATTTCCCCTTCGGCGCCCTTATGGGTCTCTCCCGGATCATTCATCCGAATCATTATGGTGTTTCTTCTTAGTCCACTATACCCCATCTTTTGCAGAATGTCAACAAAAAATTGCGGCCCATAGGGGGAAAAAACAGAGGAAATTTTGTGAAATTCCCCGTATTTCCCAAAATATGGGCCGCACCGCTTCCTTATCTCCGTGCAAAGGGGGAGAAAACAACCCCCTCACCCCAAAACTGGCGCCGTTCTAGGGGATTTTCGCTTACCGCATCCGGTAGCCGTGGTCCAGGGGGCCGCTCCCCTTGCCCAAATTGAGCCCTGCCAGCAGCGCGCCGGTGAGGTACTTCTTCGCCCGGAACACCGCCTCCTCCAAAATCAGCCCCTTGGCCAGGTTGCAGGCAATGGCCGAGGAGAGGGTGCAGCCGGTTCCATGGGTGTTGGGGTTGTCCACTTTGCGGCCGGGGAACCAAATGGGGCAGTCCTCATAATAGAGGAGGTCGTCGGCCCGGTATTCCTGGTGGCCTCCCTTGATGAGGATGGCCCCCCGGCAGAAGAGGGCGATCTGTTCCGCCGCCCGCTCCATATCCCCATTGGATTGAATCGGTATCCCGGAAAGGCATTCCGCCTCGGGGATGTTGGGGGTGATCACATCCGCCAGGGGCAGAAGGCGGGTCTTGAGGGCCTCCACCGCATCCTCATTGAGGAGGCGCCCCCCGCTGGTGGAGACCATCACCGGGTCCACCACGATGTTCTTTGCCTCATATTCCTCCAGCTTGTCGGCGATGGCGGCGATGATCTGGGCGTTTGCCACCATGCCGACCTTCACCGCGTCCGGGCGGATATCTTGGAACACGCAGTCGATCTGCTGGGCCACAAAGTCTTTGTCCGCCTCCAGCACCCCATACACCCCGGTGGTGTTCTGGGCTGTCAGGGCGGTGATAGCTGTCATGGCGTACATGCCGTGGGCGGCGATGGTTTTGATGTCGGCCTGGATGCCTGCGCCGCCGCTGCAATCCGACCCTGCGATGGAAAGCACTTTATACATACTGCTACAACCTCTTTTCTATTCTGGGGGGAGCTGTTCTCCCCCATGCTGCAAATCCAGAAGCTCCTCCAGGCTTTGGAGGAAACGGTCGCTGTATTCTTCTGCCTCCGCCCGGCGGGGGGCGCCCCAAGGGTCGGCGACGCCGACGGTGCGGCAGCCGGCCTCTTTTGCGGTTTTCAAGGCGTGGGGAGCGTCTTCAAACACCGCCGTCTCCCCGGGGAGGCAGCCCAACAGCTCCACTGCCCGGCGGTAGAAGGCCGGGTCGGTTTTGGGGAAGCCCAATGTCTCACAGGTGTACACCCCTCGGAAGAAGTCCAAAATCCCCAGCCTTTCCAGCAAGCGCCGGGCCAGGCCCTCATCCAATGCGGTGCCCACAGCCATGGGATGTCCCGCCGCCTTGCACCGCAGCAGCAGTTCTGATGCACCGGGCTTGAGATCCACCCGAGTGAGGTAGGTGTCCTCTGCCATCTGGGTCACGGCGGCGATGACCTCCCCCACCGTCATGGAGAGACCGTATTCCCGGATCATATATTCGGCGGACTGGGTGAAGCTCATCTCCTCAAACTTCCCCACCAGCCCCTCTTCCGGGGTCTTGCCCTGGGCGATGAGAAAATCCCGGCCGATGTTCTTCCACACCCAGTTGGAATCCACCAAGGTGCCGTCCAGATCGAAGAGCAGCCCCTGAATCATCGGGCCACCATCTGGTCGGAAAGGGCCCGAAGCTCTTCTGCGGCGGCCCGGGGATCGTCCTGGGCAAAGATGGCCGAGACCACCGCCACGCCGTCCACCCCGCATCCGGAGAGCTCCAGCAGGTTTCCGGCGTTTATGCCGCCGATGGCCACCACCGGGATGTCAACCGCCTCGGCCACCGCCTGTAGCTCCTCCCGGCTCAAAGCCCGGGTGTCCTTTTTGGTGGTGGTGGCAAAGGCCGCCCCGGTGCCGATGTAGTCCGCCCCGTCAGCCTGGGCTTTTTTCGCCTGTTCCGGGGTCTTGCAGGAGACGCCTATAATCTTATCCGGGCCCAGCAGCTGCCGGGCTTTCGCCGCGGCCATGTCCTCCTGGCCCACATGGACACCGTCGGCGTTTACCGCAAGGGCAACCTCCACATTGTCGTTGATGACAAAGGGCACATGGTACCGGCTGGTGACCTGCTTCACCTCTTTGGCCAGGGCGATAAACGCCTCCTGATCCAATTCTTTTTCCCGAAGCTGGACAAAGGTCGCCCCACCCAGAATGGCCTCCTCCACCATTTTGGCAAGGGAACGGCCGCGCAGCCAGCTGCTATCGGTCACTGCATAAAGACGCATGGCATATTTTGTGGTATTCAATGTTGGTTCCTCCTATCCACTGTTGATCATCGAGCAAGCTCATGGCATCCATGAGGTAGGTCCGGAAACTCCCTGTGCCCTCTCCTTCCCGGAGGCGGGCAGCGGCAATCTCCCCGCACAATCCCATAGATGAAACTGCACCAGCTGCCGCCATGACAGGCTTGTCCGGGCAGACTGCCAAAAACGCCCCGCACACCGCCGAGAGCATGCAGCCGGAACCGGTGATACGGGAGAGCATGGGGTGTCCGCCCCGGATCACATAGGCCCCTTCCCCGTCGGCCACCAGGTCGATGACCCCGGTGATGGCCACTGCCGCCCCGGTCTGGGCCCAGAGCTGCTGGGCCAGGGCAATCCCCTCCGGGATGGTCTCCTCGGTGACGGCGTCCAGTGCCCCGGCATCCACCCCTTTGCCCTGGGAGCGGATGTTCAAAAGGGCCTTGACCTCCGAGATATTCCCCCGGATGAGGGAGAACTGCACCTCCCGAAAAAGCTGTTCCGCTGCCCCCCGGCGGAAGGGGGAAGCCCCCACCCCCACCGGGTCCAGCACCACCGGATGGCCCAGTTGATTGGCCTGTTTCCCGGCGGCAGCCATAGCTGGTAGAGTCCCGGCGTGGGGGGTGCCCAGGTTGAGGACCAAGGCATCGCACCCGGCGGTGATGGCCGCGGCCTCGGCCAGGTCATCGGCCATGATGGGGGAACCCCCGCAAGCCAGCAGCATGTTGGCGCAATCCCCCGCGGTGACATAGTTGGTGATGCAGTGCACCAGGGGATTTTTCCCCCGCACCCTGTGAATCAGTGCTTCCATTGGTCTCTCCCCCCTATTGCGCGGCATAGGACATGTCCCAAAACCGCATCTCATGCTGGCTGGACACCCGGAAGATGCCGGCCAGTTCCTCTTTGCGCTCCCGGGAGTACCCGTCGCATAGCTGGTCGGCAAAGGCGGCCCAGCGGCTGCATTTTTCCGCGTACCGTTCCGAGGCGTAATCTGCCAGCCAATCCCCATATGGGCTCTGTGTGAGGACGTCCGGGCTGCGCTTCACCACCTCCTTTGCGATGTAAAGGTAGCTGAGCATGCAGGGCAGCACCGCCATCAGCGCCTCGGCCAGGCCCCGGCTCGCCATCTCCAGCATAAAGTCGGTGTAGGCTTTGTTCTCCGGCAGGGGCGCTATCTCGTCCACACGGTCGGGGTCGATGCCGTAGCGCCGCAGGTATTTGACCCGGGTGAACGACTCGTCGTTGATCACCACCGAGAGCACGTCGTAAAACAGCTGCATCTCCCGCAGGGTTTCGGCGCGGTACATGGCCAGGGCGAACACCCGGGCGTATTCCTTTAAATAGATACTGTCCTGAACCATATAGGTCTCAAACTGCTTGGGGGTCAGCGTCCCCTCCTCCGCCCCCTTGACAAAGGGGTGGACAAGGTAGCCCTCCCACAGGTCTCTACTGCCCTCTATGGCTTGTTCCATCATCTTCACGGCGATTCCTCCTTGTGTTGTCCCCGGAAAACGGCCAAACAAAAAGGGGATGCGCAGGTGCATCCCCTAGACTGGCGTTGGCGATTCCTACGTTGGCATTATCCAAATCAGGTTCCGGGTCGAGGCCGCAGTTGGCCTCCTCTCAGCCCGCAGGCGCGAGCTCCCCGTTTGTATTGTTCCGGATCATCCGGATTTCTGCTACCAGTATACCACCAAAGGCTGGGGAGCGTCAATTTTTGGGGCGTATTTTTCCAGATTTTCCACTTCAAGAGGAAAATTTCCAACAAATTCATAAAAACCCCTCTTTTTTCACATCCAGGGGATTTTTCCGCGGGAGGATTTTATGCTATAATGGTCGCAGAGCGATTATTGGTGAAAAACACTTCCCGCCGCTAAGCGGCACCTGATTTTTTCCAGTTTGTGTGAACTCTATGCTGGAACAAATCGCGGCGTGATGATTCTATCGAGGGGGAAAGCCCACCTGCCGCACCACAAGGTTGTGATTCTTCGGGCTTGCCCTTGGAAGGCGGTGCCGGGCTTTTTCCGGCCCCCACAAAAAAGCCCCCAAAGCGATTATTCGAATGTCAGCCCCGTCCACATGGGCGGCGGCTTGGATTTGACCAAAGGAGAATTTTGATGGAAGAACAGTATTTGAAGTATGTACCGGTCTTTAAGGCGCTGTCTGACGAGACCCGGCTGCAAATTTTGGACATGCTGTCCAGCAAGGAGATGTGCGCCTGCAAGATTTTGGCGCCCTTCCACATCAGCCAGCCCACCCTCTCCTACCACATGCGCATCCTGATGGAAAGCGGCCTGGTCACCAGCCGCAAGGAGGGTCCCTGGGTCTACTACCGGATGGACCCCCGCCGGATGGAAGAGGTTCAGCAGTTTTTAGCCGCCCTCGCAAAAGACAAGGAATAGCCCCTTTTCTCCTGTGGGCTTCTGCGCGGGAAACGGGGAAAAACTCCAGGCGGCTTTCGCTTTTGTGGCGGGGCCGCCTTTGCTGTCCCTGCCAATACCGGTTATCTGCGAAAAAACGGCCCTTTCTCTCAAAAAGTTGCACAAATAATCTTGCAACCAAAGAGGATTCCCGGTATACTAGAAGAAGGATTTCATGTTAAATTTATAACAATAAAAGCATTTTATGCAGAGGAAGGAAGTACACCATGGAAATTTCTGTTTGCATCGGCAGCTCCTGCCATCTCAAAGGCTCTTACGACATCATCAACCTGCTCAAAGAACAGATCGCCAAGCACCATCTGGAGGACAAAGTGGTCCTGAGCGCCTCCTTCTGCCTGGGCTGCTGCAGCGCCGACGGCGTCTCGATGAAGGTCGGCGACCAGGTGCTCACCGGCGTCACCGCCGCCAACTTCCAGGGCATCTTTGACAAGCACGTGCTGGAGGCGCTGAACTGATATGGAATCCATCGCGGAGATCATCATCCGCTGCACCCCCCACGCCATCTTGGCCATGGATACCAACCTGGCCATCCTACAGGTCAACGACGCCTTCTGCCAGCTGTTCGGCCAGCCCAGCTCCAGCGAGCTCACCGGCAAACCGGCCAGTTCCATTGTGGATGTCACCCCCTTTTACACCTTGATGGAGGGGGAAAGCCGGGTAGTCTCCACCTGCCGCCACCTGATGCCCTATGACCGGTATGTAGATGAATCCATCATTTACGCCCGGGAGGAAGGGCTGGTCATCTCCATTATGAAGGATGTGACCGAGCGGGAGAAGGAGATCATCAGCACCGAAAAACTGCGGATGGAGACCGCACGGGTCACCGACAAGGTGATCGAGCGGCAGATGCGGGTGGTGCAGGAGATCGCCTCCCTGCTGGGGGAGACCACCGCTGAGACCAAAATCGCCCTCACCCGCCTCAAAGAGACCATCCGCAGGTAAGGGAGGGAGCAGCGCGCCTTGAACAGTCTGACTACCGAAGCTGGCTTTGTCAGCTTAAACAAGCAGGGCGAACAGCTCTGCGGCGACCGGGTGGAGTGGATCGAGCAGCCAGATGGGGTAACCCTGGTGCTGGCCGACGGCCTGGGCAGCGGAGTGAAAGCCAACATCCTCTCCACCCTGACCGCTAAAATTATCGCCACCATGATGGCCGAAGGCCTGCCGGTGGAGGAATGCGTCCGCACCATCGCCAGTACCCTGCCGGTCTGCCAGCAGCGGCAGGTAGCCTATTCCACCTTTACCATCCTCCAGGTGCGGGACGGCTCCACCGCCCGGATCATCCAGTTTGACAACCCCTCGGTCATCCTGCTGCGGGCGGGCAAAAACTGCCCTTACCCCATGGAGGAACTGTGGGTGGACGACAAAAAAATCTTCTCCAGCACCATCGACCTTTTGCCGGAGGATATGTTTGTCCTGTTCAGCGACGGGGCAGTCTACGCCGGCATCGGCCACAGCCTCGCCTTTGGCTGGGGGCGGGAGAACATCATCTCCTTTTTGGAGGGGAGGTACCGTCTGGGCCTTCCCGCCCGGGATGTGGCCTCCCTCCTCGCAGAGGAGGCGAACCGTCTCTATGAGGGTCAGCCCGGGGATGACACCACCATCGCCGCCCTGCGGGTGCGGGAGCGCCAGGCGGTCAACCTGCTGGTAGGCCCCCCCTTCAACCGGGATGACGTACCCAAGGTCATCCGCCGGTTTTTGGAGCAGGAGGGCCGCCACATTGTCTGCGGCGGGACCACCTCTTCCCTGGTGGGGCGGTATCTGGGGCGGCCGGTTACCACATCCCTCCGGTATTACGACCCAGCCATCCCGCCCATTGGGGAGATCGAGGGCCTGGACCTAGTCACCGAAGGGGTTATCACCCTCCAGCGGGTAGCGGATTATGTCCATGCCCTCACCAAGGGGGAGCCTGCCCCCTTCCGGGGCAAAAAGGACGGCGCCTCCCGCATCGCCCAAAACCTGATGGACTATGCCACTGATATCCGCTTTTACCTGGGCAGGGCTTCCAACCCGGCCCACCAACCTTTGGGCATCTCCGCCGATGTAAAGCAGGAGATTGTCCGCCAGCTCTGCAAAGATCTGCGGCAGCTGGGCAAAAACGTTACATTGCAGTACTGCTGAAAAATTCCCTTTTCACGCTACCATACTTTGAGGAGGACTTTTTGACATGCCAACATTTGATTCTCAGGTACAGCTTTTAAAGCACAAGGTTTTGACCGCCGTGGCCAAGCGCGCCTATGAAGGCCGGCTGGACAGCTGCTATTATGAGATCCCGCAGGAGATCGCCCCCGGTCCCAAAGCGGAGATGCGCTGCTGCATCTACAAGGAGCGAGCCATTGTAGGGGAACGGATCAAAATGGCTATGGGCGGCCACCCGGAGAATCCCAATGTCATCGAGGTCATGTCCATCGCCTGCGACGAGTGCCCGGCCAGCGGCTACACGGTGGGAGAGGACTGCCGGGGGTGCATCGCCCACCGGTGCGCCGCTGCCTGCCCCAAAGACGCTATCTCCTTTGAAGGCCATAAGGCCAGGATCGACAAATCCAAGTGCATCGGCTGCGGCCGCTGTGCCGCCGCCTGCCCCTACAGCGCCATCGACAACAAACAGCGCCCTTGTGAAATCGCCTGCAAGGTCAAAGCCGTGTCCATGGGCCCCACCGGAGAGGCCTCCATCGACAACAGCAAGTGCATCTCCTGCGGGGCTTGCGCCTACAAATGCCCCTTTGGCGCCATCGCGGACAAATCCTACATCCTGGATGTCATCCGGCTGATTCAGGAGAGCGGCAACAACCAGAACTACCGGGTCTATGCCCTGGTGGCCCCGGCCATCGCCAGCCAGTTTGGGGTAAAAGATTTGGGCAAAGCGGTTTCCGCCCTCAAGGTGCTGGGCTTCCACCATGTGGTGGAGGTGGCTTTGGGCGCCGACATGGTGGCCCACAAAGAGGCGGCTGAACTGGTGGAAAAGGGCTTTTTGACCAGCTCCTGCTGCCCTGCCTTTGTGGATTACATCGAGAAGTTTTTCCCCCAGATGAAGGAGCATGTCTCCCACAACTACTCCCCCATGGCAGAGCTGGCCAGCTACATCCGCAAAACCGATCCCAACTGCCGGATTGTTTTCATCGGCCCCTGCACCGCCAAAAAGATGGAGATCCAAAGGGAAAAGGTCAAAGGCCTGGTGGACTATGTCCTCACCTTTGAGGAGCTGCAAGCCCTCTTCGATGCCAGGGAGATCGACCTCTCCGCCCTTCCCGATGAGCCCCTGGACAACGCCTCCTACTTTGGCCGCATCTTCGCCCGCAGCGGCGGACTGGCTGACGCGGTGGCAGAGGCTCTCAAGGAACAAGGGGTGACCCCGGATCAGTTTACCTTAAAGGCCGTCTCTTGCGATGGGATCGAAGCCTGCCGCATGGCGCTGCTCAAAGCCTCCAAAAACGCCCTGCCGGAGAATTTCATTGAAGGTATGGCCTGCATCGGCGGCTGTATCGGCGGCGCGGGATGCCTGACCCATGAGCCCAAGGACAAGGCCCAGGTGGACCAATACGGAAAGCTGGCCATGGAAAAGACTATCGCCGACGCCATCAAGCCTTACAGCATCTAAAACCAAGCGGGACAGCAAACTAAGCTGCCCCGCTTTTTTTGCGCGCAATGCGCTTTATCCAGCTCTAAGACCTCAGTCAGGGCTTTGTATTCTTCAGGGAAGGTTCCTGAGAACCCCCAGTTCTGTGGGGCGCTCTCGCCCCCCACGCCCCCGAGCCATACTTTTTATGCGAAAGAAGTCGCAGTCCAATAAAATTGGACTGGAAAAGCGCATTTAAGGGGGGATAGGCAACCCTCGCGTCACAGGAAAAGCCCGAACAGCCAACTTGTTGGCTGTTCCCCCATTAAAAATCCCACTCTACAAAAGGCAACTTGTTTTGAAAAATAGTTGGGGGAACGGCCCCCCTCACCCCCCTGCTCCTTGGATGGCCACCTAGAAAAATGAGCTTTTAGCAGCGTCGCGAGGGCATCCGCGCAGCGGAAAAATCTTTCGCTCGAGGTGTGGAAGCCTCTAAGAAAGATTTTCCAAGCGTTCCCTTTGTGGCGCATAGATAAGGGGGACCGGGGTCTCCCCGGCGAGCTTTGGTTCCTTTCTTTCGTCAGAAAGGAACCACGGGGGTTTGGGGGCGTGCAGCGCCCCATAAATCCCAATTCCAGGATGGAATCTTGCCCTGGCTGGGGGTGCAGGGCGGAGCGCCTGCAAAACCAATTGTAAGATAGAATTTTGCTCTGTGCTGGGGGTTCGGGGGCACGCAGCACCCAAAAGAGGAGCCCTTCCCACAGCTTGTGGGAAGGGCTCCTCTCTCTGTTTTTATGGACAGCTAGGCATTGTTCCCTTCGGAAATCTCCCGCTGGGCCCTTTTGGTCAGGGAGGTAAACACCAGACGGTAGGATTCCTGTGCCATATGCCGCAGCAGCTCCTCTGGAATTTCCCCCGCTATCCGCACCGAGTTCCAGTGGGTTTTGTTCATATAGTATCCGGGGAGGATGTCCTCATACTGCTCCCGCAGGAAGGCCCCCTCCTGGGGCTCCAACTTCAGGGTGACCAGCTCATCTTCCCCGCTGTCCCCTTTGCAGACGGCGGCAAACAGTTTACCCCCCACCTGATAACGGGTCCACTGCCACTCCTCTTTAAAATCCTTGGACGCGCCGGGCATCGAAAGCAAAAAGCCATCCAGCCAGGAAATGTCCATGATGTTCCCTCCTTTTCCTCAGCGGCAAGCTTCCGGCTGCCCTTCCCTTTCCATCTTGCGCAGGGTCTCCTCCCGAATATCCTGGCGCAGGGCCGCCAGATAGGGAGAGAAGGCCGTTTTATCCTGGGCATAGGTCAGGTTGAGCTCGTATTCCCTGGGAATCCAGGTGCTAAGATCCGACTCGTTGTGCTGGATCAGCGCTTCCAGCCCGTCAATAGCCTTGAAAATTTTAGCCTCTATAGTGCTGCGCTGCGCCATCTCTTCAAACAATCCGGCCATCTCGGTGGCATAGGGTTCCGGCAGGGATGTCAGCCAGCGGGAAAGAAGGTCCTCCTCCCTCACTTCATCTGCTTGTGTTTTGTCAAAGGTGGGGATATCCCCAGTGAAGGATTCCCCCAGATCGTGGAGGATACACATCAACATCACCTTGCCCATATCCGCCTCTGGGAATTCATCCCGGAGGAAATAGGCCATCAGCGCCGCCCGCCAGCTGTGTTCTGCGACGCTCTCATGCCTCCCCTTTGAGGTGTAGCAGTGCCTTGTAGCATCCTTGAGCCGCTCTGCCACGTGCAGCGCCTCCAATAAAGCCGTCGATTCCATGGCTGTTTTTTCCTCCCCCAATATGCTTGTATTTTCTTTATCATAGCGAAAACAGGTTGAAAACACAAGTACAGCCTTTTCTTCGGGGGAGAATCCCTTTAAATGCAAAAGGGAGGCGGCTCGAAAGAGCGCCCCCCATGGAAATCTTTACAGTTTTTTCAACCGCCGGAACACCTCTTGGAACGCCTTGAGGCTGACATAGAGGATCAAACACTCGATGGGGAGCATGGTGATGTTCTTCACCACACTGGGAACCACCGTCACCATAAACGCTTTGCCATACAGGAGGGTCTTCCAGTAGGTGCCCAGCACCCCGTTGACCAGCACATTGACCAAGCCCTTGGCGGCGACGACCCGCCACACGCTGACCTTCCCCTTATAGAGAAAGAGGCCATAGATCAGCCCCGCTAAGGCAGCGTTGAAGGTGAACCCCCAAAAATAAGGGCCAGTTGGCTTGAGGACGTACTTGATCAAATCCCCCGCCGCCGCGGAAAGGGAAAGCACCACCGGGCCGTACAACATGCCGCAGGCGCCGCGGGCCACAAAAGAGATCCCCACCCGAAGGGTCTGGGAGAGCTCCAGCCGGAAGAAAAAGGAGAGGATGACGTCCAGCGCCAGCAGCATAGAAGCCCCGGTGAGGGACGGGAGCTTTTTCAGCTCCTTAGCGGATTGGGATAGGCTTTCCTTGACGGAAACAAAAAAATTCATAGCAGTACCTCCTTCCATAAATTTGCGTACGGACAAATTTTCGGGGGAGGACCCCATGAATTTGTTCGCAGCGGGATGCGGCTGACCGACCGCAAGCTTGCGCTTTTCGTCCCGACAACAACTCCCCGTCTGTCGGACACTTCACGCCTGTCAGCCTACTCTGCTATTGGCCTTTAGTATAGCAACAAACGGCGCCCGGATCAAGATGCATCCAGGCGCCGTCCTCTATTTTTGGTTGGTCGACTAACATTTGCCGGTCAAACTGGGCAACATTTCTTTGGTTATTTTCCTGACAAGGCAGGGGGATATTCCCCCGCCCGGTCCATCATCTTCTGGTAGACCGACAGCATGGCCTCCTCGGAGACATACCGGGACAGCTCCCCGGCGGGAAGCCAGCCCACCCGGCTGTTTTCATCCTCTTTAATCCGCAGCGGCAAGGCGTCGTCCCCCTCAAAGAGGTAGGTCAGGTTGAGGTGGAGGTGGCTGGCCACCGGTTTCCCCCGCTTTTGGTGGGGCGGAACCGGCAGCACGTCCAGGGCGATGGGTTCACTGCATAGAAGGAGCAGGCCCTGAAGGCCGGTCTCCTCCTCCACTTCCCGGCGCGCGACGGCGCAGAGGTCCTCTTCCCCATCGGCGTGTCCCCCGGTCCAGGCCCAGGAGCGGTAGATGTTGTGGTAGGCCATCAGCACCTTGTCCCGCCCCGGATTGACCACCCAGGCGGAGGCGGTAAAGTGGCAGACTGGGTTTTCCCGGGTCAGAAGTTCATCCCCCCGGCTAAGGCAGTAGAGCACCAGCTCTTGGTCTGCGGCCTCCTGGGGGGTGTGGGGCACAAAGTTTTTTATCCTATCCCGCAGCATTACAGTCTCCCTCCCAAATCCCGGTAAGCCCGGAAGGCACTGGGGACGGCGCACTCCCCCTCCAGCTCTTCCCGGGTGACCCAGCGTTCCCCTTCTTTTGGCTTCCCAGGGGAAGCGCACTGTGCCAAAAATCCGGCCATCCGCCATTCCACATGGGAAAAGATGTGCTTGGCTTCCCGAAGGGGGATCAGCTTCTCTGGCTGGTATTCCCGCAAAAGAGCTGCTGCCTCTTCCCGGGTTCGCCATCCCTCCACATTGGGGAATTCCCACAGCCCAGCCAGCAGGCCCTTGTCCGGCCGGCGGCGCACCAGCACCCGTCCATCCCAAATGAGGAGGAACACCGTCCGCTCCTCCACCCGGCGGGCCTTTTTGGGGGCCTTTACCGGCAGGTCGGCAGCGGTGCCCTCCTGGTAGGCGCAGCAGAGCTCCCGCAGGGGGCATTCCAGGCAGTGAGGAGCCCCGTTGGGCAGGCAGACAGTGGCCCCCAGCTCCATCAGCGACTGGTTAAAATCCCCTGGCCGGTCCTCTGGAAGCAGCCGGGAGGCGACGGCCTGGAATCCCCGCTTGGTCTTGGGGTCGAGGACGTCCGCCCAGCAGCCGAACACCCGGGAAAAGACCCGCAGCACGTTGCCGTCCACCGCCGGCACCGGGATGCCAAAGGCGATGGAGGACACCGCCCCCGCCGTGTACTCCCCAATGCCGGGGAGGGACAGCAGCGCTTCATAAGATGGGGGCAGTTCCCCGCCGTACTGCTCCACCGCCAGCTGGGCGGCTTTTTTCATGTTGCGCACCCGGCTGTAGTAACCCAAACCCTCCCACAATTTGGCCAGCTGTTCCTCCGGTGCTTCCGCCAAATCCCGCAAAGTGGGCAGGGCGGCCAAAAATCGTTCAAAGTAAGGCAGCACCGCCTGCACTCGGGTCTGCTGGAGCATGATCTCCGACACCCAAACCCGGTATGGGGTGGGTTCCTCCCGCCAGGGCAGGACCCTTCTGCCCCGGTCGTACCAGGCCAGCAGAGGGCTGGCGATGTCGGGCAGGGAGCCATCGGGTGGGAAAGCTTGGCGGTCCAGGTTTAAAAAATCCAGGTCGTTCAAATGGGATTCTCCTTTTTCGGTCAATTGGTTTTAAAAAAGGGCGGGGAGCGACGCTCCCCGCCCGGAAAACCTGTCTTTATACATAATCCCGGTCCACCGTGATGACGGTGAACACGTGATTGTCCACCTCCCGGATTTTCCGGTCGATGAGGTCGGAAATCTCCTTGGGGCTCCACTTGCTTTCGATGGGGAGCACCAGGTCGAAGATCAAGTTGGTGTGGGTGGGGCCGATCACCACCCGGAAATCGTGGATAGAAAGGCTTTTATCCACTCCGGCAATCACCTCTTCCACCACCCTTTTTAAGGTATTGGTGACCTCGCACTCGGTCTCGATGGGGTCCATGTGGATGACCAGCTGGAGGTTCAGTGCCTTGGAAATCTCCCGCTCGGCGGTGTCGATGGTGTCATGGCAACTCAAAATATCCCCGTTGGCGGGGACTTCCGCGTGGGCGGAGACAAAAATCCGGCCGGGGCCGTAGTCGTGGACCATCAGATCGTGGACACCGATGATGTCCGGGTAGGTGAGCATCCGCTCCTTGATGTCCTTGACCAGCGCCGGGTCTGGAGGGCTGCCCAGCAGGGGGTTCAGGGTGTCCTGGGCCACGCCGTATCCCGCCTTGAGGATCATCACCGCCACGATGAGGCCGATCACCCCATCCACCGGCAGGTCGGTGAAAGCGGAAGCGATGACCGAGATCATGGTGACGCCGGTGGCCATGGCGTCGGATAAGCTGTCCGCCGCCGTCGCCGCCAGGGAGGGGGAATCGATCCGTTTGCTGAGCACCGTGTTAAACCGGTTCATCCACAGTTTGACCAGCACCGAGACCACAAGGCCGGCCAGAACGGCATAGCTGAATAGGATGGGCTCTGGGTGGAGGATTTTTTCCACCGAGTTTTTGACAAACTCAATGCCCACCATCAGGATGAAGAAGGCGATCAGCAGGCCACAGAGGTATTCAATCCGGCCGTGGCCATAAGGATGGTCCTTATCCGCCGGTTTGGAAGCCATCTTAAACCCCGCCAAAGTCACCGCCGAGGAACCCACGTCCGACAGGTTGTTGAAAGCGTCCGCCGTGATGGCGATGCTGCCGGAGAGGGTCCCCAGCAGGAATTTTACGGCAAACAACAACAGGTTGCACAAAATGCCTACCCCGCTGCTCAAGGCGCCATAACGGGTGCGGACCCTGACGTCGGAGGTGTTGTCCGCATCTTTGATGCACCGCCGGATGAGAAAATCAATCATAGCGCTGTCCAATCCTTCCAAATGAAATTCACAGATACAACAAACAGCCGCCAAAACGGCGGCGCGCCGGCGGCAAAAGGGCCGGCTCCTTCACTGGATGAGCGCGGTGTCCCCACCATTCCATGCGACAGGCTTTGCATGGGCGCTACCAATTCTTATTATACTGTGTTTCCCTGTAAAAAACAAGCGGGATCGCTCCCCTCGCCCGGAATCTCTGCCGATTGGCGGCGGCCTGCTGGAAACATGTGGATGGTATGGGCCTCCCTTGGCGCCATCCCAGCAAGAGCCCCCTCTATTTCAGGTTTGCCCACCCCTTTCGTTGACAAGTAATAGACTTTTGCGGTATATTTAGCTTGTTCCATTCCCACCTTGGGAACCAGATAATTTTGCAGGATAGAAGGTTGATATTGATGAAAACCCCACAAAAAATCCTCTCCCTTGCACTGGCCGCGGTGCTTTCCCTCTCCGTTTTTGCTGGATGCAGCAGCAATGAGGACTCCTCCAGTTCCTCCAACTCCCCCAGTTCCCAGACCCAACAGGCGACCGTCCGCCTGGCGGCTCTCAAAGGGCCCACCACCATGGGCTTAGTCAAGCTTTTGGAGGACAACGAAGCCGGTTCCTCGGCCAACCAATATGAATTTACCCTGGCTGCCACCGCCGACGAGATCACAGCAGCCATCGGCAAAGGGGAGCTGGATGCCGCAGCGGTGCCCTGTAACCTGGCCTCGGTGCTGTACAACAAAACGGAGGGCAAAATCGCCGTGGGCGCTGTCAACACTCTGGGCGTCCTGTATATAGTGGAAACCGGCGACACCATCCAATCGGTGGCGGATCTGAAGGGCAAGACCATCTACACAACCGGCAAAGGCACCACCCCGGAGTACTCCCTCAACTATGTGCTCACCCAGAACGGCATCGACCCCGCTTCGGATGTGACCATCGAGTTCAAAAGCGAGGCCGCAGAGGTTGCCGCTGCCCTGGCAGAGGGCACCGCACAGATCGCCATGCTGCCCGAGCCCTTTGCCACCACCGCCATGGCTAAAAACGAGAACCTGCGGGTGGCACTGAACCTCTCTGAGGAGTGGGACAAGGTCTCCTCCGACGGCAGCGGCATGGTCACCGGCGTGCTCATCTTCAGCCGGGATTTCTTGGAGCAGAACCCCCAAGCCGCCAGCCAATTCCTGGAGGAGTACAAAGCCTCGGTTGCCTATGTCAATGAGAACACCGAGGACGCCGCCGCCCTGGTGGAGAAATTCGGCGTGGCCCCCGCCGCTGTGGCCCAGAAGGCCCTGCCCAACTGCAGCATCACCTTTCTGGAAGGAGATGCCATGAAAGAGAAGGTAAGCGGATACCTGTCGGTGCTGTTCCAGCAGAACCCCAAATCTGTAGGAGGCAAACTCCCCGATGATGCGTTCTACTTCGCGCGGTAACTCCCTTTGGAATAAAGTTTGGCCCCTCCTCTTCTGGCTGGCAGTCTGGCAGCTGGGCAGCGTGGCTGTGGGACAGGAAATCCTTCTGGCCTCTCCTGCTGCGGTGTCCAAAGCTTTGGGCCGCCTTGCCACTGCCGGCCTTTTTTGGAGTTCTATTGCCGGTTCCTTTGGGCGGATCAGCCTGGGGTTCCTGCTGGCCATGGTTTTTGGGGGAGCTTTGGCGGCGGCAAGCCACCGGTTCCCCCTTCTGGAAACTTTGGTGCGGCCCTTGATGACCGGCATCAAATCCACCCCAGTGGCCTCCTTTGTCATTTTGGCCCTGGTGTGGATCAAGGCCCGGAACCTTTCGGTCTTCATCGCCTTTCTGATGGCCTTCCCCATCGCCTACACCAACCTGCTGGAGGGCCTCTCTGCGGTGGACTCCAAGCTCTTAGAGATGGCCAAAGTCTTCCGGGTGGGGAAGCTGCGGCAACTTCTCTACCTGTACCTGTCCCAGCTGTGGCCTTTTTTGGTCTCCGCTGCATCCCTCTCCCTGGGCCTTTCCTGGAAATCGGGGGTGGCAGCTGAGGTCATTGGCCTGCCCCGGGACTCCATCGGGGAGCAGCTCTACCAGGCGAAGATCTTCCTGGCCACTGACGAGCTCTTTGCCTGGACGCTGGTCGTCATCCTGATCAGCATGGCGGTGGAAAAACTGCTGTTGGTTCTCCTGCGCTGGGCGGGCCGCCGAATAGGGGGCGATGTGTAATGGATATTCTGCTCACCGACCTTTCCAAGTCCTTTGGGGAGAAAACCGTCCTCTCCCACCTCTCCGCTCGGTTCCCCCAAGGGGAGTGCACCGGCGTCATGGGCCCCTCCGGCCGGGGGAAGACCACCCTGTTCCAAATCCTGTTGGGCCTCACACCACCGGACAGCGGCAAAATTGAGGGGCTAGACGGGCTGCGGTGTTCCGCCGTCTTCCAGGAGGAGCGGCTGCTGGAGGGCCTTTCCGCCCTGGAAAATGTGGCTTTTGTATTGCCCCGAGGGTTTTCCCGGGAAATCATCGGGGAACACCTCTTGGCCCTGGGCCTTGGGGGGAGCGAATCTCTTCCAGTGCGGGAGCTGAGCGGCGGCATGCGGCGGCGGGTCAGCCTGGCCCGGGCGGTTCTTTCCCCCAGCGACTTGCTGCTGTTGGACGAGCCCTTCCAAGGGCTGGATGAAGCCACCCGGCAGAAAGCCATAAAATACCTGCTGGACCATCGGGCGGGGCGGACACTGCTGCTCATCACCCACAACCCCGCCGACTGCCAGGGTCTTGGCTGCCAACAGCTTTTGGACCTGGGGGCTCAATAGGAGAAGCTGCCGTGTATCAATATGCCTATGTATCNACAACAACAGGTTGCACAAAATGCCTACCCCGCTGCTCAAGGCGCCATAACGGGTGCGGACCCTGACGTCGGAGGTGTTGTCCGCATCTTTGATGCACCGCCGGATGAGAAAATCAATCATAGCGCTGTCCAATCCTTCCAAATGAAATTCACAGATACAACAAACAGCCGCCAAAACGGCGGCGCGCCGGCGGCAAAAGGGCCGGCTCCTTCACTGGATGAGCGCGGTGTCCCCACCATTCCATGCGACAGGCTTTGCATGGGCGCTACCAATTCTTATTATACTGTGTTTCCCTGTAAAAAACAAGCGGGATCGCTCCCCTCGCCCGGAATCTCTGCCGATTGGCGGCGGCCTGCTGGAAACATGTGGATGGTATGGGCCTCCCTTGGCGCCATCCCAGCAAGAGCCCCCTCTATTTCAGGTTTGCCCACCCCTTTCGTTGACAAGTAATAGACTTTTGCGGTATATTTAGCTTGTTCCATTCCCACCTTGGGAACCAGATAATTTTGCAGGATAGAAGGTTGATATTGATGAAAACCCCACAAAAAATCCTCTCCCTTGCACTGGCCGCGGTGCTTTCCCTCTCCGTTTTTGCTGGATGCAGCAGCAATGAGGACTCCTCCAGTTCCTCCAACTCCCCCAGTTCCCAGACCCAACAGGCGACCGTCCGCCTGGCGGCTCTCAAAGGGCCCACCACCATGGGCTTAGTCAAGCTTTTGGAGGACAACGAAGCCGGTTCCTCGGCCAACCAATATGAATTTACCCTGGCTGCCACCGCCGACGAGATCACAGCAGCCATCGGCAAAGGGGAGCTGGATGCCGCAGCGGTGCCCTGTAACCTGGCCTCGGTGCTGTACAACAAAACGGAGGGCAAAATCGCCGTGGGCGCTGTCAACACTCTGGGCGTCCTGTATATAGTGGAAACCGGCGACACCATCCAATCGGTGGCGGATCTGAAGGGCAAGACCATCTACACAACCGGCAAAGGCACCACCCCGGAGTACTCCCTCAACTATGTGCTCACCCAGAACGGCATCGACCCCGCTTCGGATGTGACCATCGAGTTCAAAAGCGAGGCCGCAGAGGTTGCCGCTGCCCTGGCAGAGGGCACCGCACAGATCGCCATGCTGCCCGAGCCCTTTGCCACCACCGCCATGGCTAAAAACGAGAACCTGCGGGTGGCACTGAACCTCTCTGAGGAGTGGGACAAGGTCTCCTCCGACGGCAGCGGCATGGTCACCGGCGTGCTCATCTTCAGCCGGGATTTCTTGGAGCAGAACCCCCAAGCCGCCAGCCAATTCCTGGAGGAGTACAAAGCCTCGGTTGCCTATGTCAATGAGAACACCGAGGACGCCGCCGCCCTGGTGGAGAAATTCGGCGTGGCCCCCGCCGCTGTGGCCCAGAAGGCCCTGCCCAACTGCAGCATCACCTTTCTGGAAGGAGATGCCATGAAAGAGAAGGTAAGCGGATACCTGTCGGTGCTGTTCCAGCAGAACCCCAAATCTGTAGGAGGCAAACTCCCCGATGATGCGTTCTACTTCGCGCGGTAACTCCCTTTGGAATAAAGTTTGGCCCCTCCTCTTCTGGCTGGCAGTCTGGCAGCTGGGCAGCGTGGCTGTGGGACAGGAAATCCTTCTGGCCTCTCCTGCTGCGGTGTCCAAAGCTTTGGGCCGCCTTGCCACTGCCGGCCTTTTTTGGAGTTCTATTGCCGGTTCCTTTGGGCGGATCAGCCTGGGGTTCCTGCTGGCCATGGTTTTTGGGGGAGCTTTGGCGGCGGCAAGCCACCGGTTCCCCCTTCTGGAAACTTTGGTGCGGCCCTTGATGACCGGCATCAAATCCACCCCAGTGGCCTCCTTTGTCATTTTGGCCCTGGTGTGGATCAAGGCCCGGAACCTTTCGGTCTTCATCGCCTTTCTGATGGCCTTCCCCATCGCCTACACCAACCTGCTGGAGGGCCTCTCTGCGGTGGACTCCAAGCTCTTAGAGATGGCCAAAGTCTTCCGGGTGGGGAAGCTGCGGCAACTTCTCTACCTGTACCTGTCCCAGCTGTGGCCTTTTTTGGTCTCCGCTGCATCCCTCTCCCTGGGCCTTTCCTGGAAATCGGGGGTGGCAGCTGAGGTCATTGGCCTGCCCCGGGACTCCATCGGGGAGCAGCTCTACCAGGCGAAGATCTTCCTGGCCACTGACGAGCTCTTTGCCTGGACGCTGGTCGTCATCCTGATCAGCATGGCGGTGGAAAAACTGCTGTTGGTTCTCCTGCGCTGGGCGGGCCGCCGAATAGGGGGCGATGTGTAATGGATATTCTGCTCACCGACCTTTCCAAGTCCTTTGGGGAGAAAACCGTCCTCTCCCACCTCTCCGCTCGGTTCCCCCAAGGGGAGTGCACCGGCGTCATGGGCCCCTCCGGCCGGGGGAAGACCACCCTGTTCCAAATCCTGTTGGGCCTCACACCACCGGACAGCGGCAAAATTGAGGGGCTAGACGGGCTGCGGTGTTCCGCCGTCTTCCAGGAGGAGCGGCTGCTGGAGGGCCTTTCCGCCCTGGAAAATGTGGCTTTTGTATTGCCCCGAGGGTTTTCCCGGGAAATCATCGGGGAACACCTCTTGGCCCTGGGCCTTGGGGGGAGCGAATCTCTTCCAGTGCGGGAGCTGAGCGGCGGCATGCGGCGGCGGGTCAGCCTGGCCCGGGCGGTTCTTTCCCCCAGCGACTTGCTGCTGTTGGACGAGCCCTTCCAAGGGCTGGATGAAGCCACCCGGCAGAAAGCCATAAAATACCTGCTGGACCATCGGGCGGGGCGGACACTGCTGCTCATCACCCACAACCCCGCCGACTGCCAGGGTCTTGGCTGCCAACAGCTTTTGGACCTGGGGGCTCAATAGGAGAAGCTGCCGTGTATCAATATGCCTATGTATCCGTCGCCACCACCGGGCTGTTTGGCACCAAATGCACCGAACACCGGGAGATTATCGACGGCTGTGCCCGCCACGGTTACCGATATGCGGGCTGCCTGCCCACCAATATGGATGCTTACGGCGGGGTTCGGGAGATCGACTTGATTTTTGAACTGGAAAATTGATTGGAAACACCCGCTCTGGGGGAAGTGACTCCCTTAGGGCGGGTGTTTTTGGTTTTTAGGGGGGTTCCTCGGTAAGAATATGGATGGAACAGGTTATTCAGCAATCTATCCAAATTAGCATGGATTTAAAGAGACAAGTTCACCAATAATTTTCCCAGATGTCCCCTTGTTTCTCTGATTTTTTTACGTTATAATAATGCTGATCCAATACATTATAAGTTTCACCACCGTTTCCTGTTGGGTGTTTCCTTCCCTCTTCTGAGCGGTGTCCCTCTATTGCCAGTGCCGTTTCTGCGGTGCTTTTTCTTTTGTCAAAAATCATCTGAAAAGGAGTTGTTTGTATGGAAGAATCCAGCTCCCTATCCCAGGGCAACAGCATCACCGACGGTGTCATCTGGAAGCAGCTGCTTACCTTCTTTTTCCCTATCCTGTTCGGCACCTTTTTCCAGCAGCTTTACAACACCGTGGACGCCATCATCGTGGGGCAGTTTGTGGGCAAGGAGGCCCTTGCCGCCGTGGGCGGCAGCACCAGTGTGCTGATCAACCTATTGGTCAACCTCTTTGTGGGCATCTCCTCTGGCACCACGGTGGTGGTGGCCCAGAAATATGGCGCCCGCAAACTGGAGGAATTGAGCCAGGCGGTTCACACCTCCTTTGCCCTCGCCTTAGTGGGTGGACTGGTGCTGGGGGCCATCGGTTTTCTGGCTGCCCCCTTTGCCCTTGAGGCCATGGGTACCCCTGCCGATGTTATGGATGGCGCCCTCACCTACATGCGGGTGATCTTTTTGGGGACCATCGCCTCCTGTATTTACAACATCGGTTCCGGTGTACTGCGGGCGGTGGGCGACACTAAGCGCCCTTTATACTTCCTCATGGCCTCCTGCCTGACCAATATTGTCCTGGACCTTCTGTTGGTTGTGCAGTTTAAGATGGGGGTTCTGGGTGTGGCACTGGCTACGGTGATCTCCCAAGTGGTGAGCGCAGTGCTGGCCATCCTCGCCCTGGTGCAGGAAGGGGTAGTCTACCAGCTGGATTTCCATAAAATCCGCTTTACCCCCTCTATCCTGCGAAGTGTCCTCAACGTAGGTCTGCCTGCGGGCCTTCAGTCGGATATGTACGCCATTTCCAACATCATCATCCAATCCTGCATCAACTCCTTCGGCACCGACACCGTGGCTGCCTGGACGGCCTTCGGCAAGATAGACGGCTTCTTCTGGATGGTGATGGGCGCATTTGGCGTGTCAATCACCACCTTTGTCAGCCAGAACTACGGCGCGATGAAGTACGACCGGGTAAAAAAATCTATTAAAGTGTGCCTGGGGATGGCTTTTCTTTTCACAGTTGTGGTCAGCACCTTCTTTTTGGTGTTTGCCAACCCATTGTATCATCTGTTTACCAGCGATGCCAACGTTCTGGAGCTGGGGCTGATGATGATGCGGTATATGGCCCCCTTCTACTGGACCTATATCTTTGTAGAGATCCTTTCTGGCGCCATCCGGGGTACCGGCAATGCTTTGACACCCATGCTTCTCACCTGCGGCGGCATCTGTGTGATGCGGGTGCTTTGGATCATCTTTATCCTCCCCCTGCGCCGGGAGATGACCACTGTGATTTACAGCTACCCCATCAGCTGGGCTTTCACTTCGGTGCTGTTTATTGTCTATTACCTGCGGGGAAATTGGCTCAAAACCAAGGCGCAATAGGGATGGAAGCCGCTGTTTTATCTTTTTTTGAAATTTTTTCATTTTCCCTGTTGACTTTTGCATCAGAATGCCTTATAATTATAACTTGTCAGGGGTGATACTCACCCCGATGTGGAGAGATCGCCTAGCCCGGTTTATGGCGCACGACTGGAACTCGTGTATGGGTAACACCATCGAGGGTTCGAATCCCTCTCTCTCCGCCAATCGTATCCACAACATTTTGTACAAACGGTGTTGTGGTCATAAGAAAAAAGTCCTGTTAATACAGGGCTTTTTTCTTTTCTTTAACTATTTTTTGTCGAATTCCTTGCAATTTAACTGTCATCTGATATAATCTAAATGAACACTATCCAATATCAAGGAAAGCCCCCGGCCAGGTTCCATCGCCTGGCTGGGGGTTTTCTTATTTTGTAGCAATATTGATACAAAAATAGATTAAAGCTTGTTTATTTTGCGAATTGTCTTTTTGTAGTAATATTGGTACAATATAGATACAGAAAAGAGATAAACACTAAGACAACCGGAGGAAGAGCAATGAAAAAGTACAACATGCATGAGATTATGAGCAAAGCCTGGAGCCTGTACCGCCAGTTCCAAAATTGTGTAGCCCCCTTGTCTTTTGGTGATTGCCTGCGCCGCGCCTGGGCCCTTGCCAAAAGAGCCGCCCGCATCTTCTCCGGGATCGTCAAAAATGTACAGGTTGCCGGAACCCTGGCCCACCCCGTACTGGTTGACGTAGACATGGACACCCTGGCCGTCACTGGCAACACCTACAACGCCCGCCAGGTCCTCAAAGAGTTCGGTTTGGCCTGGAACCCCGACAAAAAAGCTTGGGTCGGCACCAAAGCCCAGCTGAATACCCTTTGCGCCAAATTTGCCTAACACGCATAACAAGGAGGATTATATAGCTATGAGCAGCAAAACCTTAAAAGCCGCCCGGATGTCCCAGCACATGACCCAGCAAGCCTTAGCAGACGCTACCGGCATCTCTCGGGTCAATATCGCCAAAGCAGAGAGCGGGGCGATAAACCCCGAAAACATGACCGCCCGCAACATCATAGACCTTGCAGAGGTGTTGGAGGTCTCCCCGGCGTACCTGATCCGTGCGGATGAGCCGATGCAGGTCAGCGTTGACAACGGGTTCCATTTTTTGGACCCCGAAGAGGTGATCGAGTACCTGGCTGACCCCGATTGCCCCATCGATTGGGAGACAATCGCCCACTATATGGATGACCGGTTCCGGGAGCTGGTCGACTGGGAGCTGGCCCCCTGCACCGAGCTGGAGTTTTTGACGCGCTACTTAGAGATTGCACCCTACGACCTCGTTATTGGATGAGACAACCACATGGAGGGAGGCGGAACCATGCCGCGGGCACCACTGGATTTAACCGGGAAAACATTCGGGGCTCTGACCGTCATACGGCGGGCCGGGTCCTCCCCCAAGGGGGCGTCACTCTGGCTGTGCCATTGCGCGAGGTGCGGGCGGGATGCCGTGATCGAGGGCCATCGCCTCCGGGACAAGCGGGACTGCGGCTGCGCCTACCGGGAGTCACGGGCCGACCTGAGCGGCCAGCACATCGGGGTATTGCAGGTGATCCGCCGGGAGGGGAGCGACAAGCATGGCAACATCTTATACCTCTGCCGCTGCGATCTATGCGGCGGAGAAAAGGTCCTCCCCGCCTCCACCATCCGGGCGCGCCTTGCCTCCTGTGGCTGCAAAAAGACAGACCCCCAGCGGATGGAGGCCATGTCCCCTCTCGGGGTTGCCAAGCAAGTGTACCACGGTGTGCAGGTGATACAGGCCACCCGGGAGGAGGCCAACCGCAACAGCCAAACGGGGGTACGCGGGGTGTTCCCCTTCCGGGGCGGCTATGTCGCCGCAGTCCAAATCAAGGGGGTACGTTGGCGCTCCGGCAGGTACTCCACCATTGAGGAGGCCCAAAAGGCGCTGGCCGTCCAAAAGGAGGCCATGCTGGACGATGCTGGGGTCACCGATGAGGTAATTGCCAAATTCAGGCCCCCAAAAAAGCCAAAAAAATAAAAGCGGAAGCCCCGGCAGATCGCCGGGGCCTTTTTTACTCCTCCGTCTCGCCGTCCGGCACATACTCCATAATATCGCCGGGTTGGCAATGGAGATAGGCGCAAAGGCGGTCTATTGATCTGGTATCGATATGGCCGCTGGCCTTGCCCATGAGCTTATCCATTGTAGCGCCGCCGACCACTTTATCACGCACCCTTATTTGATATTCGGTGATACCCTTCTCTTTCATCAGTTTTAGCAGCTGATTATATACAATAGCCATTTTAAGTCCCCCTTCCCATTATTATTTTACCACAAAACAATGCCTAAAGATAGGTAGAAAACCAACATAAATAATACCTAAAATTTGGTCATACCGCTAATTGAATATTACCTAAATATAGGTTATAATATAATCACAAGGTTAAGGAAAACGGAAACAAAGCAAGAAGGAGAAAGAAAAATGACTATCATCAGCAGCCAGCACCACATCGATTGGGAAATCGTAGAAGAAAAGATGGAAGCTCTTAAAGATGCAAAATCCGTTGAAATCCCTTGCTGGGATATCGGCGAAATCGACGGCAAAGAGTACGCCATCATGGCAGATGGGCACCACACCATGGCAGCAGCCAGAGAATTAGGGATCGAAATCAACTTTGCGATCGAAGAAGAGCCGGAAGGGCTTACCGGAGAAACAGCTTTGGAAGCACACTGGAATGACGGCGATTGGTACATCGTGGAAGAAAGCAACCCCGTTTGCGAAAAATATACTTTTGTATGGTAATAGCCCGCATCCATCCACAGAAAAAGAGGTGGAGCCGGAATATCCTGGCCCCACCTCTTGCGTTAATAGTTTTTGATGATCAACTCCCGGTAGGGCTTGGACTGCCCGGCCTTGGCAGCCAGGTTGTTGGCCCTTTCTACCGGGATAATGGCCCAACCCTGGTACAGCTCCCGGACAAAGGCATCATCGTTGTAGGAGAGCAATACCTTCCCCTTGGCCCGGTGGAGGACATCTGCCAGGGCCCGGTGATCCTCCTCGGAAAACAGGTGGCTGTAATACCGCTCTGTGCCATGGTAGGGCGGGTCACAGTAGATCAATGCGTCGGGCCGGTCGTAAGTCCCAATCAAGGCGGCAAAATCCCGGTTTTCCACCACCACCTGTTCCAGCCGCTTTGAGATGGCTGGGAAGCTCTCCAAACCATGAGGGATGCTTCTGGCCTTACAGCTAAAGGTCCTCAAATCTGCGCCGAAAGACTCCTTAACCAAAATATAATACCGGGCTGCCCGCTGGATATCGGTGAGGCCCCGGCCCTCCAATTGGGCCTTGGCATCGAAAAACTGTTCCCGGCTGTTGAGTAGGTAGGTAAGCTGCCTTGCCAGCTCATCCGGATGATGCTGCATACACCGGTATAGGTTGACCAGCTCGCCGTCGATATCGTTAAACACCTCCATAGGTGCATGCTTGTCCCGGGCAAAAAGTACCCACCCGGCACCGCCGAACACCTCAATATAACGGCCAATTTCCGCGGGGAACTCCGCCAAGATGCGCTCCCGCAGGGCCCGCTTGCCTCCGATCCGCGAAATAAAACTCTCCATATTACCTCCTATACTGCATAAAAGCAAAGAGGCACCCTGCGCCTGCAAGGTGTCTCTTTTTTGCGTCCTGGTTAAATTGTGATGTGATAAATCCCGTACTGCCGCAGCATCTCCCCCAGTTCCTGGATGGAGATGGTCTTGGTGTCGGGGTTGGGCTTTTTACCCTGGTAGGGGATGCCCAGGTATTCCAGCACCGCTTTGGCATAGGCTTGTCCAAAGGTTTGCTGTCTCTCCTGGGTGGAGATAATCTCACGGTCTTTGCTGTCCAGAAAGGCCCCCTCACAGAGCACTGCCGGGCACTGGTTCAGCCGCAGCCAGCCGAAGTAATCCTGGCCGTTTGCCATGAGGCGGGTCTTAATCCCGCGGCTGTTCTGGCCGGTCTGCTTCACCTGGGCCTCCATAAGCTGGGCCAGCTTCCGGGACTGCTCCTTGTATGCGCCGGTCTGGACGTACACCTCAAACCCATCCCCGCCCCCGGCGTTGTTGTGGATCTCCACCGCCAAATCCGGGGCAAAGGCTTTGGCTTCCCGAAGTTCCTCCTGGAGGGTGTCGTCCTCATCCACCGTCCGGGAGAGGGCCGCCTCCACCCCATGCCGGGTGAGGACTTGGGCCATCTCCAGGGCCATCACCAGGTTGACGTCCTTCTCCAGCAATCCACCTGCCACCGCGCCGGGGTCTTTTCCCCCGTGGCCCACCCCGATGAACACTTTACTCATGGGTGATATCCCCTTTCTCCTGCAATTGAGCCAGCACTGTCTTGAGGATAGGCGGGATGTTGTTCCCCAGCTTGCCGTAGTTTTCCAAAATGCTCAATAATTCCCGGGCTATGTAAAACCAGATCACCGCTGTGCGGATGTAAGGCTCCCCGGCCCCCAGGAGGCTGTCCAGGAGGACACCTACCCCCACCAGGCCCAGCACCAAAACCTTGTTCACCCCGCCCCAGAACATCACCTGGCTGTCGGTGGTGTGGTTTTTGATGCTGGCCGCGAACCCCAGCACAAAATCCAGGGCCATAAAGGCGATGAGGGCCTGGACCATCAAATCCCAGCCCCCCAGCAGGAAATTGGCGCAGGTGCCAAGGGCAGCCGCCAGGCTGGAAAAGGCCCGCCCAAAGGGGCCGTAGCTGTTTACCCGCAGATATGCCATCTGCATCCCTCCTTACTGCTGGTTCTGGGTGGGGGTGATGAGGATCATCTTGGCCTCCTCGGCGGAAATAAATTTGGGCACATAGGCGTTGACCTGGTCCTCGGTCAGGCGGCCCATCATCCACATGTTGAGTACAAAGCTGTAAAACATAAAATTGTCCTCCTTAATTGGTTACATCGGTTGGTTTAACTGCATCTGCATCAGGCCCAGGATTGCGGATTCTGCCGCTTCCAGCCGCTTTTCCCGCTCCTGCTCTTTTGTGTCCCACTGGATGCGGTAGATGGGGCTTCCCCCCACCAGCTCATAGGCCCCGCCCAGGATGCCAGGGGGCAGCGGCACCGCCAGCTCCACCGGCTGGTAGCCCTTGTGGGGCATCTCGACCACGTCGGTGATGCGGTTTTGGCTGTCCAATTGGACGTAAAATTGCTTGGTCATGCTAGTTCCCTCCATTCCCATTATTTGTAAGATTGTACAGTGCCGGGAACAGGGTGGCTTTCACCAATTCCCCGGCGGGTTTGCTCTCCTTGGCCACCCCGATTTTGCCTTTCGGGGCATAGGCAAAATACTCCTTGTTGATATCGTTGAGGGTGTGGATGTAGGTCTTTTGCTCGTTGAGGTAGATGGTGATATGGGGAGATAGGTTGTGGGCCAAGGCCAAAAGCCTTCCATCCGAGCTGAAGGAACACCTGTTTCCCGCCCCTAGTGCGCCCATATTGGGGATTTCCAGTTTTGAGAACACATCTCCAAATCGTCTGTATATGGTTAGAGGTGAAGATCCAGAATTAGCTACAACCAAATAGTTTCCATTGGGGCTGAACGCACAATCGTTACCTGTATTGACTGGCAAGCCATCTGGGGGCTCCAACTTTACAAATTGATCCCCTGTCCGCTTGTAGATGGTAATATAGGGGGAGCTCAAATGTGCTACCGCTAGATAATTATTGTCTGGACTAAAGGCACAGCCTTCACCATTTTTCGTCGGCAACACTGCCGGATTTGGCAATTTAGTAAAGGTGTCCCCACTGCATTTGTAGATGGTAATATAGGGGCTGCTATAGTGTGCTACCGCTAGATAATTATTGTCTGGGCTAAATGCACAGCCTTCACCACTTACCGTCGGCAACACTGCCGGATTTGGCAATTTAGTAAAGGTGTCCCCACTGCATTTGTAGATGGTAATATAGGGGCTGCTATAGTGTGCTACCGCCAAATAATTATTGTCTGGGCTAAATGCACAGCCATATCCACTTCCCGTCGGCAACACTGCCGGATTTGGCAATTTAGTAAAGGTGTCCCCACTGCGTTTGTAGATAGTGATATAGGGGGCTGCTATGTGTGCTACCGCCAAATAATTATTGTCTGGGCTAAATGCACAGTCTTCACTATTTCCCGTCGGCAACACTGTCGGATTTGGCAATTTAGTAAAGGTGTCCCCACTGCGTTTGTAGATGGTAATATAGGGGGCTGCTACGTGTGCTACCGCCAAATAATTATTGTCTGGGCTAAATGCACAGCCTACCCCGAGCCCCGTCGGCAGCACATCCGGCTCAGGCAGGGCTTGCAACCCGTCCTCAATCTTGCCGTACTCCCGCTGCACAATGGGACTGTTTTTGGTTATGTCGTCCCAGGCAATGCCCTGGCCTTTCTCGTTCCAACCGGCGGGGAACCCC
>NZ_LT629939.1:2204763-2346547 GCF_900104615.1 Merdimmobilis hominis | reverse complement strand
CCGGCGGGGACCCCCGCCCCGCCTCCCTTAAAAAAACAGCTCCCCCCGCTCACCGTCAGGGTCACCGGCACCCCCTGGTCCCACGCCCCGGCCTGGATGGGCTCCTTCCCCTCCCCGGTGGTCAGGATGGGGTACAGGGCGTCGCTCCCCGCAAACTTCATCTGCAAGCCGTCGGTGGCCGCGGCGGGGCTTACAAACTGCACCGTCAGGCCGTCCTTGTCTGCGGGCAGGTCGCCGCTTAGTTCCAGCGCCCCAGCCGGGGTCAGGGAGGCGGTGGCTGGGAAGGTGTGCATCCCCTTGTCATTTTTATGGGCGGTGATCTCCCCTGCTAAATTGGCTGCAACATCTCCATCTAGGATCACTTGTAGGCTATCAAACCAAGCCTGGAAATCCTTTTTTTGGTCCTCCATCAATTGGGCAAATGTCTCCTGTTGTAGGTGTAGCACCTCTGCAGCTTTGTCATACCAAGCAGAGACATCCGGCTGGAGTAGGCTCCCAACAATGCCGCAGATAGGCTTGCCATCCAAGCCTGGGGTCAAATCCAGCCGGTGATCCTCGATCATAGCGGCAGTGACTTGGTTTGTCCCTGTAGGTACTGTCACGGTATGGAGGCCCAGCTCGTAGATTCCCTCCGACCTAGTGAGATTTTCCACCAAAGTGCCAGTGCTGCGAGGCTTGACAAACAGCTTGTAAACCACCTGGCTGCTGGTGGTGTCCAGCCGGGCCACAATGTCATTTATCCCAGGATTGAGGTGCAATGTCTCGGTGTCCCGCACCCTAAGATAGGCGCCGTCAATCCAGGCAATGCCGTCCTGGATGATGAGGGCAAGGCCCTCCCCAGGGCTGGCGGCCAGGGAATTGCCTAGCTGCACCGCTGGCACAATGGTGGAGTTATCGGTTTGTCGCACCTCTGGGACAACGCCGTTGGTGAGCATGGAGGCCCATAGTTCCCGGTACTGCTCCGCCGAGTAGTAATACTCCTCCGGCTGGCCGAAACTCTGGTTGATCCAGGAGACTGCCTCCTCTGGGGTGGAGACCAGTTCCCGGCTTGGCGCGCCCAAAGGGGCATCAAATACGCCGAATGTGATCAAAGTCTTTTCCTCCTTTACAGGTTTTTCATCCGCCGTTCCATGGCCTCAAAGCGGGTGATCTTCTCTTCCCCAAACCCTAGCACCCGGCTGATCCCACTGTTCGTCCACCGGTGGGTGACGCTAACAATCTGCTTGTCAAAGATGGCCAGCCGTCCCAGGAGGCCGCTGCGGGCTTGGATGGTGACAAAATCCCCCAGGTTGTAATCCACCCCATATTGGAGCCGGTCCAGCACATCCACCTCTATGCTTTCCACCTGCTGGTACCGCTCTGCATCTTTGAGGGCATAGGCTTTGAGGTTGTCATAGATCTGGCCATCAGGCAGGTTGACCGACACATTAAGGTGCTGCTCTTTGCGGTCTGGGCCGGTGGGCTCCTCCTCCCCCTCCCGGTAATACATGGCTGTTAGGGATTGGGCGCTGTTTTTGCTGTTGGCCAGGGAGGTGTAGAAGAGGTTGCGGTAATCCTTGACACTGCTGTAATAGTTGAGGGAGGCCATATTGCGGTACCGGGCGTCGAAGATGATCCGGGAGTTGGCGTTCTGGCCGGCGGTGTGGTCTACCCCCGCTATGACGTCAAAAACAAACTGGGAAGTCTTCAGATCCACGTCCACCCGGTAGCCCATCTTCTGGGGGGAGAGGTTTTTCTGCATGACTTCATCCAAGGGTTCAAACCGGCTCATGTATTGGTCATTGGCCAGGCCCCTCCCCTGATCCGGGGCGAGGATAAAGCCGGGGATTTTCCGCTTGGCGTCTACAGGGGCGGTGATGTTGTTTCGCACAAAGTGCTTGACCACCGCCTCAGTGGTGGCGTTGTTGATGGCGTCATATCCCTGTAACCCTTCCTGGATGATTTTTTGGGGGTACAGGGTCACCCGGTCCTCCAAATATCCCTTGAGGTCGCTGCCCGCGATGACAATAGAGTTGGCGTCCCGGCCCACCCCCTGGCTCAACTGCCGGATGATGCCAAAATACCGGTTGTCCACGCTGATCAGATACCCCTCTTGGAGGTATAAGGCCATATCGTCGGCCAGGGGGATGGTGATCTCAAACTCTCCCACTGCGTCCAGGTTCTCCCGGAAATAGATGGAAGTTGCCCGGCGGGTTACCTTGAGCTGGTTGCCGGTGAGGGTCTCCCCCTCGTGGAGATTGCGATACAAATAGATGAGAGCCATAATTTACACCGCCAAATATGGTTTGTTGTAGATGATATAGGAGAGGGGCCGGGAACCGGCGATGCCGTTTTCCAGCTCAATCCGGTTTTTCCCCGGCGCCAGGGTGATGGGGGTGCTGCCCGCTTCCAGGCGGTTGGTGGCATTGGTTTTGCGGCCGGTGAGCAGATCTTGGATGTAGATGTCCGCCGTCTCGCTGTCCACTACCATTTTCTGCCCCTCACCGATGGCCTCGTTGACCTGGAGCCATTCCCCGGTGGAGTGGTTGGTGATGGTCACCGCCGTGGACTGGGAGAGGATTTCAATCCGGGTGGGGATGGTGATGGAGGTGGTGTTGTATACCTCCACGTCCGCCACCGCATAGCCAAAGAGGATGGGGGTGGAAAACGGGAAATGCCACAGGGCTTTTATCTGGCCGATGGGCAGGACGATGGAATCGTAGTCAGTCCAATAGGGGGAGTCGCTCTGCCATTCCAGGGTAAAGGGCTGGCAGAGGCCCTTTTCCCCCTCAAATCCGGGGTTGCCAGAGGGCCGCACCCGCAGCTTTTTTCGGCTGCCGTCGTGCTGTTCGGCCACCAGCGTCCCCTCAAAGTGGATGTTCATGGCCATGGCCAGGTTGGTCCGCAGCTGTTCCAGATGCCGCTTGCTCAGTCCCACGATCTGCCCAGTGGCGGGGATGGTCTTTTTGTCATAGCTGCCGCCCAGAGTAAGCACTCCATCGCTGCCGATGACTGCATGCTCGTCAAAGGAGGCCCCAGCGCTGCTCAAATCGGCATAGCTGACAAAGTAAGGCCCGCCCGCGTTGAACTGGATAATGGCCCCATTGTCGGATAAATAGGTCAGTCGCTTCATGGCATCCTCCTCACCTCAGCATCATATTGCGGAAAACCCGGGCCGCCTGCTCATCGGTGTAACTGGTGCCGGTGAGGGTAAGGCGGGAACTGCGGTCGCTGTAGTCGTAGGTCACATTGGCGGTCTGCCGGGCGCTGTTCTGGGCCCGGCGCAGCTTCTCAATCATCGCCTCCAGTTGGCGGGCCACCTGTTTGGCCCCTTCATCCAGGGTCTTTACAAAATCAGTGGATATTTTGTTCATCTCGGTGCTGGACATGCCAAAGACCTGGTTTAGCTGCTCAATGTGGAGGTTATAGGCTTCATCCAGTGCCCTTTGTTCGGTTTCCAAAAGGCTTTGGAGGTCGGCTTTCTTCTGTTCGGCCACCTCCCGGGCGTCGGCTAACTCCTGTTGGAGGGCTTCCTTACGGTCGGCCTGCTCCCGTTCCCACTGCCGCTCTGCCTCCAGCTGATGGATCTGGTCCAGCTGGGCCAACAGTTCCCGGCGGGTAAAGTCGTCCAATTTCCCGTATTGGAGCTGGGCGATGATGGCGTCCTTCTCCTCCTGGGTGGCCTCATCCTCTTTGAGCCGCTTGCGGGCCTCGATCTCCTTGTCAATGGCGGCGATCTCCGCATTGATTTTCTTTTCGGTGGCGGCCAGGGCCTTCTCTACTGCCTTGACTTCGGCGTTGTACCGGTCCTGCACCAGCTGCTTTTCGTAGCTGTAGGCGTCCTTGGCATATTGGATTTGCTCCTCGTACTGGCTCTTTTGGATGGACTTCGCAGCGGAGGCAAATCCTTTTAGGTTGCTCAACCGGGTATCGTAGGCAATGGCCTCCCCCTGGGTGATCTCCGCCTGGGCCTCCCTCCACTCAGCGCTGTTTTCGGCCAGGTACTTTTCCTGGGCCTCTTTCAGCCGCTCCAGGTACTGTTCGTTGGTGATAAGGTCCATATCCCGCTGCATAATCAGCAAGTCCCGCTCTTTCTTAAATCCATTGATGTCTTCCCCATAGATGGCCTTGATCCCTGTGCTGGCGATGGATTTTTCAGGATGGAACCCTCCTTCCATCTTTCGCTCAAAAATTTTCTGGGTACGATTGAGCTTATTCTCCTCTTGCTCCAATGATCGCATGGAATCAGCTAAGCCATCAATTTGGGCCTGTAAATCCCCAACACTGTAATCGTCACCAGTAATTTTAGCAATTTCAAGGTTTCGCGTCTTATAATCAATCTGTTGCTGTAACTCACCTTTTTCAGTTTCGATATCTTCCAACCGCTTTTTGCCGGCCAGCACTTCCTCCCGCATTTGGAGCAACCGGATTTCCCGCGCCCGCTCCTCATTGAGGCCATAGAGGACACTGGCCTGGGTGCTGTACCGGCCTGTCTCCTCATCCAGGAGGGATATGGCCCCCGGCAATGCCTGGTTCAGCTGTTCCACCACCCCTTGGAGCCGCTCTTTTTCCTGGGCGGTGAGCTCTGTTTTGCTGTTGAGCTCATCATAGGTCTGGATCAGCTGCTGGGTGGTTTCAACCTCCTGCCGGGATGCCTCCTGGGCTTTTTCAGCCGCCTGCACCGCTGCCTCGTACTCCTGCCGGGATTCCTTGATGGCGTTGTTCAGCCGGGTTGCCGGGTTGTAAGCAGCGTCCATCTGTACCGCTAAGGCCACGAGGGCCACCGCTGCGGCCCCTAGGGTGGCGGTGAGGGGGTTGGCCGCCAGGTTAAGCAGAGTCACTGCCTTGCTTGCGCCGTCGGAAGCAAGCTTTGCGGCTTCCAGGGCACTCCGGAACCCACTGACCCCCTTAGCGGCGGCTCCCATCACCGTGATTACCGGGCCAGTGGCCGCCGCTGTGGCAAGAATGGTGGTGAGGGCTTTTTTCTCCCCATCGCTCAGTTGGTTAAACCCCGTGAGGAGCTTATTGACTACCTTGAGCAGTTCATCATAGGCCGGCATAATCCCTTTGACCAGCTCGGCGGCTGCCTGTTTACGCTGTTCCGCGGCCAGCCGCTCTTGGTTTGCGGTGCTGTCTATGGTGCGGGCAAAATCCCCCTGGGCCACTTTGAGGGCGTCGGTGACAAACTGATACCGGAGCATGACCTTCTCGCCTTGGTCCATGTCCTTATACAAGGTCTCATATCCCTGGGCAAGGGCATATGCCTGCAAGTTTGCCTCAGTCATGACTACACCGTACTTTTTGAGGGCTTCGGTCTCGCCGGTGTAAATCCCTTCCAGGGCTTTGCTGCTCATCTCATAGCTTGTGTTGTAAAAGGATGAGACGTCCCCGGCCAGGGCTGTGAGGTTCATGGCCATCTCCTCGCCCTTTTGGATGGGGACGTCCATGCCGTCTCCCATGGCCTTATAGAGGCCGGCGGTCTGCTTGGCGGTCAACTCGGAGATGCCGTTGGATTGGAGCAAAGTCTTTGACCATTCATCCACCTTGCTGGCGCTGGCCCCAAATGCCTGCTCCACCACATTCTGGGATTCGGCCAGATCGCTGTAGACCTGTTTTCCCTCATTGGCCAGGAGGGCGAGGGGGGCGGTAATCGCCGCCGACATCACCGCCCCGGTCTGGATCGCCTTCCCACCAGCGGCGCCCAGCTGCTGGTTTGCCCTCTTCGCCTGTAAACTGTTGATCTCATTTAGGGCAATGGTTGCCCTCTTGGCTTGGGTTTCTGCTTTCACCAGCTGGGTGGTCAATTTTTCGATCTCCTGGTTACGCGCCTCACTGGCAGGCGCTTGTTCCAGGGATTTCAGCCCCTCTTTGAGGAGTTTGACCTTCTCGGTGGATTTCTCCACCGCCTTCTGGGCCTGTTTCTGCGCATCCAGAAATTTTTTATTGTTCCACTCCAAATTGAGTAGGTCTTTTAGGGATTTGGCCCGGTTTCCCGCATTTTTCATCCCTTGATCCAGCTTTTTCAACTCTTGCCGGAACTGTTCGGTGTTACCGCGGATTTCAATTTCCAGTTTCTTTTTCGCCATGGTCTATCCCTCCTGTCTGGCGAGGTATTCCTCCACCTGGGCCTCCCGCTCTGGGGTGATGCTGTATAGGGCCTTGCGCTCTTGGGAGCTCATCTCCCTGGGCGCTGGGGCGGCTCCCTGCCCAAAACAGGCTTCCAGCTGTTCCAGCAGTTGGAAGATGGTCAGCTCCGAAAGGAGGAAAGCTGGCAGGGAGCTTTGGGCGAACAGGGCCATGATCTGGTATTCATCTACCGGCGCGGCGGCGGGCCCTCCTTCCCACCGCCGCCGGGCAGATTTGGTCATCTCGCAGAATATAGAGTAGGCTTGGGCGGGGAACCCCGGGTCTTGGGCCGCTTCCCGTTCCAATTTATTCCGGCCTGGTTTTGGCCCCTTTATGCCCTCATAGATCAGCTGAAACAGCTGTTGAAAGGTTGGTTCCTTCCCCGCTAAAAAGGAGGTCCCATAGCGCGCCCGATACCGGTATAAGGTCAAAAACGCCGGGGAGACCTCATAGGGCTTGCCGCTGATTTGCAGTTCCATGGGCTAGCTCTCCAATGCCGCTTTCACCTTTACCACCGGTACGGTCTTTCCAAAGTCGGCATAGTTGGCGTCCCCCGGCACAGAGATGACCATAGTGGCGGTGATCTCGTTGCCGTTGGCATCCTGGTAAACCGCTGATCCGGTGGAATCCTTCACCTTGTCGCCGTAGATGGTAATGGGATACTGGTATTCGCCTAAGGTCGCGGTGTTCTCATCGGTGGCATGGCTGCGGGTGGCTTTGCCCATCTCCACATTGAGGGCCCAAACTTTGACCTTGTAGTTGATGCCGCTCTGGGTGGTCTCGCTGTACTCGTAATACAGATCAACGCGTTTGTACCCGGTGATCTTCACCTCGGCGGTGGCCCCGTCCACCTCCATCAGCTGGCCCAGATCGATTTCCAGGGCCCGGTAAGGGGCTGTGGTTCCCAGGCTGCCGGTGCTGCCCTGGTCGCTGGGGATGGTGAGCACCTTGCTGTCATTGGCAAACACTTCCTGAGCCTCCACCTGGGGCTCGTGGGAGATGCTTTTGATATAGGGGATTTCCTTCACCTCGGTGCCGGGGGCCCCGCTATCATCCCGCAGGGCATATTTGGCATTGGTGATGCCGTGATATGCCGGGGCCTGTTTTTTGTAGTCTGCTGCCATGTCTTGTCCTCCTTATAGGTCTAGGTTGATTTCGCCCAGGATGATCTCTGCCAGCTCATCCTCTATGGCGTCGTAGGTCTTTTGGATGTGAGGCTGGGCGGGCATCTCCTCGGTGCCATATTCCAGCAGCATTTTGAGGGGGATGGGGCCGTCCGGGCCGTCCACATACTTGTCGTTGGTGATGTAGCGGACCTTCTTGTACCTGTCTTTGACATACCAGCTGTCCCGGTAGGGTTTTTCTCCGGAATCGGCCAGTTCCCCTCGGGGGGAAGCATCCCGGAGGGCTTCCATCGCCCGGGCGGCGGCTTTGTCCAAACCCCGCTCCAAATCCTCATTCAGGGTATCCGATAACCCTTGGATGAGGTTGTCTGCATTCAAGTCAAATTGATGTCTCACAATTTCACCGCCCTTTCCAAAGCGAATTCCAGCAGGGCGCCCCGTTTTTCTTCCGGCTTCATCCGGTAGATAGGCTCTATATCCCATCCCCGGAACCCCAGGCTGTGGGCCGCCTCCTGGATGGCCCTTATGTGCTGGCTGCTGTACCTGCTTTCCACTGCAAAATAGCGGACTTGCAGACTGATCTCCTTCCAAACCGGGAGGCCGGAAGCAAAAGCCAAAGGCTTCTCCCCAGTTATCGTATACACGGCATACTCCTCTGGAAGCTGCCCTTCCACTTCCTGGGCCAGATCCCGGAAGGAATAGACCCCCGATGGGTACAGCCGCTCATCCAGCGCCCGCTGGATTTGGTTTGCCAGTTCTTCCACGCTATTTCCCCTCCAGCCGGTGGACTTTAAATTCCAAAACCTGGTTTTGCATCCCCACATTGTCCGCGTCACCGTAGACCACAAAAGGATGGGCTTTCGGGCCCTCCTCCACCAGGTGTACCCGTACCTCCCTTGTCCGCAGGGCTTCCCATACATCGGGGTGATAGGACATTCGGACTGTGGCCATCTGGCGGATGTTCTGGGCCGCAGCACTGATCATATCCGCGCCGAAGGCCCCCCGCCATTCCACCGGGAAGGCATCGCTCACCACGCCATGACAGATGCGGGTGAGGGGCGCCCATGTTTCGGACGCCCCGTTCCCTGCTGTGTAGGTGCTTGTTTTTTTGCTGATCCGGATGAATGTGTGGGGATGGATGACAAGATCAGCCATTGGTGTCCACCTCTGTGCTGCGCAGTTTGGATAGGTTGGCGATATAGACTGGGTGGTTTTGGATGCTGGCGGTGTCGCTGCCCTGCCGCATTTTGCAGTACAAGGCCATACTGTCTACTGCAAGAGGGGTTTCCAGCAGCTCCACCGGCACCCCGGCGCCCACCATGTCCGCCATGCAGGATTCCATCTGCCACTCAATTTTTTGATCCTCTATGGGATCGCTGTAGGTGATGCCCATGAGGGCCTTGACCTGTTCCCGGGCCTGTTCTGATGGTTTCATCATGCCACCCTCTTACTTGGAGGCTTTGGGGTCTTGCTCTGAGGATACCTGTTCTGCAACAGATGCCATAGCAGCGGTCGCCTCCAACAGAGCAAAAGCTTTGTTGTCCATAGGCTTGCCATCGGCAATGGCATAGATGATGTAATCGGTGTACCGCTTCTTTCCGTGATCCTCCACTGTGATGGTCATATCCTGGGCCAGGTTGGCAAAATATCCCTCCCTGGGGTTGCCCAGGAGGATTTGGCCGTCCTCCAAGGCGGATTCCAGTTTCACCGGGCGGCCCAAGATACGGCCTACCCCCTCGTTGGAGGGGTCAGCGATAAAGACTGGGCGGCCTGTCCCATCTACCACATTGGCCAGCTGGGCCCAGATGGTTGCGTTGTTGGCATAGATAGCCGCTCCCGCCATGTAACCGGAGGCCAATTTCGCCATGAGGGTGGTCAAATCCTTGTAAGCTACCTGGCCGGTGACTTTGACCACCTGTGGGGTGCTGCTCTCTTTTTTCAAGGCGGTAATCACACCCAAAGGTTCCGGCTTGAAACTCTCCGAATCCCCGGGGGCGCCTTTGCCCCGCACCGCGCCATAGGCCAAAGCGTCTCCCGCCTTCTGCCCCAATTTCTTGGTCAGATAGGGCAGAAACGCTTGGATTGCCATCCGTTTCAGCTTCCAGGTTACCGGCACGCAGCGGGAGAGTTCCCGGCCCACCAATTCTACCTGGCTGAAGGATTCGGTCCCGTCCTCCGTCTCGGTGGCTTCATCGTACCACTTAGCGTCCTCCCCTTTTTCGTCGTCCTTGATGGCGGCCACCGTCCCGGGAACCCCCAAGGGATCTACGTCTGCCCAGAAGGCGTGGCCTTCCTGGGCCCGGGCCCAGATGCCGTCAGTCACCGTTTTGGGGATGAGGGCCCCACTGTTTTCGGTGGAGAGGGGCGACGCGGCCCGGAACTCGGCGTTTGTGGCGTCAAATACCTCCCGCTGTTCATCGGTGAGGGGGCGGCCGGTCAATTCCAGGGCCCAGGCTTCCCGGTATTCGGCGTCGTCCTCCTCTTCGCCCCGCTGCGCCCGGTCCCCCAGGATGGCGGAAAGGATGGTCTGCATCTCTCCCCGCTGTTCGGCTCCCTCCTGGGCGGCTTGCTCCCGCTCATCCATGTCTTCATTGGGGAGCGCCTCCAACATGGAGCGCATTTCTGCGATATCCCCATTGAGCTGGTCCATCTCCGCGTTCATGCTGCGCAGCTGGACCACATCCTCGCAGCTCTCCACCTGGGTGAGCAGCGCTTGTTTGCGGGTCTCCTTCTGCTGGATCAATTTCAAAAGTTTGTCTTTCATGGGCTATACCTTTCCTTTCATGCGGATTTTGTCTTTCAGCAGCGCCAAATCACAGCTTTGGGCGGCCTTCCTCCTGGCTTCCTCTAAGACCTGTTCCGCCGTGGCGGGTTCGGCCCTTGCTTCCACCTTTGCCCCCCGGTAAGCCGGGCGGACAACGCTGGAAATGTCCCGTATCTCCTTATATTTCTGGATGCGGCGGGTGGGCATGGGGCTGGCCATATTCTCCCACCGCTGGGCGTCAATTTTAAATGCAAAGGACATGCCGGTGATATCCCCCCGCTTGATGCCGCTGTAAAGGCTGCGGGCCTCAGCATTGTTGTCCAAATCCAGCTTGGTGCGGAAACGGAGGCCCTTGCTGTCCAAAGACAGTTCCAGGCTGTTCACCGCCCGGCCTGACTGGTACCGGGCCACGGGGATCATACGGTCGTTGTGATTGATAAAAAATGGGACGTCCTTTAAGCTCTCCTGGGTGACTGCGCCTGGCTCCACCACCTCCCGGAACATACCCCCGATGGTGGTCATCTGGCCATAGACAACAGCATACCCCTCGATCACCCCTTCCTCTGCCTCATCGGCCTGCACCTCAAAGGCGCGAAGCTCCATATTCTCTTCCAACGATCATTCCTCCTCTTTCTTGGGGGTCAACGGCTCATCCGGGGCCTTTCCCTGGCCTGCCCTCCGCATCTGGTATTGGGTAGCCACCTGTCTCTCCACATAGTTGAGGGACTGGACACCGCCCTGGACACCCCTCGGCTCCATGCCGATGAGTTCCCGGGCTTCATCCTCGCCGATGTAGCCGGTAGGCATGTAGATTTCCGCGATCTTGAGCCGGGTTTCCAGGCTCATGTGCTGGATTTGCCGGTCGTAGATTTTCACCTTCCGGCCCTGCGCCCGCTCCCGCGGGGTGTAACACACCCCAGTCATGGCCTGTTCAAACTTGACGATAAACGTCTCGATGCACTTTTGATAAAAAGCGGAGCTCTGGGTCTCGGTAAAATCGCCGCTGAGGATGGCCGGGGACACCCCCAAACCCTTAATCAGCTTGTTTTCCAGGTATTCCAGCACCTCTTTGTCGATTACTTTGGCGTTTTTGGTGATGGGGATGAACTCCCCCGCCAGGTCGATGGCCGCAATGCCAGAGGCGCTGCTTTCCAGGCTCTTTTCAAACCGGTCCCGCTCCTTTTTCAGCTTGTCGGCCTCCGCTACATTGCGGGCCACAAAGACCCCGTTCATGGAGAGGCCGGCTTCTAGGGCTTTGGGGATCAGCTGCTGGGCCCGGTCCAGGGTCTGGGCAGTCTTGAGCCCCTCCCGGGTGTCCACCTGTCCAAAGGCATCTCCACCCAAAAGAGGGTTTGGCCCATATTCCCGGCGCAGGTGGATGAAACTGCTGTAGGGGAGGGTGAAGCTCTCCCCCGCTAAAAATCCCAATTTGAGATACAGGCCGCCCCGCCCATCCATCTGGAATTCCACCCGAGTGGGGTTGAGGGGGTAAAAGGCTTTGTGGACGCTGATCAGCCCGCTGCGGCTGCGGCGGGTCTCATATTTGCGGTAAATAAAGGCGTTGTCCCGCACCAGCCACTGGTATACCACCTGCTCAAAAAAATCGGCGGTGGATTGGTAGGGGTTGGGCCGGCAGGAGAATAGCTGGGTGATGTCGTCTTTTACCACCGTGATCTTGTGGGGGTTTTCCTGCTCAATCACCGATTTAAGGGTGATCTTGCCGCACTCCTCCGCGATGGCCCGCACCGCCTGGCGCACTGTGTCCGACCGGTACAGGTCATCGCCAAACGTGGCCATGGCCGGGAGGCTCTCGGCGATTGTCTCCAATGTCACACGGGTGTTTTCCCCTTCCCCGCCCAGCAGGCGGGAGAAAAAGTCTCGGATTCCTATGGGTTTTCACCTCCTTGCTCGCTTATTCAATCAATTCCCGCAGCTTGCCGCCGTACTGCTGGTGGAGATATTGGCAGATGATAAAGGTCAAACAGCCGTCGATCCGGTTAGAGGAGCGGCCCTGTACCTTCACCGGCATGATCCGCCCAATGTTGTCGGTGCGGATGGCGGTATTCCGCAGGCACCATGCGTCAATTTCATGATTGTTGTAGACGATCCCCTTGGTCTTCAAATCGGCTTCCAGGCTGCGCATAGGGCTGGATAGGGCGGCAAAGTCCATGGGTACCCGTTCCAGTACCTCCTTGCCAAAGTATTCCTCTAGGGTTTTGGCAAACCCTTTGGCGTGCCAGTTATCGTAGCCGATTTTGTAGGGCGTCATGCCGTACTGGGTGTACAGGTCGATAAACCACTGGGCCACCGCCTCGCCGTCCACCTCGTTGCCTGGGAGAATGGTCACCAGGCCCTCCCGCTCCCATTGACGGTAGTCCTTTTTCTCCCGGTTGGTGTCGTTTTCAAACAGGTCGGCATCGGCCTTGGCCTCGGGGATAAAGTACATTTGGATGGTATATTTCTTGTGGTCGCCGGGCCGCAGGAAAGAGGCTTTCACCGAGTTTAAGTCGGTGGTCTCGGCCAGGTCGGCGGCCCCCAGGTAGTAACAGCCCCGGAACTCCTCCAAATCGAAGGCGGCGGGATTGACAATGACCGATTCTTCCAGCCAGGCTTGGGCGTTATTTTGCTTGAGGTTGAACTCCTTGGCCAGTACAAAGGCCCGCTCGCTCTTGCTCAGCTTGGCTTTGGCCACCAGGCTGCGCAGGTATCCCCACCGCTTGATGGAGCCCAGGCCCGGGTTGGACTTCTGCCAGCTCTTTTCTTCCTGCCAGACCTCCTTTTCGCTGTCCTGGGTGTAAAGCCACGGCAGGAGGCGGTTGTCCTCCACCTCCCCCCGCAGCACCTGGCGGGCATATTTGAGCCGGTTGTCCAAGTACCCGTCCTGGGTGAACCCTTCGGTGGTGATCTCAAAATAAAGGGGCTCTTTTTGGGTGGAAAGGGACTGGATCAAGGGCATCACTGTGCTGTCATCCTTCATTTCAAAGACTTCATCTACGATGACCATGCCCAGGTTGCGCCCCTCTTTGGCCCCGGATTTGGCCGACATCTTACGGATTTGGGCCTTGTTTTGGCGGGAGAACTTCCCCTTTTTCTTTTTTTGCTTGGGGTTGCCAAAATAGATGCCCCTGATATTCTTCCGGGTGACCTTTTCCAGGCTTCGGCTCTCCTCCCGCATGCTGTCAATGGCCTGATAGCACAAATCCGCCTGCTCATAGTCGTTGGAGGCGCACATGATCTTGAGGCCGGTCTCCCCGCAGAAAAACTCCGCCAGGGCCAGGGCCGCTAAAAGGGGCGTTTTTCCGTTTTTCCGCCCGATTACCAACAAAATCTGCTGGAACCGGCGCACCCACTGGCCCCACTCCATGTCATAGAGCTGGAAGCCGTACACCGCCTCAATAAATGCCTTTTGGAACAGTTCCAGGAGGAAGGGCTTCCCTGCGAAAGGGGCCTCAAACAGCTTGCATTTGGTCTCAATAAACCGGATTCGCTTGTGGGGCTCTGTGAGCTCGAAGCGGTACTCCGGGTCCTGCATATCCTCCATAAGGGTATCCAGCAGAGTTTCCAGCTCCCGCCCGATGAGGGGTTCCCCGGCCTTGCAGCGGCTGTAGTATTCCATCAGGTAGGAGTGTTCCCCTCCGATCTCGCAGGAAAGGACGTTGAAAGGGGCCATTACTCAAACTCCTCCAAGTCGTCCTCTTCCTCCGGCTCCGCCCCCAGCAATTCCCGGGAGAGGAGGCGGCTGGAATTGTTGTAACTGGCCCGCAGCTTGGTTAGCATTTTGGACACGGCGGTCTCCTTCTGGTTGAGTGGGTTCTTGGCGGAGACCTTCACCAGGCCGCTGGCAGCGGCGATCCGGTAAAGATCGTCCAGCTCTACCCGGATGCGGGCGTTCTCCCAGATATGGCCGTCAAACAGGGCTAGTTTGGATTCCTCCGCCCCAGCAAACAGATCCCGGAGCCGGGCATATTCCCGCTGCACTGCATCCTCGCGGGCTGGGGTTTTCCCCTTTTCCATTGGTTTTCCTCCTTTCCCGGTTTTTTTATGGGTTATGGGGATTTCCCTAAAAAGTCAATTTTGCCCCGTGTGTGCTTCGAATGGGTACCGCACAGTATGGCTCCAGGCCCGCTAAAAGGCAGGTGGGGGGGAGGGCTGCCCGCTACTCCTGGTACTGGTCAAACCAGGATTGGATATACCCTTCCCACTGCTGGCGGACTTGTACCCGCTGTGGGTCCTGGTACAGCCTAGCAATGCACTCCTCCTGGGTGGCGTCGCAGTAGACAGGCACCGCGCCCAGTTCCTCCAAGAGCTGCTGGCGCTCGGCGCTTTGGGGATATCCCCCGATGAGATAGGCGTCGTTCCACCGGCCATACCGGGTGCGGATGTTGTCGATGAGCAAGCCCCGCACTGCAAACACGTTAAACCGCAGGTTGTTGGGCTTGTCATAAATGGGCTGGCCGGATATGGCCTGCCACAGGGCGTCCATGTCCACCATCAAATCCCCCCGGCGAGCGGTCTGCCGCACAAAGGTGGATTTGCCCGACAAAGGCGGCCCATACACCAGGAACACATTGTGGGCCACCGGCCCGAAGCGGTTGTGCTCCCGGTTGTGGCAGTCAAGGCACACCAGTTCAATGTTGTCCGGGTTCAGGGTGACCGCCGGGTCATTGAGGTTGCTCAGGGTGATTTCCACCTTGTGGTGGGCGATAATCTGGGAGGTATCTTCCAGGATGGCGCCGCACCGCTCGCACCTGGCCCCCCGCTCCACAATGAGCGTCCGGCGCAGCTCCCGGAAGGGTTTGCTCACATACAGCTGCTGGATCGCTTGCAGGCGGGCCAATTAGACCAACTCCTCATCCATTGCTTTCTTGTGCTGGAACTTCTCCCGGTTCAGCTTTAGCTGGTCGGGGTTGTCCGCCCAGCCGCCCTCCTTGTCCCGGTTCTTGAGGAAGAAGGCCGCCGCGGCCATCTGGGGCGGAAGGTACTCCTTGACGGTGACCAGTTCCACCTGCTCCCTTTCGCACCGGCGGTTCTCGGCGTCGTAGTAAACCTCTTTGCACTTAAAGGCTTTCTCTACTTCCACAAACCGGCCCACCGCCATCTCATATAGGGCGCTGACCACCTCGTTGATGCATTCCTTCCGTGCCTGGTCCAGCATTTGGGCAAGTTCTGGGTGGGCTTTCTTTTCGGCAAACCAAGTGGTTTTCCCCACGCCAAGGGCAATGTAAATTTGGGAATCAGCACAGCCCCTCCCCGCCCAGCGCTGAATCCGTTCCCAATGGGGCAGGATGTGGGTCTCATATTTGCTAGGTTTTGTCTCTTTCTTGGCGATTGGGCTCCCCTCCTTTCCGGCTCCCCGCTATGGTCAGGGAGGGCCTTTCGGCTCCAAATACCGCTGGATTCCCCGCATGGCATAGGCAAGATCGTAGTACTCCTCCTCCAAAACTTCCAGCCGCTTGCGAGCCTCGATGAACTCCCCCTTGTCCAGGGTGTGCAGCGTGCTGCGGATTTGGGATATACGCCTCTCAACTAAGCGGGCACTCTCCTGGTATTCTTTGAGCAGTTCTTCCACCGGTTCACCCCCCTTTGTGGAAAACAGGGCCCGCACCCGATGCGGATGCAGGCCCATGGTTGGTCCCTAATTCCATTGTAACTTGGTTTCCAGAGGATTGCTCAGGGTGTAGGCGTTTAGGGCTTGACAAACCCCGAGAAACCGCACTGTTATGCGGGTTTGTAATTTTCTGGGATTGCTCTGTCAGGGCCCTTTTCCCCTTCCCTGTCTGGGGGTGTCTTTTTAAGGGGTTCAGAGAGTTCATCAAATTTTCCACGGGTCAAATCCTCTGCGGGGATCTCCAAAAAGGCCCAGCCCTGGGGCATGACATAGCGCAGGAGGAAGAGTTGGCGGCGCAGGGGATAATCCCGTTGGAGCCGCTTTACAGCCTTGCCTTTGACCTCAATGACCTGTACCTGCCCTCCCGCCCAAGTGAGGAGGAAATCTGGGGTGTAGTGCCTTGCCCCATAGCGGATTCCCCCCACCGTGACCGCTGGCAAAAGTTCAAACCGCGGGTGCTCCCGGCAGGTGGCGATCTTCCCCGCTATCAGCAATGGCCGGATATGCTGGGTGTAGAGGATTTCTTCCGCCTGGCTATCAAACCGCTTAGTCGGGGCCTTTGCTGGCGCCGCTTCCCTACGGTTCAGCTGCTCCTGGATTCTCAGGTGGGGGTTGCGCTGTAGGAGTCTTCCCAACTCTTCCGGGGTGAGAGTCAGGCCCATGGTCTTCCCTCCTCCGGCGACTCTTTCTTCCCACAAAACTTACAGCTCGCCATTTGGGTTCCCTCCTTTTTTAAACGAACAGCTTCGGCGGCCTGGGAATCTCTTGGTTAGTAGGTTTCCATAGGTGGAGGCAGTATGGATGGTTATTGACGTAGTCGCTTTTGGGAGGATGGTACTGCACGACTGTTTCCTCATCCCCAAAGAACATATCCTTGATAGCGCACATTTCTCCCCATGTGGGGCAGGTTTTCCGCTTCCGGCTACAAGGAGACACGCTGACATGCTCCCATCCCCCTCCATTTGATGCGATGCAGAAGAATGACCGGCCATCCACAAACACCTTGAAAACTCCGTTTTTGCCGTCTCCCTCTGTGCCATAAAAGCCCTTTTCCTCCGCCGTCAGCCGGCACTGGTTCAGGCTGTTTAGATCTTTCATCTAGTACTCTCCCCTCTCCCCGCCTGGATCAGCGCTTCCACCGACACCGGCAGCAGGTGGATGTCCCGCTCCAGGATGGCATCCGCCTCATCCTCCCAGGTGTCGTTGCCTTGGACTTCCGCGGCCAGCTGGTCAAAGGCGGTGAAAAACTCCATAATCCGTTTCTCCCCCCCACCCCAGGCGGCGCAGGGTGAGGAAGGAGAGTTTCAGCCAGCGGACGGTATACTCCAGTGGCTGCCGCTCCAGCAGCGCCCGCAGGGCCCCGATCTCCCGCCGCAGCAGGATGTTTTCTTTGGCTGGGTTCATCGTCCTACCTCCTAGAAATCGTAATGCCTAAACAACCACCGCAAAGCGTTGATAAGGTCTTTTTTTGTTATGCTGTCATGAGTTCCCATGTTTGCAACCTGGTCAATGGAGAGTACCTTTGTCGGGATGGGAACACTATCGTCCCCCAGTTGATATTTAACAATCTCAATTGCTTTACTAAGCGGAACATTATAAGTCGGAAATTTCAGGTCGTTATTCATCGGCTTCTCCTTCCTCCGGCCCTCTGCCGGGTGCCAAAATCTCGCTTCATCGGTGCTGGTACCACCTCCACTTGACTTTGGTTCCCGGACGAACGGAGAATGTTTTCGGGTGGAACGCATCAAAACCACCCGGCAGAAGGCCGGAACTTACTATCTCTAACTATCTCTAACTCGCTAATCCTCCGGCGGGCTTGGTAGCGGCATCCAGTGGGTTACAATAAATCGAGGCGCTTCCCATCCAACGTAGCTCCAGCCATCTTCACCCATGTAGTAGCCCTCACAGATCACTGGGCCTCCGCTATTTTCCCAGTAGACGATCACCTTTGTCGCTGGCTTCGGCGTCCTCTCCTTGACGCTGATCCACTGGGGCCTCAGCTTGTCCATACACCCGGCGCACACGCAGTACATCACCGGCTCTTGCTTCCCGCAAAACTTACAGCTTGCCATTTTGATACTCTCCTTTTCCTTGTTCCATTTCTGCGATCGCCTGGAAGATAGGGTAAAACTGCTGGGGCACCACCGCATTGCCTAGGCATCTAAGTCGGTCCACCCGGTGGGGAACCCCATGAGCCACTCGACCCACGTCGGGTTCAGCTGGCCACCAACATGGGTTTGCAGCTGGTATTCCCTCCCTTTCCGGCTGGCTCTGGTCCCCCGGTTTTTCCAGTCGGTCGCTATGGGCGTGGGGAACATTGCCGCCACTGCATCCAGCCGGGCATAACTCTGTGCCCCATTCTTCCCAATGTGCCGGATTGTGCCGTTCCGGGTCATATGGGGGTTGATCGCCGTCCTGCCGCAGTCCGATGCGCTTGGGGTCGGCCACATCCGCACCGCTCCCGGCAAACCGTTCCGGGGGTCTGGCGACACCTCCCCCCGCTTCTCCCCATCGTTCGCCCGGGGTGTAGGCCACAGCTTTGCCGCCTGGATCAGCTTCATAGCATGGCGGCTCTCCCCGTTGTACTCCTTCCCCGGCAGGTCCCCGCAGGTCGCGTCGAACTTGGTCACGGTAGGCCACAATGGCAACCCGGTCCCTGCGGTGCGGGGCGTCGACGGCACAAGCCGGAACAACAAACGCCCCTGTGGCGTACCCGCGGGTTTCCAGGTCAGATAACACCTGGTCGAGCGCCATTGTGACGATTCCAGCAACATTCTCCCCAACAACCCAACGGGGCTGCAGTTCCTCAATAACCCGCAGCATTTCTGGCCAGAGGTAACGGTCATCCTCCTTGCCTCTGCGCTTCCCGGCAACAGAAAAGGGCTGGCAGGGGAATCCGCCGGAAATAAGGTCAACTGCTCCCAATCCTGTCCGCTCATAAAACGCCTCCTTAGTCAGGCTACGGATGTCCCGCCACCGGGGCACATCCGGCCAGTGTTTTTCCAATACCTTGGCGGGGTAGTCCGCCCATTCGCACTGGCCGACGGTGCGGAACCCCGCCCACTCCGCCGCCAAATCCAAGCCCCCAATCCCGCTGAACAGCGACAAGTGGGTCAACATTCTTCCCTCCCTTTCTGGCCCCTCCATCTCCAATGCTCACAATTCTTGGCCCCCGATGTGGCCAGAACCCCCTTGGGCAGATGGGGGCAGGCGTAGGCCCCTTGGCTTCTCCCCCACCGCCCCGTGTTGTTGGTGCAGTAGGCGCACTTTCCCCGGAGCTCCTCCAACAGGGCATCCCGCTCCCTCTTGATTTTTTGGGCTTCCCGGAGTTCCTCCACCGCCATCCGTACAATGGCACAGCCGTGGATGCAGCAATTGTGCTCATACCCACATCCCAGGCAGGCAAGGCTCCCAGTCTCCACCTGCATCCGGCGCAGGGCATCGATCAATTCTTGGTGTTCCATGATCTCAATTTTCTCCCTCTATGTACTGGATTATTTTAATCTGGTTGATGTCTTCGCCCATCCACCAGGCCATAACCTCTTTTGGCTCGGCCCATTGTGTGTTCAGTCCCTTTGCCCTACGAGCATCTAGCATCCTGGCAAATGCGGATTGGTACATCTGTCGATAGGCCGGGAACTGGTTAAACTCAAAATATCGACGGCCACCGGCCATCGGGCATCCTATTCAGCCGACGCGGGTAAACCCACAGCTATACAAAGGGTTTACCCCTAGTCCCTCACTGCGGATATAATCCCAAACCTCCCGATCCAACCAGTCAATAATAGGGTTGCAGATTATTTTGGCCTGCACTTGGCACCGCTCTATCATTTGCCGGGAATCATCGTTATCGTTGTTAATGATCAGGCGTTTGCTGATATCCTTAGCTGTATCCTCCATGATCCCCCGGCCAGACCGTTTCGCACTTTCCGCCCGCCTTACCCCAGTTGTAATGACACGGTTTTTTCCGGCTTGCTCTTTTAACACCTCACAGCAATACCGGATCCTCCTGGTCGGTGGCATCAATTTTTGAGGGATCAAGCTCCACATGCTTATCCGCCGGCCCTTATATGTGGGATAGTTGATGGTGCATTTTATCCCTTTTAACTCCAATCCCCGAAACTTAGCCTTTACATGCTGCACCGTCTGGGGGGCATCCGCTGTGGTGAGACTATGCTGCACTTCAAACGGCACCCCTGAGCGCAGTGCCAACTCAATACAAATATCGCTGTCCTTCCCCCCGCTGGTGGTCACCAGCAACGGCTTGCCATAATGGGCGATAGATAACTCCGCCGCCATCTTGATCCGCTCAATGGCTATTTTTTCTTTATCCACGATTCTCCCTCCTTTATTCCCGCTTCGGGGCGGCTGCCTTCTTTCTGGACGCCCCAAATTTGGCCGGCGGCAACGCCAGCAGGACATATCTCTGGTAGGGCCAGCCGGTGATCTGGCTGACCCCGCTTTCCACTTCCCCCCACAGGCGGTACCCTTTGGGGATCTTCGGCTCTTTGCGCCAGCTGCCCGCCGAAACCACCTGGCGGCTCTCCTTGGGACGGGTCAGGTTCTTTGATGGGTTCCACCGCTTCCCCCCAGTCTCCCGGAAGGTTTTGCTTGTCTCCTTGATCAGGTACTCGGCCAGGCCCCGGAACTGCCCATCCTCATAGAGGCTTTCTGTCCGCACCATCCCGTGGGGCCAGAGGGGTGCAAGCAAGGTGGGGTCAATCCGGTTCATCACCAGGTGGTGGTGGATAGCTGCGTTTTTATACTCAGTCACCCAGATGTATTTCAGTTCCTTCCCCTCCCGGCGGTAGAGGGCCCGGGCCTTCCGCAGGAACTTGGCCAGCTGCTCCTTGGCCGTATCCCCATCGGGGCGGTTCTCCTTGCGGTAGGTGAGCAGGACGAAAAGGTCCCCCTCCGCAAAGTTGGCGTTGAGAAGGAGCCACAGCTTTTCCAGCGCCCGCCGCTCATTGGCCCGCTCCACTGCCTGGGGGGTGGGGCGCTGCCATTCCCCCCGGCGCTTCCCTTTGCTCCCATACCGGGAGGACTGGTATTTTTGGATTACCCGGATTCTTCCTGCTTGGGTTTCCTGGAGGAGATAGGCCATGGCTTCTTTTCATCCCTTTCGCTGTCTGTCGGAGAGTTAATGGCTATACCAAGGGCGCAACGCCCCTTTAGGGCTGTTTGTAATGCCGCCCCCTCTCCGGGCCAGGGAGTGGAAGCGGCATCAATTGATTACAAAATATAGGACATGTTGTGGGGAGAGCTCCACCTCTACTGCGACACGCCCGGATGGGTCCATAGAGGCTTTCCAATCGTGGCCAGCCAGAAGCGCCAGCATGAGCCCCAGCAGCTGGGGGCTGTCAAACCCGTTGACGGTCAATTTCTCCGCCCCCTTTTCTTCTGGATGTGCTCTTCCAGGTACTGGTCAAACCCCCGGCGCTGTAGGTCGGTGAGGGGGTATCCGCTGCGGGCCCCAATCCCCCGGCAATACTCCAGGTAGATGGGATGCACCCACGGGTGGTTCACGTTGTACCGGTAGCCGTAGGGGTTCCCGTGGGCATAGAGGTCGCTTTTCTTCATCGGGCCCTCCGCAGTAGGTGCTCCGCGTCCCGGGCTTGTTGGAGGCCCTCCCGCTCGGCGGATTTCAACCCCTCGATCTTGTTATGCCACGCGGCTACCTTTTCGCAGGTGGTCCCGCAGGGGCGCTTTTCGCACCCGAAACAAGGGGAGGGGTAGATGCTTGTCCAACAGACGGCCATAGTAGAGCGCTCCTTTCCGGTAGATGGCGCGGGTGGCGGCGAAGCCACCCAAGGTATGTACAGCCCACTCCCCAAAGGAGAGGGCCCCGGCCTCTAATCCCCCCGCTACCCCCAGGATATAGAGCAGGGCGGCGAGGAACAGCCAGCTGTCCAAGGTTGTCCAATCACTTCTCACGGTTGATGCCTCCTTTCCCAGTCCAGTAGGGGTGAACCATCTTTTTCCCGCTGTAGTCCGGCAGGTGGTGGCGGCAGTTCGGGCAGACATATCCTCCTGGAGGGAGGGCCGCTTTCGCGCTTACGTTCCACACAAGCCCGCAGCGGGTGCAGGTTGCTACCATTTTTCCAGCTCCTTTTTTAACTTCTTCCGGATGGTTTGGCCGCGCAGCCTCTTGGAGTTGTTGTTGGGCTTCAACCCCAACAGCAGGCTGACATATGCTTTAGCTTCTGACGCGGAATCTCCGGTTACTATGTACTTCTGCCCGGTCTCCCGGTCGGTTACCAGGTAGATTGAGCCATCTTCCAGAGTCAACCGCACCCGTTCTACGAGCACATCCATATGGTCCCAGGATCGCAAAAGCTCTTTTGCCTCGATCAACCATTCTTGGATCGCATTCATTTTGGGAACCTCCCTGTGCGGATATCCTCCTCAATAAGAGGTATGGCCGCCTCCGCAATGATGCGGATGAGGGATGGCGGCAGGTCGATCTCTCTCACCGGAGTGCCATCGGGGAACATAATGCCGGTGCAGATGTTGCCATGCTTGTCCCTAAATAGGACTTCGCCCCCTCTTGGAGGCGGGGTTTCGTGATAATTGGGCATGTGGTTTTCCCTCCCCTGCCGCCCCGCTATGGGCGTTTTTCTGTATTGCGTACCTTCTTTTCCATGTGGTAGGATGGAGAAGAAAGGGGTGTTTTTGTGAAATTGGATTATAATTGCGTTCGCGATGTCATGCTCTATCTTGAATCAGTTCCATATATAATCACCAATGAGAAAGACAATGTGGAATTCACCGGTGTATGGCTACCTAATATTCGGGAAGCCCTTCCGAACTATCCACAAGAAGTAATCTACTACACCCTAGAGAAGCTTCAAGAGGGCGGTTACTTGAACATGACTGCTAAATGGTCTGGCGATGGTCTGTATATATGCCGCGTGAATTACATCACCTTTATAGGCCATGAATTCCTAGAAAAAATCCGATCGGATACGGTTTGGGATAAAACCGTCAGCATCGCTGGAAAAGTTGGTAACTTCGGTCTACAGATGCTTTCAAAAATAGCCGAAGGAATTACTACTGCTTATATAAACAACCTTCTATCCAACTAAAATCCAGTCATCTGCCACCAAGTCCTCCGCTGTGGGTGTCCATCTCCTGTGGGGGATTTTCCCTGTTACGCTCTCAACGATGCATCCATCTGGCGAATTGGTCGGTTGAATCTTCACCGGTGCGCCCTTACAAGGATTTGGTGTGAGATACATCCACCGCTTTCGAGTGATGAAGGGTTTTTCTAAACCGCACGAAGCAACAGCCTCATGGATATACATTGCCATCCCTCCTTTCTGCCGCCCCGCTATGGGCGGCTATTTTTATGCCCCCCGCTGTTGGGGTTCGCCTGGGTCGCTGTAGAACAAGGTCCAGTCGAAGCCGAGGACTTGGGCGATGCGCTGGGCCACTCCTGTACTTGGTCGACGTTTGCCACTTTCAATCATCGAATAATAGCTGACTGAAATTTTGGCCTCATATGCCACTTCACTTTGGTTTGCCATTTTTTCTTGACGTAGTGCTGCAAGCCATGATTTTGAGTTCAAGATATGTGAACCCCCTTCTTCATATTTCTCATTTTGTGAATCTCTTTGACTATACTATAATTCACAATCCGAGAAATGTCAAGGGAAATTTTAAATTTTTTCTTTATTTTTCACTTTTTGTGAATTAGAATTGTAATGTAACATATTGTGAATTATGATAAGGATAAGGATGTGATGTTCCCATGTTGAGAATCCGCGAGCTTCGAGAAAGCCAAAATATCCAGCAAAAAGAGCTGGCCACAAAATTGAATATTGGATTCAGCACCCTAAGCCAATATGAGACTGGTAAGCGTTTCCCTGACTATGAAACACTACTGAAAATTGCGGATTTTTTTGGAGTTACTACAGACTTTCTTCTGGGGAGGTCAAATCAAAAAGACAAGCCCGTCCCCCCCGAAGAGGACGAGCTTGCCAAGTTGCTGGAAGATCCGGAGACCCGGGAGTTCTACGAGCTAATCAAGGATTTTTCCGACGATGAGTTGGAGGATCTTCTGAACTATGGCCAGTACCTGATCGCCAAGCGGGATTCGAAGAAAAAGCCATAAGCTCTTCCCGCTCCTTTTGGGATAGGTTTCGCCTCAGTTGAAAAAGGGCGGTAAGCAAAACTTTGCGCCGCTTCCCCATTTCCCCTGACAGCCGTGTATCTGACATTCATTCCACCCTCTTCCCTCTCACATTTTTCGATTCGGCTGGCCACCCTGGTGGGTGCGCTGCTCTTTATGGTTCCATTATATTAGAACAAGTGTTCTTGTTTCAAGAGTAAAAATCGACAAAAAGTGTACAATTATTTCTATATGTGTTGGAGGGTGAAATATGAAAAAGAGACTTATTGCTTTGGCATGTATTGTGGCGGTGCTCCTTTCTGCCTGCGGGAATGGGGATGGAGCGGCCGGCAATAACCAAGGCGCCTCTTCCCTATCGACAAGCCAAGCAGAAGACAGCACTGTTTTTCGAAATGTCAAATGGGGAATGAGCAAGGAAGATGTTGTTGCGTCGGAACAACATGAACCAAGCTATAGCAACGAAAAATCTCGAATTATTATATATGAAGATCAATTGGTGTGTGGTCTGAATTCCACCTTGATGTATATTTTTGATTATAACTTCCAGTTATGCACTTGTGTTGTTCTACATACTGAATCACATTCCTCTGTGTCACTATATGTCCAAGATTACAAAGCATATAAAGCTGGTTTGACTGAAAAATATGGAGAACCAACTACGGATGAACTCATTTGGCATGATCGCACATTTTTTAATGATCCCAACCATGCCCTATCCATTGGAGATTTGGAATATATTTCAAAATGGGAAACTGACGACACGGAATTTGAGTGTACCCTCAAAGGGGACAATGGCAAAGTAGAATGTACCATCAACGTACAAAGCAAGGAATATCCTATGCCAAAAGCTGATAGTGGCCTATAACAATAAAAGCCCCCTGCCAGGGTGGCAAGGGGCCTTGAAGCTATTCTTTTGCCGGCTGGCGGCGTTTGCCTTTGGCTCTGCCGCACATGAGCCGTCGCTCCGATGGTGTCAAATGTTGTAAAAGTTGTAGTAGTGGGGCGGTTCGTCTGTCGGGTTCGGAGCTACCTTTCTTTTTTGGCAAGGTAAGTCTCCCCTTACTGCTAAAAAGTAAGACCCCCTAAGCTGTCCCTACGATGATGTCACTGTCAAACTTTTTAGGTGATGTGTTGGTATCGCCACCAGTTTGGCGGCATCACCCTCTTTCCGTCATTGAGCTGCGCTTGCTCATTCGCACCGGTGCTTGTTGTCTTTATTTTACTATTTTTGTCTTTTATTTCAAGTCGAAACCTGTCGAATAATTCGACAAATTGAATATTTTTTGTTTTTCTTTGAATATATTCGTTGAATTTCGTCATTTATACATGGGTTTTCTGTTGTTTTTGTGCAGTATGGTTGGCATTGCCCCAAAATTCCCGATGATCTTCCCATTTTCTGATTTTGTCGAATTTTTACGATAATTCGTTTTTTATACACTGGGAGGTGTGCCAAGTGAAAAAGGCTGTCATTTATGCCCGCTACTCCTCGGATTTGCAGCGGGGCGAGAGCATCGATGCCCAGGTGAGGGCCTGCAAATATTTTGCCCAGCGCTATGGGTATGAGGTGGAAAAGGTCTATGCAGACCGGGCCGAAAGCGGGCGCACCACCGCCAACCGGGCCCAATGGATGAGCATGATGGAGGATGCCTCCCGCAGGGAGTTTGAAGTGATCCTGGTCCACAAACTAAACCGGTTCAGCCGTTCCGGCCTTGATACCCTCAACTACAAAGGCCAACTGGCCCAGTACGGCGTGGAGCTGGTCAGCGTCACCGAGCGGTTGGACGATTCCCCAGAAGGCCGGCTGATGCTTTACGTTATTGCGGGAATGAATGAGTTTTACAGTGCCAACCTGGCCACCGAAGTTATGAAAGGTCTGAAGGAAAACGCCTACAAGGGCAGGAGTACCGGCGGCCGCCCTCCTTTGGGATATGACCTCGACCCCGAGACCAAAAAATTGGTCATCAACGAGTTTGAGGCCCAGGCGGTGCGGATCATCTTTGACATGTATGCCGGCGGGTTTGGCTATGGGGCGATCATTGACCGGCTTAACCGCGAAGGCTACCGGACGAAGCGAGGCGGCCAGTTTGGGAAAAACTCCCTCTATGATATCCTCAAAAATGAGAAATACATCGGGGTCTATACCTTTGACAAATCCACTCCTAAAGGGAAAGGCCCCCGCTCTGACCGGCATAAATACAAAACGGAGTATATCCGAGCAGAGGGCCAATGCCCCGCTATTGTAGACAGGGACGTCTTTGAGTTTGTACAGAAAGCAATGGAGGCGAATCGGCATATGACAGCAAAAGGGAAGGCAACCACTAATTATCTCCTCACTGGGAAGCTGATCTGTGGAGAATGCGGTCACAAGATGGTAGGAGAAAAAAGAGGGTATGATGGTCGAACCTATTTTTATTATGTCTGTAACGCCGCCAAACGGAAAGGGACCTGTACCAAAGCTGCCGTCCGCAAGGAGCTGGTGGAGGAGATGGTGCTGGATGCCTTAAATCAAATGGCTTTTAGCCAGCAGAGTGTAGATGCTATGGCAGAGGCTGCTTTTTCCACCTACTCAGATGACCAGCAGGGTGCAACGGCCAGAGCCTTGGATCAACAGCTGGTAGAGACCGAGAAAAATATATCCAACCTGGTGCGGGCAATCATGAAGGGAATTGACGATCCTGCCGTGCAAGATGAACTGCAAAAACAACGGCTCCGTAAGGACACCTTGCAAGTGCAGAGGGCTGCGCTAGAGGATATCCCAGACCAACGGATGGACTTGGAGCAGCTGAAAGACTACTTCAAAAATTTCCTTGATATTAAGAATTTGTCGGAAGAAGCTCAAAAATCCGTAATCCAAAGGTATGTGGATCGGGTATACCTGTATGACCTCCCCCACACCCCTGACGATCCCAAAGGCAAGCAGTATGAAATAAAGCTGGTGCTAAACCCCAACCAGGAGGATCTGACCGGTCTCATTGATTTTAAGGATATGAGGGGGAGCAGTCTCTCTCCGCCAAGAAAAACCCGCTTAAACAATGTGTTTAGGCGGGTTCTTTTTCTTTTTACAATAACCCGCATTATAACCCATTATGATGGAATCTTCTACCCCAATTACACCGGTAAAACCACCGAAAAAAGGGCTGTGGAACCCTCTTTCCAAGGGACTGCGGTCGCCTGTGCTGTTCTCGCCTTGTCCACAGCATATTTGGGGTACTCTCTTTCCACTTGCCAAGAGGACTTAGAAGCTGAAAAAGAACTGGCAGATGCCCTTCACAAGAGCAGTATCTCCCATGCCAGCAAAGAAGCCAAACTGCGTAAAACCGTCCGGCTTTATCAAAACCATCTTGTTTTTTACTCCTTACAGGAAAGTCCTTGCTATCACGCCCCTATCTGTGACCGGCTCGAGGGATTCCGAACGGTAAGCACATGTTCGCTGGATGAGGCCAAAAGGCTTGGCCTGTCCCCCTGCCTTTTCTGTATTGAAACCGAATAAACAATACCCCGCCCTTCCGATTGTGGAGAGGCGGGGCTTTTTTGTTATTGATAGGGGTTTTGCTTGGCGGTGGAAAAGGCGCTGAACAGGCTCGCTTTCTGGGATTTTCGCAGGTCGCTTCGGGAATCCAGGTAAGCCTTGGCCTCGTCCTTGGTGACGCTGCCGTTGCCGTTTTGGTCGGCTGCCTGTTTGGCCAGCAGATATTCCCCATAGGCGATGCCCGCCTGTTTGCAGGTCTCCACCGCTTTGGCCGTGGCTCTGTCGTACTGGTAACTGCGTACCGCCTTTTTCCGGCCCAGCTCGTCGGCCAGGCCATAGGCTTTCTCCACCATGGCCGCCTTCTCCCGGTCGGAGAGCTTCTTCCATTCCCGGCTGCCCAGGAAATCCTCCAGGATCTGGTGGGACTGCTGCCCCCGCTCCCGGGTGTAAGCGGTGTACTCCTTGGCGGAGAAGTCGTGGCGCTTGCCATCCCTCTGGATATACTTCTGAGGGGAGGCGTTGGGGATTACCCCGTTGTCCCCCAGCTTGTGGTAGAGGCGAAGCACCTCTTTGTCCACCTTGTCCTGTTTGGACTTGGAATAATAGCCGGGAGAAACCAGGTTCTCAATGACCCGCTCCCCCAAGGGGGCCTTCTGCTCCCGGCCCCAGACGTCCAGCTTGGGCTCGATGTACTTGCTCCCCCCGGGGATTCCCTTTTGTAAAACAGTCGACCGGAAGGCCGCCTGCAAATCGCCGGGAACCAGGCTGTTTTTGTCTTTGTAATAGGTGTTGCGCTGGGTGCCGTCCAGGATGCGGTTGACCCGCCCAAAGGCGGTGGGGAACGCCTGGCCGAAGTAGCTCTCCGCCGCCGAGACGGCGAAGGCCTGGATGGCATTGCCCCCGTTGTTCTGGGCGTAACTGGCCGACTGGATGGCCCGGTCCAGGCCGGAGAGCATGGACATCTCCACCATGGGGTTGGTCAGGGACAGAACTGCCTCCCAGGCTGCTTCCGGGCCCAGGGAACCCTGTTCCAGCTCCTGCTGCAAAGCGACGCCGGTGAAAAACGGCAAGCTGGTGGGGGCCAGCCAGTCCAATGTATAGGTGGCATCCCCCAGCCTGAGGGCGTAAGGCTGCCAGCCGGAGACCTGCCGGTCGTAGGCCTCCTTCTTTTTGTCCTCCTCCGCCCCGCCGGTAAAGAGCCCCAGCTTGGAGAGGAAGAACCCCAAAGCCATAATGCCGGAACCGGTGAGGCCGCTGGCCAGCTGGTCCAGGGCGTGGGCGGCATCCACCTTGCCGGTGCGGACCGCCTGATTTAGGTTATAGACCCCGGCCAAGATTACTTATGTGCGATAAAGAAGTAATAGAAGTGTAAAAAATTTTGCCGTTCCTATCCGGCACTTGCGCATTGTGTCGGATAGGGCGGGCGGTTATTCGGGCAAGTCCACCTTGCCAACAAAAGAATAATAAATCTCAATGTCCTGTCTGCGGGTCTTGTTCTCGTCATAGCTACACTCATGCACAACGATTTTCTCTACAAACTCCCGCAGCAGAGTAGGGGTAAGTTCTTCAAAGCTGGTATGCCGCCGGACAACATTCATAAACTTTTCTGCGTTCACGGTGGCTTCCTGTGCTTTGGAAAGCTCCGCTTGGATAGCAGCGGCTCTTTCTTTCAGTTCCCGTTGTTCTGCTTCATAGTCTGCCGACAGTTCTGTAAAACGCTCGTCTGATATGCGCCCGGTCACGCTGTCCTCATACAGCCGCTTGAAGATAGCGGATAGCTCGGCTATGCGTTTCTCGGCGGCTTCCAGTTCCTTTTTCTTGGCGGCGTTCTTGCGTTTGCCCCCGTCCTCGTTCTGCTCAATCAAGAGCTTCATAAACCGGGCTTCATGCTTTGCCGCATAGCTTGTCACTTTCCGCAGATTGGAGAGTACACCAGCGGTCAAGAGGTCGGTGCGGATAAAGTGCGCCGTACAGTCATGGGTGCGTTTCTTGTAGTTGCCGCAGATATAACAGTCCTGCTTGCGCTTGTCCGTCTGGTATCGCTGCTGATACATGACACTGCCGCAGTCCGCACAGAACAGTATGCCGGAGAACAAGCCCACTTCATCATAGCGGTTGGGGCGTTTACGCTGCTTGCGTAGCTCCTGCACCCGTTCCCATGTTTGGGTGTCTACGATAGGCTCGTGGTGGTTCTCGAAAATCACTTGCTTTTCCGGGGGATTTTCTACGCTGTGCTTGACTTTGTAAGAGAGCTTTTCTGTCTTGAAATTTACCAGACAGCCTGTGTATTCCCGGTTTTCAAGGATATGCACTACGGTATTGGTCGCCCACTTGCACTCATAGCCGGGGTGGTAGCGGCGGGTGCTGCCCGTCCTGCGGTATTCCAGCGTCCCCGGCGTGGGGATTTGCTGCTCTGTGAGCATACGGGCTATCTTGGTCGGACCGTTCCCGGCAAGGCAGAGGTTGTATATCTGCTTGACTACGGGTGCGGCTTCCTCGTCAATAATAAAATTTTCGTCCTCGTCCATGAGGTAGCCATACACAGGCTTGCTTGTGATGGGCTTGCCACTCATGCCTTTTGAGCGTTTTACTGCTTTGATTTTCTTGCTCGTATCTCTCACCAGCCATTCGTTAAAGATATTCCGCAGCGGGGCAAAATCATTGTCGCCCTGTGCGCTGTCCACTCCGTCATTGATAGCGATGAAGCGGATACCTTTCTGTGGGAAAATCATTTCCGTGTACATTCCCACTTGCAGGTAGTTTCGCCCTAACCTCGACATATCCTTTACGATAACTGTCCCGACTTTTCCGGCTTCAATGTCCGCAAGCATGGCTTGAAAACCGGGTCTTTGAAAGTTCGCACCAGAATAACCGTCGTCCGTGTACCAGCGCAGATTGGAAAAGCCGTTCTGCTTTGCATAGGTTTCAAGGATACGCTTCTGGTTGGAAATGGAATTGCTCTCGCCTTGCAGCTCGTCCTCATGGGAAAGTCTTGGGTAAAGGGCGGTAATTGGTTGTTGGTTGGTCTGTCTTAACATAAAATCCTCCGTTTCCGACAGCCAGCCCCACTATTCCGTACCTTGATTGTACCACATGGGGCGGCTGTCTGTATAGCGGCAAAAGCGTCAAATCTGCTTCTTTATGGTCGGTCAAATCGCCGTTTTTTGTGTAGCAGCTTCCGCTTCCAGCACTTTCATCATCTTGTCGGCTGCGGTGTCGGTTGCGCCCTGCTTGAAGAAGCCGGAAACGGTAAGGACGGAGTTGCCCATGCGGATTTCCGTTACACAGTCCGGGCGGCGGTCTGTTTTGGTGGTGCTTGTCTGTTTCGTTTCTGTCATAGGCTCTCCTTTCGCTGCTTCATCAGTTGCTTTAATCGTTCCAGCTTTTCCTGTGCGGTTTCCTTTCGGAAGTTGCTGCCCGTGAAGCGGACGGGGGCGCACATGGAAGTCAGCCTGTCATAGATACGGGCGTTGGGCGTGTCCTGCGGGTGCTGCAATTCCTCCAGCGTGAGGTTGGTCGTGGCGATCAGCGGCTTGCCGCTTCGGTAACGGCTGTCAATCACGCTATAAACCTGTTCCAGCCCGTATTCTGTCCCTCGCTCCATACCGAAATCATCAAGTATCAGCAGAGGGTAGCTGCAAAGGCGGGAAATATATTCGTTCCTGCCCTCAAAGCTGGCGGCAAGGTCATTGAGTATTGTTGCAAAGTTTGTCATGCAGACGGCAACCTCTTTTTCCATAAGAGCGTTGGCGATACAAGCGGCAAGGTAGCTTTTTCCTGTCCCCACGCCGCCCCAGAACAGGTAGCCGATATTTTCAGCCTGCATGGTTTCCCAGCTCTCCACATAAAAGCGGGCGGTTTCGGTCTGCGGGTTTCTGCCGTTGTCATGCTCAAATGTCCACTTCCGCATAGCGGGGTCGGTAAAGCCCCGGCGTTTCAAGTCCTCTACTGTTTCAAGGTGCTTCTGTCGGCTTTCAGCGGCTTCCCGTTTTTCACGGGCTGCCCGCTGGCAGTCGCAGTCTGTTGGGTGGCGGTCACGCCCGAAACAAGTCTTTCCCTCTGCAAAGTAGGCTTCTTTGGGCGTATGGCACTTGCCGCAGTATAACAGCCCGTCCTCGCCTGTGTAGTCCTCCGCTTCGGCGGTAGTGGTTGTAATGTCCGTAATCATAGCTTCAATCTCGTTTTTCATAAGCTCTCGCCCTCCTTGCATGAATAATCGGGTATGCCCTGTTTCGGGGCAGCCTTGCCTTTGGCAGCGTCCTCCTGCGCCCACTTGTAAATGGTGGCTGCATGGCTCTGGTACTGCTTCCCGGTGGAAGCGATATGGCAGGAAAGCCGGTCAAGGTAATACTCCCACTTGTCGGGCAGCTCTGTTTTCAGCCCGGAAAGCTCTGTATCGGTCAGTATCACATTGTTGTATCTGCCATAAGCAGCGGGGGCGGGGTGTCCCGTTTCTCCCTCTCTCTCTTTTTCTATCTCTATCTCTTTCTCTAACTCTATCTCTGGTGGACGAATGTCGGACAAATGTCCGCCTTTTGTCCGGGGCGGTAAAAGTGCCTTGTTTTCCAGCCTTGCAGCCCGTTTCCTCTCGGCTTCGGTAGAGGACTGTCCTATCATCAGCTCAATATCGGTCATATAGAAAGCCCCGCTGTCAAGCTGCTCCACAAGCCCCAACTGCCGGAAAATCTCTAAAGCCCTCTCAACCGTCCCTATCTGGTGGCGGGTCAGTGTTGCTATCATCTGCGCTGTGTAGGGGATATGCTCGTCAAGCTGCAACTTCCCGCCGTTTTTCAGCGATTTTAAGTACAGCTTCAAGAGGATATTGGAGTATAAAATCCCGTCTTTCATATCTTCCAGCAGCACAATGGAGTCGCTGTCAAAAAAGTTCTCTTTCAGCTTGAGGTAGTAATATTTGCGGTTATCTGCCATTGTCCCTGTCCTCCTTTTTCCGGCGTTTGGAGTAGTAGCGGGGGCAGAGTATGATAACCGCCCGGAAGCTCTGCTTGCAGCTATGGGTACAGCCCCGACAGAGGTCGTTGTATGTGATACGGTCGCAGGTGGTATTCCCGACTTTCACTTGCCGCAGGAAAAAAGACCATTCCAGCCGCCGTTTCTTGCTCATTCTTGGCATGGGTGCGCTCCTTTCTGCCGTTTCCGCTGGTGTGACGGTATCGGCGGTAATTCTGTATCATCTCGGTATCATTTTCGGGGTTTTTCTGCCCTGTAAGTCCCTTAAAAAATCCTTTGGTATCGCGGGTAGGGTACGGGGCAGCCCCCTTGTTCTGTATGGGTTCGGGTACATTTTGGGGTGGTTTTTATCGCTCCTGTTCCTGCCTTTTCACAGGCTTGCGCTCCCGGCGTAAAATCTGGTCGATATTGCCCTTGACGGTCTGTAAGCGGCGGTATTCCTCCCGTTTTGCCCGGTAATCGTTGTAGCCGCTGTTTTTCTCTTTGATAAGGCTTTCAATCTCTGCTTGCAGGGCTTTATAGCTTGGCAGCTTGGAAATACCGTTCTCTTTGAAATAACGGGCGGCTGCGTCTGCTATGATAAAGTCGCTTTCGTGCTTCTGTCGGTAGGCTGCTTTTGCTTTGGCGTTTTTCTGCTGTTTCAGCCCGTCCCGGACAGGGCGGGTCTTGGAATAGGCAAGTACCTGCCGTTGCAGCTCCTTTTTCTCGTTCAGCGTCTTTTCCACCTGCTTCAGCTCTGTAAGGCTTTCCTGCATGGCGGCATAGGCGGCAGAACAGGCTTCGTCCAGTTCCTCCGGGGAAGAAAAGCCGTACTGCTGGTAGGCGGTAACAGTAGCCGCCATCTGCTTTAGATTGTGCTTTGCCGCCCAGCGGTCATAGCCCACGCCCTTGCCCTCGGCTCGCTTGGCTTCCCGGTCAACCATGCGCTGCAAGGTGTTGTCTGCCGGGGTGGTTTTTGCGGCTTTTTCCTCCCGCAAGCGTCCCTTTTGGGTGTGGGGGTATTCGGGTATGGCTGTGGTCTGTTCGACGGCCCTGTGGGCGTTCTGCGTGAGCAGGGCAAGGACAGCAGCCTTGTCAAAATCGTCCCCCAGCTTCCGGGCTGTGATAGGCTTTGTCCTGTCCGGCGTGAGGTAGGAAAGCCGCCCCCGGCTCTCCTTGACGGTCACGCCCTCCCGCAGCAAAAGGGAAGAAAACTCGTCAAAGCTGCCAGCTTGGGAAAGTGCTTGCCGTATCGTCCGGCGCAGCTTCGCCTTGTCCGTTTCAAACTTGGTGGGCTTGGTCGGCTGTCCTGCGGCTTCTCTGGCAGCGTTCTCTTTATCAAGGGCAAGCTGCCCTTTCTTTGCCGCCCAGTATTCCCGTTCGGTTATCCGTTCCTTGCTGCCGTTCAAGAGGTCGATTTGGTAAAGCCCCTCCCGGTGGCACATCTCCATGACTTCACTCTTTAAATATTCCATAGCGGCGTTGGTGCAGCGGTGCTTGCAGCCCTCCCGTGTGTCGGCGGGTCTGTCCATGTAGGGCAGAAGCGGGACTTCATAAATCCGCAGGGAGTTGATGACGATATGCACATGGATATTGCCGCTGTGGTTATGCCCGTCCGGGTGGGTGCAGATTAGGGCTTGGTGTCCGGGAAAATGCTCCTTGCAGAACTGCTCGCCCAGCTCCTGCGCCCGGTCTACGGTCAAGCCGTTGTCTGTCCCGTCCCGTGGGTCAAAGCTGATGATATAGTGGTGGTTTTTCACATCTTCCCGTTTTTGGTTTTTCTCATAGCGGAGATTGGCTCGCATACAGGCAACAGCGAAATCCTCGCCCCCGCAGTTAAGGGAAGAAATGCGGTAATCCTCCCTCGGTATCAGCCGCCCGTTTTCATCAAGGGTGGGCTTCATGGTAAACTCGTCATGCTCAAATGTGAGGTAGGCTTCCGCTGCGCCATAGTCGGCATTTTTAGAGCTGATATGTTTGAATGTTGCCAACAGCGTCACCCACTTTCTGCAAGACTTCAAACTTTAGGGCAGCAAGGTCGGAAATCGCCGCCCGTACCTCCCCGGCAAGCTGCGGGTAGGGGCTGTGCCACTCGTTCAGCGTTCGGGCTATCTGGTTTAAGTTGCCGCCGATCCTGCCGTATTCGGCGGTCAGCTTCCCGACAGCGGCAAGCAGCTCGTCGTTGACGGGGGAAACGGTTATGATGGGGCGTATGGCTGCCCCGGTTATGGCTTGCCGGATAAATTCGGCTTGGCTCATGTTGTAAGCAGAAAGCCTTTCCGCAAACTCGGCGTATTCTTCCTCGGTCATGCGTGTCTTGACTACCCGGCTGCGGTGCGGCGTGTTATATCGTTTTCGCATGGTAAAAACCTCCTTTCTGTGCGTGGTGTCCTCTCACTAATAGGAGAAAAACGGGGTGTAAAGTGGAACTGTTTTTGAAAAATCCGAAAAATTATTTTGAGGGATTTTTAAGCGGCGTAAGCCGCATTAGCAGGGTTTGGGGAAGGCACTCCCCAACAAGATTCCCGCAGGGGCAAAATGAGTGAAAAGCGAATTTTGGTACTGCGGTAGAACCTTGCTCTAAGAAACTGCCGGACTGCCGTTCACTTGCTACTGCCACTTTTTCGGGAAATCTATAACCAGTTTTTTTATAAAAGGCAGCGGGCTGGCATTCTCCCCCTTACTCCCTACAACACCGCAAAAAGCAAAAATGACGGACTTTCCGGCAAGAACTTTTCCGGCAGCTCGGTCTTTCCCGACAATAAGGCGTTTTGGAAACGGTGTTTTGCCCGCTGTCTGAAAAAAACGGCAACCTTTTTTGGCTTCACTGTCTAATACGGAACTTTTGGAAATTTGCCAAAAATGGGCGCAAAAAAAGCAGCAAATCTTTTTCGGATTTACTGCTTCGTGTACCGCTACGGGGCGGCGGTTATTCAGTTGTAAATAGTAAAAGAGGGCGGTAGCACTTTTGGGCTATCGTCCTCTTGGTTGCCTATCAGCAAAGACGAGCGAGGCTGTCCACGGTGGGCGAATGCCCATTTACTTGCCGTTGACTGGCTCAGCTAGATTTGCTATATGTAACTTTACTCGCAATCACATTATTTGTATTTTTCCTTTCGCTCTTCTCGTTTTGCCGCTTTGAAGAACTCTACATGAGCTACACTGGATAGAACGATTGTACGGATAATACTGACCGACTCCCTATGTGATTTTAAGGCTTGGTGTTATTAGTTAGAATGAACAAAAAATATTTTTTTGCAGGAATTTTATATTGCAATTTTCGCCAATTTTGACTATAATAAAAATGAATCTTTTTACTGTGATAAAACAGAAGAGGTGATTCCAATGAATTAAAAACTATCACTGTTAAAATTCAGAAAATAACAAAGGAGGTCTACCTATGAAAAAGCTAATTTCCATAATTCTTTCTGCTGTTATGATTTTATCTATGTCTATTCCTGTATTTGCAGCAGAAACCCCAAATACTCATTTTGAGATTTCTTCCCCTGCTTTTCCCGATGCCTATATCATCACAGAAACTACACCTTCAACTGTAGCGTTTGACGGAAGTTCTGGCTCACTCGGTTCTATCTCTGCTACGGTATTTGTAGAAGAAACTTATGATATGGTAAATAATGAACTTATTATCACAGACAGTCGGCTTCTTTCTAAAGATGAGGTAATGGCTATTGGAGTTGATAATTTCGCTCCTCTCAGTGAAGTCCCTATGCCGAGGGCTGCTACTAATACTCGTGGCAGATTGACAATCACATTTTCTGGTGTTTACAACACCTCGAATGGTGTTTCTTGCAATCTGACTGGTACTGCTCATTGGGATGATTCAGGCTTGCATACTGAGGGCGAAAACTACTGTGCTACTGGTGAGGATTTTATTGGTGTAACATGGTCTGGTAGCTTTACAGCTAAAAGTCACAGCATTTCTGGAAAAGACCAACTTGGCGGTGCTCTTACCATCTATAACTCCGATTCTACTCCAAATGCTGGGCGTGTATGGTCTTTCAAGGACTCTAACCCTACTTCAAAATACACTTTGTATGCCAAAGACATCAATCTGAACGTGAATATTAGTAAAAATACCTTGACTGGTAATGGCAATACTGCCGAGGCTGTTTTGAAATATATTCATACCTATTCAAAGGTTAAAGGTTCGATTTCGATTACCCCTGGTTCTGAAACTGTTGCTGGTAGCTTCTCCCTTTCTAATACCGATAAACAGTGGTCACTCGTTTGCACTGTTACTAATATCCCGTACTAAGAAATAAAAACAGAGGATTTATCCTCTGTTTTTTATTTCTTTTCTACATGATTTTGAGGTTCTTCTCCACTGCCTGTCAACCAACATATTCTATAACTGTAAGGCGTGTCTACTATTTTCATCTCCTCAGATTCCGTCCATACACTTTGTATACTATTGTCTGTTATAATACCCCAATCAATCCATAAACTCTCATTATCATCATAAAAAAAACTGCACAAATATCCAGGATTATATAAATTTAACTTCCCGCTCGTTCTCAATATTTGATATCCTATCCATTTATTCTTTAACAAAGCACAAGAAATATATCCATTATCTTCAAGAAAAAAAACAACCTCATAATTTTCTGAAAAATTATCGTGATACAAAATCTCTGTCGCACTTTCATAATTGCTTAAAAAGTAATCTTCTATCGTTTTGCTTTTCGTAAGGCTAACAATAGCCAATATAACAATAATAATCGCTATAACCCATATCTTATATCTTTTCAAAGTATATCCTATATTTTTCATTGCAACCACCTCTTTCTTTTACTTCATATTATCTCATTGAGCTACATTATAATCAAGTGCTTTTGAAAAGATTTCACCGAAAAAAAATACGGAATAGTGGGCGGCTATCTATCAAATTCTTGTATGTTACTTTACCGCACATGAGCATTCCCCGCCGGGCTGTAGTTGACCCCTCGCTTTAGGATGTTCACCGGGGTTTTCTTAAAGGGGGCGACCCCCTCGATGAGCAGGTTGGTCACCGGGTTGGTGCGGCTGAACTGGCTGAGGGCGTCAGCGAATTTGCTGGCGTCCCGGTAGGTGGCCCGCCACGCTTCCTCGCTGGCCCACTGCTGGGCGTTTTTGAGGATCTCCTTCTGCCGGGCGGGGTTTTGGCTCTGGTAGTCGTTGGCTTTGAGCACCTGGGCAAAGGCTGTCTCATAGTTGGACCGCAGGAACCACAGGTCCTCCGCCTCCAAAGCACCGCCGTTGGCCTTGCGGATGGCCTCCATAGTTTTCCCCATCGCCTGGGTGAATGCGTTGTTGGTGAAGGGGGTGTCCAAGCCCAAGAGTTTGCCGTCAAACACCGTCTGGTGCTGGCGGATCAGGTCGCTGGGGTTGTACTTCCCCCCGGCCTTCAGCACCTTCTGGTTCTCCTGGAAGCTCTCCGCCGCCATCTGCAAATAACCCCGGTCGGTCTTGTTCCCCCGGTTGAGCACCGCCGCCGTCGGGTCCCCCGCATACTTGGGCATCAGCTTTTGGGCGGACTGTTCCAGGGGGATCTTCACCAGGTTTTTCAGCTGCACCACCGGGTAGAAGGCGGCGTTGCCCAAGATGTTGCGGATATGGGTAGTTGGGTTGGTGAGCATGGACATATACCGCAGGGCGTTCCACTTGGTGAGCCAATCGGCGGGGACCTGCTTGGCCACCTGGATATAGGCCCGCTCCACCGCCTCTTCCAGCCCCTTGGGGGAGGTTTGGGACAGGATGTCCGCCGCCGCTTCCTGGGGCAGGGTGATCTCCCCGGACAGCTTTGCGATCTCCCGGTTAAGCTGGTCGATCTGCAATTGGTTGAGGGCGGTCCCCTTCTGGGCTTCCAGCTGGGCGATCTGCTCCCCGTTTTTCTGCCGCTGCTGGGCCTGTTTCTTGCCGAGTTCGTTGTTGAGCCGGTTAACCGCCGCTTGGAGGGTCAGCAGCTCCCCTTGGGGGCCCATCCGCTTGAGCATGGAAATGGCCTGGACGTTCTGGCCGGAAACGGTGGCCTCCACCGCCAGCTGGGAGAGGATGTCCATGGCCGCTTTGGTGTCCCCACGGTTCTGGGCCTCCGCCAAAAGCCGCTCCCCCAAGGCGATGGTGTATTTGTCGGTGCGGCCGGTGGGCGCTCCCCCCGCGGTCTCTCCCCCGATGGCCCCAGAAAACCGGCCCAGGGCACGGTCATACCCCTCGGTTTCCAGGGTCTGGTTGGCCTTTTGCAGCGCCTCCGCGTTGCTGATGGGTTTATAGGAGAGGAGGCCCTGGCGCAGCTTCTGCTCCGTCTGCTCCATGAGCCGGGCGTCGGCATGGGGGCTTTCCAGCGCCGTGCGGACGGTCTGCCGGGTGCGCTGCCCTTCCCCGGTGGCCGCCGGCACCTGCACGTCGTTGGCAGGGTGTTCCCCTTTGGGGATGGCCCGGTACTTCTCGATCAGCTCCGGCGCGATTTGGCGGGAGGGGGAGGCTATTTTTCGTGCCTGCGAGATAGAAGAAGAGCCCGTTCCCAATCTAGTTTTCGAACTTCCTCCTCGGTCAACCCTGGAAAGCTGTTGTAAAATATCTTCATTTCCCTGTCCAATCCCTCCTCCTCGTTGTCGTAGAAGGGGTACTCTTCCATCGCTGCCTCTTCCTTCTCTTTGAACAAGCTGTCCAGATACTCTAACCGTTTTTTCTCCTCTGGTGTCAACGCCATCTGTATCCACTCCTCCTCGATTGATACCTTCATCATAGAGGAAGTCAGCATCGTCGTCAAGGACAAGCGTTCCATCCTGGAGTACCACTAAAGGGTCACTATACTGGTGGGGTGCTTTCTGTCGCCGTTCTTGGGGGGAGTAATCTTTGCGGAGCATCACTTCGCTGGCTTCTTGCTCCCCCATTAACTCACCATATGCTCTCTGTTGTGCCGCTTTTTCTGTCCTTATCGGTGTAGTATTTAAAAAAAGATCATACAAGAAGGCATCCTTAGCATCTATGGACGGAAGTTCTTGATACTCTGGCATATGCTCAGCTAGATTACGCAATTGTTCAATTTTATAGTTCCTAGCACTCCGCAAATCTCCACCCCTTGCAAACCCTTCCTCCGCCTGGATGGCGTGCTGGACCTCGTGAAGGGTGACTTCCAACGGGGTGTGGCTGGGGTTTGCCTTGGGCTGGGTGTTAAAGGTGATGGTGTTGTTCCGGCTGTTGTAACGGGCCAGCGTGTTCGAATCGGGCAGTGGCTGAAACTTCACCGCCACCTCCCCAAGCTGTGGGTATTGGCGGAACAGCTCCGGGTGGTAGAGCACATCTTTGAGGGTGGCGCCGGGCCCGGCTTTGGTCAGGTCCAGCTGCGCGCCGCTGTCATCGATCTCAAACCGCCAGCGCCCATCTTTGCCTTGCAGCCAGCCCGTTTGGTTCCACACCTCCTGCTGGGTCTGCCCTTGCAGCTCTTTGGCCTGGTACATCCCATCTATCGGGGCTTCCGCTGCCATCTCGCCTCCAAACAGCTTCCGCACCACGTCCCGCCCCGGGGCGTTGGGGTCGGCCCCACGCAGGCAGGCCGCCCATTTCTCCCGCACTTCCTCCAGGTCGTGGTAGGTGTAGCTGCTCCACACCCCGGCGGTCCTGTCTTCCCCATCGTTCCAGTGGATGGCATTGCGCCGCAGGAAGTTGTCCAGGGCGTCCAGCAGCCGTTGGGCCACATTGCGGTTGACCCCGATCAGCCGCTCAAACTGGCCGATGTCCTCCATGGTGTTCTGCATAAAGTGGGCGACCAGCTCTTCGTTGAGCTCGTCCTGGGTCATCTCCCCATAGCTCTCCCCCAGCATGGCGCTGACCCGCTCCAAGTCCCCGGTCTCCTGCATCATCTGAAACGCGGCGGATTGCAGTTCCCGGTATCCCGCCGGGTTGGAGGTTTTCATGGCGTGGGTGATCTCGTGGGTGAGCACCACCCTCACCGGGTTCTGGGCCTTGGCGGAGATGTGCAGGGTGTTGGTCCGGCCATCGTAGAGGCCGTCCAGATCCCCCATATCCTCCTCCACCACCACGCTGACATTCGCCAGCTTTGCCGCAGCATCGACATCCCGGCGCATCCGGGTATCCCACCGGCGGGAGAGGGCATCCCTCACCAGGCCCGGCCTTCCGTCGGTCTCCCGCAGCTTGAGGGGGGCACGCTGTCCCTCCCCATTGACCTTCTCCCCCAGTTGTGGTACTCTTGGGGTGGAGAGATTCTCGGATATGGGTGTGACAGTCGCCACAGGGGTGGACGGCATCCCATAGGANGGTGAGCCAATCGGCGGGGACCTGCTTGGCCACCTGGATATAGGCCCGCTCCACCGCCTCTTCCAGCCCCTTGGGGGAGGTTTGGGACAGGATGTCCGCCGCCGCTTCCTGGGGCAGGGTGATCTCCCCGGACAGCTTTGCGATCTCCCGGTTAAGCTGGTCGATCTGCAATTGGTTGAGGGCGGTCCCCTTCTGGGCTTCCAGCTGGGCGATCTGCTCCCCGTTTTTCTGCCGCTGCTGGGCCTGTTTCTTGCCGAGTTCGTTGTTGAGCCGGTTAACCGCCGCTTGGAGGGTCAGCAGCTCCCCTTGGGGGCCCATCCGCTTGAGCATGGAAATGGCCTGGACGTTCTGGCCGGAAACGGTGGCCTCCACCGCCAGCTGGGAGAGGATGTCCATGGCCGCTTTGGTGTCCCCACGGTTCTGGGCCTCCGCCAAAAGCCGCTCCCCCAAGGCGATGGTGTATTTGTCGGTGCGGCCGGTGGGCGCTCCCCCCGCGGTCTCTCCCCCGATGGCCCCAGAAAACCGGCCCAGGGCACGGTCATACCCCTCGGTTTCCAGGGTCTGGTTGGCCTTTTGCAGCGCCTCCGCGTTGCTGATGGGTTTATAGGAGAGGAGGCCCTGGCGCAGCTTCTGCTCCGTCTGCTCCATGAGCCGGGCGTCGGCATGGGGGCTTTCCAGCGCCGTGCGGACGGTCTGCCGGGTGCGCTGCCCTTCCCCGGTGGCCGCCGGCACCTGCACGTCGTTGGCAGGGTGTTCCCCTTTGGGGATGGCCCGGTACTTCTCGATCAGCTCCGGCGCGATTTGGCGGGAGGGGGAGGCTATTTTTCGTGCCTGCGAGATAGAAGAAGAGCCCGTTCCCAATCTAGTTTTCGAACTTCCTCCTCGGTCAACCCTGGAAAGCTGTTGTAAAATATCTTCATTTCCCTGTCCAATCCCTCCTCCTCGTTGTCGTAGAAGGGGTACTCTTCCATCGCTGCCTCTTCCTTCTCTTTGAACAAGCTGTCCAGATACTCTAACCGTTTTTTCTCCTCTGGTGTCAACGCCATCTGTATCCACTCCTCCTCGATTGATACCTTCATCATAGAGGAAGTCAGCATCGTCGTCAAGGACAAGCGTTCCATCCTGGAGTACCACTAAAGGGTCACTATACTGGTGGGGTGCTTTCTGTCGCCGTTCTTGGGGGGAGTAATCTTTGCGGAGCATCACTTCGCTGGCTTCTTGCTCCCCCATTAACTCACCATATGCTCTCTGTTGTGCCGCTTTTTCTGTCCTTATCGGTGTAGTATTTAAAAAAAGATCATACAAGAAGGCATCCTTAGCATCTATGGACGGAAGTTCTTGATACTCTGGCATATGCTCAGCTAGATTACGCAATTGTTCAATTTTATAGTTCCTAGCACTCCGCAAATCTCCACCCCTTGCAAACCCTTCCTCCGCCTGGATGGCGTGCTGGACCTCGTGAAGGGTGACTTCCAACGGGGTGTGGCTGGGGTTTGCCTTGGGCTGGGTGTTAAAGGTGATGGTGTTGTTCCGGCTGTTGTAACGGGCCAGCGTGTTCGAATCGGGCAGTGGCTGAAACTTCACCGCCACCTCCCCAAGCTGTGGGTATTGGCGGAACAGCTCCGGGTGGTAGAGCACATCTTTGAGGGTGGCGCCGGGCCCGGCTTTGGTCAGGTCCAGCTGCGCGCCGCTGTCATCGATCTCAAACCGCCAGCGCCCATCTTTGCCTTGCAGCCAGCCCGTTTGGTTCCACACCTCCTGCTGGGTCTGCCCTTGCAGCTCTTTGGCCTGGTACATCCCATCTATCGGGGCTTCCGCTGCCATCTCGCCTCCAAACAGCTTCCGCACCACGTCCCGCCCCGGGGCGTTGGGGTCGGCCCCACGCAGGCAGGCCGCCCATTTCTCCCGCACTTCCTCCAGGTCGTGGTAGGTGTAGCTGCTCCACACCCCGGCGGTCCTGTCTTCCCCATCGTTCCAGTGGATGGCATTGCGCCGCAGGAAGTTGTCCAGGGCGTCCAGCAGCCGTTGGGCCACATTGCGGTTGACCCCGATCAGCCGCTCAAACTGGCCGATGTCCTCCATGGTGTTCTGCATAAAGTGGGCGACCAGCTCTTCGTTGAGCTCGTCCTGGGTCATCTCCCCATAGCTCTCCCCCAGCATGGCGCTGACCCGCTCCAAGTCCCCGGTCTCCTGCATCATCTGAAACGCGGCGGATTGCAGTTCCCGGTATCCCGCCGGGTTGGAGGTTTTCATGGCGTGGGTGATCTCGTGGGTGAGCACCACCCTCACCGGGTTCTGGGCCTTGGCGGAGATGTGCAGGGTGTTGGTCCGGCCATCGTAGAGGCCGTCCAGATCCCCCATATCCTCCTCCACCACCACGCTGACATTCGCCAGCTTTGCCGCAGCATCGACATCCCGGCGCATCCGGGTATCCCACCGGCGGGAGAGGGCATCCCTCACCAGGCCCGGCCTTCCGTCGGTCTCCCGCAGCTTGAGGGGGGCACGCTGTCCCTCCCCATTGACCTTCTCCCCCAGTTGTGGTACTCTTGGGGTGGAGAGATTCTCGGATATGGGTGTGACAGTCGCCACAGGGGTGGACGGCATCCCATAGGAGCCGGGAATCTCTCTTATTTTTGTGATGTCATAAAACACTCTGCCATTGGGTGAGTTGGCTATATTGATGGTTCCCTCGAAGGTTTTGCCCCCCAATTGAAACCGGGTGGTATAATAATCCCAGCCTAAGCTCCCTTCTTTGTGGGGATGTGCTTTTACATCTAACATAGCAAGGGAAAGCCCCCAGTCAGGTAACAGAGCCTGACAGGGGGCCTTCTCTTCTTCATTCAGCAACAGGTTATCTATGGGATTCCCGTCCCGCAGCATCCTTACTCTCTACAAACCTAGTAGCCTTCTTTTTAGAGAGAACATCTCGGGCTCTTTGACATAGCCTTCTGTTCTTCTTACAGTACCAATTCACAGCACTGGAAATCCGAATCGATGTTGTGGGCGATAAAACGCACTTTTAAATTGCGGGGATTGCACATCGCCAGGGGAGTGCCTCCAGAGACATCCAAATCCTCAGGCAAAACAAATTTGATGCAGCGCACCAAAACATCGCGGCAAGTGGGCGCTGTGTGTGCAGGAATGGTGAAGGTTTTCATGCCCCGGGAGTGTTCATCGCCGTTGGCATCCACTTCGGTGAGCAGTACTGCCAACGCCACCCTCTTGTTGGGGCAAACATTCTTTAAATTGACATCCAGCTGTAAGATCCTACCTTGGGATTCCAAATAAGAATCCCCTGCATCAATGACAACGGAATCTTCACAGCCCCCGATGGTGACGTCCACTGGGATCGGGCATGCCTCCGGGATGACCACCCTCCCACACTCCACTTCAATTGTGGGGGAAGGGAAGGTTACAACATTGCCCTCCGTATCTGTATACTCAATAGAGGCGTTGACGGTCTTAATTCCGGAATCCTGGCCAACATGCTGTACCGTGAACTCCAAAGTCGCACCTTCGCTGGCGGATACCCCCAGTTCGTCGATTGTCCAACGGATGGTGGTAGGCCCTGTCAAATTAGCAGAGCCTTTTGTTGGGGCCATAAGGCTGAGAATGCGGAAATCGGAGGACACCGTTTCATTGATAACAATGTTGGTGGCACCGGGTTTGGTGATATTGGCCGCAAGATCTTCAAACAGGTCTTCCAGCTCTGCATCGTCGGGGGTCACCGCCACATGGGAGGCGTCTGGATCGGTCGCCCAATCGTTTAAGACTGAGACGTCAATCCCATCGGACCCGATCAAACCGATGCAGTAAATGATTATGCCTTGTGCCCGGGCAGCAGCCGCTACGGGGCTGGGGTCACCGCCGGTCGTGGTTTGGCCGTCGGTGAACATCACCATGACCTTGGCATTGCCCGATGCAGGGTCGAACATCTCCGTAGCCTTGGTAAATGCATCTGCATGGTTGGTGTTCCCGCCGGCGGACAAACTGTCTATCGCATTTTTCAAATCCGCTACCGAGGTGATAAGCTGGGTGTTCTGAGTTGCCGTAGAGGCAAAACTGACTATACCAATTCGGCTGCCAGAACCAATCATGCCGTCTGGGGTGCCGTCCGTAGCTTCTTCGATGATGTCAATAAACTTTTTCGCCCCACTTTTTAAGTTGGCCAAAGGGCTTCCCGCCATGCTGCCGGAGCGGTCGAGGATCAGCACAATATCTGTTGGATGAGATACAATATCGGGTGCTGCTGTCAAAGCAAGAAGGACTTCAAAAGTGCCGTCGCACTCAATATATTGGGTGCTAATCTGCTTATTGGAATTTGTAACGCCCATGATTCATGGACTCCTTTCCGAACCGGATTCGGTTCACTGTATACTATGCTATTGGGGAAATTTGGCGAAAAATTGAGGATTGTCTCCCACCAGTTTATTGGTAGGGTTATTTCAATCTCCATGACTTTTGCACCTCAATGGCATCTTTTTCTATCGCTCATCCACAAAACGATAGAAAGAAAAAATTGCAAAATCCCCCATCTCGCCCAAGTCCGGTTTCACCCTTGGGGGCCTTTGGCTCACGGCGTCTACGGTTGGCCCCTTCCTCCGCGGCAAACCAACTGGAGAAGTTTAGAAACCGTCTTGTATTTTTGCTGTTGTGCGCCACACCCATTTTGACGGTGAAAAGGCCCGTCTAGGTGATATCGCCTAGACGGGCCTTTCTTTTCTATCATTCCCTCTCCGGGGCATCCTTCCCCTCTACAAACCAGCGGCCCTCCTCTTCAAAGAGGACAGTCTCATGGCGGCCGATCCGCACCAAATACCGGATTCCCGCCCCGCCCACTTTTCGGCTGGCAGCTGGACGGATATCCAGCACCCGGTCGATCTCAAATTTCCGGCCATCTTCCCACACCACCAGCAAGGGAGTTGTCTGCCCCTGGGCATCGTGGCGGGCTAACACATCCACAAACACTTTTCGCATTAAAAGCCACCTCCCACCTTACCCCCCGCCGGGATAAATCCCACCGGGTGGATAACGTGCTCCCTTTTGGGGTCCATCCCGGCAAACTGAGCGTCGGATAGGGTCACGCCCCGCCGGACACATTGGTTCCCATATCGCCGGCGCAGGTGATCCATGGCATCCTCCAAGGCTTCCCGCTCCTCCCGGCGGAGTTGTTTCCCCAACAAATCCAGCTGGAGGGGCTCACTGCGGCTGCTCAGATCCGACACGGATACCCCAATAGAACGGATTCCCCGCTCCCACCGGTAGTTCTTCTGAAAGAGGGCAAAAGCTTCCCCGGCAATTTCCTCCGTGAGGCAGGTGGGATCTGGCAACTTTTTTTGCCGGGTGAAGGAGGCCAGCATGTTGTCCCGAATGGACAGGCTGACTGTCCGGCCCCGCAGCCCCTGTTCCCGCAGCCTGGCGGCCACGCTGTCCGAGAGGATGTACAAGGTCATCCGCACATCCTCGTCGCTCTCCAAATCCCGGGGCGTGGTGCAGGAGTTTCCCACCGACTGGATGGCCGCTTCCTCCCCCATCCGGGTTACCGGGGAATGATCTAACCCACCCGCAAACACCCACAGCATCCGGCCCCATTTGCCCAGCCAGCTGCTCAACCGCTCCGGCGGGGTCTGAGCCAACGCCCCGATGGTGTAAATCCCCTTGCCCTCCAATTTGGCCCGGGTGGCCGGCCCCACATACAAGAGGTCCCCCACTGGCAGGGGCCAGACGATCTCCCGGTAATTCTCCCGGGTGATGAGGGTGGTGGCATCCGGCTTTTTGTAATCGCTGCCAATCTTGGCAAACACCTTGTTGAAGGACACCCCAATGCTTACGGTGATCCCCAATTCCCGCCAAATCCTCCCCCGGATTTCATCCGCAAGAGCTTTCCCGTCCCCCACCCCAGGAGTGGCGGTGACGTCCAGCCAAGCTTCATCGATGCCAAAGGGTTCGATCTGGTCGGTGTAATCCCCATAGATTTTCCGGGCCATCTGGGAAAACCGCAGGTACCGGCTGTAATCCGGCGGCACCGTCACCAGGCTTGGGCATTTCTGCCGGGCCTGCCAGATGGCCTCCCCGGTGCGTACCCCTCGGGCCTTGGCCAGGTAATTGGCGGTCAGGATGATGCCATGGCGCTGATCCGGGTCCCCCGACACCGCCATGGGTTTATCCCGGTACTCTGGATGGTATAACATCTCCACCGATGCGTAAAAACAATTGAGGTCGCTGTGCAAAATGATCCGTTCCAAACCTCTCACCTCAAACAAATGTTTTCTACTCCTATTATACGAACATTTGATCGAGATAGCAATGGAAAGTTTTGTCGGTTTTCCTCGATTTTTTCGGATTCCCTGCCGGGGCACCGGAACCTTTTCCGGCTATAACACGCTAAATTTTAAAAGATGTATTTCAGCCCCCATTTGGCGATGGCGTAAAAGATGGGGAGCAGATCCCTGCCCTTTTCCGTCAGGGAGTATTCCACATGGGGCGGAATTTCATTGAACTGTTCCCGATGGACTAACCCGTCCTCTTCCAGCTCCCGCAGCGCATTGGAAAGGGTCGTGTTTGTGATTCCATCCAACCTTTTCTTCAGCTCGCCGAACCGCAGGGGCTCTTTGATACAAAGGTCATAGATAATCTGTAGCTTCCACTTTCCTTGCAGCATCTGCACCACCGGGGTTACCGGGCAGTTCCCGCCGGGAGTGAGAATGATACTGCTCACCTTTTCCCGGAACTCGTCGTATGTCAAAGTTTCGTCCATGGTTCCATCCCTCCCAAAACTGCTGGTATAGAAAAAGATACTAGGTATTAAATATTTGCGTACTTGATTCCTTATACAGATCAAGTATAATAAAGATACTATAAGAAATCAACCCGAACCAAAGATGGAAAGGAATGACAACGATGAGCAGAGAGACTGTCAACTATGTTGTAGAAAAAACCCGTGAACTGATGGCCGCGCCCACTTGCAGCGCTGAGACCAAAGCGTCGGCCCAAGCTTGGCTGGATTCCATCGGAACTGACCGGGAGGCTGCCCAAACCCAAAAATACATCGCTGAATTGGAAGCGGATATCATGCCCATTGACAACCTGATCGGCTTTGCAGAATCGGAAGCCGGCGCCAAGGTATTCGGGGGAGCGGAAGCTGCCGGCCAGGTGGCGGCTCACGCCAAGGAGATCAAAGCCGCAGGGGCGAAGTACTGCGACTGCCCGGCCTGTGTGGCAGTGGCAGAAATCCTGGAAAAGAAAGGCGACCTGCTCCAGTAAAACAATCTGTGCCTGAAGACACCGGGGCATCCATCCAATGGGATGGATGCCCTTTTTTGTCCCCTTTTTAGAATCCTGGGCAGCTGGCCACCAAACTGTGCTGCCACTCCACCAGATGGAATAACCGAGGGAATGCGTTCTTTTCCTTCCGTTTACAATGCCGCCTTTCCAGGGACGGCCAAATCTGTTTTTCTCCAACCGTTATTTAATCTAAAACATTTCTAATTATGTTGAAAATATTTGTTGTTTTTTCGAGAAATCCCCGATATAATAGAATTATGGCAACGAAATGATCCCACACAGCTGTGGGCAGACATAGAACATCACAAATCAGGGAGGAAAACAACATGCTTGGTCAAACTGCATACAAAGCCATTGATGACAACCGCGCCCTCATCAAAAAAGTCGCCCTGGATATCTGGGCAAACCCGGAGGGCCCATACCGCGAATTCAAGGCCTGCGAGTGGATGGCCGACGCGCTGACAAACGCCGGCTTTTCCGTTGAAGTCGGCACCGCTGGCGTCCCCACTGCTATCAAAGCCACCTATGGTTCCGGCCACCCCACCATCGGCTTTCTGGCGGAATACGACGCGCTGCCCGGCTTGAGCCAGGAACTGGCAGCAGAGAAAAAGCCCATTGAAGGGCAACCCTATGGCCACGGTTGCGGCCATAACCTGCTGGGCGCTGCCACATTGGGCGGCGTCCTCGGCCTGAAAGCGGAGATGGAGGAGAAAAAGCTGCCCGGCACGATCATCTATTTTGGCTGTCCTGCGGAAGAGGTCCTCACCGGCAAATGCTTCATGGCCCGGGGCGGTGCTTTTGACGACTTGGATATCGCCATCGGCTTCCATCCTGGAAAGACAAATGTGGCACCTATGAATGGCGGCGTCTCCAATGCCTTGGACTCTGTCAAGTTCCACTTCAAAGGCAGGACTGCCCACGCCGGCGGCGACCCCCACAACGGCCGCTCCGCCTTGGATGCGGTTGAACTGATGAACGTGGGCACCCAGTATCTGCGGGAACATGTGACCAGCGATGTGCGCATCCACTATATCATCACCGAAGGGGGAACTGCACCCAATATCGTCCCCGACAGAGCTTCCTCCTACTACTTTATCCGCGCCCTCTCCCGCGAGGCGGTGGAAGATACTTATGAGCGCCTTTGCAAGATCGCCAAAGGCGCGGCCATGATGACTGAAACTGAGGTAGAAATCGAATACCTGGGCGGTTGTTATAACTTTTTGAACAACTCCACTTTGGCCAAATTAGCTCTGGACTGCCTGCGGGAAGCTCCTCGGGAGCCTTGGAGTGAAGAAGATCTTAAATTCGGCGATGCCATCAATCGCGCGATGCCTGCAACGTATGAAAAAGCTTTGACAAGTTTCGGTTTGCCGGATGGAACCGTCTTTTTAGACGAAGTCCAGGAGCCTAAACCCACATCTGGTGGTGGCGGTTCCAGCGATGTGGGCGACGTCCAACATATCTGTCCTTGTACAACCTTTACCACCACTTGTATGGCCATTGGCTGCACAGGTCACAGTTGGCAGACCGCCGCCTGCGCCGGCGCAGAGATCGGTGTGAAGGGCACCATTTACGCTGCCAAGACCATGGCTCTCATCGGCCTGAAAGTCTTGACAGACCCCAAAATCCGGGAAGATGCCAAAGCGGAGTTTGACAAGGCGATGGCGGGCAAAAAATATAAATGCCCCATCACCTCCGACATGTTGGTCCCGTAAACTGCATACATACCATCCAAAAGGGGCCGGGTATTCCGGCCCCTTTTCCTCCGCCCCAAAGCTTTATATCAGCCTGTGGAGGCAGGCATGCCACAAGCCTGGTATCTCGCCTAAGTTTTAGATCCTGTTGGGAAGCATTCTTGGCGTCACTCCTGTGTTTCTCCCCCTTTTTTTGGGCAGACTACTGGGGAGGTGATGCGGAATTAGCAAGCATATAGTAAAACATATCGGGATCATACCCGACGGGAACCGCCGTTGGGCTGCCGCCCATGGGATGAACAAAAAAGATGGATACGAATATGGCCTGGGCCCTGGGAAGCGCCTATTGCAACTGGCCAAGGAGAACGGCATCCAGGAGATTACCTATTACGGGTTCACCAAAGACAACTGCCAACGCCCACCGGAACAGTTCCAAGCGTTTCAGCGGGCCTGTGTGGAAGCGGTGGACCTTTTGTCCCAGGAGGGAGCTGACCTCTTGGTTATGGGGGACAGCCGTTCCCGGTTTTTCCCCCAGGAGCTTCTCCCTTACACCAGGCGCACCCCGATCCACGGCGGCGGCATCCGGGTGAACTTTTTGGTCAACTACGGTTGGCAGTGGGATTTATCCCACATCCAACAGGACGGATATCCCTATTCCCGGGATATCTCCCGGATCGACCTGATCATCCGGTGGGGCGGCATGCGGCGGCTCTCCGGGTTTCTGCCAATCCAGTCAGTCTATGCAGATTTCTATGTGGAAGACCACCTGTGGCCTGAGTACACCGACAGCGATTTTCTAAACGCTTTGGAGTGGTATGCCCATCAGGACGTCACCCGCGGAGGATGATATCTTCCCCAATGCCCTAGCAGGAGATAAAGCCTGCTGGGGCAATTTTTTTCTTTCGGCTCTATTTTATCGTTCGCTGGACTCGTTTCGATGGGTGGGATATTGTTTCTTTCCCTAACCACCTCAATCTAATGTGGACTGGTTTTGACCATATCCCCCCAAGTTCCCCGGCCATAAGGTATTCTGAAACTACTACAATAAGCAAGGAGAGGAATCCTCATGACCCAATCGGAACGACTGCTGCACCGCATTGCAGGCCATATTACCAACAGCGGCTACCGGTATCTGGCCCATGCTGTAGACCTGGCAAGGGAACTGTCCCCCTACCCCTTCCGCCGGCTTACCACCACCTTATACCCCCTGGTGGCAGACCGATTTGCCGTCAGCCACGAAACGGTGACCCGATCCATCGCCCGGGCGGTGCAGGATATTTGGCTCAACGGCGACCGTGATGTGCTGGAAGAAATCGCCGGGCGGCAGTTGGCCGGCAAACCCTCTCCCGGGGAGGTCATTTACTTTTTGGCCACTTATCTGAACGATAGGAATGGAATCACCTCCTGACGAGGGACGCCCAGGTTAGCCCCCAACCATCGGGGGCTGGCTGCACCATGGGGAATCCCGCTTTACAATCCCCCTAAGATATACTATGATGGGAGTATCTTCCCTCTTTTCCGAGGGGAAAACCGGATCCCAGCGACAAAAAGGAGGATTTTTTCCATGTTGTTTCGCCCTACCCAGCAAGAGGATATCCCAGCGGTGATGGGGATTGTCCGCCAAGCCCAGGCCTATTTAAAATCCCAGGGGATTGACCAGTGGCAGAACGGCTATCCCAACGGAGAGGTCATAGCACAGGACATTGCCGCAGGGGAGAGCTATGTGCTGCTGAAGGATGGACAGGTGGTGGGCACCACTGTAATCTCCTTCCGCCCGGAGAAGAACTATGAGGTCATCTATGAGGGGAACTGGCTCAGCGACGCCCCCTGCGCCGTCATCCACCGCATCTGCGTAGACGATGCCCTGAAGGGCCAGGGCCTCTCCGGCCGGATGATTGCCGAAGCAGAAGCCCAGTGCCAGGAGCGAGGGGTAACCTCCATCAAGGTGGACACCCACCGCAAAAACCTCTCCATGCAGCGTCTGCTGGAAAAACACGGCTTTGCCCGCTGCGGCATCATCTACAGCGATGATGGAGAGCGCATCGCCTTTGAAAAAATTCTGTGATCCCCCCTTCCGCAAAAAGGGCATCCGGGCCGCTTTGCCCGGATGCCCTTTTATTTACTGCAAGAATGATCTTGACAGTCCCGTTTCCCGGTTTTTTCTCTCTGGCTATTTATCACGGCGGATTCTCCTCAATTAGGGAAAGCGGGAAATCCCAAGCCCACTTCCCCTGCACTGCGGGATCCATCCTTTTTAGAGACCCGCTACGCCTCATTTAAAGAGGATACAAACTGGTCCACCTTCTGTTTGAGGCCGTCATATTCCGCCTCAACTTCCTTCAGTTTCTGCTGAGACTCCAGATACAGCGCTTTGTAATCCACGTTTTCCTCCTCTAGGTGATTGAGCCCCGCAGATTTGAGGATGGCTGGGTAATCCTTATACGCCCGATCCAGGTCGCAGGGCCCCTGGACACCGGGGCACTGGCCGCCGCCCTTATATTGCAGCATCCCGTGAGGGGTATTCCACGGGGTGGCACGGTAATCCGCCAGCCACAGGTCGTAGGGGCGCAGGCGGTCCCGCTCCAAGTGCTGTTGGATAAACGCCGTATAGCTGTACCACATGGCATAATATTTCGCCCGCTGGAGCTCGTCACAGAAGGCGATAACGCCATTGGTCAAGCCAGTTTTTCCCTGATCGGTCAGCACCGGGAGAGAAGTCTCCTCCACATCCAGGGCCAGGGGCATGGTCAATTTGCCCTGGAACCGCCCGGCGATCTCCACCAGATTTTTGGCGGCGGTGCGGTGGGCTGCATCATCTGCGCAGTAATCATAGAGGTAGAGGCCCACCTGCAGCCCCGCTTGGGACGCGCCCTCCACCGATTCCTGCAAGGTGGAATCCTCATAAATCTGGCCGGCGTAGTTGGCCCACCCAGCCCGGATCATCACAAATTCTTTTCCCGCTTGGCGCACCTCCTGCCAGTCGATGGCCCCTTGGCGGGCATTGTAAATGGAAATGTCAATTCCTTCGGTCATAGTCGTTTGCTCCTTGTAAATTTTTTACAGGGAAAGATGGTCCATTTTAGTCAACACTATTTTTGAGGTGATCAAAAATGATGGATGAACTCCCATTGGGCTTCGCCATGGCGCTGGCCCAGCACCCCAAGGCAATGGAGGCTTTTTCCAACCTGCCCCAAGGGGAGCAGCAGCAACTCCTCCGAGAGGCCCACCAGGTTCAATCCCGCCAGGAGATGCGTTCCCTGGTCAAGCGCTTGGAGCCCGGGTGCTGAATCTGCCCCTTGGTGCACCATCCCCCGAGGCAGTTTATGTCAAGTCCAGGGAAAAGGTTCCTTCTCCCTGGCAAGCCGCCAAGCCGTCCCAACGGGGCGGCTTTTTTCATGGATTTTGAAGATATGTGATCTCCTGGTCTTGGGTTTCAAAAGATTCAGCGGGTTTCCCCTGCCCGGCCAAAACCGGGGAAGCCCTTGTCCCCCTGGGGGACTTCCCTCTTCTGGAGGTTTTTCCGCCAATGTTCGAGGGCTTTCGGGATGGAATTTGACTGTAATATCAGAATTCGGAGGGTAAAATCGACACCATTTGCCCGTTTTTCAATCCACCAGATTCACTCTTTCCCCCTCCACACAATATACTGGCAGTGACGTTACTTAAGAAAGGAACATCCTGCTTATGAACAATGAAAACATTCAGCAGACCAACAGCTCCATGTCCAACGGGATGAGCGGCCGCACCGGCACCCCAGTAGTCCCCCTGCCGGACTTTCAGGAAGGCGGCCCTGTCGCCTCTGAAAATGGGAACAACGATGGTTCCGCCGGTATCCCGGTGATCCCCCTGCCCGACTTTGAAGAGGGGGGCCCGGTTTTCCCCGGCAATGAGGATGGCTCCGCTGGTATCCCAGTGATCCCTCTTCCCGACCCCGGCGAAGGCGGTCCGGTGTACCCCGGCCCCAGCCAGCCCAGCCGCCCTAACCGGCCCAACCGGCCCAACTGGCCCATCTTCCCGGTGTACCCACTGCCCAATGTGCCCTGCTTCTTCTGCCAAGAGGGCAACACCAACGGGTACAGCAAAGTCCGGTTCCTCAACGCAGTCAATAGTTATCGTTCCCTGGTGGTCATCGTCAGCGGCCTGCAGGTGGCTTCCGGCCTCTCCTTTGGCTCTCTGACCAATTATGGCAATGTGTCCGACGGCTTCCGAACTGTGACCATCGCCCAACCCAACGGCTATGTCCTGTTACGCAAAACCGTTCCGTTCCACGCGGGTGACACCATCACCATGGCCATCATCCCCTCCGCAGGCGGCATTGATTTGATGCAGATCAGCGATACCCCCTGCAACAACCGGCCCTATGGTTACTCCTGCTTCCGGGTTGCCAACCTGGCGTATTACAGCAACCCGTTGGATGTCATCCTCTACGACGGCCGGGTAGTCTACAGTGACGTGCGGTTCAAAGAGGTCACCTCCTTCAAGCGCATCCGCCCTGGCGAGTATGACTTCTATCTGGCCGAGACCAGCCTGCGCCCCACCCCCCGCATGGAGGACATCGAGACCTTGAACACCGACACCAGCTCAGTAATGATGCGGGCCGAGCCGCTTCTCTCTTTCTACGTCAATGTCCGAGCCAACGCCATGTATACCGTATACATTCTGGGGTATGGCACCTCTCCCAACGAACTACAGACCATCATCGTGGAGGACCGGCAGTAACCCTTTCCCCAACCGAGGGCCCAGCACATGCTGGGTCCTCTTTTTTGTCAAAATACCGGGATTTCCCCTATTGACTTTTTCAAAACTAGTAATATTTTATATGTTCTTCGGAAATTTCCACGCAAAAGCCCCTTGGATGCTAAAGTTTTCGAGCAATTTTTATTTAAAATATCGCTATTTATTTTTGGCCAAAAAAGATATACTGAAACCATCCAAGAACCGTGCAATCAACCAAACCAAGGAGGGGATCCACATGGAAATGAACAAAAATATCGAAAAATGGTATGAGCTCCACACCGATGAAGTCAACGCTTTATCCGACGATATCTGGGCTCATCCCGAAGTGGGTATGCAGGAGCATTACGCCGCCAAAGCCACCGCTGCGTTTATGCGCAAATACGGGTTTGAGGTCCAGGAGCTGGATGCCGCAATGAAGGGTGATGAACCCAACTGTGTCATCGCCAAATGGGGAAGTGGCAAACCGGTCATCGGCATCATCGGTGAATTGGACGCCCTGCCCGGCCTGGGGCAGGAAGCTGTTCCCTATCCTTCCCCCAAGCCTGGCCCCGGCCATGGCTGCGGCCACAACCTGATGGCTGCCGGCTGCGGAGCCGCCGCTTGCGCTCTGAAGGAAACTATGGAGGCAGAGGGCCTCAAAGGCACCATTGTTTACCTGGGTTGCCCTGCTGAGGAGACCTTTGAAGGCAAGGTCCACATGATTCACAACCATCTGTTCGACGGCATTGACGTCTGCCTGGCCTGGCACCCCATGGGCGGCGCTCCCAAAGCCGTTGAAATCCGCATGAACGCCTGCACCAATATGATCATCAGCTTTAAGGGCCGCACTGCCCATGCCGGCGGCGATCCCCACAACGGCCGCTCTGCCCTGGACGCTGCCGAATTGATGAATGTGGGTGTACAGTACCTGCGGGAGCATGTGACCAGCGACGTCCGGATGCACTACATCTACCTGGCCTCCGGCACCGCTCCCAATATTGTTCCGGATTTTGCTTCTCTGAACTACTTTGTCCGCGCCCAGTCCGCTGAGACCTGCCGCGACGTGGTAGCACGGGTGCGCAAGATCGCCGAAGGCGCCGCTATGATGACCGAAACCGAGGTCATTTTTGAGCAGAAAGCCGCAGCTTATGACACTATGCCCAACTTCACCCTCAACCAGGCTATGTACGACTCCGCGATCAAGATTCCGGAAATCACCTACACCGAAGATGAGATAAACTTCGCCAAAGAGGTCTACCGCAATGCCACCGGCAAGGAGGCCGATCACGACCTGCTTCCCACCACCATTGCTCCTCCCACCGGAACCATCACCAGCGGCGGCGGTTCCACCGACGTGGGGGATGTCAGCTACATCATCCCCACCGTCCAGTTTTTTGGCCATTGCCGCTTGACCGGCTGCCCCTCTCACCACTGGAGCACAACCGCCTGCACCGGCATGTCCATCGGCCACAAAGCACAAATTTACAGCGGCAAAGTCCTGGCTCAGAACGCCTACGACCTGTTGCACCACCCCGAAATCATCGAAAAAGCTTGGGAAGAGCACCGCAAGAACCTGGAAGGCAGAGCTCCCTACCACTGCTGGCTGGATGACATCGATTAACTTTGTCTCTCTTTCATTTGTCTTTCTTTAAAAATGAGCTGCGCCTTGACGCAGCTCTTTTTCCTTTATAAAAATTATATCCCATCGGAGGGATTTTTTGTGGTACAATGATCCCAAAGCGATCATTGGGGAAGAAATCCATTGTTATAAGCAAAGCTTGTAACATACTAAGAATTGCTGTCATGCCTTCTTTCTCCAGATCTGGCACTGCAATTCTTTAAGGCTGCGTCAGGATTTTTTCCAGTCTATAGAGATTCTATGCTCCAGTAGCCCCAGGGCAATTTGTCAAGGGCGAAGCCCCTACCGGTTTCATCCCGTAAAAAACAATCAATGAGGTGAATATATGTTATACCGTTTGGAAGAGGACCGCCTGGTTCGGGTGGAGGGCTCTCCCGTCTTAGAAGAGGGCAATTTTTATTTCTGCACCATGGGCTTTGGGGAGCTTCCCTCCATGAGTGCAGCCCTGGACATCAACGAAAAAATCGCCGAGGAATGCATGCGCCTTGGCATATCCAAATTGGACAACCACAACGGCTACGACTATATGGCCCTCAATGTCCCCCACGAAAACAACCTGTTAAAACCCAGCCAGCGGGTGTGCATCTACTTCCGGCCCAACCTGCTGGTGATGATCTACAACCACTCCAAGGTCATCCACAATATCATCGATGCCTTGGAAAAGGAGGGAATGCCCGGCATCACCCTGCCCCGCATCCTTTACACCTTCTTTGACCAGCTCACTTATGACGACACCATCCTGCTGGGGCATTTGGAACAGGAGGTCTCCAGCCTGGAGGAAGGGCTCATCACCTCCCGTAAAGTGGACTGCATTAAGGAGATTGTCCATCTTCGCAAACAGCTCCTCACCCTCAAGCGGTATTACGAACAGCTCTACGACATCACCTCTCTCATCGAGGAGGACCCCAACAACCTGCTGGACCCCCACACCCTCAAACACTTTCATCGGGTGTCCATCCGGGTGGACCGGCTGTTCCACAGCGTCCTCAACCTGCGGGATTACGTCACCGAAGTCCGGGAAGCCTACCAAGCCCAGGTGGACATCAACCTGAACCAACTGATGAAGCTGTTCACCGTCATCACCACCATCTGCCTTCCGCTGACGCTGATCGCCGGCTGGTATGGGATGAACTTCCCCATGCCGGAGTACACCTCTTCCATCGGTTACCCCATGGTCATCGCTTTGAGTGTGGTGATTCTAGTTTGGGTGATCGCCTACTTCCGCAAGAACAACTGGTTTTAAGCGCCCTTCCCCTGGGGGATGAGCTGCATTTTGCGAAGGGCGCGCATCTTGAAAAGAAAAAATTTGAAATTTTTTTACATTTCCTCTTGTATCCTGGCAAAGGCTATGCTATACTGGCAAAAAAGGTTGATAGAGGCGCGGTTGACAAGAGTACCCCGTGGAGAAGGCATTCGCTGAAACTGGGGAAAGGGGATACCGCCGAAGCAGTTTTCCAGGCGTGGAGAATTGACTGGGCTTGCCAAATAAGAGTGGCAAGACTCCCGCTCATACGAGTGGAGGCGCTATCGATGATAACTGCTGGATACCAAATTTCCAAAGGTTGCATCGATATGATGCAACCTTTTTTGTTATCCCTGTGGTGTCGTCCATACGCAATTCCACTTTGGAAAGGAGTCAATCCATCATGGCAGAAAATCAAAACATCAATCAAAAGCTGGAACAGCTCACCTCTGAAAACACCGAATTTAAAAGGGAAGTAAGCCTGTTCAGCGGTGTCAACGTCCTGGCGGGCATCATGGTGGGGTCCGGTATCTTTTACCTGGGTTCCTATGTGCTCATCCGCAGCGGCATGAGCATGGGCCTGGCCCTCATCGTCTGGGTCATCGCCGGCCTCATCTCCCTGCTCAGTGGCCTGTGCTACGCGGAACTGGGCACTATGATGCCCAAATCTGGCGGCGCATACATTTACCTGCGGGAGGCTTACGGCGAGCGGGTCGCCTTTATGAACGGCTTTGCTGGCTTCTTCATCTCCTCCTCCGGTTCCATCGCCGGCCTGGCTGTGGCGTTTCCCAATGCCCTCAACGCCTTCTTCCCCATGACCGAGTGGCAGCAGAAAGCCCTTGGCGTTTCCCTCATCGTCCTCTTGACCCTGTTTAACATCCGGGGCGTCAAATTGGGCGCTATCATTCAGGATATTTTCACTGTGGCCAAGATCGTCCCCATCGCAGTGATCATCGTCTTCGGCCTGTTTATGGGACAGCAGACCCCTGATTTGAGCGTCATCCCCGCTTCCAATCCTTCGATCCCCTCCCTGATCGGAATGGTGGCCTTTGCAGTGGTCTCCAGCTTGTGGGCTTACACCGGCTGGACCAACATCAACGTCATCAGCGAAGAGATCAAAAACCCTAAAAAGAATATTCCCTTGGCCATCATCATCTCCATTGTGGCAGTCATGTCCCTCTATGTGGTGTTTAACTTCGCCATCTTCCGCACGGTCCCCGTGGATGTGATGCAGAGCATGTTCGCCGAAGGCGACTACTTTGTAGGCACCAAGGCGGCCACCATCCTCTTTGGCAACTTCGGCAAGACTTTGGTTGGCGTGGGCATGGCAGTCTCCATTTTCGGCGCCCTCAACGGCTGCGTCATGGTCTTCCCCCGCTCCTACTACGCCATGGCAAAAGACGGCTTGTTCCTCCCTTCCTTCCGCAAGCTGCACCCCACCTACAAGACCCCTGTAAGCGCTCTCATCGCCTCGATGATCGTCTCCAGCGCCCTGGTCTGCACCCGGAACCTGAACCAAATCACCTCCCTTGTGGTGTTCAGCGGCTTCATCTTCAACTCCCTGACCTTCTATGCGGTTGTGGTGCTGCGCAAAAAGTATCCCGACCTGAACCGTCCCTATAAAGTCTGGGCTTACCCCTTCACCGTCATCTTGATCATCCTGGTCAACATCGGCCTGATGGCCAACACCTTCATCGAAGACCCGGTCACCTCCATCATCGGACTGGTGGTACCCGCAGCGGCGTTTGTCCTCTATCCAGTGGTCAAAAAAGCCAACCAGAAGATGATGAAAGCGGAATAACCCCCATAGGAAATACAAAAGGGGCTGAGGGTCCCTTCCCTGCCCCATACACCACGGCAGAATATTGATTTTAAAACAAAGAAAGGCGGTCACCATGAAAACTGTAATCCATCACGCGAAGGTATATGTGGAAAAAGGCCATTTTGAAGAGGCTCTGCTGATTGAAGACGGCATCATCCGGATGGTCGGCTCCAACGACGATGTTTTAGCGGCCGCTTCCGGCGCGGAGATGATTGACGCCCAAGGCCATACTGTGGTCCCCGGCTTCATTGACTCCCACATGCATATGTACAATGTGGGCTTAAACCTGCGCTCCATCAATTTGATGGGCGCCTCCTCCATTGAAGAGTGCATCCAGCGCAGCCGGGATTTTCTTGCAAAAAACCACCCCGCCCCTGGTTCGGTCATCTCCGGCCGCGGGTGGAACCATGATTACTTCACCGACGAGCACCGGATGCTCAACCGCCACGATCTGGATAAAATCTCCACCGAGCACGCCCTTGTCTTTGCCCGCGCCTGCGGCCATGTGACAGTGGTTAACTCCAAAGCTCTGGAGATAGCCGGCATCACCCGGGATACCCCCCAAGTCCCCGGCGGCGAGTTTGAACTGGATGAAAACGGCGAGCCCAACGGCATCTTCAAAGAGCTGGCCGCCTCCCTGGTGCAGAAGCTGATCGCCCAGCCCGAGGGCCGGGAGCTGGAAGACCTGCTGCGGGCCGGCATGGAGCACGCTGCCGAATGGGGCATCACCTCCATCCAGTCCAACGACATCAAAAACGATAACTACGAGCGGATTTATGGCGCTTACCAGTCGATGGTGGACAAAGGCACCGCCCTGGTCCGTACCTATCACCAATGCAATTTTACCACCCTGGCCCAATATGAGGACTTCCTTGCACACGGCTACAAAACCGGCTACGGCTGCGCCATGAACAAAATCGGTCCTCTGAAGCTGTTTATCGACGGCTCCCTGGGCGCACGCACCGCTCTGATGCGCCAGGATTACAGCGACGCCCCCGGCACCCGCGGCATCGAGGTCATGACCCAGGAACAGCTCAACGCCCTGGTGCAGACCGCCGACGCCCACGGCATGCAGGTTGCGGTTCATGCCATCGGCGACCGCGGCATCGAGATGGTGCTGAACGCCTACGACACGGTGGTCCATAAAGGGAAAAACAACCTGCGCCACGGCATCGTCCACTGCCAGATCACCGACCTGCCTTTGTTGGAACGGTTCCAGAAAAATGACATCATTGCCTATATTCAGCCCATCTTCCTCCACTACGACCTGCATATCGTCGAAGACCGAGTGGGCAAAGAGCTTGCCTCCACTTCCTACGCGTTCCGCACTATGGAAAAGCTGGGGATTCACACCTGCTTTGGCACCGATTCCCCGGTGGAGGACCTCTGCACTATGGACAACATCCACTGCGCGGTCAACCGTCAGGATTTGAAAGGTTTCCCCGAGGGCGGCTTCTATCCTGCTGAGAAGATTGACGTTTTCGATGCTGTAGATGAATACACCATCGGATGCGCCTACACCAGCTTCGAAGAAGGCATCAAAGGCCGCCTGAAACCCGGTTACTATGCGGACCTGGCCATTTTGAGCGACGATATCTTTACTGTCCCCACTGAAACCATCCGGGACATCCGCGTATTGACCACCATGGTCGGCGGCAAAGTCACCTTCCAGAGATAATACCCCTTCCCCCGCTGGGCAGTTGTCCAGCGGGGGAGTTTTTTCTTTCCCAGGGCTTGAGCGGATAAAAGAAACGATGCAATCGGGGATGATCTCTACTATAGGGCGTACTGGTGGAAAAGAGGGCACTTGCCCTTCCTTTCTCCCTGCACCTGGTTTCCATATATTCCCTTTGCGATGGCCATTCCCTCCATGCAAATACAAATTTTTCAAAAAGGGGCTGTACAAACCGCTGGCGATGTGCTATACTATTTTCTTGTAAAAGCCCCAGAATTTGGGCCCGTAGCGCAGCTGGGAGCGCGTTGCGTTCGCATCGCAAAGGTCGGGAGTTCGATCCTCCTCGGGTCCACCAAAAAAAGAAACCCGCTAAATGGCTTTGGAATCAGCCTTTAGCGGGTTTTTCTTATCTTCTAAAACGGCTCATACCCTTGCCAAAACAGGGCAAAAATAGGGTGTTTTTTGTAAAGATGCAGGTCAAAATTTATTAAGGCTTCTCCTCTCATAATCTCCTTTCATCTCTCAAAATTATAAATATCCTTGCAATTTGACTGTCATCTGATATAATCTAAATGGACACTATCTAATCTCAAGGGAAAGCCCCCGGCCAGGTTCCATCGCCTGACTGGGGGCTTTCTCTATTCTCGCGGCTGGGAGAAGCTATTCGTTATAAACGAAGACTTGAAATTCGTTGCAATCTGCCATGTGCCATCCCAAAGGGCACACCACCAATAGACAGCCGGCAGGGCTGCTGACATCGACGCGGCGCGAAACGCCCTAGCCGCCGCTTGGGATTGGGTATTCATCGCCTCAGCCCTCACCTCTGCCGCCTGCTTTTCCCGGATGGCTTTTACACTGTCCTTCCTCCATGTCACGCTCATTACTGGAACGCACCTCCGATTTTGGAAATATGGCCTCCCTGGCCGCTGGGGCCCCGGCTCACGGTGACCTTGAAGTTAAAGGCAAAGCCGTTGGCAGCGGCCTGGTTGGCAAAGACTCGGGGGCAAAGGCTTTTGCTTCCCGAAGCTCCTCTTGTAGGGCGTCGTCCTCATCCACCGCCCGGGAGAGGGCCACCTCCATGTCATCCACACCTTTACCGAAGCCTACACAGCGGCGGGGCTTACCAGCACTGTAATCCATCTGCCGGACGAGGGGATCACCGGCAACTCCTACTTTATGTTTCAAGAGTTGAACAACGACGAGATCGCTGACCATGTGGAGAACTGGATTCAATCCTATGTGAAGTAGATCCTCAGCGCTTACGAATTGTCTTGTACATCCAGGGGACCAGGTTACCTACAGACCTGCATCATGGTGTACCTCCAATTTCAGCCCTTAATTTTAAATTTCTTTGGAAAAAGTTCACAGTTCGTTTTTTAATCCCTCTTGACCGATTGTAACAACCGGTTGTTATACTCTTAATTACAAGGAGATCTCAAGTAAAATCAACAGAAAGGAATGGTTCTAAAATGAAAAAAGTATATTGTACGCTGATAGCCGCCGTTCTGTCTTTATCACTGGCAGCTTGCGGACAGTTGGCCTCCTCCAACCAGGGGCAAGAATCCAGTTCCACCGGCAGCTCCACTTCCTCTTCCTCTGCGTCATCTGCCCCTGAACAGGGGGAACAGCCTGGCGAGCTGGAGACAGCAGGCGGTACACTGGTAGTCTATTTCTCGGCCAGCGGCAACACCGAAGCGGTGGCTGAGACCCTCGCCGACACCTTGGGGGCGGATATTTTCGAACTGGTGCCGGAGCAGCCTTATACCGATGACGACCTCAACTGGAACAACCCCGACAGCCGGGTAAATGCCGAACATGAGGATCCCAGCCACCGCACCACCATCGCCGGAGGGATTCCCGACCTAAGCGGCTATGACACCGTTTTGCTGGGATACCCCCTCTGGTGGCGTGAGGCCCCTAGTATCGTCTGGAATTTTGTGGAAAACAGCGATTTGGCCGGCAAGACGGTCATCCCATTCTGTACCTCTATGTCCGATGGGATTGGTTCCAGCGGCGATACCCTCGTGGAAATGGCGCCCGGCGCCAATTGGTTGAAGGGCCAGCGGTTTGGTGAAAATCTGGACTCCGCCGCAGTAACCCAGTGGGCGGAGAGCCTTGGGCTGGATACCTCTGCTGCCAATGCCGCTGCACAACAACCGGTAACATAATCATCCTTAGTCGTTTACCTTTCGATGCTCAAAACTACCGCCCCCAACAACAAGACCTAGAATCAGGAGCAGAGCACCGTTTCCATCTACGGTCAGGTGCTGGGCTACACCTGAGATATGGCCTATGTCATCTAGGAAACACCGGCGCGGACTCCTTCTGCATTGAGCCGATTCCCCCCCTAACCCACCAGCCATGATGCGCTGGTGGGTTAGGCTTCCCAGGAACAAGATCAAAATGCCCGGCCGGCTGCCGCAGGAAAGGATGGTGGAATTGCGAAAAAACTTCTATGGATGCTGCTGATTGCTATGCTGTCCGGCTGTACCGCATCAAAAGACCTGCCTTCAACTGAACAAAATTCAGCGGCATCCTCGATCCCTGAAAATTCCATATCTTCCGGCACATAAGTATATGATTCCACCTCCGACGCGGCAAAAAATCCGCTTCCAGAAGCGCCAAACAACAAAATGGGGATCCATCCCTATCTGGCAGAGCTAGTTTCCAATATTGTGACGGATTTGGCCTGGAGTCGTACTGGCCGTCCTACCCTTGGCACTGGTCAAAGTGGGGGAAGTCTGGGGGCTGCTCTCCATCTTCCGGTTGCTGGGTATCAGCTATATGACCTTCCGGGCGGTGGAGGTTCTCATCAATTTGCTGGATGGGACAATCAAAAATCTCTTCCTGTTCCAGTGGAGTTCTTCCCTGCTGTTTTCCCTAGATTCAAAGATCGCCTTTGTTTACAATGCATTTTAGGTAAGGGAGCTGGCAAATGGGCATTTGATGCATGATTGGCGAAAACATCGCTGCTTGACACAAGGGTAGCTTGTGGATCTGCTGGGTTTTACACAGTCAACCATCCGTGAATATGAAGCCCGAAAACCGACAGTGCGGATAACAGCGGATCTTCCCGCATATGGGTACCACAATTTATCTCCATTCATTTTTCTATGCACTTTTCAAAATTCTAGTCTTTATTTTGATTTCTTAAACAAATAGAAATGCTGCCGCATTAAATAAGTAGCCAATCAATATGATCCCAACGGCTACAATTCCAATAAAGATGGCCAACAATTTTGGTTTTACAGCCTTTCGCAGCATGATCATTGAGGGCAGCGACAGCGCTGTCACCCCCATCATAAAGGCGAGGATCGTCCCCAGGCCAGCGCCTTTTGCAAACAGGCTCTCCGCTACTGGGATGGTCCCAAAGATATCCGCATACATGGGGACACCGATGAACGTCGCCAAGGGGACAGAATACCATTTATCCCCACCCAAAACCTCTTGGACAAAACTTTCCGGGATAAAGTTGTGGATCAGTGCCCCGATTCCCACCCCGACAACAATATAGGGGGCGACCTTTTTAACCGTCTCCAAGACCTGCTCTTTGGCGAAGGCAAGGCGGTCTTGTGTTGTGAGTTCTGGCGCCTCCAAATCCACTGGTCCGGCGCTGCGGATAAACTCCTCCACATACTCCTCCAAATGGAGCTTTTCTATAAGGCTTCCCCCCGCTACTGCCAGTACAAGGCCGACGACTACATAAGCAATGGCGATCTTTCCGCCGAAGATGCTAGTTAGCAGCACCAGTGAGCCCAAATCCACTAGCGGAGAAGAGATGAGGAAGGAGAAAGTGACCCCCAAAGGGAGACCTGCGCCGGTGAACCCAATAAACAAGGGAATCGACGAGCAGGAACAAAATGGGGTCACCGTCCCCAACAGGGCGGACAAAGTGTTGGCCCCCAAGCCATGAAAGCGCCCCAAAATCTTCTTCGTCCGTTCTGGGGGAAAATAGCTCTGAATGTAGGAGATGCCAAAAATCAGCACCGAGAGCAGCACAAAAATTTTAACGGTGTCGTAAATGAAAAACTGGAGCCCCGCCCCCAGCTGAGATTCCAAATCCACCCCTAAGCTGGTCAATAGGTTGCCCACAACACGGTTGAGCCATTTCATCCCCAAGATTTGATCTTGCACAAAAAACCAGATTCCTTTGATGATTTCCATCGGGTTGTGACCCTCCAATTATATTTATAAATTTAGTTTTATCGATTTATTTGTCCCAAAATTGGCCGCCTTTCGGCAGCCAGCAGGGCGAGGCTTGTTACGGCCTCAACAACTTTTTTATTTTGTCCTTTGACACGACCTGGCCGCTGACTACCAGCTTCCCGTCAATCATCAGGGAGGGGGACGTCATCACCCCTAATTTGACAATTTCCAAAAGGTCCTCCACCTTTTCCAGCTGGGCCTCTATCCCCAGTTCTGTCAAAGCCTCTTGGGTATTCCCATACAGTTTATCGCATTTGTCGCATCCGGTACCGATCACTTTGATCTGCAAGCCCCATCCCTCCTAATTTTTCAGCTGCATGGGCAGGCCCACTTGGCTTTCCCAAGCGCTGAATATTTTTTTGATCACCGCAGGCCCGATCTTGGAAATCAAAACCATTTGGGAGATTTCCTTTTCCTCACAGGGTGTGCAGTCAACCTGCTGCCCAACCAAATCCACCTGGTTCCACCCCTGCCCTTTCAGATGGAAAAAGCCTTTGGCCCGGTACAGGTCAGCTTCTATCTCGGCTAAAAAGCGCTCTAGTTTCTCCCGCTCCACTTCCCCCTCAAATTGGAGGACCAAAGTCTTGGGTTTGGCTTCTTCGCTGTTGGTGGTCTCTTCCCCTTCAGCCCACTGGTACTGCATCAGGTTCTCTTCCAAAAACCCTAAATTCAGATTCCCATGGGAACTGACGTCAATCCGGCATTTTGGATTGATCTCCCGGATTTTTGCTTTCAGTGCGCAAATCCGTTCCCCATCCACCAGGTCCACCTTGGTGAGGACAGCTAGATGGCAATGTTTCAGCTGACGGTACACTGTTTCCAAATCCTCCAGCTGATCCAGGAAGTTGACTGAATCTACCAGACAGATGGCGCCTTGGAAAGAATACCGATCTCCAGCAAGGGCTTTTGCCGCTTCTAGAATCTCCTCTACATTGGAGGGATCTCCCAGGCCGGAGCTCTCCACAAACAGGTAATCAAAGTCCTGTTGGGCCATCTCCGCCAAAGCCTGCACAAAAGACAATTTCAGGCAGGAGCAGAAGATGGAGCCGCGGTTGATCTCCACCATTTGGATATCATCGTTGCGCAGGATGGTGCCGTCGATCCCCAATTTTCCAAATTCATTTTGAATGACGCCGACCCGTTTCCCCTTCAGCGCTTCCAGCAGCCGGAGCAAAACAGTCGTCTTGCCAGACCCTAAAAAACCAGTCAGGACATAGAGTTTGGTCTTTTCGGTCAATCTATCCCTCTCAATCCCTTTTACAGCAGTAGAGGGGCGTATGCTCTGTTCTAGCAGCTGGTCAATCCGGCGCTTGGCCTTTTCCATCCCCGATTCGCTGATGGAGTAGTGAATCCACTTTCCCTCTTTGCGGCCCACGACCACCCCGGAATCGCAGAGAATCCGCATATGATGGGATAATGTGGACTGGCTGATCTCCAACTCATTCAGCAGGACGCAGGCGCACCGCTCCCCTTCTTGGAGGATCTCTAGGATTCTCCAGCGGTTTTCATCGCAGAACGCTTTGAACAGCTGGACATTTTCTGTGTAATCCTTTCCCACACAATCACCTCAAATCTATATTTATCGATTTATATTATATTCTATAAATCGATAAATGTCAATGCATAGATGTAAAATTTTAAGAAAATCCCCATTTGCGTCGGGAAAAGCAGGCAGTCACCCCCCGCTGCCGGATGATATCCCCCTCCAGTTGCCCAATTACAGGGGGATGATAATCCACTGATCCCGATAGCACCGCTCCTGAGTTCTGGCTCAAAATGGGCTTATCTTGCCGTTTCTCCGTCTGAAATCAAATTTTATGAAAGCCAATTTCCCTCCGCAGGCTTATACTATGGCAACAGGAAAGCCAGCCGCTGCAATACTGTGCAGCGGCTGGCTCCCAGAGGTGATTTCTATCCGGATAGAGGGAAGATCGGTCGTGAAAATATCTCGGCCCGAGAGGCGGGAACTCATCTGCTCCATTTCGGTGTCGTACCTGTTGGCAGGGCAGTGATAAATAAGAATAAAAGGAAGGTACACTTCTCCCAAGCAGGCAATCCCTACGAGGAGCGGTCCCTCCTCACAAGGAAAACTCCCCAGCGGCAGGATCTCACCGGGGAGTGCGAGGTACACCTTATTATAATAGATTATCGGGCCAGCTCTTCCATCAGGTCGTGGACGGTGGTCATCTCCTGGAGCCGCCAGGCATTTTCCCCGCAAAAAACAAGGGCGTTGTCCACATCCCCAGTCACCGCACGCACCAATGCGCCAGTGATACAATAGGGGGTGGTGGCGATGTCGCACCGGTTCATGCACTGGTAACAGTGGGAAACCTGCTCTCTCTCCTGCATCCTGGCTTGAATGAAGGGGGTGCGGATGGCACGTCCAGGCATCCCCACCGGGCTTTTGACAATCATGATGTCCTCTTGTTTAGCGTCCAAGTATGCCTGCTTGAAGGCTGGGGAGGCGTCGCACTCTTCGGTGACTACAAAACGGGTAGCCATCTGCACCCCGGCGCAGCCCAAGGCGAGATAATGGTCGATGTCCGCCCGGTCATAGACCCCTCCGGCAAACACCACCGGGATCTTCTTGTTGTACTTCTCCTCATAGCCCGCTACGATGGCAAGAATCTCCTGGATTTCCTTATCATAGTCGGTCCCGGCATACTTGTCCAAATCCTCTTGGCTGTAGCCCAGGTGGCCTCCGGCTTTTGGTCCTTCGATCACCACTAAGTCGGCAGTGGTGCCGTGGTGGCGGTCCCACATTTTCAGCAGCACCTTGGCGGATTTGGGCGGCGAGACGATAGGGGCGATTTTAATGCCCGAGCCCTTTACCAGCTCCGGCAGATTGGTGGGCAGCCCCGCTCCAGAGATAATCAGGTCGGCGCCGCTGTCGATGCAGCACTTTACATACTGTTCATAATTTTTCATGGCGCACATGATGTTGACCCCGATGATCCCTCCGCCGGAAATCTCTTTGGCCCTGTGGATCTCCCGGCTCAGCGCCCGGAGGTTCGCTTCATGTGGATGGTCGGCAAAATCTGGCTCCCGGTACCCGGGCTGGGCAGCAGAGAGGACGCCGATCCCCCCTTCCCGAGCCACGGCACCCGCCAATGAGGAAAGGCTTACACCAATTCCCATTCCTCCTTGGATGATTGGCACACGGGCAGTCAATTCCTGTATCTTTAAAGGCGGTAATCTCATAACAAACCTCCATATAAAAAACATAGTATAATATAGTTTTAATTACTATATTATACTAGTATAATCATACTATTATAATATGTCAATCATTTTTGTAGAGACAATAAGAAAAGCCGGGGTTTCCCCCGGCTTTTCTTGCGCCAGCTGCGGCAGCCAGTGCCTATTCTTCGCATTCATATACCACAGCGTATGTATGAGCCTCTTGCACCTCCACAATCTTCTCCACCCCATCATCCACGAACCGCAGAGGATCACCCTCGGTGGAGAAGCGCACACAACTGCCACAGGAAGAGCTCAGCTTGCGCGGGACAGGCATCACATCATGCTCTATCCCCGCCTCCCGCAGCTCCCTGGAGAACTTCACTGCGTTGTAATGGTTGAAAAAAGTTGCAATATACATCATATGCGGCTGCCTATTTGGTCAAAGAGAGGCGGTAAACATCCTCTTCCTGGCTCACCGACACCGTATAGCCTGCATTTTTGGCAAACCGGGTCACATTTTCTTTGGCGGTGACATTGTCTACCAGCACCTCATAATGATCCCCTTTGCTGGCCAGTGCTTTTTTTGTCAGAAGAACCGGCTCCGGGCAGGAGCGTCCGCACGCATCCACAATAACAGCCATTGTTTTCTATCCCCTTTCTGCTGCGTTCTGCTTATTGGAAGCAGACGCTGTTTCCACTTTGGTATTGAGCACAGCGATGGCAGCGATGACTGCCATGGCGATGACAACCGCAACCTTGCCGTTTGCAGTGGGACCTGCTCCAGACGAAGCCAAACCGAAGTTGTGGCAGAAGGCTGCTCCCACAATCATGCCCAAAACCGCAACGACAGAGTCTGAGTTTCCCTCACCTGCCAGGATAAGCTGACGCAGAGGACAGCCGCCCAAAAGAACAGAACCCCAACCGACAACAGCCATACCAAGGAAATTCCACAGGCCATCGGTATGGGCAACTGCCTGTCCGGCAAAGCCCAGATGGAAGTTGCCAAGGGCGATGTTGCACACCGCAGTTGCCGCGATGATAGCCACAAAGCCGGACAGCAGCGTCCAATCCCGGAAAAGCATCATATCCCGGATGCCGCCAACCATGCAAAGACGGGTGCGCTGGGCGATAGCACCTACCACAAGGCCGGCTCCCAGAGCAGCCCAGAGGGGGGCACGCATTGAGCCAGGACCCTCTGTACTGAAGAAGATAAAGGAAGGAGCAGCCACCAAAAGCAACAGCAGACCTACATTCACCGCAGGGAATACATAACCCTCTCCCCGGCTTAGGGAGTAGGTGCGCTTCAGGCTGAAGCCGCGGTTGAGGAACAGCACTCCAACGGCGATACCTGCAATAAACCCAACAAGCCCGACCACTGCATTTAGGTCGCCACCACCGATGCGAAGCACCATGCGAAGGGGGCAACCCAAAAACATCAGTGCGCCAACCATGACAAAAAAGCCCAAAACAAAACGGGTTGCCGGAGCAGAACCGCCTTTGGCCTTAAATTCCTTGTTGGCCAAGGCCATGCCAAACGCCCCCAGAACCAAGCCCATAATCTCCGGGCGCAGATACTGCACCACAGCGGCACGGTGCAGTCCAACACCGCCGGCAATATCCCTCAAAAAGCAAGCGATGCAGAAACCCATGTTTGCCGGATTCCCCAGCTTGACAAGGGCAACCGAGACCAAGCCGATCAACAGACCGGCCCCTATCAGTTTTTTCTTTTCCATCTCTCTACCAACCACCTTTCTATGATACAGAGCCTCTTTCCCCAGCGGGCTATGAGAGCCGCAAAGCTGGCCTACTGGCGTATCGACCCTGTATATAGTATAGTTTGTTTTTTAACAATCGTAAAATAGTAATTTGCAATAGAGACAAGAAAGCTATTTTATTTTCCAATAGCAGTGGCGAATATAGGGTAAATAGAGTAAAATAATAAAAAAGGATTTATTATAGGAGGACGTTATGGAGCGAATTTATCTGGACAACGCGAGCACCTCTTACCCCAAAGCCCCTGGGGTAGTGGAAAACATGCGTCTTTTTATGGAGGAAATCGGCTGCAATGTGGGCCGCGGCGGATATGCCGGCGCCTACAGCGCAGGGGAGGTCGTCTATGACACCCGGGAACGGCTGTGCCGTCTCTTCCATGCCCCCAAACCTCAAAATGTGATTTTTACCTCCAACATCACCGCTTCCCTCAACTTTATTATAAAAGGATTGCTGCACCCCGGAGACCATGTTTTGGTCAGCGCCATGGAACACAACGCCATGATGCGCCCCTTGGTGCAGATGGAAAAATTGGGCGTCTCCTTTGACCGCATCCCCTGCGATGGCCAGGGGCAGCTGCTTCTGGACCAGGTGGAAGGGCTGATCCGGCCCAACACCAGGGCCATTTTGATGCTGCACGCCTCCAATGTGTGCGGCACGGTAATGCCCATCCGGGAAGTGGGGGCTATCTGTCACAAACATGGGCTTCGCTTTGTGGTGGATGCCGCCCAGACTGCAGGGGTTTTCCCCATTGACATTGTTGATATGCACATCGACGCCTTGGCCTTTACCGGGCACAAAAGCCTGTTGGGGCCCCAGGGCATCGGTGGGTTTATCATAGAAGATTCCCTGGCTGCGGAACTGGACCCTCTGATCTCAGGCGGCACGGGCAGCCGCTCTGATTCGGAGGAGGTTCCCGATTTCCTGCCTGACCGCTTTGAAGGTGGCACCATGAACCTGCCGGGAATCTTCGGCTTAAACGCGTCGCTTCAATATCTGGAAAAGGAGGGGATTGGCAACATCTTACAGCACGAACAAACTTTGTCCAAGCGCTTTAGCGAGGGCCTAGCCGCCTTCGACTGCGCCCGGATCGCCGGCACTGAGGACCCGATGAAACGCGCCCCCGTCGTCTCGGTGGATTTCACCGGCCACGACAACGCGGAAATCGCGTTTTTGTTGGACAGCCAGTACGGGATTATGACCCGGTGCGGCCTGCACTGCGCTCCATCGGCCCATAAGACCTTGGGAACTTTCCCTCAGGGCACTGTTCGATTCTCAATCGGCCCATTCAACACCCCCAAGGAAATTGACTTTGCTGTTGACGCTATCAAAGCCATTCTATCCACCTACTAGGGAATGTTCTATAAAAGATTGACAATTTTTTTGCAATAATTTTTGCCATTTTCCCTGGAAAAAATACTTGTATTATAGAAAAAAGTAGTGTATCATTATGGTGTGATAGAAAAACATTATATAGTCATTTTTACAGATTGATATTTGGATGACGATTGCGGGAGAGTCTGGCAACAGCGCCGAAGGAATAAGTAAGCGGATTTGCAGTCCCTTATGAAGATCTCAGGTCCCAACACCGCAATCCGACAAACCTCTGGAGAGCGTAAGCACCGACGGAGCAATCCCCCTCAAGGGAGAATCTCTCAGGTTAGATACAGAGCGGGATGCACCATTTTATTTTTATTTCTATAAAAGGGTGCGTTTTGCTCTGTTTTTGTATGGAATGACAATCACGCTCCGGGAGGTTCTTCATGAAGCCAACGTTTAAGATCGTAACCAACAATCCCCTGGTTGTCCGCGAACTTACAGGGCAATATACCGTTGAGTTCGTCGACGGCACCTATCACGATGTGTTGGTTGCCCTCCGCGACCAGATTCATAAGGGACACAGGCTTTACTCCCATCCCCTTTCGGGCAGCGTCAAGCCCAATGAAACCCCTTATAAATCGGTCCTGATCTCCATCAAACCCCAGTCTTTGGACATGGATTCGGTGGAGATGATCGAAAACAGCATTGTGACTTGCGATAAATTCCCGGTAAAATTCCCCCATATGCCCGATTCTATGCGGGAAGATTTCCAGGTGATCGACGCCACGCTGCTAAAAGGAGCTTTATCGCAGATCCTATTTGAATAGGGTTTGTTGATAAATACGCAAAGCCAAAATTTTAAGGAGGTGTTAAATTTGAGAAAATTGGAAGTCGGATACATCGATATCCATGATATTCAGTTCTCAAATGAATCCAAAGTCGAGAACGGCGTTCTGTTCGTAGACAAAGAGGCCATTAAGAAGATCGTCCTGGAGGACGAAAACATCAAGTCCTGCGAAGTTGAGATCGCTCGCCCCGGCGAGAGCGTTCGCATTACCCCTGTTAAGGACGTAATCGAGCCCCGCTGCAAGGTCGAGGGTCAAGGCGGGATTTTCCCCGGCGTGATCTCGAAGGTCACCACCGTTGGCACCGGCAGAACCCATGCTCTGAGAGGTTCCGCTGTTGTCACCACCGGTAAGATCGTTGGTTTCCAGGAAGGCATCATCGATATGACCGGCGAAGGCGCCAAATACACTCCTTTCTCCAAAACCGTCAACCTGGTTCTTGTCATGAACCCCATCGACGGCCTGAAACAGCACGAGCATGAGTACGCCAACCGTATGGCTGGTCTGCGTGTCGCTGCTTACCTGGGTGAGCTGGGTAAATCTGTTGAGCCCAACGAGGTTGTCTCCTACGAGACTTACGGCGTGAAAGAGGGCATGGAGAAATACCCCAACCTGCCCCGCGTTGGCTACGTCCAGATGCTGCAGAGCCAGGGCCTGATGCACGACACCTATGTGTACGGCGTCGATGCCAAGAAGATCGTCCCCACCATCATCAACCCCACCGAGGTTATGGACGGCGCGATCCTGTCTGGTAACTGCGTATCCTCCTGCGACAAGAACCCCACTTATATCCACATGAACAACCCCGTTGTCCATGACCTGTTCGCTCAGCATGGCAAGACCATCAACTTTGTGGGCATGATCATCACCAACGAGAACGTTTACCTGGCTGATAAAGAGCGCTCCTCCAACTGGACCGCAGAGCTCTGCGAGTACCTGGATCTGGATGGCGCAATCGTTTCCCAGGAAGGCTTCGGCAACCCCGATACCGACCTGATCATGAACTGCAAGAAGATTTCCGCCAAAGGCATCAAGACCGTAATCATCACCGATGAGTACGCTGGCCGCGACGGTACTTCCCAGTCCCTGGCTGACGCTGACCCCAGCGCTGACGCTGTTGTCACCGGCGGTAACGCCAACGAGCTGATCACCCTGCCCAAGCTGGACAAGGTTATCGGCGACCTGAGCCCCATCGACAAGATTGCTGGCGGCTTTGAGAACAACGTTCTGGAAGACGGCACCATTTTGGTTGAGCTGCAGGCTATCACCGGCGCTACCAGCGAAGTTGGTTTCAACTGCTTGAGCGCAAGATAGTAGAAAGGAGGAAGTACAACTAATGGCTAAAATTAGAGTAGTACACTACATCAACCAGTTCTTCGCCAACATCGGCGGTGAGGAAAAGGCTGATATCAAACCTGAGCTGAGAGAGGGCGTTGTAGGCCCTGGCGCAGCTTTCAATCAGGCTTTCGGCGATGAGGCTGAGATCGTTGCCACTGTTATCTGCGGTGACTCCTACTTCAACGAGAACCTGGAAGAAGCCAAAAAGACCGTTATCGACATGGTTAAATCCCAGAACGCTGACATGTTCCTGGCTGGTCCTGCTTTCAACGCTGGCCGTTATGGCGTCGCTTGCGGCACCATCGCTGACGCTGTCAAAAAAGAGCTGGGCATCCCTGTCCTGACCGGTATGTACGTTGAGAACCCCGGCGCAGACATGTTCAAAAACTCCGTTTACATCGTCGCCACCAAAAACAGCGCTGCTGGCATGAGAGATGCTGTCAAGAAGATGGCTCCCCTCGCCCTGAAGCTGGCTAAAGGTGAGAAGATCGGTGCTTCCGCTGAGGAAGGTTATATGCCCAACGGCGTCCGGAAGAACTTCTTCGACACCAAGAGAGGTTCCGCCCGCGCTATCGACATGCTGCTGAAGAAACTGGCTGGCAAAGAGTTCGTCACCGAGTTCCCCATGCCTGACTTCGACCGTGTTGCTCCCAACCCCGCTGTCAAGGACATCGCCCATGCTACCATCGCTCTGGTAACCTCTGGCGGTATCGTCCCCAAAGGCAACCCCGATCACATCGAGTCCTCCTCTGCTTCCAAATACGGCAAGTATGACATTGAGGGCGTTATGGATCTGACTGCCGACACTTACGAGACCGCTCACGGCGGCTACGACCCTGTCTACGCCAACGAGGATGCTGACCGCGTCCTGCCTGTTGACATTCTCAGAGAGTATGAGAAAGAGGGCAAGATCGGCAAGCTGCACAGATACTTCTACACCACCGTTGGTAACGGTACCGCTGTTAAGAGCGCCAAGGGCTTTGCAGATGAGTTCTCCAAAGAGCTGAAGGATGCCAATGTTGACGCGGTTATCCTCACATCGACCTGAGGCACCTGTACTCGTTGCGGTGCAACGATGGTTAAAGAGATTGAGCGCGCTGGTATCCCGGTCGTTCATATCTGCACAGTTACCCCCATCTCCATGACTGTTGGCGCTAACAGAATTGTTCCCGCCATTGCTATCCCCCATCCTCTGGGCAACCCTGCTCTGACTCTTGAGGAGGAGAAAGCTATCCGCAGAAGAATTCTTGACACTGCATTGAAAGCCCTTTCCACCGAGGTTACTGAGCAGACTATTTTTGAAAACTAGTAGGTGTGAATATGGAAAAAATTTATGATGTCATTATTATCGGCGCGGGTCCTGCTGGACTCGCCGCCGGTAGCTACGCTGGCCGCGCCAGAATGGATACCCTGATTATCGAGAAGGATAAAGACGGCGGCCAAATCGTCATCACTGCTGAGATTGAGAACTATCCCGGCGGCGTAGACGAGGAATCCGGCCCCTCCCTGATCGGCAGAATGGCTAAACAGGCTGAGCATTTCGGCGCCCAGAAGGTGAAAGACACCATCGTGGACGTTGAGCTGGAGGGTGATGTCAAACACCTGAAGGGCCTGAAGGGCGATTACTACGGCAAGACCGTCATCATCGCCACCGGCGCTCATCCCAAGCCCATTGGCTGCCCCGGTGAAAAAGAGTTCACCGGTAAAGGCGTATCTTACTGCGCTACCTGCGATGGCTCGTTCTTTGAGGACTTTGACATCTACGTGGTCGGCGGCGGTGACTCCGCTGTGGAAGAGGCTATGTACCTGACCAAGTTTGGCCGTCAGGTGACTCTGATCCACAGACGTGACCAGCTGCGCGCTGCAAAATCCATCCAGGAGAAAGCATTTGCCAATCCTAAGATGAAGTTTATGTGGAACACTACTGTTGAAGAGCTCAAAGGCGATGGCATCCTGACCTCCATGGTCGTGAAGGATACTGTCACCGGCGAGACCCGCGAGATCGTTGCCAACGAAGAGGACGGCACCTTTGGCGTGTTCGTGTTCATCGGCTTCGAGCCTCACGGCGAACTGTTCGAGGGCAAGGTTGAAATGAAGAACGGTTATATTGTGACCGATGACAACATGAAGACCAACATCCCCGGCGTATTCGCCGCTGGCGATATCCGTGTGAAGAGCCTGAGACAGGTCGTCACCGCTGCTGCGGACGGTGCTATTGCTGCCACCCAGGCGGAGAAATACATCGAGGGTTAATCACCGATTCCACTGAAATGAAAAGGAGTGTTTCCCATGCTCGATCTGACCAAAGATAATTTTAACGCTGAAGTTCTGGAGTACAAAGACGGCTACGTATTTGTTGACTTCTATGGCGATGGCTGCGTTCCCTGCGCTGCTCTGATGCCTTTTGTCCATGCTTGCGCTGATAAATACGGCGACAAGATCAAATTCTGCTCCTTGAACACCACCAAGGCCCGCAGACTGGCCATTGGCCAGAAGATCCTGGGTCTGCCTGTTATGGCGATCTACAAGGATGGCGAGAAGATCGACGAGGTCGTCAAAGAGGAGGCCACTGAGGCTTCCATCGAGGCCATGATTCAGAAATATCTGTAATCGTCCCCTCTCCCCTATTTCTATTCTGTATTAAGCGGTTTCATCCGTTTAATAAATAAAAATTCTAAAAAGGAGGTAGCTTTCATGAGCATTTTGAATGGCAAAAAAGTCATCATCATTGGCGACCGTGACGGCGTTCCCGGACCCGCTATTGAAGAATGCGTGAAAACTGCCGGCGCAGACGTCGTCTACTCTGCCACTGAGTGCTTCGTCTGAACCGCCGCAGGTGCAATGGATCTTGAGAATCAGAAGAGAGTCAAAGACTTCGCTGATCAGTACGGCCCCGAGAACATCGTTGTGATGTTGGGTGCCGCTGAGAGCGAGGCTTCCGGTCTGGCAGCTGAAACTGTCACCGCCGGTGACCCCACTTTCGCAGGTCCGTTGACAAATGTCCAGTTGGGACTTAAGGTTTATCACATTTGCGAGCCCGAGATCAAAGCCGAAGTCAACGCGGATGTGTATGACGAGCAGGTTGGTATGATGGAGATGGTTATGGATATCGATTCTATCTGTGAAGAGATGAACAATATCCGTAGCGAATACTGCAAATACTAATAGCTGAATGACATGAGAATGGTGATGTGGTGAGAATATCACCGCATCACCATTTTTCATATCATGCGCTGCTGATCCTTTTTGGAAAAATGCGCGGCAAAAGCCCTTTACAAAAGTTTTTATTGCTTTTGCTGCCAACCTTTCGTATAATGAAGACAAATCAAAAAAGAGAGGTAATCAGCCAATGAACAGTGTTATTAAAGGCGCGGGTTATATCCTGGCATTCACCCCTGATATGGTGATGCAGAACGGCACCACCCAGACCACTGAAAAGATTGTCAACCCCGATTCCGAGTACCTGAAAAAGGTTCCCGAGCATCTGCGTTCCTACGAGGAAGTCCTCGCTTATATGCCCAACCAGACCTACATCGGCAACATGACCCCCGATGAGCTGGCTACCTATGAGCAGCCCTGGTACGACAAAAAGGCCCCTGTCTGCGACCGCTATGGCAAATACGGTGAAATCATGCCCCAGGATGAATTCCTGATGCTGATGCAGATCTGCGACGTGTTTGATCTGTGCCACCTGGAGAAATCCTTTGTCGCCGCTGTCAAACCCAAGGCTGAAGCCCATCCTCTGTACACCGAGGACATGATCGCCAAGATCAAAGACGGTGTTGAGCTGAGCGAGATTGAGCACTTTGTCAACGACGAGCACGCTGAGCCCCTGTATCATGAGGGCAAACTGGTGGGCTATGTGAAGAGAGCTCACGATGTGGACACCAACCTCTCCGCCCATGTCATCCATGAAAACCTGGTTTCCAAAGCTTCCTGCGTCCTCTCCCTGCTGCACCTGATCAAAGCTACCGGCATCAACAAAGATGAGGTGGACTATGTGATCGACTGCGCCGAGGAGGCCTGCGGTGATATGAACCAGCGCGGCGGCGGCAACTTCGCCAAAGCTGCTGCTGAGGTTGTTGGCCTGACCAGCGCTTCCGGTTCGGATGTCCGCGCTTTCTGCGCCGCCCCCACCCATGCCATGATCGAGGCTGCTGCCCTGGTTAAATCCGGTACCTACAAAAACGTTGTCGTCTGCGCCGGCGGCTGCACCGCTAAACTGGGCATGAACGGCAAAGACCATGTCAAAAAGGACATGCCTATCCTGGAGGATATGATCGGCGGCTTTGCTGTGCTGGTCAGCGAGAACGATGGCGTCAGCCCCGAAATCGCCTCCGATATGTGCGGCAGACACACTGTCGGCACCGGTTCTTCTCCCCAAGCGGTCATCACCTCCCTGGTTGCCACTCCCCTGGACAACCACGGCCTGAAGATTCCGGACATCGACAAGTACTCCCCCGAGATGCAGAACCCCGATATCACCAAACCCGCTGGTGCCGGCGACGTGCCTCTGGCCAACTACAAAATGATCGCTGCTCTGGCTGTCAAACGCGGCGAGCTGCAGAAAGCCGACATCGCCAATTTTGCCACTGAGCACGGTCTGGTCGGTTGGGCTCCCACCCAGGGCCATATCCCCTCCGGTGTTCCCGCTGTCGGACCTCTGTGCGACATGATCAAGGAAGGCAAGATCAACAACGCTATGATCATCGGTAAGGGCTCCCTGTTCCTGGGCCGTATGACCAACCTGTTTGACGGCGTTTCCTTCATCATCCAGAAGAACAGCGGCAAAGCTGAGGAATCCTCCGTTTCCGAGGAGCAGATCAAGAGCCTGATCGCCAAGGCGATGAAGGATTTCGCTTCCACCCTGATTGCTGACGCAGAATAGTGAGGTAGAGAGATGGCAAATGTAGAAAAGATCATCGCTCAGACCTTCATGGACATTGCGACTGGTCTGGAGACCGGCTCCTTCGGCAGCCGTCCCCGGATCGCCGTGACCGGCCTGGGCAGTGAGCATGGCGAAGCCAACGCTGTTGAGGCCTGCCTGTTGGCCGCAGACCGGGGTGTCGATGTCACCCTGATCGGCACTGCTGAGAGCGATAAGTTCAACACCTGCAAGGTCTCGGATGAAGACGAGATGTACAAAGAGATGGAGAAGCTGCTGGATAGCGGCGCCATCGATGGTTGTGTCACTATGCACTACCCCTTCCCCATCGGTGTTTCCACCGTCGGCCGTGTGGTCACCCCCGGTAAAGGCAAACAGATGTATATTGCCACCACCACCGGCACTTCCTCCGCAGAGCGGATTGAGGCCATGATCAAAAATGCGATCTACGGCATCATCACTGCTAAAGCCTGCGGCATCAAAGAGCCCACCGTGGGCATCCTCAATGTGGATGGCGCCAGACAGTGCGAGGGCGCTCTGAAAGAGCTCCAAGCCAATGGCTATGATATCCATTTTGCCGAGTCCTCCAGAGCGGACGGCGGCTGCGTCATGAGAGGCAACGACCTGCTGGTCGGCGCTTGCGACGTCATGGTCACCGATTCCCTGACCGGCAATATCCTGATGAAGATGATGTCCTCCTACACCACCGGCGGCAGCTACGAAGCCATGGGTTATGGCTACGGCCCCGGCATTGGTGAGGGGTACGAGAGACTGGTCCTCATCGTTTCCCGCGCTTCCGGCGCACCTGTCCTGGCCAACGCTATGGAGTATGCATCCCAGTTGGTCAAAGGCAATTACAAAGAGATCGCCAAGAAAGAGTTTGCCGCCGCCCACAAGGCTGGCCTGAACAAGGTCATCGAGGCCCGCAAACCCAAGAAAGCCGCCGCAGAGGATACCGCTGAGGTTGTCGCTCCTCCCAAAGAGGTCGTCACCTCCCAGCTGTCCGGCATCGAGATCATGGATCTTGAGGACGCCGTCAAGGCCCTGTGGAAGGTTGGCGTATACGCCGAGAGCGGCATGGGTTGCACTGGCCCAATCATCCTGGTCTCTGAAGCCAACCATGACAAAGCTGCAGAGGCTCTGAAAGCCGCTGGTTACATCCAGTAAGCAAACAATTTTTCACCCAAAAATCCCGCGTTCCGGGTGCAATAGAAAAGGGGTTGGAAGCCGCGGCTCCAGCCCCTTTCTTTTTTAGTTTGGGAGGAGGATCTATGGAATTTCACACCCTATCAATCGACCAGCTCTCCCCCAGTTTTTGGGAGCTCCTCCTGCTGGCCGACCCCTGCCGGGAGATGGTTCTGCGCTACCTGGAGGAAGGGGAGCTCCACAGCCTCACCCTCCACGGGGAACTGGCCGCCGAGGCGGTGGTCCTTCCCCTCTCCCCCACCCTATGCGAGCTGAAAAATCTGGCTGTACGGGAGGATTTGCAGGGCAAGGGGCTGGGCTCCGCCTTGGTAAATCACTTGGCGGCACTCTACCAGGGCAGGTTCCAGGAGATGCAGGTGGGGACCAGCGACAACGGGGTCCCCTTCTACCGGCGTCTTGGGTTCCTGCCCAGCCATGTGGTTGCCAACTTCTTCGTGGACAACTACCCCGAACCCATCTTCGACGGGGGCCAGCAGTGCGTGGACATGGTTTACCTCAAGCGGGCGCTGTAACACCCTATAAAAATCCCCCGGAGACTTATTAAGTCTCCGGGGGATTTTTTCAAATGGGCCGCTACATCATGACAAAGCCCATCACGGCAAACAGGAGGACAGTGCCCACTCCCAGCATAACGCCGTAGGTGCGGTACTCCTTGTAAATCTCGCCGGTGCTGACCTTCAAGTATTCGTTGGTGAAAACCTGGCACAGGTGCAAAGGAGAGAAGAAGTAGCCGAAGTAAGCGCCCACAAACACCACAAAGGTGAGGTACAACGAGGTGGCATGGGGAACAGAAAGCAGCGCAACCAAGGGGAGCACAATGCCCATGGCGGCGTTGGAAAGGCCGGTGATCGCACCGAAGAAAGCAGCGCCTAGGCCCAGGACAATGGCTGCCGTCCAGCCCCCGCTGCCAAGGCCGCCGGTGATAATCTCCATCAAGCCGTCCAGGGAGGAAATGCAGCTTTGCAAAACCAACACGCCTGCCACAGTGAAGACCACATTGAAGTTGATGGAATCCTTGAAGTTTTTCAGGAAGTCCTTCTTGTCGCAGATGAGGTATGTAATGCCGATACCCACCAGGATGCACAGGTACAGAGGGATACCGGTGACGATGTTGAGCAGGATGCTGACATAGATGGGCGACAGGTTGAGGAAGAAGCTTTTGACGCTCTCCCCCGCTGCAGCCTTTTTCACCCGCTTTTCGCATTTGACCGGCCGCAGGAAGCAGTAATACCCACATATAAAGTTGAGGATCATAAAGAAGAGGTTGAGGCCAATCAGCTCATAGAGCCCGATCTCCGGGTTCATGGAGATGGCCAGCAGTACCGAGGTGGAGAAGGGCATACACATCATGGCCACATGGCGGAATACCAGGTTGATGGCCGCTTTCCGGGGCTGGCTGATGCCGATTTGATCGCCTACGCTGTCCACAAAAGGTGCGGAGAGGATGGCGCCCCCTGGCATGACCAACAAGCCGATGATGGCGGGGATGAGCATGATCACCACTTTTGTGTTGGGGATAATATCCTGCATGCTGTCCACAACCTTGGTCAGGATGCCATACCGGCCACACAGCCCCCCCAGGATGCTGACGGTGAACACAACCAAAAGGGTGGTGATATTCTTTTCGCTGGTGAAGGTGGTTTTGATCACGTTGAACACGGTGAGAGGGGCGATGCCCGCCACCACGCACAACGTCGCTGAGGTGATCAGCATGGTCACGCCAAAATTGACATTTTTCCGCAGCAATATCAGCATCAAGCCGAAGGCCAGAGCCACTGCCAACAATTCTCTCATAGAAACTCCTTTCTGGGGCGGTGTGCCCCCCGACCGGTTAATAAAATGGCATAAAATTGTGACTGAATTGTTAATTTTATTATACCCGACCAGGAAAGAATTGACAAGCCCTCCCCCGTTGTTTTGAAAAAGGAGCTGCCAATCCAGCCCTCCTTTGCGCCCTTTGGCGATTTTTTGTGGGAATTGTGGACATCCCCCGCAGGATTTACTATAATAACTATGTATGCAAACCCCAATGATTTCAGCCCATGCGGCTTTGCAATTTCGACGACAAAAGGAGTTTTTTGCCATGGCAGCCAACACAGCTTTGCTACGCACTATCCCCAAAGTGGATGAGGTCCTCGCCAGCCCACTCTTCGACCCAGAGCAGCAGCTCTCCCATTCGGTGGCGGTGGAAGCCATCCGCGCCGTATTGGAGGAAACCCGGGAGGCCATCCTGGCCGGAAGCTTGACCGAAGCCCCTACGGTGGACGGGGTCGCCCTGGCCGCGGCGGAACGGGTCCGCTCCCATTCGGTGATGAGCCTGCGGCGGCTAATCAACGGCACCGGCATCGTGCTGCACACCAACCTGGGCCGGGCCCGCCTGGGGGAAAAGGTCACCCAGGCGGTCTGCGATGTGGCCATGGGCTACTCCACATTGGAATATGACGTGGCTGCCGGCCGCCGGGGCAGCCGGTACTCCCACATTGAGGAGCTGGTGACCCGGCTCACCGGGGCGGAGAGCGCCCTGGTGGTCAACAACAACGCCGCCGCCGTCATGCTGATCTTGGGGGCTATGACCAAGGGCAAGGAAGTGGTCATCTCCCGGGGGGAGCTGGTGGAAATCGGCGGTTCCTTCCGGGTGCCGGAGATTATGGAGCAGAGCGGCAGCATCCTGGTGGAGGTGGGCTCCACCAACAAGACCCATCTGTCCGACTATGAGAAGGCCATCACCGAAAACACCGGCGCCTTTCTCAAAGTCCACACCAGCAACTTCCGCATCTTGGGCTTTACCGAGAGCGTCCCCACCAAGGACATGGTGGAGGTTGCCCACGCCCATGGCCTGCCGGTCATCCACGACCTGGGCAGCGGGGTGTTCGTCAACCTGGAACAGTTCGGAATCCTGGACGAGCCCACGGTGCAACAGTGCTTGGACGCCGGGGTGGATGTCCTCTCCTTCAGCGGGGACAAGCTGCTAGGCGGCCCTCAGGCGGGCATCATCATCGGCAAAAAGAAGTACATCGACCAGATGAAAAAACATCCCCTCACCCGTGCCCTGCGGGTGGATAAAATGACCCTGGCCGCCCTGGAAGCCACCCTGCGGCTCTATTTGGATCCCCGGGACGCCATGGAGGAGATCCCCACCCTCAAGATGCTGGCAGTCACCCTGGAACAGCTGGAGGCCAAGGCCAACCGCCTGCGGGATGCCATCGCCGCCAAAACCAGCGGCTGTGCCCTCTCGGTGATCGAGGAGCTGGGCCAGGTGGGCGGCGGTTCGGTCCCCACCCAGATGCTCAAAAGCCGGGTTGTGGCCATCGTCCCCTCCGCCATCTCGGTGATGGAGCTGGAGAAACGGCTGCGGGCCTGCCCGGTGCCGGTCATCGGCCGGATCAACAAAGACCAATACCTCCTGGATGTGCGCACCATCGAGGAATCGGATTTTGACCTGGTGGCAGAGAATATCGCCGCCTGCGTCCAATAGGGATAGAGAAGCGAGGAGTTTCCATGAAAAACTATATCATCGGCACCGCCGGCCACGTGGACCACGGCAAGACCATGCTCATCAAGGCCTTGACCGGCATCGACACCGACCGGCTGAAGGAAGAAAAAAAGCGGGGCATCACCATAGAACTGGGATTCGCCCACATCACCCTGCCCCATGGGGAACAGGCGGGCATCATCGACGTGCCCGGCCATGAAAAATTTGTGAAAAACATGCTGGCCGGGGCCGGCGGCATCGACCTGGTGCTGCTGGTAGTGGCCGCCGACGAGGGCTTTATGCCCCAGACCCGGGAGCATTTGGGTATCCTCTCCCTGCTGGGCATCCAAAACGGCATCATCGTGCTGACCAAAACCGACATGGTGGACGAGGAGTGGCTGGAGGTGGTCAAGGAGGATGTCCGCAGCGAAGTCCAGGGCAGCTTTTTAGCCGACGCCCCCATTGTGCCGGTTTCCGCCTACACCGGCGAGGGCATCGAGGGGCTGCGGCTGCTCATCGAGGAAAAACTCCAGGCGGTGCAGCAGAAAAACACCTCCAAGCCCTTCCGCATCCCGGTGGACCGGGTCTTCTCGGTGGACGGTTTCGGCACCGTCATCACCGGCACCCTCATCGAAGGCACGGTGACCGAGGGGGACGAGGTCATGATCTACCCCGGGGAAAAGCTTACCAAGGTGCGCAACCTCCAGGTCCACAACCAAACCGTTTCTACCGCCTACGCGGGGCAGCGGGTGGCGGTCAACCTGGCCAACATCAAAAAATCCGAGGTCGAGCGGGGCGACACCTTGGCGGCGCCCGGTTCGATGCAGAATTCCCTGATGTTGGATGTCAAGCTCTCCATCCTCAAGGAATGCCAGCGGGAGATTGAAAGCGGCTCCCGCCTCCACCTGTACTTAGGCTCCCGGGATGTGCTCTGCAAACTGGTGCTGCTGGATGACCGGGAGCAGCTCACCGCAGAAGAAAGCGGCTACGCCCAGCTGCGGCTCACCGACCCCATCGCCGTGAAGCGGGGGGATCATTTTGTGGTGCGGTTCTACTCCCCCATTGAGACGGTGGGCGGCGGTGTGGTGCTGGATCCGGCCCCCGAGAGGCACAAACGCAGCGACCCCGCTGTGCTGGAAAGTCTGGCCATCAAGGAAAAGGGCTCCCTAGAGGACACCATCCGCCAGGCGGTGCTGGAGGGAAGCCCCAAATTCCGGCCTTTGGACGCGGTACGGGAGAGTTTGGACATCCCCCAAGAAGAATTCGCGGCCCAGGTCAAACTGCTGGAGGAGGCTGGGGAGCTCATCCCCATCACTGGCAAGCTGGACCTCCATCGGGACTATCTCGCCACCCTGCAAGGCCAGCTAACCCGCATTTTGGAGGAGTACCACAAGTCCAACCCCCTGCAAGCCGGCATGCGAAAAGACGAGCTGCGCAGCCGCTTCCTCCCCGGCCGGGAGATCGCCCTGTGCGACAAAATCCTGGATTGGATGGAGGGCCAGGGCCACATCCGGTACGCAGGCCAAAAGGTCGCCCTCTCCACCTTCACCGTCAGCTACAGCGAAAGCCACAAGCGGCTTTCCGACAAAATTGAGAAAATCTATCTGGACAGCGGCCTTGCCTCCCCTGCCACCGACGAGGTAGCCAAGCAATTCGCCAAGGAAAAGGAGACCTTCAAACAGGTGATGGAGGCCCTTCAGGACGATGGCACAGTGATTGCCCTCAGCCCCCAGATCGCTATCCACCGCAACTATTATGATCAGGCCTTTGCTGCCTTCCAGAAGCTTCTGGAGGCGAACGGACAGGTCTCCTTGGGCGAGTTCCGTGACGCCATTGAAACCAGCCGCAAATATGCGGTGGCCCTCCTGGAATACTGGGACCGCAAAGGCATCACCAAAAAGGTGGGCGACGCCCGGGTGCTGATTCAAAAATAACCGATTTCCATTTGGGAGGGGGCTTCCCCTCCCATTTTTACAGTGTTTCTTTGCAGGAATCCGCCTTCCTGCTGCCATCATCTCAACGAGGAGGTCCTTTTCATGTTGGTCACCGTCGCTCCCTACAACCCTCAGTGGCCCCAGCTCTTCGAGGAGGAGGCCAAATCCCTTCGCGCCCTGCTGGGGGAAAATCTGGTCGCCCTCTTTCATATTGGGAGCACATCCGTCCCTGGCCTTGCCGCAAAACCCATCATCGACATCCTGCCGGTGGTACAGGATATCGATGCTCTGGATGCCCTGACCCCCCAGTTTGCAGAACTGGGCTATGAGGCCATGGGGGAGTTCGGTCTGCCCGGCCGGCGGTATTTCCGCAAAGGCGGGGAAAACCGCACCCATCAAATCCACGCCTTCCAGTATGACAACCTGGGGGAGATTGGCCGCCACCTCGCCTTCCGGGATTATCTGCGGGCCCACCCCGGTGCCCGGGATTCCTATGCCGCCTTAAAAATTCAGCTGGCATCCCAGTTCCCCGCCGACATTGACGGCTACTGCGACGGCAAGGATGCCTTTGTAAAGGAGATGGAACGCTCCGCGCTCCTTTGGCAATGGAAGAGGTTAGCGTCCCATCCATGATGAATTTTTTGGCGCACCTCCCCTATTTTCTGCTTATTTTCCCGTTTCTGTGAAAAAACAGTTGCTTCTTGCGTATATTTGTGGTAGAATATCAAAACGTAAGCAAAGCACCCGCTGTATATGGGAGTAGATGGGTGCTGGTGTGCCCCCTGGTCTTCAAAACCAGTGATAGTGGTGAACAGCTGCTTAGGTGGGTTCGATTCCCACATACTCCCGCCAATGACCCGTAGGAACAAAAAGTTTCTGCGGGTCTTTTTTGATATATCCTCCCCCTTTCCACAAAAATGTGAAAAAAATTTTATTCTTTGCGATAAAACACCCCCCTTCTTTGTTAATGGGTTGAAAGAGGTCGAAGAGACCCAATCTACTGCAAAGGAGTTTTTGCTATGACAACCACAAAACACAACTGGCTTATGGCCGGCCTGACTCTATCCGCAGCCGCCCTTGTAGCAGCTGGAGCTGCCTTCTACTTCCTCTCCCCCGCCCAGCGCATCGCCCTGGACGTCAACCCCAGCATCGAGCTGGAAACCACCCGGCTGGAGAAAGTAAGCAAGATTATCCCCCTCAACGATGACGCCAAAAAACTGCTGGAAGGGTACACCCCCAAGGACAATGACCTGGACGACGTTCTTGAAGATCTGGTCGACCGGATGATGGAACAGGGATACCTTGCCAATGAGAAGAAAAATGATGTCCTCATCACAGTGGACGATCGGGGCGCTTCCCAAAAGACGTTGGACAAGGTAAACAAAAAAGTCGCCCAATACATTGCTGAAAAACAGTTGGATGCAGATGTCCACGCACAAAAAATCGACATGGACCGGTATGACAAAGAGGCCCAAAAATGGAAAGTCTCCTCTGGCAAGATGTCGGTGATCGACCGCCTGCTCCAGAAAGACCCGACCCTCACCCCAGAACACCTGGCCGATACCCGGATCAGCGACCTGGTGGATTACGCCAAAGAGCACAACATCCCTCTGGATCTGCTGGAGGACCGTCTGGACGATTTGGAGGACCAATATCATGACGGCCATTTGGATCAGCTGGAAGACCAGCTGGATGATCGGGATGACATCCACGACCTCGACGATGATGACAAGGATGACCGGGATGACATCCACGACTCCGACGATGATGACGACAAGGATAACCGGGATGACATCCACGACCCTGACGATGATGACGACAAGGATGATCGGGATGACATCCACGACCCTGACGACGATGACGACAAGGATGATCGGGATGACATCCACGACCCCGACGATGACGACAAGGATGATCGGGATGACATCCACGACTCCGACGATGATGACAAGGATGACCGGGATGACATCCACGACCCCGACGATGATGACGACAAGGATAACCGGGATGACATCCACGACCCTGACGATGATGACGACAAGGATGACCGGGACGACGACTAAGAAAAGGCTGAATCGGGGTGGGGGGATCCTCCACTCCGATTCTTCCATTGCCTTTTTTGCTCCCATAGGGTAGAATAAGGGCAGAATGCCACATCGAGGAGGGATTACATATGCTGCTGTTCTGCGCGGTACAAGGAACCTACTCCCCTCGCCGTACAACCCTGCCGGAGATTGACGACTCCCTGCTGATCCGCGTCGGAGAGGATGACCGGGATGCCTTTGAAGAGCTGTACCGCAAATCCGGGCGGGCAGTTTACGCCTTTGCCCTCTCCCTCCTCAAAAATCCCGACGACACCCAGGATATCGTCCAGGAGACCTTTCTCAAAATCCGAGGGGCGGCCCACTTGTACCGCCCCATGGGCAAACCTATGGCGTGGATACTCACCATCGCCCGCAATCTATGCAACAGCAGACTGCGCCAATCCGCCCTCTCTGTGGAAGATTGCAAAATGGAGGATTCCCTCCAATTTTCCTATGTCACCGACCCCACCGACCGGCTGGTGCTGGAATCCGCCCTTCGAATCCTGGGGGAGGAAGAGCGGCAGATCCTCCTCCTCCACTGTGTGGCGGGGATGAAACATCGGGAGATTGCCCAAGACCTTGGAATGCCCCTTTCCACTGTTCTATCCCGCTACAACCGCTCGCTGAAAAAGCTGCGAAACCATCTCACTGCCCAGGGGGTGCTGTCATGAACAAACGTGAAATTCCGGCTGCACTGCGCCGGGCGGCAGAGCAACTACCTATGCCCCATTCCCAAGAACTGTGGGAAATGCCGGTGAGCAAACAGACAGAACTGGATTATATCACCGCTCAAGAGCTTCCCCAAGTTCCAACCCGGAGGCGCGCCTTCCTCCCTGCCTTGACCTGCTGTATTGTCCTCCTGTTTTTCGGCTGGTTTTGGCAGTACCGGATGGTGGAGACCACCGTCTTTTTGGATGTCAATCCCAGCATCCAGATCACCGCCAACCGGCGGGATCGAGTTCTGGAGGTGACGGGCCTCAATGCGGATGGCCGCAGCTTGATCGAGGGCCAGGTGTTCTCTGGCCTACCCCTTCCCACTGTGCTGGGGCAGCTGGCGGATACCCTCGCCCAAAGGAACTACCTCACCCCAGAAAAGAGCACCGTTCTCCTCACGGTGCAGAGCAGACGGCAGAGCCATGTCCAAGAGTTGGAATCCCTCCTTTCCAGCTCCATTCAGTCGGCGCTGGAACCTCGGAAAATCGCCCCTGCCATCATCCTTCAAACCTATGAAGAGGATGCCAGCCTACAGCAGGCAGCATCCCAGCAGCAGGTTTCTCCGGGCAAAATGCAGTACATCCGCCAAATACTGGAGGAAGAGGACGATTATTCCCTGGAGGAGTTGGCTTCTATGAGTTTAGAGGACCTCCGGCGGCTGGCACAGAAGGAGGCGGGCGACGACTGGGAAGAGGATGACGATCTAGAAGAGGAAGATCGGGAAGACTGGGATTCTGAAGACCAGGAAGACGATTGGCATGCCTCCCAATCCGAAAAGGACACAGATGACGGCGGCCAGGAGGACGAGGACAGCGACCGCTCTGATGACCTGGAAGAGGAAGACGACCCCGATGAAGAGATCCCCAGTGGAGAGGATGACGGGGAGGAAGATGAAGATCCCGACGATTCCGAAGAAGGAGACGATAATTGACAGAAACATGGCGGACCTGTACTGGGTCTGCCATGTCGGCTTTTCCCGGGCCTTTTGAGACTTTCTCCCTCTGCGAGGCAGGAATTTGCCCTCTTTTTTCCACTAAGTAAGTAGAACATGTGAAAAGGAGGTCTTGTCATGCAGAAGATCCTTATAGCTGCCCTATGCCTGTCCCTATTCCTGGCCGGCTGTTCTGGAAACGGGCTGGGTTCCAGTTCCAATCCCGATTCTTCCAGTGCGAGTTCCCAGTCCGCCCCAGAGGAGGTGCTAGACTGCGGGGAATACATTGACGGAAATACCGGAGAAGTCCTGGATACCGCGCCCCTCATCCAATTTGCCGCCGCCGCCCAGGAGGGAAAAGCCGCCAAGGTTTACATCCAAAAAACCACGGCGGAAGGCGACCCCATCGGGTACACCCTAACCTACCAGGATGGGGTATACACTCTGTTGGTGGATTCCCGGGCCGACCAGTTTGCCGCGGAGGAAGACCGTAAAATCTCCGAGTACACCTACTCCAACTTGGTGACCTTCCCCTCCCCCGGCGGGGTAGACGGCGATCTCACCTTCACCGAATGGTGGTTGACGGACAACCCAGAACTGACCGCTGAAACCGCTTGGGAAGAGGAATCTGCGGGATTCCTTCTGCTGGCGACCCGTTCCAACGGTTAATTGGCGCAAAAAACCAACCGGAGGGGAGGCTATGGCCTCCCCTCCGGTTTTCTGTTTCTATGCTGTTGTATCCCCAATCCCGCCCTCACGTCAAAGGCCGGCGCCGCGGTTGTAACAGTGCATCCTACCCATTGCCCATGTGCCCTGTGCTGGGTGTGACAATGCTTTTGGGGAATCGAACCCCAGCGGACCCCGCACGCTTATACCAATCCGGCTCATTCTCAGCCGGGGGAGATGGCGCCCACCCCTTTGACGCTACCACAATCCGACTATTCCATCAAATTAGTAGTCCAGTTGAGGGCCTGGATGGCAGAATCCAGTTCCCGCAGCTCTTTGGAGAGCCCATCCACCTGCTTCTGCATCTTCGCCACCGATACGGTGCTCTTTATCTTGATCTCCGAGCGGGTGGCCCGGCTGACGGTGGCGCTTGCACTCTGCAAAAAGCTGCGCAGCACCCCAATTTTCCGGGTCAGGCAGTCCCGCCTGGCCAAAAGCTGGGTCATGGTATGCCCTTCCTGGATGGTTTGGCTGTTGGTCCAGTTGATCTTGCTCATCAGTTCCTCCAGCCGGGAGAAAAGGCCGTCCAGTTCCGCCAGAAGGTCCTCCGGGCGCTCTGCGGGCTCTTCCCCCTCCTGGACTTTGGCGTTGTCTATGAGCCGGCTTTCCAGCTGGGCGATCCGCCGCTGGATGTCCGCCCGCTCGTTCAATGCTTCTGCCAATTTCATGGATTTATTCCCCTTTCTGTTCACTGGCCCCACTGGCCAATCTTTTCTTCACAATCGCCTGATGAACCAGGCCAGTCACAATGGTGGCTACCGGGACAGTGCACAAGATGCCGATGCTCCCCGCGATGGACTGGAGCACCTCCACCGCCACCATCTCCCGGTTGATCACCGAGGCAAGGCTGGAGTTGTGGGCCATCAGCAGCAGAATCTCATGGAGGCAGCTGCCCACATAGGCCAGTACCAGGGTGTTGGCCATGGTTCCCATGATGTCCCGCCCGATGTTGAGGCCTGAGGTGACCACCTGGGAAAAGCTCAGATCCGGGTTGTGGAGGAGAAGCTCCTCCAAGGAGGAGGAGATGCTCATAGCCACATCCATTACCGCACCCAAGGCCCCGATGACAATGGCCGAGAAGATCAGCCCTTTTAAATCGATGGGGGTGACTGGGTTGATGTACATGACAAAGGAAGAGTCCTCATTGATGAGGCCGGAAATTTTCATCAGGTTCTGCATGACCACCGTGATGAGGCCGGCCACCCCTACCCCGCCGATGCATCCCACCGCCGCGGAGAAGCTTTTGGGGCTGAAGCCGATGACCACCCCAAGTGTCATGACGATGATGTAGCAGCTGACCAAAAAGGTGACCCAATAGATGTTATATCCCTTGATGATGGCGGGCAGCATCACAAAAAACACCGCCGCCACTGTAAGGGCCAAGGAGAGGACGGTGTTGACCCCCTGCCTGCGGCCAAACAGGATGAGAAGGAACAAAAACGCCCCCACCAAGGCGAAGAGGTACCCCTCCCGCAGGTGGTCAGCCAGGTACCAGACCACATTGTCATCCTGATCAAAGTCAAAGGTGACCAACACCTTTTCCCCTTCGGTGTAGGGGTAGGGCTTGGCGGTCAAATCCTCGTCCACCCGATGGGAGATGGAAACCGTCTCCCCTTTCATCACCCCTTCCAGCAGGAGGACGTCCATTTCCAGCTGGGTGTAGTGGTTCTGCATGCCGCCGAATTCCTCCACCTGGCTTTCCACCTTGGTGAACCGGAGAATTTTGGCCCGGTAGTAGCTGTCGGAGGAATAGCCCCCGCCAAAATAGGGGTTATCGCTGGTGGCGACGCGGTTCCCAACTAGCAAAAGAAGGATGGAAACAAGGATTAGTGCGGTGTATTGTACAGTTTTTTTCTTCAAAATCTCATCCCTTTCTTTGCTAAAATAACACAAATCGCCCCATTGCGCAAGGGAGGCAGGGGATGCAGGTTTTCTACGGATGGCGGTTTTTGCGCTCCGCGGGCTTTTGTGGATTGCATCTTAACCAAGCCCTGCCTGGCCGGCCTTGACGGGGAAACTGCGGTCTTTTTGTGTTTTTTGACAAATCTTTTGTACAATAAGCTGAAAACACACCCCTCCAATCCGGTGGGGGAATCCCCAAAGGAAGGGGTTTTCCCCCTGGTCAACTATATCGCAATATGATATAATAGAGTCGTCAAATGTCTGAGGATTCTTCCGCCTTATCATAGTTGACCCCAAACCGGTTAATCTAATTTCAATGTAATACGAGACAACTGCTTGACAGGAGATTGTTATGAAACTGCAAGATAAACACCTATCAACCCTTCTTATCGCCCTGGCCGTGCTGGTCGCCGCCGCATTGGTCATCCTCGACCTGCCCCTTGATCAGGGGCGGAGCAGCCTATCCTACCAAGGGGAGAGCATCGGCTCTTATTACCCTGCTTCCCCCTCCCAAGGGTTTGCACTGCTGCTGGCGGAGCCGGAGGGCTCGGAGCGGTACCGTCTCAAACCCATCATCCGTCTGGCCCAGGAGGCGGATCTTCCGGTGCTTACCCTCAACCTGGAGGAGGTAGACCTGGCCTTTGCCATGGAGGCCCTCTCCAACACCGCGGGAGTGGAGGAGGAGGACATCCTTTTGGCCGCCTATGGACGAGCTTCCCAGACCCTGCTGGAGGAGGCCGCTTATCTGGAGGGTGGCGAAGCCGGCGCGGGTTTGGCCCTCTTTGCCCCGCTCACCAGCCCAGAAGCTTTTGAACCGGGGGAAATCACCCTCCCCACCTTGATTTTGGGCACCACTTCTGACGACGTTGCCCCTCCGGAACAGCTGGCTCAGTTGTACAACAGCCTTTCCGGGGATGAGATTTTGGCCACCGGTTTTGGCATCAAAGCGGACCAGCAAGACATCTCCCTTCGAATTGTCTCCGGGGTATTCCACGCCCACAACACCTATTCCCGGGAAATCACCACCGCATTCTCCCAGTGGCTGTGGGATACCTACGCCATTCAAATCCCAGAGGTCTCCCCCGGCTCCACTGTGCGTCCTCTCCTCTGGGCAGGCCTTTACCTTTTCTGGGGGCTTGCCATGGTCTTTTTGTACCGCCAGCTTTCCCACAGCGCCCTGGAGGTCAGCTATTCCCTTCTGTCGGTGAAAGGGGCCCCTTCCGGCCGTTATATCACCCGCAAATCCCTGTACTGGCTGCTGGCTCTCCCCCTTGCAGCGGTGATCTTTGGGGTGCTGTGGCTGCTCCCTCTGGAGCTCCCCCTGCTTTCCATCGCCTTTCTCTCCTGGCTGGCGGCCAACGCAGGGCTCTCCTGCTACCTGTACCGGTCTGGGAAAATGCCTGGAGTCTCTACCCTTGCCCGTCCTCCCCTCGCCCCGTTGGGCGGCAAGAGGGTCGGTTTGAGCCTCCTTCTCACCGCTGTCACCTTTTTGTGGGGTGTTGTCCTCGCCCGCAGCGGCTTCATGGGTTGGGATGCTTCCCTCCCCCACTGGATCGCCTTTGCCATCGCCCTGCCCATCTGCGGGCTGGCCTCCGGCCTTTTCACCTACGAATCCCTGGTGATGGAGGAGTTTAAAATCTCCCTTCCAGTGCGGATTGGGTTGCAGCTGGTCCAGTTCCTGCCCCTTGCGGCGGCTGGCGCATTCTGTGTCCCCATCAACTACTGGTCCGGGGTGCTCATCTGTGTCATCGGCCTCGCCACTTTATGGGCGGTGCTGCTCCTCTGCCGGGTGGTGCAGTACCTGTCCGGATCGCTGGTGACCAGCGGCCTGTGCGGCGGCCTCCTGCTGGCGGCCTTTTTCACCTTGGCTGCTGTATAAACCGCTTTTTTCCCGCCTGGGGCTTTCCCGGGCGGTTTTTTTCTGTCTTTTCCTCTCCTCTAATTTTTGATAGAATAAGAAGTAGATTCCTAAAAAACGGAGGGCTTTTCTGTGATCATTTCCCATCCATCTACCCCCAGCGCTCCTCTCCGGGAAAAACTGCGCCTCCCCCGGAGGCTTCTCTTCCTTCTGCTGGTCCCCCTGGGGATGGGCCTTTCCCAGTTTGCCAGCCAGGATCCGGAGCGGACTGAGCGGCTTTTCAGCGGGGGGTATTACCCCATCCTATCCCAAATGTTCAACCGGATCACCGGCCTTGTCCCCCTCTCCTTGGCGGAGTTCACGGTGGTGCTTGGCATCCCCGCCGCCGTTGCCTGGGTGGTTCTCTCCATCCGCAAGGCGGTGCGCTCCCCTGGGGAACAACGGCAAAGGCTTCTCAACCTCCTCTCCACTTTGCTGGCAGTGGCCGCAGGCTTCTATTTTATTTTTGTCGTCACCTGTGGGGTCAATTACAGCCGGATGCCCTTTGCCTGGCATGCAGGGCTCACCGTCCGGCCCAGCAGTGCAGAGGAACTGGCCCTCGCCTGCGTGGATTTGATCGCTGACGCCAACCGCTTGCGGGAAGGCCTCCCCGAAGACGAAGAAGGGGTGTTCCAGCTGGAAAAATCGGTCTTTGCCACCGGCAAAGCCAGCCGGACTGGATTCCACCGCTTGGCACAGGAAATCCCTGCCCTCGGAGGGGATTACAGCCCGCCCAAACCGGTGCTGCTCTCCCATTTGTGGTCCTATACCCAAATCACTGGGGTGTTCACCTGTTGGAGCATGGAGGCCAATGTCAACATCGACGTGCCGGATTTCACCCTCCCTTTCACCATGTGCCATGAACAAGCGCATCTGCGGGGCTTTATGCGGGAAGATGAAGCCAACTTTATCGCCTATCTGGCCTGCATGGAGTCGGAGGACCAAGCCATCCAATACAGCGGGGCCTCCATGGCGGCCATGTATGCCATGAACACCTTGTATCAGGCGGATTATGAGCGGTTTTGTGAACTCTACGCCACCTATTCCCCTGGGGTGCAGCGGGATTTTGCCGCTCAATCCCGCTATTGGGCCCAGTTTGAAGGCCCAGTGGCGGAGGTCTCCGACAAGGTCAACGACACCTATTTAAAGGCCAACCGCCAGACCGACGGGGTGGCCAGCTACGGCCGGATGGTGGATCTTCTGCTGGCCAACTACCGGGCCAAGCATGGGGTGGAGTGAAAGGGGCCTTTCACCCCTACAACCCATTTTCTAGGGCTTGTCACCCTATGACCCTGATTTCCTAGGGCTTCCAGCCCCCACACCCCCGAGGTTATGCAGGGCGCCTGTCACCCCTGCACCCCGGTGCAGAACAAGATTCCATCTTGCAGTGGATATGCAGGGCGTTGCGCACCCCTGCACCCCGCGCTCCCTTTTTTGTGTGAAAAAAGGGAGGGAAAAAGCACATTTAAGGGGGGCCGAACCGCTCGCGGCACGGTCGAAGTCCGGCCCCCCTTAAAAAACCCCCTCTGCCAAGGGGAACTATAGTTGTATAAGAAAAACCCATTCAACTACATGAATGGGTTTTGTTTTTTATTGTTGTTTTTCCTTCTTTTGTGCAAGATGCTCTTTCAAAACTAAGTTTACATATTGAGAAAATGAGCGATCACATTCCTCCGCTAAAAGCTTGACGCTTTCAATGACATCCTCATCCAAAGTAAGGCTAACCCTCTGCTTTAGCGGTCTCATAGTAATCCCCCCTTTTTTCATCAATAAGATAATACTATAATATGATCCTAAGTATTGACTTTTAATACAAAGTAATATAAAATAATATCGTTGAATGATTCAATTCCCCCTCCTAAACGCGCAGGGGGATTTTTAAGGGGGCACAGTCAGCTGATGCTGACCGTACTGACTTCGACCGTGCCGCGAGGGCATCCGCGTTAGCGGAAAGATTTCCCGCTCGAGGCGTGGAGAGCCTCTAAGGGAAATCTTCCGAGCGTACCAGTTGCCGCGAAGTGGGGGACCGGGGTCTCCCCGGCAGTCTTTCGCCTCCTTTCTTCTGTAAGAAAGGAGGGCCTGGGGTTCAAGGGGCAGGCATAGCCCCTTGTAGCTAGGCTTTGGGGGTGCGTGCCCCCACAAACTATTGCAAGATGGAATCTTGTTAAAACCCACCCGACCTGGGGTTCAAGGGGCAGGCATAGCCCCTTGTAGCTAGGGTTTGGGGCCGTGCAGCGCCCCATAAAATCTTAAAAAAGGAGGCATCGCCATGTATATAGATGATATTCTAAAAGAGATCGCCCGGAAAGACAAGGTGTCCCCGGAATACGTGCGGGAACAGATGCAGCTTGCCATCCTGGACATATACAGCAAACAGGATCAAAGCCCGTTGATCCGCTCCATGTTGGACAACATCCCCCACAAGGGGGAAATCCCCACCGTGGAGGAGTTTATCCCATACTTGGCGAGTTTTGTCGCCCATCTCCGCGAACAGGATACAAAACCCATCCATTAACATGCCCCACCACTTTTACCTACCCTAATATAACGAAAAAGCCGTCCCTGGGCCGCACTAGGGACGGCTTTTTCGTATGGTTCGTCAAACACGTACAGAAATTTTATTTCATTTTGTGGTTGACATTCCCTCTTTGTACTGGTATAATTATCACATAAAGTAATTTTCCATTTCAGTTTATATCATGCAAAACTGCCGCTGCAACAGGGACAAGGAGGAATGACGATGAATGTAGAAGAAATGGGCTTTTCGACTCGAACACAAAACGCATTAAAGCGCAATGGCATCCACCGGATGGAACAGCTGCAGGGATTGGGGTTGAGCGAACTGCTGTCCCTGCGGGGGATTGGCGTCCGGGCAGCAGCGGAGATCCAAAGGAAGGGCAGCGCCGTACCCCGCAAGCCAACGAAACAGGAGCTTTCCCAATTTCTGGCCCTGAAAAAAGAGGCGGAGAGCTACCAAAAGCGGCTGCGGGAACTGGAAAAGGACACCGCTTCCGACCCAGTGGAGATGGAAAAAATCCGGGAGAAGTGCCGGGAAGCCAGGATGCGCTGCCTCAAGGAGATACAGTGGCTGGAGGATTTTTTGCAGACCATCCCGGACAGCCGGTTGCGGCTTATCTTTGCCAAGCGGTATCTGGAGGGCAAAAGCTGGCAGGCAGTGGCCTTTGCCATCGGCCATTACGATGAACAGTATCCCCGCAAGCTGCACAACCGGTATTTGAATACATAATCGGGAGCTTCGGCTCCCTTTTTTGCTGCCCGGCAGCGGGGTGAACTCTTCCCTTCCCCCCGGCATAGGATAGCCGGTAAGCCACATTCCCTATGCACCCATCTTTCCATTTTGGCATACCAATGGTAGCAAACACCTGGTTTCCTCCCAGGTGACACAGCGAGGTGATGCAAATGCAGGAAATACTCAAAGTCGATAAAATAGTAGGAAAGTATCAGGCCGCCAACGGAGAGATAACCGCCATTGACGACCTGAGTTTTACCGTGCAGCAAGGCGAATTTATCAGTGTCGTCGGCCCTAGCGGCTGCGGCAAATCCACCCTGTTGTCCATTCTCTCGGGTCTTCTCACCCCCACCCACGGCACCGTGACCCTGGCGGGCAAACCGGTGGATGGGATCAACCCCAACGTGGGATATATGCTTCAGCGGGATAACCTGCTGGACTGGCGGACCATTTATAAAAACGTCCTGTTGGGCCTGGAAATTCAGCATCAACTGGATAAAGAATCGGTAGCCTATGCCGAGGAGCTTTTGAAAACCTATGGTTTGTGGGAATTCCGGGACAAATACCCAGCCCAGCTCTCCGGCGGGATGCGCCAGCGGGCTGCGCTGATCCGCACCTTGGCCACCCGGCCCCGGCTCCTTCTGCTGGATGAAGCTTTCTCCGCTTTGGATTACCAAACCCGCCTGGCGGTGACCGATGATGTCTACCGCATTTTAAAGGGGGAGAATATCACCGCTATCATGGTGACCCATGACATCCCGGAGAGCATCAGTATGTCCGACCGGGTTCTTGTTCTGACTAGGCGTCCGGCAAAAATTAAAAACATCCACGCCATTGATTTCGGCCCCAACCGTTCCCCCCTGGCCTGCCGGGACGACCCAAAATTCAACCAATACTTCAATTTAATCTGGAAAGAGCTTGATGTCCATGTCTAACGCCACACTCTCCAAAGAGCGCAGGGAGTATCTTAAGAAGAAAAAAATCCGCAAGACGTCGGTCCTCTTCACCCAGATTTTTATCCTGGCAGCGCTCATTGCCAGCTGGGAGATCCTCGCAAACCTGGGCGTCATCGACAGCTTCCTCATGAGCCAGCCCAGCCGGATCGTCAAAACCTTTTTGAACCTCTCCGCCAACGACCTGCCCCTTCACCTGGGGGTCACCTGTTATGAGACCCTCACCGGCTTCCTGTTGGGGGCCTGCGGAGGCACTTTATTGGCCGTTGCCCTGTGGTGGTCGGATTTCCTCTCCCAAGTGATGGAACCCTATCTGGTGGTGCTCAACAGCCTGCCAAAAATCGCCTTGGGCCCAGTGATCATCATCTGGGTGGGGGCGGGTACCCAAGCCATCATCGTCATGGCCCTGGCCATCTCGCTGATCGTAACCGTGCTGGAAATGCTCAATGGCTTTCTCGCCACCGACCCAGAAAAGATCAAAATGGCCCGCACCTTCGGGGCCAGCCGGATGCAAATTTTGCAGAAGATCGTCTTTCCCTCCAATCTGACCACCCTTTTCAATTCCCTAAAGATCAACATCGGCCTGTCGCTGGTAGGGGTCATCGCTGGGGAGTTCCTAGTCTCCAAAGCGGGGCTGGGGTACCTGATCGTCTACGGCGGGCAGGTGTTCAAGCTGGATCTTGTGATGACCAGCGTCATTATTTTGGCAGTGATGGCCGCCGTCCTCTACCAAGCGGTGGTAATCCTTGAAAAATATGTATCCAAACGAATCAGCCACCTGGGCTGATTCCAACCGAAGGGAGTTTTGCAGTTGAAACAGTTCAAAAAACCTCTGGCAATGCTGCTGGCAGCCGCCTTTGTAGGAGCGTCCATGATGGGATGTTCCCAGCAGCCATCTGAAACCGAAACCCCTCTGACCAAGGTCACAGTCAGCGAGGTGACCCACTCGGTGTTCTACGCCCCCCAATACGCGGCCATCAACCTGGGCTTCTTTGAAGAAGAGGGCATTGAAATCGAGCTTTCCAACGGCCAGGGTGCCGATAAAGTCATGTCGGCGGTGCTGTCTGGACATATCGACATCGGCTTTGCCGGGCCGGAAGCCACCATCTATGTGGTCAACGAAGGCCGGGAAAACCACCCCCAGGTGTTCGCCCAGCTGACCCAGCGGGATGGTTCCTTCCTGGTGGGCCGGCAGCCGGAGCCGGATTTTGACTGGAGCCAGCTGGAGGGAAAAACCATCCTACCCGGACGGAAGGGCGGTGTCCCCTACATGGCTCTGGAATATGTGGTGAAGAGCAAGGGCCTCACCCCCGGTGAGGACGTCATCTTTGACGACAGCATCAAGTTCGAAGCTATGACCGGCGCCTTCACCGCGGGCACTGGCGACTATGTCACCATGTTCGAACCCACTGCCTCGATGATTGAGGCGGAAGGCAAAGGTTACATCGTCGCCTCGGTGGGCGAAGAGGCTGGTGAGATCCCCTACACCGCCTACTTTGCCAGCAAAGAGCTGATCGAGAAAGACCCTGCCCTAATCCAACATTTCACCAACGCCATTTACAAAGGGCAGCAGTGGGTTGCCACCCACACCCCGGAGGAGATCGCCAAAGCCATCGCCCCCTCCTTCCCCGACACCGACGAATCCCTTTTGGCCACCGTGGCCCGCCGGTACCAGGAGATTGGCGCCTGGAGCACTGATCCCATCATGAAGGAGAGCTCCTTCGACCTGCTCCAGACGGTGATGACCTCCGCTGGGGAACTGGACCAGAAAGCTTCCTATGACAAAGTTGTCAACAACTGTTTTGCCAAGGCTGCGGTAGAGGCCCTCGGCAAATAAAATACCCTCTTGCAGAAAATCCCCTTGTGCTACGGCGCAGGGGGATTTTTTCATTCCCTTTACCTGTAGGAGCCTACATATGTCCCGCTTAACCGGATCAACAGATGGTTTCAGGTAAAACAAGGATGGGGCCTGTGCTTGTCTGTAACTATTTTCTGATTCTCAATGCAATATTTGCAGCATCCTGTCCAAAAGTTTCTGTAAAAGTGCCAGTCCCCATTCCTAATTTTCGGACAACATTCCCATATTGAGAAATTTTTCTCATTCTTCACCCTCTGTGGGCGGAGAAAAGTATGAAGTATTTGTAAACTAATAACGATTTATTTTGAAATTATTGTCAGAATCTATAAAAAATGGATCAGAAGCTATTTTTTTTCAATAAATACTACCCATTCCAAAAAAAACATGCTACAATAAGGTAAATTGTTATTAGTGTGAAAATATTTCTTTACGCCAATGAGGCCAAGGGAGAAAGGGGGATCCAAGCTTTACAATCCAGCTATCGAAGAGAGGCATTTAATCAGTAAGGAGATGAATTGTAATGGGATTCTTAGAAGTAATGAACAGCAAGCCGCTTTACATAATGGTAATGATTGGCTTGGGCTATGTATTCCTGATGTGCGTGTTTATGATGCAGCGTGCATGGAAACACTGCTTGTCTTTGGGAATGACGAAAAGCCAGTTGATGGATATTGTGAAATCTTCCACAATTTACACCATCATCCCCTCTCTGTCTGTTGTCATCGGCCTGTTCTCCCTGTCCACCGTTTTGGGCGTTCCGTGGTCCTGGTTCCGTCTGTCGGTCATCGGTTCGGTGAGTTACGAATTGGTCGCTGCAGATATGGCCGCCATCGGCGCCGGGTATGACTCCCTGGCTGCCCTGGTCGCCGCCAACGACGTATCGGTTGTCGGTTCGGTTATGCTCTCTATGAGTATCGGCATCATCGGCGGCGTTGTGGGCTGCTTGTTCATTGGTAAGAAAATCCACCTCAGCACCATGGAATACAGCGCATCCAACGGTGAGTGGGGCGCGCTGATGATGGCTTGCTTCACCATGGCTATGCACTCTGTATTCCTGCCTGCCCGAAGCATCTTCATGGGTTCGGTCGCCACTGCTACCCTGTTAACCTCGGCTTTGTGTACCTACCTGCACAACTGGGCTGTCAAAAAGTACGGCATCCGTTGGCTGAGCAACTTCACTATGGCTGACTCGCTGATTGTCGGTATGGCGAGCGCTATTCTGTGGACCAACCTTTTGGGTTAAGGAGGTAAGTGAACAATGAGCAAACATCCTGGTGTTAGTGAATATGTAAATACAGCCCATAATATCGGCCGTATCGGCACCGTTATCGCCATCGCCTTTATGCTTGGCATTCCCCTGGTTTTGTGCGCCATTTATGACATTATGCCCAGCTTCAACCAAGTAGTCGTTGGCGCCATGGGCCTTCTGACGATGTATGTGCCCACCGCCCTTTCGGAGGTTATCAGCTTCACCCCCATGCTGGGTTCTTCCTGCTACATCTGCTTTATTACCGGTAACGTGCAGAACCTGAAGATCCCCTGCGTGCTCAATGCTCTGGATCTGACTGGCGCTTCCCAGGGCACTGACCTTGGCGACGCTGTCTCCTGCATCGGTGTTGCCGTTTCCTCTATGGTCACTATGATCGTTGTCGCCTTGGGCGTTGTCCTGTTGACTCCCCTGCAGCCCATTCTGACTCATCCCATGGTAAAAACCGCTACTGCCTATATGCTTCCCGCTCTGTTCGGCAGCTTGGTTGTCGGTACTATTATGGGTAAAAAATCCGGTGACTATATGATTCAGAATAAGCCTCTGGCTATGGTTCCTCCTCTGATCGCCATCATTCTGTTTAACTACCTGATTCACCCCATCAAAGGTAAAGAAGGTTTTGCCCTGTTGGCTTGTATCCCTCTGACCCTGCTGAGCGCCTATATCTTCTTCAAAAAAGGCTGGATCAAAGTCACCCCCATCAAAAAAGATTAAGTTTCTGCTTTTCCAAAAACCGGCTTTCTGTTGGAAGGCCGGTTTTTTATTTTCGCCTATGCGTTAATAGATTAACCAATAATACTGATTCTTTTTTAGAGGCTCCTATAAAAATCTGAGTTTTTAAATTTTTTTTTGAAATATCTATTTTCAAATTTATACTTTTATGGTACACTACAATCAAATAAAAATATTATCCAATAAAGGGATGTGAATTTATGGATTGCAAAGGCAAAATGCACAATAAAACGGTCATTATCACCGGAGGAGGCAAAGGCATCGGTTTTGGCGTGGCCACAGCATTCGCCAAAGAGGGAGCGAACCTTGTGCTGACTGGGCGCACCCCTTCCACCTTGGAAAAGGCAAAAGACTCCTTGGAGAAAGACTACGGCATCAAAGTGCTGACTGTTGTCGCCGACGGCGGCGATGAGGCTTCTGCACAGCTTGTGGCAGAGAAAGCCATGGAGGCTTTCGGCCGTATCGACACTTTGGTCAACAATGCTCAGAATTCCAAATCAGGCGTCCTGCTGGTGGACCACACCAAGGAAGATTTTGACCAGGCCATCTACTCCGGCCTGTACGCCACTTTCTTCTATATGAAAGCCTGTTACCCCTATCTCAAAGAGAGCAAAGGCTCTGTGGTCAACTTTGCCTCCGGCGCCGGAATCGTCGGAAAAGTAGGCCAGTCTTCCTATGCTGCGGCTAAAGAGGGTATCCGCGGTCTCTCCCGGGTAGCTGCGGCAGAGTGGGGCCCTGATGGCGTCCGGGTCAACATTGTCGCCCCTCTTGCCATGACCAAGAGTCTGGAGCAGTGGAGAGAAGCTTACCCCGCTTTGTATGAAAAGACCATCTCGGATATCCCCCTTGGGCGCTTCGGCGATCCGGAAACCGATATCGGCCGAGTCTGCGTATTCCTCGCCTCTGAAGATGCCGCCTATATTACTGGCGAAACCATCTCCCTCCAAGGCGGAAGCGGCCGCCGGCCATAGCCTTCTTCTTTTTGTTCCAATTAAGAGGTGCTCCCAAATTTCGGGGGTGCCTCTTTTCCATCCAGATCAAAGGCGCCGTCATTGATTCCATCCGCAAAATGTGGTAAACTGGAGGAAGTTTGCAGTGGATTCCTGCCGATTTTCCCAGAAGGAGAGAAACGTTTTGTTGTACAACGATGGAAAAGCTGGATTTTTGACCACAATCATTGGTCCGATGTTCTCAGAGAAAAGCGGTGAGCTCATCAAACGCTGCCTCCAGGCTAGGGAATACCAAAACAAACATGTGGAGGTGTTCAAGCCCCGGCTGGACAACCGGTTTAGCGACGATGAGGTGGTCAGCCGGATCGGGCTGCGGATGAAGGCCCATTCCATCCACCAAGACCTCTCCCAGGTGGATATTCCTGGGGAGATCCTCGCCCCCTGCCAGGATGCCCATATGGTCGCCTTTGACGAGGCCCAGTTCTTCTCCCAGGAGCTGGTGGGGATTGTAGAGCTTCTACTCCAAGAGGGCAAACACGTCATCGTAGCGGGTCTAAACCTGGATTACCTAGGCAGGCCTTTTGGCTGCATCGGCACCCTGCTTCTCTTTTCCGATGAAATTGTCACCAAAAGCGCCTTCTGCAAATGCTGCGGCCGGCCCGCTATGTACACCCAGCGGCTGGTGGACGGCAAGCCCATCTCCCGTACGGAAGAGGATGAGCGGCTGGTGGTCATTGGGGACAGCGAATCCTATGAGCCCCGCTGCCGCCTGTGCGTCGTGAAAGAAAATCTGGTCAAACTGGATTAGAGGAGGGGTTTTCCCATGGAGATCTGTGCCGCCACAAAGGGGGATTTGGAGGGGGTTCGCCTGCTATACCGGGAGCTGTTCTGCCGCATGGCCCTCTTAGAGCCTGCGTATTTTCAGCCTACGGATCAAAACCAGGAATTTTTGGAGAAAATTCTGGAGCATGACCTTTCCGCCCTATTGGTCGCCAAGGAGGGGGAAGAGGTCCTGGGCTTGGTGCTGCTGACCGAGATGCACACCGCCCCATACGACTGCCTGGTGCCCCACACCTACGGCTATCTCATGGATTTGGTGGTGGAATCCAGCCAGCGGGGCCAAGGGATCGGCACCCAGTTGATCCGGGCCGCCCGCCGCTGGAGTGAAAAACGCGGCCACGCCTATCTGGAATTGGGGGTCCTCAACAGCAACCTTCGGGCAGCGGAACTCTACGAACGGGAGGGCTTTTCCCCGGTGATGACCACTATGCGCCTCCCCCTGGGACAAAACTAGAATCCCATATACATGGCAAAGGACCATCTTTCCCTAGGGGGAAAGATGGTCCTTTTTTGTATGGATTTGTAAGACTCAGTTATTGCCCTGGTCTGTTTTTCTCCTGCAAAAGGCAGATGCCAACGCAGGTCAGGCCAATGCCCAATAGGATGAACCCGGTGGATATGCTGAGATTTCCCAGGATGGACAGCACTGTGACACTGACCCCCATGGCCAAGGCGACCGCTTTGACCACCAGGAGAACCAGGGGCTGGAGGGGCTTCCTCCCCTCCCCGCTTGGCGCAGCGCTCCCCATCAGCTCCTCCACCGAGATCCCTAAAACCTGGGCCAACTTAGGGATGGAGTGGACATCCGGCAGGGAGAGGTCCCTCTCCCATTTGGAGACCGCCTTGTCGGTGACCCCCATCCGGGCCGCCAGATCTGCCTGGGTCATTCCCTTTTCTTTGCGCAACGCCGCAACCATAGCTCCCATCGTTTGGTTGTTCATCCCATTGCCCTCCGTCCGCTTGATGACTACAGCATACCATTCCCAGGACAATTGCGCAACCGACCAATGGTTTCCAGCGGCCGACTGCTGGTTTCCCCCCAGTTTCCTAGGACAGGGGAATTACCGCTACTCCTCCCGGATGGGGATGCGGACGGTGATTTCGGTGCCTTCCCCCACCTGGCTTTGCAGGTCGATGGCGCCGCCGAACAGCTCCACAATGTGCTTGACAATGGCAAGCCCCAGGCCCGATCCGCCCCGGTCCTTGCTGCGGCTGGGGTCCACCCGGTAGAATCGTTCAAACACCCGGGCCTGATCCCCTTCCGGGATGCCCACGCCGGTATCCTTCACCGTGAGGACGGCCGACCGCCCTTCTGTCCCCAGCTGGATCTCCACCCGGCCGCCGGCTTTGTTGTACTTGACTGCATTTTCCAGCAGGTTGAAGACCAGTTCATCCAGATAGCCGCCATCCGCCCGGAGGACGGCGTCCCCTTCCACCGTGACAGTCACTCCGCGCTCCTCGATCTGGCGGGCCAGCTGTTGCTGCGCCCGCTGGGCGCAGTCCCTCAAGTTGACTTTAGAAAGGCTGACCCCCGCCCCTTCCTCAATGCGGGAGAGGCGCAGCAGGTCGTTGATCATCCCCAATAGGCGCACCGATTCCTGATTGATCAGGCCGCCGTATTTCTTCACATCTGCCGGTTTGGTAATAAGGCCCTCGTCTAGCATCTCCCCAAAGCCTTTGATGGTGGTCAGCGGGGTTTTCAGCTCATGGGAGACATTGGAGGTGAACTCCCGCCGGGCGATGTCCGCCTGCTTTTCCCGGGTGATGTCCACAATGAGCACCAGCGCACCGGAGAGGGCTCCGTCCTCGGTTTGGACTGGGCTGATGAAATACCGGTCGTACCGGCCATCCCTCTGCTGGTCAAAGGAGAGGGGGTCCCCTGTCTCCATGGCCGTGCGGATGTGGTCGATCAACTCCAAATCCCGGGTGTACTCCAGGATGTGCCGTCCTTTGTCTACAGCCGTTTCTTCCCCGAGGAACTGGCGGGCGCCGCTGTTGATGGAGAGAACTTTCATCTCCCGGTCCAGGAGGATCAGCCCCTCGTGCATGTTCTCGGTGATCACCCCAATGGCGTCCCGCTCCCGTTTCAGTTCATCGATGTGCTGGTCCAGCTCCTGGCTGATCTGCCGAATGGTCAGCACAAATGGGGAGAGCTCCTCATAAATCCCCGGGGTAGCGCGGTATTCCACTCCATCCAGCAGGCTGTCCTTCAAGTGCTGTGCCTCCCCTTCCACCGGGGCGAGAATCCGCCCTGTCAGCATCCGGGCCACTGCCCAGGCCAGCAGGAACACCGCCGCCAAAACAAAGCACAAGGCGGGCAGAGTGGAGAAAAAGATGGCATAGATGCTGTTGATGGGGCGGGAAAACCGGGCCACCCGCCCATCGGGCAGCCGCAAGGTGTAATAATACGTGTCCTGGGAGAGGGTGTCCGAATGGCGCAGTTCTTCCCCTGTGCCGGACTCCAAAGCCTCCCGGATCTCCGGCCGGCTGCCGTGTTCCTCCAATGTGGAGGGGTCGGCGTGGGAATCTGCCAGCACTTTGCCGCTGGAATCCACCACTGTGACCCGCAGGTCGTACTCCACAGCGGAGAGCGCCTCCCGGATGAGGTCAGAATAATCCCCCCCTACCAGATGTTGATCCCGGGTGACCAGGGAGGCGATGGTGCGCAGCTCCAATTTTGCCTGCCTAGCATACAGGCGGTAATACAAAACCGAACTGAACGCCCCCGCCAACAGCGCTGCAACGGTGGAAAGGAGGACCAGGCTTCCAAAAATACGTCGTTTCACTGGTTATCCCTCCAATTTATAGCCTACGCCCCGGACCGTCTTGATGATGGAGGGGCATCCGGCCTCATCCAGTTTCTGGCGGACCGCCTTGATGTGCATATCGACGGTGCGGCTTTCCCCTTCAAAGTCAAATCCCCAGATTCGTTCGGTGATCTGGTCCCGGGAGAGGACAAACCCCTGGTTGGACAGAAGGTACCGCAGCAGTTCAAACTCCTTGTAGGTCAGGCTGATCTCCTGGCTGCCGTACCAAACCTCCCGCTTGTCGACATCCAAGGTCAGCTCCCCGCAGGAGAGGACATTGCCGTCCCCTTCCCCTTTTTTGCCAGTCCGGCGGAGCACCGCCTTCACCCGGGCCAGGAACTCCAGCACCCCAAATGGTTTGGCGATGTAATCGTCCGCCCCCAGCTCCAGCCCCGCCACCTTATCCGGTTCGGAGGTTTTGGCAGTGAGCATCACCACCGCGATGTCAGCGGTGGCCCGGTCCCCTTTAAGCTTTTTTAAGATGGTGATGCCATCGGTATCCGGCAGCATGATGTCCAAAATTGCCATCTGGGGCCGGCGTTCCCCCACTGCGGCAAAAAACTGGTCGGCATTCTCAAATCCCTTGGCCTCATGGCCAGCGGTGCCGAGGGCGCAGAGAACCAGTTCCCGGATGCCCAAATCGTCTTCCACACAATAAATCAGCGCCATGTTGCGCCTCCTTTGGTTTTATAAGATCCGGTGGTTCTTGTGTTCCCCGGTCAGGGAGAACACCACCCATTCGGCAATGTTGACCGCGTGGTCGCCAATCCGCTCCAAATACTTGGAAATCATCAAAAAGTCCACCGCCTGGGCGCCGCAGTCCGCATCCTGGTGGATCATGCCGATCAGCTCCGCCTTAATCTCTTCAAACAGGTCATCCACCTCGTCATCGGTGTCGATGACCTGTTGGGCTTTTTCCAAATCCCGGTGGACAAAAGCGTCCACGCTCCCCTTCACCATCCGGATGGTGGCCTCTGCCATCATGGGGATGTGCCGCAGCTCCTTGATGTAATCCTCCCGGGCGATGCGGCAGGTGATCTCCCCGATGTCGGCGGCGTTGTCGCCGATCCGCTCCATATCGGTGATCATTTTGAGGGCGGTGGAGATCAGCCGAAGGTCTGCCGCCACCGGCTGCTGCTGCAAAAGAAGGCGCAGGCAGCGGGTTTCAATCTCCCGCTCCATATCGTCGATGTCCTTGTCATAGCCGATGACCTCCTGGGCCAGTTCTACGTCCTTCTCAATCAGGGCCTGCACTGTGGATTCAATGGAGCGTTCAATAAGGCTCCCCATCTGGATCATTTCCAGGTTGAGGGTCTCCAGCTCCCGGTCAAACCGTGTTCTCATCGTCCCATTTCCCCTTTCGTTAACCGAACCGGCCGGTGATGTAGTCCTCGGTGCGCTTGTCTTTGGGCATCGAGAAGAGGTTGGCGGTGTCGTCGTATTCCACAACCTCCCCGTGGAGGAAAAACGCCGTCCGGTCGGATATGCGGGTGGCTTGCTGCATATTGTGGGTCACTATAATTATAGTGTATTTTTTCTTAATCTCCAACACCAAATCCTCAATTTTCATAGTGGAGATGGGGTCAAGGGCGCTGGTGGGCTCATCCATCAGCAGCACCTCCGGCTTCACCGAAAGAGCTCTTGCGATGCACAGCCGCTGCTGCTGCCCGCCGGAAAGGCCCAAAGCGCTTTTTTTCAGCCGGTCTTTCACCTCGTCCCACATGGCGGCGGCCCGCAGGCTCTCCTCCACGATCTCATCCAGCTGGCTGCGGCTTTTTACCCCGTGGGTGCGGGGCCCGTAGGCGATGTTGTCGTAGATGCTCATGGGGAAAGGATTGGGTTTCTGGAACACCATCCCCACCCGCCGGCGCAGCTCCACTGCGTCCATCTGGCGGTAGACGTCCACCCCGTCCAGCAGGATGTCCCCTTCGATGCGGCAGCCCTCCACTAGGTCGTTCATCCGGTTGAGGGACTTAAGCATGGTGGACTTTCCGCAGCCGCTGGGGCCGATGAAGGCAGTGATGCTGTTCTGCGGCACATCCAAAGAGATGTGGTGGAGGGCCTGGAAGTCTCCGTAATACAGATTGACATCTTGAATGGAAAATTTGATCGGTTCACTCATTATTTTTGCTCCATTTTCAATTTTGCCGCCAATTTGGAGGCGGCCAGGTTCACAGCCAACACCACCAGGATCAAGATCGAACCGGTGGCAAAGGCCATCTGCCGGGAGTGGGGGAGCCCTTCGTTGGCCAGCATGTACATGTGGATGGCCAAGGTCCGCTGGGATTTCATCACATCCACAGTCACATTGCCCACGTTGGTTCCGCTGGTGAAGATGAGGGCGGCGGTCTCCCCCACAATCCGCCCGATGGCCAGTATCACCCCGGAGAGGATGCCCGGCACCGCAGTGGGCAGCACAATGCCGAAGACGGTGCGCAGCCGACTTGCCCCCAGGCCATAGCTCCCCTCCCGGTAGCTGTCCGGTACCGCCCGCAAAGCCTCCTCACTGGAGGAGATGATCACCGGCAGCACCATGATAGACAAGGTGCAGATGCCCGCCAGCATGGAGGTCTGCCAGCCCAGCATGGTGACAAACAGAATCATGCCGAACAAGCCGTAAATAATGGAAGGGATGCCCGCCAGGGTCTCCACCGCCAATTTGACCATCTTGACCAGACGGCTCCCCCGCCGGGCGTATTCCACCAGGTAGACGGCGCTGAACACCCCCACAGGCACCGAGAACAGCAGGGAAAAGAAGATCATCTCCAAAGTTGCCACAATGGAGGACAGGGCGGAGAGGTTCTCGCTGTTGTACTCCTGGGTGAGGAAGTCCAAGTTGATGTAAGGCAGGCCGTTTACCAGGATAAAGCCTAGCAAAAACAGAAGGATGCCCACAGTGAAGATCCCACATGCCCATACGATTCCCCGCAACACCAGGGATAAGGGTTTGCGGCGGTAGATCATCGCCTGTTGCTTGAAGGTATTCTCCATGGTTTAGCCCTCCTTTTTGGCCCGCAGCACGCCCAGCAGCAGGTTCAATAGAATGATAAAGGCAAAAAGCACCACCCCGGTGGCAATCAAGGCGTCGGTGTGCAGGCCAGAGGAATAGCTCATCTCAGTGACAATGTTGGCGGTCAGGGTGCGGATGGGTTTTAAAAGCTCGATTTTATCCAGGGGCATCACCGCGCCGCCCGCTACCATGACAACCGCCATCGTCTCGCCAGCCGCACGGCCGATCCCCAGTATGATAGAGGTCAACACCCCGGATTTGGCCGCGGGAAGCACCACCCGGAAGACCGCCTCCTCATAGGTGGCGCCCAATCCCAAGGCCGCCTCCAGGTAGGAGGGGTCCACCGCCCGCAGGGAGGATTCGCTGATGGAAATAATGGTGGGAAGGATCATGATTCCCAGGATAATAGCTGCCGATAGGATGGAAAACCCGTTCCCGCCAAAGTGTGTCCGCACAAAGGGCACCACCAACTGCATGCCAAAGAACCCGTAGATGATGGAGGGGATGCCTGCCAGCAGCCCCACCGCAGGCCCGATGACCTTGTGCAGCTTTTTGGGGCAGAAGCAAGCGCAAAAGATGGCGCAGAGGATGCCTACCGGCACCCCCAGGACAATGGCCCCGCCGGTGACATACAAGGTTCCCACAATCATCGACAGGATGCCGAAGGAAGGTGGGACGTCCACCGGTTTCCACCTTTGTCCAAAGAGAAATTCAAAGGGTCCGATCTCGGCGATAGCGGGCAGGCCGCTGGCAAACAAAAAGACACAGATCATGACCACCGATGCGATGGACACGGCAGCCGAAAGGAGGAATAGCGGCTCCATCAGCCGTTCCGAGAATGTTTTGTGGTTCATAGTCGCCTCCTGATAAACTTACGCAGCGGGCCTCCCCTCCCCCATAGGGAAATGGCCTGGAGGAAAAAGGCCCGAAAAACGCCAAATGGCGATGTGCGGCATGTGGATGCGGCACACCGCCAGCCAGCGGGAAAAAAGGAGCTTGCAAAACACGGTATGGACATTTTGCAAACCGGTTTCAAAAGGGTCCCCATCCCCCGGCTCTGGACAAGGGATGGGAAGGGCCCTGAGGAGTGAGCGGAAGAAGGTTATTTTATCTCGTCCCAGGTGGTGATCTCACCGGTGTAGATGGCAGTCAGGTCTTCAGAGGTGAAACCCTCCACAGGGTTTTCGTTGTTGACGATGACCGCGATGCCGTCCATGGCGATGACGTGGCTGTTGAGAGCCGAAGCTTCTTCGTCGGTCAATTCCCGGGAGCTCATGCCGATGTCAAAGGTGCCGTCCATGGCCGCCTTGATGCCCTGGCTGGAGCCTTGGGCCTGGATTTCAAAGGTGACGCCGGGGTTCACCTTGCGGTACCCTTCGGTGAGCACCTGCATCAGAGGCTCCACCGAGGTGGAACCGGCCAGTTTGATGGTGCCGGACTTTCCGGAACCGGTGTAAGGGGCAGGGGATTCCTCCACCGAGATATAGTTTTTGGAGGTGACGATCTCCTGGCCCTCCGCCGAAGCGATGTAGGCAAGGAAATCTTGGACCAGTTCATTTTCTTCCCCATTGGTCACCAGCAGGAAAGGTCTTGCCACTGGGTAGCTGCCGTCCTTCACTGTTTCAGAAGAGGGGGCAACTCCGTCAACCTTAGCGGCTTTGATGCGGTCGCTGACCGACCCCAAGGAGATGTAGCCGATGGCATAAGGATCGCCCTCCACAGCGGTGATGACCTTGTCGGTGCCATCAAATTCCAGGGCGCCCACCACCAGGTTATCCACAGTGGTGCCGTCCTGTTTCTGGATGACCCCCATCAGCTCATGGAATGCGGCCCGGGTCCCGGAAGCGGAGTCCCGTGCGATGACGGTGATGGCGCTGGAGGTTTTGAAGGAATCCTCACTGGGAGTGCTGGAGGAGCTGCCCCCTTGGGAAGAGGTTCCCTGTCCGCCGCAGCCCACCAGGGCGCTTGCTGCTAAAAGAGAAGCCACTGCAATGGAAAGAAACTTTTTCATCTTAAAATCTCCTTTGATATAACCTTTTTTGTTTACAACCGGATTATAAATCCCTTGTGTAAAGATGCAAGGCCCCCTATCGTAAAGATTGGGTAAACATCCCATTTTCTTATGTAAATTTTTTGGAAGATGGAGAAGCGACTTTGTAAAAATTGATTTGTAAAGCCTGCTCTTCCGCTAAATTCCCCTATTTCCCCTCACAAAGGCCGGTTTTTGTAAAGGTTTGCCCCCGGCGTTTTCTTTCTCACTCAATTTTACAGGCATCAATAGGATGCACCGTTATGTTCCTGTTGCGAACAGAAGAATTGTGCCGTATAATAGAACGAGCAGAAAGGCGGCGCGGTACATGAACACGTTAATTGAATTGTATGATGAACGAGCCATCGAAAATATCCTGGCAGCTGATATGTTTCGGCCCCAGCGCATCGTCTATCTCTGTCCGGGTAAGATCGCCCAAAGCCGACATTGGCAGGAAACGCTTCGGAAATTTTTCCTGCACAGAGGCTGGGAACCAAAACTGACATTTTTAGACAGCAGCATGTTTAAGGCAGACCATATACTGCGTCAGCTTCTCTCAATCAGTGAGCAGTATCCCGACTGCGCGCTAGATGTCACAGGGGGCAGCGATGCTGCGCTATTTGCCGCTGGCATGTTTACGGCTCAAACAGGCGTGCCTGCCTTCACCTACTCCCGCAAAAAGAATCGCTTCTACGATATCTTCGACGCATCCTTTGCAGACAATGTACCCTGTCATCTCTCCTATTCCGTAGAGGATTTTTTCCTGATGGCAGGAGGCGCGCTGCTTCCCGGGCGGGTGGACAACGCCATTCTTGAGAGGTACCTTGGCGACATCGATCCATTTTTCTCCTGCTTTATGCGTTTTCGGCGCGAGTGGGCCAATATCATTACCTATATACAGCGGGTTTCGCCGACTGAATATGGACAGTCCCCCTCGTTATCCATTCATGGCAGCTACACCGTAAAAGGGGAGCATGGCGGGAAAATCTCTGCCAATGAGGATGCTCTTCAGGAATTTGAGCGCATAGGCTTTATCCATGCCCTCTCCATCATTCCCGGAAAATCGGTGTCCTTCCGCTTCCGGGACAGGAATACACGTGTCTGGCTGCGTGATGTAGGCAGTGTATTGGAATTATATGTCTACAAAGCATGTTTGGAGACAAACATCTTTGGAGATGTCATCAGCAGCGCCGTCGTTCGATGGGATGATGTTTTAGGGCATGGGAGCGTAACCAATGAGATCGATGTGATAGCAACGCGAGGTGTCATACCCCTGTTTATAAGCTGCAAAGTCAGCGATATCAAGACGGAAGCCCTCAATGAACTGGCCATCCTCCGGGACCGCTTCGGCGGGAAAGGTGCAAAGGCGGTCATTGTTTCCACCAGTCGCTGCAATGCTGCTACACGGCACCGCGCCGCCCAGCTGGGAATCGCCGTGATCGACCTGGAAGAACTGAAACATGGGCAGCTGGGACACCGGCTGAAGGTTATCATGAAGGCTGAATAATCTCCATGCACCGCAGAGTGAGAAACAAGCCGCTCAAAAAACCTTTCCCCGCTTAAAATCAAATGCTGATCGCATACTGCCGCCCACGGGAACGAAGAAACCGGCCGGTATAAACGCCCATTGGCTGACCAGGCCGCAGATCCAGAAACCAAGCGCACAAACAGCTCAGCTGAGGAAGGATGCTCCTTCCTCAGCTGAGCTGTTTGTGCATTTACTGACAGGTGAAAAGCAGCCTGCGAGGCAAAGGAAAAAGAGGAAATCAGCGTCAAAGAGGGCTGGCCGAAGGTTCCGGTACATGCTTTGGGGATTATGCTAGCAGCGGGCTTCTCCCAAAAGCGATCAAAGTAAATGTCTTTTATTAATAAAATGTCTGAAACTATCAAAACCCAAATTCCGTTTGCTTAAGGCATTTTCGCCTCATCTAGAGTTACATTCGGAAATCCAAGCTTAATTTGCAAGTTAAATCCATTTAATATCTCATAAATAAATATATTTATGTCTGAAATAGGATACTAAATCGCCTATTTTATCTCTATTTTCGGACATTTATACGCCATTTTTTGATTTTTTGCCACTAGAAATTGATCGTATTTTGTCCCAATTTCCTCCTCTTTATCAGTATTTATTCTTTATATTTTATATAAATTACACATAATAAACCTCTGTATATTTGTAAATACAAGCATTTTAACAATTTGTGGCGAGATTTTGAAAAAACCTTTGACAATTAAGACTTTGGGATGTAAGATAAGGCCATCTTAAATGCAGCCAATAAAAAATAATTATGCAAAACATTGCAGCAACCCATCATTCACTGGCTGCTTCCACAAGGAGGAACACACTATGACATCCGCTCTGCTAACCGATCTTCTCTGCTGCCTAGCCGTTCTCAGCGGCCTTCTGCTGCTGGGCACCTTCTTGAGAGCTAAGGTAAAACTGTTCCAGCAACTTTTCCTGCCAGCATCGGTCATCGGCGGATTCATCGGCCTGCTGTTTGGCCCCATTGTCATGGGGGATCACGCCATCATCCGCGTCTCCCAGGATTGGATCAACACCTGGTCCCTGCTCCCCGGCATCCTGATTGTTCCGGTTTTCGCCTCGGTACCTCTGGGCATGTTCATGAACAGCAGCGGCAAGACCACTGGCATGGGCGGCAAGACCGCTCCCAATGTGCTCAAAGCCTTCGGTTTGTTCGCCGCCATTGGCGCCCTGCAAAACATGATCGGCTACGGCACCAACCTTTTCTTCACCTACTTTGGCGGCGGCAAATATCAGCTGTACCGCACCTTTGGGTATGAGCTCTCCGCAGGCTACACCGGCGGCCATGGAACTGCCGGTGCCGTAGGCAAAATTTTGGAGGGCCTGGGCATCGAGTACTGGGCTACCGCACAGGGCATCGCCGTCACCACTGCCACCGTCGGCATCATCGGCGGCATGATCATCGGCATTATCGCCATTAACATGGCGGCCAAACAAGGCAAAACTTCCATCCTGAAAAAGCCAGGCGACATCCCCGCCTCCATGGCGAAAGGGTATACTACCGACATCTCCAAGCAGGGTTCCATGGGCCGGGAGACCTTTATGAACTCCTCCATTGAGACGACCACCTTCCACCTGGCCCTGATGCTGGGCGGCTGCGGCCTCGCTTATGCGGCCCTCAATCTGCTTAAACGCACCGGCATCGCCGCATTTGCCAGCCTTCCCGTGTGGATCTACGCCATGGTCATCATGTTCGGCATCAACGCCCTGCTCATCAAATTGAAGCTCAACTGGATGATCGACACCAAAGTCAAGGCCAAAATCACCGGCGCCATGAGCGACTTCGCCATCGTCGCAGCCATCGCCAGCCTGCCGGTAAAAGCGGTTCTCGCCTACGCCGTCCCCCTGATCGTCATGATGGCCGTCGGCATGGTAGCCACCTATGTCTTTGTATTCAAAATGCACGACGTCTTTTTCAAGGGCGACTACTCCTTTGAGCGGGCCATCATCTGCTGGGGCACCGCCACCGGCGTTATGATCACCGGCATGATGCTCCTGAAAATCTGCGACCCCGATTACGACACCCCTGCATTGGCCGATTTCTCCATGGGCTTCTCGCTGATCTCCCTCTCCGGGCTGATCACCCAGCCCATCACCTTAGGCGTCTTGGCCACCGGTTCCACCATGAGCAACTTCACCCTGGCTGCAATCCTCTTTTTGATCTATATGGTCATTACTTCTGCGGCAGGCGGTCTTTCCAAAATGTTCTCCCGCAAGGCGGAGCCCGCTTTGGCAGGCGATACCCCCTCTTCTGGCTCCTCTGGGAACTAGCACTGATATTTCATCTCCCCTTACCCAAAACGACAAAAGAAGGCATCCGTTTGGATGCCTTCTTTTGCGTCTCTATAAGGTGCCCGCACCACGCCGGAAACAGGCTTCTCCCCACTGGAGGAAGATCATTCCCGGTGCCCAGCGCCCTCCTCCGCCCCTGCCAACAGGGCGTCAAAGGTGATCTGGTACCGTTTCTGAGGCCGTCCCCGCCTGGAAGGGCCGTCAGAGAGCACCTCCTGGGCGCCTCCTCTCTGGGTGATCTGCCCCAATAAGCGGCTGGCGCTGCGCTGGGTGATGCCCAGATATTCCGCCAGCTCCTGGCTGGTGAGCTGATCCCTCCCCAGCTTTTCCAGCACAGAAAGGATTTTCTGCACCGCCAGCGGCGACATAGAGAGCAGGCGGCTGAGCACCTCCGCCTTGTGGTTGGGGGAGCCGGTATAGGCGATGGCATTCTCCTCCCCCAAGGGGCCGATGACCTGGTTCTCCTGGGTAACCAGGAAGGAACCCCGTCCCCCGCTGTGCTGGGATTCCCCCAGGGCCCGGGCGGCGTTCCGGCGGGCGCTGAGCACATCTGCGCCAATCCCCCACCCGATGTTCACCGGGAAATCCAGCTGTTCCCGCAGGTATTCTTCCAGCGGGCAGAAGGTGTATCCCCGGGTGAGGCGGCGGGCCACCCCACTGGAGGTGACTACGTCAAACCGCTCCTGGCTCTGGCGGATGACAAAGGAAGCCCCTTGTTCCCGGCCAAAGTCCATCAGGGCCTTATACAGGAGCACCCCTTTCATACCGCCGGGTTCCGATGGGGAAACCAGGATGAAGGCGGATAGGGAGTCGGCCATCTGCTGGGCTTCCACCTCCCTCACCAGCCGGCGGAAAGTGTCGATCATCGAGGTTTTGGAGGGGAAAAGGATCTCATGGCGGATGTGTTCCCGCTCCAAGGCACTGCTGAGGCTGGTCAGACGGGTGACCACCAGGTCGATTCTTCCGCTCTGCCAGGCGTTGCGGTAGGCCGAGAGGTAGTCCTGGTAGATGTCACTGCCCCGGACATCGCTCTCCGGGCCGTAGAGAGGCCCCTTCCCCGGAGGGAAGATCCCCCCCAGGTCAAAAGACTTGTTGGTGGCGTCGATGAGAACCCGGGAAAAATCCATCCCCCGGTTGTTGAGTGCAATGCGGGTCAGCGCCTTGTAAAAATCCCGCTGGCTCACATCCAGGTAAGCGGTGGGCTGGGGAAAAGGGCCCAAGGCGTCCTGGGCGGTGTTGTAAGGCAAAAGACCGGAAAAGAGGATGCCATCCGCCTGGGCCACCCGGCAAAGGGAAAGCATCTCCTCTAAATCGGCATAGGGCAGGTATTGGGGCTCACAGAGGTGGGAGATGACCGGGTCGATCTCCCGGATGCGGGAGAGGGAATTCTGGGCGGCGATGATGGCGATTCGCATAAGGCTCCTCCTTTCCGCAACGATTGGGTCCGATAGTTAGAAGCGCACCAGGTTCCAGAGTTCCTCTCCCTCCAGGTACGCCTTTATGTTGTGGAGGAACAGCTCGTCCGCCCGCTGGTCGATGATATCGCCGGCGCTGGCCTGGTGGGGGGTGAGGATCAGGTTGGGGATGTCCCACAAAAAGCTGTCAGAAGGCAGGGGCTCCGGGTCGGTGACATCGATGGCCGCTCCGGCGATGACCCCTTCTTTCAAGCAGCTGGCCAGGGCTTCCTGGTCGCAGACCGGCCCCCGGGAGACATTGATCACATAGGCGGAGGGCTTCATCCAGCCCAGGGTGGTTTTGTTGATGAGGTGATGGGTCTCTGGGGAATACGGGGTCAGGAACACGGCGAAATTCGCCTGGGAAAGGGCTTCCTTCATGCCTTCCTCCCCGGTGTAGACCTTCTCCACCCCCTGGGCCGGGCGGCCGCTGCGGGAGTATCCGATGACCTTCATCCCAAAGCCCTCGACCCGCTTGGCGATCTCGGAGCCAATGGCCCCCACTCCGATAAGAGCCACTGTCTTTCCATAGAGGCTTCGGGAGGAGTTGTAGTAACTGCGGCTGGCCCAGACCCGCTCCTCCTGGAATTTAAAATAAGTCCGGCTCTGGCGGGCCAGCATCAGCATTTTGGTGACCACGTCCTCGGCCACGGTGACACAGAAGATGGATTTGCCGTTGGTCAGGGTGAGACCCCGGCGGCGGAAGTAGTTAAGGTCCAGCATGTCGTAGCCGGAGCTGTTGATCTGCACCCACTTCAGATCGGGGAGCCGGTCCAGATTCTCAGCCCGCAGGAAGCCGCCGGGGGCGATGACCGCCTCCACACCGGCAGGGTTTTGGAACGCCTCTTCAATGGTGAGGAAGTCCACCTGGGGCAGCTGGTCTTTGCAGCCAAAGGGGTAGTTGAGCAAAAGTTTCATACTGGGGTCCTCCTTTTTTTATTTCAAGTTGGAGGCCGCTAGGGCGGCCCTTCTATAGCTCTTCCCTCAGTATAATCCGTTGAGGGGCCAATTGCAATTGAGGCGGCTACCGGTCAAAGCGGGTGCGGTAGGTGCAGTGGCGGCAGAGCTCCTCCACAGCTCTTCGCCTGGTAAAGCCCTGATGGATGGCCTGGGCCCGGGGTCCCTCTAGGATTTCCCCAAAGGGCTGTTGGAACAAGTTCCCCAGGGCGATTTCCCCATCCCCGTCCAGACAGCAGGGCACGACGGTGCCATCCACCAAGACGGCGGCCATAGTGCCGAGGCCATAGCAGAAACCGGTTTCGCTGACAAAGGGATTTTGCAGGCTGGGCCAGTCGAATTCCTCCTCCTGGCTCAAAAAGACCCGGGGCGCCAGGGTGATGCTGCGCACCTTCTCCCTGTGGGTGATCTCCTCAAACAGGTCGATGGCAAACTCCCGGGACAGCCTTTCCAGGATCACCCGGTTATTTTTTGGCATGGCGTCGCCGGCCAAAAGGTTCCACAGCCGCAGCACCAGGTAGGCGCCGGTCTCCTGGCGCAGGGCATTCACCCCTTCCAGCACACTGTCCAAATACTCCTGAAGGCGCTGGGGCTGGTCCCCTTCAAAGCTGTGGAGCGAGAGGTTCACCTGCCGCAAGGCGGGCCTATCCAGCAACTGGGGGAGTTTCTGGCGCAGCAGGGTGCCGTTGGTGGTCAGGTTGACCTGGAAACCAGCCTGGCCGCTCAGATCCAAAAACTCCCCCAGTTGGGGATGGAGCAGCGGCTCCCCTTTGACATGGAAGTAGAGGTAACCGGTATAGGGGGCCACCTGTTCCAGGATGGACGCAAACTCCCCCCGGCTGAGGAACCGGGGCTCCCGCCTCATGGGGGAACAGAAGCTGCAATGGAGGTTACAGACATTGGTGATCTCCACATAAACCCGTTTCAACCGTTTCATGGGAATCCCCCTCCTTTCTTGAGGGGAAACATCCCCTGTTTTGTCAGCATACCACACCTTCCATAGCTTCGGCAAGCTAGGGTAAAAGAAAAACTCCCCATAATGGGGAGTTTTTCTGCTTGGTTATTCGTGGCGCAGCGCCTCAATGGGGTTGAGCCGGGCCGCTTTGCGCGCCGGGTAGATGCCGAAGAAGAGGCCTACCACCCCGGAAAACACCACCGTTCCCAGCACGGCGGAGAGGGTGAACACCGGGGTGATGCCTGCCAGCGAGCAGATGGCGTAGGAACCCACACACCCCAGCCCCAACCCGATAAGGCCGCCGATCACCGTCAAAATGGCCGATTCGGTGAGGAACTGGAAAAGGATTGCCCCCGTTTTCGCCCCCAAGGACTTTCGGATGCCGATTTCCCGGGTGCGCTCGGTGACTGCCACCAGCATGATGTTCATAACGCCGATGCCCCCCACCAAGAGGGAGATGGCCGCCACTGCGGCGATAAAGCTCTGGATCATATCCATGCTGCTGTTGATGGACTCCAGCTGGGCCTTGGCGTTGTTGGCATAGTAGATGTTCCGGCCCCGGTTGCCGTGCCGGTTCTCCAGAAGGCGGACGGCAGCGTTGCCCATGGTCTCCACATCCTTCTTATCAAAGGAGTACAGGTATACCCCCCGCAGCTTGCCGCTGCTCTCTTCGTCCAGTTCTTGTACTACCCCCATGGGCACGTAGACATTGCCTTGCAAGTCCTGGGTGGCGAAATCTCCATACATGTTTTTGCAGACGCCCACAACCCGGACGGTAGTCCGCTTGTCCTTGACCCGCAGCTCGATATCCATGCCCACACAGTCGGTGGTTCCAAAGAAATCCTGGGCTAAGATGTCGTCGATGACTGCCACATTTTTGCCGCCCAGGTAGTCGCTTTCACTGAAGAACCGCCCGGAGTAAAGCTCGCTCACCCCGTCCACCAAGGCGATATGTTGGGTGCCGCCGTTAATCCACACCCCGTGGCGCTTGTCGCGGAAGATGGCGTCGCCGGTGGTCCCCACATAGGGGGTGACCCCCCGCACATAGTCCCCCATGCTGCTCAAGGCAGAAATATCCTCCATGGTGATGTACTCGCTGTCCAGAGCCTCGCTGCTGTCCACATTGATGTACACGGTGGTGGTTTGAGACTCGAACTGCTGCATCATGTACTGTTTGGCGCCGCTGCCCGCCGAGACGATGGTGATCACCGACGCAATACCGATGATGATGCCCAGCATGGTGAGGAAGGAGCGCATCTTGTTGGACTTGATGCTTTCCAGCGCCATTTTCAGGTTTTCTTTGATCATTATTTTTCCCGCCTCCCGCCGGTGGTTAAGCCGGCTGGCTGATGATGCAAGCCAGGATGCTGTCGATGTTGGTGGGCGGATTGTCGATGACAAGCTGGCCCTCGGTCAGCCCGCCGGTGACTTCTATGTATTGGTCGGAGGAATTGCCCAGGGTGATATAGGTCTTCACCGGCTGGTAAATCTGTTTCTCCGGGTCGGTCAGCTCCGCCGTGTAGCAGTAATCCCCGCCCCGGTCGGTCTTGACCGCTTCCACCGGCAGTGCCAATGCAGAGGGGGTGGAGTAGGTCAGTACATCCACGTCCACTTCCATGCCGGGGATAAAGCTTTCATCCGGGTTATCCACCTGAATTTTCACCTTGACGTTGGATTTTTCATCCGCGGCGGTGCCGATCTCCGTGACGGTGCCCTGGTAGGTTTTGTTGCCCAAGGTAATTTCAGCGGATTGGCCCAGGGCCACCTTGACGATGTCGTATTTGCCCACGCTCATCTCCACCGTCTGGGTTTCGGAGGTCTTGATCGCAACCGCCACCGTGCCTTTGGAGATGGTGTTGAGCTTTTTGGCGTTCAGCTCTTCGATGGTGCCGTCTTGGCCGGCGATAATATTGCCGGGAAGGGAGTTCACCTTCTCCTGGGCCTCTTCGAACTTCATCTTCGCTTCTTCAAAGGAGAGCTGGTCGATTTTCAGCTGCTCCTCGCTGGGGATGGTGTCCTCCAAGCCCTCTTTGCGGGATTTGGCATTTTCGTATTTGGCCTGATACCGTTCAAACAGGGCGCGTTCGTCGGGGTCGGTGCTGTCCTCATATTCTTCCATCTTCTTTTTGTGGAATTCCATGTTGTCTTCGATTTCTGCGATGTCCTCCATGGTCTCAAAGTACTTCCGCTCGGTTTCATCCAGTCCCAAACGGGTCTTTTCGTAGGCGATAGCTGCGGATTTGTACTCCCGCATAGCCTCGGCGTTGTCAAAGCTGACGATCAAGTCGCCTTTTTTCACCTCGTCACCCACCTCAAAATAGACGTTGCCCACCTCGGTGGTGGCCGCCATAATATGCTCTTCCAGGTTGCCCTGTTTGATGGTTCCGCTGGTGGAGAGGAAGCTTTGAATCTCCTGCATAGAAACCCCTGAGGCCATGAGCATGGGTGTCTGGTTCATGGAGTTGAGCATGCAGCTGCCAACTCCGGCTGCCGCCAAGATGGCCACCGCTGCAAAGACAATCAGTTTCTTTTTACCCTTGGTTAATTTGGACACTCTATACACCGCTTTCTTTTATCGTTCTCGATAGTCCTCGTCACAATGTCAATAGTATATGCTCCCCACTAGTCGAAGTCAAACAATATTCTGTGAATTTGCCCAATGTCATCACATCGTAAGAAAATCGTCAGAAACTTTATAAACTGTCTTTTTTCTTTTGACAGAATTTCTGTTTCCCCTGGCCTTGGAATTGAATTGGAGGGCCAAGTATGCTATAGTGGAACCGATAACAATTTTTTCCTGGGGTCCTTTTTCCCGCTGAGGGAGGACGTGTGGAAACAACAGATTTCCCACCTGTGGGGTAAGGTATCCCCACAGCGGCCGCATCCCTTAACGGCAGGCTGATTCGCCCAGGAAAACTAGAAAATATTGCAAATAGATGCAGTAATTGTGAAGGCCCGGTGAACTATAGTAAGAGAAGATCGTTTTGTATTGTGAGGTGAGGGATCGTCTTGGAAACCATAATCCGTGTCAAGGACCTGCGAAAGGTTTATAAATTGGGGTCTGAAAAGGTGGTCGCTTTGGACTGCATCAATCTGGAGATCCACAAAGGGGAGGTCCTCTGCATCCTGGGCACCTCGGGTTCCGGCAAATCCACCCTGCTCAACCAGTTGGCCGGGCTGGAAAAGCCCACCCGGGGCGGGGTGTACATCGGCAAAAAGAACATCTCCCGGATGAGTGAGGACCAGCTTGCCCGGTTCCGCCAAAAAAATGTGGGATTTGTTTTTCAGTCCTACAACCTGCTCAATTCCCAGACCGCGCTGGAAAATGTCAGCATGCCGCTGATGTTCCGCGGCGTGGACAAACGCACCCGGGAAAAATTGGCCCTTCAAATGCTCCACCGAGTGGGGTTGGGGGAACGGTGCAAACACCGGCCCAACCAGATGTCCGGCGGCCAGCAGCAGCGGGTCGGAATCGCCCGGGCGTTTGTCTCCAAGCCGGCCATCGTCTTTGCCGACGAGCCCACCGGCAACCTGGACTCCAAAACCACCATCGAAGTGATGGAGATGATGGTCCGCCTGGCCCGGGAGAACAACCAGACATTCATCTTGGTCACCCACGACCAGGAGCTTTCCCAATATGCCGACCGAATCATCACCTTGATCGACGGCCGGGTGGTGAGCGATCAGCCCAACGTTTCACTGATTGACCGCACGGTTGTGGATCCCCCGGAAGAAAGCCCTGCTGAGGGATCCGCCTCTCAAGAGGAGCCGGGGACAGCGCAGGCTCCCCAGCCTCCAGAACAGGAGGAGGCCCCTGAACCTATTGCAGAAACCGAGCCCGACAGCGGGTCGGCTGAGAATACACAAGAGAAGGAGATCAAACCATGAAGAAAATCCTGAGACGAGCCATCCCGCTGCTTTTGGCGCTGCTGATGATCCTTGGCACGGTGGCCGGGGCCCTGAGCACCCTGGTATACGCGGCGCCTGTGCTGGTATTTGACGACAGCTTTAAAGGGGACGCTGAGCTTTCCCCTCTGACAATGGATAATTTTTTTGACCAAACGGGCACTTACTCCTTAAAAATTACCGATTGGAGTCAAAAAAAATTAAAGGTCATCTTCCCTGACAACAGCGAGGGGAACGACATCGGCTTTTCCCTTTCTGATCCCGATAACAAGATCCTAACGGTAACGCTGGGCGGGACCGAATACAGTATCACCAAAAAGGGTGATGCTAGTTGGGGCGAAGGCGACAAAGACCAAAAGATTTCCTTTGCCAAAGTGAAGCAAAAGACGGTGGCCTCCGGCAGCAGCGACCCCATTATTACATATCAGAAGGCCAGCCGCTACCAAAGCTATTCTTCCAGCAGCAAGGACGAAAACGGCCGAGATCAGTCTTCTATCAGCGAAATCACCCGCAACCGGGATGTCAACATCTTTTTGGATATCGTCGACCCCAACTACTCATATAGTGACAACCCCAGCTCCTTTACCGATCCCTACATTATCATTCAATCCGGCTCCTTCAAGCAGGTCTCGGAGGATGATGTCAGCAGCAACTCGGTCAATAAAGGCACCGAAATCCGGGGGAAAACGATTGGCAGTGATGATAATGGCAATGTAAAACTCTCCTTTGACATTATTCGGCTGCGTTATACTGGCTCAGGCGACACCCTTAAATTTACCTTCGGTTATTATGTAGACGGTGAAAAGGTGGAGTACAACGCCAGCGTCACCTTCCCCGAGTGCGAAGAGTACGTCAAAAAGCCGGACAAGGATGACGAAGATGAGGAAACCGAGCTGGACCCCCTGGTGCCCAACATTATTGTGGAGAACTACAGCTATGGCGACACCCAGGTGACCGCCGGCCAGACCTTCCCCCTGACCATCACCTTCACCAACACCAGCCCCGGCTATGACCTGGAAAACATCATTATGAAGGTCAGCACTGGCGAAGGACTGACCATTGCCAGCTCCTCCAACACCTATTACATCGCCGGCCTCAACCGGAAGGATTCCATCACCCGCACCATCGATTTCCGCGCCCTGGCCGATGCCAAACCCGGCTCCCACAACGTGGATATCGAATACACCTTCCAATACATCGCCAACGACGCCCGGAAAAGCAGCACTTCTAAGGAGAGCATCGCCATCCCGGTTTCCCAGGTGGACCGGTTCTCAGTTAACCCCATCGAGGTCTCCCCTTACATATATGTGGGGGAGGAAATGTCCCTGAGCGTCAACTTTGTCAACAAAGGGCGCACCGTGGTGTATAACGTTTCCGCGGAGCTCCAGTGCGATGGCGTCTCCAACAACGGTCAGAAGTCCTTTGTGGGCAACATGGAATCCGGCAGTGAAAACTCCGCCGACTTTTTCATCACCCCCCAAGAGCCAGGCACTTTGCAGGGCAAGGTGGTCATCACCTACGAGGACGCCAACATGAATATCAAAGAGGTCTCCATGCCATTTGAGGCCATGGTACAGGGCTTTGATTACCCCACCGAGGACCCCGGCCTGACGCCGGAAATCCCTGCGGTCAACCCGGAAGAACCCAAAAAGATAGATGGCACCAAGATCGGTTTGGGCTTCGCCGGCGCGGTGATCACCGGTATGACCGCCTTCGTCACGGTGAAGAAGATCAAGGCGAAGAGGAGCGGCGACGAGGATGAAATTTTATGATTTGATGACCATGGCGCTCCAGAATCTCTCCCGCCGCAAAATGCGCACCATCCTGACGATGATCGGGGTGGTGGCGGGAACTGGGATGCTGGTTTTCATGGTCTCCCTCGGTCTGGGCGCCCAGCAAAGCATCCAAGAGATGCTGGAAGGCATGGGCGACCTGACCATCATTGAAATTTACAACTACGGCGGCGGCGCCAACCAGGCGGTGCTGGACGACAAAGCTATGGCCCAAATCCAGGCCATGGACGGCGTATTGGTGGCTACCCCCTTCTACAACGCCAATGCCGACCTGCTCATGGTCTCGGGCAAGCAGGACCGCTACCAGATGAATATGTATAATGTGGTGGGCGTCTACCCCCAAGCGCTGCAATACTTGGGGTATGAATACCTGGAGGGCAGCGGCTTCACCGAAAATTCCCCGCCTTATACCGTGGTGTTCGGACAATATGCCGCATATGAGTTCCGGGACAACAAAAAAAAGCCCGGCTTCAACCGGGTGGACCCCTACCCCGACGCCAACGGAAAGATCAAAGACCCCTTTGTGGACGTGATGCACGACAAATTGATCATCCGCACCAACACCAACAAAGAAGGGGCCAAGCAGTATGAATACAAAGTCACTCCTGCCGGTATCCTAAAAGAGGACTGGGGCAAAGGGTATGAGACCAGCCGCGGCATCTTTATGGATATCAACGACTTAAAGAGGATGGAAGCGGATTACAACAAGGCCAACGGCTTGAAAAAGGAAGAGAAAAAGGGCTACGAACAAGCCAAGGTCAAATGCACTGACATCAAGATGGTGGGCCAAGTGGAGGAGGCCATCCAGGCCATGGGATTTAACACCTACTCCCAGGAGAGCCAGCGCAAGCCCTTGGAGGACTGGGTGCAGCAGCAACAGCTGTTCTATGGCATTATCGGCGGTATGACCCTGTTTGTTGCCGCTGTGGGCATCGCCAACACCATGTACATGTCCATCTACGAGCGCACCCGGGAGATTGGCGTCATGAAGGTTGTGGGCTGCTTTGTCACCGATATCCGCTCCGAATTCCTGCTGGAGGCCGGGACCATCGGCTTCTGCGGGGGCATCATCGGGGTGCTCATCAGCTACCTGTTCTCCTTCCTGTCCAACTACTTTGGGTTCAGCTTGGGCGGCATGGGGGGCATGATGGGCGGAGGCGGCGGAAGCTCCATGTCCATCATTCCGCCGTGGCTCGCTTTGGGCGGCATTGTCTTTGCCACTTTGGTTGGGCTGCTGTCCGGGTTCTTCCCCTCCAACCGGGCGGTGCGCATCTCTGCCCTGGAAGCCATCAAACACGACTAAGCGATAAAAAGATACCTCCCGAGGAAGTTCCTCGGGAGGTTTTTCTGTGTCCGGAATTTTGCAGGCAAGTTGGGGGCTTCTTTCCCCCACCCCCATATTTTTAGAGGGACCCATTCACCAGTCGAAAAAAGGGGAGGCATGACGCCTCCCCTTTCCAAACAAGTCTATGCGGTCAAAAGGCCGATTTTTCCCTCTTGGTCCACCGCCTTGATGAGGGCGGGCTGATGGTCCAAATCCTCCAGCAGGCGCAGACAGATGGGGTCCTCCACCTGTTTGCGGATGATCCGGCGGATATCCCGGGCACCGCTGCGGCGGCCATAAGCCTCCTTGGCGATGAGGGTCAATGCCTCCGGGGCGTAGTCAAACTTGATCCCCTTTTCGTCCAAGGGAGCCTTCAGCTCATCCAGCATCAGGGCGGCGATCTTCTCAAAGTCCTTCTCGTCCAAGGGGCGGAAGACTACAATCTCATCGATTCGTGCCATAAACTCCGGCCGTAAGAAGCCTGAAAGGGCCTTCATGGCTTTGTCCTTGGCCACCTGGCCTGGTACTGTGTTGAAGCCTACAACCCCTTCCTTGACCTCGCTGCCGGCGTTGGAGGTCATCACCACCACGGTGTTCTCAAAGGAGACCACCCGGCCGTGGGCGTCTGTGACCCGGCCCTCGTCCAAGATTTGCAAGAGGATGTTGAGCACGTCAGGGTGGGCTTTTTCAATCTCGTCGAACAGCACCACCGAGTAGGGTTTGCGGCGCACCTTTTCGGTGAGCTGCCCCGCTTCATCGTACCCCACATAGCCGGGAGGGGACCCCACCAGCCGGGAGACGGCGTGCTTCTCCATAAATTCGGACATATCCAGGCGGATCAGCGGGTCGGCGTCATCAAACAGCTCCTGGGAAAGGACCTTGACCAGCTCGGTTTTGCCGACGCCGGTGGGTCCCACAAACAGGAAGGAGGCCGGGCGGCGGCGAGGGCTGATCTGCATCCGGCTGCGGCGGATGGCGGCGGCCACAAGTTCCACCGCCTCGTCCTGGCCGACAATGTGCTTTTTCAGCGCCTCATCCAGGTGGGCTACCTTACCCAGCTCACTTTCCCGCACCCGGCTGGCTGGGATGCCGGTCCACAATTCAATCACTTTGGCAAGATCCTCCAAAGTCACCTCATGATTCAGGGCCTGGGGCTCCATCTCTTTGATCTTGCCCTCCAAACGGAGCTGCTCTGCCCGCATCTGGGCCAATTTTTCGTAATCCGGCTCGGTGGACTGCTCCATATCGCTGATTTTGGCGATCAGCTCTTTGAGGCGGCGGTTGCTTTCATCGTACTGGGCCAGGGACTGGTTTGCCAGCACAGAACAGGAACAGGCTTCGTCCAGCAGGTCGATGGCCTTGTCCGGCAGGAATCGGTCGGTGATATACCGCTCTGAGAGGACGGCAGCCCGGCGGCAAATTTCCTCTGCGACTTTGACCCGGTGGAACTGCTCATAGTGCTCCTTAATGCCCATAAGCACCTGTACGGTATCCTCAATGGAGGGCTCGTTGACGGTCACCGGCTGGAACCGGCGCTCCAGGGCCGCATCTTTTTCAATATGTTTGCGGTACTCGTTGAAGGTGGTGGCGCCGATCACCTGGATCTCCCCGCGGGAGAGGGCGGGTTTTAGGATGTTGGCGGCATTCATCGAGCCTTCCGCATCCCCAGCGCCCACCAGGTTGTGGACCTCGTCGATGAAAAGGATGACATTGCCCGCGTTTTTCAGATCCTCCACCAAGCCTTTTACCCGGCTTTCAAACTGGCCCCGGAACTGGGTACCAGCCACCAGGGCGGTCAGATCCAGCATGTACAGCTCTTTGTCCGCCAGTCGGGGGGGAACTTCGCCGCTGGCCAGCCGCTTGGCGATCCCTTCGGCCACAGCGGTTTTGCCCACACCGGGCTCGCCGATGAGGCAGGGATTGTTTTTGGTGCGGCGGTTGAGGATCTGCATCACCCGGTAGATCTCCTGCTCCCGGCCGACGATGTTGTCGATGCCGCCCTCCCGGGCCCGGCGGGTCAAATTCTCACAGTAATTGTCTAAATACTTGTATTTCTTCTCTTTTTTCGGACGCCCCGTGGGCTCTTTTGCGCTTTTCTCCTTTTGGGGGACTTTTTCCGGCAGGTCACTGCCTCCAAAAAAGCCCTGCATAAAGGGGAACGGCTGGGCGCCGCCCATCTCAAAACCGTCCTCCTCTTCCCCGCCTTCCGGGTTCATGCCGCCGAAGTCGCCATTCTGCATCATCTCCAGCATCTGGTCGTTCATCGACTCGATGTCGTCGTCGGTGATACCCATTTTGTCAATCAAGTCCTTCACCTGGGGGATGCCCAGTTCCTTGGCGCACTGGAGGCAGAGTCCCTCATTGATGGTCTCTCCGTTTTCAATGCGGCTCATAAAGATCACTGCCATCCGCTTTTTGCAGCGGCTGCAAAGTAAATTGTTCATACCATACACCTCATTCGCAGGGTAAACCAGGGTGTTTTAGCACTCTGGCGTTCTATCTGATTATAGCGGGGGTTTGTGAACCAGGTATGAAGAATTCTTCCCTTTCTGTACAAAATTAGGAGAGAATTCTTTCCCCCTGTTGCTTCTCCCCTCAGCCAAGGAAAAAACAGGAGGGACGGGGCTTTCCCCATCCCTCCAGGCAACCTATTTGCGGTTGAGTTCCAAAAAAACCGGAACATACATGACAAAGGAAAACACGGTGAAAATCCCCATAAACGCCAGCATGACAAACACCAGCCGGTGGTTTAAGTTAGGGAAAGCCACAATGCTGACTGTGACCAGGTAAAAAATGACGGTGTACAGTTTGCCAAACCATTTCGCCCCGGCGATGTCGGTCTTTTTGTGCATTAATTTTAGCGTGCCAGCCACCATCAGCAGTTCTTTGGTGATAAAGATGGCAAACAGCGGCCACAGGTCGGGGATTTTATGCCAAAGGGAAAGGGTCACTGCCGCCAAGGTCATTTTATCAGCAGCAGGATCCAAAATTTGTCCCAATTTGGTGATCATATGATATCGGCGGGCAATAAAGCCGTCCAGCACATCGGTCAAAGCAGAAAGCACCAGGATTCCGGCGGCCAGCAGGTATTCCCTGCCCGTAGCGGCATTCAGATATAGATGGAGGAACACCGGCACCAATGCCATACGGAAGATGGATAGGATATTTGGTATACTCAACGGCTAACACCTCTTTCCCGAACATTATATCAATTCTTGCTGAAAAAGGAAAGAGGCATTGACAAAATCCAATAAAATCTTGCCAATGCCTTTCGATATTTGTCATTTTTCCCGTTATTGAACCCCTAATATCCCGATAATTCCGTTGAGGTCAAAGAACAGCCGGAACAGATAGGTCCTGGCCACTGCCTCTTGTGTGAGGAGCGGCAAGGTATCCCCTGTCAGGGTTTGCAGCAAACTGACCAGCACCGCAGCGACATAGAGGACCAGCACCGCCTCCAGGCCGCCCACCAAGCCGCCCAACAGGGCATTGGCCGGGCCCAGCAACGGAACCCGGTACAGCCCCCGGAACAGCCGGGCAAAGCTTTTGACAAACAGCATGCAGGTGGAGAAGGCCAGGATAAAGAAGATGGTCCGCAAAAGGCCGATGGCCGCAGGCCCCACCACCGTGTCCGCCACGGCGGCGGCGATCTTCCCCACCGAATCCCCGGTGAGGCCGTAAAGGGCGCTGGTCAAATCCACCCCGGCTTGGGAGAGGGCACTTTGCAGGATGGCAGGCAGGCTTTCCAGAGCGGCGATCAGTTCCTCCATCACCATCTCCTGGTCGGTGACATTTTGGATGTTGCGGGAGAGGAAATCCACAATCCCATCCCGCACAAAGGAGTCGTAGACAAAAATGGCAGCCATCCGGCTCACCACTGAGGAAATCCCCAGGGAGACAAGATAGCCGGCAAATTGGATGACGGTGCGCACAAACCCCCGCCGGGCGGAGGCTTTGACCATGCTGATGATGACAACCACCACCAGAACATCCAATAAAATGGGTACGTATTGTTCCATACTGCCTCCTTTATCCAGCGCTGGATGGACTGCTCTCCTTGGGGAGCTTTTCGGGGCGGCTGACCGATACCCGGTCCATCTTCTTGCTGGTGGTGTAATAAAGCCGGTTCCCCTGGATGTAAGCGCAGCGGGCGTCTGGGGTGTCCACTGTGTCCACCAGATCCATCGTGTTGGTGTAGCAGTAGACCTTGTTGTCCGCCAGGAAATAGACGCCTTTGCTGTCGTGGCGCAGCAGTTCTGGCCGGACATTCAGTACAGCGCTGCCCTTCACCTTCAGCTTTTCATCCAGGACATAGGCGGTCAGGCTTCGGTTCTCCTTAAAATCCCCCAGCATCACGGCGATTCCCTTGCCGCCGGAGCAGTCAAAAGCCGCCAAAGGGTCCCCGCCAAAGGAATAGCTGGCCTCCACCTTGCCGCCGGAGGTAATGGCGGTAATTCCCTGGTCGGTCACGGCATAGAAGAGCCCGCCGTCCCCGGTGCGCAGGGCAACCACCAGTTCCCCAGTGAGGGGGATCTCCGCCACCGGCTGCTCGGAATTGAACTTGAACAGCCGCACTGTGGAGGCGATCTGCCCGTTCACAGTGGTGACGCTGGCCACAGCCATAGTGTTGCCCTTGTCGGAGAGGGCTACATCCAGCACGGTGTCAGAGGACAGCCATCGGAAGATCTCTTCAAACCGCTTGTTGTAGACAATGACCTGGCCCTGGTACTGGCTGGAGCCCACTGCCACCGCCAGGTTCCCCCCAGAGGAGAGATCGGCGCTGGTGATGGGGTTGTCATAGGTGATCGAAAAGAGGTTTTTGCTCTTGGATTCCACCCGCAGGCCGTTGCCGCCCCGATCAAAAACCAGGATGCGCCCTCCCTCTGCCCGCAGGGCCGGGTTGTTGTACCCGTGGAGGATGTTTTTCACCTGCTTGCCGCTTTTGTTGTAGACATACAGGTTGGTGTCATTGAGCACCCCAACCTGGCCGTCGGCGTCAAACATGGTTTTGACGATACCGCCTGGGGTCTCCACCGGGTAGCCGGAACCGGAGCCAAAGGAAGCGATCAGATCCTCCACCTGGGTGGCCAAATCCAAATCCGCAATCTGCTGCCAAAAAAAGGCAACCCCAACCAGCAGAGCCAATCCCACCGCCAAACCGGTGATCCGCTTTACCAGCCGTTTGCGCTTCCGCTCCCGGCGGACTTCTTCCAATTGGGTCAGCTTGCCCACGGCGACTTCCTCCTTTGCCTATTTGCTTTCCGGGGACGGCAGAGCCATCTCCCCTTCTTCATAAAACACCTCATCTAAGTAAAGCCCGCAGGCCGGCGCTGTAAACCCGGCCCGCTCCCGGTCCCGGGCGGCAATCACCGCTGGGATGCCGTCTGGGGGAATCAGCCCCTTGGAGATGTCGATGAGGGTGCCAGCCATAATCCGCACCATGTTGTACAGAAAGCCGTCCCCCTCTACCGTGAACAGGACCAGATCCCCTTCCCGGCGCACCGAAGCGGCGTAGATGGTCCGGGTCATATCTTCGATCTTGCTGCCCGCGCTGCAAAAGGAGCTGAAGTCGTGGGTGCCCACAAAATCCTGGGCAGCCCGGTTCAGCTCCTGTACATCCAAGGGGTAGCGGTGCTGGTGGACAAGCCCCTCCAAAAAGGGGTCTTTGATCTCCGAGTTGAGGATTTTGTACACATACCGCTTGCCCTTGCAGTTGTAGCGGGCGTGGAAATCAAGGGGGACCTCCCGGCAGGCGAGGACCGCCACATCCCAGGGGAGGTTGATGTTCAGCGCCTTGACCAGCCGGTCACAGGGGATGGTACTCTCGGTTTTTAGGGAGACGCAGAACCGGTTGGCATGGACGCCGGTGTCAGTGCGGGAACAGCCTTTGATGTCCAGCCGCTGGTGGAACACCGCCTCCACCGCGTCCTGAAATACAGTGGCCACGGCAAGGGCATTTTTTTGCACCTGGAACCCATGGTATTTTGTTCCCTTGTACCGGATGGTCAGCAGTAAATTTCGCATAGTCTTAAAACATACTGGGCAATAGGGTGTTTGTGATCAAGGTCAGGGCAAAGCAGAACACCACAAAGGCAAGGCCCACAAAGTCGATGCCGCACAGGTGGAGCTGCTTCATCCGGGTGCGCCCTTCCCCTCCCCGGTAACAGCGGCACTCCATGGCGAGGGCCAGCTCCTCCGCCCGGCGGAAAGCCGAGACGAACAAGGGGATTAAAATGGGGATCATGGCCTTGGCCCGGTCGATGATGCTGCCTGATTCCATGTCCGCGCCCCGGGCCTTCTGGGCAGAGATAATCTTGTCGGTCTCCTCGATGAGGGTGGGGATAAACCGCAGGGCGATGGTCATCATCATAGCCAGTTCATGGACCGGCAAGTTCAGCTTTTTGAGGGGGGACAAAAGGCGCTCGATGGCGTCGGTGAGGGCGATGGGGCTGGTGGTGTAGGTCAAGAGGGAGGTGCCCGCGATAAGGCAGACAATCCGCACCGCCATCATCACCGCCAGCTGGATGCCCTCCTGGGTGAGCTTGAACACCCACCAGCTCCACAGCACCTTGCCGTCCACAAACAGCATGTTGAGCACAGCGGTGAAGAGGATGATTGGGATGACCGGCTTCACCCCTTTGGCCACCATCTTCATGGGGATTTTAGAAACCGGGTAGGCGATCAGCAGGAAGAAGATGCCCACGATGAGGCTCCCCACATTGTCGCCGGTGAACAGCATGACGATGTAGAGGATCACTAAGATGATCTTCATCCGGGGGTCCATCCGGTGTACCAGGGACTTGCCTGGGAAATACTGCCCGATGGTGATGTCTTTAAGCATGGGCGCTCCCCCCTTTCCCCAAAACCCGGAGGATCTCCTGTTTGGCGCCCTCTACTGTAAAGACATTGGGGGTCACCGGGTACCCCCGGCCCGCCAGATCCAAAAAGATGCGGGAAACTTGGGGGATGGAGAGGCCCATCGCCTCCATTTCGGCAGCGTGGGAAAAGACCTTTTCCACATCGTCGTGGAGAAACACCTTGGCATTGTTCATCACCAGGGCCTTTTGGGCGTACTGAGCCACATCCTCCATGCTGTGGGAAACCAGAAGGACGGTGGTCCCATTCTCCTGGTGGTATTCCTTGATCTGGGAGAGGATGCTGTCCCGCCCTTTGGGGTCCAGGCCGGCGGTGGGCTCATCCAGCACCAAAACCTTGGGCTGCATGGCCAGTACCCCGGCGATGGCCACCCGGCGCTTCTGCCCGCCGGAGAGCTCAAAGGGGGATTTTTCCAGCTGTATGGGGCTTAGGCCCACAAAGCGGGCCGCTTCCTTGACCCGGCGGTCAATCTCGTCGGGGGTCAGGCCCATGTTGGTGGGGCCGAAGGCGATGTCCTTGTAGACCGTCTCCTCAAACAATTGATATTCGGGATATTGAAACACAAGACCCACCATAAAGCGGAATTTGCGGATCTCCTTGGGGTTTGCCCAAATATCCTGTCCGTCCACAAAAATCTTGCCGCTGGTGGGCCGCAAAAGGCCGTTAAAGTGTTGTATCAGGGTGGATTTGCCGGACCCGGTGTGGCCGATAACCCCGACAAATTCCCCCTCCTCGATGTCGATGTTTACGTCCTCTATGGCGATTTTCTCAAAGGGGGTGCCTTGGGAATAGACATAGGAGAGGTGTTCGGTTCGCAGAATGGACAAACTAGGCAGCCTCCTTTACGCTTGGTGTTGTGGGTGGATTCCCGCCCCGTCCAGGAGGGCGGCCAAGGCGTCGGCACATTCCTCCTCCGAGATCACATCCGGCGGGAGGGAATACCCCAGCTCGATGAGTTCATCCGCCAGTTGGGCAGCCTGGGGCACGTCCAGCCCTACGGCGTGGAGGGCCTTTACGTGGGAAAAGACCTCCTTGGGGGCGGCGTTGAAGAGGATTTTGCCATCGTCCATCACCACTACCCGGTCGCACTGGGCGGCCTCGTCCATATAATGGGTGATCAGTACCACTGTGATGCCGAATTCCCGGTTCAGCTGCCGGATGGTGCGCATCACTTCCCACCGGCCCCGGGGGTCCAGCATGGCGGTGGGCTCGTCCAGCACAATGCAGTCCGGCCGCATGGCGATGACCCCCGCAATGGCTACCCTCTGCTTCTGCCCGCCGGAAAGCTGGTGGGGGGCGTGCTCCCGGAACTCATACATCCCCACCGACTTTAAAGCGTCGTCCACCCGTTTGCGGATCTCGGCTGGGGACACGCCCATGTTTTCCAGGGCAAAGGCCACATCCTCCTCCACGATGGTGGCGACGATCTGATTGTCCGGATTTTGAAAGACCATCCCCACCCGCTGGCGGATGTCGTAAAGTCGGTTTTCCTCCCGGGTGTTGATGCCATCCACGATACAGTTCCCCGTCTCGGGCAGCAAAATGGCGTTGAAGTGTTTGGCCAGGGTGGATTTCCCCGACCCGTTGTGGCCCAAAACCGCCACAAACTCCCCCCGGTTCACCGTCAAGCTCAAATCCTTGAGCACTGGGATGGGCCTCTCGTTGTCGTCGAAGTAGTGGAAGGAGATGTGGTCGGCCAAAAGAATGACATCCTGTTCCATGGCTTTTCCCCCTAACCTTTCTGCCAGATGGCGGTGCTGCCGCAGGGCAGGTTGTAGCCGGACAGCTTGACCGGAAGCCCGATCTCCGAGGAGGAGACTTTGCCCCCGTGTCCCGGGGTGAGGCAGACGCCCAGAATGTATTCCATCACCGAGGCGGAAAGGCCGGTGGTGTAGGAGTTTAAGAGGAAAAAGAGGGGGTTGTCCGACAGCAGCTGGCCACAGAGCTCCACCAGGTGGTAGACCTGATCCTCCAGCTTCCAGACCTCGCCCCCCGGCCCTCTCCCATAGGAGGGCGGGTCCATGACGATGCCGTCGTACCGGTTTCCCCGGCGGATCTCCCGCTGGATAAACTTCTCGCAGTCGTCCACGATCCAGCGGATGGGCCGCCCCTCCAGCCCAGAGAGCTTGGCGTTGTCCCGCGCCCAGGAGACCATCCCCTTGGAGGCATCCACATGGACCACCTCCGCCCCCGCCTTAGAACAGGCCAAGGTTGCCCCTCCGGTATAGGCGAACAGGTTGAGCACTTTGGTGGGACGGCCGGCGGAGGCGATCTTCTCCGCCATAAAATCCCAGTTGACCGCCTGCTCCGGGAACAGGCCGGTGTGTTTAAACCCGGTGGGCCGGATGTGGAACCGCAGCCCCTTATAGCCGATTTCCCACTCGGGGACCGGCATGTTTTTCACCTGCCATCTTCCCCCGCCGCTGGAGGAGCGGATGTAGTGGGCGTTGGCCTTTTCCCACTCCCGGCCCTTGGGGGTATGCCAGATGACCTGGGGGTCTGGGCGGATCAGCCGCACCTCCCCCCACCGCTCCAGCTTGTCGCCGCCGGAACAGTCGATCACCTCAAAGTCCTTCCAATCCGATGCAATTCTCATCTACTTTACGTTCTCCTTAATGGCGTTCGCAATGGCTTGGGCCGCCTCCCGGATGACCGAGAGCTCCTCTCCCTCCACCATAACCCGAATCAGTGGCTCGGTGCCCGAAGGCCGGACCAAAATCCGCCCGCGGCCGCCCAATGTATGTTCATACCCGGCGATGGCTGCCAAAACGGCTTCGCAGTTATCCCACTCCGCCTTCATAGACGGGGTGGCCAGCACGTTGACCATCGTCTGGGGAAATTTCTTCATCTGGTTTTTCAATTCCGAAAGGGGCTTGCCAGTCTTTTTCATCACCGAAAGGAGCTGAATGGCCGAAAGCTGGCCATCCCCGGTGGTCATATATTCCAAAAAGATGATGTGGCCTGACTGCTCCCCTCCAAGGGAATAGCCGTTTTTCACCATGCTCTCCAGCACATACCGGTCGCCTACCCGGGTGGTATCAGTGGCAAAACCGTTTTCCCGGGCAAAGGTGAAGAAGCCCAGGTTGCTCATCACCGTGGCGACGATGCAGTCCCCTTTGAGCCTCCCTTCCTCCCGCAAGGCGGTGCCGAAGATGGCAAGGAGCTGGTCCCCGTCCACCGGGTCGCCGTTTTCATCCACCGCAAGGCACCGGTCCGCGTCGCCGTCAAAGGCCACGCCGCCCGCAAGGCTATGCTCCTTGACAAACTGGCTCAGCCGCTCCAAATGGGTGGAGCCGCAGTCCTCGTTGATGTTTAGGCCATCGGGCCGGTCGCAGAGGATTACCGCTTCGGCCCCCAATTGGGCAAACAGCTCTGCCGCTGTGGCGCTGGCGCTGCCGTTGGCGCAGTCCACCGCGATCCGCATGCCCGAGAGGCCGCCTGGCACGGTGGAAGCCAGGTGGGCCACATAGTCGGCGTGGGCGTTTTCCAGCCGCTCCACCCGGCCCAGGTCCCCGCCGGATAGNCCCCCGGCCCGCCAGATCCAAAAAGATGCGGGAAACTTGGGGGATGGAGAGGCCCATCGCCTCCATTTCGGCAGCGTGGGAAAAGACCTTTTCCACATCGTCGTGGAGAAACACCTTGGCATTGTTCATCACCAGGGCCTTTTGGGCGTACTGAGCCACATCCTCCATGCTGTGGGAAACCAGAAGGACGGTGGTCCCATTCTCCTGGTGGTATTCCTTGATCTGGGAGAGGATGCTGTCCCGCCCTTTGGGGTCCAGGCCGGCGGTGGGCTCATCCAGCACCAAAACCTTGGGCTGCATGGCCAGTACCCCGGCGATGGCCACCCGGCGCTTCTGCCCGCCGGAGAGCTCAAAGGGGGATTTTTCCAGCTGTATGGGGCTTAGGCCCACAAAGCGGGCCGCTTCCTTGACCCGGCGGTCAATCTCGTCGGGGGTCAGGCCCATGTTGGTGGGGCCGAAGGCGATGTCCTTGTAGACCGTCTCCTCAAACAATTGATATTCGGGATATTGAAACACAAGACCCACCATAAAGCGGAATTTGCGGATCTCCTTGGGGTTTGCCCAAATATCCTGTCCGTCCACAAAAATCTTGCCGCTGGTGGGCCGCAAAAGGCCGTTAAAGTGTTGTATCAGGGTGGATTTGCCGGACCCGGTGTGGCCGATAACCCCGACAAATTCCCCCTCCTCGATGTCGATGTTTACGTCCTCTATGGCGATTTTCTCAAAGGGGGTGCCTTGGGAATAGACATAGGAGAGGTGTTCGGTTCGCAGAATGGACAAACTAGGCAGCCTCCTTTACGCTTGGTGTTGTGGGTGGATTCCCGCCCCGTCCAGGAGGGCGGCCAAGGCGTCGGCACATTCCTCCTCCGAGATCACATCCGGCGGGAGGGAATACCCCAGCTCGATGAGTTCATCCGCCAGTTGGGCAGCCTGGGGCACGTCCAGCCCTACGGCGTGGAGGGCCTTTACGTGGGAAAAGACCTCCTTGGGGGCGGCGTTGAAGAGGATTTTGCCATCGTCCATCACCACTACCCGGTCGCACTGGGCGGCCTCGTCCATATAATGGGTGATCAGTACCACTGTGATGCCGAATTCCCGGTTCAGCTGCCGGATGGTGCGCATCACTTCCCACCGGCCCCGGGGGTCCAGCATGGCGGTGGGCTCGTCCAGCACAATGCAGTCCGGCCGCATGGCGATGACCCCCGCAATGGCTACCCTCTGCTTCTGCCCGCCGGAAAGCTGGTGGGGGGCGTGCTCCCGGAACTCATACATCCCCACCGACTTTAAAGCGTCGTCCACCCGTTTGCGGATCTCGGCTGGGGACACGCCCATGTTTTCCAGGGCAAAGGCCACATCCTCCTCCACGATGGTGGCGACGATCTGATTGTCCGGATTTTGAAAGACCATCCCCACCCGCTGGCGGATGTCGTAAAGTCGGTTTTCCTCCCGGGTGTTGATGCCATCCACGATACAGTTCCCCGTCTCGGGCAGCAAAATGGCGTTGAAGTGTTTGGCCAGGGTGGATTTCCCCGACCCGTTGTGGCCCAAAACCGCCACAAACTCCCCCCGGTTCACCGTCAAGCTCAAATCCTTGAGCACTGGGATGGGCCTCTCGTTGTCGTCGAAGTAGTGGAAGGAGATGTGGTCGGCCAAAAGAATGACATCCTGTTCCATGGCTTTTCCCCCTAACCTTTCTGCCAGATGGCGGTGCTGCCGCAGGGCAGGTTGTAGCCGGACAGCTTGACCGGAAGCCCGATCTCCGAGGAGGAGACTTTGCCCCCGTGTCCCGGGGTGAGGCAGACGCCCAGAATGTATTCCATCACCGAGGCGGAAAGGCCGGTGGTGTAGGAGTTTAAGAGGAAAAAGAGGGGGTTGTCCGACAGCAGCTGGCCACAGAGCTCCACCAGGTGGTAGACCTGATCCTCCAGCTTCCAGACCTCGCCCCCCGGCCCTCTCCCATAGGAGGGCGGGTCCATGACGATGCCGTCGTACCGGTTTCCCCGGCGGATCTCCCGCTGGATAAACTTCTCGCAGTCGTCCACGATCCAGCGGATGGGCCGCCCCTCCAGCCCAGAGAGCTTGGCGTTGTCCCGCGCCCAGGAGACCATCCCCTTGGAGGCATCCACATGGACCACCTCCGCCCCCGCCTTAGAACAGGCCAAGGTTGCCCCTCCGGTATAGGCGAACAGGTTGAGCACTTTGGTGGGACGGCCGGCGGAGGCGATCTTCTCCGCCATAAAATCCCAGTTGACCGCCTGCTCCGGGAACAGGCCGGTGTGTTTAAACCCGGTGGGCCGGATGTGGAACCGCAGCCCCTTATAGCCGATTTCCCACTCGGGGACCGGCATGTTTTTCACCTGCCATCTTCCCCCGCCGCTGGAGGAGCGGATGTAGTGGGCGTTGGCCTTTTCCCACTCCCGGCCCTTGGGGGTATGCCAGATGACCTGGGGGTCTGGGCGGATCAGCCGCACCTCCCCCCACCGCTCCAGCTTGTCGCCGCCGGAACAGTCGATCACCTCAAAGTCCTTCCAATCCGATGCAATTCTCATCTACTTTACGTTCTCCTTAATGGCGTTCGCAATGGCTTGGGCCGCCTCCCGGATGACCGAGAGCTCCTCTCCCTCCACCATAACCCGAATCAGTGGCTCGGTGCCCGAAGGCCGGACCAAAATCCGCCCGCGGCCGCCCAATGTATGTTCATACCCGGCGATGGCTGCCAAAACGGCTTCGCAGTTATCCCACTCCGCCTTCATAGACGGGGTGGCCAGCACGTTGACCATCGTCTGGGGAAATTTCTTCATCTGGTTTTTCAATTCCGAAAGGGGCTTGCCAGTCTTTTTCATCACCGAAAGGAGCTGAATGGCCGAAAGCTGGCCATCCCCGGTGGTCATATATTCCAAAAAGATGATGTGGCCTGACTGCTCCCCTCCAAGGGAATAGCCGTTTTTCACCATGCTCTCCAGCACATACCGGTCGCCTACCCGGGTGGTATCAGTGGCAAAACCGTTTTCCCGGGCAAAGGTGAAGAAGCCCAGGTTGCTCATCACCGTGGCGACGATGCAGTCCCCTTTGAGCCTCCCTTCCTCCCGCAAGGCGGTGCCGAAGATGGCAAGGAGCTGGTCCCCGTCCACCGGGTCGCCGTTTTCATCCACCGCAAGGCACCGGTCCGCGTCGCCGTCAAAGGCCACGCCGCCCGCAAGGCTATGCTCCTTGACAAACTGGCTCAGCCGCTCCAAATGGGTGGAGCCGCAGTCCTCGTTGATGTTTAGGCCATCGGGCCGGTCGCAGAGGATTACCGCTTCGGCCCCCAATTGGGCAAACAGCTCTGCCGCTGTGGCGCTGGCGCTGCCGTTGGCGCAGTCCACCGCGATCCGCATGCCCGAGAGGCCGCCTGGCACGGTGGAAGCCAGGTGGGCCACATAGTCGGCGTGGGCGTTTTCCAGCCGCTCCACCCGGCCCAGGTCCCCGCCGGATAGGCTGGGGATTTCGGTGACCCCGTCCAGGATGATCTCCTCGATGGCGGCCTCCTCCTCGTCCCGCAGCTTAAAGCCCTGGGGGCCGAAGATCTTTATGCCATTGTATTCATAGGGGTTGTGGCTGGCCGAGAGCATAATGCCCGCGTCCATGCCATAGCGGCGAACCAGGTAGGCCACCGCCGGTGTGGGGACGACCCCCACCAAAACAGCATCCGCCCCCACCGAGCAAAGTCCGGCGGCGACGGCGCTTTCCAGCATATCCGAGGAGATGCGGGTGTCCTTGCCGATGAGGATGCGGGGTTTTCGTTTCACATTCCTGCCAACCACCAGGGCGGCGGCCCGGCCGATATCAGCAGCCAGGCGGATGGTCAGGTCTCTTCCGGCAACCCCGCGGGCGCCGTCGGTTCCAAAAATTCTGCCCATGTCGTATCCCCTTACTTGTTGGTGTTGAGATCCATCAAATTGAGCTGTTCCAAGTCCTTCATCTGCCCGATGGGCTGGGGAATCCCCAAATGCTCATACGCGAGATGGGTGACGCACCGGCCCCGGGGGGTCCTGGTCAAAAACCCGATCTGCATCAGATAGGGTTCATACACGTCCTCCAAGGTCACCGATTCCTCATTGATCGCCGCCGCCAGGGTATCCAGCCCCACCGGCCCGCCGCCGTAGTTGCGGATGATGGTGGTCAGCATCCGGCGGTCGATGGCATCTAAGCCCAAGGGGTCGATGTCCAGCCGATCCAGGGCGTGGGCGGCGATCTCATCGGTGATGATCCCGTCCCCGATGACCTGGGCGAAATCCCGCACCCGTTTCAGGAGGCGGTTGGCAATCCGCGGGGTCCCCCGGGAACGGCGGGCCAGCTCAATGGAACCCTGCCGGGTACAGGAGATGTCTAAAATCTCGGCGCTGCGCCGGATGATGGTGGCAAGCTCCTCCACCGTATAAAGCTCCAGCCGGAGCATGACCCCAAACCGGTCCCGCAGGGGGGCGGACAGCTGCCCAGATCGGGTGGTGGCCCCGATGAGGGTGAATTTTGGCAGATCGATGCGGATAGACCGGGCAGAGGGCCCTTTGCCGATGATGATGTCCAGGGCAAAATCCTCCATTGCCGGGTACAGCACCTCCTCCACGCTGCGGTTGAGGCGGTGGATTTCATCGATAAACAGGATGTCGCCAGGGGCCAAGTTGGTCAGCAGGGCGGCCAAATCCCCCTGCTTCTCAATGGCGGGGCCGGAGGTCACCCGGATGCTGACATTCATCTCGTTGGCGATGATATTGGAGAGGGTGGTCTTGCCCAAACCGGGCGGGCCGTGGAGCAGCACATGGTCCAGTGCCTCCCCCCGGCGGCGAGCCGCCTCGATGAACACCGACAGGTTTTCCTTCGCTTTTTCCTGCCCGATATACTCATTTAATGTTTTGGGGCGCAAAGAATATTCCACATCGCCGTCCTCGCCGGAAAATTCCGGGGCGACAATGCGGTTTTCAAAGTCCATTTCATTGGTGAAACTCACGGGAGAAGGCCTCCTTTCCCCACTTTACAAATTGGTGGCCAGTTTTTTGAGGCCGAATTTGATCATCTCTTCCACCGGGAGGGCGGGGTCGCACTGGCCTACCGCCACAGCGGCTTCCGACTGGCTGTAGCCCAGCACCACCAGGGCACTGATGGCTTCCGCCGCCGGCCCGGATGCGGACAGGGCCGCCGCGGGGAGCTCCGCCTGGAAGCCCTGGGCCACCGCCTCGCTGGAGACCTTATCCTTCAGTTCCAGCACGATGCGCTGAGCGATCTTGGGCCCGACGCCAGGGCATTTAAGGCTCTTGACATCGCCGGTGGCTACACAGAGGGCAAACTTCTCCGGGCTCATAGAGGACAAAATGGAAAGGGCCGCCTTCGGCCCCACCCCGGACACCGAGATGAGCATCTTAAAGCAGCTCAATTCCCCTTGGTCATAAAAGCCGAAGAGGTCCACCGCATCCTCCCGCACGTTGAGGTGGGTATAGAGGGTGGCCTCCTCCCCCAGCCGGGGCAGCCGGGACAGGGTGGAGAGGGTGGTCAGGCATTTATAGCCCACTCCCGCACACTCCACCACGGCAAACCCGGATTCGGTGTGGATCAGTTTTCCATGGACAGAATATATCATACAAAATCTTCCTTTGCTCGCCTAAGATGGATTACAGCAGTTCCAGCCGCTCTTTCAGCCGTGAGCTGGAGAGGATGGAACCCGCCGCATGGGCGTGGCAGACCGCCAAGGCCAGGGCATCGGCGGCATCATCCGGTTTTGGGATCTTTTCCAGCCCGAGTATGGAACGGGTCATCTCCATCACCTGGGCTTTGACCGCTTTGCCGTATCCCACTACCGACTGTTTCACCTGCATGGGGGTGTATTCATACACCGGCACGTGCTTCATCCGGGCCGCCAGGAGGATCACCCCCCGGGCCTCCGCCACGGCGATGCCGGTGGTCTTGTTGTTGGTGAAAAACAGCTGTTCAATGCTCAGCGCTGCCGGCTGGTACCGGTCCAAAAGGGCGCACATATCTTCAAAGATCACCAGCAGGCGGTCTTCAAAGGGGGTGTGGGCCTCGGTGGTAATGGCGCCGTAGGCGATGGTGGAAAACCTGCCCCGGTCGTAATTTACCACCCCATACCCTACGATGGCATAGCCGGGGTCAATTCCTAAAACGATCATAGTTCCTCACTCTGCTGGGGGCGCGGCCGCCCGAGAAAAAAGCACGGGGCTCTTCCCTTTTTGCGGCGGAAACCCCCGAAATCTTCTGGTTTCCCCACGGCAGTTTTCCATGGGCATACCCTGTGGACATTATAGCACAAATGTGCGGAGCCCACAAGTTCCACCGCCGACAAATCAGCTTCTTCCGGTGGAAACCATTCGATTTTCTCCGACAAAATTTCTATATATCGGGGAATTATTTTGTATAAATCGTGAAAGTTGTGAATAATGCTTGCATTTTAGGAAAAGATAAGCTATAATACATTTCGTTGGCCGATGAGGTTATAAAATATTTGGACGGTTAGCTCAGCTGGTAGAGCACCTGCTTGACGTGCAGGGGGTCAGGGATT
>NZ_LT629939.1:2195996-2202704 GCF_900104615.1 Merdimmobilis hominis | reverse complement strand
CCGCCACAGCGGCTTCCGACTGGCTGTAGCCCAGCACCACCAGGGCACTGATGGCTTCCGCCGCCGGCCCGGATGCGGACAGGGCCGCCGCGGGGAGCTCCGCCTGGAAGCCCTGGGCCACCGCCTCGCTGGAGACCTTATCCTTCAGTTCCAGCACGATGCGCTGAGCGATCTTGGGCCCGACGCCAGGGCATTTAAGGCTCTTGACATCGCCGGTGGCTACACAGAGGGCAAACTTCTCCGGGCTCATAGAGGACAAAATGGAAAGGGCCGCCTTCGGCCCCACCCCGGACACCGAGATGAGCATCTTAAAGCAGCTCAATTCCCCTTGGTCATAAAAGCCGAAGAGGTCCACCGCATCCTCCCGCACGTTGAGGTGGGTATAGAGGGTGGCCTCCTCCCCCAGCCGGGGCAGCCGGGACAGGGTGGAGAGGGTGGTCAGGCATTTATAGCCCACTCCCGCACACTCCACCACGGCAAACCCGGATTCGGTGTGGATCAGTTTTCCATGGACAGAATATATCATACAAAATCTTCCTTTGCTCGCCTAAGATGGATTACAGCAGTTCCAGCCGCTCTTTCAGCCGTGAGCTGGAGAGGATGGAACCCGCCGCATGGGCGTGGCAGACCGCCAAGGCCAGGGCATCGGCGGCATCATCCGGTTTTGGGATCTTTTCCAGCCCGAGTATGGAACGGGTCATCTCCATCACCTGGGCTTTGACCGCTTTGCCGTATCCCACTACCGACTGTTTCACCTGCATGGGGGTGTATTCATACACCGGCACGTGCTTCATCCGGGCCGCCAGGAGGATCACCCCCCGGGCCTCCGCCACGGCGATGCCGGTGGTCTTGTTGTTGGTGAAAAACAGCTGTTCAATGCTCAGCGCTGCCGGCTGGTACCGGTCCAAAAGGGCGCACATATCTTCAAAGATCACCAGCAGGCGGTCTTCAAAGGGGGTGTGGGCCTCGGTGGTAATGGCGCCGTAGGCGATGGTGGAAAACCTGCCCCGGTCGTAATTTACCACCCCATACCCTACGATGGCATAGCCGGGGTCAATTCCTAAAACGATCATAGTTCCTCACTCTGCTGGGGGCGCGGCCGCCCGAGAAAAAAGCACGGGGCTCTTCCCTTTTTGCGGCGGAAACCCCCGAAATCTTCTGGTTTCCCCACGGCAGTTTTCCATGGGCATACCCTGTGGACATTATAGCACAAATGTGCGGAGCCCACAAGTTCCACCGCCGACAAATCAGCTTCTTCCGGTGGAAACCATTCGATTTTCTCCGACAAAATTTCTATATATCGGGGAATTATTTTGTATAAATCGTGAAAGTTGTGAATAATGCTTGCATTTTAGGAAAAGATAAGCTATAATACATTTCGTTGGCCGATGAGGTTATAAAATATTTGGACGGTTAGCTCAGCTGGTAGAGCACCTGCTTGACGTGCAGGGGGTCAGGGATTCGAGTTCCTTACCGTCCACCAATGATGCTGTCTCTGCAATAGTGGAGGCGGCATTTTTTTGCCTTTTTTCACAGGAATAAGCCGGGAGAAGAGACCACTTCCCCCGGCTTTTTTATCACAGCGCATCCCGGCGAAACACCTGCACCCGCTGGAGAATCCGCTTTACATCCTCCTCGTTGGGGGGATTGGTGCCATCCACCAGGCAGGCCGCCGACCCGAAAGCACAGGCCTGGCGCAGGCAGTCGATCCAATCCAGCCCCGCCTGGTATCCGGCGATGAACCCAGCAGTCAGGCTGTCCCCTGCCCCCACAGCGCTTTTCACCGTCAGGGAAGGCACCGTGAGCCGCATGGCCCCCGCCTCGCCGGAATAGAACATCCCATCTTTGCCCAGGCTGACCAGCACATGGCTGACCCCTACCCTGCGCAGTTCCCGGGCAGCCGCAGCCACCCCGTCCTCGTCCTGGAAACGGCAGCCCATCAAGTCCTCGAATTCATCCAGGTTGGGCTTAAACATCCAGGGCCGGATCCGCTTCACCTGTTCCAAGGTGAGGGAGCTGGTATCCAGGGCGATTTTCGCCCCCATCTCCTGGATGCGCAGGCACAAATCGCTGAAGGCATCCCCATCCATACCGCCTGGGAGCCGCCCAGCGGCCACCACAAGGCTGTGTGGGGTCACCAGCTGGGAAAGATGGCCCATGACCTCATCCAGGGCCCCCTCCTCCAGGGAGAAGCCGCTGCGCATCAGCCGGGTGACATCCTCCACCCCATCGATGACCAGGCTGATGTTCTCCCGCAGGTTGCCGGGGCAGAACACCACCCGAAAGGGGATCTCATCCCGGGAAAAAGCCTTTAGGTAACGGCCCCAGTTGTCCCGGCCCGCAGCGATCACCGCGGTGGATTCCACCCCGGCCCGCTTGAGCGCCCTGGCCACGTTGACCGCTTTGCCTGCCGCCTCAAAATGCTCCTCCAAAACCCGGTTTTCCGCCCGGATGTTGAGGCCATCCAGGTGGAGGGTGGTGTCGATCACCGGGTTGAGGGACAGGGTGATGATCCTGTCAAAAGCCATGGTTTCACCTCCAAAACACATCTCACCCTCTCCATACAAAGAACGGCGCCGTTGCTGGCGCCGTCCTGGAGAGCCGCATGCAGAACACTACTTCTTGCTGCGGAAAATTTCCATGATATCGATGAACCCGTTGTCATCGTCGTCATCCTGCACCTCTTTTGCCTCCTCTTGGCGGGGGGCGGGGGCAGCGGCGCTCTTAGCCGGGCTCTTAAAGGTGTATGCGGGGATGTCGAAATTCTTGTCGTTGTCAAAGCCGGTGGCGATGACGGTGACCTGCATTTCATCCTGCATGCTCTCGTCGTAGGCGACGCCCCAAATCAGGTTGACATCGGGGTGGGCGGAGGCGTGGATCATGCTGGAAGCAACATCCACCTCATCCAAGCCCACATCGGAGGATGCGGTGATGTTGACGATCACACCCCGGGCGCCGTTGATGGAGGTCTCCAGCAACGGGGAAGCGATGGCGGCGGCGGCGGCCTGCTCGGCTTTATCTTTGCCGCTGGCCCGGCCCACGCCCATGTGGGCATAACCGGCATCCTTCATAATGGAGGTGACATCGGCGAAGTCCAGGTTAACAATACCGGGGATATTGATCAGGTCAGAGATGCTCTGCACACCCTGTTTGAGGACTTCATCCGCAGCGGAGAAGGCGTTTTGCAGGGTGATCTTCTGCTCTGAGATGCTCTTTAACCGCTCGTTGGGGATGACCAGCAGGGCATCCACATGCTCCCGCAGGTTGGCGACCCCCACCTCGGCCTGTTCCATGCGGCGCTTGCCTTCAAAGGTGAAGGGCTTGGTCACAATGCCCACGGTGAGGATGCCCATATCGTGGGCGATCTCCGCCACAACGGGAGCTGCGCCGGTACCGGTGCCGCCGCCCATGCCAGCGGTGATAAACACCATGTCGGTGCCCTTGAGGACGCCGGCGATCTCGTCCCGGTTCTCCTCAGCGGCCCGCTGGCCTTTGTCCGGAGAACCGCCGGCGCCTTTGCCTTTGGTCAGTTTGTCGCCGATGTGGATTTTATAGCTGGCTTGGGAAAATTTCAAAGCCTGGCTGTCGGTATTGACCGAGATAAACTCTACGCTCTTCATGCCGGAAGAGACCATGCGGTTGACCGCGTTTCCGCCGCCGCCGCCCACGCCGATCACCTTGATGGCGACCTCGCGCTCAAAATCGTTGTCCATGTTAAAATTCATCTGCATCCAAACTTCCCCCTATATGTGAATGATCCAAATGGGACCTATTCTCCCGAAGCGGAATAGGTAAAATATGAAAACCAAGCCGCCTTCGCCCCGCAGAAAGGTTCAGGCGGGCAGAAAGATCCATACTTAATAATTTAACAGATTTCCCGTCTTTTAGCAAGCCGAATCTCGTCAGATTGCAAAGTATTTTCTAAAAATTCACCCTTGGTTGCCACCTCTGCTTTTTCCCTGCCGCCGTTTTAGGCGGGGACTGGGGAATCCAGGCGGCTTTTGCCCAACTTTAAAACTGTGCTGTTCGAAAAACATTTTTTCCTCTTGGAAATGCTCGATCTCACTGGCTGTCAGTTCCGCTGTCAGAGGGGGCTTCCTCCGGCGGGCTCTCCCCTTCTTCCTCCCCTGGGGCAGGCGGTGGATTGGAGGAATCTCCCTTGATGGACTTGGGCAAAATGTGCAGCTCCTTGGGGATGGAGGCATCCAATACCCCCTCAAACCCATCTTCCACCGAATTTTCCAAGGCATAGGTGACAAACTGGAGCTTATACTCCAAATCCCCTTCGCTGCCCAGCTGGATCAGCAGCCGGTCCTGATAGACGATCTGTATGTTGAGCCGGTCGGTCAAATCCACCTGGGTGACATCGGGGAAGCCGGTGCTCTCCAAGGCGTCCACCAGATAGGTGAGCATCCGCAGCCGCTCCTCAGCCTCCGGCCCCAGGGTGGAACCCACCTGAGCCTCCCCGACCTGGATTCCCTTGACCAAGGGGTAACGGCCCTCCGGCTCGCCGGTGTTCTTCTCCAGCACCTTGCCCTCCCGGCTGATGAGGATATACTCCCCTTCCCCGGATTCCAGCGCCCCCAAGGGGGTGGCCTGGGTGATTTTCAGCACCACCCGGGGCGGCAAGCGGTACTCCACCTTGACGCTTTCAATGTAAGCGAACTGCTGGGTCAGCTTTTCGCTCACCTGGTCGCCGTGGGCCCGGAAGAGGTTCTGCCCCGGCGCGATGCCGCTGGCAGCGATGATCTCCTCCGGGGGGTATTTGGTGTTGCCGACCACCTCCACCTTTTCAATTTTGAAGAATACAGTCATCGACAGCGCCGCCCCCACCGAAAGCACAAAGGCCGCGATCAGTATGTAGTGGAGGATATAGCGGCCGTGACGGCGTTTTTTCCGGCGGTCCATGTTGGCTTGCCGCGCCGAGGCAGACTCCCGTTTTTGATCCTTCTTTTTCTTCACGTCCCGATTCTACTCCCTTGTGATTTTTGCGCCGAGGCTAGATAGGTGTTCTTCCAACCGTTCGTAGCCCCGTTCGATGTGTGCGATGTCGCTGACCCGACTGACCCCTGCCGCCGCCAACGCGGCGATGCACAGAGCGGCGCCGCCCCGCAGATCGGTGCACCGAACCTGGGCGCTGTGCAGGGCCGGAACCCCTTCCACCACAGCCACCCGGCCTTCTACTTTGATCCGTGCCCCCATCCTCATCAGCTCTGCGGCGTGCTTATAACGGCTTTCAAAGATGTTTTCCACAAAGACGCTGGTGCCCTGGGCCAAGGTGGACAAGGCCATAAAGGGGGCTTGGGCGTCGGTGGGGAACCCTGGATAGGGCATAGTCCGCACCATCCGCACAGGGCGCAGGCGGCGGGGGCCCTTCAAATAAATGAGATCTGGACCGGTTTTCACCTGGCAGCCCATCTCCTCAAACATGGGGAGGACGGCAGCCAGATATTCTGGTTCCGTCTTGGTCACCAGCAGTTCACCCCCAGTGGCAGCAGCTGCGCACAGATAGGTGGCGGTGGCAATCCGGTCGGGGATCACCCGGTACTCCACCTCCGGCAAAAGGGTTTCCACCCCTTCTACTACGATAGTCCCGTCGTTCTTTAGGTGGATTTTTGCCCCGATGGCGGTGAGGAACCCAGCCAAGTCCTGGATTTCCGGCTCCCGGGCCGCGTTGTGGATCACGGTGGTGCCCTCTGCCAAAACCGCCGCCAACAGGATGTTCTCGGTGGCCCCTACGCTGGGGAAGGGAAGGTTGAGCTCAGTGCCCACCATCTTTCCATCGATGGTGCAGTCCAGGTCTCCGTGATCCTCCTTGATGTTTACCCCCATCCGCTCCAAAGAAGCGAGGTGGATGTCGATAGGCCGGGGGCCCAGCTCACACCCGCCGGGGAAAGAGACCCGCGCCCGGCCGCACCGGGTGAGGATCGCCCCCAAAAACACCACCGAGGACCGCATCTCCCGCATCAGCCCGTCGGGGATATCACAGTAGACGCCGTCGTCGCTTTCCACAATGACGGTGTCCCCCTCCCGTTGCACAGTGCAGCCCAGGTGTTCCAAAATATGGGCGGCTGCCCGCACATCCGAAAGATCCGGGCAGTTGTGGAGCACGCTGCGGCGGGTTAGCAGCGCTGCGGCCAAAATGGGCAGCGCGGCATTTTTCGCACCGTGAATGGGCAGCTCCCCGCCGATTCTGTTTTCGCCTTCTATCAAAAAGTTTGCCATCATCTCGCACCCTTTCACGCTGTCAAAAACGGTTTTTGTGCTAAACCGCTCCTGCAACAGCAGTGTATGCCGGCATAAGGCAAAGGGTGAAAAAGGGGGGATTAGCGGGCCAAAAGCGCCATAATTTCCTGGTAGATCCGCTGGTTTGCATCCAGGATAGCAAGGCGCTGGGCATTCTCACCCAGCTGCCGCAGCCGCCCGGGATCATCCACCAGCTCCCCGACCTTTTGGCAGAGCAGCTCCCCAGCCAGGTCCTTCTCCTCAATGAGGATGGCCGCCCCCCGCTTTGCCAGAACCAAGGCGTTGTAGTATTGGTGATTGGCCGCCACATTGGGCGATGGGATGAGGATGGAAGCCCGTCCGGCTGCCTCCAGTTCGCTGATGGTAGAGGCCCCCGCCCGGCAGATAACCAGGTCCGCGGCAGCCAGGCACTGGGCCATGTTGTCTATGTATTCCCGGATATCAATGTGGCGGTTTCCCTCC
>NZ_LT629939.1:2185807-2193735 GCF_900104615.1 Merdimmobilis hominis | reverse complement strand
CTCCCCGCCGATTCTGTTTTCGCCTTCTATCAAAAAGTTTGCCATCATCTCGCACCCTTTCACGCTGTCAAAAACGGTTTTTGTGCTAAACCGCTCCTGCAACAGCAGTGTATGCCGGCATAAGGCAAAGGGTGAAAAAGGGGGGATTAGCGGGCCAAAAGCGCCATAATTTCCTGGTAGATCCGCTGGTTTGCATCCAGGATAGCAAGGCGCTGGGCATTCTCACCCAGCTGCCGCAGCCGCCCGGGATCATCCACCAGCTCCCCGACCTTTTGGCAGAGCAGCTCCCCAGCCAGGTCCTTCTCCTCAATGAGGATGGCCGCCCCCCGCTTTGCCAGAACCAAGGCGTTGTAGTATTGGTGATTGGCCGCCACATTGGGCGATGGGATGAGGATGGAAGCCCGTCCGGCTGCCTCCAGTTCGCTGATGGTAGAGGCCCCCGCCCGGCAGATAACCAGGTCCGCGGCAGCCAGGCACTGGGCCATGTTGTCTATGTATTCCCGGATATCAATGTGGCGGTTTCCCTCCACCTGTACACCCCGCTCCTGCAACAGTTGGGGGAAGAGTTCCACCCCGTAAGAGCCAGTGGCATGGATGTGGTGAATCCGACCCCCGCCGCAGTGCCAGGCCATCAGGTCGGCCACCGATTCGTTGATCCGCCGGGCGCCCAGGCTCCCCCCAAAGGTGAGGATGCAGAAGCGGTCACCCACCCCCAGGGCCTTGCGGGCCCGCTCCCGGTCAGCAAAGATGATGTCCTCCCGCACTGGGTTGCCGGTGACTGCGTAATCCATTGAGGGCGGCATATGCTCTTTGGCATCCTCAACCGCTAAAAGCACCTTGTCTGCAAATTTGGCGGTCATCCGGTTGGAAACCCCCGGATAGGCATTCTGCTCATGGCAGATGGTCTTTACCCCCATAGCGTGGGCTTTTTCCAACACCATGCCGCTGACGTATCCGCCGGTACCCATCACCACATCGGGCTGGAATTCCCGGATCAACTTGCGGATTTTTGGCCCGCAGGAGATGAAGCAGCCCATCGACCGCAGATTGTACTTGATGTTGAACCAGTTGAGCTGCCGCTGGAACCCCATAATGCGGATCGGGTAAAAATTATACCCCGCCTTTGGCACCAGTTTTGCCTCCATCCCCCGGGGGTTCCCCACAAAGAGGATGTTGGCCTCGGGGTGGCGGGCTTTTAAAGTCCCCGCTACGGCGATGGCCGGGTTGATGTGTCCCCCGGTTCCGCCGCACGCAAAAAGAATGTTCATAATCCTGTTTCCATTTCTTCGGCGGTACTATCCCACTGCCCCAGCTCTGCGCCGATCAAAGGGGGCTGGGGGTTATTCCCGTTCCAGAGAGCTCTGCCGGGAGATGGAGAGGACGATCCCCATCTGGGCCAGAAGCATCATCAAGGCGGTTCCCCCGTAGGAGAAGAACGGCAGGCCGATGCCGGTGTTGGGCACCGTATTGGTCACCACCGCAATATTTAAAATGGTCTGCAAGCCCACCTGTGCGGTGAGGCCCACTGCCATGAGGCAGCCGAATTTATCCTTGGCCCGCAGGGCGATGACAAACCCCCGCCACAGCAAAAGGGCGAACAGGATGATGATGATCGCCGCCCCAATGAGCCCCAGCTCCTCGCAGACGATGGAGAAGATGAAGTCGTTCTGAGGTTCGGGCAGGTAGAGGTATTTCTGGCGGCTGTTGCCGATGCCGGAGCCTAAAAGCCCGCCGGAACCGATGGCATACAGGGATTGGATGGTCTGGAACCCCTCGCCCCGGGGGTCGAGGAAAGGGTTGAGCCAGTGTTCGATCCGGCCCATCATACGGTCCCATTTGCCCAGCACGAGGACCAGAAGGATCAGCGCGGTTCCTCCGGCGCCCCCCGCCAAAAACAGGTGGGAAAGGCGGATGCCGCCCACGATCATCATGATGACACCCAGGCCGACGATGAGGATGGTGCCGGACAAGTGGGGCTCAGCGATCAGCAGCACCGCCAAAACGCCCAGGATAGCGCCGAAGGGAAGAATGCCGTATTCAAACTTGTGCATCCGCTGGTAGTTGACGTCGATCAAATGGCTGAACAACAGCACCACCGCGAACTTCGCCACCTCCGACGGCTGGAAGTTGAAGGAAGAACCGATGAAAATCCACCGGTGGGCATGGTTGATCGGCGGCATGGCGAACACCACCAGCAGGAGGACGATGGAGAGAGCCATCATGGGGATGGCGAATCTCCGCCAAAAGTGGTAGTCGATTTTGGATGCGGCCAGCATGGCGATCACCCCTACCACAGCAAAGGCCATCTGGCGGGAAATGTAGTGGAAGCTGTTGCCCATCAGGTAATAGGCGTTGGCATAACTGGCTGAAAACAGCATAATCAGCCCAATGGTCAATAGGATCAGCACCAAGATCAAAAAGGTAAGATCCATGGGGCCTTGGGTCTCCCCGAAAAGATCTTCCCAAAGCTTCGCAAAGCCGTTCTTCTTTCTGCGGCTCTCCTGTTTTGTCTGTCGAATTGGACTCACCTCTTTCAAATGGCCTCTTAGGTTGGTATGGGACTACAGCCGTGCAATGGAGAAGACGGCCAGGGCCGCCCCCACGGCAGTCACCAGAGAGAAAGCGGCCACAATCTGCACTTCGCTGTAGCCGGACATCTCAAAATGGTGGTGGATGGGGCTCATTTTAAAAATCCGCTTGCCGGTGGTTTTGAAGCTGATGACCTGGAGCACCACCGACAGGGATTCCACGATGTAGATGATCCCCACAAAGGCGAGAATCAGCGGGCTGCCGATGGAAAAGGCCATGGCCACTACCAGGCCCCCCAGGAACATGGAGCCAGTATCCCCCATAAACACCTTAGCTGGGTAGAAATTCCACACCAAAAAGCCCACACAGCCGCCGGCGGTGGCCGCAGCCATCAGCTCGGCGGGGACCACCCCCAGCATCCGGCCCATGACCAAAAAGCCCAAGGAGGCCATCAAAGTTACTGAGGAGGCCAGGCCATCCAGCCCGTCGGTCAGGTTGACCGAGTTGGTGATGTAGACAATTCCCACCGCTGCCAGGGGGTAATAGAAGATGCCAAAGTCAAAATATCCGAAGAATGGGATGGGCAGGGCGGTGGTGGCGTCCCCGGAAAGGCGGATGCTCACCAGGTAAAAGGCCGCCACGCCAAACTGGAGAACCAGCTTTTGGCTGGGCGTAAGGCCCAGATTCTGCTTTTTGGAAACCTTTACATAGTCGTCCAGGAAGCCGATGAACCCAAAGGCGGCGGCCATCAGGAGGCCGGCGGCAAACTTGGCGTTCTCCATCTGTTGGATGGGGTTGAACCCTCCGCTGCGGGCTGCATACAAGGCAAACCCCGCCGCACAGGCGACCAAAATCCCCACAATGAACATCAATCCCCCCATGGTGGGGGTTCCCTGTTTGTTTTTGTGCCAGCTGGGGCCAATGTCTAAAATAGTCTGGCCGTACTTCAATTTGTGCAGAAAAGGGATCATCCAAATCCCCAAAGCAGCAGTCACCGCAAAAGCGGTCACCGTCACAATCGCTGTTGTCAATCCATCCATGAATGTGAAACCTCCAGGCTGCACCGCCGCTGGGGCGGGCAAAATTTCCTTCCCCGGGCAAAGGCCCGGCTCGATTTATGGGCGGTACAGAATAGGAAAAATCTCCTCCATCTCCATGCCGCGGCTTCCTTTGACCCACACAAGATCCCCCTCCCGCAGGGTGGGAGCCAAAGAGCGGGTCAGTTCCATTTTATCCGGGCAGAAAAAAGCCTCTTGAAGCCCGGCTTCCGACGCGCCCTCTGCATAGCCTTTGGCGTCCCGTCCAGTGGCCCAGAGCTGGTCAAACCCCAGCTGAGCGCACAGCCGTCCCATCTCCTTATGATCCTCATAGGAGTTGGGGCCGATTTCCAACATGTCGGAAAGCAGGGCAATTTTCCGCCCTTTGCAGGGGTAAGCGGCAAAAGCAGTGAGGGCAGCCCGCATGGAATCCGGGTTGGCGTTGTAGCAATCCTCCACTACAGTATAGCCCTGGTGTTCTACGATTTTTTGCCGCATTCCGGCGGTTTGGTAAGAAGAAAGGGCCTTTGCGCAGTCCTCAGGCGAAATATCCAATTCCCGGCCCACCGCATAGGCGGCCAGGGCGTTGAGGACATTGTGTTCCCCGATGATGGGGATCACCGCAGGGATGGACTCCTCCCCCCGCCGGATGAGAAACCGGGTGGAGGTCCCCTCCTGGACGATCCCCTCCGCCCGAACCTGGCAAGCCGGGTTGTGGACGCCATAGCGGATGATCTCAAAATCCGGGTTTTCATAAGTGCCCAGCAGGTCGTTGTCCCCGTTGAGGATGAGGGGGGAGCCTGGGCGCATGCCCAGCACGATTTCGGTTTTGGCTTTGAGGATGTTCTCCCGGCTGCCCAGCTTCTCCAGATGGGCGACCCCCACATTGGTGATTACCCCAATGTCCGGTTTGGCCACCCGGGTCAGTTCCTCGATCTCCCCCAGGGCGCACATGCCCATTTCCAGCACCGCGGCCTGGTGGCTGCGCTCCAGCCGGAAGATGGTCTGAGGCAGGCCGACCTCGGTATTCTGGTTTCCCAGGTTTTTCAACGTGTGATATTTTGCGCTCAATACCGTCCAGATAAACTCCTTGGTGGTGGTTTTTCCCACGCTGCCGGTGACCCCTACCACCTTCAGGTCAAAGCTGTCCCGGTAATGGGAGGCGATGGAGAGAAGCACCTCCCGGGTGTTTTTTACATAGAGCACCCGGTCCGCAGGGCGGTAATCCCCCGGCTTGTGGGCCACGGCGTAAGCCGCCCCCTTTGCAAGGGCCTGGTTGATGTATTTGTGGCCGTCGGTCACTTCCCCCTCCATCGCCACAAACAGACAGCCTGGTGTGACGGCCCGGGAGTCGTTGGTGAAGGTGTCAATTTCCCCTTCCCCGTGAAAATCCGCCCCAATCCACTGGGCGATGGTGTTGATCGGTAGTTTTTCCATGGCAAATCCTCGTCTATTTGGCATCGGCCGCTTCCTCGGCCAGCAGCCGGGCGACGACCTCTTTTTCATCGAAGTAGATGGTGCCGTAATCCAGCACCTGGTAATCCTCATGTCCCTTGCCCGCCAAGACCAGGATGTCGTCCTTCTGGGCGTTGTGAAGCGCCCATTCGATGGCGTCATACCGGTTGACGATCATCTTGTAGGGGGTACCCACCTCCAGGATGCCGGGCAGGGTGTCGTTTAGAATCTGCTGCGGGTCCTCGGTGCGGGGGTTATCGGAGGTGAGGATGACAAAGTCCGCCAAGGTGGCGACAATTTTGCCCATCTTCGGCCGCTTGGTGCGATCCCGGCAGCCGGCCGGCCCAAAGAGGCAGAGAATCCGCCCTGGGGCGAATTCCCGCACCGCGGTGAGCATTTTCAGGAGGCCGTCGGGGCTGTGGGCGTAATCCCGCAGGATGGTGAAGTCCTTGCCCGGCGCGGGGAGGACTTCCAAACGGCCCTTTACCCCTGGGCAGGTGGAAAGGGCATAAAGCACCCGCTCCCACTCCATCCCCAAGGTGAGGCAGGCAGCGGCGGCCCCGGTGGCATTGGCCACCGAAAACGCCCCCGGCATGGCGATTTTCACCTGCTCCCGGCGATTCTTCGCGGACATGACATAGGCGCTGCCGTCGGCAAAGGTGACGATCTCCCCGGCCATGTAATCCGCCGGATTACCCTGGACCGAATAGGTCTTCACCGGGCAGGGGCATTCCCCGGCCAGGCGCTTGCCATAGGCGTCATCCACATCCACCACCGCCGCGCGGCAGTGGTCGAACAGCTTGCGTTTGGCCTGGTAATAATTCTCCATGGTGCCGTGATAATCCAGGTGGTCCTGGGTCAGGTTGGTAAAGACCCCCACTTCAAAAGTGAGGCCCGCCACCCGGTTCTGATCCAGGGAATGGCTGGAAACCTCCATCACCACGTACTCGCAGCCCGCCTTTTCCATCTGGGCGAAGGTGGTGTGCAGCTGGTAGGGGTCCGGGGTGGTGTATTTGGCCAGCAGGGGCTGGTCCCCCACCTCGATCTGGATGGTGCCGATCAGCCCCACCTTGGCCCCGGTGGTCTCCAAAATATGTTTGATCAAATAGGTTGTCGTGGTCTTCCCGTTGGTCCCGGTGATGCCAACCAGCTTCATTTTGCGGGCTGGGTTGCCAAAATAATTGCCGCAGACGATGCTGTAGGCCAGCCGGCTGTTTCCCACCAAAATCTGGCCTGGGATGCCCAAATCCCGTTCCACCACCACGGCGGCGGCGCCGGCTTCACAGGCGGCCTTGGCGAAATCGTGGCCGTCAGACTGGCCGCCTTTGATACAGAAAAAGAGGCTTCCAGGCTCCACCTGGCGGGAATCGCAGGTGAGGGAAGGGATATCCTGGTCCGGGACGCTGCCTTTCCATTCCAGCCCTTCCAACAGACGATAGAGGTTCATGCTGATCATCCATTCCGCCGCTTCGCGCCGGCACATATTTGTGAGGGAATCGCTCATCTCATCACGCGAAGTACGGGGTTGATAAGATGATATTTCATGTATGCGAGCGGGATTTTGGCCAAACAATGGCCCCTCCCCGCAGTTGCCCATGCCGCAGCTTCAGCGGCGCAGGGATTTCCAATATACACTAGCATCGGCAAAAACAGGCAGATTATCCCGCCAAATCCTTGTTGATAAATTCCACGGTGACCACCGTGCCGATCTCCACTTCGGTGCCCGCCTCCGGGCTCTGTCTGGCGGCTATGCAGCCGGCGCTGTCGATCTCCACCCCGCTGACACTGATGTTCAGGCCGGCGTTGAGGATGGTGCGGTTGGCCTGTTGGCCGGAGAGTCCCACCACATTGGGGACGGTGACCGTCTTGGAGAGTTCCGACTCGTCGGTGTACAGGATGACTGTTCCGCCCTTGGGGATGGGCTGGCTGACGGCGGGGATCTGTTTGAGGACGGTGGGCCCATCGCCCACCACTTTGCTCTTCAGGCCCTGTTGGATCAGCTCGCTGGTGGCCTCATGGGGCCGGTAGCCCAACAGGTAGGGGGTAGAAACCTCTTTCTTCTCCAATTCCTCGGCGGTGTAAACCGGGTCGATGCCCATATAGGGGAGCACATCGGCCAGGATACCCTGGACGACCGGCGCGGCGATAACTGAGCCGTAGATGTTGTCCATGTGGGGCTCATCGAGGAGAATGAGCACCGCAATTTGAGGGTCGTCGGCCGGGGCGAAGCCGTAGAAGGAGGCTACCCGTTCCTGAACCTGGCCATACTCATCCAGTTTATCCAGCTTTTCCGAGGTACCGGTCTTACCGCCGATGCGGTAGCCGGGGATCTTGGCGGATTTGCCGGAGCCGCCGTCCCCCGAGACCACCAGTTCCAAGTAGCCGGCCAGCTCTTTGGAGATGCTCTCAGAGATCACCTGGCGCTTGACCACCGGCTGGGTAGTTTTGATCACGTTCCCGTCGGCGTCCAGGATCTGTTTGACCAAGTAGGGCTGCATCAGTTTTCCCCCGTTGACCGCTGCGGAAACCGCTGTGATCAGCTGGATGGGGGTCACCTTAAAGGTCTGGCCAAAGGAGCTGGAGGCCAGGTACGCCCCCGAGCCTTCGTCCCGCAGCCGCTCCATGCTGTGGTAGTTGCTGTCCGCCTCGCCGGGGAAGTCGATGCCGGTGGGCTCGGTTAAGCCGAAGTTTTCAAAGTATTCGTAGAAAGTCTCAGCGCCCATCTTTTCCCCCACCATCATGAAGGTGGGGTTGCAGGAACCCATGATGCCCTGCACAAAGGTGATGGTCCCGTGGCCGCCGTTCTTCCAGCAGTGGACCTTGCGGCCCGCCACAATGTGGTAACCTGGACAGTTGAACACATCTCCGCCGTGGACCGCGCCCGATTCCAAAGCCCCAGCGGCGGTT
>NZ_LT629939.1:2115518-2182939 GCF_900104615.1 Merdimmobilis hominis | reverse complement strand
CGAAGCCGTAGAAGGAGGCTACCCGTTCCTGAACCTGGCCATACTCATCCAGTTTATCCAGCTTTTCCGAGGTACCGGTCTTACCGCCGATGCGGTAGCCGGGGATCTTGGCGGATTTGCCGGAGCCGCCGTCCCCCGAGACCACCAGTTCCAAGTAGCCGGCCAGCTCTTTGGAGATGCTCTCAGAGATCACCTGGCGCTTGACCACCGGCTGGGTAGTTTTGATCACGTTCCCGTCGGCGTCCAGGATCTGTTTGACCAAGTAGGGCTGCATCAGTTTTCCCCCGTTGACCGCTGCGGAAACCGCTGTGATCAGCTGGATGGGGGTCACCTTAAAGGTCTGGCCAAAGGAGCTGGAGGCCAGGTACGCCCCCGAGCCTTCGTCCCGCAGCCGCTCCATGCTGTGGTAGTTGCTGTCCGCCTCGCCGGGGAAGTCGATGCCGGTGGGCTCGGTTAAGCCGAAGTTTTCAAAGTATTCGTAGAAAGTCTCAGCGCCCATCTTTTCCCCCACCATCATGAAGGTGGGGTTGCAGGAACCCATGATGCCCTGCACAAAGGTGATGGTCCCGTGGCCGCCGTTCTTCCAGCAGTGGACCTTGCGGCCCGCCACAATGTGGTAACCTGGACAGTTGAACACATCTCCGCCGTGGACCGCGCCCGATTCCAAAGCCCCAGCGGCGGTTATGATTTTAAACACCGAACCGGGCTCGTAGGGCTCCTGGACCGCCTTGTTGTTCCACTGGACAAACTGGGCTTCCTGGAGGGCTTTTGCATACTCTTCATCGGTAGCGGTCTTTTTCAGTTCCTCCAAGGCGGCCGCGGTTTTGGGGTCGGCGATGACCAGCGGCTCGTTGGGGTCGAAGTCCGGCTTGGTGGCCATGGCCAAAATCTCGCCGGTTTTGACGTTCATCACAATCCCCGCCGCCCGGTTTTGGACGTTGTGCTCGGTGACGGCGGTCTCCAGGTGTTTCTCCAGGAAGTGCTGAACCACCTCGTCGATGGTCAGCACGATGGAGCATCCATCCTGGGCGTCGTAAAGCTGTTGGTAGCGGTAGGGCAGGTCGGAGCCCCAGGCGTTTTTCGCTGCCACCACACGGCCGGGGGTACCGCTCAAATACTTGTCATAATAGGCTTCCAGGCCATAGGCGCCCTTGTTTTCGCTGCCGGTAAAGCCCAGCACAGTGGACGCCAAATGGCCATAGGGGTAGTAGCGGCGGGTGTCCTCCTCCAGGTTGATGCAGGTGATCTTGTTGTCGACGCAGAACTGGGTGATCTGGTCGGCCACATCCTTTTCCACCTTGGATTTGACCCGCTCGTAGTACATTTTTTTGTTTTTGCCTTTGTCGATGATCTTTTGCCGATCCACATCCAATAGCTCGGACAAAAAGTCCGCCACTTGGTTCAGCTGGGCATCGTCCTTCACATCCGCCGGGGAGAGGATCACGTTCCACACCTGGGCGCTGCGGGCCAGCACCTTGCCGTTGGTGTCTAAAATCTCCCCCCGCTCGGCGCTGATGGTGGTGGAGCGCATCTGTTGGGAGAGGGCCAGCTTTTGATATTTATCCCCTTCGACAATCTGCAAATAATAAAGCCGGCCCAGCAGGATGGAAAATCCCACCACCGCCATACAAAACAAGATCACCTGGATCCGACGCTGCATTTTATTGCTGGGAGCATTTGCCATGTTCGTTCCTCCATTGGGCGGTGAGAGCGTTTTCCGCCAAAAAGAAATTAAGAGCTAAGATGAAAGTCTCTTAACTCTTAGCTGTATCATAGGTATTTTAATTTGGCATCAGGTATTCCAAAAAAGCTTGGAACCCCTCTTGGATCCGTCCCCACGGCCCCGCATTTGCCGGGCTTTGGGCAAGCACCACCCGGTCGCCTTTGTTGAGCTGGACATATTCAATCTGGTAAGCTTCGGTTTTGGAAAGGCCCATGTTGGCAGAGGCGTAATCCTCCACGTTGCGCAGGCTCATCTTCCCTTCCAATTCACTTTGCAGGCGCACCCCTTCGCTTTTCAGCTCCTCATATCTGGTGCTTTGGGCGTTGTATTCCTCGGTGAGTTCGGTGAGGATGGCATTGTTATACAGCATCACCGCCAGCATTGAGACCACCGCCAGCGCGGTGCAGGCGAGCCGCAGGCCGAGGGCGCGGTTGGCCGCCGCCCGGGAATTGCCCCTGCCAACCACATGAAGTTCCGGCGGCTGAGGCCGCAGATGCTGCTCATAGCGGGATAGATCATAAGCCGTGCTTTGTCTTGCGTAATCCAAGATAAGTCCCTCTCTTTCTCATCCGAATGATTATGATACGTCCCTGGAGGTTGTGTCCAGGCACTTATTATCCTTGTTGCTCTTCCCCTTCCGGGAGCCGTTCGCAGACCCGCAGCTTGGCACTGTGGCTGCGCTTGTTGGCAGCCAATTCCTCCGCTGTGGCCTCAATGGGCTTTCTGTTGACCAGCTTGGCCCGGGGTTTGTGGCCGCAGACGCACACCGGGAAGTCCGGCGGGCAGATACAGCCTTTGGCCAAGGCGGCGAATTTCTGCTTCACCATCCTATCCTCCAGGGAGTGGAAGGTGATGACGGCGAACCGGCCGCCGGGGGCAAGCCGTTCAAAAGCGTCGTCCAGGCAGATGGACAGGTGATCCAGCTCCTGGTTGACAGCGATCCGCAGCGCCTGGAAAGTCCGTTTGGCCGGATGGCCCCCTTCCCTGCGCGCCGCCGCCGGGATGGACTGCTTGATGATCTCCACCAGTTCAAAGGTGGTTTCCACCGGTTTTTGCTGCCGGGCTTTCTCAATGTTCTGGGCGATGCGGTAGGCGAATTTTTCCTCGCTGAACTCCCGCAGGATGCGGGTGATGTCCTCCACCGAGTAGGTGTTGACAATGTCGTAGGCAGATAGGCCGCTCTGACTCATCCGCATGTCGAGCGGGGCGTCAAAGTTGTAGGAAAAGCCCCGCTCCGCAGTGTCCAGCTGGTGGGAGGACACCCCCAAATCCAAGAGGATGCCGTCCACCCGGTCAATACCCAGCTCATCCAGAACCAGGGGGATGTTGGCGAAATCGTTCTGCACCACTGTGGCCTGGGGGAATTCCCGAAGCCGCTCCCCCGCGATGGCGACGGCGTCCGGATCCTTGTCAATGGCGATGAGCCGCCCCTGGGGCCCCAGGCGCTTGGCAATCTCCCGGGAATGGCCTGCCCCGCCGGCGGTCCCGTCTACATAGATGCCGGAGGGCCGGATGGCAAGGCCCTGAATACACTCCTCCAGGAGCACCGGCACATGGCTGAATTCCATCTTTTCCCCTCCGTTTTCCCTTCGTTTGTTAAAATCCCAGTTCATCCATCGACTCGGCGATGGAGTCGCTGGTCAGTTCCTCACAGCTGGACTGGTAACGTTCGCTGTCCCAGATCTCCGCCCGCACCGACGCGCCGATCACCGTTACGTCTTTGGTGAGGCCGGCGTACTCCCGCAGATGGGCGGGAATGAGCACCCGGCCCTGCTTATCCGGCTCCGCTTCAGCGGCCCCAGCAAAAAAGAAACGCTGCAAGTTGCGGGATTTGCTCATGGGCAGGGCACGGATCTTATCCTCCAGCACCTTCCATTCCTCCATGGAATAGACATACAGGCAGTTGTCCAGCCCTTTGGTGATGATAAAGGTGGAGCCCAGCGATTCCCGCAGACGGGCGGGGAAGTTGACGCGGCCTTTGGGATCCAGCGTATGCTGGTACTCGCCGATCAACATTCTTTCCGCCCCCTTCTTGCAATTTTCAAACCACTTTTACCCACTTTTCACCACTGTTGTTCTAATTATACATGTGGTATAAGGAAATTGCAATAGTGTGTCCACACTTTTCCCAAAAAAATCCCGGGCTTTTTTTCCTTCCCCCTTCCTGGAGCAGATTGGGTGCAAAACCATGCCAACCCGCATAAAATGGACATGAAAGAACATTCATTCGCCCCAAACCATATGTCGAATTTTATTGTTTTTTCGCAATTATCCCTCTCCCACCTTTACCAAATTTGGGAAAATATTCCTTTTCAAATTGTTTAGAAACAACCACCTAAAGGTTGGATCCCCTCCCATCCATTGGGGATTTTCCCCACCGCGCGGTGTGGAAAAACTGGCATTCCCACAGTGCTCTTTGCATCCAGTCGCGGCAACCTCTTGCCGCAAACGGACCCTGGTGCCGGAAGAGGCTGTCCCTCGGCTTTGTGCAGTGGCAGCCTGGCAATTGGGCGCTGAAAAACAGGGGCCCTCAGCAAGGCTTGGAAACANGCGGCCCGCCACAATGTGGTAACCTGGACAGTTGAACACATCTCCGCCGTGGACCGCGCCCGATTCCAAAGCCCCAGCGGCGGTTATGATTTTAAACACCGAACCGGGCTCGTAGGGCTCCTGGACCGCCTTGTTGTTCCACTGGACAAACTGGGCTTCCTGGAGGGCTTTTGCATACTCTTCATCGGTAGCGGTCTTTTTCAGTTCCTCCAAGGCGGCCGCGGTTTTGGGGTCGGCGATGACCAGCGGCTCGTTGGGGTCGAAGTCCGGCTTGGTGGCCATGGCCAAAATCTCGCCGGTTTTGACGTTCATCACAATCCCCGCCGCCCGGTTTTGGACGTTGTGCTCGGTGACGGCGGTCTCCAGGTGTTTCTCCAGGAAGTGCTGAACCACCTCGTCGATGGTCAGCACGATGGAGCATCCATCCTGGGCGTCGTAAAGCTGTTGGTAGCGGTAGGGCAGGTCGGAGCCCCAGGCGTTTTTCGCTGCCACCACACGGCCGGGGGTACCGCTCAAATACTTGTCATAATAGGCTTCCAGGCCATAGGCGCCCTTGTTTTCGCTGCCGGTAAAGCCCAGCACAGTGGACGCCAAATGGCCATAGGGGTAGTAGCGGCGGGTGTCCTCCTCCAGGTTGATGCAGGTGATCTTGTTGTCGACGCAGAACTGGGTGATCTGGTCGGCCACATCCTTTTCCACCTTGGATTTGACCCGCTCGTAGTACATTTTTTTGTTTTTGCCTTTGTCGATGATCTTTTGCCGATCCACATCCAATAGCTCGGACAAAAAGTCCGCCACTTGGTTCAGCTGGGCATCGTCCTTCACATCCGCCGGGGAGAGGATCACGTTCCACACCTGGGCGCTGCGGGCCAGCACCTTGCCGTTGGTGTCTAAAATCTCCCCCCGCTCGGCGCTGATGGTGGTGGAGCGCATCTGTTGGGAGAGGGCCAGCTTTTGATATTTATCCCCTTCGACAATCTGCAAATAATAAAGCCGGCCCAGCAGGATGGAAAATCCCACCACCGCCATACAAAACAAGATCACCTGGATCCGACGCTGCATTTTATTGCTGGGAGCATTTGCCATGTTCGTTCCTCCATTGGGCGGTGAGAGCGTTTTCCGCCAAAAAGAAATTAAGAGCTAAGATGAAAGTCTCTTAACTCTTAGCTGTATCATAGGTATTTTAATTTGGCATCAGGTATTCCAAAAAAGCTTGGAACCCCTCTTGGATCCGTCCCCACGGCCCCGCATTTGCCGGGCTTTGGGCAAGCACCACCCGGTCGCCTTTGTTGAGCTGGACATATTCAATCTGGTAAGCTTCGGTTTTGGAAAGGCCCATGTTGGCAGAGGCGTAATCCTCCACGTTGCGCAGGCTCATCTTCCCTTCCAATTCACTTTGCAGGCGCACCCCTTCGCTTTTCAGCTCCTCATATCTGGTGCTTTGGGCGTTGTATTCCTCGGTGAGTTCGGTGAGGATGGCATTGTTATACAGCATCACCGCCAGCATTGAGACCACCGCCAGCGCGGTGCAGGCGAGCCGCAGGCCGAGGGCGCGGTTGGCCGCCGCCCGGGAATTGCCCCTGCCAACCACATGAAGTTCCGGCGGCTGAGGCCGCAGATGCTGCTCATAGCGGGATAGATCATAAGCCGTGCTTTGTCTTGCGTAATCCAAGATAAGTCCCTCTCTTTCTCATCCGAATGATTATGATACGTCCCTGGAGGTTGTGTCCAGGCACTTATTATCCTTGTTGCTCTTCCCCTTCCGGGAGCCGTTCGCAGACCCGCAGCTTGGCACTGTGGCTGCGCTTGTTGGCAGCCAATTCCTCCGCTGTGGCCTCAATGGGCTTTCTGTTGACCAGCTTGGCCCGGGGTTTGTGGCCGCAGACGCACACCGGGAAGTCCGGCGGGCAGATACAGCCTTTGGCCAAGGCGGCGAATTTCTGCTTCACCATCCTATCCTCCAGGGAGTGGAAGGTGATGACGGCGAACCGGCCGCCGGGGGCAAGCCGTTCAAAAGCGTCGTCCAGGCAGATGGACAGGTGATCCAGCTCCTGGTTGACAGCGATCCGCAGCGCCTGGAAAGTCCGTTTGGCCGGATGGCCCCCTTCCCTGCGCGCCGCCGCCGGGATGGACTGCTTGATGATCTCCACCAGTTCAAAGGTGGTTTCCACCGGTTTTTGCTGCCGGGCTTTCTCAATGTTCTGGGCGATGCGGTAGGCGAATTTTTCCTCGCTGAACTCCCGCAGGATGCGGGTGATGTCCTCCACCGAGTAGGTGTTGACAATGTCGTAGGCAGATAGGCCGCTCTGACTCATCCGCATGTCGAGCGGGGCGTCAAAGTTGTAGGAAAAGCCCCGCTCCGCAGTGTCCAGCTGGTGGGAGGACACCCCCAAATCCAAGAGGATGCCGTCCACCCGGTCAATACCCAGCTCATCCAGAACCAGGGGGATGTTGGCGAAATCGTTCTGCACCACTGTGGCCTGGGGGAATTCCCGAAGCCGCTCCCCCGCGATGGCGACGGCGTCCGGATCCTTGTCAATGGCGATGAGCCGCCCCTGGGGCCCCAGGCGCTTGGCAATCTCCCGGGAATGGCCTGCCCCGCCGGCGGTCCCGTCTACATAGATGCCGGAGGGCCGGATGGCAAGGCCCTGAATACACTCCTCCAGGAGCACCGGCACATGGCTGAATTCCATCTTTTCCCCTCCGTTTTCCCTTCGTTTGTTAAAATCCCAGTTCATCCATCGACTCGGCGATGGAGTCGCTGGTCAGTTCCTCACAGCTGGACTGGTAACGTTCGCTGTCCCAGATCTCCGCCCGCACCGACGCGCCGATCACCGTTACGTCTTTGGTGAGGCCGGCGTACTCCCGCAGATGGGCGGGAATGAGCACCCGGCCCTGCTTATCCGGCTCCGCTTCAGCGGCCCCAGCAAAAAAGAAACGCTGCAAGTTGCGGGATTTGCTCATGGGCAGGGCACGGATCTTATCCTCCAGCACCTTCCATTCCTCCATGGAATAGACATACAGGCAGTTGTCCAGCCCTTTGGTGATGATAAAGGTGGAGCCCAGCGATTCCCGCAGACGGGCGGGGAAGTTGACGCGGCCTTTGGGATCCAGCGTATGCTGGTACTCGCCGATCAACATTCTTTCCGCCCCCTTCTTGCAATTTTCAAACCACTTTTACCCACTTTTCACCACTGTTGTTCTAATTATACATGTGGTATAAGGAAATTGCAATAGTGTGTCCACACTTTTCCCAAAAAAATCCCGGGCTTTTTTTCCTTCCCCCTTCCTGGAGCAGATTGGGTGCAAAACCATGCCAACCCGCATAAAATGGACATGAAAGAACATTCATTCGCCCCAAACCATATGTCGAATTTTATTGTTTTTTCGCAATTATCCCTCTCCCACCTTTACCAAATTTGGGAAAATATTCCTTTTCAAATTGTTTAGAAACAACCACCTAAAGGTTGGATCCCCTCCCATCCATTGGGGATTTTCCCCACCGCGCGGTGTGGAAAAACTGGCATTCCCACAGTGCTCTTTGCATCCAGTCGCGGCAACCTCTTGCCGCAAACGGACCCTGGTGCCGGAAGAGGCTGTCCCTCGGCTTTGTGCAGTGGCAGCCTGGCAATTGGGCGCTGAAAAACAGGGGCCCTCAGCAAGGCTTGGAAACAGAAAGACAGGCGCGTTTTCACGCGCCTGTCCAAAATGCTTGCTAAAATTTGATAGCAGTCCCCTATTCCTCCTGGACGCGCCCCTCCCGAAGCCCGCGGAGTACTCGGCTAAATCTGGTGTAGAACACCAGGGCCGTGATAGTAAAGGCCACCAGGTCGGCGGTGGGCTGGGCGAGGAACACACCGGTGAGCCCCAGTCCAGCAATGCTTGGCAGGATGAACATCAACGGCACCAGCAGAAACAGTTTGCGCAGCAGTGCCAGGAACAGCGAAGCTTTTGCCTGCTCCACCGCCACCAGCGTCTGCTGGCAGGCGATCTGTGCCCCGCTGATAAACTGGGCGGCCAGATAAATCCGCATGGCCCAGACCGCCGTTTCCAAGAGGGCCGGGTCGCTGGAAAAAAGGCCGGCAAACCACCCGGGGAACAACATTAAGACGGCCCAATAAGTGACTGACCACCCCAGGCTGGAAAACAGCAGGATGCGGAATGCCTCCTTGACCCGGTCGGCTTTTCGGGCGCCAAGGTTGAAGCTCAGGATGGGCTGGGCCCCTTGGCCCATGCCAGAAACCGGCATCATCCCCACCTGGAGGATGCTGGTCAGGATGGTCATCGCCCCCACGGCCACATCGCCGCCCATATCCCGCAGGCGGATGTTAAAGGCGATGCTGACCAAGCCCTCCGTGGACTGCATTGCAAAGGGTGAAAGCCCCAAAAGAAGCACCGGGGCTAGGATCTTCCAGCGTATGGGCATGTTTTCCCTGCGGATTTTCAGCTGGGTTTTGGGCCCCAGCAGAAACCCCATCACCCAGGCAGCGGCAACCCCCTGGGAAATGACTGTAGCCAAAGCAGCCCCCGGCAGACCCATACCCATCCCAAAAATCAGGATAGGGTCAAGAATGATGTTGAGCCCTGCCCCCAACAGAATGGTGATCATGCTGGTTTTGGCAAAGCCCTGGGCGCTGATGAAAAAGTTCATCCCCAGGGCAATCTGCATAAAGACGGTGCCTAAGGAGTAGATCCGCAGGTAACTTGTGGCATAGGGCAGAGTCTCGCCGCTGGCGCCGAACATCTGTAGGATGGGAGACATAAACAGCTGCAGCACAAGGGTGATGGCAGCGGAAATCAGCAGGATAGTGGTAAAACAGTTGCCAAGAATCCGCTCCGCACCAGCATAGTCCCCCTCGCCCATGTGGGCAGAGACCCGCGGCGCACCGCCCATTCCCACCAGGGAGCTGAACGCGGTAATCAATATCAGAATCGGCATACAGACTCCCAGGGCGGAAAGGGCTAAATGGCTTTGCCCCGGAATGTTGCCCAGATACATACGGTTGATAATGCTGTACAATGCATTGGTCAATTGGGCTAAAATAGCAGGCAGGGACAACCGCAGCAGCAGTTTCCCAATGCTGTCTTTCCCCAGATCCACCCCGGTTTTTGACCGGCCGCGGTCTTTGCTCATCCAATCACTCCCCTTTTACAACGGTTCATCCTGTTTAGCGTTCCACAAAATGGGGCGGTTTTCCGTAGAAAATTCTTCCAGGAACCTGTAAAAAGGGGATTGGGGGAAAAGAGAAAGGCAAGGGCCTTTCCCTGTTGGGGAATGACCCTTGCCTCTATAGTTATTCTTCCATCTCCCGCACAAACAGGGAGTATTTCCAATTCTCATTCCCGGAGATCAGCATCCATCCCTCCCGGCCCAGCTTGTCCAAGCGTTCCAGGTACTCTGCGTTCTTTTTTCCGGGTCCAAAGACCAAGTGGGGCTCAAATCCACCATTTTGTATTCAAACCGCTTCACCGGCCCTACTCCTTGTCTTTGCGGACAATGGAGCCGGGGGCAAAGGTCCGGCTGCATGGAATCTGAATCTTCTGCATAGGATGGCGGGCGGCGTCCAACTCCTCCCCTTCCAGGGAAAGGATTTTTTCCACCGTCAGCTCCACCGGCTGGGATTTGGGTTCCAGCACCTCAACCCGGTCACCGGGCTTAAAGTAGTTGCGCTGGGTCAAGGTCAAAAGGCCATCCTCCCAGGAATCCACATTGGCAACGATGTCACATTCCCGCACATAGCCGCCGCTCTTATAACACTGGTCCGGCCGGCCGAAGTAGAACCCTGTGGAATACTCTCGGTGGGAGACCTTGCGGGTTTCATCGGCAATCCACTGGGGAAGCTGGAACTCCCCCGGGTTTTGAGCGTACAAATCCACCGCCGCCCGGTAGGCGTTGGTGATCACCCCCACATAGTAAGCGGATTTGGCTCGTCCCTCAATTTTAAGGGAGGTGACACCGGCGTCCACCAACTCCTTGATATGTTCAACCATGCAAAGGTCCTTGGCGTTGAGGATATAGCTGCCCCGCTCGTCCTCGAACACGGGGAAATACTCGCCGGGGCGCTTTTCCTCCATCAGGTGGTAGGACCAGCGGCAGGGCTGGGCACATTCGCCCCGGTTGGCATCCCGGCCGGTCATGTAGTTGGACAAGAGGCACCGGCCGGAGAAAGACATGCACATCGCCCCATGGACAAAGGCTTCAATCTCCAGCTCCGGCGGGGTGTGGTCCCGGATGTATTTCACGTCCTCGATGGAGAGCTCCCGGGCCAGCACCACCCGCTTTGCCCCCAGGCGGTACAGCTCGGTGGCGGTGAGGTAGTTGACCACCCCTGCCTGGGTGGAAATGTGGATGTCCACCTCCGGCACCGTGCGTTTGGCCTCCATCAGCACCCCCACATCGGCGACGATGAGGGCATCCACCCCCACATCCCTGGCATAGCGCAGGAAGTCTGGAAGCTCCGGGATCTCCCGGTTAAGGGGCAGGGTGTTGCAGGTCAGATAAACTTTTACCCCATGCTTGTGGGCCAGTGCAACCCCATCCCGCAGTTCATCCTGATCAAAATTGGCGGGGTTTGCCCGCATTCCGAATTGCTTGCCCCCCAGGTACACCGCGTCCGCCCCATAGCGGATGGCGGCCGCCAGCCGTTCCGAATCCCCTACAGGGGCAAGAACCTCCGGTTTTTTTATTGGCTCTGTCATCCTAAACTGTCCCCTTTCTAATTCTGGGTGTCGGTTCCATGGACCTCACCGGCCTGGGCGGCAACCCGTTCGTTCTGATAGTGCTGGTCTGCGGTTTTTGCATAATAGAACTTTCCAGTGGCGTCGGTCAGGAAGAAGTAGTAGTCGGTATCCTCCGGGTAAAGAGCTGCCTTAATGGCGTCAATTCCCGGATTGCATACCGGCCCCACCGGCAGTCCGGTGCATTTGTAGGTGTTGTAGGCGTCGTACATCTCCTGGTTATTTACCTGCAAAAAGGGCTTGATATCCCGGTTGACATAGAAGATGGTTACATCCGACTGAAGGCGGGGGTAGGTGACGGAATTATCCAGCCGGTTGTGGAATACCGAGGACACCCTGCCCATCTCCTCATGACCGGAGGATTCCTCCTGAACCATGGAAGCCAGGGTGATGGCCTCATCCAAGGTCAGGTTCTGGTTCTTCATCTGGGCATACATCTCATTGGTGATTTTGGATTCAAAGTTGTCCAGGAACCGGGCGGTGACACGCTCCGGGCTCTCCCCCAAGAAAAAGTCATAGGTATCGGGGAAGAAATACCCCTCAAACCGGCGGAAGCGGTTCCCCCCTTTGGGGATCTTCTCCACAAACTCGTACTTCTCCTCCAAATTGGCGGTCTCCAGATAGCTGTATAAATCCTGTGCCTTGCAAACCCCCTTTTCCTCCAGGAGGTTGGCAATTTCCCGCAGGGTCATCCCCTCGGGGAAGGTGATGCGGATGGTATTCTGCTTCTCGTTGCCTGTTTGCAGGGCCACAATAATTTCATCATAGCTCATGTTGGAGTTAAGCAGGTAAACCCCCGGTTTGAATTTTGAGGTGGAGTTGCGAAGGCCTGCGTACAGCTGGAAGGTCAGCTTCTGAGAGATGACCCCTTCGTCCTTGAGCAGGTTGATAATCTGCCTGGAGGACATGCCGCTCTCCACGGTGATTTCAATCTGCTGGTCCTTTTGGTTGAGCCCAAACAGGTCAGAAAAACTCTGCAAGGCAAAGACCGCCAAAAAGATGGACACCCCCACCACGGCGGCGATGGTAAGTAAGCGGCGGCTCACCTTGCTGGGCTTACGGCTGGGCCGGCGGCGCCTATCCTGGGGATTTTGGTTGTTTCTATCCATAACATTCCTCCTGCGGTACCATTTCCCGGCTATTCGACCGGATTCGATTTTATGTTGGTATCATACCGCATTTTTTCATGAGAATCAATTGCCGGATTGCGTAGGCAGTAGTATGTAGCCCGTACCTGCCTCTCACTCCCGAGGGGAACCTCTGCGCAGGGCGGGGCTTTTCAAAAAGTTGACATACCGTTCGGTGACCAAGGCGCTGACCGGCACGTCATACCGCCCGTGGAGAATCCGCCTGCGGATGCACTTCACATAGGTCACCCCCACTTTATACCCCGGGTAATGGGCTAAAAAGCGGTCGTAGTAGCCGCCGCCATACCCGATGCGGTAACCGGACAGATCGTAGAGGAGGGCGGGCACCACGCAGATGCTCTTGGAAAAATCGGTGATGAGGGTGCAGCGTTCCGGCACCGGCTCCAGCACCCCGAAGGTGCGTTTTTCCAGGTCGTCCAGCGAGCCGATCTCGTAAAACTCCATCAGCCGGGTGCCGTCGATGCACCGGGGGACCCCCACCCGCTTGCCGTCTGCCAGTGCCTGGCGGATCAGCTCCCGGGTGTCCACCTCAATGGCAGTGGACACATAGGTCAGCACCAAAGAAGCCTGCTGATACTGCCGCAGCGCCAGCAGCCGGCGCAGGATGGCGCTGTCTTTTTTGGCCTTGGCCTCGGCGGGAAGGGATTGCCGGTACGCCTTGGATTCCCGGCGCAAGGCCCCTTTGTATTCCCGTAAGTCTATGTTTTTCATCCTGTTTTACCTCTCTGTCGGGGCCGCTTAATCCAAGGTCAGTCCCAGATAGGAGGCGCGGCCCTCTACGTCTTCCAGCTTCTTCTGTCGTTTTTCTTTGATCCAGTGGGCCATGGCATAGGGGGCCAGCTCCCCGGCGGGGATGTCCTCCCATAGCCGGTACTGGTACTCCTTGGCCCCATAGCGCCGGTGGACGGCTTTGGCCACTTCATAAAAATCCATATCCTTGGGCAGCACCAGCTCTTTGACCAGCACCTTGTCCCCATCGGGGAGGCAGTAGGCGTATCCCCCGGGGAAGGAGAGGACTTCTCCCCCTGTGTACCCGGCCTCAATATCCTGGTAGGAAAGAGCCCTGGTATCCCACCGGCCGAACATGTGGCACCGATTGAAATACCGGTTGCGCAGGGCCGCCTCCCCTGCAAAGGAACTTTCAGCGAGAGGTACCCCTTCCCCTGGGGGGATCTCGCCGGCAGGAAGGGCCATGCGGCGGCAGTTAAACTCGATGGCGTAACCCCGGTGCTCATAGAACTGGAACAGCTCTTTGGTGGCCGGCACCAGGATGGAGAGGATGACATCCTCCTTTTCCATCTCCCGGTGGGCCCGGTGGAGCAGCCGGGTGCTGATCCCCCGGCCCCGGAAATCCGGATGGGTGGCCACCCCGTAGATGTACCGGGCATCCATCTCGCCCAGGGGGGTGATGACTGTGATGGGCAATAGGAACAGCATTCCCGCTACCCTCTCCCCTTCTACATCCACCAGGCATTCCTTATCCCGGAAGCGGTGTTCAAAAAACAGATCGATGTAACCCTCGGGGTCGCCGAAGGAGAGTTTCCACAGCTCCTTGAGGGCGGGTACCATCGACCGGTCGGCAAATGCGATCATGGCGTCGTCTCCTTTCGGGCGCGTTTATCCCCGCCAGACGGCGTGGAATTTGCGCAGCAGGATGTCAGGGTAATAGGATTGTTTGGCCTTGCGAAGGCCCTCATCTCCGGTGTCGTCCTCCCGGTTGACGTAGGTAAACCCCTCGCAGGCATACCGGACGAACTGCTGATTGATCATGGGGTAAGCGCCGGGCACATCCCAGAACGCCTTCTCAATGTGGACGATGAAGGTGTCCTCGGTCAAGGGGCTTCCCATGGTGTAGGCCACCGGGCGGCCATCAGCGATGAGCAGGCCCCCCTTGAGCCCCAGGTCGGTGAAGTGGTCAAAGGCGCTCTTCACCGCCTCCCCCTCTTGATCCAGGCTCTGGTTGTCCTCCCCTTCCTGTGCGATGATCTGTTTCCACTGCTGGTTCATCTCAAAGGCGTAGGGCAGATTGTCCAGGGTGAGGGGTTCAAACCGCCAGTCGTAGGTCTCCAAAAACCGGTTGATATGGTTGCGCTTGCCGTGGAGCTTCTTGCCCGAGAGGCTGGAGAGCTTGTCCACCGAATAAATGTAGTCAAACTGGTCCCTGCGCTCGCTAAATTCAAACGCGTCGGGGAAGTTCTCCTCCAGACAGTCCCGCATCTCATCGGTGACCCCGTTGAGGCGGAAGGGCAGGCCGTCTTTGTCCGCATCCGCTTTCATGGCGAGGATAGCCTCTTTTAAATCGCCGTCGCCGGCTGGATACAGGTAATTTCGGCCATGCCCCCCATCGGAGCGGATCAGCGCCCGGTTCCCCAGGCGGGTGCATTCAATTTGATAGGCCTTGCGCCAGTTGTAGCTGTTAGAAAAACAATATTCGCTCCCCCGGTATTGGGAGAGGCGGAACAGCTCCCCGATCCATGTGCGGTCGGAAAGCTGGATTGGATGGAACTCTACCATAATATCACCTTATTTTAAAATTTCTACCGACATTCTGCGAACAGATTCCGCAATTTTCTCAATAGGCAGGGGGGATATGCCGTCGCAGCAGCGGACCGTCCTCCACCCCAGGCGCTGGGCAGCGTACAACGCAGCTTCCCGGCAGCGCAGCAGGTACTGAAAATTGGCCTCATGGATGTCTTTTTTGGATTCATCCCCCTGGTACCGGCCCTCGATCAGCCTTCGGGAGGTCTCCGGCTCCATATCCAGATAGATGACCCCGTCCGGCCAAGGGATGCCCAGGAGGTTATACTCATACTCTTCCAGCCAGGAGAGGAACCCGTCCCATTGTTCCTTGGGGAGTTTCACCATCTGGTGGGCGGCGTTGCTGGTGGTGTAGCGGTCTGCGATGATCAGCTTCCCTCCCAAGTAATCGTCTTTCCACTGGGTTTGGTAGCTGACATACCGGTCCACTGCGTAAAAACTGGAGGCCGCATAGGCATTGACCTCCTCTAAGCTGCCGATCTCCCCCGAGAGGTACATTTTCACCAAGGTGGAGGAGGGCTGCCCATAATCGGGGAAGGAGATTTTGCGGACCGGATCGCCCACTTCCAGAAGCGATTGATACAACAGCTCGCTTTGGGTCGCTTTGCCGCTGCCATCCAGCCCTTCAATTACAATCAGTTTTCCCTTGTGCGTGTTCAATATGCCACTTCCCTTGTTTCTTTGGCAAGTTTTGGCCCAAATAGAAAAGCCTAGCCAATTCATACAGAAATATTATACTATATAAGTCCAAAAAAAACCACCAGGGAACAAAAAACTCTCTTTTTCGTTTTGTGCGTTTCTCCCCCTTGCTTTCCCCTGAAAAAAATAGAAGCCCGCACAAGGCCATGGCCGGCGCGGACCTAAAAAGGGGAGCCTGCCCTTTCCTGGGTAAATCCATCCCCCTTCCACCGTTTCACTCCCCTTGGCCCCGCAAAACAGCCGCGGCATGGCATCTCTCTGGCCTGCCGCGGCTGTTTCACCCTTTGGGGGATGGGGAAAGGACAGTTAAAATCCCGATTTATAGCGCGAGTACAAAAGCAAAGCGCACCCACAAAAGCGAGTGCGCCAATTGCCCGCGGCGGCTCGCCGCTATTTTTCCTGTGGGGGACTACTCCTCGCAGGTGAGGTCGCTGAGCTTGGGCGGGAAAAATTCATCGGTGGGGAATTTGATCCGTTTGAAAAGCTCGCAGGGGTCGTCGGTAGTGCAGACGCTCTCCTTATCCGGCACGCAGTAGTCGTAGGCGGGGATCATCATCTGGACACAGCGCTCGATCTGCACGATGGTGAACAGGCCCAGGCTGATATACACCACCCGGCTGGGGGTGACGCCCTGGAACACCCCGTCAAACTGGGCTGTGATGCAATCGGGCAGGACGCCTAAGGGCTCGCAGTTATACTGGGGGCATTCGCAGATGCGGCAGGAGAGGCAGATGGGGTCAACCACCTGTGTTTTTGCCCCTCCATCGCCGCCGTCACAGCTGTTTGAGGTGTACTGTCACCCTGTTTTGATCTGCGTCGATCCGCTCCACCAGCCGGTGGAGCTCCGGCCGGGTGAGATGGGAAAACCGCTCCCCGGCAGAGAAAACCGGGCGGTTAATCCCCTCCCATTTTTGCAGCTCTTCCCCCATCTTCTCCAGCTGGGCGAGTCGCTCTTTGAGTTCCTCCAGGGAGATGATCCCCGCCTGGAACAGGGTCTTCACCCGTTCTTCCCGTTGGTGCAGTGCCGCGGAGGCGGACTCTCCCCGGTTGGGACGGGGCGTCTCCCCCGGAAGGCGGGCCGCAAAATACATTCCCAAGGCCCGGTTCAGCTCCTCCTCCCCCACCGAAGGGTGGCCGGGGCAGCCGGGAGTAGGGCAGAGCCACCGGGCCCCCGCCTTGCGCTTGCGGCGGACAAGAGGCTCCCCGCAGGAGGCACAGCAGAGGAGTCCGCTGAGAGGGTACCTCCCCTTGGGGGATCCCGCCTTGGGGACAGCCCGGCTTTCCAGTATCCTCTGGGCGGCGTCAAACTCCTTCCGGGTCACCAGGGCCAGTTCCGGTCTTGGGTGGCGGAGCCACTCCCCTTGGGGGCGGGTCCCCGTCTTCCCCGAGAGGAAGTCCACCGTCTCAAACCGGTTGTTGACCAGTTCCCCTGCGTAAACCGGGTTGCCCAAAATCCGCCGCACCCCTTTGGCATTCCAATCGCCGCCCCGTTTTGCGGGGATGCCCAGGGCAGTGAGCCGCAGGGCGATGGCCCGGCAGCCGATGCCCTCCCCGGTGTACCAATGGAAGATCCGCTTCACCGTCTCCCCCTCCGCCGGGTTGATCCGCAGGGTGAAGGCGTCCACCCGGTCATAGCCGTAGAGTTCCGGCGGGACCCTGCCCCGCTTTGCCCCTTCCTGCTTGCCGAACTTCACCCGGCGGGAAAGGTTGGCGCTCTCCTCCTGGGCCAGCGCCCCAAAAATGGTGAGGACAAACTCAGAGTCCCCCAAAAGCCCCTGGCTCCCCGAGAGGAACCACACGGCAACCCCCAGGGATTTGAGCCGCCGGAAAGCGTTTAAAAAGTCCACGGTGTTGCGGGAAAACCGGCTGATATCCTTGACGGTCACCAGGTCAAAGGCCCCTTCCTGTGCATCCCGCAGCATCTGCAAAAACTGCTCCCGGCCCTTCATCTGCCGGCCGGATATCCCCTCATCCGCATAGATTTTCACCAGTTGGTGGCCTTGTTTTTCTGCAAAATCCTCAAAGAACCGCTTTTGGTTTTCCAAGGATTCCAGCTGGGCTTCCCGGTCGGTGGAGACCCGGCAATAGGCGGCCATCCTCATAGCTCCTCCCCCCGCAGAAGTTTGCGCAGCAGCTGTTCCAGCCTGCCGGGCGGGTTGGGGTCCTCAAAGCGGATTTCCAACGTCTTTTCTTTCTTTGTTTCCACAAGGATTCCCCCTTTCAAGCGATATAAAAGGAAAAAGCGCATACCTCCCCACAGGGGGTATACGCTTTACTTGTATGGAAAAAAGGGAGAAAAGATTCTGGCTTCCCTACAGCAGCATGGCCGCAACCGGGGCGAGGAACACCGTCACCACGCCAGCCACCACAATAGCCAGGCTGCTCATGGCGCCTTCCACCTCGCCCATCTGCATAGCGCGGCTGGTGCCGATGGCGTGGGAACATGTGCCGATGGCAAGGCCGATGGCCACCTTGTTCTTCAGATGGAGGAGCTTGACCATTCCGGAGGCGATGGCCGCCCCAAGAAGGCCGGTGAGCACCACCAGCGCCACCGTCAGCGCCGAGATGCCGCCAATCTCCTCCGACACGCTGACCGCGATGGAAGAGGTGATGGATTTGGGGATCAGGGAGTAGTAGATCACCGGAGAGAGGCCCAGCAGCTTGCAGCAGGCAAAGACGCTGGCCACCGAGGCCAAGCACCCGGAGACGATGCCGGTCATGATGACGGCGAAGTTCTTTTTAAGCACATCCAGCTGTTTGTACAGCGGCACAGCGAAGGCCACTGTCACCGGCCCCAACAGGAAGGAGAACTGGGAAGCGCCTAGGTTATAATCCTCATAGGGGATGTCAAAGGCCAATAACACCCCAATTACTATGGCAATGGCGATTAAAAGGGGGTTTAAAAAAGTGATCTTCAGCTTTTTGCAGAGGAAGTCCGCCAGGAAGAACGCCCCAAAGGTGAGGGCAAGTCCAAAATAAGGGTTGGTGGTTAGATAGGCAAACAGGTTATTCATGGGCGGTTTCCCCCTTGGATTTCTCTTTGGCACGGCTCAAAAACTCCACCACCAGGCCGGTGACGGTAAAGGTGGCCACCGTGGTGACCACCAAGGTCAGCACAATGCCCAGCAGGTCGTTTTGAATGTGGTGGAAGTTGGTGAGGATACCCGCCCCCAATGGGATGAACATCACCGACATAATGCTCATCAGATACTCGGCGGTGTCCTCCACTGCATCCAGCTTCACCAAGCCGGTGAGCAGCAGGAAAAAGAGCATCAGCATCCCGATGATGTTGCCGGGGATGGGCAGGCCGGTGGCCTCTTTGACCAGATCCCCGCACAGGGCGATGGCGCAGATGAGTCCAAACTGTTTCAGATATTTCAACTTCAAATCCCTCCAAATTGCGGGGAAAATCCTCTCCCCAAACTGATATTTCCAAGGGAAAACGGCGGTTTGTGGGCACACACCTGTACACTTGCCTTAGGCATGTTGTTGACGCGGCAGTCGTCGCTGCGGGTCAGATCTGAGGTGTATACCTTCACATTGCCCTCGCTGCCGTACAGGATAACCTTCTTGGAGAAGGTAGCCAAACCTTCTACTGGTACCGACGGGGAGAGGGGTGAGGTGTAGCAGGATAAGCTGACCCCAAAAAAGAAGGTCATATCCACCGAATAGAACCCTTTGTTAAAGGGGACCGGCTCCACTGCTAAGTATACGTTGAGAACCTCCACCTTCCGCGCTTTTACCGAGATGGCCTGGTCGACAATGGGCTGCTGGGCCGTTGTAAAAAAGACCTGCAAATCCTCCAAACAGTCCTTGTCGCTGCAAGAGTCATAGATCCGCTTGGTATCGATGCAGACCGCTTCTTTAAAGCAACCGGAGCCCGCGCTCTGTGCCTGGTATTCATTTGAAACAGCCATAGAAATCCTCCTACTCATAGATTTGAGTTTTGCTCAATATCATTGTATGAATGTAGGGGGATTTTGTGACAGCTTCTGGAAAAAAGCCCGCTGGAAGGGCCCAGGCAGCCAGCGTTCGGCCGGAAATAGGGGATTTTCCCCACACAGGTCAGGACAGCTTGGTCAGCTTGGCAAAGTTGCTCATGATCTTTTTGGTGCCCACCTTTTCAAAGGCAATCTCCACCAGATGGTCGTTGCCCATGGGGGTGACCGAGAGGATCATCCCCTCCCCGAAGACCTTGTGCTTTACCCGGTCCCCCGGGGAAAGAGCGATAGTGGTCCCGGTGTGCTGGGCGGCCACGCCGATGTTGTTTTGGGCGTGCTGGGGCCGCTTGGGGGCCACCTTGTTGCTGCCGGTCAACTTGCGGGCCAGAAGGGTCTGGTCGTGGACGTCGCACAGCTCTTGGGGCACCTCTTTTAAGAAGCGGCTTGGCCGGTTGCGGGCGGTCTGCCCAAAGATCAGCCGCTGGGAGGAGTTGCACAGGTAGAGCCGCTTTTTGGCCCGGGTGATGCCCACATAGGCAAGGCGCCGCTCCTCCTCCACTTCGGCGGGGTGGTGCATGGCCTGGATACCGGGGAAGATCCCCTCCTCCATCCCCACAATAAAGACGTTGGGAAACTCCAGCCCTTTTGCAGAGTGGAGGGTCATCATCACCACCGCGTCAGTGTCGGCGTTATAGCTGTCCAAATCGGTGTAAAGGGCGATCTCCTCCAGGAAGCCGGAGAGGGTGGCGTCCTCGTTCTCCTCCATGTATTTGACCATGTTGGATTTTAATTCTTCGATGTTTTCGATCCGGCCCTGACCCTCAAACCCCTGCTGCCGCAGCATGGTGAGGTAGCCGGTCTTCTCCAGCAGGCCGTCCAGGGTCTCCACCAGGGAAACCTCATCCACCTGGGCCATCAGGTCCTGCATCATCCGGGCAAATTCCAACAGCGGCCGGGATTTCTTGGAGAGGGGGGCGTACTGGTCGCTTTCCGCCATCACTTCAAAGAGGCCCATGTCCAGCTGGGCGGCAATCTCCTCACAGGTGGCCAAGGTGGCGTCGCCGATGCCCCGCTTGGGCTCGTTGACGATCCGTTTCAGCCGCAGGGTATCCCGGGGGTTGTTGATGACGCTCAAATAGGCGATGACGTCTTTGATCTCCTTGCGCTCATAGAACTTCACCCCGCCGATGATCCGGTAGGGGATGGCGGATTTGACAAAGGCCCGCTCAATGGCATTGGACTGGGCGTTCATCCGGTAAAGGATGGCGTTGTCGGAGAATTTGCCGCCCTCGTTCACCCCAGCCATGATGGTCTCCGCCACGAACTTGGATTCCTCCAGCTCGTCATTGGCCCGGTAGACGGTGACCTTCTCCCCGGCCCCATTGTCGGTCCACAGGGTTTTGCCCTTGCGCTCGGTGTTGTTTTCAATCACCGCGTTGGCCGCGTCCAGGATGGTCTGGGTACAGCGGTAATTCTGCTCCAGGCGGATGACCTTGGCCCCGGGGAACTGCTTCTCAAAGCTCATGATATTCTCAATGGTCGCCCCGCGGAACTTGTATATGCTTTGGTCGTCATCCCCCACCACGCAAATATTGTGGTGGCGCTGGGCCAATAGACTAACCAGCATATACTGGGCGTGGTTGGTGTCCTGGTACTCGTCCACCATGATGTAACGGTACCGGTTCTGATAGTGTTCCAGCACCTCTGGGTTCTCCAAAAACAGGCGGACCGTCAAGGTGATGATATCGTCAAAATCCAGGGCATTGGCGGCTTTCAGCTGCTTTTGGTACCCGTCGTAAACCTTGGCCATGACTTCGTTGCGATAGTCCCCGCCGGCGGCACTTAGCATCTCCTCCGGGGTAGTCATCCGGTCCTTGGCCTGGCCGATAAAGGAGAGGATCGACCGGGGGCTGAAGGATTTTTCATCCACCCGCAGCGCTTTGAGCTGCTCTTTGATCACCCGGATGGAGTCATCGGTATCATAGATGGTAAAGCTCCGTCCATACCCCAGGTGCTCAATCTCCCGGCGCAGGATCCGCACGCAGGCAGAGTGGAAGGTGGACGCCTGGATGTCCGCCGCATCCTCCCCCAGCATGGCAAAAAGCCGCTCTTTCAGCTCCCCGGCGGCCTTGTTGGTGAAGGTGATGGCCAAAATCTGCCAAGGCTTAGCTGGGCGGCAGGCGATCAGCTCCCGCAGGCGGCCGTCGTCCTCCTCAGAGCCGTCTGCCACACGCTCCAGGAAGTCCATGTCCTCTTCGGTGATATAGGGGGGGACGTCCTCCTCCCAATAGGCGTTGCCGAACTCCACCAGATTGGCGATCCGGTTGACCAAAACAGTGGTTTTGCCGCTGCCCGCACCCGCTAGGATGAGCAGCGGCCCCTCCACCTGGAACACCGCCTGACACTGCATATCGTTCATCCGGGCAAAGCGCTGGGTCAGGATTTTCTGCTTATACAATTGAAAACGATTGGAACATTCTGTGATCATAGATGGAACTCCCTTGCTGCGGCTGCATGGGCAGCCAAGTCCTATGGCTTCCTGGCTCAAAAAAAGAGATGCAGCGGAACTTCTCCCCGCATCCCGGTTCAGGGGCCCTCCCTCTTTTCTGCATTGGGCTGCGCCTGCCCCCAAAGGGCAGAGCGGGAGGTCCGGCAAATGGTCCCCATGCCTCCTTCGCCTCGATTGTGGGGTAAAAGGCAGGCCGGCGAACCTAGAAAAGGCATACGAATTGCCATTGCCGTTATTATAACACAAAACAGGGCAAATTGAAAGAGCGCAGCCCTCATTCCAGCAGGAGTTTTGCCAATCCACACTCTTTTTTGCCGGACCGCCGCCCGGATTTTTTCCCGGTGGGCCGTTGCTTTTTGCAAAGAAAATCGTTATACTAAAAATCGGCAAGAACTTCTAATATTTTACAATGAGGTGAAATTATGTCTTCCTTCGCATGGAATGTAACGGGGGCCACTTTAGGGGCCATGCTTCTCCCCTTCCTTTTCAGCCTTTTAAAGGCCGTTGTGGTATTCGCCATTGGCTGGGCGCTGATCAAATCGGCCATCTCTTTTGTGCAGAACCTGCTGCGCCGCTCCAAGATCGACGTCACACTGCATGCCTTCATCTTGTCGATTGTCCGCATCTCACTGATTGTACTGTTGGCTTTGACCTGTTTGCAGATTCTAGGGTTTGAGATCACCACCCTGCTCACCGCTTTGGGCGCAGTCGGCTTAGCCATCTCCCTGGCGGTCAAGGACAGCCTTTCCAATCTGGCGGGCGGCATCCAAGTATTGCTGACCAAGCCCTTTGCCGTGGGGGATTACATCGCCGCCGACGGGTTTGACGGCACCGTCAAGGAGATCGGCATCACCCACACCATCTTGACCACAGTGGACAACAAACGGGTCTACCTGCCCAATGGGGATGTGGCCAAGGCGAAGATCACCAACTTTTCCAGCGAACCCACCCGCCGGCTGGATCTGACCTTTTCCATCGGGTATGGGGATGACTTCAAGCAGGCGGAAGCGATTATTGCCCAGCAGGTGGAGAAGAGCGGCCTGGCTCTCACCGACCCCGCTCCTTTTATCCGGGTTTCCAAACACGGGGAAAACAGCATCGATCTCACCTGCCGTGTGTGGGTCAACAGCGCGGATTACTGGACCCTCCACTTCTTCCTGCTGGAGGAGGTCAAACTGGCCTTTGACGCTGCTGGGATCAATATCCCCTACCCGCAAATGGATGTGCACATCAAAAATAATGAAACGAAATAAAGGCAAAATAAAAGGGATGGGCGTCTGCCCATCCCTTTTATTTTGCCTTTATTCCCTAAAACTAGAGGGTCATCCCCTGGAATTTCTGTTTTGCCTGGTTGACCTTGTTTTGGTCAGCGGGTTCGGTGGCGTACCAGCCCCGTTTCTGCATCTCGGCAAACACGTCGTGCTGGATTTGATGCTCCTCATCCAGGAGGTTCATAAACTCGGCAAGCAAAGCGGGGGTGGCGCACTCGTTGGCAAAGGCGTTGTACCCATCGGTAATAAACTTCTGGGAAGAAAGGGCGTCATCCATCATTTCACGGTCGGAAAAATTGCAGTTGTTCGGCATTTGGTTTCCCTCCTAGTTCAAGTGGCTCAGCAGGCGAGAGAAGTGGCTCTGGTGTTTGGAGGCGATCTCCTCACACTTGGTGCGGATCTGGGGATCGGTGCACTGCTGTGCATACAACTTGTATTTCTTAACCAGGTTTTGCTCCACCGACAGCTGATCTTCAAGGGCGGAGAGTTCTTTGGAAGTCAGGTTGGCCATATCGGTCCCTCCCAATTTTTTGGAATTGCGCCGCCTTGCCGCCGAAAACACTCAGTTGCGGGAACGGTCTTCCCTGGCAGTCGATTCGGCCGCACAGCGCCGCTTTGTTAGATTTCCCCTTGAAAGCGCAGCTAGCCGAGACAAAAAATTCCCCTTCCTCCGCCCTTTGGAGGATTTGCCAGATCTTTGCAAAGGCTTTGCCAATCCCGCTGGAACCAGCCGTGAATCTGGTGGGATTCCCCTCCCCTTCCAGCATCTGACATGAGTTTTGGTTAAGGCCTTCCAAGGGATTGGGCCAAGATTTCCCTTACCAAAACTTAACTTTGAAAATTCCTTTTTTGGACGGTATAATGGCAACAAACCTAGGAAAGTGAGGGAAAAAAATGAAACCAATTTCAAAAAAACTGCTCCTGCTGGCCTGTGCGGCTCTGGCAACCTCCTCTATGGCGGTCACCGCATTTGCACAGCCTCAGGTGGCCGACTTCCGATGGGGTACGACCATTTTTTCTAATTCCACCCAGACCTACCAAGGCAGTGGGTACAATACATCCTCCCTACAGGATCTTTTGAAAAACTGCCGTCCCCAACTAGGCGGGTTCGGCTGGGTTCAGAACATCATTGGAAGCGGCTGCACTGGGAATTCCAATTGCAGCGGCAACCACTGGGGTTCCTGCCGGCCAAGCTATCCGGGCTGTGGCCAGCTTCCCGGCGATGATGACATCATCGGCGGCGATCGGCCAGAGGTTCCCGATGTGCCGAACAAGCCGGAGACACCGGAAACACCGGATAAACCCAATGTCCCCGACGATGGCGACACCTTGGCGGCCTATGCCAAACAGGTGGCGGACCTTGTAAACCAGGAGCGGGCCAAGGCCGGCCTCTCCCCGCTGAAGGTGGATGTCACTGTACAATCTGCGGCTCAGGTCCGCGCCAAGGAGATCGTCTCCTCCTTCTCCCACACCCGCCCCAACGGCAGCAGCTTTTCTTCTGCCCTGACAGAGGCTGGTGTCAGCTTCCGCGGCGCCGGTGAGAACATCGCCTATGGCCAGTCCTCCCCCGAAAAAGTGATGGAGGGCTGGATGAATTCCTCCGGCCACCGCGCCAACATCCTAAACAGCAGCTACACCTCCATCGGCGTTGGCTGTTACCAGGGCGCTGGTGGCACCCTCTATTGGACCCAGCTGTTCACCTACTAACTTTGGATACCTCCCTGTAGTGAAAGAGCCCCCTTCCGGCTGGAAGGGGGCTCTTGCCTTCGATCATCCAAACGCCAAAACAGCCCCAAGGGAATTCCCCCAGGGCTGCCGCAATCAGTGTTTGTGGGTGGAGGAGGTGACAAAACCGTCGAAAAAATCCCCCAGGTATTGGAAGGCCTTTCCGGTGCCGATGGCCACACAGTCCACCGGGTCCTCCGCCAGGAAAGCGTTTACCTTTGTGTAATGGGAGATCAGCCGGTCCAAGCCATGGAGCATTGATCCGCCGCCGGTCATCACCAAGCCGTTCACCGAAATATCCGCTGCCAGCTCCGGCGGGGTCTTCTCCAAAATCTGCTGGACGGCCACTACAATGTTCATCGCCTGTTCCAGCAGCACTTCCTTCAGCTCCGACCGGGTGATGGTCAGCTTCTGGGGCAGGCCGGTGCGCAGGTTGCGGCCTTTGATGTCGGTGGAGATATCCTCGTCCTCGTTAAAGAAAACGCTGCCGATCTCCATTTTCAGCCGTTCGGCCATCTTTTCCCCGATGAGCACGTCATAGGTGGAGCGGACATACCGGACAATGGCCTGGTCGAACTTGTCCCCTGCCACCTTGAGGGAGGTTTTGCACACCACCCCGTTGAGGGAGAGGACGGCGATGTCGGTGGTTCCTCCGCCGATGTCCACAATGATGTGTCCGTTGGGCTTGGAGATGTCGATCCCCGCGCCGAGGGCAGCTGCCACCGGCTCCTCAATCAAATAGACCTTCCGGGCGCCGGCGGCCACAGCGGCATCCACCACAGCCCGGGATTCCACTTCGGTGATGCCGGAGGGGACGCAGATGGCCACCCGGGGCCGGATGATCTGGTTTCCCCCCACCTTGCGCAGGAAGGACTGAATCATCTTCTCGGTGCTGTTGAAATCGCTGATGACCCCATCCTGCAAGGGGCGGACTGCCCGAATCTTATCCGGAGTGCGGCCCAACATCCGGTACGCTTCTTCCCCTACACTGAGTACCTCGTCGGTTTTGGTGTTGATGGCCACCACCGAAGGCTCTTTGAGCACAATGCCCTGGGTGCTGTCATAGACCACGACAGTCGCGGTGCCAAGGTCAATTCCCAGATCTACAGAAGCCATATCTATCATCCTTTCCACCTAGCGGCGCTTGTTCCCTGCAAAGAAGGCCCTGGGCAATCCACGGCTTTCTTTGCCGCCAGCCCAGCTTGTATAAACAACCTATTCACAAAAGATCATTATACCGGTTTTTGTCCAGTTTTTCAACTGGATTTCCCGTTTTCTTTAAGGTTGCCGCCAAGGTGAGGGCCACCACCCTCTGGGCGCCCATCTCTTTCAGGGCCAGGGCACAGGCGTGGAGAGTGGCCCCAGTGGTGGCCACGTCGTCAATCAAAAGCACCGAACCCTCCAATTTCCCCTCTCCGGATCGGTAGCTGCTCACCGCGTTGAGCCGCCGCCCCAGGGCGGAGAGATGGTGCTGGGTCCGGGTCTCCTCCAGCCGCAGGAGAGCGTGGGGCAGGTTTGGAATTCCCAGCGCCTCCGCCACCCGGCGGGAGAGAAGCTCGGTTTGGTTGAATCCCCGCTTCATCAGCTTTTCCATGGTGGTGGGCACCGGCACCGCGGCGGTGAACGCCTCTTCTGGGTAAGCCCTTTTTAAGGCATCCACCATCAGGCTGGCAAAACAGTCCGCCTCCCAATCACGGCCGGTGTCTTTAAACCCGAGGATGGCCCGCTGCACCCTTCCCTCATAATAAAATGGGGCGCAGAAGCCGTCAAAGGCCTGGTATCTGGCGTTGTCCCACTCCCCTTCGCCCAGCCAAGGCAGATAGGGACGGCATCGGGGGCAGGAGGGCTCTTCCCGGGTGGTCAAGCGGCCGCAGAACACACACCGGGGCGGGAACAGGGCATCGAGAAAGCGGGACCACAGCCCGCGCCGGTTATCCTTCCCCATGGCCAGCCGCCTGGATCAAATAGGTCTTTAAATTGGTGTAGCGCAGAGTCTTTTTGTCGTTCTGGACCATCCGTGCCACAGTAGATGCCTGTCCCAGAAGGATCAGCCTCTTTTTGGCCCGGGTGACCCCAGTGTAGAGCAGATTCCGGTAGTGGAGCTTGCTGTGGTAGCCCATCAGCGGCATCACCACCGATTCAAACTCGCTGCCCTGGCTCTTGTGGACGGTGATGGCGTAGGCCAGGTCCAGCTCGTCGGCCATGTCGAAGACATACTGGGCCATCCGGTCGTCGTACCGCACCAAAATGGACTGGGAAGGCCGGTCGATCATCTCGATTACCCCGATGTCCCCATTGAACACCCCCATGCCCTCATCGCCGTCATCCCGGCTCCAGACGATGTCATAGTTGTTGCGGATCTGCATCACCTTGTCCCCCTCCCGGAAGATGGAGGAACCGAACTTAAACTCGGTCTTTTGCGGGGAGGGCGGATTTAACACCTGCTGGAGCTGGCGGTTCAGTTCCACAGTCCCCAGGGCGCCCACCCGGCTGGGGGAGATCACCTGGATATCCCACATGGGGGAGCACCCGTAGGCCTTGGGGAGACGGACGCTGCACAGGGACAGCACTGTGGCCATCGCCCGGTCAGAAGAGGGCTGGGGGAGGAAGAAGAAATCGTTGTCCTTGTGGGAGAGGTCGGGTAGTTCCCCGCTTACAATGGCGTGGGCGTTGGTGACGATCAGGCTCTCAGCCGCCTGGCGGAACACCTCGCTGAGGTGGACCACAGCGATGACGTCCGAGTCGATCAAATCCTTGAGGACGTTGCCTGCCCCCACCGAGGGGAGCTGATCTGGGTCCCCCACCAGGATCAGCTTGCTGCCCAGGCGCAGGGCCTTGATCAGCGATTCAAACAGCTGGATGTCCACCATGGACATCTCATCCACCACCACTGCGTCAAAGGGGAGGGGGTTCTTCTGGTTGCGCTTAAATTTATTTTTTCCGCTCTCATCCTGGAAGTCCACCTCCAACAGCCGGTGGATGGTCTTGGCCTCCCGGCCGGTGACCTCGCTCATCCGCTTGGCGGCCCGGCCGGTGGGGGCGGCCAAGGCCACCTTGAACCCCCGCTGCTCCAATAGGGTGATGATCCCGTTTAAGGTGGTGGTCTTGCCGGTGCCGGGGCCGCCGGTGAGGATCAAAACGTCCTGGAAAAAGGCGGTCTCAATGGCCTTGCGCTGCAGCTTGGCATAGGCGATGCCCAGCTTTTTCTCCAAGGCGTCGATGTCTTTGTTCAAATCCTCCGGGGGGTTCATGGTCAGCTGCTCCATCATGGCAAGGCGACCGGCCACGTAGGTCTCCGCCTGGTAAAACTGGGGAAGGTACAAAAACCGCTGGCCCTCCACCGTGTCGCTGACCAGGCTCTTCTCCTCCACGAGCTCGTCCACCAGGGAATCCAGCTCCAATTCCTCATCTCCCAAGAGGGAGCGGGTGGCCCGCAGCAGCTTGTTCTGAGGCAGGCAGCAGTGGCCCCCGCTGAAGGTGTTGTGGCGCAGCACATACAAAATGGCCCCTGCCATCCGGCAGCGGCTGTCCATAGGCAAGCCCAGTTGGGTGCTGATGGCATCGGCCTCCTCAAATTTGAGTCCGATCTCCTCGCAGCAGAGGGCGTAAGGGTTCTCGGAGATGATGTCGGTGGCCAGGGTGCCCCACAGCTTCCACACCCGGATGGAGGCGGCGGGGTCGATGCGGAAGCGGGAGAGGAAGAGCATCACCGCCCGGATGCCGAAGATCCGCTTGTACTCCTCCTCGATCTCCTCTGCCTTTTTGGGGGAGATGCCCCGGATTTCGGTGAGGCGGCGGGGCTGTTTTTCAATTACCTCCAGGGTCTGGTCCCCAAAGGCGTCCACCAGGCGGCGGGCGATGGCCGGGCCAATCCCCTTGATCGCCCCGGAGGAGAGGTACTTTAAAATCGCCCCAGAGGTGGCGGGCAGGGTGCGCTCTACAATGGCGGCCTTGAACTGGCTGCCATAGGTGGGGTGGGTGACAAACTGGCCGGTGACCTTTAAAGTCTCCCCGATGTCCACCTGGACCAGTTCCCCCACCACCGTCAGCAGCTCTTCATCGGTGGCCAGCTCCAACACAGTAAAGCCGGTGTCTTCACTGTGGAAGACAACCTCCTCCACGCTGCCCTCAATTGTTGTAATTTTGCTCTCTGCCATCCCGCTTTTTCCCCTTTATTCCGTTTGCTCTTTCCCTAGTATAGTATACTTCGGAAGGTTTTGCAAACCTCTGTTCCCTCCATCAGCTCCAACAGCTGCTGGGGTGTCAGGATGCGGGCCCCGCTCTCCTGGGTGCAGAACGCCCGGCAAATCGCCAGGGTTTCCTCATCCGCCCCCATGTCCAGGATGAGCAGCCAGTTGGCATTGGCCCAATAATCCCACCGCATAGTGGAAAAGGCCCACCGCAGCACCTGCTCCGCATCCTCCATGTGGCCGCTGACCGGGATCATGGTGTAAAACCGGTGCATCCCTTTGGGGCGAAGCATCCACTGGCACACATAGCCGATCACCTGCACCAGGCCCAGGCAGAAGAGGATGCCCACTGTCAGCCAAAAAATGAGTTCGGTCATACCGTTTCCTCCATTCTCGGGGAAAAAATCCCCTGTGGTGCATCTTATGAGGGGGCATCCCCTTTGGTGAAAAAGGCTGTTTTTGAAAAATCCACCGTTTTGCGGAAAAACACCACCCTATCTTGGGAAAATGCCTTTTTCTTTGGGCTATGGCCATTGGTCTAAATCTCCTACAGAAGGCCCTTCTTTTTGGGAAATTCGCCGGGAAGCAATCGGTCTATTTTTGCCCACCATATAAGAAACTACCCCTTTCCACCAAAGTAGGGGGGAAACCTTTCTCATAAAAAGGAGGAATTTTTGTGAAACGTTTTATCACTACACTGATTGCCGCAGCTATTTTAACCATGGGCCTTGCCGCTTGTTCCAACCCCAGCGGGGGGAATTCATCCAGCTCCCTGCCCCAGTCCAGCGAGGCCGATGTCTCCTCCGGCAGCAGCCAACAACCGCAAGAGGATGGCAAGTCCGATTCCTCGGATCTCACCTATTCCAGCGATGACCTAGGCATCGCCTTCAGCCTTCCGGAAATACTGCGCGGCCATTCCAAAATCCTGACGAGCCAACGGGAAGCCTATGGGGAAACGGTGGATGTTGTTTCCCTTTACTACATGGAAGGGCCGAACCTCCCGGAATCGGATGTCCACATCCTAACCATCGAAATCATGAGCCAGCAGTGCTGGGAAAAAACAAAAGCAGAAGGCGGCCCCTTGGGCACCGAACTGACCACCTCCGAGGATGGGCGGGTAGCGGTTATGACCACCCTCCAATCCAATCCGTTCAGCGAGTCGGAGGAAGCGTATGACCTCTTTAACCAGCTACCTAAAGAATTGGCGGCGGTGTCGGAAAGTTTCCGCTTCCTGACCAGGTAGTCCCCCACCTTCCCAAAACTATCCCTTTCTAGTAAAATGAAAGGGAATCAAACAAAGGGAGGCGATGGCCGTGAAACAGCTCATCCTCATAAACGGGACTATGGGCGCGGGGAAAAGCGCCGTATCCAATCAGCTTCTGCGCTTGCTGGCCCCTTCGGTTTACCTGGATGGGGACTGGTGCTGGAATATGAACCCCTTTGTGGCAAATGGGGAAAATAAGGCGATGGTGCTTGACAACATCGCCTATTTACTGCGGTCCTTTTTGTCCAATTCCGGGTACCAATATGTCATCTTCTGCTGGGTGATCCACCAGGAGGAAATATTTGAGGAGATCTTCTCCCGCCTGGAGGGGATGGAATACCAGCCGGTGAAAATCACCCTGGATGTCTCCCCCGGCGCCCTGTGTCAGCGCCTCCTGGGGGATGTACGGGCCGGGGTGCGGCAGGAGGACGTCATTGAGCGGAGCCTCGCCCGCCTGCCCCTCTATGAGAAGATGGACACCGTCCACCTGGATGTGAGCCGGCGCACCCCTGAGGAAGCTGCCCAATGGATCGCTTCCTTTGTTCAGGAAGGGGATGGCACCTGTGGGTAGGATGCTGTTCTGCCAGATCTCCCCCCTCACCTATCAGATCTCGGTACAGAAGGGGATTTTCCTTCGCAACCTCAAGGACTTGTTTTCCCACGTCCATTTTGCTAAAAACTATTCCCTGCGGCCCCTCCCCTACTGCTGCTACAGCCACCGGTCGCTGATCCGGCGGCGGCTGCAAAACGTGGATTTACAGCTTCAGGAGAACAAGGCGGTAAATCTCTCCCTGGCGGCACCCAAGGTGAACGGCATCCTTATCCGCCCGGGGGAGACCCTCTCCTTCTGGCATCTGGTGGGGAGCCTGACCGCCAAAAAAGGCTACCGGGAAGGGCTGACCATCGAAAGCGGCGTCCCCTCCCAAGGGATCGGCGGCGGGATGTGCCAGTTTACCAACCTTATCCACTGGATGGCCCTCCACAGCCCTTTGGAGGTGGCGGAACACCATCACCACAACGGGATCGACCTCTTCCCCGACTTTGGGCGGCAGCTGCCTTTTGGGGTGGGCACCAGCATTTTTTACAACTACCTGGATTACCGGCTGTACAACCCCACCGATGCCACCTTCCAACTGTTTGCCTGGGTGGAGGGGGAGTATCTGTGCGGGGAGCTGCGGTGCAGCCTCCCTCTGCCAGTGAAATACCACATCCGGGAGGAGGAAAGCTATTTCACCCGGGAGGCGGATGGGGTCTACCGCCACAACAAGGTCTACCGCAGAGGGGTGGATAAAGCCACCGGCAGCATCTTGTTTGACCAGTTGTTGCTGGAAAACCATTCCCGGGTGCTGTACGACCCAGGGCTTGTTGACCCGGAACGGTTTCTCTCTGTGCAGTAAACCAAAGAGCCCCCTGTTCCCAGCTGGGAACAGGGGGCTTTGTGCTGTCAAATACTATTTGGTCAGGGCGGCAACTGCCTCTTTCAGGGCGTCCACCTTGTCCCGGTTTTCCCAGGCAACACCCAGATCCTCCCGGCCCATGTGGCCGTAGGCCGCCAGTTTGCGGTAAATGGGTTTGCGCAGGTCCAAGTCCTTGATGATGGCCGCTGGGCGCAGGTCGAACACCTGGGCGACTGCCTTTTCCAAGATCTCATCGGATACGGCGCCGGTGCCGAAGGTGTTGACATTGATGGAAACGGGATGGGCAACGCCGATGGCATATGCCAGCTGGATCTCACACTTATGGGCAAAGCCGGCCGCCACAATGTTCTTGGCTACATAACGGGCGGCGTAGGCAGCGGAGCGGTCCACCTTGGTGGGGTCCTTTCCGGAGAAGGCACCGCCGCCGTGGCGGCCGTATCCGCCGTAAGTGTCTACAATAATCTTCCGGCCGGTGAGGCCGCTGTCCCCCTGAGGCCCGCCGATGACAAACCGGCCGGTGGGGTTGATGTAGTACTTGGTCTCCCCATCCAGGAGTTCTGCGGGGATAATGGGTCGGATCACTTCCCTGAGGATGTCCTCCCGGATCTGTTCCAGGGTGACCTCGGGGGAATGCTGGTTGGAGATGACAATGGTGTCAATCCGCACCGGGCGGTCATCTTCATACTCCACGGTGACCTGGGTCTTGCCATCGGGCCGCAGGTAGGAGAGGGTGCCGTCTTTGCGGACTTTTGCAAGCTGTTTGGCCAGTTTGTGGGCCAAGCTGATGGCCATGGGCATCAATTCCGGGGTCTCATCGCAGGCATAACCGAACATCATCCCCTGGTCGCCGGCTCCAGTGACCAGGTCGTCCTGAATCTGGGCGTTTTTCGCCTCCAGGGCATTGTCCACACCCAAGGCGATGTCAGTGGACTGCTCATCGATGGTGGTGATCACCGCGCAGGTGTCGCAATCAAAGCCGTATTTGGCGCGGTCATAGCCGATCTCCTTGACAATTTCCCGGGCCAGCTTGGGGATGTCCACATAACAGCTGGTGGAGATCTCGCCCATGATGGAGACAAGGCCGGTGGTGCAGGTGGTCTCGCAGGCCACCCGGGCGTAAGGGTCCTTTTCCAGCATGGCATCCAGGATGCCATCGGAGATTTGGTCGCAGATTTTATCGGGGTGGCCTTCGGTCACCGATTCGGATGTAAATAGATATTTTGCCATGGGGTCCTCCTTTTTGGTTTAAAAAGCCTGTGAAATTGCCTCCTGTTTCCCCGGGCAAAAGAAAATGCCCGGCAAAAACCGAGCATCTATCAGAATCCTCATCTCTCGGTTTTATCCGCAGGATTTAGCACCTTTGCACACTGTGCAGGTTGCCGGGTATCATAGGGCCTGTTCCCTCCACCACTCTTGATAAGGGGCAATATTCAATTTACAAGACAATATTCTACAAGATTTTATGGCATTTGTCAAGGGAAAACTTTTCCTCTTCTTCTCCCTAAAGGGAACGGGTTCCCCCAAAAAATGGGAAGGAACCCGCTCTATTTTAATCCCCATGGGCGATAATGCCGGAAATCTTCTTGTACACCAGCATGGTGATCCCTGCATTGGCCCCCGCCTTTATCAAATTGAAGGGGATGATAACCGGCACCAGAATCTCCAAGACCCCCTCCCGGGGCATACCGGTGAAGATGGGGGTGAAGATCAAATTCCAAACCACCATCATCCCTGTCATGGTCAGCACCCCGGCCACCAGCGCCAGGACCGCTGTCCGCTTGCTCTTGCCATGGCGGTAGATGTTGCCGGCCACAAGGGTGAAGGAACCGGTGGCAAAGATGTGCATCAAAATCCCAATCCATCCGCTGGCGGCGCTGACTGTCACCCCCTGAATGGTGCTCGCCAGCACGGTCAGCAGGAAACCGGCCCCCGGCCCATACAAAAAGGTGCAGATGAAAATCGGGATGTCTGCCGGGTCATATTCCAGGTAAGGGGCGACGGGAAAGATGGGAAAATGGACGAGGTAAACCAGCACCACCGAAATGGCGGCCATCATTCCCATAGTGGTCAGCCTGCGGATGGGGTTGGAGGTGTGTTTCTGTGTAGTCCGGTCCATATAAATCCCCTCCTATTGTCCTTTGATGATGGGTGAAATCTTTTTGTAGATGCAGAAGGTAATGGCCACACTGCACATCCCTTTTAGAAAGGTAAACGGCATGTTAAACCATAGAAGAGCCTGCCACAGGTTCTCCACATGGGGATTGATGGCCCGGTACATCCCCAGAATGGCCTCCATGGGCATGAAGGCGGTGTAGATGGGGTAGACCACATAATAGTTGGAAAAGACGCTGCACACCGCCATAGCCGCCGCCCCGATGAGGGAGCCCACCAGCGCCCCTTTGCGGCCCTTGATTTTGCGGTAGACAATCCCGGCGGGCGCCACGAACAGCGAACCCAGCAGGAAATTGGACAGTTCCCCCACCCCGCCGGTGGTGGTGAAAAAGAGGTTGACCAGGTTTTTCACCAGGCAGACGGCCACCCCGGAGACAGGGCCCAGGGCAAAGGAGGCGATCAGAGCCGGCAATTCGGAGAAGTCCATCTTGATGAAGCCGGGCATCAGCGGCACATTGAAGCTGAAAAACATCAGCACCGACGAGACAGCCGCCAGCATAGCAGTCATCACCATCTTGCGGGTTTTCCGGGTCCTTGAGGAGTAAACGGTGTTTGTCATTTGGTTAAAACCCCTTTCTGATAAGAGGTCTGCTCGGGGGAATGAAATGCGCCTGGAAACCCAAAAGTTCCCAGGCGCCATGGATGCAAAAATGCACCTGTTTCTTTCATCCGGACTGTACCGTCGGTTTCGGAATCGCACCGAATCCTGCTAAAAAGCTCGCGGACTTGTGGCCATCGGCCCATCACCGCCGGTGGGGAATCGCACCCCGCCCTGAAACAGACAATATATGTATTTCGGCTATCAGTATAGCCTTTTCCCGCCTTGTTGTCAACAGGTATTTCCCCCGCCGCTGGAAATTTTTCTGGTGCGTCTTCTTCTATTCTGCCTCTCTCGCCATATGCGGAGGTGGGGCAATCCCCCGCCCCGTGACACTCTTCCGCCCTTTCTTTACATCCAAAGATACAGCCGCGAACAAAGAAAACAGGCGCCCCAAATGGGACGCCTGTTTGAAAATCCAAAGACTATTCGTTGATCTTGATGACAACGCCGGAGCCTACGGTGCGGCCACCCTCACGGATAGCGAAACGCAGACCTTCCTCAATAGCGATGGGGGTGATCAGCTCAACATCCATCTCCACGTTATCGCCAGGCATGCACATCTCAACGCCCTCGGGCAGAGCGACAACGCCGGTAACGTCAGTGGTTCTGAAGTAGAACTGAGGTCTGTAGTTGTTGAAGAAAGGGGTATGACGGCCGCCCTCTTCTTTTTTCAGGATGTAAACCTGGCCACGGAATTTGGTGTGGGGATGAATGGAGCCGGGTTTGCACAGAACCTGACCTCTCTGGATCTCGGTTCTCTGAACGCCGCGGAGCAGGGCACCAATGTTGTCGCCAGCCTCAGCGTAATCCAGGATCTTGCGGAACATCTCGATGCCGGTAACGACAACTTTTCTCTTCTCATCGGTCAGACCAACGATCTCAACCTCATCGGAAGTTTTCAGCTGGCCTCTCTCCACTCTACCGGTGGCGACGGTGCCGCGGCCGGTGATGGTGAAGATGTCCTCGATGGGCATCAGGAAGGGCAGGTCGGCTTTGCGCTCAGGGGTGGGGATGTAAGCGTCGACAGCGTCCATGAGCTCCAGGATCGGTTTGTAAGCAGGATCGCTCAGATCGTTGGGAGCTTCCAGAGCCTGCAGAGCGGAACCTTTGATGATCGGGATATCGTCGCCGGGGAAGTCGTAGGAGGACAGCAGCTCGCGGATCTCCATCTCAACCAGCTCCAGCAGCTCGGGATCGTCAACCTGGTCGGCTTTGTTCATGAATACGACGATGTAGGGAACACCTACCTGACGGGACAGCAGGATGTGCTCACGGGTCTGAGGCATGGGGCCATCAGCCGCAGAAACAACCAGGATAGCGCCGTCCATCTGAGCAGCACCGGTGATCATGTTCTTGACGTAGTCAGCATGTCCGGGGCAGTCAACGTGAGCATAGTGACGTTTGTCAGTCTCGTACTCAACGTGAGAAGTGTTAATTGTGATGCCGCGCTCTCTCTCTTCGGGAGCTTTATCGATGTTCGCATAGTCAACGAACTCCGCTTTGCCCTGCAGACCAAGGGTCTTGGTGATAGCAGCGGTCAGAGTGGTTTTGCCGTGGTCAACGTGGCCAATGGTACCAATGTTGACATGAGGCTTGTTTCTTTCAAAATGTGCCTTTGCCATGAATGTTTCCTCCCTTATATCAGGTAAAAAATAGCTTCCGTTTCAGGATTGCACTACAATTTGTATTGTAGCAAGTATGCGCTAAAAAAGCAAGCCCAAAACACAGAATTAGTCTTTTTTGGTGCGGGTGCTGATGATTTTCTCTGCGATGGATTTGGGCACTTCAATGTAGTGAGAAGGCTCCATGACATACTGGCCGCGGCCCTGGGTCTTGGAACGCAGGTCATTGGAGTAGCCAAACATCTCAGACAGAGGAACGAACGCACGGATCTCCTGGGCGCCAAACACGGCTTCCATGCCCTGGATCTGGCCGCGGCGGGAGTTGAGATCGCCGATGACGTCGCCCATGTAATCCTCGGGGACGTTGACCGTCACCTTCATGATGGGCTCTAGGATGCAGGGGTCAGCCTTGCGGCAAGCCTCTTTAAAGGCCATGGACGCACAGATCTTAAACGCCATCTCAGAGGAGTCGACCTCATGATAAGAGCCGTCGTACAGGGTGACTTTGACATCAACCACCGGGTAGCCAGCCAAAACACCGGCCTGCATAGCGCCCTGGATACCTTGGTCAATGGGGCCAATGTACTCTTTGGGGATAGCACCGCCCACGATGGCGTTGACGAACTCGTAGCCCTTGCCGGACTCGTTGGGCTCGACTTTGATTTTTACATGGCCGTACTGGCCTTTACCACCGGACTGACGGGCGTATTTGTGATCCACGTCGGCCAGTTTGCGGATGGTTTCTTTGTAGGCAACCTGGGGTTTACCCACATTGGCTTCCACCTTGAACTCGCGGAGCAGACGGTCCACGATAACTTCCAGATGTAGTTCGCCCATACCGGCGATGATGGTTTGTCCAGTCTCCTGGTCGGTGTAGGTCCGGAAGGTGGGATCTTCCTCAGCCAGTTTGGCCAGGCCGATGGCCATCTTCTCCTGGCCGGCTTTGGTCTTGGGCTCGATAGCCAGGTCAATAACCGGCTCGGGGAACTCCATGGACTCCAGGATGATGGGGTATTTGGGATCGCAGAGGGTGTCGCCGGTGGTGGTGTTTTTCAGGCCAACTGCGGCATAAATATCCCCTGCGTAGCAAACCTCAATATCCTTCCGGTGGTTTGCATGCATCTGCAGAATACGGCCCATTCTCTCAGGATTCTGCTTGGTGGAGTTGTACACGCTGCCGCCGGCGTTGATGGTGCCGGAGTAGACACGGAAGAAGCACAGCTTGCCCACATAGGGGTCGGTTGCGATCTTAAACGCCAGAGCGGAGAAGGGCTCTTTGTCGGAAGCGTGGCGCTCTTCCTCTTCACCGGTTTCGGGGTTCACGCCCTTGATGGCGGGAATGTCGGTGGGAGAAGGCATGTAGTCGATAATGGCATCCAGCAGTTTCTGAACGCCCTTGTTGCGGTAAGAAGTGCCGCAGCAAACGGGGACCATGGTGTTGGCCAGGGTGCCTTTGCGGATACAGGCTTTGATCTCCTCGACGGTGAGTTCCTCACCCTCCAGGTATTTCATCATGCACTCTTCATCCTGCTCAGCAGCGGCTTCGATCATAGCAGCGCGGTACTCGTTGGCCTGCTCCAGCATATCCTCGGGGATCTCTTCCACACGGATATCCTTGCCCAGGTCATCGTAGTACACATAGGCTTTCATCTCCACCAGGTCGATGATGCCTTTGAAGAACTGCTCCGAGCCGATGGGCAGCTGGATCGGGACAGCGTTGCATTTCAGCCGGGCCTTCATCATTTTAATTACGTTGTAAAAATCAGCGCCCATAATGTCCATCTTGTTGACATAGGCCATTCTGGGAACCTGATATTTATCTGCCTGACGCCATACGGTTTCAGACTGGGGCTCAACGCCACCCTTGGCACAGAAAACTGTTACAGAACCATCGAGTACTCGAAGAGAACGCTCAACCTCTACGGTAAAGTCAACGTGACCGGGGGTGTCGATGATATTAATGCGGTGGCCATTCCAGTAGGCGGTGGTAGCAGCGGAAGTGATGGTAATACCTCTCTCCTGCTCCTGAACCATCCAGTCCATGGTCGCGCTGCCGTCGTGGGTCTCACCAATCTTGTGATTGATGCCTGTGTAATACAGGATGCGCTCAGTGGTGGTGGTTTTACCAGCGTCAATGTGGGCCATTATGCCGATGTTACGTGTCATTTCCAAAGAGACATCTCTTGGCATATAGTCCTCCTTAAAATCTCGACTCAATTTTACGATATGCTGCCCCATGGGTCCATGAGGCAGCATACCATAAAGCAATTGCTATTAGCGGGATACGACTACCATCTGTAGTGAGCAAAAGCCTTGTTGGCCTCAGCCATCTTGTGGGTGTCGTCACGCTTCTTGCAGGCGCCGCCCGCTCCGTTCAGAGCGTCCATAATCTCGCCGGCAAGTCTTTCTCTCATGGTTCTCTCAGAACGGCTTCTGGAGTAGGTGGTGAGCCAGCGCAGACCCAGGGTCTGTCTTCTCTCAGGACGCACCTCCATGGGAACCTGGTAGGTGGCGCCGCCGACACGGCGGGCTTTTACCTCCAGCACGGGCATGATGTTTTCAAGAGCCTGCTCGAAAGCTTCCAGGGGCTCTTTTCCTGTTTTTTCACGGACAATGTCGAATGCACCGTATACAATCTTCTGGGCGACGCCTTTTTTGCCATCATACATGATGTTGTTGATCAGGCGGGTCACCATTTTGGAATTGTACAGTGGATCTGGCAAAACATCACGTTTTGCTGTTTGACCTCTTCTTGGCACTTCGCTTCCCTCCTTCATAGAATGATATCATAGGTACTCGAAAGCGACAAAACTCCCGTTGCACCGCAAAAAGGCCATTTTATATTCATAAAATGCCTTGCGGCAGATGACTTTATTCATCTAATACGAGGTTTTATTACTTCTTGGCACCAGCCTTTGGACGTTTGGCGCCGTATTTGGATCTGGCCTGCATTCTCTTGGCTACGCCCTGCGCATCCAGAGTACCACGGATGATGTGGTAACGCACACCGGGAAGGTCCTTTACACGGCCGCCACGGATCAGCACCACGCTGTGTTCCTGCAGGTTGTGGCCGATACCAGGAATGTAAGCGGTAGCCTCGATGCCGTTGGTCAGTTTAACTCTTGCAACTTTACGAAGAGCGGAGTTGGGCTTCTTAGGTGTCTGTGTTCTGATTGCTGTACAAACGCCTCTCTTTTGAGGAGAATTCTGCTCAATGGCAACTCTCTTTTTGGAGTTCCATCCTCTCAGAAGAGCGGGAGCGGTGGATTTCTTCTCGATAACCTCTCTGCCTTTGCGGACCAATTGGTTAAAGGTTGGCATATTTGCACCTCCTTGCATCTGTAATATATATCAAAAGCGGCCATGGACAGATTGCCCATGGCCGCGCTTGACCAGATATGAGCACTCTCACCCTGCTATTCTACCATTGTGCAGCAGTGCTTGTCAACAGGGAATCGCCCTATCTTTTGGTTAAAATACTGATTTTCTTTGGTAAATTTCGCCTATTCGCCGATTAAAGAGGCCACGGGATCGTTTTGCGTCTTGATATAGACATCCTCTTCGTCCACAAGTCCGGTACCGGCGGGGATCAGCTTACCAATGATGACGTTCTCTTTGAGGCCCATCAGCGGGTCGACCTTGCCCTTGATGGCGGCTTCGGTCAGCACGCGGGTGGTCTCCTGGAAGGAGGCCGCAGACATGAAGGACTCGGTGGCCAAGGAGGCCTTGGTGATACCAAGCAGAACAGGGGTGCTGGTGGCCTTCTGGCGGTTGCCGCCGTCCTGGGCGTTGAGCTGGTCGATTTCCTGGTTGATGCGCAGGAACTCGGATTTCTCCACCTGGCTGCCGGCGATCAGGCTGGTGTCGCCGCCGTCGTCGATGCGGACTTTGCGCATCATCTGGCGGACGATGACCTCGATGTGCTTGTCGTTGATGTCAACACCCTGGGTGCGGTAGACGCGCTGGACTTCCTTGATCAGGTAATCCTGCACCGCCAAATCGCCCATAACCGAGAGGATCTCGTTGGGCTCGATGGAGCCTTCGGTGATCTGGTCGCCCTTCTTGACACGGTCGCCCTCTTTCACCCGCAGGGTGGAGCCGTAGACAACCTGACGCTCAAAGACGTCGCCGGTCTCAGGGTTGGTGACATAGACAAAATCGTTGCCCTTGGGGTCCTTCTCAAAGGAAACCACGCCGTCCAAATGGCTGATGATGGCGGAAGTCTTGGGCTTTCTCGCCTCGAACAGCTCCTCAACGCGGGGCAGACCTTGGGTAATATCCGCAGCGGATGCAATACCGCCGGTGTGGAAGGTACGCATGGTCAGCTGGGTACCGGGTTCACCGATAGATTGGGCGGCGATGATGCCCACTGCCTCGCCGATGGCCACCGGCTGGCCGTTGGCCAGGTTGGAGCCGTAGCACTTGGCACAGACGCCGTTTTTCGCCTCGCAGTTGAGGATGGAGCGGATCTTCACCTCGGTGATGCCGGCGGCTACAATCCGTTTGGCGTCGTTTTCATCCATCATCTTATCCCGGGTGACCAGCACTTCGCCGGTTTTGGGATCCACCACGTCATCAGCCACATAGCGGCCCAGGAGACGCTCGGACAGCTCCTCAATGGGACGGCCGCTGTCGATGATATCCACGGCGACAATGCCCTCATGGGTGCCGCAGTCGTGCTCCCGGATGATGACATCCTGGGAGACGTCTACCAGGCGGCGGGTCAGGTAACCGGAGTCTGCGGTACGCAGAGCGGTATCAGCCAAGCCTTTGCGGGCGCCTCGAGAGGACTGGAAGTATTCCAAAATGTTCAGGCCTTCCCGGTAGTTGGATCGAATGGGGATCTCGATGGCCCGGCCGGAGGTGTTGGCGATCAGGCCGCGCATACCGGCCAGCTGGCGGATCTGGTCCATAGAACCACGGGCACCGGAGTCGGCCATCATGTAGATGGGGTTATCCTCGCCGAAGTATTTGCCCAGCTCGTCTTTGACCTTGGCGGTGGTGTCGTTCCAGGTCTTGACGACCCGTTCATACCGCACATCGTCGGAGATGAAGCCGCGCTCGTACTGGCGGCGGATGCTGTCCACCTGCTTCTCCGCCTGCTCCAAAAGATCCTTCTTGGTGGGCGGGATGATGGCGTCGCAGACCGCGACGGTCAGGGCGCTGCGGGTGGAGTATTTGAAGCCCTGGGCTTTCACCCGGTCCAACACCTCGCTGGTGCGGCTGGTGCCATGGACCCGGATGCAGCGGTCGATGATCTTACCCAGCTCCTTTTTGCGGACCAGGAAAGCGATCTCCAGGTTAAACTGCTTGTCGGAATCGGTGCGGTCCACATAGCCCAGGTCCTGGGGGATGGGATCGTTGAAGATGATCCGGCCCACGGTGGCGTCGATGATCTTGGTCACCTTGGTGCCGCCGATCTCCCGGGAGACGCGGACTTTGATGGGGGCATGCAATCCCACCACACCGGACTGGTAAGCCATCAACGCCTCGTTGAAGTCGCGGAACACCTTGCCGGCGCCCTTCTCGTTCTCCCGGACCATGGTCAGGTAGTAAGAACCCAGCACCATATCCTGAGAGGGCACTGCCACCGGGCGGCCGTCGGAGGGTTTGAGCAGGTTGTTGGCGGCCAGCATCAGGAAGCGGGCCTCGGCCTGGGCCTCAGCGGACAGGGGCACGTGGACGGCCATCTGGTCACCGTCAAAGTCGGCGTTGTAAGCGGTACACACCAGAGGGTGCAGCTTCAGGGCGCGGCCCTCGACCAAGATGGGCTCAAAGGCCTGGATACCCAGGCGGTGCAGCGTTGGGGCGCGGTTCATCAGGACGGGATGGTCCTTGATGACCACTTCCAGCGCATCCCACACATCCTTGACGGTGGCCCGCTCCACCATCTTGCGGGCGTTTTTGATGTTGGTGGCCACCTTCTGATCCACCAGGCGCTTCATGACAAAGGGTTTGAACAGCTCCAGGGCCATCTCCTTGGGCAGGCCGCACTGATACATTTTCAGCTCGGGGCCGACCACGATAACCGAACGGCCGGAGTAGTCGACACGCTTACCCAGCAGGTTCTGGCGGAAGCGGCCCTGCTTACCTTTGAGCATGTCGGAGAGGGATTTCAGGGGACGATTGTTGGGGCCGGTGACCGGGCGGCCGCGGCGGCCGTTGTCGATCAGGGCGTCCACCGCCTCCTGGAGCATCCGCTTCTCATTGCGGACAATGATATCGGGTGCGCTCAGTTCCAGCAGCTTTTTGAGGCGGTTGTTCCGGTTGATCACCCGGCGGTACAGGTCGTTGAGGTCGCTGGTGGCAAAGCGCCCGCCGTCCAGCTGAACCATGGGGCGGATGTCTGGGGGGATGACCGGGACCACATCCAGGATCATCCACTCGGGCTTGTTGCCAGAGGTGCGGAAGGCCTCTACCACCTCCAGCCGTTTGAGGAGCTTCGCCCTCTTCTGGCCGGCGGCGGTTTTCAGCTCCAGCTGCAGATCCTCGCTCAGCTTGTCGAGGTCCAGATCCTCCAGCAGGCGTTTGACCGCCTCGGCGCCCATGCCCGCTTCAAAGTCATCCTCATAGGCTTCCCGCATGTCGCGGTATTCCTTTTCGGTGAGGAGGGTGTATTTTTTCAGGTTGGTGGTGCCGGGGTCGATCACCACGTAGGAGGCGAAGTACAGCACCTTTTCCAAAAGGCGGGGAGACATGTTGAGCAGGAGGCCCATCCGGGAAGAGGTTCCCTTAAAGTACCAGATGTGGGAAACCGGTGCGGCCAGTTCGATGTGGCCCATCCGCTCCCGGCGCACCTTGGAACGGGTGACCTCAACGCCGCAGCGCTCACAGATCTTGCCCTTGTACCGGATGCGTTTGTACTTGCCGCAATAGCACTCCCAGTCCTTGGTGGGGCCAAAGATGCGCTCGCAGAACAGGCCGTCCCGCTCCGGCTTTAAGGTGCGGTAATTTATGGTCTCGGGTTTTTTGACCTCGCCATAGGACCACTCCCGGATTTTTTCCGGCGAAGCCAAACCGATTTTAATTGAGTCAAACACGTTAAATTCCATATACACGACCCCTCCTTTTAGAATTTATCATCAGACAGATCGTCATCCAGCCCAAGATCGTCGTCAAAGCCCTCGAACAGGTCGGGGTCCAGGGTCTCCGGCTCTTCCAGATCATCCAGATCCGGGGTTTCAATGGCAAAGCCTTCGTTGAGCTCGCCCTCTACCTCCACGTTGGTAGATTCAAACAAATCCTCGTCGCCGTGGGGCAGGCCCATATCCTCATCCTCATCAAAGTTCTGGCGCAGGTCGATCTCCTCGCCCTCCTTATCCAGGACCTTGACGTCCAAGGCCAGGGACTGGAGCTCGCTGATCAGCACCTTGAAGGATTCGGGGATGCCGGGCTTGGGCACGTTGCGGCCTTTGACAATGGATTCAAAGGTCTTGACGCGGCCCACCACGTCATCCGACTTGACGGTCATGATCTCCTGAAGGGTATAAGCGGCGCCGTAGGCCTCCAGGGCCCAGACCTCCATCTCACCGAATCTCTGGCCGCCGAACTGGGCTTTACCACCCAGAGGCTGCTGGGTGACCAAAGAGTAGGGGCCGGTGGAACGGGCGTGGATCTTATCGTCAACCAGGTGATGGAGTTTCAGGTAGTACATGTAGCCCACGGTAACCGGGTTGTCAAAGGGCTCGCCGGTGCGGCCATCGTACAGGACAGTCTTGCCGTCCTCCCTCAGGCCAGCTTCCCGCAGGGCATCGCGGATATCTTCCTCATGGGCGCCGTCGAACACCGGAGTCATGATCTTCCAGCCAAGAGCGGCGGCGGCGCGGCCCAGATGGACCTCCAGCACCTGGCCGATGTTCATACGAGAAGGTACGCCCAGGGGGTTCAGGACGATGTCAAGAGGACGTCCATCGGGCAGATAAGGCATATCCTCCTGGGGCAGAATCCGGGAGACAACACCCTTGTTGCCGTGGCGGCCTGCCATCTTGTCACCCACCGAGATCTTTCTCTTCTGGGCGATATAGCAGCGGACCACCATATTGACGCCGGGAGAGAGCTCATCGCTGTTTTCCCGGGTAAAGACTTTGACATCCACAATGATGCCGTATTCGCCGTGAGGGACACGCAGGGAGGTGTCGCGGACTTCCCTGGCCTTCTCACCAAAGATGGCCCGCAGGAGGCGCTCCTCAGCGTTGAGCTCGGTCTCGCCCTTGGGGGTCACCTTGCCCACCAGGATGTCGCCGGCACGGACCTCGGCGCCCACCCGGATAATGCCTCGCTCATCCAGCTCTTTGAGGACATCCTCGCCCACGTTGGGAATGTCGCGGGTGATCTCCTCCGGCCCAAGCTTGGTGTCACGGGCTTCAATTTCATACTCCTCAATGTGGATGGAGGTGTACACATCATCCCGGACCATCCGCTCGTTGAGCAGGACGGCGTCCTCGTAGTTGTAGCCTTCCCAGGTCATGAAACCGATGAGGGCGTTTTTGCCCAGTGCGATCTCACCGTTGGAGGTGGCGGGGCCGTCGGCGATGACCATCCCCTTGGTCACCCGCTCCCCTTTTTCCACGATGGGGCGCTGGTTGACGCACGTTCCCTGGTTGGAGCGCATAAATTTAATCAAGTGGTAGGTCTCCACAAACCCGTCGTCCTGGCGGACCACAATGTCGGTGGCGGAAACCCGCTCCACCACACCGTCGGCTTTGGCCAGCACGCAGACGCCGGAGTCAACGGCGGCCTTGTACTCCATGCCGGTGCCCACGATGGGGGATTCGGTGACCAGCAGCGGCACAGCCTGCCGCTGCATGTTGGCGCCCATCAGGGCGCGGTTGGCGTCGTCGTTTTCCAGGAAGGGGATCATGGCCGTAGCCACCGAAACCACCATCTTGGGGGAGACGTCCATAAAATCAACTTTGTTGTTCTCAATCTCGATGACCGCGTCGCGGAAGCGGGCGGTGACCTTAGGCCGGGCAAACTTCATATCCTCGGTGAGGGGTTCGTTTGCCTGGGCCACGATGTATTCATCCTCCACGTCGGCGGTCATGTAGACCACCTCGTCCAGGACAACGCCGGTCTCTTTGTCAACACGGCGGTAAGGGGCCTCGATGAACCCGTACTCATTGATCCGGGCAAAGGAAGCCAGGTAGGAGATCAAGCCGATGTTGGGGCCCTCAGGGGTCTCGATGGGGCACATGCGGCCGTAGTGGCTGTAGTGGACGTCACGGACCTCAAATCCGGCGCGGTCACGGGACAGACCGCCGGGGCCCAGGGCGGAAAGGCGCCGTTTATGGGTCAACTCAGCCAGGGGGTTGTTCTGGTCCATGAACTGGGACAGGGGCGAGGAGCCAAAGAACTCCTTGATGGCGGCCACCACCGGGCGGATGTTGATCAGCGCCTGAGGGGTGATGGATTCCATATCCTGGGACTGGGTGGCCATCCGCTCCCGGACGACCCGCTCCATGCGGGAGAAGCCGATGCGGAACTGGTTTTGCAGCAGCTCGCCCACCGAACGGATGCGGCGGTTGCCCAGGTGGTCGATATCGTCTTTGGTGCCCACCTCAAAATTCAGGTTGAGCAGGTAGTTGATGGTGGCAAAGATGTCGTCTTTGATGATGTGTTTGGGGATCAGGTCGTCCATCCGCTGGCGGATGGCTTCCTTCTGGGACTCCTCGTCCTCATTCTCCTCCAGGATCTGGCAGAGCACCGAGAAGCGGACTTTCTCATTAATGCCCAGCTCGGCACAATCAAAATCCACAAAATCCCGAATATCCACCATGCCGTTGGAAATAACCTTAACGACACTGTCCCGCACCTGCAGGTAGACGGTGTCCACGCCGGCGCGCTCGATCTCGTGGGCTTTTTCCCGGGTGAGGATTTCCCCTTTGTCCGCCATCAGCTCCCCGGTCAGGGGGTTGGCGACTGGCTCGGCCAGTTCCCTGCCGCTGATGCGCAGGCTGATGGCCAATTTTTTGTTGTATTTGTACCGGCCCACCCGGGAGAGGTCATACCGGCGCGCATCAAAGAAGAGGGCATCCAGATGGGACTGGGCGCTCTCCACCGTTGGGGGTTCGCCGGGGCGAAGCTTGCGGTAGACCTCCAGAAGGGCTTCCTCGGTGTTCTTGGTGCTGTCCTTGTCCAGGGTGGCGCGGAGCATGGCGTCCTCGCCGAAGAAGTTGACAATCTCGTCGTTGGTGCCAAGGCCCAGGGCGCGGATAAAGGTGGTCACCGGCAGTTTGCGGTTCTTATCGATGCGCACATAGAACACATCGTTGGAATCGGTCTCATATTCCAGCCACGCGCCGCGGTTGGGGATGACGGTGGCGGCAAACAGCTCTTTGCCCGCCTTATCTCTGGTGGAGGAGTAGTAAACGCCAGGGGAACGGACCAACTGGGAGACGATGACCCGCTCGGCGCCGTTGATGATAAAGGTGCCGCTGTCGGTCATCAGGGGGAAATCCCCCATAAAAATATCCTGCTCTTTGACCTCGCCGGTCTCTTTATTCAAGAGGCTGGCGCGGACCCGCAAGGGGGCGGCATAGGTGGTATCCCGCTCCTTGCACTCGGCGATGGAATACTTAGGGGTATCGTCCAGGCGGTAGTCAATAAAGTCAAGAACCAGGTTGCCTTGGTAGTCGGTGATCGCAGAGACATCGTGGAAGACTTCCTTCAATCCCTCTTCCAGGAACCATTTGTAGGAATTCTTCTGCACCTCGATCAGGTTTGGCATGTCCAGGACTTCGTTGATCCGAGCGAAACTCATCCGGACATTTTTACCCAGCTGTACAGGCTTGACATTTACCATAGGCTCACTCACTCCATTCTATCTCTATGCGCTTGTGCAATTGCAACAAGCGAATTGCGATTCGCTTCGTTGAATCTGCAAAAACCTATTGCCATCTTGATTTCCATGTGCTATAATACTTCTCAAAAGAGGTATAAATAGCCATTTTGATACAGTATAATATTATATAACACTAAAGTGCATCTGTCAACTACTTTTTTGTAGGAAACGGTGTATTTTTTTTCGCATTTTTGTGCATCTAACTGAAATTTCCATTTCCCGTTGCATTTTTGTAGGGTTGCCCAAACACCCGCACGGGGAATTCCCCCATTGCCCGGCCCGCTTCCCTCCCCCTTTTGGGAGGTTCCCCATTCCCTTCTCCCATGCGAAACGCCTTGAGTATCCTTGAAATGGCGCCTTTTTATGTAATTTCGGCGGACAAAACTGGCCGGGGATTCCCTTTGCTGGAGACAATCAGTTATCATCTGAAACGGAGGCTTCGGCCTCCGTTTTTTTTGTACCGGAAAAGACGGAGGCTCCCCCCTATGCTAAGGATGGGACAAGACCTCCCCATTCATGCGCACCTTGACAGCCAAATATTTCAGTTTTTACCGCAGCCCAGCAAAAAAGCGCCGGGAATACAACATCCCAGCGCTTTTTATCGGGTTTATAAGCTGATGTAGGCCAGAAACGCCCGGTAGGTTTCATACACATCGGTTTTGGCCACCAGTTCAAAGGGGGCGTGCATCGACAGCATGGGGACGCCCACATCCACCACTTCCACATTCATATGGGCCACATATTGGGCCACGGTGCCGCCGCCGCCCTGGTCCACCTTGCCCAGCTCGCCGGTCTGCCAGACCACTCCGGCGTCATCCAAAGCCTTGCGGACCTCCGCCATAAACTCGGCGGGGGCTTCACTGGTGCCGGATTTTCCGCCAGCGCCAGTGTATTTGGTGATTACCACCCCGTGGTTCATGTAAGCGATGTTGTTCTTCTCCACTGCATCGGGGAAGGTGGGGTCAAAGGCCGCATTGACATCGGCGGAGAGGCATTTGGAGCGGGAGAGCACCGTCCGCCCGGCGATGCCGTGGGGCGCAGCCAAATCCTCGATGAAGAAGCGGACAAAATCGGAGTTGAGGCCGGTGTTGCCCATGGAGCCGATCTCCTCCCGGTCGGCGAAGACGGTGACCACTGTGTAAGCGGGGTCTTGGACCTCCAGGGCCGCCCGCATAGAGGTGTAGGCGCAAACCTTGTCATCGTGGCCATATGCGCCAATCATGCTGCGGTCAAAGCCGATATCACGGGCGCGGAAAGAGGGGACCATAGTCAGGTCGGCGGAGAGGAAGTCCTCCTCCACAATGCCGTACTTCTCATGGAGCAGATTGAGGATGTTCAACTTCACCTTCTGGCTGACCTTGTCGTCTTTGAAAGGCAGGGAGCCCACCAGCACGTTGAGCTCCTCCCCTTTGATGCCGTCTTTGAGGGGGCGGGAGTTCTGGTCCTTGCTCAGATGGGGAAGCAGGTCGGTGACACAGAACACCGGCTCCTCCTCGTTGTCGCCGATCTTCACTATGATAGTCTCCCCATTTTTTAGGGCGATCACCCCGTGGAGGGCCAGGGGGATAGCGGTCCACTGGTATTTTTTGATGCCGCCGTAGTAATGGGTTTTAAAGAGGGCGATCTCCTTGTCCTCATAGAGGGGGTTGGGTTTTAAATCCAGGCGGGGGGAGTCGATGTGGCTCACCAGGATCTTGACCCCTTCGGCCAAGGGCTTGCGGCCCATGGTGGCAAAAATCAGGGCTTTGCCCCGGTTGTTGTAATAGAGTTTCTCCCCCGCCTCATACTTGCGGCTGGGGTCAAAGGGGGTGTACCCCTCTTTTTCCAGGATGGCGACGGCAGAGGCCACCGCTTCCCGCTCGGTTTTGCTCTCATCCAAAAAGGTTTTGTAGTCCTCGCAGAACTGGTCGGCCAGCTCCATCTGTTTCTCGGAAAACTGCTCACCGGCGTGTTTTCTCTCCAAAAACAGTTCCTTTTTCAGCAGTTCGCCCCGGGTTTTCTCTTCGCTCATAACAGGGCCCATCCTTTCTATTCAAATTGGTACAGCTCCCGGTAGATGCGGGAGGTCTCATTGACCTTTTTTACATAGCGGGCGGTGTCCCCAAAGGGGATACTTGACAGGTTGACCCCGTCGGAGGAGTGCTCCTCGTCGGCCAGCCACTTTTTGACATTTCCCCAGCCTGCATGGTAGGCGGCCAGAGCGTTGTCCACCGTCCCGAATTCGTCAATCAATAGGCGCAGGATAAAGGCGCCGCATTGGATATTGGCCTCCGGCTCAAACAGCCGGTCATAGGCAACGTCCAAATCCTGGCCGGTCCCCTTGCGGAACTCTGCCCAATCGGCGGTGTCCCGGGTGATCTGCATCAGCCCCCGGGCTCCCACGCTGGATTCCACTTGGGGGTTGAAGCTACTCTCGGTGCGGGTCACCGCGTAGAGGAGTTCCGGCGGCAGGTCGTATTGGGCCGCGGCGGCCTCAATCAGGGCCTGGTACTCCAAGGGATAGGCCATCCGGTGGTAAAAACCCAACGCCTGGGCCATCGCCCCCAACAGGAGAAGGGTGCAAACCGCCAACAGCGCCAGGGACAGCTTCCCCCCTGTACGGTGGTTCATGGGCATTCCTCCGGTTATTCCTCGGCCGGGTGGAGGTCGATGCCATCCACCCGGACATGATCCAGTACATCCAGCGTCTTTTCCCGCAAAGTGTCCAAGTCCCCGTCGTTGACGATGACATACTTGGAGCGGGAGGTGTAAAACGCATCGTTGTGCTGGGCTTTCATCCGCGTTCTGGCCTGGGTGTCGCTGATCCTATCCCGGACGATGATCCGGTTGAGGCGCTCATTCTCCGGCGCGATCACCGAGACCACCAGATCACAGAACCGGTCCGCCCCGCTTTCGAACAGGGTGGGGGCATCCAGTACCACCAAAGGCTCCCCGGCCTCGCGGTATTGTTTTATTGTATCCCCAATCTCCTCGATAATGTAGGGGAAAATAATCGAATTGAGTTTTTTCAGCTTGGCTTTGTCGCCAAACACAAGGTCGGCAAACTTCTGCCGGTTCAAGGTGCCGTCCCCGTTTAATATGTCAATGGTGAAGGCCAAACACAGATCGGCCAGGCACTGCTTGCCGTTATCCACCACATCCCTGGCCACCTGGTCGGCGTCCACAATGGGGATTTTGCGCTCGGAGAAGATGGCGGAGACAGTGCTTTTGCCCGCGCCGGTCTGGCCGGTCAAGCCCAATACCGTAGTCTTGCTCATAGTGTGATCTCCTCAAAGGCCGCCGCCCGCAGCAGCCGGTTGTAAACCGCCAGGCCCACCCCTTCCTTGCGGGGGCAGCGGGCATAGACCAGTTTTGCCCCCCGCTCGTCCAGTTCCCGCAGGGCGGCGAACAGCCGGTGGGCCTGGGTGACGTCTTCATCGTTCTCGCCGTAAACCACGCAGGGCTTGTTTGCCCTCTCCTCCTCGCCGGAGAAGACCAAGCCAAAAATCCCTTCGCCGGTCTGCTCGTTCAAAAACCGAAGGAAGCTCTCGCTGTCCCCATCCACGATGACCACTTTGGCCTTGGGGGCATAGTGTTTGTACTTCATGCCAGGGGAGGATACCCGTTCCCCCGGGTCAATCTGGGAGAGGACCGCTTTGTCCATCTCCACTTCCCCCAAGGCATCCCGCAGCTCTTCTAAGGTGATGGCGCCGGGCCGCAGCAGCCGGGGCTTCTCCCCCGCCAAAGTGATGACGGTGGATTCCACCCCGAACCGGCATTCCCCACCGTCCACGATGGCATCCACCCGGCCGCCCAGGTCGTGGATACAATGCTGGGCGGTGGTAGTGCTGGGGCTGCCAGACAGATTGGCCGACGGCGCTGCCAAGGGGCAGGACCTCCGGATGATCTCCCGGGCGATGGGGTGGGATGGCATCCGGATGGCCACGGTGGGAAGCCCAGCCGAGGTGATATCCGGGATGCTCTCCCCTTTGGGGACGATCATGGTGAGAGGGCCGGGCCAGAACCGCTCGGCCAGAATCTTGGCCGATTCCGGCACCTGGGAGGCCAGGCCGTAGATCTCCTCAAACTCCGCGATGTGGACGATGAGGGGGTTGTCCGCCGGGCGGCCTTTGGCGGCAAAAATCTTCTTCACCGCCTCCGGGTTGAGGGCATCTGCCGCCAGGCCGTAAACCGTTTCGGTGGGGATGGCCACCAGGCCTCCCCTCTTTAAAATATCCGCCGCCTCCTGAAGAAGGGGCGCGTCTTTCTCGATATCCTGTACAACAAAAAGTTTGGTGTCCACCGTGGTACATCTCCTGTCACAATTGTGGTGGAGCGGCAAGGGGATTTAGTAATTCTCCCCCTGTGCCTGCAGTTTTTCCGCCTGGTCAAAGGTGATCAGGGCGTCGGTCAATTCATCCAGGTCGCCGTTGAGCACCTGCTCCAGCTTATACAGAGTCAAGCCGATGCGGTGGTCGGTGACCCGGCTCTGGGGGTAGTTGTAGGTGCGGATCCGCTCGGAGCGGTCGCCGGTTCCCACCTGAAGCTTGCGCTCCGAGGCGATTTTGTCGTTCTGTTCCCGCAGTTTTTCCTCATACAGCCGGGAGCGCAGGATTTTCATGGCCTTGTCCTTGTTTTTGAACTGGCTGCGCTCGTCCTGGCACTCCACCACCAGGCCGGTGGGCAGGTAGGTGATGCGGATGGCGGACTCGGTCTTGTTGACGTGCTGCCCGCCGGCGCCGCTGGCCCGGTAGGTATCGATCTGCAGGTCGCCGGGGTTGATCTCCACCTCCACATCCTCCACTTCGGGGAGCACCGCCACCGTGACGGTGGAGGTGTGGACGCGGCCCTGGGTCTCGGTCTCAGGGACCCGCTGGACCCGGTGGACGCCGCTTTCAAACTTCAGGCGGGAGTAGGCCCCCTCGCCGCTGATGGAGAAGCTGATCTCCTTAAAGCCGCCCAACTCGGTGGGGTTGGCGTTAAGGACCTCGGTCTTCCACCGCTTGGATTCGGCGTACATGGAGTACATCCGATACAGGGAGTTGGCAAACAGGGCGGCCTCATCGCCGCCGGCGCCGCCCCGGATCTCCACAATGACGTTCTTGTCGTCGTTGGGGTCCTTGGGCAGCAGGAGGATTTTCAGCTCTTCGCTGCACCGTTCAATAGACTCCTGGCTGGATTTGTACTGCTCCTCCACCATCTCTTTGAAGTCCTTATCCAGGCCGCCGTCATTCAGCATCTCCTTGGCTTCTTCAAAGTCCTGCTGGTATTTGGCGTACTCCCGGTATTTTTCCACAATGGGGGTCAGGGTTTTATGCTCCTTCATCAAGGATTTAAACCGTTCGTTATCGCTGACCACACTGGGGTCGGCCAACTGCTGGTTAATCTCCTCGTAACGCTCTTCGGTCAACTTTAATTTCTCAAACATACAATTCTCCTTGTGTTGTCCTGGTTCTATTTCAAAAAAGCACTGGTCTGGCTCGCAGCGCGCTAACCGTCCTTGCGGATGATGGATTTGATGTTCTTTTCCGCTTTGGCCCGGGGGACCATAACTTCTCTCCCGCAGCCGGTGCAGCGGATGCGAAAATCCATGCCAGAGCGCAGTACCAAAAATGTGTTCTCACCGCATGGGTGCTGTTTTTTCATCACTAGAATATCCCCAACGCGCACATCCATCCCCATCAGCTCCTTTGTATTCATCCCTTATTCTACCACAGGGTCCACCAGCCTGGCAATCGCTTTTTTGTTTTTATCCTTGGGGCTTTCAGCCCCCGTACTTTTAGGGACGAGGGGCCTTGTGCCGGCCCCTTGAACCTCCGGCCCTTATAAGATTCCATCTTAGAACTGGATTTATGGGGCGCTGCACGCCCCCACACCCCCGTGCAAGGGTTTTTATGTGAAAAACCCTTGACGAAAAGCACATTTAAGGGGGAATAGGCAACCCTCGCGACACGGTGCAAGCCTATTCCCCCTTAAAAATCCCCCTCTACATAGGGCAGCTTAATCTGAAAAACAGTTGGGGGAAATAGCCCCACCCAGGAGCAGTGGGAGTTTTGAGGGGGCATAGTCAGCTGACGCTGACCGCACTGACTTCAACTGCACCGCGAATAGTTCGGCCCCTCTTAAATGCGCTTTCTCCCTCCCCTTTTTCACACAAAAAAAAGGGAGCGCGGGATGCATGGGTGCCAGGCGCCCTGCTAGACCACTTGCAAAATGAAATCTTGAGGAACAAAACCCCAAAAAGAAAAATGCATGAGCCATCCCCCCGGTGAATATACATGGTAACGGTTCCAAAAAAGGCCGAACACCGGCCGAGGATGGTATCCCAAAAGAGGAGGTATTTGAAATGACAACCTATCGGCCGGAGGGTCTTTTGATCGACACGCCGGAAAACTGCGCCTATCTAAAAAGCATATCCGCCCTGGAAGAAGCCATGCGGGAAGGCCGCTGCCTGGAGGGCCGGGCTGTGGTCTGCGATTCCGCCCACAATTTATATGTGGATCTGGGCTGTACCCGGGGCATCATCCCCCGGGAGGAGGGCGCCCTGGGCATTGAGGACGGCTCCACCCGGGACATCGCCATCATCTCCCGGGTGAACAAGCCGGTGGCCTTCCAGGTTATCGCCATCGACCGGCAGGGGGACGGTGCGCCGCGGCCCATCCTCTCCCGCCGCCTGGTGCAGAAAGCCTGTATGGAGGAGTATCTGACCCAGCTGCGCCCTGGGGACATCATCGACGCACGGGTCACCCACCTGGAGCCTTTCGGCTGTTTTGTAGACGTGGGATGCGGCATCAGCTCCCTCATCCCCATCGACGCCATTTCGGTCTCCCGCATCTCCCATCCCCGGGACCGGTTCCATGTGGGGCAGGACATCCAGGCGGTGGTGCGCCAGATGGAGCCCGGGGGGAGGATCTCCCTCTCCCATAAAGAGCTGCTGGGCACCTGGGAGGAGAACGCCGCCCTCTTCTGTGCTGGGGAGACGGTGGCTGGCATCGTCCGCTCGGTGGAGAGTTATGGCATCTTTGTGGAACTCTCCCCCAACTTGGCGGGCCTTGCCGAACCCAAGGAGAACGTCTTTCCCGGCCAGCACGCCAGTGTCTACATAAAAAGCCTGATCCCCGAAAAGATGAAGGTCAAACTCATCATTGTGGATTCCTTTGACGCCGCCTACCGCATCCAGCCCCCGCGGTATTTCATCGAAGGCGGCCACATCAGCCGGTGGCAGTATTCCCCCGATTCCTCAGAACGGCTGTTGGAAAGCCGGTTCGACTAATCCTTTTTCCAATTGACAAGTCCCTCCTGTTTGTGCTACGGTTTAGTTAAGCAGCTTACAGGGGGGATTTTTCTGCGTGTTTTGCGCAGTTTCTCCGGCATTCGGATTCTTGCCGCCCTGGTTCCGCGGCAAACAGGGCTCCCCAAACCGCTCCTTCTTCCGCGCAGTTGGGGCGTGGCAGTTTATCCTAAAATAATACAGCGCGGGAAAAGGAGCGTTTGAACCTCATGTATGACAGCATTGTGACCCGGCCCGCCACCTGGGCAGACCTCCCCGCCTGCTTGGAAGTGGAGCACGCCGCCATGAAGGCAAACCACTACCTGGCCGACGTGGCCGACCTCTACTTCAATGGCACCGTGGGCGACCTGACCGTTGCAGAGGTGGACGGCAAAATTGTAGGCATCGGCAAACTGACCCTTCTGTACGATGGCTCCGCCTGGCTGGAGACCCTGCGGGTCGATCCCGCCTACCAGGGCAACGGGGTGGGCAAAGCCATCTATCGCCGGTACTTGGAGGAAGCAGCGGAACTGAACGCCCCCGCTCTTCGGATGTACACCGGGGTAAAAAACGCAGTGAGCGCCGGCCTTGCCCGGCGGCATGGTTTCACCATCCACTGCACCTGCCGGGAGATGACCCTTCGGCTGGACGACTCCCCGATTTTGGAGACCAGGTTCCACCGGGTGGGCCAGGATACCGCCTGCCGGCTGCTGGCCCCTTTGGCAGACGCCTGGAGAGGGTTCCTCTGCTTCAACCGGACTTTCTACGCCATGAATGAGCCCTTATACCGGGGCCTCGCCTATGAGGGCAAGGTCTACCGGGAGGAAGCTTCCGGCTCCATCCTGGTGGCAGGCACCCGCTTTCAACACAAAAAGGCCCTCCATGTGGCGCTGGTGGAGGGGGATGTGGACCGCTGCATCGCCGCTGCTAAAACCATCGCCAGGGAACGGGGCATTCCCCAGCTGACGGTGATGTTCCCCTATGACAACCAAGTGCTGGAGGAAAAGCTGGCCTCCCTGGGGTTTGAAACTGCCCCCAGCGACTTTATCTCCATGGGGATGTACCGCTAGATCCCATCAAAAACGCCTTTGCAACCAGTTGCAAAGGCGTTTTTTCTTATGTATGGTATTTCCCGGTGCAGGATTCCACCTGGATTTTCACCACAGCAGTGCCCGCTGCTGCCTGGGGAAGGATGGGTGCCTCCCCAAGCTCCGGGGCGTATTTGGCTGTGATGGCCCGCAGGATGTCCTCCTTTTCCCCCGGGTCGTCAACCAGGGAAGCCCTCCCCCGCAACACGGCGCTCTCATAGCCGGAGCCCACTTTGCAGGGGACAGTGACCCCCTCCTTGCGGATGCCCAGCAGTTCATCCACTTCAAAGCAGACCTTGGGGTCCCGGGCGATGTTGCAGAGCTTCTCCCCCTTTGGCAGGCCGTGGAAGTAGACAGCCCCTTCCCGGTACACAAAGTGAACCGCCACCGTATAAGGGTAGCCGTCCGATCCGTTGGTGGAGACCCGCCCTACCATAGCCCTCTCCAACAGCCGGTTCACCCCTTCGGGGGCGAGGGGGTTTTCTCTCATCTTGTGCTGCATAGGCTCCTCCTCTACCGGTCCATCGACCGGATTTTTTGGCGGTAAGCAAGGGCCGCCTGTTCGGTTTTATTGTCTCCAAACCGGTAGTACTCCCGATCCTTGATGGCATCGGGCAGGTACTGCTGCACCACATAGTGGCCCGGGAAGTCATGGGCATACTGGTAGCCGATGGCGTGCCCCATCTTTTTGGCCCCGCCGTAGTGGCCATCCTTCAGGGAATCGGGCACATCGCCGTATTTGCCGTCTTTCACATCCTTTAGGGCGGCGTCAATGGCCAAGATGCCCGAGTTGGACTTGGGCGCGGTGCACAAAAGGATCACCGCGTCCGCCAAGGGGATGCGGGCCTCCGGAAGGCCCAGCTGGAGGGCGCTGTCCACACAAGCCTTCACAATGGGGATGGCCTGGGGATAGGCCAAGCCGATGTCCTCAGCGGCAGTGACCAAAAGCCGGCGGCAGGGGGACAAAAGATCCCCGGCGGTCAGCAGACGGGCCAGGTAATGGAGGGCGGCGTTTTCATCCGACCCGCGGATGGATTTCTGGAACGCCGATAGGATATTATAGTGGACATCCCCATCCCGGTCGTACCGCATGGAGGACCGCTGGGATACCTCCTGGGCCTCCTCTAAAGTGACTACCGGCTCCTCCTTCCCCCGCAAGGCGGAGAGGGAGAGGATTTCCACCGCGTTGATGGCCTTGCGCACATCCCCGCCGCAGGCCAAGGCGATGTGTTTCTCCACCCCTTCTTCCCGCCGGATGCCGGCGCCGTAGATCTCCCCCGCCAGGCGGAAAGCCCGGCCCACCGCTTTTTCCACCTCTTGGGGCTCCACCGGCTGGAATTCAAAGACGGTGGAGCGGCTCAGGATGGCGTTGTACACATAGAAATAAGGGTTCTCAGTGGTGGAGGCAATGAGGGTGATCGACCCGTTTTCGATGAACTCGAGAAGGGTCTGCTGCTGTTTTTTGTTGAGGTACTGGATCTCGTCCAGGTAGAGCACCACCCCGTTGCGGCCGGCGAAGGTGTCCAATTCCTCCACCACCCCTTTGATGTCCGCGGTGGAAGCGGTGGTCCCGTTGAGCTTGTGCAGGCGCTTGCCCGCTTTTTCGGCGATGATTCGGGCGACGGTGGTCTTGCCCACTCCCGAAGGGCCATAAAAGATCATATTGGGCAGGTTGCCACTGTCCACGATGTTGCGCAGCACCCGGCCGGGCGCCAGCAGGTGCCTTTGGCCAACCACTTCATCCAAGGTGGTGGGGCGCAGGCGGTCTGCCAATGGGGATTCCATAGGCCCTCCCCCTTTCCTAGAAAATTCAGGTCTTTGGTATTCCATCAATGTCCCCTACTCCCCCAGGAAGAAGGGGATGGCCCGCTCCACCGACTTGTCCCACAGCGGCCATTCGTGGCCCCCGGGGAACTCCTCATACCGCAGTTCCAGCGGCAGGGCGGACAGGTGATCCCGGAACTTCCGGTTCTGTTCGATGATATAGTCCCCATGGTCGTCGCTGCCGCAGGTGATGTAAGCCCGGGGGCGCAGCTCTTTGGGCAGGGCCGCGGCCTTCTGTGCCAGGGCAAACAGGTCGTCCTGTTCTTTCAGCACCAGATCCATCCCGAAGACGGCCTGCATCTCCGGCAGCATCTGGGGGGCATATTTGGCCCCCTCCTTCAGCATGGCGATGTCCAGCGCCCCGGAAAAAGAACCGAAGGCGGAAAAGACGTCCGGCCGGGCCAGGGCGCATTTTGCCGCCCCATAGCCGCCCATAGAGAGGCCGGCCACAAAGGTGTCCTCCCTTTTGGGGCTCAGGCGGAAGAGCTTTTGGCAGAGCTTTGGGAGTTCTTCCGACACATAGGTGAAATAGGCAAGGCCCATCTCCATATCGGTGTAAAAGCTGCGCTGTACCTCCGGCATCACCACCGCCAGGTTATGCTCCTTGGCATACCGGCCAATGGAACTCATATTCAGCCAGGCGCCGGCGCTTTGTTTCAACCCGTGGAGCAGGTACAGGGTTTTGGCGGGCGGCATCTCCTGGAAGCTGTCATAGGGCAGGATCACCGCCAAACCAGTGTCCATCTCCATGGTGCGGGAGCGGATCTCCCCTCGAAAAATAGCCATTGTTGTATTCCCCCATTTTTCACTCGATCGTTGTATTCAGTATACCTGGTTTTGACAAATAAATCCAGCGGTATCCCATCAATAGGGCAGCGTCCCCGCAAAAAAGCGGAACCCCCACAAGAAAAAAGCCAGCAGGCAGTAGCTCACCCCGCAGAAAATCAGCCAATTTCTCATGGGGCGGCCTGCAATAGATCGCAGGGAAAGGAGCACTATATAAAAGATCAACAGGTAAATCATGGGCTGCAGCCGCCATGCTCCGGCAAAGTCCAGCCGCAAGAGGCACAGGGCCGCCCGGGTCATCCCACAGCCCGGACAGGGCACACCGGTCAAGCGGCGGATGGTGCAGTTATAGTCCCCTGGCAGGAGGATGAGCAGGGCACCCGCTGCAAAAAACAGCCAGCCATGCCGCTGGTCAAACCGATGGGATTGGATGGTGAGCCCCCCTTTCGGATGCTATTTTCTTGTAGTATAGCAATTTTGCCGCCGGCGCGCAAATCGGGCAGTTTACAATTGGAAGGTTTTGCTATAGAATAAGAGTGTTCCGTGCTGATATACCCCTTTGGGATTACAATAGATGAGAATGTGAAATGACGGAGGTTGCGTATGAACGGTTTATTGGTGAAAGGCATGGTAGTCGCCGGCGGCTACGCTGGGGGCGGTTATGTGGGCGGTTCGTCAGGCGGCGGCATGGGCGGTGAGGAAAGCGGAATGATCAGCACCCTGATGTCTACAATGCCCTCGTGGCTTCAGGTGGCGGTGACTGCGGCGGCGGTAATTTTAGGTTCCCTCCTTTTGGGCTGGGTCATCGGCCAGGTGGTGGGGCGGGTCATGTATCCCGATCCCAACAAACCCAGCGTCCTCAACAAAAAGGAGCGGACCATCTACATCGGTGTTTTAGCGGCGGCCATGGTTCTGATCGTAATTTTGGCCCTGCCCAAAAAGGAGAAGCCCGTCGATCCCACCGGCGATCCCTCCATTGGGGTCAACGGGGAAGTGGACAATCCCGATGGGGATGGAACCGAGGACAGCCTGGATGACAGCACATCCGATGAAGGGGATGGGGAGGAATCCACCCCCGAGGGCGATTCCTCTGAAACTGGGGATGAGCCTGCGGAAGGCGATGGCGACGCTGCAAGCTCCGCATCCTCCACGGTTGTCACCAACCCGCCGGCTGCGCAGCCTGAAGTGTATTTCAAAACTGCCAATGGCGGCGTTGCCCTCTTGGGTTAAGAAACGCGATGCAAAACGGGAACTCCTGTGGCGGAGTTCCCGTTTTTTGTCCCAAAATTTCCGGATTCAGCGATGTGTGCAACCCCTCAGATGTGCCGAAAAGCCGCACTACAGCCGGATGGGGACCGGGGCGGTGACCTCCACATGGCTGGGGGCGACGGCACACTCATAACAGAGCAGCTGTACCCCAGCCTCCTGCGCCCGCCGGAGGGCCTCCCCAAACTGGGGATGGGTCTTATCGTTGGGGCAAAACTCCTTTGCCCCGGTGAACTGGATCACCAGCAGGAGGGCAGCCCCGTACCCCTCCCCCACCGCGCGGGATAGCCCCTCCAGGTGTTTGATGCCCCGCTGGGTGGGGGCATCAGGGAATAGAGCCACACCATCTTCCTCCAAGGTTACCCCTTTTACCTCCACAAATGCCCGGCGCTCCCCTTCTTCCAGGTAGAGGTCAAACCTGGAATCCCCGTGGGTGACCTCCCGGCGCAGGGCAAAGGCTCCGGCGTGAAACCCCGGCAGCGCCACCCGGCCGGAGAGGATGGCCTCTTCTGCCAAAGCGTTGGGCGCTTGGGAGTCCATGTTGATGAGCAGATCCCCTTTTTCCACCGCGATAAGGGAATAAGCGGTTTTGCGCTGGGGGTTCTGGGCCTTTTCCAGATAGACGGTGGCGCCGGGCAGCAAAAGTTCCCGGCAGCGGCCGGTGTTCTTCACATGGGCCCGCACCTCCTGGCCGTCCAGCAGGCACCGGGCGATAAACCGGTTGGGCCTCTCCAAAAAGACCGCCGGATAAACCAATTTGTAATGCATGATTGCCCCTTCTTTCTCTGCCCATTGTACCTTTTCCCCGGCAAAAAGGCAACGGGGTTTGACAAATCCCCCCTTCTCCCGGTACAATGAACAACAGTGTCCCTGCGGCTGGATTTCGGGCCGGCGGCCCCCGCTAAGGGGTGGGGCAAGCGCCCAGTTCCCGCTAGGGCCTCGGGCATTGGCCGCCGCCAAATCAACCATTTTTCAAGGAGGTTTCCCCTTTGGATATCCTACTGGTCATGTGCGCCGGCGTCCTTTTGGGCGCCAGATGGTTCCCTCAAAAACTTTACCGTTTCAACGCCAATTTGCAGCTCCTTTGCACCGTGATTTTGATTTTCTCCATGGGGGTATCCCTGGGAGCACGGCCCCAATTTTTTGAGGAGCTCTCCACCCTTGGGGTACAGAGCCTGTTTTTCTGCCTGCTGCCCATTGCCGGGTCGGTGGCACTGGTCTACCCCCTGACCCAGAGGTTCCTGGCCGCCAAGCAGTCAATAGGAGAGGAGGATGGCCATGGTTCTAGCGGCGATTGTTAGCCTTTTTTTGGGGATTGTCTGCGGCCGGTGGATCTTCTCGCCCCAGGTGGTGGCCCTCTTTGCCCAGCTCTCCCCTTATGTGCTCTACCTTTTGATGTTCGCTGTGGGCATCAGCGTGGGGACCAACAAGCTGGTCTTTCAAAAGGTGGGGGAATACCACCTAAAGATACTGCTCATCCCTTTTGGGGTGATCACCGGCTCCATCCTAGGCGGGATGATCGCCTCCCTCCTTCTCTCCTATCCCCTGGGGGAGGGGACGGCCATCGCCTGCGGCATGGGCTGGTACAGCTTAGCGGGAGTGCTGCTCACCGACCTCTCCTCCGCCCAAGCGGGATCGCTGGCTTTCCTCGCCAACTTGATGCGGGAGATTGTCTCCTTTGCCCTCATTCCACCCATCGCCAAACATTTAAACCACTTTACCGCCATCGCCCCGGCGGGCGCCACCAGCGAGGACACCACCCTGCCCATGCTGATCCGCCACACCAGCGAGGAGGTGGTGGTCCTGTCGGTGTTCAACGGGGTGCTGTGTTCCGCGGCGGTGCCCATTGCCATCGACCTGTGCTGGAGGCTGTTGCCCCACTGATCCAACAAGAAAAGCCAGCTTCCCAGGAAGCTGGCTTTTTTCGATAGAGGGCTTTATCTCCCCTGTTTGACTGCGTTGACCCGGTCGGGGAAGTTGGTGATCACCGAATGGACCCCCAGGTCAAACATCCTTTGAATGTCCTCGGTCTCGTTGACCGTCCAGGTGTTGATTTCGATACCGTGGCTGTGGACTTCCGCCACTGTGGCTTCATCCAGGCTGCGGAAGCTGGGGTGATAGCATTCCACCCCGCGGGATTTGGTGTACTCGCCGGGGTTGACCAGCCAGGAGCTGTCCAGGAAGCCGCACTTCAGCTCAGGGGCCAGTTTTTTGCACTTCATAATGGAGTAGTGGTTGAAAGAGGAAAGGACGATCTGCTCCTCTACCCCGTATTCCCGGATCATGGCGATAACCTTCTCCTCCATACCGTCGTACCAGATGATGCTGTTTTTCAGCTCGATGTTGGTCATCAGGTCCATGCCCTTGGTCAGCTCAAAATACTCCCGCAGGGTGGGGATATAGTTGAAGCCATACTGGCCGGCGAACACCGAGGAAGCGTCAAACTGCTTTAGTTCCTCATAGGTGTAATCCTTGACAAAACCGGTGCCGTTGGTGGTGCGGTCGATTTTCTCATCGTGGATGACCACAATCTCGCCGTCTTTGGTCAAATGGGTGTCGAATTCGAAGCCGTCCACCCCCGCTTCCAGCGCCTTTTGGAAGGAGAGCATAGTGTTTTCCGGATACAAGCCGCTAAAGCCTCTGTGCCCAATGTTTAATGTCATACCTGTGCACCTCAATTTTTCAAAATCCCGCAGGACGGGTTGTTACCACCATAGTATCACCCTGTCCACCCGATGTCAATTGCCGGTGGAGGTAAACTGGATGGGCTGGGTGTCCTCGCTCAGAGCGGCGAAGGCATACCCCTGCTCCAGCAGCCGCTGGATGACGATGTCGGTGGCGTCGGGGGTTGTGCGGCAGAGGGGCGCGTCGTGGAACAGCACCACCGGGCTTTTCACCCTCCCGGCGGCTTTCAGCACATTGTCCGCCAGGGTCTGGGCTGGGTAGACGGTGGCGGTGTCATCCCCCGAGACCACATTCCAATCGTAGAACACATAGCCCCGGCGGGTGATCTCCCGGATGATATCCTTGTGGACCTGCTTGGAGGGCACCAGGGAGTTGACGCTTCCCCCGGGGAAGCGGAAGATTTTCGGGTGGACCCCGGTGGTGTTGTAGATCAGGTTTTCCACCTTCTCAAAATCCTCCAGATAGGCGTCTACCGACCGGTAGATCTCGTGGTATTTGTGGGAATAGGTGTGGACCGCAATGGTGTGGCCCTCCTCCACAATCCGCCGGTACAGGGCGAGGGACTCCTCGTCCTCCTTGCCGATAACAAAAAAAGTGGCCTTGACACCGTGCTTTTTCAGCACATCTAAAATGCGCGGCGTGTTTTTGCTGGGGCCATCGTCATAGGTGAGATAAACCGTTTTCTCCGCCATGGTGTTCACCGAGTTGCTGGGTTCTACATACAAGTTTGAGTGGCTCTCCCGCGCCTCGGTTAGCACTGCCTGCCGCTGCCAAGCCAAGCTTCCCCACAATGCGGCGGCAAGGGCGAGGGCTGCTGCGTAGCGAATCCATACTTTCTTTGTAATAACCTTCACCTTCTCCGGTTTTTGTACCAGTCTATGGGGGAGTCCGGGACAATATGACCTGCCAAGAAGCGAAAAAGCACAGGGCCCCCTATGAAAGCCCTGTGCTTTTTCTAGAAACGCAGCACCATGCGGTACCAGTCCCCATCGGAATCGGTTTTAAAACAGCCTTCATTCTCATAGCCATAGCGCTCGTAAAAAGGGATCTTGTCCAAGGAACAGGTGAGCACCAAGCCCGCCTTTCCCCTCTCTTTGGCCAGTTGGATGAAATACCGCATCAGTTGGGAGGCGATTCCCTGACGCCGGAAATCGGGGTCCACCGCCAGGCCAAACACCGTCTGATAAGCGCCTTCTGGCCGGTGGAGGGATTCATCCTGGTACATGGCGTCCAGGATGCGGGGCTGGTCGGTGACGCAGCCGTTGATCATCCCCAGGATCTCCCCATCCTGTTCCGCTACAAAAAAGCTGTCCCCAAAGGCGGCGATCCGGCGGGCGAACACCTCCCGTCCCGGCGCCTCGTGGGGCGGGAAGCACTTGGCTTCCAACCTAGTCACCGCATCCACGTCAGCCGCGGTGACCTGCCGGATGGCACAGTTCATAACGATCCTTCTTTCCGCCGCTTCGCACCGGCACAAATTCCAGAAAAAACTCCGCCCTGCCATGCGAAGTGACAAACGGCAGGTGGAATCCCCCGCCTGGGGGGATCGTCCCTCCAAATGCCCTAGCTCTCCCCTTACAGGTCCTTCTGCCGCACCATGTTTAAAAACCGGATGGTGCGCTCGCTGCGGGGCGATGAAAAAATCTGCTGGGGCGGCCCCTCTTCCACAATCCCCCCGCCATCCATAAAGATCACCCGGTCGGCGACCTGCTGGGCAAATTTCATCTCATGGGTGACGATGAGCATGGTCATGTGGTTCTCCGCCAGGTCCTTGATGACCTTGAGCACCTCCCCCACCAATTCCGGGTCCAGGGCGCTGGTGGGCTCGTCGAACAGCATCAGCTGGGGATGGACCGCCATAGCCCGGGCGATGCCGATCCGCTGCTGCTGGCCGCCGGACAATTTGGAAGGGTATTGGTCCGCCTTGTCCAAAAGGCCAACCTTGGCGATCAGCTCCCGGGCGATGGGCTCCGCCTGGGATTTTTTCATGCCCTTGGCCGCAACCAGAGGCTCCATCACATTTTCCAGGGCGGTTTTGTGCTTGAACAAGTTGTAGCTTTGAAAGACCATGGAAGTTCTTTGGCGCAGCTTTAAAATCTCCTGTTTAGTGGCGGTTTTGGCGTCCACCGACAGATCCCCGATGGTGATCCGCCCCTCCTCCGGCCGCTCCAAGTAGTTGACGCAGCGCAGCAGGGTGGACTTTCCAGTGCCGGAGGGGCCGATGATGGCGATGACCTCGCCTTTCTTCACCTCTAGGCTGACGCCTTTGAGCACCTCCAGGTCGCCGAATTTCTTGTGGATATTCTCAATGGATATCATGTTTGACAGTCCCCCAGTCCATCTGCTTCCCTTTTACCGGTTGCGGGCAAGCCTCTTTTCCAGCACTGCCTGTCCCCGCTCTAGGGCAAGGACAAGCACCCAATATAGGAACATGAGCGCCAGATAGGCGTGAAAATACTTGAAGTTGGCCGAAGCCCGCAGCTTGGCCGCGGCGGTGATGTCGATCACCCCCACGGTAAAGGCCAAAGAAGAGCCCTTGAGGATGTCCACCAGGTTGTTGACCAAGGAGGGGATGGCCACCACCACCGCCTGGGGCAGGATGATCCGCCACATCACCTTCATGTCGCTCATGCCGATGGAATAAGCGGCCTCCAGCTGGCCTTTGTCCACCGAGAGGATCGCTCCCCGGAAGCTCTCCCGCATATAGGCGCCTGCATTAAACCCCAGCCCCAACACCACCGCCTGCATTTTGGTGATCGCCATAAAGACCTGGCAGATGGAAGGGAGGCCAAAGTAGAACAAAAAGAGCTGTGCCACCAGCGGCGTCCCCCGGAAAAAGGAGACATAAAAGTTGCACACCCGCCGCAGCACTGGCACCTGAAAAAAGTCCACAACGGTGACAAACAGGGCGAGGGCCACCGACAGACCAAAGGACAAAAGGCAGATCCACAAGGTTTGGGGCAGGGCCGGAAGCATCTCCCGGAAGACCAGGAGGATGTATTCAATGTTTGGATTCATGGTTTCCTTTACGCTTCTTTGGTGGTGATGTCAATGCCGAAGTGCTTCTCCGAGAGGGCCTTCAAGGTGCCGTCCTCCCGCATCTCAGAGAGGGCCTTGTTGGTCAGCTCCATCAGCTCCTGGCCCTTTTCGGTCTTGGCAAAGGGATAGGCGCAGTCAAAGACCACATCGGTTTTATAGAGGATTTTCAGTTTATCGCTGCCCATCTCTTCGATAACCTGGAGGGCGCCGGTCTCCCCTTTGATCCACATGTCGATCCGGCCCAGCACCACATCCTGGATGGAGAAGCCGTCGTAGTACACCCGGTTGAGGGTGATTCCCAAAGACGCATCCACCGCGTCCACGATTTCCACGTCGGAGGAAGCGGGCTCCACGCCGATGCTCATGCCGTCCAGGTCTTTGGGATCGCTGATTTCCGTATCCGCCCGGGAGAGGAAGGTGATCCTGTCAAAGTAGGCGGGATCGGAGAAGTTGTAGCTCTTCTGCCGCTCCTCAGTCACCGAGATCTCGTTGGCCACGGTGTCCAAACGGCCGTCGTCCAGCAGGCTGAACAGGGAGGAGAACTCCATCCGCTCAAACTGGATCTCATACCCGGTACGCTTGCCGATCTCCTTCCAGATGTCCACATCCAGGCCCACCATTTCCCCGTTTTCATCCAGGGAGGAGAAGCCGGGGGTCTCGCCGTCCATGCCGACTCGAATTACCTTGACCTCCTCCTGGGAGCTGTTGGAAGGGGTTTCGGAAGAACTGCTGGAGGGATTTCCGCCTCCGCCGCAGCCGGACAGCAGGGTAACTGCCACCATAACAGCGGCTAACAATCTCTTTTTCATGTAAGTCAACATCCTTTCTTCAGTCAAATGGCAGCACCAGCCCCACCGGATGCGGGCCGGGAACCACTTAATTCTATAACAGGATACCACGGGTCAAATTTCTTTTCCAATTCATAATCTCAATGCAAACCCCGGATTTATTTGACATTTCTATATGAAATGCAACAAAAAAAGAGGGGAAGCGTATCGCTTCCCCTCTTTGCTAGATTCCTCACCGCTGGATAACGCCGCCGCCCAGCACCCGTTCCCCTTCATAAAAGACGGCGGACTGGCCCACAGTAATTGCCCGCTGGGGTTCCTGGAACTCCACCCGGACGCTGCCATCCGGCAGGGGGTACAGCATCCCAGGCTGGGCCTTGTGGGCCGACCGGATGCGGATTTGGGCCGGGCGCGGGGCCTCCAACCCGGGAATGGCCATCCAGTTAGGGGATTCCACCCACAGTTCCCGCCGGAACAGGGCATCGTTGTCCCCCAGGGTGATCTCCCTGGTCACCGGGTCGATCTTCTCCACAAACATGGGTTTGCCAAAGGTGACCCCCAGCCCTTTGCGCTGGCCGATGGTGTAATTCCAGAGGCCCAGGTGCTCCCCTAAAGGGTTTCCCGCCTGGTCCACAAACCGGCCGATGGGGGCCTTCTTCCCGGTGTAGGCAGCCAAAAATTTGCCGTATTCCCCATCGGGGATAAAGCAGACATCCTGGCTATCCGGCTTTTTGGCCACCGAGAGCTGGTGCTGGGCCGCCATAGCCCGCACTTCCTCTTTGCTGTACTCCCCCAAGGGGAACAGCAGGTGGGCCAGCTGTTCCTGGCTGGCCACATAGAGGAAGTAGCTCTGGTCCTTCTTCTCACAAGCGGCCTTGCGCAGGAAGTACCGGCCCTTTTCCTCGCCGATACGGGCGTAGTGGCCGGTGGCAATGTAGTCAAACCCCCGCTCCTTGGCCCAATTCCAAAAGGCGGAAAATTTGATGGTGCGGTTGCAGATGACGCAGGGGTTGGGGGTGCGGCCCTTTTGATATTCCCCCACAAAATAGTCCACCACCTGGGTTTGGAACTCCTGTGTCCAGTCGATGACGTGGTGGGGAACCCCCAGTTTCCCGCAGAGCTGCCGGGCGCTTTCGATCTCCCGTTCCCCTTGGGCGCGGCTTTCCTCATCCGGCTTCCACAGGCGGAAGGTGGCCCCTTCCACCTGGTATCCCTGCTGCTGCAGCAAAAGCAGGCTGGTGGAGCTGTCCACCCCGCCGCTCATCCCCAGCAATACTCGTTTTTCCATCCATTTCCTCCTTTGGGCAAAACCAAAAGCTGCCCTCTCCGAAACCGGAAAGGGCAAGCAGGCCAATTTTTCTATTTCTTCTAGTTTTTGGGGTGGAGACGCTCGTCGATCTTGCGGCCGGTGGGGGTGACAGCCAAACCGCCCTGGGCGGTCTCCCGCAGCTGGCAGGGCAGCATGCGGCCCACCTTCATCATCGCCTCGACGCACTCGTCAAAGGGGATGTTGCTCTTGATTCCCGCCAGGGACATCTCCGCGGCGGAGATGGCATTGGCCGACTGGGAGGCGTTGCGCTTGGCACAGGGGACCTCCACCAGGCCAGCTACCGGGTCACAAACCAGGCCCAGCACATTTTTTAGGGCGATGGCAGAGGCGTTGAGCGCCTGCTCGTCGCTGCCCCCAGCCATGACCACCGAAGCGGCAGCGGCCATGGCCGCTGCGGAGCCGCACTCCACCTGGCAG
>NZ_LT629939.1:2078711-2112767 GCF_900104615.1 Merdimmobilis hominis | reverse complement strand
CGCTGCGGAGCCGCACTCCACCTGGCAGCCGCCTTCCGCGCCGGCGACGGTGGCGTTTTTGACAATGATCTGGCCCACGCCGGAAGCCACCAGCAGAGCGTCCAGGATCTCATCTCTGGATTTGCCGAACCGCTCAGCTACCGTCATGGTCACTGCGGGCAGAATGCCGCAGGCGCCGGCGGTTGGGGCGGCACAGATGCGGCCCATGGAGGCGTTGACCTCAGAGCAGGAAAGGGCCCGGGCCATCATCTTATTCATAAAATCGCCGGAGATGGTGTTGCCGGAGAGCATGTATTTGTTCATCTTTTGGGCGTCGCCTTTGATCATCATACCCATGGTGTCCCGGGGCTGTTCAATGGCAGAGGTGGCGGAGTTGACCATGACCTCATAATAATCCCACAGGCGGTTTTTGACCTCCTCTGGGGTGCGGCCGGTCTGCTCGGTCTCGTTGAGCAGCACGACTTCGCTGATTCTCATATTTTTCTCCTTGGCCACAGCCAGGAGCTCATATCCAAAATTATACACAGGCGCGCCTCCTAAATATTGATTACCATAATATCCAGCACTCCTTCGATCTGCTTGAGCAGCTCGATGGTGTGGTCGCTGACCGGCTCATCGGTCTCGATGATGGTGGTCGCCTCCAAGCCTTTGCCGGTGCGGTTCAGGCTCATATTGGCAATGTTGATCCGGTCGGCCAGAAGGGTGGTGCCCACCTCTCCCACAATGCCCTTTTGATCCCGGTGTTTGAGGATGATGGTGGTGAATTTTCCAGAGAACTGGATATCAAAGCCGTCGATATTGGTGATAATGATATTGCCGCCGCCGATGGAGGAACCGGTGATGGTGCTCAGCAGCTTATCATCCTGGTAAAACTTCATCATGACGGTGTTTTCGTGGGCGCCCTCCAGTTCCACCGGCTGGAAGCTGTAGGCAAGGCCCATCTCGTCGGCGATGGCAAAGGAGGTGCAGAGCCGGTCGTCCGACTCGTTAAAGCCCAGTGCGCCAGCCACCAGAGCCCGGTCGGTGCCATGTCCTTTGTAAGTCTGGGCAAAAGAGCCGTGGAGGTAGAACTCCACTTTATTGTAGGGTTTGCCCACAATGGAGCGGGCCACGCGGGCAAGCCGCGCCGCGCCGGCAGTATGAGAACTGGAAGGTCCGATCATAACAGGACCCAGTATGGAAAAGATGCTGTATTCCACAAAATCCACCCTTTCAATTCATTTCATCCGTGTCGCACCGCTCCGGAAACTGCCGGGATACAGATGCGCACGCGCGGCGAAAGGCAAACAGCCAGTGCATCCGCGGGTAGGCTTATCCCAAACCGCCACCCATGGGCAGATGTTTGGATTTGTCCATATACCACGGTCATTATACCATAAACCGACTGGGTTCACAACAAAAATCGCGCATCAGCCATTGGAAATTGTCTGCAGACACTGTAAATATTCCCGCTGGGCTATACAATGCGCAGCTGGATGGGTTTTCCCCGGCGATAGAAGGAGAAATAACGGTACCCTACCGATTCCAAAAGCTCCATCCCGTCGGCAATGCAGAGTCCCACTTCCTCCGCACGGTGGGCGTCAGACCCGATGGTCACCGCCTCGCCCCCCAGTTCTCGGAACCGTTTGAAATACCGGATGTTGGGGATGGTGTCCCCCAGCGGATGGCGCAGGCCGGAGACATTGAGCTCCAGTCCCTTGCCATTCTGAGCCAGCACCCGGAGGATCGCATCGATCACCTCGTCGTAGCGGTCCATATCCACCGGAATGCCTTGAATGCCGGTGATGTACCGCAAGGGATAGGTCATATGGGCCAGCACATGGAAGCCGCCCCAACTGGCCACGTCGTATAGCTGCTGGTAATACCGGTCCAGCATGGGATAGATGTCCACCTGGGAAAAATCCATGTTGCAGAAATCCCCCATCCCCAGCAGGCCGTGGTGGGCTGCCAGGATGAAGTCGTAATCCCCCAGGTTGAGCGCCCGGTCGGCGATAAGCAGGTTGTCCATGGGCTGTCCCAGCTCAATCCCTATGGAAACGCTCAGCTTGCCGTGGAAGATGTGCCGCGCCATCCTGGTTTCAAAAATCGACTGCTTCATCCGCAGTTCAAACTGGCCTTCCTCATACTCGTTGGTCTCGCAGTGGTCGGTGATGGAAATGCCGGAGAGCCCCCGCTCTACCGCGGTTTCGCAGAGCAGGGTAATCCGGTGGCTCCCATCCGGTGAGTTGTCCGAGTGCACATGGCTGTCGAACAGGTTAATCATTTTACAATCCCTCCAGTCTCTTGGAGAATCTCTATAGTACAAAGCTGTGGCTTTGCCATTTAAGCAGCTTTTAGGCGGCACACTTTTCGGGAGGAAATCACCTGCCAGCGGGGCTGAGCCAGCTTTCCTCTTTTGGCGCCCGATACTTTTTTATTCATTGTAGCACAACAAAACGATGAAATCCTATGGCAAACCTGCGGGATTTTGCCCTTTTTTTCCCTGTAAAACTAGGTAAAGCGCTCCCCTCCCCACCCGCTAAAAAAGGATAGCCCGTGGTGGGATTTTCCCCCGCCGGTGTTTATCCCCGGGGAAAATTGTGCTACAATAATTGCATGGCAATGATTGGGGGAGAAATCCTCCTTGGGTGCAGCGGCTTTTCCTGTATTTCTTCTCTTAAGACAACTACAGCGAGGTGATTACTATGAATTCCATCCTCCGTTTGGCCCTGGCCGTCAACCGCGTGCTGCCGGCCAACCCGCAGCTCTGCTACGAATCCATCGCCACCACCCTGGATTCCCTGGTGGATTCCCCGGCGGATATTATCCTGTTCCCTCAACTGGCCTTCTCCTCCCCCAGCTGCGGCAACCTGTTCTCCAACCAAGCCCTGCTGGAAAGCTGCATGGAACAGCTGGACCATCTGCGCATCGCCTCCCGGGATTTGGCAGCCTACCTCATCGTGGGCCTTCCCGTGTGGGACAACGGCCAAGTGGTTGCCGCCTGCGCCGTCCTTTACCAGGGGAAGCTCCTGGGGTACGTAGCGGATTCCGCCCATCTGTCCACCGCCGAGAGCGAGCTCTTCCTACCGCCGGACACCTTGTTCCAGTGCGGGGACTTGAGATTTTCCATCCTGCCCTGCAACCCGTTGGAACTCCCCCTCAAGGCGGTTCCCCTTGCCCAAAACGGATGCGACTTGATCCTCTGCCCCTCCTACGAACCGGTGACTGCCGGCTCCATCGCCCGGGCAGAGGAAGGGGTACGGGTCCTCTCCCGGACCTTGGGCTGTGCTGTCGCCGTCTGCAACGGCGGGGTAGGAGACACCTCCTCCCCCTGGCTGTACCGGGGCTATGCCTTCGCCTATGAATGCGGGGAAAAGCTGGGCGGTTTTGTCAGCCAATACGAGAGCGAGCTATGCCAATGCGACCTGGACGCCGACGTCATCCGCACCCAGAAGGCTTATGCCCGCAGCAAAAAGCCGGCCTTCACAGTGGGCGCCCAAGGCGGGAAACGGGGCCTCCTGCGGCCGGTCCGCCCCGACCCCTACCTGCCGGAAGACCCTGCAGCTGCCGATGCCTACCTGGATGAACTCTTTTCCATGCAGACGGCTTCCTTGGCGGCCCGCCTGCAAAACACCGGCCTTAGCCGGATGGTTGTGGGCGTCTCCGGCGGGCTGGATTCCACCTTAGCCCTGCTGGTCTCTGCCGCGGCAGCCGACGCCCTGGATCTCCCCCGGGAGAACGTGGTGGCGGTTACCATGCCCGGCTTTGGCACCAGCGACCGCACCTACTTCAACGCCCTCTCCCTCATCGAGCACCTGGGGGCAACCGGCCGGGATATCTCCATCAAGGCGGCGGTCCTCCAGCACTTTGAGGATATCGGCCACGATCCGGCCAAAAAGAACACCACCTATGAAAACGCCCAGGCCAGGGAGCGGGCCCAGATCCTTCTGGACCTGGCCAATGCGGTAGGCGGCCTGGTGGTGGGCACCGGCGACCTTTCGGAGGAGGCCCTGGGGTGGAGCACCTTTGCTGGGGATCATATTTCCAACTACAACGTCAACGTCTGCATCACCAAGACGATGATCCGCCGGATGGTGGACTATATCGCCCGGGCGGAACTGCTGGGCGACGCCGCTGAGGTGCTGCGGGATATCCTGGACACCCCGGTGAGCCCGGAACTCCTCCCCCCTGACGCAGCCGGCAACATCCAGCAGAAAACCGAGGACATCCTGGGGCCCTACGCCCTTCACGATTTCTTCCTCTACTACCTGGTGAAGTATGGGTTCCGGCCCTCCAAGCTCTATTACTACGCCTGCGTGGCGTTCTCCGGCCGGCTGGACCCCGCCTACATCCGGGAAAAGCTCATCTTCTTCCTGCGGCGGCTCGCCCTGGGGCAGTTTAAGCGCTCCTGTGCGCCGGACAGCGCCGTGCTCACCGACGTCTCTTTGAACAACGCGGTGTTCTACCTGCCCAGCGACCTGAACATCTCCGCCCTGCTGGAGGACATCCCCGCCAGCCTGGACGCCGCCCAATCCTGACCTATTTTAAAAACTTCAATAGAAAGCGTGGGTAACAACTTATGTTCAGCTTCAAAAACGACTACAGCGAAACCGCCCATCCCCGCATCCTGAAGATGCTGGCAGACACCAGCCTTATCCAGACCGATGGCTACAGCCAGGACCCCTATACCGCTGAGGCCATCGCCCTCATCCGCAAAAAGCTGGAGGATGAAACGGTGGACATCCACATCATCCCCGGCGGCACCCAGACCAACGTCATCGCCATCTCCGCGTTTCTGCGGGCTCACGAGGCGGTGATCAGCGTGGAAAGCGGCCACATCAACTGCCACGAGACCGGCTCCATCGAGGCCACCGGCCACAAGGTCCTCACCGCCCCCGCAGCGGATGGCAAACTGACGGTGGACCTGATCCGCCAGGTGTATGAGGCCAATCAAGAAGAACACACACCCCGCCCCCGGCTGGTCTACATCTCCAACTCCACCGAGTTGGGCACCATCTACACCAAAGGCGAGCTCTCTGCCATCTATGACTACTGCAAGGCCCACGGCATGTACCTCTTTATGGACGGCGCCCGCATCGGTTCCGCCCTCTGCTGCAAGGGGAACGACCTCACCTTCCCCGACCTGCCCCGGCTGTGCGATGCCTTCTACATCGGCGGCACCAAAAACGGCGCCATGATCGGCGAGGCCTTGGTCCTCTGCAACGACGAGCTGAAGAAGGACTTCCGGTGGCACATCAAGCAAAAGGGGGCTATGCTGGCCAAGGGCAAAGTGCTGGGCATCCAGTTCGGCTGCCTCTTCCAGGATGACTTGTACCTGGAGCTGGCCAGCCACGCCAACGCCATGGCCGACATCCTGCGGGAGGGCATCGCCCAGGCAGGCTACCCCTTCCTGGTGGATTCTCCCTCCAACCAGCTGTTCCCCATCTTCCCTGACGACCTGCTCCAGGAACTGGAAAAGGATTATGGGGTGACCGTTTGGGGCAAGGTGGACGACACCCACACCGCCGTGCGGCTGGTGACCTCCTGGGCCACCCCCGAAGAGCGCTGCCATGAGTTTGTCACCACCCTGCGCTCCCTGAAAAATTAAGCCATTCCAATAAAAGCGCCCCCTCTTCGGATACAAACTCCGGGAGGGGGCGCTTTTTGCAAGAAAAAAGAGGAGGCCAAAGCCTCCTCTTTGTATGATGACAGAAAGGGTTAGATGGTGGTGATGTCCACCAGCTGGACGTCCTCCATGCCCCGGTGCTGGCTCAGGCAATTGGCCAGGGCGTTGGCGGTATCCAAGGAGGTCAGGCAGGGGATGGAGCGCTCCACTGCTTTGCGGCGCATCTGGACGGCGTGCTCCATGGGTTTGCGGCCCTTAGAGGAGGTGGAGATCACATAGTCGATCTTATCCTCTTCAAAGAGATCCAGGATGTTGGGGGTGCCCTCCTCCAGCTTGCGGACGGTGTTGGCCGCCACCATGTTGGAATTGAGGGTCAACGCAGTGCCGCTGGTGGCGTAAATGGTGAAGCCCAGTGCCTCAAACTTCTCGGCGATGGGGATGATCTCCTGCTTGTCGGAATCCCGGACAGTGATGAGCACCCCGCCTTTTTTCTCACCGGTCATCTTGTAACCGGCGGCGCTGAGACCCTTGAGCAGCGCTTCCTCAAAGGTGCGGCCGATGCCCAGCACCTCGCCGGTGGATTTCATCTCCGGCCCCAGGTGGACATCCACATCGTGGAGCTTCTCAAAGCTGAACACCGGGACTTTGACCGCCACATAATCGGCATGGGGATACAAGCCAGTGCCGTAGCCCAGATCGGCCAACTTGGCGCCCAGCATGATCTTGGTGGCCAAATCCACCATGGGTACGCCAGTCACCTTGCTGATATAGGGTACGGTGCGGGAGGAGCGGGGGTTGACCTCGATGACATAAACCTCCCCTTTGTAGACAACATACTGGATGTTGACCAGGCCGATGACATTCAGCTCCCGGGCCAGCTTGCCGGTGTAGTTGATGATGGTGGCCCGGATCTTCTGGGAGAGGTTCTGGGCCGGATAGATGGAGATGGAGTCGCCGGAGTGGACGCCCGCCCGCTCGATGTGCTCCATGATGCCGGGGATCAGGTAGTCATGGCCGTCGCAGATGGCGTCTACCTCCACCTCGGTGCCCATCATGTACTTATCGATGAGCACGGGGTTTTCCAGCCCGCCGGAGGTGATGATCTCCATGTACTCCACCACATCCTGCTCCGAATGGGCGATGATCATGTTCTGGCCGCCCAACACGTAGGAGGGGCGCAGCAGGACGGGATATTCCAAATCCTCGGCGGCTTTGACCGCTTCCTCGGTGGTGAAGACGGTGTGGCCGGCGGGGCGGGGGATGCCGCATTTCTCCAACAGCTCGTCAAACCGCTCCCGGTCCTCGGCGGCGTCGATGCTGTCGGCGCTGGTGCCCAGAATGTTGACGCCCTTCTCCTGCAGGTGTTTGGTCAGTTTGATGGCAGTTTGGCCGCCGAACTGGACCACGCAGCCCCAAGGCTTCTCCACCTCCAGGATACTGTCCACATCCTCGGGGGTCAAGGGGTCAAAGTACAGCCGGTCGGAGGTGTCGAAGTCGGTGGAGACAGTCTCCGGGTTGTTGTTGACGATAATGGCCTCGCAGCCTTCCTCTTTCAGCGCCCAGACGCAGTGAACCGAACAGTAGTCGAATTCAATGCCCTGGCCGATGCGGATGGGGCCGGCGCCGAATACCAGAATCTTCTTTTTGCCTGAGTGGTTCTCTTCCACAAACTGGGCGGCTTCGTTCTCCTCATCGTAGGTGGAGTAGAAGTAAGGGGTTTTGGCCGCAAACTCGGCGGCGCAGGTGTCTACCATCTTGAAGCTGGCAGAGCGGTGGAAGTCCTTACAACTCTGGCCGGAGAGCTTTTCGATGGTGGAATCCAGGAATCCGTTCTTTTTGGCGGCCAGGTATTTCTCCTGAGTCAGTTCCCCTTCCGAGAGGCCCTTCTCCATCTGGGCCAGCTTTTGCAGCTTGGAGAGGAACCACTTGTCAATCATGGTGATGCGGTGGATCTCATCCAGGGAGATGCCCCGCTTGATGGCCTCGTACACCACAAAAATCCGCTCGTCGTCGCAGTTGTGGAGCAGCCCATGGATTTCCTCATCGGTGTGGGGAGCCAGCTTGGGCATGGAGAGGGTGTCCAGCTTCAGCTCAATGGAGCGGACCGCCTTCATCATGGCCTGCTCGAAATTGACGCCGATGGACATCACCTCGCCGGTGGCCTTCATCTGGGTGCCCAGGGTGCGCTTGCCGTAGACAAATTTATCAAAGGGCCATTTGGGGAATTTGACCACCAAATAGTCGATAGCGGGTTCAAAGCAGGCGTAGGTGGTGCCGGTCACCGCATTGAGAATCTCGTCCAAGGTGTAGCCGATGGCAATTTTGGTGGCAACCTTGGCGATGGGATAGCCAGTGGCTTTGGAAGCCAGAGCAGAGGAACGGGAAACCCGGGGGTTTACCTCGATGACCGCATACTCAAAGGAGGTGGGGTGCAGGGCAAACTGGCAGTTGCATCCGCCTTCCACCCCCAGGGCCCCCACAATGTTGAGGGCGGCGGAGCGGAGCATCTGAAACTCTTTGTCCGAGAGGGTCACCGCCGGGGCCACAACGATGGAATCGCCGGTGTGGACGCCCACCGGGTCCACATTCTCCATGGAGCAGACGGTGATGCTGTTGCCCTTGCGATCCCGGATGACCTCAAACTCGATCTCCTTCCAGCCGGAGATGCACTTCTCCACCAAAATCTGGGTGATGGGGGAAAGCCGCAGGCCGTTCTCGGCGATCTCGTGGAACTCCTCCATGGTGTTGGCGATGCCGCCGCCGGTGCCGCCCATGGTGAATGCAGGCCGGATGATGACCGGCAGGCCGATCTCCCCAACGAAGTCGATGCCGTCTTGGAGGTTTTCCACCACTTTGGAGGGGATGCAGGGCTGGCCGATCTCCTCCATGGTGTCTTTGAACATCTGGCGGTCCTCCGCCTTGTCGATGGTCTCCCGGTTGGCGCCCAGCAGCTTGACGTTGTGGGAGGCCAGGAAGCCCTCCTTATCCAGCTGCATGGAGAGGGTCAGACCGGTCTGTCCGCCCAGGGTGGAAAGGAGGCTGTCCGGCTTTTCGATCTCGATGACCCGCTTGACGGTGTCGATGGTCAAGGGCTCGATGTAGATGTGGTCGGCCATGGCTTTATCGGTCATGATGGTGGCGGGGTTAGAGTTGATAAGCACAACCTCCAGCCCTTCTTCTTTCAGGGCTCGGCAAGCCTGGGTGCCCGCGTAGTCAAACTCCGCGGCCTGGCCGATGACGATGGGGCCGGAGCCGATCACCAGGACTTTTTTGATATCGCTTCTTAACGGCATACAGCATCCTCCTTTGTCTTTTCAATCAACTCCACAAATTCCCGGAACAGACCATCGGTATCCCGGGGCCCAGAGCAGACCGCCGGATGGAACTGGACGGTAACGCAAGGGAACACAGTGTACCGCACGCCCTCGCAGGTCTGGTCGTTGGCATTGACGTGGCTGATTCGGCCCATCTCCTGGGGAATAGAGGTCACGGTGTAGCCGTGGTTCTGGCTGGTGATAAAGGTAGTTCCAAAATCCAGGTCGGTGACCGGCTGGTTGCCGCCCCGATGGCCATGTTTCATTTTTACAGTCTCTCCGCCCATGGCAAGAGCCATCATCTGGTGGCCCAGGCCGGCTCCCAAAATCGGGAGGCCGGTTTTGGCCAGCTCTTTTAAATTGGCGATAATCGCCTGGTTGTCCGCCGGGTCCCCAGGGCCATTGGAGAGCATGATGCCGTCCACATGGAGTTCTTTGATCTCCTGGGCATTGGTCAGTGGGGGCACCACAACAACGCTGCAGCCCAGACGGTTCAGCCAGCGGCGGATGCTGTATTGGTAGCCAAAATCATACAGGGCGATGGTGTATTTGGAACCTTCCACTGGGAAAGGCTGGCTTTCCTTGCAGGAGGTCTCCTCCACAGCGCTGGCGACCCGGTAATCGGCGATCTCCTGGAGCAGCTGGGTTTTATCCTCAGGCAGTTCGGTGGTGATACAGCCGTTCATGACGCCGTTTTCCCGCAGGATGCGGGTCAGGGCGCGGGTGTCGATGCCGTAGAGGCCGATGACCCCCTGCTCCTTCAAAAACTGGTCCAAATCCTCGGTCATGCGGAAGTTGGAGGGGGCGTCGCACCACTCCCGGACAATATAGCCTTTGGCATAAGAGCGGGAGGACTCAAAGTCTTCCCCGTTGATGCCGTAGTTGCCCACCAAAGGGAAGGTCTGGGTGATGATCTGGCCGCAGTAACTGGGATCGGTGAGGGTCTCCTGGAAGCCCACCACGCCGGTGGTAAACACCACTTCGCCGATGGTTTTGCCCTGGGCACCGAAGGAGTAGCCTTCGAACACCTTGCCGTTGGCCAGGAGGAGATAGGCTTTTTTCGCTTGTTCCATAGTATGTTCCTCCTACTTGCTTACAGTGTGATTTTGGGGATGTACTGGGTGATGTCATCCCGCATGCGGATGGCTTCGTTCCGGGCGGCGGCCGCGTACTCCTCACCGGGGACGTTCTGCTTCTTCCATGCGGTCAGGATGGCGCGGGAGGAGTTGACAATGGCCCCCAGGCCTTTCTCATCAAAGGCTCCAGCCACATCGGCCGCAGTTCCGCCCTGGGCGCCGTACCCAGGCACCAGGAAGAAGGTGTGGGGGGCTTTTTTCCGCAGCTCTGCCAGCTGGGCGGGATAGGTGGCCCCCACCACAGCGCCCACTGCCGAATAGCCGTATTGGCCCATGGACTCAGCACCCCAGGCCTCGCACATGCCAGCCATGATGCTGTATACCGCCTCGCCGTCGATCTCCCGGTCCTGGAGCTCCCCAGAGGAGGGGTTGGATGTTTTCACCAGGGCAAAGATGCCCTTGTCCTTGGCATTGCAAATGCCTAAAAGGGGTTTGATGCCGTCGGTGCCCAGGTAACCGTTGACGGTCAGGGCATCGCCGCCAAAGGGCTCTGCCACCGCGCCGTTGATGGAGATCTCCCCCAGATGGGCTACGGCATAGGCCTCCATGGTGGAGCCGATGTCGTTGCGCTTGCCGTCGATGATGACGAACATCCCCCGGCTCTTGGCGTACTGGATGGTCTCATAGAGGGCGCGCATCCCCTCATAGCCCAACATTTCGTAGTAGGCGCACTGAGGCTTCACCGCGGGGACGATGTCGCACACCGCATCGATGATGCCTTTGTTGAAGGCGAGGAAGGCTTCAGCGGCCCCTCTGAGGGTGTTGCCATGCTCTTGGAAAGCCGCTTCCTTGATGTGTTCGGGGATGTAATCCAACTTGGGGTCCAGGCCCACTACGGTGGGGTTTCCGGTTTCCACAATGCGCGCAATCAAACGATCAAATGACATATCTCATATCCTCCGTCTCTTAGCCTCTATGTGTGATCCTGCCGCCAAGCAGGGTGAATTTGACCTTTCCGGTGAAGGTTGTCCCCAAAAACGGGGTATTGCGGGATTTGGAGCGGATATCCGCCTCAGTGAAGGTCCACTCCTCCTGGGGATCGATGAGGGTGATGTCCGCCCACTCCCCGATAGCCAAGGTGCCGCCGGGAACCCCCAGGAGTTCGGCCGGATTTGTGGACATCAGCCGGATAAGCTGCATCAGGGAGAGCACCCCGGTTTTTACTAGAGAGGTGTAACTGGCGGCAAAGCTGGTCTCCAGCCCGATGATTCCATTGGGAGCGGTCTCAAAGTTTGCCTTTTCCTCGGCGGCGTGGGGGGCGTGGTCGGTGATGATGGCATCGATGGTGCCATCCCGAAGTCCCTCGATCACAGCCAGCCGGTCCTCCTCCTCCCGCAAGGGGGGATTCATCCGCCAGTTGGCATCCCGGTTTAACAGCGCTTCGTGGGTCAGCAGGGTGTAGTGGGGAGCGGTCTCACAGGTGACCTGCACCCCCCGGGCCTTGGCGTCCCGGATGAGGGCCACCGACCCTTTGGTGGACACATGGGCGATGTGGATGGGGCAGCCGATGGAGTCCGCCAAAGCGATCTCCCGGGCGGTGATACTGTCCTCGCTGGCCCGGTCCATGCCGGGGACTCCCAACTTATCGCTGACCCAGCCCTTGTGGATGATCCCCTTGCCGATGATGTCCATATCCTCGCAGTGGCTGATGGGCAGAAGGCCATATCCCTTGCCGGCCCGGATGCCCTCCAACATGAGTTTTGCGTTTTTCACCGGGTGCCCGTCGTCGCTGATGCCCACGGCCCCCGCCTCTTTGAGGGCGGCGAAGTCGCACAGCTCCCCGCCGGACTGTCCTCTGGTGATGTCGGCGATGGGGTAGACCCGGGCGTCGGCGCCCTCTGCCTTGTCCAGGATGTAGCGGATCACCTCGGGGCTGTCCACCGAGGGCTTGGTGTTGGGCATGGCCGCCACGGCGGTAAACCCGCCCGCAGCCGCAGCCCGGCAGCCGGAGAGGATGTCCTCCTTATAGGTGAAGCCGGGGTCCCGCAGGTGGACGTGCATGTCGATGAGGCCGGGGGCAGCCACCAATCCGGCGGCTTCGATGACCTCGTCCGCCTTTTTGTCCAGCTTCGGGGCAACAGCGGCAATTTTGCCGTCCTCCACCAAGATATCCCCCACCATATCCATGGCTTTTGAGGGGTCTAAAATCCGCGCTTGTCTGATGAGCAGTGTTTTCATCCATCCACCTCTTCACTGGGGGCACAGATGGTAACCGCATCCACGCCGTCCCGTTCTATGGTTTTTACCTGCACCACCTCATGGGAGGAAGTGGGCACATTTTTGCCGATGTAGTCCGGCCGAAGGGGGAGCTCCCGGTGGCCCCGGTCCACCAACGCGGCCAATTGAATGCTCTGGGGGCGGCCCCGGCTCATCAAGGCGTCGATGGCGGCCCGGACACTGCGGCCGGTGTAGATGACATCGTCCACCAGCACCACCCGCTTGCCCTCAATGGCGAAGGGGATATCCGACCGGTCCTGGGTGGATTTGCTCCCGTCGTCCCGGCAAGGGGTGATATCCAACTTCCCCACCTCCACCGGTTTTCCCTCGATCTCCCCAATTTTCCGGGCAATCCGGTGGGCGATATCCACCCCGCCGTTCATAATGCCCACCAGGCAGAGGTTGTCCACCCCTTTATTGCGCTCCACAATCTCAAAGGAGATGCGGGCAATGGCCCGTCCCATGGCCGACTGATCCAAAATGCGGGCTTTTTCCACCAGCATTCGAGCACCTCTCTTTCTTCATTATTGTATAAAAAAGACCTATCCATCATCGCTGACGGATAGGTCTTATGGTTCCAGCACAGAAGAAAGGGCCCATTCTGCCCTTCCCTGCTTTTCTTCCATTGTTAAGACGCTACCTTGTCAGCCTCACGGGACCAACTTAAAGGTTGCCGGGTATTGTTACAGATTGCAATTTTACCTGCAATTATTATACCGCAAAACCCCCGGAATTGTCCAGCGCAAATGCTGGGAATTCCGAAGGCATTTTCCGGGAAATTTCATGCAAAACCCCCAAAGAGGTTCCAATTGTTAAAGGGCTTCCACCGACTGGAGGAAATTCTCTATATCCGCCTGCCGGTCCGGCGGGAAAGTGCAGACAAAGGAGATGATGTAATCCCCTTGGCGCTGCACCAGATACCACTGGGCCAGCTCCTTTTTCTCCATGACGGTGGTGAGGATTGTCCAATCCCCACCCGCAAAGGAATGGTCTGCCGGCACGTCGATCACATAACCATTTGGGTTGTTTTCTTGGGTTAGGAGCTGCTCCGAAAGCTTTTTGGCGTAATCAAGGGCGGACAGCTCCTCTTCCCCGCTGGCCTTGAGGTTTTCCGCCATCAATTGGACCATGGGCATGCCGGAATCCGTCGTCTCATCGCCGATGACAAAGTCAAAGATGAGGGTTTTTTTGGCGACTTCTTTATCCTGCTCTTCTTTGTTCTCAAACTGGCGGCGATCCAAGCTCATCAGCCGGAGGATTTCCCGCTCGCCTACAATTTTATACCCCTCGGGCAGGGGAAAGGTGAGGCCTAGGTAATCATTTTTATAGGTGGTTTCCTCCCAAACGCCGCGGCGGTAATCCCCTTGAACCTCTGGGACATCACCGCCGGGCTCTGTGGTTTTTTGCTCACAGCCGGTCAGCGCCGCCACCATGACACTGCACAGGGCCAGCAGGAGAAACAGGTTCCGAAAACTTTTGGTCATAGCCCTTTGCCTCCTACAGCGCCTGGATGCTGTTTAAAAACTCAATAGTTTTGTCCCTGCCGTTTTCCCCCTGGAAGGTGCAGACAAAATTGTACACCCAATCCCCTTTTTTGGCCATCAAATACCATTGGTACACGCCTTTTTTGGGGATGGTGGGCATTACCAGGAATTCCTGACCCGCTACTGTCATGGTGGTGTAATCTTCAATCTCGGTCTTGGGGCTGTGCTCCGCCAGAACCTGTTTGTGCTCATCGGCATAGGTCTGCAGGTCGATCTCCGGCCCGCTGGCCGATTGGACCAGGTTGTCCACCAGCATCCAAACCCCCGGGACCCCCGATTGGTCATATACGTAAAAATCGTAGATGATCTGCCGCATGGCGATGGCCTGCAGCAGCTGGTCATCCTCTTCATACATATCCGGCTTTAAGCCCATTTCCTTGAGTATCTCTTTCTCGGTGTAAACGGTCCAGCCCATGGGGAGTTCAAAAGTGAACCCCAGTTTTTCATTGGTGTAGGTCCTGCCATCCCAGCTGCCCCGGATATAGGATTCCTCTGTCAAAGGCAGCAGATCCTCCGGCGCGATATAGACCGTTTCCTTCTTATTGGAACAGCCGGCCAGCAACAACATCGCCGCCAATCCAAAAGCGAGAACTCTTTGTAGCTTTTTCATCACAATCACCTATTATCTTTCTTGAATTGGAGAGAAACTAGGCTAATTATAACATATCTTTTCCCTCGATACAAGGACGTATCTTGGGGAAAGAGGCAAGTCGTTGGGGATCTCACGCCGCCCCCTTGGGCCTGGCCCCGTTTTCTTTAGGGGGGCCAGCCCTCTCGCCCCCGGTCAACATCCTGTAGGAACGAGGGGCCCTCGTGCCGGCCCCTTGAACCCCCGGCACTTCCTCTTATGCGGATAAAAGGAAGCAAAACCCGCCGGGGAGACCCCGATCCCCCCTATTGGTGCACCGCAATGGGTGTGCAGAGTTCCGGGGACACTTCATACCTGCTGGAAGGTAAAGTTAAAGCCACCCTTTTCAGAGCGGCTTCATTCCTTTATAAATTCAAGAACATCATTGGGTGTACATTCCAATATATTACACAGACGTTCCAATGTGTGGACGGTAATCCCTTTATTATGCTTTAAATTATGTATTGTATGAGAACTAACCCCGTATTTTTCAATAAGGGTGTAGGTTGTGACAGCTTTAGCTTCCATTGTTTTCCAAAGTGGCCGATAGCTAACCAACGCCTTCCCCCCCTTTTGAAACAATAATTCCTTTATTTCTATTATCATTCCAAAATTGAGGATTGCATATACTGAAAAATATGACTATAATAGAACTATAACGAACAGAAAGGAGGGAGGGATTTGATTTCTTCGTCATTCATAGTAAATCTTTTTAAAAGCTGTGAATCCTTAAAACAGTGGTCACTTTCTCCCCTTATTGAAAACGATGCAACCTATCAGCAAGATTTAAAGGACTGTACCGCGTTAGAAATCCGCCTGGAACAACTGGCCATTGGGTCTGAGCAGCGAATGGTTATCAGCGATTATATTGCATGTAAAAATAGCCTCACTGCCCAATACTCCAACTTGAGTTATCTTGCAGACTTTCATAATTGTATCCAAGTCATGGCACTTTTTCAGAATTCCCAACAAAGTCTATTCGATGTTTTATGTGCAGAATCTATAAATACAGATAATTTATAACTTGCATGAATAATCTCTACCCTTATTGGAAGCTTCTTCATCACATAAAAAAGGAGACAGCCTGGTTGGCTGTCTCCTTTTGCACGCTAGTCTTTGGGGCGCATGGTCGGGAACAAGAGCACATCGCGGATCGACGCAGAATCGGTCAGCAGCATCACCAACCGGTCCAGGCCGAAGCCCAGGCCGCCGGTGGGGGCAAGGCCGTATTCCAGTGCGGTGACATAGTCTTCGTCCACCTGGGGATTGGAGCCGGGCTCCTGGGCCTTTTTGGCTGCTACCTGGCGCTCAAACCGCTCCTTCTGGTCGATGGGGTCATTGAGCTCGCTGAAGGCGTTGCCCATCTCCCGGGCGCAGATGAAGTATTCAAACCGCTCGGTGAAAGCGGGCTCCTCCGGTTTGCGCTTGGCCAGGGGGCTGTTCTCCACCGGGTAATCGTAGATGATGGTGGGCTGGATCAGGTTCTCCTCCACAAAGGCGTCGAAGAACTCCACCAGGACTGCGCCCTTGGTGGCGTCGGCGGGGACTTCCACATGTTTCTCCTTGGCGCAGGCGCGGGCATCCTCATCGGTCTTCCAGTCGTAGTAATCACAGCCGGAGTACTTTTTCACCGCCTCCACCATGGTCAGCCGTTCCCATTTGCTCATGTCGATCTGGGTGCCCTGGTAGGTGATGACCGGGCTGCCACAGATCTTGCGGGCCAGCATCTCATTCATCTCTTCCACAAGGGCCATCATACCCTTATAATCGGTATAGGCCTGATACAGCTCAATGGAGGTAAATTCCGGATTGTGTTTGGTATCCATGCCCTCGTTACGGAAGATGCGGCCCACTTCATAAACCCGCTCAAACCCGCCGACGATCAACCGCTTCAGGTAGAGCTCGGTTTCAATGCGCAGGTACATGTCCATATCCAAGGTGTTGTGGTGGGTGATAAAGGGCCTGGCGGAAGCGCCGATCTCCAGGGGGGTGAGGACGGGGGTGTCCACCTCCAGATAGCCCTTGCTGTCCAGGTAACTGCGGATCTCCTTGAGGATCATGCTGCGCTTGACAAAGGTATCCCGCACCTCTGGGTTGACAATCAGATCCACATACCGCTGGCGGTAGCGGGTGTCGGTGTCCTTCAAGCCATGCCACTTCTCCGGCAGGGGCAGGAGGGATTTGGACAGCAGCTCCACCGAATGGACCTTGACGCTGATCTCACCGGCGTGGGTGCGGAAGACCTCGCCCTCGACCCCGACGATGTCGCCGATGTCATATTTTTTCCAGTCGGCATAGGGTTCTTCGCCGATCATGTCCTTGCGCACATACAGCTGGATGCGGCCGGTGGAATCGGCCAAGTCGCCAAAGCCCGCTTTGCCCATGCCCCGCTTGCTCATCAGGCGGCCAGCCAGGCGAACCATTTCACCGGGGGTCTCATCCCCCTCTTCTTTATCCACAAAATTGGCGATGACCTCCGCCGCGTGGCGGGTCACCTCGTATTTGGTCTTTTCAAAGGGGTTTTTCCCGGCCTCCTGAAGGGCGGCCAGCTTCTCCCGCCGAACGCGGAATACCTCGGAAAGTTCAGCAGCCTCCATCTCCTGGGTGGGCTCCAATGCCTCGCTCTTCGTTTCGCTCATATCGACACATCCTTTTGGTTTCTCTATTGATTTTGCAACCTATCTTTTTTATTATACCGGTTTCGGCGATTTTTGCAAGCCCAGCGGCAGCACTCCCGGGGGAAAAACCGGATTTTTTCCCGCCTGGGCCCTGTTTTTGCCAAAGAAAAAAGGCGCTTGCCGCGCCTTTTTTCAAAAGGAAATCCCTTGTGCTTTACAGGGTGATCTCCAAAATTTTAAACTGCAGGACGCCAGCGGGGACTTTAATATCCACCACTTCGCCCACTTTGTGGCCCAGAAGGCCTCTTCCCACCGGGGATTCATCGGTGATGGTGTCCATCGACTGGTTGGATTCCACCGAACCGACGATGCGGTACTCCATCTCCTCGTCAAACTCCATGTCCAGGATTCGGACCTTGGTTCCCACTGAGACAATCTGGGTAGAAAGCTGGCCTTTGTCCAGGATCTTAGCGTTTTTCAGCTGTTCTTCCAGGGTCTGGATGCGGGCCTCCACAATGGCCTGTTCATTTTTGGCCTCATCATACTCGCTGTTCTCCGAAAGATCGCCAAAGCCCCGGGCCACCCGTATTTTTTCCGACACCTCGCCCCGCTTGATGGTTTTGAGGTCTTCCAGTTCATCTTTCAGGGCTTTGTAGCCTTCGGCAGTCATTAAAATCTCATTTGCCATGTTTTTCTTCCCCTTCTCGAAAGCGGATATCCCTTCCGCCGTATTAAGAATGCCCCTGCGCCCCCGGTTAGGGAAGCATGGGCATTGTGTTTTGTATAGAATTTGCAGGACCCTCCCGCAACAATAGTTGTATTATAGTAAATTCACTAATCTATGTCAAGCGCTAAAATGTTAATAGTTTATTTTACACCAAAAGTGCGCCGCAGGTACTCACAGAGCTCCCCCAAGCGGTTGGGCCTGCCTTTGCAGTCGGCCCTGGCAGCGGGGGAATCCTCCAGCTCTTTGGCCCCGCCCCATTCATAGAGGGCGCCATAAAAATCCGCCGGATGGATGCCTTTGGGGATGGTATCCCCAGGGCAGGCAGGGGAGAAATCCTCCAATATTTGGCACCTTCCTTGGAGACAGAGGGGAGCAGCCGCAAAAAAGAGACCGCGCGGCGCGGCTTCCTCCCCGCTTTCATAAGGCGCCGGACAGTAGACTGCCATGCAGTCCCGCAGGAAGCTCAAGTTGTCCCCCACCAAAATAGGGGCTCCATACAAATCCAGCATCTGCCGCTGGAACACCTTGTATTTTTCCGGTTCCCCGGTTAAAATCCGCACGGTTGACGCCTGTTCCGCCAAAGCCATCGCTGCGGCCTGGTACTCCCCATCGGGGTCAATGATCCCCACAATCCGGCTGGAGGGCGGTATCCAAGAGCCCTTCAGACAATCCAGCAGCATCTGCAAAGCCAGCTTCGGCTGCAACTTCTTGGGGACGAACCTCTCCAGCGGCACCTGCGGCGGGATGGATATTTCCCGGGGCAGGATAAACGGCTCCCCCCCGATTAGCCGTATGACCTTTTTCCAGGGAATATCCTTTCGGCCGGCTTCTACTATAATGTGCCGGTATTCTCTGCCTGCGCCGGTTTCTATCCGTTCCACAACCTTTGCCGGCCGTAGTATCTCCAAAAGTTTTTGTCCCATACCATGGGGCTCTGTCCGCTGAACGGTCACCATTGTGAGCATTCGACCACCTCCGTCCCTTTACTATATGCTTGTCTCTTTTAATTTAGAGCAGGAGGGGCGTTTTTTTCGTCTGATTGGGGCGGTTGCCCGGGGGATTCTTCCCGGCAAATCAAAATGCCCCCGCCGGGAAAACCGACGGGGGCATCAAACAGGGGTTTATGGATTGGAAGAGGAGCTTTCCTCGCTGGAGGAACTGTCCTCTGAGCTGCTGGAACTCTCCTGGGAAGAGCTGGAACTATCTTGGGAAGAGCTGGAACTATCTTGGGAAGAGCTGGATTCCTCCCCTTCCGGCGAACTGGATTCGCCTTCTGAGGAACTGCTCCCCCCTTCCTCCCCCTCCTGGGAAGAGGAAGGTTCTTCTTCCACTGGGACGGTGTTTTTCACATCGCCGCCTGCCACCTCCAGCGCTTTGATCAGCTGGGGGTCGTTGGTCTCGTTGAGCTCCAGGAAGTTCTTCTCCTGTTCCGCAGAGAGTTTGACTTCAAAGTCCGGCTTGACGCCGATTTGGTCGTAGTTAGGGCTCTTAGGCGGGTTGTACTTGCCCACGGTGATATCCAGGGCGGAGCCGTCCTGAAGCTTATAGATCCGCTGCATCAATCCTTTGCCGTAGCTGTTGACCCCGACGATGCTGGCCTTTTCATAGTCCTTGAGGGCCTGGGCGAACAGCTCGGCGGCACTGGCGGATTTCTGGTTGATCAGCACCACCATGGGGAGGTTTTCCTCCTTGGCGTCGCTGGTGTACAGCACCTCGGTAGTGCCGTCTTTATAAGTGGCAGAGACGATGTCCCCTTCCGGAACCAGCATATCCAAAATCTGAGCCACCGATTTTACCGTGCCGCCCGGGTTGTTGCGGACATCAAACACCAGGGATTTGGCCCCATTGCCCTTCAGGTCATCCAGCGCCCGTTTGAACTGGTTAGTGGTGCTGTCGTTGAACTCCTTGATCTTCAGGTAGCCCACCTCGCCGATCATCCGGTGGTTGACAGTTGGGACCTCGATGCGGCGGCGGGTGACTTCCACCGAGATATCCTCCGATTCCCGGCGGATGGTGACGTTGACCTTGGTGCCAGCATCGCCCTGCAGGGCTTTGACCGCCTGCTCGGCCGTCTCGGCGGTGACATCCAAGTCCTCCACCTTGACGATCAGATCGCCCACCTTTAAGCCGCTGGTCTCTGCAGCGGAATCGGGATAGACCTCAATGATTTTGATATAGCCGCTGGCATCGATCACCGTGCCGATGCCGATGGTGGCCATCTTTCCATCGTAGCTCTGCATCTGCTCCGCATACTGCTCTGCGGTGAAGTACATGCCGTATTTGTCGCCGATGCCTGCTACATAACCGGCAACGATATGATCGTTGAGGGTGTCCTCATCAATGTCGCCGTAGTAGTTTTGCCGAACCAGGTGGTCTACCTCCTGCAGCTTGGAGTACATGGCTTCCCGCTCACTCAAATTGTTGCTTTTGGCGTTAAAAATCTGCATAGACCACAGAAGGGTGACACAGATGGTCAAAATCACCATCAACAAAGACATGGCGACAGCCAGACCCAATGATATTTTTTTATTCATGGCACACTCCTATCGCAGGCGGGATGATGCACCCCGCCGGGTTTGGGATGAAAAACCGACTCCCCCGCGGCACAGCGGGGGAATCGCATTTTATTACTTCAGATAAGTCCAGGGGTTTACATGCTTTCCGTTGACACGAACCTCAAAATGGAGGTGGGGGCCGGTGGACCAGCCGGTGGAACCGATTTGAGTCAACGCCTGGCCCCGGGTGACTTTCTGGCCAACGGAGACCAGGATGGCGCTGTTGTGGCCATACAAGGTAGTGATGCCGCCCCCGTGGTCCACGATGATGTATTTTCCGTAACCGCGGCCAGGGGTATAAGTGGTCTGGACAAAAGCCACTGTGCCATCCGCCACTGCCACCGTCTGTTTGCCGTAGATGTTGGGGCCGGAAATGTCAATACCGGTGTGGAAGTCGGTGTTGTTAAACCGCCAGCCGTAGTCGCTGGTGATCTTGCTGTAACCGGGCACCGGCCAGCCCATGACGCCGCCGTTGTATTCGCCGGTGGAGTTGATGGACTGGTAGATCTTGTCGATCTCCGCCTGGACAGCAGCCATCTCCTTCTGCATCTGGGCCTGGTTGGCCAGGTATTCCTGTTCCAGCAGGGCAATGTCCTGGATCTGGGCTTCGGTCTGTTTGACCATGCCGCTCAGCTCCTGTTTCTTCTGGTCCATGGAAGCCTTGGAAACTTCTACATCCGCCTTGGAGGCTTCGATCTCCTTTTTGGCCTCTTCGATGTCCTTTTTGTCCTGGATCAGCTGGTCCAGAAGCTCCTGGTCGTGCTCCGCAATGGAGGAGACCATCTCCGACCTAGTCAGGAATTCAGAGAAGCTCTCCGCTCCCAGCAGAAGCCCGATGGTGGTGGATTTGTCGGTCATGTACATGGCCCGCATCCGCTGTTTGAACAGGTCGTAGTTTTCATCGATGTCGTTCTGCTTGTCGATGATCTCCTGCTCTTTTTCCTCAATGGTGCTGTTGAGCAGGTTGATCCGTTCGGTGAGCAGATTGATCTGCTGCTGGGTGTTGTTCACCTGGTTGTCCAGGTTCTTTTTCTCCGCCAGCTTTTTGTCCTTTTCATTTTTAGTCTTGTCGATCTGCGCCTGGATGGCCTGGTTTTTCTTTTCCAGCTCCGCATATTTGCTGCTCAAATCGTCCAGTTCATCCTGGTAGTCGGCGCTGGCCTCCAGCCGGACGCCCGGTGCGCAGACAAGCAGTGCGACGGCCAGCAGGCCGGCAGCGGCCTGGCGCCACTTCTTCTGATATTTCACTGTTTGCGCTCCTTTTATTCCTTCAGTTTACACGTCTTACACCCGCAGATGCTTGCGGACGAACACCATGCTTCCCCCTACGCCGATGCCGATGCCCAAAAGGGCAAAACCGCCGTACAGGGGGAGAGCGATATCTTTGAAGACAATGAAATTCTGGGCGACCATCTGCACCCAGCTGGTCTGGCTTTCGGCGATCACGCCTATGACATAGCCATAGCCCGCCCACAACATCAAAAACGCGATGGTGGCCGACACAAGGCCCAAAATCAACCCCTCCACTACAAATGGCAGGCGGATAAAACTGTCGGTGGCACCGACAAACTTCATGATGTTGATCTCCTTGCGGCGGTTGAACACCGTAATCTTGATGGTGTTGGCGATGATGATCAGCGAAACGGCCCCCAGGATCAGCACAATGGCCGACCCGCCCAGATAGACACCGTTTTTAATGCTGGTCAAGGTGCTGGCCACCTCGTAGGGGGCGTTGACCTTTTCCACTTCCCAGCGGCTTTGGATTTCCTTGACCGTCTCTTCCATACGGGCCAGGTCCTTCACCTTGATGCTGTAGGAGTTGGGGACAAAGTTGTCCTCGTAAAAGCTCTCCAAAAGCTCCCCGTCCTCCCCCAGAGTATCCAGCCACTGGGTCAGGCCCTCTTCCTTGCTGATGAACCGGACGCTCTGCACATTCTCCATCTGTTCCAGTTCTTTGGTCATCTCTTCAATCTCCGAATCGGTGACTTCGTCGTAGAGAAAGGCCACCACTTCATTTTGGGATTCCATCACCCCCACGACGTTGTTCACATCCAACGAGAACAGCACCGCACTGCCGATGAGCAGCAGGCAGGCCACCAAGGTGCCAATGGAGGCAATGGACATCATCCGGTTGGCATAAATATTGCGGGCTCCCTCTTTGATAAGGTAGCCAAAACTGCTAGATTTCATGGCGCGCTCCTTCCCAATGGTTATCTGAGACGATCGAGCCATTTTCAATGGTCAGGACCCGGTGGTTGAACTGGGACACCAAATCGTGCTCATGGGTGACCATGACGATGGTGGTGCCGCATTTGTTGATCTCGTTGAGGAGGTCCACAATCTCATAAGAGAGTTCCGGGTCGATGTTGCCGGTGGGCTCGTCCGCAATGATCAGCGACGGGTTGTTGACCAGCGCCCTGGCCAAGGCGACACGCTGCTGCTCGCCGCCGGAGAGTTGTTCCGGCATGCTGCGGGCCTTGGACTGCAGGCCCACCAGGCCCAGTATGTAGGGCACCCTGCGGCGGATGTCCTTGGTGGAAACATTGGTGACACGCAGCGCAAAGGCCACATTGTCATACACACTCATGGTGGGGATCAGGCGGAAATCCTGGAAGACAACCCCCAAGGTGCGCCGGAAAAAGGGGATGTCCCGCCGTTTCAGCTTGCCCAGGTTGTAGCCGTTGACCTCAATTTGCCCTTCGGTGGGAGTTTCCTCCATCAAAATCATCTTCATCAGTGTCGATTTGCCCGCGCCGGAGGAACCCACAATAAATACAAATTCCCCATCTTCAATGGTCAAATTGACTCCCTGCAGGGCCTTTGTCCCATTCTTATAGGTCTTAGAGACATTATGAAATTGAATCACTGTTACACCGCCTTGTTGTGGCCCGCAACGGGGGTTAGTATTTCACCGGGTTGGCTGTCAGGTATTTTTTGACCATCAGCGCCACTTTGAAGATGATGGCGTGGTCAAACTCCCGCAGATCCAGACCGGTGAGTTTTTTGATTTTCTCCAGGCGGTACACCAATGTGTTGCGGTGGACAAACAGCTTGCGGCTAGTCTCCGACACATTCAAGTTGTTCTCAAAGAACCGCTGGATGGTGAACAGGGTTTCGTGATCCAGGCTTTCGATGGAGCCTTTTTTAAACACCTCTTTGAGGAACATCTCGCACAAGGTGGTGGGCAGCTGGTAGATCAGCCGGGCGATGCCCAGGTTGTCATAGCTGACGATGGACTTTTCGGTGTCAAACACCTTGCCCACTTCCAGGGCGACCTGTGCCTCTTTAAAGGATTTGGCCAAGTCCTTCACCCCGATGACAGTGGTGCCGATGCCCACTACAACCCGGGTGTAGAACTCGCTGCCCAAGGTGTCCACGATGGAGCGGGCCAGTTTTTCCAGGTCCTTGCTCTCGATGCCCGCCTTGGTCTCTTTGACCAATACGATGTCGTTTTCGCTGATGTTGAAGACAAAATCCTTCTGCTTGTCCGGGAAGAGATTTTGAATCACATCAAAGGCCGAGATGTCGTTGGAAGACACGATGCGGATGAGCAGCACCACCCGGGTGACGTCGGTGTTGAAGTGCAGCTCCCGCGCCTTGACATAGATGTCACCGGGCAGGATGTTGTCCAGAATCACGTTTTTGATGAAGTTGTTGCGGTCGTACTTCTCATCATAATACTGCTTGATGCTGGAAAACGAAATTGCCAGGATGTTGCAGAATTTCACGGCCATCTCATCCGTGCCTTCTACAAACACCGCATACTCCGGCTTGGACTTGGAGCCGAAGGGCTTGTAGGTGAACCCGTCCCGCACAAAGGTGTCGTGGTTGTCGTTTAAATCCAGGACCAGATACTCGCTTGTCTCCCCGATGCGGGTCAAATCGCTGCACGAAATGATGGTGGCGGTTTCATCCACAACGCCAATCACTCGGTCGATGGAATCCCGCATCTGGTGGACGATGCCCTGAAATAACCTGTTGGACATAGCTTATTCCCCTCTTCACTGTTAAATATGTTATACAACTCTTCTGTCAACACAGCCAATCATATATATTTTACATAATAGCTATGGTATTTGCAACATAAAAACAGATAAAAGTTGTACCAACTCGTACATATTTTAGCATTTCCTAGCACTTTACCGGGATTTATATTCCATATATTAACATTTATAGAATATTTTGTCAATTCATGGCAGCAGTTTCTCCAGCCGTGTCTCAAATTATAGGTACCTTTCACGTGAAAAGGCTGGGCAGATTATCTAATTTTGACGAACCCAGCCGTCGTTTTCACCGAAAAAACCTTTGTGCACTTTTACCCCGTATTCTGCCCCAAAACGCAAAAAACCCGCGGCAAAAATGCCGCGGGCCTGCAACTTTATGCGGATTTAATTGCATAGGGTGCGCTCCGTCTCCTTGTCGAAGACATGGACCTTCTCCGGGTCGATGGCAATGCGGATTTCGCCGCCGGTGCGGGCGGTAGTTTTGGGATCCACCCGGGCAGTCAGGTTATTGCCGAGGAAGTTCAGGTACAGGTAGGTCTCAGCGCCCATCATCTCGGTGACCTCCACCTTACAGTCGATCACGCCGGTGGCTGCCTCCGCCAAATGCTGCTCATCGTCATACAAATCCTCCGGCCGGATTCCCATGACAACCTCTTTGCCGATGTACTCCCGGATTCCCTCCGCCTCAGCTTTGCGCTGGGGCAGGGCCACCTGGTATCTGGCCGGCTCTTCCCCTTCCTTGGCAGGGGCGGCAAACTCCAGGGCCAAACCGCCGTCTTTCTCCACCAGAACCCCGTTGATAAAGTTCATCTGGGGAGAGCCGATGAAGCCCGCTACAAACATGTTGCAGGGGGATTCATACAAATTCTGGGGGGTGTCCACCTGCTGGACAAAGCCGTCCTTCATGACCACAATGCGGTCGCCCATCGTCATGGCCTCCACCTGGTCATGGGTGACATAGATGAAGGTAGTGCCCAGCCGCTGGTGAAGCTTGGAGAGCTCGGTCCGCATCTGAGCGCGGAGTTTGGCATCCAGGTTGGAAAGGGGCTCATCCAAGAGGAACACCTTGGGCTCCCGGACAATGGCGCGGCCCAGGGCAACCCGCTGCCGCTGGCCGCCGGAAAGGGCTTTTGGCTTGCGGTCCAAAAGGTGGCTGATATCCAGGATGCGGGCAGCCTCCTCCACCCGGCTCTTGATCTCATCCTTGGGGATTTTGCGCAGTTTCAGGCCGAAGGCCATGTTCTCAAACACCGTCATGTGGGGATATAGGGCATAGCTCTGAAACACCATGGCAATATCCCGATCCTTGGGGGCCACATTGTTCATCAATTCTCCGCCGATATACAGCTCGCCGTCGGAGATCTCCTCCAACCCGGCGATCATCCGCAGGGTGGTGGATTTGCCGCAGCCCGATGGGCCGACCAGGATGATAAACTCTTTATCCGCAATTTCCAGGTTAAAATCGGTGACTGCGGTCACACCGCCGGCATACCGTTTATAGATTCCCCGCAAAGACAGATTTGACATAGCCTATCCTCTTTCTCCGGATGCCCCATTGATTTTCAGTATAAAAAACAGCCCGACTGCTGGCTCCGGGTAACAGCCTAGGCCCATAAAATACAAAGCGCTTATTTTAATGATACCAATTTGCATCATGCCTTACAATTCGGCTTTTCCACAAGAATGGCAAAACCCCTTTATCCAATATCACGAACGTCAGGGGGATGGCTTGTCCTCCCCTTGGGTGATCTGCACCAATTCTGCCGGGGTCAGTTCCCGGCAGGCGCCTAAGGGAAGGGATTCATCCAAAAACAACCCGCCCATACGGATCCGCTTCAAGGCCACCACCTGATAACCAAACCGCTGGAACATCCGCTTGATCTGGTGATACATCCCCTCGTGGATCACCACCTCCACCAAAGGGTTGTCCCCTGGTTCCAGGATGGTCAACTGGGCTGGGGAGCACTGGTCTTCCCCGGTTAGCCGCACCCCCTTCTGGAACTCCACTGCCACCGACGGGTCGATGGCCCGGTCCAGCCGGGCGAGATAGGTCTTGGGGACATGGTTTTTGGGGGCGAGGATGCGATGGGCGAAAGCCCCGTCATCGGTGATGAGTACAAACCCCTCGGTGTCCTTATCCAGCCGCCCCGCAGGGAACAACCCCTTGCGCCGCAGTTCCTGGGGTACCAGGTCCACAACTGTGGGCTGGTGGGGGTCCTCGGTGGCGGAAACCACTCCTTGCGGCTTGTTGAGCATCAGATAAAGATTCTTCTTCAAAAGGACGGGGGTTCCTTCCACCGTCACCTGATCCCGATCCGGGTCGATTTTCAGGTCGGGGGAGCGGGCTGCCGCACCGTTGACCAGGACTAAGCCCCGCCGGATCTTCTCCTTGACCTCCCGGCGGGATTCCATCCCCTGGGCGGCGAGCAGTTTATCCAGCCGTTCCAGCGCCATGACACATCCCCTTCCCTCTTCAAAACGTTGGCTATCAGTATACCATTTTGGAAAGGATTTTTCAATTCTCTCCCCAAAAGGATGCATTTTTCACCGTTTCTCCAAATATTTTCCGGATTCGTCAGCGGCCTTCGTCCATTTTATAGATGAGTTTGTTATGAATTTGGCAAACCGCTCAAAACAAAACGCCCTCCCAGGGGGACCCCCTCCGGGAAAGCGTCTCATCGGCGAAAGCGGTGTATTTTCGGTTACCTATGCATTCAGATATGACTTTAGGACGGCCTCGCCAACCCCTGGATAAACCCATCCAGCTGGGTGGAGGAAACATCCCCGCCGATGACCTTGCCCTGGTACACCAGTAGGTTGATCCGCACTTCTTCGCTGGAATCGGGGTAATTCTTCACCCGGTAGCCATACCGTTTGCACCGCTTGCCCCGGTATTTGGTCAGATCCAGCCCCTGCTCTTTTTGCAGGTTGTTATAGTTCTCATAGACGTCGTCAAACTCCTGAGGAATAGCTACCTCCACAATCTCCACCGGGTCGGGGTCCACTTCCCAACCCCAGCCAGCGATCAAATTCAAGCGGTCCTCTGCCGTTTTAGCGGTCAATTTCCCTTTCTTCAGGTTCTTTTCCGCAGGGGCTGCGGCAGAGGTCTGCCAGGAAATCTCCCAGACTTTTTCTTTGATTGCCGCCCCACCGGCGGCTACAGCCACAGCCGCCAAGCAGAGGGCCAGCAGCTTTTTGCCTTTCATCTTAAAGGAAACGATAAACATACCGCTTCACCTCCTGCCCCATTCTATGCAGAAAATGGGGCAGGCATGCCTTTTAAGTGACCTTTGTTTATGGTATACTATAAGCAAACGTTAAGCAGGCTAATTTTACCTTGGTTCGCGAATGGGGGTAGGCTATGGGTTCTCAATCGACACGTAAGGCCTTAGGCAAAGCCTCAATATTTCGCAAAAGTTGGATTTATTTACCACTTTTGGTAGTATACATTCTATTGGGGATGTCTACTGGATGGTTTCCCTTGTTGGGCGACGTAGCAGCAACCGTTGTACTAAAAGCTTATGGTTGGAGCAATTACCAGACCCTAAAAAGTGACACCTACTTCGCCCACTACAATCCAGTCTCTAGCTGTTATCAATTGTACATCGAAGCCGATGGGCCCAATCCTACACTGGATTATGAAATCAACACAGGAGAAATCCGCGATTCCAACATCGCATTTTCCCCCGGCTCCGCTTTGCAGAAAGCTATTGACGCCTGTAACGTTGTGTTGCCAGAAGAGGTTAAAATTTCGGTTACCCAATACTCCACTGTTTGGGATTTTAAAACAACTCGTGCGAGAATTCGTTTATTTCTTTACAACAAAGAAACCGTTGAGCCGCCTGAATCCATAAAGGATAAAATGATCCAATGCGGGCTGATTGTTTATCCTCAGCTGCGGGAATATTGTGACATCCGCGAACTCCAAATAAGCTACACAATGGAAAAATCAAACCAAAACAGAATACTTTGGTACCAGCTTACAATCCCCTTAAAGCAAGGGGAGGACCCCAGTGCGGAGAGTATGCGGGCAGCACAATTGACAAAGGTCTAACTCCCCTCAAATTTCAATTTCTCCTTAATGAGACTCCATCGCTGAACTACCTATAAAGCCCCGCTTCCCGATGTTGGAGCGGGGCTTTTGCATAAGCAAAAGCGGGCGGCAGCTGCCGTCCGCTTTTATTGGTGGGATTATTCTGCCTCGTCCAAGGCTTTGGCCTCCTCGATTACCTGGGCTTCCAGGTTGGAGGGGAGCTGCTCGTACCGTTCAAACTTCAGGATAAAGCTGCCTCTGCCCTGGGTCATGGACCGCAGGACGGTGGTGAAGTCGGCCATCTCGCTCATGGGGACTTCGCCCTCTATCTCCTGGAGGCCGTTTGCAGTGGGGTTCATTCCCAGCACCCGGCCACGGCGCTTATTCAATTCGCCCATGATGTCGCCAGTATAAGTGTCGGGGACCAAAACCTTTAGGTTGCCAATGGGTTCCAGCAGCACAGGGGACGCCTGAGGAATACCGGCCTTATAGGCCAACGTAGCCGCCATCTTAAAGGCCATTTCCGAGGAATCCACCGGGTGATAGGAACCATCCAGCAGGGTTGCTTTCAGGCCGACCATGGGATAGCCTGCCAACAGCCCTTTCTTGACGCAGTCCTGCAAGCCTTTTTCCACAGCAGGGAAGAAGTTCTTGGGAACCGATCCGCCGAATACGTTCTCCTCAAACACCAGGCCGTCGCTGTCGCAGGGTTCAAACTCGATCCAGACATCGCCGTACTGGCCGTGGCCGCCGGACTGTTTCTTGTGTTTGCCCTGGACTTTGACCTTTTTGCGGATGGTCTCCCGGTAGGCGACACGGGGCTGTTTCAGCTCTACCTCCACCCCGAATTTGCTCTTTAATTTAGAGACCACCACATCCAGATGCTGCTCGCCCAAACCGGAAAGCAGCTGCTGTTTGGTCTCCACATCCTGCTCAAAGCAGATAGTGGGGTCCTCCTCCATCAACCGCTGCATGGCCTGGGCCACTTTGCCCTCATCCCCCTTGTTTTTAGCTTTGACGGCCATGGTCAAGGTGGGGTGAGAGAAGCCGACAGGGTCAAATTTAACCGCCCGTTTGGGGTCGCAGAGGGAATCGCCGGTGACCGCTTCGGAAAGCTTGGTAATTGCGCCGATATCGCCGGCGGTGATAAAGGCAGTATCCTCCTGTTTTTTGCCCCTGGTGTAGATAACCTTGCCCAGGCGCTCGGTCTGGCCGGTGCGGACGTTGACCGGGTTCGAATCAGAGGCCAGCTTGCCGGAAACTACCTTTACATAGGAAAGCTTGCCCACAAACGGGTCTGCCACCGTCTTAAAGACAAAGGCAGACAGGGGGGCTTCGTCGGTACATTCGATCTCTACGGGGTTGCCTTCGGCATCCTCAGCCACTTCGCCGCCGCTCTCCCATGCGGAGGGCAGGTGGTCGACAATGGCGTCCAGCAGCATATCCACACCTTCCATCGTGAAGGCGGAGCCGCAGAGGACGGGGGTGATGGTGCCGTTTTTCACACCGGTGTGGATGCCGCGGATGATCTCATCCCGGTCAAACTGCTCACCGGAGAAGTATTTTTCAAACAATTCTTCATCGGTCTCGGCAACGGCTTCGGAGATGGCGACCCGCAGGCCCTCCAGCCGGTGGCCGAAATCAGGCATGGCAGTCTCGCTGGGCTCGCCTTTGTCACTGTAGGTGTAGGCTTTGTTGTCGATCAAATTGATATAGCACAGAACCTTGTGGTTCTCCACATAAGGCACCACGATGGGGCAGATGCTGGGGCCGAAGGTGGCCTTCAGCTCTTCCAAAACCTTGTAAAAGTCCGCATTGTCGGTGTCCATTTTAGAGACAAAAACCATTCGGGCTTTGTTCTGGTCCAGGGCCAGCTGATACGCTTTTTCGGTGCCGACGGTGACGCCGTCCTTGCCGGAAACGGTGATCAAAACACTCTCTGCTGCGCGGACGCCCTCATAAAACCCAGCCGCAAAGTCGAACAGGCCGGGGGTGTCCAACAGGTTGATCTTGGTGCTGCCCCAGGCAAAAGGGGCCACAGCAGAGGATACCGACACCTTGCGTTTGGTCTCCTCGGCGTCGAAGTCGCAGACGGTAGTTCCGTCTTCCACCCGGCCCAGCCGGTCAGAAGCTCCCGCTTTAAACAGAAGGGCTTCCGCCAAAGAAGTCTTTCCGCTCCCACCGTGGCCTGCCAACGCGACGTTTCTGATTTTGCCCGCAAGGTATTGTCTCATAACAAATTCTCCCCTTTTTGTAGTTTGATTGCCCGGTCGCTGCCGGACGTGCTGCATCTTTTATAAAATAGGGCTGTGCAGCCGGCTGATTGAATTGGAATATAGCATAATTATATAATTTTTATTTCACATATTCAAGCTTTTCTGTAAAAAACACTAATATTTCCCATACAAAAACCGGCTTCTTCCTTGTGCAACCTGTAGATTTTTTCGGAGAAAACCAAAAAAATCCACCGTTTTTCTCCCCTTTTGCCAAAAGAGGCCCTGGCTGCGATGCCAGGGCCTCTCGGAGGATGTGCCCCCGGCAAACTGTGCCGGAGGCTTCCACAATATTTGTTTGAAACCTCCCCAATTCCCCCATATTTTTCCAGAGATCTCAGGGAACAGGGCAAATTCTTTGGCTAATTACAGCCGCTTTAAGCTGGGGACAATGATGGCTGCCAGTGCGAAAAACATCTGGAACAGCAGCATCGACTCAAAGCCCATCAGCGACATCGAGCCGGTAAAGGCGAAGAAGATGACCAGTGCATACCCCAACACCAGACCGGCCAGCTGAATCACCGTGCCGGTGGTGACACTGCGCTTGAGGGTAGCCACCGTCTTAAAGACCTGCAGCTTGGAGAGAATGGAGCCGGTGTAGGCAATTTCCGCCCGCGCCCGCTTCCGGGGGCTGGTCAGCCGGTCGAACTCTCCGTATAGTTTGGCGGGGAGGATCTTGATCAGGTCCGAAGGGTAGCTGAACAGGTCGGAGACCTTTTGGCTGGTGACGTTGGGGTCGGTGGTGTGGATGATGAGGGAGATGTTCCGGTCGATCAGCTCAGCCAGTTCATCCACCACGTCGGGGCTGGGGTTGTAGCTGACGATGAACATGGCGGTCAGCTCCCCGGAATTGGAGATGTAAAGCACCTCCCGCCCGTCCCGGCGGAATTTCAATTCATAATCCCGGTCAGGGGTCTGGATCTCATGGTTGAGCATCAGCTCCCTGCTGCCGATGAGCACCCGTTTGCCGTCTACCCAGGCGGAGAGGCCCATACCATCCTCATACACCAGGTCGTCTACCGGTTTCAGCAGCTCCTCTTTGCCGCCAATCATCTGCATAAAGATATCGGTGAGAAGGCCGCCGCAGGCGGCGATGACGCTGGCCGCATCCACAATGGCCTCGTCGATCCGCTGGTCGGCAAAGGCTTTGATGCCGTGGAGAGTCATGGAACCGTCTTCAAACAGCTCGTTGACGTTCAAAGCCAAGGCCCCGGCATCATCGAAGTGGTCCAGAGCTTCATACCCGGCGATCATCGCGCCGGATTTGGACAGTATCCGGGCGCCCCGATAGAGGGGCAGGTTGCCCACAATGGCGCTGGTGAAGGGGGCGCAGATGCATAAGGTGGCGGTGAACACTGTGAGGGTTAAGTACAAATCCCGGCTGATGAAGTAGGACACAATGGAAGCCAGCAGGCTGAACCCCGCTAAAATGGGGGTGGAGATGCGGCTGATGCTCTCCGACTGATCCTCGCTGTAAGAACAGTCGAGGAACCGGGTCAAAAACTCCGCTGGGGCAGAGTAGGCCACATGGGGCTCCTCCAAATCCAAGCCCTGGGTCATTTCCTGGGAGAGGTTCCGGTCGCCCACCATCAAAAGGGCGTGCTTTTCATAGTCGCTGGACACCACCCGGAAGTTTTTCTGCACCCGGCTGATGAGGAACAGCTTGCCCAGGATGTTGAACAACAGCCCGGCGATGACAATGGGGAAATAGAAGTGGACGCCAGGGGTTGCCATATGCTCAAAGCCGATGACCAGCGCCACCCCTTGGCCGATGGCCGCTACCGTCGCCAGAGCCACGGCGCTGTCGTTGTCCGCTTTTAAGGTGAACAGGTTGATTAGGCCCCCGCCCACTGTGGTGCAGCTGACCACCGCTGCGGCGATCATCACCCCTAAGTTCACCCCAAGGAAGGTCTGCATATCCCTCTCTGGGAACATGAACTCCGGCAGGGGAAGGGGCAGGTTTTTAGAAAAGGCGAAATAGGTGGAGATGCCGAACAACAGGATGAGCAGCACCAGCTGCACCCACAGCCGCATCTTGGTGGAGGAGATATCCTTGGCCACCGAAGGGGCATCCTCCGGGCTGTCGTAGTCGTCCAGCTCATCAGCGCGCTGAATCGGCTCCTCCTCCAGCGGGGCGTTCAGGCGGAATTGGGCGGCCTTTTTCTGCCGCTGATCTTGGAAGGGGGTGCTTCGCCCAGCCATAGGGGGCAGGGCCTGGGTGAGGCTGTCATCCTCTCGCGGGGCCTCCCCTTTGGAGAGGGGGATGCTCATCTGGGTGGCGCCCAAATCCTCCCGCTGAAAGCGGTTTCCCGCCATCCCGTCGAACCGGGAGATGGGATCCTCCTCCTCTTCCTCCAAGTCCTCCCGGCGGAAGAGCTTTAATTTGTGGGAAGGCTTCTCCCCTTCCCCTTTTTTGTGTGGGATCTTCGGCCGGGCGGAATCCTCCTCCACCGCGAACCGGGACCGGCGGCTGGTCCCCTGCTGGGGGGGGAGCTCCCCAAACTCGCTGTCGTCGATCTTGACCGCAAAGTGCTCCCGGCGTTCCTCGGCCTTAGGTGGCTCTTCCACCGCCACCGCACTGCGCTCTGTATGGGGGACTGTCTCCGCCTGGGCTGCCGCCTTTGGCTCATCGGTCTGTTTGCTCAGTAGCCCGTTCGCCCGGAACACCGAGGAAAAATAGGCCTCCACGTTTTCAATGGGCTCCGGCTCCACCTCCTGGAAGGCGGCTCGCTCCGCCCGGGGGATTTCCCGGACGGCTTCCGGGGCAGCCCCTTTGGCGAGGGCCTCCTGCTGGGAACGCTTGGCGCTGCTGAACAGCTCCTCCGGCGCCCGCTGGCGGGGCTTGGAGGCGGGTTCTTCCTCTTTCCCGCCGCGGATAGCCTCCGTTGGGGCGGGCCTTTCCTGCTGGGGGCGTTTGGCGCTGCTGAACAGCTCCTGAGCGGATTGAGGCGCCTTGGCTGGGGCTTCCTCTCCCTGGGCTCGGGCCGCCTTCTTCCGCTTGATTTCTTCGAGAATATCGTCAACGCTCTGGTTCTTGTCCATCTCAATTCTCTCCTTTGCTGTAGTTGCCGGGCTACTTTGCCTTGAGCCCCATCCGCTGGCGGGCGATCTCATAAATCACAATGCCGGCAGCCACCGACGCGTTGAGGGAGTTGATCTCCCCCCGCATGGGCAGCGCCACCGTAAAATCACAGCTTTCTTTGACCAGGCGGCTGACCCCCTGTCCCTCCGAGCCGATAATCAGGGCGACCCCGCCGGCGTAGTCCACCGAGCACCAGGGCTGGCCGTCCATATCGGCGCAATAAGCCCAGATGCCCTTCTTTTTCAGCTCTTCAATGGTGGACACCAGGTTGGATACCCGGGCCACTGGAAGGTGTTCCATCGCCCCAGCCGAAGTCTTGG
>NZ_LT629939.1:1976199-2076645 GCF_900104615.1 Merdimmobilis hominis | reverse complement strand
TGCCGGGGCAGCCCCTTTGGCGAGGGCCTCCTGCTGGGAACGCTTGGCGCTGCTGAACAGCTCCTCCGGCGCCCGCTGGCGGGGCTTGGAGGCGGGTTCTTCCTCTTTCCCGCCGCGGATAGCCTCCGTTGGGGCGGGCCTTTCCTGCTGGGGGCGTTTGGCGCTGCTGAACAGCTCCTGAGCGGATTGAGGCGCCTTGGCTGGGGCTTCCTCTCCCTGGGCTCGGGCCGCCTTCTTCCGCTTGATTTCTTCGAGAATATCGTCAACGCTCTGGTTCTTGTCCATCTCAATTCTCTCCTTTGCTGTAGTTGCCGGGCTACTTTGCCTTGAGCCCCATCCGCTGGCGGGCGATCTCATAAATCACAATGCCGGCAGCCACCGACGCGTTGAGGGAGTTGATCTCCCCCCGCATGGGCAGCGCCACCGTAAAATCACAGCTTTCTTTGACCAGGCGGCTGACCCCCTGTCCCTCCGAGCCGATAATCAGGGCGACCCCGCCGGCGTAGTCCACCGAGCACCAGGGCTGGCCGTCCATATCGGCGCAATAAGCCCAGATGCCCTTCTTTTTCAGCTCTTCAATGGTGGACACCAGGTTGGATACCCGGGCCACTGGAAGGTGTTCCATCGCCCCAGCCGAAGTCTTGGACACAGTGGCGGTGAGCCCCACCCCCCGCCGCTTGGGGATAATGAGCCCATGGGCCCCGGCGGCTTCGGCGGTCCGCATAATGGCCCCCAGGTTGTGGGGGTCTTCGATTTCGTCGGCGATGATAATAAAGGGGGCTTCCTCCCCGGCGCGGGCTAGGATGTCCTCCACCGTGCTGTAGGTATAAGCCGCTGTAATGGCCGCCACTCCCTGGTGGTTGTTGGGCCCGCTCAAGGAGTCCAGCTTCAGGCCGTTGACCTCTTTGACCGGTATGCCCCTCTCTCGGGCCATAGCAGCTATGCGGGGGATGCTTCCCTTCATCTCCCCTTTTTGTATGTAAACCGTCTCCACTTCCCGACCGCTTTTGAGCAGTTCGGTCACCGCATTGCGGCCCAGGACCACGTCCTCCCGCAGCTGAAACTCTTTCTCCTCCCGCGGTTTGGGGGAGAATGGTTTTTGTTGTTCCCTCATGGTTCCTCCTATCGTCCGATGTGAACGGTATGTAAGGGGATCAGCTCCCCATTCTGTCAACGTTATTTCTGTCTAAGGCTGGGGATTCTTCCCCAGTGGCCGCCTTGCGACCATTGTACCACAAAGTCTGCACAGACCATAAGAATTGCGGAGCGGCTCTCGCCGCAAAGGGCTTCACCCTGCAAGCAATTCTTCGAATGTCACAGTTTCACTGTGGCTATTATACCATAAAGTCTGCACAGACCGGAAAAATTCCGATTGCCGCTTTGCGGCGGGAGGGCGCTCCGCCCGAGAGGGATTTCTTCCCCAATGATCGCTTTGCGATCATTGTACCACATTTTTCCCCTTAGAAAAACAGTTTTCTACATTCTTAAAAAAATGGCGGCAGCAGTCGCCCCCAGGGCAGCTGCGGAACCCAGCTTCAGCGCAGAGTACACCAGCGGCTTCTTCAGCCGGGCTGCAGCGGGCTTGTAGCTGATGCCAGAGAGATACTCTCGGGCTTTTGTTTTCAGCACGCCCTCGTCCCCATCGCTGTGGCCTGGACGGATGAACAAAATCGCCTTTTCAAAATATTGGTTCTCGGTCTCAAGAACCTCGATGATGCTTTTATTTACGCCTCTTAACATGGCTCCACCTCCGCTAGTTGAATGGGAAGCACGGCGGAAATCCTTCCCTTTCCTGCACCTGGCCGTGTTCCCTGGCAGTTGTTAGTGTGGACGCCATCCGGGACGATATACATTTTTTCCAGGTTGGGGTAATTTGCCTTGCCGGGAATAAGACATACCAAATCTTGTGTTTTTTGTAAAAAACGTGTCAATTCTGGCACAAGATGTGTTTGTCAAGAGGGTCATTTTCCTGATTTCCCCATTTTTTGCCGGAAAAAGGCAAAATCCCCTATGGATTATACTAATTGTAAAAATTTGCTTCCCTGAACTACCGGTGAAAAACTTGGGATAAGCCTGTGGAAAACTCTGTGGAAAGTGTGGAAAGATCAGATCATGCCCACCTTTTTGTTTTTTCTACCTTTGGGGAAAACACTCCCTGGGGCTTGTGCGAAAAAATTTTGTTACAAATAGTTTTATACAGCGGATTATTCAGACTTCCCGGCAGACAGCTTTTGGACAGCATTGGACACCGCCCCTTTCTCCTGTAAGGTCAGTGCATTTTTTCCTGCATTCCGGTAATCAAAGGAGGAGCAGAACGCCCCGATCTCCCCCTCCAATTTGGCCAGCGAGCGGTCCAATGCCTCGGCGGCCGCCTGGTGGAACTCCCGGCTACGACGGCCCTTCCCCGCCGTGAGGAGCAGCCATCCATGTTCTGGGCAAAGGCTGTCCAACTGGGCAAACACCTCCCGGAAGCGGGGATCCTCTGCCCAGCAGAGGGCTACATTCTCCGCCATGGCTGCCATCGACCGCTCCAGCTGCTGGCAGAGGTAGCATCCCCCCAACAGTCTATCCAATCGGGGGCCGCCAATCCGCTGGCTTCTCAGTTCCCGGCGCAGCTCCCCTACCCGCGTTTGAAGCAGAAGGGCAAAGGGGAGCTTTCCCTCCTGGCGGGCCAGCATCCCCATGTGACGGGGGCAGAAGCCCAACCGATTGGTCTCTTCCCGGATGGAGGGCTCCATCATGGCGGGGCCCAAAATGCCGCTCAGGGCCTGCTTCTCCAAGATTTGATAAATCCGGCAGAGGGGGCACCCCTCCCCCGAGCCAAATCCATCCCATACCGGGATGGTGTACAGCGTTTCCCTCATCCACAGCGCTCCTTTCGTTGTTCGTTGTTCTAAGTATATGGGAGTGACCAGTTCCTTGCAAGAACAAGCTCCCAAAATTGTCACAAAATAAAGTTATTTTTTCCCTTTTGCGACTATATTGTGTCCACAAAAATACAAAAATTCTATAAAAATTTTCTGATTTAGTCAATAATTGACAAAAAATTTTGTTTGCTTTTTTCTCTCACTGTGTTATTATGGGATACATTGGCTGTTGATCGTGGAGGGATAGAAATGAAGATTTTAGAGCGGGATGGAAACCTGGTTGTCTGCGGCGTGACCGACTTGGATTTAGCCCAAACGCTGGACTGCGGTCAATGCTTCCGATGGGAAGAACTGCCCGACGGTTCATTTTTCGGCGTCGCCTTAAACCGGCCTTGCCATCTTGCCATGGAGGGGGAAGAGCTCACCTTTTACAACTGCACCCGCGAGGAATACGACGCCTATTGGGAGCCCTACTTTGACCTGGGTACCGACTACACCGCGGTCAAAGAGGCCCTTTGCCTGGACCCCGTTTTAAAAAAAGCCATTGACTTCGCCCCCGGCATCCGGGTGCTGCGCCAGGACAGCTGGGAGGCCTTGTGCACCTTCATCCTCAGCCAGAATAACAACATCAAGCGGATCAAGGGAATTGTGGCCCGGCTGTGTGAAACCTTTGGGGAGCCTTTGGCCGGCGGCTGTTATGCCTTTCCCACACCTCAGCGGCTCGCCGCCCTGGAGCCGGAGGATCTGGCACCGCTGCGTTGTGGGTTCCGGGCCCGCTATGTCATCGACGCTGCCCGCCGGGTGTACGATGGCCGTGTGGACTTGGAATCCCTGAAAACCCTCCCCCTCCAAGAGGCAGAAGAGTCCCTGATGCAGATATTGGGGGTGGGGATCAAAGTGGCGGACTGTGCCCTCCTCTACGGCTGCGGGCGCACCGACTGCGTCCCGGTGGACGTGTGGATCCGCCGGGCTATGGAGGAGCTTTTCCCCGGCGGCCTGCCGGACTGCGCCCGACCCTACGCAGGCCTGGCACAACAATATCTCTTTCATTATGTACGCCTCTGCCCGGATGCCCTGCCCCAGCACCTCGCCCAAGATTCCACTGGAAAAAAGGCCCACAAGCCCCATCGGAAGGAGAAGGAACTGTAATGCAACTTTATTCCATTGGCGATACGGCACAAAAGTCCCGCACCACCATTGAAACACTGCGGCATTATGATCGCATTGGATTGCTAAAGCCCGCCTGTGTTGCCGCCGGTTCCGGATACCGGTATTATTCCAACCGGGAGCTGCTTACCTTGTTGATCATCCAATACTGCAAGCGCCACGGTGCCTCGTTAAAAGAGATCTCCGCGCTGCTGAGTCAAGAGGATCCAACTGTATTTCTCTCCTTTTTCCGGGAATCGGAGAAAAATATCGATGAGGAAATCGCCTTCCTCCAGGAGGAAAAGAACTGCTTCCGCGCCTTGCGCCGGGAATACGAGCTGCAAATGCAGCTGTTCAGCCACCCGGAGGAGCCCAGCTACAGCTTGAGCGAGACGCCAGTGCGGCATATTTTCCTCTCCAATTCCCTCAGCGATCCCACGCCGGAAAACTTCTGCCTTCTGGAAGAGGAAATCCGCCAGCGGGCCGCCTATCCCCGCAAGATGGTTCTAGACCAAGGCCTGCGGCGAATCACCTGGTTCACCCCTAAGGGGAAGAAATCCCGGCTGTTTTCCATCTGCCGCCATTACTCCCCGCTGGAGACAGAGGTGCGCGATCTCTCCCCCAGCCGGTATCTGATCCGCTCTTGTCCCAAGGACAAGCTGGAGGAAGCTTCCAAAGACCTTCTGCGGGTCGCCCAGGAAGAATACCAGTCCTCCCCAACCTTCTTGGTGCAGTCGGTGGTGTTCACCGGCGTATCCCGCTGGGATTACCGCCTTGAAGTCCCTTTGGACCGCCGCGGGCAGGATTTTTTCATCGAATAGCAGGATATAACCATTGGACAGGGCTTTCGCCCTGTCCATTTTGTTATCTCTCCGGATTTTAACCGGTGTTTTAGAAAGACAGGTGCAAAAAAGGCAGGGCCTGGCCCCGCCTTTTCTTTGACTATTCCGCTTTTTGGGGAAACAGGGCATCGCCGGTCAGCTCCCTGCCGTTGTAGAGGATGGAGCTCTCTTCCCCTATGTCCCAGGCACCGTCCCGTTCCTCGGGGAAAACATGGCGGTAGGTGAAGCCATGGTTGTCCAGCACCTCCACTACAAACTCCACCTGATCCCCTTCCGCCACGGGGATCGCGGTCTTCATCTTCGCTTCGGCCTCATAACTAATATCCCCCATGTCCTCGAAAGAGATGGGGGAAGACTGGACTGCCTCCCCGTTTTTTACCAAGGTCAACGTGCCGGAGACCGGATACTGATCCGGCCGGTCGTCATAAAACTTATCGTAGCAATGGATAAGGAAGTCCATATTCCACTCCGTTTTCGCCCCGCTGCGGCTGCTGCTGCCCGACCGGGAGATGCTGACTTCCATCAGGAACCGGTCCCGAACCGGTTCGTACCAAGGCAGGTACTCCACCGTCTTGACCCCGTTTTTCTCTACAATCATCTGCACCCGAAGCTGTTCGATCAGCGGAATGGAGGCAGTGGCGGTGTAGGTGAGGCCGTCCTCCGCCAGTGAGGCTGGCAGGGTCATGCTCCAATCCGGGTAGGCATCATCCAACAGGCGGACCGATACCACTGCCCCAGGGGTGACCTGTTTGGGGACAACTGCCAAATCCACAGTGGTAGTTGGCTCCTCCCCATCGGTGTTCAAGCTTCCGATGGCGATCCGGCCGTCAGCCAGCATCGACGCCTGCTGGTCCAAGATATTCTGCATCTGGGAAAGGCCGTTTTGAATCTCCCGCTGGGTCCTGCTGTCAAGCTGCCCCACTGTGTTCTGCATTTGGGTCATCCGATCATCCAGCCGGCGGATGGTGGTATGGGCCAACATCAAAGCCGCACCCAACAGGATGACCACCCCGATAAGGACGGTTTGCCGTTTTAATAATTTATCAAGTTTTTCTTCCATGGCGATTCCTCCTTCTCTCCATCTTTCCTCCACAATCTGTACAGACCGGAAAAATCCCGGTGCCGCTTTGCGCGGGAGGGCGGTCCCTCAAAATTGCGTGCCACTGTGTGGCTAAAAGCAATTTTGCGCATGTTACAAGCAGCGCTTGTAACAATGGACTGTGGATTTCTTCCCCAATGATCGCTTTTCGATTATTGTATCATAAAGGTGGGTTCCCCGCTAGAAAAACTGCCTCCCAATTGGGCTACCGGAAAAACATTGTTCAAAATGCCGATAATTTTCGGCAAAATTTTCTATCGAAACCATTGACAGAATAAAGCCCATTGAGTATGATAAAAGCGAAACATGAATATATATTCATATGTTCAGATTAAGCGGACACACAAGGAGGTACGCCATGAGCAAGGACATCTACCAAAGTATTGATGAAACCGAGGAAATCCTCTGTGAGGAATACCATCCCCACGAAAGCAGCATTCAGGCCGCCATCCAGGAGATGCCCAGCGACGACGAACTGTTCGACTTGGCGGAGACCTTTAAAATCTTCGGGGATTCCACCCGCATCCGCATCATCTGCGCCCTATTGCCTGGCGAGATGTGCGTCTGCGATCTGTCGGATCTGCTGGGGATCTCCCAATCAGCCATCAGCCACCAGCTGCGGCTGCTGCGGGCCAGCCGTCTGGTAAAAAACCGGCGGGAGGGCAAATCCATCTACTATTCTCTGGATGACCAGCACATTTATTCCATCATCAGCCAGGGCTTAAAACACATTAGAGAGGAAGATCATCATGAGCACTAAGGTATCTGAACAAGAAAACCAAGGCGTTTCGACCTGCTCCTGTGGACATTCCCATGAGGAAGAGAATGAGTTGACCGGCCACATCCACTGCACCTGCGGCTGTGAAGACGGTCACCATCACCACCATGAGCACAAGCACGAGCACGGCGAGTCCTGCTCCTGCGGCCATGACCACTCCCACGAAGATGAGGACGACAGCCTGACCGGCCACATCCACTGCACCTGCGGCTGTGAAGACGGCCACCATCACCACCATGAGCACAAGCACGAGCACGGCGAGTCCTGCTCCTGCGGCCATGACCACTCCCACGAAGATGAGGACGACAGCCTGACCGGCCACATCCACTGCACCTGCGGCTGTGAGGACGGCCACCATCACCACCATGAGCACAAGCACGAGCACGGCGAGTCCTGCTCCTGCGGCCATGACCACTCCCACGAAGATGAGGACGACAGCCTGACCGGCCACATCCACTGCACCTGCGGCTGTGAGGACGGCCACCATCACCACCATGAGCACAAGCACGAGCACGGCGAGTCCTGCTCCTGCGGCCATGACCACTCCCACGAAGATGAGGACGACAGCCTGACCGGCCACATCCACTGCACCTGCGGCTGTGAGGACGGCCACCATCACCACCATGAGCACAAGCACGAGCACGGCGAGTCCTGCTCCTGCGGCCATGACCACTCCCACGAAGATGAGGACGACAGCCTGACCGGCCACATCCACTGCACCTGCGGCTGTGAGGACGGCCACCATCACCACCATGAGCACAAGCACGAGCACGGCGAGTCCTGCTCCTGCGGCCATGACCACTCCCACGAAGATGAGGACGACAGCCTGACCGGCCACATCCACTGCACCTGCGGCTGTGAGGACGGCCACCATCACCACCATGAGCACAAGCACGAGCACGGCGAGTCCTGCTCCTGCGGCCATGACCACTCCCACGAAGATGAGGACGACAGCCTGACCGGCCACATCCACTGCACCTGCGGCTGTGAGGACGGCCACCATCACCACCATGAGCACAAGCACGAGCACGGCGAGTCCTGCTCCTGCGGCCATGACCACTCCCACGAAGATGAGGACGACAGCCTGACCGGCCACATCCACTGCACCTGCGGCTGTGAGGACGGCCACCATCACCACCATGAGCACAAGCACGAGCACGGCGAGTCCTGCTCCTGCGGCCATGACCACTCCCACGAAGATGAGGACGACAGCCTGACCGGCCACATCCACTGCACCTGCGGCTGTGAGGACGGCCACCATCACCACCATGAGCACAAGCACGAGCACGGCGAGTCCTGCTCCTGCGGCCATGACCACTCCCACGAAGATGAGGACGACAGCCTGACCGGCCACATCCACTGCACCTGCGGCTGTGAGGACGGCCACCATCACCACCATGAGCACAAGCACGAGCACGGCGAGTCCTGCTCCTGCGGCCATGACCACTCCCACGAAGATGAGGACGACAGCCTGACCGGCCACATCCACTGCACCTGCGGCTGTGAGGACGGCCACCATCACCACCATGAGCACAAGCACGAGCACGGCGAGTCCTGCTCCTGCGGCCATGACCACTCCCACGAAGATGAGGACGACAGCCTGACCGGCCACATCCACTGCACCTGCGGCTGTGAGGACGGCCACCATCACCACCATGAGCACAAGCACGAGCACGGCGAGTCCTGCTCCTGCGGCCATGACCACTCCCACGAAGATGAGGACGACAGCCTGACCGGCCACATCCACTGCACCTGCGGCTGTGAGGACGGCCACCATCACCACCATGAGCACAAGCACGAGCACGGCGAGTCCTGCTCCTGCGGCCATGACCACTCCCACGAAGATGAGGACGACAGCCTGACCGGCCACATCCACTGCACCTGCGGCTGTGAGGACGGCCACCATCACCACCATGAGCACAAGCACGAGCACGGCGAGTCCTGCTCCTGCGGCCATGACCACTCCCACGAAGATGAGGACGACAGCCTGACCGGCCACATCCACTGCACCTGCGGCTGTGAGGACGGCCACCATCACCACCATGAGCACAAGCACGAGCACGGCGAGTCCTGCTCCTGCGGCCATGACCACTCCCACGAAGATGAGGACGACAGCCTGACCGGCCACATCCACTGCACCTGCGGCTGTGAGGACGGCCACCATCACCACCATGAGCACAAGCACGAGCACGGCGAGTCCTGCTCCTGCGGCCATGACCACTCCCACGAAGATGAGGACGACAGCCTGACCGGCCACATCCACTGCACCTGCGGCTGTGAGGACGGCCACCATCACCACCATGAGCACAAGCACGAGCACGGCGAGTCCTGCTCCTGCGGCCATGACCACTCCCACGAAGATGAGGACGACAGCCTGACCGGCCACATCCACTGCACCTGCGGCTGTGAGGACGGCCACCATCACCACCATGAGCACAAGCACGAGCACGGCGAGTCCTGCTCCTGCGGCCATGACCACTCCCACGAAGATGAGGACGACAGCCTGACCGGCCACATCCACTGCACCTGCGGCTGTGAGGACGGCCACCATCACCACCATGAGCACAAGCACGAGCACGGCGAGTCCTGCTCCTGCGGCCATGACCACTCCCACGAAGATGAGGACGACAGCCTGACCGGCCACATCCACTGCACCTGCGGCTGTGAGGACGGCCACCATCACCACCATGAGCACAAGCACGAGCACGGCGAGTCCTGCTCCTGCGGCCATGACCACTCCCACGAAGATGAGGACGACAGCCTGACCGGCCACATCCACTGCACCTGCGGCTGTGAGGACGGCCACCATCACCACCATGAGCACAAGCACGAGCACGGCGAGTCCTGCTCCTGCGGCCATGACCACTCCCACGAAGATGAGGACGACAGCCTGACCGGCCACATCCACTGCACCTGCGGCTGTGAGGACGGCCACCATCACCACCATGAGCACAAGCACGAGCACGGCGAGTCCTGCTCCTGCGGCCATGACCACTCCCACGAAGATGAGGACGACAGCCTGACCGGCCACATCCACTGCACCTGCGGCTGTGAGGACGGCCACCATCACCACCATGAGCACAAGCACGAGCACGGCGAGTCCTGCTCCTGCGGCCATGACCACTCCCACGAAGATGAGGACGACAGCCTGACCGGCCACATCCACTGCACCTGCGGCTGTGAGGACGGCCACCATCACCACCATGAGCACAAGCACGAGCACGGCGAGTCCTGCTCCTNAGCACGGTGAGTCCTGCTCCTGCGGCCATGACCACTCCCACGAAGATGAGGACGACAGCCTGACCGGCCACATCCACTGCACCTGCGGCTGTGAGGACGGCCACCATCACCACCATGAGCACAAGCACGGTGAGTCCTGCTCCTGCGGCCATGACCACTCCCACGAAGATGAGGATGACAGCCTGACCGGCCACATCCACTGCACCTGCGGCTGTGAAGACGGCCACGACCACCATCATCCCCACGAGGATGACGACAGCATCACCGGACATGTGAAGTGCAGCTGTGGATGCGAGGACGGTCACGACCATCATCACCACCATCACTCCCACGACGACAGCATCACCGGACATGTAAAATGCAGCTGTGGCTGCGAAGATGGGCACGAGCACACCCATGAACACTCCCACTCCGCTGTAGCCACCGCGGAAAAGCCTGCATTGACCACAAAAAAAGAGTTCCACTTTATGGACCTCTATTACGATTACCCCGAGCGGATGGTGGCGGCAGCCGCAGTCATCTATTTGGCTGTGACCTTCCTGCCCCTGCCCCAAGTGGCAAAGCTCCCCTTGATGGTGCTGGCCACCCTGACCGCCGCTCTCCCCTTGCTGTGGGGCGGCGTCAAGAAGATCTGCCGACTGAAATTCGATGAGACCTCCCTGTTGACCATCGCGGTCATCGCCGCCTTCTTGATCGGCGAGTACTCTGAAGCGGTCATGGTCACCATCCTGTTCCGGGTGGGCAACCTGATTGAGGATTCTGCCATCGCCCGCAGCAAACGGGATATTGAAGCACTGACCAAGATCCGCCCCAACACCGCCAACCTGGTCCGGCCGGACGGCTCGGTGGTTGCCGTGGCTGCCAAGAGCGTGAAGATCGGCTCCACCATCGTAGTCAAACCCGGCGAAAAGGTGCCTGTCGACTGTGTCATCCTGGAGGGCGGTTCCGCTATGGACACCTCGGCCCTCACCGGCGAAAGCCTGACCCGCAACGTGGAAAAAGGCGATACCCTCCTCTCTGGTATGGTCAATGTGGACGGCATGCTGACCTGTAAGACCACCGCCAGCTTCCACGATTCCGCCGCCAGCCGCATCATCCAGATGGTTAAGGATTCCACTGCCAAAAAGGGCAAAACCGAGAACTTCATCTCCCGGTTTGCCAAGGTCTACACCCCCTTTATCATCTTTGCCGCCGCGGCGCTGGCCTTCCTGCCCCCGCTGCTGGGCATGGGCGAGCTCTCCATGTGGGTGGGCCGTTCCCTGGTGTTCCTAGTGGCCTCCTGCCCCTGCGCCCTGGTCATCTCCATCCCTCTGTCCTTCTTCGCCGGCATCGGCGCCAACTCCAAAATCGGCGTACTGGTCAAAGGCTCCAAATACATTGAAACTCTGTCCAAAGCCAACTGTGTGGTCTTTGACAAAACCGGCACCCTTACCAGCGGCAAGCTGTCGGTCACCTCGGTGGTGTCCTGCTCCGACCTGTCAGAAGAGGAAGTCGCTGAGCTGGCTGCCATCGCCGAAAGCTACTCCAACCATCCCATGGCCCAGGCCGTGGTGGCCAACCACCCCAATGTGGACCTCTCCGGCGTCAGCGATTACAGCGAGATCACCGGCAAAGGCGTCTCCCTCAAGAGAAACGGCCAGGATGTCCTCTGCGGCTCCCACCGTCTCATGGAGGACAACGGGGTGGACATCTCCGGCCAGCCGGAAGCCAACATCTATCTGGCGGTCTCCGGTAAGCTGGTGGGCTATATCACCCTGTTTGACAACCCCCGAGAGGATGCCAAGGAGACCATCCAGAACCTGAAGAAACTGGGTGTTTCCAACACCGTGATGCTGACCGGCGACTCGGCCTACGCCGCCGGCAAAGTCCAGGAGATGGTCGGCATCGACAAGGTTTACGCCGAACTGCTCCCCGAGGACAAAGTCTCCCATCTGGAAAAAATCAAAAACGAGAATGGTGTCACCCTCTTTGTGGGCGACGGCATCAACGACGCTCCAGTTCTCGCCATGGCCGATGTGGGCGTGGCAATGGGCTTCGGCACCGATGCCGCCATCGAGGCCGCAGATGTGGTCCTCTTATCCGACAAGCCCTCCAGCCTGCCCCGCTGCATTGAGATCTGCCGCCGCAATATGTCCATCGCCAAATTCAACATCGTCTTCGCCCTTAGTGTCAAAGCTGTTGTGCTAGCCTTGGGTGCCCTGGGCATGGCCCAGATGTGGATGGCTGTTGTGGCCGACGTAGGTGTCAGTGTCTGCGCAGTGCTCAACGCGACCCGCATTATGCGCGTCAAACAATAACCCTTTGTCTCCCCTTTTTCCTTTATAAAAGGCCCTCCGGCAGATACCGGAGGGCCTTTTCCTATTTCTGTTGTATTCCATGGAGCCCTAAAGGGAATCCACGCAAAACCGGGGCTACCCGGCATCGCGGCCGCACTTTGAATAGGGAACGCAGAAAACTCCCACCGCTCCGCCTCCCCTTGGGGAATGGCCATCCCCTGGCACCGGGGCTGCTCCTGGGGCAACCCGTCGATCGAAAATAGTTTCCGTCCCTTTTGTGGCATAAGATCCCCCTCCTTCCCCTCGCAAAAATTCCTATCCTTGTTCCTCTGGGCGCAGAGGTTCCTGGAGCGTCGGGGTCTTGGGCGCATCCTCCCCAGAGGGCTGGTCTAGGATGGCCGCCTCCCCCTTCGGCCCCACGGCGATGGGGTAGCTTTTTCCCGTGGCCGGGTCGACCGCCTCAAAGGTGCGGTAGGAGCCGCCGCCCATGGCGTCCAGTTCCCCCAGCAGCTTGACCGACTCATACCGGCAGATGCTCTCCCCCAGCTTTTTCGGTACCGTTTGAAACAGAATCTTGGGGAGAATCGTGTTGACCATCAGCACAAAGACAAGGGCGGCTAGGACCGGGTTGGCATAGAACAGATTTTTTACAAAGTCCGCCGCCCGTTCATTGAGGTGGAAGGGGTCGGTAAGCAGCTCGCAGCAATGGGTGAAAATCGCCTCATATTCCATATTCTCCACTGGCTGGGGAACATCGTCCTCCCAGGCGCCGTCAAACATCCCCCAGCGGCGTTGGGCATAGCCGGAGAATGCCTGGCCCACCGCCTCCACTTGGAGGGCATTCTGTTCCCACCAGGCGGGCTCCAAAGCGCGCAGTAGCCCTCCGGCGGCAGCGGCAGCGTCAAAAATGCCAGGCAGATCCTGTCCCCAGAGCCGGGAGACACGGGAAGCCTCTTCCAGCGCCTGCTGTAGCCCGCCTATATCCTTTGCTGCAGAGAACGCGGAATTTGCGGAGCGAAGGGCTCTCTCCATTCCGGATATAGGGTGATTGATCTCCCAATTCCTCTGCCACTCCAGCGCGGGCTCTATCCCCTGGAGAACCTGCGCCAAATTCTCCTGAGCCAGGAAGTTCCCCATTGGCAGAGAATCCGCCAGCCCAGCGGCGGCGCTGGATAAGCCAGCTGTCCCCCAATGGGTTTGCTGAGCAAACGCCTCCCCCACACCCAGTAAAATCTGGCTGATTCCGCTGTGGGGGAAGTTGTCCTGTATCCGCAGTGAATCCTCCCACGCGGAAAAAAGGGACGTGTCAAAGACCTGGAATGCCGCAGAAGAAAGCGCCCGCTGGGCTGTGTCCATTGCTTCCAGCGCGCCTTGGAGCCGCAGAGATTGTTTTAATGTCGCCATGGGACCCTCCCCTTTCCCCTTGATTATAGCCTAAATTTTGGTAAACGAAAAGACGGGTTTCCAGCTGGTTTTCCCCATGCTCTCTGCCCATTTTCAAAAAACTGTTTTAAGAGGAAGGAAAACAAAATATCTTCGAGAATTTGTCGAAAAACACTATTGAATGGCGAACTGATGTTCGATATAATAAAAATAAGCTATCATGTCGAAAAGGGAGGCATGGGGATGGTATGTCAGCAGTTGCAGCATTGGCTCCAAGCAGCCCACCGGCTGGTAGAGGAATGGGACACCCCTGAAATGGTGGCAAAGCGGGCAGGCAAACAAGAAATTCAGCTGTACCAGGTGTTCCATTCCCTGAGTGGGGAACGGATTCTTGTAGAGGCAAACAGCATCGACGCCGCCAGGCTGCGGGCCGGGTTGGCTGTGGGTCTCACCGCCCAACAGGCCAGGCGGGAGATGATCGCCTACCGCCTCCCCAAAATGGATTGAGACGGCGTGACTCCCCCCCTACTTTGCCAGAACAGCAGCGTTTTCCTGCTCTTTCAAGTAGGTCACCAAATAGTAGATCAACTCATTGGGCAAAGGCTTTTCCACCAAACGCCGGCCGGCGATTTCCTGAAGAAAGATTTTATCTCCGTGTACCCAGATGTCTTCCACCGTCCTGGCAATGGATCGGGTCACTGCATCTGGGGTGGTGTCAAACTTCTCCGCCACTTTGCTGTAAATCTCGTTGATCAATTTGCGGAAGGGGAACTCCTCCATCTCCAGAAGGAGTTCCAGTGCATAAGCGAGGTAACGGTATCCCGCATTGGTGGAATTCCCTCCAATTCTGCGCAATGTTCGTTCGATGTGATTCATGATGCGTCATCCTTTCGTTGTATGGGTTAACGCCAGAATACCGTAATTTCCGCATATTGGTGAAAATCAGTCAAAACAAGTCATTATTTGACCACAAAATTGTAGGGAATTAAGAAGAATCAAAAGTTTTTCGAAGAATTCCCCCAATCATTCTACAATCCGGTAAATGCTATAAAATAACAGAAAAATCAATAGGAGCCCGTCCCTTTTCTATAGAAAAAATTTGATGCCAGAACACTGGATTTTTTGGAAATTCTCTTGACTATTGGGCAATACTATGGTAGTATAACTATTGTCGCTATATGGAGAGGTGTCCGAGCGGTTTAAGGAGCTGGTCTTGAAAACCAGTGACTCGTCGAGAGCCGTGGGTTCGAATCCCACCCTCTCCGCCAAATTCTCCATGGCATACAATTCAATAACTGGAATGGCAAGTCACTATGGAGATGTACTCAAGTTGGTGACGAGGCGCCCCTGCTAAGGGCGTAGGTCGGGAAACCGGCGCGAGGGTTCGAGTCCCTCCATCTCCGCCAAACCTGCGGTCAGCAATTCGCGACCGCAGGTTTTTTCTATTTTAAAGTTTTGTGCCCGTGCCCAAACGGTATCTATTTTGTAACAGTTATATAATCATATCCACAGCATTCTGTGCAAACGATGTTGTGGTCATAAGGAAGAGGTCCTGTTAAAGCAGACCTTTTCCTTTTTTCAATCCTTATAACTCGCCTGCTATCTAGGATGCTTTAACTGACACAAACCAATATCAAGGGAAAACCCCCGGCCAGGTTCTATCGCCTGACTGGGGGTTTTCCCTTTTTGTGCCTATTCCCTCTCTGTGGCGGTCTTGTTATGCTTTTTAACTAAGAGACAATCTTATTATATTCTTCTTTCATATTTTGTCGAAATTTGTATCAACAGAATCTATATGCCTCGGCTTTCCATTGGATTAATCAATTGGAAATATTCAGTCTTGTAAGATAGAATATAAAAAGTTACAAAAAATAAGGAGGGCTCAATATGGATGGGCAACAGGATATTACCAAACGAGCATACGCACTGTTAGATCTTGACCGGCGTATCGTCGGAGTCCAGTTTATCTACGAAAAAGAAAGGTTTGACTGCATAGACGCTATTGAGCCGCTCCGCCCCATGTATTACTGCCAGGCTGTAGCCTCTGCCAGCAGCGGAAACCGGATTAAGCTTACCAAAGATACCTCAGGCTGTAGCGGTTCTTCCAGGGCTTTGGGGTTCGTACCACCTGCTCCACAATACTATACCGGTGAATCGGGTATGGCCCTGGGCCTCTATGAAAACCAGCAGGTTGCCAAGTCAGTAGCTTTGAAATTTGCCATTCTAAACCGCCCGCTCTACGGAATTGTCATCATGCCGCTAGAGTGTTTTGAAGAAGAACCCGACGTGGTGCTGTTTATAACAAATACCAGGGAAGCTATGAGAATTGTCCAGGGTTATACCTGCACCTACGGACTACAGAATAATTTCTGCATGAGCGGGAACCAAGCAGTCTGTGTGGAGTGCACCAATTACCCTTATATCAACCAGTGTATTAACCTTTCCGTGTTCTGTGCTGGTACTCGCTACCGGACAAATTGGAAGGAGAGTGAGGTCGCCATTGGGGTTGCCTACAGCAAATTTGCCGGTTTGGTGCGGGGAATACAAAACACAGTCAACGCCATTGAGCGCAATCGCCGAAAGGCGGAGATAGAACGGGACCTTCGCCGGGACTCCCTCTACGACCTGGATATCCAGTATGGGCGCACCTACTTTTTAAAAAACGATCGGTCTTCAAAGGAGTAATGGATATGGCCACAAACAGAGGGAGACGAAATCGGGCGGCAGTGACGGCAGGTGTGCGGTATGCTATTATTTTCGCCCTCTTGGCTCTTTGGGAATACAATACTCGCATTGGTGTATTGAACCCTTTTTACACAAGCTACCCCAGCGCAATATTGGCGGATTTGTATGAGTTTACCATGAGCGGTGAACTGGCCCACCATGCTTCCATTACCATTGGAGAAGCTTTGTCCGGGTTGTTTTTTGGTACCGCATTCGGAGTTGGGTTCGGAGTGCTGTTTAGCCAAATCAAATTTTTAGGCAGCGTGATAACCCCTATCCTGACAGCTATTGCCGGAATTCCCCAGCTTACTCTATCGCCTCTTTACATTCTATGGTTTGGGTTTGGATTTAAGTCCAAGGTAATCCTCGCCGGGATGATGGTGTTTTTTGGTGTGTTCGGCTCCACCTATAACGCCATTAAAAACCTGGATCAGCGCTGGATTGAAGCATCTAGCTTGTTGGGGGCAAATGCATTCCAAACACTGACCTTAGTGGTTATTCCCGCTTGCGCCCCCTGGATCATCTCCAGCATCCGGAGCGGGATTGGCTCGTGCATGGTAGGCGCCATCATGGGGGAATACATCGGAGCCTCCGGTGGCTTTGGATGGATGATATCCTTTGCTGCCTCCTACTTTGACCTCGATCGCGTTTTGGCCTGCGTCTTGATCTTATTGGTTTTTAACCGCACTCTCAACTGGGTTCTCGACCGTTTGGAAGGGCGGATCCTCCACTGGAGGACGGAGAGCAACCTTTCCTTAAAAACGGCAGCCGATTAAAACAAATGAAAGAAGAGGGAAACATGATGAAAAAACGTATCTCCATTTTGCTGGCAGCTGTGCTGATGTTCTCAGCTTTGTTCGCCGGCTGCGGCAACACCACAAACCAAAACAGCACCCCCTCCGGCAGTTCTTCCTCCACTGGGGAACTGCAAAAGGTCGTTGTCACCGAATTCCGCGGCGTAAGCTGGACCCCTATGTACCTGGCTTACCAGCTGGGTTACTATGAGGAGGAGGGCCTGGACGTCCAGCTCCTTCGCATCGACGATGGCCCCAACTGCTTCAAAAGCATGCACACTGGGGATTCCCAGTTCTGCATCCTGTCTCAAGAGGTCTCGCTGAAAGCCCAAGAGCAGAACCAGCGCTCCACTGTTATCGCCACCATGCTGGACACCCGCTATTACTCCTTTGTCAGCACCTCCGATATTGAAAAGGTGGAAGATTTGAAGGGCAAAACCGTCTTTGCAAGCACCCCTGGCTCCGCCCCCTACACCTTCTGTGTCGCCATTTTGGAGGAAGCCGGCCTGGAAGTCGGTAAGGATGTCACTCTGGTCAATTTGAACAAGGGTGCGGTTGTCGCTGCACTGCAGAAGAATGAAATCCAGGCTGCGTTCATCAATGCAGACAACTACAAAGAGGCCGATGAGGTGGAGGGCATCCGCTATCTGGTGGATACCCGCAGACCGGAGGACGCTGCCCGCTATCTGAAGAGCGATTCCTTCCCTGCCGAGGTCATTCTCTGCACCGAAGCCTATAAAAACGAGAATCCCGAGATCGTCCAAGCATTTGTCAACGCCACCTGCAAGGGGCTTGACTGGCTCCAGAACCACACCTCCCAAGAGGCGGCCGAAGTCCTCGCGGAGCTGTTCCCCGGCATGGCCACCGAAGATCTTGCCGATAAAATTGAAATTATGCGCGGCGCATTCAGCAAGAATGGCTATGTGAGCGAGGAAGGGCAAAACGCCGTGGTAGATTTTGCCAAACGTTCCGGCATCATCACCTCAGACCTATCCTACGAAGACACAGTAGACATGAGCTTTGTGGAAAAAGCCATCGAAAACGGCTACGCCCAGGCAAACTAGCCTCAGCTCTCCAACCGGGCCCAATTCTCACGTTTTATGGGAGGCATCCATGAGTTATATTGAAATCCAAGGGGTAAACAAAACCTTTGAAGACGGCAGGCAGATTCTCAAAGGGATCAACCTGTCCATTGAAAAAGGAGAATTCATCACCTTGCTGGGGGCATCCGGCTGTGGCAAAACTACCCTGCTGCGGAGCATCGCTGGATTGGTGGGCATCGATTCTGGCAGCATCCGGATCGACGGAGAGGACATCACTCATGTAAGCCCCCGCCAACGCAACTTGGCCATGGTCTTCCAGCAGTACAGCCTCTTCCCTTCCATGAATGTATACGACAATATTGCGTATGGGCTTCGCATTCAAAAGATGCCTCGGAACGAGATTGACCAAAAGGTGAAAGAGGCCCTAGCCCTCATCGAGATGGAGGGCAGTGAGGCAAAATACCCCTCTCAGCTCTCCGGTGGGGAACAGCAAAGGGTCAGCCTAGCACGTGGGATTGTGACAAACCCCAAGGTCCTGTTGCTAGACGAGCCCTTCAGCGCCATCGATGCCAAGTTGCGCAAAGCACTGCAAATCCGCATCAAAAACATTCACACATCCCTGGGGATCACTACTATATTCGTCACCCACGACCAGGAAGAAGCCATGCGGATGTCCGACCGGATCTATCTGATGAACGCAGGGCGCGTTGAACAGAGCGGCTCCCCCATGGAGCTCTACCTTTCCCCAAAGACCCACTACGCGGCCAGCTTCATCGGCCATTACAATATCATCCCGGGGGAACTTTGGGCTCTCCTTGGCTTTACTCAGGATCCCAGTGGCAGTTATGCCGTGCGCCCAGAGAGCATCTGCCTTTCCGATACCCCTCCTTCCCAAGGACAATTCACCCTGGAAGGCGTGGTCAAGCAGGTGATCTATCAAGGCAACGTCATCCGTTACACAGTGACGGCAGGTCAGCTGCAGTTGGATGTGGACCAACTTTATGAGGGGCAACATCAGTTTTATAGAGGCGATACTGTTTATCTTATGCTAGACAACAAAGATGTCATCCATTACGAAGCATAACTCTTGCTACTCCATTTCTCCCTGGGGCATACACACATATAAACGCCGGTCTTTCAACCATTTTTACAGGTGATCACCTCCAGATATCCGCTTTTTGTTTGCTGGAAATCCGTTTTGGGGAGTCATATAAAAAGAATCCACATAAACTGTGTTTATGTGGATTCTTTTTATACTATCGAACACAGGACAATTTTTCATTTCTTCTATATCCCTATTTAGACATATTAAAAAACTCCGAATAATTCCGAAAAGAATATTTCCGCCTTTCACTTTTCACAATTGCAAAATCAAAAATTCAAATTCTCAACCATTTCAAAAATATATAATAAAAAATATGTTCAAATTTTGTGAAAAACAGAGGAAAAATAGAAAAAGTCAATTGAATTTTCGGTTCAATTCAAAAAAACAATTTGATTTCTGGTGGCATTCGACGTAAGCTGATAAAAGTCAAACAATTAAAAAGGAGAGGACATTTTGGATTTCGAATTTATCGTCAAAATCATCCCACAGCTGATTGCTGCAACAAAGCATACAATCAGCCTGGCAATCCTATCATTGGTCATTTCTCTGACCTTAGCAATTATAATTTCATCCATTATCTACTATAACGTAAAAATAATTACGCCTATTCTTAAAGTGTATGTTTCCTTTTTCCGCGGCACCCCAGCTCTCTGCCAATTGTATTTGATTTATTTTGGGCTTGGCAACATGGGGATTCCCTTCTTTGCCAAAATGACCGGCTATACTGCCGTGGTAATTGCCCTGTCTTTGAATATGTCCGCCTATATGGCGGAAAACCTGCGGGGCGCCCTCTCATCTGTAGAAAAGGGCCAAAGTGAAGCAGGCATTTCCATTGGCATGAGCAGCTTGCAAATTTTCTCCTTGGTTGTCTTCCCACAGGCCTTCCGGGTTGCCGTACCTTCTCTGAGCAATAGTTTTGTGGACCTGGTAAAAGGCAGTTCGATGGCGTTTACCATCGGTGTGGCGGAGCTGATGGCTTCCGCCAATATGGCCGGTATTGCAACTTACAACTTCTTTGAAGCTTTTTTTGTGGCCGCCATCATCTACTGGATCATCACCATCTGCATCAATTTCCTGCAAAAGATGCTGGAAAAACGACTGAATCGGGCGTACTAAAACCGCTTGGGGAGAAAATATCATGATTAAAATTACCAATCTGCATAAAAAGTTCGATCAGCTGGAGGTCCTTCGTGGGATCGACCTTGAGATTCAAAAGGGGGAGGTAGTCGCAGTCATCGGACCCTCCGGCACTGGGAAGTCCACTCTGCTGCGCTGTATCAACTATCTGGAACAGCCCGAGCAAGGGACCATCGCCATCGGGGAGGTTTCGGTGGATGCCCAATCCTCTACCCCTAAGGAGATCAAAGCTCTGCGCCATCAATCCGCTATGGTGTTCCAAAGCTACAACCTATTTAAAAATATGACTGTCCTGGATAACGTCCTCCAACCGCTGGTGACCGTCCAAAAGATGCCCAGGGGCAAGGCCCTGGAAGAAGCCCGCGGCTATTTAAAACAGGTGAGCTTACTGGACAAAGAAAACGAGTATCCCTCCCGCCTCTCTGGTGGCCAACAGCAGCGGGTTGGTATTGCCAGGGCTATGGCTGTAAAGCCCCAGATCATACTCTTTGATGAGCCCACCGCAGCCTTGGACCCCAGCCTGGTGGGAGAAGTTCTGGAGGTTATCCGCGACCTGGCCAAAAAGCACACCACCATGCTGATTGTCACCCATGAGATGCGCTTCGCCCGGGAAGCGGCAGACAAGGTGGTCTTTATGGCCGATGGCCAAATTGTGGAGCAAGGCCCTCCCGAGCAGATCTTCGGCAACCCTCAAAATGAGAGAACAAAGAACTTCCTCCAATTATCCCAGCGGTAAGAGAAGGAAATTTTTTGTCAATAAAAGTGAAGTAAAAGCGAGGAATAACAGATGAAAAAAACAAAAAAAATTCTGGCACTTCTCCTGACCGCGGCGCTGGTCGGCAGCGCATTTATGGGCTGCTCCAATGGAAATGAACCGGAGGCGTCGGAAGACCCCTCCAATCCTACCACCATCAAAGTAGGCTCCTCTTTCACCTACTATCCCTTCGACTATATGGAAGGCGACCAAAAGGTCGGCTTTGAGGTAGACGTCTGGAAAGAGATTGGTGAGCGCAGCGGTTTGGAGGTTATCCATGTACAGGCTGCCTACTCCGGCCTTTTCGGCATGGTGGATAAGGGCGACATCGACACTATTGCGAACCAAGTTTCCAAAAACCCTGAACGGGAAAAGAACTACAACTTCTCCGTCCCCTACTGCTACAACCCTCTAAAGATTGTTGTCCCCAAAGGAAATCCGGAAAATATTCAGAGTCTGGACGACCTCATCGGCAAAAAGGTGACCTGCGGCGTTGGCGGCAATGAAACCGACATGCTCAAGGAGATGTATCCCAACGGGGAAATCGAGCTTATCCCCGTGGAAACCGGCAACCTTCTCCAGGTAACAACAGGCAAGACCTCCGCTTGCATTCAGGGTGCTGCCGCTTCCTCTGTCGAAATCAAAGACAACGATCTTCCTCTTGAAATCGTCGGCGACGCCATTTACCTGGAGGAAGATGCCTATCTGTTTGCCAAAACCGAACGCGGCGATGCCCTGCGCGCCAAGGTGGATGCCGCCCTGACTGAAATGCACGAAGATGGCACCTTGACTGAGCTCTCCAACAAGTGGTTTGGCTACGATATCTCAAAAAAATAAATCCATATGTTGTTTCCCCCGGCCCTCCACCAAGGAGGGCCGGGGGATTTGTTGTTGTCCGCTTAACTGCATCAATGACGGCGGTCTAATCCAGCCTGCTTGTCCAAGGTATTTTGGGGGCACAAGAGGGGAGCCGGCTATTGTAGCCGGCTCCCCTCTTTATAAATATGCAAAACGGTGCATTTTCCACCCTAAAAAAAGGCGGACGCTGCTGTCCAGCACCGGCATGTTGTCGATGAGAACCCCACGCAGACAGTGTACTCATAATGAGGCAAGGCCACATACAAGTTAGCGGTTCCCGCTGGCATTGTTGTCTCCCCTTCGCAGTTGATCCCAGCTCCCCTGTTTGGCGGTTCCCCAACTCTTGGAAAGCACTTCTCCCCAGGTGACATAGACGTAGGCAATCTCCAAGATCAGGTTTGCTGGAATGGTCTCATAGGCGGTGGCATACAGCGGGGCCAGGTCAGCAATCCGGCTCTCTCCCCTGTACCGCACCTTGACGGTGTAGCCATCCAGGTAGATCTCCACGGTTACCCCCATATATGCTTCGATGATCTCTTTCAGGGTTATCAGGTTGATGGGCGGTTTGGTCCGCAGCTTGGCGAGCACCGCCTCCCGGCGGGCCTTCAAGCTGCTGTTGAGAGGGGAGGAGACCCCCAGCAGTTTTTCCCATCGGGCGATGCCCTCCTCATCCGCGGCCTGAGGGAACCGATTGTACACTAGCCGGCGCAACTCCCCTTTGATGTTGTCAATCTCCGGGTTGACCGCCTGGGCAATGGCTGCCACCTCTTCGATCTGGTCCCACATCTTGGGCAAAAAGGACGCGTAATCCGACTGAGAATCCCACCACAGCATTACACCACCTCCGAAACGGTGATCGTGCCAGTTTTGGCCACCTGATAGCTGTCAAAAGTTTTGGAGAGGGCGAGGTTTGCACTCCCACCCCCCAAGGTGACAGTTCCCACATCCAGGATGCTCTCATGGCTGGTAAGGATGGCCGATACCAACCGGGCATAAAAGACAGTGGGGGCTTCAAACCCAATGGAGGAGATGTAATCTCGGATGGCCTCCTCCACATAGGGTTTCACCAGATCCAGGTTGGCGCCGCTTTTGAGGGAAAGCTGGGCGTCCACTGGAATTTCCAGACTGGTACAGGACTTCACGGTGACGGTGTGGCCAATGGGTGCGATCCCCGATCCATCCACCCCCATGAGGGTTTGGACTTTGTCCACCAGTTCGGTTGTAGCTGGCTCCTTCTGCTCGTCGGCGATGACGATGCCCACCTGGCCGGCTCCCAAAGAAGGAGCTCCAAAGACAGCGGCGGCCCCCACCCCCTCAATCGTCAACGTCTTTTCCCGGTAGTCGGCGATGTTGCCGCCATAGGGGGTCTCCCGCACCGATTGGGCAAACCTCGCCCGGAACTCCTCATCGGTCTCGGCGTCCCGGGCAGGGATTAAGACTTCTCCCAGTTCCGCCCGGCCCAGGCCGGAGATGTTGTCGATGGGCAGCAAGTCCCCGGATAGGAGGTTGGCAGCTGACCCCGCCGTCTGGGCCACCGCCTGGTACACCCCGAAGGAGATCTCCTTTTCAATCTGAAAGATCATCCCCCCCAAGCCGAGGCGGGCCCCCACCGGCACTGCCATAGGCTCACCGGCAGAATCGGTACAATCCACCTTGCGCACGCTGTAGGTGGCCGTCTCCCGATCCAGCCCAAAGGCGGAACAGGAGAGGTCCAAAAAATCCCCGGTGGCTGTATCGGGGAATACTAGGCTCACCGCCCAGCTCAAAATGTAATGGCACTGGGCAATGGCCCAAGCCACCGGCGCCAGCAGGGTATACAAAACACTGCCCTCCCGTTTGTCGTACCGGCTGGGCAGCCGGGCAAGCATCCTTTGTAAAATTACGTTATACTCCAAGCTCCATTCTCCTTTCCATGGTAAAGCTGCCTTCGGCGGAAACCACGGTAAATTGGCAGATCACTTCATCCCCGGAAAATTCCAAAGAGAAGTCCTCCACCCCCTCAATCCGGTCGTCTTGGGTGAGGGCCTCGGCAATGAGCCTCTCCAGTTCCCCCCGGATCAAGTCCCGGTGCTTCCCCCGCAGGGTATCCACCTCGCTCCCGTATTCCCCGGAGAAGATGACATGCCGGAATCGCGGGGTTTCCAGCGCTAGCTTTGCCGCCTGCTGTACCGCCGCCAGGCCGTCTACCTCCCCAAAAATCCGGCCACGTTCAAAGTCGAGGCCAAGGGTCAAACTCGGTTCCATTCCATCACACCTTTCCCAAAATGATACAGGTTTGCCCATGGCGCAATACGGCAACCTTATCCCCTACCTTCGGCATATACTCCAGCGGGTGTTTGACCGCCACACAGGCCCGGGCCCCGCTTTGACCCTCTAGTTTTACTTCGACGGGGCCAGTCATCACCCCGATTTGGATAGCCGGTTGGTCGCTGTTATCCAGCACCCCGGCCGCAATCTCTTTCACCAGTTCTACAATGCTCATTGAGCACCTCCTACCAGCTCCACTTCCATGGTGTGATCCCCATGGCGGATGGTGTGCCGCACCCGATCCACCACCATCCAGCCGTCCAGGGAGAGATCCGGCAGCACTACACGCACCCCCCGTCCTCCCCGGACCCGCAGATCGCCCAGGCAGGAGAGGGACAACGTCTTTCCAACTCGGTTCTTCTCCTGCAGCAGCGATTTGCCCAGCTGGTCGGCCTGGGCCTGATTCTCCCCACCATCCAATTTTTCCAGGTGCTGCAAAACGCCCCAGTTCTTCATGGAGGCATTGTCCTCATAGAGGAGCGCCCCGTTGCCCGGCTGCACCAGCTTGATCCGGTTGGCGGCATTTTCCAGGCTCTCCTCCTGGCTGTAGCCGGTGATCAAACTGCCCTCCCCCAAGATGATCGGCTGCCGCAAATCCTGGAGCAGAGCGAGGCGGATGGCTCCAAAATCGTCGTAGAGGCAGTATTCCGCCCCGGTGAGCCGTTTCAATTCCTGGATGGAATCATACAGCACGTCCAGCCAAACTTTGTTGTCAAAGGTCTTGTCCGGCAGCGGGAACCCGGTGGAGGCGCACTCCCCCAGCCGGAGGCCCAGCGCCATGCACCCTTGTGCCAGTAAGGCTTCCAAAGTCATCCCTTTGCGGAAGATGACATCCTGGGCTTTCAGGTACCGCAGCTGGTCGTAGGCGGTGAGCCGCACCGTTCCCGCCCCCTCCCTCCGGATGGAGAACACCCGCCCGCTGAAGGCCTGCTGGCCGTCCTGTTCAAAGGTGATCAGATCCCCAGGGGAGAATCCCCCTCCCAGCACCGTCACTTCCAGTCGGGCCGCGCCGCTCCGATAGGTGGATTCCCAGGTGATACCAGTGGCGGCATCGGTCAAATCGAACACTTTTCCGGAGGATTCTATGTACAGTTTCAACAAACTCCCCCCTACATCTGGTTGCCAAAGTCATAATCATCCGGCAGATTCAGCTTTTGGATTCTGTCCTTCACATCATTGGCAATGCCCACCCATTGGCGCATCTTTTCTCGGTCGGCGGCCAGGTCAATGGCGGAGTCATGTACCTCAGTGGGTACAATCTGAATCGGCACAAACGCCGGGGCAATCGCCGGGTTGATCACCTTTCCCATGGCAAAGGCGAGGACAGTTTTTGCCCCAGTTTCCACCGCCTTCTTCTGGGAGGGGGTGAGCTTATCCTGCAACGTCTCCCCGGGGGAGAGGGTCACCGTCTTGGGTTCCGGCACCGTTCCGGGCCGGGGCAGACTGGGGATATCGGTGGTTTTCACCCCAAATTCCCGGTATTCTTTCAGCCGGATCGAGACTTCATAGTCTCCGTCCTCGCCCCCTTGTTCGGTGGTGTCCATCTGTTCCAAGGTCACCCGCATGGTCAGCTTATCGCCGCCCACCGCCACAAACCGGAAGGGCTTTTTCTCCTCCTGGAGCGCCCGCAGTTTGGCAATCAGCTTCCCTGGGCTCTGGAAGGCGGATTCCTCCACATAACTGTACACCTGGCCGGGGAACTCGGTGGTGAAGGAGACCGTCCGCAGCTCCCGGCTGTCCGGGGTCTGCACCCGCCCCTGGCCCAGCACGTCGTATTCCCTGGATTTCATCCCGTGCTGCACCGTCAATTTGTCGGTGCCCACCGGCAGATGGATGCCGTCTAAAAACAGGCTGTATCCCATTAGTAAGCCACCCCCAGTCTAGCGCCGTCCAGTTCCGCCCGCATCCGGCGGTACAGCTCTCGGATGCAGTAATCGGCGGTTTCCTCCCGGTCTACAGCAAAGGAGTTGTTCATGGTGATTTGGTAGACGGTGTCGCCCTGCGGTTGCAATGAACTCCATGGCTGTTGAACCTCCAACATGGCGCTTCTGTCAGTAAACGATGCGTCAGTGCCCAACTCCCTTGAGGTGGCGTTCATTTTCTCCATTGCTAGGCTGGAGATGCTCTCAATTTTTCTACTGGCTGTAGGAAGAGATTCCTTAATGCTGTTGGATACCTTTGGCGTAATGGCTTCTGTGACATTCTTTTTCATGCCCCAGAAAGAAAAATCAAAATTTTTGCCTGTTGCCCATTTCATGACGGCGTCAACAAGCTTTTTTCCCAAAAAAAGAATTGCCCCAAGCCCCAACAACGGCATCAAATATGGTATAATGGCAGTAAAGGCGGCGGATAACGCCCCCATTATGCTTCCACCAAAACCCGACAGCGCCGCCTTGACCGCGGAAATCCAACCGGGCAAGGTGCCGGAGCTGATCCCCTCTTTGACCGAAGGCAGCAGCGTAAACCCTTCCACCATTTGTTTAAAGCTTTCTGGGTTTCCGCTCACCCGCCCAGCTTCCGGTCCAAAAATTTCCCTGAGAAATGGCATCGCTATTTTTTTTATTTCCTTCCAGTTGTTTTTGACTCCTGCAATCGCACCGAGCCATCCTATAGCGTCTTTGGCCAATGAAATAAGATCAATGCTATCCTCTCTTTTTTCTGCCTTGTTTTCGACTCCGTATTGGTTGATGAAACCAAGTGTATTGTTCCGGATGCCTTTAACATCATCAGCAATCCCGTCCAGCTCCACCGCCATCAGGGTTATGGGAGTCAATAGGTCTGGGCTCTTTAGGTAATCCAAAAAACCGGTTTCCATGGTATCTTCCCAGTGGGTAATCGCCCCTAGAAATCTATCCATATTTTCCTCCTTTCTTCGTTGAAAGTTCTGTACTTGTATACTATCATTGAATTAATAGAAACAAAAGGAGATTTATTTATGATCCGTGTTGCACATATCTATTTACCTCATTTGAGTGATGATAAAAATGCTAAATATCTTGAAGATTACATAAACAAACATGGAATCACAAAAAATGATATAGTACAATTCATTGCTAATGATTCTGTCAGCACAATCTTTTTGGTGTATGAAGATAACAAACCGTATATCCCCGAAACCGAATCCACAGAATCTGAATCATCATCTCCCCAATAACGGAAAAGGGCGGGTTACCCCGCCCTAGTTCCGTTTCGCCAGGGCCCGTTTCTCCTCCTCCAAATAAATGGCGCAGGAGGCAATGGTCAGCGCCCGTTCCTCGCGGCTCATGGCGGCGAATTCCCCAAACCGGATATGCAGTTTCTGCAGGGCATAATGGGCAAAACCGAATTCATTGCCCTCTTTTATGCCCTGCCGGATGCGTTTTTTGCTTCATCCAGCAGGTCACCGGGGCTTTCCAGCAGGCCGTTGACTTGGCATGCCGCCTGGTAAGCCGCGGCGAATTCACCCATTACCGGCAAAAGGGCTTTCATGGTTTTCACCTCATCGCCCTGGGTGCCCAAGGCTTCCTGCAAAGCGGCGTCAGAGAGGTCGGGGTAAACGATAGAGGCCGCTACCAACCCCTCTTTATAGCCCTGGAGGTCGAAGTGTTCGCCTTTGCTGTCCCGCCGCATGCAGCGCCGGTTGATGGCCTCATTTTCCTTGTGGGAGATGGGGCGGAATTCCCACAGGATGGGGTTGCCCGCCTCATCCAAATACCGCTGGGATACTGGTGTTTGAATCGGTTCCAAGGGAATGGGATTTAGAAACGCTTGAATGCTGTTCATTGCACATCCTCCTAATACATAAATTTGGCAGTTGTTTTTTCCGGGCCACCCGCGCCCCGCCGGAGATTGCAGAAAAAAATCCGGTTCACCCCCGCGAGGGCATCCGCGCCAGCGGAAAGATGGATTACCCTGTGCTTTCCAAGTTCACTCCCTCCAGCAGAGGGGGATTTTTAAGGGGGGCCGGACTTCAGCTGTGCCGCGTGCTGTGCGGCCCCCCTTAAACACGCTTTTGGGTCCAGGGCCTTTTTCGTGTAAAAAGGCGCCTGGCCGGGGGTGCGGGGGCTGGAAGCCCTAGCGAATTGGGGTTATAAGGCCCCCGCCTTAAAAGCCCTATCGAACCTCTGGTTCCACAAACCGGCTGAGGATTTCAAAATCCCCGGCGGTGAAGTCGGTGTCAAAGGTGGCGGCGTCATCGGTGGAGTCGTCGATGTGGACGAGTGCCGCCTTGGAGAGAACCACATCTTTCAAGAGGATTTCACTGCGGCCCACCGTGGACTGGGGGTCCTCCATCACCGTCTGGATGGTGATGGGCTCCAAAACGCCGGTCTCCTTGTAGGATTTGGCGTAATCGATAAAGTCGCTGGTCATCAGGTAGGCGGTCAAACTGCCGGTGATCTTCATGCCGGTGGGCTTGGTCTGTTCCACCCGGTTGCCCAGCATCTGTTTGGTTTTGGTTTTGATTTCCACGTTGGCGCTGAGCTTGGAGAGTTCAAACAACCGGCGGTTCTTGCCGTTTTTGGTGATATATGCACGGCCCTCCTGGGCGTTGACCGTATCGGTCAGACGAGTGTATTCCATTATCGCACCTCCGCAGTCAGATAGAATTTATCGCCGGTGTCCACCGGGCTGATGGCGTAGTTGACCACAATGGCGTCGCTGTCGGCGCCCTTGAGCACCTCCACGTCGCTGGCCGCTTCAAAGTTCTCAATGCTGCCCTGGTCCTGTAAGGTGGAGAAGTACTCCGCCAAGCGGCCCTTGACCCGGGAGCGGCCCTCTTCGCTGTTGGCCACCTTTCCCAGGAATTCCTTTTTCAGTATGTCGGCCACATCCCGGGCGCTGGTGTCAATCACCCGCAGGATCTTGTTTTTTCGAAGGGATTTGGGCTTCTCGCTGTTGTAGGTGGTCAGGGTGTTGATGTCATAGACCAGCCGCACCCCGTCTGCGTCCACATCAAAGACGCACTGGCCGTCCAGCACTGCGGTCTCCTGCATCAAGCGGGTGTACCGGGGCCTCACATCCTTCATGCCGGATACCACCTTATAGGTGTTGCTCTCGGTCATCTTGGCCCCTGCGGCGGCTCCGGCCAGCCAGCAAGCAGCCATGCGGGCGGGGATTTCCACCCCGTCTTCATCTACAAAACCCTGCCGCAGGGAGAGAACCCCCTCGTGGTCGGCTTTCTCATCCACCACCACACACTGGATGAACTGTTCGTTCTGCCGGCGGGTCTTCACCCAGGGGATCAGCTTGGCTTTTACCCCAGTGTCCTCCCCGCAGTAGACGATGACGTCGAAGTCGCAGAGCTCATAGGCGGCGAGAGCGGCCTCATAGTCTGCGGCCTCCGGGTTCCCACCATCGGTGCCGCCGGTGAGGGTCACGCTGGCCTCTCCCAAACTGCCGGAGCCCTCCAAGGTGATCCAGCCGTTCTCTTGAAAGTCCCCAGCGGAAGCAACCATCTGGGCATCCACCGCTTTGCCCGCCAGGTAGGTAGTGATTTCAAACAGTTCGCCGTCCGCTTTGACCGCCACCGACAGGTCGTTGCCCCGGCTGCCGCCCCATTTGGCTTTGGCGGTTAGGCCGCTTACCAGCTGGGCGCTGGCCTGTACCCCCTCATTGAGGCGGTAGACAAAGGCTTTGGTGGCATTCTGGAAGAGCAGCTTCAGGGGCAGCATGGCGCTGTCCTCCATGGCGTAGCCCATCTTGGCGGTGAGGGTCACATCCTCCACCTCCAACACCTTTTTGGGCTCGCCCCAGGGGAACACCCCAAACACTGCCACCCGGCCCCGCTGGCCAGGGGTGAAGGCGTGAAGGCCCGAAGCGGTGAAGTTGGCATACACCCCGGGCAAAATCTTGTTTTGGCTGATAAAGCTCATCGAATCGCTCCTTTCGTTGTCTCACGCTGCATAGTCTGTGCTTCTTCTGCCACAGGGGCCTCCCGATATCGGACTTCAAATCCCACCGTGGCTTGGTCTTTTCCCACTGTGGCAATCATCCCTTGGGGGATCACCAATCCCGAAGCGGTCTCCAGCCGGTCCAATTCCCGCAGCAGGTTCATGGCAACTGTCAGGCTGTCGGCAGATTCCATTCCGGCCAGGAAGGCCACCTGGAATTTGGCGAGGAATTCCCGCGCCCCCATCCGTTTGCGTCCAGCCTGTATAGACGGGCAGTCCACAAAGAAACAGGGCGGGCTCTCCCCGGCTTGGACCGGCCCGCGATGCCGGGGCACATCCTGGTACAGCGCCTCCAACCTCTGGTCGATCCCATCTAAGATCTCTGGTACGATAGTTGTTCCCCCCTTTTCCACTCCAGCTTTCCGCCGGAGCACACTCTTATGAAACACCCAATCAACCGTCTTATTCGTCCTGTTATAAGCCCTATATCAAGGAGGAAGTATTATGCTCATGCCCTTTGCCCACATCAGTGACACCCATCTGGATTGCCCTGGCAGCAGCGACTTCATCAAAAGGCTCCACCGGGAGGTTCGGGATCCCTTGGAGAATCTCACCTGCTGCCTTCAGGAACTCGCCGCCCGTAAAGTGGCCTTTGTCCTCCACACCGGGGATATGGTTCACGAGGGCGACGCTGGAGATTACGCCATCCTGCGCCGCCTGTTTGATAAATACCTCCCCGGTGTGCCGGTGATTGCCGCTATGGGCAACCACGACCACCGCGCCGCCTTCCGGGAGGGATTCTTGGGGATCCCTTCCCCCGGCGATGAAGATTTTACCCAGGAAGTAGTGCTGGATGGCCTTCGCATCCTGGTCCTGGACTCCGCCAAATCAGGGCTCATCGGTTCGGTAAGCGATGCCCAAGTGGACTGGCTGGAAGAACGGCTTGCCTCCCCTGCACCTCGGGGCACCTTTTTGATGATGCACCACCCCACTGTTTGCGAACATCCTGCTATGGCCTTGGAAGTTTCACCCGAATTCTCCTCCCTGGTGGAGAATTCGGATATTCACGCCATCTTTACCGGCCACACCCATTCCAACTACAACGGTTTTTTTGCCGGGAAGCCTCTTTACACTGCCGATTCCCTCGCCTTTGGGATGCTATATATCCAATCGGAGGTCATCTACACCTCCCGCAGCTCCTACAACCTCTGCTGGCTGGATGAACAGGGCCGGGTCACCACTCACAACCAGCTGCTCTATCCGGAGGTGCAGGTCCTCCAGCGAAAATCCATTGCCCAAATGATACAGGGCCTCCCCCGTTAGATGTTACCTAGTCCCTCAAAAGGGCTACAAACGGTCTGCATTCCTTATATTCCCGCCGCACACCACGTGTAAAATCCAGAAAAAACCACCCCAGTGGCAATGCCACTGGGGTGGTTTTCTTCAACATACGCTTTAAATGGTTATTTTAGCCGGCCCAGGTTGAGGATCACCGCCACGATCATCTCAGTGCGGGTGAAAAGGCTCTCCACCACCGCATACTCCCGGTCGGTGTGGTTCCACTGGCCCTGTACCCCAAAGGAGCAGATGCTGGGGGTTCCCGCCATGGTCAGGTAGGAGGCGTCGGAACCGCCGCCCAAAGTGGTGTACCCCACTTCTCCAAATCCGTTTTCCAGCGCCACATCGTGAACCATGTTGTAGAAGTTCATCCCCGCGTCGGTCACTTCAAACACCGGCATAGTGACCCGCAGTTCCAACTGGGTAGAAGTGCCCTCCACATGGGTTTGGGCACAGATCTCCTTCGCCGCCTCCATGACGCGGTTCATCTCCGCCATCTTCTCGAACCGCATGTCGATCTTCATCTCACAGCGGCCGGGGATGGCGTTTTGCACCGTGCCGCCCTGGATGACGCTGCATGTGACAGTACTGCCTTTGTCAAGATCGGTCAGCTTCTGCAAATCAATGATTTTATAGGCCATCTCCTCGATGGCGTTGCGGCCGCTGGGGAAGTCATTGCCCGCGTGGGATTCCACGCCGGTGACCACACAGTGGCCGAACACCGCCGCCTTTCTTCCCACACAAAGGCGGCCGTCCACCAAACCGGTCTCCATATTAAAGGCGCAGATGCCGCCCTCCCCCTCCTTCAGGTAGAGGTCCGACCCGCTGGAGTTCCGGTGGCCAATCTCCTCATCCGAGACATAAATCACCTTGATGGGGTGTTCGTTGAACCCGATGCTCTCCAACGCTTTGATCACATATAGGGAGATGACGATGCCGCCCTTCATGTCCAAAGCGCCGGGACCGTAAGCTTTGCCGTCCTCGATACGGAAAGGGTTCGCCCCAAAGGTGCCTTTGGCAAACACTGTGTCAAAGTGCCCGGAGAAGATCACCGGCTTGCCGGGGCGGTCCGCTCCAATGGTCCCCACCAGGTATTTTCCAGCATTGGGCCCGACATCCGCCAGGCGGCAGTCCATGCCGGTCTTCTCAAACTCTTCTTTCAGGCGCTGGGCAACCTTGTCCAAGTTCTCCACTTCAGGGGCGTTGCCCTCCAGGTTGACCAGGTCCCGCCACAGGGCGATCATTTCATCCCGATGGCTCTGCACATATGCTTTTATGGCTTCCAGTCGTTTGTCCATGGTATTTTTCTCTCTTTCTCTCAAACTGCGGGTTTCCATTCTTTGGGATGCTTGATCTAATCATAATCTGCCCTTGGGTAGGCTGTCAACCGCTTTGCCCATTCCCGCAGATACTCCCGCTAAAAATCTACAAATATTCCATAGTAGAATCTTGTTTTTTATTAAATTCCCTAAGATGTGTGGCATTTTCGTATTTTTTCTGAATTTTTTTCGAATTTCTTCTTGTCAGTTGCCAGAATAATGCTATACTGGTCATAGATTAAGAACGCATAAAGGAATACCCCAATTTTACCCCAAAATCATCAATTTCCATTAAAACCCTGTAAAGATCCATCTATAATTTTATTGCAGAAAGGGATCCGAACCATGAACATCGTCATTGTGGGGGACGGCAAAGTCGGTGCCGCCTTAACCCAGCAGCTTTCCAAAGAAGGACATGACATCACCGTGATCGACAACAACGCCGAAGTGCTCACCAATTCCATGGAACTCTATGACATCATGGCCGTCCAAGGGAACGGTGCCAGTCTGACGGTGCAGAAGGAAGCCAACGTGGGCTCCAGCGATCTGGTCATCGCCGCCACCAGCGCCGATGAGATCAACCTTCTGTGCTGCATTCTTGCCAAAAAATTAGGCGCCCCGCACACCATCGCCCGGGTCCGCAACCCGGAGTATGCGGAGCAGTTGATCTTTTTGAAAGAAGAGCTGGGCCTTTCCATGACTATCAACCCGGAGCGCACCTCCGCCCGTGAGATTTTCCGCATCCTCCAGTTCCCAACCTTTATCAAGCGGGACTCCTTTGCCGGTGGCAAAGTGGAGATTGTGGAACTGCGCATCTCGGACAAAAGCAAGCTCCATGGCAAACCCCTGAGCGAGCTATATGAGACTGTCAAAGTCCAGGTTCTGGTCTGCGCTGTGGAACGGGGCGGGGAGGTCACCATCCCCACCGGCGCTTTTGTCCTACAGGCCGGTGATAAAATCTATGTCACTGCCGCCACCAACCTGCTGGCGGACCTGATCAAAAACTTGGGGATCATCCCTCAAAAAACCAAGAGCGTCATCATCGTAGGCGGCAGCCGCATTGCCATTTATTTGGCTATCATGTTGCTCCACGCGGGGATCCGGGTAAAAATTGTAGAGCGGGACCGGGCCACCTGCCTCAAATTGGCGGACCTTCTCCCCAAAGCCCAGATCATCTGCGGGGACGGCAGCCAGCAGACCCTTCTTCACTCCGAGGGGCTGGAGGAGGTCGACGCCATCGTCACCCTGACCAACATCGATGAGGAGAATTTGATCATCTCCATGTACGCCCACCACCTGGGAGTTCCCAAGGCCATCACCAAGGTCAACCGGTTAGAGTATGTGGGGGTCTTTAAAGACATGGGGATTGACAGCGTCATCAGCCCCAAGTCCCTCACCGCCAACGAGATTGTCCGGTATGTGCGGGCCATGGAGAACACCACTGGTTCTTCCGCCCTCACCCTGCACCGCATCGCCAATGACCAGGTAGAGGCATTGGAGTTCCTTGTCACCGGATGCACCCGCCACCTGGGGGAGTCCCTGGCAGAGATCTCCCTGAAGAAAGGGATTTTGGTGGCCTGCATCAGCCGCCCCGGCAAACTGATCATCCCCAAGGGCAGCGACCATTTCCAAAAGGGCGACCACATCATCGTAGTCACCACCGCGGACCGGGTCATCGGCGACATCAACGACATTTTTGAGGACTAGCGGGGGATAAAAGGATGAATTATCGAATGATCGCATATGTCCTCAGCCGCTTGCTGGGCATTGAATGCCTGTTTATGCTGCCAGCGGCCGCCATCTCCTATTTTCAAGGAGAGGGTTCCTCGGTCAGCGCCTTCATTGCCGCCATCTGCATCATGTTGATGGCCGCCGGGCTTTTAGCCCTTTTCAAACCCCGCAAAAAGGCAATCTATGCCCGGGAAGGTTTTGTGGTAGTCGCCCTCGCCTGGATTCTCATGTCCCTGTTCGGTTGCCTGCCCTTCTATATCAGCGGGTATATCCCTCACTTTGTGGACGCATTCTTTGAAATCGTCTCCGGCTTCACTACCACTGGGTCCACCATCCTGACCGATGTGGAGATCCTCCCCATGGGCCTCCTCTACTGGCGCAGCTTCACCCACTGGGTGGGCGGCATGGGGGTTCTAGTCTTCCTGCTGGCCATCGTTCCCATGGCAAAGGGGGAGGGCTCCACCATCCACATCTTAAAGGCGGAAAGCCCCGGCCCCGTGGTGGGCAAGCTGGTTCCCCGGATGCACCAGTCGGCTAAAATCCTCTACAGCATCTATATCGTCATGACCATTGTGGAAATTATCCTTCTCCTCTTAGGGGGAATGCCGTTGTTTGACAGTGTGCTACACTCCTTTGGCACCGCGGGCACTGGAGGTTTTGGCATCAAAAACGCCTCCCTTGCCGCTTATGACAGCTACTACCTCCAATCGGTGATCACCGTGTTTATGGCTTTATTTGGGGTCAACTTCAACATCTTCTATTTCCTGCTGATCAAAGAGTATTCCCAGGCCCTGCACAATGAGGAACTGCGGCTGTACTTCGGCATCATGTTCGCCTCCATCGCCGCCATCACCTGGAATATCCTGCCCACCTATGGCGGCAGCTTCCGGGACGCCCTGCACCATGCGGCCTTCCAGGTCTCCTCCGTGATGACCACCACTGGCTATGCCACTGCTAACTTTGACCTGTGGCCGGAGTTCTCCCGGCTGATCCTCCTGCTTTTGATGTTCATTGGGGCGTCGGCGGGCTCCACTGGAGGAGGCATCAAAGTGGCCCGGCTCCTGATATTGATCAAATCCGCCGCCCGGGACATCCGTTCCCTCCTCTCCCCCCGCACCGTCAAAGTGGCCAAAATGGACGGCAAGGTGCTGGATGACCAGGTCATCCGCAGTGTGGATGTCTACATGATCTGCTATTTCCTGATTTTCGGGTTTTCCATGTTGTTCATCTCAGTGGACAATTTTTCCATGACCACCACCATCAGCGCCGTGGCCTCCTGCCTCAATAACATCGGCCCGGGGCTGGATATTGTCGGCCCGGTAGGCAACTTCTCCCAGTTTTCCGATTTCAGCAAGTTGGTGCTCACCGCCGATATGCTCATCGGCCGGCTGGAGATCTTCCCCATTTTGTTTCTGTTCGCCCCCTCGGTGTGGCGCCAGAAACAAAAAACAGCGGAGATCGCCGGCAGCTACCGGGAAGCCACCAGCAACATCGACCTGTAACCACACCAAAAACTCCCCTTGGAAGACAGTTTCCAAGGGGAGTTTTTTCTTTGTCTGTATGGCCCAATATAGAAGGTATCACCTGTGATCCCGTGGCCCTTTTCCGCGTTTTACCCAGGAGAGATGATCTCCCCTTCTTACCCCCGCAGGGTAGCCTTGAGCCGGTGGGGTTTCAGCAATAGGTCCAGGCCGTCCTCAATGGACGGCACCAGGATATCCGCCACAGCCAACGTTTTGGCAGAGCACCCCTCTTTGCCCAGAACTGCCACGGAGATTCCCGCTCCTTCCAGCATCTCCCGGTCGTTGTTCCCGTTGCCGATGGCCATGGTGGACTCCCGGCCCAGCCGCTCCACCAGGCGGAGCTTCTCCTTGGCTACCGCTCCACCGCCGTATACCAGCACCTCCAATGGGAGCCCGGCGCACTGGGCCTTGACAGTGCCGTTGGTGTCGGCGGTGATTACAAACACCTGGATCCCCTGGGCTGCTATTCTTTCAATCCTCTCCGCCGCGCCGGGCAAGAGTTCCCCATCCAGCGCAATGGTTCCGTTGTAATCCAGCACCAGGTTTTCAATGGCCGCCTCTCCCCAGCCGGGGATTTCCAGCTCCAGCATCCCATCCATCCTTTCTTCGCCTCACAAGGCAGATAAAAGGGGCCGGTCTTTCCCCGGCCCCTTTCAGAAGCAGTGTTTTTATTCGGTCATCAAGGTGACGACAATCCGCACCGTCTGGGCAAACTCCGCCAAGTTCAGCTTCTCTTTGGAGCTGTGGACGTCGGTCATGCCGCAGGCCAGTCCACAGGCCATATAGCCATGTCCCGCCATGATATTGGAATCTCCGCCGCCTCCGCCGATGATCTGTTTGGGGGTGATCCCCTCTTTCACGTAGGCGGCATAGCACTGTTTGTACACAAAGGATTCCGGGTCCAGCTTCTTGGTGGGGTAGTCGTAGCTGACCTGGACATCCACCTGGGCGCCGAATGCAGCGGCGGCCTCCTCACAGGATTTGCGGACCTTCTCAATCTCCGCCTCCAGGGTTTCGGCGCTGTGGGAGCGGATTTCCGCAGTAAAGAAAGCGCTGTCCGAGACCACATTGGTCTGTCCGCCGCCTTCCACCCGGCCCACATTGGAGGTGGTCTCCGGGTCGATCCGACCGAAGTGCACCCCGGCGATGGCTTTGGCCATGGCGCAGCAAGCGTTGACGCCTTTTTCCGGCTCGATGCCCGCATGGGCCTTTTTGCCGGTGAAGGTGGCAACTATCCCCACCTTAGCGGGGTTCTTCATGGTCATGACACCAGGGGAGCCGGCAGAATCGATGACGTAGATATTTTTCGTGGGCAGTTTGGAGAAATCAAAGTTTTTAATGCCCATCATGTTCAGCTCTTCACAAATGGTAAAGAGGAAGTACATCTCCCGGTGGGGGATGTTGTTTTCCTTGACGTAGTCGTAAGCCTCCATAATGGTGGCGATGCCAGCTTTGTCGTCAGCGGCCAAAATGGTGTCCCCACTGGAGACCAGGTAGCCGTCTTTGACCACCGGCTTGATGCCGCGGCCGGGTTCCACCGTATCCTGGTGGGCATTGAAGCAGATCGCCTCCCCTTCCATAGTGCCGGGGATGTGGACCAAGATGTTGCTGCCGTTGCCGCCGAATTTTTCACCGGCCTGGTCCCGGTAGACCTCCAGCCCCTTATTTTTAAAGTAGGTTTCCAAAAAATCCGACATGGGCTTCTCTTCATAGGATACGCTGTCGATGGCGATCATCTCCAGCAGCCTATCCAAAAGGCGTTTTTCATTGACCTGCATAAAAGCTCCTTTCCTCCGGCGGTGGCGCCGGCTGCGCGCTTGCAAGATTTTCCTTTTCTCCAGTATACCAGCCCCAGCGCGGCATTGCAACGGACCGCCCCTGCAAAATCACTAGGAGGAATTTTGTGCAATTCCCCACGGATTTTCCAAACAAGAACAACCGTCTCCTCTGGAAGTACTGCCCGGTAGTTCCCATCCTGCCGCTTCCGGCAAAAAAATGGAGAAATCTTGTCCTCAAAAGGAAAATAAGCCAAAATCAGCGGTGATTTATCAAAAACTTCGGTGAATTTAGATAATTTTTTTCTCTAGTAAAAAAAGGGGTATCTTTTTTCACCCGATCGTGATAGAATGAAAAAAATGAAATTTAATAGATTCAAAATTTCAAATTTTATTCCTCTTTTTCTTTTTTTCACTTATTTTTCCTGCATTTTGATTTTTTGAGGTGATTTTCATGCAAAAACAAATCAAAAAAGTTCTTGTGGCCAACCGGGGTGAAATCGCCATCCGGGTGTTCCGCGCCTGTTATGACCTGGGCCTCTCCACCGTGGCCATCTACTCCAAAGAGGATAAATACAACCTGTTCCGCACCAAAGCGGATGAATCCTACTTAATCGGAGAGACCAAAAGCCCCCTGGGCGCCTACCTAGCCATCGATGAGATCATCCGATTGGCCAAGCGCAAGGGGGTGGACGCCATCCACCCCGGCTACGGTTTCCTGTCGGAGAACGCTGACTTCGCCCGCGCCTGTGAAGAGGCCGGCCTCATCTTCATCGGTCCACCCTCCTCGGTGCTGGCCGGCATGGGCGACAAATTGAGCGCCAAAGATATCGCCCTTCGCTGCGGCGTCCCCACTATCCCTGGCACTACCGAACCCCTGGCCTCTCTGGAGGATGCCCTACAGAAGGCCTCCGAGTACGGCTATCCTGTGATCTTGAAGGCTTCTGCCGGCGGTGGCGGCCGGGGCATGCGGCGGGCAAACACCCCCCAGGAGCTGGCCGACGCCTTCCAGCTGGTGAAAAACGAGTCCCGCAAAGCCTTCGGCAGCGAGGACATCTTCCTGGAAAAATACCTGGAAAATCCCAAACACATCGAAGTGCAGATCCTCGCCGACCAATACGGCAACATCGTCCACTTGTATGAGCGGGACTGTTCAGTCCAGCGCCGCTACCAGAAGGTGGTGGAGTTCACCCCCGCCTTCACCCTGCCCGAGGAGCTGCGGCGGGAAATCCACTCTGATGCGGTAAAGATCGCCCGGGAGGCCGGTTATGTCAACGCCGGCACAGTGGAATTCCTGGTGGCTGCCGACGGCCGTCACTACTTTATTGAGATGAACCCCCGCATCCAGGTGGAGCACACCGTCACCGAGATGGTCACCGGCATCGATATCGTCAAGGCCCAGATCAACATTGCTCAGGGCCTGCCCCTCTCCCACCCATCCATCGGCATCCCCAGCCAGGAGGCGGTGAGCCAGCGAGGTTACGCCATCCAGTGCCGGATCACCACCGAGGACCCCCGCAACAATTTCGCCCCGGACACCGGCAAGATCACCACTTACCGTTCCGGCGGAGGCTTCGGCGTCCGTCTGGATGCGGGCAACGCCTTCACTGGGGCAGAGATCACCCCTTACTACGACAGCCTCCTGGTCAAGATCACCACCTTCGACAACACCTTTGAAGGCACCGCCCGCAAGATGCTCCGGGCCATTGCGGAAATCCGCATCCGGGGCGTCAAAACCAACATGTCCTTCCTCAACAACATCCTAACCCACCCGGTGTTCTTGTCCGGCCGGTGCCACACCAAGTTCATCGACGACACCCCTGAGCTGTTCGCCACCACCGAGTCCAAGGACCGGGCCACCAAGGTGCTCAAATACCTGGGCAACATCATCATCCAAAACCCGGAGGCCCCGGAACGCACCTATGAAGCCCCACGGGTGCCGGATTTCACCGACGTCCCCCGCCCTACCGGCCTGAAACAGTACCTGGACCAGCACGGCCCCGAGGGCCTCAAGGATTGGATCCTCAGCCAGAAGAAGCTGCTGATCACCGACACCACCTTGCGGGACGCCCACCAGTCTCTGCTGGCCACCCGGGTCCGCTCCCGGGATCTGATTACCATCGCAGACGCCACCAGCCACATTTTAAACGGCGCCTTCTCTTTGGAGATGTGGGGCGGCGCCACCTTCGACGTGGCCTACCGGTTCCTCCACGAATCCCCCTGGGAACGGCTGGATGAGCTGCGGCGCCGCATCCCCAACATCCCTTTCCAGATGCTGATTCGGGGCGCAAACGCCGTGGGCTACACCAACTACCCGGACAACGTCATCAAGGAATTCATCCGGGAGGCGGCAAGAAGCGGCATTGACATCTTCCGGGTGTTCGACGCCCTCAACTGGATTCCCGGCATGGAGCTGACCCTGGAAGAAGTAGCCGCCGCAGGCAAAGTGGCCGAGGCTTCCATCTGCTACACCGGTGACATCCTCGACCCCAAAGAGGATAAATACCCCCTCCAATACTATGTAAACCTGGCCAAGGAGCTGGAGAAGCGGGGCGCCCACATCCTGTGTATCAAAGACATGGGCGGTCTCCTCAAGCCCTACGCCGCCAAGAAGCTGGTCAAAACCTTAAAGGAGGAGGTGGGCCTGCCCATCCACCTGCACACCCACGACACCAGCGGCAACCAGATCGCCGCCCTATTGCTGGCCGCCGAGGCCGGGGTGGACATTGTGGACACCGCCATTTCCTCCCTCTCCTCCCTGACCAGCCAGCCGTCGATGAACTCCCTGGTATACGCCCTGCAAAATGGCGAGCGGGACACCGGCTTCGACCCGGCAGAACTGCAAAAACTATCCAACTACTGGGCTGATGTCCGCAAATTCTACCAGGAATTTGAAGCGGATATCCACACCCCGGAGACGGAGATTTACCGCTACGAAATCCCCGGCGGCCAGTACACCAACTTAAAACCTCAGGTGGAGAGCCTGGGCCTGGGCCACCGGTTCGATGAGGTCAAGGAGATGTTCCGCACTGCCAACCTCCTGCTGGGCAACCTGATCAAGGTGACCCCCTCCTCCAAAATGGTGGGTGACCTGGCCATCTTTATGGTGCAGAACGGCCTGACCCCGGAGAACATCCTGGAGCGGGGCAGGGATTTGACCTTCCCCGATTCGGTCATCGGCTACTTTAAAGGGATGATCGGCCAGCCCCAAGGCGGCTTCCCCAAGGAGCTCCAGAAGGTGGTCCTCAAAGGGGAGGAACCCATCACCTGCCGCCCCGGCGAACTCCTTCCTCCCGCGGATTTTGAAGCCATCCGTGCCAAGCTGGAGGAGTTCTACCCGAACCCCACCAACCGGGATATCATTGGTTACTGCCTGTATCCCAAAGTGATGGAGGACTTCCTGCGCTACCGGGAGACCTACGGCGACATCAGCCGGATGACCACCCCCGCCTTCTTCGGCGGACTGACCCGGGGCGAAACCACCGAGCTGGCCATTGAGGACGGCAAGACCCTGATCATCAAATACATCGGGCCTGGCGAACTCAACGCCGACGGCACCCGGTTCCTCCAATTCGAGCTCAACGGCGCCCGCCGGGATATCGCCGTGGAGGACAAAACCGCTCCCGCCGCCCAGGAACATGTCCGCTTGGCCGACCTCTCTGACCAATCCCAAGTGGGGTCCAGCATCCCCGGTGCGGTGAGCAAGGTCCTGGTCAAACCTGGCGACAAAGTCGAGGAAAACCAAGTCCTCGCCATCATCGAGGCCATGAAGATGGAGACCAGTGTCTGTGCCCGGATGGGCGGCACCGTCAAGGAAATCCTGGTCAAAGAAGGCCAGTCGGTCAAAGCCGGCGAACTGCTCATCACCATCCAGTAACCCAGCCCTCCCCGCTATGGGCGCAGGACTTACCCAAAAAGAGGAATCCCAAGTGGGATTCCTCTTTTTTTATGGGGCGCGCCGCCTCTGATTCTCTTTTGCTTCCAAACAGCTGGATGGGGTTACTCCTCATTCTCAAACCGGTACAGCAGATACTGCTGTAGGAATATCGAAAGGCCAAATGCCAGCCCCAGCACTGCAATGAGGAGCGCCAGCATGTCATAGGCTTCCAGCCGGAGCACCGACATGGACAAAATTGCCGCTGCCAAAATAAGTGTCAAGGCAAATTTGTTGGCGATGGCCATGGCGCGGTAGGCGTTTGCCTGGAAGCGTTCGTCCATCAGGGTGTGGGACATTTTTCCCTCATAATAAAAGCCAAAAAACCCGAAAAAAGCAAAGAAAAAGAAGAAGGTCGGCGTGGGCAAAATTTCAGTAATATGGTAGATTTTGGGGAGGAACCCTGCAACCCCCACGAATCCAAGTATGCCCAATATGCCCAGCTTGGGGGAAATCGTCCTGGTGTATTGGCTCTTCTGTTTTGTCATTGTATCAGCTCCATTCTCATAAGCGCCCTACGAGAGGGCCGTTCCCGCAGTACCTCTTAGGATTCAAACACAAAAATCTCTTCAATGGGGGCGCCCACCGCCCGGCTGATGTCCACTGCCAGCTTGAGGGAGGGGTTGTATTTTGCCACCTCCAGCCGGACGATGGTCTCCCGCCGGACCCCAACCCGCTGGGCCAGCTCTTCCTGGGTGAGGCCCGCCAGCTGCCGGTATTTCTTTAAATTGCTCTCGAAGTCAGGCATGTCGGCTCCCTCCTAGCGGGTCTCGTAGTAGTAGAGGGCGCCGGAGTAGGCCAGCAGCGTCCCCGCCCAGCCCAAGGCGCTGGCAATCACCATAAACTCCCTTGTGCCAAAGGGGAATCCGCCGGAGAACCCGATGATAAACAGCGCCAGCAGAGGAATGAAAAAGGCCACATTCCGCGCTTTGGCGGCGTTCTCCCAGTAGCGCTCGTCCGGGGTTTCCCTAGTCACCTTGGCCACTGGGAAGTACCCGAAAAAAGCCAGCCAGGAGAACCAGAATAGGTCAGAGAGTTCATGGGTGGTGAAATACCGGATTCCCAAAAACCCAAGAAATCCCAAAAATCCAAGCAGAAACTGTCTGCGGTGCCGATTGTTTGTCATAAGAACCGCTCCTTTCATTAGTGATTTATTTATCACTTTACGATACAAATATATCACTATCATTTTTTCTTGTCAAGGGCCTCCCCTCGTTTTTTGCTGGAAAAATCTGACCGGAGAAAATGTGTCGGTTTTTTGAATTTTCCCCCTCTCCCTTGATTGAACCAGCCCAGTGCGGTACAATACTTTCTATAGCGCCGGTTTCCTCCGGCATCTTTCTACAACAAAAGATAGGAGAACCCTTTTCGATGAATGGAACAAAAAAGATTGTAACCGCTCTTGTGGCCAGCGCCGTGGCCCTTTCCCTGTTCGCCGGCTGCCAGCAGAAGACCTCCCCCTACCTGGTGGTGGATGGCAAAGAGGTCGCAGTCCCCTATGTCCTGAAAATTGGGGACGAGAAAATCTCTATGGAAGAGTATCGCTATTATTACCTCAACACCAAAGCCCAAGCGGAGATGTACATGGGCTCCGATATCTGGGAGACAGTCCCTGAGATGGCTGACAACCTCAAAGCCACTTCCGAGAGCATGATCCGCCAGAGCCGGGCCATCCGCAAACTGGCCGCAGACAACAATGTCTCCCTGGATGATGAGGATCAAAAAACCATTGACGAGCGCCTCGCCTCCAACAAGGAGAGCGCCGGCGGTGAGGAGGGCTACCAGGAAGCGCTCACCAGTATGTACCTGACCGAGCCCCTGCTGCGGGAGTTTATCGGGGATGATATCCTGCTGACCAAGACCGAGGAAGCCCTCTACGGCCCCGGTGGCAGCGAGGAGATCACCGACCAGGATGTGACCGATTATATCCTGGGCAACTATGTCCGGGCCAAGCATGTGCTCATCAACAAGAGCGAAACCGGCGACGCGGCAGAGAATGCGGCGGCCAAGCAAAAGGCACAGAACGTTTTGGCCCAGGCCAAAAACGGCGCAGATTTTGACGAGCTGATCAAACAGTACGGCCAGGACCCCGGCACCGAGGTTTACCCCGACGGCTACGTCTTCACCAAAGGGGAAATGGTGGAAGAGTTCGAAACCGCCGCCTTTGAACTGGCGGAAAACGGCATCAGCGATGTGGTGGAGACCACCTACGGCTATCATGTCCTGCTCCGCCTCCCCATCACCGACGAGTATATCGCCGAGAACAAGGACACCTACCGCCAGTCGATGATGGATGAAAAAATCACCCCCCTCCTGGAGGAGGCCTACGACAGCCTCACCGTGGAAACCTGGGAGAAATACGACACCATCACTCCTGAAACAGTAAAGTAAACTGCTATTAAAAAACCCCCTCCGTAGAGGGGGTTTTTTAGTTTTATGGTTTCTCTTCTGCCCGTGGCTAATACGCTTGGTTTAAATGGTGTTCAAGCTTCCCCTGCAATGCAGTCAGCAGCACAATAATGCTCCAATATATAACAATTACAGCGGTGTAGCACTCCAGATAGCGGTAGGAGAAATTGATCTCCATCGTTGCTCCTCCCATCATATCCCGCAGGCCAATGGTGTAACACAAAGAAGTGGCTTTAAATAGGTCGATAAACGAGTTCATCAAGCTGGGAACCGCCACACGAGCGGCCTGGGGAACAATAACCCGGCGCATCGATTGGGAAAATGTCAAGCCGATGGATAAGGCGGCTTCATACTGCCCTCGGTCCACCGAACTGAGGGCCGCCCGGATATTCTCCCCCATAAAAGCGCCATAGCTCAGGGAGAGGATGGTGCAGACCGCCATAAAGCGGGACATCCCCCGGATAAAGGGAAACACCTGGGCCATGCCGTAGTAAAGAAGAAATATCTGGGCGATAAAGGGGGTGGAGCGAAAAAAAGACACATATACATTGGAGATTGGATAGAGCATCTTTACACGGAACCGCCGTATAAGGGCCAGAATCATCCCAAAAACAAGGGCCGCCAGCAATGACACAACAGCCACAGCAGCGGTAGTGGGCAAGAATTGTAAAATCTTTGGAAACACCTTCACAAAATATTGCACATTGAATGCACTGCTCACAAATACTTTCCTCCCCCAAAGATAAGGCAGGGCAGATACAGTTGAAACAACCTGTATTGCCCTGCCTTCTTATTCAGCTGCAACTATTTTGCCTGGCTTGCTTCATACTCCTTGGCAGCGTCCGACAGCATGGGGTCAAACCCACACCATTTGATGCAGATTTCACTCAAAGTGCCGTCTGCTTTCATCTCAGCAAGGGCTTTATCTACCTCTGCACGGATGCGGTCTCCCCGCTCTGTTTTGGCAAAGGGGAAAGCATTGACTTCGGTGTAGATGGGATCGCCGATGGGTTTCAAGTGCAGGCCAGACTGTTTCATCGCGTAATCCAAGACCGGCTCTGCGTAGGGGGCGGCGTCTACACGGCCCGCTTCCACCTCTTGCAGCATAGTCAGGTCGGAGGGGAAGGTCAAAATCTCAATTTTGCCCTCTGGATCCAGTGCCTTGATGTACTCGTGGGCTGCGCTCACTGTTTCCAGGGCGATCTTTTTGCCGTAGAGGTCCTCAAACTTGGTGATTTCGTTGTTTGACTCCTGAACAACCATCCGATAGGGGCTGAAAAAGTAAGGTTCGGAGAAGTTGTATTTTTCCTGTCTGGTGGGGGTGATGCTGATCTGCTTTGCTGCAGAATCCACGCGGCCCGCATCAATGTCGCCAAAGGCAGCGTCCAGGTTTTCCACAACAAAGACGATCTCTTTGCCGGTTCGGCGGCCGATCTCTTCCCAAACCTCGATGTCGATGCCTTCCAGGGTCTCGCCATCCTCTTTCAGCTGGGTGAACATGGGGTAGCTGCCCGCAGTCGCCACGCGGATGACGTTTTCATCTTCTGCAGTCCCGCTTTGTCCCTCGCTGCTGGTGCTGGAGCTGCTCCCAGAAGGGGTAGAGGAAGGGTTGGAACAACCGCTGAATACCGCTGCCAGAGCGCATACGGCCAGCAAAGAGGCTATCCATTTTTTGATCTTCATCACATAATCTCCTTTTTCACATAATTGTTGAGAAAATTGCATTTGGCAATCGTCCCACACAGGAAAAAGGATAACAGCCTTCCGGCCCGTTGTCAGCAAATATTGAAATTATCAATGTCAGCTGATTTGGCTATAGAAAACACAAGCTTTGAAGATAGTGTTATTTGATTTCGCCCCCACAAAAACGGATGGCCGCTTTTGCCAGCTCTAAGGTGGGGTCAACAAAGCTCCCCGAAAGGGAAAGCTGCTCCACCGCCAACGGCAGTTCGGTGCACCCCAAGATAAAGTAATCCGCCCCGGCAGCCTGCAGATCCTCCAGCATCCCTTGGAAAGGCGCGGGATCGGTCAGCCGCTCCCCCGCTTTGATCCGATAGATCCCATCCATGAGAATCTCCCGATGGCGGTCGCCCGGAAGCAGATAGGCGACCCCTTCTTGGGAGAGGGCCTTCTCATAAATCCCGGTGCACAAGGTTCCGGTGGTGGCCAGGATGCAAGCGGTCTTCCCTGGGTGTGCAGCCGCACAAGCCTTAGCAGTAGACTCCAATATGCTGATAAAGGGGATTTTTGTCTCCAGCTGCAGCCGGTCCAGAAAGTAGTGGGCCGTGTTGCAGGGCATGACGATGCAGTCGGCGCCGCAGGCTTCCAAGTGGCGCAGGGCGTCCAGCATTTGGGGGACCGGATCCTTCCCCCCCTTTAAAATGGCCGTGGTGCGGTCGGGGATCTGGGGGTTGTTGTCGATGTAAATACGGATGTGATCGTTGTCCGAATCCGCCTTGGTCAAAGCGACGATCTTTTGAAACAGGTCGGCCGTGGCCATAGGGCCCATGCCGCCTAAAATACCAATGCTTTTGTGCATAAAAATGTCCTCCTTATCGATGCCCAGCGGGGGGAAGCCCCCATGGCGGGGTATTTGCCAATTGTGGTTCTGTGGTATCCCCAAAATTGCCCTTGAAACATTGTAGCACAACTCCCTGTAAAATGGGAGGGGCCGTGCCTCGATTCCCCTGTCAAAAGACGCCGTCGTTTTCAAATGGATTTTGTCACTTTTTCCACACCTTCCCTTGTAAAAATAAAGGGAATCCGCTATACTGAAAGAAGTACACCACTACTTACAGCCATCCTATTTTCGGATGCAAGGAGGAAATCCAATATGAAAAAAACGTTTGCACTGCTGCTTGCCACGCTGCTGGTGTTTGCAGGCTGCAAGGCCACTGACCCCAAAGATGCGTTTTTCAGCGCTTTGGAACGAAACAGTGAGGTCAAAAACGCCCATGAAGTTGCAGCCATTTCCCTGGTGATGGACAACGAAGGCTCCCCTTATACCTTTATGGACATCCAGTTGGAAGGCGACGTCAGCCTGGAAACCTACGACATGGCGGTGAAATACAACTTCAGCCTCATGGACATTGGCATGAAGATGGAGCTCTACAAAAAAGGGGAGGATGCCCTTGTCAAAATGCCCATTGTCGCCAAATACGTCCAAATGCCGTCAGAGCTGTTCAATATCTACAACCCTGAAGAGATGAAGTCCCTGCAGGACTTGGTCTCCCAGGAGAGCAAGAGCCTTTACGAGCAGATGGGGGAATCCCTCCAGATCAACAAAAAGGGGTCGGATATCGTTGCCTCTTTTGAGTTGGACGGCGCTGCAACCAAATCCTTCCTCACCGATGTATTGGTGGATAAAATTCTGAAAAACCCGGAATTGCGGGAAAAATCCATTGAACAATCCTTCCAATCCCAAAAGAAGACCTGGGAGGAATACGGTTTTGCCGAGGATTTCACCGAAGAGGATTGGGCCTCTATGCGGGAGGAAGCTGCCACCGCCTACGACGAACAGATGGACAGCTACTGCGAGATGATTGAGAAGATGGAGATCACCTCCCTGAAGGGGCAGTCCACCATCGGCAAAGACGGCTACTTTTCCAGTTCGGAGTTCGAGCTGAAATTCAGCATGTATGACACACCCATGACGATGAAATACAGCGCGGCCCTCTCCAACATCAACAAGGTCCAGGAAATCTCCTTCCCCGAAGTGAGCCCCTCCGGCATCGTCAAGCTGGATGACATCTCCCGGGGGAAGGTCAGCGTGGACGACCTCAACCCATTCTTTGGCATGATCCAGCGGATGCAAGAGGAAAGCTGGAAAGATTGGGAGGACAGCCAGGATGATCTCCCCACCTCGGTTCCCCTGCCGGAGACCGGCACCCCTGCCCGGCCTTCCCTCTAACCCCACTCCCCAAGGCCCTGTGAACCAAGTTCACAGGGCCTTTTTGTATCCCGGCAGATCCCACGTAAACTCCCCCAGCTCGATTCCAAATGGTGCCTCATCTATGCGCCCTTCCCTCATGCAAATGCGAAATTTGGGTGAATTTTCGGCGGAATAGATGAAAAATCCTGCTCAATATGCTATAATAACTCCATTCCCTTCCCCATTCCCGTCAGGGCATGGGCTGTGGAAAAGTAAGAAAGTTTGTGAGGAAGTGTGTGACATGGCATCTTTTCAGGACGCAAAACGAATTGTAGTAAAAGTGGGTTCCTCCACTTTGACCTATGAAACCGGCATGATCAACATCCGCCGGGTAGAAAAGCTGGTCAAAGTTTTGGCGGACCTGCGCAACAGCGGCAAAGAAATTGTGCTGGTATCCTCCGGCGCGGTGGCTGTTGGCGTCGGCAAACTGGGCCTGAAAGAGCGACCTCATGACACACCTTCCAAGCAGGCGGCGGCGGCCGTCGGCCAGTGCGAGTTGATGTACCTTTACGATAAGCTGTTTGCCGAGTACAACCACAATGTGGCCCAAATCCTGCTGACCCGGGACATTGTGGAGGTGGAAAAACGGACCGAAAACGTGGTCAACACCTTCAACCGGCTGCTGGAGATGGGGGTGATCCCAGTGGTCAATGAAAACGATACCGTAGCGGTAGAGGAGATTGAATTCGGCGACAACGATACCCTCTCCGCCATTGTGGCCACCCTGGTGGGTGCGGATGCCCTCATCCTGATGAGCGATATCGATGGCCTCTACACCGCCAACCCCCATGAAAATCCAAACGCCACCCTCATCCGCCGGGTAGAAACCATCGACGACTCCATCCTCTCCATCGCAGGCGGAGCGGGCTCCAACCGGGGCACCGGCGGGATGATCACCAAAATCCACGCCGCACAGATCGCCTGTTCCAAGGGGATTGATATGGCCATTATACAAGGGGAAAACCCCGATCTGCTCTACGATCTGATGGAGGGCAAAGAGGTCGGCACCCATTTTATAGGAGGGAACACCAAATGATTCAACTAGGTAAACGGGCAAAAGTAGCCTCCCGCGGCTTAAAAATCGCCTCCACTGCGACAAAAAACAACGCCTTACTCGCGATTGCAGACGCCCTTTGTGATAATATGGAGATGGTCATTTCCGCCAACCAAAAGGACATCGCCGCCGCCCGGTCCTCCGGCATCAGCGAGGCGATGATCGACCGGCTCACCCTCACCGAGTCCCGCATCCGCTCTATGGCGGACGCGGTGCGCCAGGTGGTAAAACTGGAGGACCCGGTGGGCAAGGTGGAAAACGGTTTTACCCGGCCCAACGGCCTGCGCATCTCCAAAACAAAAGTCCCTCTGGGCGTAGTAGCTATTATCTTTGAATCCCGGCCCAACGTGACAGTGGACGCCGCCGTCCTCTGCCTCAAATCCGGCAACGCCTGCATCCTGCGGGGCGGCAAGGAGGCCATCCACTCCAACAAGGCTTTGGCCGGCATCATGCGCCAGGCCATCGCTGGAGCGGGCATCAGCCCGGATGCCATCCTGTTGGTGGAGGACACCTCCCGGGAATCCGCCGCTCAGCTCATGCGGCTGAACGGCTATGTAGATGTCCTCATCCCCCGGGGCGGGGCGGGGCTGATCAAATCGGTGGTGGAGAACGCCACCGTCCCGGTCATCGAAACCGGCGCTGGCAACTGCTTTATCTTTGTGGACGACAGCGCCAACTTTGACATGGCCGCCAGCATCATCGACAACGCCAAAACCAGCCGTCCCTCGGTCTGCAATGCGGTGGAAAACGTGCTGGTCCACCGGGCTATCGCCCCCGCCTTCCTGCCCCAGATGGCCGAAGCCCTCGCCCATGCCGGGGTGGAGATCCGCGGGTGCAGCGAGACCTGTGCCATCCTTCCCAGCGCCAAGCCCGCCACCGAAGAGGATTTCTACACCGAGTACAACGACTATATCCTAGCTGTCAAAGTGGTTTCGGGGATTGATGAGGCCATTTCCTTCATCGAGAGCCACTCCACCCACCACTCGGAAGCGATCATCACCGAAAGCTATGCCCACAGCCAGCAGTTCCTCTCTCAGGTGGATTCGGCTGCGGTGTATGTCAACGCCTCCACCCGGTTCACCGACGGCGGCGAGTTCGGCTTCGGCGCGGAGATTGGCATCTCCACCCAAAAGCTCCATACCCGCGGGCCCATGGGCCTTTCGGAATTGACCACCACAAAATACATCATCTTTGGCGACGGCCAGATCCGTTAGCCAAACGGGAGAATTGTTATGTCGAGTACTACCCCTATGCCCCAGCCCAGGCGGCGAAAAAACCGCCGTGCAGCCCCGCTGGGCGCCCTCTTCCTGGTGCTGGCCGTCATCGGCCTGGCAACGGTGGGGATGCTGTCCATCAACCTGACCCAGCAAGTCCTGGACAATTCCAAGGAAAAGGCCAAGTTTGAGCGGATGCTGCTTCCCGTCCTCATGTTTGACCCAGTCCCTTTTGAATCCCCAGCGGAGGCCGACCCCCTTGCCATTTTGCAGTATTCCCTCTGGTCAGCTTTATACAGCGACAAGCGGGACAGCTACGTCTACAGCGACAATGGCCTTCTGATGGTGCCGGTTTCTGATGTGGACGTGGAGTGCGCCAAGCTGTTCGGCCCCGACATCAAGCTGGAGCACAAATCCTTCGGAGACCTCAACATCACCTATACCCTCAACACGGAGAGCAACGTCTATGAGATCCCAATAGCCGCCCAGGTTGGATACTATACCCCCAAGGTGGAGAAAATCTCCAAAAAGGGCGACACCTACACCCTGACCGTGGGGTATCTGCCGCCGGGCAATGCCTGGACCAGCGACCTCTCCGGGACCAAATACGAGCCCACCCCTGACAAATACATGCTGTATGTAATGAAAAAAGTCAAGGGGGGCTACAACTTGGTTGCCATCCGCGACCTGCCTACCAACAACGCCAGCAGCGGCATGGGTATCCCCGGCTAACTGGTTGACAGCCAGCGGCTGGGCGTGTATACTAAACTTTGTACCGGTCCTATGACTGACGGAATGTGGGAGCACCCACAGGGAGTAGGATCGAGGAGAGCCGACCGTCTGGGCAATTTTGCCCGGATGGCCGGCTCTTTTGTCATTTGAAAGGAGACTTCCCCTATGAACGAACTGGCGCTGAAATACGGCTGCAACCCCAACCAACCGGAGGCCAAAATCCGCATGAAAGATGGCTCGGACCTGCCCATCACCGTGCTGAACGGCCGCCCTGGTTACATCAACCTGCTGGACGCTCTCAACAGCTGGCAGCTGGTCAAAGAACTGAAGGAGGCTACCGGCCTACCCGCCGCTGCATCCTTTAAACATGTCAGCCCTGCCGGGGCTGCAGTGGCCGTCCCCATGAGCGATGTCCTCAAGAAGATTTACTTTGTGGACGACAAGCCCCTCTCCTCCTTAGCCACCGCCTATGCCCGGGCGAGGGGCGCTGACCGGATGTCCTCTTACGGGGACTTCGCCGCCCTCTCGGATGTCTGCGACAAGGAGACTGCCGCCCTCATCAACCGGGAGGTCTCCGATGGGGTCATCGCCCCCGGCTATACCGAGGAGGCCCTGGCCATCCTCAAAGCCAAACGCAAAGGCAGCTACACGGTGCTGCAAATCGACCCCAGCTATGTCCCCGCCCCGGTGGAGAGCAAGGACGTTTTCGGAATCACCTTTGAACAGCACCGCAACGACGCCAAAATCACCGCAGAGCTGCTCACCAACCTGGTCACCGAGAACAAGGAGATCCCCGATGAGGCCCGGCGGGATTTGATTGTCTCCCTCATCACCCTCAAGTACACCCAGTCCAATTCGGTCTGCTACGCAAAGGATGGCCAGGCCATCGGCGTGGGGGCCGGGCAGCAGTCCCGGGTCCACTGCACCCGCCTGGCGGGCAACAAGGCGGACAACTGGTTCCTGCGGCAGAACCCCAAGGTCCTCTCCCTGCCCTTCCGGCCTGGCATCCGCCGCGCCGACCGGGACAACGCCATCGACGTCTACATCTCCAATGAGTACATGGACCTGCTGGCCGACGGTATTTGGGAGAATACCTTCACCGAAAAACCGGCCGTCTTCACCAAGGAGGAAAAGGCCGCCTGGCTCTCCCAGCTCACCGGCGTTTCCTTGGGGTCCGACGCCTTCTTCCCCTTTGGGGACAACATCGAGCGGGCCCACAAGAGCGGCGTCTCCTACATCGCCCAGCCCGGTGGCTCGGTGCGGGATGACAACGTCATAGCCACCTGCGACAAGTACGGCATCGCCATGGCCTTTACCGGCGTCCGCTTGTTCCACCACTAAGCTAAAACCCCCCGTTCTTTCCAAAAGAAAGAACGGGGGGTTTTCACAAATTGGAGCCGACCAAAGAAAATAAATATACAAAATGTACTATTATCGTTATATATTATCTAATTTCAGACCGGCTGAGGTAAATTTATAATTTTAGTTTTAAATAATACAATTTGTATTTCCAGTTATTCGCCCAAGCCCTCCGGCAGAGGGATTTCAAAAAGCCGGCAGGCGTTGCGGCAGGTGGCGTCAGCCACCTCCTGGGCGGTGATCCCTTTGATGGCGGCGATGGCCTCGGCCATGCGGGGCAGCATAGTGGAATCGCACCGCTTGCCCCGGTAGGGCTCCGGGGCCATGTAGGGGCAGTCGGTTTCAATGAGAAGGCGGTCCAAGGGCGCGGCCTCCACCACCTCCCGGATGCGGCGGGCGTTTTTAAAGGTAATGACCCCGGTGACCCCGATGTACATCCCCAGCCGCAGCACCTCTTTGGCGGTCTCCACCGAGCCGGAGAAACAGTGGACCACCCCTTTGGGCCGGTACTGGTTCAGCAGGCGCATAGTGTCCTCCACCGCCTCCCGGGAGTGGATGATCACCGGCATATCCAGTTCTCCAGCCAGCTGGAGCTGGGCCTCAAAGGCGGGGATCTGCCGCTGGCGGGGGATGTCCTCATAGTGGTAATCCAAGCCGATCTCCCCAATGGCCTTGACCTTTTCCTCCCCGGCAAGTTCCCGCAGGAGGGCAAGGCTTTGAGGGGTAACCTCATCCGCCGCGTCTGGATGGCAGCCCACTGCCGAATAGAGGAAGGGGTACTCCTTTCCCAAGGCGATGCCCGCCCGGCTGGCTTCTAAATTGCAGCCGGCGTTGAGCACACGGCACACCCCCGCAGCAGGGAACGAGGACAGAAGTTCCCCTCTGTCCTCGCAAAACCGTTCATCGTCATAATGGGCGTGGGAGTCGAAGATGTGATGAACCATTTCCCCAGCCCTCCTAGCGGACTTTGGAGCCGCAGGGGATGGCGCCATCCACAAATAGGACCTTGATTTCCTCGCCGCAGTCGGCCGCCAGGATCATCCCCTCAGAGGGGACACCCCGCAGTTTGGCGGGCTTCAGGTTGGCTACCAGCACCAGCTTTTTGCCGATCAAATCTTCTGGGGTGTAGAACTTGGCGATGCCAGATACCACTTGGCGGCCGCCCATACCGTCATCCAATTGGAGTTTCAGCAGCTTATCCGCCTTGGGAACTGGTTCGCAGGCGGTCACCTGGGCCACCCGCAGTTCCACCTTGGCAAAGTCGTCGATGTCGATGAGGGAAACCACCCCGGTTTCCTCTTTCTTCTCCTCTTTAGGGGCTTCAGCCTTGGCAGCAGCCTCCATCTTGGCTTTGCGGTCAGCCTCCAGCTCGGCCAGCTCCTTGGCCATGTCGATGCGGGGGAACAGGGTCTCCCCTTTCTTCACAGTGACGTTGACTGGCAGCAGGCCAAAGGTCCCGGCAGAAGCGTACTGGCTGATCTCCTCCCCAGCGCCGATCTGCTCAAAGATCTTGGGGGTGGTGGCGGGGATAAAGGGGGTCAGCAGGATGGCGCACACCCGGATGGTCTCCACCAGGTTGTACAGCACGGTGGCAAGGCGGGCCTTGTTGGCCTCATCCCGGCCCAGGACCCAGGGGGCGGTCTCGTCTACATATTTGTTGGCGCGGCTCACCACCTTGAACACCTCGATGAGGGCGTTCTGGAAGGCGTATTTCTCCATCTGCTCCTCATATTTGGCCTGAAGGCCACCCACCATGGCGATCAGCTCATCGTCCAGGGGATCAGCCTGGCGCTCCTCTGGCAGGGTGCCGCCGAAGTATTTCTCAATCATCGAAACGCTGCGGGAAACCAGGTTGCCCAGGTCGTTGGCCAGATCGGAGTTGATGCGGGTGATCAGCCCTTCGTTGGAGAACACACCATCCGACCCAAAGGGGAATTCCCGCAGGAGGAAGTAGCGGATAGCATCCACCCCATACCGCTGGCAGAGGACGACCGGATCCACCACATTGCCTTTGGATTTGCTCATCTTGCCGCCTTCCAGCAGCAGCCAGCCATGGCCGTACACCTTTTTGGGCAGGGGCAGGTCTAGGGCCATCAGCAGGGCGGGCCAGATGATGGAGTGGAACCGCATGATCTCCTTGCCCACAAAGTGGACGTCTGCGGGCCAGTATTTCTCAAAATCATCGTATTTGTCGTTCATGTAACCCAAAGCGGTGATGTAGTTAGAGAGGGCGTCCACCCAGACGTACACCACATGGGCGGGGTCAAAGTCCACCGGGACGCCCCATTTGAAGGAAGTCCGGGTGACACACAGGTCCTCCAGGCCGGGCTTAATGAAGTTGTTGATCATCTCGTTGAGGCGGGACTGGGGCTCCATGAAGTCGGGGTGCTCCTCATAGTACTCCACCAGCCGCTGGCTGTACTTGGACAGCCGGAAAAAGTAGGCTTCCTCTTCGGCGTCGTGGACTTCCCGGCCGCAGTCGGGGCATTTGCCGTCCACCAGCTGGCTCTCGGTCCAGAAGGATTCACAGGGGGTGCAGTATTTGCCCTTATAAGTGGATTTGTAGATGTCCCCTTGGTCATACAGCTTTTTAAAGATGCGCTGCACTGCCAGCTCGTGGTAATCGTCGGTGGTGCGGATAAACCGGTCGTTGGAAATGTTCATCAGCTTCCACAGATCCTGGATGCCGGCCACCACGTCATCTACATACTGTTTTGGGGTTTTGCCCACCGCCTTGGCTTTCTCCTCAATCTTCTGGCCGTGCTCGTCGGTTCCAGTGAGGAACATGACGTCATAACCCTGGAGGCGTTTATACCGGGCCATCACATCGGTGGCCACGGTGCAGTAGCTGTGGCCGATGTGCAGTTTATCCGATGGGTAATAAATTGGGGTGGTGATGTAAAACTTTTTATCGCTCATTGTTTCTCCTCCTCCTGTAGGGGCCGTTGATCCCGATGACAGCCCTATAGGTACCGTCAAAAAGACGGGTGATCTCATTGAAATATACTGTTTTATTATACCACCGTTTTTTCCCAAACTCAACCAATCGCCCCTCTCCCATCCGCTTTTTTCGCCCTTCCCCCGCCGTGGATATCCCATCAAATTAGACTTTTAGTATAAAAAATATATTATATACAAAAAGAGAGGCAACCGACACGGCTGTCTCTCTTTTTTCATTTCTATTTGCCATCCTGCTCTATCTCAGAAGGCCCCTCTTCCGGGGTGACCTCCACCAGCAGCTTGATGATCCGCTGGTTCTCCTGTTCCAAAACGGTGATGGTCAGATTTTTATATGTGAAGCTCTCCCCCACTTCGGGGATGTGCTCCAGCATCTCCATAGCCCAGCCGCTTATGGTGTTGTAATCGCTGTCAAAGGAGCGGTCATCCACCCCCAGTTGTTCAAACATCTCATAGACGTTCATGTCGCCGGTGACTTCATAGCGGTTTTCGCCCACCTGGACCAGTTCTTGAACCTCTTCCTCATCTTCATCCCAAATATCGCCCACCAGTTCTTCCAGCAGGTCTTCCATGGTGACAATACCCATGGTGCCGCCGTAATCATCGGTGACCACAGCAATGTGGACTTTGTTGCGTTTAAAATCCGACAGCAAGGTGGAAATCTTCTTGGTCTTGTGTACAAAGAGGGGGTCGCTGAGAAGGCGGCGCAGGTCGATCTCCCCGCCCCGGATGATGCTTTCCAGCAGGTCGCGGGCCTGGAGGATGCCGATGATGTTGTCGGTGCTGCCCTGGTACACCGGGATTCGGGTGTAACGGGACTCCATCACCGTTTTGATGGTCTCCTCAATGGGGTCATCGATGTCCACCGCGATCATATCCACACGGGGGGTAATAACCTCCTGGGCATCGATTTCATCAAATTCCAAAGCAGATTGGACCAGGTCGCTCTCCTGTTCTTCCAGCACCCCTTCGCCCTCAATGGTTTCGATAATCACCTTCAGTTCCTGCTCGGTCACCGAGGGGCTGTTGTCCCCCGATCCGGTGAAGCGGGCCATCATGCCTTTGAGTTTTACAAAAAACCACACAAAGGGTTTTAGCACCGTCATCAGCATGCCCAGAGGGGCAGCAAAGCGCAAAGCCAAGGCTTCGCTGTTCTCCTTGGCATAGCTTTTGGGAAGGATCTCACCAAAAATCAGCACCAGCACAGTCATCACTGCTGTGGAAATTGCCGCGCCAGACGCGCCAAACAAATTTGTGAACAAAATGGTGGCGATGGCTGTGGAGGCGATGTTCACCACATTGTTGCCGATGAGAATGGTGGAAAGGACATTGTCATAGTCCTCGGCGATTTCCAAGGCTCGCTGCGCCTTGGTGCTGCCGCCGTCCACATAGTTGCGCAGGCGTATTTTGTTGACGGTGGAAAATGCGGTTTCCGAAGCGGAAAAGAATGCGGATAGAAGGATCAACACCACGATGGATGCGAACATGACCCAACTGCTACTGTCCAAACTGTCTCAACTCCAATTTCATTTACTGTATTTTTAGGCTTGTTAGTTACTAATTGTATCAGAAACCCGGCGTTCCCTCAATGGGTCAAAAGGGTGGTTTCCACCGATTTTTTCCCTTTCTCAGGGGTTTTTGCCCAAGGTGACCCTCGCTCAAATCCTGCCGCCCGCTAGGTCGCCCGCACAAGCCCGCTTCCAATTTCACTTTTCCCCCTTCCCAACAAAACATGAAAAGGGGACCGACTATTTGCCCATCTCTTCCGGGTCGTCGGGCTGATATTCCAGGATATCCCCCGGCTGGCAATCAAGCACCCGGCAGATGGCGTTCAGAGTGGAAAACCGGATGGCGCTGATTTTTCCCGTCTTGATATTGGAGAGGTTGACGTTGCTGATGCCCACCTGTTCTGCCAACTGGTTGAGAGAAATTTTCCGGTCGGCCATCACACGGTCCAATCGCAGGATAATTGCCATAGCCCCGCCCCCTTTATAACGTCTCGTCCGCCTGGAGCTGTAACTCTATCCCGTATTCAAAGATCAGCCCCACCCCATAGAGGGCCAGGCCCATCAACGGCAGCAACAGATAAAAATAACCACGGGGCGAACCGCCAAGGGTGATTTCCAACTGGAAGGGGACGCCGTACATCATCGACAGGGCATAGCTGTTTGTGATGTTGAACACTGGTGCAATAAGAGCGGTGGAAATGCCCATCCGTTTCAGCCGCTTGGCGGTCGGGATGGAAAATGGGGTATATTCTTCCCCTGCGGCATCCTGGAAAATTTTGACTAAGCAATGGATGGAGTAGGCGGCCAACCCATTAATGCTGGTGGAAACCACAATGGCAGAAAGGGTTTCCCCTCGGACGCTGAACTCATCCGGCAAGGGAGCGGGCAGTGGCCCATATCGGGTAGAGCTGTTCTTTAAGCCGTAGTAGACCGTCCCCTCCCCGGCCGGGAACACCCCGAAATCCTCTTCCGAAGAGACAGCGCAGTACAAAAGGCCGATCATCCCGCTTAGAACCGACAGCCACAACAGGATGCTGGCCGCTTTGATCACCAGGCCCACCAGTTTGCTGTATTTGCGAAAGCGTTCAATTTTTAGGTTCATTCCAATCCCCCCCATCTAGTTTCTGCCTTCAGTATAACAAGGAATATACTGTTTTTCAATATATTTTTAATGTTTATCGTTAAATATTTCTCGTTTTACAGTATTTCCCCGTTTTTCTTTCATAATCGCGTCCAGGTTCTCGAGCTTAAGTCTTCTTCTCTACCCGTTTTCCCCCTTTTCAACAAAACAAAAAAGCGGAGGGCAGTGCCCTCCGCTTAAAAACAGGGATATTATTCAGATTTCCGTTTGGCCTCCACGGCAGCCAGCGCATCCTTGCGGGACAGGTTGATCCGGCCCTGGGAATCGATCTCAGTGACCTTGACCAGGATCTCGTCACCGACGGTGACTACATCCTCTACCTTCTCCACCCGTTTGGTATCCAGCTTGGAAATATGAACCAAGCCCTCCTTGCCAGGGGCGATCTCCACAAAGGCGCCAAAGGCCATCAGGCGGGTGACACGGCCCTTGTAGATGGCGCCCACCTCAGGGTCCATGGCGATGGTCTTGATGATCTGGATGGCCCGTTTTGCCCCTTCAATATCAACGGAGGAGACAAAGACGCTGCCGTCGTCCTCAATGTCGATCTTGACGCCGCACTCCGCGCTGATCTTCTGGATGACCTTGCCGCCGGAACCGATAACTTCACGGATCTTATCGGGATGGATCTTGATGGTCAGCATCTTGGGCGCGTATTTGGAAAGCTCCGCTCTGGGGGCGGGGATGGCTTTGAGCATGATGTCGTCCAGGATGTGGATCCGGGCGGCGCGGGTCTTTTCAAAGGCCTCTTTGATGATGTCATAGGTCAGGCCGTCGTTTTTGATATCCACCTGGATGGCGGTAATGCCTTTATGGGTGCCGCCCACTTTAAAGTCCATGTCGCCGAAGAAATCCTCCAGGCCCTGGATATCCACCATGGTCATCCAGCGGTCGCCCTCGGTGATCAAGCCGCAGGAGATACCGGCCACCGGGGCTTTCAGGGGAACGCCAGCGTCCATCAGAGACAGGGTGGAACCGCAGATAGAACCTTGGGAGGTGGAGCCGTTGGAGGACAGAACCTCAGAGACCACGCGCAGGGCGTAGGGGAACTCCTCCACCGAGGGGAGCACCGGCACCAGAGCCTTCTCCGCCAGGGCGCCGTGGCCAATTTCCCGGCGGCCAGGGCCTCTGGAAGGACGGGTCTCACCCACCGAGTAGGAGGGGAAGTTGTACTGGTGCATATACCGTTTGGTTTCCTCGTTGTCAATGCCATCCAGCAGCTGGCTGTCGCTGATGGGGCCCAGGGTGGTGATGGTCAGCACCTGGGTCTGGCCGCGGGTGAACATGCCGGAGCCGTGGACGCGGGGGATCAGTCCAACTTCAGCCGCCAAGGGGCGGATCTCATCCAGGCCGCGGCCGTCGACCCGCTTGCCCTCGTCCAGGAGCCAGCGGCGGACGACGAATTTCTGCAATTTGTAGATGCACTCGTCGATCTTGGCGATCTCCTCAGGGTAAACCTCGTCGAATTTCTCGTGGATCTCCGCCACAACGGGAGCTAGGCGCTCCTCGCGGATGTTTTTGTCGTCGGTGTCCAGGGCGGCCTTTACCTTGTCGATGGCGAAGTCCTTAATGGCCTCGAACATCTCGGCAGGCACTTCCTGGGAGACGAAGTTGATCTTGGGTTTGCCAATCTTAGACTGCACATCCTTCAGGAAAGCGCACATCTTCTGGATTTCCTTGTGGCCGGTGATGATGGCCTCCAACATGGTGTCCTCGGGGACCTCATTGGCGCCGCACTCGATCATGCAGACCTTCTCCGCGGTGCCGGCGACGGTCAGGTTGAGGGTGGATTTCTCCCGCTCCTCAGCGTTGGGGTTGAGGACGATCTTATCGTCCACCAGGCCCACGCTGACACCGGCCACCGGCCCGTTCCACGGGATGTCGGAGATGGACAGGGCGAAGGCGGTGCCCATCAGGCCAGCGATCTCAGGGGAGTAATCGGGGTCGACCGACAAAACGGTCATCACTACCGACACATCGTTGCGCAGGTCGTGGGGGAAGAAGGGGCGGATGGGGCGGTCCACCATCCGGGAGGTGAGGACGGCCTTCTCGCTGGGGCGGCCCTCCCGTTTCAAGAAGGAGCCGGGGATCTTGCCCACGGCGTACAGCTTCTCTTCAAAATCCACCGAGAGGGGGAAGAAATCGATGCCGTCCCGGGGTTTGGCCGCCATAGTGGCGTTGACCAGCACCGTGGTCTCACCGTAGCGGACCAAGCAGGAACCGCCGGCCAGGCAGCACATTTTGCCGGTTTCAAAGCTGATCTTTTTGCCGGCGAACTCAGTTTCAAATACGTGGTAGTTTTCAAACATGCGGGTGTTTCCTCCTTGTTGATTGGGCCGGCCCCACCCGGGATGCTTTTAGCAATTAACCCAGCGCTTGACTGTGCTTTCAAGCCCTCGATTCACTGCTAAAACCCCCGTATGGATTCCGGCGGATTCCAGTTGCTAAACGCAGTGAAAGGCAGGTGCCAAAACACCTGCCTTTTTGCGCAAAAACTTACTTACGAAGGCCCAGTTTAGCGACGATGGCACGGTACCGCTCAATGTCCTTCTTCTGGAGGTAGTTGAGCAGGTTTCTTCTGTGGCCGACCATCTTCAACAGGCCGCGGCGGGAATGATGGTCCTTTTTGTGGACCTTCACATGCTCGGTCAGGTCGTTGATTCTCTTGGTGAGCAGAGCGATCTGGACCTCAGGGGAACCGGTGTCATTCTCGCTGGTGCGGTTAGCTTCGATAATTGCGGTTTTGTCTTCTTTCAGCAGCATTGGTATCACCTCAAATTAAATTTACGACTCAAATCATAGCAACGGGACGGGTGATCCCCTCATCAAGAGGCATTTTCTCCACAAAGCCAAGAAATGGTCATATCAAGAAAAGATTATAGCATATTGAGAATGTGTTGTAAAGGCTTTTCCCCGCTCCCGCAGGAAAAAACAGCTACAGGGCCTCCCGGCAGATCTCCCCTGCCTGGCGGGCGTTTTCCCGGATGGTGTCAAACAGTTCTTCCAGAGAGGGGAACTTCTGCTCCCCCCGGATGAAGCGGTGGAACTCCACCGTCAGATTCTGGCCGTACAAGTCGCCGGAAAAGCCGTTGAGCAGCGTCTCACAGAGAACTTCCTCGCTGCCCACCGTAGGCTTGACCCCCACATTGGCAGCACCGGTGTATCGCCTGCCGTCGGGCAGGGTGACCACCACGGCGTACACCCCGAATTTTGGGATGGTCATCCCTATGGGGAACCGCTGGTTGGTGGTGGGGCAGCCCATGGCGCGGCCCAGCTGCCGGCCGTGGATCACTTCCCCTTCTATGGCGAAGGGGCGGCCCAACAGACGGTCCACCGCCTCCACCTCCCCTTCCCGCAGCGCCCGGCGGATGCGGGTGGAACTGATGGGCTCCCCTTTCTCCAGCACCGGGGGGACCAGCTGAACCTCTACGCCCAAGGGGGCGCAGATCTCCTGGAGATCCCGGGCAGAACCGGCGGCGTCCTTCCCAAAGTGGAAATCCTCCCCGCAGGCGATGAATTTGGCATTCATCTTCTCCACCAGGACCTGGGTGACAAAGTCCTGAGGACTCATCCCCCGGAAGCGGGAAAAATCCGGGGTGATGACCCACTCCACCCCCAACCGTTCCAGGGTTTTTTCCTTCTGGGCCTCGGTTTGCAGCAGGCTGAAATCCCGTTTGGATTCTGGCGCACCGCCCATGGTGGTGAAGGTGAAAACGCAGGGGATCAAACCCGCCCCCCTTTGGGCAACTGCTGCCCCAATCACCGCCTGGTGCCCTCGGTGGACCCCGTCAAACAGCCCCAAGGCGATGGCCGACGGCCCGGCGGGGAGGTTTTCCTCCAAAGATTCTGTTGTAATCAAAGGCTGTCCCTCCCTTAACTATGCCAGCGCAAATAAACTCTTGGTTTCCAAAAGGCCGGTCTCCCGGTTAACGGCGGAGACCCCCAAAAAGATGCCCCCTGGCCCGTAGACCGCGATGTCCCCCTCCACATGGGAACAACGGGTCTTTTTCGGGTCCAGCTTCACCCCGTTTTGGTACATCTTCGCCTGTTTTTCGCTCAAATCCACCCGGTATAAAGAGGCGAACGCCTTCTCCACCGGCAGCACCCGGCTGGCTAGCTCCCGGTCGGCCAGCAATTCTTCCGCCTGCTCCAAGGTGATGCAGTCCGCCTCGGTGAACCCGGCGGCCATGGTGCGCCGCAGCTTGGTCAGGGCGGCGCCGCAGCCCAGCTTCTCCCCCAAATCGTGGCAGAGGGTGCGGATGTAGGTCCCTTTGGCGCAGAGGACGTCGATGGCATACTCCCCCGTCTCCGGGCTCTCCTCCAACAGGTCGATGGAGAGGATGGAGACCTCCCGGGGCTCCCGCTCCACCTCGATGCCCTGGCGGGCTAGGTCGTAGAGCCGCTGTCCCCCCACCTGTACAGCGGAGTACATGGGCGGCAGCTGGAGGATGTCCCCCACAAAGCCCTGGAGGGCCTGCCGAACCTCTTGGGCAGAGGCGGTCACCGGCCGCGCCCTTACCACTTTTCCAGTGATATCCTGGGTGTCGGTGGTGATCCCCAGCCGGAAGGAGGCCCGGTAGCGCTTGTTCTGATCCGGCAGGATGGCGCAGGCCTTGGTGGCCCGCCCCAAAAACAGGGGCAGAACCCCAGTGGCCATAGGGTCAAGGGTGCCGGCGTGTCCAATTTTTTTAGTGCGGCAGATGCCCCGCATCCGGGCCACTACATCAAAGGAGGTGTAGTTTTCCGGCTTGTCTATGCAGATGATACCGCACAGGTTCATGGTGTCATTACAGGTCATGGGATAGGGCCTCCAGCACAGTTTGTTTTGCTTGTTCCAAAGGGCAGCGCAGGGTGCATCCCGCAGCGCGGGAATGGCCGCCGCCCCCCATCCTCCGGCAGACCTCGCTAGCATCGATGGGTTCGCCGGTCCGCAGGGAGAGCCGCCAGATGCCGTCCGGCTGTTCCCGGAATGCGGCGCCGGCCACAACCCCCTCCACCCGGCGGGGAATGGAGGAAACCCCTTCCAGGTCCTCCTCCAACGCGCCGGACTTTTGCAGCATCTCCTGGGTGACGGTGATAAAAGCACAGCGGCCGCCAAAGTGGTATTCCAGGGTTCCCTCCGCCAGCCGCTTCAATTCCATGCTGGCCTTGGTCTTTGTCTCAAACAGCCACTTGTTGATAGCCCCCACATCTGCCCCTAGCTCCATCAGCTGGGCCGCGATGCGATGGGTGCGGGCGGTGGTGTTGCTGTACCGGAAGCAGCCAGTGTCGGTGGCCATGCCGGTGTACAGACAGCCCGCAATAGCCGGAGTGATTGCCGCCCCCATCTCCCCCAGCAGCAGGAAGAGGATTTCACAGGCCGCCGCCGAATCCCCTTCCAGCAGCAGGCTTTTGGCATACCCGGTGTTGGAGGGGTGATGGTCGATGCACAGGTCCACCCGGTCGCCATAGGAGGAAAGGCCGCCCAAGAGGGCTGCGTCCGCCACATCCACCGCAACGACAAACTGCGGGGAAAAGTCCAGGGAGGGAACCCCCTGGGCCAAGTATTGATACCTGCGGGGAAGAGGGTCGCTGCACAGAACCCTGGCCCGTTTGCCTAGGCCCAGGAGGGCCAGGCAGAGGGCGTAGCCACAGCCCAGGGTGTCCCCATCGGGGCTGCGGTGACAGAGGATGGCAACGTCCTCGCTTGCGGCCAGAAGGGACGCCGCCTTTGCGTAGTCGGTCAGCATAGCGGCCTCCTTATTTCTTCTCGTCAGCCAAGCTGCCCAGAATCCGGGCGATGTCCGCACTGTGGGCGATGGAATCATCCGCCACGAACTGGAACGCCGGGCTGCGGCGCATCTCCAGCCGGTTATTGATCTCCCGGCGGATAAAGCCGGCCGCACTGTTGAGGCCCTTTACTGCGGTTTTGGCGTTCTCCATCCCTTCCATGGAGGAGATATACACCTTGCAGTAGGATAGATCGCTGGAAAGGTCGATCTTTACGATGCTTAAAAGGCCGGTAATCCGGGGGTCTTTCAGGGAGCGCATGATGTCGGTCAATTCCCGGTGGATGTCTTCCGACAGGCGGGAAACGCGAAACGAAGCCATGTTGTTGCCTCCTTTTGCCAGAAAGCACAACTTCCCACCGCGCAGGCGGCGGGAAGCGGGTGCAGTCGGGTTGTCCTATTTGCTCAGCTGCCGCCCCGCCCTCCCTACTGAAGAGGGGACAACAGCACGGTTGTATTGTTCCAAAGGGCTAGTCGCGGTATTCCTCCACAATGTATGCTTCGAACACGTCGCCTTCCTTGATGTCACTGTATTTCTCCAAGGTCATGCCGCACTCAAAGCCTCTTGCCACCTCTTTGGCATCGTCTTTGAAGCGTTTGAGGCTGGAGAGCTTGTCGTCGGCGATGATGATGCCGTCCCGCACCACCCGGATGTTGGCGGAGCGGGTGATTTTACCCTCCACCACATAACAGCCGGCCACAGTGCCCACATTGCTGATCTTGTACACCTGGCGCACTTCGGCGCGGCCCAGGTCCACGTCCCGGTATTTGGGGGCCAGCATGCCCTTGAGGGCGGACTGCACATCCTCGATGGCGTCGTAGATGATGCGGTACAGGCGGATCTCCACCCCATCCCGCTCGGCGTTGTCCCGGGCGACAGGGTCGGGCCGGACGTTGAAGCCGATGATGATGGCGCCGGATGCGGTGGCCAGCATCACGTCGGACTCGCTGACTGCGCCCACCGCGCCGTGGATGACCCGTACCCGGACCTCGTCGTTGGAGAGTTTTTCCAGGGATTGTTTCACTGCCTCCACCGAACCTTGGACGTCGGCCTTGACAATGATGGGCAGCTCCTTCATCTCCCCTTCGGAGATCTGGCTGAACAGGTTGTCGAGGGTGACCTTCTGGTAGGCCTTGAAGACCTCTTCCTTGGCCTCGGTGCGGCGCTTCTCCACCAGCTCCTTGGCCAGGCGCTCATCCTCAACGGCATTGAAGATATCGCCGGCAGAGGGGACTTCCGCCAAGCCGGTGATCTCCACAGGGGTGGAGGGTCCGGCGGACTGGACCCGCTGCCCCTTGTCGTTGAGCATCACCCGGACCTTGCCCAGGGAGGTGCCCGCAATGACGATGTCGCCGGTGTGCAGGGTGCCGTTCTGGACCAGGATGGTGGCCACAGGGCCGCGGCCTTTGTCCAGTTTGGCCTCGATGACTGCGCCCTTGGCCAGGCGGTCGGGGTTGGCCCGCAGCTCCTGGACTTCGGCCACCAGCTGAATATTCTCCAGCAGGTTGTTGACCCCTTCGCCGGTCTTGGCAGAAAGGGGAACGCAGATCACATCGCCGCCCCACTCCTCGGGCACCAGGCCGTACTCGGTCAGCTCCTGTTTCACCTTGTCAGGGTTGGCGGTGGGTTTATCGATTTTGTTGATGGCCACAATGATCGGCACCTCGGCCGCCTTGGCGTGGTTGATGGCCTCCACCGTCTGGGGCATGATGCCGTCGTCGGCGGCCACCACCAACACCGCGATGTCGGTGACCTGGGCGCCGCGGGCCCGCATGGAGGTAAAGGCCGCATGGCCGGGGGTATCCAAGAAGGTGATGGGCTCGCCGTTCACCTGAACCTGGTAAGCGCCGATGTGCTGGGTGATGCCGCCGGCCTCGCCGCTGGTGACGTTGGTGTTGCGGATGGCATCCAAAAGGGAGGTCTTGCCGTGGTCGACGTGGCCCATGACCACCACGATGGGGCAGCGGGGCTGGAGGTTCTCTTCCGAGTCTTCCTCTTCCACAAACAACCGGTCCTCAATGGTGACCACCACTTCCTTTTCCACCTTGGCGCCGATTTCCATGGCCACCAGGGCGGCGGTGTCGTAGTCGATCACCTGGGAGACCGAAGCCATGACGCCTACCCCCATCAGCCGTTTGACAATCTCAGCGGCGGTGACTTTCAGGCGCAGGGCCAGGTCGCCGACGGTGATCTCATCGGGGATGGTGATCTCCAGTTTCTGGCGGCGCTGCCGCTCCAGTTCCAGGCGGCGGAGTTTCTCCTCCTCCTTCTGTTTGCGGCTCAGCACCGGCTTGCCCCGCTGGGCAGAGCGCTGGTTGATCTTCTGTTTTTTGACGCCGGTATCCTTCTGGGCCACCAGGTTGGTGGGGGCAATCTGCTCATACCGCTCGTTGTATTTGTCCAAATNCGCCCAAGAGGGCTGCGTCCGCCACATCCACCGCAACGACAAACTGCGGGGAAAAGTCCAGGGAGGGAACCCCCTGGGCCAAGTATTGATACCTGCGGGGAAGAGGGTCGCTGCACAGAACCCTGGCCCGTTTGCCTAGGCCCAGGAGGGCCAGGCAGAGGGCGTAGCCACAGCCCAGGGTGTCCCCATCGGGGCTGCGGTGACAGAGGATGGCAACGTCCTCGCTTGCGGCCAGAAGGGACGCCGCCTTTGCGTAGTCGGTCAGCATAGCGGCCTCCTTATTTCTTCTCGTCAGCCAAGCTGCCCAGAATCCGGGCGATGTCCGCACTGTGGGCGATGGAATCATCCGCCACGAACTGGAACGCCGGGCTGCGGCGCATCTCCAGCCGGTTATTGATCTCCCGGCGGATAAAGCCGGCCGCACTGTTGAGGCCCTTTACTGCGGTTTTGGCGTTCTCCATCCCTTCCATGGAGGAGATATACACCTTGCAGTAGGATAGATCGCTGGAAAGGTCGATCTTTACGATGCTTAAAAGGCCGGTAATCCGGGGGTCTTTCAGGGAGCGCATGATGTCGGTCAATTCCCGGTGGATGTCTTCCGACAGGCGGGAAACGCGAAACGAAGCCATGTTGTTGCCTCCTTTTGCCAGAAAGCACAACTTCCCACCGCGCAGGCGGCGGGAAGCGGGTGCAGTCGGGTTGTCCTATTTGCTCAGCTGCCGCCCCGCCCTCCCTACTGAAGAGGGGACAACAGCACGGTTGTATTGTTCCAAAGGGCTAGTCGCGGTATTCCTCCACAATGTATGCTTCGAACACGTCGCCTTCCTTGATGTCACTGTATTTCTCCAAGGTCATGCCGCACTCAAAGCCTCTTGCCACCTCTTTGGCATCGTCTTTGAAGCGTTTGAGGCTGGAGAGCTTGTCGTCGGCGATGATGATGCCGTCCCGCACCACCCGGATGTTGGCGGAGCGGGTGATTTTACCCTCCACCACATAACAGCCGGCCACAGTGCCCACATTGCTGATCTTGTACACCTGGCGCACTTCGGCGCGGCCCAGGTCCACGTCCCGGTATTTGGGGGCCAGCATGCCCTTGAGGGCGGACTGCACATCCTCGATGGCGTCGTAGATGATGCGGTACAGGCGGATCTCCACCCCATCCCGCTCGGCGTTGTCCCGGGCGACAGGGTCGGGCCGGACGTTGAAGCCGATGATGATGGCGCCGGATGCGGTGGCCAGCATCACGTCGGACTCGCTGACTGCGCCCACCGCGCCGTGGATGACCCGTACCCGGACCTCGTCGTTGGAGAGTTTTTCCAGGGATTGTTTCACTGCCTCCACCGAACCTTGGACGTCGGCCTTGACAATGATGGGCAGCTCCTTCATCTCCCCTTCGGAGATCTGGCTGAACAGGTTGTCGAGGGTGACCTTCTGGTAGGCCTTGAAGACCTCTTCCTTGGCCTCGGTGCGGCGCTTCTCCACCAGCTCCTTGGCCAGGCGCTCATCCTCAACGGCATTGAAGATATCGCCGGCAGAGGGGACTTCCGCCAAGCCGGTGATCTCCACAGGGGTGGAGGGTCCGGCGGACTGGACCCGCTGCCCCTTGTCGTTGAGCATCACCCGGACCTTGCCCAGGGAGGTGCCCGCAATGACGATGTCGCCGGTGTGCAGGGTGCCGTTCTGGACCAGGATGGTGGCCACAGGGCCGCGGCCTTTGTCCAGTTTGGCCTCGATGACTGCGCCCTTGGCCAGGCGGTCGGGGTTGGCCCGCAGCTCCTGGACTTCGGCCACCAGCTGAATATTCTCCAGCAGGTTGTTGACCCCTTCGCCGGTCTTGGCAGAAAGGGGAACGCAGATCACATCGCCGCCCCACTCCTCGGGCACCAGGCCGTACTCGGTCAGCTCCTGTTTCACCTTGTCAGGGTTGGCGGTGGGTTTATCGATTTTGTTGATGGCCACAATGATCGGCACCTCGGCCGCCTTGGCGTGGTTGATGGCCTCCACCGTCTGGGGCATGATGCCGTCGTCGGCGGCCACCACCAACACCGCGATGTCGGTGACCTGGGCGCCGCGGGCCCGCATGGAGGTAAAGGCCGCATGGCCGGGGGTATCCAAGAAGGTGATGGGCTCGCCGTTCACCTGAACCTGGTAAGCGCCGATGTGCTGGGTGATGCCGCCGGCCTCGCCGCTGGTGACGTTGGTGTTGCGGATGGCATCCAAAAGGGAGGTCTTGCCGTGGTCGACGTGGCCCATGACCACCACGATGGGGCAGCGGGGCTGGAGGTTCTCTTCCGAGTCTTCCTCTTCCACAAACAACCGGTCCTCAATGGTGACCACCACTTCCTTTTCCACCTTGGCGCCGATTTCCATGGCCACCAGGGCGGCGGTGTCGTAGTCGATCACCTGGGAGACCGAAGCCATGACGCCTACCCCCATCAGCCGTTTGACAATCTCAGCGGCGGTGACTTTCAGGCGCAGGGCCAGGTCGCCGACGGTGATCTCATCGGGGATGGTGATCTCCAGTTTCTGGCGGCGCTGCCGCTCCAGTTCCAGGCGGCGGAGTTTCTCCTCCTCCTTCTGTTTGCGGCTCAGCACCGGCTTGCCCCGCTGGGCAGAGCGCTGGTTGATCTTCTGTTTTTTGACGCCGGTATCCTTCTGGGCCACCAGGTTGGTGGGGGCAATCTGCTCATACCGCTCGTTGTATTTGTCCAAATCCACATGGCTCGCCCGCATGTCGACATGGCGCACACCGGTGCCATCGTCAGTCCGTTTGGAGGGATCGGGAGCGGGGCGGGCAGGTGCCGCAGGACGGGGAGCTGGCCGGCCCTGCTGCTGGCGGGGCTGGCTCCCCCCCTGGGGACGGGGGCCACGGTCGCCCTGAGGGCGCTGTTGGCCGCCGCGGGGCTGCTGGGAATTCCCCTGGGGCCGCTGGCCTTGGGGACGCTGGCCCTGCTGGGCGGAGCGGCTTTCCCCGGCGGGCTTCTCCTCGCCCTTCGGGGCGGCAGCCTGCTGGGGCCGGGCTTTTTCACCTAGTTTAAAATAGGTTTCAAAGCTCCGTACTTCCTTTTGCTTGGTGTAGTGGTCAAACACGATGTCCAGCTCTTCCTCGGTCAGTGCGGTCATGTGTTTTTTGGGGCTGTCGGTATTTTGGGTCAAAAGATCTGCTACCTCTTTGCTGGGTACATTCAGGTCTTTTGCCACTTCATGTACGCGGTATTTATCCATCATAAGCACTCGTCCTCCTTGTCTTGGTGGTCAATCAATCCACACAGCTTGCCGGCCAAACCCTGGTCGCTTACCGCCAGTACGCCGGCCCGTTTGTTTACGAACTGCCAAATCTCATCCATGGTGCTGGGGATGGGGAGCACCCGCACCCCGCCCTTTTGAGCGGCAAGTTCCACCTCTTTTTGGGTCTTTGGGGAAAGATCGCTGGCGATGATTACCACCTTGGCCTCTCCTGACAGAATGGCCTCCCCCACGACGTCAAAGCCCAATAGCAGCTTGCCGGCCCGTTTGCACAGGCTGATGGTGGAAAGAATCCTGTTGTTATTCACCTTTTTGCATTTCCTCCTCCATGCGGTCGTATACCTCTTCGGGAATCTGGCAGGAGAAAGCGCGCTCCAGGCGGCGGGCCTTTCGCGCCTTTTTCAGACAGTCAACATTCCGGCAGACGTATGCGCCCCTGCCGGACTTTTTGCCCGTCAAGTCCAGGGAAATCTCCCCTTCGGGGCTTTTTACCACCCGCACCAGCTCTTTCTTGGGCTTTTGCTCGCCGCAGCCGGTGCACATTCTGACCGGGATCTTCCGATTTTGCACGTCAACCATCCTTTCCTACAGGGTTGTATGAAAACGCCCTTATAGGGCGGAATCAGCGGGTTTATTCCTCGCCGTAGAAGCCGCTTTCCGGCCGGATGTCGATCTTCCAGCCGGTGAGGCGGGCGGCCAGGCGGGCGTTCTGGCCCTTGTTGCCGATGGCCAGGGAGAGCTGGTTATCCGGCACAGTGACCTTGCAGCTCTTGGGGGACTCCTCCTCGATGTCCACACCCAGCACCTCGGCTGGGGAGAGGGCGGCGGAGATAAATTCCGCCGGGTCTTCGGAGTATTTGATCACGTCGATCTTCTCCCCACCCAATTCATCCACAATGCTGGAGACCCGGGCGCCTTTGGGGCCGATGCAGGCGCCGACCGCATCCACGTTGGGGTCTTTGGAGTAAACGGCGATCTTGGTGCGGCTCCCCGCCTCCCGGCTGATGGCCTTGATCTCCACGGTGCCGTCGTAGATCTCGGGCACCTGCATTTCAAACAGCCGTTTAACCAGCCCAGGATGGGTGCGGGAGATCATCATCCGGGGGCCTTTTTCCCCGTTGGAGACATCCACCACATATACTTTAATCCGGTCGCCGTCGTTGTATTCCTCCCCGGGGACCTGTTCCGCTTTGGGGAGGATGGCTTCGTTCTTGCCGATCTCCAGGGTGACGCTGCCTTTTTTGAGGTCGTGGCGCAGCACGGTGGCGGTGACGATGTCATACTGCCGGTTCTGGAACTCGGCCAACAGCTGGCCCCGCTCCGCCTCCCGAATGCCCTGGCGGATGACGTGTTTGGCGGCCTGGGCGGCAATGCGCCCGAATTCCTTGGTCTCCAAGGGGATTTCCACCACTTCGCCAACCATGGCGTGCTTGTTGTATTTGGCGGCGTCGGCCATCAGGATCTCGGTGGTGGGGTCTTCAATATCTTCCACCACCGTTTTGCGGACCGCCACATAGAAGCGCTGGTTCGCCGGGTCAATTTCCACCACATTGTCCTCGCTGCCGCCCATGTCCCGCTTGACTGCGATGGAGATCGCACCGGCAATCTTCTCGATCAAATACTCCATGGGGATGCCTTTTTCCTTCTCCAAAAGGGCGAGGGCCTCGAAAAATTCGCTGTTCATTACTCTTCTCCTCCGGTTGTAAAGTCGTCATACAATCTGACAAAAGCAGCTTCGCTTTTGTCAAAGGTCATTTCCACATCGTCTTCCAGGAGGACGGTGATCTTGCCATCCTCATAGGCGGTGAGTTCCCCCACAAAATCCCGGACGCCCTCTACAGGGCGGATTAACCGCACGCTGACTGGGGCGCCGATGTACTGGGCAAAATGCCAGTCTTTCACCAACGCCCGTTCGATGCCGGGGCTGGAGACCTCTAAGTAATAGCTCTGGCTGATGGGGTCGGCCTCGTCCAAGATGTCGCTCATCCGGCGGCTGAACGCCTCGCAGTCGTCGATGGTGACGCCCCCCTCTTTTTCGATAAAATACCGAAGGTACCAGGAGCTTCCTTCCTTTTCATACCGGACGTCCCACAGCATGAGGCCCATCTCCTCAATCACCGGCTCGGCCAGCTGGGTGGCGACGGCCACTGTGTTTGGTTTTTTACTGCCTGCCATTGTATCCTCCTCATGGCGTCCCCCAAGGGGACCCCCGCAATTTTGCCCTACATAAACGAAAGAGCGGGAATCGTTTCCCACTCTTTCGTCTTGCGTACTATATATATAATTTACCACAACTCCGCCCAACATTCAAGTCTTTCTTTCGGATTTTAGGCTTAAAAAGGCGCAAAATCCCGTATTTATTGGATAGAGAGGGGAATTATTCCTCCATCTGCTTGCCCAGAAAGGCCGCCGCCGCTGCAATCAGCTTGACCTCGGTGTCACCGGCAGGGCCTCCACCCTCCCCGGCCAGCAGCAGGATAGAGCCGCACACATCGCCCGCCGCCACGATGGGGGCTGCTACCATGGCGTACCGGTCCACCCCCTCCACCGGCTGGATCCGGCGGCCGTCATCGGTGAAGGCAAAGCTTCTGCGGTGTTCCATCACCTCTTCCAAGGCGGGGGAAACCCGGCGCTCCAGCAGCTCCTTTTTAGGGATGCCCGCAACGGCGATCACATGATCCCGGTCGCAGACCACCACTGGCAGGCCAGAGGTTTTATACAGCACATCGGCGTACTGGGCAGCAAAGATGCCCAATTCCCCGATGGGGGAGTATTTTTTAAAGATCACTTCTCCGTCGTTGTCGGTGTAAATTTCCAAGGGGTCGCCTTCCCGGATGCGCATGGTGCGCCGGATTTCTTTGGGGATGACCACACGGCCCAGATCGTCGATTCTTCTCACAATTCCCGTAGCTTTCATCTATGATATACCTCCTGTATTGACTAATCCATCGTTCGCGCCGAACTATTCCTATTATTTACAACGCCCAAAGGATTATGCCGCCAAAACCCGAAAAAAACGGAAATTCCGCCGGGCCCACACAAGGGAATTTTTGCCGGTTGATTGACATTTGTGCCCCGAATCTTTAATATAAAAACAGAAGAAAAATTTGTCAAAACCCGTCGCGCCCCTACCGTTTATCCCCTCAGCTTTGGTCGTGGGCGGGGGATTTCCAGCGAAACCCAGCGCATTCTGTGTCTTTAAGAGTAATACCATCTGAAAGGGGAATGACCATGTTCTGTTCCCGGTGCGGGCGCACGCTGCCGCCCAACGCCAAGACCTGTCCCTTCTGCGGCTCCCCGGTGGACGCTTCCCGCTATTGTCAGTTCTGCGATAAAACCACCCGTTATGACAGCAGCTCCGAGCCGGAGACCACCTGCCGCAGCTGCGGGGAGATATTGGGTGCCGGTTCGCTGGGCGGATACTGCCGCCACTGCCTCAAGGATCCCAAAACCTATCAAAAGGCCCAGGAGAGGATACAGCTGCAAAAAAGCGCTGCTTCCCAGGCCAGAAGCAGCGACCAAGGGCGGGTGAAGACCACCCTGGAGCAGTTTAGCCAAGCGGCGGAACAGGTCCGGCCTAAGACATTTCGAAGCCGCACCACCTCTTCCTCTCGGGATGCTCGCGCAAAAAAGGGTAGTCCCCGGGGCTGTTTGGTGACTATCGTTTTTCTGCTGATCTTCTTTCCCATGCTGATCAGCATCATCCAGCTGGCGTTTGAATTTGTGGAAGACAGTTTTGACTCCCCTCGTCCGGAACCCGCCGTCCCTGAGCCGTCCTACAGTGCCCCGGCCTATGAGGATGCCCGCCCGGCTGGTTCCCCGCTGGATGACCCCGACTATCGGAGACAGCAGGTCTATGATATTGTGGAGATGGACATCGCCTCCAACTTGGCTGTGTACGCCGACGCAGACGCCCAGTTCCTGTCCATCACCTTTGACGACGAGCTGTACTTTGAGGACTACGGGCAGTTGTGGTGCAGCGGGCTGGTGGATTACAGCCTGGATGGTTCCTCCCTCTCTTCGGACTTCACCGCCTGTATCATGGTTTCGGAATACAGCTATTATGTGGTCTATTTGAGGCTGGATGATATAGAAATTACCGATCAGCGGGAGCTGCTGGACAGTTTTGGCTGTCTCACCCCTGAAGGGGCTGAGGTTTTGGGCGACTATGGTTATGAAGCTGGGGATCCTATCTACGACCTGGATGATCCCATCTATATCGTTTATTGATTCCTTGCCTCTTAGGGTTTCCAAACAACAAGGCGGCCATCCGTGGATGGCCGCCTTGTTTAAAAAACTAATTAATATATCGCCCAACTCATCCAGCAGGAAACTAGCGGCGATCTATTCTGTATTGAAACGGTCTAGGAGTATCCCGTCTGACACGATCCTCTTTTGGAATTCGCCTACAATGAGCGCTCGGAGAACGCAAGACCGGAGCTTACCGAACAAATTGAAAATCCCGACAGCTATGATGTAATTTTCCTTAAGAATCAGTTTCTTGCTGATATGTTCCTAACAACCAGGTTTATCTTCTTTGATTTTGAACGACCGTTCCCTCTGTTTTTTGTGGAATATCTTGCCATTATAGGCCTATTTGTGTCCTTAGCACACTATGGAACCAGAGGATTCCAAAAGATGGCCGAATAGGGTTCTATTATAATCTGCAGGTTTCTCACCATCATTGCCAGCGGGAAAAATTGTCCAGATGGAGGGGCAAGCATCCCACAACTGCAGCACAATAAAACAAAAAGGGGTCATCCCAATTGGGATGGCCCCTTTTTCTACTATAGCATGTATGGATTGTGCATTTCCTCCGGCCGGAATGTCCTGCCGGTATGTTGTTATTCCCATGAAAGAGGGGAAAATAGCTTAGTCCAGGAAGTCTTTCAGCTTTTTGGAGCGGCTGGGGTGGCGCAGCTTCCGCAGGGCTTTGGCCTCGATCTGGCGGATGCGCTCCCGGGTGACGTTAAACTCCTTGCCCACCTCTTCCAAGGTGCGGCTTCTGCCGTCCTCCAAGCCGAAGCGCAGCCGCAGCACCTTCTCCTCTCTAGGAGTCAAGGTCTGAAGCACTTCGCCCAGCTGTTCCCGCAGCAGGGTGTGGGAAGCGGCCTCTGCCGGGGCGGGGGCATCGTCATCAGGGATGAAGTCGCCCAAATGACTGTCCTCTTCCTCGCCGATAGGGGTCTCCAGAGAGACCGGCTCCTGGGCGACCCGCATGATCTCCCGCACCTTATCCACCGGCATGTCCAGTTCGTCGGCGATCTCCTCGGCGGTGGGTTCGTGGCCGTTTTTGTGGAGCAGCTGGCTGGATACCTTTTTCACCTTATTGATGGTCTCCACCATGTGGACTGGAATGCGGATTGTCCGGGCCTGGTCGGCGATAGCGCGGGTGATGGCCTGGCGAATCCACCAGGTGGCATAGGTGGAGAACTTAAAGCCCTTGGTGTGGTCGAACTTTTCCACCGCTTTGATCAGGCCCAAGTTGCCCTCCTGGATCAAATCCAGGAACTGCATCCCCCGGCCCACATACCGCTTGGCGATGCTGACCACCAGCCGCAGGTTTGCCTCCGAGAGGCGTTTGCGGGCGTAAGGATCCCCCTGGGCCATACGGGTGGCCAGGTCGATCTCTTCTTCTGGGGTCAAGAGCGGCACCCGACCGATCTCTTTGAGGTAGACCTTGACTGGGTCGTCGATGCTGATACCCTCGGCGGAGAGAGAGACCTCCAGATCCTCGTTGTTCAGCATGGGTGTGGCGAACTCGGTGTCAATGGTCTGGGCGTAGTCCTCTACAATCTCAATATTCAAAGATTCCAGGGTGTCGTAGAGCTTATCCACCTGCTCCACGTCAAAATCCAGCTCCTCAAGAGCGTCGGTGATCTCCTTGGTGGTCAGCTTGCCTTTGGCCTTCCCCTGCTCCAGAAGATCGCGGATGACCTGCTTTTTGTCTTGTGTAGCCAAATTGATTCCCCCTATTTCTTGTTGGCCGCCAGGCTTTTGGCGTATTCCAGCCATTCCTCATTGGACATGCCTGCGACCTGATCCGGTGTTTTTACCGATTGGTATTCCAGTATAGTTTTCATGCAGTCCTCAGCTTCCTGCATCGTGTAGGCCACCCCTTCCGCCGATGCCAGCAGATAGGAGACCCGGGCCATCTGTTCCGGCTCCAACAAAGCGGAGAGGGACATCATCCCGATGTCCTGCCGGTTTTGCAGCCGCTGCCACAAAGCCTCAAACAGCTCCCGGTTTTTCTGGGTGACAAACTGCTCCGGCCGGATTTTGGCGGCGATGGCATCGTAGAAGTCCGGGTGCTTGAGCAGTGTGGTGATCAGCTTGTCCTCCGCCAAAGCGTAGCGGATGTTCCGGCTCCGCTCCAAATCCCGGGGCTGGCCGGCGGCTGATTCGCTGTAGGGGCGGATGTCCCGCCGGGCTTTTTTCTCTGCCGCCCCAGCCCGCCGCCGGCGCAGAGCTGCCACCTGGTCGGCCACCGCCTCCTTGGAGACCGAGAGCTCCTGGGCGGTGCGGATGATATAGACATCCCGCTCCACCGGGCTGTTTATGCCCGCCATCAGAGAGCAGAACTCCTTGAGGAAAGCCACTTTGCCGTCGGCGGTCTCCAGGTCAAACTTTTGCCGGAGCTTGGCAATTTCAAAATCCACCGCACCGGCACTCCCCTCCAGAAGGAGCTTAAACCGGGCGGGGCCGAATTTCTTGATGTATTCGTCGGGGTCCTTGGCGTCCGGGATGGAAAGCACCCGGATCTTTACCCCAGTCTCCTCAAACAGGCTGATAGCCCGCCGGGTAGCCTTCTGGCCGGCGCCGTCAGCGTCGTAGGCGATGATCACCTGGTTCACGTACTGGGAGATCAGCCGGGCCTGTTCCGCGGTCAGGCTGGTCCCCAGGGAGGCCACAGCGTTGTCAAACCCCGCTTGGTGGATGGAGATGACATCCATATACCCTTCGGCCAGAATCAAAGAGCCCTCTTTGGTGTTCTTGGCGATATTCATAGCAAAGAGGTTCCGGGTCTTTTTAAAGACCAACGTATCTGGGGAGTTGAGGTATTTGGGCCCGTCCCCCTCCAGCACACGGCCGCCAAAGCCGATGACGCTGCCCCGCAAATCGATAATAGGAAACATCACCCGGTCGCGGAACATATCGTAATAGCCCCCGTTTTTTCCCTTGCCCACCACCGCCGCGGCGGCCATTTCCTCAAAGGAATACCCCTTCCCCTTCAGGTGGTTTTTCAGGGAGTCAAAGGTGTTGGGGGCATATCCCAACCCAAATCGCTTGATGGTTTTATCCGAGAGGCCCCGGCCCCGCAGGTAAGCGATGGCCCGCCGGTCCGGCCCGTGGGCCAGCTGGTCGAAAAAGAAGCGGGCGCTCTCCCGGTTGATCTCCAATATCTTCGTCCGCAGAAGGGCGGTCCCATCGTCCCGCGCCTCCTCCGGCAGGGTCATCCCCGCCCGCTGGGCCAGGAAGCGCAGCGCCTCTACATACTCCAGGTTTTCAATCTTGCGGATGAAGGTGACCACGTCCCCCCCTGCCCCACAACCAAAGCAGTAAAAGGACTGGTTCTCTGGGTAGACGGTGAAAGAGGGCGTCTTCTCTGAATGGAAGGGGCAAAGCCCTTTCAAGTTCCGCCCGGTGCGTTTGAGGGGCACGTAAGAGGAGATGACCTGTTCGATGTCACTGCGGTATTTCAGTTCTTCAATAAAGCGTTCCGGAATCAAACCGCTCCCCCCTTTTTGGCGGTTAAATCCCCCACGCCCGGGGGATCATCAGCTCCTCATACACCGCGACGGCATAGCGGTCGGTCATGCCGGAGATGTAGTCGCAGACCGCCCGGTCCAGGTCTTCCTGCTGGGCGATTTTCTGGTATTCCTCCGGCATTTTTTCCGGTGAGGAGGCAAAATAGCGATAGAGATAGCGCAACAGGGTTTGGGCTTTCCCCTCTTCCCCTTTGGCGCTGGGGTTGGTGTAGACTGCGTCGAACAAAAAGCGGTTGAGCTTGTTGTAGGCATCCTGCATCTCTTGCCCCAGGCGGATGTTGTCACTGCTGTTTTCGATGATGGCGGTGATAAAGGTGGTAATCCGGTCAGATTTGGTCCTCCCCAACAGGTATTTCAAATCCCAGGGGATGTCGTCCTCCCGCAGGACACCGGCCCGCACCGCGTCCTCAATGTCATGGTTCATGTAGGCGATCTTGTCCGCATACCGGACAATCCGCCCCTCCAAGGTCTCAGCCTCCTTGCCGCTGGAATGGCAGGCGATGCCGTTTTTGACTTCCCAGGTCAGGTTGAGGCCCCGGCCGTCGTTCTCCAGCCGTTCCACCACCCGGACGCTCTGGGCGCTGTGGCGGTAGCCATGGGGGCAGATCTCATCCAGCACCTGTTCCCCGGCGTGGCCGAAAGGGGTGTGCCCCAGGTCGTGCCCCAGGGAGATGGCCTCGGTCAGATCCTCGTTGAGCCGCAGGGCCCGGGCGATGGTCCGGGCAATCTGGCTCACCTCCAAGGTATGGGTCAGGCGGGTGCGGTAATGGTCCCCCTCCGGGGAGAGAAACACCTGGGTCTTGTGCTTGAGACGCCGGAAGGATTTGCAGTGGATAATCCGGTCCCGGTCCCGCTGGAAATTGGTGCGGATGGGGCAAGGTTCGTCCGGCCGGACCCGGCCTTTGGTCTCAGAGGCCAGGGTGGCGAAGCTGGACAGGGTTTTCCGCTCCAGCTCCTCGGTCTGTTCCCGTATGGTCATAAAACGTCCCTCCTGTCAAAACCCAACGATGTAGGGGTAGAATCCTTAGATATATACTATATACCGTATCGATTTAAAAATTCCTGCCTGACGCCCAAAAATTCTTGAAAAACGGTGAATCAGCCTCAGTTCCCCACAAGGGGTCTGGATTCGACAATCCAAGGGAAAAAAACACGCCCTCGTCACGGTGCGATGTGGGCGTATCGTTTTTCCAGCACATGGGGGAACACTTGGGCGCTGGTCAGTTCCTCCAAATCCTTGGCGAAGCGGGGCAGGTGTTCGTCCTTCATCAAAATGCGAAGGCGCACCGCCGCCCCAAAGTCGCTGTCCTCCACCACTGTTTCATAGCGGGGGAGTATGTAGGTGATCTTGCCATAGAGGGAGTAATCCATAGTCAGCTCCAGCACGGTGCAGGGTTGCATATTCAGGATGCCGGCGGCGTCCACCGCCAGCTTTGCGCCGTGGGAATAAGCCCGGACCAGGCCCCCTGCCCCCAGCAGCACCCCGCCAAAGTACCGGGTGACCACCACACAACAATCCACCAGCCCCTCTTTGAGCAGCACCTCCAGGACCGGCACGCCGCCGGTGCCCTGGGGCTCCCCGTCGTCGGAGTAGCGGCGGATCTGCCCCTCCCGCAGCACATAGGCATAGACGTTGTGGTTCGCCTCCCGGTGCCGTTCCTTCACCGACTGGATAAAGGCCACTGCTTCTTCCTCGGTGCTGACTGGCTGGATCGACCCGATAAACCGGGATTTTCGCTCCACAAATTCGTCGGTGCCAAAGCCGCGGATGGTCTTGTAACCGGACTGGGCCATGGGGGTTCCTCCATTCTATGAAAATTAGGGCGGTGCAAACTCGATCTGCACCGCCCCTATCCACTTGTTATCTCGATGCGAACTACTTGTCCAGACCGAAGCGTTTGTTGAAGCGATCAACGCGGCCGCCGGTATCGACCAGTTTCTGTCTGCCAGTGAAGAAAGGATGGCATTTGGAGCAAACCTCCACGCGGATATCCTTTTTGGTAGAGCAGGTCTCTATAACTTCACCACAAGCACAAGTGATTGTTGTAGGTCCATAGTTGGGATGAATACCTTTTTTCATGTAAAAGTCACCTCTTTCAAATCCATATGCCTTCTGCGCATATAACAGTAATATGTTAGCATAACCCCAAACAAAATGCAAGCCTTTTTTCTGGGAAATGTTGATAACCTGCCCTTACGCGCCCAAAAACTCCTTTGCCCAACCGGAAAGCTGCTGGTAAAAGTTTTCCACAGCCTGGCGGTCCTCCCCGGTGAGGGAGTAGTACACCTTGATTTTCGGCTCGGTGCCGGAAGGCCGGATGATCACCGATGAGCCTCCCTCCAGGCCGTACTCCAGCACATTGGATTTGGGAAGGCCGATCGTCTCCGCTTCGTCGCCGCACACCCGCTGGGAGGAGGCATAATCCGCACGGGAAACCACCTTCTGCCCGGCGATCTCGGCGAGGGGCTCCTTGCGCAGGCCCTCCATAATGGCAGCCATCTTCTCCATGCCGTCGGACCCTTCAAAGGCGAAGCTGTCCACCGCGTTTTTGTAATAGCCCACCTCGGCATACAGGGCGTCAAGGGCGTCCACCAGGGTGCGGCCCTGGGATTTGTGCCAAGCGGTCATCTCGGCGATGAGCATCGATGCCACCACCGCATCCTTATCCCGCACATAGCTGCCCACCAGGTAGCCATAGCTCTCTTCGAATCCCAGGAGGAATCGGCCTTCCTCCCCCTTAGCTTCCAATTCGCCGATCAACTCGCCGATGTATTTGAACCCGGTGAGGACATTCCTTACCTCCACCCCGTATTTTGCCGCCACCGCATCCACCATGCTGGTGGTGACGATGGTTTTCACCATCAGGGGATGCTCTGGCATGGTGCCGTTTTCCTTCCGGCTGGAGGCGATGTAGTCCAGCAGGAGGACGCCCACCTGGTTGCCGGTGAGCATCACCATCTCCCCGTTGTGGCGCACCGCGATACCCACCCGGTCGCAGTCCGGGTCGGTGGCCAGCAGCAGGTCGGCCTGGAGTTCATCGGAGAGGTTGATGCCCAGCTGCAATGCCTCTTTTACCTCGGGATTGGGGTAGGGGCAGGTGGGGAAATCGCCGTCCGGGTGCTCCTGTTCCGGCACCACATATACATCCCGCATGCCGGTGCGGGCCAAAACCTCCCGCACCATCCGCAGCCCCGAGCCATTGAGAGGGGTATAGATGATCCGGATGGGGCACTGTTCCCCAATGCCGGGGTTGACCCGCTGTTCCATTACCTTTTCCAGGTAAGCCTCCTCGACCGACTGCTCAATGCAGCGGATGTTGCCTACATTGGTGGCCATGTCATAGGCGCCCCGCTTTACATCGTCAAACAGGTCGGTGCGGCGGATCTCCCGGGAGATCTCCTCAACCGCCTCCTCGGTGATCTGGCAGCCATCGGGGCCGTACACCTTGTACCCGTTGTACTGGGCGGGATTGTGGCTGGCGGTGATGTTGATCCCCGCGTGGCACCGGAAATAGCGAACGGCGAAGGAAAGGCAGGGGGTGGGCATGATATCTGGGTACAGCCAGACGGTGATGCCGTTGCCCACCAATACCTGGGAGGCATCCCGGGCAAATTCACGGGATTTGCGGCGGCTGTCATAGGCGATAGCCACAAAGGGGCGCTCATAATGGTTGTTGAGATAGTTGGCAAGGCCCTGGGTGGCCTGTCCCACCGTGTAGATATTCATCCGGTTGGAGCCGGCCCCCAGAATTCCTCGCAGGCCCGCCGTCCCAAAGGAGAGGGAGGTGTAAAACCGCTCGTAGATCTCTTTGTTCTTCTTTTCAATTTCGGCAAGCTCCTGGATAAGGTCTTTATCGTCGATTCGGTGGGAGCGCCACCGTTCGTATTCCCGTTTGATTTCCTCTGGAAGTTCCTCTTTGTGAAAAAGCTGTTTGATCTGGTCCATGAAACCCATATTGTACAAACCTCCTTTATATCTTTGTTTGTGGGCCCCCACGTACAATTCCCGCGCGCCGCTCGCTCTCCGCCTAAAGCTGCACCCACGCGACCGGCGTACCTTGCCGTTTGCCATGGTACAATAGCCACAGCTTCATTGTGGCTATTGTACCATGGCAAATCCTGTTTGGCAACGAATAACCGGAAATATCTTCCAAACTAGATTCGACGTTTTTCACCGATATTATGGTAAAACTATCTAATATTTTTTCAATATGTTTTCTTTTCTTAGAATTTATGCTACAATATTTGCAAAGAAATTATGGGGGAAGAACCCCTTCTGTCGCAATGCGGCAACAGGGTTTTTCCCGTTTGAGCTGACAGTATTATCTAAAATGCGGCGGCATGCCCCTTATGACGGGAAAGCCGCCCCATCCTAAAGGAGGAGATTCCCTGTGTTCTGCAGCACCAGAAGCATCGGACTTTTGGGTTTGGAGCCCTTTTTGATCTCGGCCGAGGCTGACCTTACCCGGGCGATCCCCTCCTTTGACATCGTCGGCTTGCCGGATGCGGCGGTCCGGGAGTCCCGGGACCGGATTCGTTCCGCCATAAAAAACAGCGGCTTCGATTTCCCGGAGCGGAAGGTGGTAGTCAACCTGGCTCCCGCCGGCACCAAAAAAGCCGGGGCTTCTCTGGATTTAGCCATCTGTGTGGCGCTGCTCCAGGCCGCCGGCCAGCTGGAAGGGGATTTCTCCTCCATGGCCTTTGTGGGGGAACTCTCCCTGGGTGGGGAGATCCGTCCGGTACACGGGGTACTCCCCATGGCCCTAGGGGCCAAACAGCTGGGGATCGCCTCCTTATTTGTCCCCTATGAAAATGGGGCCGAAGGAGCTGTTGTACAGGGAATCACTGTCTACCCAGTCAAAAACCTGGCCGAGCTAGCGGAACACCTGCGGGGAACCCACACCTTGTCGCCAGCACAGCCCCTTCCCGAAGGGGAACTCCCCTCAGGCCCTTTGCCAGATTTTGCAGAGGTCAAAGGCCAGCAGGCCGCCAAACGTGGGCTGGAGGTGGCTGCCGCAGGGGGACACAATCTCCTGATGATCGGCCCGCCTGGCACGGGGAAAAGCATGCTGGCCAAGCGTCTCCCCTCCATCCTGCCGCCCCTCTCCTATGAGGAGTCGGTGGAGGTGACCCAGGTCTATTCGGTTGGCGGCCTCCTCACCAGCGGAGGACTGCTGCGGCAAAGGCCCTTCCGGGCGCCTCACCACACCGTTTCGCCTGCCGGTCTCACCGGGGGAGGGTCCAGCCCCAAGCCCGGTGAAATCTCCCTGGCCCACCGCGGGGTGTTGTTTTTAGACGAGTTGCCCGAATTCTCCCGCCAAGCCATGGAGGCCCTGCGTCAGCCCCTTGAAGACGGGGTAGTGACTATTTCCCGGGCCAATGCCCGCATCACTTACCCCAGCCAAGTGATGCTGGTGGGGGCGATGAACCCCTGTCCCTGCGGGTACTACGGCCACCCGACCCGGCCCTGTACCTGCTCGCCGGCCGCAGTGACCCGGTATCTCTCCCGGGTGAGCGGCCCCCTGCTCAGCCGCATCGACCTGCACATTGAGGTACAGCCAGTGGAATACGAGGCCTTTTCCTCCCCCACCCCAGAGGAATCCTCCCGGGAGATCCAAAAGCGGGTGATAGCTGCCCGGGAATTCCAGAGGCTGCGGAACCCCTCCATCCTCTGCAACGCCCAGATTCCCCCTTCTCTCCTGAGGCAGAGCTGCCCGCTGGACGATGGGGCCGACCGCCTGTTAAAAGCCGCTTTTGAGCGGATGGGTCTCTCCGGGCGGGCCTATGAGCGGATTTTGAAAATGGCCCGCACCATCGCTGACCTGGATAGGAGCGAGGTCATCCGCGCTCCACACATCAGTGAGGCGGTGCAGTACCGCAGTTTGGACCGAAAATATTGGAACCGCTGACAGCCCTCCACCAAGAAGGGCCCTCAATGGAATGAAACTCCAAGCCGCCTCCTCATCCTCATTTTCGGGGGACCGCCGGCTAGAAATCTCAAAGGGGCCGTTGCCCCTCAAGGAGGAATATTTCTGTCAGAAAAAACCATCGACCTCTTCCGCCGGATTGTGGAGGAAACCCACGCCTCCAAGGAGGAGGAGCACATCCATATTCTGGTAGACTGCAACCCCAAAATGCCCAGCCGGCAGGAGGCCATCCTCTGCGGCGGGCCAAGCCCCGTCCCCGCCATGGTGGAGACCGCCCGCAACCTTCAGCAAGCCGGGGCAGACTGCATCATACTGGGGGCAAACACCGCTCACTATTTTCTGGATGAAGTGTCCGCCCAGGTTGATATCCCCTTCCTAGACATCCTGGAGGAAGCGGTGAAAGAACTGCTCCGCCAGGTGCCCCAGGCCAAACGGGTAGGGGTGCTAGCCACCTCCGCCGCTATGGAATCTGGGCTCTACCAGAGCTACTGCGCCCGCCGTGGGATAGAGGTCATCCCCTTGGATCCCACTGTTCAGCAAGCCGTGCAAACTTCCATCTTCCACTTCAAATACCACGGCCTCCTGCCAGAGAACCGCCAGTCCATGGCGGACGCTGCCCACCGTCTGGTGGAACAAGGCGCAGAAGCTCTCCTTTTGGGCTGCACCGAAATTCCCCTCATCCTGTCAGGGGTAGATTTTCCCATCCCGGTCATCGACCCCAATGCAGCTATCGCCCGGGCGGCAGTCGCCTACGCCAAAGGCATCCCCTGCTCCGTCTAATGGCCGTCTTTGAGTTCCTAAATTGAAAAGGGAACACAGCAAAAGGGGCGGCAACTGCTCCGATGAAAACCTATACCTTTATGGAAACATTTGAATGCAATTCCTATCTCTATGACACGACGGGGTTTGGGGGAGGAAGCGTTGATGCTGCCCGTTTCCAGGACGAACTCAACCTCCTGGGCAGCGATGGATGGGAATTGGTGAGCAGCTTTTCCACCACCCAATCACAAGGCTCATCCAAAAGCATTGTCTGCATCTTCAAACGCAAACGAATTTGAAGACACAATATATACAAAAAGTATTTTTCTTTATCTAAAATCCAAATTACACAAAAAATAGCACTGCGGTTTTTGATTTGCCTTATGCTTTTGGGCTGGATGCCTCTTCCAAAGAAGCGCTGTCCTCCTCTCCCTTTTGGCCTAACGGAGCTTCTCCAGCAAACGGCTCAGTTCTTCCACCGATTGGACCACAAAATCCGCCCCGGCCGCTTCTAGCTCCCCGGGGGCGGCATAGCCATAACGCACCCCAATGGAAGCGACTCCATTGGCCTTTGCCCCCAGAATGTCATATTTGCGGTCGCCTACCATGACTGTTTGATCTGGCCGGGCGCCCAACTGGTGCAGGGCTTCGGCAATAACCTCCTTTTTCTCCCCCGGGAGTTGTCCGGCAGACTGCCTACCGCCACTTTAAAATAGGGCGCTAAGCTAAAGTGTTCTAGAATCTGCACGGCATAGGTCTCCAGCTTGGAGGTGGCCACCCCCAGAGTGAATCCGGACTGGACGAAACGGTCCAACATCTCCGGGATGCCGGGATAGATCTGGTTTTCATACAGGCCCTGGGTTCCAAACCGCTCCCGGTACTTGACCACGGCAGCCTGGGCAGTTGCTTCATCAAACCCGCACTCCTCCCGGAAAGAATCCAACAGAGGCGGGCCAATAAAACAGGCAAGGCTGTCCGGGTCCTCCACCTGGATGCCAAACTGGGCCAGGGCATATTGGACGCTGGTGGTGATGCCGACCTTAGGGTCGGTCAAAGTGCCATCCAGGTCGAACAAAATGTATTTTACCATTGAAAAATTCCTCCTTGTAATACAGAAGCACCCCCACCGAATCCGGTAGGGGTGCTAATTTTAGAACGATTACAGCAGGGATACACTGGCAAACACAGCCGCAAACACAATGGAGACGGTGGAAACCAGTTTAATCAGAATGTTGATGGCAGGACCAGAGGTGTCCTTGAAGGGATCGCCCACGGTGTCGCCGACAACAGCAGCTTTGTGGTTGTCGCTGCCTTTGCCGCCCAGGTTGCCAGCCTCAATGTGCTTCTTGGCGTTATCCCAAGCGCCGCCGGCGTTGGACATCATAACAGCCAGGACAAAACCGGTGACAGTGCAGCCGGCCAGCATGCCAGCCACGCCGTTGACACCCAGGATCAAGCCCACCACGATGGGAACCACCACAGACAGGATTGCCGGAGGAATCATCTCTTTCTGAGCGGATCTGGTGCACATGTCCACACAGGTGGCGTAGTCCGGTTCCGCAGTGCCTTCCATCAGGCCCTTGATCTCCCGGAACTGACGGCGAACCTCGGTGACGATGCTCATAGCGGCACGGTTAACCGAGCTCATGGTCATAGCGGCAAACACGAAGGGGATCATACCGCCGACAAACAGACCGATCAAAACGGTGGGGTTGATGATCCGCAGGTCGAACGCATTGGCATCAACCAGCTCAACCTGCTGGATGAAGGAAGCGATCAAGGCCAGGGCAGTCAGCGCGGCAGAACCGATGGCAAAGCCTTTACCGGTAGCTGCGGTGGTGTTGCCCAGGGAGTCCAGAGCATCGGTTCTCTTGCGGACGTCTTCGCCCAAGCCAGCCATCTCGGCGATACCGCCGGCGTTGTCAGCCACAGGGCCGTAAGCATCGGTAGCCAGGGTGATGCCCAGAGTGGACAGCATGCCCACTGCGGACAGGCCAACGCCGAACAAGCCGGTGTTGAAATCCACAGGACCGCCGGTGAGGATACCACCGGCCAGATAGTAGCTGACCAAAACGGAGATACCAACGATGACCACAGGGATGGCGGTGGACATCATACCCAGGGACAGACCGCTGATGATGACAGTGGCAGGGCCGGTCTCAGAGGAGGCGGCCAACACCTGGGTGGGTTTGTAGGTATCAGAGGTGTAGTACTCGGTGAAGTAACCGATCAGGATGCCAGCCAGCAGACCAGAGAGGATGGCGAAATACAGGCCAATCTGCTCCATGCCGAAGGCATATTGGATCAAGAAGAAGCTGCACACAGCAACCAGCACAGAGCTGATGTAGGTGCCTTTGCGCAAAGATTTGAGCAGATCCATCTGAGTGGCGTCCTCTTTGGTTTTGACAAAGAAGGTGCCGATGATGGAGGCAAACACGCCGATGGCAGCCAGGGCCATGGGCACAGCCATACCGGTCAGGCCAAAGCCAGCGGTGACAGCCAGGGCACAAGCGGACAGGCGAGCGCCTGCATAGGATTCAAACAGGTCGGCGCCCATACCAGCGACGTCGCCCACGTTGTCGCCCACGTTGTCGGCGATGACGGCGGGGTTACGGGGGTCATCCTCAGGGATGCCTGCCTCAACTTTACCCACCAGGTCAGCGCCTACGTCAGCGGCCTTGGTAAAGATACCGCCGCCCACTCTGGCGAACAGAGCCATAGCGGAAGCGCCCATACCGAAGGTCAACATAGCGGAGGAGATCTGAACTGCCTGCTCTGCTGCTGGCAAGTTCGAATAATAGAACTTCAGGATGTAGTACCAGATGGACATATCCAGAAGGCCCAGGCCAACAACCGAGAAGCCCATGACTGCGCCGGCGGAGAAGGCCACTTTCAGGCCCTTGTTCAGGCTATGCTCCGCAGCGTAAGCGGTTCTGGCGTTGGCGGATGTGGCAATGTTCATGCCGAAGTAGCCGGACAGCGCGGAGAATACACCACTGCTGACAAAAGCCACGGGGACAAACATGTTCACATAACCCAAGAAGCTCAGGCCCATCAATACGACAAACATGATCGCGAAAAATACGGCGACACCTTTGTACTGGCGTTTGAGATATGCCATTGCGCCACTTCTGATGGATGCGGCAATCTTCTGCATCTCGGGGGTGCCTTCGCTCTCGGATGTTACCTTTTTGGACAGCGAGAACGCGAAGAGCAGCGCCGCGACTGCGCCGATCGGTGCCAGGATCATCAAATCCATTTCTTCCACTCCTATTCATACTTACGTTTTTGTTCATGTTCCACGCAACAGCTATGATAACACACTTTGCCTCCAAAGTCTGTTCACAGAAGCGACAAACATTCCACAAAAATCTGTAACTATTTTATGGCATATTTACCTGTTTGTCAACAAACAACGGCAAAAATTAGCCCTGTTTTTTCTAGTTTTGCCATAAAATAGTGGAATATACAGAAATCGCCGCAGGATTGCTCGCGCCAATTGGTCATTTTTTTATCCTTTTGGCAGTCCAATAAGAAGAAAACCGTCGGCACGTGTCAATTGATTCACAACCAAACCTTCCCCCACTCCCCTCTTTGTGCTATAATAAAGAAAATATATGGGGGACAAACCCAGGGCCAAATCCCTCAAATTTTTTGCCCATATGGAGGAGGTTTTTTATGAAACAGCCCATCATCATCGGCATTGCCGGCGGAACCGGCTCCGGCAAAACCACCTTGGCCCGCAAGCTCAAGGAAGCCTTCCAAGAGGATGTCACCATCCTGTGCCATGATTATTATTATAAATGCAATGACCATCTCCCCTTCTCCCAGCGGGTCACCCTCAACTACGACCACCCCAACGCCTTTGACACCGATTTGATGGTGGACGACCTGAAAAAGCTCAAACAGGGCATTGGTATCGACCACCCAATCTATGACTTTGTCCAGCACACCCGCAGGCCGGAGACGGTGCACGTCGATCCCACCCCGGTGATCATTGTGGAGGGGATTTTGATTTTTGAAAACAAAGCCCTCACCGATTTGATAGATATCAAGGTGTTTGTGGACACCGACGCCGACGTCCGCCTGATCCGGCGGCTGCTGCGGGATGTCAAGGAACGGGGCCGGGATCTGGATTCGGTAGTCAACCAGTATCTGGCCACCGTCAAGCCGATGCACGAACAGTTTGTGGAACCCAGCAAGCGCAATGTGGATATCATCATCCCTGAAGGAGGCCACAACCGGGTGGCCATCGGCATGCTGCTGGAGCAGATCAGTTCCTTTTTGCAGCAGTGATGACCCGTGTTGACCTTAAAAAGTCCGCCCAGACAGGCGGGCTTTTTTGTATTCCCAAGCCTTTTTTCTCTGGCAATCGGCTGGGGGATGGAAAATATTTCACGGATTTTCCTCTCTATATCCCTTTTTATTCTGTTATCCTTTACAAAAACCTTTGCAGAGGCGGATTTGTTCTTGACTCCCTTGCTTTTATACTTTAATATGTTAAATAATATGACCGCCAAAGGAGGTATCCCCATGAAACAGAAAAAATACGGCTTGCCAACGGCCATCACCATGATCGTCGGCATTGTTATCGGCTCCGGCATCTTTTTTAAAAGCGACAATATCCTCGTCTACACCGGGGGCAACGTCGCCATTGGCATCCTGGTCTTCTCCCTAGCGGCCATCAGCATCATCTTTGGCGGGGTAGCCGTCGGAGAGCTGGCCGCCCGCACCGACGAGCCCGGGGGCCTGGTCACCTATGCCCAGCAGTTCTGCTCGGACCGCGCCGCCTGCGGTTTTGGCTGGTTCCAGCTGTTTTTGTACTGCCCTTCCCTGGTCTGTGTAGTCTCCTGGGTAGGCGCGCTTTACACCTTTATGCTATTCGGGGTAGAATCCACCCTGCTTCAGCAGGTCCTGCTGGGGTGCGGCTACATTCTTCTTTTCTTCTCCCTGAATATTATCTCCGCTAAGCTGGGGGGATATTTTCAAAATCTTGCCACCATCATCAAGCTTCTCCCCCTTATGCTCATCGCCGGGGTCGGCCTTCTGTTCGGCGACCCTCTGCCTATGATGGGGGAATCCCTTTCCACCGCCGCTTCGGTTTCCCCAGGTTGGATTGCCGCAGTGGGCCCTATCGCCTTCGCCTTTGACGGCTGGATCATCTCCACATCGGTGGCCCACGAGATCAAAGATTCCAAGCGGAACCTTCCCCTTGCGCTGATCATCTCCCCGCTGTTTATCCTGCTGGCATACATCTTGTATTTTGTGGGGATCTCCGCCCTGGTGGGGCCGGAGCAGGTCATGGCCATGGGGGACGCCCATGTGGACTATGCCGCCAACCTCCTCTTCGGCCCGTCGGGCGCTAAGATTCTGTTGGTATTCATCGTGGTCTCGGTGTTGGGCACAGTCAACGGCCTGGTACTTGGCCTGATCCGGATGCCCCATGCCCTGGCCATCCGGGGAATGCTCCCCGCTTCCCACCTGTTTTCCTCAATCCACAGCAAACTGGGGGTATCCCTCCCCTCCGCCCTTTTCTCCTTCGCTCTTTCCCTGTGCTGGATGGTGATCCATTATTTCACCCAGCGCTACGGCCTTCTCCCCAATTCGGATATTTCGGAAATTTCCATCACTATTTTGTACGGCGGCTATTTGGTCCTTTACTGGAAGGTGATCCAGCTGGCGCGCCAGGGAGAGATCCAAAGCCCCCTTCGGGGATATGTCGTCCCTCTGCTGGCCTCGGTAGGTTCCCTATTTATCCTGTGGGGCGGGATGCAGAACCCCCTGTTCCCGCTGTACGCCCTCACCTGTGCTGGTGTGCTGTTTCTTTCCCAGTGGTATTACCGCCGGGCTTTTTCTTCCCCAAAAGAAAGCTAAAAAATCCCCCCTGTTAATACAGGGGGGATTTTTTTGTATCTTCTTTTACCAGCTCCTTCCACCGCCTCCGCCGTGGCCGCCGCCGGAGAAGCCGCCGCTTCTTCCGGATCTCCCGCTACCCCGGTTGGATGATCGGGCAGAAGGCGGTGGCGGGGGAACAGAGGTCATGACATGGGCCATAGAACGGGTGCAGCGGTTCAGCCGCCGAACCATCCACATGGTGGTGTAAACCGAATGGGGGTCGCTGCTGACATACCAGGTCGGCGGCGGCACCGCGATAGATTCAAACTGTTTGGCCCACTTGTCAGTGAGGCCCAACACATAGGCAAAGGGCAGGACGCTGTAAAAATACTCCGGGTTTTCCTCCACCAGGGTGTTGATCCGGTCCAGCTCCGCCGTTTCGATAAATTCCCGCAGGCCCAGAATCTTCTCGGTCCAAGCCTGGCCCTGGGGGGTGTGTTTCTTCGTGACCACGGCCAGCAGTGCCAGCAGGACACTGGCCCCAATGCATAGGAGGGTGGCCGCCGGCATACTCACAATATAAACCCCATAGCACATCAAAAACAGGAGGGACACCCCGCACAGCACACAGGAGCCGCCGAAGAGGCCCAGCCGCTTACCGGAGGATTGGCTGTTCCATCGGTCATAGGTGACCATCATCAGGATGAGGGAGACCAGGAAGAGCACAGCAAACAGCGCAACCGGCACAAACCACAGCTCGCTGACAACCTTTATGTAGGAGCCTAGAAGAGCCAAGGCGGCGATGGGGACAATGGCGATCAGAGAGGCAAGCACCCGCGCCACCTGGGAGCTTCTGGTAAAGATGCGCCGGCTCTTGGAAGACTGGAAGTAGTCCTTTAGCTGGGTCTTGGAGCTCTCTAAAGTGGAGTGGAACTTCTCCTCCAGCTCTTTGTCGCTCACCGAATCTCGGCTGTGAAAAAGGCCCTGGAACAGGATGTTTTCATAGGATTTGGCATCCATGGGGAGCTCCTGTAGTTTGTAGAGCACAAACCCCGGGTCAGTCTCCTCAATTTTCAGGTAGCCCTTGCTGGCCCAGTAGATGATGAGGGAGATCAAATCCTCATTGTCAGAATAGCCGTCGATGATATACCCTACATCGGCGCTGGTCAGCCCTTCTGGAGGGTAGAACTCGATGGTGGGGACCAGCTTTTCATCCCGTCCCAGCTTAAACCAGAGGAAGATCCCCGCCGCCCCCGCCGCCAGGGTGATGGCGTAAAGGAGGACCACCAGGCCCAGGTCAGTGCGCACCCCCACAAAGTAGCCGTCGGGCAGGTTGACCCGCAGGGTGATCCCCTCGCCGGGGGAAAGGGAGCGGGTCAACTGGCCGGAAATGGTGTTGCCGCTGACCGACCAATCCACCAAACCGGTATCCACCCCTCCGTACCGGCCTCCGGTGAATTCCACCTTTTGGGTATCAAAGGACTTGGGCAAGGTGACGGTGAAGGCCCCCGCTGCGATGGGGGCATCCCAATCATCGGGGATCAGGTTGTAATACACCTCGTCCAGGATGGAGGTCCCATCCTCCCCGGGGTCGTAGGAATAAGAGATGCGGTAGCTCTGGTCGCCGGTGACGTACCGGTTGGGATCGCCGATTTGAATGACAAAATTGCCGTCCTCTTTGTAGGTGGTGAAGGGGGCGCCTTCCACATTGACATCGGTGATTTTGGCCCGGTAGCTGTGTTGGAGCAGTTTCCCTTCAATCTCCCGGCCAATGGCCCCCCGGTAGGTGATATACCGCAGGATTCCACGGCGAGACTGGTTGTAATGGACGTTCAGCTCCTCAGTGACGTGGTAGACATTGTCCTCCCCCACCTGGATGGAGACGTTGTATTGGTCAATTTCATAGGCGTAGCGGCTGGAGGTTCGGCTCGGGCGGCCGCTCACTGCAAAACCGGAACAAGTGAATAAAAACACCAGCGCCGCCGCCAGCAGGAATGCGGACAATCGTTTGTGTTTGATGGGGTTCGCCTCCTTTTTTCTTCAGGTTTGGGGGCTTAGAACTGCACCCGGACGTTCTCCCGCTCCGAGGGGTCGTTGACCTCAAACATCGAGCGGCGGTTGAAGTGGAAGGCAGAGGCGATCAAATTGCTGGGGAACATCTCAATCTTGCTGTTATACTGCCGCACCACTGCGTTGTAATATTTGCGGGAGGAGGCGATTTCATCCTCCAAATGGGCCAGCTGATTCCGCAGGTCGGCAAATCCGGTATCCGCTTTCAGCTGGGGATATGCCTCGCTGACGGCAAACAAGGACCGAAGGGTGCCCTGGAGCATATTCTCCCCCTTGATCCGATCCTCGGTGGAAGAGGCGTTCATCGCCATATTCCGGGCGGCGATAACCCCTTCCAAGGTCTTGGACTCATGGGCGGCATATGCCTTCACCGTCTCCACCAGGTTGGGGATCATGTCGTACCGTTTTTTCAGGTAGACGTCCATGGTGGAGAAGGACTCCTCACATTTGTTTTTCAGCTTGACCAAGCCGTTGTAGGCGGCGATGATCCAAACTACCAGGGCGATGAGCACGATCAATAGAATCCATTTAACCATTGTTTTTTCCTCCAAATATAAGGTAAGCACTGCGGCCCTCCAGAAGGAGTTTTTGCCTCAGCCGCTGCATGTCCAGTGCCATATGAGTATTATATCATATTTTTGTGGGAGAATCCAAAGCGAAATCCCCTCAATTTGCCCCCTTTGGACAGGGATTGGTGGAATTGCCCCCGTTGGCGGCCTGCACTTGCTGCTGCACCTCCAATTGCGCCCTGCGGCCCGCTATGGTGAGGATGACATCTGCCGCCACCGTCAATACATTGCCTAGGTTGTTCAGCTCCTCCGCCGACTTGCCGCCGGAGGAGAGGGAAACCCCCAGCAAAAATCCAAGTGCGCTCAATTCTTCCCCTGTCAAAGGATGCATCCCGTCCCCTCCCCTCCTAAAATGCCTATGCAAAGGTTGATGGGTGAGAACCGGCCAACTAAAATTTCCCCCTTCTCCCGTCAACGCCAGGAAAGTCCCCGCACCAATCCAAAATATTTCCGCCTTTACAAATATACTCATAAAGTATATAATTGATCCATATGGAATCAATGAAACGAGGTGCATGGTATGGGATATTCCCTTTGGCTCGCTTTTTTAGGCACCGGCTTCTCCTTTTTGGGGACAACGGCTGGCTCCGCTATGGTATATCTGTTCCGGGATGATATGGACGCCCGCGTTCACCGGGTCTTCCTGGGTTTTGCCTCCGGCGTGATGATCGCGGCTTCCTTTTGGTCGCTGCTTCTCCCTGCCCTAGATATGGCCGGGGACGGTCTCTCCGCTCTGATTCCCGTCGCCGGCGGGTTCGCTGCCGGAGGGATTTTCCTCTACCTTCTGGATCAATTGATGCCCCACCTCCACGCAGGGGCCGACTGCCCGGAGGGCAAACCCTGTTCCCTGGGCCGCTCCACCTTGCTGGTTCTGGCGGTAACCCTCCACAACATCCCCGAAGGCATGGCGGTGGGCCTCTCCTTCGCCCTGGCAGCCGCAGGGGATTCCACCGTCACCATGGCAGGGTCCATCGCCTTGGCCATTGGCATGGCGCTGCAAAATTTCCCAGAAGGGGCGGCTATCTCCCTTCCCTTGCGCCGGGAGGGCATGAGCCGGCACAAGGCCTTTTTATATGGGGCTGCCTCCGGTGCAGTGGAGCCAGTCGCTGGGATTATCGGCGTGGTGCTGGCCTTTACGGTGGTCCACGTCATGCCGTTTATGCTCTCCTTTGCCGCCGGCGCCATGATCTATGTAGTGATCGACGAACTGGTCCCGGAAGCCTACAACGAACACAGCAACGCCGGAACTTTAGCCGCCTTAGCCGGATTCCTGTTGATGATGGTGCTGGATGTAGCCCTGGGCTAAACTTGACAGTGAGAAAGAAGGAGCGTTATCTATGGATAAAACAGTAATCCCGGCGCGTGGGCTGACCCACAGTGGAAAATTTCACGCCGATGACGTGTTTTCCACCGCCCTGCTGGAACTCCTGAACCCGGAATTCCAGGTGGAACGCGTTCTGGAGGTGCCGGCAGACTTCGATGGCATTGTCTATGATATTGGCGGCGGAGCCTTTGATCACCACCAAACCGGTGCCCCCGTGCGGGAGAATGGGGTTCCCTATGCGGCTTTTGGCCTTCTGTGGCGGGAATATGGCCCCTCCCTGGTGGGGGAGGAAGAAGCCCTTCGGCTGGATGAAAATTGGATTCAACCCCTGGACTTGGAAGACAACACCGGCTGCGGCCATCCCTTAGCCGAGGCCATTGGGGGATTTAACCCCCTGTGGGACTCCCCGGATACACCGGGCGATCGATTCCCCTCTGCTGTGGCCTTTGCCAAGGTGATTTTGCAGCACAAATTGGAGGAGATTTGGGGTATCCAGCGGGCGAAATCCCTTGTGGAGGAAGCCCTTAGCTCTATGGAGGATCGAATTGTCCTCCTGCCCCGGTTTGCCCCGTGGAAAATGAGCCTCCCCAAAAGCGAGGCCCTCTTTGTGGTGTACCCCTCCCAGCGCGGCGGATACAGCGCCCAAGGGGTCCCCGACCCGGAGAGCGGGGAATTGAAATGCCCTTTTCCCCTGGCATGGGCAGGCAAGCGGGACAATGAATTGGCAAAACTCGCTGGACTTTCCACTTTGCGGTTTTGCCACAATAGCCGGTTTTTAATCGCAGCGGATTCCCTAGAGGATGCCCTTGCCGCCTGCCGGATTGCCCAGCGCACAAATGCATAACCGTTTATCCGGAGGGGTGTATCCCCTCCTTTTTTCTGTTTCTTCAGTCGAATTACAAGCGGTAAACTTAAGATTTTATGAACTTCCCGCCCAACCCCTTGAGGTTTGTTCCTTTCATGGTACAATAGTCACAGCAAGGCTGTGCCATTCGAAGAATTGCTTACAGGGCGCAGCCCTGTGCGGCAAGCCGCACCGCAATCCTTACAGCTTGCACAAACTTTCCGTTAAATCAATCACAGCAGAGCTGTGCCATCTGTGTAATGTTATGGTGGAAAAATTGTTGGGCGACGAAAGGAGGGTATCCTATGAAACATCCAAAACTGCGGCTGTTGGCCGTTTTGGCTGCGGTAGTCCTGACTGCTGAAGCGCTGTTTGTCCCCGCTATGGCAGCGGATTCCTTGGAGCAAAACATCAAAAATACCCAGGGCTTTTTCGCGGAAAAACACTCCGCCCCCATCTGGCTGTTCCAGCAGGTCAAGGAGCGGGAGGGCAGTGTCCTCACCCTGTCTGACGATTTCTATTCGGTGGAGTTTAAAAGCGAGGACATTGGCCCCCTTGATCCCAAACTGGAGCGGTATGACCTGAACATGGTCCGGCTCACCGGAGAAAAAGACCTGAAATACGCCAATGAGGCCGTGGGTGAAAAAACCCCAAAATACTTGCTCCGGGTCTCGGACGGGGTCAATTTCCCTGGCAAAGCCACCTTCACCCTGGTGGACTGCCACTTTCGCCCCAACTCTACCCTTCACGTATATGAAGCGCATGAGGATGGCACCTTTACCTTTTTACAGGACACCACAGTGAGTATGAACGGCGATGCCTCCTTTGCCCTTACCAAGGGCGGGGATTACCTGGTGACCTCCCGGCGGGTTGGGGAAAAATTGCCCATGTTTAACTTTGAGCGCCCCACTTTGACCGAGCTCACCGAGCTCCTCACCTTTACCGATACCGATACGGAAAATCAATACTTGTTGGGTGAAGTAACCACCTGGGAAGAGTATTTTGCCAACTACCAGGAGCCGGATTTCCCCTACGATATCGAGTATGATTACCTGGAAGAGGGCCTTTCCTACAGCTATGACCTGGACCACTGGTCCAACCGCAGAGACTAGCGTACACAAAAAGAACCGGGGTATCCGCAGTGGATGCTCCGGTTCTTTTTATTGGGGGAAAGGCTGAGCCGTGGCGGTCAACCCCAACGCGAAAAAGGCCCTGGACCCAAAAGCACATTTAAGGGGGGCCGAACCACCCGTGGCACAGGCGAAGTCAGTACGGTCAGCATCAGCTGACTGTGCCCCCTTAAAAATTCCCCTGTTCCTGGGATAGTATCATATAAAATTATGTATTTGTCTCCGGTTTGGGTTCTTCCAATAAAATTGTATCATGAAAAAGAGAAAAAAGGCGAATATGCGACCACTTGGTAGCAGAGTAGAAATAACTTTGAATATGCCCCGCGAGGGCATCCGCGAAAGCGGAAAAATCCCTCGCTCGAGGCGTGGAGAGCGAGGGATTTTCCGAGCGTACCAATTGTTGCGAGAAGTAGGGGGGGCCGGGGTCTCCCCGGCGAGCTTTCGTCCCTTTCTCTCATTTTAGAAAGGGATCGCGGTGGTTTGGGGGCGTGCAACGCCCCATAAAATCAGTTTCAGGATGGAATCTTGAATGGGGTTAGGGGCCGACAGGAAGGCCCCTACGATCCGGGCACCCACACCTTTTCCAAAGAGCGCACCCCCAAGATGTGCAGGCAGCGCATCTCCTCAATAGCATAGGTGGAAAGGGGGCGGTTGTCGCTGTCAATGCTATGGGCCGCCACCAAGGTATTCCTCAACGTGGCGGGATTTCCCCGGGAAACCACCACTGGGCTGTGGTGGAACACCCTTCGGCCGGTGAGACGCAGCTGAATGACATCCCCTGGCTCCACCTGTTCCAGCGGAACCTCATCGGCATAGGGGCCGATTCCCCGGTTCTCGGTGAGGAATTGATAGAGGTAAATCACACCCGTCCATGCCGGGGCGCGGTGGTGCAGGTCGTAGTAATACCATCCGTAGGTGGGAGTGGGGTTCATCACCCCCGCCCCTGCATAGATGCACTGGGAGGCAAAGTTGGTGCAGTCGCCCCCCAGCTCTTCAAAATCGGTAAAGGCGGGGTTGCGGCCAAAGGCCCATTTATGGGCGTACTGCACAGCAAGTTCTCGGTTGTATGGACGGTGGACATATTCTTTCATCGGTCCCTTCCCCCTTTCAAACCATCCTATGCCAGCGTGGGAAGGGGAGTTCCCGGGCAGAAAAAAAGCCCCGCTTGGGGCTTGTGGAAAACTCTTATTTGTGGTACCGGGTCCCGGCTTGAATGGAAAAGGCCCGGTAGATCTGTTCCAGCAGCATGACCCGGGCCAGCTGGTGGGGAAAGGTCATTTTGGACATGGAAAGCTTCATCCGGGCGGCGGCTTTCACCTGGTCGGAAAGGCCGCAGGAACCCCCAATGACAAAGGCGATGCTGCTCACTCCCTGGATGGAAAGTTCCGCCATCCGGCCTGCCAACTCCTCAGAAGAGAGCTGTTTTCCCTCGATGCAAAGCATAACGGGGTAGCATCCAGCCGGCAGTTTTTGAAGGATCCGCTTTCCCTCCTCCTCCATCCCCGCCCGGATCTGGGCTTCGCTGGGGCGGTCCGGCAGCTTGTATTCCTCAATTTCGGTGATGGTCAGTTTGCAGAACGCCCCCAGCCGTTTTTGGTATTCAGCACTGGCCTGCCGCAGGTAACTTTCTTTCAACTTCCCCACCGCAAGAATGTGGACAGACAGCATCTTCCCTTCCCCCTTTACAAAATCATCATCTCGCCGGGATCACACCGCGGCGCCACCGACAGGAGGTAATCCTCCCCCAGGCGGCAGCCGGCTTCCTCCAGGGTTCCACGGATGGTCTCATAGGCCAATTGGGGCAGGTTGTTCTCCTTGCTCAGATGGCCCAAAACCACCCGGGTCGTCCCTGTTTTGACCAGCTCCTTGGCCTCGCAGGCACAGAAGTCGTTGGAGAGATGCCCCATATTCCCTTTGATCCGCCGCTTGAGGGAATAGGGATAGGGGGAGGTGATCAGCATCCCCTCGTCGTAGTTGGATTCCAGCAACACCAAATCGCAGCCGGAAATCCCCGCATGCACCTCCTGGGAAACATATCCCAAGTCGGTGGCAATGCCGATTTTGCGCTCATCCGGGGTGTATATCCGGTATCCAGCGCTTCCCAGGCTGTCGTGGGAGGTCTCAAAATGCTCTATGTACAGTTCCCCCAGGTCAAAGCCCAGGGAAGGCAGCGGGTTCAAATCGGCACCAGGGGGGACAAGGTCGTTCTGTGCCAGGTATTCCATGGATTTTTCCGGCCCGAACACCGGGATGGGCAGCTTTTTGAGCAAGACTTTCAGCCCTTTGATGTGGTCCACATGCTCGTGGGTGATCAAGATTCCCCCGATGGCCTTCAGGGGGATCTCCCGCTGGGCCAAGGCGGTTAAAATTGCCTTGCAGGAGGCTCCTGCATCCACCAGGACGCCGCCTTCGGCGCTGCCCACATAGGCGCTGTTTCCGCTGCTGCCGCTGCATAGGGGACAAAAACGTGCCATGCTCTTCCTCTTTCCACCAGGGGGCCTGGACGCATAGCCGCGCCCTCCCCCTTTTTTGATTCCTCCCGCGGGAAGGCCACCCATCCCCCGGGCAATTTTAACGGGAAACCGGGGCGCCGGCGGCGCTTCCGATCCTCCGCTCCCCAATCTGGGAATCCCCCTTGGGGACAGCTCTGAATAAAACTCCAAAAAAGGATCGGATCATCTGCCCAAAAACAGATCATCCGGTCCTTTTTCACCGTATGCTACAATGCTTTGGCCATCGCGCCCTCTACCACGTCGATCTTTTCGATGTCCGCACCCAAGGCGACCAGCTTGTCCACAATGTTTTCGTAGCCCCGTTCAATATAATGGATGTCCTCAATATAGGTGGTACCTTGGGCCATCAGCCCGGCGATGAGAAGGGCTGCCCCCGCCCGCAGATCGGTGGCTTTCACCGGTGCGCCGGAAAGGGATGGAACCCCTTCCACCACAGCGACCTTGCCATCCACCTGAATTTTTGCGCCCATCCGCTTGAGCTCATCGGTGTAGCGCATCCGGTTATCCCAGACCCCTTCGGTGACGATGCTGGTGCCCTGGGCCATGGTGAGCATAGCGGTCATCTGGGGCTGCATGTCAGTGGGGAAGCCGGGATGGGGCATGGTCTTGATGTTTACCTTTTCAATGGGGGCTTCCCGCCGCACCCGGATGCTGTCGTCGTATTCGATGACCTCCGCCCCGGATTTGACCAGTTTATCGGTGATAGATTCCAAGTGTTTGGGAATGACATTTTTGATAAGGACGTCACCGTAGGTGGCGGCGGCGGCAACCATATAGGTGCCCGCCTCAATCTGGTCCGGGATGATGGAATAGGTAGTGCCGTGGAGGATATCCACCCCATGGATTTTGATGACATCGGTGCCAGCGCCCCGGATATCTGCCCCCATGGAGTTGAGGAAGTTGGCCAAGTCCACAATGTGGGGTTCTTTGGCCACATTTTCCAGGATGGTGAGGCCCTTGGCTTTGACTGCCGCCAGCATGACGTTGATCGTCGCCCCGACGGATACCACGTCAAAATAGATGTGGGATCCCAAGAGGAGATCGGCCTTGGCGTTGATCATGCCGCCGTCGATGGTGACATTGGCGCCCAACGCTTCAAACCCCTTGATATGCTGGTCAATGGGCCGAACGCCGAAATCGCACCCACCGGGCATGGAGACGCTGGCCTCGTTGCAGCGGCCCAGCAGAGACCCCAAAAAATAATAGGAAGCCCGCATCTGCCGCGCCATTTCATAGGTGACGGTGGGCTCCACCAAATGGGTGGTGTCAATCTCCACTGTGGTTTTGTTGAGAATGCGGATAGTTGCACCCATCCCCTCCAATATATGAAACAAATTGGTCACATCACTGATGTTGGGAATATTTTCAATCACACAGCGATCCTTGGCCAAAACCGTAGCGGGTATGATGGCGACGACGGCGTTTTTTGCACCGCCGATGGTGACCTCTCCCCGCAAGGACGCGCCGCCTTGAACGACAAACTTCTCCAAAGCGTTTACTCCCTTTCCATATAGAAATCCTCTGCCTATAAAACCGGCAAAAAAACAACCCCTTTGGCTACAAGCGGCAACAAGCGCCAAAGAGAAACATGAAAAAACAAAAAAATCGGATTTGTATCTCGCTGGGTCTTCGCAGAAAACAAACTCTTTCTGTCGTTATTATATCACCGCGGCAGGCAAAATAAAAGCCCTCGGGAAATTTACCGCCAATCTGCGCCTTTTGTTTCATAATTATTTCCGCTCGGTGACATCTCTTAGCTAACCCATCCAAAATTATGTAAAAAAATAAGGTTAATCAGACATTTTTCACAATATAATTGGGTTCAACTGGCAAAACCATTTTCTTTCCTCTGGCACCATAATGCCCCTTCCAAAATGGCCTACAATTTCTCCTCACGGCTCTGTGGCAACTAGTATTATAGCAACCTTTCCGAAAAATTTCTACGAAATTTCGTCTCTTCCTGTTATTTTTTATTGATTGCCATAGGAGATTTATAAAGTGACCATGAGGCATCTCTGGAGGATCTTTGAAACCGCAGTGTTTGTCCAAGCAGGCCGGACATATACAGGATAATCAAGCGAACAGAATTTTTTTAATTTTAATACTTTGCCCCCGCCCAGGCAGAAAAATACGGCGGG
>NZ_LT629939.1:1821070-1973440 GCF_900104615.1 Merdimmobilis hominis | reverse complement strand
CCCCTCCCCGCCGTATTTAAGTTTGTTAGCCGACGTATTGCAGGGGATCCAGATACCGGCCATTGTTGATAATTTCAAAATGGCAGTGGTTTCCGGTGGCCCGGCCGGTACGCCCCATAGCCGCAATCAGCTGGCCCTGCTCCACATAATCGCCCGGATTCACATACAACTTGCTGTTGTGGGCATACAAGGTATACAGGCCGTTTCCATGGCTGATCTTGACGTAATGACCATATGCGCCGCCCCAGTATTGGGCGGTGACTACCTGCCCAGCAGCCGCTGCATAAATAGGGGTTCCCGGCTGGCTGGCAATGTCCACACCGGTGTGGCCAGAATATCCCCAGATTCTACAGCTGACATAACCGCCGTTTCCGCCAACCGGCCAGATAAACCCGCCATTGTTGGTGCCTCCGGAGGTAGGAATGTAGGAGAGAGGTTTATTTCCGCCTACGATCACCTTCTGTGTCACTGGTTCTTTAACTACCCGGCTGTCTAGGACAATCCGTTCGGTCTCCACGCCGTCCACATAGGTGATCTGGCTGGTTACTTCTTTTTCACCGGTTTGTCCCTTCACCGAAACTTTGGTAAAGCCCTCGTTGTAGCTGTTGTCAGTGACCTGTTCAATCTCATAGGGAATATCCTCAGTTTCGGTCACTGTCTTGGTTACCTGAACCCCTAAGAAGGGGACTGAGCGGGAAATCAAAACCTCCTGCCCCACAAAGAGCTCAGTTTCAATCTCCGGGTTAAGCTCTTTCAGATCGGAATACCGCATGTCATATTTCTGCGCGATCAGGGTGGGGGCATCCCCCTTCTGCACGGTGTAGATCCGCTCCTCCGACTCATCCTTGTCCAATTCGGATTCAATGTTGCGCAAATCCACAATAGAGGTGAGAGGATACAAGCCTTCCCGAACCTGCACGTCTTTGACAAAACTGACCTTTTCATCCTTGGCGCCGGTGCTATATTCCTCCAAACGGGCATTGAGATTCTCCAATAGGGAATCGCCGTCAGTGGTGGCGCCCATGAACTGGTTGTCGATATAAAGGCCGTAGGCTTCTTGAAGCTCGTTGCCGGAGGACTCGATCAGCCGGTCGGTCAGATCGTTGGTGGAGATGATGTCCTTATCGTTTACAATTGCCATGGTGAAGCGGGGAACTGCATCTTCCGGCTGGATATAATCCTCGTAGATGATACGCTTCTTCATCTCCGCCTGGGCCACTTCAAAGTCCGCCTCGCTGCGGACATAGCCGACCACTTTGCTGTTGTACTCCACCTTCAAGCCAAAGGAGAAACTGTTCACCGTGGTAATGGTGACAAACAACAAAGCCGCCGCCCCCAAAGGGGCTACGTAGTTGAAGGTAATCCCCAGAACTTTGCGGGTCTCCGCCCACAGTTCCTGGCTGGTTGCAGCCAAAAAGCTTTCCATCTGGTCGCCGCCTTGGCTCTTAGCGGAATCATACTCCGCCCGCAGTTCCTTCACCCGGGCCCTGAAGGCACGAACCGGCGAGAAAAACTCCTGTTCCAAGGTGCGACGCAAGCTAATCCTAGCATAAGCGGCCCGCTCCCGGGTCTCTGCACTCTGTTCCAGCAGCCAATCTTGGGCATCCAGCACCGCAGCGACGGCATGGCGGCGAATCCGCTTGCCAAAGCGCATCAGTTGAACGCCGGTGTAGTAACTAAGCCGGTACAGCCGGTCTTTATAGTTGACAAGCCATTTGGACTTATTGTCGGGGGAATGTGTGTTATCTGCCTTTTGCCCCTCACCGCTCTCGGCCTGGCCATCGCCTTGACCGCGCACGAATTTGAGAGCCATCGGCATCAACCCCTTTCCTTCTGTCCCATTGGACATTTTTTCACTTCCTGATTATAGCGCAAAAACCTGTTAAAATCAAGGTTTGGGGCTCTGTTTGTTACTATTTTACAACCAAATCGCCTGATATCGTAACAGAAAATACACAATTATTGTGCAACATCAATAAATATTTGCCAACTTTTTATTCTTAACAAGTTGGTAGACTCCTGTGCTCCAAGGATATTTTCCCATGGCTGTATCTATCTTATCCCCAAGATATGAACAAATTTCCAGTTTTGCCTGAAATCTGGATGAAAAAACAAGAGCCCCGGGGGATGTACTCCCCTGGGGCTCTTCTATACCTATTTATATAAGGGATTACTGCGCCTTAGAATCGATCTCCACTTTGATGGCACAGAGGAAATCCTCCAGGGTGCTGACACCCTTGTCGCCATCGCTGCGGGAGCGGACCGAAACGTTGCCCGCCTCCACCTCTTTGTCGCCTACAATCAGCATGTAGGGGACCTTCTCCAACTGGGCTTCCCGGATCTTGTAGCCAATCTTCTCATTGCGCTCATCCAGCTCCACCCGCAGGCCGGCGTCAAACAGCTTCTGGTAAACGCCTTTGGCATAGTCCATATGCTTCTCAGAGACAGGGATCACTTTGACCTGCACTGGAGCCAGCCACATGGGGAACGCGCCGGCAAAATGCTCGGTGAGGATGCCGATGAACCGCTCAATGGAGCCAAACAGCACCCGGTGGATCATGATGGGGCGGTGCTTCTCGCCATCTGCGCCGGTGTACTCCAGGTCAAACCGTTCGGGCATCTGGTAGTCCAGCTGGATGGTGCCGCACTGCCAGGTCCGGCCCAAGCAGTCCTCCAGATGGAAGTCGATCTTGGGGCCATAGAAAGCGCCGTCGCCCTCGTTGATCACATAGTCGCGGCCCAGCTCTTTCAGGGCATTCTCCAGGGCGGAGGTTGCCTGCTCCCACTGCTCCAGGGAGCCCATGTGGTCCTCGGGCATGGTGGAGAGCTCCACATGGTACTTGAAGCCGAACATGGAATAGACCTCATCGATCAAGGCGGCAACGCCTTTGATCTCGTCCTTGATCATATCCTCGGTCATAAAGATGTGGGCGTCGTCCTGGGTGAAGCAGCGAACCCGCATCAGGCCGTGGAGGGCGCCGGAGAGCTCGTGGCGGTGGACGATACCCAGCTCACCCATGCGCAGGGGCAGATCCCGATAGGAGCGGGGCTTGCTCTTGTAGACCAGCATGCCGCCGGGGCAGTTCATCGGCTTGACAGCGTAGTCCTCCCCGTCGATGACGGTGGTGTACATATTGTCTTTATAATGGTCCCAGTGGCCGGAACGGTGCCACAGCTCCTCGTTGAGGATGAGGGGGGTGCGGATCTCCAGATAGCCGGCCTTGCGGTGCAGCTCCCTCCAGTAGCCTTCCAAGGTATTGCGAAGGGCCATACCCTTGGGCAGGAACACCGGGAATCCGGGGCCTTCCTCAAAGATGTCGAAGAGCTCCAGCTCTTTGCCCAGTTTGCGGTGATCCCGCTTTTTGGCCTCTTCCAGCATCTTCAGGTGCTCTTCCAGCATAGAAGCCTTGGGGAAGCTGATGCCGTACACCCGGCACAGCATCCGGTTGTTGGCGTCGCCGCGCCAATAGGCGCCGGTGCACTGGGTCAGCTTGATGGCCTTGATGGGGCTGGTATTCATCAGGTGGGGGCCGGCGCACAGGTCGGTGAAATCGCCCTGGCGGAAGAAGCTCAGCTTCTCCCCTTTTCCAGCGTGCTCCTCGATCAATTCAACCTTGTAGGGGTTATCCTTCATCAGCTCTTTGGCCTCGTCGCCAGAGAGCTCAAACCGCTCCAATGCTTCCCCTTCCTTGACGATCTTCTTCATTTCGGCTTCGATCTTCTCCAGGTCTTCTGCCACAAAGGGCTTCTCCACGTCGATGTCATAATAGAAGCCGTTGTCCACCGCGGGGCCGATGGTCAGTTTAGCCTCGGGATACAGGTGCTGCACCGCCTGGGCCAACACATGGGCGCTGGTGTGCCAGAATGCCTTTTTGCCCTCGGCGTCCTCAAAGGTGAGGATGGACACATTGGCGTCGCTTTCGATGGGGAAGCGCAGGTCCCGAAGCTCGCCGTTCACTTTTGCAGCGCAGGCGACTTTGGCCAGGCCGGCAGAGAGGTCTTTTGCGATCTCAATAGGGGTAATCGGAGCCTGGTACTCCTTGGCGACGCCGTCTTTTAAGGTGATGTTGATCATAGTTCGCTCGCTCCTTTTCACAAAAATTCTATCCATAGTCTGCGGTTTTTATTTCAAATCATCCTCCCCCTGGGGGGAGCCCTTGCATCTTTGCGGGAGGATGAAATAAAAAAAGCCCCATCCCGCGCAGAAAACACGGGATGAAGCAAATGCTCCACGGTTCCACCCGAATTGCAGGAAAACACCCTGCCCCTCGTAGACTGGGTAACGCTGTCACGCGGCGCGTTTGGGGACAAGCCTTAATCGCACTCTCAGAGGTGGTATCTGCCATTCCTTCCATAGACGCGCTTTCAGCCGGTGGCGCTTCCTCTCTGGTATGGTTGTTTGGGACGGCAACGTCCTCATCAACGATTTCAGTTCTTATAAAAATCCTCAGCCTTTGCTGATTACTGTGTATCATACCACCGGGGTAGAGATTTGTCAAGGCCAAATCTTTGGCGGTTCCATCCATTTTAAATGCCCCGTCCATACATTCACCTTGACATCACACCCACGGAACGGTAAAATAGAAATAGCGTTTTTTTAGAGTGGAGGGCTATGGCCTGTCCCCATGGCCCACTGGTTTTTGAAAATGCTACCCTGATCTATATTACAATATTCAATTTCCAAAATTCAAACAAAGGAGGTATGAAACATCGTATGGGCGACATGACAATCTATATCGGTATCATTGCGTTTGCTGCCGGCTTGATTATCGCCTTTCCCCTGGGCGTGAAATATAGAAAACGGATCGCCGAAGCTGAACTGGGCTCCGCCGAAGATGAGGCGAAGCGGCTGGTCAGCGAGGCTCTGAAAACAGCAGAAAGCAAAAAGAAAGAAGCAATTGTCGAAGCGAAAGATGAAATCTATCGCATGCGAACTGAGACCGAAAAAGAATTAAAGGACCGCCGCAGCGAGGTATCCCGACTGGAGCGGCGCATCCAGCAAAAGGAAGAATCCCTGGACCGCAAACTGGAAAACCAGGAGAAGAAAGAAGAAGCCCTGCAAAAGAAGATGACTGAGGTGGAGGAGCAGCTTAAAGAGGCGGACCTGGTGAAAAAACACCAGTTTGAGATGCTGGAGAAAATCTCCGGCTACACCGCTGACCAAGCTAAGGAATACCTGCTCACCAACCTGGAGAATGAACTGACCCATGAGAAGGCCCTGAAGATCACCCAGATCGAACAGCGGCTGAAGGATGAAGCGGACCAGAAGGCCCGCGAGATTATTACCCAAGCCATCCAGCGGTGTGCCGCCGACCATGTGGCTGAGGTCACTGTGTCGGTAGTCCCCCTGCCCAATGATGAGATGAAGGGCCGGATCATAGGCCGTGAAGGCCGCAACATCCGCACCCTGGAGACCTTGACCGGCGTCGACCTGATCATCGACGACACGCCGGAAGCCATCACCCTCTCCTGCCACGACACGGTGAAGCGGGAGATCGCCCGCATCGCCCTGGAGCGATTGATCCAGGACGGCCGCATCCACCCCGCCCGCATCGAGGAAATGGTGGACAAGGCCCGCCGCGAAGTGGAGCAGAAGATCAAGCAGGACGGCGAGCGCGCTGTCATTGAAACCGGCGTCCATGCCATGCATCCCGAGTTGATCAAGCTTTTGGGCCGGATGCGGTACCGCACCAGCTATGGCCAGAATGTCCTGGCCCATTCAGTGGAAGTCGCTCACCTGGCCGGCATTATGGCCGCCGAAGTGGGCGCAGACGTCAACCAAGCACGCCGCGCCGGTTTGATCCACGACATCGGCAAGGCCCTCACCCATGAAATCGAAGGCTCCCATGTGGCCATCGGCGTAGACATCGCCAAAAAGTACAAGGAAAGCCCGGAGATTATCCACGCCATTGAGGCCCACCACAACGATGTGGAGCCTAAAACCATCGTCGCCTGCCTGGTGCAGGCTGCTGATGCCATCTCCGCCGCGCGTCCCGGTGCCCGCCGTGAGAACCTGGAGAATTACATCAAGCGCCTGGAGAAGCTGGAGGAGATTGCAAATTCCTTCAATGGGGTGGAGAAATGCTTTGCCATCCAGGCCGGCCGTGAGATCCGCGTCATGATCAAACCCGATGTGATCAGCGACGATCAGATGGTTATCACCGCCCGGGAAATCGCCAAAAAGATCGAAGATGAGATGGAATACCCTGGACAGATCAAAGTCAACTTGATCCGCGAAACCCGTTCGGTGGACTATGCCAAATAGGAACATGCAAAAGCCCTTGGGATAATTCCCAAGGGCTTTTCTTTTTGCACTGCTTTTTTCAAGGCGGGCCTTTCCCTCTATTCCGCCAAATGGAAGTCCAGCCATCCCAAGACATCCTTATAGACCTCTTGTCGGTTGAGTTCGTTGAGCATCTCGTGGCGGCCATCGGGGTAGAGCTTCAGTTCCACATCCCACAGCCCGGCCTCATTGTACCTCCGGAACACCTGGGCTACCCCTTCCCCGTTTCCTCCCACCGGATCTTTGTCCCCGGAGAACAGGTAAACCGGCAGTTCCTTGGGGGTCCTTTGAAAGGTCTTTCGGCTGTTGGCCTGATGGTGCAGCCGCAGCAACGCCGCATAGGCGGAATTGGTGAAGGTAAAGGTGCAGAAAGGGTCGTCAATATACCGGTCTACCAGGTCATTGTCCCGGGTGAGCCAGTCGCTGTCGGTGCGGCGGGGCTCAAAGGCTCGGTTGTAATCCTGGAAGATCAGCCTGGTCAGCACAGGAGTCCGCTCCCGTTCCCCTGCCCTGCGGCTGAGAGCACGGGCCAGCTTCTCCCCCAGAGGGGCGGCGGGGTTCTTCCCCCCAGTGCCGCTTAAAATTAACCCTGCCAGGGTATGCCCATATTGGGCAGCATACACCCGCGCGGCAAAGGAACCCATGCTGTGGCCCAGCATGACACAGGGCAAGCCGGGGTGGATTTTGCGGACAATCCGGTTGAAGCGGTGCAGATCCTCCACAATCCAGCGGTCGCCCTCCATCCCCCCCATATAGCCCAGGTGGTCCTCATCTGGGCTGCTGTGGCCGTGGCCAATATGGTCGTTGCCGCAGGCGACATACCCGTGCTGCGCCAAAAAGCGGAGGAAGGGATCATACCGGCCGATGTATTCGCACATGCCGTGAGAGATCTGCACAATTCCCTTGCAATCCCCTTCCATCGGGGCATAGACCCAGCCTTTGACCAGACTGCACCCGTTGCTGCTGGCAAAGGAAATTTCATCGACGCGGATTTGCATGACAATCGCTCCTTTTCATAGAATCAATTGGCGGCTTGCAGGGACCTGGCGCGGCCCGCCTCCTGGAGTTCCCCTTCCGGGGTGACGGTTAAGAAAGTGATATGGGTGAACTTCTCCCAAATCTGATAGAGGATGGAATTTTCATTCTCCGGCATGCCAGTGAGCACATAGGATGTTTTGTTTTCCTTCAAATAACGGATAATTGCCTTGGCTGGGTCAAGCTCATATAAGATTGACATACTCCCCCCATTTTCCTTGGTGACATCAAACAGGTGCTGCAATGCGGCAGGGTCCTGGTCCCTTCCCGGGTTGGCCACACTGATGACGTTTAAGGCGGTGTTGCTCAGATCTGCCATCACCCGTCCTGCCTTGATGATGCGGTCGCATTGAAATTGATTGGTAACACAGACGACGGTGACCCTGCGCTCTGGCTCCAATTCATCCAGATTTTCCGGCAGATCGTAAAGAGGTTGTTTGTTCATGTCATTACTCCTTTTATTCGGATAAACCCCAGCGGCGACACAGGGGAAAACCGCATCTGCCCCTGGCCCGAAGGGAATGGTCGTCTACTCGCTCCATGGGAAAGAGCTTTGTACAAAGGTCATTTCTGTTTTTAGTATAGCGAATATTTGTGAATAAATCATGGAGGTAGCGCAAACAATCCGGCCAATTCCGGCAATCCTACAAACAATTGCTGCTTATTTGACTTTTCCACCAAATTCGTTTACACTATTTATGCTACTTTTATTTTGTCCTTTCTGTCTTGTTGGGAGTGATTGCAATGGCAAAAAGTGATACAGTATCCCTCTCGGTAATCAAGCGCCTGCCGCGCTATTACCGGTTCTTGGGGGAACTTTTAAAAAGTGGGGTCAACCGCATCTCTTCCCGGGAGTTGGCACAGATCATGCGGCTGACCGCTTCCCAAATCCGGCAGGATCTCAATTGCTTTGGGGGATTCGGCCAGCAGGGGTATGGGTACAACGTATCCGCCCTCCATGGGGAGATCGGCAACATCCTGGGGTTAAACCTGGGCGTCAAGACCATTTTGATCGGCGCTGGCAACCTGGGCCGCACCATCGCCACCCATATGGATTTTGAAAACAAGGGGTTCGATCTCATCGGCATCTTTGACAAAAACAGCGAGGTCATCGGCCGCCGGGTCCGTGGGCTCCCCATCCGGGATGTCAGCGATCTGACTGCTTTTTGTCAGCAGTACCGCCCGAAGATGGCGGTACTGTGCATCCCAAAGGAAGCGGCACAGGAGATCGCCGACCTTTTGGTTGGCTTGGGCATCCGCGGGTTCTGGAATTTCTCCCACTACGATCTGGCGGTCAACTACGACAGCATTGTGGTGGAGAATGTCCACCTGGGGGACAGCTTGATGACCTTGAGCTACCGAGTCAAAGACCTGGCGGAAAAAGAGGCCGCCAAAGAGGTGGAGCAGAAATAGCCCCTCCCTCCCCGCAAAACAAAACCCTCCCCGGATTGGGGAGGGTTTTTTCTATTCCCGGTTGGCCGCCTTTTTCCAATTGCCTACGGCCGTGGAGAGGGCGGCGAACTCCTCCATAGAGAGCTGCTCCGGCCGGGCGGTGAGGGGAACCCCAGCCGCCTCTAAAATTTGATTGACCGCGGCTTTGGGGAGCGACAACGCGCTGGACAGGGAGTTGGAAACTGTCTTGCGGCGCTGGGAAAAAGCCCCCCGCACCACCTGGAAAAACAGCGTTTCATCCGGCACTGAGACTGGCGGTTCCTGGTGGACATCCAGCCGGATGACGGTGGAATCCACATCCGGGGCGGGCAGAAAGGAGCCTCGGGACACCTGGAACAGCACCTTTGGTTCGGAAAAATACCGCACTGCCACCGTGACCGCACCAACCTCCCGGCTCCCCAATGGGGCGCAGATCCGCTGGGCGGCCTCCTTCTGCACCATGACGGTGATCGACCGGATGGGCAGACGCTGCTCCAGCAGGTCCATCAGGATGGGAGAGGTGATGTAGTAGGGAAGATTGGCGCAGACCACCACCTCCATCCCCGGGAACTCCTGGGCGATGAGGGCGGGCAGGTCCACCTTCAGCACATCCTCATTGATGATTTTGATGTTGTTGTATTCCCCCAGGGTCTCATCCAAAATAGGCAGCAGCCGGGAGTCGATCTCAATGCAGAGCACCTTTTCCGCCCTCTGGGCCAGTTCGGCGGTGAGCACGCCGATGCCAGCCCCGATTTCGATGACCCCGACACCGGGGGCCGCTCCCCCCTCCTCTGCCATGCGGGGGCAGACGGTGGGGTTGATGAGGAAGTTCTGCCCCAGGGCCTTGGAAAAGGTGAACCCATGGCGGCCGAGCAGGTCTTTGATGACCGAAATGTTGGATAATTTCAAGGACTTGTCCTCCAAAACCAGTAAAATGATGACTGCCGGGAGGGATAAGGCCTCCCCAACGGCGCTTCTTGCTTCATTGTAACACAAAGTCAAAAAAAAATCATTGCACATAGGCCAGTTTTGCATTAAAATGGGGGAGAACCTAAAAATTTGTCCTTTTGTATCAACTAGGGCACAAAAGGCGCTTCCCACCGCCAACTTGGCGGCATACAAAAAGGAGAATCATCCCATGGAACGCAGAGATAAGTATAATTATTATTTGGATATCGCCCAAACGGTAGCCGCCCGAGGCACCTGCCTGCGCCGCAATTTTGGAGCGATTATTGTGAAAAACGATCAGATCATCTCCACCGGCTATGTAGGAGCTCCCCGGGGCCGGCAGAACTGCTGCGATCTGGGGTACTGCACCCGGGAGAAATTCAACATCCCCCGGGGACAGCGGTATGAGATGTGCCGCTCGGTCCACGCAGAACAGAACGCCATCATCCACGCCTCCCGGGCCGACATGCTGGGCGCCACCCTTTATTTGGTGGGGCTGGAGTGTTCCACCGGCAACTATGTGGTTGGGGCAAACCCCTGTTCCCTGTGCAAGCGGATGATCATCAACGCAGGTATCGCCCAGGTTGTGGTGCGGGATACCCGCGACCAATTCCGAATTATCGACGTCCAGCGGGACTATGTGGAAAAAGATGAATCCCTAGACGAAATCAAGGGTTATTAAACGGCAGGCGGCTTCGGCCGCCTGTTTTTTTGACCTCGTTTTCCCCTGTAAAAATAAGAAAATCGTAAAGGGGCCTTCGTTTGACTTCTGGGGGCAACATGGTATAATTTAAAGTTGAGATGTTGTGCTTTTCACGGTGGAAGAAACGCCAAGAAAGCACATATTCCCCCCGGCGCAAAGCGTATAATAAAACACGCTGCGGAAAGACTACCTATCGAAACACCCGGCCGCCATGGCAGGGATTTTTGTAAAAGAAACGGAGTGTTTGGATATGGGTCACAGCCATGGGGAATCCCCCTACCGCCGCGGGTCCTCTCCCTCCCCCACCATGTCGGAGGAGGAAGAGGAGCGTTCCCTGGATGAGGAGCGGTCCGACCAGACCGAAGAGATCATCAAAACCGGTTCGGTCACCCCTGCTAAAGGGAAACACGTCATCCACTGCCTGACCATCGTCGGGCAGATTGAGGGGCACTACATCCTGCCGCCCCAAAACAAAACAACCAAATACGAACACGTTATCCCCCAGTTGGTGGCCATCCAGCAGGATCCCACCATTGAAGGGCTGATCATCATTCTCAACACCGTTGGCGGCGACGTGGAAGCCGGCCTGGCCATCGCCGAGCTGATCAGCGGGATGAACAAACCCACCGTCTCCCTGGTGCTGGGCGGCGGACACTCCATCGGCGTGCCGCTGGCCTGCAGCGCTAAGCAGTCCTTTATTGTCCCCTCCGCCACCATGACCATTCACCCGGTGCGGATGAACGGCCTGGTTTTAGGCGTCCCTCAGACCCTCTCCTATTTTGACAAGATGCAGGAGCGGATTGTCCGGTTTGTCACCGAAAATTCCGGTATCAGCTCCCAGCGGTTCCGGGAACTGATGATGACCACCGGCGAACTGATGATGGATGTGGGCACCGTTCTCGACGGCGACGCCGCGGTCCAGGAGGGGCTGATTGACCACCTGGGGGGCCTTGGGGACGCCATCGCCTGCCTTTATGAGCTGATTGAGTCCACCCCGAAGGAGGATGCCCAATGATCATCCATTCGGTGACCCCCACCTGGTATTTAATGGAGCAGCCGGCCGCCCCCACCATGGAGGTGGCGGGGTTTGACGGCGGCTACCTGGAAGGGGTCCGCCAAGGGCGGGATCTGATCATCTCTCGGGTGATCTCTACCGACCCCGCCGTCTACCTCAAACCGGAGTTTGCCCCCGGAAGCACTTACACCTTGCCCCAGTCTGACAACAACCCGTCCTGTTAGGGGCGGGATACATACGGAGGTTCCTCATGAACATCTTGAACGCGCTTTTTCAAGGCATTATCCAGGGTTTGACCGAGTTTTTGCCAGTCTCCAGTTCCGGCCACCTCTCTTTGATCCAGTATTTCACCGGCCAGGGCGGGGAAACGGGGGCCCTCTTCTCCATCCTCCTGCACCTGGGCACCTTGATTGCCGTGTTTTTGGCTTTTCACAAGACCATCTTGCGGCTGATCTACGAGTTTTTCTGCATGGTGGGCGATATCTTTAAAGGGAAGTTCCAACTCTCCCACCTCACCCCTTACCGGCGGATGATCGTCCTCTTGATCATCTCCCTCCTGCCCCTGGCTGTCACTTTTGTTTTTAAAGATTGGCTCCAGGGTTTTTCCAGCGACAACAGCATCCTGGCCGAGGGCATCTGTTTCCTGATCACCGGCGTTTTGCTCACCTTAGCGGACCGGTTCCCCAAGGGCCGCAAAACCCCGAAAACCATGACCTATGGCGACGCCTTGGCCATCGGAGCGGCCCAGGCTATTGCCCCCTTGCCCGGCATCTCCCGCTCTGGCTCCACCATCGCCACCGGGCTGATGATGGGCTTAGACCGCCAATACGCGGTGACCTTCTCCTTCATCATGGGCATGCCCGCCGTTTTGGGCGGCGCCATTTTGGAGATCAAAGACGCGGCGGAGGCCGGCGTCTCCCTGCCCTTTTCTGTGATGGCAGTGGGCATGCTCTCTGCGGCAGTGTTTGGCCTCATCGCCATCAAGATGGTCAATTGGCTGGTGAAAAGCGATAAGTTTAAAATCTTTGCTTACTACACCCTGGCGCTTGGAACCTTGGTGACCGCCGCGGGTATTTATGAAATGTTCACCGACCACGCCCTGCAAAAGATAGTCCTCACCTGGCTCCAATAACCCGTTTTTCCACCCCACGGCAACAGGAGGTTACAAAAGAATGGCTACGACAAAGGGAAAATCATCCTCCCGTAAAAAATCAACCGGTGCAAAAAAGCCCACCGCCAAACAGCTGGAGGCACAGAACCGCGCCCGGCGGCAGATGTGGGCGGTGGTGCTCTTCGCCTTGGGCATTCTCTTCGGCGCACTGGCACTTGTAAAAGGGGACAGCTTCTGGAACACCCTGCACAACCTGTTGTTTGGGCTGTTTGGCTGGGGGGGATTCCTCATCTGCCCCATCCTAATCTACATAGCGGTGATGACTGCCCTGGAAAAGCCCAGCGGCGACATCGGCCACAAACTTTGGCAGACCTTTGTGCTGGTCGCCCTGCTGTGCGGGGCGGTGCAGATCTTCACCCTGGGCATCCCGGAGACCGAAGGGTTTATCGCCACCGCCAAACAGCTCTACTACAGCGGAGAGGCCATGCACGGCGGCGGGCTGGCCGCAGGGCTTGTCGGCGTCCCTCTTCTGCACCTGTTCGGCAAGCTGGGGGCCTCCATCACCATCTGCCTTTTGATCTTTGTGTTTGTCATGGTCATCACCGGCGGCACCCTCATCGACCTTTACCAATCGGCAGCCCAGCCGGTCAAAAAGCTGGAAGAAGCCTATGTGGAGCGGGTCAGCGATGAGCGCCGCCGCCCCAAATTCAACATCGACGTCCCGTTAGACGACGAACCCTTGCCCGCCCATCCGGTCAAATCCCCCAAGGGGAGCATGGATCGCTCTGGCGTGAGCAAAGCCAAGGAAAAGCTGCTGGATTCCATCGCCCCACTCCCCCCTTTGGCAGAGGGGCCGGTTGCGGCGGAGGAACCGGCTTCCCACAAGCTGGACGCCAAGCTGCTCAAGCCCCAGTTCCGCTGTGACCCCGAGCCTGAGACCCAGGACAAGCTCCCCAAGGAAGAATCTAAGGAGCAATCCGCAGAGTCGGAGAACAGCGCTTACCTGGATGACATCATCAGCAAGCTGATCACGGTGGACAAAGACGCTATCCCCCCAAAGGAGGAAGCTGGGCCCGCTGCCGAACCGGCGGAAGGAGGCACCGTCCTGGCCCAGGACCTGCCCTGGGTGGACTCCCCCGATGAGCTGTCCAGCCCGGAGACCGAGCCGGAACAGGAGCCCGGCGATGCCGCCTCGGGGGATCTGCCCTTGGAGGACCAGGAAATCCTCATCAAAGACCCTCAGGTCCCCGTTTACTCCTTCCCGCCGATCACCCTGCTCAACGAAGCCCCACCTGCTAAGAATGACGACGTCACCGAGGAACTAAAGGCCAACGCCCAGCGCTTGGTGGATACCCTGCAGAGCTTTGGGGTCCAGACCCGGATCATCGACATCTGCCGGGGCCCGGCAGTCACCCGGTATGAGCTCCAGCCCTCCGCCGGGGTGAAGATCAGCAAGATCACCGGCCTGGCCGACGACATCGCCCTCAACCTGGCAGCGGCCGGTGTCCGGATCGAGGCCCCCATCCCCAACAAGCCCGCTGTGGGCATCGAGGTGCCCAACAAGGTGGTCACCACCGTCTCCCTGCGGGAGATCATCGATTCCTCAGAGTTTATGGAGGCCAAGAGCCGGGTCAGCGTGGCTTTGGGCAAGGACATCACCGGCAACATCGCCCTGGCAGACATTGCCAAGATGCCCCATCTGCTCATCGCCGGATCCACCGGTTCGGGCAAATCGGTCTGCATCAACTCCATCATCATGAGCTTGCTCTTTAAGTCCAGCCCGGATGAGGTCAAGTTCCTCATGGTGGACCCTAAAGTAGTGGAACTGGGGGTGTACAACGGCATTCCCCATCTGCTGGTGCCAGTGGTCACCGATCCCCGTAAAGCGGCTGGCGCCCTAGCTTGGGCGGTTACCGAGATGCTCAACCGGTACAAAACCTTTGCCGAAACCGGCGTGCGGGATCTCTCCGGCTACAATTCCCTTTGTGAGGAGCGGGAAGACCTGCACCCCATGCCCCAAATCGTCATCATCATCGACGAGCTGGCCGACCTGATGATGGCGGCCCCCAATGAAGTGGAGGATTCTATCTGCCGCCTGGCCCAGATGGCCCGGGCTGCAGGAATGCATTTGATCATCGCCACCCAGCGGCCCTCGGTGGATGTTATCACCGGCGTCATCAAGGCCAACATCCCCTCCCGGATCGCCTTTGCCGTCTCCAGCCAGGTGGACTCCCGCACCATTTTGGATATGGGGGGTGCCGAAAAGCTGCTGGGCCGGGGTGACATGCTCTTCTCCCCGGTGGGGGCAGCCAAGCCCATCCGCGTCCAGGGCTGCTTTGTCAGCGACAAGGAGATTGAGCGGGTGACCTCCTTCCTCAAAGAGGGAGAGAAGCATGAGTATGACCAAGGCATCATCGAGGAGATCGACAAACAGGCGGTAGCCGAGCCCAAGGGCAAAAACTCCGGGGACGGCGGCGGCTTCAACGACGAGGACGAGATGCTTCCCTTGGCAGTGGAGTGTGTCATCGAGGCGGGACAGGCCTCCACCTCCCTCTTACAGCGCCGCTTGAAGTTGGGCTATGCCCGGGCCGCCCGGCTCATCGACGACATGGAGGTCCGGGGCATTGTGGGCCCCTTTGAGGGCAGCAAGCCCCGGCAAGTGCTGATCAGCAAAGACCGCTGGATCGAAATGAAACTCAACAATCAGCAGTAGCTCCCTTTTGCGGCATCCCAGTGGGGATGCCGCTTTTTATATCCAATTGAATAAAATAGAGAAATATGGTAGAGTAAATAAATTAGAAGCCCTCCTGCAGGCAAATAGATCGGTCTGTTTTGCAAATTTCCACTTAAAATTGGTAAAAAGGAGAAATACCATGGTGCAAACAAAAGCAAAGGGAATCAGTTCATTTTCTCTGCATATTCTGGCAATGGCGCTTATGCTGGGAGACCATCTCTGGGCCACGTTGTTTCCCGCCCAGGAGTGGCTGACCTGTATTGGAAGAATAGCCTTCCCTATTTTTGCATTTATGATCGTGGAAGGTTTTTTCCACACATCCAATGTCCGCAGGTATATAAGCCGGATATTTATCTTTGCCATTGTCTCCGAAATCCCTTTTAACCTAATCTATGGAAGCTCGCTAATCTATCCATTCCATCAGAATGTCCTTTGGACTTTTCTGATTGCGCTGCTGTGCATAACCTTCCTGGGAAAAATAAAAGAAGGGAAAAAATGGTGGGTAACCTGGCCGGTCATTGTGATAACAGCACTTGCTGGCTATCTTCTTGGAACAATTACCATGGTTGACTACTACGGTGCCGGTGTACTGACCGTTTTGACATTTTATATCTTCCACGAAAGAAAATGGTGGTGCTTCCTTGGACAGTTTATGTGCTTGGCTGTATTAAACATCTGGGTTATCGGCGGTTACTTTTATCCTGTAACCCTTGCCGGGTATGAATTCCAAATTGTGCAGCAGGGCTTTGCTCTATTGTCCCTGATTCCAATTTGGCTTTACCACGGCAGGCAGGGATATCATTCCAAATGGTTCCAATACGTTTGCTATGCTTTTTACCCTGCTCATTTATTGCTGTTATATTGGATTTGGCAATGGGCGATATAATCTGACCGCTTTGGTTTTACAGAGCTACCTCCTTTCGTTATTTCGGCGAAAGGAGGTTATTTCTATCTTGTATTAAGAAAAAAGGGAGAAGGTTTTCCCTGTTGCTTTTTTCCCTTGGGGTTTGTTATAATTAAGGGTAAAGAACGAAAATTGGAACATTTGTTTGAAAATAAAGGAGAACAACATGGCTGGATTTTTACCCATCTCCCCGGAGGAGACCCGCGCCCTGGGCTGGGAGCAGGTGGACATTGTCTGCGTCACCGGGGACGCCTATGTGGACCACCCCAGCTTCGGGATGGCCATCGTCTCCCGGGAGCTGGAAGCCCTCGGATATAAAGTGGCGGTGCTCGCCCAGCCCGATTGGAAGTCCGACCGGGATTTCACCAAATTTGGCCGGCCCCGGCTGGGCTTTTTTGTCAACGGCGGCAACATCGATTCCATGGTCAACAACTACACCGCCGCCAAGCGCAAACGCCACGACGACTCCTATTCCCCTGGCAACGTGGCAGGGCGGCGGCCCGACCGCTCCCTTATCACCTACTGCAACAAAATCCGGGAGATCTACCCGGATATCCCCATCGTCATCGGGGGATTGGAGGCATCTTTGCGCCGGTTTGCCCATTACGATTACTGGGATGATGCAGTGCGGCCTTCCATCCTTATCGACTCCAAGGCCGACCTGCTCATCTACGGCATGGGGGAAAAACAGACTGCGGAGATCGCCCGCCGCCTGGCCCTGGGGGAGGACCCCAAAGCCATTCGGGATATCCGGGGGACCTGTTACCTCTGCCAGCAGTTTGAGCTGCCCCAGGACGCGGTGACCTGCGCTTCCTTCCACCGGGTCAGCGTGGACAAGGAGGCCCATGCCCGGGCCTGCCGCCAGCAGCTGGACGAGCATGACCATGTCTACGGCAAGACTGTCGTCCAGAAGCAGGACGAGCGGTACCTGGTCCAAAATCCCCCTATGGAACCGTTGAATCAGGAAGAACTGGACCAGGTGTTCGACCTCCCCTTCCAGCGGATGTACCACCCTATTTATGAAGCCCAGGGAGGGGTCAAAGCCATTGAAGAGGTGGAGTTCTCCATCATGCACAACCGGGGCTGCTTTGGGCACTGCAATTTCTGCTCCATCGCCTTCCACCAGGGGCGGCAGGTGACCTGCCGCAGTGAGGAGTCCATCCTCAAAGAGGCGAAAAGCTTCCTCTCCAACCCCCGATTCAAGGGGTATATCCATGACGTGGGCGGCCCCACCGCCAATTTCCGGCGGCCCTCCTGCGACAAACAGCTGAAGTACGGCCTGTGCAAAAACCGCAAATGCCTGGGCACCAACCCCTGCCCCAACCTGATTGTGGACCACACCGAATACATCGACCTTCTGCAAAAGCTGCGGAAGATCAAGGGGGTAAAAAAGGTGTTTGTCCGCTCCGGGCTGCGGTTTGACTACATCATGAAGGACAAAAATGACGACTTTATGCGGGAGCTGATCGAGCACCACATCAGCGGCCAGCTGAAGGTTGCGCCGGAGCATTGCAGCAACAACGTGCTGGAGATGATGGGCAAGCCCCCTATCCAGGTGTACGAGCGGTTTGTAAAGAAATTCTATAAGATCACCCAAGAGGTGGGCAAAGAGCAGTACTTGGTACCCTATTTGATGAGCTCCCACCCCGGCAGCACCGTCAAGGACGCCCTGGAACTGGCCCTCTTCCTCAAGAAAAACAACATGCGCCCCGAGCAGGTGCAGGACTTCTACCCCACTCCGGGCACCGTCTCCACCTGTATGTTCTTCACCGGCATCAACCCGCTGACCATGGAGCCAGTCTACGTCCCCCGCACCATGGAGGAAAAGCGGTTCCAGCGGGCGCTGCTTCAATACTACAAACCGGAAAACCGGCGGATCATCATCGAAGCCCTGATCAAAATCGGGCGGGAAGATCTCATCGGCACCGGCAAGGACTGCCTGGTCCCCCCGGACCGAGAGTACATCGCCTACCGGCGGGCGAAAAGCGAAACCGCCCCCCGCACAAGGGCTGTTTCCCCTTCCAAAGCAGGTGGGAAGCGGGCCGGGAAAAAACCTGCGGGAAAGCACACATCCAAACGGGTAAAGGATCGATAACAGATGGCAAGACGGAACCGATTTTTCAAAAAGCGGACCATGCGAAAAATTTGGGCGGCCTCCCTGGCGGCGGCCGCCGCCCTGCTGGTCACAGTAAACAGCGAATTTTCTTTGAACCTCCCTATGGTGCCCACCTGGGAGGAGGTTCTGGAGGCAGCGGGCAGCTATGGGATGGAGAACCTCTCCTCCTCATCTTCCCAGCTGCCCCAGGGCGGGGAATCCTCCCCCTCCTCTGATACGCCCCTGCCGGAGCTTTTGGGGGAAACGTTGGAAGTCCATATCATCGACGTGGGCCAGGGGGAGTCCATCCTCATCAAAGGGCCTTCCAAAAACGTGCTCATCGACGCCGGGGAGAACGACAAAGGGGACGAAGTCCTCGCCTACTTAAAATCCCAGGGGGTACAATCCCTGGATATGGCCATTGGCACCCATGCCCACTCCGACCACATCGGCGGGCTGGATACGGTGATAAAAGCCATGCCGGTGAAGCAGGTCATCCTCTCCCCCATCCCGGAGAAGATTGTCCCCACCACCAAAACCTACACCGACCTGCTGGAGGCTGTCTTGGACAAAGGGATGACCGTCACCACTGCCGTCCCCGACACCCAATACAGCTTGGGCGGCGGCGCAGTGCTGACCATTTTGGGCCCGCGGCGGGAATACAATGACCTGAACAACACCTCGGTGGTTTGCCGCCTGACCTATGGGGATGCGGAATTCCTCTTCTCCGGCGATGCAGAGACCGCGTCGGAAAGCACCCTCCTCTCCATGGAGTTAGACCTGTCCGCCGACGTCTACTGTGTCCCACATCACGGCAGTTCCACCTCCAGCAGCAAGCGGTATCTGGACGCAGTGGGCCCCAAAATCGCCACCATCTCGGTGGGCAAAAACAACGACTACGGCCACCCCCACAAGGAGATTGTGGCCCGGCTGAAAAAATACTGCCCCTTTTACCGCACCGACCTGTCTGGCAACATCCAGATGGTCACCGATGGGGAGACCATCAACCTGACCACCGACGCCGGGGAGAGCTACTCGGTGGCTGCGTAAGGGGAGCCTGATAAAACATCCCAAGGGAGCGTATTTCCCACACACAAGGAGGGTACTTTTCATGAAACAGGCAGTCATCGACCGTTTTGAAGGGGATGTCGCCGTCTGTGAGGACTGCGAGACCGGGCTAGTCAACCTGAACCTCCCCCGGGATCGGCTTCCCGAGGGGGCCAAAGAGGGAGATTGCCTCAACTTGTTCGCCGACGGGGTGATCACCGTGGACACCGAGCGCACCCGGGTCACCCGCCAGCGGGTGCTGGAGCTGATGCACCGGGCCTTCTCTGACCCCAAATAATCTGGCTGCAACCCCAGCCCCTGGACAAGGCTTGTCCAGGGGCATTTGTTTTGGGATATCTTCTGACTGCCTGCACCAAAGGAGCCGTCTTCTCCCCTTGTGCTCCACGGTTTCCCCTTTCAAATCCCGCCGGAAATATAAAATGGGTTTCCCCAAAAAGAGGAAACCCATTTTTCCCTTTATTCACAGTTCTTCCACAAAAAAGGAACAATCCATTCACGGCGGCATGATACAATCTTCCCTAGCAATGATTGGGGGAAGCCATGGGGATTTTTTCAATTGGGCCCAATCCCCCGCGACCCTATGTGAGAGGATGATTGGTATGAAACAGTTTTTTGCCTTTTGGCCGGACATTCCGCCGGGGGAGGCCTTTCCCTTCTTGGGGATAAAACACCTCATCGGCATGGCCACAGTGGGCCTTTTGATTTATGCTGCCCTATCCCATATGCGGGGCCAGTCCCGGGAGAAAAACGACCGCATCATCAAATTGGCGGCCTTGGCCATCCCGGTGGTGGAATTTGCCCGCATCCTTTGGATGGTAGGTTTAGGGGAGACCAACTGGGTTAAGCTGCTGCCGCTGCACCTGTGCGGCACCCAGGTATTTTTCATCCCCTTGGCGGTCTTTACCGGCTGGGGATGCCTGAAAGAGTTTATCTTTTATACCGGCATCCTAGGCGGTGTGGTGGCCATCCTTTACCCAGTTGGGATTGTAGACACCTACCCCTATTTCCATTTCCAGACCCTGCAAAGCCTGACCCTGCACGGCCTGCTGCTCTTTGTGCCCCTTGCCATGGTTCTGTTCCAGGGGTTCCGGCCCAGCCTGAAAAAGTTCTGGCAGGTGCCGGCAGTGCTGATGGTTCCGGCGTCCCTGGCCTTTTTGGTGGATTTTACCTTTGGGGAGAATTACATGTTCCTCTACTCCGCCCCGCCCGGAACCCCTTTGGTCTGGATTTTTGACGCCTTTGGCCACGGGGCCTACCTGATGGTGATGTTCCTCGGGGTAATGCTGGCCTGCCTTCTCATCTATGGAGTTTTTGTGGCCATGGATCACCGCAGTATGTGGGCCTTTGGGGAGCAGAAAGAGCCGGTTACAATAGGCTCTGACCGTTGATGTTCAGTTTAAAGGTGATGTCCAGGTGTTCCGCCGCCTGGCGGCAGAGGACCATCCGGCTCAGGAAAATTTCAAAGTAATCCATCACTGCGCAGATTTCAGTGTCAATCTCCAAAAGGAGGGTCAGAGTGCGTTTCTCGTGGTCAAAGAGCATCTCCGACCGGACCACCGAGTAGTTTACCCGGTCGTGGATGTCAAAGCTGGAGACATCCCGGTTGCGGACCCGGGAACGGCGCACATCACATTTATCGGCCAGAATGAGGGCCGCAGCCACCGGGTTGACCGGGGCGGCGGTGGCCTCGTCGTGATGGCCGATGGCGGTGACGATGGTGGCGATCTCCTGGGGCGGCATTCCAAGGCCGGTGAGGAGCTGGAAGGCGATCAGCGCGCCGGATTGGGCGTGGTCCACCCGGTTGACCATGTTGCCGATGTCGTGGAGATACCCGGCAATCCGGGCCAGCTCCGCAGTGCGCTCATCGTAGCCCAGCTTTAAAAGCAGGCTGTAAGCCTCATAGGCAGTTTTGGTCACATGGGCAAAAGCGTGCTCAGTATATCCCAGGGCGATTAAAGTCTCATCCGCCCGGACAATATAAGTTTTGATGGTTTCGTTCTGCTGGATGTCCTCCAGTGTAATAGGATTCATACAATACCTCCTTGTCTTCTCCCTCATATCCATTAGTATAGCCGCTTTTGGCGGCGTTTGAAATAGAAACCGGCTATCTTTAACAGGCTGTTCAAATCTTTGGGGAAAAAATTGACATTATCCCATCCCGCCGGTATACTAAGAACAAAGGTTTCACCCCCTGCTATCCCCCGAGAAAGGAAGGAACATTATGGCCATTCTCATCACCGGCGGCGCCGGTTATATCGGCAGCCACACTGCTGCCCAGCTTCTTGCACAAGGGGAGGAGATCGTCATTCTAGACAACTTCTCCAACTCCAAACCGGAGGTCCTGGACGCCATCCGCACCCTGACCGGCCGGGACTTCCCCTTTTATCAAGCGGATCTGCTGGACGAGGGCCAATTGGAGCAGGTTTTCCAGGAAAACGCCATCCACACGGTGATCCACTTTGCCGGCCTCAAGGCAGTGGGAGAGTCGGTGGCAAAGCCCCTCCTCTACTACCACAACAACCTGACCGGCACCCTGAACCTCTGCCGGGCCATGGAACGCCACGGCTGTTTCTCCCTGGTGTTCTCCTCCTCGGCCACGGTGTATTACCTTGGCTGCAACACCGCCCCTTTCCGGGAGGACTTCCCCTTGGGTTCTACCAACCCCTACGGGATGACCAAGGTGTACATCGAGCAGATTCTCACCGATTTGGCAGCTTCGGACAGCCGCTGGCGGATTGCCCTGATGCGGTATTTCAACCCCATAGGCGCCCACCCCTCCGGGCTGTTGGGGGAGGACCCCAACGGCATCCCCAACAACCTGCTCCCTTATATTGCCAAGGTGGCCTTGGGGGAACTGCCCTGCCTCAAAGTCTACGGGGATGACTACGACACCCCCGACGGCACCGGCATCCGGGATTACATCCACGTCTGCGACCTGGCACAGGGCCATATCTGCGCCCTCGACTACCTGAAGGACAACCCAGGGGCTCACCCCATCAACCTGGGAAGCGGCAAGGGGTACAGCGTCCTGGAGGTGGCCGACGCTTTTGAGCGGGCCAGCGGGGTGAAGATCCCCCGGGTCATCGCCCCCCGGCGGGATGGGGACATCGCCCGCAGTTACGCCGACGCCTCCCTGGCTAAGGAAATTCTCCACTGGGAGGCCCGCCGGGGCATCGACGAAATGTGCCGGGACGCCTGGAATTACACCCTGCTCCATCGGCAGCAAAATTAGAAAGGGGACAACCTATGGGCTGGAAAACCCGGTACCCCATCGACCGGCAGCCCTCTTTGGAGGAGATGCCGCTGCGGTGGCCACTCCCCTATGGGGAAAGTTCCTCATCCACCTGGAAGAGACCTACCGTGTCACCCCCAAGGTGGAATACAGCAAATGCGCCATGGCCCCGGGGTGGAATGTAAAATACAAAAAAAGCGGCAAAGCCCTCTGCACCCTATACCCGGTGGAGGGATCTTTCTCCTGCATGGTGGTCATCGGGGACAAAAAGCAGAACGAGGCGGAACTCCTTCTCCCCTCTTTGGACCCCTATGTCCAACAGCTGTATCAAAACACCAAATCCGGCATGGGCGGCCGCTGGCTGATGGTGGATGTCACCACCCCGGCTATCCTTGCCTCCCTAGAACGGCTGATCGCCCTGCGCCAGTCGTAGGGGCCCCCCTCTGGAGCCAACTTCTGGAGGGGGTTTTTTGTAAATTTTGGCGTTGGCGGGAAGGTCCATAATCCCCTGTGTATAGCATACACTACAAAAGTGTGGGCAGCGCCCAGGAAAGGAGATGACGCGGTGAAAAAGCTCCTGCGTTTTCTGACCAGCCGCGTTGTGCTGGTCACCTTGTTGATCGCCCTCCAGCTCGGACTCCTCTCCTATGTGGTGCTTTACCTCAGCGTTCACGCCCTGCCAGTATATGTGCTGACCCAGTGCATCAGCTTACTGCTGGTGGTATGGGTGGTCTCCCGAGAGGACAATCCCTCATACAAGCTGGCTTGGGTGATCACCATTCTCGCCCTGCCCATTTTTGGCGGGCTGTTCTACCTGATTTTCGGCTCTAAGCGCCTTTCCCGGGCCTTGAAAAAACGGGTGGTGGAGTTTAACTGCACCACCGCCGGGCAGATCCAGGTGGATTCCGGGGTGGCTGGGGAGCTAGAGGAAGCTTCCCCCTCCCTGGGGGTGCAGGCCCGCTACCTGAAAAATGGGTCCGGCTTCCCTGTGTGGAAGAACACCCTGGCGGATTACTACCCTCTAGGGGAAGATTTCTGGCCCGCCCTGCTGCTGGCCCTGCAGTCGGCCCAGCGTTTTATCCTGCTGGAATATTTCATCCTCCAGGAGGGGGAGATGTGGAATTCCGTTCTCAATATCCTGCGGGAAAAAGCCGCCCAAGGGGTGGAAGTCCTCCTTCTCTACGACGATGTGGGGTGCATCCAGACCCTGCCCCCCGGCTATGACCAGACCTTGAAGGAGCTGGGCCTACAGGTCACGGTTTTCAACCCTTACCGCCCCCATCTCAACATGGTGATGAACTACCGGGACCACCGGAAAATCTGCGTGGTGGACGGCAACATCGGCTTCTGCGGCGGTATCAACTTGGCGGATGAATACATCAATGCCTTTGAAAAGCACGGTCATTGGAAAGACACTGCCGTCCGGCTGGAGGGGGATGGGGTGTGGAACCTGACCCTGATGTTCCTGAGCCTGTGGCAGTTCAGCAACCCCCAGGAGCAGCGGGATTTTTCCCAGTATGTGCCCACCCATTCCTGTACCGCCGCGGCCGGCTTTGTCCAACCCTTTGGGGACAGCCCCCTGGACAGCATGAACATCTCCGAGAACGCCTATCTCCAGATGATCAGCCGGGCCAATGACTACGTCTACATCACAACCCCTTATTTGATCCTGGACAACGAAATGTTCACCGCCTTGTCCACCGCGGCCCAAAGCGGCGTTGACGTGCGGATTCTCACCCCCCACATCCCAGACAAATGGTTTGTCCACGAACTGACACGCTCCTATTATCAATCCCTTCTGCGCTGTGGAGTAAAAATTTATGAGTATACCCCCGGGTTTATTCACGCCAAAATGTTTGTCTCGGACGATTGCTGTGCCATCGTGGGCACAGCCAACATGGATTACCGCAGTTTTTACCTCCATTTTGAATGTGGGGTGGCTTTTTTTTATTCGCCGGTGGTGGCAGATGTCCGCCGGGATATAGAAACCACACTGGAAAAGTGCAAAATAGTCACCTATGAAGAGATTCAGATGACTCCTCTTCCCCGCCGGATCTTCCGGGCTATCCTCAAAATTTTTGCCCCGCTGATGTGACGGCGGCCCTCCCAGATGGGCTGGGGAAAGGGATCCCTGCAAAGCAACAACTCCCCCCGGCGGATGCATCCACCGGGGGGAGTTTTCTGTTTTATCGGCTGCAATAAAATGGGGTATTACAGGCTGCAAAACACCTGTGCATACCGGACAAAGAGCAACACCATGGCCGACAGGTCAAACAGCATGCAGACCAAATACCTGCGGTCTACCGCCAGCAGTCCCGCCAGCAGGAGGCACACTTGAGAAACCAGAAACACGGCCAGGCTTCCCCCGAAAAATCCCTGTAGGAAGCTAATAATAGCCACTGTTCCGGCAACGCCCTGGGTGAGGGTGATCACCTTGGGCAATCGGGGGCAGTACAGTTCCATCTTTGACCCTCTTTTCTATCACATCAAACAATTGGTTATTCTTCTTGCACGGCGAGGTCTTCCGACAGCGATTCGGTGGCGACGGCCACCTGGGGATAGGTGGTTTGGCCGTATTCAATCCCCTCAGAGTCGATCTCTGCAAGTTCTTCCCGCACGTCCTCCGGCAGGTCGTCAATCGCAAGGTAACCATAGGCCCCCTGGTTGGAGACGCTGCCGCCGGGGAATTCCATCGCCCCATTGGCGGTCAGATTTTCATTGACCACATAATCCACCCGCACACACCGGTATCCGTTGATGGTGCTGCTGTGCAGCTTGGGAAGGATCTCCCCGATCAGCCCCGGGTCGTCCCGATAGACCACATAGCCTTTTTCCTCTTTCCAGGTCTGGTTGCCGCTGTTGTAGGAATTGAAGTTGTAGTCCCGCACCAGGGAAATGACCTCGCTGTTGTATCCGTCATACATGGGATGGCGGAACACCAGACCGACCACTTCGCCCTCTTGCAGCTCCAGCATCGAGCCATAGCCCTTCTCCTTTAAGAAAGCCACCGTGTTGGTGAAGTCCTCAGTCAAGGTCAGCTGGCCACCCATGAAGAAATTTTCCTCCGGGTATTCGCTCTGCTGGTTCCGGCCCGAGTGGTCCGAAGAATAATACTCATTATGCCGGTTGTCAAACTTATAGTCCATGGAGAGGAAGCCGATGGCCGGTTTGCCATTGACCACCTGGTCGTAGGTGCGGGCCAGCAGATCCTCCTGCATGCAGGTGAACAGCTGGTTCATCTCCTCTTCCGAGAAGGTGAGAGGCACGTTGCCTACCCCACTGGCACCGGTGAGGGTAACCTTCTCCAAATCCTTGTACTGGGTTCGGAAGACTGGGTGGGTTTTGGTGATAAACTCCTGGTTGGCCTCCAGGCGGGCCAGGCACTCCAAGAACCCTTGGCTCTTACTGCTGTAGCTGCGGTTCATCGTGCTGCCGCCGGCCATTTTGTAGGAGATATTCACATAGTTGTAGCCGCGGTAATACCGGCTGTCGTCGGGGACCTCCCCTTTGTACTGCTGGTATTCCTCCACCGAGAGGCGGTGCAGCTGGATCACCAAAGCTTTGGCTTCCTCCCCTTCCAGGGTGACGTCCTGCACATATCTGCCGGTTCCACCCTGCCGCTCATTTTCGCCGTAGGCGCCCCGATAGTCGATGGTGACCGAAGCCACATCCTCCACCTTGGGGACGCGGGTTACATATCCAAAACCACCCTGGTGCATGACAAAGGAGAAGGCGCATAGCAGCACCGCCAAGCCAGCGGCCATGGGCAGGGATTTGAAGATGGCTTTAAAGCTGCGGGAAAGGATGACTTCCGCTGTGAGGTAGACTAAGACTGCGCCTAGAACCACGCCCAGCAGGAACATGCTGAAGTCATCGCCGCCCACCCCAAAGACCCCTTCAAAGATAAAGCCCATCAGCAATGAGGCCAGGTAGGTGGAAGCAATTTTAATAAACACCTTGAGGATACCACCGGTGGAGGTGTTCTCGGCCATCTCGCTCTTGCGGCGGCGGTAGATAACAGCGGCAGCCAATGCCAGGAAGATGCCGATGATGAGCCAGACAAAGGCGGTCACATGCCCCGATGCCACGGTGGGCATATTGGGGTCCGAGGACAACGGGTAATCCCCCTGGTACAGGTAAAAAAACAGCAGCTGGGGGGAAAGGCCCAAAAGCAGCTTCCAATTGATGCTTTGATCCACATTGAAGCCGTACAGGTGCTCACTCATAAACAACATGGTGACCAGGTACAGGGCCGGCAGGATGACATACATCCCCAAGGTGATGACGATGCTGTCGAACTTGGTGCCAACCTGTGTGAAGACAAAGGCTGCAATGGCCAAGGCGGCAAAGCAGATCACCGCCGCATACAGGAAGTTGATAACCACCTTCCCAACCTCTTGGCCACCGCCAAAGCGAACTGCTTTGAGCAGGATCACAATGGCATAGTTCAGGGCCAGAGGTCCCAAAATCGCAGTAAAGCCTGCGGCGAAGCTGGAGAGGAGCAGCTCCTCCCGCCGGATGGGGAGTGCGTGGTACAGGTCCACCGCCTTTTTGGAATGCATATAGCCAAAAATTTGGGCGGCGACGATCACCGGAACGACACACAGGAAGGGTCCGTAAAACACCATCGAAATGGCGTTGAACACCTCCCCAAGGCCCATGAAGTAGTAGCCATTGTCCCGCAGGACCCCCATCAAGTACTGGAGGGGGAAGAAAACAAATCCCACTGCACCATAGAACAAAATGAAGGATTTCAGGCGCCGCAATGTGTCTTTGTAAAAGCCAAAACTCCTGCTTTTATCAGAAGATAATGTTGTTGTAATCATACCCTACCGCCTCCATTTCATAGATGAATACTTCCTCCAGCGAAAGCGGCATGCTGTCCGCAATGAGGGGGTTGAAGTGATTGATCTTCTCCAAGACCTCCTCCCGGGAGCCCCGGACAATGAGGTTGACGATACTTCCGTTCATTTCAATGGAGAGGATTTCCAGTTTCTCTTTTAAAGTGTCGATGTCCACCATGGGTTTGAACGCCGCCTGTACCTTGCAGAACTCCCCTTTCAGGTCATCCAGCTCCCGCTCCAGTAGGAGTTTTCCCTGGTGCAGGATGCCGATGTGGTCACAGAAGTCCTCCAGTTCCCGCAGGTTGTGGGAGGCGATGAGCACCGACATGCCCCGGGATGCCACTTCGTCGGCGATCAGCTTGCGGACCGCCACCCGGATCACCGGGTCCAAGCCGTCAAACGCCTCATCCAGCAGGAGGTAATCCGGTTGGGCCGCAATGGCCAGGATGATGGCCGCCTGCCGTTTCATCCCTTTGGAGAAGGTGTTGATCTTTTTCTTGTCGCTGATGGGGAAACGTTTGACCAGCTCCTGGTATTTATCCTGGGACCAGCCGGAGTAAATCCCCTGGTAAAGTGCCGCCATGTCCGCCAAAGTGGACTGGGGCAGAAAAAACATGTCATCCGGCACAAACAGCACCTTATCTTTGACGTGGATATTTTCAAAGACATCCGCCCCCTGGATCTGGAGGCTCCCCTCATCCGGCTGATACACCCCGGCGATGGTCCGCATAAAGGTGGATTTTCCCGAGCCGTTGGTGCCCACCAAACCGTAAATCCAACCGGGTTCAATGGTGGTGGTCAACCCGTTCAGGGCCGGGTAATCTTCAAACTTTTTGACTAGGCTCTTCGCTTCAATCATTGTGTCACACCCTCCTCATACACCGTCCGCACCGTTTCGACGGCTTCTTCCAACGGCGTCCCGCTGTTCATCACATCCCGGGCGGCCAGCTTTAGACGGTCCAAAAACTGGAGCTGAATCTTCCTGCGGGAACGGTCGTGGGAGGCGATAAAGCTCCCCTTGCCGGATACCGAATAGATGACCTGGTCTCTCTCCAAATCCTGGTAAGCCTTCTGTACCGTGTTGGGGTTGACCCCTAAGTCCCGGGCAAGGGACCGCACCGAGGGGAGCTGGCTTCCAGGTTCCAGGGCGCCGATGACCACCAATTCGGTTATCTGGGCTTTCAGCTGCTCATAAATCGGGGTTCTGCTCTGCGTGTCAAGCTTAAACAATTGGATCACCTCGCTGTATCAACAAGTGTATTAACCGTATTAGTTTGATTAGTACAGTTACAGCATAACACCCCTATCTAAAAAAGGCAATGGCTTCCAATGATTTTTGGAATATCCCACAAACTGTACTGTGTGTATTAGTACAGTTATACAGCAGATTGTCCCACCGCCACCAAAAGTTCACAAATTATTCTTTGACAGGGCACCAAACTATGCTATACTGGACGTGCTGGAAAACGGTATGGTATTTTCAGTCCGGCTCGCCGGCGGGGCCTGGTTCCAGCTTATAATCTATCTTGATTCGCCGGAGAAAAGGTGGTAATTACAATGAAAAAGATTTTTGCAGTTTTATTGGCCGGTACGGTGATGGCCGCTGTGTTTGCCGGCTGCGGCAACGACGGCGGTAACTCTTCCTCCAGCCAGGGCATCAGTTCTTCCCAGGCTGAGGAAAAGGTCGCTGTGTTTGACGGCGGCGCCACAGGTGAGAAGGTCACCACCATCTTCACCATCGTTGATGAAGAAGGCGTGGCTATGTTCGAAGGCTCCGCTGTGGCGGAAAATGCAGAAGCCCCTACCGTCCGCGACCTGACCAAAGCGGTTGTGGAATACGGGGAAACCGTTCCCTTTGAAACCGATGAGTCCGGCGAGTACATTGGCTTTGGCAACCTCCAGTCGGATGACGCTTATGTCTGGAGCCTCCTGTACAACGGCACTGTCACCACCGAATCCACCGATTCCATCGTGGTCAAAGACGGCGATGTGATCATGTGGAAGCTTCTCCCCATCGAGTTCCGGGAGGATGCCCTCTCCAAATAATGGAAATGGATTTTCCCTATACAGAAAGGACGGCTTCGGCCGCCCTTTTTCTTTGTAGCATTTCCGTTTTCCCCTTCCACTGTTTTCCAAGGTATTTTGCGCAGGGGCTGCAACAAAATTTTACAAATCCACCACTTTTAGAATGAATTCCTGTCCATACTATGGGCGACACCCTTTTTTCAAAAAATGCCCAAGTCCCACCAGTTTTTCACAGTTTTTCTCATCGAAAATGGCGGGAGGCATTGATTTTTACAGCCTGGTGCGCTATAGTTATTATGGTTTGTATCGCCTTTTTACTGGCGGTCTGCTCAGACGGGCAACCTAAATTTGGAGAGTGAATCTATGCGTAAAACAAAAATAGTGTGTACTTTGGGGCCCGCCACCGATTCGGAAGAGAAGATCAAAGAATTGATGCTGGCCGGAATGGATGTGGCTCGGTTCAATTTTTCCCACGGCACCCATGAGGAGCATCTGGCCCGCTACCAGATGGTCTGCAAATGCCGGGAAGAACTCCGCCTCCCGGTGGGCACTATGCTGGATACCAAAGGGCCGGAAATCCGCCTGCGGGATTTTAAAGACGGCAAAGCCACCTTGGTCCCTGGTTCCCAGTTTGTCCTCTGTGCCGAAGAGATTTTGGGTGACGCCCATCGCGCTGCCATCACCCATAAGGAGCTTTATAAAGACGTTTCCCCCGGCACCCGTATCCTGTTGGATGACGGTTTGATTGAACTGAAAGTGTCTGAGGTCAAAGGGTCTGACATCCTCTGCACCGTCATCAATGGCGGGGAGGTATCCAACCACAAGGGGGTCAATGTCCCCGGCGTGCGGCTTTCCCTCCCCTACGTCAGCGACCGGGACCGGGAGGACATCCTCTTCGGGGTGGAGCAGGGGTTTGATTTCCTGGCCGCATCCTTTGTGCGCAGCGCCAAGGATGTGATGGAAATCCGGAACATCCTGGACAAAGCCGGATGCAGCACCATGAAGATCTGTGCCAAGATCGAAAACGCCGAGGGGATTGAAAACATCGACAGCATCCTCAAAGTGTCGGATAGCCTGATGATCGCCCGGGGCGATCTGGGGGTGGAGATCCCCATGGAGGAAATCCCCATCCTGCAAAAGAAGCTGACCAAAAAGGCTTATCTCGCCGGGAAACCGGTGATCACCGCCACCCAAATGCTGGATTCTATGATCAAGAATCCCCGCCCCACCCGGGCGGAAGCCACCGATGTGGCCAACGCCATCTACGATGGCACCAGCTGTATCATGCTTTCTGGGGAGACTGCCTCTGGCAAATACCCGGTGGAAGCGGTCAAGACTATGGCGGTCATCGCAGAGCGGACCGAACGAGAGATCGACTACCGGGGCATCTTCTACAGCGAGCGGGATAAATACAGCTCCGGGGATGTGACCAATGCCATCAGCCATGCCACCTGTACCACCGCATATGACCTGGGGGCGTCGGCCATCATCACCGTCACCCAGTCGGGCCACACCGCCCGGATGAGCAGCCGGTTCCGTCCAAAAATCCCCATCATCGGGTGCACCCCCTGCAAAAGCACCTATTATCACCTGAGCATGTCTTGGGGCGTTGTGCCGGTGCTGGTGGATTTTAAAGACAACACTGACGACCTGTTCGCCCACGCGGTGGAGCGTTCCAAGGAGGAGGGTCTCATCAGCAACGGCGACTTGGTGATCATCACCGCTGGCGTGCCCATCGGCATCTCCGGAACGACCAACCTTCTCAAAGTCCACGTGGTGGGGGATGTGCTGGTCTCCGGCACCGGTATCAACAAGCTCTCCCAGGTCGGCACCTTGTGCGTAGCGCGAAATGAGCAGGAGGCCTTGAATAATTTCAAACAAAATGATATATTGGTAATTCCACAGACCTCCAACAACATTTTAGACCTCCTCAAAAAGGCCTCCGGCATCATCACCGAGACCGGCGGCATCAACTCCCATGCAGCCATTGTTGGGCTGACCCTGGATATTCCCGTCATCGTTGGCGCGGTTGGTGCGACTTCCATTTTGCGCAGCGGAACCGCGGTATGCATCGATGCCGGACGCAATATTGTCAGCAATGTTACCCCCACAGGGGAAAAAACAATAGGATAAAGGAGCATTTCAATGGACAAAAAACCTACTTTGAAGCTGAAATCCCTCGCCTGCGCCTTGTTGGCAGCAGTCATGGTCTTCTCCTTTGCAGGTTGTAAAGACCGCGGTGAGCCTTCCGAGAGCTCTTCTTCGGAGAGTTCCTCTATGGTGGAAGAGCCTTCCCAGGACCCCGGCGACCCCAGCGAGCCAGAGAAAGAAACCCTGGATAAAATCGCTGCTGCCCAGGCCCAAAACAGCGATGTTGTTGGCTGGCTGACCATCCCCAACACCACCATCGATGCGGAAGTCCTGCAAAAGGTGGGCGACAATGTGTACTATGAGCGCCGCGACATCACCCAGAAATACAACTGGTATGGCTGCTATTATGCAGACGGCGGCAACACCTTCGGCACCCGCAACGACCTGACCAAGAACACCATCATCTACGGCCACAACATGGAAGACAAAGCCAACGGCCTAAAATTTGCCCAGCTGATGCACTACCTGGATGTGGATTGGGCTTCCAAGAACCCCTACATCTACTTCTCCACCCCCGAGGATGACATGGTCTTCCAGGTGTATGCGGTCTTCTACACCGACACCGGCTTCCAGTACCATCTGGAAAACCCCGACACTGCCACCTTTGACAACATCATCAAAGAGGCCCGGCTGAGAAGCGAGCTGAACTACGATGTAGATGTCAACACCGGCGACAAGATTCTGACCCTTTCCACCTGTACTTACAAATTCGGTGGCCCCAGCAACACCAATCAGCGCTTTGTGGTGCAGGCCCGTCTGTTGAGAGCTGGCGAAGAGATCAAGGACACCGTCAACGTGACCAAGAACCCCAACCCCAAGGCTCCCAACTTCAACTAAACAGCATAAAAAGAGGGCCCCCTCCCGTTGGAGGGGGCCCTCTTTTTATGCTTCGGCTTTTTATCTGCATATCCAGGGGAAGATAGATGAGGGGGGCCTCCTCCGCAATCTTCGGCTTTTTCCCCACGCCTTCAGGGGCCAATCACCTCTGCCAGCGTGGCCCCTGCCAATGGCCATTAATAAAATTTGATTTTCCCCTCTGGAAAAATTATAATAGGAAAAAGAAGACCGCTTTACAAGCAGGCAGCCACTGGGAGATTCCCTCTTCCAGACGATTTGCAGAAAGGAATGATTTTTTTCTATGGATATGAAGACAGCTCATTATTTTATTGCCATTGCCGAGGAGAAAAGCATTTCAAAAGCTGCAAAGCGGCTCTATCTCTCTCAGCCCACATTGAGCAGCTACCTGCGGAAGCTGGAATCCAGTGTGGGAACCCCTCTCTTCTACCGGGACAAGACGTTGTCACTGACCCCGGCGGGGGAAGTTTACCTAAAAGGGGTGCGGAAGATAGTGGCAATCAACAACAAAATGTATCGAGAAATCGAAGACATCTGCGCCAACGAGCGCGCTTTGTTCAGCGTAGGCTTGATGGGTGGGAGATCCCTGCACTTTCTGAGCAAAATCCTCCCCCAGCTGTATAGCCATTACCCAGAGTGCACGGTGAATGTCCTCGAGGGCTCATCCCTGGAAATCCTTGGCATGATGCGGGAAGGAAGGCTGGATTTTTGTATACTTCCCATTGCGGATCAGCAGCCTTCACTGGAATATGCCATGCTCAAACAAGAAGAAATCCTGTTGGCCATCCCCAAAAGCAACCCTCTCTCCACCTTTGAAAGCAGCGCCCCTGGGGAGCTCCCCTCTATCCCCATCCAGCGGCTGGAAGAAGAATTTTTCATTCTGCCAGGCAATACAACTGTCCTGCGGATGCGGCTGGACCGGTATTTCCAGCAGCATCACTTTGTCCCCAAAGTGGCAGCTGAAGCCCCAAATGCCTTCTCCATCCTCAACTTGGCAAATTCCGGCGTTGCAATCGGGTTCTGCCCCCAAGATGACACCTATGGCTCCTCTGGCATCTGTTATGCCTCTCTGGCAGACCCCCTCTTTCAGGAGTTGTACCTGATCCACAAAAAATATGCGTACCTCACCAAACCCATGCGCTTTTTCTCCCAATTGGTGCTAGAAAACAAATCGCTGCTGTAGCCCCATGCAGGAATGAACCCTAAGAGGCCTGCAAAGCTGCGAAATCAACTTTACCAGGAGGAATCTCATTATGAATCTTCTCATCCGGCCCGAATCCCCCCAGGACTTTAAAGCCATCCGCCAGGTGGTCTATGCCGCCTTTGAACAGGCACAGCACAGCGATGGGGATGAACACAACTTGGTGGAACGCCTGCGGCAAGATCCCGCCTACCTTCCAAGCCTTGCCCTTGTTGCCTTGGATGGGGCGCAGATCGTGGGTCACTGTATGCTCACCCGCCTCACCATCGGCGACAGTCCCTGCAAAGCCTTAGCTCTGGCCCCAGTGGCTGTGCTGCCCTCTTACCAAGGAAAGGGTATTGGATCCAAGCTCATTCAGCAAGCCATCTCCCAGGCCGCCCTAGAGGGGTTTGACGGGATTGTGGTGCTGGGGCACGCTGCCTATTACCCCCGGTTTGGGTTCGTTCCCGCTTCCCGATTTGGGATTCTCTGCCCCTTCCCGGTGGAGGATGCCAATTTTATGGCCTTGTCCCTGCGGGAAGACGGGCTAAAAAATGCAGCCGGAACCGTCCATTATGCCGGCGCATTCTTCCCCGATCCCCCCTTCCCCTTTGAGATCCACTCCACCCAGAACCCCATCTCCCCGGAAGATTTTGAACGGGTCTGGGGGCTGATGGACGCTTCCTTCCCCGCTTCCGAGCGCCGGGATTATGCCGGCCAAAAGGCTCTCCTGAATAAGGATTGTTACCATCTGCTGCTCCACCGGGATAGCTCCGGCCAGATCATCGCCTTTATGGCCATCTGGCGGTTGGATGGCTACACCTTTGTGGAACATCTGGCAGTGGATGGGGCCCAGAGAGGCAGCGGTTTAGGGGGGAAATTCCTCGATGCGGTCGCCGCCGGAGAGGGGCAGCCCATTGTCCTGGAGGTGGAACCTCCGGAAAATGGGGAGATGGCCCGCCGCCGGATCGGCTTTTACCAACGGCATGGGTTCCACCTCTGTACCCAGCCCTACTTGCAACCGTCTTTGCAGCCTCAATTTCCCTTTATGCCCTTGATGCTGATGACCTACCCCGATCCCTTGGAGGAGATGGATTTCGGCCTGCTCAAGGCTGCGGTCTACCGGGACGTCTACGGACTGGAGGAATAAGGCAGCACCGGTCTTGCAGTGCCCCTCTTCTCTCCTTCCTCCTTGTGTAGAGGGCTTAGCCTTCTCTCCCCCTCAGCCAAAGTTCTCTTTCATTGTCAAAAAAAGATGCGCGGCAGTTCCAACCGGAACTGCCGCGCGTTTCATTTTTTGACGCTCAAGCCAATGGATTGGGTGTTATCCTTATCTGGATTTTTTGCTCAAAGCCAGAGCCGCGCCAGAGATGGCGATGACAGCGGTGGCGATAGCAGCACTTGCGCCCACACCAGTCTCGGGGTTGGGCTTGCCGCTGTTTCCGGAGTTGTTGGAACCATTCTCGCTGCTAGAGGAGTTAGAAGAGGTCTCAGAGCTGCTGGGCTCCATGCCCTCTACTACGGTGGAACCGTCTTTGATCTCCTTGTCGGTGATCACGAAGCGGCCCAGGGTGTTGGTTTCAAGAACCAGGGTCTCATCCTCTTCCACAAAGGAAGCATCCAGTTTTGTCAGCTTGCCATTCAGGTAACGGTACACATAGTAGTTGCCTTTGAAACCAGCCTCCAGATCGGAGACGTCCACGGTCAAGGTGCCTTTCCCAGGGAATTTGGTGCCAGCGGGGAAGGTGATGAATTTGAAATCGTTGTCCGGGTAAGCGGAGATGATTTCTTTGATGGCATTCTCATTGTTGAGCATGTTGATGGAATCCATGTCGTTGATGCTGGTCTGGAAGGTCCAGCTGCCGTTGGCAAAGGTCACCTTTTTGTAGTTGTTGACGCTGGCAATCCGCTCCAGCTGCTCTTTGGTGAACACAGGGGCATTAGGATCTGCGGTGATGTAGTCATCTTCGCCCAAGCTGCTTACCATAGAATCGGAAGCGAACTCATAGCCGGTGAGAAAGTTGATGTCCAGGGCTTCTACAGACTCCATACCAGCGCGTCTGCCAACCAATTTCATCCGGTAGGAAACTTCGGTCTGTTTGGTGGGCCAGCCAGCTTTTACCTTGACTTCCAGGTAGTTTTTGTCGCCCTCTTTGACAACTTTGAAGGAGTCGAGGCTGGATTTGCCTTCCTCATGCTCCAAGCGAAGGTTGTAGGACTTCAGGTCATCTTCCGTCAAGGGAGAGGTTTTATTCCCTTCTTCTTTGACATAGATGGGGAATTTGTACTCTTTGCCGGGGGTGAGAAGGGTGCCGCTTTCCAATGCGATGCCATCCTCATCCTTTTCCAGAACAATGCCAATGATCTCTTTGTCATTATCCGAAGCAGTCGAAGCTGTGTCTGCCATAGCAGTGGTTGCAAAGCTCATTGCAGTAACCATTGCAAGCAGCAACGCCATTGCTTTTTTCATAGTGTAAATACCTCCTGTTTTTTGGTGAGCGTCTTGCTCGAGTTCTATTATAGGGGCATGCCAGGAGGATTGCAACAGGTTTTTGTTGCCATTTTGTAATTATAGTAACAAAATGTAATAATAATGAAATCTATCAGGAAACAGATTCCTCTATTTTCTCTTATCCCATCAAAGAAACGCCATATTCAACAGGAAAACCGCCCCGTGCCCGAAGGCCGAGGCGGTTTAAAATCAAAGTTTGCGAAGCGCCTATCTGCATCCGCAGTGACGGGATTCCACCCGGCAACCTGCTCCCGCAAAGGCGGGGGCCACGCCGTTTCCTGCACGCAGACGAGCTTGCCTACCGTAGGAACCCTCTACAGGGCAATCGATTCCCCACATGGGACAACTCTCACAGTTCTCTACACACATCTGCATACACTGGTGAATCTGTCTATACAAGGCACCGACCCCGGTGTTGGGGTTGGGCTTCCCCGAAGGGGCAGGGCTAGGTGTCCCTGCAGAAGAACTAGAGGACGCTATGCTGCTGGAACCGCTTGAAGCTGGTGTACTGCTGCTGGAGGTAGAAGATGCTTTGCTGCTGGAACTACCGCTGGGTGAAACCGAACTATCCAGTTTTTTGTCCGAAGCAACATAGGAAGTCAACTGTTTGGTGGTGAATTCCAGGTAATTCTCTTTGACTTTGGTGGTATCTAGCTCTACCAAGCCTTTGCTAGTGATCTCATAGGCGTATTTGGCACCAGGGGCGTAAATCCGGAATTTACCCTTGGCGTCTTCAAAGGTGGGTTTGGCGTAAAAGGAGATGTAGGTCAAATCCGCATCATCGCCGTATTCTTCCTCCACCCATTCGACTGGTTCAGTGGAAGAGAGGATGTTGAAGGAAAGCTTTTCATCCAGACGGACAGTATACTCTGATTTATAATCAAAAATCAGAGTGCATTTATCCAAATTGCTGCCAAATTCAATGATAGGCTCTTCCGGGTTCACATAATAGACCTCATCAGAGACATAAGCCGTGTCATTATAGCCGACTTCAAACTCTAAGTAGGTCTCCCCTTCTGCGAGTTCTTCACCCCGGTTGTCGCTATTGCGTTTTTCCTTAGCATTGATCTGAATTTTAATCAATTTTGGTTCTGTATAAGACAGCCCTTTTTTGGCTTTAAATACTAAATCATACGTGCCATCTCGCTGTTTTTCGATGTCACATTTTTCAATATATTGCTTACCCTCCAAAATCTTGAGGGATGTACGAAAATATTCGTAGAACTCAGAATCCAATTCATAGCCGCCGGATTCCAAGTTAAATTTATAAGTTTTACCGGGCAGATAGTAGTAAGCATCATCGTTGTTATTCATATCCACTTCATCAATGATAGCGTTTTCTTCTGCAAAGGCAGGCAGCGCCATTCCCATGGCCAGAGCCGCAGCCATAAGAGCCGCCAATAGCTTTTTCATGGTTAACTCCTCCTAAAATTGCTGGATCAGATTACCTTTATTATACCCGATCTTTTACAGAAAGGGAACCCCCAAGCAAAATTTTACAGAGATATTACAAATTGGTAACAGCAGGCCGCAAGATATGAAAAAACCCGCCCTGGAGAGGAGGCGGGTTTGATCATGTTTTGGAAGAAACCTTTACGAGTGTAGCGAAAAGATTATCTGCCGGTGCCGGGGTTGGGTTTCACAGTATCGGAAGGAGTGGTCTCGCCCTCGGTATCGGTGCTGTCGTTGACGATCTCCAGCTCGGTGTCGGAGATGATCAGAGACTCGGGGAACTGTCTCAGAGCAAATTTGTAAGCATCGTACTCTTCATCGTAAGTAGCTTTAATGGCTTCCAGCTTGCCGTCGTTCAGAGCGTAGACAAAGCTCTCAGCATCGTCAGCGTACAGATAGAACAGGCCAGTTCTATAGAAAGCAGGCTCACCGGGGAAGTTTACAAACTCCAGCTCAGCGTAGTCATACTTGTCGTTGATCTCGCTGACAACATCGGTGTTGAAGCCCAGGAACAGATTGTTCTGGTCTTTCACATTGATCTCGTACTCACCAACGCCATCGAAGGTGATGGTAACAGTATCCTCAATGTCTTTAAATTTGACAACAGGATCAATGTACTCGCCGTCTTTTTTGCCGTAAACGATCATCTCGCTATCTTCAGTCCAGGTTACTTTATCATAACCAACGGTGCTGAAGTCGATCTGCATCTCGTCATAGGGATTGTTGGGAGAAGTTCTGTAAACTTTAACGTTGGCAACCAGGTCACTCAGCTTAACATCAGAGGACTTCTTGGTGTCGATGGTCACATAGTAGCCGTACTTGTCAGTGTCTTTAGATTTCAGGTACTCGATATCGACCTTCTCAACCAGCTCTGCACCGCTTCTGTAGTCAACTTTGACCTTGACTTTATCCATTTCTTTCTTTTCATCATCAGTGTCAAAGGTATTATCCAGCTTAATGCAGACTTTATCGCCTTTTCTGATTTCCTTGTCAAACTCAACTACGCTATCGCTGTCATCATAAACACCCAGTTTTTCATCAGCAAAAGTGACATTACCAGTAGCAGCAAAAGCAACAGAAGCGGTACCGGCGACCATCAGAGCAGCCAGAACCAGGGAAAGTGCCTTTTTCATGGGATTTCATCCTCCTAGAATTTTCTTACAGTCTGCCAAAGGCATATACTCTCCAATATATTCCTCTGAACTATCGCTATTATACCGTATTTTGGCAGGGAATGCAATACTTTCCTCCGTTTTTCTGTCATAATTTTGTAATATTTCCAAAACAAAAACCCCTCAACCGGGAGAGACGGTTGAGGGGAATTGCAGAAACCTATTGGAGGTTTACTTGGCCGCGCATTTTACGGCAACGGCACCTGCCGCAATAAGGGACACGGCCGAAACCGCCAGCGCGAAGGTAATCACAGCGATAAATTATCTACCGGTGTTGGGGTTGTATTTGTCACCGGGGTTGCCGCCAGTGGTGCCGGTGGTGCCACCGGTGGTGGGGTTAGAGGAAGAAGTGCCGGAGGAGGAAGCGTCCCCAGAAGAAGAGGAAGCGGACAGATCCAGCTCGGTGTCGGAGATCACATAGGTGCCCAGTCTGCGGGTTCTCAGGTACCAAGCGCCGTAATCCTCATCGTACTCAGCTTTGGAAACCTCTTTCAGGCCGTCAGCGGTCACTTCGTACAGGAAGGTGTCCTCATCAGCGTAGATGTACAGGTCACCAGTTCTGTTGAAGGTGGGGTTAGCGCTCCATCTGACGAACTCCAGGTTAGCCTCGGGGTATTTAGCAGCGATATCAGCGTCAAATTTGGTGTCAAATTTGACATTGACTTTGCCCTGGCCAGTTACATCAACGGTGAACAGAGCATCGTTGCCGGACTCACCGAACTCGATGTCGATAACATCCTCAATATCGTCGAAGTCCAGAACGGGCTTATCATCATCATAGGTAACGCTGTCGGTGACTTCTTCTTTGCCGTAACCAACTTCGATCTCAAAGTCAACTTTCTCAGCGTCAGCAGAGGTGGTCTTGGCAACGCGGATGGTGCCGGCCAGGTCGCTCATCTTGGTGCTGTTGCTGTCTTTCAGATCAACGTAAGCAACCCAAGCGTACTTCTTATCGGTCTTAGCAGTGTCTTTCTCATAGTAGTAACCAAAGACTTTTTCCTTCAGATCGTTGTCTTTCAGAATCTCTGCCTTGAGGTTATCCAACACAGCTTTGGCATCAGAAGAATCATCTTTCTTCACCGCAGACTCAACGCGGGTCTTAACCAGAGCCTCAATTTTTGCTGCTTTCTCGCTCTCACCAACAAAATCGGTAGCTTTTGTGGTACTAAGAGTAACAGTATAAACTTCACCGTTATAGCTTACATCCATCTTAGGAGCAGAAGGAACATCTTTTCCTTTGTACGCCCCAGTAACAGACTTCTCTACTTTTTTGTACTCAATGTCCATGTCCTCGACCAGGGAAGAACCAACTTTCCAGTCAGCGAACACACGGAACTTATTGATGTTCTTGGTCTCATCATCTTTAGAATCGATCAGATCACCTTCCAGCAGCATAGCAACTCTGTCGCCATACTCAAAGCTGGTAGCCTCAGAGTAGTAGCCATCGGAAGATTTCCATACATAGTAAGGGCTGCTAGCGTCAACAGACAGATCCTCTTTAGGAGTAGCAAAAGCAACGGAAGCAGTACCAGCAACCATCATTGCAGCCAGAATCAGTGCAAGAGACTTTTTCATGGGGTTATTTCCTCCTTACAATTTTTCAAATAATCAGTTTTACCGCGGGGGCGCTCTCCACATCCCCTTGGTGTAACCCCATTATAGCCGATGCTGGAACAAATTGCAAGACCTTTTTGATATTTTTTTGTAATTTATTTGTAACTATCTAACTCCCCTGGTGAAATTCGTTACAAAGATTGTAACTTTTTGGCGTCCCTATGCGGGTTTGCAGGCCCACGCAAAAAAACACCCCCGGCCCAGAGCCAGGGGTGTTTTTGGAAGAAAAGATTCTCTATCGCGAATTATTCCTCGTCTTTGGAAGCTTTTTTGTAAGCTGCTGCGCCAGCGGCAACCAGGGAAACCGCAGCAGCGGCTACGGCTGCGCTCACCATGTCAGCAGAACCGGTGTTGGGGTTGCTGGGCTTGGTGGTGGTAGAACCGCCATTGCTGGAACCGCCGTTGCTGGAGGAGCTGCTGGAAGAGGAAGAATCATCCTCCACAGCGGAACCGTTGTAGGTCAGCTCCATATCGCTGATGGCGTAGGAGGTCAGGGTTCTGGTCTCAAACACATAAGCGGAAGAATCCTCGTCGTATTTGGCGTTCAGCTTTTTCAGGCCGTTTTCGGTCACTTCGTAGATGTAGGAATCCTCATCGGCGTAGATGTAGAACTCACCGATACGGTTGAAGGAAGGCTTGCTGGAGAAGGTGATGAAATCAATGCTGGCATCCTCGTTCTGGTCGATGATGCTGCTGACGGGCTTCTCGGTGTAACCCAGGAACAGCTCGTCCTGATTCTTGGCATTGACAATGAAGGTGAAATTGTTGCCGAAGGTCAGCTCCACTTCGCCATCCACATCGTCAAAGGTGACAACAGGGGCATCTTTGGAAACTTCCAGGCTGTCGCCGTCTACGTTGGCTCTCTCATAAGCAACCACTGCGTTGACCTCCACAGAGCTGGCGGAAGAGGAGTTGCTGCTGGTCTTCTTGACCACCTTCACGGTGCCGTTCAGATCGACCTCTTTGGTGCTGTAGGAAGCTTTGGTGTTGATCTGGGCCACATATTTGTAATCGGTTTTAAATTCCTGGGTGTAGGTCTTGATGACTGCCGCTTTCTGCTCTTCGGTCAGGGGGACCTCAGCAATGGCGGCAGCACCGGAAGAGCTGGAGTTGTCTTCCACTTTTACAGCGTCGACGGCAGCTTTCAGAGCGTCCAGGCTATCATAGGAAGCAGCCAGGCCGTACTGGGGGTTCTTGGTGATGTATTTGCCGGTGGCCTCCGCTACCTTTTTGGTGGTGATGGAAGCGCTTTCAAAGCTGGATTTGCCGGTCTGCCAGTCGGTGACAACTTTGTACTGGCCAGCCAGTTTGGTGGGGATGTTCTCACCAGCGTTCTCAGGCAGAATCTCGATGAAGAACGAATCGCCGGGCTCCAGGGACAGGTTGCTGCCGTCGACTTTGTTCAGGACGTTGCTGTCTTCGTCTTCCAGCATATAAATGGCAGAAGTCTCGTCTACCTTAATGGTTTTGGTGTCGGTGGTGGTGTCAGCAAAAGCCACGCTGGACATGCTGGCCAGCATTGCACAGGCAATTGCAAGGGCGAGAGTCTTTCTCATGGGTGGTTTCCTCCTTGGTTTTTGGTTGATGATGAATCGTTTCGGCCTAGTGGGTCTTCCCCATCGGCTGTCGCCATTATACCGTGGCTTTTTCAAAACGGCAACACCCCAAATTGAAACCACTTGTCATTTTTTTGTAACTATTTTATATTATAGTTGCACAATTAATTTTGTTTATTTCAGTTTTTTCATTGTGATTTTATACATTTTTCTACAAAACACTCGCCCAGCATTCCCCACTGGTGGCAGTGGCTTCCGATTCCATCCCCAGATATTGCAAACCTATTTTGCACTGGCGATTCCTTCCAAAAGCGAAAGCCCAGCTTGCCGTTTTCCCGAAAAACCCCTTGACTGCGCCATTTTTCGCCCTCCTATTCCCCGGTTATCCCAGCAAGACCTGCTTGGTTGCCACCTTCTCGCAGAACATTCTGTCATGCTCCACAAACAGCATGGTGGGCTGGAATTCCTCAATCAGCACCTCAATCTGGGTGCGGGAGATCAAATCCACATAGTTGAGGGGCTCATCCCAGATATACAGGTGAGCCGGCTGGCAGAGGCTCCGGGCCAGGAGGATTTTCTTCTTCTGCCCTTGGCTGAGGGCCTCCAAGGGCTTCTCCAGCTGGGCACGGGAGAAATCCAGTTTCCGTAAAATGGCTTTGAACAGGCTTTCGTCCAGCCCTTCCCGCTGGATAAATGCCCGCATCTCCCCCGCTAAAGAGGAGGTGTCCTGAGGCACATAGGAGAGCATCAGGCCACTGCCCATCCGCAGCGTGCCAGACGCCTTGACTTCCTCCCCCAATAGAAATTTGAGGATGCTGGATTTCCCCGACCCGTTGCGCCCCACCAGGGCCACCCGTTCCCCCCGCTTGACGGTGAAGGACACTTCCTTTACAGCAATTTTCTCCCCATAAAAAAGGGATAGGTCTGTCGCCTCCAACAGCGTTTCCTTATAATAAGGAGTATAGGGGAGCTTGAGGCGGCCAGCCTGTTCCAGGTTGTGGAGAAGCTCTGCCTTCTCCTGGGCGGCATCCTCCCGCCGGGCTTCGATGGATTTGGCCCGCTTCATCATTTTGGCGGCCTTGTGGCCGATGAATCCCCGGTCGGGCCGCAGCCCGGCGTTGCGGGTTCCCTTTTTGGTTTTCTCCACCGCGTCCGACCATCCAGCGGTCCGGCGGGCGGCCTGCTCCAACCGCTTGATATCCTTTTTCAGCTGCTCGTTCTCCGCCAGTTCCCTTTGGTCCTGGCGGTCCTTGTTCTGCTGCCAGGAGGAGTAGTTCCCCCGCTGCACTTCAATATCCGCCCGGTTGATGGACAGCACATGGTCCACACACCGATCCAGGAAAGCCCGGTCGTGGGAGACCAAGATAAACCCCTTCTTCCCCGCCAGGTACTCCCCCACCTTCTCCCGGGCGAGGGTGTCCAGGTGGTTGGTGGGTTCATCGATCAAAAGGAATCGGTTCTCCTTTAAAAAGAGGGCCGCCAGCAGAGTTTTGGTCTGTTCTCCATTACTTAAAGTAGAAAATGGCCGGTATAATACCCCTTCCTCCACCTCCAACAGGGAGAGCTCCCGCTGAATCTCCCATAGCTGCGCCTCGGGGGCAATCCCTTCCAGGATGGTCAAGGTCATCTCTTCCCGGTCTTCCACCGGGTAGGGGAAATATTCAAACTCCACCGAGTGGGTGATGGTTCCGGTATATTCATACCTCCCCAGCAGCAGGTTTAAAAAGGTGGTTTTTCCCCGGCCGTTGCGGCCAATAAAGCCCAACTTCCAGTCGGTGTCGATCTGGAAGGAGACATCTTCAAAAATGTTGTCAAAGCTGCCCTCGTAGCCGAAGGTCAAATGGGACACTTGAATCATAGACATTTGCATCGCCTCCAAACAAAATGGCCCCACAGGGCGAAAAAAGCCGCGAGAAAGAATTCCTTTCCCACGGCTTTGCGACGCACAGGGCTATCCCCTTAAAAAGGGACGGCATCCGCTGGAATGAGGCAACTCTTTCTTGCAGCGGGCAACACAAATCGGGCGGCCATCTGCCGCCAGCCATCGGTTCCCCAAATCACTAGCAAGAAAAATTGCGCACATTCCCAGCTCCCATCTGTTTGAAATTATGGGTATCATAGCACATTCCAATGGCAGTGTCAATGGAAACGCCCCATTAAAACAGGGTTCCCAAGACGACCTCCGGCCATGCATCCCGGAAGGGCACCCCATCCAGAGACGCCTGTTCCAGGAGGAGGGGGATGCTGCCATACCCCGTTTCCCGCTCCCCTTGGCAGAGGGAAACATAGGCCACCTGGGTATCCCGGGAGAGGAAGTATTCCCTCCCCCGGTAGGTAAACTCCAGCTCCCGCCCCGCTTCGATCAGATAGGCAAGCGCCGGCAGGGATTTTTTCTCGTATAACTCCTGGACCATGCGGTCGTGGAGATCGACAGGCGACGGCTGCAAAGGTACCCTCTCCCTTCCCGGCCGCTTATTGCAGCTGGCCCCACTCTCTAAGGTACTGCTCCTTGGTCATAATGGGGCGGAATTCCTCCTTCACCCGAAGGGCCTCTCTGGCGCCGTCGCACAGCAGGTCCACCACCGTCATGGCCAGGGCCTTGCTGGATACAATATAGGACATCTCCTTGTCGGCGATGGAGTAGTTGCTGTTGTGGGAGATGCCTGCGGCTCCGGTGGTCCTGCCTTGGATAACTGGCATCAAAGCGGAGAGGTCGCCCAGGTCGGTGGAACCGCCCATCATGCCGTGGTCGAAGAGGACGTTCTCCTCCCCTAAAAGGGCGCAGTAGTTCTCGTACAGCAGCTGCTGGAGGTTTTTGTCCGGCTCCACCGGCATATAGCCGGGGATTTCGGTGATCTCGCACTGGGCCCCCACCGCGTCGGCGCCGGCTTTAAAGGCCCGGTTGACTTTGGCGGAGGCATCCAGAATGGCGGAGACGCTGGAGCCGCGGACATAAGTCTCAATGCGGACATCGGCGGGGACCACATTGACCAAATCGCCGCCCTTGGTGATGATGGGATGGACCCGAATGTGGTCTTTGTCCTGGAAGGTTTCCCGGTTGGCGTTGACCGCCGCCAGTCCGATCTGGGCGGCGTTAAGGGCGTTGATCCCCAGGTGGGGCGCGCCGCCGGCATGGGCCTCTTTGCCGATGTAGCGGACCAGCTTGCCGGTAAACCCGTTGTAAGCGCCGCCCGCCTGAGCGAGACCGCCGTTCTCCAACAGGCTGGGGACGGTGAGGTGGTGCATGACCACCATGTCCACATCGTCGAAGAGGCCCAGTTTGATAAACTCCTGCTTGCCGCCCAGGAAGGTGATCTTGCCCTCTTTTTTCAGCTGGCTGCGGTACTCAATCTCGGCGTATTCCTCAGCGGGGATGGCGATGAGGGTGACATCGCCGGAGAGTTCTTGCAATACGCCGCTGTATTTTAGGCCGTAGCCCACCCCCACCATGGCGGCGATCTGAGCATTGTGGCCGCAGGAGTGGGCGGCACCAGTCACGGGGTCGGCAAACTCCTGCTGGGGTGCGATAATGGCATCCAGTTCCCCCATGACCGCCACGTTGACCTTAGATTCCCCGCCCTTCAGTTTGGCCATCACTCCGGTGAGGGCCAAGCCGCTCTGGTAGGAGAAGCCCAGTTTGTCAAACTCCTCGCAGACCTTCGTTGCGGTGCGGGTCTCCTTATACCCCATTTCCGGGTGGCGGAAGATGTCCTCCCCCAGGGCGATGATCTCTTCCCGGTGCTGGTCGATGGCAGCGCAGATTTTTTGCTTTAGCTCGGTTCTATCCATCTTGTCCAAATCCTCCTAACCTTTTTTTACAGTAATTGCAAAAAGAGAGCGCCGGAAACCGGCGCCCTCTTACAAGGCAGATTATTCGATGTGGCCCCAATCCTTCAGGTACTCCTCTTTGGTCATGAGGGGTTTGAAGTGGGATTTGATCTCCAGGGCCTTGGCAGCGCCGTCAGCCAGCAGGTCGATGGTGGTAGTAGCCAGCAGTTTGGCAGCGGTGATGTAAGCCAGCTCCTTGTCCGGGACCTCAAAGCTCTCGCTGTGGAAAATGCCTTCCGCACCGCCCACATGAGCGTGGATGATGGGCATGATGTGGGACAGGTCGCCAGCGTCGGTGGAACCGCCGGTGCCAGGGCCTTCCAGGTCGACTTTGATCTTGTCAGTGTCAACCAGCTTCAGGGCGTTCTGATACATCACGTCATCCAGCTCGTTGTTGACCACGAAGGGCATATAACCAGGCAGCTCGGTGACTTCGCACTGGGCGCCCACTGCGTCGCCGCCGGCTTTGAAGGCACGGGTGACTTTAAAGCTGCCGTCCAGGATGGCGGGGACGTTGTTGCCGCGGACATAGGTCTCGATGCGGACGTCGGCGGGGACCACGTTGACCAGGTCGCCGCCCTTGGTGATGATGGGATGGACGCGGATCTGATCCTTGTCCTGGAAGGTCTCCCGGTTGGCGTTGACAGCCATCAGACCGATCTGGGCGGCGTTGAGGGCGTTGATGCCCAGGTGAGGCGCGCCGCCTGCGTGGGCCTCTTTGCCGATGTACTGCACCAGTTTGCCCACAAAGCCGTTGTATTTCTGGCCGCAGTTGATGACATTGCCCAGCTCGGTGTGCTGCATGACGCAGATGTCGATGTCATCGTACAGGCCCAAACGGACAAACTCCTGCTTGCCGCCCAGGAACCAGATCTTGCCAGCTTTGCGCAGCTCGTTGCGGTAGCCCAGCTCCACATACTCTTCTGCGGGGACAGCCATCAGCACCACGTCGCCGCCCAGCTCTTCCAGGATGCCGGTGTCTTTGAAGGCGTAGGCAGCGCCGACCATAGAGGCGATCTGAGCATGGTGGCCGCAGGAGTGGGCAGCGCCGGTCTCTTTGTTGGCGCAGCGGTGGTTGGGGGCGACAACGGCGTCCAGCTCGCCCATGATGGCGACCTTCACTTTGGACTCGCCGCCCTTCAAAGGAGCGATGATGCCGGTGATGGCGTGGCCGTCGGTGTATGTATAACCCATCTCGTCAAAGGCTTTTTTCACCTTTTCAGCGGTTTTAAACTCCTTGTAGCCCAGCTCAGGCTCGGAGAAAATCGCATCGCCCAAAGCGATGATCTTGTCACGGTTTTTGTCGATGGCTTCGCAAGCTCTCTGTTTGAGTTCTTCTCTAGTCGCCATAATAAACAATCTTCCTTTCCATCTTAAAAGTGCAGCACCCCTCTTTCTAGAAGAGGGAAATTGAGGGAACTGTATGTGCAGGACGGACAAAACAGCCCCTTATGCTCTTTAAGTATAAACGAATTTTGGAAGTTCGGCAACTGGTTTTTTCCAAAATTTCCGGTTCTGCCCAGGGAATGGCCCATTTCACCAGTATTTTTATTAATATTATGAATTCCAACCAACCGGGAGTTCTCCCCCTTTTTATAAGGTGGCTCCGCCTGGCTGCCACAGGCTCCTTCCAACAAAAAGGGACCGCCGAAAGCGGTCCCTTTTCCTACGTATTGGCGCTGCTCTTACAGGTTTCCCCACTCCTTGAGGTATTGCTCCTTGGTGTAAGGGGCCTTCCAGCTCTCCTTGATTTTGAGACCGCGCTCAGCCCCATCTGCCAGCAGGTCGATGCAGCTCATCAGCATCATCTTGGTGGCGACGATGTAAGCGTTCTCTTTGTCGGTGATCTCATATTCCGAGCTGTGGCCCACACCGGCCGCACCGGCGATGCAGGCGTGGACGGTGGGAACAATATGGGCGACGTCGTTGGCGTCGGTGGTGTAACCAACGCCGGGGCCCACATTCTCTTTGCCTACCAGGGCTTCCAGGTTCTCGGTGACCAGCTCTTTCAGGGGCAGATGCTCATAGGGAAGCATGTAGCCGGGCAGATCGATGATCTCCACTTGAGCGCCCACGGCGTCGGCGCCGGCTTTCAGGGCCCGATCCACCTTCTTGGAGGCGTCCAGGATGGCGGGCTCATTGTTGCCGCGGCAGAAGGTCTCGATGCGGACATCGGCGGGGACTACGTTGACCAGGTCGCCGCCCTTGGTGATGATGGGATGGACCCGGACGGAATCCTTATCCTGGAAAGTTTCCCGCTGCGCGTTGATGGCCATCAGGCCGATCTGGGCCGCGTTGAGGGCGTTGATGCCCAGGTGAGGCGCGCCGCCCGCATGGGCCTCTTTGCCGATGTAGCGGATGTATTTGGCGATGAAGCCCTTGCCGACAGCGCCGCCGGCAGTGGCCTTGACATTCTCGTCCACCATGGTGTGCTGCATGATCATCATATCGATGTCGTCAAACACGCCCTCATAGATGAACTCCTGTTTGCCGCCCAGGAAGTGGATCTTGCCCTCCTTGATCAGGCCGGCGCGGTATTCCAGTTCCACGCCCTCCTCGGCGGGGACGCCCATCAGCACGATGTCGCCGGACAGTTCATCCATGATGCCGCTGTCTTTCAGCGCCAGGCCGCAGCCGATGATGGAGGCAATCTGCACATGGTGGCCGCAGGAGTGGGCAGCGCCGGTGACCGGGTCTGCGCAGCGGTGGCCGGGGCAGACAACTGCGTCCAGCTCGCCCATCAGGGCCACTTTCAGCTTGGATTCCTTGCCTTTAAAAGGGGCGATGACGCCGGTGATGGCATGGCCATCGGTGTAGGCGACGCCCATCTCCTCAAAGGCTTTTTTCACTTTGGCGGAGGTCTTGAACTCTTTGAAGCCCAGTTCCGGCTCTGCAAAGACCGATTCGCCGAAGGCGATGATCTTGTCCCGGTTTTTGTCTACTGCTTCGCAGGCTCTTCTTTTCAGTTCTTCTCTGGATACGCTCATTTGCAGCACTTCCTCTCTTTGTCTCAAGCGGGGGTGCCCCGCGTGTATCAAGACGGGCGGGCCGCAGGTGCGGCCCCTCCCCTTCTTCCGGTTGGTTGAGGGCTACATATTGCCCCACTTTTTCAGGTATTCCTCTTTGGTCATCTCCGGCTTGTAGTTGTTTTTCACCTCAATGCCCTTGGCCGCGCCATCCCACAGCAGGTCGATACAGGTCATCACCATCGCCTTAGCGGGGACAATATATGCCAGCTCTTCGTCGGCGATCTCATAGCTCTCGCTGTGTCCGATGCCAGAGGCCGCCGCAAAGAAGGATTGAACGGTGGGCATGATGTAGGAGAGGTCGCCCTGGTCAGTAGACCCAGAATTGGCCGGGCCGGTGACCGCCACATTCTCCTCACCGATGAGGCCGGAAAGGTTGCCGGCCATCAGCTCGTTGAGTTCCATGGCCTCGATGGTGGGCAGGTAGCCGGGAAGGTCGGTGATCTCGCACTGGGCGCCCACCGCATCACCGCCCGCTTTGAAGGCACGGGACACCTTAAAGCTGGCATCCAGAATGGCTTCCATATTGGAACCGCGGACATAGGTCTCCAGCCGTACGTCGGCAGGGACCACGTTGACCAGGTCGCCGCCCTTGTTCATGATGGGGTGTACCCGGATGTGGTCTTTGTCCTGGAAGGTCTCCCGCTGGGCAGCCAGCGCCGCCAAGCCGATGTTGGCCGCGTTGAGGGCGTTGATGCCCAGATGGGGCGCGCCGCCCGCATGGGCCTCTTTGCCGATGTAGCGGATCAGCTTGCCCACAAAGCCGTTGGATCCGCAGCCGCAAAGGACCTTTTTGCCCTCATAGGCATATTCCGGGGTGGTGAGGTGCTGCATGACCATCATGTCGATGTCATCCATGACGCCCAGTTTGATGAACTCCTGTTTGCCGCCCAGGAACCAGATCTTTCCAGCCTTCTTCAGCTCGTTGCGGTACTCGATCTCCACATATTCCTCCGAGGGGACGGCCATCAGCACGATGTCGCCATCCAACTCTTCCATGATGCCGGTGTCCTTGAGGGCGTAAGCCACCCCCACCATCGAGGCGATCTGGGCGTTGTGGCCGCAGGAGTGGGCAGCGCCGGTTTTGGGGTCCGCACAGCGGTGGCCGGGGGCAACTACCGCATCCAGCTCACCCATGACCGCCACCCGGATATTGGATTTGCGGCCCTTGCGGGGGGCGACAATGCCGGTGATGGCCACCCCGTCCTGATACGCATAGCCCAGCTCGTCAAAGACCTTCTTCACCTTGTCGGCGGTTTTGAACTCCTTGTAGCCCAGCTCCGGCTCACTGAAGATGGAACGTCCCAGGGCTACGATCTTCTCCCGGTTCTGGTCGATGGCCTCACAGGCTTTCTGCTTCAGTTGCTCTTTGGTCATGCTCATGAAATACTTCCTTTCCGTATAAAATCAATAGAATATTACAGATTCAGCCGGTAAATCCGGTTGGCATTGCAGAAAAACACCTGCTCCCAGTGCTCCTCCGGCACAATGCCCTTGATAAAGGCGATGTACTCCCCCAGGTTGACAATGGGCCAATCGGTGCCATATAGGATATCATCCCACTGGCAGATGGCGGTGAGCCAAGTGCGCAGCAACCCCACATACCCGGATTGCTCCCGGAAGTAGCGGGGCAGGTCCACCCTTCCCTCCAAGAGGCCGGAGAGATCGGCGGCCACATTGGCATTTTTCTCCACCACCGCTGCCGCCGCTTCCAAAAACGGGTTGCCGAAATGGCACATGACGAACTGGGTTTCGGGGTGGTCGGCGGCCACCTCGTCCAAGGCCAAGGGGTGGCAGTATTTTAGATGGGCTCTGGGGTGGGCGGTCAAACCCATGTGGACGGCCACCGGCTTATCATAGTGGGCAGCCAGTTCATAGACCGGCTGGTACACCGGGTCAGAGAGCCAGATTTTGTTGTACCCGGGGTAAAGCTTCACCCCGCAGCACTCCTCACGCTTTAAGTGCTCCTCCACTTGGGCGGCCAAATCGGGGATCACCCGATCCCCCTGATCCATCAAAACGCTGTCCAGCCCCACGCAATAGTGGAACAGGTCGGCGGGATAGTTGTGGTACCCCACTTCGAGACTGCGGTTGCCCATCACCACACCGTGGACGATATCCAACTCCCCAAATGCCTGCCGGAGATGAGCAACTGAATTTTGGTGGCCCACTCCCTGTGCCATAGCGTCGGTCTTGGGTTCAGAGGGGAAAAGATGAAGATGGGCGTCGATGATTTTCATGGGGTATTTTCCTTTCTCGCCTTGGGGGCTGTTGCATGAATGCAGTCTATATCTATTTTGGATTGGAGCTGCCATGACCTATTGCGGTTCTCACTGGCGGGAGGGTTCTCCAGCGAAAACAAAGAAAACCCTCCCCGCTGTGTTCCGGTTGGCTACAGGTCCAACCCGCCCCAATCCCGCAGGTACTGTTCTTTGGTCATGGGGGCTTTAAAGTTGTCTTTTACCTTCTGGCCGAGGACAGCGCCCTCTGCTAGCAGGTCGATAGCAGTGGTGGCCAGAATCTTAGCCGCGGTGATGTAAGCCATCTCCTTGTCCACAATTTCGTAGTTGGCGCCGTGGCCAATGCCTTTGGCGCCGCCGATCCGCATGTGGACCACAGGGATGATCTGAGACAGGTCCTGGGCATCGGTGGAGCCGCCCGAGCCGTTGCGCACTGCGGAATCCCCCATCAGGGCGTGCATATTCTCCCAAACCACGTCTTTAAGCTCCTCGCTTTCATAAGGGAGCAGGTAACCGGGCAGGTTGGTGATCTCACACTTGGCGCCCACCGCGTCAGCGCCGGCTTTAAAGGCCCGGTCCACCTTGGCGGAGGCGTCCAAGATGGCTTCCATGTTGCCGCCGCGGACATAGGTCTCGATGCGGACATCAGCGGGGACCACGTTGACCAGGTCGCCGCCTTTGGTGATGATGGGATGGACCCGGATGGTGTCCTTATCCTGGAAGGTTTCCCGGTTGGCATTGACCGCCGCCAGGCCGATCTGGGCTGCGTTGAGGGCGTTGATGCCCAGGTGGGGTGCGCCGCCGGCATGGGCCTCTTTGCCGATGTAACGAACCAGTTTGCCCATAAAGCCAAGGCCGGTGGAACCGCCGCAGTTGCCTTTGATTTTTCCCGCCTCATCGCCGTTTTCGGTGGTGGAGGTGTGCTGCATAATCATCATGTCGATGTCATCGAACACACCCAGGTAGATAAACTCCTGTTTGCCGCCCAGGAAGTGGATCTTGCCCGCTTTACGCAGCTCGTTGCGGTACTCGATCTCCACAAATTCCTCCGAGGGGACAGCCATCAGCACAACGTCGCCGGAGAGCTCTTCCAGGATGCCGGTGCCGGCCAGAGCGTAGCCCACACCCACCATTGAGGCGATCTGGGCGTTGTGGCCGCAGCAGTGGGCCGCGCCGGTCTCCTTGTTGCACAGGGCGTGGCCGGGAACGACCACAGCGTCCAGCTCGCCCATGACGGCAACCCGGATCTTGGACTCTTTGCCCTTCAGGGGGGCGATGACGCCGGTGATGGCCACACCGTCCTGGTACTGGAAGCCCAGCTCATCAAAGACTTTTTTCACCTTATCGGCGGTTTTAAACTCCTTGTAGCCCAGTTCCGGCTCCATCATAATGGATTCGCCCAGGGCGATGATCTTATCCCGGTTTTTGTCGATGGCTTCACAGGCTCTTTTCTTTAATTCTTCTCTGGATGCTGCCATAAGTAGTACCTCCCTTGCTCCGGCCTTAAAGCCGGCTTTGTTGTTATGAAGCAAATGCCGGTAGAAATACTTCTACCGGCATTCTGACGCTCCAGGTTATTTGGTCATCAGGCCCCATTTTTCCAGGTACTCTTCCTTGGTGAAAGTGGGTTTGAAGTTGGCTTTTACCTTCAGGCCCAGTTCTGCGCCATCGGCCAGCAGGTCGATCGCGGTCATAGCCAGGCATTTTGCTGCGGCGATGTAAGCGATGTCCTTGTCGGCGATCTCGTAGTTTTCGCTGTGGCCGATGCCTTCAGCGCCGATGAAGTAGGAGTGGATCATGGGCATCAGGTAGGAAATATCGCCGGCATCGGTGGAGCCGCCGCCTGCGGTGTTCTCGTACCGGACGAATTTCTCGTCGCCAAAGACTTCCTTCATGTTCTCATACATGATGTCGAACAGGTCATAATTCTGGATGGTGGGCAGGTAACCGGGCAGATCGGTGATTTCGCACTTGGCGCCCACGGCGTCTGCACCAGCTTTGAAAGCGCGGGAAACTTTGGCGGAAGCATCCAGGATAGCATCCACGTTGGCGCCGCGGACATAGGTCTCGATGCGGACGTCGGCGGGAACCACGTTGACCAGGTCGCCGCCCTTGGTGATGATGGGATGGACGCGGATGTGGTCTTTATCCTGGAAGGTCTCACGGTTGGCGTTGACAGCCATCAGGCCGATCTGGGCTGCGTTGAGGGCGTTGATGCCCAGGTGGGGTGCGCCGCCCGCATGGGCCTCTTTGCCGATGTAGCGGACCAGTTTGCCCATAAAGCCGTTGCCGGTACCGCCGCAGACGCCCTTGACACCGGTGCCATCAAAGGTGGAGGTGTGCTGCATAATCATAATGTCGATGTCATCGAACACGCCCAGTTTGACAAACTCCTGTTTGCCGCCCAGGAACCAGATCTTTCCAGCCTTTTTCAGCTCGTTGCGGTATTCGATCTCCACGTACTCCTCAGCGGGGACAGCCATCAGCACAACGTCGCCGGAGAGTTCTTCCATAATGCCGGTGCCGGCGAAGGCATAGCCGACGCCAACCAGGCCGGCACACATGCAGTTATGGCCGCAGGAGTGGGCAGCGCCGGTTTCTTTGTTGGCGCAGCGGTGGCCGGGGGCAACTACCGCATCCATTTCGCCCATGACAGCGACCCGGATTTTGGATTCTTTGCCCTTCAGGGGGGCGACTACACCGGTGATGGCCACGCCATCCTGGTATTTGTAGCCCATCTCATCAAAGGCCTTTTTGATCTTTTCAGAGGTTTTGAACTCCTTGTAGCCCAGCTCGGGCTCGCTGAAGATGGAATCGCCCAGGGCGACGATCTTATCCCGATTTTTGTCAATGGCTTCGCATGCTCTTCTCTTGAGTTCCTGTTTGGATACCGCCATAACTTGAATCTCCCTTTCCTATTTTATCTGTATAACTCTCATGGATGAGCCGCCCCATAGGGGGCGGCCTCACCCTTGGTTACGGAGATGCGGGGGGATTGCTTATTCGATGTGGCCCCACTCTTTCAGGTACTGCTCCTTGGTCATCTGAGGTTTGAACTCGGCCTTGACCTTTTCGCCCAGGACTGCACCGTCAGCCAGCAGGTCGATCACGGTCATGACCAGAGCCTTGGCAGCGCCCAGGTAAGCGGTCTCTTTATCGGCGATTTCAAAGCGCTCGCTGTGGAAGTCGCCCTCTGCACCGCCGATGTCAGCCTGCAGAGTGGGAAGGATGCTGGCAACATCGCCCACGTCGGAGGAGCCGCCGCCTGCTGCGGGATTGGTGTTGACATGCTCTGCACCAAACAGCTCAACCAGGTTGCCGGTCATAATCTCTACCAGGTTCTTATCGGTGACAACAGGCATGTAGCCGGGCAGCTCGGTGATCTCGCACTTGGCGCCGACAGCGTCTGCACCGGCCTTGAAGGCGCGGTTGACTTTGGCGGAAGCATCCAGAATTGCGGGGACGTTGGCGCCGCGGACATAGGTCTCGATGCGGACGTCAGCGGGGACTACGTTGACCAGGTCGCCGCCCTTGGTGATGATGGGATGGACCCGGATGTGGTCTTTATCCTGGAAGGTCTCACGGTTGGCGTTGACAGCCATCAGGCCGATCTGGGCTGCGTTGAGGGCGTTGATGCCCAGGTGGGGCGCGCCGCCCGCATGGGCCTCTTTGCCGATGTAGCGGACCAGCTTGCCCACAAAGCCGTTGGAAGCTCCGCCGGGAGAAGCCAGGATGCCATCAACGGTGTTGGCGGTATGCTGCATAATCATAATGTCAATGTCATCGAACACGCCCAAGCGGATGAACTCCTGTTTGCCGCCCAGGAACCAGATCTTTCCAGCTTTGCGCAGCTCGTTGCGATACTCGATCTCCACATACTCCTCAGCGGGGACAGCCATCAGCACCACATCGCCGGAGAGCTCTTCCATAATGCCGGTATCTTTCAGCGCGTAAGCAACGCCAGCCAGGCCGGCGCACATGCAGTTGTGGCCGCAGGAGTGGGCAGCGCCGGTTTCTTTGTTGGCGCAGCGGTGACCGGGAGCCACAACGGCATCCATCTCGCCCATGACAGCGACACGGATCTTAGACTCTTTGCCCTTCAGAGGGGCGACAATACCGGTGATGGCCACGCCATCCTGATATTTGTAGCCCAGCTCGTCAAATACTGCTTTCAGCTTAGCGGAAGTTTTCACCTCTTTGTAGCCCAGCTCAGGCTCGCTGAAGATGGAATCGCCCAGGGCGATGATCTTGTCCCGGTTTTTGTCAATTGCTGCGATTGCTCTTTGTTTGAGTTCTTGTTTGGATACTGCCATTTTAAACTCCTCCTATTATAATAATGTATAGAAATTGGTATAAGCTTACTCTTTCATGCCGCCCCAGACGGTGAGGTACTCCTGTTTTGTCATCTTGGGGCGGAAGTTTGCCTTGACGGCCAGGCCGGTTTTTGCCCCATCGGCCAGCAGGTCGATGGCGGTGGCAACCAGAAGTTTGGCCGGTACAATGTAGGCCAGCTCCTTGTCACCGATCTCAAAATTCTCGCTGTGGAACACCCCCACTGCGCCGCCGATGCTGGCTTGGATACAGGGCATAATGTGGGAGACATCCCCCAAATCGCCGGAAGCGGTGCTCAAAGGGGCTTGGTACCCTGCCTGCTCCTCGCCGATGATCAGCTTCAGATTCTCATAGTTGAGATCGTAGAGGTCTTTAGAAAAATCCGTCGGCAGATAGCCGGGGAGATTGGTGATCTCACACTTGGCGCCTACGGCGTCAGCGCCAGCCTTAAAGGCCCGGTCCACCTTGGCGGAGGCGTCAAAGATAGCTTCCACTGAGCCGCCGCGGACATAGGTTTCGATGCAGACGTCAGCGGGGACCACGTTGACCAGGTCGCCGCCTTTTGTCATGATGGGATGGACCCGGATGTGGTCTTTGTCCTGGAAGGTCTCCCGCTGGGCGTTGACCGCCATCAGGCCGATCTGGGCCGCGTTGAGGGCGTTGATCCCCAGGTGGGGCGCACCGCCGGCATGGGCTTCCTTGCCGATGTAATGGACCAATTTGCCCAAAAAGCCGATGGTCTCCCCTCCGGCATAAGCCCGTTTCTGCTCCCCTTCGTAGTTGGCGGAGTGCTGCATCAACAGGACATCAACATCATCCAGGTAACCCAGGCGGATGAACTCTGGTTTGCCGCCCAGGAAGTAGATTTTTCCCTCTTTTTTCAGCTCGTTGCGGTAGCCGATTTCCACGTATTCCTCCGCGGGGACAGCCATCAGCACAATGTCGCCGGAGAGCTCTTCCATAATCCCGGTGTCCTTTAGGGCATAAGCCACGCCGGACAGGGCGGCGATCATGCAGTTGTGGCCGCAGGAGTGGGCAGCGCCGGTCTTGGGGTCGGCACAGCGGTGCCCGGGGGCGACTACGGCGTCCAGCTCGCCCATGACGGCGACCTTCATCTTGGATTCTTTGCCCTTGCGGGGTGCAATGACGCCGGTGATGGCGGCGCCGTCCTGATATTCATAGCCCAGTTCTTCAAATACCTTTTTGATTTTGGCCGCGGTCTTGACCTCTTTAAAACCCAATTCCGGCTCAGCGAAGATGGAATCACCCAAGGCGATGATCTTATCCCGGTTTTGGTCAATGGCTGCAAAAGCCCTCTCCTTCAATTCCTGGCGGGAAACTGGCATGGTATTCCTCCCTTGGTTCTGCGGGGCCCCGGAAAGCGGCAGCCCCCCCACTCCATTAAAATAATGTATCTTCTCCCAATCGCCCAGTCTACTGGATCATTCCAACGGGATTCATGGGGAAACTTGCTAAAAAAGTACAATTGCATTGTAAATACTGCACAACTGCAATCCAATTCCAACCAAAAGACTATCTATAATATACCACACAGGGGGTTCGATTTCAACGAAAAAGGAATGCCCAGCCGATGATTTAACCATTATAGCCAATTTGTTTAAAGATTCCTATGGAGTTTAGCTAGAGACAAAAACGAATGTTTTGTCCTCCAGGGGAGAAATATCGAAAATATCAATAACAAGCTGCTGCTCTATCTATATCCACCTTTCCCAAGGCAAAAAAAGCAACCAGGAATCAAGGGATTTGTTAGAAATGGATGGCACGGCAGGGGCAATTTCCCTGCAAAAATAGTATCGTCATGCAAAAAAATTTATATTTTTTAGAAAATTAGACAAATTCCTTTAGCAATCATGATCAATATTCACATACACCGTCTTTATGTTGCAATTATTTTGCAGGGATTCCCCCACTTTTTTTATGCAAATTCGTTAGGATTTTTTGAAAAAGCTGTTTAGAATATCAAAATCGTCTGCCGCACTCCCCGGAAAGATTGCATTTGTATTTACATTGTGTTAATATCTTAGACATGAGACCAAGGAATGTTAGGCTTTCTCCTCATTCGTATCGTTGAGAAGGCCTACTATTCTTTGTGGTCACACACAGTATTGAGAAGGCGGAGCAGGACCTGCCTTCAAACAAAACAAAGAAAAAGGGGTTATGTCATGAAGTATCTCAAGGATTGGAAAGTCCACGCGCTGTGCTTTGTCATGGTGATCGTCAGTGAGCTCATCGGTAAGCATTCTTTTAACTTCGGACCGGTTGGCTTCACCCTGTTCCCCATGCTGTACGCTCTGATTATCGGTATCATCCTGGCTCAGTTCAAACTGATTGACAGAGAGATGATGACCACCGCTTCTCCCTACATTACCATTTCGGTAATGTACCTGACCGCCAAGATGGCCTCTTCCATCGGCCCCAACCTGGAAGCTGTTCTGAACGCTGGTCCCGCTCTGATCCTGCAGGAGTTCGGCAACCTGGGCACCATCTTCCTGGCGCTGCCTATCGCTGTCTGCGTCTTCAAAATGGGGCGTGCTGCTGTTGGTGCTTCCTTCTCCACCTCCCGTGAGGGCTCCATCGCCATCGTCGGCAACCTGTATGGTCTGGACTCCCCCGAGGGCCAGGGCGTTATGGGCGCTTACATCACCGGTACCCTGCTGGGCACCATCTTCAACGGTCTGATGGCTAGCATGCTGGACAAGACTGGCCTGTTCCACCCCTATGCGCTGGGTATGGCTGCTGGTACCGGTTCCGCTTCCATGATGTCCGCTGCTTTGGCTCCCGTTGTTGCCGCTCACCCCGAAATGGCCGGCCAGATTGAGGCTTATGCCGCCACCAGCCAGGTGCTGACCAGCGTCGATGGCATGTACATGTCCCTGTTCGTGGCTATCCCTGTCACCAACTGGCTGTACAGAGTTCTGAAACACGAGAAAAAACCTGCCAAGGCTGCGAAATAAGAGGAGGATTATACACTATGGAAAAAACAAGCATGATGGAAACCTGGATCACCAGGGGTAAGGTACTGCTGTTCAGCGGTGTCTTCGCTGCAATTGCAAACTATATTTCTTCCTCCAAAACCGGCGCTCCTGTTACCCCCCTCGAGGCGGTTCCCGGCCTGGCTATGATGCTGTTCTGCGTTGTTGTAGGCTGCATCCTGGATGACACCCTGCGTAAATTTAAGATCAACCTGCCCAGCATTCTGTACATCTCCGCTATCTCCATGCTGCTCAGCATCCCCGGTTTCTCCCCTATCGCTGAGTATTTCTGCGCTGAGCTGAACAAAATGAACCTGATGTCTCTGTGTACCCCCATTCTGGCTTATGCCGGTATCTCCATCGGTAAAGACCTGGATGAGTTCAAGAAACAGGGCTTGGGTATCATGTGCACTGCTATTGCTGCTTTCATCGGTACCTATGTTGGTTCCGCACTGATCGCACAGGTTGTTCTGATGATGACCGGCGTTATCTAACCGAATATTCTTTTTCCAAAAAAAGCGGCTGCAATTGCAGCCGCTTTTTTTATACCCCTGTTCCATCTAAGATCCCCATCCTTCTGGTTGGTCTGTATTTCCCCCACAGGCTGTGAAGCTCCTCCTCTCGCCAGGGCACATGCTATTTTTCCAGCCTTTCTCCCTGTCATCTTGCCCAACCCGCTTTTTCTCACTCTATCACAGGAAATATGATAAAAATTGTATCATTCTGTCCTTCGATATAGTAAGGCTGCCTGTAACTTTGCCACATTTTTGTACGAATTGTCCGCCTACGAAAGAATATTAAGAATCCTTTGTTTTATTTCATAAAAAATATTAACAAATCATAAATATTTCATTGAAAATATATAGTGCTTATGATACTATAAAGATACAGAGTAGCTACTGGAAAACCCAAAGACAGGCGCCCAACCTACCCACGATGAACCAGCCAAGCGTATCCGTCTAATCGTACCAATTGTTTCTATCTGGGCACCGTTTGCCCGGAGAAATACTGTGTGAGAAAAGGGGTTGCATTATGAAGTATTTGAAAGACTGGAAAGTTCATGCCTTCTGCTTTGGAATGGTCTTGGTCAGTGAGCTGATCGGCTCCAAGCCATTCAAATTCGGACCGGTTGGCTTTACTCTCCTTCCCATGTTGTATGCTCTGATCATCGGTATCATTCTGGCGAAAATGAAACTGATCACGATGGAGATGATGACCACCGCCGTTCCCTACATCACCATTTCGGTCATGTATTTGACAGCCAAAATGTCTTCTACTGTTGGTCCTAATCTGGAGACGGTATTTTCCGCCGGACCCGCTCTGTTGGTCACTGCGGTCACCAAAAAGCTCGCTGTCCCCTTGTTGGCAGTTCCCGTCGGCGTTTTAATTTTTAAAATGGGGCGCCAAGCCGTGGGGTGCGGTTTCTCCACCTCCCGTGAGGACGCCATCGCCATCATCGGCAACATGTACGGCCTGGATTCTCCTGAAGGCCAGGGCGTTATGGGTGGTTATATCACCGGCACCTTGTTGGGCACTATCTTCAATGGCCTGATGGCCTCTCTCTTCTGCAGCTTAGGCTTCTTCCATCCTTATTCTTTGGCTATCGGTGCAGCAGTTGGTTCCTCTTCTATGATGGCCGCTTGTATGGGCGCTATTGTAGAAGCATATCCTCAATATGCTGATCAGATTCAGGCGTACACCGCAGGAGGACAGGTAATTGGCAGTGTCACCGGCATGTATGTCACCTTGTTCCTGGCCCTGCCTTTGGCTAACTTTATGTATCGGATCTGCAAACGGGAGCCTAAACCTGCAAAAGCTTCGGCCAACAACAAAGCAGAATAAAGGAGGATTGTGTTATGTCTGAAACTTGGATTACTCGAATCAAAGTCCTGTTCCTCAGTGCGGTATTCGCCTCCATCGGCAACTATATTTCCTCGTCCAAAACAGGCCGTCCCATCACTCCTTTGGAAGCCGCTCCTGGATTGATCATGATGTTCCTGGTGGTTGTGGCCGGATGCTTGGTGGATGACCTGGCCCGCAAAACCATCAAAGTAAAACTTCCCACTATTATTTATATCAGCCTGCTTTCTATTTTGATCAGTATTCCCGGTTTCTCCCCCATTGCGGAATACTATGTGGCAGAACTGAATAAAATGAATCTGCTCTCTCTGTGCACCCCCATTCTCGCCTACGCAGGTATTTCTATCGGCAAGGATTTGGATGAATTTGTAAAACAAGGCGTGGGCATTGTTGTGACCGCCTGTGTCTCCTTCTTTGCCATTTTCTTTGGTTCGGTGATCTTCGCACAGGTTATTTTGATGACGACAGGCGCTATCTAGCTGGTGTTATGCAAAGGAGGCGGAAATCCGCCTCCTTTTTCTTTTGCCTTGACTTCATCACCCAAATATTGTATGATATTTGAGTAATAAATTGGCCGCTGTGGTGGAATCGGCAGACACAAGGGACTTAAAATCCCTGGCTGGCAACAGTGTGCGGGTTCAAGTCCCGCCAGCGGCACCAGGCTGAGCCTGGACGCAATCCGCGTTCCAGGTTCAGCTTTTTCTTTTGCCTTGCCGCTTGCGCTTATAGCAGGTATCTATTTTGTCAGCGCTTCCCAGCGGCGAGTCACCGCAGACAGATCGCGCACTCACTTTTGTGGGTGCGCTTTATTTTGGTTCCCGCGCTGAAAATATCGATTTTAACCGTCCTTTGTATTTATGGTAAAGCCTGGAGCCATTTCGCGCTCCGGGCCTTTGCTTTGGCCCAAATTTGCGCCTGCGTCCCAAGAAATCTAAAGTGACCCCACTATTCCTTTTTGCGTACAACAACCGGATCCTCTGTAAAAAGGCCTTTTCCTTGACGGTGAAAACACAATCGGATATCATAAAACCATAGGGATTCTAAGGCTACACAAGAAAGGCTGGGGACAAAATTGAACACACCGTCGACCGACAATCCACAATTGGAGGAAGCCAAAGCCCTCACCAGCCGTCTGATGCATATGCATTACTGCGATGGCAATTCCAAAGGCATCACCGCTTTTTTAGCGCCGCAGTTCTCCTGGCTTGGCACCGGAGAAGAGCAATACATCACCGGTCAGGATTCGGTGGATGCCTTCTTCCAAAAGCTCACCGGGAATATTCCCCCCTGCCGGATTTGGGATGAAGAGTATGACGCTTTGGAACCGGTTCCCGGGCTGTATATAGTCACCGGCCGGATGTGGATTGCCACCAACCCCGAAACCAAAATGTTTATAAAGGTGCACCAGCGGGTGACCTTTGTTTATCAGCGGATGGAAGAGGAGTTCCGATGCGTCCACATCCACTGTTCCAACCCCTATCAGGAGCTGGTGGGGGACGAGCTTTTCCCCGAAAAAACAGGCAGGCAGTCCTACCATTTTGTCCAGGAACGCCTGACGGAATTGGAACAGCAGGCTCTCCAGCAGAATCGGCAGTTGGAGGTTGTCATGTCCTCCATTGCAGGGGGGCTGAAAATCAGCAATGACGATGACGCCTATTCCTATGCTTTTGTCAGCAAAGAGGCGGCTGCCCTGTTCGGCTACACAGTGGAGGAATTTTTGACCGTTACCGGCGGCACTGCCGTGGGCGCCGTCTATCCCCCTGATCTGAAGCGCGCCCTCGCTGATTGCGCCGAAGCCTTCCGGGACGGCGGCCTCTCCTACTCCACCCGGTACCGGGTGCGCTGCAAGGACGGTTCTTTAAAATGGATCATAGACAGCGGCAAAAAAGCCCAAGATGCAGAGGGCCATTGGATGGTCAACAGCCTATACCTGGATGTGACCCAGTCGGAGGAGGATTCACAGCGCATCCGGGAACAATCCCAGCTCTTGACCAGCATCTACGACACCGTCCCCTGCGGGATTATCCGGTTCATCCGCCGTGCCGGCGGAGAGTTTGAACTGATCTCCCTCAATCAGGCGGCCCTCTCCCTTTTGGGGTATAAGAGCATGGAGGAGGGCCTGCGGGATTGGCATGGCGGTTTACTGGGTTCTGTTCTAGAAGAGGACCAGGAGATGCTGCGGCAGACCTATTTTCAGCTGCACCGGGTCGGGGACAGGCAGGACCGGGAATACCGTGTCCGGTGGGGCGACGGCTCGCTCCACTGGCTGGAGGGCACCAATATGGTGGTCGGATCTACCGAAGACGGGGATTCCATCATCCAGCGGACACTGATCGACATCACCCAGCGCAAAATCCTACAACAGCAGCTGAACCAGGAACAGGAGATGTACCGGGTGGCCATGGAGTCCAGCGCCGACATCATGTTTGAATACCTGACCGATTCCGATACCTTCATCAGTTATGAACCTCGCCCCAGACAAGGGGTGAAGCGCCGGGAGCTCTCCGGGTATTCCAAGCTTCTTTCCGACAAATCCTTTATCCACCCAGAAGATGCCCCCGCCGCCATGGACAATATCTGCAACGGCTGTGGGGAATCCTTTGAAATGCGGGTAGTCACGCCAGACAGCGCCCCCGGCTACTATCAGTGGCACCGGATCAGCAGCCGGCCCATCTACCACAGCGGCCGCCTCACCCGGGTGGTGGGAACCATCCGCAACATCCATGCCATGAAGGAAACCCTGCTGGAAAACAGCACCCGCCTGCATATGAACCAATCGGCGCTCCAGGCCATCAGCGGCGTTTACCTCAGCATTTTCTATGTAAACCTAACTGGAGGACCAATACTACGCTGTGCGTCTGTCCCAAGCCCGGGAGGGCCTCCCCTTCCCCCGCATTGGCAGCTTCTCCGGGGGGTTATTCCAGCGTTTGCTCGCCCTAGCCGAAGAGCAGGACCGCCCGCGGGTCGCCCAGCTTTGTGACCGGGGACGACTGCTCTCCCGATTCTCTGAGATCAGCGGGCACACCGAAGTGGAATTCCGTCAGGGCCCTTCCAGCAGTGGGGGGCACCTTGGCTTCGTCTGGAAATCCACCCAGTTTCTATGGACAACGCACAGGAAAAAAACGCCATCGTCACCCTGCGCAATGTCAGCGAGGAGAAGCAACGGGAATTGGAGCGCCAAGCCGAGGAAAAAGCCGCCAAACAGGCGTTGGAAGAAGCCTATGAAGGGGCCCGCCGGGCCAACTTGGCCAAGTCGGACTTCCTTTCCAAAATGAGCCACGATATCCGCACCCCTATGAATGCCATCCTAGGCATGGCCGCCATTGCGGAGCACCAGCTGGACGACCGGGACAGGCTGGCGGACTGCCTGGAAAAAATCCGCTCCTCCGGCAACCTCCTCCTGGGGCTGATCAACGAGGTACTGGACATGTCTAAAATTGAATCTGGCAACATCGGCCTCAATGAAAGTGCCTTCCGCCTCAGCGACTGTCTGACCGCCGCTGTGCAGATGATCCGCCCTGACGCCGAGGGCAAAGGCCAGCAGCTCTCCCTGGCTATCTCCGTACAAAGCGATGCCGTCCGCGGGGATCCCACCCGAGTGCAGCAAATCCTCCTCAACCTGCTGTCCAACGCGGTAAAATACACCGGTGAAGGCGGTCACATCTCCTTGAAAGTGGAAGAAAAGCTCTCCGGTAAGAGCGGGGTCGGCTGCTTTGAATTCCTGGTGGAGGACGATGGGATCGGCATGTCCCAAGAGTTCCTCGGCAAGGTGTTCACCCCCTTTGAACGGGCGGAAGACCCCCGGGTGAATGCAGTCCAGGGCACCGGCCTCGGCCTTGCCATCACCCACAACCTGGTGCAGATGATGAACGGTACCATCCGGGTGGAAAGCAAACTGGGCGAAGGCACCCGGTTTGTGGTAACTATCTTCTTAAAACTAGCCCAGCAAGGGGCATCCGAACCAGCCAGCACCGATCCAGCGGTGGAACTTCCCCCCTTCCCAGTGGGGACAAAGCTCCTTTTGGTGGAGGACAACGACCTCAACCGGGAAATCGCCCAGGAGCTATTAGGCATGGCCGGCTTGGACACCGTCAACGCCACCGATGGCCAGCAGGCGGTGGATCTCTTTTCCTCCAACCCGCCAGGGACCTTCGCTTTGATTTTAATGGACATCCAGATGCCGGTGATGAACGGCTATGAAGCTGCCACAGCCATCCGCCGTCTGGCGGAAACCGGACAAAGGCCTGACGCAGCCACTATCCCCATCATCGCCCTGACTGCCAACGCCTTTGCCGACGACGCCTACCGCGCCCGGCAGGCCGGTATGAACGAACATGTGGCCAAACCCTTAGAAATGGACCGCCTGTTGGGGGCGCTCCACCGCTGGATCAGCTGACCTAGCCCATTTGGCACTGCCATTCCATATTTGCACTTAAAAAGGCGGAGAGGTTTCTCTCCGCCCTTTTGCGCTATTTTTAATTGTTACCAAGTCAGAGCATCCAAGCCCGCCTTTAAATCTGCGATGATATCCTCTGGGTTTTCCAAGCCCACCGACAACCGCACCAATCCCTCAGAGATGCCCACTGCTTTAAGCTCCTCTGCACTATAGGGGGAATGGGTCATGGATGCAGGGTGCTCGATGAGGGTTTCTGCGTCACCCAAGCTGACTGCCAAAGTGCACAGCTTCAAACTGTTGAGGAGTTTCGCTCCGTTGGCACGGCCGCCCTTGACCTCAAAGGAGATCATGGCACCGGGGCGGGACATCTGCTTCTTAGCGACCTCGTGGCCGGGGTGCTCCGGCAAGCCGGGGAAGTTGATGGCCTCCACCGCGGGGTGGCCTTTGAGGAACTCCACGATCTTCTTTGCAGAATCGCAGTGGCGATCCATCCGCACCTCCAATGTCTTCATGCCGCGGAGGATCAAAAACGACTCAAAGGGACCGATGACCGAGCCGGTCATATCCTTGATGCCGAACAGCTTGACCTGGGATATGTAATCGGCTTTTCCCACCACAGCGCCAGCGATGACATCTCCATGTCCATTCATGTACTTGGTGAGGGAGTGGACCACCACATCCGCTCCCAGTTCCAGGGGACGCTGGAGATAAGGGGTGGCAAAGGTGTTGTCACAAATCACCTTGATTTCTGGATTGTAAGCGTGTACCAGGTCGCTGACCGCCTTGATGTCGGTGATTTTCAGGTTGGGGTTGGCCGGGGTTTCCAGGTACACCACAGTGGTGTTAGGGCGCAGGGCGGCCTCGATCTCCTCCAAGCTGCTGGTGTCCACAAAGCTGACATCCACGCCATAGCGGGAGATGCCGTGGGACAGGTATGCATAGGTGCAGCCATACAGCGTGCCGTCGGAGATGATGTGATCCCCCGCCTTGCAGATGGTCCAGATGGCCGAGGTGATGGCCCCCATGCCGGAACTGGTGACCGCGGCGGCTTCCCCGTTTTCCAAAGCGGCAATCTTCTCCTCCAAAATGGTAGAGGTGGGGTTGCCCAACCGGGAGTAAATATACCCGCGCTCCTCTCCGGCAAAGCGGGCGGCACCCTGCTCACAGCTGTCGAACACGAAGGTCGAAGTTTGGTAAATAGGGGTGGTCAGTGCTCCATTGACGGTGTCCTTTTTGTTCCCGGCGTGGATGGCGCGGGTCCCGAAACCGTAGTTGCTTTTCTCCATCACAGATTCCTCCTTGCTGTCGTGGGTGATTTCCTTACAATTCCATTATAGCTTTTCAACAAAAATAGTGATAATATGTTTTTGAAATGGTTTGTTATATCCAAAAGGAATAACCAACTGGAGATTATTTCTAACAGCTATGGAAATGCACCAAGAAAAAGGGAGGGGTTCTATGACATTTCAACAACTACAATATGTCCTGGAGGTGGCCCGCTGCGGTTCCATCAACAAAGCTGCCCAGGGGCTTTTTGTCTCCCAGTCGAGCATCAGCAAATTGCTTAAGGATTTGGAGGAGGAATTGGGGGTCACCCTCTTTTGCCGGACTAACCGGGGCATCACCGTCACCGACCAGGGCAAGGAGTTCATCGGCTATGCCCGAATTTTAGTGGAGCAGAAGAGGCGGCTGGAGGGGCTTTACTCTGCCAAGGAAGAGACCCCTTCCCTGCACTTTTCCATCTCCTCCCAGCACTATCCCTTTGCAGTGGATGGGTTCCTGCGCTTTCTCGGGGACTGCAACCCTCCCCAGTATGTGCTGCACATGATAGAAACCGACATGTACCAGGTCATTGAGGACGTCTACCAAAGCCGCAGTGAAATCGGGGTGATCTTCCTTTCCAACCTCACCGAAACCTTTATCAAGAAGGTGCTCAAATCCAAAGGCCTTGTCTTTCACCAGCTGCAAAGCCTCCTCCCCCATGTGTATGTGGGGGTCCAGCACCCTTTAGCGGGACGGGAATCGGTGCGGCTGGAAGAAATTGAAACCTACCCCATTGTGGTGTTTGAGCAGGAAAGCGGGGTGGGGATGGATTTTTCAGAGGAAATCGCCCTCCTGGACCTGCGGCGCACTGGCCGGATCATCTACATCAAAGACCGCTCCACCTTCTACAATGTTGTGGAAAACACCGATGCCTTCTCCATCGGCAGCGGCATTCTGCCCCGTCGGTTCAGCAGCGACCGGGTGGTTTCTATCCCTATCGCAGGGGAGCAGGACGCCATGAAACTGGGGTGGATTGCTCATCAGGACAAGCCGGTCACCCGAGAGATGACCGCATTTCTCCACCACATGACCGAAGCCCTCAACGACGCCCTCTCCCCGTCGGAGGAGATGCGCCAGTAGAAAAACCCCCTCCACAGTTGGAGGGGGGAGTTGTTGGGCTGGGGCTGCCGCAATAAGGGAACTTCCCCCATTGTGGTCGCCGCGGCAAAACTATACAATTTGGATATTTTTTAATCCATTTTACTATTTAGATTAAAATTGATACTCTCGAGGTGGGTTCCCGGAGAAGTCAGCGAGTACGGCGCGGGCCTCTTCCAAGTAGAACACCACAAAAATTGGGTTGTCTGCGGTCTGGTACTGGCTTTTGACAATGGGGTTGCCCATACACATCTCCTTGGCCTCCCGGCTGTCTTCAAACACGGCTTTGCCGCTGAGCCGGATCCAGGCGTAAGCAGGGCTTGCCACCGATACTTCCACATAGGGGTTTTCCACAATATCCCGGTAGACATCTTTTTGGTTGTTGGTGCAGAACCACAGTTTGCCGTCCAGTTCCCCGGCGAACATAAAGGGGCGGCATTTGGCCCTGCCGTCCCGGCCAACGGTTGCCAGATACTGCACTGGGTTTTCCCGCAGAAAGGCGATTGCTTCATTCATGATTTGTACCTCCTTGGAATGGGTTTGCTTGGGGCTTGCTTTTTCCCCCTGCTGCCTTTATAATAAATCCATAGAGTAATTATGTAAAGTAAGCATAATTTTGTACTGTAGGTACCAAAATGATACTATTGGATTTACAAAGGGGATGATTCCATGTCTGAAAGAACTGCCACCCAGTTGCCCGCCTGCCCAGTAGAGACCACACTATCCCTGATCAGCGACAAGTGGAAGGTCCTGATCCTGCGGGACCTCCTGCCCGGGACCAAACGGTTCGGGGAGCTGAAAAAATCCATTGGCCACGTCTCTCAAAAAGTGTTGACTGCCCAGCTGCGGGAGATGGAGGCAAGCGGCCTCCTCACACGGACAGTCTATGCCGAGGTTCCACCCCGGGTGGAGTACACCTTGACCGATTTGGGGTATAGTCTCAAACCCATTCTGGACGCCATGTGGGACTGGGGGGAAGGATACCAGAAAAAGTGCCGCCAATAGCCCTCTTCCGTTTGACAATTTCCCCCTACGACAGTACAATGGATATCGTAGTGGCCCAAAAGGGGATAAGCTGCGTTTCATGCCGCTTTCGCCGGTGGGGCCTCCCCATTTTTCCGAATAGAATTGGGGGAAATCGCCCATGCTGGTCTGAGAATGGATGGATATGGAGGTTGGCTGTATGAACCAAAAGCGGATTTTAATGATAATTGGCTCCCTGCGGAAGGAATCGTTCCAGCGGCAGTTGGCCCAATTGGCCCAGGAAATGCTGGGGGAACGGGCTGAGGTCGCGTTTCTCGATTACACGCAGGTTCCCTTTTTTAATCAGGATATGGAATTCCCTGTGCCGCTGCCGGTGGCGCAGGTCCGGGAGGCAGTCTCCCGGGCGGATGGGGTATGGCTCTTTGTCCCTGAATACAACCACAGCCTCCCCGGCGTGCTGAAAAACCTGCTGGATTGGCTCTCCCGTCCCAATCAGCCTGGGGAAGCAACCTGCCTCTTTGGCAAACCAGTCACCTTTTCCGGGGCTGGCGGAGCTGCGGGTACCGCCTGCGTCCAGGACCATTTGATGATGCTTCTCTCTGTCCTGGGCATGAAGATGATGGCAGTCCCCCGCACCGGGATCCCCCTGTCTCCCGAGGCGTTCAAAAGCAACTGCCTTTCCCTCACCGAGAGCCAGGAAGGACGCCTGCGCAAACAGGCGGAGGCATTTCTCACCTTCTTAGATTAACAAATCTCCCCATCTGCATATACAGATGGGGAGATTCTTTTTCCAATTGCGTTCCGAAGGCCTTATCCCCGGTGGAGGCCGGTTTGGGCTGGGCCATCGATCCGGTTGCCCTTGTAGTCAAACCGGGAACCATGGCAGGGGCAATCCCAGCTTTTTTCATCGGGATTCCACTCCAGCTGGCATCCAAGATGAGGGCAGCGGGTGGACACCAGGAAGACCTCCCCTGCCTCATCCCGGTAAGCACCCACCTTCTCTTCCCCCCACTCCACGATGCCGCCGTGGCCAGGCTGCAAATCCTTGAGCAGAGCCCGCGGCGGTTCCAGAAGCTGGCTGCCCAGGCCTTTGACCGCTTGGAGGCCGTTTTCCAAAAAGGTTTTAGCCGAGGCGCCTGGGGTGAACCGCTGGGGGGAAAAAACCTCCCAATCCGGGTTTTCCCGGCCTAGAATCCGGTCGGAAATCAGTTGGGCCGCCACCATGGAATGGGTCATTCCCCATTTTCCAAACCCGGTGGCCACATACCAATTGGGGGTGGATTCGGCAAACTGCCCAATATAGGGAACCCCATCCAGGGTCATGCAGTCCTGGGCGGACCAGCGGGCTGCCTCCCGGCTCTGCGGCCAGAATTCTTTTGCCGCATCGGCGAGGGAGCGGTATTTCCCCCCGGATCGGTTGTCCCCCGTGCGGTGGTTGCCGCCGCCCAGGAGGAGATATTCCCCTGCGTTGCGCATGGACCAGCCTCCCTCTTCATCGACGCCATAATAGACGCCATCCAGCTTTTGGGCACCTTCCAGGGCGATCACATAACTGCGCTCCTGGTGCATCCGGGCAAAGTACATCCCCGGCAGGTTGAGGAACGGGTAATGGGTGGCAAAGACAATCTCCTCCGCAGTGACCCGCCCTCCTGGAGTGACCAAGGCATCCCCCTCCACCGAGAGGACCGGTGTTTCCTCATACACCGTCAGCTTCGGCAGAATCCCCTGGAGAAATTCCAGGGGATGGAACTGGGACTGATTTTCAAACCGGACTGCCCCCGCCACCGGAAAAGGAAGGGTGGTATCCATGGTGAAGGCTGCATCAAAGCCTAAAGATTTGGCAGCGTCTGCCTCCCGGCGCAGAGGCTCTTCCTCCAACCGGGAATACAGGTAGGCGGGAAGCTCCTCCATCCAGCAGGAAATCCCCAAATCCCCGGCGATCTGGCGGTATTGCTCAATGGCCCGTTGGTTGGCGTGGGCATATTGCTGGGCCTTTTCCCGGCCTAGGGTATCCAGCAGTTTGTGGTAGATCATGCCGTGCTGGGCGGTGATTTTGGCCGTGGTGTTGCCAGTCTGGCCGCCTGCCACCCGGTCCGCCTCCAGCACCACTGCCTCCACCCCATTGCGCTCGAGGAAAAGTGCAGTCAGCAGCCCCGCCATGCCCCCGCCTACAATGGCGCATTGCACTTGTAAATCTTGTCCCAGCACCCGTTGGCGGGGCAGTTCCACCGTCTTTTTCCATAAGGATTCCATATGTTTTCACCTCCTCTTTAGGATGGGCAAAAACCGTGGAATTACCCCTTCAAAGGGTGAAATCCCGGCGATTTTTTCCTGGGCAGAGGAGATAAAATTTATTTCAAAAAATGATAAGCCTTGGTTCCATTTTGTCCGCATTCTGATTGGGTAATACCCCGTCTTTTCCCTTTGAGACAAACCGTTTATCTAGGGGATTCTGTTTTTGCAAGCTGTTTCTTGCCTCAGTGCGGCCCCTCTTTGCCATCAGCGGGCTTCCAAAAAGTGGATATCACAGCAGCCGTACATTTTTTCCTGTATATCAATGTTTTACACAAAAATTCGCTCTTTTCTCCAAAAACCTCTCATTTTATCTCTGCCAGGCCAGGGGATTCTCCAAACTTTTGACAAATACTTGACAAATTTCTCCTTTTCGTTCTATACTGGGGCTACAACAAAACACCTCTTCGCCACTGGCAGATAAGTGGACAAAACCACAGGGCGGCGCAGGGGATTGGGTTTACGCCGGCTGCCTGGGCAACATGGATGGATACACCATCTGTGTTGCCCTTTTTGTTTTGTCCGGTTGGCAGCCGGGGCACCTGTCAAAAGAAAGGGGAGCATCACCATGGAATTTGCAGCTTGGAAGGGATTCAAAGGCGGGCACTGGCAGCAGGAGATCGACCTGCGGGATTTTATCCAACAGAACTACACCCCCTATCTGGGGGATGAAGGCTTCCTCACCCCTGCCACAGATCGGACAAAAAGCCTGATGCACAAACTGGAGGGCCTGTTCCGGCTGGAGCAGGAGTTCGGCGGGGTGCTGGATGTGGACACCCAGACAGTCTCCTCCCTCACCGCCTACAAGCCCGGCTACCTGGACAAGGAGAAAGAGATCATTGTGGGCATTCAGACCGACCGGCCCCTCAAGCGGGGGGTCAACCCCTTCGGCGGCCTTCGCATGACCCGGGAAGCCTGTGAGGCTTACGGCTATCAGCTCTCCCAGAAGGTGGAAGATGAATTCCAGTACCGCACCACCCACAACGACGGGGTGTTCCGGGTGTACTCCGACGAGACCAAAGCCGCCCGCCACTGCGGCATCATCACCGGACTGCCCGATGCCTACGGCCGGGGCCGGATCATCGGGGATTACCGCCGGGTGGCCCTTTACGGCATCGACGCTTTGATGGAGGAGAAGCGCCGGGACAAGCGGCAACTTTCTTTGGAGGTCATGGACACCGACACCATCCGCCTTTCGGAGGAGCTATACCAACAGATCAACTTCTTGGGCAAGCTCAAAGAGATGGCCGCACTCTACGGCTATGACATCTCCCTGCCTGCCCAGAACGCCCGGGAAGCTGTCCAGTGGACCTATTTCGGATACCTGGGAGCCATTAAAGAGCAGAACGGCGCCGCTATGAGCCTTGGCCGGGTCTCCACCTTCCTGGACATCTATTTTGAACGGGATCTGGCTGCCGGCACCCTCACGGAGGAAGAGGCCCAGGAGATCATGGACGACTTTGTCATGAAGCTGCGGATGGCTCGCCACCTGCGTACTCCTGCCTACAACGAACTGTTTGGCGGCGACCCCATGTGGATCACCGAATCCCTGGGCGGCATGGGGGAGGACGGCCGGACCCTGGTCACCAAAAACTCCTACCGGATGCTCCACACCCTATACAACCTTGGCTCCGCCCCCGAACCCAACTTGACCATTTTGTGGAGCGAGGCCCTGCCCGAATCCTTTAAACGGTACTGCGCCAAGGTCTCCTGCGACACCGACTCCATCCAGTATGAAAACGACGACCTGATGCGCCCCATCTACGGGGACGATTACGGCATCGCCTGCTGCGTCTCGGCCATGCGGCTGGGCAAGGAGATGCAGTTCTTCGGGGCCCGGGCCAACCTGGCAAAGCTGCTGCTCATGAGCCTCAACGGCGGCAAGGATGAGCGGTACGGCATCCAGGTGGGACCGGAGGGGCCGGTTTACGAGGAGGAGATCCTAGACTATGACAAGGTCCTGGCCCGGATGGCCCCCTATCGGGACTGGCTGGCCCGTCTCTATGTCAACACCATGAACGTCATCCACTACATGCACGACAAATACGCCTATGAAAAGACCCAAATGGCCCTCCACGACACCCAGGTCCACCGCAACATGGCCTTTGGCATCGCGGGGATGAGCGTGCTGGCTGACTCCCTCTCCGCCATCAAATACGCCAAAGTGCGGGCCATCCGCGGGGAAAACGGGCTGATCACCGACTTTGCGGTGGAAGGCGATTATCCCGCCTTTGGCAACGACGACGACCGGGTGGACTCCATCGCCTGCCAGCAGGTGGAGGCGTTCTACAACGCCCTAAAACAGAACCCCACCTACCGGGATGCCACCCACACCCTATCCATCCTGACCATCACCTCCAACGTGGTGTACGGCAAAAAAACCGGCTCCACCCCCGATGGCCGCAAGGCTGGAGAGCCCTTTGCCCCCGGCGCCAACCCCATGCACAACCGGGAGAAAAACGGCGCCCTGGCCTCCCTCAACTCGGTGGCTAAACTGGATTACAACCTCTGTCGGGACGGCATCTCCAACACCTTCTCCATCGTCCCCGACGCCCTGGGCAAAACCGAGGAGGAGCGCTGCCGCAACCTCTGCGACCTTCTGGACGGCTACTTCGCCCAAAAGGCCCACCACATCAACGTCAACGTCCTGAACCGGGAGACATTGGTGGACGCCTACCACCACCCGGAGAACTACCCCAACCTGACCATCCGGGTGTCGGGGTACGCGGTCCACTTCCACAAGCTGACCCGGGAACAGCAGCGGGAGGTCATCGCCCGCACATTCCACCAAGCCATGTAGAAACGGGGGAAAACCATGGAAAACACCGGAAGAATCCACTCCTTCCAGTCCCTGGGGGCGGTAGACGGCCCTGGCCTTCGCTATGTGGTCTTTTTGCAGGGCTGTCCCCTGCGCTGCCAGTACTGCCACAACCCCGACACCTGGGATCCCGCCGGCGGCACCCCCTATACCCCCACCCAGGTGGCAGAGCAGATCGCCCGGTACCGGCCCTACCTCAAGCGTGGCGGGGTGACGGTCAGCGGGGGGGAACCCCTTGCCCAGCCGGAATTTGTAGCGGAACTGTTCCGCCTACTTCACAGCATGGGCCTCCACACCGCTCTGGACACCAGCGGCGCAGGCAACCTGCAAAAGGCACGGGAGGTACTGCTCCACACCGATTTGGTCCTCTGCGACATCAAATTTCTCTCAGAGGAGGCATACCGTCAGCGGTGCCATGGCAGCTACCAACATACCCTTGATTTCTTGAACTTGGTCCAGGAGATGGAGATCCCCCTCTGGGTGCGCCACGTGGTGGTGCCCGGCCTCACCGATTCCCCAGAGCACATCCGGGAGCTGGCCGCCAAGGCCGGAGAATACCCCAACCTGGAAAAGCTGGAGCTTCTCCCCTTCCGCAAGCTCTGCCTGACCAAGTACCAGGAGCTGGGCATTCCCTTCCCTTTGGCGGATGTCCCCGAAATGTCCCCTCAAGGAATGGGGCCTCTCTTGGCCATTGCAGAAAGCTGCGGCAAGTGCCGATCCATTCCCCTGTAACCCCTTTTTCTGTGTCAAAACCCGGGCGGAGAACCTAAATTTCCTCGCCCGGGTTTCTTTATTCGGGACAATCCGGCAAAATTCTGCAAAAAGCCCTGCAAAATCCCTCTAGATTTTGGCAGTTCGCCCTGCTCCCTTTGCTTCAAAGTGTGCTATAATAGATACAATTCTACTCTATATGATTTTCCATCCAGATAGATCCCTACATCAGATGCAAAGGAGCGTAACTTATGGCGTTTTATTTTGAAGAGCCCTCCCACACCTTTAGCGAGTATCTGTTGGTGCCCGGCTATTCCTCCGCCGCGTGCATCCCTGCCAATGTCAGCCTGAAAACCCCACTAGTCAAGTTCAAAAAGGGGGAGGAACCCGCCATCTCCATCAACATCCCCATGGTGTCCGCCATCATGCAGTCGGTCTCCGACGACAGAATGGCCGTCGCCTTGGCCCGGGAAGGCGGCATGTCCTTTATCTACGGCTCCCAGTCCATTGAAAGCGAAGCCGCTATGGTGGCCCGGGCCAAGTCCTACAAGGCCGGGTTTGTGGTCAGCGACTCCAACATCAAGCCCGACCAGACCCTGGCCGATGTGCTGGAACTTCTGCAGAAGACCGGCCACTCCACCATGGCCGTCACCGAGGACGGCACTGCCACCGGCAAACTGCTGGGCGTTGTCACCAGCCGGGATTACCGGGTCAGCCGGATGGACACCTCCACCAAGGTCAGCGAGTTTATGACTGGGATGGACCACCTGGTCTACGCCGGCCCCGCCACCACCTTGAAGGAAGCCAACGACATCATCTGGGACCACAAGCTCAACAGCCTGCCCATCGTGGACGACAACGGCCACCTGATGTATATGGTCTTCCGCAAGGACTATGACTCCCACAAGGAGAACCCTTTGGAACTGCTGGACAGCCACAAGCGCTACATGGTGGGCGCGGGCATCAACACCCGCGACTATGAGGAGCGGGTCCCCGCCCTGGTGGAAGCCGGCGCTGACGTGTTGTGCATCGACTCCTCCGAGGGTTTCTCCGAATGGCAGAAACGCACCTTGGACTTTATCCGCGGCAAATACGGCGACACCGTCAAGGTGGGTGCAGGCAATGTGGTGGACCGGGAAGGGTTCCGCTTCCTTGCCGAAGCCGGGGCTGACTTCATCAAGGTCGGCATCGGCGGCGGCTCCATCTGCATCACCCGGGAACAGAAGGGCATCGGCCGCGGACAGGCCACCGCCCTCATCGACGTGGCCAAGGCCCGGGATGAGTATTTTGAAGAGACCGGCATCTACGTTCCCATCTGCTCCGACGGCGGCATCGTCTACGACTATCACATGACCCTGGCCCTTGCCATGGGCGCAGACTTCCTGATGCTGGGCCGCTACTTCGCCCGGTTTGACGAGAGCCCCACCGAGAAGGTCAACATCAACGGCAGCATTATGAAGGAGTATTGGGGCGAGGGCTCTGCCCGTGCCCGCAACTGGCAGCGGTACGACATGGGCGGCGCGGCCAAGCTTTCCTTTGTGGAGGGTGTGGATTCCTATGTTCCTTATGCCGGCAGCCTGCGGGATAATGTGGCCGTCAGCCTGAGCAAGGTTCGTTCCACCATGTGCAATTGCGGCGCCCTCACCATCCCCGAGCTGCAGCAGAACGCCAAGCTCACCTTGGTTTCCGCTACCAGCATTGTGGAAGGCGGCGCCCACGACGTGGTGCTCAAGGACAACGACCGCTCCAACTTCCCCAAATAACCAAAGTTCCCATCTGAATGAAAAGCCCCCGGCTTTAAGCCGGGGGCTTTTGTTATGGAACGCGTCATTTATTTCTCTTCCTGGGGCGGCACGGTTTTTAGCTGGAACCAGAATGTGCTGCCGCCCGGCGTGGATTCCACCCCATATCTCCCGCCGTGGAGTTCCAGCACCGATTTGACGATGGAGAGGCCCAATCCAGTTCCGGTCACTGCCCGCTTGTGGGTTTTATCCACCTTGTAGTACCGGTCCCAGATATAAGGCAGGTTCTCCGGGGAGACCCCTTCACCGGTGTCCCGCACCCGAACGGTGACCCACTCCCCCGCCGCCGATTGTTCCACATAGATTTTTTTATCTTCACCGGTGTAGTTGATGGCATTGGTCAGCAGGTTGTAAAACACCTGGTGAATCCAGGTTTGATCCGCATGGACCCACACCGGCTGGTCATAAGAAAACTCCAGGGAATAGCCATCTTTGCGGAGCAGCTCGTTCATCCGCAGCACCGCCCCCGATAGGGAATCGGTCAGGTTATAATCGGTTAAGTTGACGCTCTGCATCCCCGACTGGAGCTTGGAGAGGTCGAGGACATCATTGACCAAAGTAGAAAGCCGCTGGGCTTCATCGATGATGATTTGGGCGTTTTCCGGGGTGTTTTCATCGGGCAGATCCCGCATCACCTCGGCGTAGCCGCTGATCAGGGTCAGCGGGGTGCGCAAATCATGGGAGATGTTGGCGATCAGCTCCTGCCGAAGCCCGTCCACTTTGGAAAGCTCCTGGGCCGCATAGTTGAGGGTGGTGGAAAGCTCGTTGATCTCCCGGTAACCGCTGCCGGAAAAGTGGACGTCATAATCCCCTGTGGCCAATTCCTTGGCCGAGCGGTTGATAGCCTCAATGGGGCTGGACACCCATTTGGAGATCACCAAGGCCAAGAGGGTGGCAAACAGCAGCATAAACCCGGCGATGTAATAAAACTGGGTTCGCAGGGTGGCCACGGTGGCATCCACCGGCGATACCAAGGCATTGATCATAATAAATACCAATTCCCCATTCTGGTCCTCCATGACCTTGGAAAAGATGATGGTCTGCTGGGGGGAGTGTTCCACCTTGGGGAACGGCCCTTTGAACTTCCCAGTGTCAAAATTTGGGAGGCGGAAGCTGTCATAGTTGTAATACCCCAACAGCTCTCCGCCGTTTTCCAGGGTTTTTTGGAAAAGCCCAAACCGTTCCTCGTTGGGCATCCGGTGGATGAGGCAACCTCGCAGCGCGTCGGAGGAGACCCTTTTCTCCCCATTCTGCCATCGGATGTCCACACAGACCTCGTTGCCGAAGGAAATCTGCTCTACCAATTCCTGGAGATGCTCATTGTCTATGTTCTGCACAATGGAGTTGGCGCTCTTTTTCACCGTGCTGATTTTGATGTGTTTGTAAAAGCTGTCCAGAAAGACCACCTGGAACAGCCAGAGCAGCACCAGCAAGATGGTGCAGAAGCTGATGAGCACTGCAAAGATCTTCCATTTGATGCTGGTGTTGTCAAACCGCTTTTTGATTGCCGCAATACCCATACCCGTCCCCTTCTCTATCAGCCTTCAAACCGGTACCCCACACCCCGCAGAGTGACAATCCGGTCGCTGTAATTGCCCAGGCTTTTGCGCAGAAGCTTGATGTGGGTGTCCAAGGTGCGGGCATCGCCGTAGAAGTCATACCCCCACACCTCGCAGATCAGCTTCTCCCGGGTCAAGGCAATGCCCCGGTTTTTCACCAGGTAGAAAATCAGGTCGTATTCCTTGGGGGACATCTCCACATTTTCCCCATCAATCAACACCTTGCGGGCGGTGAAATCCACCAGCAGGCCGCCGGTTTTATAGACCTCATGGCGGTCTTGATCCCCACCGCGGCCGGATCGCTTCATGATGGCATCCACCCGCATCATCAGCTCCTTGGGGGAAAAGGGTTTGACCACATAGTCGTCCACCCCCAGCTCAAAGCCGTGGATTTTGTCGTATTCCTCCCCCCGGGCGGAGAGCATGATCACCGGGGTGGAGGCGGTCTTGCGGATCTCCTTGACGGCGGAGAAACCGTCCAGTTCCGGCATCATAATATCCATAATGATCAAGTCAAAATCCTTTTTCCGGCAAAGTTCCACCGCTTCTAGGCCATTGGACGCCTCAGATACGGCATGCCCTTCAAACTGGGCGTATTTTTGAATCAGAGTGCGGATGCGTTCCTCGTCATCCACCACCAAAATCTGGTACATAATCCATCACCTTTCCTCGGGCAATTGTTAGCGGTTTTCACAGTCACCCTTAGTATAATACAAAAAGGATAAATTGAAAATGTGTTTTTTGAGTGAATACAGATTGACCGCTATTCGAAAACAAATCGGCTCTTTCCGGAAATAGGAAGCCTCTTTGCCATTGGTTAGTCCCTAAATTGGGAAATCGATGGGAAATTGTCTAATATTTACATATAAATGCTGGTAAAAACTGTTTTAGTTGACATTTTGGGCAGTTAGTGGTATCGTTTAGACAGTTAACATTCCGGTCATAACCGATTCACATTTGCAACGCGCCAAGCGGAATACAGCAGGAGGTCATTTGTTTATGCATTACGATTTCGAAACGCTGGTCAACCGAACCGGTACTGGTTCCTCCAAGTGGGAGGGGATGAAAAAACACAACCCCAATATTGAGCGGGACATCGTCCCCCTGTCGGTGGCGGACATGGAGCTGAAAAACGCGCCGGAAATCATCGAGGGGCTTCAGGATTACCTGGGCGATGCCATCCTGGGCTATACCACCGAGACCGAAGGATATCTGGCTTCGGTGACCTCTTGGATGGAACGCCGTCACAACTGGAAGGTGGATCCCCAGTGGATTGTCACCGCTCCCGGCGTGGTGCCGGCCCTGGGCTACGCGGTCCAGGCGTTCACCAAACCCGGCGATGGGGTCATCATCAACCGCCCCGTCTACTACCCCTTCAGCATGGTAGTGGGGATGACCGGCCGCAAGGTGGTCAACAACCCGCTAATCCACGACGAGGAGAAGCGCAGCTATACCTTTGACCTAGAAGACCTGCGCCAAAAGGCCGCAGACCCTGCCAACACTCTGATGATCCTTTGCAGCCCCCACAACCCGGTGGGCCGGGTCTGGACCCGGGAGGAACTGACCGAGGTGGGCCGCATCTGCCAGGAGAACAATGTCATCCTGGTGGTGGATGAAATCCATCAGGATTTTGTGATGCCTGGCCACAAACACACCGTTTTGGCCTCCATCTGCCCCGAGTTTGCCCAGAACACCATCACCTGCACTGCCCCCAGCAAAACCTTTAACCTGGCCGGCATGCAGACCTCCAACATCATCATCCCCAACGCTGAATTGCGGGAAAAATTTGCTTCTGCCCGCCTGGCCAACGCGGTGATGTCCCTGAACATCCTGGGCTACAAAGCCTGCGAAATCGCCTACAATAAATGTGAAAACTGGTTGGACCAGCTGCTCTCCCTCATCCACCTCAACGCCAAAACAGTGGAGGCCTTTGTGGAGAAGAAGCTGCCTCAACTCAAGGTGTATCCCCTGGAAGGCACCTATCTTCTTTGGGTGGATTGCCGCGGCTTGGGCATGTACGGCAAGGACCTGGAAAACTTTATGAAGGATGAAGCCAAGCTCTTCCTGGATGAAGGTATCCTCTTTGGCGAGGAAGGGGACGGCTTTGAGCGGATCAACCTGGCCTGCCCCACCAAAGTGTTGGTGGAAGCCCTGGAGCGGCTGAAAGCCGCTGTGGACGCCCTCAACGCCCGGGGTGGATTCCAAAGCAAAAAGCGCAAAGCCGGCGACAAGATGCCCGACTTTGTGGTAGACACCCCCTTCCGCTCCGGCGTCTCCCTCCGGAAGCTGACCGGCGGCCGCCCCACCGCCATCCTCTTTTTGCGGTACTATGGCTGCACCCTGTGCCAGTATGACATCCATCAGCTGAAGGTGCAGTATGAGAAGATCGCCTCTCAGGGGGCAAAAGCCCTGGTAGTGCTCCAATCCGACCCTGCGGGGATGGCTCAGCAGCTCCAGCCGGGGGATCTGCCCTTCGAAATCGTCTGTGATCCACAGCAAAAGCTGTATGGGGAACTGGACATCCGCCCCGCCAAGGATAAGATGGAACTGGCCGGCGGCGACGCCCTGGGCAAGATCGCCAAGGTCAAGGAGGAAGGATTCCAGCACGGCGCCTATGAGGGGGAAGAATTGCAGCTTCCCGCCTGCTTTGTGGTGGACGGGAACCTGACCATCACCTATGCCCACTATGGCAAAAATGCGGCTGACATCCCCACCGTGGAAGAACTGGCCCAGCTGGTAAAAGAATAATCGAATCCGTTTGCATCCGGTAGAAATTTCCATGGCCCAGCGAACGGGACTGGGAAATAAAATACATACCGTCGGCGGGAGGGCTAAGTTAGCCCTCCCGCTTTTTGCGCCCCCAGCCGGAGGGAACCCGTTTTATCCCTATGGATCGCCTCTCTATTTACAATACAATTCGTAATAATTTTTACAAATTATCCTATTTATACTTATGAATTCCACCGTTATAGAAAACGCAGCCTTTCCCCACATCCGCGTAGGAAAAGGCCGCAAGGCCATCGATATAACCGGCCCATGCCTTTCCGAGAGTTGGGAAGGGCCGGGGAGGATGCCCTCCGCTACAGAGCCGGGATATCGGTCCTGCGGTTGGCGCTGATGATCATAAGGCAGTTCCTTTGGTGGGGATGGTGAAACGAGAGGTGTCCACCCCTTCCCTCTCCAGCAGCTGAATCTTTTTCCCGATGCCTCCGGCATAACCGGTCAAGCTCCCGCTGGTGCCCACCACTCGGTGACAGGGGATGATAATGGAGATGGGGTTACGGCCCACTGCACTGCCCACCGCCTGAGGTGACATGCTCGGCCTCTTTTGGATGGCCGCTATTTTTCTGGCAAGCTCTCCATAAGTAGTTACCGACCCATAGGGGATTTCACAGAGCAGCTTCCAAACTTCCTGCTGGAACCTGCTGCCTTCAGGAGCCAAAGGGAGATCGTCAATCTTCGGCTTCTCCCCCGCAAAATACCGGTCCAGCCACCTTTTCGCGGCCTGGAGCACCGGCGGCTCCTCTTGAAGGGGCATCTTCCCCTTGAGGGTGCTGGCAAAGTACTTCTGCCCCTCCAACCACAAACCGGTGAGATTTTGGCCGTCACTGGCCAAGGTGATCATACCGAGGGGAGAGGGATATTGGGCTGTATATACCATGTCGATTTCCTCCTTCATTGAGAGCATATGGCCGGTCCGGATACACTTTCTGGCACTGCTCCAGCAGATTCATAAATATTCTTCTTTCTGATCACTGATTGTAACTTTCCGCAATATCGATGAAATGGACATACACCCCGCAGACCTTGTCCTGGGCGTCATAGCCGAAATAAACCGGATAGACCCCATCGCCCCAGCCGGAGGCAAAGATGGGGAGGTCACAGTCCGTCTCCGGCACTGTCCAGTTGAGCCAGTCACCGCCCTCTCTCTGGTACATAGGGTTCATCTGGAAATTTTTCTCCAACAAATCACAGAACAAGTCGTTATAGGGGTCGATGTCCTCATCCTTCCCCAGGCGCTTGGCCCAATATACCAGGAAGGCTTCCCGGGTCTGGATGTCCGCAATACAGCCCATACCGGCATCCACGCCGAAACCGAAGAAATCGCCGTCCTCTAGTTCTTCCTCCAAGTCCTCATTGCCCACCATGCCCAGCTCGTACCGGACTGGCTTCTGGTCGCTGACAGCTACTTTGACACAGGCGTAGCGGTCGCCGTATTGTTCGCTGGGCACCACGCAGATCTGCACCGAGTAAGTCCCGGCGGGGATGGTCTGGAGATAGGGCCGGGCGTCCTCCAGCTCCACCAGAGGGTCGCAGGCAAAGACCGTCCCGGTGGGGAAATGGACTGTGCCGATGTCCAGTACATCCACCGCCATGCTGCCAATGCCCTTTTCTGTGAAATAGGCATCCAGGTCGATTTTACAGGCTAGTTTGCCTTGGATGGATTCATATTTATTCAGCCATTCTGTTGCAGGCATTTCATTCTCTCCTTTCGGTTCCAGCTTCACCCGGATGATGGGCCGGTAAAAGTCATAGTTGCCATTCAGTTCGTTTTCCTCCTGCACTTCCGGCTTGCAGTGTGGAGAACAGGGCAGGAAACCGAGGAACGGCCCCAGCCCGCCGCAGATATTGCACCCGCCGTCGCCGCCGCAGGTGGTGAGCCGGTCGGCGTTCACGACTTCCCGCATATAGGGGTCGTAGGCGATGGACAGGCCGAAGAAGTTGGGCTCCTCCATGTCGTAAGGCCTGTTCTCGTCCTCATCCATATCCTCAAACCAGCGCAGACGCATAGAGTAGTCTAACCCATCCCCCCAAGGAAACAGGGTGCGGCACCCACCACCGCACAGGTAGGCCCATTCATCCGGTGTAGGAAGGGAAAAGCCCTGTTTTTGCAGCCAGCTTTGAAAGTCCGGATAGTCCACCTCGTGATAGAGGCTTGCCTGCCAGCTGTCGCTATCCCGCTCGAAGCGGGCACGGCCTGCCAACGTCAGACTGTCCCTGCCAGTCGAAGCGAATTGGCGGAAATCTTCCAGCCATTCTGGGCGCAGCCGTGGGTCTTCCAGCTTGACCGGCTCCCAGTTGATCTCCTCCAGCTCCCGCCCCACCAGCATGGGGCTGATAGACACCTGCCGGACGGGAGCCATGCTTTCTCCAATGAATTCTGCCGGGTCCTGCTCCAATTCCCATTCCTGAAACAGGTACTCCAATTCCTCCCGGCTCTCCCGGTTCAGTCCTACGGCAAACTGTTCCCAGCCCAAGGTGACAGTATCGCCGGGGACAAAGACGAACTCCCGGCCATCTTTTTTGAACATGCCGGTGGTGCAGCTTTGGCCCCAGCGGTCAAAGTGCTCCATCCGCACAAAATCCAGGCGATACTGCGCTGCCAGCTGCTCCATGAGCGACTGTTTTTTCTCGGGTGAGAGTTGGCCGAACTGGAGGCGGAGCAGAGGGCTGCCTGTGTCATGGGAGCTGTTTGCGCCATTCTGCTTTGGTTCTTCCCCTGGGAGGAAGAAGGGCAGGTTTGGATAAGTTTCTTGATACTCCCGCCAGGGCTCCAGTTTGCGGGGCTTACCCGCTGTCCGCAGAAAGCCCCAGAAGTCGGTGGGGTAGCGGAACACCGGCCCTACGCCGCCCCGCCGGGTGACGATGACCACCGCACCATCGGTGAGCACTCCGATGTGCTGCATCTTTTCGCCGCCGAACATCCCCGGACGGATGCGGAGCACCTCACGGGTGGTCATATTGATGAGCTGGGCAAAGTCGTCGGAGAGGAGCTCGCCGTTTCCCTGTACCAGCAGCCAGTCCTCGGTAAACCAGCGAAGTTTCAGCCCCTCGCCCATGCCGGGCAGAGCGGTGATGCGGCAGCGCCCGGTGTCCATGTCCAGTTCCAGCAGACATTCCTCGATCCGCCCTTTTCCGCTGACGCTGTGAATCATGTAGATGCGGCCTGTGCCGGGAACAGGGACCGCTTCGGAGAGATGGTCGTATCCGTACAGAGGGAAGGGATGTTCGGTCACCTGACCGTCCGCCCAGCGGTAAATGCGCCCTTTGTACCACTCATTGGAGAAGTAGACCCGGCCCAGCCCGTCGGCTGTAATGCCGCAATGGTATTTGCTGCTCCATCCATCTTCTGGCAGAGTCCAATTTTTTACATCCTGACAGGTACCCCGGTCGGTCAGTTCAATCCGTGTGGCGTTGGTGGGATCACCCACCCAGAGCGAATGGCCAGCCCAGCAGAGGGTCCGGGGCGGTCCGTCATACCCAATGGGGGAGGGCTCAAAAAAGTTTAGGGTATTGGGATTTTTGCATAGCAAGACCTTTCCAATCAGTCCGCTTGCAGAGGCCCCTGAGGCGGCATACACCCCGGTTTTATCCGAATAGGAGATGCACCCGAAATGGTATAGGCTTTTGGAGCGGGTCACCTTCGGCGGGCGGCAGCGCAGATCCGCCACACAGCCATAGTTCCATTCCTCGGAATGACTGCTTTTCCACTCCCCCGCCGCAAAATCCCCCGACAGAGAGTTGAAGAAATAGTCGTATTCATCTTCCAGGATGTATTCCTCGCAGGGCATCAGCGCCCCGGGATCCTGCTCCTTGGCGTGGTCTCCCCATTTTCGCCCCGGCTGTTTCATCAGGCGGCAATATTGCCCCTGCTTTTTGCAGTAATGTTCCCAGTCGCTGCGTTCTTCTTCTGGAATCAGGGTAAACAGATACTCGTCCTCATCGTCCAGGTTATACAGGGCCCAGCCGAAGGCGGACAGTTCCTGTCCCAGCGCCGCCGCCCCTTTTTCGTGGGGCAGTCTCATATACTGGACGCCGACGGCATCAAAGCGTTCATCGAGCAGCGCCGGGACCTGTGCGCCCCATTTTCTCCGAAGCTCTTCCAGGGTGTCCTGAACCGCCCCGTCATAGTTTAAAATATCCAGCGCATCCGCTGTGATTTTCATGAAGTCCAACATGAAACACCTCACTTCAAATAATCAAAAAGCCCTGCGCTGAACTGTCACAAAGACAGATTGACACAGAGCGTGAAAAGGCCGCACAGAACCAGCGGCCAGTTACAAAGAACCGGCCCTTTTCGATGATTGTGAGTATTTGATTGCTTTGTGCCCTTATGGGGTACTCAGGTTATCTCTGTTCATCTTTTTTCACCTAATTGGTTCCTTCTTTCGCCCGCTGTATCTCATCCAGCGGGGCATTGATCTGGAACTCGCTCCCGCTAAGGATTTTATAAACAGATTTGCTTATGGGATTTAGCTCAGATCATTGGTATTCTTTGCATTATTCAGATAGCAGAGGCTATCTGATTTTTTATTGCCATGGTGTTGCCATGATATAGAGGTATTATACAGTCCTAGGGACCGAAATAGGACGGGGTGAACTCCCGCCAACCCAAGGCCAAACTTGCATAGGACTGCCCCCGCTGCAAACGGCGTTGAAAGATAGCTTGATAGGCGTGGCCGGGAGAGGTGATCTTGCTATCTCACTCCAATGCCCGCTCAGGCAGGTTTGCCTTGTGGGGGTTTGGGACTACGAGCCCATAGAGGCGGTAGCAGACATCCACCAGGACCGTGACGAACAGACGAACAGCTGGTAGTTATTTCCACTTTTGATAGAAGTACTCTTTCGGATCGGTCCACCGTAATTGGTTGCATAGGAATGGTACTGGATGGAGCGACACAGCTCCACCTTTTGCGGAATCACCCATACATCCGGGCCCCATAGTACCGACTCGAATAGACCCTTCACCGCCGAATAGGTGGGAGCTGGATAGCTTGTGGGGCTATCGCCCGTGTCCGGTCTCGACCAGAGAGCCGTTGGGCCGGCTATCTCCATTTGGATGGGATAGGAGTTTGGCAAGTGGCATCACACTCCTTATTTATTGATTTTATTGTAGAATAAACAACAAAAAAATCAAGTGATTCAGGAAAATTTTTGAGTTGTAAGTAGTAGATATATAGGGTATACTTTTTTCATCGTCTTCGATTCAGGGGGCGTGGATTGAAACATTGAGTTTATCATGTTGAAGAAGGAATCTCCACTCCGGTTTTGATTTGGAGTGGGGATTCTCTTTCTTTTTACTATTTTTAATACCTCGTTCTCCACAAAGGGTACCAAAACGGCGTCTCCATTACCCGCATAAAACTCTGTTTCTGCATAAATGAAATACCTTTCTTTGTTGCGTTTCATAAATGCCTCCTCACTCTCTACTGCCACTTTTTCTCGGTTTCGCAACCAAAAATCTGACGGTCTATTTGATGCGCTATATTATCTAAGCTTATTGGCTTAGTGTTCTTATGATACTATACATATAAGCTTAGTTCAAGTGTTTTGAAAGAAATATTATTAAATAAATTTGCTTAGATTATCTTGACAAAACTAAGCAAATATGCTATGTTTCAAATAAGGACAATCATAGATTGGAGTTGATGATATGGCGATTGGTGAACGAATTCACTTTTTCCGTCTCCTTCGGGGGATGACACAAAAATATCTCGGCATGGCGCTAGGCTTCCCGGAAAAGTCTGCTGATGTGCGCCTTGCACAATATGAAACAGGATCAAGAACCCCAAAGGCAGACCTGACCGCCGCCTTGGCTGAGGTGCTGGATGTCTCACCCCATGCGCTCTCTGTCCCGGACATAGACTCCTATGTAGGGCTCATGCACACCTTGTTTACTCTGGAGGACAACTACGGTCTGAAGGTCACAGAGCAGGACGGCGAGCTTTCCTTGCAGGTGGATTTGCGCAAAAACAAGGATGCTGCCCGACTGCACGAGATGCTCTGGACCTGGCGGGAACAGTCCGCCAAGTTGGAGGCCGGAGAGATCACACAGAAGGACTACGACCGCTGGCGCTACCACTACCCGGAGTTTGATAAAGCTCAAACCTATGTGAAGGTGCCGCCCCAGGATCTCTTTTGATCCTCTCACTTGTAGGCCATGAATGGTAGAGAGGCAGCCGTCTTGGGATAAATATGAAGCAGCCATCCTATTAGAAGGGCTTCTTACCTCTATGAAAGGCGAACTCACACGCTCGGACGCAATTAAGGCAGTATCTCGTGACTTAAGGGTAATGGCACTTCATCGAGGTATGGAAGTTGATGAAGTGTACCGCAATACAAATGGTATTTCATTTCAAATGAAAAGCATGGAGTCAGCGTATCTCGGTCGCACAGTTTTCAAACCAGCCACCAAACTTTTTGCAGATGTTGCAGGTTTGTATCATGAATCCTATGATGAGTACCAAAAATTACTGAAGGAGGCAAGGGCAATGATAAGCAATAGAAAAACCGTTGAAGACGACTTCATGCGGTATCTTGCTGAACGAGTGTCTCCTACACAGCTGTCGGAGTTTTATAGATGTTATTCTGAAATAGAAACTTTTTGTCTGAAAATAAAAGTCCTACAGAATCCACTGTTCGAGACAACAGATTTTGAAACCATAAAAAAAGTGCGACGCACCATTGAACAGAACAAAATCTTCAGAATAACCCGTAGACGGCAAATAAATAAGATTGTTGATGCGGGACAGCATTACTATAACTACATAAAAGAAGGTCTTTACGCTCGCATTACTGATGGAAAAACCGTTGAAGATCGTAGCACCATCGATTATGAAATGTCGAATCAAAGCCCGCCCGATGTAGAGATGGCCGAGGTAGAATCTCCTATTACTGCATACACAAAAACCGAGCAAGACGAAAGGTTGTTGCAAAAACACCCTGCTGTATATAATCAAATCTATAACGCACTGAAAGCCTCTCCCGAAAGTCAGCGAGTCACAATTCGAGAGATATGTGAGGCCATTAACCATACTGCTCGTCCCGCTATTGTTGAGGAGATTCTCGATAATGTGAGCTGGGCATCAAATATTGGAGATTCCTACATCATCATACAACTCTGTCAGCGATACAGTATGCAGATAATCTGGACTGTTCATCTTACGCATTTGTCGGAGCCAAACTTCCATTTCCTCCATTTCAACTCTTTCATGGTTGCCATCCTGCTGATTATCTGTTAAAATGGTTTCGTTACATAGTGGTGGCTGTCCTCCGTCTGCGCCAACAGACGGGATTAGGGCAGTCATCTTTTCTTTTTTCTCATTGGTCATAAAACTCCTCCTTTTTCGCATCGGTAATCTGGATTAACTGCTCCATCAGTGCTCTGCATTCTAATAGCAAATCAACCGTTTCTTCTGGGACTTTTACTCCATTCAGAATATCTTTCAGCCGACGCACCTCCAGACTCAGCCGGTCGCTTTCAAATTTACCAACCCGGATACTAATGTGCTGTTCCAGCATGGAACGAATCATGAACTCATTTTTAGGAAGTCCTGTTATCTTGATTCGCTCCTCCATCTGACGGTATTCCTCCGGTGTCAAGCGAAAACTTACTGTTTTATTTCGTGTTCTGTTGTGGTCTTGATACAGACTCATTTTTCTTCCATCTCCTTTTTTCCGTTATGAAACTGATCCAGCTGCTCCGCCAGACGCTCCTGTTTGTCTGGATACAGATGGGAATAGGTGTTCAGTGTGGTTTCGATATTCTCATGTCCCAGGCGTTCTGCAATCTCTTTTGGAGAAACTCCCATCTCAATCAGAAGTCTGGTATGGCTATGACGAAGTGAATGGATATGAATTTTTTTCATTCCGCTGAGCTTCATTCCTCGCTGCATCTCCTTTTCCAGAAAAGTCTTTGCTACTGGAATCACCCGATCCTCTGGTTGTGGAGCATAGAGACTTTCTTTGTAGTCCCGAATGTCATCTGCCAAAAATTGAGGAATATTGACTCTGCGGTTGCTTTTTGGGGTTTTAGGTGGTGTAATGACATCTTTACCTTTCAAGCGTTGATAGGACTTGCTGATGGTGATGACCTTTCCGTCCAAGTCCACGTCTCCGAAGGTAAGAGCCAACAGCTCACCAATCCGGATTCCTGTCCAGAAAAGAATTTGAAACGCCAGCCAGGAAATCCGTTTATCCATCAGACAGTCAACAAACTGCTGAAACTCATCTTTTGTCCAGATTTCCATCTCATCTGCCTTGGCTTTCCCCATGCTGCCAGCCTTGCGACAGGGATTGTCTTTCAGCTCATAATATTTGACTGCATAGTTGAAGATGGCTGAAAGTTGATTGTTGATGGACTTAAGATAAGTTGGCTTGTACCCCTGCTGAATCAATTGGTTCTGCCAGACCCGGATATCAGCCGCTGTAATCTCGTTGATACGCTTTTCTCCAAAGTATGGAATCAGCTTATCCCGTATCACATACATCTTGTTGATCATGGTGTGCTCACAGAGTCGATGTTTCATATCTTCTGCGTAGAGCTCGGTAAAATCCTTGAATTTCATGTCACAGCTCTGGCTCTGCTTCATCAAGAAATCCCGGTACCATTCCTCTGCCTCTCGCTTGGTTTTGAATCCTCGTTTGGTGGACTTGCGATTCTTGCCTGTCCAATCCTTATAACGGTATTGGATCAGACATTTCCCAGTTTTGGGGTCTTTCTCTGTGGTCATCAGGCACTCGCCCCCTCTCCCAGACCATAGCAGCGCTCTTCCAAGTACTTTCGGGGGATTCTGCCTGAGAAGGTCAGATACCCCTTCTGTGCCAGTTCATCATTCAGCCTGTGAATCACCTTGTAAGCGTGTCCTGTGGAGATGTTCAGCATCTCTGCCAGTTCCTTGGCTGTGATAAAGCTTTGTTCTTTCATTATGGTATCCTCCTTTTTATTCATTGTAGCTTGATCGCTACATTCATTATAACGTAGCGAATTCGCTACGTCAACCCATTTTTGATAATTTTCAGTAATTTTGTAGCTTATTCGCTCTATCCGTGCTATACTAAATGAAAAGAGGATCGAAAGGGGATTTTTAATGCTTACAGTTGGTGATAAAATTAAATATTTTCGCAAACAGCGAGGTATGACGCAGGCACAGTTAGCTGAATTGACCGGTATCCATCCTGTGTCCATCCGAAAATATGAAATAAATAAAATGCAGCCCCAGTCCCAGCAGATTGAGCGAATTGCAGAAGCATTACGGGTCAACAGCGGCGCTCTCAGCGATTCCCATTCTGATATCATTCACATGGAAACCAAAGGCGATCTGATGGGCTTGCTGATGCTGTGGCACAAGTCCGGCATCCTGTCCATTGAGGGTGAGCGTGGGGAAGATAACCTTCTGGACGCTGCCACCGTTCGGCTTCAACCCAATACAGTTTTCGGGACTTATCTGGCACTTTCCTGCGACCAGGCAAAAAAAGAAGAGATCATCCAGTTGGATAACCTCAGTGTGGTATTACAGGATAAATCCATTTTACAGAATCTGCTTCGTTGGGAGAGTCTCTACAATGGCTATGTCCTCATGTCCAAGAAATATGGAGACAGTGACAGCGAACCGACACTTGCTGCTCTCAATGAGCTGGGAGAAAATCTGGAGCTGATTGAAATGGAACTGCAAGGAAATACAGAAAAGCTGATTTGATAGCAAGATGATAGCATTTATTCCTAGCATAAAAACCTAAATGTACTCAATCTGTACTCAATAGACATGGAAAAACCCCGGAAACCCGCATAAATACGGGCTTTCCGGGGTTTTGATTTTTATTCCCACTCGCTCCCGTCAGCCATATTCTAAACGGATTTGCTTATGAGATTTAGCTCAGAGTATTTGCATTGTTTCCATTATCCAGATAGTTTGGGCTATCTGATTTTTTGTTGCCATGGTGTTGCCATAAATCACAAGAACTACGAAAGATTTTAAGGCTCTCCCATCATCATTTTATAATGAGCTTCGTGGTGCATCCTTATAAAAATTTCTCGAAAAATACATTTATACCGGTCAACAGAATCAGTATAGCTGTCAATATATAGGTCATCCGGTATTGAATGTGAACCATCGTTTATCCAACTTATAAGCGAGCGGCAAATCATTTTATCTTCTGGTGTATCGAATGAATCAACAATGGCATCGTCAACATTTTTCCCTAGAATGCTAAAATAGTTTTCAATGATTCGCCTCATAATATTCTGCGTAGTTACAAGTGAAGCATTTTCATTGTTTTTGAGTTCTTGCCATAAAAGCTCGTATGATGTTTTAATCGGATTGGTTTTTCCGAATGCTCGTATAGATGATATGTTATTATCTTTACTTATTATCCAATAATTCACATCATTGAGTTCCGCTGTTCGTCCATCTACAAATGATGCTTCCTTGTGAAAGAACACATTATGAGTAAGAATAAATATTTGCTCTACATCCGATATGCCATTTCGGATTTCCTTGATTAGAGATTTTACCATTGAGCTTACAATGTAAAGAACTGTACTATCAAGACTACAAATTGGATCATCTAAAACCAAAACTTTCTTTGCTGATACTTTGGATTCCTCAACTGAACCATTGGCGAGTTGAAGAAAATATAAAAATGTTATAAATGTTTCTTCTCCTTCACTGAGCGTGGTTGTTGCAAGTGTTCCGTCTAGTCTTTGAATTTGATAGCAATTCTCTTTATTTGGTGAGGGTGCAATCCGAAAATTTGTAAAACCGTAAGCCTTAAGGGAACGATTAATTTCATCGACAGTTGGTTGAACACTCGTGATATTCTTTCCTGCCTCGATTATCTTGTTGTCTAGATCATCTAACTGTTGCTTGCAAATATCTATACCTTTCTGCATTCCCTGTTTGGCTTTATTGAAATTGGATATATCGCCTAAGTAGCCAGCAATCAACGCCTCTTGTTCATCCATTAAAAATGTCCAAACAGCATCAACCAATGCCAACCTTTCTTCATTTATGTGGTCAACCATTTGATTATGTTTTGCTATTTCCGTGTTTGCTGTTGAAATAATGGATAATATCTCAGTTATTTCGCTAGAACTTCGAGCTATAGTTATTTTCGTGCCGGCTTCTTTCTCTTTGAAAGACATTGAAGCCAGAGTGCTTGCAAATTTTGATTGTAAAATATCGTTCAAAGAACTAAATCTTTTAACATCAATATTTCCGACTGATACAGCAAGTGCATTTGAAACTACACATTGAAGATAATCTAGCAATTGCTTAGAAGCTTCTTCATATACTGCCTTTAGTTTTCTTATATATTCGATATTAGCATCATATTCACCGCTGAAGAAAGATTCGATCTGTTTCCTAAAATCTTCTGAAATTGTTTTCTGCTGACAAAAAGGGCATACACCATTTTCTCGAATGTATGAACGGCCTTTATTCACCCAGTCTGCATTTCCAAGAAATTCTATAAGGTTAGCAATAGGAATATCCTTGTTTCCAACGATTACTTTTTCCCAAATCGGATCATTTTCGACAGCATCAATCATAGACAAGAGTTTCTCGGACAGAGGGGACAAAGATTCACATCGTTCTGGGCGTTTTGCAAAAAGGGTCGCTGCTCGTTTTCGCAAATCATCTTTTGTTTCAGATGATGAATGAGAAATATTATAGCGCCTAATTACCTCATTCATAAACTTTTCTTTGTTCCCTCTAAAGCCGCGAAACACTTCTTGAAAGTCAGTTTCATTCTGCTTAAGGATCACATTCCACACAGTATCGCGGAAATTTTCTTTGTGCGCCTGCTCTTCCGCTACTTTTTTAGCAAGCGCTGCTTTTCGAGCAGCCAAATCTTGACTCTTTATCTCTCTATCTCGCTTTAAATCTTCAAGGGCTTTCACTTCTTCAATGGTAGCCTCGCCCAAAGTAAAAACGCCATCAATATCTTCTTGAAAATGCCGCGTGCGAAACTCCCGATTATATACCGCAATATCAAGTACAGAGCCGTTTTCCCATTGCACTGTACAAGAAGAATATTGAGGATCATTTTGGTTGTTCAAAAAATTACTAATAGTCGATTTACCACTTCCGTTTGGTCCATAGAAGAAATTAACTTTTTGACAATTGTCAATAGATACCCCCGTTGACGGATATGTAGCACAATTTTTCATTAGTATTGATGTAATCATTATCGTAGTTTCACCTCGGAACCAATCTCACATTATCTACAAGGGGTATTCTTATGGACACGAATATAGAGCTTATTGCTAAAGGCAGATTTCTATACAGATTTATTATTAATTTTCAATCTTTTCGATTAAATCAGCTATTGTTAACTCTAAATGGTTTTTAATCTCACATTCCCAAAGTACAATCACTTTCCAGCCATTGGCTTCCAGTTTTTGAATATGCTCCTGATCACGCTGCTTTGTCCGCTCTATTTTGGGTCCCCAATATGCTCTGTTTGACTGGCTCGTATGGGCATACCGGCTTCCGCAGTCATGCCCGTGCCAGTAGCACCCGTGAATAAAAATGGCTATTTTCTTCTTGGTAAAGACAATATCAGGCTTGCCTGGAAGAGCCTTATAATTGACACGATACCGGTATCCCATCGCAAAGAGGCGGCGGCGTACCATCATCTCAATGCTGGTATCCTTGCTCTTGATGTGGGACATGATTTTACTTCTCCGGTCAGAAGAAATCGTATCAGCCATTATACAGCCAAATCTAACGGGAGGTCGGAAATATCTTTCAGACGTTTTCCTTGGACCAGTGTTTCCAAAGTTTCAGCTGCATCCTCGGACCCTACTTCTTTTACAGCACGAATCAGCTCATAAAGGGCAAAGTGATAAACGCAGTCAATATCACCCGTTCCTAAAGCAAGAGAGGCAAGCCGGTTTGGCATCGGCTCCGCTGTCACTACAACAATATGGGGCAGATGTCCCTTCCTATTGCGAATTAAATTCAATGCCTCAGTCCGGCTGTTTTGTGCCCGGTCGCTCCGCATGGTGTACTTAGCAGATACGCTGGCGTGGAGTAACGGTTTTCCACCGTTTGCCTTGCGAATATCCGCCATTCTGCTGACATCGCCATCAACGATGCACTGGGCAGCGTTAATTTCGCTATCCTCATACAGATCACGGTAAATGACCACATCCGGCGCAACTAAGTAATCGTTTCCCAATGCAGCGGCCAACTGAGCGTTCTGTGCGGTAAGCTCATTCAAGTATGCCAGATGCTCATACTGGGCAAAATCGCTGGTTTTTAACTTGTTATTATTACCAAGCTGCAGTATTGTCCAGCGTCCAGGACGAAGGTTTTGGAGGTTCGGAAAGGTTTCCCGCAAGAAATCCATAGTCAAAGTCTCAAATTGCTTGCCAAGAGTCTGACCGGAAATCTTATCAACCGTTGAAACCGCATGATGCTGCTCATCTACCAGAATATCAACAATCCTGCGGGCTATTGCCTTGGAGCCGCGGCTACTGGTATCGGCGTTGGACGCCACACCGGCCGAAGTCAAAGTCAACGTATTCGTTTCAAATAACTGCTTGTGAAAGTGGAACCTCGCGTTTGCAATCAGCGCATCCATACTCAAGACACTCCTTAATTTTTTCTCCTACTGCCTGGGCAACCGGGGGTGGAAAAGCGTTGCCAATCATGCGGCAAGCCACGGTCTTTCGTTTGCCAAAGGTCCATGTGTCTGGAAATCCTTGAATCCTGGCCATCATTCGGCTCGTCAATCGGGGCATTCCCTCGAATCCGGCAGACGGTGCTTCGTTGGCAATTCCCCGTCCATCAACTCCGAGTTCGGCCCATGCATTCCTGGCTCGTGTGGGGCCGAGATCTGGCCCGCCATGCTTTTTTGAGCCACCGACTAAGGTGGGAGCAATCCGGTCAGCACGAGCCGCCCATCCCTTTGCTTTTTCCCATCCGTTCTCAGCCATCAAGTCATACAGCACTTTTCCAACTGGGGGCGCACTATCCGGCTTTTCTTCGGGATAAGCAAACGCGCCAAGCTGATCTTTCCGTATCCCAACAATCACAACTCTTGGCCGCAGCTGCGGAACTCCAAAATTGGACGCATTAAGCAATTTAATGTGGGTGACATAGCCAAGTTTTTTGATTTCAGAGAAGATATGCTCCCTGTATTCATCAAATCCAGGGTCCAAGAACCCACGCACATTTTCCAACATGACAGCTCTTGGTTTAATTTCGCCGATAAGCCGGATTGCCTCTGGGAATAAATCACGTTCATCATCTTTTCCAAGTTGTTTTCCCGCAACAGAAAAAGGCGGGCAAGGAACGCCGCCGGCAAGTAAATCTACGCCTCTATATGGACGTCCATCAAAATCGTGGACATCGGCACAAATGATATTCCATTCCGGGCGGTTTTCTTTCAAAACTTTGCAATAATCAGCTTCATATTCTACAAGAGCGACGTGGACAAAGCCCGCCATAGCAAGGCCCAGAGCCTGTCCACCCGCTCCGGCACAAATTTCAACGCAAGTCAATGGTTGCTGCATAAATCGATCTCTCCTGGTAGTTCCGTAAAACGGGGAAACTTTGGTGTTATTTGTGTTCATCGTTGTCAGTAAACTCCATGATTTCGCCTATATCACAAGATAAGGTGTGGCAGATTTTATGCAGGCTCTCCATTGAAACAAACTCGTTTCGTCCCATCTTAGCCAAAACATTAAAGCTGATACCAGCCGCATCTTTTAGGTCGGTACGATTCATCTTCCTATCTATCAGCATTTTCCATAACTTATCATAGCTAACCGGCATAACGAAATCTCCATTCGTTGTCGAATTCATTTTTATTATAGCACGACAGACACGAATATTCAAGATAATCTCACAAAAACATGAGTATTAAAACGAGAAAAACCGCCTGCAGGGAATCATTCTCCCCACGGGCGGTGTATCATCACTTTTTGTCTTGCTGCAAGTTCTGGATATTCTTCTTTGCCAGCTCGCTGGCCGCCTTCCGGCGCTCTGCGCTGTATGGTGCGTTCAGCTTGAAACTGAACCGCCCTTTCCTGATCTCAAATGTGAGACAACCATTCTCGTCATCGTCCACCAACCGGCACTCGGCTGGGTACTTTGCCGCATACTCGTTCAAACGGTTTTTAAGGGACGTGTTGTAGGTACACACCTCAATGATAGGGCTTGCCTCGTCAAAAAAGACGCTGGTTGTCTTTTGCTTCTTGGAAAGACCTGTTCTCATAAAACCTCCATATTTTCATAAATTTTCTCTGGGTCTAAACCGGCAAAAGTAAGCGGATTTTCAGATAGAAAGCACCCAAACGATACATGATTCAGTTCGGATGCCTCTATCCGTAAAAATCCTATTTTCTCAGGTCTAAACGGGATTACCGCGCATCCCGGTTATACCGCCGCGTTTGACTGCGTTTCTGCTCTTTTTCCGCCTGTTCCTGCTGCTTGACAGCGGCCACCGTTTCAACTACCCGCTCCGGCCCATAGGCCCGGCACAGCCGGTGATAGTCTCTTGCAGTTTCTTGCAATTCTGCATTTTCACCCTTGACCTCGTCCAACTGCTTTTTCAAATACGAAATCTCCGTATCATATTTGCGCTGCAACAGTTCGAATTTCTGGCAGACATCCAGGTAAGCCCGGTAAACAGAGCGCACCACCTTGACGATCTTCTCCAGCAGCGGTTTGGATTTTTTCTCCCGGTAGGATTTTGCGGACTCCATACGATCGGGGAGCGGCAGCAGGTTCTCCGGGTCGGAGGAATACTCGGCCGCCAATTTCTCCATGTGTTTTAGTTTAGGCGCTAATAGACGGAGTTCCGTCTGCGCTTCTTTGGCCGCCTTCTCGGCTTCGGCCTTATCTGTCCGAAGCTGGCCGATCTCCGCCTGAACCTCCGATTTTTCTGTTTGCAGCTTCGCCAGCCGCGCCTGCTCCCGCTCAACCTTGAACTGCGTCACTGTCAGATGTTCCTCAGAGCTGCCGCGCTCCACATCGGCGTATCCGGCCTCACGCATATATTGAAAGAAATCGTCCTGCAACACGCTGTACGATTTTTTGAGAACAGGCTTACCCTTTGCTGTTTTCAGCGGTTCGCCAGTGACTTCATCCAGCACCGGCATGGATGCCCACTTCTTGCTCATGCTGACCTGCATGACCGTTTCTTTTACCTTGCCCACTAGCGACTTGTCCTTGCAGCGTTTGGACCAGCGGATCTGCTTCTCCACCACCGGTACATAGACCACATGGAGGTGGTAGTGGTACACATCCTGCCCCAGCGCCTCGGACATAGCCCGGTTGCGCTCATCGGCGTGCATAACTGCCGACAGAATGTACTGTTCGCCGCCCACGATTTTGATTGCAGCTTGGTAGGCGTCGTGGTAAAATTGTTTTGCGAAGTCATATCCGCCGTGGTTGAAAAAGTAGGCGGAGTTCACATCGAAGATCAACTCGCCGTAGCGGAAAGCGTCCTCCTTGATACCGCGCGTGGAGATGATTCCATCGGCCACCATCTGTTCAAACTGTTCCAGATAGCCGCTGTCCGGTTGCTTGAAGTGAACATTCAGATGGGAGCGTTCCGGGACTATATCCTGGTTGACATACGATTCTTTTTCACGCTCGTTGTGTTGCTGCGCGTTTTTCAGTTTGGGTGTGGTCAGTCTCATGTTTCTTGCGCTGGTACGATGGATACCGTCGCCTCTTGCCATAGAACTCCTTTCTCGCCCCACAAGGGCGGTTGAGATGCGGGTAGCTTTTGGGGATGCACTTCTGCGGAAGTGTAATAACCCACTATCATACTTTCATCCTGCGGCTGCAAAGTATCGTGGGCTCTCCGAGGGGGAATGCGGCTCCTGCGGGAGCCTCGCCGCCTTTTTCGGCTTGCAGGTGATACCCACAGCCTCAAAATGCGGTGTGACCGGCGGATTTTTCGCACCCATGTTTGCTCCAATTCCACCGCCCACAGGCCGGGAAAATCTACTGGATTTTCCCGACCTTAGCCATCGCCAAATCTGCGGATTTTTCGATGGGGACGGGGGATGCGGAAGATGCACTGCTGGCCAATTCACCTTGTCCGCCAGCCACAGGAGCGTGTCACGCTCCTGTCCATGCCATCAGGGAGAAGATTGACTTCGGCGCTAATTTCATCTGCGAGATTAGTATGAAAGTAAATTCCTGTTACCAGCGAAAATCCGGGAATACGCCGCGCCGGTCCAGATACGCCTGCCGGGCTTGTTCCCGTTCTTCCGGGCTGGGTGCAGTTTTATATTTGGCGTACAGCTCGTGCCGCACCAGGGCGTCCAGCTTCCGCTCCAATCCCTGCCGGATTTCATCCGCGTATTCGTCATCATAGCTGAGGTGATACTCCAGCAGCGCCACGAACAAGTCATAGGGAATCTGCACATTCTTCATTCGCTTCCGTTCCTTTCCGCGACGGCTGCGACGATAGCGACGGTTGTTTGGGCGGCAGCGTTTTCACCGTTGCAACCGTCGCTACCGTCGCGCCCATCCTCAACCACTTCAAAAGCCGGAGCCTCCACCAGCATATAGGTGAGTTTCACCTGCCGTCCGGCGTGGCGCGCCTTGTTCTCGTAGCCCACATGATATTCCTCCAGCAGCCTACCGGATTTGACATTCAGATACTTGGTCAGCGCATTTGCCGCCATGCCCACCTGTACTGCTGCGGCCAGCTCCGATGGAGAGCCCGTCCACTCCGGTTGACTGGCATTGACCATCCGGGCCACCGCTTTCAACACAGGATCCGGCGGCTCCTTGTGCGGCTCCGTTTCCATGCGCTCCAAGTTCCAAATCTGCGTTTCCGGGTCCTTTTTCAAGTAGAGGATCTGATCCTGCTGGTCACGCCCCACTACATCAATGGTGGCCTCCAACGCGGTTCGCTTTTTCTTCTGCATCAGCAGGGAGCCGTCCGCGCAGCCCAACAGGCCCGTGGTGCCGGAGATCATCTCGAAGGCTTCCCCGGCGGGTTGCTTCCGGGTATGATGAACGGTCAATACGCAGATACAATGTTTGTCCGCAAACTGCTTGAGCTTGCCAATGATTTCATAGTCGCTGGCATAGCTGTATGCCTCGCCTCCCACCTCCCGGATTTTCTGCATGGTGTCAATGATAATGAGTTTGGTGTCCGGGTGCTCTCGCATGAAATTCTCCAACTGCTCGTCCAAACCGTTCCCGATTTTTCTGGCAGTGGTGGCGAAGTGCAAATTGGGCGTGTCGTTCACGCCGTACATCATAAACATCCGGTTTTGGATGCGCTGGAAGTCATCCTCCAATGCAAGATAGAGGACGGTTCCCTGGTGGACTTTGCAGCCCCACAGCGCCTGCCCGGTGCTGACATGGTAGGCAATCTGCGCAACCAGGAACGACTTGCCGATCTTGGGAGCGCCAGCGAGAAGGTACGCCCCTGAATGGAGCAAATTTTCAATAATGGGCGGGCGGCTTTTATAGGAGGTCTGAAACAGCTCGGTCATGGTGAGCGTGTGCAGGTAGCGCGGGTCAGCCATACGCTGCATCTTACGGTACATTTCCTCCAAATTTTCCATTTCCCCGTTGCCTTTTGCCTCCGAAGCGGGTATACTGTTGTCAGAATCTTTTTGAATGGACTGCCCAGCATCTGCGCCAACAGATGTGCTTCGGGCAGCCTTTTCTTTTGCGTCAATTCCCATAGGCAGCTTCCTCCTGCATTCCGTTCATAATGGTTGCAATCATCTGGATGGTGTCCAGCAGCTCATCGTTCACGCCCTGCCCAGCCTCAATCCGGCGCAGCTCGTCCAACACAGCGGCAAACTGATCTCGCAAGGCCTTGTAGACTCTGGGATTGCCCTGGACCACCACTTCCTTTTCCAGCAGCCGCCGGGTGATGTAGTCCTGTTTCGTCAGGCCGGACAGCTTGACGAAGATTTCCAGCTGCTCGTCCTCCTGCGGGGACACCCGGAAAGCTACCGTTTTGTTCCGCCAGCGGTTGTGCTTGTCCAAATTCTTTGCTGACATTTTAATTACCCCTTTCCATGTTTAATTTATCCGCCATTTCCGCCTGCTTGGACGGAAACAGGTGCGCATAGTTGTAAGTGATGTCGATGCTCTCGTGGCCCACCCGGTCGGCAATGGCTGTGGCCGAGAAGCCCATATCAATCAAAAGCGATACCGCGCTATGCCGGATGTCGTGGATTCGGATGCGCTTGACCCCAGCCTCTTTCGCGCCCCGCTCCATCTCTCGGTGGAGATAGCTCTTAGTGACAGTGAACATCCGATCATGCGGCCCGATGCCGTAGAGCATTTTGAGATAGTCTTGGATTTCATTTGCCAGAAACTGCGGCATGGTGATGACGCGGTTGCTTTTCTCCGTCTTTGGCGTGGTAATCAGGTCCTGGCCGTTCAGCCGCTGATAGGATTTATTGATGGACACGGTGCCTTTCTCAAAATCGAAATCAGCGGGAGTGAGGGCCAGCAGCTCCCCCTCCCGGATGCCGCACCAGTAGAGCATCTCGAACGCATAGAACGATAGAGGCTTGTCCATCATAGCCTCCGCAAATTTCAGATACTCCTCCTTGGTCCAGAACAACATCTCCCGGTTTTTCTTTTTGCCCATGCTCCCGGCCTTTTTACAGGGATTCTCCCGCAAATTGTAATACCGCACCGCGTGATTGAAGATGGCGCTGAGCTGGTTGTGGACGGTCTTGAGATAGACCGGCGAATAGGGCTTGCCCTGCTCGTCCTTGTGGTTCATCATCTCATTCTGCCAGGTGATGATCTGCTGAGCCGTGATTTTACACATTTTCAGTTTACCGAAATAGGGCAGCAGCTTGGTGCGGATGATATGCTCCTTGGTGGCCCAAGTGTTTTCTTTGAGCCGGGTTTTCATGTCTGCCGTATAGAGGTCCACAAAGCTCTTGAAGGTCATGTCCAAATCAGCGGTGGCTTTATTGAGCTGTTCCCGCTCCCATGCCTGAGCCTCCCGCTTGGTCTTGAAGCCCCGCTTCTGGGTCTGCTTTCGCTCACCGTTCCAGTCAGTATAGCGGTAGACGGCCCGCCAGGTATTGGTCTTTTCTTCCTTATAGACCGCCATCAGATACCCCTCCCTTCCTTTTCGCCGTAGCACAACTTCTCGTAGAAGAAATTTCGGTTGACTCTGCCGGATATGGTCAAGTAACCAAGGCTTTTCAGCTCTGCATTGAGTTTCTGTACGATCTTGTAAGCATAGGACTTGGAAACGCCCAATTCCTGCGCTACTTCATCGACTCGCATAAATGACTGCTTTTCTGCCATACGCAAAAATACCTTCCTTTCCTTGCCGTAATCGCTTCTTGTTTGCCGTTTCACCCTTCAGACTCTGGCAGGCAACCCTTCCCGGCGCTGTGCCGTTTGTTCTTCTCCTTGGCACGCTCATATCGCCGCCTGCTTCCCCGGAGAAAGTATCTGTCGGACGGTCATTCAGTTTTGCTTCGTCTGAAATTCCCCCTCTCACCTTACAACGGACATTTTTTCGCTGTTTGTCCCCCATTTGTATTTGTAAAATTTCCGTTACTTAAACTTATTTGTTTATATCATCTTCATTATACTAAGCATATCGGTTAAAGTCAAGCGGATTAAAGGAAAATATTAAATAAATTTGTTTAGAGTTCTCTTGACTATCCTAAACATTTCTGCTATGCTAAATTTATCAAGAATTCGGATGGGAGTTGGCCGTTATGGCGATCGGAGAGCGCATTCACTTTTTCCGCACCCTGCGGGGCATGACGCAGAAATATCTCGGTATGGCGCTGGGCTTCCCGGAGAAGTCCGCCGATGTCCGCCTTGCCCAATATGAGAACGGGTCGCGGACACCCAAGGCAGACCTAACTGCTGCACTGGCACAGATATTGGAGGTCTCTCCCCATGCCCTGGCCGTGCCGGACATCGACTCCTATGTGGGTCTTATGCACACACTCTTTACCCTGGAGGACCGCTACGGCCTAAAAATCTGCGAGTGTGATGGAGAAGTACATCTCCGGGTGGATGTGTTCCAGGGTAAGGACGCTGCCAGGCTCCATGAGATGCTCTGCGCCTGGGGAGAACAGGCAGCCAAGCTGAAGTCGGGGGAGATCAGCAAGGAGGACTACGACCGCTGGCGTTACCGCTATCCGGAGTTTGATACCACAGGCCACTGGCATAAGGTTGTCCCTTCTCAGGGACTGAGCGATCTGTTAGCAGACACCTTTAACGCCAAAGGTTCAAAGGAGAAATAATCATGAAATTAAAGAAGGTAGCCATTACCCTTGTTGGCATCGGGGGCACAATTCTGACTGGGATACTACTGAAAAAGGGCGGGGCATCAAACACCACCAAAGTTGTACAAGGGATTGTTTCAGAACCTGAACAATATTTTCATGGAGTACCTCTTTCAAAACTTACAGAACTAGCTAAGCAAGTCCATCACGGGCTATACTGTTCCATAGATAAGTGGGGATTTTTAATTTTTCACTATAAGTCAAATAGAGGACACCAGATCTTCCACCCTCAGATGACTCTGGATAAAGCCGGAAAACTGATAAGTCTTGGAGGCCACTATCCTGGACAATTGCGATCCAGCGCGGATGAATTTGCAAAAAGAGCAAATGAAATATTCAAATTCAAAACATGAAGATGCACCCCAAAGTGGTAACTAAAAGAAAAAGAGCTACCTGACTTTCGCAAATCAGGTAGCTCTTAATCTTTGGAATAATGAAAAACTGTTGCCAAATCGTTGCCACAGAGGGCATCAAGTCTTGAAAAACCCAGTAATCACGGGCTTTTCCGGGCCTCTGAAATTATTCCCACTCGTTGTTGGGCATCGTGTTTAACGGATTTTGCTTCATAAATTTGATACCTCATTTTTTTGATTATTTGATGTGTCCATATTATCCAGCCTATACGATGGGCTGTTATCAAATTGTTATCGGTGGTGATAACGGGGGGTAGCAGGGTTGTTGTTTTCTCTGGTGGTTTACAACTACATTTTACCACGAAAGGCAGGGAAATGCAATAACCATCCTTGCTGTGGCGTATCAAGGAATCTTACTGAACATATGGCGCACCTTATCCAAACGGCTGTTTGGACGACGGGGCTGGATGACTGGCTCGCCGACAGTGGCCTGATACCCTTTCAGTTCCGTCAGGCACACGCTCCGCCCGTTGGTGTAAAAGGCCAAATCAGTACGGTATGCCTGTATGCAACGGGCGGGAATCTCGCCAGTAAAGACAACTTCATCCTTTTTTATCTGGGCCGTTTCGATGGTGGCACAGTATTTCGGCGCATCATGATAAGCCCTGGAAAGGTATTCCTGGGGCGCATAGAGGGTGAAGGAGAGATAAGGTTCCAGCAACTGCGTCCCAGATTTCTTCAATGCCTGTTCCAATACAATCGGGGCCAATGAGCGGAAGTCCGCCGGCGTACTGACCGGGCTATAGTAAAGTCCATATTCAAAGCAAATCTTACAGTCCGTTACGTTCCAGCCACACAAGCCTTGCCCCAAACCGTAACGGATACCATCCATGACAGCGTTTTGAAAACTCTGGTTCAGGTATCCCAGGGAAACCCGGCTCTCGTATTTTACACCGGAGCCAAGCGGGAGCGGTGTAACAGACAGTCCGATAGATGCCCAAAACGGGTTAGGCGGCACCTCGATATGGATGGTGTGACTGGCCACTTTGAGCGGCCGCTCTAAATAAATGACGGTGGGTTCCTTCACTGCTGTTTCAATCTTGTATTTTTCCGTCAGCAAAGCGGAAACAACCTCCAACTGCATCCGACCCAAAAAAGAAAGAATGATCTCATGGGTGGTGGAATCCACCTCGTAGTGCAAAAGCGGGTCAGTATCCGCAATTTGCGTAAGAGCGTCCAGCAACCGGTCTCTTTGCTCTGCCGTTTTTGGCGTAATCGTCGTCCGCAGCATAGGGAAGGGAACATCACTCCACATTTCACGAGGAAGTTGGGTTTTGTCCCCCAATATATCGTTTAATCTCAAGCTGTCGCTGGGAAGGATGACAATTTCGCCCTTATGGGCGGTATCTGTCCGAACAATCTCCCCTTTGGATGGAATACGCATCTCTGTGATTTTCAGCTTTTCTCTCCCGGCCAGGGCCACCGTATCCCGCAGACGCAGCGTTCCGCTGTATAGCCGCAGATAGACAAGCCTCTGGCCGCAATCTGTATACTCCACCTTAAAAACTCTACCGCACAGGGCGGCGCTCCCCTGTTCCTTGGTCGATTGGAACAGCCCTATCACCGCATCCATCAACTGTTGAATGCCAAGGCCGTTTTTGGCGCTACCATGATAGACCGGGAGCAGGGAGGCGTCTTGAACTCGCCGCTGTTCTTCTTGCGCAAGTTCTTTCTGACTGATTGATTCTCCTGCGATATACTTTGCCAATAACTCATCGTTATTTTCGATGACCGAATCCCACACCTCTGCACTAGTGTTTTCTGTCAGAGTTATTTTCGAGGACAGCGACACTGTCTGCTTGATGATAATATCAGCGGAGAGCTTATCCCGAACAGACTGATATACGCTCTCCAAATCAATGCCAACCTGGTCGATCTTGTTGATAAAGATAATGGTGGGGATGTTCAATTTCCGTAGGGCATGGAACAGAACACGGGTCTGGGCCTGCACGCCATCTTTAGCGGAGAGCACCAAGATGGCCCCGTCCAAAACAGCCAGAGAGCGGTATACCTCTGCCAAGAAATCCATGTGGCCGGGAGTATCCACAATATTGACTTTACAACTGTGCCACTGGAAAGAAGTGACTGCCGTTTGAATGGTAATTCCACGCTGCCGCTCCAAAAACATAGTGTCCGTTCTCGTTGTCCCTTTTTCGACGCTCCCCGGCTCTGAAATGGTTCCGCTGGCATACAGCAGGCTTTCTGTCAGTGTCGTCTTGCCCGCATCTACATGGGCAAGAATCCCGATATTGATAATGTTCATGTCTATCCTCCATACAAGGCCCAAAAGGGCGCAAAAATCCCCAGCGGCAAATACTTTTACCGCTGGGGATCATGACTTCGGATACATAGAAACGCATTCAGCTAACATGAGCCGTTATCCGTCACGATATTTGATAAAAAGGCAAAAGCATTCTTAAATTGGGTACAAAAACCAAGCCCCTGCAAGGGGCAATTATTTTTGTGCCCATTATCAAATTTTATTTAAGAATACCTTGCCGCATGTTGAATAGACTCCTCAAATCAGGATGACAGCAGTATAGCATAGCACACTCTAAAATGCAAGAAGTTTTTACCCGCTGTCCCAAATAAATCAGGAGGGCATTCACCGGGACACCCTCCGATTTGGGGCCTCATGCGCAAATAATTTCTGTGTCCACGATTTCCGCCGCACACGCCCGAATATTGTTAGTCCCTCTGCAACTCATACCACAGACCGTTGCCCTCGTCAAAGATGTACTTTTCCATGAAATTACCTCCATTTTTTGTGATTATCGTGCGCCTACCCTCATTTTTGACCTTGCACCCCATTTCCGCTCCTTTTCGACCTGTTCCTGCTGGTAAGCTGCCTCCAGTATCCTGTCCGCCTGTTCCGGGCCAATGGCCCGTCTGACCCGCTCATAGTCCCTGACTTGCCCTTTCAAGCCGTCCCTCTCGGCACAAACCTCATAAATCCTGGCTGACAGGGAGCCGTTCTTACTGACCTCACGATCATAGGCGCTCTGCAACCGCTCAAACTTGCTCTTGAGGTCGAAGTAGGCCCGGTAGACGGAGCGCAGCACCTTGACGATCTTCTCCCAAAGGGGCTTGGCCTTTTTCTCCCGGTAGGACTTGGCCGATTCCAGCGGCCCCGCCTCCGGCAGCGTCCGCTCCGGGTCGTCGGAGAAGTCCGCCGCCAGTTTCTCCATGCCCTTGAGCAAGGGCGCTACATCGTCCAGCTTAGCCCTGGCCTGGGCCGCTTTCTTCTCAGCTGATGCTGCCTCCTTATTCTTTTTGTCGGCCTCAACCTGGGCCAGCGCCGACACCTCTTGAAGCTGTGCAAGCCGTTCCTGCTCACGCTCCGTCTTGAACTGCGTAACAGTCAAATGTTCTTCGGAACTACCACGTTCCCCACGCTCTACATCGTCATAGCCAGCGGAGCGCATATGCTCAAAGAAATCATCTTGCAGGACACTGTACGACTTTCGTAGAACGGGTTTGCCCTTAGCTGTGCGTAACGGCTCCCCGGTGGTTTCGTCCAGAATGGGCTTGGACGCCCACTTCTTGCTCATGCTCACCTGCATGATCGTTTCCTTGACCTTGCCCACCAGGGACTTGTCCTTGCACCGCTTTGTCCAGCGTATCTCCTTCTCCACTACCGGGATATAAACCACATGGAGGTGGTAGTGGTACACGTCCTCCCCCAGCGCCTCGGACATGGCCCGGTTGCGCTCGTCAGCGTGCATGACCGCCGACAAAATATACTGCTCTCCGCCCACGATTTTGATTGCGGCTTTGTATGCTTCGGTGTAAAATTGTTTTGCAAAGTCATAGCCGCCGTGGTTGTAGAAGTAAGCGGAGTTTACGTCAAAGACCAGCTCACCATATCGAAAGGCATCCTCCTTGATACCACGAGTGGAAATCACGCCATCAGCCTCCATTCGAGCAAACATCTCTCGATACCCGGCAGACGGGGTTTTGAAATGGACATTGAGCGGCGTCCGCTCCAGTACAATGTCCTGATTGACATAGGAATCCTTCTCACGCTCGTTGTGCTGCTGGGTGTTACCGATCTTGGTTTCGGTCAGCCTCATATTTCTTGCGTTGGTACGGTCAATACCGTCGCCTCTCGCCATAGGCAAAAATCCTCCTGTTTCAGATGTTGGGTTGTTGAAAGAGGACGGGGGTTCGGGGGAGGCACTTCCTGCGGGAAGTGTAATAACCCACTATGACACTTTCATCCCTTCGGTCTGCAAAGTGTCGTGGGCTCTCCGAGGGGGTGTGGGGGCTTTGCCCCCGGCAACTGCGGTTGCCTCCCCCAGCAGGGCCGCCCTTTGAAAAGGGCACCCTGCACCCCGCCTAAACTTTGCTGCTCCCCGTGACAGCCGTGACGACCGTGACGATGTTTCAGACACCGCCGCCACTCTCAAAAAAGCCGTCACAGCCGTCACGGTCGTCACGCCTGGGACGGTTCCAGCGTCAGGCTGATACTTCTCCCGGCGTGGCTCCTGCTGTTCTCATAGCGGATGTGGTAGTCTGTCAGCAGCTTCCCGGCCCGGACGTTTAGCCGCATCGCCAGGGCGTTGGGCTTCATGTCAGTCTGGAGCGCCGCTACCAGCTCGGTGGCCGTACCACCCCAGGTCGGCTTCTCCACCGTCACAAGGGCGGCTATGGCCTCCAGCACCGGGTCGGGCGGCTCTGTCCATGCCTCCGTTTCCGTACGCTCCAGCGTCCATATCAGCCGTTCCTTGTCCTTGGTAAGATAGAATCGCTGGTCTTGCTGGTCACGCCCGGCCACGTCCAGAACGGCGCTGCCGTCTGTCCGCTTCTCCTTTTGAAGAAGAAAGGCCCCGTCCGCCGCTCCGAGCAGGCCGTTGGTGCCGGAAATCATATCGAACTTATCATCGGCCTGTTGTTTGCGGGTGTGATGTACCAGCAGGAGGCAGACGCCGCAATCATCGGCAAGGCGTTTCAGTTTCCCCACCACTTCGTAATCATTGGCATAGCTGTACTTATCCCCGCCAGCCTCCCGGATTTTCTGGAGAGTGTCAATGATAATCAGCTTGGTGTTCGGGTGTTCCCGGACGAACTTCTTTAGCTGTTCCTCCAGGCCAACGCCAAGCTGTTTGGCGTAGACCGCAAAGAGCAGATTGTCGGTGCCCTCTGTGCCGAACATTCGGTATAGCCGCCCCTGCAAGCGGCGGTGGTCGTCCTCCAACGCCAGGTAGAGGACAGTCCCCTTGTGAACAGGATAGCCCCACAGGGGGAGGCCCATGCTGACATGGTAGGCAAGCTGAGCCATCAGGAACGACTTGCCCACCTTGGGCGCTCCCGCAAAGAGGTATGTCCCAGGGTAGAGCAGACCGTCAATGACGGGCGGTCTGCTCTGGTAGATGTTCTGGTAAAGGTCGTTCATAGAAACCGTGTGGAGGTAGGCCGGGTCGCTCATGCGCCGCATATCTCGGAGCATTTCTTCCAAACTTTCCTCTTGGGGGTTGTTTTCAGCCGTTTCCTCTGCTATACTTTTGGCAGTTGTTTGTGAAATGGGCTGTTCCCCGTCTGTTGGCGCAGACGGAACCGGGACAGTCCTTTTCGTTTCTCTGGAATCCATCAATCTATCAATCCTCCTTCATGCCGCCCATGATAGCGGCGATCATCCGAATGGTGTCCAGCAGCTCGCTGTCCACGTTGGCCCCGTCCCTGATCCGCCACAGCTCGGCCAGCACAGTGGCCAGTTCGTCCCGCAGGGCCTTATACACCCTGGGATTGCCCTGCACTACCACGTCCCGGCACAGGAGCCGCTTGGTGATGTAGTCTTGCTTCGTCAGGCCAGAGAGCCGCACAGCGGCGTCGATCTGCTCGTTTTCCTCCGGGGATACCCGGAAGGCCACGGTCTTGTTCCTCCAGCGGTTGTGAGTGTCCAAATTCTTAGCTGACATTACGCTCCCATCCTTTCAAAGTCCAGTTTGTCCGCCATCTCCGTCTGCTTGGACGGAAACAGGTGGGCGTAGCGGTAGGTGATCTCGATACTCTCATGCCCCACGCGGTCAGCAATCGCCACAGCGGAGAAGCCCATGTCAATCAGAAGTGAGATGTGCGAATGCCGGAGGTCGTGGATTCTGATACGCTTGACCCCTGCCGACTTCGCCCCTCTGTCCATCTCATGGTGGAGATAGCTTTTCGTGATGGTGAAAATGCGCTCCTTCTTCTTGATGCCGTAGAGCATCCCCAGGTAGTCCTTCATCTCGTCACAGAGGAAGTTGGGCATTTTAATGGTGCGGTTGCTTTTCTTCGTCTTTGGCGTGGTAATGACGTCCTTGCCGTGGAGCCGCTGATAGGACTTGCTGATTTTCACCGTCCCGGCCTCAAAGTCAAAGTCTGCCGGGGTCAGGGCCAGCAGTTCCCCCTCCCGAATACCACACCAGTAGAGCATTTCAAAGGCGTAGTAGGAAACGGGCTTGTCCATCATGGCGTCCGCAAACTTCTGGTACTCCGCTTTCGTCCAGAACAGCATTTCCTTCCGTTCCTCTGACCCCATGTTTCCAGCCTTGGCGGCGGGATTGGAGCGCAGCTCATAGAAGCGGACGGCGTGATTGAAGATGGCGCTAAGCTGGTTGTGCAGGGTTTTGAGATAGGTAGCCGAATAGGGCTTGCGCTTCTCGTCCCGGTAGGCCAGCAACTCGTTCTGCCATGCGATCACGTCCTTGGTGGTGATCTCGCTAATCTTCCGCTTGCCAAAGTAGGGCAGAATTTTCTTCTGGATGATGTTCTCCTTGGTCAGCCAGGTGTTCTCCTTGAGCCGGGGTTTCACATCCTTGGTGTAAAGCTCGGTAAAGGCTTCAAAGGTCATATCCAGGTCGCCGGAGGTCTGCATCTGGAAACTGCGCTCCCACTCCTGGGCCTCCCGTTTGGTGGCAAAGCCACGCTTGCACTTCTGTTTGCGCTCCCCCGTCCAGTCCTGATACCGCACCATGACGTACCATGTTCCTCTTGCTTCGTCCTTAAAGACTGGCATTTAGTTCCCTTCCTTTCTGGCCCCGTAGAGCCGTTCGTTGAAATACTGGCGGTTGACCCGCCCTGCGATGGTGATGAAGCCCTTGTCCTTCAATTCTTCGTTGAGCTGCCGGATGAGTTTATAGGCGTAGGGCTTCGATACACCCAGCTCGTCCGCAACTTCTTCCGCCCGGATGAATCTGTTCTCCATATGGATTCCTCCTTTCTTTTGATTTAACGCTATTTGCTTAACGTAGTCCTATTATACTAACTCTATTCCGTTATGTCAAGACCTTCCAACGAGAAAATATAAACAAATTTATTTATTTTTCTCTTGACTGGTCTAAACATATCTGTTATACTTCAAGTGTCCCCATTACATAGATTGGAGTTGGCAGTTATGGCGATTGGTGAACGTATTCGTTTCTTCCGCAACATGAAGGGCATCACACAGAAGTATCTTGGCATGGTGGTGGGTTTCCCGGAACGCTCCGCCGATGTGCGTATGGCACAGTATGAAACCGGGAGCCGCACCCCCAAGGCCGACCTGACAAAGACACTGGCTGACTTCTTTGATATTTCCCCTGATGCCCTGACCGTCCCTGACATAGATACCGACATCGGCCTGATGCACACCCTCTTTGCTTTGGAGGATATTCGGGGGCTGACTATTGGGGAGATTGACGGCGAGGTTTGTCTGCGTCTGGACAAATCCAAAGGCAAGACCTATACCAATATGCTTGATATGCTGTCCGCCTGGGCGGAGCAGGCCAAGAAGCTGGAGGCCGGGGAGATCACCAGGGAAGACTATGACCGCTGGCGGTACAACTACCCCAAGTACGACACCACTCACCGCTGGGCCAAAGTCCCCTCCAAAGAGTTGAGCGATTTTCTGGTAGAAGCGTTCCGGGACAGGCTTGACATAGACGAATAGACAGCAAAAGCCCTTACCGACGTTGCCATCGGTAAGGGCTTTCTAATATGGTTGTCCTCACTTATAAGCCGTAAAAAAGCATTCTTTACCCGCAATCCAGTGGGAATATAGAATGATACGGTATATGGGGAGCGTTATCAAATCGTTATCAAAAGAGAGATATAAAACCGTAAAATCGTTGTGCCACAACGGGTTCGGAGTTTCAAAAAATCACTCCCACTCAATAGTTGCCGGGGGTTTGGAGGTGATATCATACACAATACGGTTGATGCCGCTGACTTCATTGATGATCCGGCTAGAAGCCTTCTCCAGCACCTCATAAGGAATTCTAGCCCAATTAGCAGTCATGAAATCGGTGGTGGTAACCCCACGAAGGGCCAAAGTGTAATCATAGGTTCTTCCATCGCCCATGACTCCCACCGACCGCATGTTGGTCAGTACAGCAAAATATTGGTTGATATCCCGGTCAAGGCCAGCCTTGGCGATTTCATCCCGGAAAATCCAATCCGCATCCCGCAGGATGGACAGCTTCTCCTCGGTAATTTCGCCGATGACCCGGATGGCAAGGCCAGGCCCTGGGAAAGGCTGTCTCCACACTAGGTAATCTGGCAAGCCCAACTCTTTGCCCAAAGCGCGGACCTCATCCTTAAACAGGAGGCGCAGAGGCTCCACAATTTCTTTAAAATCCACATAGTCAGGCAGTCCACCCACGTTGTGATGGCTTTTGATAACGGCGGCATCGCCGGCGCCGGATTCGATGACATCGGGGTAGATCGTCCCCTGTGCCAGGAAGTCCACCTTGCCGATCTTTTTGCCCTCTTCTTCAAAAACGCGGATAAACTCCTCGCCGATGATCTTGCGCTTTTTCTCCGGCTCGGTGACCCCAGCCAATTTGGCTAAAAACCGCTCCCCTGCATTGACCCGGACAAAGTTGACCGGGCCGCCGGCAAAGACTGCTTCCACTTCATCGCCTTCGTTTTTGCGCATCAGGCCGTGATCCACAAAAATGCAGGTCAGCTGGCTGCCCACTGCTTTCTCCAACAGCTTAGCCACCACAGAGCTATCCACGCCGCCGGAAAGGGCCAGCAGAACCTTGCCGTTGCCCACCTGCTTACGGATATTCTCAACGGCGGTTTTGGCGTAATCCCCCATAGACCAATCGCCTTTGGCACCGCAGACTTCAAAGAGGAAGTTGCGGATCATTTTGATCCCATTTTCCGTGTGATTGACTTCGGGATGGTACTGGAAGCAGTAAATTTTTCGCTCTGCATTTTCCATCGCCGCCACAGGGCAGTCATCCGTTTGAGCCACCGAGGTAAATCCGGTAGGCATGGCATCCACATAGTCGTTGTGGCTCATCCAGGTGATGCCGCTCTCCGGCAGGTTCCCAAACACCTTGGATTGGTTGTTAAATCTGGTCTCGGTCTTGCCAAACTCCTTATTGGGAGCGGATTTCACCGAACCACCCAACAGCTGGGCCGTCAACTGGCAGCCGTAGCACAGGCCCAAAATCGGAACGCCCATCTCAAAGATGGCGGGATCGACTTTCGGAGAGTTCTCGTCGTACACGCTGTTGGGACCACCGGTAAAGATGATGCCGATGGGGTTCATCTCCTTGATTTTTTCCAGGGGCGTGGAATAGGGATGAACCTCGCAATATACACCGCATTCACGGACGCGGCGGGCGATCAGCTGATTGTACTGTCCGCCAAAATCCAGAACCAATACAAATTGATGTGTCATAGCTTCCCCGACTTTCTTAACAGATTTCAAAAAGTTTCTTTTTTCCATTTTGCCATGATTGGGTTAAAAAATCAACTGATTTTACTGTGTTTCCACTTTTTTCGCCCCTGTGCCAATTTCCCATCGCCAAGGGGCTTTGGGATTGTGAAAATAGCCGGAGGGCTGCCCCCCTCCTATTTCGGCCTTCTCCCTTTCCCGATCCGCTGCAGCGGTTTTGATTCCGCCCTGGCAAAAAATTTTTCTCCCCGCTTGACATCGCCCCCTTTCCGGGGTAAGATAAAGATGATATAGTAAAATGGCGTTGACAAAGAGGAGTACACACCCTTCCAAAGCACAGAGAGAAGATGGCTGGTGAAAATCTTCGTGAGGGCGGTGTGGAAGTAGCTTTCGAGCCGTGGACCCAACGGGCACAAGCCTCAGTAGGCTCCACCGGAGTTTCCACCGTTACCGGGAAAGCGATATGAATGTATCGGCAGAGTGCGGGCAGCTTGCCCGAAGTTAGGTGGTACCACGGACCAAACGGTTCGCCCTAAGCAGAAAATGCTTGGGGCGGGCCTTTTTTGTTGTATCCAAAAAGGAATATCCCCGCCCGCCTCCCCGCAAGGCGGCAGAAAAGGAGTTGTCTTATGCGAAAAGAACTGGAAAAGCTCTACGACCCCAAACAGGTGGAAGACCGCACCTACCAATTTTGGCAGGATGGCGGCTACTTCAAAGCCCAGGTCGACCCCAATAAAAAACCCTACACCATTATGATGCCCCCGCCCAACATCACCGGCCAGCTCCACATGGGCCACGCCCTGGACGCCACCTTCCAGGATGTGCTCATCCGCTTCCGCCGGATGCAGGGCTACAGCGCCCTCTGGCTCCCCGGCACCGACCACGCCTCCATTGCCACCGAGGCCAAGATCGTCGCCGCTATGAAACAGGAGGGCCTCTCCAAAGAGGATCTTGGCCGGGATGGCTTCCTTGAGCGCGCCTGGGCCTGGAAGGAGACCTATGGCAACCGGATTATCGAGCAGCAGAAGAAGATGGGTTCCTCCTGCGACTGGGACCGGCAGCGGTTCACCCTGGACGAAGGCTGTTCCAAAGCTGTCCGGGAAGTGTTTGTCAAGCTGTATGAGAAGGGCCTCATCTACCGGGGCGAGCGGATCATCAACTGGTGCCCCGACTGCCTGACCTCCATCTCCGACGCCGAGGTAGAGTATGAGGAAAAAGACGGCTTCTTCTGGCATATCAAATACCCCCTGGCCGATGGAACCGGTTACCTGGAAGTGGCCACCACCCGTCCCGAGACCATGCTGGGCGACGTGGCCCTTGCCGTCCACCCCGACGATGAGCGGTACAAAGATTTGGTGGGCAAAACCGCCATCCTGCCCCTCATGGGCCGGGAGATCCCCATTGTGGCAGATACCTATGTGGAGATGGACTTCGGCACCGGTGTGGTGAAGATCACCCCCGCCCACGACCCCAACGACTTTGAAGTGGGCCTGCGCCACAACCTGCCCATCATCAACACCATGAACCCCGACGCCTCCCTCAACGAGAACGCCGGCAAATACTGCGGCCTCTCCCGGGAGGAAGCCCGCAAACAGGTAGTATCGGATCTGGAAGAGGGCGGCTGGCTTCTCAAGACTGAGCCCTACAAGCACAACGTGGGCACCTGTTACCGCTGCGGCAGCGTGGTGGAGCCCCGCATCTCCAAACAGTGGTTTGTGCGGATGGCCCCCTTGGCCGAACCTGCCATTGAGGCGGTGCGCAATGGCGACACCAAATTTGTCCCCCAGCGGTTTGACAAGATCTACTACAACTGGATGGAAAACATCAAGGATTGGTGCATCTCCCGCCAGCTGTGGTGGGGCCACCGGATCCCCGCCTGGTACTGCGACGACTGCGGCGAACTGATCGTCTCCCGGGAAGATCCCTCCTGCTGCCCCAAATGCGGCGGCACCCATCTCACCCAGGACCCCGACACCCTGGACACCTGGTTCTCCTCTGCCCTGTGGCCCTTCTCCACCCTGGGCTGGCCGGACAAAACCCCGGAGATGGAGTACTTCTACCCCACCAACACCCTGGTCACCGGGTATGACATCATCTTCTTCTGGGTGGCGCGGATGATCTTCTCCGGTTTGGAGCACACCGGCAAAACCCCCTTTGACACCGTTTTGATCCACGGCATCGTCCGGGATGCCCAAGGCCGAAAGATGAGCAAATCCCTGGGCAACGGCATTGATCCCTTGGAGATTATCGACCAATACGGCGCCGACGCCCTGCGGTTTACCCTGGCCACCAACAACAGCCCGGGCAACGACATGCGGTTCAGCGACGACAAGGTCAAAGCCAGCCGGAACTTTGCCAACAAGATCTGGAACGCCTCCCGCTACATCCTGATGAACCTGCCTGAGGGGGATGACTTCGACCTTACCCTCCCTGCGGAGCTCTCCACCGAGGACAAGTGGATCCTCTCCCAGTACAACCGCCTGGTGGCTGAGGTCACCGACAACCTGGAAAAATTCGAGCTGGGCGTGGCTGTCTCCAAACTCTATGACTTCATCTGGGATGTGTTCTGCGACTGGTACATCGAGCTGACCAAACCCCGGCTCCAGGCCGGCGGCGGCACCGCCATGGGCGCCCTGCGGGTGCTGGTGTATGTGATGAGCGGCACCCTCAAGCTGCTGCATCCCTTTATGCCCTTTATCACTGAGGAGATTTGGCAGGCTCTGCCCCACCAAGGGGAATCCATCATGATCGCCCAATGGCCCGTTTGGGAGGAATCCCTCAACTACGCCGCTGAGGAGGCAGAATTTACCCGGGTGATGGACGCCATCAAGGCAGTGCGCAACGTCCGCACCGAGATGAACGTCCCCCCGAGCAAGAAGGCCAGCCTCTTCATCGAAACCAAGTTCGCTGAAACCTTCCTGGCCAGCGCCCTCTTCTTCCAGCGTCTGGCCTCTGCCTCCACTGTGGAAGTAGAGGAGCACTACGATATGCCCGGCGCCGTACAGGTGATCACCGACTCCGCCCGGGTGTTTATCCCCATGGATGAGCTGATCGACCGGGAGAAGGAACTGGCCCGCCTGGCCAAGGAGAAAGCCTCCTGCGAAAAGGACATTGAGTTTGTCATGAAGAAGCTCTCCAACGAAGGGTTTGTGGCCAAAGCACCCGCCAAGGTCATTGAGAACGAGCGGGAAAAGCTGGCCAAAGCCCAGGAAAAACTCCAAAAGATTGAACAGAGCATTGCGGCTTTCAGCAAATAGAGAAAAAAGAGACAGCGCTTGATCCCAGGAGGGGGACCAGCCGGAATGCGTGGAGCGCGCTCGCCCAAACAAGGCGGGCGCTGTTCCTGTTTCCAGCGCTGTGGCTTCATCAAACAAAAGAGGGGGAGGCTCCCACATGGGAGCCTCCCCCTCTTTTGATGAAAAGGCCAATAGCAGGCAGGGGAGCTTTGACGGCGCAGCATCAACCGCACCACTAGGGACTCCGCCCCAAAAGGATGAAGGAATAGCCGCTCAGGAGGGGGTTATGCTTTTTGAATGGTGCTTAAAACCGTTTCAAACTCCTCCCTCTGGGTGCCGATCCCAAGGCCAAAGGCAGGGTAAAAAGCGATGGTGACCAGTTGATCTTCCACGGCGATGCAGTAAAAAACCGTGTTGTCATAACCGCCCACAGCTCCTTCTGTAATCGGCTTCTGGATCAGGTACCCCTTCCCCGCATATTCCCCAAAGGTGGATTCCCAGGTGTTTTCGGCTTCTGAATACAACTGGTCACAGGCCAAGAACGGGGAATCGGAATCCGCGATGGGGCTGACAGAGATCAGCTCTGCAACCACCCTTGCCGATTCACCGGCATCGCTGTACAAGATGCCCTCCTTAGCCACCACCGGTTCGGTCATCCCATAGGAAAACCCTTCTTTGGGGAACCAAAAAGAAAATTCCCCCAGCAGGATTTGGTAGGAATCTTCTGGGATTGAGGATTCCCCTTCCATCTGGGATGCCGTGGAAAGGGGCTCCTCCCGCGGCGCTTCTCCTGCGCCCTCGTCCCTCTGGGCGCAACCCGCCAACAGGATCAGCGCCAATCCGCAAGCGAGAATGCTCTTCTTTTTCATCTGCTGTTCCTCCTTCTTTGCCATGCCGGCACAACTTTTTGCCCTGTAGGCTTTTCCCCTAGCCTAACACAAGCTATAAACCCTGTCAAACCGCCTTGCAAAAGCCATCCTGCTGTAGTACCATGGAGGGAAAGAGAGCTATGCCACTTCAATCCAACCATGTATAGGACGTGATACATTTGAACGATCAACAGGCCCTCGCCTTCATACACAGCCGCCACGCCGTGGGCCAAAAGGTGGAACTGCGCAACATCACCCACCTGCTGGAACGGCTGGGCAATCCCCACAAACAGCTGAAATTTGTCCACGTGGCCGGAACCAACGGCAAGGGTTCCACCTCCACCTACACCGCCGCCGCCCTCACCAAGGCTGGTTACCACACCGGTCTTTTCATCTCCCCCTATGTCATCGAGTTCCGGGAGAGGATCCAGCTGGACGGCCAGATAATCCCCAAGGAAGAACTCGCCCAGGTAACCGCTTCGGTCAAAGAGGCGGTGGAATCCCTGGATGCCCTGGGGGAACGGTGCACCGAGTTTGAGACGGTGACCGCCATCGCCATGGTGTGGTACTCCCGGAAGCAGGCGGATATTGTGGTGCTGGAGGTGGGACTGGGCGGCCGGATCGATCCCACCAATGTCATCGACCGGGCCCTCGTATCGGTGATCACTTCCATCGGTTACGACCACACCGATGTGCTGGGGGACACCTTGGGGGAGATCGCCGCCCAGAAGTGCGGCATCTTCCGCCCAGGAGGACGGGTGGTGGCCTACCCGGATCAGGACCCGGAAGCTATGGCGGTGATCCGCAAAAAAGCAAAAGAACTCTCCTGCACCCTCACCCTCCCAGACCCCCAGGCGGTAACCCTCCGCAAAATGGACCTCTTCGGGGAGGAGATGGACTACAAAGGCCTGGCCCTCCGGGTGCCACTGATCGGCAAACACCAAATTCTCAACTGTATCACCGCGGTGGAAACCCTCTTCCAGCTGCGGGAACTGGGCTTTGTTATCCCAGATGCCGCCATCCAGGACGGCATTGCCGGGGTTCGGTTCCCCGCCCGGATGGAGATCCTCTGCCGCGACCCCTTGGTCATCCTGGACGGCGCCCACAACCCGTCAGGCCTGGCCGCCCTGGCCGCCGCCCTCGATCTGGTTCCCGGGCAAAAGGTCTATGGGGTCATCGCCATGATGCGGGACAAGGACTGTGAACAGGCCCTCTCCCTCCTGCTTCCCAAAGTCAGCCGGGTGATGGCGGTCTCCGCCTCCAACCCCCGCTCCCACACGGGGGAATCCTTGGCGGCCATCTGCCGCCGGCACTGCGGCCAGGTGGATTTCCGGGAATCCGCCCAGGAGGGCCTCAAAGACGCCCTGGCTCAGTTGGAACCGGGGGAGGCCCTGGTCGTCTGCGGTTCCCTTTACCTGGCCAGCGACCTGCGCCCCATCGCCAAGGAATTGGCGGAAGCTTCCAAAACCCGCTAAACCCGACGGGATCTCCCACCGGATGACCGGTTTTTCCCCCTCGGTGCGGCAAACCTCTCACTCAAAATCCTCTATCCTTATGGATAGGGGATTTTTTTGTTGCCCTTTTTTAGGACAACCTCCCACTGGACTGAATTCAAGCGAAAGGATGAACAACATGCCGGTTCGTTTACAGATTCTCGACGACCAAATCACAGCTTATCTCTCCGGCGAAATTGACCACCACACCGCCGCCCCCATGCGGGAGGAAATTGACGAGACCGCCCAGCGGGTGCAGCCAAAGCTGCTGATCCTCGATTTTTCCGGTGTCACCTTTATGGACAGCAGCGGCATTGGCCTGGTGATGGGCCGTTACCGCCTGATGCAGGAGCTGGGCGGCGAGCTGCAGATCGCGCGGATTCCCCGCCCCCTGCGCCGGGTGATGCAGGTGGCCGGCCTTTCCAAATTGACAAACCTTGACGACGGAGGAGACAGCCATGAAAACCAGTAACCGGATGAAATTACAGTTTGACAGCCGCTCGGCCAACGAATCCTTTGCCCGGATGGCCGTCAGCGCCTTTATCGCCCCCCTGGATCCCACGGTGGACGAGCTCTCCGACATCAAAACCGCCGTTTCGGAGGCGGTGACCAACTGCATTGTCCACGGCTACCGGGATGAGATCAACACGGTGACCATCACCGCCGACATCTACCCGGACAACCGGGTGGTCATCCGGGTCCGGGACAAGGGCTGCGGCATCCCCGACATCAAGGCGGCCATGGAGCCTTTGTTTACCACCTGCACCACCGGCGAGCGGGCCGGCCTGGGTTTTGCAGTGATGCAGAGCCTGATGGACAAGGTGAAAGTCTCCTCCAAGGAGGGGAAGGGCACCACCGTCACCATGGAGCGGAAGATCACCTCCCGGGGGGAGGCCAATGGTTAGCCTTTCTGAGCGGAACCGGGAGGAAGTCATTGAACAGAACATGGGCCTGGTCCACTCCTGTGCCCACCGGTTCAAAGGCCGGGGCATCGAGTACGACGACCTGTTCCAGGCGGGGTGCATCGGCCTGGTGAAAGCGGCGGATGCCTTTGATTACGACCGGGGGGTCCGGTTTTCCACCTATGCGGTGCCGGTGATCCTGGGAGAGATGCGCCGCCTATTCCGGGACGGTGGGGCCATCAAGGTCAGCCGCACCTTGAAGGAGCTCTCCCTCAAGGTGACCCGCACCCGGGAGCATCTCTCCGCCAGCTTGGGACGGGACCCCACCATCGGGGAACTGGCCAAGGCCCTGGACATCCGGGAGGAGGATGTGGTGGAAGCCCTCAATGTGTCCTCCCCTCCCCTTTCCCTCACCGAAAGCGATGACGAAGGCGGCGGCCAGATCGACCTGCCGGTATCCTCCCCCGAGGAGCGGATCTCCGACCTTCTCTCCCTCAAACAGGTGGTGGGCCAGCTCCCGCCGGAGGACCGGAAGCTGATCGTCCTGCGCTACTTCTCTGGCAAGACCCAAACCCAGACCGCTCAGGTGTTGGGTCTCACCCAGGTGCAGGTCTCCCGCCGGGAGAAGAAAATCCTCACCTCCCTAAGGGAAAAACTCCTGGAATGAGATTGACCCCGCTCCCTTCTTCTGGTACAATCGGTGCAAACGACGACAAAGGAGCCTTTCTATGATCAAACCCTATACCCCTGACTGCCAGGATCGGGTGATGGCCATCTGGCTAGAATCCACTGTCCAGGGCCACCCCTTCCTCCCCCGCGCCTATTGGGAGAAAAACTTCCCGGTGGTGAGGGATCAATATCTCCCCTCGGCAGAAACAACCCTGTATGTGGAAGATGGGAAAATCCTCGGTTTTTTAAGCCTCATCGACGGCACGTTTATTGGGGCGCTTTTTGTAGACCCCGCCCACCAGGGAAAAGGAGTAGGCCGGGCGCTGGTTGAGGATGCCAAAGGCCGCTATCCCCAGCTCACCTTGGCGGTGTATGCCCAGAACACTGGTGCCATCGGCTTTTACCAGCAAATGGGGTTTCAGGTGGTCACAGAGCAGCCCAATGAGGACTCCGGCCTCCCAGAGCTGTTGATGGCCTGGCAAAGAGAGAATTAGTCAAAAGATCCCGCCCCCTAAAATTTGGGGGCGGGATCTTTTTCGGGAAGCGGCTATTTTTTCCCTCTGGAACGGAACCAGTCCATACCGCAGAAAAACAGGAAGGCAAAGACAAAGGATACCCCCAAATAGATGGCGGCCTGGATATGAAAAGGCTGATCGCTGGTGGATGGCCCGGAAAAGACAACCTGGGGCAAGATAAGGCCGCCCAGGGTGATGCCCACCGAAAACCAGATGGCGTTTCTAAAGTGCCGTTTAAATTGAATCATGCTGTTTTCCCTCTTTCTTTCGCATTATTGGGGGCTTTTGCCTTTTGGGCAGACCTCCAGAAAATATTGGCCGTTCACCATCTCCTGCTGGTATATGTGGGAAAAATCCCCATTGGCGGCGGCATAGCCGATGGACTGCCCTTCCCCGCTGTAGATTTCATACTCTTGGCAGCTCTCCCCCCGGATCTCCACCATTTCTCCCCGTTTTAGGGTGATGGAGCCCTCCGGGTACCTGCCCTCTCCCTCAAAGAAGGGGCGCAGATAATCCAGCAGCAGCTGCTCCTGCTCCTCCCGGGGCTGCCCCGAAAAAGACACCGCCTCCAGGCCGTGCCGGGGCATGGACCGCATCTCCTCCCCCTGGGAGAAAAACACCAGCTGGTTCCCATCCCCGCTCAGCTCCACCGGTTGGATCTCGCGCCGGTCCACCTTCACTTCATCCCGCAGCAGGTAGGAAAATTCCTCCCACACGGATTCCCCGTCGGTGTAAAACCAATCCACATAGCAGGGGAGGGGCTCCCCCATCCCAACAAAGGCGATGCTGTCCGGCTTGCCATCCAGGCAGTTTTGGCAGAATTCCGCCACCCGGTCGTAGCGGAACAGCGGGTGATCCAGGCCGTAGGAAGCGATCATCCCATCGCTTCTGTAGTCAAATACCAGGCTGCCTTCCACCCCATCGGTTTCCAGCCACTCCTCCAGCTGGTCTTCTCTCATCCGCTTTGCAGCCTCCCGGGTGACCTCCCCGGTGACCGCAAAGGGCTCCTCCTTACCAGTAGTCGCCATCACAACGGCAAAGTCGTCTGCCCTCCCGCAGCCGGCCAGCAGCAGGACAACTGTCAACAACAATCCGATCCATCGTTTCATCCTCGCTCTCTCCTTTCTTTCAGCCGGGTCTCAGCCTAGCAGTTGATTGATCGCACCCAGCATAGCCTCCCTGCCGTCGGGAAGCTGGCCCTGGATGGTGTATTTCCCCAAAACGGTGGTGTCCATGTAAAAGCAGTCCTTCACCGTCAGGTTTTCCAGCAGGAGCCGCTCCTCCAGCAGCATACCCCGGTAATCGAGGGCGTCAAACTCCCCCCGCTTTTCTGCTTTATACAAGGGGGTGCCTGGCCAGAGTTTCAGCGCCAATGCCCAAATGCATTTGGGGTGGGTCTTATTCAGCATCCGGGCGGTTTCAATGGCGTGGAGGTTGCGGAAGGTCTTCCCCCCCAGCCCCAAAATGATGGTCAGGTAATAGCCAACCCCCAATTTGTCCAGCCGCTGGAGGGCCGTCAACGTATCAAAGGAGGTGATCCCCTTGTTCACCATTTCCAGGATGGAATCGCTGCCCGACTCCACTCCGATGTGCAGGTCGCACAGACCCATGCTCTTGAGCAGGAGGATATCCTCATCGCTTTTGCGCAGCACGTCGTCGATCCGGGCATACATGGCGATCTCCTCCACGTTGGGCATGTGGGCGTGGATCAGGTCAAAAACCTCCACCAGCTGGTCGGTGGAGAGGACAAAGGCGTTCTCCCCCAGCAGGAACACCCGCTTAGCGTCCCGATCCAGGAGGCCGAGCATCCGGGCGTTGAACTCAATTTTGTCCATGGGGTGGATGGAAAAAGCGTCCTTGGCAAAATCACAGAAGGTGCATTTTCCCCAGCTGCACCCCAAGGCTACCTCCAACATGGCGCTGCCCTCCTCCTGGGGCGGGCGGTAGACGGTGTCATGGGAATAAATGGAGGCATACATCTCTTCTCGGGTCATCGCTGCACTTCCTTCCTGCGCGCGGCAGCGGCTGAACAGCTGCCGGCCATCCTTTTTTTCGCCGCATTGGCACAGATTTTCCACGGCCTATCCCTTTGGGACCATTATAGCATGGAAAGGGGAAAAATATCCACCCCAAAGAAAAATGGAAAGTTTACTTGACATTGCAGAATGCGTGTGCTATCCTATGGATGTAAAGTTAACTTTCCACTTCAAATACAAAGAAGGTGACCACTTGAAAAACCGCTTAGAGGAGTTCCGCAAACAGCGGGGTATCCGGCAGGAGGAATTGGCGGAGATTCTGCAGGTCTCCCGCCAGACCATCGGCTCGTTGGAAAACGGCCGGTACAACCCCTCCATCCTGCTGGCTTTTAAAATCGCCCGGTTCTTTGGAACCGCCATTGAAGACATCTTTATCTATGAGGAGGAGGAATCCAAATGATCGACAAACTGCGCAAAGATAGTATCATTCTCATCGCCATCGGCCTTGGCATCCTCGTTGGCGCTTACTTCTATCCTTCCCCCGCGGTGGTCGGAGCGGGGTTTGGGGTCCTCGCCCCCGGGGTGGTGCGGCTGGCCCGGTATTACTACTACCGCACCCCGGCCCACCTGCCGGAGTATGAGGCCCAACAGAGGGCATTTTCCATCAACATGAAGGATGAACGCAAGGTGTTCCTGCGGGCCAGGGCCGGGCAGATCGCCTACCAAATTCTCTTTCTCACCCTGCTGCTGTTGGGGGCTGTGGGCTCCCTGTTCAAAGTGAACCCTTGGTTCTGTTTGACCTTTCTGCTTCTCGCCTTGTTTGCCTATCTGTGCGGCGCCATCGCCTTTTACTTCCTAAGCCGTAAACTGTAAGGAGGATTTTTGTATGAACAATTCCAAACGCTGGGTTTCTTGGACCCTGTTGGGCCTGGCTGGGGGAGGTGCGGTCGCCGCAGCCCTTCTCAATGGGCTGGAACAGAACAACTATCTTTTCAGCCTAGGCTGCGGCTTATTGGGTGCCCTGGCTGGACAGATTATCCGAACCCTGTACTGGGCTATGCCCTCCCGCCGGGAGGAGCGCCAGCGCCGGCTCAAGGAACAGGAGATCAGCCTGGGGGACGAGCGCAAAATCATGCTGCGCCAGCTGTCCGGCTACCGGATGAACCAGATTATGTTCTTCGTCAACTTCCTGCTGTGCCTCTTCTTTGGATTGCTGAAAGCCCCTCTCTATGTGACCGCCACCATGGCTTTTGTACTGGTATTCCAGTACCTGTGCGGAGTAATTCTCTTCCACCGCTACAGCAAGACCATGTAACACACAGCTCTGAAAGCCCCCATAAAAAATCCCCCTTCCCATCTTTGTTTCGGATGGAAAGGGGGATTTTGCCGCTATTGGACGGCGGTTTTCCCGCAAAAACAATCTATCACTGCTGGCCCAGGACCGCCTGAACTTCCGGATCCACCCCGGCCACATAGTCCGCATAAGTTTGGGCCACAGGCTGGTCGGGATAGAGGGAGTCCTTATCATAGCCGGGGATCAATTCGAAGTACTTGGTGGAGTAGTAGACCTGAATGGGGGTGTTCTTCAGCTGGAAGCTCTGCAGCTCCCCATAGCCGTTGACACTGCCGCTGGTCTGTTCGCCCACCAACACGGCGTCCAGCGCCTCCTGGGCCTGGATGGAATTGATGATGGCCGAAGAAAAGGTATTTCTCCCAATGAGGACATAGACCTGGAAGCCCTGCTGCTCCTTGAGCTCCCCCAATTTCTCGATCATCGGCTCAAAAATCCGGGAATCGCCGCCGGTGTTGTACCGCAGGTCGAGGATCACCTTGGTGTACTGCCCGGCGCAAAGGGCATCGGAGGTGAGTTCCACAAACTCGGCCATGGGCAGGTCTTCCGCCTCCTGGCAGGTGTTGTATTGGAGGAAAAAGGCCCCATCCCCTAAATCCAGGGTGCGGTAGTAACCCCTCGCCGCGGTGGCGGGGGTTTCCCTGCGCTCCACCTGGAGGATGGCGGCGGCAAAGATCTCCTCCTCATTCATCCCCTTGAGGGGGAGGGTTTCTTCAGGGCTGCCCTCCCCTTTCTGAATGGTCAAGGTGATGCTGTCTGCATCCTCCCCTACAATGCCCAGGTACTTTAGGGCATCCAGGAAGTTGATGGTGTTGGAGAACTGCTGACGGGCCCAGGATTCATTTTCATAGCTCATAATGGTCTTGGCCTTTGCATATACCTCGTCGATGGGGGTCCCGTCGATGGCCAGAAGCCGGTAACCCAGGTACTGCTGGTTTTGCTCTTCCAGCATCATCAGATGCCAGCCATCCTCAAAATACATCACCGCAAAGGGGAGGGCGGTCAGATGACGGTAGTTGGAATCGGTAAAACCCAGGCTGGTGTGAGCGTCCCCCACCAAGGAGAGAAGGCGCCGCAGGGAATAGTAAAACTGGCCCTCGCTCATGCCCGGCAATTCTGCCCGCACCTGTTCCACCTCTGCCTGGAACTCCTCTTTTGAGATGTTGGCATAGAGGTTTTTGTGGTTTTCCTCCAGGGTGGAGGTGAAGAGATCCAAATCCTCTTCCATGGGGGTTTTTTCCACCCCGGAGGACTGGGTGCTCCCGCTGGAGCCAGAATTCCCAGCGGCGGGGCCGCAGGCGGCCAGCAACACCGCCAAAACGGCGAGAAGGGCCGCAAGTTTTTGTTTCATGGAATGTACCTTCCTTTCCGATTCCGCTCCAGGGGAGATTTCCTCGGGCGGCGTTCCCCGTCTGGGGAAACCCCCATGTGCCCATTATGCCTGCCGCCCCTAGATGGCCTGGGCTACCGCTTCGATGAGGGCGGTGAACTTCTCAGTCACCTTGCCAGCGGTCTCGCTGACCTCTTCATGGCTCAAAGGCTGGTCCAAAATTCCCGCCGCCATGTTGGTGATGCAGGAAATGCCCAACACCCGCATCCCCATGTGACGGGCGACCATCGCCTCCGGCACGGTGGACATGCCCACTGCATCGCCCCCCAAGGTGCGCACCATGCGGATCTCCGCGGGGGTCTCATAGGTGGGGCCAGTCATCCAGGTGTAAACCCCGCTTTGCAGAGAGAAGCCCAGTTCCGCCGCCTTCTGGTGGGCCAAAGCCCGGTATTCTTTGTCATAAGCGGTGGAGAGGTCGGTGAACCGCTGTCCCCAGCCCTCCAGGTTGGGCCCGATGAGGGGGCTCTGCCCGGTCAGGTTGATGTGGTCGTCAATGACCATCAAATCCCCGGGTACAAAGGAGAGGTTGACCCCGCCCGCCGCATTGGTCAGGATGATGGAATCCACCCCCAGGGCGTGGAGCACCCGCACCGGCAGGGTGACTGTCCGCAGGTCATACCCCTCGTAGTAATGGAACCGGCCCTGCATGCAGATCACCGGCTTCTTGCCGATGTAGCCCGCCACAAACCGGCCGGCGTGGCCTGCCACTGTGGAACGGGGGAACCCGGGGATGTCGGCATATTCCACCGGGATGGGATTTTGGAGCCGGTCCGCCAAACCACCCAGCCCAGAGCCCAAAACAATGGCCAGTTCCGGTTGAAAACCGCCCAAAGTGCGGCGGATATAAGCCGCGGAATCCTCTACCCATTTTATATAACGTTCATTTTCATACTGCATAAGCTGCCTCCCAACGATATTTGTACCCAGTATATCAAATTCTCGCCTCCTTGGGAAGGAGAACCCCACAAGACCCCGAAGGAAGATTTTTCTTCCCCATTCCACGGCCAAGGTGTATAATGAGGGTAACAAATTCGACACCATTTCCGAAAGGAGACACTTATGAAGCGTAAACAACTGGGCCGCACCGACCTGATGGTCACCGAGAACTCCTTTGGCGCCCTGCCCATCCAGCGCATCGACAAACAGAGCGCGGTGGAGCTCCTCCACATGGCCTACGACGGTGGAATCAACTTCTATGACACCGCCCGCGCCTACTCGGACAGTGAGGAAAAACTGGGGGAAGCCTTCCACGACCGGCGGGACAAAATCGTCATCTCCACCAAATCCATGGCCAAGGACAAAGCCGGCCTCCTAAAGGATTTGGACGAGAGCCTTCGCATGCTCCGCACCGATTATGTGGACATCATGCAGCTGCACAACATCCAGTCGGTTCCCGACCCGGAGGATGAAAACGGCCTGTACCAGGGCCTGCTGGAGGCCCAGCGCCAGGGCAAATGCCGGTTCATCGGCATCACTTCCCACCGCCGGGCCATCGCGGAGGAAGCGGCTAAGAGCGGCCTTTACGATACCATCCAGTTCCCGGTGTCCCACATCTCCCCCCAGGAGGACATCGACCTCATCGCCCTGTGCAAAGAGCTGAACTTGGGCTTCATCGCCATGAAGGCCCTCTCCGGCGGGCTGCTCACCTCGGCGGAGGCGGCATATGCCTTCTTCCAGCAGTTTGACAACGCGGTCCCCATCTGGGGGATGCAGAAAAAAGAGGAACTGGCCCAGTTCCTGGACTGCGCCCAGCGGGAAGTCACCCTCACCCCGGAGCTGGAGGCGGTCATCGCCAAGGACCGGGAGGAGCTGGCCGGCAACTTCTGCCGCGGCTGCGGCTACTGCATGCCCTGCCCCCAGGGGATTCAGCTGAACACCATCTGCCGGCTTCCTCAGCTGCTGCGCCGCTCCCCTTGGCAGCAGTACATGAACGAGTATTGGACTGCGGAACTGGCCAAAGTGGAGACCTGCCTCCACTGCGGGCTGTGCGAATCCCGTTGCCCCTACGGCCTCAAATGTTCCCATCTGATCGCCGAGAACCTGGAGGATTGGCGCCAATTCCGCAAGGAAAAAGGCATCGCGGACTAACAGCTGTTCCAGCGGCTTGGGGCCAAAAAATCGTTTTTCCCAAAAAACAAGATCCCGGGGACAGCATCCCCGGGATCTTTCCTTTTATTTGCTGGCGTTGATGTATTTGTCCACATTGCGCTCCACCACGCAAAACGGTGCGGCGCCGCTCTTCAGAATGGCTTCATGGAACGCCTTTTGATTAAAGCTGTCCCCCAGCTCCTTCTCTGCCTTCCGGCGGAGGGCCATAAACTCCTCATACCCCACATAATAGGGCTGGAAAGCACAGGGGGTGGATTGGAGCTGCTTGTACTGGGACTCATACAATGCCTCATCCCCCAATTCCAGGCCCATTTCGGTCAGGAAATCCTGAAACTCCTGGAGGGACCAGCCGTCGTAATGAATGCCGATGTCCGACAGGACGATGGCGCAATAGGTGTAAAGTTCCTGTTGCCGGTAGGCATCCAAAACCCTTGGGTCGATCCCATCCAAGTACTGAAACGCGGAGTATTGGGCATAGACGGCAAAGCCTTCGCTGTACGCCGGCGAGTTTGCCAGCGCCTTGCGATAGGGGGAATCCAAATTTTCATAGGCATAGGCATTCTGGTACATATGGCCTGGGTAGCCCTCATGGGCTACCACGCTGTAGGTGTAGATGTCATCCACGCCCCCGATATCCGGGTTGACCCGCAGCTGTTTATCCCCGGTGTCGTCGATGGGCGGGATGTTAAAGTAGGCGGCCACCCCAGAATTGGCAATCTCCTCGTTGATGTTGACGATGTTGTAGTCCAAATTGCTGACCTCTGGGTAATCCCGGTACATCTTCCCCTGAATGTTGTCCAAAATAGCGGTATAGCTGCCAAACCCAGTGGTGGGGAAGTTGACAAAGGATTCATAGAGATCCGGGTTTTCCAGGATGATTGTCTCAATGCCTTTGTCATACCGGTTGCAGGCATCCTCCATCATCTGGCGAATCTCCTCCACCGACTTGTTGCTTCCCACATTCTGCTTCAGGAGGAGTGTGTAATACTCCTTGCCATATTCAAAATGGGCGAGCCCCTCTTGGTTGTTGTCGCCGGATTTAAGGGCTTCCATGGTGGTGATAATCTCTTCATATGCGGGCAGGAAGGAATTTTCAAACGCCTCTTTCAGCTCCGCTTTGTAGCGGCCGGCTGTCTCTTTGTCCAGCTGCAAAGCGTCAATATTCGCATTCATGGAGTGGAGCACCGCGCTGTTTTCCCCCGCGGCGGTCACCCCCTGGCAGTATTGGATGACACCGTCCAAATCGGTCATCAGCAGGCCCTTTTCCTCCTGCTTCCGGGTGTAGTCCAGCAGGCTGTCCACATACGGCTTGACGTCGCCGACCACCGCGATTAGGTCCTTGACACCCTGTTCACTCCGCAGCTGCCAATCGGACAGCAGTGTCGGGATCTGGGTGTGCAGCCCCGTTGTCGATCCAAACGCCTGCTGGTAATAATCAAATTTGGGGTCACACAGTTTGGAGTCCAAATCAATCTGAAATTGGTAGATGTCGTAGGTGTCCTGCTGTTCCTCTGTCAGCAGTTTGCGGTCGAAGGTCTGGAATTCCTCCCGGGCCGCGGCCACATCCTGGGCTGTCTTCTCGATCGTTTGTTCATCTACCCGAAGGCCGAGGCCCACCTCCACAGCGCTGGGGTCCACCCCAAAATCCTCCGGATGAATGAGAAATATATGCATACTCGGATAGTCGCTCTCCATGGTATCCACAAATTCCTGCTGGATGAATTGGTCAAACCGTTCCTGTTCCCCTGTGGCGTCCTTTTTGCTGCATGCAACAAGGGAAAGGGCCGCCAACGCGCCCAGCAGTAGAGCGCTGCATCGTTTGAACTGTTTCATGGTATTTCCTTTCCGGCACATCTTCAACCTTTTGTCCATTTGTCTCTGCGATTTGGCGGGTATAGAAAAAACTGCGTAAACAAAGACTTGTTTACGCAGAACTTTTTGGAGCGGATGACGGGAATCGAACCCGCAACCTCAGCTTGGGAAGCTAATATTTTACCACTAAACTACATCCGCATTGCTATATTATTATGCATCAAATTTTGGAAAAAGTCAACCCAATTTCATCGACAGAATTTTTACTTTTTCCATGGCCCGCTACCGGTGGGCAGTGAGATAGGCTTCATATTGAGCGTTGAGCCACTCCCCTGCCCCCTGCAAGCCCTGGTCGCTCATCTCCACCCGGGTTTCCGCCAGTTTGGGTGCAACCTCAAAACAGTAGGTCTCGTAGGTGTACACCTGGATACCGTCCCCATCGGGGATCATCATATAGCGGAAATTCCCCAGGCTTCCGCTCAATTTGTTCTTGCTCTGGAAAAAATCCACACCGCGAAAGTCAAACTCAACCTTTCCCATAACAATCTCCCTTTCCACTGTCAGCCCGGCTCAGGCCCGCTACTCAAAGATACCGGCGCAGCAATAAAAAAAGCATAACAGCCACAACGTGACCATTATACCAGCAGGAAGAAAAAAAAGCAATTTTTACTGGTGAATCCTGTCCAGCCGTTTATTCAGCGGCCAGACCCAGTGGTATCCCCACTTTAGTTTTGCAACAAGTCCTTTACATCCACGTTTAAAACATGAGCCAATGCCATCAGTTCAATATCTGTGACGAAGCGCTGACCGCTTTCAATCCGCTGGATCGCATTTTTATCGATGTCCAGCCCTGCCACCTGAAGCATTTCTGCCAGCGCCCGTTGGGAGACTTTAGGAGTCATACGTTTGCGAAGCCGTGCAACCTGTTTTCCGCAGATGTTGTTCTTGCCATCACTGGTCTTATTGATGAACATACTGCACCTCTTGACATTACAATTGCCAACAGTAACAGTATATGTTATACTATATACAATATTGACATTTAGTAAATGTCAAATTATCCGGTCCTTTTTTCCTTTATTTTCTTCCCAAGTCGGATTTTCGAGAAAGCAAGGGAAAATTCCCTTCCCCGCTGGACCTGCCGCAGAAAGTCCCCTCTTCCTGTATCGAGATGTGTTGTAAAGGAGTGCTGCCGTTATGTTTGAATTGGAAGATCTGGGCCGGATATTCTCCGGCCAAAGCGATCTCTGCCGGATTTTTGACAATTTTCGCCTCGTCGACCCTCAAAACGGCCTCTCCTACCGCTTGGACCAAGGGAAGCTGGTCTTATTGGCCTGCCATGGGGATCCCACTGAAGGCCTTGCCCGGCAATCCCAGCTCCAGCGGCGGCAGCTAGCCAAAGTGGAATTGCGGGACCAAAAGGCGAAGCTGCTCATCGCCGTTCCCATCACCTGCCTTTGCCAGCCCATGGTGCTGGAATTGGAGAAAGAAATCGCCGGCCCTGGAGGCGATTTCCAGGCCGTTTGCTCCAACTGCGGCAATATCCCTGACATCCTGCTGGAGCTGGGGAACCTGGCCTCCACCGACTCCTTTACCGGCTTATATAATAAAAACACCTTGGAACTCCGGCTGCGGCGCAATCTACAGGAGGCAAGGGACACCGGCCGCAGCCTGTGTGCCGCTATGGTGGATATTGACAACTTTAAACAGATCAACGATCTGTATGGCCATACCTTTGGAGATGAGGTCATCCTACAGATTGTGGCCCTGCTGCGCAGGCACACCGACGGTGGGGAAAACTGGTCCGCCCGATTTGGCGGGGATGAATTTCTGACCATCTTCCCTGGCGAGGACCTTTCCAGCGTCAAGCGGCGGTGCGATTCTTTGGAGCAGGCCATCGTCCTCTTCCCCTTCCGGCGGGGGGATCAGCCGGTATCGGTGAGCGTCAGCATCGGCACGGCAGCCTTTGATCCTCAAACCGATACCCTATCCCAGTTTCTGGACCGGGTGGACCGGGCCATGTATCAGAAGAAAAAACAAAAGAAAGCCGTTCAATTGTAAGAAAAAATTCCTTCTTCTCCAGCCTGATCTCTGCTATACTGATGGGGAACGCAGAGGCTATAGGCAAGGAGGCAGAACAATGATTGTCACAACAACAAACAATGTGGACGGCCGCCCGATTTTGGATTACAAAGGGGTTGTCTTTGGCGAGGTAATCACTGGAATCAACATGTTCCGGGACATCGGCGCGGGGATCCGCAACATCTTCGGCGGCCGCAGCCAGGGGTATGAAGAAGAACTCCAGGCCGCCCGGGAAGAAGCCATCCAGGAGATGTGTGGCCGCGCCCAGCAAAAGGGTGCCAATGCCGTTGTCGGGGTGGATGTGGACTATGAAATCCTCGGCTCTGACAACGGGATGCTAATGGTCAGCGTCTCCGGAACTGCAGTGGTCATCTAAAAAGCCAAGAAAAACGAAAGGCCCCCGGCAGATGCCGGGGGCCTCTTTTTCTGTCGCAATACTAGCTCAGGCAGACTTTTTCAGCTTCCTCAGGGTGGAAGTCGTTTTTCATATCATAGGTGTTGTGGCTGGTGGAATCCCGCAGGACACGGCCCTTCAGGGAATAGCAGCGGATAAACCGCCGGCCGTCCACGCTGGTCCAGTGCTCCACATCCCAGGTCAGGTACCCGTCGGAGTCGGTCTTCTCCTTGGGCAGGTACAGGTCAACCTGGCGTCCTTTGACCATAAAATCAATTAAGCCGTTGTAATCGGTGTCCAGCTCGGTCTTATGTACGGTGTCAACAACATGCATTTTTTATTCCTCCCGTTTCAAAATCGTTCCATACTCCCTTATTATATGCGATACCGCCCCAAAATTCAAACCTATTTTTGCCAGCTGCCAGAAATTGTGGCATCTTCCAAAAATGAGGTGGCCAATTTGGGGTTACATCCGCAGCCGCTTCTGCATCAGCTCGGGGTTGGTGGAGAAATGAAGGGCTGTCTCCGCCGTGATCTTCCCCTGCTGGCAGAGGCCCAGGAGGGAGCTGTCCATGGTGATCATCCCTTCGCCCGATGAGGTCTGGATCACCGTGTCCATCTGGTGGACCTTGGATTCCCGAATCATGGTGCGAATGGCGTTGTTGAGGAACATCACCTCACAGGCGGGGACCACCTGGCCGTCCACTGTGGGCACCAGCTGCTGGGAGACCACAGCCTGCAGGGTCATAGAGAGCTGCACCCGGATCTGCTGCTGCTGGTTGGGCGGGAAGGCGTCGATCACCCGGTCGATGGTCTTGGCCGCCCCGATGGTGTGCAGGGTGGAGATGACCAGGTGCCCTGTCTCCGCTGCGGTGATGGCGGTTTTGATGGTCTCATAGTCCCGCATCTCCCCCAGCAGGATCACATCCGGCGCCTGGCGCAGCGCCGCCCGTAGGGCGACTTCGTAGCTGTCGGTGTCGGTGGAGACCTCCCGCTGGCTTACCACGCTCTTTTTGTGGCGGTGCAGGTATTCGATGGGGTCCTCCAAGGTGATGATGTGGACATCCCGGGTTGTGTTGATGGCGTCAATGATACAAGCCAAAGTGGTGGATTTGCCGCTGCCCGCCGGGCCGGTGACCAGCACAAAGCCCTTGGTCATCCCCGCTATGCGCATCACATTATCCGGGATGCCCAAGTCCTTGTAATCCGGCAGTTCAAAGTTGACCACCCGGATCACCGCAGCCAGGGAACCCCTCTGTTTATAGGTGCTGACCCGGAACCGGGAAAGCCCGGGCAGGGAGAAGGAAAAGTCGTCATCCCCGTGTTCCAGCAGATGGTTGGGGGAATGGCCCTTGGAAAGGCCATAGATGGCTAAAATCAATTCATTGGTCTGTGCGGGGGTCAGTTTCTCCTCGTTCTGATGGCGGATCTGCCCGTTGATCTTATAGGAGAGGGGAAGGCCGGCCACCAGGAAGATATCGGCCGCCTTGCTTTTCACCGCGCCGGATAAAATCTGTTGAATATCCATAGATACACCTGCTTTCGCTTGCTGTTGCTTAAGGGACCCAGACGTCCAGGCTGTCGTCCCCCACCCATTCTTTGGTGATGACCACCCGCCATTCCTCCACCTCCAAAGTGGGGGCGGCCAGGGTCACCCGCAGGGCCTGCCGGTCATCCAAAGGGAACTCTTTTTGCAGGGTGCCCTCCTGCCGCTGCCAGCCCATCTGTTCCAGTTTGACGGCATCCCCCTCCGCTGCGTTGACCTCCCGGGCGGCTTTGGCGTCCGCCTCATAGTAGGCGTTTACGGCCTGGGCAGTCTTTTCCGACAGCTTTAAATCCGCTTTGGCAGACACCAGGGACAGAGAGGAGAGGGCGGTGAGGCAGACGGCCACAAACACCATGACGATGGAGGCGCTGCCGATGGGATAGCGTTTCTCACTGGCCAAATCCGCCCCCTCCTTCCCGATGCAGGGGCACCGCTTCGATGGAGAAGAGGGTTTCCTCCCCTTTTTTCACAGTGATGCGGGTGGAGCCATCCCCTTGGTCCAGCAGCTCCATCCGGTAGACGGCGCCAGATGGGGAGCCGGAGATGGGCCGCCAATCTTTATCATACTCCACCGCCGCCTGTCCTTCTCCAGTTGGGGTGAGGTATTCCAGCCGCTGCCAGCCCTCCGGGCTGGCCTTCACCGTTTCCGCCACCGATTGGGCGAGGAACACAGCTTGGCTTAAATCCACGCTTCGGCTGCTGGTTTTGTGGGCCCCCACAAAGATGCTGATACAGACCGCCGCCGATGCGGCGAAGAAAAAGATGGCCACAATCAATTCCATGAGGAAGAGGCTGGATTTGTTCTTGGTTTTCATCGGTCCTCTCCCCCTTTCATAGAGCGCAGAGACAGGGTGAGCCCCAATTCCTCCCCTTGGGGGCCAATGGCCTCCACCCGGAGCAGGCCGTCCTCCTCCCGCATCGAAAAGGCGGTCATGGGCAGGAGCTCTACCCCGTCGGCGGCAGTGAGGCCGCTGTCCTTGGCAGTGTACAGCTCCCGCAGGGAACCCTCATACCAGTAGATGGCGGTGAAGTACCGGCCATCCCCGTCCCCATCCTCCAGAATCAAAGCGGGCTGGCCGGTGATCTCTGAAAGATAGACCCTCCCGGCGGCATCGTGCTGCCGCACCTGGTTGGCCACATAGGCAAGGCAGGTGCGCTGGTTGTAGTTTTCATCCATCTGGCGGACGGTGTTTTGGTACACATTGGCCCCAAAGAGGAGTGCCATCACCGCCGACGCGGCAAACACCAGAAACAGCGCCAAGGTGAACAGCAGGTCGGCGATATGGGTTTGTTTTTTCATCTCCAAAAGCCTCTCCTCCTATTCCTCCCCGTCCTCCAGGGCGAAGACGGTGATATCCGGCATCAGGTTGGAGGCGATCACCGTGTAATGAACCACATACTCCCCTGCCTCAATGCCGTAGTTTTCTTTCAAATATTCCAGGGAGGGAGGGTACTCCCCTTCGATGGCATAGCACTGGACTGCCGCCCGGCGGATGGCCTGCTCGGTCACCCGGACCCCCTCCTCGGCGTTGCGGGCCTGCAAGTCCCCCATGCCATACCACAGTGCCGCCGCCAAGATCAGAAAGATGCCCACCGGCACCAGATAGCCCAGCCATTTTCCCTGTGCCTTCATACAATTCCTCCCAACTTGGGGAACCCCTCCCCAACAGCAGCAGCCGGGACCCCAAAGGCAGACCGCCCCGGGACCTCGGCTGTCAAATTCGGATTAGATGATGGAGGACATAACCCCCATCAGCGGGAGCATCACCGTCATTAGGATGAGCCCAATGACAATGGAGAGCACCGCCACCATGGCCGGTTCCACCACCCCGATGGCCCGGGAGAGGAGGTCGTCCAGCTGCTCATCGCACCGGCGGGAGATCTCCTCCATCACCGTGTCCAGCTGGCCGGTCCGCACCCCGACGCCCAGCATCCGGGAATACATGGCGGGCAAGATCCCCGCCTTGGCGATGGATTCTTCAAAGGCCTGACCTTCGTCCATCCAGCGGCGGCATTCTTCTACCTTCTGCCGCATGGGGGGATAGTCCACCAGCCGGGAGGTCATCTCCATGGATTCATCCAAGTCAAGGCCGCTTTTCAAGGTCATGGTCATGGCCGAGGAAAAGCGCCGCATAGCGCTAAGCGTGGCGAATTTCTTCCAGCCGAAGCTGGCGGCGGACCACCGGGCAAAAGCTGCCCTTCCCGCCTGGGTGCGGCTGTAAAGCCACACACCTAGAAGCGCGGCGGCCAGGATGCCAACCCCCGCAGCGGAAAACCGGCCCAGCCAGCTCCCAGCCGACAAGAGTCCCTGGGCCACTGGGGACATCACTGCCCCCAGCTGCTGGAACACCTGCTGGAAAATGGGCAGGACCTTGGTCAGCAGCAGAAATACCACTGCGGCCATCATCACCAGCATCACCGCGGGATAGGCCACCGTGCTTTTGATGGTTTTTTTCAGATCTTCTTCTTTGGTGTAATAGCGGGACAGTTCAAAGAGGACGTCGTCCAGCCGGCCGGTGGTCTCGCCAATGCGGCACATGTCCACCAAGTACTGTGGGAACCTCCCCGCCTGTTCCAGGCTGGAGAAAAAGGGCTCCCCCAAATCCAGCCGTTCCGCTAGGGGGGAGAGCCATTCCCGCTCCGATTCCGCCGCATCCTCACAGAGGATGGACGCGCCTTCCCCCGCCGGGATGCCGGAGCGCAGAAGGAGGGCCATTTGCAGGCAAAAAGCAGAAAGTTCTTGGGCTGGCAATGTTTTTTTGGTTGCAGCGGGCCGTTGGGTCACCATGCATTCAGGCTCCTTTTTTGGCAGGTTAATAGGTGTATTTGCTGCGGTAGTTGCGGCCGTCGCCGATGTACTTCATGATTTCCGGGCTGGATTTGCCATTGGAGGCAAAGGTGGGGTCCATCAGCTTCCAGCTGGTGCCGTCAAAGTAGATCATGTTGTTCACCCAGCCCACATTGGGGATATAGGTGTTGATCCATGCGTGGTACAGGTCGCCGGTGTAGCCCACTACCAATTTGGTGGGGATCCCCTGGCTGCGGAGCATAGCGGTCATCAAGGCTGCATAGTCAAAGCAGATGCCCTTGCCGGAAGAGAGCACCGAATCCACCTTTGGCAGGTACCCAGAACTGACCGTGGCGGCTTTGGCGTCATCATAGGTGACATTGTTGATGACAAAATTGTACACATTGGCGATGGTCTCCAACTGGTCGCCGGTGGGGCTGGCCAGTTCAGCAGCCTTCTTCACCGCCTTGCTGTCGGCGTTGAAATCCACATACTGGTTGGGATACAAAAATGGGGTGAAATTGTTTTTTAAGGTCACTGAAAAGGTGGTGCTGTAGGCCTGGGCATATTTGTTGCCCGAAACATTCTCAAACACCTTTACGGAATAGGAGCCGTCCCCTTCGCTCAGGGGAAACACCTCATAATTGCCCTTGTTGTTCAAATCATAGGTGTAGGTGGTGTTCTTGGTAATCTGCACTTTGATGCGGCTGGAAGAAGATCCAGTGTACTTCACCGAGACGTAGCCTTCGCTGGCGTTGGAAGCATCGATGGAGGCGCTGCTGTTGGAGTACACCGTAATGCCCGGATTGGTGGGGACCTTGACATAGGAAACCTGGGGGATCTTATCCTTGGGCACCGCCTCCCGCTCGATTTCCACCAAAGCGGAGCTGTCCCCTTGGCTCTCCACCTCCTGAGGGGCCGACTGGCAGGCCGTCAGCGACAGCAGCATAGAGACAGCCAGCACCGCTGCCGTGGTTTTATAAAAATGAGTTTTCATTCAAAAATCTCCCTTTTCACACAGAACTCGCCGCCCTGCTACAAGGCGGACTTTTGCCATAAAACAATTTTTTACAAGAAAAAATGATCGTTTTACCTATTTTTATTATATATCATTGGCATGGCCCTGCACCAGTACATTACCATACTTTTGGGAAAAAATCTCGCCAATTTTTCTCCATATTGTGACTACTTCCCTTGTACAGATATGCCAGCGGAGGAACCTCTTCCCTCCGTCGGGTTCCTGGGGCGTCCCCCGCGCCATAAATTGGGGCTGAAGAGGCTTCCCTTGTAAATCAGCCTTACGAACGAAAAATTTGTCTGGTATGGCTAGCTCGCCCCAGGGGAAACTACCATTGAGGTGATAACATGCCCCAGGAAAGCGCATATTTTATTGTAGAACGAACCGCAGGCAAGCGGAACCTTCAGGAAGTTAAAGCCAAGCTGGACACCATCCACGGCGTGACATCCGCCGCCGTCAATCCGGACCGCCGGCTAATCGCCGTGGATTATGACAGCTCCGGCACCTCCTACGATGAGATTGAGCACTGTCTCAACAATCTGGGGTATCAGATTGCGGCAGATGCCAGCGTGATTCAGAGCCGATGACCTCATCCCCTCCCCCGGCTGGGGGAGGGGATTCTTTTTCCTCCCTTTCTTCCGCGGGGTTTCCCTCCGGCCTTTGGTGAGAGAAACCCTCCGCAGAAGTGGACGGCGTACAAACACCCCTCATGGGAAAGGCATGCTTCCCCATCCCCTGTTAAACCCGCAAAACAATGCCCTTTTGTCCCCGAAAAAAATTGTTTAAACAGAAAAAATTCGTCAAAAATAGATGGCTTTCATCATTCTTTGTGCTATAATAAAAGTGGAAAAGTTTCTAACCGATTCCCATAACAAACCACCTACCGCAACGCTCGCCGCTCAAAATGGGAATGCATCGTATCCCGATCCCGTCTGGCTCCATTGGGGAGGCGCCTATCTTGACCTCCCTCTTAGCCAACTTCAGATAAGCCGGGTTTTCCCCCATTGATAGACCGGGCCTTACCCGCAAACGGGCTGTTGCACACATTTTTGATAAGGAGGGATTCTCATGTTTGACACCCGTTTGAAAGAACTGCGCACCGGTGCCGGCTTGACCCAGGCTCAGCTTGCCAAACAATTGGGCGTCACCCAGAGCACCATCGGCAACTGGGAGAGCGGCTGCCGCGTGCCCCGCACCGAAACTGCGCGCAAAGTGGCTGCGTTTTTCGGTGTTTCCACCGATTACCTGCTGGGGGAGGATTCCCCTGTCTCCTTTGGGCCGGATGGGGAATCCATGCCAGACATCTACTTCCGTCTGGCCCAGGGCGCCAAGGCCCTGGATTTGACCCAACACGATGTGGACCTTCTGCTGGGCATCGCCCGGGAGATCAAGGACAAAGAGAAAAAGTTCAAAGAAAGGAATGAGCGGCCATAGAAAGCTATGCCACCAAAGCCCAGCTCTACCGCCGGGTAGACGAAATCCGGCGGGAGCATGGATTTACTGCGCCCTTTGACCCCTTTGAAGCCGCTCAGCAGCTGGATGTGCCCGTGCGGCTTCTGGATTTTCAAAGCACACGGCTCTGCGGCGTTTTGATCCGGGGGGAATTCCTCTCCCAAATCGCACTCAACCAAAACGCCTCTTTGCCGAGCCAGCGCTTCACCTTGTCTCACGAACTGTCTCACTATCTACTTCACCAAAATCACACGCAATTTCTCTGCGATGGCTGCGAACGCTCTCCGCTGGAATGGCAGGCCAATGAGGCTGCGGCGGAGCTGCTTTTGCCCTATCGTATTTTTTTGCCGATTTTGTCGAACATACGTTCTAATTCTAACCGGTTGTCGGGTTTGCTCGAACTGGCCCAGCGCTTTGGAGTCAGCACCCAGATGGTCCGAAACCGGGTGGAATCCCTCTCCTATGAGCTGTGGCAGTACAACCGCGGCGTGCCGGTGGACAAGCTGAAATTGATCTCCCGCAGCCGCCAAACCCGGCTTGGCTTGCCCCGCGGCCCGGGGCCGGATTACTATTTTTCCCGTCCTTCCATTACCGTCTGGGACGATGGGGTCTAACCCAGTTTCTTCCTGCCGCAAACTCCCTGGTCCAAACGCTGTTAACTGCACCGCGGGGTGAAATAATAAAGGGGAAAGGAGCTGTTTTTTCATGCAAAAAAAACACAAGCCCATCCTCCCCTACGATTCCCCGGACGGCCAGCCCTATGAAGAGCTGTATGGCGTGGCCTCCAGTACCGAGTGCACCGGACTCATCCCCAGCGCGCCCCTCGACCCTGCTGAGGTCTCCTCTTATCAGGCGATCTACGACGTGCCGATGAGCAAAAATGCCAAAGCGGCTGACCACGGCCTACAGACCGAACACCGTGCCCACAAATAGTTTTCCGCCCAGTGGGGCGGTACATACTGGTCTTTCTTTACAATCTTCCCCATGCTTTGCTATAATAAGATAAAACGGTAAACTAAGGAAGCAGGAGGAAGCAACAGCATGATGAAATATTTTGACTTTGAAATCTGCGGCGTAAAACGCAAGCTGCCCTATGTAAAAATTGCAGACGATAAGGCGCTGGCCAGCTTTGTGGTCATCTCGGACACGGAACTGGTACAGGCCGTGGCGCCGGAGCTGGTCAAACGGCTTCCCGAGGTGGACTACCTGATGACCGCCGAGGCCAAGGGCATCTGCCTTTGCTATGAGATGAGCCGCCTGCTTGGGATGAAGGAATTCATCGTCGCCCGCAAGTCCCTCAAGCCCTATATGCAGGATGCCCTCTCCCACAAGGCCTGCTCTATCACCACCCAGAAGGAGCAGACCCTGTATCTCAACGGCTGCGACGCCGAGAAGATCCGCGGCAAACGGGTCGCCCTCATCGACGATGTCATCGCCACTGGGGAATCCCTGGCCGCCATTGAGGGCCTGGCGGTAGAGGCAGGCGCCCAGGTGGTCGCCCGCGCCGCCATCCTGGCGGAGCTGGGTGCGGTGAAGCGGGACGACATCATCTTTCTCAAGGAGCATTTTGTCTTTACCCCCCACGAAGACGGCACCTTTACCCCCATCTCGGTGGACTAAGCCGAACATCGTTTCTGCCGGTCTTTGGAGGGATGTTATATAAAAGTTGAAAAAGAAACTCCAAAACCATTAGGTTGTAGTGCAGTCCAATAAGAAATAGAAGCCCCCTTCTTCCTGTGGGAAGAAGGGGGCTTCTCTGCTGTTTTGTCCCCTGTGCAAGAGGACCGGCGAAGCCAAGGCCATCCGCGGCCGCTGTTATTTCCAGAACTCAAACCATTTGCGGGGGACGGTTTTCACTTCGGTGTGGGCCTCCCTCTGGAAGGCGATCTGGGGGCGTTTTTCCTCCGGAGCTACCGGCTGTTTCGGGGCCTTCTGTTCCCGTTGGGGCGCTCCCCGGCGAGCCGGTTTTTTCGCTGGGCGCTGCTGGGGGGCTCCCCCCTGTGCCCTCTCCCTACTAGAGGCAGGTTTCGCCGGGGAATCTTTTTTCTGGGAGGGCAAAGGGGTTTTTCGCTGGGGCGCTTTTTCAGCCGGCTCCACCGCGCTCCCCTCCCTCTGGGGCCGGGCGGGGTGTTCTCCCCGCGACAGATCTTTTTTCTCTAGCTGCCGGGCCGGCTGTTTCACTTTTTTGGGAGCGGCCTTCCCCTGTTGCGGCTCCCGGGCCCTGCGGGGCTGGGGCGGCTGCTTTACCGTGGGCTCGAAGATCTCCATGGGGTAGGGGTGGCCCTCCACCACGGGGATCTGTTTGCGAATCAGTTTTTCAATATCTTTCAGGTTTTCCTTCTCATCAAAGTTGCAGAAGGCGATGGCGGTGCCTCCTGCCCCTGCCCGGCCCGTCCGGCCGATGCGGTGGACGTAGGTCTCCGGCACGTCGGGCAGGTCGTAGTTGAACACGTGGGAGAGCTCGTCGATGTCGATTCCTCGGGCGGCGATGTCGGTGGCGACAAGAACCCGGATCTCCCCTTTCTTAAACCGGGAGAGGGCGGCTTGCCGCGCCCCTTGGGATTTATCCCCATGGATGGCCGCAGCCCCAATCCCCGCCTTTTGCAGCAGTCGGGCTACCCGGTCCGCGCCGTGTTTGGTGCGGGTGAACACCAGAGCCGACGTGATAGCTGGGTCCTGGAGCAGGTGGATCAACAGCTTGGGCTTGTTGGCCTTGTCCACAAAGTAGACCGACTGGTCAATGATCTCCACCGTGGAGGAGACCGGAGTCACCATGACCTTCACCGGATTTTTTAAGATCGTCTCCACCAGTTTGATGATCTCCTGGGGCATGGTTGCGGAAAACAAAAGGGTCTGCCGCTTCTGGGGCAGCTTTCCAATCACCCGCTTCACGTCGTGGATAAAGCCCATATCCAGCATCCGGTCGGCTTCATCCAGCACAAAAATCTCCACCTTGGAGAGGTCGATGTACCCTTGGCCAATCAGATCATTGAGCCGGCCCGGGGTAGCCACCAGAATATCCACCCCCTGTTTGAGTGCTTCCACCTGGGGTACCTGGGATACCCCACCAAAGATGACGGTGGTGCGGATGGGCAGATGCCGGCCATAGCTCTGGAAGCTCTCGCTGATCTGGAGGGCCAGTTCCCGGGTGGGAGTGAGCACCAGGCCCCGGATCGGCCGGATTTTCTCCCGCACCGGCCGCCCATACAGAGTTTGGAGCATGGGGCAGGCAAAGGCACAGGTCTTGCCAGTGCCGGTTTGGGCACAGCCCAATAGGTCGCGCCCTTCCAGCACCGGAGGGATGGCCTTCTCCTGAATGGGGGACGGGGCGGTGTAGCCCTCTTCCGCCAGCGCCTTCAGGATAGGGGCAGCCAAGTTCAGTTGTTCAAATTTCATATAAAGTCCTTTCAAAAAAGGGTAATTTCCCTCTGTGGTTGTTGTTGCAACGCCGGAGCCTTACCGACCGCCGCCGTGGGATTATTGTAGCATGGGCTGGAAAAAAATTCAAGCAAATTGGGGGCATTGCAAGAGATCCGTCCTCAATTCATACTGCCTTCTTGCCGGGTTCCATCCATTAAGGCGTAGATAATCGACAAATATCTACTCAATATAAATGGTCAAAGTGTTAAAATATTCTAAAATTTTTTTCTTTTTGTTGCGATATTGCCAACTTTATATTATAATAAAGTTGTTAGTTTTGAATGTATTGAAAATTGAAATGCAAGGAGGTCCCCCATGAAAAAACGTTTTTTTTCAACCCTTGCCCTTATGCTGACTGCAGCAGTAGCGGCAGGGCTGTTTGCCGGATGCAGCAGCAGCGGCAGCGGCGATAAACAGGTCGTCAACATTCTCTCCGCCAACTATGAAGACCAGATCGCATTGCAGCTGGACTATCTGCGGGAAATTTACCCCGATGCGGAAATCAACATCACCTATATGTCCTCCGGCAAGCTGGCTGCAAAAATCCAGGCGGAGGGAGCCGATTCTGAGGCTGACATCCTCCTCTCCCTCTCCAGCGGCTATGCCAATCAGCTGAAGGACGGCGGCTACCTGCGGTCGTTCACCCCCAAGAGCACTTACAAAGCCGAATACACCGACCCGGACAATGTGATCATCCCCAACGGCGTTTGGTCCGGTGCCATCCTGGTCAACACCCAAGAACTGGAAAAGTTGGGTCTTCCGGAGCCCACCTCCTATGAAGACCTGTTGAACCCTATTTACAAAGGCCACATTGTTATGAGTAACCCCAACACCAGTTCCACCGGCTACTTCTTCCTCCACGGCATTCTGGGCTTGTACGGTGAGGAAAAAGGCTGGGAGTATTTTGACAAACTGAGTGAAAACATCTTCCTGTTCGGTGAATCCGGCTCTACCCCGTCCTCGATGGTCGCCTCGGGCGAAGCCGCCATCGGCCTGGGCATCGATTACGAGGGCCTTCTGCTGCAAAGCGAAGGCAAGCCGGTCAAAGTCCTGTTTGCCTCTGAAGGCGCCCCTTATGACTACGACACCGTTCTGCTGGTCAACAAGAAAGAGGAACCCTCCCAGCTGGTACTGGATGTATTGGACACCATCACCAGTGCCGAGGGCAACGCCGTCTTCAACAACTACAACCTTTCCGTCATCGAAGGCGGGGAAAACCGGGGCGAGTACCCCGAAAACTTCAAGCTCCTGGATATGACTGACATCGCTGACCCGGACTTGAAGGCGGAAAGAGCACAAAAATGGAGTGAGCGGTATGAGTAATGTCTTAGACATCGTCGGTGTAAATAAATATTTTGGGCAGCAGCATGCCCTGAAGGACATCAATTGTTCCATTGAAAAAGGGCAGTTCATCTCCATCCTGGGGCCCAGCGGATGTGGCAAGACCACTCTGCTGCGGGTGATGATGGGGCTGGAATCCCCATCATCCGGCCAAATCCTCCACCACGGCAAGGACATCACCAATCTGCCGCCGGACAAACGGGGTTTCTCCATCGTGTTCCAGGATTACGCCCTGTTCCCCCACATGACCCTATATGACAATATCGCCTACGGCTTAAAGCTGCGCAAAACTTCCCCCGAAGCAATTCGGGGGAAAATTGAGCCCATGCTTAAAATGCTCAAGCTGGAACGGGCCGTCAAGAAGTACCCCTCCCAGCTGTCCGGCGGCATGCAGCAGCGGGCTGCCATCGCCCGGTCACTGGTTCTAGAAAACGACCTCCTTCTTCTCGACGAGCCTTTCTCCGCATTGGACGCCATGGTCAAGGTGGATTTGAGCGAAGAGCTCAAAGAGCTTCAAAAACAGTTCGGCATCACCATGATCATGGTCACCCACGATCAGGAGGAAGCCCTCTCCCTCAGCGACCGGATCATTCTGATGCGGGCGGGGGCCATTGTAGCGGACGACACCCCGGATGGACTGTACGCCAGCAAGGACGATCCCTTTATCCGGTCCTTTGTCATCGACCAGATCGACAAGCGGGCGCGGTATATCTGGGAGCTTAAAGGGGGCGGAGCCTCTTGAAGAACAGTCCCACTACAACCCAGCGCAAACCGTATTTCCTCTTAACCGCACTCATCGCCATCGTGTTGATGAACTTGGTGCTGCCGCTGTTGGCACTGTTGGCAAAATCGGTGGACTACACCCCGTTTTACAAAGGGTTTGCCACCGTCCTCTCCAGCAGCACCACTCGGAGCGCCATCTTCAACTCCCTGAAGGTCACCCTTATCTCCTGCGTGATCTCCATCAGTGCGGCCTTTTTCTTCGCCTATATCGTGGAGTATAAACTCTCCCACAAAATGCGGGTGTTCTTCCGCTTTTTTGCCCTGATGACCATGCTTGTCCCCTCTATTACCCACGGTATTGTCATCGTGTACCTGTTTGGCAAGATGGGCATCTTCACCCGGCTGTTTGGGCTGAACCTTCCCATATACGGCCCTCTGGGCATTGTGATGGGCAGTTTTTTCTATGCGTTCCCCACCGCCTTCTTGGTGCTAAGCCAGGGCTTTGCCAATCTGGACGGCCGCCTTTTTGAAAACGCCGTCATCCTGGGCGCCAAGCCGATGCGCCGGTTCTTTGACGTGGTGTTGCCGGTGATGAAGTATTCGGTGTTCTCTGCCTTCGCCGTGGTTTTCACTATGGTGTTCACCGATTACGGTATCCCCCTGTCAGTGGGTGGTACATACTCCATCCTGCCGCTTCTCTTTTACAAAAACGTCATCGGCATGCTGGATTTTTCCAAGGGCGCCATTTACAGCACCATCATCCTAGTGCCGGCTGCTGTGGTGTACCTGCTGGACATCTGTTATTTCAGCAAAAAGCAAGCCCAATCGGCCCACAACCTGCGCCCGGTGAAATCCGGCCCCTTTCACCCCATCCAGAAGCTGTTCTTCGGGGTAATCTCTTTGATAATCGCCATCCCTATCGTCATTATCATCGCTGCCCCCTTTATCGAGGGATGGCCCTATGACCTGACTTTCACCCTGCGCCATTTCCAGCGGATCATCTCGGTGGGTGCCCTGGGGAAACTGGTGGCCAATTCCATCCTCATCTCCCTGCTGACCGGCCTGGTGGGCACCATCCTAGTGCTGACCGCCAGCTATGTGTATGTGCGGAACAAAGGCGGCCTCCAACCCATGAAAAAGGTCACCCACGGCTTGTATATGACCTCCCTTGCCATCCCCGGCCTGGCCCTCGGCCTCGCCTTTGCCCTGTTTTTCAAGGGGACTGCGCTGTACAATACCATGGCGATTCTTGTCATAGTCAACGTGGTTCACTTCTTTGGTTCGCCATATATGATGGCTATCAGCCATTTTAAACTCTTAAACCCCAACTTGGAATCCATCTGCAAAACTCTGGGAGGCAATTGGTTCAACGTCATTTTCGATGTGATCTTGCCAAACAGCAAACAGGTACTGACCGATGTGTTCATCTACTTTTTCACCAACTCCATGGTGACCATCTCGGCGGTGTCCCTGCTGTACACCTCCAAGTCCATGACTTTGGCGCTGCAGATCACCACTTACAACGACCAAGGCCATTGGGAGAGCGCTGTGGCTGTCTCCCTGGTGATCCTGCTAATCAACACCGCTATGAAGTTGTGGCAGAACTACCGGTTGGAACACGCCCGCCGCCTGGCATTGGAGCAGCCAATGGTGGAGGGATAACCAGCTGCAAGCACAAAACACTAAAAGGCCAGGCCGGAAAATCCGGCCTGGCCTTTTGCTGGGAACACTCAATTCTTCCGGCAGCCGGACCCGCTATTTCTTGGGCATGTCAAACGCCGGATTAAAGGCGTAGAAGTTCTTCGCATCCAGGTGGTCCTGGGCGATGCGGAGCGATTCACCGAACCGCTGAAAATGAACCAGTTCCCGCGCCCGCAGGAATTTTAGGGGATCCCGGACATCTGGGTCGTCCACCAGGCGCAGCAGGTTGTCATAGGTCAAACGGGCTTTTTGCTCTGCGGCCAAGTCCTCGGTCAAATCCGCGATCACATCGCCGGTGGAAGCCAGGGTCTCGGCGCTGAAAGCGGAGCCGGAAGCTGCCTGGGGATACAAACCGGTGGTGTGGTCGGCAAAGTAGACATCAAAGCCGCTCTTCTTGATCTCGTCAGGGGTCAAATTGCGGGTCAGCTGGTATACAATAGCGCTGACCATCTCCATATGGCCCAGTTCTTCGGTGCCGATATCGGTCAGGACCCCTTTGACCTCTCCATAGGGCATAGAATACCGCTGGGAAAGATACCGGGTCGCCGCACCCAATTCACCGTGGGGGCCGCCAAACTGGGAGATGATCACTTTGGCCATAGCGGGGTTGGGCCGCTCGATCTTAACCGGATACTGTAATTTCTTGCTATAACTCCACATACATTCGGTCCTCCCTTACTGTTTTTCCCATGGCCAGGGATCGTCTACCCAGTTCCATCGGTTGCCGCCTTCAAAGTCCCACATATTTAAGGGGCCATATTTTTCGGTGAACTCTTTGGCAGCAGTGCGGCGCATTTCATTGTACTTTTTAAAATAGTCCAATGCCGCTTGGTCGTTGGGGTGGGTATCTAGGTACTCATTGGTTTCCACCAGGATAAAATCGCAAATCTGGACCCGCTTCAGCAGCATTTCACGGTTATCTTCCACGGCTTACGGCCTCCTCTCCCAAAAAGGGCTTATCCAGCTCCGGGAACATTGTCCCGCGGTTGAATCCAACTTCCGGCTCATAGGTGGGACACCATCTCTGGAAGGGGACATAAGCCATCGCCAGCGAAACTTGAGGGGATTCGGTGAAAATCCGATCGCTGGCAGGCGCACAGCCTTGCGGCATGTTGGTAATATCACTCATGGCGATACCTCCTGATTTTGATGGGTTTCTTGGCAGGGTCTTCATCCCCATCATACGGCCCCTTTCACCCCTACGTTCCTTGGAGAGAGGAACTGATTCTTTGCATTTAAAAGGGATTCTCCACAACTGCGCCCCCTGTGGATTGGTTTTCCCCAAATACGGAAAAAAAGAAAATTTTTTGTTCCCTTTTCAGATTCTTCAGAACCCTCTCCCCTCTGAGGTGGATTTGTGCTACAATGGTTGCAAAGCAACCATTAGGGAAGAAATCCCTCTCGGGGCAAAGCCCCTCCCGCCGCAGAGCGGCATCGGGATTTTTCCAGTCCGTGCAGACTTTTTGCTGCAATAGCTGCAAAGCAACCATTGGGGAAGAAATCCCTCTCGATAAGAAGCCCCCACTTCCAAATCGTTCTCGTCAAGTTATTTCGAGGGTGCCCTACAACTGCTGGGATTTTGCCCTTTTTCTAGGAGGAACCATCCATGGATTTTCAGCCCGTCCAAGAAATATTTACCCATGTTATCTCCGGCCAGACCTTGAAAAAAATGGTATTCAGCCGCCCACGGGATCGGGCTATCCTCCGGTTGGAGGTCCATCTTTTCGCCCAAAACGGGGAGCCCATGGTCCAGCTGACCCGCTACCCAGCGGACAACAAGGCCCTGCATCAAAACCTTCCCCCAGAGGAGGCACCCGCCCTCCTCTGCGGGGAGTTGGAACAAAATTTCCGCCAGTGCAACATTCTCACCACCGGCGGGGATTGCGAGGTGAAGGTGGGGAAAAAGAGCCTTCTCATCCACAACAACATTCGGGAAGCCGGCCCTGCCCCCCTCCAGGAACACAACCGGGACAAAACCCGCTTCCTGCCTGACAACAAGCCCATCCCTTTTTTGCAGGAGCTGGGCATCATGGACCGGGAAGGAAGGGTCATCCCCCGGATGCGGGATAAATTCAAGCAGATCAACCGGTTTTTGGAGCTGATCGACGATGTGGCCGGCAGCCTTCCCACTGGCCGGCCTCTGGAAATTGTGGACCTGTGCTGCGGCAAAAGCTACCTCACCTTTGCAGTGCACCATTATTTCTCGGTCATCAAGCACAGGGAGGTCCACGTCACCGGGGTGGATTTAAAAGCGGATGTCATCGCCCGCTGCAACGCTGTGGCGGAAAACCTGGGCCTCCATGGCCTGACCTTTTTGCAGGGGGATATCCTCCAGTACAACCCGGACTTCCCAGTGGATATGGTTATCAGCCTCCACGCCTGCAACACCGCCACCGACATCGTGCTGGCGGGCGCGGTGCGGTGGGGCTGTAAGATCATCCTCTCCTCCCCCTGTTGCCACCACGAATTGGCAGAGCAGCTGGAGTGCCCCGACCTCTCCTTCCTCACCGGTTACCCCATCCTGCGGCAGCGTCTGTGTGAGCTCTCCACCGACGCCCTGCGCAGCCGCCTGCTGGAGGCCCTGGGGTATGAGGTGCAGATCGTGGAATTCATCGACCCAGAGAACACCCCCAAAAATCTGATGATCCGGGCCGTCAAAGGAAAGAAGCCCCTCCCCCAGAAGGAGCGTTCCCGCCGCCTGGCCGAGTACGATGCCGTCTGCCGGTGGCTTCACGTTTCCCCCACCCTGCGCAAGCTGATCCAGGTGGAAGAGTAGGGCCGTTTATATTTTGGAAAAATTTGGCGAATCAATTGACATCCCGTTACCTCTGTGGTATTATTATAAAATAGTATATGAATAGCAACCCTGAAAACGAGGATGTTCATTCCTCGTTTTTTTGTTGAGTGAATTTTGAAAGAGGTTTTTCATGACAGAATCCCAGTTTTCCTCCCTCGGCATCTCGGACGAGATCGTCCGCGCCATCACCGAAATGGGCTTTGAAGCCCCCACTGAAATCCAAGAAAAGAGCATCCCCTTAGTTCTGGCCGGGCGGGATGTCATCGGCCGCTCCCACACCGGTACCGGCAAGACCGCTGCCTTCGGCATCCCTGCTGTGGAACGGATCGACCCAGAGGAAGAGCATGTCCAGGTGCTGGTTCTCTCCCCCACCCGGGAACTGGCCATGCAGTCCTGCCAGGAGATCCGCAAGTTCTCCAAATACAAGCCGGGCATCAAAGCGGTGCCAGTCTATGGCGGCCAGCCCATTGAGAAACAGCTGTTCCTGCTCAAAAAAGGCGCCAACATCGTCATCGGCACCCCCGGCCGGGTCATGGACCACATGCGCCGGCGCACCCTCAAGCTGGATCATCTCAAAATGATCATCCTGGATGAGGCCGATGAAATGCTCAACATGGGCTTCCGGGAGGATATCGAGACCATCCTCAAAGACATCCCCCAGGAGCGGCAGACGGTGCTGTTCTCCGCCACCATGCCCCCGGCCATTCTGGCCATCACCCGGGAATTCCAGACCGACCCGGAGATGGTGGAGATCCGCAAGGACACCCGCACCATCGATACGGTGGAGCAGACCGCCTACAACGTGCCCCAGGGCCGAAAAATGGACGCCCTGCGCCTCCTGCTGGAATTTCATCAGCCCGCCCTTTCCATCATCTTCTGCAACACCAAAAGCATGGTGGAACAGCTGGGCGAGTACCTGAACAACGCCGGTATCGGTTGTGAAGTCCTCCACGGGGATATGAAGCAGTCGGCCCGAACTCAGGTCATGGACCGGTTCAAGTCCCGCCGGGTCTCCATCCTCATCGCCACCGACGTGGCCGCCCGAGGCATCGACGTAGACGATGTGGACGCTGTATTCAACTTTGACATCCCCCAAAATGCGGAGTATTACATCCACCGCATCGGCCGGACCGGCCGGGCAGGTAAAAACGGCCGGGCTTTCACCATCTTCAGCGGACGCAAGCAGATGTACGAGCTGTTTGACATCCAGAAGGTCACTGGGGCAAAGATCCCGGTGATGAAGGTCCCCACCCCGGAATCCATCTTGGAGAGCCGCTCTACCCAGTTCCTCAGCCGGATCAAAGAGGTGATGGACACCGCCGACCTCTCCTCTTACCTGGAGCAGGCGGAAGCCCTATGTGCCAGCGGCTACACCCCAGAGCAGGTGGCCGCCGCCGCCCTCTCCATGGTTTTGGAAAAGGAGCGCCCCGACATCGAGGCGGTCAACGACATTGTGGTCTCCGACCGCCCCCGCCGGGATTCCAGCTTTATGGCCCGGCTGCACCTTTCCGCAGGCCGCCAGCAGGGCATGGCCCCCAACTACATCGTTGGAGCCATGGTGGAGCGCACCAACCTGGAGGGCCACCAGATCGGAAAAATTGAGATCCACGACACCTACACCACCGTGGAAGTCCCCCAGGATAGCCGGGACGAAGCCATCCAAAGCCTGAATGGATGCAAGATTAACGGCCGCAAGGTGGCGGTCCGGCTGTATGAAGACCGCGGCCCCCGCCGTCCCTACGGCGATCGGGGCGGGTTCTCCGGAGAAAAGCGGTATGACCGCCTGCCCCGCAAATCTAGCCGGGACGGAGGCTGGAAAAAGAAATATTCCAGCGAAGATTAAATACAAAATCCCCAGGGCCGAAGCCTCGGGGATTTTTGTTTGTTGCAAGGCGGGGATCCAGGGCCATTTCTTACAATTTCCAGGCTTTTTGGAAAATTCCTGGAAATTCTGCCTTTCAAGCAGTATACTTGACACAAGATTGTCAAATTGTTTATTTAAGGATAAGGAGTTGGTTTTGTGTCAATTTTAGCGTTGGAAGAGCATGAGTGCACAGTCTATGAAACCAAAGGGGATTGGTGGGCGGACAGCATCCTGGGCAAGCAGCAGCTCCCCGGAATCTTTGAAGTGACCAACAAACGGTTTGCCTTCCGGGGAAAGACCCTGCTTGGCACGGCCAAAGAAAATGGGCTGGAATTCGACCTGTCGGACCTGGCTTCGGTGGAAAAGTGCAACATCGGCAATGGCATTGTCAAAATCATCCCTACTGGATTAAGGCTGACCATGCGGGATGGCGGCCAATATGTGGTCTCCATACTCAAGCGGGACAAACTGTTGGAGATATTGGAAAACGCAATCCGCTAAGGGCAGAAAAATAAGAGGGCGGTCAACCCAGCTGGGTTGACCGCCCTCTTGTTTTTCCATATTTAAGCAAGCCCCAGGAGCCTCGCGCCAGTAGCCACAGTAAAGCATACGGCGATGCCGGTCAGGGTGGGAAGAAGAAACGCTACAGCCGTCCACTTCCAACTCCCTGTCTCCTTGCGGATAGTCCAGCAGGTAGTGCCGCAGGGGAAGTGCATCAGCGAAAACAACATGGTGCACAGGGCAGTCACCCAGGTCCAGCCGTGGTCGATCAGCAGGCTGTGCAGCTGGGCCAAATCCCCCAGTTCCAACAAGGAACCAGTGGAGAGGTAGGCCATGATGATGATGGGGATTACAATCTCATTGGCTGGGAAGCCCAGCAGAAAGGCGATGAGAATCACCCCATCCAACCCGATCAACCGGGCGAAGGGGTCCAGAAACCCGGCACAGAGGGCGAGAAGGCTCTCCCCACCCCAAGTCAGGTTGGCCATTAGCCAGATGATCACGCCGGCCGGCAAGGCCACTGCCACTGCCCGCCCCAGTACAAACAAGGTGCGGTCGAAAACGGAGCGGATAATCACCTGCCCGATCTGGGGGCGGCGGTAGGGGGGCATCTCCAGCACAAAGGAGGATGGCATCCCCTTGAGGACGGTTTTGGACAGCAATTTTGATATTATTAGAGTTAAAAATACACTTAGTATAATGAGCCCTACCAGAAGGAGGGCGCTCCACAGGGAATGCAGCCCCCCTGATCCGGCAAAAAACATGGTGATAATTGCAATCAGCGTCGGGAACCGGCCGTTGCAGGGGACAAAATTGTTGGTCAAAATGGCGATAAGCCGCTCCCGGGGGGACTCGATGATCCGGCAGCCGATCACCCCACAGGCATTGCATCCGAATCCCATACAAGTAGTAAGCGCCTGCTTTCCATGGGCGCCTGCTTTTTTAAAACAGCGGTCCAGGTTAAAGGCGATTCGCGGCAGGTAACCGGAATCCTCCAGCAGGGTAAACATGGGGAAGAAGATGGCCATGGGCGGCAGCATCACCGAGATCACCCACCCCAAAGTGCGCAGGATTCCCTCAGTCAGCAGGCTGTGCAGCCAAGCCGGGGTGCCGATTTCCAGCAGCCAGGCGGAAGCTGCCCCCTCCAACCAGCCAAACAGAGAGGAGAGCCATTGGCTAGGCAGGTTGGCCCCGGCGATAGTCAGGTAGAACACCACCCCCAGCAGAAGCAGCATCACCGGGATGCCGGTGGCCTTGGAGGTCAAAAACCGGTCGATGGCCCGGTCCCGGGGGCCGTAGCCTGGTTTTTCCTCCCGGATGGAGAAGTGGCTGATGGTTTCTGCCCGCTGGATTAAGCTCTGGGTGATTCGGTCGATAAGCCCTTCCCGGTCGATATCTCCCCCGCCAAGGCATTTCTTTGCCTCTTCCAGGGCTTTTTTCACTTCGAGGTCCCCCCGCAGGTCAAATCCCAGGCGGGCTTGGGCGGCGGCCAACAGCTTCTCCTCTCCATCCAGGAGGCGCAGGGCAAGCCACCGGCTGTCAATGGCGTCCTGGACCTTAGCGACCGCTGGCTCCAGCAGGGAGATGGCTTCTTCCAACTGGGGGCCGTAGTCCACCTTGACCCGATATGTCTTTTTCTCCCTGAAGGCGATGGCTTCCACCTGATCCATCAACTCCTCCAGCCCTTTCCCGGACCGGGCGCTGGTGGCCACCACCGGCACCCCCAACTGGAGGGAGAGTTCCTCCAAGTCCACCTGGATTCCCTTCTTCTCCGCCTCATCCATCAGGTTGAGGCAGACCACCACCCGCTGGGTGATCTCCAGGGTTTGGAGCACCAGGTTGAGGTTCCGTTCCAAACAGGTGGCGTCCACCACCACCACAGCGGCATCCGCACAGCCGAAGCAGAGGAAATCCCGGGCTACCTCCTCCTCCACCGAGCTGGCCAGGAGGGAATATGTCCCCGGCAGATCCACCAAAATGTAATCTTTCCCCTTGTGGCGGCAGGCACCCTGGGCATTGGCAACCGTCTTGCCCGGCCAGTTGCCAGTGTGCTGGTTCAAGCCGGTCAAGGCGTTAAAGACTGTGCTTTTCCCCACGTTGGGGTTTCCGGCCAGGGCGATCACCCGCTGGTTCTCCCCCTTTTCGATGCAGAGGGTATCCCCCAGCACCGCCGCCCCGGTGGATTGATTGGTTAAACCCATTGCGATCCTCCCCCTTATGGTTCTGGGACGAGCAGCACCCGCCCCGCATCTTCATCCCGCAGGGCGATCAGCGCCCCCCGCACCAGATACGCCACCGGATCCCCAGCCGGGCTCTTGTGAACCGCCTCCACCTGGGTGCCTTCCACAAGGCCAAGGTCCAGCATCCGCCTTCGCTGTATGCCGGCGGCGGTCAATTCTGCCACCCGGCCCCGCTGGCCAATGGCCAACAGGTTCATTGTCATAGGTTCTGGTATCATTGCAACAAACGCCTCGATTCTTTCATTTGCTGTAGGGAGAGACAGTCCCCTACCCTACTAGGCTATGCTGGGGGCGGTTAACCTGCCAATGAAGGCCGGTCCGGTTGACAAAGGGCACAGGGCAGGGTATCATGAAACAAACCAAAAAATTGCATTATGCAGGGAAAAGGAGCTGAACTGGGATGAAACTGACCGAAGAAACTTTTTTAGCACAGCGCAAGGAGGTATTCTTCCAGCAGCCAGCTGGGGCCATCGATTTGCAAAACGCCTTCGATTGGCAGAAATCCCTGCCTGCAAGCAAACAATTTTCCACCGTTCTTGCACGGGCGGTGGAAAAGGGCCGTGTGCTGACCCAGCCCCGTGGCGGCGTGGTCCTCCCCGAGGAACAGATCGCCCTGATGAAGTGCCAGGTGCGGGAAGGCCAGGCGGACCTCCTCACCGCCATCACCGACAGCGCCACCAACAAGGGGGATCTATCTGCCGCCCAGCGGCTCGTTGAGGACTCCCGGCGGCTGGGCCATTCCGCCCAGGAGGGGTTCCCGGTCACTGCCCATGGGGTTTCGGGCTGCCGCCAGGTGATGGAAGGGGTGGAGCGCCCGGTCCAGCTGCGCCACCGGTGCGTGGATGCCCGCCTGCTGGTGGAGACGGCGCTGGCCGCCGGGTTCACCTC
>NZ_LT629939.1:1798635-1818425 GCF_900104615.1 Merdimmobilis hominis | reverse complement strand
CCCTGCTGGTGGAGACGGCGCTGGCCGCCGGGTTCACCTCCATCGACGGCGGGGGCATCTCCCACAACCTCTCCTACGCTAAGGACGTTCCCCTCGCCCAAACCCTGGCCCACTGGCAGTACTGCGACCGGCTGATCGGGGAATATGCAGCGGCGGGGATCCTCCTCAACCGGGAGACCTACGGCCCTCTCACCGGCACGCTGATCCCCCCTTTCCTCTCCCATGCCGTCTCCATTCTGGAGGCGCTGTTGGCGGCGGAACAGGGGGTGAAGTGCATCACCCTCTCCTATGGCCAAGGGGGGAACCTGACCCAAGACGTGGCCGCTATACGCTCCCTGCGGCAGCTGGCGGGGGAGTACCTTTCCAAAATGGGCTTTTCCGACGTGGCGGTCACCGTCTCCCTCCACCAGTGGATGGGCGGCTTCCCCCAAGAGGAGGCCAAAGCCTATGGGGTGATCTCCCTGGGGGCGGTGACCGCCGCTCTGGGCCGGGCCGACAAGGTGGTGACCAAAACCCCCATGGAGGCCATTGGCATCCCCACCCCATCCGCCTATGCCGCCGGCCTCTCCTGCACCCGGCAAATTTTGTCCATGCTGGCGGAGCAGCCTATGCCCCACTCCCTGGCCATCGAGGAGGAAAGCAGGCTGATCGGGGAAGAAACCCGGAGTATTGTGGACTGTGTCCTTCAGCTGGGGAACGGGGATGTGGCCCTGGGCGCCGCAAAAGGGGTGGAACAGGGGATCTTGGATGTCCCCTTCTCCCCCAGCCGCCAATCTGCCGGCCGGATGCTCCCCGCCCGGGACAACGAGGGCTGTGTGCGGATCTTTGAGCCGGGTAACCTTCCCTTCTCCAAGGACATCCTGGACTTTCACCGGCAGAAGATCGAGGAACGGGCTAAGGCGGAGCGCCGCGCCCCCTCCTTCCAGATGGTGATTGACGACATCTACGCTGTCAGCAACAGCCGGTTGGTGGGCCGCCCCCGCTAACACAAACCGCCGGTTCCGAAGGGCCGGCCTTTTTCCATCCGAAGCCCCTTCTAGCCGGGCTTCGGTTCCAAGAAAGGAGAATGTTATGGCTTCCCCTATGCGCGACAGCCATCTGTACAGCGTCTACTTCGCCCCCCGGGGCAAAGCCCGGATGATCAACCTGGGGTGGATGCTCTCCCAGCGCCACCTGAGCCCCTTTGACCTGCTCATCGGCTTCATTGGGGAGCCGGGTTCCGGCAAAAGCAGCCTGGTGCGGGGGATGTTCCCCGGCCTGGAACTGGCCAGCGATGACGAAGGGGTCAATGTCCGGCCCCTGCCCCTCCTAAACCGGGATGGGCGGGGTTTTCGGGACAGCCACACCTACCACCTGGACGTCCGGTTTGAAATGGCCTTCACCCAGGTGTACGACCTGGCCCAAGCGGTCCGCACCGCTGTGGAGGAGGGCAAACGGGTGGTGGTGGAACATTTTGAACTCCTGTACCCCTATCTGGGGATCAACGCCCAGGTGCTGGTGGGGGTGGGGGAAGAGGTGATCCTCACCCGGCCCACCATCTTCGGGCCGGAGCCCCAGGATGTGGCCAACATCGTCTTTTCCTCCTCCTGTTACCGGAAGATGGCCCACACCGCTGAAAACTTGACCGAACTGTGCATCACCAAAGCGGGATACCCCACAGACTATCACCACGGGGACGTCCACCACGGGTTTATCTTAGAATACGACCAGCACCCTGGCTTCTCCATCCCCGAAATTGAGGCCGCCGTGAAGGAGATAATCGCCGCCGACCTGCCTGTGGCCTACAAGGACGAGGGGCATGTTTATATAGGGGAGCATATCCACCCCTGTACCGGCCCCCGCCTTCACGTCAAGAGCACTGGGGAGATTGAAAACTTCTCCCTCCTGCCCCAGTTCCAATACGACCCGATCCAGCACCAGTACCTATTGGTGGGGCTGATCGGGGAGCGGCAGCGGGACAATATCCGCGACCTGAACCGGATCGTCTTTTAAAGGAGGGCCTTGCCCACCAGAAAGATGGCCCCTCTGCTTGTCCTCTTCTGTGCTGCATAGAACACGCCGGCCTTTATCTCCAAACCGGCGTGTTCTCTTTTACCTGCAAGGCATTCCTGCCGCTTACGCCAGCCGCAGCAAAGCCAGCAAAATCAGCATGGCGCCCCCCAGCCAGGAAATGTTTAGCTCCTGGCGGTGGGCCAGCTTCCTGCCCAAGGCGCACCCTCCCCCAACAGCCGCCAGGTGGAGGAAAAATGTACAGCACAGCAAAATTCCCGGATGCCGCAGGTCCAGCCCTGCGCCGAAACCGCTGACCAGGGAATCCAGGGAAAGAGCTGCGGCCAGATAGAGGGCTTCCCGGGCGGTCAGCACCTGGGAGAGGTCGGCGTCCGCCAAAGTCTCATCCATATAAACGTCCAGTACAAAGCCCACGCCTCCCCAATGGAAGGAGAATTGGGTTCCCCCGCCCAACCGCTTTAAAAAACCCTTGATGCTGTTTTGGAACAGGTTCCACAGCCCGATGAAGAGCAGCAGGCTCACCCCCGCCCACTTGGCCAGGCCGGGCGGCAGCAGCGGCTGGGCCAAAGCGGCAGCCCACAGGGCAATCCCCAGGACAGTTGTGCCCATCCCAGCGATGACGGCGGCGGAATAAAAGGGGATCTGAATGCGGCTTGCACCGTAGGAAAACGCCGCTAAAAAAGCATCTACGCACAAAGCGAAGGCCAAAAGCAGAGTCTCGATGGTCATACACCTCCTAAATTAGCCTGATGTAGTGTATGCCGCGCCGTCAAAATGTGGGATTTTGGATTGTGGTGGTTTTTTGTATTGACTTCTTTTTGGGTGATGATTTATACTATTTAATAATACGGTTTTCGTATCAGGAGGATAAAATGAACAAATTCAACAAATCCATTCAACAAGTCATCCAATTTGCCCTGACATTCTTTATGGCAATGTTTGCTTTGATCTCCGGCTTGCAGCTGGTGTACCTAGTAAAAAATGGTGTAACCACCCAGGGCTTGATCATGGTGGTGTTTTTTGCCGCCGCCGCCTTTGCCTTCAACCGGGTAAAGGAGAACCAGAAGAAGCAGGTTGCAGCTTTGTCCGCCGCACAGAATGCGGCGACAGAAAGACAGAAGTCTGCCCCGGTCTACAAACACCCGGCTTCTGTCCAACAGTTTATCGCCAGCAGCAAGGCCTGCCCCCGCTGTGGGGATAAGCTAGCCGTCTGCCTGGAGCCCCAGCACGGCAGCACCTTTCCCCACCTGGCCACCGGTGCAGAGCCTGGGGATTGCAAATACTACTGCCCCACCTGCAAAAAATTTCTCTCCATGGATGAGGAGTATGAGGACTTCACCTGGGAGGCCCCAGAGGTCCCCGAAGGGGATGGCCGCCGTTACCACTTCTCCCAGGAGTACCTCAAGCCCCTGGAGCGGCAGAAAACCATCAGCACCATCGCCATGACTGTCGGTGTCCCCGGTATCTTCCTCTTTTTATATTTACTCAAAGTCTACGCTTCCAACCTGGCACTGGCTGGTGTGATTCTGTGTGCCGTTGTCTCCAGCGTGTCAGTCACCATCTCCTCCAAGGCGCGCCGTGCCCTGCGGGAATCCCAAAAGGTCTATTATGAGTTCAGCGAGGACGGCCTGATCCAGTCAGATGGCCAGAAGCCGGTCTTTTATCCCTGGAAGGACATCCGAATCCTCTATCAGGTGGGGGACGACTTCCAAGGGGTCGCCTTTGGCACCACCGGCCGGAACTTTATCATCACCGATTATATTGAGCGCAAGACCAAGATCGTGGAGCGGATCGTTGCCCATGTAAAGGATCACGCCCAGATTGACAGCCGGATTTTTGAGCACATCAACCTTCCGGAAGAGGAAGAGGCCAGCCCGGTCAACTAACCCAAAAGGAAAAGCGCCCTCCCCAGCTGGGGAGGGCGCTTTTTTCATCGGTTTATTCCTGGGTTTTCAAGTATTCAGCCTTTCCTAGCTCGTAGAGGTTGTTGCCCTCGCAATCGATGACCACCACTGCGGGGAAGTCCACCACCGTCAGCTTGCGGATGGCCTCAGCCCCCAAGTCCTCATAGGCGATCAGCTCCGCTTTCTGCACCTGCTGGGAGAGGAGTGCCCCTGCCCCGCCGATGGCGCCAAAATAAACAGCGCCGTTTTTCTTCATCGACTCCACCACCTCGGGGGAGCGCTTGCCCTTGCCGATCATCCCGGTGAGTCCCATATCCATCAAGGTGGGGGCGTAGGCGTCCATCCGGTAGCTGGTGGTGGGGCCTACTGCTCCAATGGCCCGGCCAGGCTTGGCCGGGGTTGGCCCAGCATAGTAGATGATGGCGTCCTTTATCTCCAGGGGGAGCTTTTCACCCCGCTGGGCTGCCTCCACCAGCCGTTTATGGGCAGCATCCCGGGCGGTGTAGATCACACCGGTGATCAGAACGCTGTCCCCGGCTTTCAGGGTCTTAGTCTGCTCTGTGGTCAAAGGGGTTGTCAGACGGATTTCCATAATTCCACTCCTCCCGTTACAGCACCGCTTCTTTGTGGCGGGTGACATGGCAGTTGATGTTGACTGCACAGGGCAGCCCGGCGATATGGGTGGGCAGCGCCTCCACATTGACCTTCAGGGCGGTGGTTTTCCCGCCGAAGCCCTGAGGCCCGATGCCCATCCGGTTGATCTTCTCCAAAAGCTCCCGTTCCAACTCCTCGTAGTAGGGGTCGGGGTTGTAGGAGTCCAGAGGGCGGATCAGCGCCCGTTTGGCGATGGTGGCGGCCTTGTCAAAGGTGCCGCCGATGCCCACCCCCACCACGATGGGCGGGCAGGGGTTGGGGCCGGCCTCCCGCACCACCTGGAGGACGAATTCCTTAACCCCCTCCAACCCGTCGGACGGGCGAAGCATCTTGATCTGGCTCATGTTTTCACTGCCGAAGCCCTTGGGGGCAACGGTGATCTTCAGCCCGTCACCGGGGACGATGTCGTAATAGATCATGGCCGGGGTGTTGTCCTTGGTGTTGACCCGGCGCAGGGGGTCACCCACCACCGAGCAGCGCAGGCAGCCATCATGGTAGCCCTGGCGCACCCCCTCATGGATGGCCTCCTCCAGATTGCCGGCCACATGCACTTCCTGGCCGATTTCCACAAAGACGCAGGCCATGCCGGTATCCTGGCAGATGGCGATCTCATGTTCCGCGGCGATTTCATAGTTTTTTACCAGGTTGTCCAGGATGCCCTGGGCCACCGGCCAGGTTTCCTCCCGGCGGCTGCACCGGATGCACTCCTTGACATCCTCCCCCAAATGGCAGTTGGCGTCGATGCACAGCTGGCGCACCGCCTGGGTGACGGCCTTTGATTCAATCTCTCTCATAGCATTCCCTCCTGTTGGATAAATGGCGGAAAAATTGCGTTTCTTCTGGTTTCAGTATAGCACAAACCCCGATTACCGCAAGGGGTTTGGAGATTTTTGGGATAATTATGCAGGATTTTCTTCATTTTTGGTGGTTTTCACCCCATAGAGGATGATCTCCCACGCTGGGATATAGGGGTGTTTGCGCAGGTAAAACCGGTAATCCGGCCGCAGGGAGTGGAGGTACAAGGGGAGCTGGAACAGGTCTTCGCTGCGGTGATAGGCGGCTACGCTCAGCTTTGGGCCCCACCGCCGGATGGATTTTGCCGCCCCGCGAAGGGCTGCCAGCTCCTCCCCTTCCACGTCCAGCTTCATATAGGTGACCGGCCGGCCCGCCAGAAGGTTGTCCACCGTCTCCACCGGCACCACCCCTTTCCCCGCCTGGGTGAGGGCGCAGTGCCGCCCCTCTTTGGCCCGGAACCGGAGCTTCCCCGGCTGGCCGCTGACCGCCAGGTTGTGGCACTCCAGATCCCCATACCCCTCCCGCTGGGCCCGATCCAACAGGCGGCGGTAGTTTTTGGGGTCAGGCTCCACCGCGATGGCATGGGCCCATCCCCCGGCTATCTGCTGCAATTCTGCCAGAGTGTCCCCGTCGAAGGCCCCCAGATCCAGGCATCTCTCTTTTCCGGTGAGATGGAGCACCGCGGGGCCCAAATCCTCCGCCCTCTGGCTGGTGCAGCGGTCTAAATAGCAGAGCTTGCCGCTCACCTTAAAGTCTAAAAGATCCACCAGCACCTGGCGGGATCTCTCATCGGCCAAAAGGCGGTACACCTGGTCCAGCTCCCCCTCGTGGGTGGCGGCATATTCCCAGGTAAACAGCTCCTCCCCCACCACCGGCAGGTCGGGGACATACAGGGTGTGCCGCTGGCCTAAAGTGTGAATCCAGTCCATCAGCTCCGGCTGAAAGGCGGCAAAACAGAGGAGGATGACCGGTTCCCCCGCCTCCGCCTCCACCTGCCCAAGGGTCTTCACTGGGAATCCAGCGAAGCTCTGGCCCCGCACATAGCCATCACTGGCAAACACCCCTGCAATGGGGATCCCAAACTGGGCGGCAGCCGTGAGGGCCTTCTGGGCGCCGTCCCCCATGCCGTATAGGTAAATGGGCCGGGTCTCCCGCCGGAGTATATCCCACAGGGATTCCCGTTCCCGCAGCAAACTTAGAATCATGGCAGTTCCTCTTTCCGCCGCTGTGTGCGGCTTTCCCCCTTATTGTACTATCTTTGGCCCCGTGGTGCAAACAGATTGCAACCCCGCCCTGGACGTGCTATGATGATACCATGAAAATGATGCAAAGGGAGGATTTTATATGACCACACCCTGCACCCGGCAGGAGGCTTTGGAGCACCTGAAAGAACACGTCCACACCGATTCCCTGATGAAGCATTCCCTGGCGGTGGAGGCTTCCATGCGCCACTTTGCCCGCTATTACGGCGAGGATGAGGAATATTGGGGGATGGTGGGCCTCCTCCACGACATTGATTACGGCGAGTTCCCCGAGGAACATCTGGACCATGCCCCCGAGATGCTGCGGGGCTATGGGTTTGACGAGGCGTTTATCCGCCACGTCCTCAGCCACGGGTACAACCTGCGCAACCAGGTGGAGCCCATCCACCCCATGGAAAAAGTCCTCTACACAGTGGACGAGCTCTCCGGGTTTATCACCGCCTGTGCCTTGGTCCGCCCCAGCAAAAGCGTGCTGGATTTGGAGGTCAAATCGGTGAAGAAAAAGTTCAAGCAGGACAGCTTTGCCGCCGCCGTCAACCGGGGGGTCATTCAGGACGGTGCCGACCGGATGGGTATGCCCCTAGAAGAGGTCATGGCCGAGACCATCCTGGGCCTGCGGGAAGCCGCCGACGCCCTCGACCTGGGGATGCACAGCGCCCAATAAAGGAAACCCGGCGGATTCTGCAATAGAATCCGCCGGGTTGTCTATTTGAAGAATTTTCCTCATTTTACAGCAACGCAAAGATATATCGAGAGAAAATTCTACTCAATGTATTAAATCTGCCAAGGCATGTATTTGATATAGGTCTTGCAGGCCCACAGCAACAGCAGGACCAGAGGATAAGACCAGTAAAAGGGCAACCGCTTGGATTTGCGGCCCAGCCGGCCGTTGTACATGGAAAGGGGGATCACCGCCAGCAGCATCCACATATTGGCAGTCAGCAGGAAAAAGATTTCAAAGTTGGCAATCAGCCCACTGGAGAGCATCATCATAAAGGCGGGCAGGGTCATGGCCAGGGCCACCAGGCCGATGGAGATCGCCAGCTTCTTAGGCTCGTTGCCCAGGGTGTAGATGAAAAAGATCAGCATGACTCCAAACAGGCTGTATTGGGTCTTTAAGATAGTCGCCACCATGGCGCAGAGCAGCGGCAGCATCATGGTCCCGCTGCTGCGATCCTTTTGGGAGGCAAAGAGGCACAGGGCCACATATCCCAACACCATGGTAAACAACAGGTTCTGGCTTTTTAGATCCACCGGTACGCCGGAATAAAACAGGTCATAGGGCATCTCCGCCAAAAAGGCGAAAATCAGCAGGCGGTAGAGGTAAAACTTGTGATTGGAGGTTTTGCGAAAGCCCTCCACAATCAAAAAGGCAAAAATCGGCAGGGCCAGCCGGCCGATAATCCGGGGGATGATCGCCGCGGGGAAATAGGCGTCCCCCACCAAATCCACAATCAGGGCCAAAACGCCCAAAATTTTTAGGGCAAAGCTTGACATATTCTTCCTCCCATTGTTCTGTGTGATGTGATACTATTATAGAATACCCTACCAAGGGGCCAAAGGCAAGTCCCAGTTTTCCCCCACCGGTGGTTTACTTTGTCCCCCGAGTGTGCTACTCTTATAGGTAGTAGGAATGACTTTCTAGAATGTTGAGGTGTTCATTGTGGCTGGCGACCGTAAAACCGGGGCTCCCGTCTATCAGCAAATTGCCATCGACCTGGCAACCAAAATCAGCAACGGCAAATTCCGGCCTGGCGAGCGCATCAGCGGGCGCTCCACTATGGCGGGGCATTACAATGTCTCGCCGGAGACCATCCGCCGGGCGGTCAGCATTTTGGAGGATGCCGGGGTGGTTGCCGCGCGCCCCCAGGCGGGGATTGAAATTCTCTCCCGGGACAAAGCGGTGGAGCTGGTCCACAAATTCCGGGACATCGAAGCCTTGACCGCCATCAAAAACAACATCTGCGAACTGCTGCAAAGCATCACCCGCCAGCAGATCGAATTGCAGGAAAATGTCCGGCTCCTCATCGAGAGCAGCGAACGGTATAAGACCCTCAACCCCTTTATGCCCTTTGAGCTTCAGATTGCCCCTGGTTCCCTAGTGGTGGGGCAGAGCCTTTCCTCCGCCCGGTTTTGGAACAACACCGGTGCCACCATCATCGGCATTAAGCGTGGGGAGGAGACCATCCTCTCCCCTGGGCCCAACACCGAACTGCGGGCAGGGGATATCCTGGTCTTTATCGGCGATGACGAGACCTATTTCCGCACCAGCAGTTTCCTTAGCCGTACGGCAGAGGAATAGCTGCTCCCCCTTCTCCCCCGGCGCAGCCAGGGGAGATTTTTTCATCCACCTCCAGCGCCAAAAAAGGGAACGGGCCAGTTGGCCCGTTCCCTTTTTTCTTTTGCTTGCAGCGGTTATTCCTCTGTGCCCCTCAGCTCCGACAGATCTTCCGGGAGGGTGAAGAGAATCTCCTCCCCTTTGTTGATCACCAGACAGGGGATTCCGATGCGCCCCTGTTCCCGCATGGCGTCAAACTGGGGGCAGTTGTCCCGGTATTTGAGGAATTGTTTGAGGGGAAGCATCCCCGACGTGATATCCACCGGGCGGAATGGGACATTGGCCTGTGAAAGAGCCTCTTTCATAGCGGGACAGCTGGGTCAATGCTCACTGGTGAACAGGATAATGTCTTTCATAGTTGTCACTCCTTTTTATTGGTCCTATGGTTTCGGGGCGGTTAATGTTCCGCCTCTTTGATGATGCCGGTGCGGTAGGCGTCCAGCAGCTTTTTCAGGCTTTCAATCTGCTCTTTGATATCGGCGCCGGTGTCGGTGTACTCCACCGTGCAGCGGCGGTCCAATACTTCAAAGATCTTGGAAGTGGAGAGAATATCCTGGTTGTCCTCAATGGCCTGCTGCACACTGGTAAACGGCCCGTGGGAGATGAGGCGCATGCCGTAGGAGTTGTAAATCAGGGTGTAGCCGGCAATGCCGGTGGTTTTTTGATAGGCACGGCAGAACCCGCCGTCGATGACAATCAGCTTGCCGTCTGCCTTTACCGGGTTTTCCCCATCTTTGGTCTTGACCGGAACATGGCCGTTGACAATGTGGGAGACCTCCGGGTTCAGGCCGAATTCCTCCAGGATGCGCCGGCAGGCGTCCCCGTGGACGGTGTATTTGTAATAGGGGTTCTTGTGCTCCTCCCAGGATGCTTTATCCTCTACCAAATAACGCTCAAAGGTGGTCATACGGTCTTTGCCAAACAGGGGGGAATTTGGGCCGCACCACATATACCACATAAAATCCTGGCCCTTGAGTTTTTCCGGGCTCTCAAACCGGCTGAAAAAGGCGTTGCGGGCCATTTTCTCCGCCTGATCCATCAGGCCCCGGCCGCTGACCACCTGTCCGCCGATCTCCATTTTGGTGAAGGAGCCGTCCTCCTCCATGGGGATGCAGCCGTGGTACAGCAAATTGGAGTTGTAGCATTTGTACAGGGCGCCCGCCGAGTAGAGGAACCGGACATGGCGCTGCAATTTTTCGCTGTGAAGGAAGGAGCTTTTCAGCTGGTCCATGACCTCCCGTTCCCGCTCGGTGAGGGCATAGGGGTCTTTGGGGTCGATGGTGGGGAAATCCCAGTCCCGGATGGGGTAATCCACCCCGCCGATCCGGACTGTTTTCGCTTCGTAGTTGATCTTGTCCAGCAAGAGGCGGTCTTCCATCCGGTACTCCGGGTTGCGGCGGATGATCTGTCCTTCCAGCTTAAACTGGATGACCACAATGGCTTTATGAAGCTTGGAATCCAGCACAATGTCGTTGGAATTGTACTTCTGCTGGCTGGATACCTTAGGGGTAAAGCAGCTGCAATCCCCCTGGTAGGTCTCCTGGGCGAAGGTGACCAGCGGCCGCAAGCTGATGCCGTACCCGCTCTCAATCATGTCCAAGTTGGCGTATTTCAGGCTGTTGTTGAGGACGTTTGCAATGCAGGCTTCGCTGCCCGCGGCGGCACCCATCCACAGGATGTCGTGGTTGCCCCACTGGATGTCCACGCTGTGGTGCTGTTCCAGCAGGTCCATAATCACATCGGCCCGGGGGCCCCGGTCAAAGATATCCCCCACCACGTGGAGGTGGTCCACCGCCAGCCGCTTGATCAGCGTCGCAAGGGCGATGATGAAGGCGTCCGCCCGGTCGATGTCCACAATGGTGTCGATGATTTTGTTGTAGTACTGCTCCTTGTTGCGGGCGTCGTAGTTGGTGTGCAGCAGCTCATCGATGATGTAGGCAAAATCGCTGGGCAGGGCTTTGCGCACCTTGGAACGGGTGTATTTGGAGGAGACCCACCGGCAGACTTCAATGAGCCGGTGAAGGGTCACCCGGTACCACTGGTGGAGGTTGGGCACCTCCTCTTTGATCTTCTCCAGCTTCTCTTCCGGGTAATAGATTAAGGTGGCAAGGCTGGCGCGCTCGTCGTCGAACACGCTGTTTCCGAACACAATGTCCACCTTTTCCCGGATGACGCCGGAGCAGTTGTTGAGGATGTGCAAAAACGCCTCATGTTCCCCGTGGAGGTCGCTCATAAAATGCTCGGTCCCTTTGGGGAGGTCAAGGATTGCCCGCAGGTTGATGATTTCAGAGGATACGGTCTGAATGGTGGGAAAACGTTTGGAAAGCAGCTTGAGGTATTTGACTTCCTCCGCTGAGAATTGGTCTTGTCTATCCATCGGTACACTCCTTCTAATCGTATTGGCCGCATACTCCGGCCCCTGGATGCAAGGCGATTGCGCTGCCCGCTGCGGGATCGTTCCCCGCAGCCGGTTCTCTTTACGACCATTATAGCATAAATTGAGAAAAATATTGGAGATTTCCAGCCAATCTTTTGCACAAAAAGCTGGTAGAATTGAACGAAGCCGAGCCCTTTTCTCCCTGCAACGCCTTCGCTGAAAGCCGGCACAGCGGTCTGTGGCCCATCCTCTTATCCAGATCCTGGAAAGGACAAGCCCTTTACACCAAATCGGGATTTTGGCCCTAAAAAAGGGAGAAACCCGTCGGGGAATGGCCCATTTTCCAAGGAAATAGCCTCCATCAGACAAAAAAAACGGGCCCAAACGGCCCGTTACAGTTTGATATCATATTGTTTGCGGCGCAGGCGCTCCAATTCTGCCCGCTTTTGCAGCAGCATCTTCCGGTGCTTTTTGCGGTTGCGCAGAACCATCCACTTGCGGATCAACAAAAGGATGGTAATGACCACAAAAAGGATAAGGGCACCAATGGCCATGGTGAGGAGCAACCGCCCAGTCTCCTGAAGGAGCCAGAGGATCCCTTCCCAGGTGCCTCCCTCCCCGCTTTCGGAGAGAAGCAAGGTCTGGTCCTGCTGGATGGCCACCTGCCCCAGCACTGGGTACATCACAGAGGTATCCTCCGGCAGGGAGAAATAGATGTTCCAGTCCACCTCCTGGCCTTCGGCCACTACCGCAGGAGGGCCATAGGTGATGGAGACATCCTGCTGGCTCAGCGAATTGTGGAGGAGGAAGGTGAAATCGTTTTCTGCCAAGCAGTCCACTGTGGCGGAGGTTTTGCCGTTTTTCTGGATCTCCACCTTGTGGGTGCCCATCATGGAACGTTTGATGGTAGCAGGGGAAAAGCTGCCAAACCCATAGTCCAAAAGAGCTTGTGTGTCTTTGTATTTGCCTGCGCTGCTGGCGCAGTCCAGCACCACGCAGATCAATTCCCGGCCATCCCGCTGGGACACTGTGACCATGGTGTTGCCCGCTTCCTCTGTCCAGCCCAGCTTGCCGCCCACGATCCCCTCACAGTAATAGGGGCTGTTTTTCTTCATCATATCGCTTTGGTTGACAAAGGGGCGGGCTTCGGTGTTTTTATCGGTGGGTTCCATGGTGTAGCTCAAAGTGCCAAATACCTTGGTAAATTCCGCATTTTGCAGCGCTTCCCGGGTGATGAGGGCCATATCCTTGGCGGTGGTGTAATGGTCGTCCTCTGGCAGGCCGCTGGGATTGGTGAAATGGGTGCCGGTTGCCCCGATCTTTTGGGCCCGGTCGTTCATCATCTGGGCAAAGTCCTCCTGGCTGCCCGCCACTTTTTCCGCCAGGACATTGCAGGCGTCGTTGGCGCTCATCAACATGGCGGCATAGACCATCTGCTCTACTGTGACCGTCTCCCCCGGCACCAAGCCGATGTGGGTGACGTCATAATACTGGATGGCCGCGTCCTCGCTGACGGTGGCCTGGTCGGTGAGCTGGAGGTTCTCCAAAGCCAGCAGTACCGTCATAATCTTGGTGATGCTAGCGGGATAGCGCTGTTCCTCCATGTTTTTACCATAGAGGATCTGCCCAGTTTGGGCATCCATCAAAATGGCGGCGGTGGATTCCAGGGCAGGCGGGGCGGTGTCGGCGGCAAATGCTCCGACTGCCAGCCAAACCGGCAGCAGCACCGCCAGCAGAATTGCTGTAATTTTTCGCATGGTTCTAATTCCTCTTTGTATCGGCAAGACCCCCTCCCAGAGGAGGAAGATGAATGATTCGTGCAGGACAAGGTCTTTGTCCATTATAACAAAAAGAGCGGCGATTTCCAACAAAAGCCGGAAATTTTCACCGGATGTTCACAAGAACCCATTTCCAGCTCCCAACAGAAAAATCCCCCGGGGCAGGATGCCTCGGGGGATGCTGCAATTCTGGGAAAACTATTTGCACAAGGTCTCCAGGAGTTCCACCAGGAAGTTCCAGACCCGCTCGAAAGAAGCCAGGTTCAGCTTCTCCTCCGGGGTGTGGGCGCCCATGGCCAAGGGGCCCATGGTGACGATGTCCAGGTCGGGGATGCGGTCTTTGAAGACGCCGCACTCCAATCCGCCGTGGACCGCCTTGATGACCAAGTCTTTTCCAGTCTGTTTCTTGTAAACGTCCATACAGATCTGGCGGAAAGGGGAATCCTTCTCATACTTCCAGCCGGGGAAGTTGGAGAAATAGCTGTGAGTAGCACCGTATTTCTCCACCAGGGTGCAGATCTCCTCGCCCAGGTTGGCCTTGATGGTGCCGTCTGCCGAGCGGATAAACATGGTGATGACCACCTTCTCCTCCTCGGTCTTGACCACCGCTTCGTTGACCGAGCAGATGACCAGGCCGGGGATCTCCATGCTCATGGTGCGCACGCCGTAGGGGAGCAGGTACATCAAATCAATCAGCTCAGCGGAGCAGCCGGGGCAGAACATCCGGTCGCCGTGGGCGGGGTTCTCCTCCACCTCCAGGCGGAATCCGGCGTCGGTGACCGCCAGTTCAGCCTTGACCTCCGCCTCCACTTTCTTGGCGATCTGTACCGCTTTGCCCAGCTGGTCGGCAGGCAGGGCGGCGAGGACATCGCACTCCCGGGGGATGGCGTTCATCTTGGAGCCGCCGTCCACATTGATCAGGGAGATGGCGCATTCCTTTTTGATCTCGTGAAGGACGCGGGCCATGATCTTATTGGAGTTCCCTTTCTCCTGATGGATGCAGGAACCGGAATGGCCACCGTCCAGGCCGCGGACCCGCAAAGCCAAGGAGGCACCGGCAAAGGGGATCCAGTGGGTGGGTTTCTCAATGGCGATAGCCAGACCGCCGGCAGCGCTTACCAGCACATACCCCTCGGGACCGGCATCCATGTTGAGCAGCCGTTTGGCGGAGATGCGGCTGCAATCAAAGCCGAAGGCGCCTTCCAGACCCACTTCCTCCCGGACAGTGAAGAGACACTCCAGCGGGGGGTGTTTCAGATCGTTGCGGGCCAAAAGGGCCATCATGTACACCACAGCATTGGCGTTGTCCGCACCCAGGGTGGTACCGGAAGCTTTCAGCCAGCCGTCCTCAATCCGCAGCTTCAGCGGGTCCTTGGTAAAGTCGTGGACGGTGTCGTTGTTTTTCTCGCAGACCATGTCGGTATGGCCCTGAATGAGGATGGGGGGCAGGTTTTCGCAGCCCTTGGAACCGGGCTTTTTCATAAAGACGTTAAACAGCTCATCCCGGTAGCACTCGATGCCGTGGGCGGCGGCGAAGTCCACCAGGTATTGGCTGACGGCCTCCTCGTTGTAGGAGCCGTGGGGGATCTGGGCGATCTCCTCAAAATAGCGCAGGGCATCCTCCGGTTGATAGCCTTTGGTGACGTATTCCATATTCTTTCCTTCCTTTCTCTAAAGAGAATTGAAATATCTTGCCTACCAGTATAGTACAGATTCCTCATGATTTCAACTATTTAAATGATGAAAGTATCACATTCCCAATCCTTCTATCCCAAGGCGGGCTTCGGTGATGCCAATCCCCCCGCCAGCCGGCGCGCTGTAGGAAAACAGCACCCGGTTGTCCTCGGTGACGGCGGCGATGCGGGTCTGCGCCCCGGTGACCCAGACCCCAGTGTCCACTGCCTGGCCGGTGGCCAGGTTGAGGGCGTAGAGGCGGGTTTCCCCATCCTTCTGGCCAAAGTAATAGGCCATCTCCCCAAAGGCGACCGGGTCGGGGATTATGCCGGTGTAAGGCACCTCATAGACGGTGAAAGCGCCGCTGTCAAACCGGTACCGCTGTACCAATGTGGGCAGCTGTCCCTCCTGGTACCGAACCACGGTGAAGCCGTCCCGGTCAAAGTAATCGCTGGTGGTATAGCCTACGGGGATGTCGATAAGCTGCACCGTGTTTTTCCCCAAATCGAAGTAGCCGTAGCCTGGCCCTGCTTCATAGGAGACCCGTCGGGCCATCAGCCGGGTGTTGTCCAGGAAGATAATGCCTTTGTACATGTCCCCCGCCTGCCCTGGGCTGGGGCCGGTGGAAAGCTTGGGATGGGCACCCCGCAGGGTCTTCTCCCCGGTGGCCAGATCCACGGTGTAAAGGCCGGCATCGCCCACAAACGCCAAGGTCTGGCCGTCGGGGGAGAGGGCGACCGTCTCAAAATACAGTTCTTCCCCCACCAACTGGGACAGGTTGTCTATGGTCTTGACCTTTTGGAAATTTTTGTCCAGTACCACGATTTTAACCCCTTCCCCCTCCCGGAAATAGAAGGCCATATCCTCCCCATAGGGGGTGACGTCGAAGAGGTGGTCGTTGATGTCGCTGTAGGTGAAGGTGGTCTCCCCCTTCACCTCTCCATCCGGCCCCAGGAGGAGGCAATAGGTCTCCGGGTCCCTTTGGCTGTAGTCGGTGGACCAGAGCAGAAGGTCCTCACCCCAAGTGACGAGAGTGACCCCTGCATTTGCCAAATCCTCCGCCGTCAGGCCGCCCAGGGAAGTCAAAGGTGAAAAGCCGCCGGTCTTGATCTCCGGCTGGTTGACCAGGTAGCTGGACTTGCTGACAATCTGCCAGCCGCCCTCCTCCCCAGCCCGCAGGGTCAGCTCGTGGATCTTTTGCAGTTTCTCCCCCGCCTTATCGGTTTTTTTCAGCCGGTTATAGTCCTCCAGCACCACCGTGACCGTGCCGTCACCGTTGTCTGCTGCCTCCCGGATAGCCACATAGAGGTCGTTCTCCCCCACCTTATAGCTGCCGTAGGGGTAGCCGCCATTGGGATAGGAGCCGTTGACCCAGGTGTTAAAAGTTTTCTCCTCCGGGTTGTACCAGCCAAGCTCCCCCAGGGACTTCAGATTCTCCTCCAGCTGGTCGCCGAAATACTGCTGTGCCTGCTGGAATACCACATCCTCGGGGATGACCCATTCATCCAGCCCCTCACCGGGCACCCGGTAGGGTTCGGCGGTGCCGGTGGCCTCCATTTGTTCCACAATATAATTGAGGGCCGCATAGCTGTCAACCTCCTGGGGAGAGGAAAAGTCATCCTCCAAAAGGTGCTTGGAAGCGATGCAGACGGTGCTCTCCCACAGGGATTGATAGTCCTCCTCTGGGATGGCAGCGGGCTGCTGCCCGCTGGAGCTTGCGCCTTCGGAAGAACTTTGGGCGTCGCCGGAGCCTCCGCCCGGCTGCTGGCAGCCGCCCAGGGCACCAGCCGCCAAAAGGGTGGATAGGAGCAAGGCGGCCAGCCGCCGATTGATTCTCTTCATATGTTAATCCTCCAATTTTTTCAGCAGCCAGGCCATATTTTCCCCCAGCACCCGGAAGGTCTCGATGCCCTCGGCATCCTTCTCATAGTCCCCTTCGTTCAGAGCCAGGGTCATATTCCAGTACCGTGAAGTTGGGATGATCATCTGAGAGATGCCGAAGAAGTAGTTGATGGCCGCATAGGTGAAGTTGGAACCCGCCCGCCGCACGGCGATGACTGGGGCGCCCACCTTCCGCTTGAGGGCCGCGCCGTTGGCCCCAGCCAACATGCCGCACCGGTCGATGAGGGCTTTGGTCTCGGTGGAGACGTTGCCGTAATACACCGGCGACCCGATGAGGATGCCGTCGGCCTCCACCATTTTGTCAAAAAAGCCATTCATCCCGTCATCCCCCAGGATACAGCGGTGCTCTGGGTTCTCCCGGCAGCCATTGCAGCCCTGGCAGCCCCACAGCAGCTTGCCGCCCACCTGGACGATCTCGGTCTCGATGCCGTTTTGCTCCAGCACCTGGCAGACGGTTTTCAGCGCGTGGTAGGTGTTCCCGTTTTTGCGGGGGCTTCCGTTAAATGCCACTACTTTCATCTGTGTTCATCCTTTCTGCGTTCCCTTTGGGGCGTGGGGTCCTCTCCCCCTTCTTTGGCTCCATTATAGCATAAAGTTTGCACAAAGTTTGCGCAAACTGGAAAAAGGCGGCGGATACTTTCCCCGGAACCCCCCCAATTTTCCAAGGTCAGAAAAAACAGTTGAATTATCCCCAGGTTTTGACTATCATAAAAGTATTCCAGTTTCACCGAACAAGGGGGTTTGTCTTATATGAAAGCGGAAATCCTATGCATTGGAACCGAGCTGCTGCTGGGAGATATCGTCAACACCAATGCGGCGTTTTTGGCGCAAAAATTGGCCCAGATGGGCATCGAAGTATACCATCAAACGGTGGTGGGGGACAACCCAGAACGGCTGAAAACCGCCCTGGGGGAGGCGTTCTCCCGCTGTGACCTGGTTCTGACCACCGGCGGCCTTGGCCCCACCTATGACGACCTGACCAAGGAGACGGTGGCCCAGTACTTTGGCCGGGAGATGGTCACCACCGAGGAACAGCTCACCATCCTCAAAAACCGGTTTGCAGCCCTGGGCCACGGCATGACCGAAAACAACCTGAAACAGGCCGCCATGCCAGAGGGCGCCACTGTGCTGCCCAACCCCAATGGCACCGCCCCCGGCCTCATTGTGGAGGGGGACGGTAAAATCGCCGTCCTGATGCCCGGCCCTCCCAAGGAGATGCAGCCGATGATGGAGAATTCGGTGATTCCTTACCTGATGGAAAAATCGGGGCAGATCCTCCTCTCCCGGACATTGCATGTCTTCGGGGTAGGGGAATCCACGGTGGAATACCTCCTCAAGGACCTGATGACTGGGAGCTGCAATCCCACCCTGGCCCCCTATGCCAAAACGGGGGAAGTCACCCTGCGGATCACCGCTAAAGCCAAAGATGAGGCAGAGGCCAACGCCCTCATCGACCCCATGGAGGCCAAGGTGCGGGCGATTCTCGACCCCAAGGCCATTTATGGGGTCAATGTGGCCGGCTTGCAGGACGCTTTGGTGAAAGAGCTTACCCAGCGGGGCCTAAAGATCGCCACAGCGGAAAGCTGCACCGGCGGCTACATCTCCAAGCGGATCACCGAAGTCCCCGGTTCCTCTGCGGTGCTGGACGGCGGGGTGGTCAGCTATTCCAATGAGATCAAAGAAAAACTGCTGGGCGTCTCCCACGGGACTTTGGTTCAGCACGGCGCCGTCAGCCGGGAGACCGCCCTGGAGATGGCCCGGGGCATCCGCAGCCTCTGCGGCGCAGACATCGGGGTCTCCACCACTGGCATCGCCGGCCCAGGAGGCGGTACGGCGGAAAAGCCGGTGGGCCTTGTCTATCTCTGCGTCTCCAGCCCCTGGCGGGAAGAGGTGTTTGAACTTCACCTGGCCCGGTTCTCCACTACCCTGCGGGAGGACATCCGCTATATGGCCTCTTCCCACGCCCTGTACCAGGCGCTGCTCACCGCCCGCATGAAACCGTAAATATTCAACCAATCAACAAGAATAGGTGGATAACTCCATGATTTTTTCCCGGAAAACCCCTCCCCAACCGACCCCATACGGCATCGCCCAACTCAAGGAGATCCCCTTGGGCGGCGTCAAACAGTGGGTCCTCATCCGCGGGGAGAATGTGCGAAAGCCAGTCCTGCTCATCCTCCATGGGGGGCCGGGCATGAGCCTTATCAGCATATCCTCCGCCTTTTTCCGCCAGCTGGAGAAGGATTTTGTGGTGGTCAACTGGGACCAGCGGGGCTCCGGCCTCTCCTATGACCCGGATCTGGATGAGAAGACCATGAACATCCGCCAGTTTGTTTCCGATATCTGCGAATTGAGCGAGTACCTGCGCCGCCGCTTCCACAAGGAGAAGATCTTCCTCCTGGGCCATTCCTGGGGCAGCCTGATCGGCACCCTGGCGGTAAAACAGGCCCCGGAGCTCTTCTATGCCTATGTGGGGGCCGGCCAGGTGGTGGATATGGCCCGCAATGAGGAAATTGCCTACCAGGAGCTTTTGGACTTCGCCCAGAAGGAAAATCGCCCCGGTCTGCTCTCCAAGCTGGAGGAGATGGGCCCGCCCCCCTATCAAAAGCCAGTGGACACCATGATCCTCCGCTTCGGGCTGACCATGACCCACAGGGATGCCTGGAACGGAGACGTCTCGATGCGCAAAAAGATTTTCCGGGCGGCCTTTGCCTCCAAGGAGTACCGGGCGGCTGACCTGGCCCGGTATCTGAAAGCCACCTCTTTTTCCATGAAGAACCTGTGGTGGCAGGCCGTGGAGGTGGATTTGAAGCGGGAAGCCCCGGACCTTAGCATCCCCTGCATCTACATCCTGGGCCGCAACGACCAGATTGTGCTCCCCCAGCTTTCAGTGGAGTACTATGACCTTCTCAAAGCGCCTTACAAAAAGCTGATCTGGTTTGAGGGCTGTGGCCATTCGATGATGTACGAGCAGCCAGAGAAGTTCCAGCAGGTGGTCGCCGAAGAATTGATGCCCTTTGTGCCAAAGCTCCCAAAGCCCAAAGGTTAACGGATAAAACCCGCCCCTGCCGTATTAACACGGCAGGGGCGGGGTTT
>NZ_LT629939.1:1774974-1795790 GCF_900104615.1 Merdimmobilis hominis | reverse complement strand
AACGAAAAAACCCCGCCCCTGCCGTATTAACACGGCAGGGGCGGGTTTTGTTTGGATTCATCGCCTTGAGAAACCTCCAATCCCCCTTTCCCCCAACAGGTGAAAACAGGGAAGGCCCCCGCGCCGCCCAAGGTATTCCTCCACTGCACTGCTGGGATAGAAGCCTCCCTCAGAAAAAAGTTCCCCTGCCGCAAGTTAACGCCAAACTAGAAATTGAGTCTGAAATGAGCCTGTCTTCTGGCAAAAGGGGACTATTCCGGTTTCCTCAGCCCAGCCCGTCCCGCCTGGGGCAAACACACCCCTCTCCATTTCCACATATCCTGTATTGTGGCCTCCTAAAATGGTACAAATCCCCACTGCCGCCAGAAGCCGGCAAGACTGCCCGCGATCTCCCTGTTTTTGAACCGGGCCGTGGCCAGCAGGCGGCCTGGGTTCATTTCCTCCAATAAAGGGACCACCCCCTTATTTCCAAGTCCGCCAAAGGAAGGAGAAGGACAATGGAGACCTCCAACAACACCACCATGTGTGCAACCGTGTGCAGGGTGCAGCGCTGCTGTCTGTGCGTCTGTGACCACTGTACCAACCAAGAAGTCCTGGTGCATTCCAACTGCGCCTGCCGCTTCCACGTGGGCGACAGGGTGTGCATCCACTACAACGGTGTGATGACCCGGAGCATTCCGCCCCAAATCACCGCCGCCTGTATTGAGCGCATTTCCTGCTGACCAGCCATGGTTCCGAAATACCCTGGCCTCTTCCGAGAGGCCGGGGTATTTTCTCGGCCCTGCGCTGCAAGACAGTGTGGCCCCATCCATTGGGGCGGATGGCCAAGCCCCTTTGTTTCCCTTGGTTTTAGGGATTTTACCCCCTTGCCGCTTGTGTTTCCCTTCCCCGCTATGCTATACTGAACTCAAATTGAATCGGTGCATCGGCCGCCGGCAGCTTTGCCCGCGGCCAGGAAACGGGTTGGAATCCCGTGCGGTCCCGCCGCTGTGTTAGCTGAGTCCGCCGCAACATGCCACTGGGAGACTGGGAAGGCGCGGTTTATTGGATGCTGGAAGCTTAAGCCAGAATACAGGATGCATCGAAATTGCATGAGTTCTCTGCGAGCGACGGAGAAATTCTCAGGCGTGAGTGCATTTGCGGCAGGCCCCTCAAAAAAGAGGGGCTGTTTTTGGCGCACCTTTGTCCCTCTGCCCATGAGGTTTCAAACCCCCGACTTAAAGAGAGCCGGGGGTTTTTCAATTCTCCCCCGGCAGGAACGAAATCTGCCGGGATATCCGGCAAGAGAAAGGGAGAATCCAATATGATGCACCTGAAAAACATGCTGCTCTCCGCGGCGCTGGCGGCCCTTTTGGTCACGGCTGGCTGTTCTGCTGCCAGCACCGGTACCCCCTCTGGGGCTGGCGGCTCCTCGGAGCTCACCCTCCGGGTGGGGACCACCGCGTCGGCGGACGGCTTCAATGCCATGACCGAAAATGGCTCTTTTGGCAAGCTGAACTACACCGGCTTGTGCGCTGCCCCCTTTGTAACCACCGATGAAAAGGGGGAAGTCCAGCCCTACATGATGACCTCTTGGGAGATCAGCGACGACAAAAACACCTTGACTGCCACCTTTGCCACCGACAAAGGGGTCACCTGGCACGATGGTGAGCCGGTGACCATGGACGATGTCCTCTTCACCTTTCGCTACCAAATCCAGAAGAAAAGCGGATACTGCACCGGCTTGACCGCTGTGGAAAAAATAGACGATACCACCGCCAAGTTGACCTTTGAGGACGGCAAGGCATTTAACGCCCTCAACAGCATGGCAAACTTTGTCAAACTTTCCCCCAAGCACGTCTGGGAGAAAGTGGATGGCGATTATAAAGAATACCAAGGGGAAGACGCCTCCATCGGCTGCGGCCCATTCCGCATGACCGGCTACGATCCCGAAGCCCAGGTGATCACCTACCAATCGGTGGGCGAATACTTTATGGGCACCCCCGCTTTTGACAAAGTTACTGTCAAGACCTACGACAGCCACGACGCCCTGGTGATGGCCCTGCGCACTGGGGAGATCGACGCCATGTATGATTACTCCAATTCCTTGAGCGCCACCATGGCCCCTTCGGTAACCGGAGTGGAAAACCTGAACCCCGGAATGAGTGACAACCCCGGCAACTACCAGCTGGTCTTTGGGTTTAACCAAAAACCGACCGACGACTTGGCATTTCGCAAAGCGGTGCGAAGCGCCTTGGATTACGAGCTTCTGCGCACCTCCATCGGCGGGGAAGACGGCCAAATCCCCGGCACCGGCATTGTCGCCCCACCCAACAAAGGCTTTGACCCCAGCCTTCCCAAGCTGTCCCAGGATCAGGAGGCAGCCAAGGCCATTCTGGAAGAAGGGGGCTACCTGGATAAGGACGGCGACGGTTTCCGGGAATTGCCCGATGGCAGTGAAATGAACGTCCTCATCACCCCTCAATACAACAAGACCCGCCAACCCTTATACCTGCGGATCGCAGAAATCCTCAAAGCCAACCTGGAGGAGGTAGGCATCCGCACCACCTTGGACGAGGAGAGCGTGCGCAACGCCGACCATGCCACCCAAGTGCGCAAAGAGGGCACTTACCAGCTGTACATCGGCTACACTTCCCCAGGCGTAGCTATGTACGACACCGCTTTTATGTACATCATCCAAAACGACAGCAACCCTTGGGGAACCTGTACCCTGCCCGCTTTTGTCGCAGCCTATGAAGCCAAGCAACAAGGCAGAAGCTATGAGGAATACAGCGCGGCCATGAAGGACCTTCAAGCCATTGCGGACCAGGAGGTCATCGGCCTGGCCTTGTGTTGGGACAAGGCCTATTTCCCCTACCGGACCGACCGGTTTGAGGGGTTCACCAACATCCCCGGCTGGGGGGTAATCAACAACAAAACTTGGTTCAGCGTCCGCCCCAAAAACGCCTAGCCTGCCCTTTAAAAGGGTTTCCTGGGCAACTTGATAGAAAGGAATGCTGACCTATGGCAAAACGCACCCTGCTGGGGCGGCTTGGGGAATCCGTCCTAATTGTGTTCTGCATTGTCACCCTCAACTTCTTCCTCATCCGGTTTATGCCAGGGGATCCGGTGCTCCACATCATCGGGGAGGAGGAGTACTACAACCTGGAGGTACACGCCCCCCAGGTCATCGAAGAAATCCGCGGGGAATACGGCCTCAACCAATCCCTCGGCCGGCAGTATCTCACCTACCTGGGCAAAACCGCCCGCCTGGATTTCGGCAACTCCTACCGGACCAAGGCCCCGGTGCTGGAGACGGTGCTCTTCCGGATGAAATGGACCCTATTCCTCGCCATTCCGGCCACCGTCATCGCCGCTTTCCTGGGCGGGGCGCTGGGCCTGTGGGCGGGCTGGAAGCCAGGAGGCAGATTTGACCTGGCGGCCACCCCCTGCTTCCTCCTCATCTCCACTGTGCCCACCAACTGTTTGGCCATCCTCTTTCTCATCTGCTTCGCTTTCCAGCTGGGGTGGTTCCCCATCTCCGGTATCACCTCCGGCGGGCTCACCGGCTTTGCCAAGGGGCTGGACATCCTTCACCACATGGCGCTGCCCCTTGCGGTGCTGGTCTTATATAAGACCTCTTCCAACTACATGCTCATGAAGAGCACTGTCTCCCTCATCCGGCAGGAGGATTATGTATCCACCGCCATCTCCAAGGGTCTCTCCCAAGGGAAAGTCCTCTCCCGCCATGTGCTGAAAAACGCCCTCTGCCCTTATCTCACCTCTATTTGCATGCAGTTCGGGGGAATGTTGGCGGGTTCCATGATGACTGAGATCGTCTTTTCCTGGAAGGGGATGGGCACCTTGATTTACGACGCAGTAAACGCCAAGGATTTCCCCATGCTGCAAACCTGTTTTCTCCTGATCTCCATCTGCGTAGTGGCCTTTAATCTGATTGCGGATCTCCTCTGCCTGGCAGTGGATCCCCGCGTGCGGGAGGGGATGAACCATGTTGGGTAAACAGCCGATTGCGTTTAAGGTGGGACTTTTTATCCTGCTCATTATCCTGTTGGTGGGGGTATTTGCCCCCATTCTCGCCCCCTGCGATCCCTACCAGATGGGCACCCCTTATCTGCGCCCCTCGGCCCAGCACCTGTTGGGCACCAACGACCTGGGGCAGGATATCTTCAGCGAGCTCCTCTACGGGACCCGCATCTCCCTCATCATCGGACTGGTGTCCGCCTTGGCAGTCACTGTGGCCGGCGTTTGTATAGGGATGCTGTCCGGCTATTTGGGAGGCTGGTGGGACCGGGCGTTGATGGAGGTCACCGCGGTGGCCCAAGCCATTCCCTCCCTGCCGGTGACCATTGTGCTGGCGGCATTTTTGTCCCCCAGCTTGTGGAACATCATCATCGCCATCTGCATCACCGCCTGGAGCGGAACCGCCCGGATCATCCGCTCCCGGGTGTTGCAGCTCAAGGAGCTGCCCTTTGTCAAAATTGAACAGACCATGGGTGCTTCCCATGGGTACATCATGGCGCGGCACATACTGCCCAACCTGTTTGACATCGTCTTTGTCCGCGGGGTGCTGGCGGTGGGAAACGCCATGCTCACCGAAGCCAGCCTCAGCTTTTTGGGGCTGGGGGTCATTGGCCAAAAAAGCTGGGGCGGCATCCTCCACTACGCATTTTTCCGCAGCGGGATCATCAACGGGTACTGGTGGTGGTATCTTCCCCCCATCCTCTGCATCTCGCTGTCGGTGCTGGGGTTTCTGCTGTTGAGCTACGGGGGGCAGCAACAACTGGGGAGGAGGAACTGATATGCTGGATATTGAACATTTATCCGTCCGCTTTGGCGGAGCTTCCGAGGCGGTGAGCGATATATCCCTCTCGGTGGGAGAAAAAGAAAAGGTCGTCCTAGTGGGGGAGACGGGCAGTGGAAAAAGCGTATTGCTACTTGCCATCCTCCAAATGCTTCCGGCGAGCGCGTCGGTCAGCGGGCGCGCCCTTTTGGATGGAACCGATCTCCTCACCCTCTCCCCCAGGGAAATGAACCGCATCCGGGGTCAGCGCATCTCTTATGTACCCCAGGGCAGCGGCAACGGGATGAATCCCCTGCTCTCGGTGGGGTATCAGGTAGGGGAACCGCTGATGATTCACCAAAACCTATCCAAAAAGGAGGCTCTCGCCCGGGCTGTCGCAGCCCTGCGCCGTTTTGACTTCGGGCAGGAGGAAAAGTTGGCCCGCCAATACCCCCACACCCTCAGCGGCGGGATGCGCCAGCGGGCGATGATCGCCATGGGGGTTGCACAGGGGGCCCCTCTTCTCTTCGCTGACGAACCCACCAAGGGCTTGGATGGACACCGGATTGAACTGGTGGTGGACGCCTTCCGCCGGCTGGAAGACCAGGCTATCCTCTGCGTCACCCACGACCTGCGCTTCGCCCAAGAGGTTGCCCAGCAGATGGCGGTGCTGTACGCCTCCCAGCAGGTGGAGTGGTGCTCCAAGGAGGCATTTTTCCGGGAGCCCCTTCACCCCTATTCCCAGGCGATGCTGGCTGCCCTGCCGGAAAACGGCCTCCAGGCGGAAACGGGCTTTGCGCCGCCTCGGGAGGATTCCCAATTGGCGGGGGCCTGCCGGTATTACCGCCGATGTCCTTGGAAACGGAGCCGGTGCCGGGAAAATCCCCCTCTCTTCCCGGTGGGGGACGGCCGGAAAGTGAGGTGCTGGAACTATGGTTCTTGAGGCGGTGGGCCTGGCCAAGCGCTACCCTGGCTCAGCGAGAGACACAGTCTCCCAGGTCAGCTTTTCCATCGGCTCGGGGGAGACCCTGGGGCTGTTGGGGGAGAGCGGCAGCGGAAAATCCACCGTCGGGCAGATGGTGGCCGGTATTCTGCGCCCTACAGCAGGGCGGCTATTTTTCCAAGGGGAAGAGCTTAGCTTCCCTTTTCGTGGGGAGGCCCGCAGGGGCATCCAAATCCTGTTCCAGCACCCGGAGGTCTCCTTCAATCCCCGGCTTCGCCTATGGGACAGCATAAAGGAGCCCTACCGGTTCCGGCGGATCCCCTGCCAAGAGGATGCCCTTGTGGAATTCCTCGCCCAATTTGGCATCTACCGGGAGCACTTGGGGCGCTATCCCAGGGAACTTTCCGGCGGGGAGCTGCAGCGGCTGGCCCTCGCCCGGGTGATGCTGATGCAGCCGAAACTGGTGGTATTGGACGAGCCCACCAGCATGCTGGATGTGATCTCCCAAGCCCAGGTGGTCCATCTGTTGGAAGAGGTGCAAAAACGGGAAGGGGTCAGCTATCTCTTCATCTCTCACGACCAAATCCTCTGCCGGCGGTTTTGCAGCCGCATCCTAGAATTGGGCGGGGAATAACCTTCTTCACCCACGTCGCGCGCCAAGCGGGCCCCCAACCTCTTTTAGAGGTTGGGGGCCCGCTTTTATAGAACTATGGGTGTTTGGAAAAGTGCGCTGCTTTGCCGCCGATGGGAAAGGCCCAGGCTTACACCAAGGCGATCAGCGGTTCCTTGCCCTGCTGCTCCCCGATGGCCCCGTCCAGCTTTTTCAGCATTTTCTCCCGGTCGTGGGGCAGGGTCCCCCGCACCCGGAAGGGGATGATGTCGTGAAAGCCATCGTAGACGAGGGATGTATCCAGCAATTCCAGAAGAAGCCGCTCCTCCCTTAAATTTTCCAGCTCGTCTGCCGGGGTAAACCGGCCCTCCAATATATCTTGGTACAGCGGGGCCTCCCGGTGGATAAACATAGAGAAATTGATAATCCGCTCCGGACGGGTCCGGTTGTAAAAATCCGCCAAAGCTTGGGCGTTTTCCAGCCCTCTGCCCTTGCCCGCCACGCCGGTCATCATATGGGCATCGTAGATCATCCCCGCCCGGTGGATCCGGTCGATGGCCTCATAAGCTTGCTGTAGGGTATGGCCCTTGTTCATGCTGGCAAGGACGTCATCCAGGCCGGTCTCAATTCCCAAATACAGGTGCCTCACTCCCGCCCTGGCGAGGGCAAGAAGCTCATCCTCCCCCTTTCGGAGGACATTCTGAACCGTGGCGTCCATATTGACCGTCTCACAGGCGGGGAAATACCGGTGAATCCGCCCCAAAATCTCCAGAAGGCGTTCCGTATCCAGCTGGAAAGCATTGCCGTCCCCCAAAAACACCGTTTTGGGGTTGCCTCCCGCCTGGAAGACGCGCTGCAGCTCCGCCTCAATCTGGTCCAAGGGGAGTTCCCGGTAGGTCAGATGCTTAAAGAGCATGCAAAAACGGCACTGGTTGTAGGAACAGCCCACCGAAACCGGCAGCATATAGGAGGCCCGCTCCATGGGGCCCCGACAAATTTGTCCCTCATATTCCATAAAATAATCCCTCCTAGGACTTTGACAGAGCAAAATAGAATCCAGCGGGCCCGCAGCGATGGGACGCGCAGGCTCTAATTTTATTATATCGCCGAGATTGGGATTCTTCAATATATTGGCGCAAAAAACTGATGGGCCCAGCCGTGCGGCAAACACGATCGCCCCCATTCCTTCCCTTTGCCCCATCTGGAATGGCCCTTTGGGGAAGAAATCCCTATCGGGCGGAACGCCCTTCCTCCGCAAAGGGCTTCGCCCTGCAAGGAATTCTTACAGTTTGTGCAGATTTTATGGTACAATAGCCGCCATTAAGCGGCAATTATATGCATATGTTTATAGATTTTCAATTGTCGATCCCCTCTAAAATATGTTAAGATTGTATTATAATTCACGCAAGAAGCTGGGGTGAAAAACGATGAGCCGAAGCAAATCCTATCCGCTTTTACAAAAACCCACAAAAAATTGGGTGCTCAAAACCGGTGTGGTGTCCATTGTCTTCTTCTTGGTACTCGTCTTGATGGTTTGGAACACTTCCGCTTTGAGGAGAGCCCTGGTTCACAGCACTGAGGACTATGCCCGTGATATGTCCTATCAGCTGGCCAGTGATATCTCCTCCCGATTTAAATCCTACCAGCGGTCTCTTCATCTGTTGAGCAATTCTTTCTCTCAGAATTCGAAGATAGAAGACGTCCCCTCCTATCTGCAAGAACAAGCCGAAATTTTGGGGTTTGACGCCCTGGCATTGGTCTCCTCTGAAGGAGTGACCATCCCATCGGAATACGCCTACTGGGATTTTGAAAAGATACCCGGGGTGCAGTCTTCCTTTCAGGGGGAGCATTCGGTGACCTACGACGAGGATCAATGCCTGTTGTTTTCAGCACCTGTGGGGACTTACAACGCCCAGGATTGGGCCCTGGTAGGGCTTCACCATAAGGAGAATGTACAGGAAGTGATCCGGCCCAAAAATTTTGGCGGCCATGGACTGACCTGCATCATTGACAGCAGAAGCACAGTGGTGATCTCGCCCACCGATTCGAAACCCTTCCTCCAGCTGGACGGCATCTTCCAGTCCCAAACCGATTCCAAAACCAAAAGCGCCCTTGTTTCTATGAAAGAAAACCTGGAAAACCAGCGGGCTGGGACATTTCAGTTCACTGCAGTGGACAACAGACAGCTGATTCTCTCCTACCAAATGTTGGGGGTAAACGACTGGTTCCTGCTCTCTCTCATCCCAGCGGATATGATCTCCGGGGAGGCAAATACCTACATTTTTTATTCTTTTTTAATCGTGGGCGGCATTATTTGCGTCTCCTTTTTGTTTCTATATGGGATGGCCCAGATCTATCGGTCCAACCAGAGGCAGCTAGAACAAATTGCCTTCACCGACCCGCTGACTGGGGGCAGCAATTTGGCCTCCTTCCAGCTCCAGTACCAAGATCTCGCGTCCCAGATGGATCCCAATACCCACACCTTGGTGTACCTGAATGTCAAAGGTTTTAAGCTGATCAATGAAAACTTCGGGGTCCAAGAGGGCGACAATATTCTAAAGCACATCTACCACGCATTGATGTCCAACATCCGCCCTTATGAATTGGCGACACGGGCCAACACTGACCAGTTTTTCCTTTGTCTGCGGGAGCATACGCTGGAAGGGGTTCAGGCTCGGCTGGATGCAATGACTAAGGCCATCAACACCTTCTCTTTATACACCAATATCCACCATTATCTGACCCTGCAGGAGGGGGCCTGTCTGATTGACGACCCAGAGCTGAATATCGTCATCTTACAGGCCCGCGCCCGGGCTGCCTGCAACCATCAAACACAACCAGACATCTGTTCGTTTTATAACGGGGAGATTATGCAGCGGATGAATAGGGAACAGGAGCTTATTGCCCTCTTTGAAACCTCCCTGGAAAACCGGGATTTCCAGGTCTATCTCCAGCCCAAGGTCCGGCTCTGCGATGGGAAGCTCGGCGGTGCAGAGGCCCTGGTCCGCTGGTTCCACCCCGAGCGGGGGATGATTTACCCTTCCGAATTTATCCCTCTCTTTGAAAAAAGTGACCGCATCTGCCGGTTGGATCTCTATGTCTTTGAGGAGGTCTGCCGGCTGCTCCACGGCTGGATGGAGGATGGGAAACAGCTCCTCCCCATCTCGGTCAACCTATCCCGAGCCCATTTCCGAGTCCCCAACTTCCTACAGCCCTTCTCTTCGCTGAAAGAGAAGTATGGGATTCCTGACGGCATCCTGGAAATTGAGCTGACTGAGTCCATCATCTTTGATGACCAGCAGCGGGGATGGGTGAACAATTTCATCCGGGAAATGCACCAGCTTGGCTTTTTGTGTTCCTTGGACGACTTTGGGGTGGGGTACTCTTCCCTGGCGCTTCTCAAGGATTTGGACGTGGATACCATTAAACTGGACCGCCGTTTCTTTGAGGATTTGGACAGCGTCAAAGCGCAGAATGTCGTCGCCAGCTTTGTGGAACTTGCGGACAATCTGGCGATCCACACTGTGGCCGAAGGGATTGAATCCCAAGACCAAGTGGATTTTCTGCGTCGGATTCACTGCGATATGATTCAAGGATATGTGTTTTCCACGCCATTGCCCATCCCTGAATTTGAAGCATGGGCCTTACTTCATTCCCAAGAAGTTTAGCCCGGGCAATCCTATAAAACCTGCTGGAATAAAAAAGCGCCCCCATCCAGTTGCGGATGGGGGCGCTTTTGCCGGGTTGGGTTAACTCATTTTAAATTCGGTCCAGATCTGCTGGTACAGCTCATCGGCCTCGCCTACGTTCATCATGAACTCAGCGCCTTCAATCATCTCATCGGGGATGACCAGGGCCTGCTCTTTGATAAAGGGGGTGGCGGCGGAGTTGCAGTTGATGTACATAGTCTCTTCCGAGATGTGGGCGGAGCGCTCACCATCCAGGATGAAGTCGAGGAATTTATAGGCGTTCTCCTTGTGGGGGGCATCCGAGGGGACGAAGCAGCTGTCGATGCCGAAGCCCAGGCCCTCCTCTGGATAAACCACCTTCAGGTCGGGGTTCTCATTGAGGGCTGTGATGATCTGGGAGGTGAACATGTAGCCCACCGCAGTCTCCCCGGAAATCATCAGGTTGTAAGGGGTGCTGTAGTCCAAGGCCCGGATGTTGGGCTTCAAGGCCATCAGCTTCTCCTTGGCCTGGCCGAGGACAGCCTCGTCAGTCTCGTTGAGGCTGTATCCCATGGATTTTAAAGTGAGGCCGATGACGTTGCGGGCGTCGTCCATCACCACGATGGAGTCGGCCAGCTGGGGATTCCACAGGTCCTCAAAGCCCTTGATCTCAAAATCCACCAGTTCGGGGTTGTAGATGATCAGCGGGATGCCAGCGGCATAGGGGACGGTGTACTCGTTGGTGGGGTCGTAGTATTTGCTCTGGAACGCGGGGTTGATATTCTGGAAATTGGGGATCTGCTGGGTGTCCAGCTTGCCCACCAATTCCTTCTGGATGGCTGTCTCGATGATGTAATCGCTGGCGAGGATCAGGTCGTACTGCCCGCCTTTGGCAGCCTCCAGCTTCATGAGCATCTCTTCGTTGCTCTCAAAGGTGGAGTAGTTGACCTTGATGCCAGTGGTGCTGGTGAACTCCTCCACAATATCGGCGGGGAAATAATCCGCCCAGGTGTAGATGTTCAGCACCTGCTCCTCCCCGCCTTGGCCAGCACTGGAAGAGCTGCTGTTTCCGCCGCTGCTGTTGCAGCCTGCCAGCACCATGGCCGCAGCCATGGCCGCACACAGGAGACGAGCGAGCCGTTTTTTGCTGTTTTTCATACCGTTGCACACTCCTTTTTATGGGTTTTATCTGCAAACACACGCCTGTTGTGGCGGTGTGTTCGTGTTACTACCGTCCTTTTTTGGCCTTCCGAGCCGACTGGAACAGCCTAGCCCCGGCCACCAGGAGGAACACCGTTCCCAGCATTACGGTGCACAGGGCGTTGATCTCCGGAGTGACCCCCATTTTCAGCATGGAATAGACCTGCAAGGGCAGGGTGGCAGTCTCAGGGCCAGTGACAAAGAAGCTGATGACCACGTCGTCCATGCTCATGGCAAAAGCCAGAAGGGAGCCAGACAGGATAGAAGGGAAGATCAGTGGGGCGGTGATGTCAAAGAATACCCGCCTCCGGCTGGCCCCCAGGTCAAGAGCCGCCTCCCCCAAGGCGGGGTCTAGGCTTTGGAGGCTGGCCTTGACATTGATAAAGATATAAGGCACACAGAAGGTGGTGTGGGCCGCCACCAGGGTCAGCATCCCAAAGGGGACCTGGAGCAGGGAAAAGAAGGACAGGTACGCCATGCCCAGGATGATCTCCGGGATCATGATGGGCACGGTGGAGAGCCCCTCCAGCGCCCCCTTGCCGAAGAATGTCCGGCCGGCCATCCCCACGGCGCCCATGGTCCCCAAAATGGCGGCCAGGCCGCTAGACAGCACAGCCAGTTTCAAGCTGTTAAAAAAGGCGTTGATGATGGTTTGGTTGTGGAATAGCTTCTGGTACCAGCTAAAGGTGAACCCCGCCCAGTGGAATAGCTTGGTGTCATTGAAGGAGTAAGCTACCACCACGAAAATGGGCAGGTACATGAGCAGCAGCATCAGCACCACATAGGTTTCGGGCAGAAAGGTCCGTTTCTTTCTCATAGCAATCCCTCCAAATTCTGATCCCGGCTAAAGTGCTGGTACAGCCGGATCACCAAGAGGGTGACCGCCATCATGGCGATGGAAAGGGCCGCGCCCATGGGCCAGTTTTTGGCGCTGAGAAGCTCATTTTTGATCAGGTTGCCCAGCAGCATGGTCTTGGCCCCGCCCAGCAGGTCAGAGATGAAGAAGAGACCCACCGAGGGGATGAAAACCAGGACACAGCCGGCCATCACCCCGGGCATAGTCAACGGGAGGGTGACGGTGAAAAAGGCCTTAGCCCGCCCGGCACCCAGGTCCCGGGATGCCTCCACCAGCGACCAGTCCACCTTGCAGACCGAATTGTAAATCGCCAGCACCATAAAGGGCAGCAGGGCGTAGACCATCCCCACCAGCACCGCGCCAAAGGTGTACAGGAGCTTGAGGGGCTTGTCGATCACCCCGAACTGCATCAGCAGGCCGTTGATCACCCCTTGGCTGCGCAGGAGGATCATCCAGCCGTAGATCCGCACCAGGGAGTTGGTCCAGAAGGGGACCAGCATCAGCATCAGCACCAGGGAACGGTGCTTCTTGGGCAGTTTGGCGGTGAAATAGGCAAAGGGATAGCCGATTAGCAGGGCAAACACGGTGGTGAGGATCGCCACCCAGAAGCTCTGGGCGAAGACCTTGAGGTACACCGGGTTGAGGAGGTTTTTGTAGCTGTCTAAGGAGAACTCTGCCACCACCCCCCAGGTGGCCGCCTTTTTCATAAAGCTCAGGCCCAGCACATAGACAAGTGGAACCGCCACAAAAACAGTGGTCCACAAGGCCATGGGCAAGAGGGTGATGGGGGGCCGGTTTTTATTCCGCTTCATCGGGCCATCCCCTTTCCACGATGACGGCACAAGCGGGGTCCCAGCCGATGTGCACTTGGGTGCCGGCAGGCAGGCGCCCCTCTATGCCATCCCCCATGCCGCTGACCAGCAGTTCCTCCCCCGTGGGGAGGGTGAGCACCGTGCGCATCATGCCGCCGCTGTAGTGGTTGTTTTTCACCTGGCCCGAGAGGGTGAACCCTTGCCGGGGCTCCCTTCCGTAACGGACCCGCTCGGTCCGCAGGGAGAGGGTGACCTTCTCCCCCGGCTCCCCTTGCCCAGAGGCCAGAATGGTCCCGCCCCCAAAGGAGAGGGTCAGGTTCCCGGCGGCATCCCGGCCGGTGACCGTGGCCTTCAAGATGTTGCTCTGGCCGATAAACTGGGCGGCAAACCGGCTCTTTGGATGCTCATAAATCTCCTCAGGGGTGCCCAGCTGGAGGATTTTACCCTGGTTCATGATGCCGATCCGGTCGCTCATGTTGAGGGCTTCCTCCTGGTCGTGGGTGATGTACACAAAGGTGATGCCCAGCTTTTGCTGGAGGCGTTTGAGCTCCACCTGCATCTGCCGCCGGAGCTGGAGATCCAAGGCGCCAAGGGGCTCGTCCAGCAGAAGGACCGAAGGCTTGTTGACAATTGCCCGGGCGATAGCCACCCTCTGGCGCTGCCCGCCGGAGAGCTGGCTGGGCATCCTTTCCCCAAACCCGGGGAGCTGGACCAGCTCCAGCATCTCCTCCACCTGCTTTTTGATCTCCTCTTTGGGCACCTTGCGCAGCTTGAGGCCGTAGGCGATGTTGTTTTCCACATTCATATGGGGGAAGAGGGCATAACTCTGGAAGACGGTGTTGACCCCCCGCTTGTTGGGCTCCCAGTCGGTGACGTCGGTCCCGCCTAGGATGACCCGCCCCTCATCGGGGGATTCCAGCCCCGCAATGATCCGCAATGTGGTGGTCTTGCCGCAGCCGGAGGGCCCCAAAAGGGTCAAAAACTCCCCTTTGTAGATGGTGAGGTCGATGCCGCATAGCGCCTTCTGCCCGTCGAAGCTCTTGTGGATATTTTCTAAGGAAAGGATGACTTCCTGTTCCATCTTGCATTCCTTCTTTCCTGGTTAAGGGCGGTTGTCCAAGGTGCGCATGGCGGCTTCTTCCTCGAACTGTTTGCTGTAAAGGGTGAAGTAATACCCCCGCTGGCCCATCAATTGGGCATGGGTGCCCTGTTCTATTATTTTACCATCTTTTACCACCAAGATCAAATCCGCCTGCCGGATGGTGGAGAGCCGGTGGGCGATGACAAAGGATGTCCGCCCTTGGAGCAGGTGGGCGATGGCGTTTTGGATGAGTTGCTCGGTCTGGGTGTCGATGGAGCTGGTGGCCTCGTCCAGCACAAAGATGCGGGGGTCGGCCAGCACCGCCCGGGCAAAGGAGATCAGCTGCTTTTCCCCGGTGGAGAGGCGGTCGCCGCTCTCCCCCACGTCGCTGTCATAGCCCTGTTCCAGCTTATCAACCACCAGGTCAGCGGAGACGCTTTTCGCGGCGGAGATGACCTCCTCGTCGGTGGCCTCCAACCGGCCATAGCGGATGTTTTCCATGACGCTGCCGGAAAAGAGGTGGGGGCTTTGGAGCACATAGCCGATGTTGGAGTGGAGCCAAAGCTGGCTGCGCTCCCGGTAATCCCGCCCGTCGATGAGGATCTGGCCCTCAGTGGGTTCAAAGAACCGGCAGGCCAGGTTGACCAAGGTGGATTTGCCCGCGCCTGTCTCCCCCACAATGGCCACATTGGTGCCCGCAGGGATTTTCAGGTTGAAGTGCTCCAGCACATTCTCCTGGCCGTCGGGATAGCGGAAGGAGACATCCCGGAACTCGATATCCCCACGGATCTCCTCCCAATTCTCCTGTTTGGGCTCCATGAAGTCACCGTACTTCTCCACCACTTCCGGGGAGTCGACGATGTCCGGCTCCCGGTCCAGCAGGTCGGTGACCCGCTCGATGTTGGCCTGGAGGGAGATCACGTCGGCAAAGTTGCGGGCCAGCTGCTGGATGGGCTCAAAGATGCCCACCGCATAGGTGGTAAAGGCGGAGAGGGTGCCAAGGGCCATGGCATCCTCCATGACCAAGTACCCGCCCTTGACCAGCACCAGGGCGGTGACCACGGCGCTGAAAAACACGATGGTGGAGATGTACACACCGGAGAGCCGGGCGTTTTTGATGGTGAAACCGTACATCTCATCGGTGATGCGGGAGAACCCATCAAAGTTCTGGTCCTCAATCACCAGGGTCTTAGAGGTTTTTGCCCCCACAATCCCCTCGTTAAAGGCACCGGTGATGTGGCTGTTGATCTGCCGGATCTTCCGGTTATAGGAGAGCATCCGGCTTTGGAAATACCAGGTCAAGAGGGCGATAAAGGGCACCACCGTGCTGACCACCAGGGCCAGCTTGGCGTCCAGGGCGAACATCGCCCCCAGCACCCCCACCACATAGGCCAGCGCCCACAGGATGTCGATCATCCCCCAGGCGATCATGCCGGAAATGCGGTTGGTATCGCTCATCACCCGGGAGAGGAGGTAGCCCACCGGAGTGACGTTGTAGTAGGAGAAGGACAAGGTTTGCAGATGGGTGAACACCGCCCGCTTCAGGTCCTTGTTGACGTTCATCTCCACATACATGGACTGATAGGAAAAGAAGATGACCCCAATGGTTTGGGCCGCGATGACCCCCAGATATGCCAGGGCGAAGCCGCCCAGCCCCTCCAAGGTGTTCTGCTGGATAAAAGTGTTGACCGCATACCGCTGGAAGAGGGGGAGGACGATGTCGATCAGAGCGGAGAAGAGGATCAGCCCGATGACCAGCATGAAATTTTTGCGGTAGGGCCTCACGAACTGGAACATCCGCTTCCAGGCAAAGAGATTCAGCTTTTGGTGAAATTCCTGTTCCTCATAGGCTGCCAACGTCCTCACCTCCTTCGGTCAGGATGCGGTCATCCTGGTTCATCTGGATGTCGTAAATGGATTTATAGATGCCGTCCCGCCGCAAAAGCTCCTGGTGGGAACCCATCTCGGCAATGGCCCCATCCTTGAGGACCAAAATACAGTCGGCCTGCATCAAAGTGGTGATCCGGTGGGAAATCAAAATGGTGGTGGCGCCCCCTACCCTCTCTTTGAGGGCGGCCCGGATTTTGGAGTCGGTCTCCGAATCCACCGCCGAAAGGGAGTCGTCAAACACCATGATAGGGGCGTTCTGCATCAGCATCCGGGCGATGGCCACCCGCTGCTTCTGCCCGCCGGAGAGGGTCACCCCCCGCTCCCCCACGATGGTGTCATACCCTAAGGGGAATTCGGTGATCGCCTCATCTACACAAGCGATGGCAGCCGCTGCCCGGATCTCCTCCAGCGAGGCATCCGGCTTCACCGCCGCAATATTTTCCTCAATGGTGCGGGAGAAAAGGAACGGTTCCTGGAGGACCATCCCCACATTTTTTCGCAACCAGCTGTGCCGGATATCCCGCAGATCAGCGTCCCCAACCCGGATGGAGCCGCAGCCCCGGGGCAGGTCATACAGCCGGTTTAAAAGGTGCATCAGGGTGGATTTGCCCGACCCGGTTCCCCCCAGGATAGCAAAGGTTGTCCCCGTCGGGATGGTGAAGCTGATGTCTTTGAGCACTGGCTGGCCTTCCCCGTATCCGAAGGTCACATGGTCGAAGGTGATGTCCCGGTCCATGGGGGGCTCCCCGGCGCCGGGGGCGTCCTCCTCCTCTTTGGCGTTTAAGATGTAGTTCAGCCGCTCCACCGATACGCCGGCCTTGCTCATCTCGGAAAAGATGCGGCCCAAGCTGCGGATGGGCCAGGTGAGGGTGGCATTGTAGGAGACAAAGGCCAAAAATTCCCCCAAAGTGATGGCGCCGTGGACTGTCTCCATCGCCCCCAAAATGACAATGCAGGCGATTTGCAGCCCGGTGAACAGGTCGCCGAAACCCCAGTAGGTGCCCATGGTGTAGCCCATGCTGATCCACAGGCCGGAAAACTTCTTGTTCTTCTCATCGAACCGGGCAAGTTCATGCCGCTCCCGGCCAAAGGCCCGCACCACCCGCACGCCGGTCAGGTTCTCCTGAACCACAGTGGCCAGCTCCCCCTCCGCCGCGTCGGTGACCCGAAACTTCTTGGCGATTTTGGAGTAATAGATCCCGGTGTAGGCCATAGTGATGGGGATGAAGGCCAGCGCAACCAGGGAGAGCTTGACGTTCATCGAGAACATGATGCAGAGGGCAAAGACGATCAAAAAGCTGGTGCGGAACACCTCCAGCACCTGGTTCGAAAGGAACCGGCTCACCGATTCCACGTCGGAGGTGCACCGCTGGATGATGTCGCCGGTCTGGTGGCTCACATGCCAGGAGAAGGGCAGCTTCTGAATGTGTTTATATAAGGTGTTGCGCAGGCGGCGGACAAAGCCCTCCGACCCCAAGGCGATCCCCACCCGGCTCCCGTAGTTGAAAAGGGCGGAAAACACCGCAATTCCCACTAAAAGAAGGCCCAACAGGTACAGGTGGCCTCGCAGCATCTCCCGGCCGCCTAGCCGTTCCAATGCCGGCAAAAAGGCCGCCGGTAGGCCGAAGGGCAGGTCCCCCAACACCGAGTCCACGGTGATTTTAATCACCTGGGGGGTGAGAGAGCTGAGAACCGTAGCCATGGTGGAGCAGAACAGGGCCAGTGCAAAATAGCCCCGGGACCCCCTCGAAAAACGGGAGAGCAACCCCCACAGTTCCCGCGTCCCCTTTTGTTGTTCCAAACCGGATACCCTCCTTTTGGGCGTGTCTTTCCCCCGCCCGAACCAATTGATTGTATTCTATGTTAACAATACCATACCCAGGGGGACAGTGCAAGGCATATTCCTCCAATATATACTTGTTTTGTATATTTAATCCAAAAAACTTCTGCCAACCGCCGGGAAGTTCTCCGCCCAATTGGATGGATTCCCAGCGCCAGCCGGCTGCCTTTGTCCACAAAACAGGGGAAAGCCCCTCGATATCCCCCGGTGGATCACATGGGCCCCTTCTCCAAGGTTGTGCGCCCGTCGGAGCACAACCTAAATTTTGGCAGCGACTGCTGCCAGGCTGATGGCCATAATCAGGTTTATCTCATCCCCGTCGGGGGAAAGTCGAAGCTTCGCAGAAACGCAGAAACGCGGCTGGCAATGCCATCCGCGTTTCGATGTGCCTTAATTATTTGACCACCCTGTAGCCGGTGGAGAAATCCACAATATTCTCCATAGCCTCTTCTTTCTGGTAATGGGAGAGATTGCGCAAGGCGATATTCACAATCCGCTCGTAGGTCTCCTGCAAATGGAACCCGCCGGAGGAGTGGGGGGTGATCTCCAGGTTGGGCAGCTCCCACAGGGGGCTTTCCGCGGGCAGAGGTTCCGGCTCGGTGACATCCAGCCCAACTCCCCACAGGTGGCCGCCCTGCATCACCTCATAAAGCGCTGCCGGGTCGATGGCGTTGCCCCGACCCACATTGACCAGGATAGCGTCCTTCTTCATCAGCAGCAGCCGTTCTTTGTTCATCACATGGCAGGTGGCGTCCGTTCCAGGGAGGACCATGGCCACCACATCTGCCCGGGGCAGCAGTTCTTCCAAGCTGTCCATCTGGTAGAGCTCATCCAGGTAATCCGGCTTCTGGGCCTTGGTGCGGCGCACCCCAATGGTGTAGGCACCCAGGGCCTTTACCTTGCGGGCATACTCCCCCCCGATATCCCCCAGACCGAGGATCAGCACGGTGGAGCCGTACACCGATTTCACCGGGCCGGCATCTTTCCACAGCTTCCCGGCTTGGTGGTCCCGGTAGGTGGGCAGATGCTTCATCAAGCTCAGGGTCAAGGCCAGCATGTGCTCCGAGATGGTCAGGCCGTAGGCCCCGGTGGCATTGGTCAGGATGGTGCCCTCCGGCAGGGCGCCGGTGGTGTATCCGTCGGTGCCAGCGCTGTTGAGCTGGACCCATTTTAGATTGGGGGAACCGGTCAGCAGGGCGGGGGCGACATTGCCGATGACCACCTCCGCCTTCTGAGCATCTTCTTTGGTGACCTCTTTGGCGGGGATGTACTGGAAGGATGCTCCAGGGGCGGCAGCTTCCAATTTGGCGCGGTGGGCTTCATCCGCGGGGATTGCGACCAAAACATTTTGAATCTTCATGGAAACAATCATCCTTTCTGGCGGCGGAGGGGGAACTGGCTCCGCCTGTTTCTTTCATTCTATCGGCAATTCTCCAGGCTGTCAATGCGGGATTTTCCCCTTGGCGGCTCAGGCCCCTCTCCCCTTGCCAACCTCCCCCATTTTTAGTACAATAGAAATAAATAAACCGCATTTTAAAAGAAAAGGAGAACCGTGTTATGGAAATCAAACGCTACGAAGGCAACGGCCGGATGAGCAAAGCCGTCGTCCATGGAGACACCCTGTATCTCTGTGGCCAAACCGCCCGGGAGGGGGGCGATGTCAAAGACCAGACCCGCATTGTGCTGGAAAAAATCGAGGCCCTGTTGGGTGCATATGGTTCCGACAAGCGCCATCTGCTGACCGCCACCATCTACTTGAAGGATATGAAAGACTTCGCCGCTATGAACGAAGTTTGGGATGGATGGATTGAGGACGGCTTTGAACCCGCCCGCGCCTGCGTAGAGGCATCTCTGGCATCCGAGAGCCTGGCAGTGGAAATTGTGGTCACCGCAGCACTGAAATAGGATCTCCTTTTAAAAAAGCCGGCTGCGGTGCAGCCGGCTTTTTTCGCCCTTCCCAGGTGGCAGGAGGATGGGATATCCTTTTTTTCCCTCCACAAAACCTTCAAAATTATGCATGTTTATATTGTGTGCCATGCAGTTTTCATATACAATAATACTAGCGTCTTTCTCCGGTAGCCCTGCAAATCGGCACACCGGCGGAGAAGGGGCTATCTCTGTGCTTTCCTTCGCACTGCTGGGTTCAGCGCTTTCCCACGGAGATTTGCATGACAGCCCCAACGCTTCACTTTAATTCCAATCGGAAAGGCGGAAACAACCTTGAGCAAACTCAACGACCGCGTACACTCCTACATGAAGCAGAACCGGGAGCAGTTCACCGCCCGGGTGGTGCTGCTGTTTGGCCTGTCCCTAATCCTTTTTGGATTTTGCATGGATACCCCAGAGAACATCTACCACGGCTTTATCACCATCATGGTCTCCCCCTGCGGCCTGATCACCGACTACATCGCCTTGGCGGGCATCGGGGCCGCCTTCCTAAACGCGGGCCTTGTCACCATCACCGCCATGCTGATGGCCACCTACTTCAAAGCGCCCTACACCGGCATGCTCATCGCCAGCATCTTCATGTCCGGCGGGTTTGCCCTATTCGGGAAAAACATCCTCAACATCTGGCCCATCTATCTGGGGGTATTCCTCTATTCCCGCTACAAGGGGGAACCCTTTGGCAAACATTTGCACCTGGCCTTTTTCGGCACTGCTCTGGGGCCCCTGGTCTCGGAAGTCGCCATGATCTTCTCCGATTACCACCCCATTATCCGGATTTTGGCCGCTGCGGTGGTGGGGACCGCCTGCGGGTTTATCCTGCCCCCAGTCTCCACCCATACCTACAAATTTCACAAGGGGTATAACCTGTTCAACGCCGGCTTTGCCACCGGGCTGATCGCCACGGTTTTCGTCTCTATCATGCGCTCCTTCGGCTACACCCCCATCAAGATGTTCTATTGGAGCACCGAGTACACCAATTTGCTGGCCGCCTATCTGATCGCCCTATTTGTGATTTTGATTGTGGTCGGGTTCTGGCTGGACCGCTGCGCCATTAAGGACCTGAAGTACATCACCCGCCACAGCGGCCAGGGAGCCGATTATATCGGAACCCTGGGGTTCCCAGGCACCATGATCAACATGGGACTCATCGGCCTGTTTTTCACCTTTTACCTCTTGGCCATCGGCGGGG
>NZ_LT629939.1:1733231-1772334 GCF_900104615.1 Merdimmobilis hominis | reverse complement strand
AAGTACACCCCCCGCCACAGCGGCCAGGGAGCCGATTATATCGGAACCCTGGGGTTCCCAGGCACCATGATCAACATGGGACTCATCGGCCTGTTTTTCACCTTTTACCTCTTGGCCATCGGCGGGGCGATCAACGGGCCCACCGCCGGGTGCATCCTTTCCATCGCCGGGTTCGGCGCTGCCGGCGTCAACCTGCGCAACACCTTATTTATTGTTTTAGGGGTTATCTTCGGTTCCTTTGTCAAGGTGTGGAACCTGACCGATCCCGCTGTGCAGCTCAGTGTTCTGCTCTGCACCGGCCTTGCCCCTTTGGCCGGCAAATACGGCCTGTTTTATGGGATGCTCTCCGGGTTTATCCACTCGTCGGTGGTGCTCAATGTGGGGACTTTGTACAGCTCCCTCAACCTGTACAACAACGGGTTTTCCACTGGGTTGGTGGCAGCCTTCCTAGCGCCCCTGCTGCCGGAGCTGAAAGCCCCGCAGATCGACCAAACCTACATCCACTGCCCCATCCGCCCCAAGGGTGAAGAGTCCAAATAACACCCCTGGGGATGGCGAAAGCCATCCCCAGTTTTTAAAGATACCCGCCGCCATGCCCCTATAGAAAGGATGGAACCAACGATGAAAGAAAATAAATACGACGACGATGCGTTTTTTGCGGAATACTCCAAGATGAGCCGCTCGGTGGACGGACTTGCCGGCGCCGGGGAATGGCACGCATTCCGCAAGCTGATGCCCGACTTTTCCGGCAAACGGGTGTTGGACCTGGGCTGCGGCTTCGGCTGGCACTGCGCCTACGCTCTGGAGCATGGTGCGCAGTCGGTGGTGGGGGTGGACCTCTCCCACAAGATGCTGTCCCGGGCCAAGGGGATGGTCCGTTCCCCCAAGGTCCAGTTCATCCAGACCTCCATAGAGGACTACCCCTACCCCAAAGAAGCGTTCGATGTGGTGGTCAGCTCCCTGGCCCTCCACTATGTCTCCGATTTTGCGGATATCTGCCGCAAGGTCTACGACACCCTGGCCCCCGGCGGGGAGTTTGTCTTCTCGGTGGAGCACCCCATCTTCACCGCCTATGGCACCCAGGATTGGTACCGGGATGGGGCGGGGAACATCCTCCACTGGCCGGTGGACGGCTACTTCACTGAGGGCCTGCGCCATGCGGTGTTCCTAGGCCAGGATGTGGTTAAGTACCACAAGACCTTGACCACCTACCTGAGCAGCCTGCTCAAAACCGGGTTTTCTCTCACCGCCGTGGTGGAGCCGGAGCCCGACCCCACCATGCTGGAATTGCCCGGCATGAAGGATGAACTGCGCCGCCCCATGATGCTGCTGGTCTCGGCCAAAAAACCGGAATAATGCTCCCCCTCCACCTGGGGAACAACACAAATCCCCAAAAAAGAAAAGGACGGCTTAAAGCCGTCCTTTTTTGATGCTGTCGTTGTTTTTATGCCGCCCATCTGCCGGTGGAGGGGTTGTTTTTGTCGCTGTCATCCGGTACAAAGGGGGTGGAAGGGGCGGTGGCTGCCGTACCGGAACCGAGAGCCGGGTTCTTCGCCACATCGGTGAGGATCAGCCGCTCCTCCGCATCGATGGCTTTGATTCCCTCATCGCCGACCTTGGAGAGGTAGCGGATCAGGGCTTCATCCAAGGCGGAGAACTCATTCTCAATGGGATAATTGCCCAGCATGGTGTACCCGTCGCCGCCGCTGGCCATAAAGTCGTTGGTGGCCAGAGTGTAAGTGGCGTTGGGGTCGATGGGCTTTCCATCCACCAGGATGGAAAGGACCTGACCTTTGGTCTTGGTGGTGCCGTCTTCAGCGGTGGTCTCCACTTTTTTGGCCTCAACGGTCATGCCGGCAAAGTGGGGGAACCCGCCTGCGCCGAAGTCCATGCCGAAGTTGAGGGCGTCGATGATATCCTGGCCTTTGACCTGCTTGGTGACGATGTAGTTGCCAAAGGGCAGTACATTGATGACATCGCCCTTGGTGATGTCGCCTTTTTCAATGGTGGCGCGGATGCCGCCGCCGTTGGTCAGGGCGATGTCTGCCCCGGTCTCCTCCAGCATAGCGGAGGTGATGAGGCGGCCCAGGTTGGTGTGGCCGCCTCGGTTGGTCTCCCGCTCGCCGTCCAGGGTGATGGGGGTCTTTCCGATAACCACATCGAGGATGCTCTTCTGGTTTTCGTCAATCCGATCCACAATGGCTTTGACCTTGCTGTCCTCGGGGAGGTTTTTCAGCTCTTTGGCAGAGTACAGCTTGGGCTCCACCGAGAGGACTTCCCCATCCTTGACCTTGATGGTGACCATACCCACATTCTCCAGGTAGTTGCCGGTGCTGGCGATGTAGGTATCCCCCACCTTGTAGTTGTCAAGCTCGGTGTGGCTGTGGCCATCGATGATCAAGTCGATGCCCTCCACCGCGTTTGCAATGTCGGTGGATTTGATGTCGCTGGTGGGGTCAACCCCCAGGTGGCACAGGGCGATGATGACGTCGCAGTCTCTCTCCTGCAATTCATCCACCATCTGCTGGGCGGTGGCAATCAGCGATTCCTTGTCGCCGAAGTCCAGGCCTGCCACATTTTTGGGGTTGGTTTTGTAGGCAGTCTCAGGGGTTGCCAGGCCGAACACACCAACCTTGACCCCGTCGATGTTCTTGATCAGATATTTGTCAAAGGCGTTCTTGCCGCCGATGGTCACGTTGGCGGCGAGGGGTTTGACCCCGGCTCGGTAGGAGAGGACATCCAGCCGCTCATAGCCGTAGTTGAAATCATGGTTGCCGGGGCTGATGGCGTCATATCCCACTGCCTTGAGAATTTTGGCGATGCTGTTGCCGTTCTCAATGGTGGCAAAGGGCATTCCATGGAAGGTGTCGCCAGCGTCCAGGATCAGTTTTCCGTCCGCTTCCTGGCTGTCGATAAAGGTCTTAAACCGGGCGAAGCCGATATTCGTCAATTCGCCGGTTTTGGAGTCCACCACTTCCTTGGCGCGGGAGTGGCTGTCGTTGGTGTGGAACACTTTGATGGTCGTGGTTTCGCCGGTCTGTGCAAAGGCCGCCGTGGATAGCATAGACAGCGCCAACGCCGCTGCCAATACCATCGATAGAATCCTACGCATTGTTCATCCTCCATTCGTCTCACAGGGTTTTGGAACGTTGCTTCCTTGCCTTAACTATATCACGTTGCAAGTGTGTTGACAACCAACTTCCTGGGGATTTTCCCAACTTTACCTGTATTTTACCTGGGCCCGGCCCCAAAAAAGGGAGGGCCAATGCCCTCCCTTCCCGGTTTGCTATTCTTTGTTTTCTGGATGGCAGGCCCCTGCGTGGGGGCAGCCGCTGCACCCGCCGCAGCACCCCCCGTTTTTCTTCTGCTTGCGCAGGTAAAGGAGGATTCCCGCAACCACCAAAGCCAGAACAACTAAGGTGATAAGATCTGCCTGGGTCATACCAAGTCTCCTTTCTTACACGATGAGGCGGCCGATTTGATAGATGGCCATGGCCACCAGGTAGGCCGCGCCGGTCTGGTAGGCCGCGGTGAGCACCGCCCCTTTCATCGAGCCGATCTCCCGGCGGGTGGCGGCAAAAGCGGCCACACAAGGCATGTATAGGATGGTAAAGGCCAGGAAGGAGATGGCGCTTAAAGGGGTAAAGATCGTTTGGAGGATGGCGCTCAGCTGGGCGTCGTTGGCCGCGCCGGTGAGGATGGTCAAGGTGCTGACCACCGATTCCTTGGCGGTAAAGCCGGTGATGAGAGCGGTGGAAGCCCGCCAGTCGTTGAAGCCCAGGGGGGCGAAAAGCGGCGCGATCAGCGAGCCGATGGAGGCCAGGATGCTATCGGCGCTGTCCGCCACCATGTTAAAGGACCAATCAAAACTCTGGAGGAACCAGATGGCCAGCGAAGCCATAAAGATGATGGTAAACGCTTTGCGCAGGAAGTCCTTGGCTTTCTCCCACATGTGGAGGAACACACTTTGGGCCGAGGGCATCCGGTAGGCTGGCAGCTCCATGACAAAGGGTACCGGATCGCCCTGGAAGATGGTGTTCTTCAAAAGCAGGCCGGAGAGGATGGCCACCACAATGCCGGTGACATACAGGGAGATCATCACCAGCGCCGCATGGTGGGGGAAGAAAGCGGCGGTGATCATCCCGTAGATGGGCAACTTGGCGCTGCAGGACATAAACGGGGTGAGGACGATGGTCATCTTCCGGTCCCGGTCGCTGGAAAGGGTCCGGGTGGCCATGATGGCCGGCACGCTGCACCCGAAGCCGATGAGCATGGGCACAAAGGAGCGGCCGGAGAGGCCGATCTTCCGCAGCAGCTTATCCATGACAAAGGCCACCCGTGCCATATAGCCGCTGTCCTCCAAAAGGGAGAGGAAGAAGAACAGGAGGACGATGATGGGCAGGAAGGAGAGGACGCTGCCCACCCCGGCACAGACGCCGTCGATCAAGAGGGAGTGGAGCCAGGGGCTGACCCCCACATCCGTCAGGAAAGAGGAAAATGCTGCCACGCCGGAGTCGATGGCGGTGCCCAGAAAATCCTGCATCGGCGCACCCAGCACGCTGAAAGTCAGATAGAACACCACCAGCATGATCCCCAAAAAGATGGGGATGCCAAAGTATTTATGGGTCAAAATCCGGTCGATCTTCTCCGACCGGACCTGTTCCAGGGTCTCCTGGTGCTTAAAGACACATTCGGCGCACACCCCTTCAATGTAGGTGTACCGCATGTCGGCAAGGGCGGCCTCCCGGTCGGTTTCCAGCTCGCTCTCCATCTCCTGGACAATGTGGTCAATGATATGGACCTCATTTTCCGAAATCTGCAAAGCGTCGATCATGGGCTGGTCCCCTTCCACCAATTTGGTGGCGGCAAACCGCACCGGATACCCAGCCCGCTCGGCGTGGTCTTCCACAATGTGGGCGATGGAATGGATGGCCCGATGCACTGGCCCGGTGCAAAAGTCCAGCTTTTGAGGCTTTTCCTGCTTTTCCACCATCTCCACCACCTGTTTGAGCAGTTCGCTGATGCCCTCGCCCTTGCTGGCTGAGATGGGCACAACCGGAACCCCCAGGTGCTGGGAGAGGCATTTTACATCAATGTGGTTGCCGCTGGCTCGCACCTCATCCATCATGTTGAGGGCAATGACCATGGGGATTCCCAGTTCCATCAGCTGGAGGGAAAGATACAAGTTCCGCTCAATATTGGTGGCATCCACAATGTTGATAATTCCCTGGGGATGCTCCTTCAGGACAAAATCCCGGGTGACAATCTCCTCCGATGTATAGGGCGAAAGGGAGTAAATGCCGGGCAGGTCCACCAGGGAGATGTCCTTGTGGTGGAGGATCTGCCCCTCTTTTTTCTCCACCGTCACGCCGGGGAAGTTGCCCACGTGCTGGTTGCTGCCGGTCAAGGCATTAAACAGGGTGGTCTTGCCGCAGTTCTGGTTGCCTGCAAGGGCTAATGTCGATTTCATGCTTTCTGTTCCTCCCCTTGTTTCTGGGCAGAGGGGCAACCCTCACAATGATGGCGGTGACCATGGCAGTGGCCGTGCTGAGCTTTTGGGGTCTCAGTGTCGGAGAGGAGGGTGATTTTGGCCGCATCCTCTCCCCGCAGGGTCAAAACATAGCCCCTCAGGTACAGTTCAATGGGGTCGCCCATAGGCGCGACCTTGCGGACTTCTACCCGGGTTTTCGGGGTTAGCCCCATATCCAGAAGACGCCGCCGCAGGGCCCCTTCTCCTCCAATTGATGCGATTACTCCGCCGTGCCCAGGTTTTACACGATCCAGCGTCGTCATACGCTTCACTCCTTTTTAAGATGTTTCCTATCACTAACATTTTGAGAACAAAAACCTTTGTCCCTTTTTTGCCCCCGCCCCAGGATAAAACACTGCAGGGCCTCCCCTATTTCATTCCCAAAAGGGAGCCTATAAGTTAGCTTATGCTTACATTCTATGCTTCCAATGGGAACTTGTCAATAGAAATCGACACTTTATTTTCCAAAGAATTTCCACAGCGGCAAAAGCTTTTCTCAAGGCCCCGCCTGGCACGATGGCCCCCTTTTTCCGGGTGGTATGCCTAGAGAAGCCACCTGCACTTTGCAAATGGCTCAAATTGTAGTATACTTAAAATGTAGAGTATCTCCGGCCTACCGCCGGGGCAAAGGGCATGGAGCCTCTTGGTTCTGGGATGCCCTATCCTTCCAACCAAGAGGAGGCTGTTTATGAGCAAACTCACCCCATCCAAACAGGATTATCTGGAGGCGATCCTCGACCTTTCGGTCCAGGGTGCACCGGTGCGCTCCATCGACGTGGCCAACGCCCTGGGCTTTTCCCGGGCCAGCGTCAGCCGGGCAATCGGCCTCCTCCGGGCGGACGGCTTCCTTCTCCAGCAGCCCTATGGGGGGATCACCCTCACCGATCTGGGCCGCCGGGAAGCCATAAAGGTCCGCCGCCGCCACGACCTGCTGAAATACTACCTGATCCACATTTTGCTGGTGCCGGAGGAGATCGCCGAGGAGGACGCCTGCCGGATGGAGCATGTGGTCAGCTCCACCACTCTGGAACAGATCGAAGCCGCCGCCACCCAGCATATGAAGGAGTTTCACGGCGGCAGATAGCCATATGCTGTCCCCCGGCTTTCCTGTTTCCTCCGTGTTTCCTTCCCTATTTTAGCAACCAAAAAAGGCTTCCCCACATGGGGAAGCCTTTTTGACTTTGTTTTTACTGGGCATCCAAAATCCGGATGGCTTCGGCGATCAAGTCGGCGCCATTGGCCAGGTTCCTGGGGTCGGTGTACTCCCGGGGGCTGTGGGTGTAGCCCTCGTGGCTGGGGATGAAGATCATGCCAGTGGGCCAAATCTTGGCAAAGATCATGGTGTCGTGGCCTGCACCGGAGGGCAGGACTGCGCTCTTAAGTCCCAGGTTTTTGGCGCCGGTGGTCAATGCATTCATGATGGCAGGCGTGTTGGGGGTTGGCGGGGTGTTGGAGAAGACCTCCTGTTCCACCTTGACCCGGTAGTCCTTCTCCACCTGGGCGATCTTTTCCGCCAAATAGGCGTCCAGCTCATCGAAGTTCTTCTTGTCGCCGCTGCGGAAGTCCACCGAGAACACCGCCCGAGAGGGGATGGCGTTGATCTCGCCGGGGTGGAAATCCATCTTGCCGCAGGTGACTGTCGCTTTGCCCACATAATTCTTGGCCACATGCTCTGACAGGTCGGAGACGATGCGGCAGGCAGCCAGGCCGGCGTCTTTCCGCTTGGCCATGGGGGTGGAGGGATGGGAGACCTCGCCGCGGACGGTGATGGTCTTCCAGTAGCAGCCGAAGATGCCGTCCACCACGCCCAGGTCGATGCCCTCGTCCTCCAGCAGGGTGCCCTGCTCCATGTGGAGCTCAATAAAGGCTTTGACCTTCTCTTTGCTGCGGTCTACCCCGTCCAGCTTGCCGGTCAGGCCATAGGAGAGCATCGCCTCCCGCAGGGTGGTGCCTTCGGTGTCTTTGACCAGATCCAGGTCGGCCTCTTTGAGGACGCCAGCGGCCAGTTTGCTTCCAGTCAGGTTGGGGAACCGGGCGCCTTCCTCCATGGGGATGGCCACCACTTCAAAATCCCCTTTGAGGGGCTTCCCGCTCTCCTTGATCATCCGCGCCGCTTCCAGGGCACAGATGATACCCGCCTGGCCGTCGTAGAAGCCGGAGCAGCGGACGGTGTCCAGGTGGGAGCCGGAGATCAGCTTGGGGGCGTCCGGGTCGGTGCCGGGCAGCAGGCCCCACACCAAACCCGCTGCGTCCTCCCGGACGGTGAGTCCGGCCTCCTCCATCAGCTTTTTGATGTAGTCCGCGCCTTTGCGGTACTCAGGGGTGTAGCTGAGGCGGGTGGTGCCCTCCTCCCCTTGTTCCGAAATCAGGGATAGGGCCTTCAGCTGCGCTTCCATACGCTCTGCATTTGCCATGATTTTTTCCTCCTTTTAAACTTGGATCGTTATCAAGAAGGCCGGCGCGTTACAGATAAAGTATACGCGCCGGCCAACTTTAGAACCGTATTGGAAAATCAGGCCTTATTGTGCAGAGCCATATGCTTTAAACAGCTCCACATAGAACTCCACATCATCTTCGAGAACGTCGATGTCTGTCCGCTCATTGACTTGATGGGCGCCTCCCGATTTGCTGTTAAAGCGCCGCATGCCAGTGAAGCGGTACACGCTGTGGGTGGGGCAGATATCGCTGAAATAGCGGGCATCGGTGCCGCCCAGCAGCAGGGAGGGCATCATGGTGATGCCGGGGTATTTTTTCTCCACGATGGAGTGGAGCAGCTTATACTCCTCACTTTCGATGGAGGAGACCTCCGGCATGTTGTGGCCCTTGAGCAGCTTGACCTCTACCCCTTCGGGGACGATGCTCTCATAGAATGCCTGCAGGCTCTCGATGGTGTCGCCAGTGAGCAGCCGGTTGTTGATCACCAGCCAGGAGCGCTCCGGCAGGATGTTGGCTTGGTCGCTGCCCTTCATCATGGTGACGGCGGTGGTGGTGCGGGTCATGGCGTTGTAGGTGCGGTTTTGGGCCAGGATGGACTTCAAAGCTTCCCAGTTTGCCTCGGGGTCTTTGAACAGCTGGGCCAGCTCCCCTTCCATAAAGGGCGCCATGGCTTTCATCTGGTCAATGGCCGGTTTGGTCAGCCGCTGAGGAAGAACGTTCTCCTCCAGGATGCAGGCGGTCTTGCCGATGATGCCCAAAGAGCTGTGCTCGCCGGGCTGAGAAGAGTGGCCGCCGGGGTCTTTCATTGAAAACTCAAAGTCGGCATAGCCTTTTTCCGCCGGATAAATCTGGGCGACATACTGGCCGCCCTGCTGGTCAATGCCGCCGCCCTCATCCAGCTCCAGGCCGATCTCAACGCCGCGGCTCTTGAGCAGATCCACCAGGATAGTCCCCGCAGCGCCGGGGCCGCCCATGATCTCCTCGTTGTAGCCAAAGCCCAGGTAAATGTCATAATCCGGCACAAAGCCGTCGGCGATCATCCCTTCCAAAGCTTCCATATAGGCCAGGATATTGCTCTTGCAGTCAGAGGACCCGCGGCCCCACACGCAGCCTTCGGCGATGACCCCTTCATAGGGCGGGTATTTCCACATGGAGTGGTCGCCTTCTGGCACGACATCCTGGTGGGCGGTCAGCATCAAAGGCAGTTTGCCGGACTTGCCGGTGCCTTTCCAGTGATAGAGCAGGCCCACTTTGCCAAAGACCTCTTTGGTCAGGGTCTTGTGTACCAGGGGGTAGGTCTCCTCCAAATACTTGTGGAGCCCCAGGAAAGTCTCCCAGTCGACCTTTTCCGGGTCGGCGTTGGAAACGGTGGGGAACCGGACCATCCCTTGCAGATGTTTGGCATACAACTCCTTGTCGTACCTCATGACAACTCCTCCTGTTAAATTTTATTACTCGGGGGCTTTCACACAGGACTATTTGCCCGCGTAAAGCTCCACGATCTTCAGGATGACCTGGGCGCCTTTTTCCATCGACTGCACCGGGATGTACTCATACCGGCCATGGGAGTTGTGCCCACCGGTGAACAGGTTGGGGCAGGGCAGACCCATATAGGAGAGCCGGGCGCCGTCGGTGCCGCCGCGGATGGGCTTGACGATGGGGGTGATGCCCAGGGATTCCATGGCTGCCTTGGCGTTGTCGATCAGCTCCATGCAGGGCTCGATCTTCTCCCTCATGTTGGAGTAGGAGTCCTTGAGGACCACCTCCACGGTGCCCTCGCCGTATTTGAAGTTAAGGTATTCGGCCGCCTTGACAAAGCGGGCCTTTTTCTCCTCCAATTTCTGGCGGTCGTGGTCGCGGATCATATAGATCATCTTGGTCTCTTCCACATTGCCGTTTAAGTTGTTCAAATGGCTGAATCCCTCATAAACCTCGGTGGATTCGGGGCGCTCGTGAACCGGCAGCATGGCGCTGAACTCCATGGCAACCAAAATGGAGTTGACCATGACATTTTTGGCGGAACCGGGGTGACTGTTGGTGCCGTGGATGGTGACAAAGCCGCTGCAGGCGTTGAAATTCTCAAAGCTCAGCTCCCCCAGGCCGCCGCCGTCCATGGTGTAGCCGAAGTCTGCGCCAAACTTCTTTACATCAAAGAAGTCCACGCCGCGGCCCACTTCCTCGTCGGGGGTAAAGGCGATTTTGATGTCGCCGTGTTTAAACTCAGGGTGTTCCAGCATGTATTCTGCCGCGTAAAGGATTTCGGTAATGCCGGCCTTGTCGTCAGCGCCCAGCAGGGTGGTGCCGTCGGTGACAATCAGGTCCTGGCCCACATAGTTCAGCATATGGGGGAACTCGGCGGTGTGCATGACAATGCCCTTTTCCTCGTTGAGGACAATGTCCTTGCCGTCGTAATTCTTCACAATGCGGTATTTAATGTCATTGCCGGGCATGTCTTCCACCGTGTCCGCGTGGGCGATAAAGCCGATAGCGGGGACCTTTTTGTCCATGTTGGAGGGGATGGAACCGTAGACATAGCCGTACTCGTCGATGGAGACATCGCTGATGCCCATGGCTTTCATCTCTTCGGCCAGCAGCCGCAGCAGGTCTTTCTGTTTTTCGGTGGAGGGGAACTGGGTCTGGTTGGCCTTGGACTGGGTGTCGATGGCCACATAGGTCAAAAAGCGTTCGGTGATATCTTTCATCGGACAATTCCTCCTAGTTGTTGTTACTTTTTATGATACCGAATGCAGGCGCACATTACAAGCTGAGGAAAAGACAATCTTTTGGGGAATTCTTTGTGGACTTTTCTCGCCGCGCAAATAATCTCTTTCACCGGGGAGATTCCCACCTTTTCCGGCAGGCCCAGAGCGGGGATCCTCGCCTAAAAATCCACCTCGGTGGGATCGGTTTCCCGGGGGATGAGGAACATCTCCTCCTCCATCTCAAAATCCCCTTGGGCAATCTTGTCGATGGGCAGCTTCATATACCGGCCCTCTGCAGTGACCGCAACTGTGCCGTCGGGCAGGAGGATCTCCCCGCTGCCCTCAAAAATGCGGCGGTTGTTGGAGGTCACCCGGCCGATGGCCTTCAATTCCACCCCAAGGGGAACCGGCTTTTTATAGCGCAGCTTCAGCTCCACCGTCACCCCCCAGACCTCCGGCTCAAAGGCGGTGATCGCCCGGCCGATGGTCTCATCCAGCATGGCGGCACTTACCCCGCCGTGGGTGCGGCCGGGGTAGCTCTGGTGCTCCTCCCGGGGGGTGAATACCGCCATCAGCTCGTTGTTGTCCAGCTGGAAAAACTCAGCGTGAAGGCCGCTCCCGTTGTCGATGCCGCAGACAAAACAGCTGTGGCTGCTTTTCTGTTTTTCTACTACTGTGTGTTTCAACAATGGTCCCTCTTTTCTTCCGATGCCGGGGCAAATACCCCTTGCAGGGCAAACTCTGGGGTGTACTCCTCTTTGGCGGAACTGCGCTCCTGCATAAACCCTTGGGTGAGGCCCAGATCCATCATATACCCGGCGACTTTGTTGTATTCATAGGTGCTGACCCGCCGGCCCAGCTCCTGGAACTCCCGGCTGCGGTAAAAGGGGGTGTATTGGCTCATCAGGCTGATAAGCACCTCCCCCGGCCGGAAGGACCTCGCCACCCAATCCAGGACAGACATGGAATCCTTCATCCCACCGGGGAGGACCAGATGGCGGATGACCACCCCTTTTTGGAGCATGCCCTCTTTGTCAAAAACCGGCAGGCCCACCTGGCGGACCATCTCCCGGATGGCGGCGGCGGCCACGGGGAAATAATCCGCCGCGCCGCTGTAGCGAAGGGCCCGCTCCTGGTCTGCGTATTTCAGGTCGGGGAGGTAGACGTCCACCTTCCCCTCCAAAAGGCGCAGGGTATTCACCGATTCATACCCGCCGCTGTTGTACACCACCGGGATGGAGAGCTTATCCCCGCACAGGCGCAGGGCCTCTGCCACCCAAGGGGCGTAATGCCCGGCGCTGACTAAGTTGATGTTGTGGGCCCCCTGCCCCTGGAGCTCCAGGAAGATCTCCGCCAGCCGCTCCACCGGGATCTCGGCCCCATAGTTTTCACAGCTGATAGGGTAATTCTGGCAGAAACAGCATTGTAAAGGGCATCCGGAGAAAAACACCGTCCCTGAGCCTTTTTTCCCACTAATGCAGGGCTCCTCCCAGGAGTGGAGGGCGGCCCGGGCCAGCTTGACCTTCCCCCCGCCCCCGCAGAAGCCCTGGCCCCGGGTGCGGTCGGCGTGGCACTGCCTGGGGCAGAGGGTGCAATCGGTGATCACCGGTTCCATCTACATCCCCTCCGGTTTGGGCGGCGGCCAGCCCCCATTGGGAAAGAGGACCCGGCCCACCGTGTCCACACCGCGCTTCTCTTCCCGGCGGCGGGGCTTCACCTTGTCCGCCCCCTCCCCAAAGGCCAGGTTATACCCCAGGTAGGGGGCAAAGGCGCCAAACTCCCAGCAGACGTTGAGGCCCCGGCCCCGCAGGGCCCGGTACCCAGCCAGGACATCTTCAAATTTGGCGATGACCCACCAGCACACCCGGCTTTCCTCCGGCAGCTCCGGGTTTTCTTCAAAATGGTACAAGCACCCCTGCTCGGTGATGATCCGCTCCACCTCGTCTTTGACAAGGGCAGCATCCTGGGGAGTGCAGGGGGGCGTAAAGGCAGCCCGCTTGCACTCGCCGGCCACGCACTCGCAAAAGGCGGTGGTCATCCCTAAAATAAACGACCCGCGGTCGATGGTCTGCACATTGGTTCATCCTTTCCCAAGTGGATTTGCCCTTATTATACCGCTTTTGGGAAGAAAAAGGAAGAAACTTCCCAAGCGGCACCTGCAAAAAGGGGAGGAGAGCACGGACGCTCCCCTCCCCTTTTTTATTCGATTTAACAGCCGGGCTTCCTGGAGTTGCCCCGGATGTCCACCGGGATCAGCTCCACCACCTCATCGCCCCGCACGCCGGTGAGATAGCCGGTCATATTGGCGCTGGAACAGGAGTGGTTGGGGATGATCCGCAGCCGGTCGCCAATGGCAACGGATTGGTCCCCATTCAAAGAAATTTTGCCTACCTCTTCCGAGAGGGACTCCACCACCAGGCTGGGGTGGCCGATCACCTTGCCATACCCCACAATGCTGGCGTTGCCGTGGGCGCCCTTGTCCAGGCCCAGGCATTTGCTGCCGCAGTCCACAATGATGTGGCCATCCTCCCGCTTAGCGATGACAGTGCATAGAACGGTGAGGGCGCACATTTCCTCTGTGGCGACCCCCAAGGCCATCTGGATGGCGTCATAGAACACATAATTGCCGGGGCGCATAGCAGTTACCAGGCTTGACCTGGATTCCAGCGCCATGGTGGGGGTGCTGCCGGTGGCTACGATCTCCAGGGGGATGCCAGCGGAGGTGATCCCATCGTAGGCAGTGCGCAGGGCGGCTTCCTCCTCCTCATACACCGGCCGGATTCCCTCGCCGCTGGCGCAGGCATATACATGGCCGGGATGGGTGCCGATGCCGCAGAGCCTGCTGTTGGGGAGCCGGGCAATCTTTGCCGCCAAGTCCGCCGCCCCCTCCGGGGGGACCCCCAGCCGGTGAAGGCCGCAGTCCACAATCAGCAGGAACTGGCAGGTGAGGCCTTCCTCTCCAAAGATGCGGTCATACTGCTGGGCACATTCCAGGGAATCCACCGAGCAGTACAGGTTCCCCTTGGCGGCCAAAGCGGCAATGCGGGCGATGTTTTCTTCCCCAAAATAGGGGTAGGCCAGCATGATGTTGCAAAGGCCGGCGGCGACCAGGCTTTCCGCCTCATCCACTGTGCCCACTAAAAATCCGCTGGCCCCTGCCTGGGCCTGTTTTTGGGCCAGGTAGGTGCTCTTGTGGGTTTTCACCATGGGCCAAAGCTGTTTGCCCCCCGCCTTGGCAAGGGCGCCCACCTCTTGGATGTTCTTGTCCAACTGATCTAAATCCAGCAGAAATGCCGGCGTGCGAAGCTGTGAAACCTTCATCTCAAAACACCTCTATCTTCCTTGTTGGGGATCCGTATCCCTTAAAATCTGCCGCCCAGCAGATAATCGTCCACCTTGACCACCTTGCCGCCCCGCAGGTAGACCCGGGGGACGCGGCGGCCGATGACGGTGGTGATCTCCGGCTCGATGGTGCCGGCGATTTCAGCGGCTTCGGCGCAGGGGATGTACTCCTCCCCATCCCTGCCGTAGACGGTGACGATGTCCCCTACCTCCACATCTGGGATGTCAGAGACGTCCACCATCATCATATCCATACAGATGTTGCCGATGACCCGGCAGCGCCGCCCCCGGATGAGAACCATCCCCCGGTTGGAATTGCAGCGCATATACCCATCGGTGTAGCCGCAGGAGACCACGGCGACTTTCATATCCACCCCGGCGATAAAGTTGGAGGAATAGCCCACGCACTCCCCCTTCTTGACCTCCCGCAGGAGGGCGACCCGGGTTTTCAATTCCAGCACATGGCGGAAGGCGGGGTACCGCAGCTGCATTTCCCCTGGCTGCACCCCGCAGACCAGGCTTCCAGTGCGGCACATGTCCAGTTTCATCTCTGGGTAGTTGACCACCCCGCCGCTGTTGCAGATGTGGCAGTTGGGGAAGGTGTATCCCCGCTGCTTCAAGAGGTAGCGCATCTTGATGAACCGGTTGTACTGTCCATAGCACTCCTCCCGGCCGGCATCGTCATAAACGGTGGAGTTGTACAGGTGGGAATAGAGGGCATCACAGGTCAGATTGGGCAAGCCCAGTGCTTCTACAATTTTTTCCAGCTCTGCCAGGGTCTCCTCGGGGTCGTCGGTGCTGTTGAACCCCAGCCGGTTCATACCGGTGTTGATTTTGATGTGGCAGTTGACCGTCCCCCCGGCCTTCACCGCTTGGGCAGACAGGGCCTTGGCATAATCCAGGTCTCCTATGGTCTGGGTCAGATCGTATTTGAGCAGCAGCCCGGCGTATTCCGGCTGGGTCAGGCCCAGGATCAGGATGGGTTTTTCCACCCCGGCCTGGCGCAGCTCAATGGCCTCGGCCAAACAGGCCACAGCAAACCAATCGGCGCCGCATTCCCGCTCCAGGATGGGTGCCATCGTGGCGGCCCCGTGGCCGTAGCCATTGGATTTTAACACCACCATCCACTTGCAATCCGGAAGCAGCTCTTCCCGGACGATGCGGGCGGATTCAATCATGTTGTCCAGGTTGATCTCCGCCCAAGTGCGCTCTATGTAATTGAGGTTTGTTCCTTCCATTGTGTTCTCCTTCCCTTCCTAAGGCTTCTTCTATCATACACAGTTTTTGGCTTGTCCGCAATCGCCGGGGGGGAAAATTCTTGTCCCTTTGGGCGGAATTTGCCAGGGAAATGGAGTTTCCTCTGAAAATGGCCATTTTCCCCAGCGGAGGGCTGTCGCCAACGAAAAAACTGCCAGCCGGGAACAGCCCCAGCCGGCAGCTTTAATGGAATGTTGTACGGTATAGATTATTTGCTCCCAATCCACTGGGTGTAGTCCTCGGACTTCTCTACGGTGTAAGGGGCAACTTCCCAGGCGGATGCCTGCCCGGGGAGGCTGAGGGTCACCGCGCCATTGAACAGGATGCTCAGCTGGCTTCCCACTTGAATCTCATTGGTATACACCTGGGTGGACTCCCCGATGTGGAAGAGGATTTCGTCCGTGCCTTCCCCGCCGATCCGCTTCATCAAAAGGTCGGTGGTGCCATCCTCTTTTTCGGTCACCTCCACCACCTCGCCGTTGAAGACCGACATCGCCGCATCGGGGAGCCGGTTGACTGCAATGGCCTCGGTCTGGGGCGGGTAGGTCTCCTGGACATCGCTATAGTAGACCTCCAGGTACTGCCCTTCCTCCAACGTTTCCCGGTCAAAGCTGAACTTGGTGCCTTCCCCGATGGAGAACCGCACAATCCCATCGCCGTAATCCCGGCCGGGCACCTGCACCAGGTAGAACCCGTTTTCGTCCAGGCCCCGGACCTCCCCGCGGTAGAGAGCGGCATCCGCCACTGTCAAACGTCTGCTGGAAGAATCCTCCTGGGAGCTGTTGTTCTCCTCCACCTGGGAACTGCTTCCGGAGGGCTCCCCTTGGGGCGGGGTCTCTTTCGGGGTGCAGCCTCCGAACACCGACGCCGCCAACAGCAGCGCCGCAAAAGAAGCGACCAGTCGATTCATGATAAAACCTCCTATCTTTACGCTTTACTAAAAAAGGTTCTATGGGCGGTATGCCACATCCTTTGGTTTCCATTTCATCTAAAGAGTGCGCCAATTTTGCATGTCTTTTGCAAAAACAGAGAATTTTTCCGTTAAAATTTTCTTCTTTCAGAGGGTTGTACAAATTTACTCCCCTAGCTTTTAGCAGTTCCCACCGAAAAAACGGGGCCATTTTTCAATCATAAGGTAAACTTATGCGCAATATCAATAATATATACTTTATTTATGTTCAATTTCGTATTATACTGGGTGTCGGGACGTCACCCCGTCCCCTTTTTCCGACAAAAACTAGGATCAAATGACCCATAAAAAGGAGCATTCGCTATGGAAAGAATGGTTGGTACCGTTGTCCGGGGCGTGCGCGCACCCATTATCCGCCAAGGGGATGACCTTGTCAAAATCGTGACCGATTCGGTGATCGGCGCAGCCGAATCGGAGGGCTTCTCCCTGCGGGACAAAGACGTTGTCGCCGTCACCGAAGCTGTGGTCGCCCGGAGCCAGGGCAACTACGCCCACATCGACGACATCGCCGCCGACGTCCACCAGAAATGCGGGGATGACACAGTGGGGGTTATCTTCCCCATCCTCAGCCGCAACCGGTTCGCCATCTGCCTCAAGGGCATTGCCAAGGGCCTGAAAAAGATGGTCCTGATGTTCAGTTACCCCTCCGATGAGGTGGGCAACCACCTGGTCAGCCTGGACCAGCTGGATGAAAAAGGCATCAACCCCTGGAACGACGTCCTCACCGAAGGGGACTACCGCCGCCTGTTCGGCGAAAACCTCCACCCCTTCACCGGCGTAGATTATGTGGCTTATTACAAATCCCTGGTGGAGGAGATGGGCTGTGAGGTGCAGATCCTCTTCGCCAACGACTGCCGGGCCATCCTTCCCTACGCCAAAAAAGTGATCCATTGCGACATCCACTCCCGCGCCCGCACCAAACGCCTGCTCCAGGCAGCCGGCGCAGAGCTGACCTTGGGCTTGGATGAGATTCTAAACGCCCCAGTGGGCAGCAGCGGCTGCAATGAAAAATACGGCCTTTTGGGCTCCAACAAGGCCACCGAGGAGACGGTCAAGCTCTTCCCTCGGGACTGCCAGGATTTTGTAGAGCAGGTGCAGGCTTCCCTTTTCACCCGCACCGGCAAACACGTGGAGGTCATGGTGTACGGCGACGGCGCCTTTAAAGACCCGGTGGGCAAGATCTGGGAATTGGCTGACCCGGTGGTCTCCCCCGCCTACACCGACGGCCTCACCGGTGTGCCCAGCGAACTGAAGCTGAAATACCTGGCCGACAACAACTTCGCCCACCTGAGCGGCGTGGAGCTTCAGGCCGCCATCACCGAGTACATCCGGGGCAAGGCCAGCGACCTGAAGGGTTCTATGGAGTCCCAGGGCACCACCCCCCGCCGGATCACCGACCTGATCGGCTCTCTGTGCGACCTGACCAGCGGCAGCGGCGACAAGGGCACCCCCATCGTCCTGGTGCAGGGGTATTTTGACAACTACGCCAAATAGGTATTTTCCAAAAAGGGCTCCCGGTGGGGGGCCCTTTTTGTTATAATGAAAGATACACCCACCGACTTTTTGATTGGAGGCTTTTTCCATGAAACCATACACTGCCTTATTGTTCGACGCCGACGGCACCCTTTTGGACTTTGAGAAGGCGGAGGAGTACTCCTTCTTCTACACCGGCAGGGAATTCGGCCTGGATCTCACCCCGGAGATGAAGAAAACCTACCATGCCATCAACAGCGCCCTGTGGGAACAGCTGGAAGAGGGGAAAATTCAAAAGCCCCAATTGGTGGTCAAGCGCTTCCAGGACCTGTTTGCCCAATATGGGCTGAAGGCCGATCCCGCCACTTTCAACACCGCCTATCTGGACAACCTAGCCCTCTGCGCCGCCCGGATTGACGGGGCCCTACAGGTGGTGAAAACCCTCTTTAAGCAGTACAAGCTGGTGCTGGTAACCAACGGGGTCTCCCGGGCCCAACACCGGCGGATGGAGGCCTCCCGCCTGGCCCCCTACTTCGACCAGGTCATTGTCTCGGAGGACGCAGGGGCGGAAAAGCCCTCCCGCCGGTACTTTGACTACATGATGGAAACCTGCGGCTTCCAGGACCCCTCCGGCCTTTTGCTCATCGGGGATTCCCTCACCGCCGACATCCGGGGCTCGGTGCAGTACGGCATCGACTGCTGTTGGTTCAACCCCCACTCCAAGCCCCGCTCCGGGGACTATTCCCCCACCTATGAGATCCACTCCCTGGAGGAGCTGTACCCCCTCTTAGGGGTGGAAGCCCCAGCCAGAACACGGGACGCCGTGCCGGAGTTTTACGGCCAAGGCTGCCGCAACAACTGCGCCGAAGCCATGCTTCTAGCCTTCTGCAAAACCCATGGGATTGACCTGCCCGCCCAGGCGGTCAAGCTGTTGGGCGGCTTTGGGGGCGGCCTTTCCACTGGCAGGACCTGCGGCGCCCTCTGCGGGGCCAACGCCGTCCTGGGATTGGTGTCGGTCCCCAACGGCCAATATGGCAAAGAGACCCCGGAGCTGAAACCCCGGACGGTCCAGCTGGTGGAGGGGTTCCAGCGTGCATTCGGCTCCTGCGACTGTGCCGACTTGAAAACCCGCTATGCCGATTGCCCCCACCACTGCCAAGAACTGCTGAAAACCACCGCCGACCTGCTGGAGGACATCCTGCTGGCCGACGGGGTGCTGGATTGATGCCCCAGCTGCGGCGGGTCTGCACCCCCCTTGGGGAAATTTCCTATACCCTGACCCGGAAAAAGGTGAAAAACCTCAACCTGCGGATCACTGGCGGTGAGGTGCGCCTCTCCGCCGGGCCGCGGGTTCCTCTCGCCCGCTGTGACCAGATGGTGGCCGAACGGGCAGGGTGGATCCAATCCTCCCTGGCCCGCCAGCAAAGCCGGGAGAGCCGGTTTTTCCTTCCCAACTGCCCCGCCGAAGGGGACGTCATTCTTTTTTTAGGAGAACCTGTGGCCCTTCATCTGTGGGATGGGGCTGCTGCCCTGCCGGGAGACAGCCTTTTTCTGCCTTCGGAGAACCCACGCAAAGCCCTGGATGATTTTTTGGCCGCCCAGTGCCGGGCGGTGATTCTCCCCTTGTGCCGGGAGGTGGAGGCCCTCTCCCCTGCCTTTCTTGCCCCAACTCCGCCGGTGGTCTCCTTCCGCCGGATGACCTCCCGCTGGGGCAGCTGTTCCCCTCAAAAGCGGCGGATCACCCTCAGCACCCGGCTCATCCACCTGCCCTTACTGGCCATCCAAGGGGTGGTCATCCACGAGTACGCCCACCTGGCGGTGCCCAACCACTCCGCCCGGTTCTACGACCTGGTCAGGCAGCTGATGCCCACCTATCCCGCCGCTGCCGCGCTGCTAAAAGGCGGGTAATCTCCCATCCCCCGAAAGGAGGGGTTCCCTTTGATCAAACGAATTCTCGCCCTCGCCCTTGCCTTTACCCTTTTGCTGGCCGGCTGTTCCCAGGGGGAGCAGAAGGAGGAGAAACCCCAGCTGGTGCTGCAAAACGCCGCCAAAGCCATCAAGGAGCATTCCGATGCGGATACGGTGGAAATCCTTGCCTTGGAGCCCGCCCCACAGCCGCCGGAGTATTACGCCCTGGTCCAGCTGACCGACGATGCCGGGGCGGTTTCCAAGCGGTTCTACCACCTCGTAAAAGGGGAAAATGCCTTTACTGTCCTCTCTCCCTATTATTTTGACAGCCAGCCGGAGATGGCCATTTCGGCCAACTATGAAATCCTGGGCAACAACACAGTGGTCTACGGGGAGATCAACTGGGGACACACCAGCTCCCGGGAAAAGGCTTTTCTCCCCATAGAGGTCTCCCGCATCGACCTGCGGCTGGAGGGCGGGGAGTTTGCCTCCGCCACCCTGTACAAGGGGGCTTACCTATGTGTGTTCAAAGGCAAAAAGGCCCCCCTCGCCCAAGCGGTGTTCTTTGACACTCCAAGGGAAGGGGAAGAACCCACTGCCTACGATTATGCCGAGGAACTGGACTACCTCCTTTCCCTCAACCCACCGCCACCGGATGGGCCCCTATACACTCAGTATGAGGAGGGGAGCGATGCCTGGTACCTGGCCCGCTATATCCATCCCTTAGCCTTTTCCGGCCTATTGACTGGGGAGAGCTGGTCACGCCCCGGGGATCTGCCCCTGGACGGCCTCCTTCGCTTTGCCGCCGGACTCCCCTCCTTGGATGAGGAGGCCGACTACACCCTCTTCTGGGACAACGAGGGGCAGAATTACCAGGTCCCTGCCGCCTACCTGGAGGGGATGATGGGCCGGTATTTCGACCTGCCGGAGGGGCTCCTGCGGGGGTCCCCCCTCTACCGGGAGGAAGAGGAGGTTTACCTGCTGCCCGCCCTGGATTTTTCTGGGGAAGCGGCCTTCTCCCTGGACCAGGTGGAATCTTTGGATGGCGGTGTCCTGCGCCTCACCTTCTCCGCTTATGGAGAGGAGCCCACCGGGGATTCCTTGCCCATCCGGGCCTATACCCTCACCGTTAAGGTGGAAGGGGGATCCTTCCAATACCTCTCCTGTACCGTTCTCCCCCTCTCTTAGAAAAAAGCGGCCCACCCGGCGATGGGCAGGCCGCTTTCTTATGATTGGTGGCTTTGTTGAGCCTCCCCTTGCGGAAGCCGGACATACCGGTTGACCAGAACAGCGATTACAATGCCGATGGTGGTCTCAATCACCCGGTTGCAGACATAGGGTAAGGCCTCGGGAATGGGTTTGAAGTTAGCGGTGTTTGCCAGAAACACGATGCAGCAGATGGAGGAGGACTCCTTAATCCCCAGCACATTGCAAAGGGTAATGAGGGCCAGTACCCCCAAAGGGAGTATGACTACATACAGCCCCTCCCGGTAGTGGGGCAGCAGATCGAAGAGAACCAGAGAAAGGTACCCGGCCGTCCCCCCGAGGACGGTGCCATAAAACCGGTGGAATCCGGTGCGCAGGCTCTTCTCCCAAGTGGGCTGCATGCAGACAATGGATGCAATGCAGGAGAAAAAAGGGCTCTCCCGATGCAGCGGGATGGAGACCAGCAAACAGAGAAATACCGCCAGTGCGCTTTTGACCGCCCGCAGCCCAGGCCGGTAGTGAATATCCATAAGGAGCCTCCTCTCAAGGGATGGGCAGGGATTGGCCCTGCCGTTTTTTCTATGGTTTATTATAGCGCGCCGGCCCTCAAAGGACAATTGTTTCCCTTCTTTTTTCTAATTTGTACAAAATAAGGTGTATATCATTTCCTAAATGTTGTTGCCAATTTTAATCATTATCTGTGTGATATATTCCTTTTCACTGGCAATTGTATAGTCGGTAAGATCACGTTCAAAGGAATATCCTATAAGCCTAAGTTTATGCTCGTCGGCATAGCTTAACATTTTTCTATATAGCTCTGGAAGCCTGCCCCACCCACCTTTCAGATAGCCGCACAGGTACGCTCCTTTTGGCTTTGTCATAAAACCGTTTTTCTTCCTATGCTCTGTTATCACGGTGTATAGGCCGTCATATTTATTAAACTCTCCTGCCTGTATTTTATCAAGGGAAAGGTAACTCCCTACACCTGCTCGATATTGCTCTGGCGACCAGACACTCTGTATATATTTAAAGACTTTTATAGGGCTATCTTCCTCAAATTCATAAGGGACGGTCAACAGGTATTCTTCTTTTAAGTCGGCTATTTCTATATGCATATCACTGATTTGCTGACAGAGCAGAAGATGTTCCCTTTTTTGGTTCAGAACTGATTTGACCGCTTTCAACTTTCGAATTTCCGTGTCAATTTCCTTTTGCTTGCGTGAAACAGTTTCAAGGAATTTCTGTTCATCGAAAGAATGGATAAAATCTTTGATTTCCTCAATGCTTAGATTGATTTCTTTCAGCATACGGATATATTCAAAATCTATGCTCTGGGAATAGTCGTAATATCTATATCCGTTTTCCCCCTTATGACATGGGGAAAACAGACCGATATAATCATAGTAGTGGAGCGTCCGTTTATTGACATTGTGTAATTTTGCAAACTGTGCGGTCGTAAGCCGCATGGTTTCTTGATTCATAAAATACCTCCTTGACATTACACCTACTGAATAGTTTACGATTAGTATATACCAGAAGAAGGCAAAAGAAAAGGAGTTTTACAGAATATGGAAAACAGCGTAAAATTAAGAGAGTTAAAGAAACGGGATTTGCCAGCATTGGAAGATGTGATAAGAAGAACTTGGAACTATGACAAATTCGCAACACCCAAGACAGCCCGTAAGCTGGCAAAGGTCTATCTTGCGACCTGCCTGACAAACCAAACTTATACGCGGATTGCAGAAGTCAATGGCGTTCCTGCGGGGCTGATTTTGGGAAAGGATATAGAAAAGCACCACTGTCCGTTAAAATACCGCCTACATCAAATATTCGCCGTATGCGGATTGCTGATTTCCAAAGAGGGACGAGGCATATTGAATTTCTATAAGAATGTAGACGATATAGACAACCAGCTCTTGAAACAGTGCAACAAGGACTATAAGGGGGAGGTTGCTCTATTTGCCCTTTCCCCCGAATACAGAGGGCTTGGAATTGGAAAAATGCTGTTCCATTCTCTATTAGCCTATATGAAAAGCCAGAGCATTAGCGATTTCTACCTTTATACTGACACGAGCTGTAATTTCGGATTTTATGAACACCAGGGCATGATACGTCAACAGCAGCATAAACATCTTGTCGATATGAAGGGGCAAAAAGGCGAACTGGAATTTTACCTTTATGACATGACTGTTTAGAAGTTTAAGATTTTTATATGAATCCTAAGAAAATTGTAACTTCCCTGTAAGGCGGCTGAAAAAAATCCTTCCGTCTTTGGTGGTACAATACTTGCAGAAGCGGCTTTTGGAGCAAGAGGGGGAAGTTGGATGGCGAGGAGAATGCATCATCGGCGGCGCAGAAGGTGGGGGTGCTTCCCCCTTTTGGCTCTGGTATGCCTCCTGCTCACTGCCGGGGTGGTTGGCAAGGCCGCACTTTTCTGCTGGGAACACCGGTCGGCCCTGGAATTCCTCCCCCGGCAGGCAGCTGTAGTCCACAAGGGGTACTACAGCCCTTACCTTCTGCTCACCCGGGTGGAGGACGGGGAAGTCCTCCTCGCCAAGAAGAGCGATTCCCCCTTTGCACCGGCTTCCCTGACCAAAATGATGACCGTCTTGGTTGCCTTAGAAAACATCCCGAACCTGGAGGAACAAGTGGAAGTCCCTCCAAAGATTTTTCCCGGCCTCTACGAGCAGGACGCCTCCCTAGCAGGCTTCCTGCCAGGTGAGCATCCGCGGGCCGTTGACCTCATCTATGGGGCACTGCTCCCCTCGGGCGGGGAGGCATCCCTGGCCTTGGCCATCCACGTCAGCGGGTCGGAGGAGGGGTTTGTTTCCCTCATGAATCAAAAAGCCCAGGCGCTGGGGATGGACCACACCCATTTTGCCAACGTCTGCGGGCTGGATGACCCCAAGCAGACAACCACCGCCCAAGACCTCACCCTCCTACTGCGTGCCGCCTTAAAAAATGAGACTTTTTATAAGGCTTTCACCAGCTCCAGCTATCTGGTCCCCCCCACGGATCTGCACCCAGAGGGGTTTGCCTTCCAAAGCACCCTGTTCAAGAAACTGGAAGATCCCACCTTCCCCGGCGGGGAAATTTTAGGGGGAAAGACCGGCTACACCCAAAAAGCCCGTCTTTGCCTGGCCAGCCTGGCAGAAAAGGATGGCACAACCTATCTTCTAATTACCGCCGGCGCCCCGGGAGATCATCAAACCCCGCCTTACCACATCTTGGACGCCCAGACGGCCTATGCCTCCCTCCCATAGACGGCATGCAAAACGAGCCCCAGCCAACCGGCCGGAGCTCGTTTTTTTATGGGTTATACATAGTAAAGGTGGGAGGACTGGTACTCGGCGTCGCTGGTGATATCCACCCCCAGCTTGCGGAAGAGCTGCTCCTCCACTTGGGAGAGCATGGCAGTGGAATGGGCCTGACAGTCCCGCAGGCCGTGGAGGTTGTCCACCGCCAGTTTAGCGATGGGATTGGTTGCACAGCAGACACAGAGGGCATTGAGGATCTCCTCCGCGGTGAGGGTGCCGTTTTTGCCCTCCAGCACTTGGGTTTTTAGGGTGATGATGGGCTCGATGACCACTGGGGAAATCAGGTGGATATCATCGGAGATTTTGGAGAGGTATTTCACCGCGTTGAGAATGCAGGCGGCGGAGGCGGTCATCAGTTCCGACCTCTTGCCGGTGATGATGGTGCCGTCGCCCAGTTCCAGGGCCACCACATGGGCGCTTTCCGCCCCAGCGTCTATCAAGGCCTCTGCCTTTTTGCGGGCGGGGAGCACCGTCTTGCGGTCGCTGACCTTGAGGCCCAGCTCATCCATCAACAGGCTGACCCTCTCAAAAGTCTCCTTGTCTACATAGCCTTTTTTGTATTCGCAAGCGGTTTTGAAATACCGGCGGATGATCTCCTGGCAGGAGGCCTCCCGCACAACCGCATCATCCACTATGCCAAATCCGATCCGGTTAACCCCCATGTCGGTGGGGGAGCGATAGGGGGATTCCCGGCCGGTGATCTTCTCGATGATCCTCTTGATTACCGGGAACATCTCCATATCCCGGTTGTAGTTGACGGCCATCTCCCCATAGGCTTCAAAGTGGAAGGAGTCGATCATGTTGACATCCTTCAAATCCGCTGTGGCAGCTTCATAGGCGATGTTAAGGGGGTGTTTCAGCGGCACATTCCACACGGGGAAGGTCTCAAACTTGGAATACCAAGCCTCTATCCCCCGCTTCTGCTCATGGTACAGCTGGCCCAGGCAAGTGGCCAATTTACCGCTGCCCGGTCCGGGGGCAGTGACCACCACAATGGGCTTGGTGGTCTCAATATAGGGGTTGGCCCCGTAGCCCTCGTCGCTGACAATGGTCTCCACATCGGTGGGGTACCCTTTGGTAGCGGTATGGGTATAGGTGCGGATGCCCCGGCGGTTGAGCTTGTTCATAAACACCCGGGTGGCGGGCTGCCCCTCATACCGGGTGACCACCACGCTGTTGATATCCAGCCCATAATCCCGCAGGTTGTCGATGAGGCGGTACACCTCCAAATCATAGGTGATGCCGTAATCATCCCGGATTTTATTCCGCTCAATATCCCCTGCGTACACACAGATGACAATTTCCGCCTGGTCTTTCAGCTTTTGCAGCAGCTTGATCTTGGCGTTTTCATCATAGCCGGGCAGCACCCGCTTGGCATGCAGGTCGTTCATCAGCTTGCCGCCAAACTCCAGATACAGCTTCTTGCAGCTGTTCACCCGCTCCAAGATAAATTTTGATTGTTCGGTCAAATACCGTTCCGAGTCAAATCCGCGCTTCATCCCATCATTCCTTTCCCCACAGTTTGAAAGCAAAGAGACTGCTGCCCCTTTGCTTTCCCACAATCCTCAAACTTGAGTTACACATTCTTTAAAAGTATAGCATTGTGCCGGGGGCAAGTAAACAGGCAAATTCACGGGATTAACGGAAATTTTTTGCTTTTTTGTGGTTTTTCTGCTCTCCTTCTTCCTCCTGTGGCCTCCAGGCCCCGCCCCATTATAGGGGTGAGGCCCCTATTTCCCTCAATTATGCAGGGCGTTACGCACCCCTGCACCCCGCGCAAGGCTTTTTGTGCGAAAAAGCCTTGAACAAAAGCGCATTTAAGGAGGGCCGAACCACTCGCGACATAGGTGAAGTCCGGCCCCCCTTAAAAACCCCCTGCTCCTGGATGGGAATACTCAGAAAAATAGACTCTTTGCAGTCTCGCGAGGGCATCCGCAGCAGCGGAAAAATCCTTCGCTCGAGGCGTTTGAAGCCTCTAAGAAGGATTTTCCGAGCGCACCCATTGTGGCGCACCGATAGGGGGACTGGGGTCTCCCCGGCGGGTTTGGTGTCGGCACGAGGGCCCCTAGAACCTGAGGCACAGGGCGGAGTGCCTGCGAAGACGAATGTAAAAGAAAATCTTACTAGGGAATGAAAAGCATAAAAGAGGAAAGATGGCGAAAAAACTATGGTTATTATTTGGCCATAGCCTAGAGTGGCAAATTCTTCCCTTCTATAAATTTTGTGGTATAATAGCCACAGAACACAGCAAGTTTGGAGGCCATTGCCATGAAAAAAGTAGTGTTGATCCCCGATTCCTTCAAGGGCACCATCTCCTCCCAGGAGGTCTGCGAGATTGTGGCCCGGCAGGTTCTCCGGTTCCATCCAGAAGCGGAGGTCATCTCCATCCCAGTGGCAGATGGCGGCGAGGGCACAGTGGATTGTTTTCTTCTTTCCCAGCCTGGGGAGCGGGTGAGCGCTCAGGTGAAGGGCCCTTATTTTGAGGATATCACCGCCGACTACGCCCTGTTGGATGGGGGTAAGACCGCTGTGGTGGAGATTGCCTCCTGTGCCGGGCTCCCCATGGTGGATGGACGCAAAAACCCCAAGATGACTACCACCTACGGGTTTGGCCAGTTGATTTTGGATGCGGCCCGCCGGGGGGCCACTCGGATTGTGGCGGCCTTAGGGGGCAGCTGCACCAATGACTGCGCCTGCGGCATGGCAGCGGCCTTAGGTGTGGCCTTCTACAACGAGGCCGGGGAGCCGTTTATCCCCACAGGAGGCAACCTCCGGGACATCCGGCGGATTGACCGGTCCGGCTTAGCCAAGGAGCTTTCGGGGGTGGAGATTGTGGCCATGTGCGACATTGACAACCCCATGTACGGCGCCACCGGAGCGGCCTATGTCTTCGGGCCTCAAAAGGGGGCGGATGGGGCTATGGTGGAGGAACTGGACCAGGGCCTTCGCCACCTTTCCCAGGTGCTCATCCGGGATTTGGGGGTAGATGTCGCCCAGCTTCCGGGGGCGGGTGCCGCAGGAGCTGCAGGAGCCGGCGTGGTGGCCTTTCTGGGCGGCTCTTTGGAGAAGGGGATCGACGTGGTGCTGGATGCGGTCAAGTTTGAAGAGCTGATCGCTGATGCAGATTTGATCTTCACCGGCGAGGGCAAACTGGACACCCAGAGCATCCGAGGCAAAGTGGTGGTAGGGGTCTCCCGCCGGGCCAAAGACAGCGGGGTTCCGGTTATCGCCATTGTCGGGGACGTGGGTGACGGCATCGGCGCCGTCTACGACCTGGGGGTCTCAGCGGTATTCAGCACCAACCAGATAGCCGTTCCCTTTGAAGAGGCCCGGCTGCGGGCCAAAGAAGATCTAGCCGCCACTGCGGAAAATGTGGCGCGTTTTGCCCAGCTTTTTACCCGGTAAAAAACCGCCTCCACTCCCATGGGAGTGGAGGCGGTTTCCCTTATGCCCGCTCCAAAAGCTTCTTCAAATACCGGGAAAAACGGATCCCCTGGAACCGCAATCCCAACAGATAGCTGACCCCACAAATCGCGGTAGCCGCCAGCACCGCCACCGCCGGAGAGAACCCCATAGCTATCGCCTTAAGGTACCCCATCCGGCAGAGGATACCCGCCAACGCGGCGGAGAGGAAGGGCGTGGCCATCCAGTTTTTCCATTGGGGGGAAAGCTGGATGCGGTCTTTGACCCACATCCCGGTGAGCAACGCACCCACAATGTCGCAGACAGCAGTGCCAAAAGCAAACCCAGCCAAGCCGTACCGGGGCAGCAGCCAAAAGACCACCCCCAGCTGGCTGACACCCACCATCACATTGCTCAGCGCCGCCCGCTTTTGCAGGCCGATGCCGCTGAGCACACAATAGAAAATAGAGTGGTAAAAGGCAAATAGGGTGGAGACGGCTAAAAACAGCATCTGGTCCCCGGCCATAGGGTGGTCATACAAAAGGGTGCAGATGGGCTTGCCCACCGCCAGCATCAAGGCCGTGGCCGGGCAGACCACCAAGCCGGTCACCTGGATGGCCTTCCCCGCCTTGCGCCGCACATCCCCTTGGTTGCCTGCGGCCGCCCCTTGGGAGATGCGGGGGACCAGCACGGTGGTCAATGGAAACAGCAGGGCTGACGGGAGGGTGAGCAAAGGCATGGTCATCCCAAAGACGGCGCCGAACGCCTCCATGGCGGCAGTGCTGTCCATCCCGAACCGGATCAGCTGCCGGGGGATCAGCACGGTGGTTGCCGAGCCGATCAAGTTGCCTGCCACCCCGGCAACCGCGATGGGCAGAGCCTCCCCGGCGATCCGGAAGAGGAGAGGGCTCTGGACCATGGCGGGAACCGGGCTCCTGCGCAGGATCAGCCTCCGGTAAAAAATGGTCAGCAGGGTGACGCTGACAATCTCGCTGAACACCATCCCTAGGACGATCAGTGCCGCTCCATCCGCCGGGTCGGCCGGCCGCATCAACAAGAGGAGGGATAATACAAAAAAGATCCGGCAGGCTTGCTCGGAGATCTCCGACACAATGGGAGGATACACATTCTTCGACCCGTGAAAACAGGACTTGTAAATATTCTCAAACCCGGTCAAAAACAAACAGGGCAGCAATAGCAGCAGGGCTTTGCGGGTGTCCAAATCCCCTAAAATCCCCTCGGCTATGGCATAGGAACCAAACAAAAACGGCACACCCGCCAGGCAGAACAGCATGAAAAATAAGGTCTGGGCGCTGGATACCACCGATGGGGTCAAATCCCGCCGGCCCAGGGCGGAGAACTCTGAGACCGTCTTGGTCACCGCCATCGAGATCCCGGAAAGGGCCAGCGCCGACAGCACCGAGTAAGCCCCCATCACCAATTGATGGATGCCCATGGCTTTGGCCCCGGCCAGCCGCACCAAGGCGATGCGGTAGAAAAAGCCCATCAGCTGCAGCACCGAGGCCGAAATGGTCAGCAGCATGGCATTGTAGAACACCGATTTTTTGCGGATAGTAGGAATCAATAGGCTCGCCCCCCTAAGGGATACCTATTCAAGTTGCCCTGCGGTCATGCCTATTTTCTTTTGTGGGGCACACGCCCATACTCGGATACAAGGGGCTATGCCTGTCCCTTAGACCCTAGGCCATCTATTCAAGATTCCATCTTGGAATTGGCTTGTGGGGGTGCGCACCCCCACACCCGCGCAAGGTTTTTTATGCGAAAGAAACCTTAGCCCAACTACGTTGTGCTCTCGAAAAGCGCATTTAAGGGGGGCCGAACTGCTCGCGGCACAGTCGAAGTCAGTACGGTCAGCGTTAGCTGACTGTGCCCCCTTAAAAATCCCCCTCTGCCAACATTGGCATAAAATTACAAACTGTCTCATTTTTACAACCTCATCATAGACAATACAGTGGTACACTTATATTTAATATATAGTGAGTCGAATCGAGGGGAGAACATGCAAAAAACAAAGCATTTTGGACTGCGGATAGAACCTATCATTCATACAAAATTGTTTTATATTTCTCAGTATGAGGGTCGCTCCATCAATAGGCAAATACTTTATTTGATTCAGAAGTGTATTCGTGAGTTCGAAGAAATACATGGTACAATTCCATTAATTGATGAAAAAATATAATTTAGATTGATTTATCTGTTGTTTCCTGGGGCTTCCAGCCCTCACACCCCAAGGCAAGATTGCAACTTGCAATTGGTTTGTGGGGGTACGCACCCCCACGCCCGCGCAAGGCTTTTTGTGCGAAAAAGCCTTGACCAAAAGCGCATTTAAGAGGGGCCGAACCACTCGCGACACAGGCGAAGTCCGGCCCCCCTTAAAAATCCCCCTCTACAAAAGGCGGTTATTCCGAAAAGCAAGCTTCTCGCAGCCCCGCGAGGGCATCCGCGCAGCGGAAAAATCCTTCGCCTGAGGCGTGGAGAGCCTCTAAGAAGGATTTTCCGAGCGTGCCTATTGTGGCGAAGTTGGGGGGCCGGGGTCTCCCCGGCGGGTTTTGCTTCCTTTTATCCGTATAAAAGGAAGTGCCGGGGGTTTTAGGGGCCGGCACGAGGGCCCCTTGTACCTGCCGGGTGCAGGGCGGAGCGCCTGCAAAACCACTGCAAGATGGAATCTTGCCCTGTGCCTGGGGTCTTAGGGGCAGGCATAGCCCCTTAAAACCAAGGTGTGGGGACCCGTACCCCCACAAAAAAAGAGCAGAGCCCCCTGTGTTGGGGCTCCGCTCTTAGGAGAAAATTGTCGTTACAAAGAGGCGAGGATGGCATCTGCAACCGCATTGGCTGTTTTAAACTGGCCTTCGGGGCTGCAAATTTCATCATACTCCACTGGGTTGGAGATAAAGCCCATCTCCACCAGGACGGAAGGCGCATAGCTGTTGAGGGTCACACGGTAGGCAGAGTATTTGGCCCCGCGGTTGGTACGGCCGTTGTAGCTGGCCACCTTTTCAGAGATGGCAGCAGCAAAATTCTTAGAAAGATCCTCATAATAATAGACCTCGGTGCCGCTGGGCTTGCCAGCATCCACTGTGACACCCACGCTGTTGCAGTGCAGGGAGACAAAGAAATCGGCCTTTTCCTCCATGGCTTCCCCCATCCGGGCATTGTTGGTGGTGTAAGTATCCTTGTTCCGGGCCAAGATGACTTTAGCCCCCAGGGACTCCAGGCGGTTTTTGGTGGTGAGCACAGTGGCGAGAGTCAAAGTGTTCTCAGTGGGGCCGCCTTTGACACCCGCTGTGCCCAGGGCGCCCACATCGGTTCCACCATGACCGGCATCTAAGGCGACGGTGATCCCTTTGAGGGGTCGGTCAGAATCCGAGGACTTCTTGGGCGGGTATTTAAAGTAGAGTGTGGTCTCCCCTTCCTCGTTATACTCCACGTTGTAGCCCCACAGATTGGAAGCGCTGGGCATGGTAAAGGTGATCTCACATACGCCGTTCCCCTTGTTGTTCACTGTGATGTCGGTGAAGATGTTGCTGACCTCCGCATTGAGGGAGCCCACTCCAGTGGTGTTGTACAGGGTGAGAATCACTTTGTTGCCGTTCCACTCGGCGGTGAAAGGGGCGTTGGCCGTGCCTTCCAAGATGTATTTTTCCCCTTTGGAATCGCTGTCAAACCCGATGGAAGAGACTTCGTTCCAATAACCGGGTGCGCCGGTTTGGGGGGTGACCAAATTTTTAGAGACCCAGGCTCCCATGCCCAGCTGGTACATGGTGTCATTTTGGCCGATAACCCGGTCGGTGGTGCCCATCCGCAGGATGGAGACAAAATTACTGCTTGTATCCCCCTTGGCATAGGTGGCGGTGGCGTTCTGGTTGGCTTTGACCACCAAAGTGGCACCCGACCCAATGGAGAACAGGTTCCCCGCGGAGGTATAGGTGGAGGTCTTGCCGTTGTAGTTCATGGTATAGGTCACCTTGCCCAGGTTCACTGTCTGGTTCGCATTGGAATTTGGAACAGTGTAACTGCCGGAGAAGTTGGCGGCAACCCCTTTTTTGGCCGTGGACACATCCTGGCTCAGATAGACGGTTTGGCCGCCCACATTGGCACTAACCGAGGCGCCGGAAGGAGCTACGCACTTGATCTTGATGGTTTTCCCAGCGGGAAAGGCGTTGTCATAGGTGGGGAATGGGTTGGTCAAATAACTGGTGGTGGACACGTCCAAATAGGCGGCAGAAGCCACCCGGGTCAGAGTCACCGAATCGGTGGCGTCGCCGTTTTGGAAGTTGAAGACATTGTCCCCCAGTTCCAGGGAGACAAACACCCCAAAGCTGCCGTACTTGCCGCGGTTTGTCACCTGCTGGCCGTTGACATACAAGCTTTCGTTAGGGTTGGAGGTGCCGGTGATATAATACGTCGCACTGGTGACCTTGATGTCTTGGGCAGGCTTCTGCACCGCCAGCTTCTGGGAGACTTTGGTCGATACCCCCGTGTTGGTCACCGAGTCCATGTCGTTGTAATTGGCCGCATAGGCGGTAGTGGGCGCTGCTGCCATGGCCACCGCCAAGGTCAGCGCGGCAATGCGCGAAATAAACTGATTCATAACAATCCTCTCCATTGGTCAGGCGCGGCAAAACCGCGCAGGTGACTGCTCTAGTTATGCCCTCATACTAACACAGGTTGCGCAAAAGGAAAAGGGCATTTGTGGGAATATTTCGTGAATTTGTCATACTTTTGGTAGAATATACACGATTTATTCCAATTTGTTTCCGTTTTCCCTGTTGTCAAATCCTTCCCTTTGTCCTTTATACAGTGTCATCCAACCGCTTAATTGTTGCCCCATTTACAGATTTTCCCGCAAAAAGCGGGGGGCATACCGCCCCCCGCTTTTTCTATTCCATTTTAAAACGGCACACTGACCAGAATATCCGACTGGGCTCCCAGCTCAGGAAACGCTTCCCGTGAGGGAGATCTCTTTCTCCAAGAATCACAGCACTATCATTGGGCCACAACTTGTTTGCGGTCCATACGGTAATAGACAATGGATGCCAGGGTGCTGACTCCCAGGGTAGCCGCGGCAAAAAAGAAAGCCAGCCTGGGCCCTGCTGAGTACATAAAACCGGCGAACAGAGAACCAAAGATGCCGCCCAAAGATTTGGTTGCGTTGTAGAAGCCCATTACCAGGTTGGAATCCCCGCCTTTGGCCTTTGCCGCCACCAGATTCTGAGAGATGGGGAGGGTGATGGCGTTGAGGGCAAAGAACACGATGCTCATGGCGAAGAAGGGAATCACATCCTCTGACACCGCAACGACGGAAATGGCCGCAGCACTGCTTGCCAGCACAAAAATCACCGAACGCTTCACATTGGTTTTCCTCATGATCCACATACAGATCGTGGCGTTGGCCACCAGGGCAACAATGCCAACCACCCCTTTTACAAGGCCATTGTAAGCGGATGTAAAGCCGAATTGATCCTTAATGAAGTAGTTGAAGCACTGCTCAAATGCGTTATACCCCAACTGCTGGAAGGTGGTCATGGCAAACAAGACGGCAAACAGCACCGTCATAAAATTTCGCCCTGCCAGGAAAGCCGAAAAGGGGTTGGCCTGCCGGGCGATATCACCGACGGTGAGGGTGTGAATATCCTCGGTGGTATCATCCTTACAGGTGATGAACAGCAGCACACCGCAAGCAGCCAACAGCGTAGACTGGGCCAGGAAGGGGACCATAATATTGATCTCTCCCAGGAGGCCGCCCACCAGATAGCCAAAAGCACCGGCCACACTTTGGACGGTAGCTAAAATAGTCAGATTTTGGCCTCTCTCCTCATCCGAGGAACAGTTTACCACATATGTCATCATGCTGACAAAGGTGGCGCCGGTGAAAATACCCGCAAAGCCCCGGGCCACCACCACCATCGCCTCAGTGCGGGCAAAGCCGAACATCAGCTGGCCGATGCCGTAGCCGATGCCGCCGATGAGCATCGACCGCCGGCTGGAGATATAGCCGGTGATCTTGCCCCAGAAGGGGGAAAACAGAAAATTGACCGTCATCATAGCGGATAGGGCCACGCCAAACATATAGTCGTTGAGCCCATATTCCTTAATGAAGGAAGGGGTCACCGGGTGAGCGAAGCTGGCTGCCACATAAAAAACGGCACAGATGACGAAAAATAAGCGCATGTTGGCTTTTTCTCCCGACTGGTTCATAAAGAGGACTCCTCTCTCTTCTTTCGATTTTTTATTATTTCACCGCACCTGGCACAGATAGAGGCGTATCCCCACCTGTTTGAAAAATAGGCATGTATCTATTCTACTGCGTTTTACGGCCATAGGCAAGCCTTATTGCAAATTTCTCCGGCATTGGAACAAACAAAAAGGCCCCTACTCCCGGGGGGAGAGAGGCCTTTTTGCTTCATCTATCAGGGATTTCCAAGAGAAAAGGAAAAGAGGTTAGCGTTTCACCACTTTTTTGACCAAAACCACAATCTCGTGAACCAGCAGAGGTACACAGGCGAAAGCAGCCAGCTCCAGCCACTCGGTCATAGAGAGGGCAACAGTGCCAAACACCTGGCAGAGGAAGGGGATTTCGGTCACGGCCACCTGAAGGCCCAGGCCGATCACAAAGGCCAGCAGCATCACCTTGTTGGAGAAGGGCTTTGTCTGGAAGATGCTGTGCTCAGTGTCCCGCATACCAAAGGCGTGGAACAGCTGGCTCATCGCCAGGGTGACGAAAGCATAAGTCTGGGCATGGACGAGGATGTCGGGGTTCTCCAGCATCAGCTTGATGCCCGAAAGGTTGATAGCCATACCCGCATCTGTCAGATGTTTGACAGGGGAGTACAGGAAAGCAGTCAGGGTCAAGCCGCCGATAACCAGGCCGTAGAGGATGGCCAGCGCCATACCGCCATGGGCGAACAGGCTCTCGTTGGGGTCGCGGGGAGCTTTGTCCATAATGCCTTTTTCCTTGTTGTCCACGCCGAGGCCAAGGGCAGGCAGGGAGTCGGTGATCAGGTTGACCCACAGGATGTGGATGGCCTGAAGAGGAGCTGCCAAGCCAGCGATAATGGAGGTGAACATGGTAAGCACCTCACCGAAGTTGGAGGACAGCAGGAACAGCACCGATTTTTTGATGTTGTTGTAGATGGAACGGCCCTCTTCCACCGCAGCGCGGATGGTGGCAAAGTTGTCATCGGTGAGGACCATATCAGCAGCGCTCTTGGAGACGTCGGTGCCGGTGATGCCCATGGCCACGCCGATGTCGGCGGTCTTCAGGGAGGGTGCGTCGTTGACGCCGTCGCCGGTCATCGAGACGATGTAGCCGTGGGACTGGAAGGCTTTGACGATCATCACCTTGTGCTCAGGGGAAACACGGGCGAACACCCGCAGGCTGTTGACCTTGGCATTGAGTTCCTCCTGGGTCATCTTAGAGAGGTCTGCGCCGGTGATGCACTGGTCGTCGCTGTCGGCGATGCCCAGTTCTTTGGCGATGGCAAGGGCGGTGTCCTTGTGGTCGCCGGTGATCATAATGGTGCGGATAGAAGCTTTCTTAAAGTCAGCGACAGCGCCTTTGGCCTCGGGGCGCGGGGGGTCGATCATGCCGACCAGGCCCACGAAGGTGAGGTTTTCCTCCTCAGCAGCCATGTTGTCCTCGCGGATGGCCAGAGCCAGCACACGCAGAGCCAGAGTAGCCATCTGGGAGGCGCCGGCAGAGATCTTGTTCAGATCCTCCTGGGTGATGGGACGGGTCACACCGTTCTCCAGGATGTGGGTACAGTGGGAAAGGAGCACGTCGGTGGCGCCTTTGGTATAGCTGACCACCCGGCCAGAAGGCTCTTTATGGACAGTGGTCATCATCTTCCGGCCAGAATCAAAGGCTTGCTCCGCCACACGGGGCTGGGTGGTTTCCATCTCCTCCCGGGCCATGCCGAAGGGCACGCCCATATCCAGGAGAGCGATCTCGGTGGGGTCACCGATCTTGGAACCGCCGGCAATGGAGGCGTCATTGCAGAGGATAAAGCCTTTGAGGAAAGTTTCATCGGCCTTGGGGTCCAAATCCTTCACGTCTTTGGACTGGCCGTTGACGTATACATGGGTGACGGTCATGCGGTTCTGGGTCAGGGTACCGGTTTTATCGGAGCAGACCACGCTGACAGCGCCCAGGGTCTCTACAGCGGGCAGGCGGCGGACAATGGTGTTGACCTTGACCATCCGCTGGACACCCAGGGCCAGAACGATGGCCACAACAGCAGGCAGGCCCTCGGGGATGGCGGCTACCGCCAGGGAGATTGCGGTGAGCAGCATCTCCATGACATCACGCTGCTGCCATACGGCGATGCCGAACAGCGCCACACAGATGAGGACAGCCAGGCCGCCCAGAAGCTTGCCCAGGTCGGCAAGACGCTTCTGCAGGGGGGTCATCTCATCTTTGGCTTCGCTGATCATCTGGGCGATCTTGCCGATCTCGGTGTCCTCAGCAGTGGCGACAACCACGCCTTCACCACGGCCGTAGGCCACGCTGGTGGAGGAGTAAGCCATGTTGATCCGGTCGCCGATGCCAACTTCTTTGTCAGCCACATAATCGGCGTGTTTTTCAACCGGTACCGATTCGCCGGTGAGGGCGGATTCCTCAATCTTCAGGTTGACCGTGCTGGTCAGCCGCAGGTCGGCGGGGATAATGCGGCCGGCATCCAGCACAACCACGTCGCCCACTACCAAATCCTTGGCGGGGATTTCCACCACATTGCCGCCCCGTTTGACCAGGGCGTAGGGGCTGGAGAGCTTTTTCAGGGCTTCCAGGGCCTTTTCCGCTTTCGCTTCCTGGAACATGCCGATGAAAGCGTTGAGCAGCACCACCACCAGGATGATGCAGGCGTCGCCCACCTCTTTGAGGAGGATGGAAACGGCTGCCGCTGCAAACAGGATATAGATCATGGGGTCGTTGAGTTGGGAGAGGAAGATCTGGAGCTTGGTTTTGCCTTTCTTCTCCTTCAGCTCATTGGGGCCGTTTTCCTGAAGGCGCTTGGCAGCCTCCTCAGGGGTCAAGCCCTGGGACAGGTCGGTGCGGAGCTCTTTCTCCGCCTCTTGTACGCTCTTTTGATACATCATACACACGCATCCTTTTCTTGTCTGATTGTATGCCTCGGTTCGAATGGCGTAAAAAAACAAGACTCTAAAGCATTTCAAAAACGCTCTAAAAGTCTTGTTACCTAAACGGACCGCAGACCAGGACTGCATACAATCCACGATGTTGATCTACAGTTTAAAACTACTCCCTTTTAGATACCCCGGCAGGTATCAGAAGCCTCATTTAATTTACAGTAATACTATAATCGCTTTTCACAATTTTGTCAACTGTTTTTTGGAAAAAATGTTGGAGGCATTTTCTTGGAGAAGAGGTGTACATCCGGTGGGGAGATGGCCAAGACTTTCTATCCGGCCGCCTGTCAGCTTCCATCCAGGGGAAACTACAGCGGCTTTCCCTCTTACTATGCCCGATTTTGAGAGGGGCTAATCCCAGGGGGGTAAAAAGGAGTGGGGGAGTTTCCCTCACCCCCCGACAACCTCCACCGAGCTGCCGCTGGATCCCTTCTTGACCAAAATTTTCTGCTCAATCCGCTCTTTGAGCTCTGCCACATGGGAGATGATGCCCACCAGGCGGTTCCCCCCGGCCAAGCTCGCCAGGGCGGAGATGGCCTGTTCCAGCGATTCGGAATCCAGGGAGCCGAACCCTTCGTCCACAAACATGGCGTCGATCTGTACCCCGCCCGCGTGGCTCTGGATCACGTCCGAAAGGCCCAAGGCCAGGGAAAGGGCCGCCTTGAAGGACTCCCCTCCGGAGAGGGAACGCACCGACCGCACTCGGCCGGTGTAGTGATCCAGCACATCCAGTTCCAGGCCGGACTGGCTTCGCAAGTCGGCAGCCTGTTCCTTGCGAAGCAGCTGATACCGCCCACCGGTCATGGAATCCAGCCGCAGGTTGGCCCGTTCCACCACCTGGCCGAAATAGGCTGCCTGTACATATTGTTCAAAGGCGATCTTCTGCTTGCCGGGCAGCTCCCCGCTGGCGGTGCGGGACAGGTCCCGGACCATGGCGTACCGGCGATCCAGCTCCCCCCGCTGGCGGAACAGAACCTGGGCCTTGTCGTAGGCCGACCGGTTGTGGGTTAGACGGGTGTCCTCCGCCCGTTCGGCGGCGGCCAGGCGGGCCCGCGTTTCCCGCGCCAATGCAAGGCGGGCGGACAGTTCCTCCCGGTCCATGACCTTCCCCTCCCCACTGTGGGCAGCCAGGGTCTTTTCCCGCTCCTGGGCGGCGGCTAAGGCCAGCTGGTACTGATTCAGCTGCTGCTGTACCTGGGCGAACTCCTCTCCCCGGTCCATGTAGGCGGCAAAACCCTCCTCGGTGAGGGAATCGGCCACAAGGCCCGCTAAAAACACTGCCCGGGCCGATTGGGCTTTCCGAGCGGCCTCTTGCTCGCGGCGGGCCGCTTCCTCCCACACCGCCCGCAGGAAGTAGAGATCCTTTTCCGCCGCCGCCAAGGCCTTCTGGGATTCCTCCAACTTCCTACAGGCGGCCTCCAAATCCTCTTCCCAGGCGCACAGCACCTGTTCCGCTTGCTGACGGGAGGGGTATTCCAAATGGGAAGTGAGCTCCCGAAGCCGGCTTTCCACCCCGGCAAATTGGGAGGAAGCGGCTTCCTGGCGGGCCTGGGTTTCCTGCCGCTGCCGCTCCAGTTCCCCCTTCCGGGACCGGGCCGCGGACAATTCCGCCAGCCCTTCCCCACGCCGCCGCACCTGGGAAGAAAGGGATTCTTTCTTTTTCTCCAAGCGGGCGAGTTCTTCCTCCGCCCCGGCGATACAGGTGGTAATCCGCTCCATGAGGGCTGACAACTTGCCCCCAGCCGGGTCCTCGGGGAAGAGCTCCTCTACCCGCCGGCGCAAGGCCTCTACCATGGCCTTGCTTTTGGCGTCCAGCTTGCCGGCCTCCAGGGAGGCCTCCTGGGCGGCGGCTGAGGCCCGTTCTCTCTCTTGGCGGGCCTGTTTCAGATCCTCCTCGCCGGGAGCCCCGCCGGGCATCTGTGCGGGCCGGGGATGACGGAGGGAACCGCATACCGGGCAAGGCTCCCCCTCCCGGAGGGAACCGGCCAGCACCCCGGCCTGTGCCTGGAGGAACTGGTCCTCCAATTGGTCACAGCGGGCCCGCTTGCCTGAAAAATCCTCCTGGGCCTGCCGGAACCTCTGCTGGGCCTCTTTCAGCCGGCGGTTCTGATCCCGCAGGGCGGCGCAGTCCTCTTTGGCGGCGGCGGCCTTTTGCCACAGTTTCTTTTTCTCGGCGATGGCATGCTCCACCTCCACCAGGGCGGCCTCCGCCCCAAAGAGGGTTTCCAATTCCCCTTCCAGCTTGGCGATGACCTTGGAGGTTTCCTCCTCCTGCCCGGCGAGGGCCGCCGTATCCGACCGCCACTGGGTCAGCTCTTTTTCCCGTTCTTTCTTCTCCCTTTCCAGCTCCTCCACCTGGCGGTACACCGGCAGCTGGGGGGAGAGGCGGGCG
>NZ_LT629939.1:1561704-1730547 GCF_900104615.1 Merdimmobilis hominis | reverse complement strand
GGCGGTACACCGGCAGCTGGGGGGAGAGGCGGGCGATCTTTTCTTGCAGTTCCCGGCGCAGGGGTTCCCCCTCCTCCTCCCGCCGCAGCGCCTCTTGCAGGGCGGGGAGTTCCTCTTCCTTCTTGGCTAAGGCGGTCTTCGCCCGGGCTAGGGCGGCCTCCGCCTCCCTTTGCTCCGCCTCTTCCCGCTTCCAGGAGGCATACTCCCCACTGTGGGCCTCCACCCGCTGGTAGAGGGCCAGTTCCTTCCCCTGCCGGGCTATCTCATCCCCCTGGGCCGTCAGCCGCTCCAGCTCCCGGCGAGTCTCTTCTAGGGCAGCCAGGGTTTCCTCCTGCCGCTTTGCCTGGTCCTCCAACAGGGCCAACTGCTGCTCCTGTTCCTGTGCCTCCTGCAATTGGCGGCGCAACTCTTTCCAGCGGGTTTCTCCCGCGGCGATCTCCTCGGAAAGCAGCCCCAGCATCTTTGGGGCGGCAGCAATCTCCCGGCTGTCCAGGTCAAACTCTGGGGTTTCCACCTGTGCCCCGCTCAAATACTGCAAGATACCCCGGGCGTTTTCCTCCCGCTTAGCAAAAAGGGCCCGCTCCTGCTCCTTGAGCTGCTGCTGCAGCTGCAAAAACCGGCCGGTGCCAAAGACCTTGCGGAAGATTTCCGCCCGTTCCCGGCTGTCGGCCAGCAAAAGGCGCAGGAATTCCCCTTGGGCAATCATGGCGATTTGTTTGAATTGGCGGGCGTCCACCCCCAACAGGTCAGTGATCTGGGCGGTGACCTTGGCCGCACCGGAGACCACCTGGCCGCCGGGGAGGAACAGGTCGGCGTCCGGTCGCTCGGAAGTGAAGCCTTCCCCCGTTTTTTTCGGGCGCTGGTAGCCGGGGTTGCGAACCACCCGGTACTCCTTGCCCTGGTGGGAGAAGGTCAGCTCAGCAAAGGTTTTTTCCCCTGGAGAGGCAAAATCGCTGCGCAGCCCCTCCACTGTGCGGGTGGAGCCGCTCACCTCCCCAAAGAGGGCGAAGGCGATGCCGTCAAATACGGTGGTTTTCCCCGCGCCGGTGTCCCCGGTGATGAGGAACAGCCCCCCTTCCCCAAAGTAGGCAAAGGGGATTTCCACCCGGCCGGCATAGGGGCCAAAGGCATTCAGCACCAATTTTATAGGTTTCATCGCGCTTCCTCCAATCCCGCCAACAGCTGGGAGAGAAGCGCTGTCTGCTCCTCCTCCAACGGGGCGCCGTTCTGCGCCTCATAAAATTCTCCAAACAGCTCCAAAGGGCTCTTCTCCCGGATGCTTTGGGCAACGCCCGGGCCTCCCTGGGTTTGGGTGCGCCGGTTGTCAAAGGTGAGCCGCATCAGATTGGGGTAGATCTGCCGCAGTTCCCCCAGGGGGTCGGCCAGGCTCTCCTCGTCGGTAAGGACAGCCTCAATGTAATCTTGGCTCTTCTCCCCCATGGCGGTCAGCTGGGCAAGCGGCCCCCGGATCACCCGCAGGTTCCGCAGGGGGATGAGGGGGATTTTTTCCAGTTCTGGCTCTTCCCCTGGCCCCCTTAAAGTGACTAAGAGGGCGGTTTTCTGCTGCCGCCATTCGGAGAAGGAGTATTTTAAAGGGGAACCGGCGTACCGCACCGAAGGGCGCCCCACAAACTGGGGCCCATGGATGTGCCCTAGGGCCACATAGTCAAACCGGTCGAAGGCGGAGACCTCCACATTGTCCAGCCCCCCCACGGTAATGGCTTCGGAATCGCTGCGCTCCGGCTCCTTGCCGCCGCTGGTGACAAACTGGTGGGCCACCAGCACATGGCGGTCTGCACCGGAAAAATCAGCGTGGGAGAGGGCCAGGCGCACTCCGCTGTCGTAGCCGTCCACCTTTTCTTCCGGGTGGCAGGCCCCCACTGCCGCTGGCCGCAGGAAGGGAAGCAGGTGGATCCCCACCGGGCCATAGGCATCTTCCAAGGTGAACCGCTCCACGGCGCCGTGGTAAGGGGCGGCAATATACACCCCGCTTTCCCGCAGAAGATGGCTGCCAAACCCCAACCGCTCGGCGGAATCGTGGTTGCCCGGCACCACAAACACTGGGATATGGAGGTCCGCCAGGGAAGTGAGGAAGCCGTCCAGCACGGTGACCGCCTCCGCGGAAGGGATGGTCTTGTCGTAGACATCCCCGGCGATGAGCACTCCATCTGGCCTGCGTTCCCGGGCGATATCTAGAATTTGATGCAATATATAGATCTGATCCTCCAGCATGGAAAATTCGTTGACCCGCTTGCCGATGTGCAGGTCGGCCAAATGCAGCAGTTTCATCGTCTGTTCCTTTCTAAATTTGTGCGGGTGTTCCGCATTGTGGGGATTTTGCATGATATGGGGCTCTCGTGATTGTCCTCCTACAAAGTTAAGAAAAAGCGGAAAAATAGTGCGGCTTTGCCGCAGGAGGGCGCCCCCTCAAAATTGCGTTGCGATTATTGTACCATAAAGTTTGCACAAACGGTAAGAATTGCGGTGCGGCTGTTGCCGCAAAGGGCTTCGCCTGTGGCTATTGTACCACAAAATCCCTGGGAACGGGAAAAAACCGCTATCCCCTGTCCCACTCCTCTTTTGGGGGCAAATTTCCCCCATTCCATCCCAAAACCAATAAAAATTCGAAAATCTTTCCGAAATTTTTCCTGCTTCCCTGCAAAAAAACTATGGTATAATACTACTGTATGTAAAATGGACTTTGCCGAATGGGAGGGATATGTGTGCAAAATTGGCCCAAGCGGTGGGCTCTTTTCTCCCTAGCCATCCTGCTGATCCTCTGCCCCCTCTCCGCCTTCGGGGAAGAATCCCCACCGCCCAGACCCATGCGGCTGGACAACAACGTCACCCTCACCCTCTCCTCCCAGGAGCTCATTGCGCCGGAGGAGGAAATTATCACCCTATCCATCCTCGTTGAAAACCCATCTCCCTATATTCTGCGGGACTGTACCCTCTATCTGGGGGAGCTGCCCGCGGGGGTCACCTTTGTCCCGGATAGCTTGGTCATCAGTTCCATCTCCTACCCGGGGCTCACCCCCAACGGCTCCAAGCTGGGCAATGTGTCTGTCTACCACTCGGTGGGCGCCACCTTTCAGCTGCGGGTTTCCTCCCAGGCAGCCGCAGGAAGTTATGATATCGTCGCCGGCCTCGACGGCCACTACCAAGCGAGGGACCGGCAGATCGGCGATGTCACCGGCCGCGCTAGGGAGACATTGACCATCTACCGCCCCCTTGCCCTCACCGACAACGGCTCGGATAAAGAGGCGCCTTTGGGCACCCCCGCTTTGCACAGCTACACAGTGACGCCGGAGAGCATCTTGGGTCCCAGAGGAGATGCCTTTACCTTCACCGGGTTGAAATTGCAGGTAGTGGTTCCAGAGGACAATGCCCTTGACCCAGGCAGCCTCCTTATTCTCAACGATGAGGTGACCGATATTTCCATTGAGCCAGCCAGCCAAGAGGATCCGGAAGGCCCTGTCATTGACCTGGAACAATTTCTGCTGAGGGGGCATCTCATCCCCTTCACCTTCTCCTATGAGCTGGAGACTTCCCAAAACCCTCTGCACCGCACCCTGCTCCCCCCAAAGGAATCGGTGTCCTCCCAGCCGGTGCTCTATTACCGCCTGGCGGGGGAAGATTTTTGGCGCTCTGCTTCACTGACCACTACCACCGATCTGCGCAACCGCAAGACCTTCTCTTACCAGTGGTCCAGCGGCGGACAAGCCTACTATTTCTCAGTGTCCAGCCACGTGCGGGACATCAATCAATTCCTGGTGGAGCCGCTTTTGGCCCAGGGGGAGTTGTACAATCAATTTTCCCAATACGCGTCCTCTTCCAGCCGGAAGGTGGCCGCACTCTGCAAAGCCTCTATTCAAGATGAAGAAGAGCCAGTCACCTTGAGCCCTTATACCGTCTCCTTCTTCAATCTCAAGGTAGAGGACGGCACCCCGGCCTCCATCCTCTACCTGCGGGAAGACGGCTCCATCGGAGAGCGGCCTGCCACAGTATCCGGCGGGATGGTCAGCAGTGATTTTTCCAATCTGACCACCTTTGCCCTGGCCCTCCCCGATGAGAATTACGGCAAGTTCCAGGAGTTTGAAATCCTCGCCTCCACCGGAAGCGGCGGCACCATCCAGCCCTCCGGCATCAGCCGGCTGACTCAAGGAAGCAGCGCTGAGTTTCTGATTCAACCTAAAAAAGGTTACCGGGTCGAGAAGCTTTTGGTGGACGGAAAATCCCTCCCCCCAGCGGACTCCTACCTGTTTGAAAACATCAGCCGGGACCACGAAATCCATGTGGTCTTCACCAAAATTACCCCCTCCGGCGGGGAAGATCCTGCAGTCCCTTCTGCATCCCCCTCTATCCCACTGGCTTTGGGGGTCGTTGGTTCCGCTGTAGCTATCGCCGCCTTTTTAACATGGAGATCCCACCACAACCGAAACACGGACAGCAAGTAGCCACCTTTATGGCAGGTGGTTTTCTTCCCGCCCTCACCCCAGAACAACAAATGCAACCAAGTAGAAACCCCCGGCGAGATGGTTCTCGCCGGGGGTTTTCCTTGTGAAACAGGGCTTTCTCTGCTATGGGCAACACACCTAACCCTCATATTGCGTTCCCGGAGGGCAGCTTCTGGCCCTACAGCGGATGGCCGTTTAAAAAAGCATCCACTTCCTCCCGCCGGGGCACCGAACGCATCGCCCCTGGCCGGGTGGTGACTATAGCGGCCGCTGCGCTGGCAAACCGAAGGGCCTCCTGCATCTCTTGGGGGGAGAAGCCCTCCGGGCCCAGGCGGAGGATGGTGTCCAGCATACAGCCGAAGAAAATATCCCCTGCGCCAGTGGTGTCCACAGTGGGAACGTCCAGGAATGTTTCCTGCCGCAGGATGCCGCCGGGGTAATAAGCGGCACTCCCCTCTCTGCCGGAGGTGACAAACACCAAGGGGATTTGGTAGTGGTCCATCAGGAAGAGGGCCGCCCGGTTTTGATCCCCTATGCCGGTGATGAAATTGAGCTCCTCCCCGGCAATTTTCAGGACATCGCAGGCGGAAAACCCTTCCCGCATCCGGTCTTTGGCGATGGCCAGGCTCTCCCAAAGGGGGGGCCGCAGGTTGGGGTCAAAGGAGATGAGGGCCCCACACCCTTTGGCGCAGTCCAATGCCTTACGGGTGGCTTCTAGAGCGGGCTCGTCGGTCATGGACAGGGTGCCGAAGTGAAAAATCCTCGACTGCTCAATCAGGGAAAAGGGGACTTCCTGGCTGCGGAGCATGCTGTCCGCACCCGGCTTGCGATAAAAGGAAAAGCTCCGCTCCCCAGCGGTGTCGTTGTGGACAAAGGCCAGGGTGGTGTTGTATGTCCGGTCGTGGAGCAGCCCTTCGGCGGAGATTCCCAGTTCCTCCAAGGCGCTGTGGAGCATCCCACCGAAATAATCTGCCCCCACTTTGCCGATAAATGCCGTTTTGCGCCCCAAAGCCGACAGCATAGCCAGCACATTGCAAGGCGCACCCCCGGGATTGGCTTCAAATGCCGGGTTGGGCCCGCGGCTCTCCAGCGGGGTAAAATCCACCAATAGCTCCCCCAATGCGGTGACATCCCAAATTTTTTCCACAATCATTCCCTCCTTTCCACATGGTCTAGGCTTTCCCGCCCCTATAAGATGCTCTCCCATTCCTGGGGTTTAAAGCCAACCAGGATGGTATCCTCCCCGATGAGGAGTGGACGCTTGACCAGCATCCCATCGGTGGCCAGAAGGGCAACCATCTCCTCTTCACTCATGAGGGGAAGTTTGTCCTTGAGCTCCAGCGCCTTATATTTGAGGCCGCTGGTGTTGAAAAACCGCTTGATAGGCAGTCCGCTCCGGGCAATCCACTGGGAGAGCTCCTGTTCTGTGGGGTTTTCTTCTACAATATGGCGGGCGGTGTAGGAAACCCCGTGATCTTCCAGCCATTGTTTTGCCTTTTGGCAGGTGGAGCATTTGGGGTATTGGATAAAAAGATAGGACATATGCATTCTCCTTTCGGTGAAGGAAACCTTCCTTACAGCCGGGCAAAAGGCCCTCGCTGACTGTTGTCTCTTTTCATTATTGTAGCACAGCCGGCAAAAGAATCCTAGGAGAATTTACAAAAGTTCCATGAGCGCTTTCGCTGGAGGCCGCACCATTTTCCCATGCTATGACGGAACGGCCAAACACAGTCCCTCTTGTCTCCCCTCTGGGGAAGATTGGCCGCTGACCTAAAAAACAGCCGCAGTTGCGGCTGTTTTTTAGGGGAATTATGCTTTGGGTATTGTCTCTACCAGGCGCGCCCAAGCCACCAGCCGGTGAGTGGGGTTGAGCACAGGGGTGCAGGTGACCAAGGTGAGCATGTGGCTCTCCCCCTCCTGCAGCTCGGTCACATAGACATCCTCCGGCTTTACCGTCAAAATCTCGTAGATCTCATAGGTGTAGACGTTGGACTCATCCCCCACCATGACACGGTCCCCTACTGCGGCTTTGTCCAGGTGGCGGAATGGATGCATGACAATGTAATTTCGGTGTCCGGCCAGGACACAGTTGCCCTCCTGGCCCAAACCTGCGGTTCCATTGACATGGCCCACTCCATACATGAGCTCTTCGTCACTACCTAACACTATGTTTTCACTGACCCCCAGCTTGGGGAACTTGAAGTAGCCCACCACCGTTAGGTTTTCCACCTCCGGACGGGCCATCAACAGGTTCCTCTGGGCGGGCAGGACATTGAGGGGATCCCCCTCTGCCCATTCCTCCGCCGGGAGGGTGGTCCAGGTGGCGTTTTCCAAGGGCTTGGGGTCAGCCATAGCACTTTGGGAAGCCACGCCCAGCTTAGCCAGGACAATCTGCCAAGGGTAGTTGATCGCTTCATATCCCACACCAATTACCATCAGCACAGCGCCCGCAATCAACAAGGTTTTCGAGAGCATTTTGCGGTCTTTTGCGTTCATCATTGCAGTACTCGCTTTCCATGTAAAATTCTTGAAAAGCCGCCCTGGAACGCAGGGCGGCTTTTCTCGATTTGAGCTTGTTACTTGCACGGGTGGGAGAAGCTATTTCTCCGCATCCTCATCGTTCTTCTTGCGGCCCAGTGCCCAACCGGCCAGCATCATGCCTGCGCCAATCAGAGCGAGGGACTCCACTGGGAATCCGCCTGCATCCGGCAAGCCCGCCAGAGGAATCTGAGGATCTTCAATGGTGACATTGCCCAGCGGGACATCCTCGTCGTCGATGGTGACGTAGTCGTCATCATCATCGCCGCTGTCACCGCCGCCTCCGCCTCCGCTGCGTCTCTGGTTGCGGATGTTGAGAACGCCATCCTCCCAAGCAAAGTTGCTGTTGGAGTTGAGCATCTCGATGGTGAGGATTCCATTGTTGTATTTTACCTCAAAGGCGATGAGGTAATTGGGGGTGTAGTGGCCAGAGGGGACTCTGGTCTCCCGCAGGATATAGCGGCCTTCGCCCAGGCCGGAAATGGTCAGTCTGCCCTGTGCATCGGTGGTCTGTTCGCCTCTGATAATCGCGCCTACCACAGGATTTCCATTGCTGCTCTCCTCATACGCATACAGGGTGAACCCGGCATCGGCAAGAGAATTGCCATTGCTGCTGTATTTGTAGATGGGAAGGTCGATGGCTCTGGGTATTTTGTGGTTGGTCGCAGTAATTGCGAACACATTTTCAGCCGATGCATCGGAGGGAACGGTGAACTGATAAACGCCGTTGCCCTTATCCTCCAAGCCCTCGCCGGTGAAGTTTACAAAGCTGTAATCCGCGCCGGTGTTGGTCTCTTTGATGAAGTAGGTTCCACCCAGCTTCAGGCCGGGGATGTTGACCGCCTGGCCGTCTGCTCTCACAGTGATGGCACGGCCATCCTCTATAGCTTCCACAGATTCTGCCACCTTAAAGGTAAAGGAATCGGTGGAGTTGTAGGGGGTCTCGCCCGACTGGAGGGTCTTGGTCAGGGTGACTGCGCCTTCCTCTACAGCCTTCTGGTGGTTGGCAAAGGTGACGGTCAGCTGACCCTGCTGAGCTAAAGTGCTGTCAAGAACAAAGCTAAAGCTTCTATCTGTTGGATTTACAGTTCCTGTCTCACCACTAGCCGAATAGAAGTCATAGTAATCATGCTCTTTTTCGGTGATGGTGTAGGTGCCGTACTGCCACTGGAAGGTATCCGGCAGGGTGAAGCTGCCCTGTTTCCCTTCGCCGGCTGCACCTTCCAAGGTCAGTTCAATGCCGCCTTCGGCAATGCCAGGCCCCGTCAGGACAAAGTCAAAGCTGTCGTTTACCGCATTTTCGCTGTCCACCTTTTTGATCAGGTTCAGCGCAAAGCTGTCTTTGGCAACGCTATTTGCTTTATTGTGAACAACCATCTCCACAGAGGGATTTGCAGTTGTCACAGTGTAGGTGTACTCGCCTGCTGCCAATTGGTAATTTCCGCCTTCGATCTCCTCGGTCACAGTGTAAACGCCGTTCTTCAAAGAGAAGTTCTCTTCCAGCACCTTGCTGTGAGATGCGGAGGAAATCAGCTCAGAAGCGCTCACTTCTCTTGTCTCTTTGAAAGTTTTGTCGCTGGATTCCACTGTGATCTTAAAGACATCGCCAGTGTCCAGGTCAAAGCCGTTGTCCAGGACCTTGGTCAGGGTGCTGGGGGTTCTTCCCGCGCCGGAGATGGGCTCATTGGTGAAGGTGATGTTCACGCCTTCTCTGATGCCGGTGACGGTGAACGCCGCACGGTTTTCCGTGGCTGCGGGCGCTGTATCAACCTGGGCCTTCTTGAACTGGTAGTTGCTGTTCCCGGCCAATCTCTCTACCACATAGTAATCACCCACGGGGAGAGTGGCTGGATTGGTGTCCCAAGCAATATCGCTCGAAGATTTCTCATTGCCGGATCCAGTAAAGCTTTGTGCCCCGATTGTACCAGTAGCAACCAATTGGTCTTCCCCTTCGGCTACTACTTTATACAAATCGAATGTCACTGCTTCTGCATCCAGACCATTAGTCTCAAACACTTTGGTCAGGCTGCTAATGCCGCTGCCGCTGGCATTGGAGTTGACTGCCACAACCTTGATCGGGCTGCCTACCTCCAGGGTAAACTCTGCGGTTTTGGCTTCATACTCCGTGCCGGCCACCATTGTGGCAGTCCCCGCGCTGTGGCTGATAGAATCCAGGATGTACCCATCCTGTGCCCGCTCTTTTACCACATAAGTCTTGCCAAATTCCAGACCGCCGACCATTTCGGAGCCGATTGTCCCGCTTGCATTTGCTTTTGCCTCAATTGTTACAGTTCTAACAACGTTGCCCGTTGCTTGATCGATGATATCGAATACAAACTGGGTATCCGCTTTCACCTTGGAACCAACCGCCATCTGTTTTTCGATGGTCACGCTGCCTTCCGGCAGGGGCTCATTCGCATAGGTGACTTCCAAGCTGCCAGCACCGGCATAGTGAAAGACCACTTCGCCGGTCTTCTTGCCGCCTGACTCTGTCAGGGTCGGGTTCATCCCCTCGCCGGACACTGTAACATCAGCAAAGATAAACTTCGAACCGGAATTGCTCTCGGTCAGTTTGTACTCACCGTAGGGCAGGCCTTTGAGCTCTTCTTCGCCCCAGGTGACGGTGCCGGTGGTGGCGTTGGCCGCCAGGGTCAGTTCCTTGACGGTTGTTGTGCCATCCGGCTTGGTCAGAGTGAATGCAAAGGTCTTATCGTCTGCGCCAACCGCATAACCGGGGATGGTCTTGCGGATGACCAGATCCATAGCGCCGGTCTTCACGGTATTGGTGGATACAAAGGCGATGCTGGTGGTATCCTTGTTCACACCGAAGGTGATGCTATTCACAGTGCTGCTTACAGTATCTGCACCGGTTGCGGTCATGCTCTGTGCGTTGAACTGGTCATCAGCACCCTCGGCCAGGGTGTAGGTGCCGACTGGGAGCTTCACAGGATCGCCATAAGCGGCTTTCACCTGCTCCAGGATATTGCTATTGCTGGTGCCATCTTTGTTAAAGGTGGCCGTGATCGCAATCGTTTTCTGATCCGGGGTGGTCAGGGTGTAGTTAAAGGTCTTGCCGCTCTCAGGGATCAGCCAAGCGCCCTCTGCGATCTCCTTCTTCAAAGAAATGGAGCTAACCTCTGCTACAGCCACTTTGTTGGTCGCGGTAAAGGTGATTGTGGGATTCTGGCTTAGGATGTCATCCGTCAGGGTAAATGCCACGCCGTTTGTGATGGACAACCCTGCAATATTGGATTTCATCCCGTCCAGAGTGTACTGGCTGTCGCTCTCCTCAGCAAGGGTATACACACCCGCAACCCAGCCGTTTGTGGGCTTTGTGAAGGTCACAGGGGCAGTGGAAAGATTGCCTTGCTGATCCTTGCTTACGGTCACTTTGGCTTCTTCCTCGTAGCCATTGGGGCCGGTCAAAGTAAAGGTAAACTCTTTGGAATCGCCATTTTTCAACAAGAAGGTGTCTTTCAGGTCTTTGGCGACCTGGATAGCAACGCCATAGGTGGCAGCGGTGTTGGTCACTACAACCTGGACTGCCGCCGTACCGGTGAGGGTGACAGGGTAGTATTTCTCATTGTTGTAGGTGACAGGCTCCACAGGCGCCCCACCAACGGTCATACCAACCAAAGTATAGCCTTTTACAGCTTCTTCTTTTACATAGTAGGTCTGATCCAAAGCCAGGCCAGATGCGGTTTGAACGGTTCCATCCGCATTTAAGAATATGGGAGTACCTGCTAAAACCATCTGATCGTTCCCTTGTTTAGTGTAAACACCAACTGGGAAAGTGCCAGTATAAGTCGGGTTCGCGGTTGTAACAGCTTTGGAAATGTTGATACTGCCCGCATTCTGCTTGGGACTGTTGGTGAAAGTTACCGTTGCGTCTTGGTCCGCAATGCCCAAAGTCGCAGTGGCGACCTTGTTGCTGATTGCAACGTTTTGACCGTCTCCTTCAGCCTTGCTCAGTTCGAACAAATTGCCAGAGCTGGCCTCTCTGATCTCCCAAGCACCGTATTCCAAGCCAGTGAGGCTGGAAACGGTACCGTCCGCAGTCGCCCACAGGACAGTGACGCCATTTTCCAGGTCTTCTTCTCTGCTAAATGTGGCGGTACCGGTGTGGGTTACACCACCCTTGGTGGCGGTGAAGGTAAACGCAGCATCCTTGGCAAACTCCCAAGAGGTGCCTTCTGTCAGCTTCTTCACAACGGTGATGGAGCCATCATTGACGTAGTTGTTTACCACTTTGCCATCATTGATCTTTGCGGTTCCGCCGTTGGTCACTTCTACAGAGTAGATTGTATCGCTTACCTGGTAATGATCCGGGGCAGAGATTTCTTTTACATAGTAGGTGCCGACCGGGATGTTGGCAAAGGAAACCTTGCCCTCAGCATCGGAAGTCGCAGTTGCAAAAGCTGTGGTAGCGCATGCCGGATCTGTATAGATACCAAATACAGCGCCTGCCAACTTGTTGTCCTCTTGGCCATACTTGGTAAACTCGATGTTTCCGCGGTTTGCTTTGTTGGTCAAGCGGATGGTAATTCCAGTAACGCTTGTAAATTTCTCGCGGGGGATTGTGAAGGAACCAGCAGATGTTTGCTTCTCACCACCCTGATAAGAAACCTCGATAGAGATCTCGCCGTCTAAGGTGTAGTTCGCCTCATTGGGGATTACTTCGGTGACGGTGTATTCCTTCCCTGCTTCTAGGGCAGGAGCGTCTCCACCGGTAAATTCGACCGTATATGGGTCGCTCACCGTGAAATCCTTCACCGTGGCAGCGCCATCGCTAATCCGAACGGTGTAGGATTTGCCGCCCAGATCAGTAGCATCCCCACTCTTGAAGCTCTTTTCCACTGTGGTGGTGATACCCTTCGCACCCAGGCTGTTCTTCACGGTCAGGGTGCCTTTCTCCATGGAGTATTCTGCCTTGTCGCTGTTTACGGTGAACACATCGTTCTCGCCGTTTTTAGCGATGCGGAACATGCTACCGGTATACTCCACGTCAAAAGTGGCAATTGTGCCGGAGATCGGTGCGTAGTTCTCCGGAGATTTCTTTTCCTCAATTGTAAAGGTCAGTTTTGTGCCCGCTGTGGGGTTGCCGCCGAACTCTTGAGCCAAAACATCTAGCTTCATATTGGCTGTACCATCTGCGCCAGTTGTCAGGGCAGCAACTTCTTTGCTCCCCCTCTTGATGACAAACTCGGCGCCGGACAGAGCTGCCTTGCTATCAGCATCGATTTTTACAATGTCGATATCCTGGTTGTTGATGACCACTTTGGTTTGAACAACCGGTTTGGGGAAGCTTTCGGTATACACGCCACGGCAGCGGAGTTCCGCTACCCCGTTGGAGAACCAACCTTTATCGTTCGCATGGGTACCGGTATCCGGATCTGCCAAATTGGTGTAGTCAGTGCTCCCATTGGTGACTTTCACCTGGTAGGTCAGCTTATGGACGTTTTCCATACCATCCAAAATTGCTTTGTCCCCATCTTTTGCATTGATGGTCCAGGTGAAGGTGTCGTTGCGATCGTTGAACACCACCTCGCCAGACACTTCTGTATCATTGACCCAAGTCTTTTGGGTTCCTTGGATCAACTCCACGTTGCCGCTCAGTTGGTCAGTGACCACGGGGATTTCGTAATTCTCAAAAATCATATTGAGAATGCCGGTGAAGGTGTTGGAAATATCTGTCTCTTTGGTCGCTTTGGTGTAAGAATCCTGATAGCGGTTCTCGCCCTGAGGATTCAGTACCGCTGTGCCGGGATCGTTGCTGATGCCGATGGTGTGAATCTGGACTTCAGGGTAATCCGCGTTGATCTTCTTAGCGGCGGCAATTGCCCTGTTAACACCGTCTGCCCCATCGCTTTCATCGCCGTCGGTCATAAACACCACATAGGTGGGATAGTTGTTACCCCGCTGCCCCAGCAGTTCGTAAGCTTTTTCAAATCCCTTAGCTGCATAGGTGCCATAACCGGTACCCGGGTTGCCCAAGGTGATCCACTCTTCTCCGACATTGGAGGTCCAATTGGAAATGACTCCGCCTTTCTCATCCTGGAAGTACACGGCCGCAACCTGGCTGTTTCTATTCGATTTAATTAGGTTTTCCGCCATAGTGTTGATGGAGCGGCGGGTGATATTCCAGCGGGAGTTATCTCCGCCATTACCATATCCATTGCCGCTCACTGTATCCCGCATAGAGCTGGATCGGTCAATGACAAAAATGACATTGACAGGTGTCTCCATCTCGGTGACTTTGCCCTTGCCTGCCACGGTCAACTCCATATCATAAATGATGTCGTTGCCGGTGCTGAGCGCATCGTTGCGAATTGCCTTTTTGGTCAATTCCAACGCAGAGCCGGTTGCGCCGCCAGTGCCGGTTTTGGCGTTTACAAAGATGATTGCGCCATTGTCCCCTTTCTTGGATTCAAAGGAGGCCGGGCCCAAATCCAACAGCGTTGAACCGTGGAGCAACCGGATCAGTTTACACCCTGCGCTGCCGGTCTGCTCAATCACCACATTTTTACCAGCACCAATGCCAGTGATGGTGTAGGTGTAGTCTCCATTGTCGTTGTCCTGGGGGATTGTGACATAGCCATTCTCAGCGGTCACAGTATTCCCATTTTTGCTTGTCAAAGTGCCGTTATAGGGCACACCGTCCACCGTAATTCTATAGGTGAACTCCAAGCCGGACTGGCCAATGGCCAAAGCGCGAAGCTGCACCGAATTAACGGATTTCTTGTTTTGCACGGTGACAAAGGGCCTTCTAGTAGACTCTTTGGAATAATCCGTGACATAGTCAGTATTTACCCCGGGACGCCGTGAAACGGTTAGCTGAGTAGCATCCTCTTCCTTTTCAAACTGGATCAACCGGGTCTTGGGATCAGCAGCCTCATACTCATCCAAACCGCCGGTCTCATAGAGCTCAATGGTCAAGGCATAGTCTTTGCCGTTGATGGTCTTTGTATCTCTACTATCGGTATCTTTTACCTGAAAAGAACCGGTGTAGTTCAGCACCGCTTCCCCGTTTTCATCGGTGGTGACGGGAATCTCAGCGCTGCCATCGGTATAATAAGTACCGAAGAATTGATGCTTAAAAACGTCTTCCGCAGTGACCTTTGCGGTAAAGGTGACACCGGGGATGGGGTTGCCCTCTCTATCCACCTTTTTGATCAGGAGCTGGCCTTCGCCTTGGGTCACCGACAGAGGTTGCACCACAAAGCTAGTCTTCTGGAAGGAGAAAGGGGCGACGGTCATTGTCACCTTCTTGGCAGAACCCAGGTCTTTGCTCTCCACCTTTTCCGCAGAAGCAGTGAAAGTGGGTTCTTCCTCTTCATCCTCGATGGCAGGCTTATCATCGTCTTTTTTGTCATCCTCGGTGGGGTCGGTGATGTCTTGGTCATCCTCACCGTCTTCGCTATTGTCAGAGGGGTCGGTGACGTCTTGGTCATCCCCACCGTCTTCGCCATTGTCAGAGCGGTCGGTGACGTCTTTGTCATCCTCGCCGTCTTCGCCATTGTCAGAGGGATCGGTGATATCTTCGCCTTCATTGGAGCCAAATTCGTTTTCTACCAATGCTGAAAGGACAATGCGGCCGTCGATGGACGCAACCAACACACCCTCAGAATCATTGTCCGAGGTATCGTTGCCGGTGGAGTCTTCCTCGAAACCGTCAGAATCACCCTCGCCGGGAGTTTCAGAAGGAACTTCTGTGGGTTCTTCGGCCTCATCAGACCCATCGGTGGAAGGATCGGAAGGAGTTTCCTCAGGGGTCTCTTCCGGCTCGGTGGGTTCGCTCCCTTCGGGATCTACAGGCTGGGTGGGAATGGAACTGTCGGGGTCCACGGGAGTGACTGGCTCACTGGGAGTCTCATCGGGGGTTACCGGCTCGCTGGGGGTTTCCCCAGGGACGGAAGGCTCACTGGGGCTGACCTCCGGCTCGCTGCTGGAACTGCCGCTGGGGCCAACAGGTTTGCCCTCTGGTTTCTCCGGCTTTTTTTCGGACTCAACCTCTTTGGATTCCAGCGCATAGGTATCCCTGATGGTCTCCTGGGTTTCTTCACCCAACAACCGCACTTCTATCTTTTCTTCACTTAGCCCGGTGTTGATGGTGTAGACTTCGACGCCAACAATCTCCGGTTTTGCGTCTTCTGCCTCAGCATCGGACAGGGCCAAGCGGACAGCAACTAAAATCCGAATGTTTCCGTTGCCGTCCAGCTCCCGGTTTTCCACCACTTCCAGCCAATTGCCGTCCTGTTCGGACAGCTGCTCCCGCAGTGCATCTGCCAGGGCTTGGTTCAATGCTTCTGTCTCTTCTTCTGTATCCGCTGTAAAGCTGGGCAGATTTTCCAGCACTTCGTCGACGGTTAAGACTTCACCGTCAGCATAAGCTTTACGCACAGCAGCACCGTCGATCTCCACAACGGTGGAGGCCGCTTCCGCTGCAAACACATTCACGCCCAAGTTTACAACACTGCCTGAAAGCATCAGAAGTGTCAAGAAGAATGCAATACATCGTTTTGTCGTTATAGAAAACGATTTTCTCCTCATGAAATAACCACCTCTCTACATTCGCCCGAATGCGATATAATACTGTTGTTTAAGCGAACAGGACTCGCTTTTACACCATTGTATGGATTCATCATACCGGCATGTAGTCACAGCATGGTTACATTATTACAAATCCTTGAAATTTTTATGTCAGATCTTTCCAATTCCACAGATGAGGATAAGGCCCCCCTTAAGAATAGGTGCAGCGCTTGCTACCCTCCATAGGGATTGGGGTAAAACCGCCCTTTCCTCCAAACCATTGGGGGAGGGGGCTTTGATTGGGCAATTTTTTACCCCCGGCGGCTCAAAAAGCCTCCGGGGGCAGCTGGGATGGGACTCCCCGAACTAGACCTTCACCAGTTCGGCAGGCTGCTCCTTCTCCTTTTTCTGGACGTACCTGTACAGGTAGTAGAGCATGTCCTTGGGATAAGGCTTGTACTCTGGTTTTTCCTCTAAGATCTCTTTGAGAATTTTGGGGTTGCCGTTGTACCACATGTCATCTACCACTCTAGCTACCGATCGCACGAGAACGTCCCGGCTGACATCCAAATCCCGCGCAGCTTGGCTGTAGATCTTGGACATCAGTTGGCCGGAAGGGAAGACGTCCTGCTGCAAAATAAGATCCATCACATGCAGGAACCTTTGATAGCTGATGTTTGCCACATGTCCCCCAAGCCGGAGCAAGGTCTGTTCTACAAGATTCATTGAAAAAACCTCCTTATTTACTTTATTTTTTAAGGGTACTAGAAATTGACGGCTTTGGAGAGATAAGGACAAAACTACACAAAGCTTGACCAAAAGAAAAGAACATTTGCAGTAAGATACCAGAAAAACCAAGCAGTTATGCCAAAGTGGAACCACTCCCCTTTTTTTCAAGGAATTGGGGGAAACCCTCCTGCCCCACGGCGGCCCCGGTATTTTTCCAATTTAAAAGAGATTTGTGATATACTATGTAGGTAGAGTATACTGAGCCATCGGAGAAAAAGCACACCTATTCTATTATACAAGGGGCAATTTTGAATTGAATCTATACTGTCATTCGACAAAAAAGGAGGATATTATGGACTATTTTAGCCTGATCTCCCAGCGGGAGAGTTGCCGGAACTACGATCCCAACCGCCCGGTCTCCCACCAACAATTGACCCGCTGCCTGGAGGCGGCCCGCATCGCCCCCTCCGCCTGTAACAGCCAGCCCTGGAGTTTCGTGGTGGTCAACCAGCCGGAGCTCTCGGCCCAAGTAGCCGAGTGCCTTCAGGGACTGGGGATGAACAAATTCAGCGAAAACTGCCCCACCTTTATCGTGGTGGTGGAGGAAAAAGCCACCCTCTCGGCCCGGCTGGGCGGCATGGTCAAAAGCCAGGAATACGCCTCCATCGATATCGGTATCGCCACTGCCCACCTAGTGCTGGCCGCCACCGAGCAGGGACTTTCCACCTGCATCATGGGCTGGTTCCATGAGGGCAAGTTAAAGAACCTTCTCCCCATCCCCAAGGAGAAGCGCATCCGGTTGGTGATCGGCGTCGGGTACGCCGCAAAGGAGGGGCTGCGGCCCAAGAAACGCAAATCCCTCCCGGAGATCGCCACCTTTTTGGAGTCGTAAGGGGGAATTTCCCATGAAAACGGAACTGCGGACCATCCCCTATGTGGGCGAGGCCACCGAAGCCTCCCTCCTCTCCCTGGGCTACACGACCATAGCCTCCCTCAAGGGGGCGGACCCTCAAGAGCTCTACGACCGGGAGTGCCTGCTGACCGGTGTGAAAATAGACCAGCTGTACCTCTACCGAATGATTGTCTACTACGCAAATACCCCCAATCCGGACCCGGAAAAGCTAAAATGGTGGGTCTGGAAAGATTTGGATTAAAGAATCAGCCAAAAAGGAGGTTTTTCCTATGGATGGCAAAACACGAAGCAGTATCTCCATTGGCGCTCTGGTGGACATTGTTTTGAAAAAAGACCAGCCCACCGGCAAATTAACCCGAGGCCATGTCAAACGCATCCTCACAAACAGCCCCACCCACCCCCACGGCATCAAAGTGATGCTTCGGGAAGGGGATCAGGTGGGCCGGGTACAAGCCATTTTGGAAGAGGACTAAACGGAACCCCATCCCAAGACGCAAAAACCATTTACGGATAAAGGAGGAACGCCTTATGGCAAAACTGCTGTACCAAGGGCACGGGAGTTTCCGCATCACTACAGATGAGGGCAAGGTAATCTATGTGGACCCCTTTGCCGGAGAGGGGTACGACCTGTCCGCTGACGGCATACTGGTCACCCACGGCCACTACGACCACAATAAGCTGGAACTGGTCACCCAAAAGCCCGGCTGCCAGGTAATCACTTATCAGGAGGCCCTAGAAGGGGGCATCTACCACACCTTCCCCCTCTGTGGGATGGAGGTGGAAGCAGTGCCCGCCTACAACAAAAATCACAAAAAAGAGGAGTGCGTCGGGTACATCCTCCGTGTGGATGGGGTGACCGTCTACGCCGCTGGGGACACCTCCACCACCGACGCTATGGCTGGGTTTGCCGCCCGCCGCCTGGACTATGCTCTTCTGTGTATGGACGGCATCTACAACATGGACCGGGAGGAGGCCCAAAAATGCGCCCGGCTCATCGGGGCCAAGCACAACATCCCCATCCACATGAAGCCAGGCGGGCTGTTTGACGAGGAGATGGCCAACGCTTTCGACGCCCCCGGCAAACTTGTGGTCCGCCCCGGTGAGGAAATAACTCTCTAATGAAAAAATCTCCTCCTTTCGGAAGGGGGAGATTTTCAACTTCGCAGGGGTCCTCTTCAGCTGCTGCCGGAAAATTCCACCCGGGATTGTACAAACCGCCCAATCCTTTGGGGACGGTTTGAAAGCTTGTGGGGAATGTGCTATTCTTGGGGGGACATCAATTTGAAAGAAAAGAGGGAGACTATGGAACATCCATCCAATCCCCTGCTCCGCCAGGTGGCCTCCGGCTGGCTGGAGGGCATCCGTTCCCCAGAGCACAGCGTCCTTTGCTGGCTGGGTATCCCCTACGCCGCCCCACCGGTAGGCCCGCTGCGCTGGCGCGCCCCCCAAGACCCGATCCCCTGGGAGGGCATTCGCCCAGCCAAACAATTCGGCCCCGTTTCGGTGCAGAAGCAGGGAACCGCCGTCGTCGGCAGCGAGGACTGCCTCTACCTCAACGTCTTCCGTCCCGACACCCAGGAGACCCTTTCGGTGTTCTTCTTCATCCATGGGGGCAACAACCAGACCGATTCCGGCCAGTTGATGGACGGTCCGCTGATGGCCGACGCCCTGCACGCCGTGGTGGTCACCATCAACCTGCGGCTGGGCGCCCTGGGCTGGCTGAACATCAAGGCCATCCGCACCGGCGACCCCTTGGAAGATTCCGGCAACTTCGGCCTGCTGGATATCAAAAAAAGCCTCTCCTGGGTCCATGAAAACATCCAATCCTTTGGCGGCGACGCCGGCAACCTGACCGTCTGCGGTTACTCCTCCGGCTCCCGGGACCTATTGTGCATGCTGATCTCCCCCCTGTTCCGGGGCAGCTTTTCCCGGGCGGTCACCTTCAGCGGCGGCTTTACCACCACCGACCCGGAAAAAGGGGCTTCCATCGCCACCAAGGCCCTGGGCCGGCTTGTGGTGGAGGACGGCAAGGCCCCCGACCTGCCATCGGCTGCCGCCTGGCTGGATTCCGCCTCCCCTGAAGTGCGGGATTACCTGATGGGGGTGGACGCCCTGCGCTTCGGCCCTTTGATGGCCGGGGCCGCCATCCGCATGGCGGTGTTCCCCCACCTCTTCGCCGATGGGGCCACCATCCCCAAGGAGGGGTTCCAGGTGCTTGCCCGGGGGGAATCCTATCAGGTGCCGATGATGGTCCTCAGCGGCGGCCATGAATTCACCGCCAACGCCAACAGCGACCCAGCCTTCCAGGGCGCGGACTTCACCGACCCCCAGGTGGTGGAGGAATACCGGTTTGTCACCCGCTACGGCAGCGCCCTGTTTGGGTACATCAATGGGGAGCAGAATGCCAAAGCCTTCTCCGCCCAGCTGGGACAGCCCCCCGTTTACGCAGGCCGGTGCCTGTGGGGGATGAACCCGGAGGTCACTGGGGAACTGGGCTCCATGCGGATGGGCGGGGCCCACGGCCTGGATCTCTTCCTCACCATGGGGATTGAGCGGCCCTCCTACGCGGTGACGCCGGAGGTGTTCACCTCCCGGAACCGTCCAGGCAGGGAGGCCCTAGCCCAGGTGTACCGGCAGTATCTCTCCAACTTTGTCCACACCGGAGACCCCAACGGGGCAGGGCTCCCCCAGTGGGAGCCCTGGGATAACCGGGAGGGCGGACCTAAGCTGCTCCTTTTGGATGCAGACAACACCGCCCCGGTGGTGAGGATGACTGCCGATTGGGTGGAAGAGGAAAAAATCTTCCAGGAGATTCTCGCCGACTGCACCCTCCCTGAGGACCGCAAAACCTTTTTGATGGAGCATGTCCTCAACGGGCGGTTCTTCAGCGACAACCTGGACCCCTTCTGGGTGAAAGCAAAGCAGGGATAACCATCCCTCAGGATTTCCACCCAAATACAATCTAAGGGGGAGCGCAGCCAAATTGGCTGCGCTCCCCCTTTCTCTTTTCCCCAACCGGGGTTATTTTTTTGTGTTGGCGCCGCCCATCGCCCGGTCCAGGGCGTCCTTGACCGCCAGGTTTTTCCCGCTGCGGGCAGCTTTGGTCAGGATGGTGGAAATCTGCTCCCCAACCTGTTCCACCTCCGCCCGGAACAGGTCGGCTGACACCCGGATGGCCCCATGGCCCAGTATGATCAGCTGTTCCAAGTTGTCCGAGGTGGCAACCCGCACCTTGTGGCGCTTGCCGATCTCATAGGTGGCTTTTTCGATGTAGGCGTCGGCGGTTTCCGCCTCCTTGGTGTAGACCACATAGATGTTGTGGAACCGGCTCACCTCCCCGGGGTTTCCGGGGACTTTGTAGGCGTCGAACACCAGGATGACCTCGCACTGCCGGTACCCCTGGTAGTTGCTCAGCAGGTTCATCAGCAGCTGGCGGGCGGTATCCAGGTTGTCCTGGGCGACTTTTTTCAGTTCTTCCCAGGCGAAGATGATGTTGTACCCGTCCACCAGGAGGTACTCCCGCCCCCCTTCTTGAGGTGCCGTCTCCCGCCGGTCCCAAGGGTTTTGTCCCCGCTCCCCCCGGGGGAGGATGTCCTTTCGCTTGATGGGGCCATAGGTGCGCTCATAGATGGCCTGGAGTTCCTTGTCCAGCTCAAAGATGGTGGCGGCAGGTGCAGATGGAGCGGACGGGACGGGCTGGGAAACCGGTTCCGGATCCTGAGACACGGAAAACCCGGTGTGGACATGCATGTGTTCCCGAACCTGGTCCCACTTGACCACAAAGCCCGCCCCATGGCTGCAAAACACCGAATCCGGCGGGTTGTCCAGATCCCGCTCCGGGTCGTATCCGACAGCCTCTATGACCTCCTGCTGGTTGTGGCAGGGCAGGTACCCTGCCGGGACGCAGGTCAGCTTCCCCCGGCCCCGCGTGTAGGAGGCGACCTCCATGGCGTAGCCCTGAAAGCCCGCCACCGGCGCGATACCGGTCAGAAGGGCGGCCTCCCCCAGGGTCTCCGGCGGGTCCGCCTCCCCGGCCATCCGCTGGATGTCTGACATGGCCCGGCCCAGGGATTCGGCGGGGATCTCCAGCCGGAACCGGTACCAAGGCTCCAAGAGGACGCTTTCGGTGCTCATCAGCCCCTGGCGCACCGCCCGGTAGGTGGCCTGGCGGAAATCCCCGCCCTCGGTGTGCTTTTCGTGGCCCCGTCCGGCGATCAGGGTGATTTTCATATCGGTGATGGGGGAGCCAGTGAGCACCCCCAGGTGGGTTTTCTCCTCCAAATGGGTTAAAACCAGCCTCTGCCAGCCGCGGTCCAGCACATCTTCGCTGCACACAGAGGCAAACTGGAGGCCGCTGCCCCGCTCCCCCGGCTCCAAAAGCAGGTGGACTTCGGCGTAATGGCGCAGGGGTTCAAAGTGGCCCACCCCTTCCACCGGGCGGGCGATGGTCTCCCGGTAGACGATGTTCCCAGGGCCGAAGGAGACAGGAAGGCCAAACCGCTCCCCGATCAAACGCTGGAGCACCTCCATCTGGACCTCCCCCATCAGCTGGAGGTGGATCTCCCCTAGGGCCTCGTTCCAGGAAAGGCGCAGCTGGGGCTCCTCCTCCTCCAGCTGAGAGAGCTTTTGCAGGGCTGTGTGGGGGTCCATCCCCTCGGGGAGCAGCAACTGGTAGGTGAGCACCGGCTCCAGAAGCGGGGCTTTCCCCCCTTCCTCCCAGCCCAGCCCTTCACCGGGATAGGTCTTGCTAAGGCCGGTCACCGCGCAGACTGTCCCCGCCAGGGCCTCCTCCACCATCTGGTATTTGGCGCCGGAGTAGAGGCGAACCTGATCCACCTTCTCCTCCCAGCCTTCCCCGCCGGTGAGCAGGGCCTTCACCTTTAGGCTCCCCCCGGTGACCTTCATGTGGGTGAGGCGGTTCCCCTGGGCGTCCCGGGAAATTTTATAGACCCGCGCTCCAAACTCGGTGGGGTAGGCCGGGGACTGGGTGTATTCCTCCAGCCCGGCGAGGAATTCATCCACCCCCTCCAGCTTGAGGGCAGAGCCAAAGTAACAGGGGAACAGCCTGCGCCGCGCGAGCAGGGAGCGGATGGCCTCTTTCCCCACCTGGCCCTCTTCCAGATATTGGGCGAGGGCATCCTCATCGCAGAGGGCGACAGCCTCCCACAAGGCGTCCCCTTCCAGGCCGAAGTCCACGCACCCCTCCCCCAAGCGCCGTTTCAGCTGGGAAAGAAGGGCCTCCCGGTCAGTCCCCGCCAGGTCCATTTTATTGACAAACAAAAAAGTGGGCACCTGGTAGCGTACCAGCAGGTCCCACAAGGTCTGGGTGTGTCCCTGTACCCCGTCGGAACCGCTGATGACCAAAATAGCATAGTCCAATACCTGGAGGGTGCGCTCCATCTCGGTGGAAAAATCCACATGCCCCGGAGTGTCCAGCAGGGTGATCTCCGCCGTTTGCAGCGGCAGTACCGCCTGCTTGGAAAAGATGGTGATCCCCCGCTCCCGCTCCAGGGCATCGGTGTCCAAAAATGCGTTTTTATGATCCACCCGGCCCAATTTTTTCAGCGCCCCACTGCGGTAGAGGAGCCCCTCCGACAAGGTGGTTTTCCCCGCGTCCACATGGGCCAGGATGCCAACGGCCAATCTCTTCATAACCTTCGTTCACCTAACCGGCCCGGGTCTACCCGGGCCCTTTTCTTCGATCTTTCCCCATCTTTGGGATCTGTAAACAGCGCCGCGCCGGCCCTGTTCCACCAGGGGCCGCCTTGCCGCAAGGCGCTTCGCCTGAAAGGGATTTCTTCCCCAATAACCGCTCTGCGGTTATTGTAGCACAAATCCGCCCATCCCACAACGGGAGGCGCCGGGCAGCTCTCCCCTGCCCGCGGGAATATAAGGCGGCAATCTCAAGAGCGGTCAGGAATTTGGCTGGGGTTCACAAAAAATTCACTTGCCTTAGAGCTGGCTCTAATCTGTAAAATAACCATATTAAAGCTAAGAAAAAGGGGTTGCGATGACGATGAAAAAATGGCTGTGTGTTTTGTGCGCGTTGCTTTTCCTGCTGGCAGGCTGTTCCCAGCCGCAGGGTGGAGAGGGGGACTCCCATGGCGGAGACTCTTCTTCCCAGGAGGAATCTTCGCCGGAAGAGAACGGCCGCTGGGAATTTGACCTGCCGGAAAACCACGATATGGACCCGCAGCGGCTCCAACTGCTTCACGAGGCGCTGGCGGACTCGTCGGTCTATGCTATGGTCACAGCCAAAGATGGGGTCATTGTGGATGAATTTTATCAAACGGGTTATGATGAAACCAGCGTTTTCCCGCTGCACTCCTGTTCCAAATCCTTTACTGGGGCCCTTGTGGGCATAGCAATCCAAGAGGGGCTCTTGGGCGGGGTGGACGACCTGCTGTCCGAATACCTGCCCCAGGTGCGGGAGCTAGGGGACCAAGGCAAGGGGCAGATCACCCTGCGCCATCTGCTGACCCATACCTCCGGGCTGGAGTGGTACGAGTGGGGCGGAGGCGCCAGCAATTGGATAGAATTCCAGTCTTCCCCCAACTGGGTGGAATATATTTTAGAACGGAATTTGGTTGCCCAACCCGGCAAGCAGTTCAACTACAGCACCGGCAACACCCACCTGTTGGCGGCTGTCCTCCAACAGGCCACTGGAATGAATATGCTGGACTACGCCAAACAGGTGCTCTTTGATCCTCTGGGCATAGAGAGCGTCCAGTGGGGGACCGATCCTCAGGGTATTGTGGACGGAGGCAATGGGATCTCCATGACCGCCCGGGATGCCGCCCGATTTGGACAGCTATATCTGGAAGGCGGCCTTTGGAACGGGGAGCAGATCATCCCCCAGTGGTGGCTGGAAGAGTCCACTACCGCCCAAAACAACGGCGCCGGGGACGGGACCGGCTCCTACGGCTACCAGTGGTGGATCCGCTCCTTCGGCGAGGGAAGGTATGACACCTACTACGCCTTTGGCGCGTGGGGACAATATATTTTTGTGGTGCCAGAACTGGATCTGGTGACGGTAATCGCCAGCCATTACCCAGAAAACAGCTACGCCCCCCGCCCCTATTTCACCGATTATATCTTGGCGGCTTGCCGGGGCTAGGTGGAAAATGCAGCATCTCCTCTCTTGGGAGAGGCTTCACAAGGGGTTTATCCTTTCTCAATAAAACAGTCTGCCGGAATTATCCAGCAGGCTGTTTCTCACTATATGTTTCAGCTGAGCCTGTTCAGCCTGGTGGTGTGAAAAATGACGGCCCCCGACGGCTACATTGAGCATCCATATTGTCTGTGACTTGGAAATCCGGGCACAAAAAAGTGTGTGCATCGAAACCGATGCACACACTGCTGGTTGCGGAGGCAGGATTTGAACCTACGACCTTCGGGTTATGAGGCATGTGTTTTGTCTATTTTTCACATGCTTTAGTGCAAATAACAGGTTTTGTATTCACCGTTTAGCACAAAAAAAGCCCGTTGTTTCACCGCAACCACAGTCTTTCAGTGATTGAACATGGTATTTTTTTTAATCCCGCCACGCAACATAAGAAAGGTAAACGGGTAAGCAGCAGAGCATTTTGCTTTGCTGCTTTTTTTATTATAGCCACCAAGCCCATGCAGATAAACAACAATTTTGTTACGAAGTTGCATCAATTTTGAGAATAAAAGGAGGCGTCGAAGATGGTTCTCACGATCTGCCGCGGCCCATAGCCAGCAGATGAAAATGAAGCACAGAAAACAGTAAGGAGGTTTGAGAGCATGAAAAGCTATACGCTCAAGGTGCTGTGTGCCGCGGTGATCGCGGCATCTATGACAGTACCAGCCAGCGCCCAGCCTGTCTCCCCCATTTCCAGCCCAACACAGCTCGTTTCGTATGCAGCGGACTCCGAGGATTCAAGCGTGGCCGTGACGGTCACAGACGGAGTGATGGGGTACACGGCGGAGGATACCGAGAATGAGGAATCGGAGTCGGTGCCTGAAGAAACGGAGGAAAGCAGCTCCGATGAAAACACCACTGTATCACGGACCGGCTATTACCCATTCCAGATCCAATATGATGAGCAGAACGGCGACCCCATTGTTATCAAGTCTTTCCGCATTCCGGTCAATGTAGACCCATCTGTTCTGGTGGAAACAGACTGGGAGGAGAATGGCTATAAGTATACCAAGACCGAAATCTTGATGGACGAGCCGGAGCAGATCGTAGAGGAAAAGACAATCGCCGAGCCGATCACCGTCACCACCGAGGATGACGATGAGGAATCTATCCGCGCCGCCCTGGAACCGCTGATGGACTATAACGAAGGCGGTTTCTCCGGCACCCTGACTCTGGATTATGATTCCATTTCCACCGAGGCCACCGACACCGAGAGCTATTCCTACCCCATCCGCAAAACGATCGAGGTCAACAACCTGTCTGATAACGACTACGCCTACCTCGATAAGGAGATGAACGGCCTGACACTGCAGGGTGCCGAATGGGAGCTTCAGAGCCCTGTACAGCGTGCGGATGACCTGATCCCCGGATCGTACACCGCCTATGCTACCTACACCGGAACCGGCTATGGCACCCGGGCCACCAGCTATACCAGCACCGCCTACTATACCGGAACCGTCAAGAAGGTCACGGACGGCGACATGATTTGCTCTATCGTCTATCGCGGCGTTGGCACATTCCCCTGGGCGGGCGTCTTTGCCGGCCTGGGTCTATTGGCGCTGGCAGCTGCGGCTGCGGTTCTGGTGATGCGCGGGATCATCGTCATCCCGGCACTTGCCGCCTGGCGGAGCCGCCGCAAAGCTGACGACTCCAAGCCGCCGGTAGAAATCCCATAAAAAGGAGGAACGCTTATGGAAACAAAACGGGCCTGGATGCCGCTTTCAGCCGGCCTGATCCTGATTCTGGCTTTTTCCATGTTAGTTGCCCTGACGGGCTGCTCCACTGATGAGGAGGGCTCCGATACGCTGGATATGACGCCTTCCGTCACCCAGGAAGAACTGGAAAAGGAGATCAATCTGGATGAAGCGGATTTTGTCACCGCCGAAGATGGTGAAGTAACGATCGGCATGTCCGCGCAGGGAGACGGCAGTGCGGACGGCATCCGCACGGAGCTGTCGCCGGATGAAGTCTGGGCTGACAACGAGGTTACAGGATCGGATAACTTTACGCTGCCCTCCGCTGTCCAGCTGGAGGACGGCAGCCTGGGGCAGCTTTCGATCCCGGCCATCGGCCTGACCGTACCGATCTATGAGGCGGAAAACAATGAGCTGGAGGCAATGGTCAACGGCGTCGCCCACTTCGCTGAAACCTCCAGTTGGGATGGAAATGTTGGCCTGGCTGGCCATAACACCGGCGTCAATACCTACTTCCAGGATCTCTATAAGCTCCAGCCCGGCGATGAGATCATCCTGACCACCGCCCTCGGCACCCGCACTTATGAGGTTTCTATCAGCAAGGAGATTGATGAAACCGACTGGAGTATGCTGGACCGCACGGAGGACAACCGGATCACCCTGATCACCTGCGTCAACCACGACCTTACCAAGCGGCTGTGCGTACAGGGCATCGAAGTAGAGACCCAAGAAGCGGAATAAAATTTATAAACGAAGACGGCAACTTTCTTCAAAATGCCGGGATATTCACCCGGCATATATGGGAAGGCTGGAGCATCACCGGAGGTTCGATTCCTCCGCTTCCCCCTATTTTGTCCTCACAGATAAACTCAGTGGGGCTTTTTTGTTGCATAAAAGGAAAACAAACACCGAAAAGGAGGCGGCTTTATGGCTCGTGGGAAGATAATGGCTCGTATGTGTGAAGATGTACTGGTCACTACGGGGGGTGGCCTGATGGCCATTGAAAAAGGCCGCTGCGGAGAAGTGCTTAGAGAAACCAAAAAAGGGACAATTACGGTGCTGCGCGTCGATGGGACGGTCATCTCATTGCCAACCGGCATCCTCGAAATTGTTCCGCCAGAAACGGACAAAGACGGAGGACAACCAAATGGAAGACAAGCTGATTGTCGCAGGAGTTAAAGAAAAGGGTTATGGTGAGATCTATAAACATGTCATGAGGGATCCTAAACTGCCCTTGACGGCCAAAGCCCTGTATGCGTATTTTTGTTCTTATGCCGGCGGGGGGACCACTGCTTTCCCAAGCCGGGACAAGATCATGGAGGATCTTCACCTGGCAAAAAATACGTTCACAAAATACCTGAACTGCCTGTTGGAAGCGAAGTACCTCGCCCGCCATCGGACGGCTGCAGGCAATGTGTATGAGATTCTGCTCGCCATCCAAGGCAAAGATGGTCAGATAATGAATCTCGAATCAAAGGGATGGGGAAATGTCCCCAAATTTGCCATGCTGGATGCGCGGCTCACGGTGGCGGCAAAAGGAATTTACGCCTATCTGTGCTCCTATGCTGGAGCCAGTAATACGGCCTGCCCAAAGAGAAGTACCATCCTGTATGAGCTTGGAATCAACTCTCAGAAATACTATCAGCACTACAAGCTGCTGGTAGAACTGGGATATATCACCCCGATTCGCGGAACCGATGAGAAGGGGCGGTTCTCGTCCTCGACCTATGTGCTCAATACTGTTGTCGGCGTGGACCCAAGTATCGACCCGAAAGAGATTCGGAAAAGTACGTCGGTAAGCCGTAAAAACGACCCATGTCGCAAAAATCACTGCACAGTGGAAAATCAGGATTCCACAGACTTTTCCACCGCCATGTCGCAAAAATCACTGCACCTTGATGATGCTATGTCGCAAAAATCACTGCATGAAGCAATGTCGCAAAAATCATCGTCAGGAATCTTGCGTCATCCTAATAATAATAACAATCCACATAATAAACAAATCCTATCTTCTAACGAAGATAGGGATAGGATAAGTAACATCCGCGCACGCGCGCGCGAGGTTTCTGAAATCCCACACCCCGCCACTCCGAAAGAAGCGGTTATGGAACTGATCCAGTACGAGCGAATCTGGAACGGCTGCCAGGGCACGCTGATCCTCAAGAGGATCCTGAACCCTGGTCTTACCCAAGAGGAAGAGACTGCCTATCTGGACGGCTGCCGGAAAATCGTCAATGAAGTGGGGCGCCAGTTGGTTTCCCTCCTCTACGGCAAATCGGATTATGTCAAGGTGGGCGCACAGGCTTACGAGCGTACCGCTCTCCGCCTGAAACTGGAGGCTGCCATCGGCCGGAATCCCCAGGTGTTGTTCGAAATGGTCACACAGATGGCGGATAACCTGTCGAACATTCGGATTTTGCCTTCCTATGTGCGGAAGTCCATTATGAACCTGGTAGCCTAACATAGCGCGGGGGTCAATGAAAGGAGTCAATAGACTATGTTTGTATGCAAAAGGTTGGAAGAGCTGAGAAAGAAATTCCATTATTCTTCGCAGGATTGCGCTTATCTCCTGAAGATCAGCCGCAACAAATACGAGCAGATCGAGGCCGGAAAACTCCCGCCCAGCTGTGCCGAAGTCCTGCGGATGGCGAAAATCTTCAGTGTCACCACCGACTATCTCATGGGGATGGATCTCACAGAAGACGACGCTGACTACTGCATCAACGACAAGGAAGACGATGATTTTGTGGTGCGGCTGACCCGCCTGATGGCATACAACAACGAGGATGTGAACAGCATTGCCCTCGTTATCCAGAAAAGCCCTGCCTCCATTTACGCCTGGAAGAGCCGCCGCTCCAATCCTGACATCAAGTCGGTCATCAAGCTGGCGAAGCACTTTGGCTGCAGTACCGACTATCTGCTGGGCGTAACTACTCAGCGGCAGCTTCAGGTGGTGTCGTGAGGATTCCCCCTGCCTTATACTCTTTCGAGAATCAACGCTGAGGCCGCCAGAAGGCCGCTCCTGCTTCGCAGGCTGTAAGCAAGCCTCTTACCCCTTCTTAGGAGCGCACGGCCCTCAGAGGCACCGCACGGGGCCTGTTTGAAGGGGTGCTCGTTGAATATGGACAAGAAGGCAAGCGTGTGGTAGTATCGTATTGGATATTTGCACAAAATTCCAATACGATAAAACCTTTTTCGCGTTGCCAGTGTCAAAGGGGTGTGCAACAAAAGCGGAGGCTTGTGGAGTATCTGCATATAAATTTGCGAAATATATGCAAATGTTCCACAAAAGAGTGTGATTATCTGCGCATAAAAAAATTTGAAATTCTCGGAAAATGGCTTTGTGATGCGCGTTTGTGGGCTTTTTTGTGGAAAAATTACGGTCGTAATTTTCAAAAAAGCTACTATATAGGGAGTGTAAGGGGTTGAAACCCTTATGATAGAGCAATAAACCTTTAAATCCATAGAAAGAGGGATGAGAAATGAAAAAGAATAACAAGAGGATGCTGGTCGCCATGCTGGCTATGGCAATGGTGCTGAGCATGACCGCTTGTTCTGAAGAGCCGACCGACGGCGGCAGCTCCAGTGAACCCGATAGCAGCGTGAGTGAGCAGGTCAGCGAGCCGGAAACTTCTGATCTGGAGGTAGAAGACGACACCAGCAGTGATGCTGAAACTGAAACCTCTGATCCGGCTGCCGATAATACCAGCAGCAGCGCTGCTGATACTGGCAGCTCCACCGCAAGCCAGCCTGCGGCCGATACCACTACCTCCCAGCCTGCATCCAGCCAGGTACAGCAGTCGGCTACCAGCGGCCAGAGCCAGAACAATTCTTCCAGTCAGAACCAGAGCACCTCTACTCCACCTGCCACTACCCAGACCAGCAATACCAGCAGCGGCAAGGGACCAATGTCCGGCTACAACATTGAGGTTTATGACTGGGAAACTCCCGCAACTACTTGTCTGGGTGAATCCTATAATGGCAAAGCCGGTTATGTACTGCGCGATGCCGGTAGCAATGTCGTAGGCATGGTTCCTTCCGATGTTGTGACTCAGTTGCTTCGGGCCAATGGATTGGGCATGGCCGAGTCGGACGTTCAGTTCAGTTGGTTCGTTAGTGCCTTCAATGAGTACCGCGGTGTGGAGGGTGGCAGTAATTCTTCCAGTTCCAATTCCTCCGGCTCCAACTCTTCTAATTATGTCGGATCGAGCTCTAGCGAAATTGATATTGAGAAATTTCGTGAAGAGGTATTTCAGCTTGTGAATGAAGAAAGAGAAAAAGCTGGAGTACCTGAATGTGTTTCAGACAGTACCGCTATGGAATATGCTCAGATTAGAGCAGAAGAACTTGCTGAAAAGTTTTCTCATGAAAGCCCGAATGGCTCTATCATGGAGTATAGTCATTATACTTTTGCTGAAAACATTGCAAAGGGACAGAATACCCCTGAAAAAGTTGTCAGCGATTGGATGGCTTCACCCGGTCATAGATCTGCCATGCTGACTGATTATTCTAATTACGGTAATTGTCTTGGCGTAGGCGTCTATGAAGAAAGTGGGACCATTTATTGGGTGCTGGAATTCATCCTTTGGGATGCCAACGCTTAAAAAGCTATACGGATAAAAAGCACCTCTTGGCAGGTGCTTTTTTCATATCATTTTGCGATAATTTGAGGGAGTTGATGCGTTATGATTTGGTGCCGCCCACCACCAGGGTGGGATAAGCCTAATAAGGGGACTTCTCATTTGAGAAGTCCCCTTATTTTTTTATGCCTAAAAACAGAAAAGGAGGAAATTGCAGATGGCCAGAAAGCCAAAGACAGCCGGTAGAGTGATTGCGCTATTGCTTGCTGCTGTTATGACGCTTGGATCATTCCCGGTGACTACCTACGCCGCAGGAACAGGAGTCAACGATTCGCTTACCAGCGCATCTTTGATTGACGACCCTGTTTCCGGCGTCACTGGAAGCGGCTGGGATAACATTGGTCTTGGTGGTTCCAATACTTCAGACGAAACTTCACCGGAAGATGGAGATTCTGAGACTCCGCCAGAAGATGGAGAGCAGTCGAATGACGAAGATTCTGTTACTCCGCCGGAAGAGGACGAGCCTGGAAATAGTGGACAAAATGGGCAACCAGAAGGCGAAGATCCCAATTTTTCACCAGAAGAAAGCGGTGAATCGGAGGATAACGAGCAACTGGATGACAGTGAGAATGACGAGGAAACTTCAAATGTTGATGGGTCCTTGGATTCTGATAATTTGCCATCAGTTGACGATACACCTGCTGATGAAAATACATCGGAAAACGCTGACGGCTTGATTGAGTTGCCTTGGGCAGCCAATCTCAATGCTGCTGCAGCAGCACAGGCTCACATGATACAACCCTTTGGCGCAGGAGACGAAGGAGGGTCTGGGAAAGTATCATTTACCACTCTTGATTGGGCGACCGGCGACGGTACAGCCTCTGTCACGATTGGTGGTGTGTACTATTATGCACAGATCCAAAAGATTACCTACGACGGCGATACCGCCTTTTGCGCTGAATTCAATGCCAATCAGCCAGGAGGGACCTATGTGCTGGATGGCGAAGGTAACGATGAATATATCAAACAAGTTATTGCCAGTTACGAGGCATCCGGTAAAACCAATTCTGACTATATAGCAGCGCAGTCCTTTATTTGGGCAGATTTACTGGGTAGTACGGTTACATCCTGGGGTAATTCTGGTGCCAGCGATGATTTTCTGCAGTCCGGCCTTGATACCAGCGGCATCAGATACTGGGTATATCATAATACGGATTCTCCGCATACTCAGAACATCCTAGTGTATACGACAGATGATGATATAACAGAAAACCCCTATGCTATAAAGATTATTAAGAAAAATGAAGATGGAAGTGCGGTCCTTTCTGGTGCTACTTTCAGTGTGACTGGGCCGGATGGATTTAACAAAACTGGCCTTAAAACCAACTCTCAAGGTGAACTTCTTGTTGGTGTGCTTGCAACAGGCGAATATACTGTAACTGAAACTGCCCCGCCCGCAGGATATGAGCTTGCAGATCCAAGCAGTCAGAAAGTAACGGTAACAGAGGATAATAAACCTGAAAATCCTGCCGAAGTCGAGTTCCGCAACACCAAGAGCGATAGCCCTGGAGGCGGCGATGAAGGCGAGGAAACCACAGAAACCGAAACAGAGACCGAGGTTCATCAGTCCAAGACCTACGAGTATTCGGACGCTATTGGTCAGATCACCATCCGCAAGGAAGACCAGGACGGCAACAGCCTGGACGGTGCTGAATTTAAGGTAACACTTGAATTCTCCAATGGTGATACAGAGGTTCATGAAGGCGTTGAGATCGACAATGGCGCCAAGGTCTTCACCTGGACCAACCCCCAGGATGACCACGGCCCCGTTAAGGTAACGGTCGAGGAAACAAAGGCCCCTCGTTATTACGAGCTGGATCCCACTCCTCAGACTGTTACCGTTCATCCGACCTACACCCGCGTCACCCATGTGGAGACTTGGACGGTTACGGTCACAACCACAACCGTCACAGTCGTACATGAGGACGGCACGATCGAGGAGAATACCTCCACCGCGACCACTACCAGTGATCCGCAGGTAGAGGAGTTCGCTGATTTCGTTGAGGGTGATCGCGAGGTCACAGTGACCTTTGTGAACGACCGCGTTACCGGCGACATCATCGTCATCAAGCGCGACGCCAATACCGGTGCCGCCCTTGCCGGTGCGTCCATCCATCTGTGGAGCACCGACCTCGGCGGCGTCGATGAAGGCGCAACCGACGTTGACCTTGTAAAGATCACGGACGAAAACGGCGAAGCCCGATTTGAGAACCTTCCCGCCGGCAGCTATGCCGTGCAGGAAACCCGTGCGCCGGCCGGATACAACCTCAATGATGAGGTTCAGCCTGTTACCCTGCAGTCCGGCGAGGTCGTGACCATTGAGGTCAACGACTATAAGAAGGACGGCCTCTTCATCAAGAAGGTAGACGAGAACGGGCAGCCGCTGGCTGGTGCAGTCTTTGAACTGCGCCGTGGCTCCGGCGAGGTGCTGCTCTCTGAAACCACCGATGAAAACGGCCTGATCTACCGCGGCAATCTGACGGATGATACTTACGTGATCGAGGAAATCCAGGCCCCGGAGGGGTATCTGCTGGACGAAAATCCCATCAAGCAGATCCGGATCTATGAGACGGATGACAACAAGGAGTACACCGTTACCTTTGTCAACAAGAAGAAGCCCGCCATTGAGATCATCAAGGTGGATGGCCTTGATCCGACCCTCAAGCTGGAAGGTGCGAGCTTCCGCATTACCAACAGCCGTACCGGCCAGTATTGGGACATCACCACCGGTGAAGACGGTACAGCGCTGCTGGAAAACCTGGAAATCGACACGACATATATCGTAGAGGAAATAGACCCGCCTGAAGGCTATATCAACTCCGGCTACCGCCAGGAGATCGTCCTGAAGGAATGCCGCACCCATACGATCACTGTCGAGAACTTCGAGCATCCCGGTATCCAGATCGTCAAAAAGGACAAGCAGACCGGCGATCCCCTCCCCGGAGCTACCTTCCGCATTTCGTGGGAGGACGGCCAACAGTACCGGGATGTGACCACCGGTGAAGACGGCACCGCCCTGGTGACGGGCCTGAACGCCGGCTGGTACACCATCGTTGAGACCAAGGCGCCGGAGGGCTACCTACTCGACACCACACCACATAATGTGATGCTGGAGGAAGGCAAAACCGCCGTTGTCGAGCTTTTCAACGAGGCCAAACCTTCGCTGACGATTTACAAACTGGACAGCGTAACCCAGACCCCTCTGGCCAACGCCACCTTCCGTATCGAGAAGAAAACCGATAACGGCACCGAGTTCATCGGTGAGTATACCTCCGATGCAGATGGTATCGTCCGGCTGGAGCAGATCGACCCGGGCCGGTATCTCATCACAGAGATCAAGGCCCCGGATGGGTACAACATTGATGCACCCACCCAGGAAGTCACCATTGAGTATGGTGAGGCTTATGAAGTAACCTTCACGGATACGCCCAAGAGCCCCATCTACATTGCCAAGGTAGACCAGGACGGCAACCCGCTGGCCGGCGCCAAGTTCAAGGTTACGACCATGAACGGCGCAATGGTCGGTGAGGTCGAGACTGGACGCACTGGCTATGCCATCATCCCTTATGCTGAACCCGGCTGGTACGTCGTCGAGGAGATCCAGGCCCCGGATGGGTACATCCTGTCTGAAACTCCTGTCAACATCGAGGTCAAATCCGGCAAGCCGGCCACCGTCGAGTTTGTCAACTACGCACGGCCTGGCCTGCAGATTCTCAAGCTGGATGCCGACACCCGCGAACCGCTGGTAGGCGCCCGTTTCAAGATTGCCTACGCCAACGGCGAGTTCATCGGGGAGTACACAACCAACGTCAACGGCCTGATTACCCTTGATTCCGATGACGGCCTGACAGAAGGAACCGTCGTAGTCACTGAGATCCAGGCGCCGGATGGCTATGTGCTGGATGTAACCCCGCACAATGTCACCCTGAAGCCTGGTGAGCTGACCCAGATCGAGCTGTTCAACACCTCGAAGCCCGGCCTCCAGCTCATCAAGAAGGATGAGATCACCGGCCTGCCGGTCGGCGGCGCCAGATTCAATGTCACCCTGCTGGAGAACGGCGGGAAGAAGGATCTTGGCACCTATACGACCAGTGAGAACGGAACCTTCTTCATTGCTGACCTGACCCCTGGCCATTACGTCATCACAGAAACCAAGGCGGCCGACGGCTATATCCTGGATTCTACCCCGCGGTACATCGAGGTCGAGGGCGGAAAGCTCAACACGCTGGAAGTCTTCAATACCCCGTACAGCGACCTGCGGCTGCTGAAGATTGACTCCGAGACCCGCGATCCCCTGGAGGGCGCGGTCTTCAAGCTGTATGACCATGACCGCCTGGAGATCGGCACCTATACCACCAACAACCTGGGCGAGATCTTTGTTCAGGGTCTGCCCAGCGGCACCTACTATCTGCAGGAGCAGAAGGCGCCGGCCGGATATGTGCTGGACAACACCGTGCGTGAGATCGAACTGGTAGGCGGCAAGACCACCACCGTTGAGTGGAAGAACACCGCCCTTGGTACGCTGCGCATCATCAAGGTGGATGCCGACACCGGCAAGCCGCTGTATGGCGCAACCTTCCTGCTGTATGACAGCCGCGACAACCTCCTGGGCGAGTACACCACCGACCAGAACGGTTTGATCGTCTTTGGCACCAGCCTGCAGGCAGGAAAATACAAACTGAAAGAAATCAAGGCGCCCGAGGGGTATGTGCTGGATGAGACAGTCCGCACCATCACGGTCAAGAGCGGTACTACTACCGAGATCGAGATCGAGAATGAGCTGCAGGTCGGCAACATCCAGATCGTCAAGGTTTCCAATGGCAAGAATGAAGTAACTGGCGACAAGAAGGGCGACGGCCTGAGCGGCGCTGTCTTCGAGATCTACGATGAGGATCTGAACCTGGTCGATAAGATCGAGACTGACGGCCGCGGCATCGCCACCTCCGATGACCTGCCTCTGGGCAAGTACATCATCAAGGAGGTCGAGGCCCCGCGGTATTACTTCACCGACGGCAAACCCTTCTACGCTGAAATCAAGACCCACGGCGACCTCGTAAGATTCCGGGTAGAGAATACCCCCATCGACATTGAGGTTTCCGTGGAGAAGCGCGGCGTTGCTGAAACCATGTCCAACGAAGTGATCCGTTACACCTTCAGCGACATCGCCAACAAGTCCAACTGCTCGCTGGACGACTTCTACTGGCGTGACAACCTGCCGGAAGAGGTTCGCATCCAGTCGCTGAACACCGGCACCTGGAACCAGCGCGGCACCTATGATGTTTACATCAAGACCAATAAGAAGTCCGGCTGGCGGCGTATTGAGCGCGGCCTGCATACCAACGTAGAGTACACGATTGACCTGACCGGCGATGCCCTGGGCCTTGCCTCGAATGAATACGTTACCGACTTCAAGCTGGAGTTCGGTACGGTTGACGCCGGCTTTGCCGCTGACACCGACCCGTATATCAAAGTCAAGGTCAACGATGATCTCGATGCTGGCACCCAGATCGTCAACACCACCGATGTCGGCGGCCGCAAGGGCCATGAGTGGACCTACGACCGCGACAGCTGGATCACCGTAGTCTATAAGGGCAGCGGTTCCAGCGACGGCGGTCATGGCGGCAAGAAGCTGCCTCAGACCGGCGGCCCGAACTTCTTCGAGCAGTATCCCGAGTACCTCAAGTACCTGGAAGACTGATCGAAAAACCTAAACCTCATATAACCCATCATCTGAACCGGTAGGGGAAACCCTGCCGGTTTTTCCATAGGGACACGATTGTGTCCCTATGCAGGGGCGTCTCTCTGATGAGACGTTCCTGCATAGGGGTATGATTGCTCATACGCGGTGGGAGGGCGATGAACCACACCCCCAAGTTCACATAACCACACTGAAATGCAAAGGAGGAATCCACAATGGTTAAACCTGCTGCTGTAAAGCAGTATATGGCTGATGCCAGAGCCGATCTGCGCACTTTTATCGGCGCCACCATCCAGCCTGTTTCCCGCCCTGGGGTCGCAGGTGCTGTCGGGGCTGTTTCCGCATTTGCCGTCCTCATGAATATGAGCGTCGTCTTTGCGGCGACCCCGCTGTTCCAGCGGCTGAGCCAGGCGTTCAGCACGCTGCTCACCGACGCCCAGGATCTGGTCCTGACGGTCGCTACCTTTGCGGTCGTCATCTGTATTCTCGGCATCCTGCTTGGCTCCCTGATGGGTCCCAAGGCCACCTCGACGATGGTATCCGCACTGAAGGCCGTCATCATCGCCTTCATCTTCTTCCAGCTGATGCCTGTTGTCCTGGATACGATTGCTCAGGTATTCGGCACTGGCGGCACTGGCACATCCGGCACCAATCCCTAAAAGCAAGCCGTAACGAGAGCGCCAATAGAGCCTGCTCTCGCTGCACTTCCCTGCTTTTCGCACCCTTCCTCCCAAGGGTGTTATTTTACAAAGAAAGAGGTCATCTCTATGAAAGATATGAAAAAGTCGGTTCTCATCGTCATTGCCGTGGGCGTTGCGGCGCTGCTGATCGGCGCTGTCGCCTTTTCGGCTGGTCTGGGGGAGATCCTGCCAAAAGAGGGCGTGATCGCCGCCCTGCTGGGCCGGACCCCAATGCACTTTGGCATGAAGTGCTGCCTGATCGCCATTATCGCAACGATTGCGCTGGTGCCCGGTATCCGCTCCCAGTTCCTCGGCTCCTATACCACAGGCTCGGACTACAAGGACAGCCATCGGATGGGCAGAGGAAGCAAGATTTAACCGCAGCCTTTTGCTGGCTTCAACCGGCACTATGCCACAATATGTGCGCATAACTTTGGCCTTGTGCGTATAAATTCCGACCTGTACGCACAAGGCCCTTTCTGTGCGCACATACCTTGTTATATGCGCACAGAAAGGAGAAATTACATGGGAATTTTGATGGGCATCGTCAGTTTCGTGCTGGGCTTTGCCATCAACCTGGTGGATTCAGCTGTGACAAGTATGCTGAATTCCGTCGGCTATGACATGAGCACCTTTTTGGCAGTGTTCCCATTTGCGGAAAACGCCATGGATGTTTTCGTAGCCCTGGGACTCGCCTTCCTCACAGGCGGGCTGATCTGGAACGGAATAAAGGGGGTTGCAGCACCCTTTGGGGTGGAATATGAGAACCCGCTGCACATTATCGGGAAAGTGGCGATCACATGGATCGCAGTTGTTAACCTGACAGAAATCCTGGATCTGATCATCCGGTTTTTCCAGATCGCTTTGGATTACATGAACGACCTGCCTCTGGGTACTGGAGAGTTTTCTGTTGAGGGATTTGCCTCCAACCTGGTGACAGGTCTGATTGCGGATCTGACAGCGACCTCGGGGCTGCTCATCATCGTTTATATCATCTGCGTAATCCTGCTGGGCTGGAAGTTTATCAAACTGCTGGTAGAAATGGTGGAGCGTTACATCGTTTTCTGCTTTATCTGCCTGGTCGGGCCCTGTTTCATTTCTACAGCGGCTTTCAAATCTTCCCGGGATATTGCCGGGACCTGGTTCCGTGCGTTCTTTGGCCAGAGCTTCCTCATCTTGCTGAATACTTTCTGCGCCCGCGCTTTCCTGAGCTATTGCCAGGTATTTACGCAAAACCTGCTGGGGATTAACGCAAACGGCACATTTGTCCCGACCATCTCCATGCTGTTCTTTGGCTTTGCTTTTCTCAACTTTGCTTCCCGAGTCGATACGCTGCTGCGCATTCTTGGCTTAAATACCGCACACACAGGCTCCGGCTTACTGGACGGCGCCATTGGCGGTATCAGCCGGCTCATCAACAGCGCACGGTCTATGCAGACCGTAGGAAGCGCAATCGGCCATGCGGCAGCGGCCGGCAAGGCGGCGGGGGGACTTGGCACTTTCGCCGGGATGAAGGCGGCGGCTGCCACGGCATTTTCCGACCTTACCGGCCAGGCCAGGAACACCGGGGATTCTACTATAGGCGGCATGGAAACCAACCGCCGCAAGGACGGCACAAAGGCCGATCAGGACGCCCCTGGGCGCCGTGTGAACGCCGAGACGCCGCTCAAATCCGGCGATCTGCTTCGTCAGGAGGGCAGCCCTTCTTCCCAGGTGATGAAGGGACAACAGGAGATCGACGATGCGCTGCGGCATAAGACCAATCCAAACAGCGAAAACGGCATTGGTGGGACCAATGGCATCAAGGGCACAGGATCCAAAATGGACTTTGTGGATGGCGGCGTTCTGGCTTCTGCAGGCCAACAGAACGAGTTTGCGGACAAATTCCACGGCAGCGGGAAGCCGATGGGCGCCATCCATCAGTATTCCAATACCGCAAATGGTGTCAGAGCCGCCGCGACCAGCGCAGAGCGGTTTACCACACCGGATGGCAAGAGTATGCCTATCTCCTCTTACAAGGGAGCTGAGGCCGCTGCCGCTATGAATGGCGTCACTGCCTTTGGCAACGAGAATCTGAAGGACTTCAACTATGCCGAGGAGCCGGATGGCGCCTCCTTCATTTCCGGCCAGAACTTCACGGACGGCTCCTCTGTCACCTTTGACAGCGTGGAAGGCGGCGTTGCTACCGGCGTCTATACGGATGCAGACGGCAATTCCACCGCTTTCCAGATGGTACATGACAACGCTGTAGAATCCCAGAAACAGGCCGTTGCAGCTGGAGTCCCTGGGGCAATGGAATTCGATACCAGCCAGTCGGTTGGCAGGATCGGCGATGGAAGCGGCGAAACTGGCTTCTATGTTATCCCGAAGACAGCCGGCCCGACCGACGCTACAACTGTTCCTTATGGCCATACCCAGACCTATGCTCAGATGGGCGCCACAGTGGATCCGAACAATTCCGCTCAGGTCAAGCAGGCCCGAGAAAACCTGGCCCGCTTTGTCGATGTCAGCAATCCGGTAGAGAAGGACGTTTCCACCATGTCCAGCAGCCGTGTTGATCAGATGCGGCGTGAGGCCAGGACTTCCACGCCTCGCGGAAAGCGCCGGAAATGACCATGGCTATACAACTGGAGAAGGGAGAGAGTAGATGAGCGACGATGAGAGAAGAACCTCCGATGAAATGGAGGACGGCCTTAATACAGGGGCAGACCTTGCTGGCCGTGCGATCAAAGGCCTTCCCTCCAGGCGGCATTCTGGAGGGGATCCAGCCGCTGCACCCAGCGACCCTCCCTCCGCGCCGCAGGATAGCCCGTCTTCTGACAGTGAGGGGCCATCGGGTTCCGATTCACCCGGGAACACGGACGCAGGACATTCAGATTTCCCGCAGAATAGCCCTGGAGGCTCGTTTGATCCTGGGGGTACTGTAAACCAATCCAATGCACCAGGAGGCTCAGACGGCAATTTTACCGGGTCTGGCGGCGGTCCTGAATATATGGGTTCACCCGGCACGGGATCCGCCGCTGGCTCTGGGGCAGAAGGAGCGGCAGCAGGCGGCGGAGCCAGCGGTTCTGGAGCCACAGCTGCTTCCAGTGGTACAGGCGCCGAAGCTGGCGCAGGGGCGGCTGGAGCTGCCGCAGAAGGCGGCGCTGCCGCTGGGGGTGCAGCTGCAGGTGGGGCAGCGGGAGGCGCTGCAGGTGGCGCCGCAGCCGGTGCTGCTGCTGGATCCGCAGCTGGCCCAGCCGGAACCGCCGCCGGTGCGGTGGCTGGCGCGCTGCTCGTCCCGATTCTCAAATTTATTGGGATGGCTATCGCCGTTGTGGCAGTCTTTCTGAGCTTCTTCATGATGCAGCCGTCCTTCCTTTATGATAACAGCAACGCCCTAAATGACCGGGAGCTGCTGGAAAAAACTTATAATACCTACTATGAGCACATCTCAGATGAATATCAAAAAGATATTCAAAGGGCGATGGATGAAGCGGTAGATGAAGGAAAAAAGATTTTCAACGAGGCAGAATCGGGCGGCCTTTCCTCTTTGGCAGCGCCGCCTGATGCTTATCCTCATATTTCTATGCAGGAAGAAGATCAGAACGCCATCCGCAGCGTTATGAACGACGGCAGCTATGATAAATATGAGTTCACCCATAGCGTCGCTTTTTTGCGGGGCTCAGATGAGTACCTGGAATCAGCTTCATCCAATATCAATCTGGTTCTGAGCCTGATCGACACCCAAAAGAAAAACTGGTTTACCGCCTTGTTTGAACTGTTTGCCAACGAAATCACCGGCGGCCTTTACGGTCAATTTACAGATTGGATCGGCCGAAAATGGGATGGTATTTGGAACGAGTTTATTATCCATGACCTTTACAGCATCACATACGGCGGAGTGACTACCAGAACAGAAACGAGGTATCATGCGGATGGGACGGAATATGAAATTACCATAGCCGTTATCAACATCAAGTACACCTACGATCTCAAGGACAAAGGTATCAGCTTTTATGCCGATAAGCTGAACGCAGATCAGGAACAGATTGACCGCGCTGCGGAAATGGCCAACTACCTGGCTGATCTGTTTGGCTCAGCCAGTGATACTTACTTTGGCATGTATGTCGAGGGCGGCTATTATACCGATGCAATCCAAGGCGGGACAGTCGGCGCCAATATCGCCAATGCCCTCCAACAGCTGAAGGACATGATCGACGGGATGGAGTATGACCCAGGCGGTACGCATACCTTCCCACTGCAGGGCTACACGAACCCCAATANCCGCCGCAAGGACGGCACAAAGGCCGATCAGGACGCCCCTGGGCGCCGTGTGAACGCCGAGACGCCGCTCAAATCCGGCGATCTGCTTCGTCAGGAGGGCAGCCCTTCTTCCCAGGTGATGAAGGGACAACAGGAGATCGACGATGCGCTGCGGCATAAGACCAATCCAAACAGCGAAAACGGCATTGGTGGGACCAATGGCATCAAGGGCACAGGATCCAAAATGGACTTTGTGGATGGCGGCGTTCTGGCTTCTGCAGGCCAACAGAACGAGTTTGCGGACAAATTCCACGGCAGCGGGAAGCCGATGGGCGCCATCCATCAGTATTCCAATACCGCAAATGGTGTCAGAGCCGCCGCGACCAGCGCAGAGCGGTTTACCACACCGGATGGCAAGAGTATGCCTATCTCCTCTTACAAGGGAGCTGAGGCCGCTGCCGCTATGAATGGCGTCACTGCCTTTGGCAACGAGAATCTGAAGGACTTCAACTATGCCGAGGAGCCGGATGGCGCCTCCTTCATTTCCGGCCAGAACTTCACGGACGGCTCCTCTGTCACCTTTGACAGCGTGGAAGGCGGCGTTGCTACCGGCGTCTATACGGATGCAGACGGCAATTCCACCGCTTTCCAGATGGTACATGACAACGCTGTAGAATCCCAGAAACAGGCCGTTGCAGCTGGAGTCCCTGGGGCAATGGAATTCGATACCAGCCAGTCGGTTGGCAGGATCGGCGATGGAAGCGGCGAAACTGGCTTCTATGTTATCCCGAAGACAGCCGGCCCGACCGACGCTACAACTGTTCCTTATGGCCATACCCAGACCTATGCTCAGATGGGCGCCACAGTGGATCCGAACAATTCCGCTCAGGTCAAGCAGGCCCGAGAAAACCTGGCCCGCTTTGTCGATGTCAGCAATCCGGTAGAGAAGGACGTTTCCACCATGTCCAGCAGCCGTGTTGATCAGATGCGGCGTGAGGCCAGGACTTCCACGCCTCGCGGAAAGCGCCGGAAATGACCATGGCTATACAACTGGAGAAGGGAGAGAGTAGATGAGCGACGATGAGAGAAGAACCTCCGATGAAATGGAGGACGGCCTTAATACAGGGGCAGACCTTGCTGGCCGTGCGATCAAAGGCCTTCCCTCCAGGCGGCATTCTGGAGGGGATCCAGCCGCTGCACCCAGCGACCCTCCCTCCGCGCCGCAGGATAGCCCGTCTTCTGACAGTGAGGGGCCATCGGGTTCCGATTCACCCGGGAACACGGACGCAGGACATTCAGATTTCCCGCAGAATAGCCCTGGAGGCTCGTTTGATCCTGGGGGTACTGTAAACCAATCCAATGCACCAGGAGGCTCAGACGGCAATTTTACCGGGTCTGGCGGCGGTCCTGAATATATGGGTTCACCCGGCACGGGATCCGCCGCTGGCTCTGGGGCAGAAGGAGCGGCAGCAGGCGGCGGAGCCAGCGGTTCTGGAGCCACAGCTGCTTCCAGTGGTACAGGCGCCGAAGCTGGCGCAGGGGCGGCTGGAGCTGCCGCAGAAGGCGGCGCTGCCGCTGGGGGTGCAGCTGCAGGTGGGGCAGCGGGAGGCGCTGCAGGTGGCGCCGCAGCCGGTGCTGCTGCTGGATCCGCAGCTGGCCCAGCCGGAACCGCCGCCGGTGCGGTGGCTGGCGCGCTGCTCGTCCCGATTCTCAAATTTATTGGGATGGCTATCGCCGTTGTGGCAGTCTTTCTGAGCTTCTTCATGATGCAGCCGTCCTTCCTTTATGATAACAGCAACGCCCTAAATGACCGGGAGCTGCTGGAAAAAACTTATAATACCTACTATGAGCACATCTCAGATGAATATCAAAAAGATATTCAAAGGGCGATGGATGAAGCGGTAGATGAAGGAAAAAAGATTTTCAACGAGGCAGAATCGGGCGGCCTTTCCTCTTTGGCAGCGCCGCCTGATGCTTATCCTCATATTTCTATGCAGGAAGAAGATCAGAACGCCATCCGCAGCGTTATGAACGACGGCAGCTATGATAAATATGAGTTCACCCATAGCGTCGCTTTTTTGCGGGGCTCAGATGAGTACCTGGAATCAGCTTCATCCAATATCAATCTGGTTCTGAGCCTGATCGACACCCAAAAGAAAAACTGGTTTACCGCCTTGTTTGAACTGTTTGCCAACGAAATCACCGGCGGCCTTTACGGTCAATTTACAGATTGGATCGGCCGAAAATGGGATGGTATTTGGAACGAGTTTATTATCCATGACCTTTACAGCATCACATACGGCGGAGTGACTACCAGAACAGAAACGAGGTATCATGCGGATGGGACGGAATATGAAATTACCATAGCCGTTATCAACATCAAGTACACCTACGATCTCAAGGACAAAGGTATCAGCTTTTATGCCGATAAGCTGAACGCAGATCAGGAACAGATTGACCGCGCTGCGGAAATGGCCAACTACCTGGCTGATCTGTTTGGCTCAGCCAGTGATACTTACTTTGGCATGTATGTCGAGGGCGGCTATTATACCGATGCAATCCAAGGCGGGACAGTCGGCGCCAATATCGCCAATGCCCTCCAACAGCTGAAGGACATGATCGACGGGATGGAGTATGACCCAGGCGGTACGCATACCTTCCCACTGCAGGGCTACACGAACCCCAATATGTCAAGCCATTACGGGCCAAGAGATTTTGCGTCGGATCCATGGCATACAGGCATTGATTTTGCAGCGCCGTCAGGGACCCCAATTCTGGCGGCCACAGATGGCGTTGTCCTCTTCATTGCCCAAATGCCCAACGGTTTCGGCAATTACATTGTGGTCTATCACGGTGATTACAACGGCGAGCCGGTCTGCACGATGTATGCGCACATGTCGGCGTTCGGCAACTACCGCCAGGGCGACCCGGTGAGTGCCGGCGATGTGATCGGCTATGTGGGATCTACCGGCCTGTCTACCGGCCCGCACCTGCACTTCCAGCTGCATGTGGGCGATACCATACGCAACCCTGTGGAGTTCTTTGAATTCCTGTCGTACCTGAGACCTTAGAAAGGAGTTTTTCATGGCAGAAGAACAGAGCCGGGCATATCACATCCCGGCGAATATCTTTGATGGGCCATCCGCGTTCGGGATCCCTGCCCGGAACTGGATTGAAGCCTCGCTGCTTTCGTTCATCCCGGGGATCCTGTTCTGGCAATTCGTCCATTTCAGCGACCTGAGTATCAAAATTATCCTGATGCTTATTATCTGTGTTCCCCTGGCGGCAGTGGCTCTGATCGGTTATAACAGGGAATCCCTTACCCAGTTTCTCAAAACCTATCTTCGGTTCCGCAAAAACCGCCGGATCCTGGAATACCGCATAGAGGAAGGCGAAGAAAGCGTAGAAAAGGGACCCTTTTCTGATTTGGAGGATCAGATTTCCGAACTTCAGATGCTTCTCAAGGATACCAAAGACCGGGCAAAACAGAAAGAACTGAAAGCCAATCTCAAAGCCCTTCAGAAAGAGCTCAAGGCCAAAAAGGCGGAGCAGAAGAAGGCGGATGATGAGGAGGCTGCCCGTGTTAAGAAGGAATGGGATGAAAAGCGGAAGTCGGAAACCGAGCACGCGGACAGCCTGGCAGAGCAGGAGATCCAGCGCCGGATCGGCCTGGGCGAGACTATTACCAAAAAGCAGCGCAAGGAGATCTATGCGGAATTCCGCAAAAAGTATGTCCTCTCCATGCCCAAGGCACCGGAGTCGGATGATGGAATACAGCGGAATATTTCCTCTCAGGAGTATATGCCCATCGACCGCATCGAGGATCGCTGCATTATCACCAAAGGCGGCCGCTTCATCCGTATTCTCTGTGTGGCGCCTATCAACTTCCCCATGCTCTCTCCAGAGCAGCAGAACTACACCATCGACCAGTTCGCCATCCTCCTGCGCACCTGCCCGGTGAACATCCAGATTAAAACCATGGCCAAGAGCGCCGATGTGGAAGGGTTTATCGAAGCGATGCAGAAGCGGATCCAGGAAGAGGAGAATGAAAAATGTCGGGCCATGATGCTGGACTACATCAACACCCTGCGCTCCAATGCGACCCAGAACGGCGTGAGCCGGCAGTTCTTCCTTATCCTGGAGTATGATGAGAGCCAGTCCAACCGCAATACCACCGATAAGCAGCGGAAGCTGGCTCTGGAAAACGCCGTTTCCCGCGCAAAGCAGCAGTTCAAGCGCTGCAATAACGTGGTTTACGAGTTTGCTGACGAGCAGGACGAGGTGGATTTCATCTACAACATCCTGTTCTCTCAACTGGAACGCTTCAATACCTACGGCATGAGCTATGCAGATAAGGTGGACTTCGCATACAACCAGCTTGCGGCCTATCCCGACCGGCAGATCACGGCCGCTGATTTTATCGCCCCGTTGAGCATTGATATGACCAGCAGTAAGTATGTGGTCATCGACGGCGTTTACTACGGCTACATGTACATCCCCACCAATGGCTACCGCTCCCAGGTCTGGGGCAGCTGGCTGTTCTCCGCCATCAATGCCGGCGGCGGCATTGATGTGGATGTGTTTCTTTCCCGCGGCGAACGGGATAAGGTGCGGTTGGCCACCCGCCGGCAGATCAACCTGTCCTCCGCCCAGCTCAAGGACCGGAATACCAACTCGGATTCGTTTGACCAGATGTTGGGCAAAGCCCGATCCGCCCAGTACATCAAGGACGGGCTGAGCAATGGAGAGGACTTCTTCTATGTGACGACCATTATCACGGTCATCGCGATGAACGAAGAAACGCTGTTCAACCGGATGCACGCCATCAGCTCCATGTTTGAGGATATGGACATGGAGTGTGTTCCGGCAAACTTCCATCAGGAGGACGCTTTCCTGGGTACTTTGCCGCTGTGCAAGGTCCCTGACACCATCTTTGCGCTGGGTCACCGGAATATGCTGACCTCCGGCGCCGCTTCCCTCTATCCCTTTGCAAGCTATGAGTTGATGGACGATAACGGCATCCTGATGGGCACCAACCTCACCAACGGTTCCCTGGTTATGCCGGATGTGTTCGATACGGCACGGTATAAGAACGCCAACATGTATATCTGCGGCAGCTCGGGTGCGGGCAAAACCTATAACATGCTGGTTCAGGCGTTGCATACCAGAGAGGCGGGGATTCAGGTCTTCATCATTGCGCCGCTCAAGGGCAAGGAGTTTAAGCGGAGCTGCGACGCCATTGGCGGGCAGTTTATCCGCATTGCCCCCGGCTCCCCGCACTGCATCAATGTGATGGCGATTCGCAAAAACGATGAGCGTACAGCGATGGTATCTAAAATTCTGGACAGCGACGACATGGAGGAGAGTATCCTTTCGGAGAAGATTTCCTCTCTGGAAACCCTGTTTGAAATCATGGTGCCGGACATCACCAATGAGGAGGAACAGCTTCTTAACGGCCACATGATGGCTACCTACCGAAAGTTTGGAATCACAGATGACAACGCTTCCCTGAGCGACCCTGACAACCCGGGCGAATACCGGAAGATGCCCACTCTGAAGGATCTCTCTGACAACATGGCCGATGACCCGCGCATGAGCCGAATTCGCAATATCATGAGTAAATATGTCACTGGATCGGCCAAAAACTTCTCTGAACAGACCAATGTGGCCCTGGACAACAAGTACATCGTCATTGACCTGTCAGCCTTCGAGCGGAATAAGAAGATGCTGCCCATCGCCATGTACATTGCCCTTGACTTTATTTTGGATAAGGTCAAGGAAGACCGTACCCAGAATAAGCGCGTCTTTATTGACGAGATCTGGCGGCTGGTCGGTAAGGGAGCGCCGGAGGAGGCAGCCCAATCCGTCCTGGAGATGTTCAAGACCTTCCGAGGCTATGGCGCCGGCGCCGTGGCCGTTACTCAGGAGCTTGCGGACTTCTTCGCGCTGGATAACGGTTCCTATGCTCAGGCTATCCTCAACTCCTGTTCTCTTGGCATGATTATGGCCACCGAACCGGTTGCTCTCAGCCTGCTGCGGGACAGCCTGGATCTGGAGCAGCGTGAGGTAGACATTGTACAAGGATTGGAACGCGGCCAGGCGCTGCTGGTCGGAAGCGGAAGCAGCGTTGCCATTAAGATCGTATCCAGCAAGCTGGAACATGAGCTCATTACAACCGATGTTCATGAGTTGAACAGCATGGTAGATGAGAAGATGCAGCAGATGGCGGAAAATACGATGCCGGAACAGGCGGAAGAAGCCCCAACGCCCGGCGAGATGCTGTCCGCCGTCCGCCGGCAAAGCTCGCAACTGATCCCAATAGGCCGTAAAAAGGTCAAGCTGTAATTTTCAAATTTCCCCCACAGGAACACTCCCGTGGGGGCGTTTTTATGCGCTCAAGTCAAACTTGTGTGCATAAAAACGGGATGTGCATATAAAAGCGATTTGTGCTCACAAGCACAACCTATATGCACAAAAAAGTGCGCACAAATATCTATTCTGTATACAAACACCGTTTGTGCGCACAAATACCCGAAGTTTACAAACGAGAAAGAGGTGAAAAAGGTGTTTGGTTTAATTAAAGAACCGCTGACCTACCAGTATACAGAGGATCTGATTTGCGAGTATGGGTTTATCCGGGAGAGCCAGCTCATCCGGCTTTATGAGAACATGGGGTTTTCCGCTCCAAAGATCAAAGCAGAGGTCAATTCCATCCGGGTGCATGGTGAGAAGGTTTATTTTGATAAGTCGTCAAAAGGGTTCTTCTCGTACCGCTATGAAGAACCGTCCCCTTCCCGGCGCATCGCCATGGATCGCTGCATCTGGGTCCTGTTGGATTTCATCAACAGGGTAGAGCATCATTTTTCGATCTCCTCTAACCTGTCCCCATCTCAAATCTGTTTGATGCTGGAAGATCGTTCCTATGAGATTGCCTATTGCCCTGCGGATGCCGGACCTTATTTTGACAACCAGCTTAGAGCGGCAAGGTTGGAATTGCTTTATCGTGCTGAATTCAGCTACTTTTCCCGGATCGTTGAAAAGGACGATAAGGCTTTTCTGGAGGCTGCCAGATACATTGTCGTTTTGGAGAATATCGAAAGTGCAAGGTACATCCATTCTTCCCAAATCGCCTATTTTGTCACGCTGGATGAAGAAAATGTCTGCACGTTCTATTCTGCGGAAGAAGTATATAAGGCGGTGAATCAAAATGTCTGATCCATTGGAAGAACTTTGCGAAGAAATCCAAGCCTGGCCGCAGCGCCGGGTATCCCCATACCTGCATACGCTCCTCCAGGACACCAAAAGCTATCAGAAAAACCTGCTGCGCCTGGTACGGGAGGCCTATTTCTGGTCGGACAGTCCTGATAGCCTGCGGGAATCGCTGACGGCCCTTTCGGATGCCGGTGAGTTGTATTGCCTGCGCCGGCGGCGCACGCTGGACAACATGTGCAAAGCTATTCAGAAAAACGACCTGATCCATCCGATCCCCTTTCCCTCCCAAATGGACATCTCCCAGGATATTCAGATCAGCTATGATGAGGAGACAAAACGGCTGCGCGTTGAAATGCCGATGCTGCTGCCGCTCAAGGGCAGATGGAATGAATATCTACCGGGTAAAATCCGCTACACGCTCGGGGTTTTCTCAGAGAATTACCGGCAGGAACATGGACAACGGCTTCGGTTTTCCTATGCCTTTGTCCTGTTTGTCCACCATTATGAAAAACCACGTCCAGGGCAATGGTACTACCGGGACTATGACAACCAGGAGTATTCCGTAGTCCTCAATGCGCTGCAATCCACACTGATATTCAATGACGGACCCACCACCAGCGTTACGATGCAGATGGCTGTACCAGACGGCAAATCCTTTACAGAGTTAATCATTACCCCGGTAGACCGGATGATGAACCTTCTGCGGGATATGGATTTCTCTATGTATGAATCGGATATGAGGCAATGAAAAGCACCGTTTTTTAAGCCTTGTTACCGTGCCATTTTGGTTATTGAAATCGGATGGTGCTCGCGTCATTTTAGTTACTGATTCTTCGAAAAATCTGCGGCATTTTGCTTACTGTTCGTTTTTTTTCGGAAACAGAAAAACAGTAACTAAACTGTCATAGAGAAACGGCGGTAGAAAGCTAAAAATTCGGATTTTCATTTATCCAGGGGATACGAGTTTGCTAAAGAAGGAGGGGCGTGTTTTTGAGAAAGCAAACAGACGGCAAAAAGGGTATAGCCTCCTCAGCTTATACAGCTTTTTTAAGACTTCTCGCGGATAGTAAATGGTCTGATAAAAGAGCGTTTTATTTATGGCCGGTTAGTGAGAGCTGGCGCAATCGCGTTATTCGGTCGTTACAGAAAGACGGGCTCATCGCCTGCCTCAACCTCAATGCGAGAGTGCGTGAACAGAGAAGAAAAATTCGGATGGGTAAGGTGGAAAACAATGAGGAAGCGCAAGAGTACAAAGAAACCATTCCCCCCAGCATCCACGGCCTCCGATACTATCTGACCAAGAAAGGGCGGGAATTTCTAAGAACATATAACCCTGAGCGATATGGGAGCGATGATAACCTTGCCCTATCGCCCTCTGAATATCAGGAGCGCCGGATCTACCGTCTTTCCCTGCTCTCGGAAACGAGAGCCATGTCGGAGTTTGCGGGGTATTCGGTACACCCGGATACTAAGCCTGATATTACCGCCCTAAGCGGATTCCCGTTAGAGGCGGCCGGCAGGCCAGCTTGTGCAGCCCATGCGGCGAAGCCCCTGGACCCAGAACGATTCCGGGGAGTGGAAAACTCTATTTTCAACCAGGGAACCTTCCGTTACTATGACAAAAACATTCGGAGGCACAGCAGCCGCGAAGCGAGGGATACGAAAGAATACTCCTATCGAGAAACTCCGATCGGCTGTATTTACCTGTTGCCGGAACTTCAACAGCTTGTGATGGCGGAAGCGGAATTTAATGGGGGAAAGCCAGAGGTCGCAGACCAGACCCGCTATGCCAGAACAAGCGGGGTTTTCTTCTCCGGTAACGGCCCTTACCTGCTCTACAACACCGAACGCACCGCGATCCGCCTGCGCCCTCATGGTGAACAAGCCATTCGGGCTTATGTGGACAGTTGGGCGTGGACGGTATACCGGCAGAGTCTCACCCTGGTACAGAGCGATGGCGACGGGAATCAGGTAGAAGAACCGCTGGTTCCGAAAACCCGCGGCGCCATCCTGTTTGGGGACGAAACCCATAAAGCGGCGCTTAATGTGGTTCAGAACACGATCGAAAGTGAATCACGTTTTGGGCGGAAATGGAAAACGAAGGGTGCAAGCGAGAATTACAATCTCCTGATCGTCCCGGATACCTACTATCTGCCCGTGATCCGCGAAGCGATCCCCCTTTATTCCCTCATGGGATTTCCGCACTGGCCCATGTATCTCAAGGATTTGGCGCTGAATTATTGGGAACGACTATGCCAGGCCGGCAAAGCTCCCGACATTTCCAGGGAATACATAGGGGAAAAAGAACTAACCGCTACGTTGGAAGATGGGAGCACTCTGTTCGTCCTGATCGGGCTGCATCTCGATACGGTACGCTGGATGATCGGAGATCTTCTTGTTTCTCAAAACAGCTACACCATACTCGCTATGGAGTGGCAGAAACCGTTTTTTGACGGCTTCCTTGAAAAGCTGGAGCCCGAAAGCCGTTCAAGGCTCCGTATCACATATTTGCCGCAACAGGAATTGGAGGGATATGTAGAAAATCTGTACGAAGAACAAGGCCTTCCCTATCGCATATAGCGATGGGGATTTTTTATTGGGCATTGTGAAATGCCCTCCCCACGCGCAGGGGATTTTCAACAAGCATAAAAGGAAAACAAAGTGAGGTGATCCATGATGCCGGACGGGAAAGCAAGCCCGATCCTCAATTCGGAAATTTCCGGCTGCATTCGGCCCATTGAAATCACTGAACCATTTTCACTGCCAAATGGGACCTGCTACCGGGATATTGAGGAAGACATCAGGAAATTCAATGCGCTCTCGCTGCAAACGACCGTTGCCGGCCTGCTGCACGAGAGCGCGCTTTTTTTATTCCGGCAATTTGGCTGGCTGACCATTCAGGAAATATACCTGAGCCGGAACCCTGGGAAAACTCCGGAACTCATCGCCAAAAGCCGGTGTCGGTGCGGAAACATCGTGACCGCTCCGCTGCGAATGCTGGTCGATGGGAGTTTGAACGACTGCGGCTGCACAACCCCGTTGCCAAAGCAGGAGGCGAATAAGATCATTGTTTACCAATCTGAACGGCCCATCCGCTGGACCACCACGGTAGACGGGATCCAATGGTTTGGAAGCCGGTACATCTGGTTCGTTACTCTGACCGTCGGCCAGAGATGCTTTGTCCGTAAATATGCCGATACCGCAAAGGAGGCATTGGAGATCCGGCGAGATGCGGAACGGCAGTATTTCGGCCGAAGCATCATCGACCAGTATTACGAGATCATGCTGGCGGAACTGGAAGAGCTGGAACAGATCTATGTCCGCCGTCATCCGCCCGAAGTTCCCGGGATCTCCTGGGACAAAACGGAAAAGCGGTGGATCGCCCGGCTCTGGTATAGAGGAAAGTGGATTCTCAACAAGAGCTTCAAAACCCGGAAAGAAGCAGCCAAGGCCCGCTATGAGGCAGAGGTGCGTTATCTGGGCGAATCCACAATGCCGGAACGCTATTACGTCTAACTGAAGGAGGGAGGTAAATGAACACGGATAAATTCAAGGAACTCCTCTACAAAACCAAATCGGTCTATGAAGAGAACAAACGGTGGTTTCAGATCGGCATTCCCGCCCTGGTCTATACGCTGGGCGTCCTGTCAACCGGCATAGACCGTTCGGAGCCGGGTTTCAATCTAAATCCGCTGGTGGCTATCCCGACTTTGTTCTCACCATCTGGGAAAGCGCTCATCCTTTTGCTCATTCTGATCCCATTTGGTATTTGGGGATTTCTGAAAGTGCGGGGATTGGAGCACGCCGGCATGACCCGCGACGAGCAGCGGAATTTCTGGTTTTCAGATAAGGACACCTACGGAACTGCTGAGCTGATGGATGACTACCGGATGCGCCAATGTTTCAACTGCGTGCCGGAACGGGAATGCTGGAAAGCCGAGGGCGACATTATCGGGATTAAAGATGGCCTGGTTCTGAGCCGGCCGGAAAAGTCCCAGCACAATAAGCACATGGCCGTCATCGGCGCCTCCGGCTCTATGAAATCCCGGGCCATCGTCCGCAATAAAATCATCGGTTCCAAGCGCCGCGGCGAAAGCATGGTCGTAACCGACCCCAAAGGCGAACTTTTCCGAGATACAGCGATCTGGCTGCGGAAAAGCGGCTACATCGTCCGCGCTCTCAACCTGGTATCACTGGACAAATCCAGCGGATGGAACTTCATGGCCGACGCCCTGCAGAACTGTCAGCCTGGTGAGGAAATTGAGATCGTAGATCAGATGGCGCATGTCATCATCCAGAACACCGGCGGCACCGCCGACGGCCATTCCAAGGACGATTTCTGGGATAAGGGCGAACGTGGACTGCTCAAAGCTATCATGCTCTACCAGTATTACGTCTGGCAAGAGGGCACCGGTGCCCTGTCCTTCTCCTGGGCGTACAAGTTCCTACTGGACAACGATGTGGATCACATGAAGGATGCCTTCACTGCTCTGGGCGCCCGTAAACCTACGAACGCCGCCACTCCTGCTTTCAATATCTTTCTCAAGGCAGGCGAAAAAATCTGTCCCAACATTCATTTCGGCCTGCTCTCCCGCCTGGATCTGTTCCGCAACGCTCAAATTCAGCGAATCACCAGCACAGATGAGATCGACCTGGAATTGCCGGCCAGAGAAAAATGCGCCTACTTCGTTATCACGCCGGATCAGCACAGCACTTACGATTTCCTGGCTGCCCTGTTCTTTACGTTGCTCTTTATCCGGCTTGTCAAATATGCCGACACCAAGACAACTGCAGGCAAATGTGATGTTCCTGTAAACCTTCTGCTGGACGAGTTCCCCAATATCGGTGAAATACCCGATTTCCCTAAGAAAATTGCCACAGTCCGCTCCAGGCAGATCAATATCACCATCCTTTTTCAGTCGTTGCCGGATCTTACCGAACGCTATCCCGAACCGGGGCACTGGCGGATTCTCAACAACTGTGACTACATCATCTTCCTGGGCGGCGGCGATCCCAACACAGCGGACTATTTCAGCAAGCGTTCCGGCGAAGCAACCATCATGGTAGATACCACCGCCGAATCGCACAACAAGCTGGATCCGCTGCACTTCACCCTGGATCAACGCGAATCCGTGGGTGCCGGCCGGCGTATGGTCCTGACCCTTAACGAAATCCAGACGATGGCCAAGGACAACCCTTATGTGGAACTGATTGTCATGCGCGACCAGCCGATCCTGCAGTGTGAAAAATTCGATTATACCCGTGACCCCGAATCCCTGAAGTGGGAAGTGTTTGCAATGACGGATTACGACCCCGCCGATCCTTTCTGGGCAGTGGAAAATGAAGCGGACGAGGATCGGAAACCACAGGCGTCCGAGAAGCCCCCGGCGGAGGATCTTCCCCGCCGAAACAAGAAAGGCGCCCAAAAGCCGGATCCTACGGAACCGGATCCCACTATGCCCGTAAACGAAGACCCTGCCAAGGCGTCACCGCCTGAGCAATCACCGGAACAGGATGAACCTTCCGGCCAGCCTGAACCCGCCCTGGATCCACAGCCGGAATCCTTTGCCGAGGCCCAGGCGAAGTCGGAAAGGAACACTCTTGACTTTATGCGGCGGCAGGCCGCTATTCAAAAGGCTGCCAATGCCCCACAGAACGAATCCACGAAGCATCAGAAACCTTCAACTCACGGAAGTATCCCAGGACTTAAAAAGCCGCTTCAGAGCCAGGAGGGCCAGCAGATTGGTTCCACGGCCAATCCGCCGAAGGCGAACGAGAACAGACCAAAGGGTAGCAAAGCGGCCCCGCCGCTCTGATGCGAAAGGTTTCCTGCCGGATATGGATGGGAGTTAATCACGATCTTTACAGCTGAAGGAGTGAGTTCTTCCGCTGACAAGAATGATAAGCCACCCTGTTTATTCAACAAATCATAGGAGGTAAGACCATGAGTGAGACCAACGATATGATTCTGAACGACAAGAAGGAAAGAACAATGGATCTGGAAATGGAAAAGGCCGTCATGGCCGAAGAATCGGAAGCTGTCCCTGCACAGGATGCACAGGAAATGGAGCCGGATTCTCCTGCTGTACCGGCCGCTGAGGCGGCAACGGAGCCGGAGGAAACCCTTGAGACCGGTGAGGTGACAGATGCCGAGCCGGCAACGGAACCGAAGGATGCTGTTGAGGCCGAGGAAGCAGCAGATGTTGAGCCGGCTGCCGAGCTGGTAACAGAATCTGAGAATGCAGATGAGGTTGACGAGGTGGCAGACACCGAACCTGCGTCTGAGCCGGCAGCAGAACCGGAGAACGCTTCCGAAGTCGGCGAACCGGATGAACCGGAGACCATGGAAGAAGGACCTTCCCTCAATGATGAGCCTGTGGCAGAGGCGGAAGCCGAAGCAGACCTTCAGGAAGAACCGGAAAGTACAGCAGTTGTCCAGAATGTGATTGAACGGGACCTGGGCAATGCGGTCTCCGAGAGTGAGCGCCGCCGGCTGAATGCTGAAAGACGCCGGGAACATGCTCGCAGGATGCGTCTGGAAGCGCCGCTGGATGAAAAGGGCAAGCCGATCGTCGGCAGCCTTAGCTCGTTCGACCCGGTGCTTGCGGATATTTCTCAGAAACGGGCTTCCCGTGAGATTCTCACCGGTACAATCGAAGAGATTAAAAGAGGCCGGGATGGCGGAGAAGGTTGGGTTGAAGCACTCTATCAGAACTATCGGGTGCTGATCCCGTTCAGTGAAATGGATGTCGAATTGGAACATCGACATGGAGAATCCAAGCAAGATTATAAAGCCAGAATTGAGCGGATCATCCGCAATATGATGGGCGCACGGATCGACTTCATCATCACCGGAATCGACTACGATTCCAACCTGATTGCCGGCAGCCGTGCTATGGCTGCCAGAATCCGCCGCAAGAACATTCTCAGCGCACGGGATCGAGAAGGGAATTTCCTGATCTATCCCGGCCGTAGGGTCAGCGGCAACGTACTGGCGGTCTACCAGAATGTTGCTCTGATTGATGTGTATGGGATGCTTGTTCGCCTGAAAGCCAGGGACATCCGAGCGGACTATGTTGTTGATGTGCGTGACGAAATTCAGAACGGCATGACGATCCCCCTGTATATTACCAACCTGTCTCGGGATGAAAATGGGAATATCACCTCGCTTTATATTTCGATGCGGGACGACAAGAAGGAAAAAGAGCAGATTGAGAACCAGCTGGAAGGTATGAATCCGGGCGATGAGTTCCTTGGCCGCGTCACCGGGCGGTCCCGCAACGCCATTTTCATCACCCTTAACAACGGCCTGCAGGCACTTGCCTATATTTCCAATGGCATCCGCGGCAGAAGGATTCCTAATCACGGGGATAGAGTCGCTTTTCGAATGATTGAGATTCAGACAAATAAAATCAGTGGCAACCCCATTGTCATCGGCCGTATCGTCCGCAACATCAACTATGATGCGCGGTGATTCGGTTAGTTTTTGCTGTACCCCCGATAGGTTCTGAATCCTCCCGTTTTCCAGCGGTGCAAAAATGACGGTTTAAAACAGCTATATTACCAAAAACGGAAACCTGTGAATGTTCCCCTCTGACAAATGCTGCCGTTTGGAAGGCAAGGAAACAGAATTTATTGGGTACAGATATACGCCGCATGATCTTAATCATGCGGCATCAGGCATTAACGGCTCTGAAAAGGGCCAAAAGAGGAGGTAAATTGTGTGAAGCACAGAAAAATGAGAGTACAAGGAAAGAAAAAGCTCTTATCTCTTGTGCTGGCTGCGGTCATGGTGGTTTCTCAGTTTGAAACACTGGCCTATGCCGTGGAAAACACTGGTGATTCAGTGTTCACCATCACTGACACCGGCGATTCAGGCGAAAGCAATGGATCGGCAGGCGGTAGTGAAGAAAGCGAGCCAGGCAATGGTGGGGAACCTGATTCTGGATTGAACGACAACAGTGAGCAAAGCTCCGCCTCTCAGTCAGATGATGGCGAATTGAACACCAGCTCTGAATCGGACGGTAAGGGAGAACCTGGAACAGACTCCGAGCAAAATGGCGAAAACGAGTCCAATACGAGCTCCGAGCCGAGCGATGAAGGAGAGTCCGACACCAGTTCCGAACCAGGCAATGAGGGAGAATCTGACACCGGTTCCGAGCCAGGCAATGAAGGAGATTCCGACACCAGTTCTGAGCCAAGCGATGAAGGTGAGCCTGACTCTGGGGCCGATGAAGGTGGCCAAACCACTCCCGGTGAAGATTCCGAAGATAACACCCAGATCGGCGACGGTCAGTTCGAGGTCAAAATCGGCGCCAACGGCTGGATTGGGATCGAAGAGGGATCTTCTCTGGAGGTCGTTGACGGGAATGACATCATTGCCACCTGGAGCATTGCGGAGGGCGGCAAGTTTTCCAAGGTCGTCATCACCGGCGACGAAGAAATTACCGTCACGGAACCCGGCCCATTCAGCTTCAGCGGAGAAGAATGTTCTCTGAACGAATCTGACGGCGTTTATACCCTTCAGCTCAACAACGCGGACTGCAACATCACCATTGCGGTTTATGGCGAAGCGGAAGTCCCGGTTGAGCCTGTGGAGGTCCACATCAGCGGAAACGAGTGGATCGAGATCGACGAAGAGACAGGATTGGTTATCGAGGACGGTGTTGTGACGGCCACCTGGTCCATCAAGACCGACGGCAAGCTGGATTCCGTCATCATCACCAATGAGGACGGAACCACCACCGTCACCACCCCCGGCGACTTTACCTTCCTGGAACAGCCGTGTTCTTTGGAGCAGGTCGGCAGCGTCTACACGCTGAAGTTGAACGGCATCCAGAAGGACACCACCATCCAGGTGGTGGGCGCCTCGGCGCTGCCGGAAACCGTCACCGTCACGCTCAACACCCGCGAAGAGCTGTTGGTGGTCAACGACTTCCAGCAGCAGATCCAGGGCCCCGGCGGCGCTGACATCTCCGCACAGTTCCAGTTCGTTGAAGGCGTTGTGCCGAATTCCTTTACCATAAAGGTCGGAGACGCCAGCAACACCATCGGCCTGACTCCCGGTGACTTTGTGGTGGGGGACCAGACCTATAACCTGGAGCTGACCCAGGGACCCACCGGCCGGCCGGTCTATGTGATCCACCTCAATCACCTGATCGCTGATGCGGAGATCACTCCCAATATTCAGCAGACCGTTTCGGTATCGGTCAACGACCCCTCCCGCGTTCTTCTGCAGACGGGCGACACCATCATGGCCAACGATAACGGCAGCGCCACGGTCAGATGGGAGCTGGCAGATAAGAATAAGCTGGATACGATCACCATATCGGTCGGCAGCGAATCCACTACACTGTCTTCCAGTGACCGCAGCTTCGATGTGAACGGCGTTTCCGGTACGATCGCGGTGGATGGAGATCAGTACACCGTGCAGGTCCAAAACATCCACCTCCCGGTGGTTATGTCTGTCACAGCATCCGATGATGTTGTGTTCGGCGGCTTCGAGCAGTCCAAGGACAAGACGCTTCTTCCCTTTAAGCCGGAAAGCGGTTCTTCCACCAACTCAGCGTTTGGCTTTACAGTATCGTACCAGACCCGTGAAGACGGTTCTGTATTGATTACTCACAACGCCAGCTAGGCCCGCTATCACGGCGCCAAGGCGCGAATCCTCTATCAGAGCCACCGTAACGGTCAGGTGATTCCCAGTCTGACTTCACCAATCACCGTCACCATCCGGGTTCAGTGTACCCAGGGCTGTGATCGGATCGGCGAAGCATCGGTAACGATCCCGTACCGCCAGGTCAATGTCCGGTTCCAGGATGAAAAGGGCAACCCTCTTCCGGCGCCGGCCGGTTTCACCACCGAATGTTACTCAATGGATAACCGGACCTATGAGTTCAGCCCGCCCGCTATCTCCTGGTACGAGTATATGGAGGGCAGCGCTGTATTTGAAAACACAGCTGCTTCTTCTACCCTGCTGGAGGAAGGCAACAAGGTTTACTTTGCCCTGGACTCCGGCGAGCGCGGCACCATCGTCCTCACCTATCGGGCACGCGGTCGCGTGAACTTTGAATACGAGGATGAGCTGGGCAATCCCATCTACTTTGAGGACGCCACCACCAGCGTAGACGGCTACCGCGACGATCAGAAGACGGTTTCCGTTCCCTCTCATGAGTGGTACGACTTCGTTTCGGCCGAACTGACTACCCAGGGTTCCACCCCGTCCGGTGAGATCACAAGCCAGGACAGCCAGAACATCAATGTGAAGCTGGAACAGGGCGCCGCCAGCACAGTCACTCTGAAATACAGAGCCAAGGCGCTGGTGAATGTGAAGTATGTGGATGAACAGGGTAATCCCATCGACGACCTGATCCCGCCTGAGCAGAAGCTCACTCAGGTATCCGGTTATCGCGGGGATACTGAGGTTGTCCCGACTCCTGATGTCCCCAATTATCAGTACATCACTATGCGCATCCAGACCGAGGGTCAGACCCCGTCCGGCACCATCAATGCCGGCAGCAAGACCCTCACGCTGGGCTTTGAGGACGCCAGTACCCTGTACGTCGTCTATCAGCCCAAAGCCAGCGTCAATGTGCGCTATGTAGATGACCTGGGCAATCCCATTGATGTGACCGGCGTTGCCGGCGCTCAGGAGAAGATCTCCGGCCTGCGGGGCGAGACCTACGATGTCAATACCCCCGATATTGAGAACTACACCTACGAGCGGATGTACCTCACCACCCCGGGGGACAACATCTATTCCGGTATTTTGGACCCTGACGCCAAGGAAGTCACCCTGAACCGCGAGTATGCTTCCACTATTACGGTGGTTTACCGTGCCAAGGCGTCCTTCAAGGTGGAATATGTGGACGACCAGGGGAACAACATCGACAACCTGATGCCCCAGGGCACCCCCTTTGAGTACACCGGCCATCGGGACGATACCATTACCATCCCGACCCCGGAGATCCAGGACTACGACTATCGCTCCATGTCCATTTCCCATCCCGATACCGGCAGCGGCCCCAACGAATCGGCTGCTCTGGACCCCCAGACCCATATTGCCACCCTCAAAGCCGGGTATAACTCGGTGGTGCAGGTGGTCTACTGGGCCAAGGGCAGCGTCTCTATCCGCTATCAGGACGAGCTGGGCAACGAGATCCCGTTTGAAGATGCGGTGAAATCCACCAGCGGCTACCGCAGCGATGTGAACACCATTTCGCTGCCGCAGCATCCCTACTATGATCTGGAGAGCGTGACCATCAATGAGCCGGCTATCCCGTCCGGCACCGTCAACGAGTACGACAAGGATTCCATGAAGGTGGGCATCCTCATCGGCGATAACAGTGAAATTACCGTTACATACAAAGCCAAGGCTGATGTAGCCATCAAGTATGTGGATGAACTTGGCAACCCCATCGACGACCTGATGCCCGAGGGGACACCGGACATGATCTCCGGCTACCGCGGCGAAACCTTTGATGTGCCGACCCCTGACATGGCCGATTATGTCTATGAATCCATGAGTATTTCCACTCCGGAGGGAGAAACCGTATCCGGCACGCTGGATCCGGAGACCAAGAAGCTCACGATGGGCTTTGAAAACGCTTCGACTGTCACAGTAGTCTACCATGCCAAGGCCAGCGTCAACATCCGCTATGTGGATGACCTGGGCAATCCCATCGACAGCATCATGCCGGAGGGCTCTGCCACCATCATTTCCGGCTTGCGGGGTGAGCACTACACCGTGCAGATCCCGACTTTGGAGGACTATGACTTCGAGCAGATGTTCCTCACTACACCGGAGGGCGGCCTGGAATCCGGCTTCCTCAATGATGTTACCTATGATCTGGAGCTGAATGCAAAGTACGCTTCCACCGTCACCCTGGTTTATCACGCCAAGGCATCCTTCAAGGTGGAGTACATCGACGATCTCGGCCAGAACATCAACGATGTTGTCATCGCCGAGTCCGACCGGGAGCTGCTCCCGACGGAGCCGCCCTTTGTGTACACCGGCCATCGCGGCGATGAGATCACCATTCAAACGCCCGAGCTGGAGGATTACCAGTTCAATTCCATGATTGTGCAGTCCGGTGTCTCGGTATCGCTGAATCCGGAAACCCATCTGGCCACCATGAATGCCGGCTATGATGGCGTGATCTACGTCAAGTACGATTACCGCGCCACCGTCTACCTGAAGTATGAGGACATGAACGGCAAGGACATTTCGGCGGAGTTTGATCCCGCGAACCCGACGCTTCTGGAAGGCTTCCGGAACCGCACCACCGAGATTCCGCATCCCGACACCGGCTCCTACATCTTCGACCACTTTGAAATCGAGACGCTGCCCGGCGAGGAGCCGTCTGGTTATCTTGGATCCGACAATACCGACCCGACCCTGACCTTCGGCGTCCGCGAGGCTTCCACCGTCACGGTGGTCTACCGCTGGATCGACCTGGGCATTGAGCTCAAGGGCATCTACTACGAGGGCGAGCCGATCGAGGATGACGATGAGCTCCACCTGGCGGAGAGCGCCGATTTCGTCTGGACTGTGACCAACCACGGCACAGCGCCCTGCTATCCGGAAATCGAGTTTACCGTCCCGGACGGGCTGCTGCTGGTCAACCGGACGCCGAATTCCACCAAGACGGACAACCGCATCAAGCTGAACACCCTCCTGCAGCCCGGGGAGAGCATCGAGGTAACGACCGAGATCCAGGTGGATACGGTGGAAACCTACGAGCGCTACACCATCAAGGCCGTAATCCCCGAGAGCCAGCAGGATGTGAATGGCAACAGCTATCCCGACATCGACCTGACGAACAACCAGGCCGAGGGTGAGCTGGAAGTGCTCAACCCGCCGATCATTATGACCAAGGTCAACTCCGAGGATCATAAGGAAAAGCTGGAGAAGTGCTACATCGAGATCTACGACCGGCACGATGAGATGGTCTGGGAGGGCTGGTCCGACAAGGACGGCGAGTTCTATGTCACCGGCCTGTATCCGGGCGAGTATGAGGTCTACGAGCGGTACGCCCCCGAGGGCTTTGCCAGGGAGAAGAAGTTCTGGACCCTCACCGTCAAGGACGACATGACCGCACGCGGCAAGCAGATCACCGATGAGCCGGTCCGCATCGCCATCAAGAAGATCTCCGCCTTTACCGGCGAGCCTCTGGAGGGCGCCGTATTCGGGCTCTATGACGAGGATGGCAAGCTGGTGGAGACCCAGACTTCCGGTGAGGACGGAATGCTCTACTTCGAGCGCCTCGACTGGGGCAAGTACACCATTGAGGAGCTGGAGGCGCCCGCCGGCTTCATGGCCAGCGGCAAGGTCATCCGCCTCAACATCACCGATAAGTACATGAACGAGGACGAGCCGTACATCGTGCGCAATGCCGGCACAGTCAACACCGGCATCGGCCCGGTGCCGATCTTCCTCGGCCCGGCCTGTGGCATCGGCGCCCTGGGCGGCATCGCGCTGCTGGTGATCCTCAAGGGAAAAAAGAAGGACGATGAGGATGCGCAGTAAAGTCAGAGCTGTGGTGCTGATCGTGACCATTCTGCTGGCGCTGGCAGCGGCCGCTTGGGCGGTCCTCTGCATCCCTCAGCTGATGGAACGGCAGCAGGAAGCGGCCCAGTATGAGGATCTGCTCCAGGAATATGTGGCGGTTTCCAGTGAGGATTCCCCTTCCTCGGAAGAAATCGCCGCTGACCGGCCTGGCGTGTCCTCTGAGGCGGCTCCGGCTGGGGCAGGGCCCCAGGATATTCAGGTGGACTTCGCCGCTCTGACGACTCAGAACGCCGATACGGTGGCCTGGCTATACCTGCCGGGTGCCGGGATCAACTATCCGGTGGTGCAGGCGGCCGACAACGACGCTTATCTCCGGCGCAGCTTTACCGGAGAGCAGAGCATCGCCGGGACCCCGTTCCTGGACTTTGCCAACAGCGCGGATTTCTCTGACGGCAACAGTATTGTCTATGGGCATAACATGTTCGACGGCAGCACGACGATGTTTTCTTCCCTGCCCCGCTATACCGATGCGGAGTTTTGGCAGGAAAACCCCGACATCCGCCTGCTGACGCCGGACGGCGGGGAGAAGGTCTATCGGATCTTCGCCGTCTGCCAGTTCGATGTGACCCAGAGCGGCGCCGCGGCCGATTACTACCGCCAGGATTTCCGCTCCGTTGAGCACCAGGCAGAGTACATCCAAACCCTTCAAAGCCGTTCTGTGATCCAGACCGGCGAGACGGTGCCGGCCGGCAGCACATTGCTGACCCTTTCCACCTGCGACCGCAGCCTTTATGGCGACAATGGCCGATTGGTAGTGATAGGGTATCTGGCCGGATAACACTCAGTAGAAACCGAAAGCACAAGCCCTTATGGCTTGTGCGGCAGCCAATAAGGCATCTTGTCGGCTGCCGCATGGGCCATACGATAAGCTCATAATTCGGAATAAATAGGAAGGACCAATAAAGCATGATCAACATAAATACAGGGATTTTTGTTACCATTACCGCTATCTTTATCATCGCTTTGTCGATGATTGAAACTTGGCAGTATAACATGGTTTCCAAGTCAAGTAAGCGATTGGAATCCCTAAAGCAGCTGAATGAAAGCACAAAATTCTATAATGATTTGCAAAACAACTATCATTTCAGCACCAGGGTTAACTCTAAGCCCAAGTTTGACCGGTTTAATTTTGACCGCTTCTTAGACGAAACTGTGTGGGACCATCCCAATCTCAGGCGGGCAGCCCAAAAACTTCTTGAAAATCGCCTCGCTTACCAAAAATACATAAAGCAAGCCGATCATATTGAATCATCTGTTACCCCAGAAGAAGCAGCGAGCCTGCATATTCCGTTTAAGCGGTATATCCATATCGAAGAACAGCTTTTCCAGAGGAATAAACTCAATCCCCTTCTCGACAGCAAAGTAGAACTGAGCGTAACCTATGTCAGTCCCAAAGGGAGAAATCGCTATCACGCTAAGGAGGAATATCCTCTTGGTGATGTTATCCCGCGCTATGACGACTTGGTCAAGAAGGAGGAGCAGAAAACCGATGCAGTCATCCAGCGTCAGCATGAAAGGTCGCTGATGACTGACAAACTCCGGTACAGCATCCTCAAAAGGGATGGCTTCCGCTGCCAGATCTGCGGGCGCGGCGCTGAGGACGGTGTAAAACTCCATGTCGATCATATCATCCCTGTTTCCAAAGGCGGCAAAACCGTCCCAGAGAACCTGCGGACGTTGTGTGAAGATTGTAATTTGGGAAAGGGGGACGACCTGGAATAGGACAATCATAAAAGCTGTTTTGCAGAAACGAGTTCAACAGAAAGGAGGATTGCGCCGCAGGCGATGACCCTGGCGGCGCAGCACAAACATGAAAAACGCACGACTTGCAGCGGCTTTTGCCGCGATCCTGGTAGCTCTGACTGGCTGTTCTATCGAAATCTCCACCAATGGAGGCGGCGATAGCAGCAATAGCAGCAGCGGCGACACTCTGGTATCTGGAGAAGTCAGCACAGAGAAGAGCTATACTTACTCGGTGGATAACGGCGATGACATTAAAATTGGCGTCAACACTTCACTCGGCTATGACATCACCTCCGAGGTCCCCTTTACGATCTCCAAGAACGGCGAAACCGCCTTCCAGGGGAGCTTCATCTATTCCTATGCCTATGAAGACTACCGAGATGCTTACGAGGCGGAGCCAACGGCCGTTTTTCTGGGCGAAGGCACCAAGGACGGCAATGAATACTTTGCCTATTCGCTGCCGGATGAGGTAGACTACTTCATCCTGATCTCTGGTTCCAACACAGCCGTCCTGATGGGATCTCTCCTGCCGGCTGAGGATGCCGCCGAGGCGTTCGATGCGGTCACTTTCAGATTGGAATAATGGAAAAGAGGAAGCGACAATGTTCTATGTCTGCGAAAAAGAGGGCAAATATTATGTGGCCACCCAAGTCTGGGCCTGGGCGTATGAAAATGGGGCGGTAAAATCCCCCACTCCTGTGGCAAGTTACAAGAGCAAAGGGGAAGCGTATGCAGCGGTAAGGGAAAAGAACAGCAATCGGTTTCCCGTTGCCCCGTCTCCACCAACCCCTTCCCTCGCGCCAAACAAGCCTCAGCCTTCACGGACTAATTCTCCGTCAGCTCCGCCTGCGCCACAGCCGGACAAAGCAGCTGCAGAAAGCCGTCCCAAGCGAAATCTTCGGGAAATGACGGATTATGTGGATCCTTCCACCCTGTATGAAGGCCCTTCTTACAGTGAACGGATCATCAATAAGCATAAGTACACAAAAACTGAATACCAGCCTGTGTATAAATCACGGGATCAGGTGTTTCAGGAGGCCATCCGGGAGCTTTGCGACCGCTATTTGATGCACGTCAAATTCAAGGGCGGGGTTGCGTTCATTACCACCGTCAGCGGTGAGTAGCAGTTCCGGTATAATGACCGTCCCATCCTGCTGTTTCACTCAAACGAATTTAAATCAAAAAGAGGAGGAGACCTGCACAACCAGAATATGCGGTTCTACTCTCCTGTGGATGTAATCCGATACATACGCTTCCATGACCGGGAACGCGCAGAACGGCTGTTGAGTGAGGAGGACGAAAATAATGAGCCGGTATAAAAATTGTGGAGAACAGGTTTAACGGAAAGTTGTTTTACCCTTGACACGATACAAAAAGCGGCATATACTTCAGGTGTTCCATGAAAGTATCCGCTGCTCACCGAAGCAGTAAAGTAAGGCCTCCTGTTCATGCTGACAGCTGGCCGGTGTGAAACCTAACGGCACGATTGCGCCCTTTTGGGCACAACCGTGCCTTTTTTATTGCCAATTCAAGGCCAGCTTCCCTTTGGTCGAGGGAGGCTGCCTTTTTACATAGAGAAACGAATATCAACCAAAAACAACAGAAAGGAAGATCCACATGCCGTATGTATTTATCGAAAACGAGCCTATCATCCGGTCCTACCACGGAATCACAATTTACAAGCTCTATCGTAACGATTACCAAGACGAAGGCGAAATGGAATATTGGTTCCATACTTCTTCGACTGGAACATTCGCTGATGATGGAGCTTTTGACATTCGGGATATTCCCGGATACGATCCAAATTTGCCCATCGCCATGAACCTCACCCGGATGATCGACGCCGGGCACTTCGGGCCTACCGATGTACTGGAGCGTGAAGCTGGGAAGAGGGATGAGAGGACAGAATCGGATGGAGGGGCGCTCAATATTTGCCCCATCTGCGGGAACGATCTCAACGCCGATGGCAGCTTCACGGGAGCAAATATCCCGATTGAGAATCAGATCGGTTATCCCTTCGTTTGCCGTAATTGCGGAGCCAGTGGGATCGAATGGTCGATTCTCCGGTATAACTGCACCGAAATTGAGTGATTAGGGAGGAAAAAACGATGAAACACATTGTTCTGATAAGAGAAGAGTACACTCGGGATCTGGAGGTCTACAACCGGCCGAACGAACCCGATACACTCGAAGCCGGATGGGAAGCCGCCTGTGGCCCCGTCTACCTGGGAATCTATTCTGGAACCGAAGAAGAGGCTATTAAGGCTGCTGCCGGTGATCATGGAGTCGTGCCCCAGGCGCTGGTGGCCACCCCCGTCGATGAAGAGAAAATCCCAGATGACCTTCTCGACCAGTGCTATTACGCCTTGGGCGAGTATCTGGGTGACCTGGAAGACGACGCCGACTATCTTGTGCTGGACGACGAGCTGGAATCTAACCAGGAAAAAAGGCGGCAGGTTTCCGCCCTGATGGATCGCCTGTGGGCTATCATCAAAGAGGCCGCGCCGGCAGCGTCCGAAAAGCTGGATTCCGGAGGTGAGCTGCACCATGCGGATTCGCTGTAAATTTTGCCGGTACGCTGAGATCGACCAGAGCGCTTGCCTGAAAAAATGGACCGCCTACCAGTGTGGAAATCCCCTGAGCGAGTTCTATCACGCCCTGCTCAATGTGGATCTGGACGGAGTACCAATTCCTTCCGAACAGGGAATCACCTGGAGCGGCTGCGAACAAGGAAAAGAATAACAGGAGGACACAACTATCATGGCTGAAGTCACTTGGATCAAAGGGAGCATCAACCCTCCCGGCGAAGGCGAATACTATGTCGCCCTGGAAGCACGCACGGATTCCATCCCGGGGTTCCAGACCGGTGATGTTGAAATCACCGGGGACTACTGGTGCGACGGGGAATGGCAGACAGTAGGCAGGGACAACCCGTTCTGGGCCGTCCTCTGCTGGGCCAATGTTCTGAAACCCAATATTCCGGATGGCCTGAAAGGCCGTGTGCGAAAATATTTCGGCTTCACAGTGGAAGAATTTAAGTGAGGAGTTTTTTATGAATTATCAGATCAGACTGGATGGAATGTTTGAATTCCCGACCCAGACCGCATACAAAGACACCATCCTGGACCAGTTTCAGAAGGGACTGTCCTACAAAGGAACGCTGGAAGAAGCAGAGTATGACATTGACGTGATCCCAAACGGAGAGAATATGCTGTGCCAGTTCTTCCTGAAGGCTGGTTTTGAGTTCAGGTCGGACGCTTCCACCAATGAGGCCGTCGCTGAGTTTTTGGAGGAATTTGAGCACCTTGGTGAACCGGTCGAACTGGATTACAGCATTCAGGAGGCCGTACACCAAATCTTGGTGAAAGAGCCTGGGAAACCTGCCGAGGTCCGTACAACCGATGCGTTCTACCTCTGTGATCTCAAAGGACTTTTCCCCGGAGGGAGCAGTTTCACCATGGAAAGGGTTTCTCTGAACAAAGAGCACACTTTTTGGATGCTGGTGGACGAGGACGGGCTGGCGAAAGAGCTGCCGCTCAACTTCCTGATGCCGATGGATCATGCGTATTTCCCCATTCAGAAAATCGTCGGCACAGCCGTGTTTGTGCGGACCAAGCCTGCCGATGTCTGGAACGAGGAGATCTACGATTATGAGGTGGCCAATCTTCCTGAAAATCAAGCCCAGGCTATTCAAGGCATTTTCAGTGAGGATACCCAAGCTCAGCTCCACGGCAAATTTTCCGACTACGGAAAGGGCCATGTTGTGATTGAGCAGTGGTAAATCATGCGTCTGCACAAACGATCCATTTTGCATCAACATTAGTTGACAATCGTGCATATAATAGTGTATCATAAATATGAAAGGAGTTGTCAGTATGAACTTCTATACCGTGAGAGATTTAAGAACGACGCCTAAAAGCCTTTGGGAAACTTTGTCTGCAGAAGGCGAGGTCGTCATCACCAACAATGGGAAGCCTACAGCGCTTTTGGTAGATATTGCAGATGGCAGTTTTGAAGAGACTGTCAAGGCAATCCGTCAGGCCAAAGCTATGCTGGCCTTCAACTCGATGCGCAGCCGTGCTGCCGCAAAAGGATTTCTGACAGACGAGGAAATCGAAGCAGAGATTGCTGCGGCGCGTCAGGAGGAGTAAAGGCCTATGCTGGTAGTGATCGACACCAATGTTTTGGTATCGGCTCTGTGGTCAAGGAATGGAGCTCCGGCCCGCGTAGTCAGCATGGTGTTGACAGATCGGTTGATCCCATGCTATGATTACCGAATTTTGGCTGAGTACCGGCAAGTCCTCAGCCGTCCTAAATTCGGCTTTTCGGAGAATGAGATCAATTCCTTGCTGGACTGGATTGAAGCCTATGGCCGCTCCGTGGTGGCTGAGCCTCTTGAAAATGATTTTGTCGATGAAGCTGACAAAAAGTTTTTTGAGGTCGCAAAATTTTGTGGAGCCATCCTAATCACCGGAAACTTGAAACATTTCCCGGAAGACCCGCAGGTCATGAGTGTTGCAGCGTTTTTGGAGTATACCAAAAAATAAGAAAGTGTACCACATCTACAGATAGGAGCGATTTTAGTGATGTATCCATATATGACATTGGCAGACGAAACTGAAATCGTTCATTCTCAGATCATTCATGAGGCTGGGAAAGAAAAGGTGATCGTCAATTTTGAACGCCCAACGGAATCCGGCTTTGATTCCGCCCGGTGCGAACTTCCGGATTACAAGTGGCTTTCCGTTGACGGATACACCGCTGAAGAAATCAAGGACTTTGAGACCTTGCTTCATAGCAATGCGCACCTGTTATACCAATACGCTACAAAAAAGTAATTTATTTTATACGAAAAGGCTGGGAACTGATTAAGGTTCCCAGCCTTTTCTTTTTGCTGTTATGCTAGCGCCGACTCAATCCATCGCGCCAACTCCGTAAGGCTTGGCCACAGTGATTCCTCTGCCCACTGTGAAATGCGAAGTCCCAAATGTACGATCGAATTGCCAAGCTGAGAGAAGTCGATCAGGACGGTCCCCGTCTTCAGCTGGATGGCAACGACGATCAGCAAGAGCAGCCCCACGAGTCCCATGATCCTGGAGATCACCTTATTTGCCGCTCCCAGAATGAAGAAGGCCAGAAAGACTATGCCGATGGTTGCCAGGGCTCCGTTGCTCACTGGGCGTCCTCCGTTCCTTCACTGCTCGCTGTGCCGGCCTCAGCTGGCTCTGCGGCGCCTTCTCCAGTTGCAGCATCACTGGTATCGGTTTCAACTGCGCTGCCCTCAGAGGAGCTGCTGGGGGCCTCTACGTCGGATTGAGCTTCAGAATTGAAATCCACTTCATCGGTTTCCCCTTCCAGAGTCCCCTCATCCGATTTCAAACCGGAGGGGTCTGCCTCAGTGCAGGAAACAAACCGGATCCCATCGGAAGTATCAACCGTCAGGTTATAGACCTTTTCGTTGGAACTTCCGCTGTTCTCGCTGCCAGTATTCAGTGTGAAATAGATCTGAAGCATATTTCCGGCGATCTCAACCTGCTGGACGGTACAAGCCGCCTGCTTGATCTGACTAAGCGAGATCGAGTAGATCTGGTTTTCGCTGTCGTACAGGTCTGCCGCCGCCTCAAGATGGTCTTTCTCCAGGCCGAAGTAGGTCTTTACTGCTTCTTCGAATTCGCCGGCAGGGATTTGGTAACTCCCTGCATCCTCTGAGAGGTAGGGATCCAGTGCTGAAGGATCACCGGAATTCGTGGCAAGGATACACCGTACATACCACCCCAGCAAATCCCGCACAGGGATCTGAGACGGATCCTGCCAAAGTACAGAGGCGGCGATAGGTCCCACATCCTCCGCCATCGCTACATAGTCGAAGTCGGAAGACGTATCCTCAATAACAGTTTCCGACGGGGACGGGATCGAAGAGGACTCCGGTTCATTTCCGCCGGAACAGGCAGACAGGGACCCCATCAATACCGCACAGAGCAAGATCAAAGCTGCTCTTTTCATAAAATCACCTCCAAAATTGTCAGCGTAACCGCTGCTATCTATTATATAGTCAAAAAAATCAAAAAAACGACCAAAATAACTTCTCTACACAACATCTCTTGACACGATACAAAAACGGGAGTAGACTTCAAGTATTCCATGAAAGTATCCGCTGCTCATCGAAGCAGTAAAGTAAGGCCTTTCGTCATTGACGCTTGGCCGGTGTGAAACCTAACGGCACGATTGCGCCCTTCTGGGCGCGACCGTGCCTTTTTTATTGCCAATTCAAGGCCTGCTTCCCTTTGGTCGAGAGAAGCTGCCTTTTTACATAGAGGAACGAACATTAACCAAAAACGAAAGAGAGGAACTATCATGATGAGAACAAAAAAGAAAACCTACTGCGCTTTTTGCGGGAAGGAGATCCGCTGGATCCGTGACAAAAGCTCCGGTAAATCCGTCCCTGTGGAGCCACGTTGCATGTGCTTCATCCCTGATCCTAATGGGCAGCAGATTTTTATCGGCCTGGATGGCGGTGCCCGCCGCGGCCGGGAAGTACAGGATGGGCTGATCGGGTATCACCGGCATAACTGCGCTATGATGCCTTGCCATACCATTTTGTCCGATAAAGAAGCGCGAAACAGATGCTGGGCATAAGGGATAGGAGGAAAACGCAATGATTCTGAAAGTAAACGATACGAAGGACTTCAATATCTCCATGAACCTGAACATCAACTATGACTTGCGGTTCATTGAGGTGACGGTCGCTACCTGGAACAAGAACAAAAACACCATGCAGACGAAATGCTTCCCAGCGAAGGACTTTTCAGAAGCCCTGTCTTACTATGAGCTGCAGGAGCATTTTCTGTTTGGAACTGAAAAAGCGTAATCTTCAAATCAATATTCAGTAAAAACACAGCAGGCGCCGTCGGACGCCTGCTTTTTTGGAGGTTTGTCATGAGTACCAAGAAGAATATCACCATAGAGCAGTTTTACAACGAAACCAGGAAGCTGGTAGAAGCGGACCCCCTGTGGGAGCAGCTTAGCCGGCTGGTCGATTATTTCTCGCCGGATTCCATCTACTGGGACGTGGAAACTCTGACCGACTGTGGGTTCGATGTGGTCGCTACGACCACATTCGGATGCAATGAAGGAATTTATTGCGACATCAGGCTCCTGGGAACTTATACACACGGGGGAAAGAAAAAGATGCTTCCTTTTGCGACCATCAAAACGCTGGGCACCCAGAGGGAAGACTACCTCAAGATCTCCTGCCTGGGAAATCTGTTCTGCTACTATGCGATGGACTTTGTGAGCAGGCATCTTGACCTGTTCGTACAGTGAGGAGGGAGCAAAATGTTGAACCGTCCTTGCTGGGATCTCATTAAAACGGCGATGGTGGATGAGCTGAGACTCTCCCCGGCTGATGAAAAAGAACAGGCACTGTCTGACCTGCGTATGGCGGCCTTGGAACGGTTGTGGAGACTGATGGGAGGATATGAGGAACGAGGTTTTATTGAGGCCTTGCTGCTCCCTATCTGTGAAAGGAAGATCCAGTTCATCAAGGCAGCCACTACGAAGGCAGACTTGACCAAGAACATCTTCAACCACAGCGCGCCCAGGTATAGCGGCGGTTGCTTTCATGAACCCAAGTATTATATTCCTGAAGAGGAATTGGTACAGTGGTCCATGGCATCGCTGAAAGGGCCCCTGGAGCCGGAAGCCAGCGACCGGTTCCACAAGATTTTCGCTCAGTGTTTTCCAAATCGAAATGTTGAAGCCGACTAGTGCGCACAAAACAACAATGCGCGTATAAAAAAGGAGAATTTTTTATGAGTAAACTGATGATGCCACTTTTCTATAACGGCATGTTTAATAAAGATGGACATAAGATGCGTGCGGCCCTGGTGAGGGAGGTTTCTGACGGAACCAGCACCTACCGTCTCTGGCAGGGAGCCGGGAAGCCGGATGTGGAATATCCCCGCGCCCAAAACGACACCTATCTTCTCCATGTAGAGGTGGGCGATTATCTAGCGCCGCTGCGGATAACGGAATTCCAAATGATTGACAGCTGCGGCTTCCCGGCTGCCGTCCAAAATCTCTATGGTGGGAAAGAGGAGCGCCAGAGGCGCTTTGGCGATCTTCGCACAAAGGAGAATGCGGATGATCTCATCCGCGAGATGATTGCCCGGGAACAGGAGGAAATCACCCGCTGCGGCGAAGATCCTGTCCGGCAAGCCGCCTACATCAAAGCGATGCTGGATGATAAGGTCGATACCTACCTTCGTGCTAAGGAAAACGATGGAGATTCGTTCCCCGATTTTATTGGGGCAGCTGTTTTGGACGATCTCCCTACCTGCACGGTCCTTGCTCAGAAGCATCGAGAAAAGCGCCGGAAAGCAGAGGAAGAACGCCGCCGGAAAGCGGCCGAAGAGGAAAAGCTGTTTTGTGAAGGGATGAACGCCAAGGCCGAAGAGCAGATCTCCAACGCAATCTTGGCGGTCAAAAATGGCGGTACAATCTCGAATGAGCCTGTGGTATTCTACCGCAGCCAGTACGACCGCAGCAGCACGGTACTTGTCAACTGCCTCCTCCGGCGGTATAATATCCCTACTCCCATCAAGACCCAGGGTTGGATCAATGAGAAATTGATCAGCATCACGGTCAAAGACGGGCGGTGCGGGGATCTCCGCTTTTGGAAGGCTAAAGGTGGCCGGTGTTCCGAAAAAGTATGGGACTGTCTGAATGCCCTCGTTCGTGCGATCCTGGAGGAAGGAGCGATGGCGTCGTGAGATATTTTCTGGCATATCGTGAAGCCAATGGGCGGGATTTTAACGGCCTTCCATGGGTGGCAACAACGACGGAAGATGACTATCGGTCGGATGCCCGCCATTTGCTTTGTGGTGGATACCGGGATGTGATCCCTTTTGCAGTGGATGGTTTTCGCTGGGACGGTGACACCTTCACCTGGGAGGATGTATTCCAAAATCAAATTGGGCTGTAAAAAGCCGGTATTTTCCTGACAAAAGCTCCGCTTCGGCGGGGCTTTTTCTTTTTAATAAAGGTAAGCCAGAAAAATCAGTTAGGTAGTTGACACGATACAAAAAGCGGCATATACTTCAGGTATTCCATGAAAGTATCCGCTGCCCACCGAGGCAGTAAAGTAAGGCCTCCTGTTCATGCTGACAGCTGGCCGGTGTGAAACCTAACGGCACGATTGCGCCCTTCTGGGCGCGACCGTGCCTTTTTTATTGCCAATTCAAGGTTAGCTTCCCTTTGGTCGAGGGAGGCCGCCTTTTTACATAGAGAAACGAAAATTAACCAGAAACGAACAACAGGAGGAACATTCTATGGCTACGACAATGACAATGGTGAATTCCTGCGCGATCACCGAGACAGAATCCCGGTTTGCAAAAGCATATCAGGACAGGTTCTGTTACGAAACCAACGATGAAAGCGCCTTCTTGGCAGCGACAAAGGTGCTGGGCGCCGCCCGCTCCACCGGCACAGTCAAGATCAAAAACCTGATTTTCAGGGCAATGCCGACCGCAGAAGAAGCGAAGGAGAGGTTTGAGAACGACGAGGTACTGCAGACGCTTGCCTATGACAGCATCGCAAACGGCACCAAAATCTTTCTGAGAGCCAATGGTCAAACCTTTATGCTGCGGGATACCGCCCTGGCGTCCATTTACGACCGCCTGCGGATCTCCGGTGATGCGCTGAACGCACTGCCGCCGGAGATCCTGGCAGCGCATCTCAATGACTATGCGGATTTCACCCCAGGTGAAGGGCTTTTGATCTTCAACAACGGCAAGGTTGAAGCGATCCTGGGGAGGAAATACAACCTTATCCCCGCCGAAGATCTGATGGAAGCAGCAGCATCGTATTTTGCATGTGAAAAGCCTGCAAAATTTGTGAAGGGTAACTACACGCACAGCTATACCAGCGCCACCTGGCAGCTGGGGGAGTGCAAGGTAGAGATCCCCTTCGATGCCGCCTCACGGGATCTGACCTATGAGCAGTCGGTTTGCATCAGCACTTCCGACAACGGGCGCAAGGCGATCACAATTTCGCCTCAAATGCGCCTGACGGATGACCGCTATGGCCTGAACTACTGTATGCCGCTGAAGCTGGAGCACAACGGGAATACCAGCCTGGAAGAATTCGAGAAGTCGCTGCGGCTGATCGACAAGCGTTTTCAGGATTCCGGCGAGTGCATCAGGAAACTGGTGGAAACGGTACTGGACCATCCGGCGACTGCGCTGCTGGCCATGCTCAAATTTCTGAAGATCCCGGCCAAATACGGAGCTCCCGTATTTGAAAACCGGAAGATCATTTGGGGAGAAAGGCCGCAGACAGCGTATGATGTGTACTCCTCCCTCAGCGAAGTGCTTTCCCTTCTCATGGGAGAAAGCGAAAACCCGAAGGAACTGGCGGAATATCGCGAGAGATTCGCCCGCGCCCTCAAGTTTGATTTCGCCGGTCACGATCTGCCCGGGCAGTATACCTATAATGATAAGTACATTGGACGGAAGGGTGTGTAAACACCCTTCTTTGTTTATCAAGGAGGATTTCCTATGGCAAAGAAGAAAACAACATATCCTTTCACAGTAATTCTGGAAGACACCGAAAAAATCCCTCGGGGAGTATGGCTGAAAGAACGCAAACTCGCCGTTTGTGCTTCCGATTACCCTGCTATTGTCGGCCTGTCCGGGTTCAAAACCCCAGTAGACATCTATGAGGATAAGGTCGATCCGGAAAAGGTTTCTGAGGAAGTCTCCCTGGAAACCAAATACCGCTTCGATATTGGCCACGCTTTGGAGCCGGTCATGCTGGAAACCATCGGCCGTGAGATCGGCGCCGTCCCCATCCGGGATAAGCGCATGGTGGAGAGCACTCTCTACCCTTATATGCGTGCGGACATTGACGGCCTTTTCCTGATGAAGGAAGACCGCGTTATTTGCGGGACGGAGCTTCAGAAAAATGAGATGGTCCTGTTTGAGGCAAAGACTACCTCCTTCTCCAAGTATATGGAGTATCGGGAGCAGCCGGATCCGGCGCATGTCGCCCAGAGCAAATTTGGAATGCTGGTGCGAGGTCTCAAGCACTGCATCATCGGTTACAGCTGTGGGGGAAATAACCTGAGCACAGATCTGACCTACCACCTTTGTGAGTTGACGGAAGAGGACGAGGAGACCATTCCCCTGGTTGTGAAGGACTTCTGGGAGGAACATGTTCTCAAACAGATCCCTCCTTCCCAGGCGCTGGGGCCTCATGCGTCCGAATTTAAAAAGGCATTGATCCGGCATTACGGAAAGACAGCAAGAAATGATGGGAATGTGCTGAAGTTCCCCGTCCACATGGCCGAGATCCTGCGGCAGTCGATCGCTGTCCGGCAGGAGATCAGTGAGCTGAATGCGATAATCAAGAGTAAGGAGGCCCAGCGGGACAGCATTGAGCTTCCTCTGGTCAATATGCTTGGCGATCGGTATCAGAGCGGCGAGTTGGACAGCATTTATCTTTCCTACAAAGCCGGTTTCAGCAGCACAGAGCGCAAAACCCTGTCGGCCGAAAATATGGAGCGCCTTCAAAAGGAGCATCCAGAGGTCTATCAGATGCTGATTGACGAGGCGTACATCACAACCTCCGTCAGCCGGACGTTCAATGTGCGCAGTAAGGCAAAAAAGGCCAAGACCCGCCGCAAGAGAGGTGCATAACATGGAAACTGTTAGACAGGTCACAACAATCAAAGGACGCTTTAAGCGCCGTCTGTGGGGAAATGATCAACAGTACCGGATCTCCCTGTATTCCCTGGTGGATGCAGATGACGACGCCCCCGCTCAGGTTCAGACGGACAAAACCTTTGTGGCCAAAGGCGATTTCCTCCCGGAAAATGAAACCCTGATCACCCGCCTGACCGGGCGCTGGGTAAAAAACAAAAACCGGGACGGCTACGCTTTTCAGGTCCAATCGTTCTTTGAGGAGCCGCCATCCAGCAAAGAGGGAATTATCAAATACCTGTCCTCCGGCCTGTATAAAGGGATCGGCCCCAAAACCGCTGAGAACATCTATAAGACATTCGGAAAGCAGTCCATTGAGGTCGTAACCAAGGAAACCGACCGGTTGCGGGAGGTCAAAGGCATCGGAAAATCGACGCTTGCCTGTATTATTGAGAGTGTAAAGAACACACGGGAATTGCAGGAATTGGTTCTGTTCTTCTCGCGCTATGATGTGAGCTTGAGCAAGATTAAGAAAATCCAAAAGGAATTCCCGGTCAATACCCTGGAGGTTATCCAGGCGGAGCCCTTCAAACTCATGAAGATCCACGGATTCGGGTTTGCCACCACCGACGCCATTGCGGCGCAGTTGGGCACCCCGCTGGATTCCCCGCTCCGCATTCAGGCAGCCATCAGCACCGTGCTCAAAGACGCCAACTCTTCGGGACATCTGTTCCTGGAACGAGGCAATCTGATCCAGGAGACACTAACGCTGCTGAACAGCCGGGCGCTGGAGGACAACAGGGTGCCGGATGAAAAGGTGGATACGGAGCTGCAGGTCATGGAATTCAACAAAGAGGTCGTCATTGACGGCCAGATGGATGATTCCGCTGCCGTCTACCGTTATCCGGATTACCACAATGAGACATTGGTAGCCAGCAAGCTGGTCAGGCTGCTCAAGCGGCCTCTCGACCGGCGCCGGCAGTTTGCGGCCGAGACGCTGGAAGACAAGATCACAGAGGCCGAAGAAAAATTCGGCATTCAGCTGGCACCAAAGCAAATCGAGGCGGTCAGGACAGCCCTTACCAATAAGGTGTGCGTGATCACCGGCGGCCCCGGTACAGGCAAAACAACGATCCTTCGGTTCCTCCTTTATCTTTACAAAAGGAATGTGTGGGAGAACTATAAGGATGATGAGGAAGACCCACCAGAAGTCCTGCTGCTTTCGCCTACGGGAAAAGCAGCCCGCCGGATGGCGGAATCCTCGGGCGAACCGGCGTACACCATCCACAAAGGCCTGGGCCTGCGTCCATTGGAAGACGGCGAGTACGATCATTCTGAGGAAAGTCTGCTGACAGAGGATGTCGGGATTGTGTTTATGGACGAATCATCCATGACCGATATGGCCATTATGGCAAAGCTGGTATCGCAGATCCCGCTGGACGCACAATTTGTGTGCATCGGTGATATTGACCAGCTTCCTTCCGTCGGTGCCGGCGCCGTCCTCAAAGACATGATCGAATCCGGCGTGATCCCCGTTGTCCGGCTGGACGTCATCTACCGGCAGGGGAAAACCAGCCTGATCGTCAAAAACGCTCAGAAAATCCGAACCGGCGATGTGAAACTGGAAACCAGCATGTCGGAGTTCGCATTCTTCCCTACCCCGTTCACTAAGATGCCCAAGGCCAAGGGGCTTCCCGAAAACCTGAAGGTAGACCCTGAAGGTGACAGGATGGCTCAGGAGCGGATGATCAGCTGCTATCTCCGAGCCGTAAAAAAATACGGTCTCAAGGAAGTTGAGATCCTCTGCCCGCGGCGGGAAACCGTCCTGGCTTCGGCTGGTGAGATCAACCGCAGCATCCAGGAGCGGATTTTCGGCGGCCGTGAAGATGTTCCAAAAGTCACCATTGGAAGCAGAACCTATTATGTGGGGGATCGCGTGATCCAGTCAAAGAACACAGAGAAGGCAAATAACGGCGATATGGGTGTAATCCGGCAGATCCACCGGGATCCTGAACAGGAAAACTCCTTTATTGTCGGCATTGAATTCGACTTTGATGAAGGAAATATCGTCGATTACTACGCGGATGAGATGGACAATGTGCAGCTCGGATATGCCATTACGGTGCATAGGAGCCAGGGTTCTGAGTTCAAGGCGGTATTTATGCCGGTACTCTGGTCCCAGGTCTATATGCTTCGCCGTAACCTGCTCTATACCGGAGTTACCCGCGGCAAGGAAATTGTCTGCCTGTTTGGCCAGACCGCGGCTATCCGCATGGCGATCCGTAAAGAGGACACCAGCAAACGGAATACCCTGCTGCAAAAGCGCCTTCGGGAAGCTGCCCGCGAACAGGGGCTTCTCCCATAACCATTACTTCGAAAGCCTCCCTTCGGGGAGGCTTTTTCTTTTTGGTCGTTTTTTTGATTTTTTTTACTATATACCTATTGAAGGACAAATAAAGGAGGATTCGCCTATATGAACCTGAATGCCGTTATCTTAGCATTGCTACTCGCACCATTAACGCTTCTTTGTATAGAGCAGCCAGTTAATGCCGAGGCTCCGCTGAATGAGAAAGTATCTCTCTCACCACCGGATGCTCACAGCGCCACAGCAATGCCCCTACAAGGCTCTCAAGGCGAAGCAAGGAAAGAAGATGATGGGACTCCCAAAATCACTGCTGAAAAGCCGCTGGAGTGGCCGGAACAGTATACCTATGTCGGCGCCCTTTCATCAGACGATTTGGGAGTAGAGCTGGAGCTTTACTGGACGCAGGCGCAGGAGTATGTGGATGCAGAAGGTTGTGCCTCTATGTCCTGCAATGCCAGCCTCCCGGGGGATCTTGCCGGCCATGTGGCTATTTCTGATCACAACTACCAATCTGGTAAGCTCTTTGCTCAAGCGAAAGAAGGCGATACCGTCACGATCGTTACGGACGATGGGACCTTTATTTATGAATATGTCGGTCGTGAACTGGCATCCGTGGTGCAACAAGCCGTGTACTTTCCGCCTGAAGAACTCGAAAAACGCTACCTGTATAACAACGGAGAGTTAGAGAGCGACATCCTGATGGACAGCGGATGGTATCTGCTTTCCTCCACCTGGGGAAAAACGGGCACGGATGACGGCAGGTTGTTCTTTTACACCTGCTATCCATTAAATGCCGCTCAGACGAATCGCAGGTTAGTGCTGGAGTTTCGCTTGGTGGAAGGCGTATCTCTGATTGCGAAAGGAGAATGAAAATGCCGGATTTAAAAAAGGAAAACAGAGAAATGGAACTCCTTACTGAAGGGGCAAGAGCTCCTTCGGAAGAGCTTCCCAAATTTTTTACAGATAGGGCTTTGGGATGGAGGCTGTTGGCGCTCGGCATTCTTGCAGGAACAGTTTTTTTCGCACTGGCAACGGATCATCTCCCACTTATCTGGGTAGGTGTCGCATTGGATGCGTTCTGCCTGGGCTATGCAGCCAAGCTCCTTCATATTGGGAAAACAAAGAATTATTTTGTCCTACGCATGACTTGCATTGGTTCGCGGCCGCTGAGTTTTGCAGAGGGGCTGCCGGCTTATATAGACCCAACCTCTAATACAGCTTTCAAGAGCAGCAAAATGGTTGCTCTCCAGACGGAATCCGGGCAAACCATCTACTTTACCTATGAACGCAGCAGGAAGTTCATTGCGGGCATGAAATATGACTTCTATTTCAAAAAACCTCCGGAGGGGCAGCCTCTTACTACGCAGCTCCTGGAGCAGCTACGGATTGATCATGCTGTTGTACCGGAAGAAATCGCTGACGAAGACATTCGGCAATAGGAGTGATGATGGATGGATAAGAAAAATTTGATGTACCTCCGGGTGCGCATCACAAAACAGACCTACTACAATCTGTGCAAGTGGGCTGCGGCCGCGGGGTATGGCGAGAAAGATCTGGGACGGGTCATTGACAAGATGGCCAGAGAACATGCCATTCGAACCAATGTCACCCGTCATACGGAGGAAAAAGAGCCATGAGAAAAATCAAGGATTTCTTCTACAAATTGCGCAGGTTCATCAAACGCCTCATCTATCTGAGCGAATTGTGGGAGAAAGAAGAAAAAGAAAATGCCGTCAAAGATGTTAGGCCGGCCGCCGCGACGAACACTTACCCGAATCCGGAGTATATTTGCCCGCCAGAACAGGATCTCGATGACCTCCTCGATTACTGTGTCTGGTTAGATGAGTATGATAGGCGGCAGCGCATGATGTTGGAAGAAGAAATTTTCTGGGATGAATTGGAGTGAAAAAGATGGCAATAAAAAATTACAGTTCTAAAGTGGATGTCTACACTTCTTTGGGGGAGATTCAGGGTGCGTTGGCCAAAGGCGGCGCCAGGAAGATCATGATCGACTACGACGAAACCGGCGATCCCATTGGCTTGACTTTCGGCCTGCTGGTAGAAGGCCAGATCTTAGGCTTCCAGCTTCCGGCCAACATAGACGGGGTACTGGCCGCCTTTAAGAGAGAAAAAATCAAGGTGGATCGGGAGCAGGCCAAGCGCACAGCCTGGCGGAATATCCGAGACTGGGTGCTGGCTCAGATGGCCTTTGTAGAGGCCGGCAATGTGCAGGCCGACGAAGTTTTCCTCCCTTATCTGACCGATGGGCGAGGTACTACCCTTTACACAGCGTTTCGGAGTGGGCAGCTAGCGCTGCCTGGAGTACAAGAAGTTAAATGAGTTACATAACAAATTAGTAAACGGATCAGCAGTGAACAAGCAAATAAGCAAAATCCGGCTCTGTGCCGGGTGGTTCCGCATTTCACCACCCGACCTTGCTGACGCTAGTCGGGAAGCCAAAGCTGTTACAATGGTTTTGGCACCCGGCAGAGGGCCGGAGAAGGGAGCAAAATGACGATGAAAGCAACAGGTATTGTCAGACGCATTGATAGCCTTGGCCGAATTGTAATTCCAAAGGAGATCCGCAGAAACCTTCGGCTCCAGGCCAATGATCCGATGGAAATTTTGGTGGAAGAGGATCGTGTGATCTTTCAAAAATATTCCCCATTGTTGGATGTTAAATCCTTGGGGGAGAAATACGCGGATGCACTCAGCAAGTTGATGGGCAGGACGATTGCCGTATGTGACACTGACCGAGTAGTTGTTGTGTATGGTTCGCAGCGCCATAAAATTCAGGGACAGGCTGTTTCTAATGATATGGAAACCTTGATGCGGGAGCGGCAATCTTTTGTGTGGGATGGAAAAGAAACGAACCTACTTAAACCCGTAGGCTTGAGAGGTATTGAAGCTATTGCCGCGCTCCCGATCGTAGCCCAGGGAGATCTCTATGGCGCGCTTGTAGTGATCGCGGATGACGCCATGGCTCCCATATCTGAGCAGGAAATGCCATTGTTGACCTTGGTTGTGGAACTAATCGAAAAGGATTTGGAACTCTAAATACTTTGACAAGAAGTATCTGTAAAGGAGAGAGCACAATGAAGAAATTGAGGATCTGCCTTGAAATTCAGGGATTGGCAGAGAACGAAAATGGAGAACCCCGCCCGGCCGGGTTGTGCATTGAGCTGGGAGAAGTTCCAGATGAGGGATTTAAGGAAAAATATGCGCGGTTGATGAAGTCGATCAGCGTCGAAGATGTGCTGAGATTTATCCATTTCGATGAACAGTTTACAGCGTCAGATTGCCGGTTCATCACACCCGAGGAGTATGACGAAAAGTATGGCGATGAGTAAGGATGGTCAAACAAAGGGGGCCAGTTATGAACCATAGATATTGGCAGCGCCCGGCCAACAAAAAAATGATGTTCGTAGTATCAGCAATTATTCTCATTGCAGCGCTCTTTATCATTGCAGGACATATCATGGGAACACTTTTCGGAGCACCTTCCCATAATGACGATTGGGAACACATCACAAGCATCGACCAAATTACCGATGAGATGTTGTCGGACGGATCCTTCAACGGCTCGGCGGCCGGCCTCCTTATCAGCTGCAATCAGTTTTCCAATACGGTATCTTGTTCTTGGAAAAATCTAAACCGTGAAATAAAAGTCTGCCGGCTTTATGCGCACAAAGAAACGGAAATCACCGTCACAGTTGCTCAGGACAATCCCGAGCGGAATTTTGTGGCTGCTATCGCTAAGCAGCATGATCCCGATGGGCAGGTAAATCGACTGAAGGAAGGCACCCAAACCCTTTCTCTCAAGCAAGGTTACAGTTGGCTCATTGTAGCCAGCGTGAACGGAGACAGCAACGGTATTGTTATGACGATTGATGATGAGGGCTCCGGTGTACGTTTGAAGACGGACTAGGCAACACACTTTTAGAAAAAACGGTCACACAGAATGTTCGCTGTGTGACCGTCTTTTTGCGATCTGACAGAATAGCTGCACCTCTCCTATTTCCAAGTGAATTACTTCTCTCATTTTTGACTTTCTCAGTTGGGTTTGTTATAATTTATATACGAGAAATAAAATTTTTTATTCTTTGATATAAAGCCATCGGGAGAGGAGTGTGTGGCATGAAACCTATGGTTAATCAAAGCAAGCGGATCGCCGCACAGCGGTCAGTCCCTTTCGAAAATCAGGTTCAGCTGGTTTTCTTTGATATTCATAAGCCCAACACGGCGATTTATATTATCCCTCAGCCGTCTGCAATGTCAGAGCAGGATCGACGTGCGAAGGTGGAACAGGAAGTACAAAAACACATCGGCTTGGTGCGCAGCTGCATGAAGTCTGTGCATGGTGTTACGTCTTCTAATGAAGATGACATCTATCAGGCCGGTTTGATTGCATTGTGGCAGGCAGTAGAGAATTTTGATGAATCCAACGGCACCAAGTTCTCAACGTATGCCTCTGTTTGCATTCGGCGCGAGATGTGCCGGGAGATTAAGAACGGAAAAGACAAAAATGACCCGATCTGCCTTGATACGCTTGAGCAGGAAGCGCCGGACGAGTACGCCTCGCTGGCGCAGCAGAACCCATTGGTCCTTAGAACCAGTAGCCAAGCAATATTTACTTTGATGTTGAGTATTGCAGATACCCTGAATTCGGAAAAAGAGAAAAAGAGCGTCCAGGCTGTGGCAATGTATTATCAGGGCTATTCTAAGGAGCAGATATTTGAGCGCCTTGGGCTCAAAGGGAATTCCCTGTCCTCTTTCATTTCTGTTGGCCGGAAAGTTCTGCAGCGGCATCCCCGCTTTTGCCGGAGTATTGCAAACACCTGGGATAGAGTGCAGGATAAGGATTACACCGTTGCCCTTCTGGGACAGCCTTTCAAACTTCGTTTGGCTGAAAACATATTCTTCGATTTCCCGACGAGTGGATCCCAATGTTATGAAGAGGTACTGTGCAATCTGATCTCCCAGGATAATGTGGCGGCCTGGCTGCTGAATAAGGTCCGTATCGGAGATTCTATCTGCATTTATGATGGTGACGCCGGCTGCACCTCGCAGCTGACCATGAAGGAGGACACCATAGAAGTTACTTTTGTTTCTCGTACTCACCGAAGCTATCGGAAGTCGAAATGTTCTGAAAAAAGAGCCTCTTAATATGATACAAAAAGCGGTTGGAAATGGGAATAACGATTTTTATGCAGTTTTGCATCATTATCTCACTTGGGCAGATGAAAATCTGTTGAGAAAAGAGAACAGATAAATTTTGCAGAGTAGTTGACACGATACAAAAAGCGGCATATACTTCAGGTATTCCATGAAAGTATCCGCTGCTCACCGAAGCAGTAAAGTAAGGCCTCCTGTCCATGTTGACAGCTGGCCGGTGTGAAACCTAACGGCACGATTGCGCCCTTTTGGGCACGACCGTGCCTTTTTTATTGCCAATTCAAGGTTAGCTTCCCTTTGGTCGAGGGAGGCTGCCTTTTTACATAGAGAAACGAATTTTAACCAAAAAGCGAAAGGAGCAAAAAACCATGAGTCACTTTGCAGTAGCAGTCATTTCTAAGCATCCAGAGGATGTGGAACGGCTTTTGGCACCCTACCAGGAAAACAACATGGGCGATTGTCCCCGTGAATTTCTGGAGTTTGTGGACGCTGAAAGGGAAGAAAAGGAAGTTTACGAGACAAAATTTGCCCGCCGGATTCAAACACCGGATGGTAAGCTGCTTTCCCCATGGGATAAGGCTTTTCTGAAAGAGGAAAAAGAATTCGGCAGTACATGGGACGATTATCTGATCCCGCCTGATTGCAAAGAAGTCCTCGTAAGTTACAAGGAGCTGTACCCGACTTTTGAGCAATATATGCGAGATTGCTGCGGGTACGACGAACCTGATCCCGAAACTGGCCGCTTCGGATATTGGGAGAATCCCAATGCCCGTTGGGACTACTGGCGGATCGGCGGACGTTTCCGCGGTTTGCTCAAGGCCTCAAGGGGCTATAAGGCAGATCCTTCGTGGGAATTCCTTATGGGCGATGGCAGCCTCAAGCCACTGGATGAACCGGACCGGTACGACCAGGCCCAGATCAAAGACATTGACTTCACAATGGACCAGGCGCTTTATGACAAGGCGATTCGGTTCTGGGAGGTCTATGTGGATGGTGAACCTCTCAAAGAAGGCGAAGCTCCAGAGGGGATGGATGGCTACTATCGGCCGGAATATTACCGCGATTTCTATGGAACAAAAGAGGCCTTTGCCAAAGAACGAGCCAGCTTCCAGCCCTGGGCATTTGTAACGCCGGATGAAGGATGGCAGCAAAAAGGCCAGATGGGCTGGTGGGCCACCCACGATGGTTCTCAGGAGTCATTCCAGACATTTTCCGAAGCGTGGGAACATGTTTTGGCAAATATAGACCCGGAGTATTTCATCACAATCGTGGATTGCCACATTTAAAGAAACAATTAACGAAAAGAGCAGAGAATCCGCTTCAGGGTTCTCTGCCCTTTTAATAAGGAGAAATGATTATGCCTAACAAAGATAGAACACCTTCTAAAGTGCTCCAGGTTCAGTTTGCCGAGAATATGGGGGCTGAAGACATCTACCGCAGCCCCCATACGAAACTGCTTTATGCCCGGATGCCCATGGCTTCCAGAGAAAAGGTCAACTGGGCCACGATCCACAATCGGCTCAACAGCCACGAGGCGGACTGGCCTTTGAAAGAAGGAACCACTATTCAGGTGCTTGACTCCACCGGCCGGCTCCTGTTTGAGGAAGTAATGGGGCCTGAATTGGGGGATGGCGCACTGAAGACGGGGCCGTTTAGCTATGAGGATGAAAAGCGCATCGCTGAGGCTTTTGCAGCTCAGCACTGCCTCTACTCTTACGAGCAGTGGAAAGGGTATGTGCTGGAGGATTACATCCGGTTTGACTATCAGGGATATGCGGACAACTGGCTCTTTTCTGAGACGGAGCGGCTGGAGATCTCCACCATCCAGAAAGAACAGAGCCTGGGACGTGAACTGGAAATCCGCAAGGATCGCTATCGTCATCGTTTCAGCAAGAAGACCTGGGATTTTTACAGCCTGGTGGACAGCCACACACTTGATATACTGGAAATCTGTGGGTACTTATGGTAAAGGAGAGAAAACAATGAACCACTATATTGAAATGAAACACCGTCAGCAAAAAGAAGTAGAGGCTTTCCCAATGGCATTTGCCTTTGGGCAGAAACAGTTTGAGGAAGCGATGAGAAAGCTGGGGCTGGATCCGGCTGAAACGGATCGGGTCTGTTCCCTCTTCGGCGCCGGCGACATCTTCCGTAAAGAGGATGTTCCCGCCTACCTGGAGATGTCTTCCCGCCACCGCGATGAGCTTAGGCAGGCGATCGCTGCCGATAAAACCGGAGATGGATTCATCTTCGAAATGTTCGACCGTGAGCTTGAGGATCATGAGTTTTCCTACACTGGGGATGTAACGGACACGCTCAGCGCTCTGGGTATCTCACCTCAAGAACTGAATGCAAATCCCGCTCTGCGCCACGGGCTGGAGAAGGCCTGTAAAAGCCAGATCATTCAACCTTGACATGAAGTATATATTCTGATATATACTATATTAGGAGGTGGTATGAATGGATACCGCAAAAATTTTTGAAAACGGGAAGAGTCAAGCCGTGCGCCTGCCAAAAAAATTTCGTTTTTCTGGAGATGAAGTTTATGTACAGCGCATCGGGCAAGCCGTCGTGTTACTCCCGAAAGAAGCAGCCTGGCAAACCTTTATGGATGGCTTGAACAGCTTCACCAGCGATATTTTTGAGGATGGGCGAGATCAGGGTGTCCAGAAGGAGCGCGAAAGCCTATGACCTACATGCTGGACACAAACATCTGCATCTACGCCATCAAAAATAAGCCAGAGCAGGTTTTGCGGCGGCTGAAAGACAATCTGCCAAAAGGGCTTTGCATTTCTGCAATTACCTTGGCGGAATTGGAACATGGCGTAGAAAAAAGCGTCAATCCAGAGAAGAACCAGATGGCGCTGATCCAATTTTTGGCCATTCTGGACATTCTACCTTTTGACGATCTGGCAGCTGCTGAGTATGGAAATATCTGCGCCTACCTACAAAAGCGAGGTACGCCTATTGGAACGATGGATATGCTGATCGCCGGGCACGCCAGAGCTGAGGGGCTAATTCTAGTAACAAACAATGTTCGTGAGTTCATGCGCGTCCCGAATCTGGGCATCGAAAACTGGGCAGAAGCAGAATAAGAATTTTGGTTGGTAGTTGACACGATACAAAAACGGGAGTACACTCTATGTATTCCATGAAAGTATCCGCTGCCCACCGAGGCAGTAAAGTAAGGCCCCCTGTCCATGTTGACAGCTGGCCGGTGTGAAACCTAACGGCACGATTGCGCCCTTTTGGGCGTGACCGTGCCTTTTTTATTGCCAATTCAGGGCTTCTTCCCGGTCAGGAAGGAACCCTTTCAGATAGAAAACCAAAAACCCAAAGAAGGAAAGGAGCCATTAACATGAGCACCAAAGACTACCATCCGCCTGGATTTAGAAAAATCAAAGGACATTTTATCGGCGTTCGCAACGGGAAGGTTCAGAATCTTTCCGGAAAAGCCGGTATTCTCTGTGAAGAACCGGAAGCTGGATGTGCTACTTTGATCGTAGAAAGACAAAAGATCACCATGCCAACCGATAGGCTGGTGAAGCCAAGAGGAGGCAAAAATCGTGAAACAAAGTAAAGCTCTGTATTGCCTGACTGTCGGTTATATTACCGGTGCCAGCCTGAACAAGACCCATAATTATGATTTGGTGAACAATGGGTATTCCCTGCGTGTGCAGTTTACCCCTATTACGTTCGTCAAACTTGCAGATCTGAACCAGCCGATTCACCATGCCGGCCAGACCTATTTCTTTGGCCACTCGCCGCAAGAGCTGTATAAGATCGCGGCAATGACCAAAAAAGATCTGGAAGACGGCCTGGCTGCAGAACTAAATTGGGTCAATGTCACCCGTAAAAAGCTGCAGTCCAACTGGGCTAAGCTGGCCGATCTGGTTGCAGAGGAGATGAAAGAAGTGGAACGCAGCGGCGGAGCCCCGGAAATCCCGAAGCCCGCCAATACCGCACTTCCTGCCACTCCGCCCGCTATGGTTGGAGATGAGGAGCCGCTGGCTGCAGTCCCGGAGCCTGTTATGGCTGGGCCTGTAAACAACACAGAGCCGGTTTCCGGCAGCGTTGAGCGGCGGGTTCACGACTTTCGTATCTATGCAGCCGCCTCCAAGACCTTCCACAAGGGCAGTAAATCCGTAGGATACTTCGCCAGGATTTTGGATTGCTCTTCAGGGCAGGTCAAGGAGATCGGGAAAAGCGGTTATACCGACGATTTTGGGAAGATCCTGATCCGTGCACTCAAGGAAGCCTTTGAAGCTGATGTGATTCCCCCTTCCAGCAAGGCCGAACAGACAAAAGTGACGGTCTATACCGCCAATGAGTTTGTGGCCAATATGTTCGCCAAGGGCTACCTGCGGTCGTACGCACGGAAGAACTGGGCGAAGAAGGACGGAACAACAATGGCTCATAAGGAACTGTGGGAAGCGATCTGGAACCGGACGTCCCACATGCTTGTAACCGGAGTCCTTTGTGAACCTGATGGCGCTGACCTGAAGGATTGTACCCAGAAGGCTCGGGCGCTTGCGGAAGAGGACTATAAAAAGCGGTACGATCTGATCGGGCCATCTCAGCAGCAGAAGCAAATCTAAAGAATATTCCTTATTTGTGCGCATAGCAAAAGTGTTATGCGCATTTTTACGCCTAAAAAATGATAATAAGAAAGGATAAAAACCATGACACTGAATAACATTTTTGACATTGAAAAGAAAGAATCTATCGTAAAGCGGAGCGCCACTGCCTCCATGGATGAAAAACAGAGCGTAGAGAAAGAGCGCCAGGCGGCAGCTGCAAGTTTGGCCGGCTTCCAAATGAGCGTTGTTTCTCAAATCGCTTCCAAGGAGCAGTCCCAGGCGGTCTACAATGAAGTTTCCAACACCGATACGGCAGTAGAAACCGTTTTGAAGATCCGCAGGCTGATCCGCAGCGGCATTGCCCACGCAAACGCAAAGACCGGCACAAAGCTGGATCGGAACACCATTACCGTATTGGAGGGCAGCATCAGGAATTTTGATCAGGAGATTAGAATGCCTGTTGTGAAGTAGCCCTTCCCCAAAACGCCCGGCATTTTACCGGGCGTTTTTTGTTGGGATTTTTGAAAAATTCACTATATATAGAGTAGAGACTAAAAAGCAGGAAAGGGTGAATGAAGTGGAATTGAACGCCAATCAGTTGGCAGCCGTAAATCACTTTGACGGACCGTGCTGCGTGATCGCCGGCGCTGGCAGTGGCAAAACCGCCGTATTGGTGGCCAGAGTCAATGCTCTTTTAAACCGAGGGGCGCGCCCCCAGCGGATATTGGCCATCACCTTCTCACAAAAAGCTGTGGGGGAGATGCGGGAACGTATTTTTCTGCGTCCCAGTGCTCAAAAAGTCTGTATCAGCACCTTCCACGCGCTGGGGCTCAGTATTCTCCGAAACAGTGGATATACGGAGGACAGAACGCTGATGCGGGAATATCAGAAGATCCGTTTTATTGAAGATGTCATGAAGGGGACCATCTTGGAAGAACAAAATGCGGCGCCCAAGCATATTTCTTCCACGATCGGGATCCTGAAAGGTACATTGCGCCGGCCGGAGGAATGCCTGGCGCAAAAAGGTCTTCCCTCAGACCTGGCTGCTATTTACCAGGTTTATCTTGCCTATGAAGCCTTTAAGGCTGAAAACGGCTACTATGATTTCGATGATATGACCGATCTGCCTGTCTACCTTCTTCGTGAAAATGCAGCCCTTCAGGCCGAGTGGAAAAGCCGCTGGGACTTTATCCTGGTGGACGAGTACCAGGATACCAATCCAGCACAGGATGCGCTGCTGCGCTTAATCACTCCGGCCGGAAACAATGTTTTTGTTGTTGGAGACGATTGGCAGAGCATCTATGGGTTCCGCGGCGCGGATGTAAAAAACATCCTGACATTCCCGACCCGTTTTCCGAACACCCAGACCGTATACCTGGATACCAATTATCGTTCCACGCCGGAAATAGTGGCGGCCTCCAACGCATTGATTGCAAAGAACCTCCATCAGTTTTCCAAGGATGTGAAAGCCAGTCGTCCCAGCGGTTCATCGCCTTCGTTTATCCTCTATGAGGACGAAAAAGCCCAGGCGGACGGTGTGGCTCGGAAGGTAAAACGTCTGGCCGAATCGGGTGAGGAATATGAAGAAATGGCGATCTTGTACCGCACAAACGCTTCTTCCCGGGTATGTGAGGAGGCGCTTTTGCTTCGCAACATTCCTTTTAAGGTACAGGGCGGACGCTGCTTCTGGGAACAGCCGTATGTCATGGATGTGCTGGATTATCTGAATTTGGCCGTGAATCCCGATGAGTCAGACGCCCTCCTTCGGGTGTTGAACCGGCCAAACCGGTACTTTGGGAACGCCTTTCGGGAGGCCATGACGGCATATATGGGCCAAACCGGCGCCAGTGCGAGAAAAGCTCTGACGAAAAATCCCCTCGCTCTGGAATGGCGATACCGTAAAAATGCCGACCGCCTTGCCTCTCAACTGCTCTGGCTGAACCGAAATGCCAATTCAGACCTTACAGCTTTGCTCCGTTACATCTACGACGACATCGGTTACAGAGATTTTTTGAAAACCGATGCTGCGGAAGAACTGTATGAAGAACGGATGGAGAGCGTTGAGGAGATGCTATCCCTTGGAGAGCAATTCTCCACAGCTGAAGATCTCCTGGATTATGTAGAATTGCAGCGGATGGCATACCAGCAGAATGCTCAGCGAGAAGATGCTGTCACGCTCTCCACGATCCATCGGGCCAAGGGGCTGGAATTCCGGCATGTCTTCCTGGTCTCCTGTGTGAACGGTGTCATCCCCCATAAAGACGCGGAAGATCTTGAAGAAGAACGTCGCATCCTTTATGTCGGAATGACGCGGGCCACCGACGATCTGGAGCTCAGCGCCGTGCGGTTTTTGCACGAGCACCCCGCATTCGTCAGCCCCTTTATCACCGACATCAAGGATTTGCTGAAGGTGGAAAATGCGCCGGCGCCTCTGCCGGTGGATTGAAAATTTCGTGAGGACATGTATAATAAATCAAGGGGGATTTGCAATGTTGTGGCACACGGCGGATTTTAAACAACCAGAAACATGCGTGTTATGCCGATTTTGCTGGGATGACATAGAAGAAACCATTCTTTTGCAGCCCTCCCCGAATGCGCTGCGAGCTGGTATGGTTCCACGCTGGGAACAGGCTAAAGCGCTTTGCAGCCGCTGGGGGACCCACTCCTGTGGTTCCAGGGCAGAAGCAGAACGGATCATCCAGGCAAGTCTCCCTGAAATCTGGGAACAGTGGAAAGGGAAAGAGATCTGGATAACATAAAACAATTCCTTTTCATCAGAACAGCAAAAGAGCCCTTATGCACCAACTTGCATAAGGGCTCTTTTCTTTTTGTCCAAACAAGAAAGCCGCCCTTTCGAGCGGCTTTCTTGTAAGTGCTTACATAGAAATCTTTTAACCAAAAACCACAAAAGAGGAACAGACAAATGGTAAGTGTATCTCTATTTGTGATAAAGCGAAAGGCCGGGACTCGGTTGGTCGGACCGTTTTTAGCGCCCCTTTCTTTCAATTATTATTATAGCTTCTCTTTCTATGTTTGTCAAATTGCAGCGTACTTTTTTGGTCGTAAATTTCAAAAAATTTACTATATATTAAGTAGAGGAGGCGAAAATCATGGACAAGCGTGAATTTGATTTGAAAGTAAAGGAAATCCATGAAGAAGTTGACCGGCTTAGCAGTATCGTTGAAGACCCTGCGCGGATCCTCAGCGAATTTTACGACGCATATAAGCCGAATCTTCTGCAAAAGACCTTGGAGTTTTTGGGTTATGCGGAAGATGAACTTTATGAAGTCCTGATCCAGCAGATTGGGAAACTGCCGGCATTGGCCAACTGCAAGATCACACGGGCCAGTGATAAGCCGCTGTCACCTCTGCGGATCTGTTACCGCGATCCACAATTTGAGTTGATGGTCATTGACATCAAGGCACACCGTTATGAATCCACCTATGAGTCGGTGGCCAACGGATTGCGGTATCGGCTGCGGGATGCCGAAAAGCAGCAGAAGACAGCTGAGGACAACGTAAAGGAGATGCGGGAACTGGAAAGCCGTGTGCGCACTATCTGTGCCGGCGAGATCCCTCTGAAAAAGACTTCCTTTAATAAGCGCGGGGCCCTTAAACGCTATCTCACTGGCTTGGGCTGGTATACACGGGAGGACGCCACCCGTGCCTGTGACAATACGGAAGGCTTCCTTCGAAATATCCAGGAGGAAATCGACAAGCGGCAGTCGATCCTGGCCGAGGCCCAGCAGGAATACTCTGCCTGTGCGGCGGCCAAAAAGAGCTTTGAGGACAACCCGTATCTGCAGAATGCTGTCAAGGATCTCACCGAGCTGTTGCAAAAGAGTGGTTACATCAGCCGTCAGAACCTCATGTATACCGAAGAGGCGAAAGGCGGAAGTGAAAATTGATAATGATGCTTGGGGAAAAGCCCTTGACACGATACAAAAACGGGGGTACACTTCAGATATTCCATGAAAGTATCTGCTGCTCACCGAAGCAGTAAAGTAAGGCCTCCTGTCCATGCTGACAGCTGGCCGGTGTGAAACCTAACGGCACGATTGCGCCCTTTTGGGCGTGACCGTGCCTTTTTTTGTGAAAATTCAAGGACCTTCTATACCAAGTAGGTTCTTTTCCTATAGATGTCGATGAAACCTTAACCAAAAACAAAAGGAGGATACAAAATGATTATTGTATCACAAAACAAAAAAACCATCGTCAATTTTGATTCCATCTTTAAGGTGGACGCTGCACCTGGCACGGTCATGGGGGAAACCGAGATCAAAATCTTCTATTATGGTGTCGGCAGCCATAATCGCACGATTGCTACATACCGTTCTGAAAAGCAGGCTCAGGTTGTCATGGAAGAAATGATCCGCACCATTTCCGAGGGAAAAAGCGTCTACCGCCTTCCTCCGGATGACCCGGATGGAGCCTTGGATTGCGGCGAGATTTATTAAAGTACAGGAGGAAAAAACTATGTTTATGAAGAACATTTTTCACGGCCGTCTCACAAAGGATATTGAACTGAAGAAAACCAACAGCGGCATTTCCGTCTGCCGGTTCCAGCTTGCCTGCGATCGCTATGCCGGCTCAAAAAAGGGGACGATCACCGAATACCCTTCTTTTGTTGCCTGGCAGAGTGTCGCTGAACGTCTGGCCAATAACACGCAGAAAGGAAGCGAGCTGCTGATCGAAGCGCAGTACACTTCCTATAAAAAAGAGATCGAAGGCCAGCAGTATCCCATCACCATGGTGGAATTTGAGGTCCAGAAGTTCGAGTTCTGTGGCAGCAAGAGGGACAGGACAACCGGAAGCGAATCTGCTCCGGCGGCTACAGCTGCGCCCCGCACTTCTTCGAACGATCAGACCCGCTATGTAGCTCCGTCCCTGGATGATTTCCAGGAAATCGACGGGGACGAAGATGACCTGCCCTTCTGAGGTATTGCTATGAAAAAACATCATTTTCATCAAGGGCATCCATTAGAGGTGATTTGGTCCGAAGCAGCCGCAACGCCGTTTGTCGGTTTGTGGTGCCATGCGTGCAACCGGTATCTTGAAATCAGAGAGTACCCAACACAAAGCCTGGTGTTTTATGTTGCCTCTCCATTGTCTGCGGCAACACCGGAAGCTGTACAGGCTAATATGGCTGCTGCAGAACGCTACGAAGCCGAGGTCGGCAAGCTGATGGCTGCTGATTTCCCCGGAGAACAGGTCTATGCCTATGCTCCACACACCTCGCTGCCCAACGAGCTGGATGATTCCGATCCAGCCTCTCGGGAAGCTGCGATGGCGTTTGACTTTGAAGTGCTACGCCATTGCTCCGGCCTGGTAATCTGTGGGCCGGTGATCTCGGCAGGGATGCAGCAGGAGATCGAATTCGCAAAAGAAAATGAAATCCCGCTTTATCGCTTTGATGGCGGACAAATCGAGTTCATGTAATTAAACAGGAAAGGTGCTTTCGCCGAGAGGAGAAAGCACTTTTCTGGGTTCGGAAATTTAGTATACCACTCTTTAAAAGCCACCTGCGGGTGGCTTTTTTCTTTTTGCGAAAATGAGGAGGGAAATACCTTAGCAAGTTGTTGACACGATACAAAAATGCGTCTACAATTTAAGTGTATTCCATGTAATACTTTCCTTGCCCGGTAAAATGGGTGAGCATGGCGGCCCTTCCTGTTGAGAACACTCCAGGAAACCGCAAATGGACCGGCGAGAATGTGGGTCGCTTCCAAAAAGCGCATAACTCCGTCTCGTTAATGTATTTTCCCTTTCGTCTCCTGAACAGAGCGTGAACATCCTTTGCGCTGTGTTCAGGAGACGCAGCAACACCCCCCACCATGCCGGGGCTGAACGGGTAACACCGTATAAAGTTCGCATGGCCCCTCCTGTTCGCATGGGAGAAGAGGCACCGGCCTGGGTTTGATGCGAAATCCCTGCCCGCTCTGGGATCAGGGCTCTATAGCCTGAAAGCGGGATTGTTGGATTCCTTTTATGCAATGTGTGATTTGGAGTGTGCAACCAAATCACGGCAGTGAAAGCACCTGACTGCACAGCAGGTGTGGACACTCCAAACGACCAATTCGGGAGCGCGCCGAATTGGTCGTTTTTTTTATTTTTTTTACTATATATTAAGTGAAGAGATTAAATATATTAAGTGAAGAGATTAAATGTATTAAGTGAAGAGATTAAATGCAAAGGAGGATCGAAATTTGGAAATCAGTGACCTGAGCAGAGATGAACTGATCCAGTACCTTCAGGATTTTGTAGAAGGTATGGAGAACCATGATGACCTTTCAGAAGAAGAACGGGATTTTGTGAAGCTCCACAGAAAGGTTATCTGGGAGCTGTCTCATGACCGTATTTATAAAGTGAGCACAGCGGATCTCAGCCACATCAATACTACCGGGCTTCGCGAATTTGACATCCAATATTTTGCATCGCTCGGCGCCGCGAAGAAAGAATTGAAAAAACGGGTGGAGGCGCTGGCAGCCAATCCGTTTGTCGCCGGTCCCGATGAAGTGCAGAGCCTTGGCGTGAAAGCCAGTATGGCGCCGGATCTGGTACAGAGCGTGATCACCAATTCGGATGTGAAATTAGAAGCGCCGGGGCGTTTTAAGTTTTATGAAGTGCGGATGTTGCAGAACGGCCAGATCATTCCCGTCCAGTTCATCCTGACCAATGTGCATGTGTCCCCGGCTGGATTTCAGGATGTGAGTCCTCATCAGTCGAGCCGTCCGGCCAATGAACAGCATGTAGCAAAAATAATTCCGTTCAACCAAATCGGGAGGAGCTCATTATGAAACAGGGAACTTTGATCTATGACCTCGCAACGGATCGGTACGACATTCGCTTTGATCTTGGCTGCTACTACGGCGGCCTGCACTGCGGGGAATGCTTTGATGTCCTGATTGATGGCGAGTGGAAGCCCACTCGGATCGAGATGGCTGATGACTGGTATCTGGTCGGAATCCGAACGGACGATCTGCAGGAATTGAGGGTGAGAATATGATAGAACCAATGTCAAATGAGGAACTGCGAGAAAAAATTAGACAGGTGCAAGAAATTTTCGGATTACGATTAGTCGATCGATTGGGCGGTAAACCGGTGCCACTCCATACTGGTGATGCCATCTGGTACGCTGATTTTGATTCAAAACAGATCGAACCCGGTATTATTTTTGCCACCATATACGAGGACGAACAGTTGATTTTATCCTTGGTAATATTTGATAATAACGGCTTTTATCATTTTGAGGGCGAAGCCTTGAACAAATCTGTTTTCAAAACTAAGAGCGAAGCAATTTCGGCGATTCAGGGCTGAAATTCCATCCCAATTCAGGATTGCGTTTTTTGATGAAAATACGCAACGCAAAATCAAGCAATGAAGCCATTCTTCAAAAACGGCCGAAAAAACGGCGAAAAATACGCAATTTAGGCCGCGAAAAAACGCAATTTTATCAGGAGGTGACTTTATGAACAAACGGACGGTGGCGCTCACCGCCGAGCAGTATGTCGAGATCATCAAGACGATCCAGGAAGGATTTCTGGATCACCGGCCCAATCCACGAGTCGCGGCCGCGCTGGTAGTGGAGGCAAACCTGGGTGTGCGGATCTCCGACATCTCCCGTAAGCTGACCCTCAGCAACATCATCCGGGATGGCAGACGGTATCGGCTGGACCTCATTGAGCAAAAGACCAAAAAGAAACGGACCTTTACCGTCCCGGTGGAACTCTACACCTATCTGCAGAGCTACTGCATCGAAAACAAGATTGGGGCCGATGATGTGATCTTCCCGATCTCCGAGCGGACGATCCAGAACCACCTGGCCATGGTGTGCGACTATCTGGGGCCTGGGTATGAAAACATCAGCACCCACTCCTTTCGCAAATTCTTTGCCACCAGTATCTATAATGAGAACGGCAAAGACATTGCTCTGGTTCAGCGGCTTCTGCAGCACTCGTCGCCGGCGACAACCCAGCGGTACATTGGCATTGAACCGGAGCGTATCGAAAAGGCGCTGGAAACCCATCTGAATCTGCTTTGAGAGGAGGAAAGAAAGGCAACAGTATGCCAACTATGATTTCGAGTACATCACAGTTAAGAAAAATGACTTAATATGTTAAAATCAACAATAAAAAAGAGAGTGAACGAAAATTCACTCTCTTTTTTGTTTCCAGAACGCCAAGCAAATTACCGGCCTGTGTCGGGATTGTACTTGTCGTCTTCACTATTAGGCTTATTGGGCTTGTTGATGGAAGAACTGTCATCCATCTGGTCCACAGTCTTGAGTTTCTTATCCGAGATAGCATAGGATGTCAGGTGTCTGGTACGGATCACCCAGGCTTCCTCGTCATCATCGTAGTAAGCACCAGAGATTTTCTTGGCGCCCTTGGAGGTCACTTCGTAGATGTAGCTATCCTCATCGGCATAGATATACAGCGTACCGGTCCGATTGGTGGTAGGCTCTGCCTCAAAGTTGATGAAGTCGATATTGGCGTGATCGTAGTCAGAAGCAAACTCCCGGTTGAATTTGGTGTTATAAGCCAGGTTCAACTTGCTCTGGCTGCGGGCGTTAAAGATAAAGTAGGCGTCATCGCCAAACTCTACCTCAAACTCATCGCTGGCATCGTCTCCAAAGTCCACAACAGCGCGCTTGCCGGGTTCGATATAGACATAATCATAGTATTCGTCATCCATATCAGAGTCCGCATTGCTCAGGGTAATATCTATATCAATCGTGTTTTCCTCAGCTTCCCTGCGGTTGGTTCCGATTCCGAGATCACCTACAATATCCACATCCCTTGTAGTGGTGGACCGCCTGGTAGAAATCTTCAGCCAGTAATGGTATCCAGAGTCTGTAACATAACCGTCATAATCGCCGGTGGGGTTGCGGGAATAAGCGGCAACAGCCGTACCATCGCTGATATTGTCTTTTCTGGTCATACTGTCCAGTACCCCCTGAACAGTTGCAGCAGCTGCGGCCTTGGCTTCTGTTTCGGTCAGCCTCTTTCCATCTACAATATAGACGGTTTCTTCAAAAACAGGCTCTACCAGGCCAGAGCGGTCCAAATCGTCATAGACGCTATCCTTGTCAGCACCAACAAGCGATGTATAACCGGCATCGGAAGCCTGCTTGAAGTATCCATTCAGCCCGGTTTCTACATCAACTGTTGTATTAGAGCCGTTTTCTGTCTTATAGTAAACAGTCTCATTTACCGCTGTATAACCAACCTGCTCTGCAAATACATCGGAAGTCATTCCTGCATTCAGGATAAGGAATTTTGAATTTTCGGAGTTGACATATACCGAGCTGGTATCCACGCCATTCATGCTCAGATACTCAAGCAGTGTTTTAACATTGGGATCATCTCCCTGGCTTTCTGCCAGCGAGCCGAACCCTCCGATGTACTGTTCAACGGCGTACAGCTCCCCATCGGCTGCTGTATACTGATGCCAATTTGCACTTTCCAAGGCTTCTTCTTCAGTTAAGAACAAAGTCTTACCGTTCAGATACCCCTCTGTGGTCGAGTCGGGCAAGGCGCCAAAGCCAATCTCTCCGTCAATGGTGTGATACTCCCGCCACTGATAAATTCCATCGGTAATTGCGGCATTGGCCACTTCATCCGTGGAAGTATAAGTATTGCCATCATAGCGATACTTTTTTCCCGATTCCTCTACAGAATAGCCGTTGAAAATTTCCTGTTCAGCCGCAGCCCGTTCTGCCTCAAGTGCTTCTTTGGCCAAAGCCAGCAGCGTATGATCGTAGGTCTTGGAGGTGGAGAAGGTCACATTATCGAAGGCTCCAATCCCGGTGCCAAAGATCTCATAGATCTTAGCCGGCGCCTCAGCCTCTTTCCATTGCCCTTTCTTGTGAACAATCTCTACATCCTCAACCCAGTTCTTGCCAATATCCCAGTAATCATAAACATACAGGCCATTGACATCCCTGGTGCTGAAGTTGCCCTGGTACTCCATCAGTGAAAGATAGATGTCATCGCCGGGAGCAAAATCACCGGGGGCCGCCGCACGGATAAATCCATCCTCGTCCATCATGTAGAGGTCATCTCCGATGGGACCAGCATAGAAGTTCAAAACCTGGTCGTCATCGACCTCGCCTGGCTGTACGGCAAACGCCACGCTTGTAGTAGCGCTGGTCATTAAAGCAGCCAATACCATGGCTGTTATTCTTTTCACTTTCATGAATCTTCCTCCTTATGGATCATTCAAGTGAATCTGGAAAGACTTTCTATCTTGCCGGAAGAGCATTCTTCCAGCAAACTCTATATGCCGCTTTCCATTAAAGCATTTTGAAGGATAGCCTTTTCAAAACGGGGCTTGCAGAGAAGATTATCCTTCTATATTCATTGTAACAAAAAACCGCTTACAGCGGTACACAAAAAAAGAGCCAAACTTCACTGTACATATTTAACATATTCGTCCATTTATTTTTAACTTAAAAGTAAAAACATTAAAATTATCTCCTGTACCATGTTGCACTTTGCCCCATTTCCCGTCTTTATATGTGAAAGAGATTATGGCGAAATTCTGCTGTACGAAGGTGGTGGTCAGCATGTCGATCCCTTAAAACAAAAACGGCCCATTTCATACAGGTCGTTTTTGTTATTCTTTCTGATCTTGATCCAGGCCGTCCTTCGCGGCGGCCAGAGCGGCCGAAAGAAACTTCGGCATCTTCACGCCGCAGGCGATCAGGTTCTCACAGATCGAAATGCACTCGTTGATCGCTATGTAGAGTGCCAGAATGCGCCCCACCGGCGAAGATACGGTAATTGAAACAACACCGAGTCCGGCTACATAGTCAAAGAGCACATCCAGACAGATGCCGAATACCAAGGCCGCCAGCATGGCTGCCTTGCGCCAGAAGCCCTTGTAGCCGGTGTCGCTATTGATTTTGCCCTGGATCTTCGCTTTGGCAAGGCCGGTAGCCAGGTCAATAAGAATGAAGGTACAGCAGAGCGTCAGGATCAAGCCATAATTCTCTGCCAACGCAGCCAGTGCGCCACAGAAGCCAGAAAGGGCAATCTTCACTTTTTCGTCCATTATTCATATCACCTCACAATCTGGAAAAATTAAAAAGGAGAGATTTTAATGAAAAAAAGGATCTGGGCGGCAGTGTTCACTGTAATCATGCTCACAACAGGCTGTACAATCCGCATGGAATCTCCTGCGGAAGAGAATCGGCCATCATCTGTAATTGAGATGCCCTCATCTTCTGCTCCAGAAGATGAGCCGGAGAGTAGTTCACCATCATCGGAAGTCGAGGCATCAAATTCATCTGAAAGTAATAGCAGTTCTGTTGTGATAAATAATCAAGAAGATCCCAATACTTATAGTTCTTCAGATTCCACCGAGTCGGACTCGACTGATGCAGTTTTAAATCAGGATATCACCCCAGAATTGATGGCATTATTCACCGAAAAAATAAACAAAATAGCACCTTCTAACATTTTTGCCTCTAATTTCGATGATTCTAATTCGGATGAAGATGGATACTATCTTTATACGGCTGGATGCTATATACTAGGAGATAATTTGGAAAGCACATATCAATATGCTGTAAGAACCCTTCAAAATCAAAATTTTTATGATTATCCTTTTACACCGGCACGGATAATGGATCAAGCCTTACAGGAGTATTTTAAAATTCCATCAGATAATCTTCACGATATGATTGAAAATTATGATCCGGAAATTGACGGATATTGGGCACCTATGGGTGGAGGTGGCATCAGCTCAACGACAACCATTATAGACTGTAATATTAAAAATGGCATTGCAATATTGTCATGTGAAACTCGTACTGCTGCTTCTTCGGAAAATGATCCTGCAACATCTTCAACAGTGACTTTAGAATACTCTGAAGAATATGGCTGGCGTTTTCTTTCTTGCTCTGTTTTATAAAAAAATCCTGGGAGGGAAAGCCTCCCAGGATTTTTTCTGCTTTAAATGTCAAGGTGGACATAGCCTACGAAAGCGTAACTACCACGATCCATATCATCTCTCGGGAATCGCTTTACCTGGCCGTCAGTCGCATCCAGAACATTCATGGTGTAATCAGGGCCCCAGTTAGCCTCAGAAACATAAACATAATTACTGTCTACCTTCTCTACATAACCAACATGACCATAACTGCCTCCATCATCCCATACTGCGATGGAATTTGCTTTGGGAACGCTCGACTGCTCTCCATTGGTGATTCGATCATACCAATACTTCCCGTGAAGACCACCGGAACCAGAGAACTGAATCGTTTTACCGAGCACCTCGAAAGCTCGGCCATAACAATGCCAGGTGCACTGTGCTGTCCCATTACCCGGAGCATAATCTTCATGGAAACGGTTGAAGCTAGGCCCATAGCAAGCACGATTGTAATTAAGGGTAGAAGGTCTTTGGCCAACAGTGATTGTGCCATTACCTTCGCCTTCATCACCTGGTTCAGGGGCAGAACCTCCATCCAGCCGAACCGGCAGCCAATCCTGGCTGTCGTCGGTCAGACCTCCGTTGTAGAAGTAAACGTTACCAGCCGCATTGACATCCTTACCGCCGGAAGTACCGTTGCTGCCCTGGTTGGCAGTCAGATACTTGTTGGAATACTCCTCCAGCTTAATCTGGATGTAATCGCCGTCCGACTCCTCGATCTCAATGTAAGAGGTCTCGGAAGGCGCATAGACATGCGCGTTGTAGTTCTTCACAGTCGAAGAACCGGAACCGGTGTAGAGATCCAGGGCCAGATTCTGATTGCCCTTGCACACGAGATACGCATGGCTGCCAGACTTCATGTAAACCCACTGCTGGCAAATGTCATCGTCATCCGAGGTCCACAGGCAAACATTGGCAAGAGAAGCAGGGCTGTTGCCGTACACATTCAGAGAACGGTTAGGATCAGCACGGTTCTCAAACCGATAAGTCGCACCATTTACAAGTGCCATAGTAATCTCTCCTTTTTAAAATCATTCAGTTTTGAAAGTCCTTTGCTTTCCGGCACTCTGCGGCGAGCCGTCCTAGCCGGGGCTTTCGCTTCCTTTGAGGAGCTGTTAAAAACCCCTCTATCTTATATCCTAAAAATCAGCCCAATCCGGGAGAGTTTTTCAGATTTTCTCAAAATATTTTTTCAGCTTCTTGATGGCGCTGTCCCTTCTCCAGCGGATGCTGCTCTCATCGAGGCCTTCCAGCTCGGCTATCCGCGCAATGGTAAGTCCCTGGAAAAAGAGCTGATGGAGCACTGTGCGCTCCTTTTCCGGCAAAGTATGAAGGGCTTTGTAGAGTTCCGCATACTCTTCCTTCTGCTCCACTTCTTCTTCCGTATTTGCTGAGGACTGGGCAGCGTCCAGGGGATCGAGTTCTCCGTCGGCATCGGTGAGACTGCTGGCAGGATAAACCCCGAAATCACGCTCGCGCTCCTCCAGGTAGCGTTCCTTCCGCTCCCCGCCGTACCAGGCTTCATAGACCTCCCTCGTGACCTCAATTTTCTGGCCGTTCAGATTGATGAAATACTTGTCGCGGATTTTCTTGTGTCGTGCCATGATGTTTTCTCCTTCCGGCCGCGAGGAGCCGGGAAGGGAAAACTAATAAAGCCGCCAGGTGGCCCAGACGTATCCAAAGCCACAGTTGAAAAGCCCTTTTTGCAAAGGGTTTTCGTTGCGGCTTTGGAAGTCCAGCCATCGGCGGCTCCGTGCACGGCGTCATTTTCGTTTGTGTGGATATTCGTACTCAGCCTGCCTAACCGGCAGGTATATGATCAGAACCGTCGGGTTCTTCTCATATTCACCAGGTCAATGATGACCTCTTTCCCGCAGTGCTTACAGCGGGTCTGGATGTGACCGCTGGCATCGTCAAATACGATGATAGCGCGGCGCCGGCAGTACGGGCACATAATGTTTCTCTGATTATGCCCGACCACATCCAGCTCGGCTTTTCTGATCTTCGCCAACATCTGAGGCGTTGGCGGTACAAATTGTCTTTTCTTCATGCAGCCACCACATCCAAAGGATTTCGATAATCACCGGATCTCTTCTGCTCCAGAAGTCCCAGCTGTTTGAGGCGGATCAGCAAAGCAGCGTGCGACACGCCAAGGAAGCGGCTCATATTGTCCAGACGCCGGTACTCCTCCGGCGGGAACCAGTCCCCATAGCGCGTCAGCTTATTATCAGGGGTAAAAAGGTATACCACGCGCCTCACAAGCTCTTCCGGCATCAGCAGCGCGGCACCAAGGGCATCTGCCTGCCACTCATTCCAATCTTCATGGGTTTTCAGCTCCCGCAAAGAGAACGCCCGCCGGCAGGAATAAGGCCGGCAGATTTCTTCCCGTGCCACAGCCGATTCATACCGGTAGAGGATCTGATGAGCGCACTCGTGAGCCAGAGTAAAGCGCCGGCGGCCTTCATTGGCGCCCCGTTCCCCGGGCTTCAGGGATTTGGCCAGGAGGACAGTATTGGAATTAAGTTGAATATCCTGGCCTTTTAAGTGCAGGCAGCACTGTGAATAGGCGGTCACGCCCAGGATTTCGGAATCCTGGGGAAAATCCATGTAGGAAACATCCAAGCCCAGATATTCAGAAGCCAAGCGGTCAACGTCAACCGGGCTGAATGGAGTCAACACACTCCCACGATAATCAGTGATAATGCTGTCAGCGAGCAGTTCCATATCGGTTCTGGAAAAAGCAATCAATCTCTCAACCTCCCATTGTTGCTTTTCGTGTGGATTTTCCGGCGAAGATAGGTTACATCATCGGGATCGCCCCCTTTCAGTGGATAAAAAACTCAGGGTATGGCAAGCGTCGTTTTGCGCTGCACACCCTGAGTTTTTATGAAATTGTGAGAGGAACACTTGGGTTTAGTCGATATATGCTACGTCGTAGTCGATTTCGTTGTTATCTTCGTCATAGACGAAGACCTCAGCTTTCAGCCGGTACTCATAGGCGGGGTTGAGGTTATCGGCCTCGCCCACCGCAGAGTAGGAGCTGCTGGTCGTATGCCTGGCAGTCAGCACCCGGTCGGTCTTATAGGTACGGCCTCCATCGCTGGAGCGTTGTAAGGTGATGGTGGTCATGGATGAGTCCTGTCCATCCAGCGACACATAGGCCTCCCCGTACACCGATGTCGCACCAATATCCCCGTCAAAGGTAAATTGGCGGATGTAGGCATATCTGGCGTAGGCTACGCTGGTAGCTGCCGTCATAACCATCAGGGCAAGGCCCAGGCTGAGAGCGCGCTTCATTGATTTCATGTGATTGCCTCCTTTAGTCCTCTCATAGAATAAGACGGGAGACAAGGCAAAATGCAACCGATAAAATAAAAAATGAGGGAAAAGTTTTCACCATCCCCTCATTTTCGTAATTCTGGCCCTATGGAGTTTGAATCCCCTGTGCAAAACGGAGCACCTCTTCCTCGTTGAGATTGGAGATCACCGTCAAAACAGTCCCATCTGCGTTCCAGACGATCTGAATAGATCCGTCTTTTTCAACCAGGAGCCCTTCGCTGCTTCCTATCGCAACGCTTTCAATCCGATTCGCATCCTCGGTGTCCACGCGGATTTCCGCGCTGCCGGTAGGATCGATCTGCCGGAAGGTCAGGTACAGTTCCTCATTGTCCTTTCCAATATAGGATGCGTTGACACTGTACCGCAATTTTTCAATCTGATCTAATTCCATTTGGTCCGGCACATAGGACGGAACATAAGAAGCGGCATTGGAGATATATTCAGCATTATTTTCTTCTCCCTGCTGCAGTTCAATTTGCGAATATCTTTCGTGTTGTTCAACAATCAGCCGATAGAGCGCTTCGCGTATATCAGCTGAGGCAAAGACCACGGTGCCGGTTCCCATGATAAACACCATAAACCACACAGCGACCTTTGAAATAACAGGGGAAATTTTTCGAATAGATGATTGGAACACTTTTTTTCTTTCGCCCTGCCGGATCATTTTTTCAATGCGGCGCAGCTGATCCGCAGGCGGGGAAGCGTATTCTCCCCTTTGGACCATCTGCTCTTTTTCCTCGATCAGTTTACGCCCTTCAATCTCCAAAAGTCCCAATAGTGCCAAATTAAATAGTTCGTCTTCTACCTTTAAAAGCTGCTGCTCATTATTATAAATCATCTGTCATCCTTCTCCTTTTTCCTTTTTGATTGCAGCCCAAGTTTTTCGTACCTTTTTTCTTGCTCTTGACAGTGCCATCCGTACTGAATTTTCTTGTATCCCTAAAAGCTCCGCGATTTTTTTGTCGCTATAGTCAAAATAATGTTTGTAGAGGAGGACATCACGACTTTTTTGGGGAAGGGCCGCCAGAACCCCTCCAAGAAAAAGCATGGGATCTTCTTCGGTAAAAAGACCGGTATAGTCTTCCCATACTTTATCCTCATCAGCTCCTTCTAAAATCCCTTTATCTTCAATGGCTTTTTGCTGTGAAATCATTTTCCGGCAGTAGTCAGTGGCGCAGGATTGTACCGTTTTGACACCGTAAGCTACCAGCTGAGGATCGCTTAATTTTGAAATCGTATCAATATTCTGGATCATTTTGGCCATCGCATCCTGAACCATATCTTCAGCCAAATTGGAAGAACCCCCAATATGGAATTGCTTCAAAACAAATTCTGCTTTGGCTTTCAGCAGGCCATAATACTGCAAATAGAAGGCGGACAGCCGGTTGCGGTCAGATTCGTCTTCGATTGCCTGCAGCATAAGGAAAATCAAATGTATCACCTCTCATAATAAAAGACGAGGAATCACCGCATTTGCAACACAAATTTACTGATCCTCAGAAAAAATAAAAAGCCACCCATTCCTTCCTAACTTTTCGAGGCGGAACAGGCGGCACCGGATAGACATGGCCGGACTTTTTTGATGCTGGTCAATACAGGAATGTACGGGAAAGATGGATGGTAACAACGGCAGTCCGACCGGCGGGAGAATAAGGAAAAGACAATGCTTTCCTTCTCTATCATCATACCATATTGGCAGTAGAAATCAAGTGCCGGCCCTTGACACGATACAAAAACGGGAGTACACTTCAGGTATTCCATGAAAGTATCCGCTGCTCACCGAAGCAGTAAAGTAAGGCCTCCCGTCCCTGTTGACAGCTGGCCGGTGTGAAACCTAACGGCACGATTGCGCCCTTCTGGGCGCGACCGTGCCTTTTTTCGTCTATAAACCATCAGCCGTTTAGGCACCTAAAGAAAGGGGAACCAACAATGCCATGTAATGTGATCCTGGATCTTCGTCCGGCAGCAGAAAGATTTGTCTTCTCAAAAAGCGGAAAATCTGCAACGCTGCCCTGTGTTTTTTCAGGGAAATACAAATCAGAGAACACGATCGACATCGAACTTGTCATTACCGGCCGTTCCGGCTTCGCAGCTGTCAAAGAGCAGGCTGAAGAGCTGGAAAAAGGGATTGCGGAAGGCAGCCTCCTGCGTGTAATTGGAGTTATGCAAAGGATCGCTTATCAGGACCGCGACAGCGGCCAGGAAATCGACCAGCTTCGTGTCTACGCCCTGGATGTGACCTTCAGCGCGGAAAAAGAGCCCATCTTTTCTGTTGCCCAGATGGAAGGCGGTGTGCGCAAACTTTCCGATACCGAGATCTTCAAGGATCATGGGGACTATCGGAAAGTCGCGTTCAGCCTTTTCTCCAATCCCTCCTCAGACTTTGACCGGGAAACCTATCTGACGGTTTACTGCACCGGATACGGTGAAGTGGCTGACAAGGTGGAACGGTTGAAATTAAAGGACAAAGCGCACATCATTGCGCAGGGAAAACTGGAAGCTACCGCATTCGGCGTTCTGGGACTCAAGTTATTCGATGTAAATTATGCAAAAATCGGAAAGAAGGAAATAGAAAATGACCAAAATGAATCAAAAAAGTAAGCCGTTCGGCTCGGGCCTTTTGGTAAGGCTCCTTTTGGCAATGGTGGCCTGTCGGATTGCCGTCGCGCTGCCAACTGTTGTGTTAGTGTTTTTGCTGATCTTCGCAGCGGTGGGACCCTGCCGGGTCTATTTTAAGAATGCCGTTTCTTTCGCCAAGGCTATGCTGCAAGCCCCTATACTGGGACTTATGGCCCTTTGGGATCGGGTGTCCGACCGGATCGGCAGGTTCTTTAAAATTGGCGCTCAGATCTGGAATATGGACAGCCGGGAATTTGAGGAAAAATTCTCTGGCAGTTCCGATGAACCATCGCCGGACGCTCCCCATAACGAAGCGCCGGCCATGCAGTTCATACCAGAACAGCTGTGCAAACGGGAACTATCGCCGGAAGAAGCCCAGAGCCAGGCGGAAGCCTGGTGGAATTCCAAGGATGAGGAAGACGGCAGCACCGGCGAATCAAGGCTGATGGAGCTGCTCTCCTGCATTGCCAACGAAGACCCAAGCATCCACACCTGTCTCCTGAATGATCACGAAGAGCTTCGGTTGCCAACCGAAGCTCTTGTTCTCTCAAAACTGATTGAAATTTTCCGGGAGAACGGGATCGCGGCGGATTTTACCGCCGACGAGCAGGTGATCGTCAGCTGGGGGCAGGATTCCAATGGCGTGGAAGTCGGGATGGCTTAAAATGCAAGACGCAGCTTTCACAAAATAGGATTATCCAATATTATTCTGCAAATTGCTGCTGGAGAAAAGCCTGTTGAAGCGCTTGTCGGTTGGATTTCAGAGCACGAGCTGGGATAGACCATACTATCCCGGCTTTTCTCATTCACAAGCCCTTGACACGATACAAAAACGGGGGTACACTTCAGATATTCCATGAAAGTATCCGCTGCTCACCGAAGCAGTAAAGTAAGGCCTCCTGTCCATACTGACAGCTGGCCGGTGTGAAACCTAACGGCACGATTGCGCCCTTTTGGGCGCGACCGTGCCTTTTTTATTGCCAATTCAAGGAATCTTCCCTTTGGTCAAGGGAAGGGGCCTTTCCATATAGATCATACCAAAAACCAAGAAAAGAAGGAGATTTTATGCCAAAGAAAACACTTTATTCGTTGCTGACAGACCTTACGACGCCCGCCGAACTGATCGACAATATGAAGCCGTTTTTCGCCGCTTCTTTGGACAGGTTAGGCGTTCCGGCTTTTGCAGCAAACGCAATCGCGAATGTATTCGGCCAGAATGAAACCGCCTGGTTCCGGCTTTGGGAGTCCAAAAAGAATCCCGCCTCTCTCGCCACATCCAGCGCTGGTTATGCTGCCGATGAAGTCGGCCGGTATTTCTTCGAGTACGGCAGTCCCGCCCATCTTGACGGCAGGGCTTACATTCTGGAATACTCCAGATTTGAAAAGTTCGAGCTGCGGGGAATCGTGTGGAACCATCTTGAGGAAAAATGGGATAGTATGCGTCTGGAAGATGCCGGAGCAAAGGAAGCGATCTGCGCTATGCTCTTTGCCATCATGCAGTATGAGAGCAATTCCAGCGGCTTCGCCATGATAACGGCTGGCTTTGCCAGGGAATATCGTCTGAAATTTCCCAGCGGCCCCGCCCGTGCAGAAGATATTTTAGGGGAACTGTTTCTCCAGTTGAAGGATCAGATAAATCCTGCAACGAGAGCGGCGTATAATGCACCGTTTCAGGTAGACAGTTCTTACCTGAACGCCCGGGATGGATGCCTGAAAGTGCTGCTGCGGAATGAAAAAATCGGCTATGTCAAAACTGAGGAACCGACTGTTATGTTTGCCCCGGATATGCTGCTGATGCCATTGTCGGAAAATAACGCTGCTTTGGAGCAGCAGCATCTGTTCGTACTGGAAGGCATCTTAAAAACGGTACGATCCGATTGCCCAGTCACGGTTGAACCCAACATGTACCCCATCGATCCGGATCGGGTTTACGATGATGAGGATCGCAGCCGGCTGCTCACCATTCCGGACTGGTATGTACCGGTTCCGGCGGTGATGAACATCGCCAAAGCGGTGGCTGGTTCGTCCATCTTTAGGAAGCCCTTCCGCAACATCATGATGCGGGGACCGGCCGGTTCCGGTAAAACGGAAGGCGCCAAAGCCCTGGCATCCATGTTCGGCAACCCCTATGGGGTCATTACCGGGCACGCAGAGCTTGAATTTTTTGATCTCACCTCCAACCTGATCCCAAACACTGAATCCAAAATCACTACCGACGCTGAGTTGTACGATTACCTCCTCTATGCGTTGCGGGACAGCGGCCTTGCTCTGCCCAGCTTTCTCGAAATTGCCTCTATGCCGGATGTGGTCTATGAACAGATCACCGGCATAGAAAACGAAGAAGCTGGCGAAGCAGAATGTTTCGCGGCGCTGACGGCCAAGCTGATCAGCGTTTGCAAGAAGGATGTCGGGCTGTTCAGCGGTGAGAATTCCAAGTTCAAGGTGGTCTACTCTGACCTGGCCATGGGATTCCAACGCGGCTGGCTGGTGGAGCTCCAGGAGATGAACACCATCCTCAAGCCTGGCGTTCTGGTAGGCCTTAACAACATCTTAGAGAATGGGCAGCTCCGTCTCCCCACCGGCGAGGTGATCCAGCGGCATCCCGATACCGTCATTGTGTTTACCCAGAATGTCGGCTACGCCGGTACAACGGATGGCAACCAATCGGTATACAGCCGTATCGAGGTCAAATGCGATCTGAATCACCCCAGCGAAGATGAAATGGTGGAGCGCATCCGAATGCACGTCCCCGAGATCACTGAACAGGCTTGCCGCACTATCGTCCAGACGGTGCTCCGTATCCAGGACAACTTCTCTGCGGAGATCGAAGGTGGGAGTGTCGGCACCCGTGAGGCAATCAACTGGGCCAAGATGACGGTCCTTCTCGGCGGCGATATGCGCGCTGCAGCGGAACTCACCGTTCTTCCCTCTGTGGGCGAAGACCCCGATGATATTGCCCTGGTGCGTACCTGCATCCACCAAAGCATTGAAGAACTTGAATAACCAACATGTAATCCCCTTTGCGTGCGTACAATCGACCAGTTGTGCGCACATATCAGGGGATTTTTCATTAGGAGGAAAGTCTATGTCAGAAAAGAAACGGCTGGAAGCCGAATACCGAAAAACAATCATTACCCCGGCCACCATCCAGAAAGCCCTGATGGATGCCCGCGCCGGCCTCAGCGATCGGGACATCTTCTGCAGCGCGGCGTATCAGCGCCAGCTCAGCAGCCTGGGAGCCTATTTGGTTGGCCGTACCGGCCGCAAGGACATCCACGCCCTGCCTAGGGTTATCTGGGATGAAAAGCCAAACGCCGTGACTGCCTACACAAATAATATCACTGTGGTCATCAATGCGGCTTATCCTGCGATTCAGAAACTCTCGCGCCGGAGCGATCGGAACTATTGTGTCATGGGATTAGCCTGCCATGAGTTTGCCCATTGCCTGTTTACGGACTTCTCGCTGTTAAAAACACAGTGGGAAACCTGGACTTCTGGCAATATCTATCCACCTCGGCATCGGGTAACTTCTCAAAACGAGCATGGCCTGGAAGGAATCCAGGCTGCGCTGGAGAAAGGCCCCCGCACCTGTAAAGCGATTGCAACGCTGTATCAGGATCTGGACAATGTGCTGGAAGACGCCTACATCGAACGGAGTATTGTGCTGCTGCACCCTGGGGACACCAAAAAGTCCCTGCGGATCCTGAACCAAACTTTTTTCAGCGGCGATTTTATGGAATCTTTGCGAGAAAATCCCGACTATGCCCAGAGGCGGTGGAGCGTATTCCAAAACGCCCTGCTCACGCTGCTCAAAATAGGCAGTGTTGAGATTGACCCTGCATTTAGCGAAGGGATTGCAGACATCCATAACCGAATCGCTCGGTTGTCTCTCCAGGTCAATCGTGAGGTGGAAAATTCCAATGCTCTGGCCCGCAAAGAGCTGGCACTGAACATCATGGCGGAAAACTGGGACCTTATTGAGGAACAGTTGGGTCAAGAAACGCAGCCCGATCAGGAACTTCAGGAGCTATCCGACGAAGAACTGGCCGGCCTGCTGGAAGAAATCCTTCAGACGATCCTCGAAGGCCCCGGTTCCGACCATCAAGACCACCCGGACAGCAATTCCGGGCGGCCGCTGCGGGTTTTCATTGAACTCCCTTCCCCCTCCCAATCGGAGGAACAAGAAGGCGAGGGCAGCGGCCCTTCCGGCGGCAACGGGCAGGATGGAGAATCTGAAGCGGAAGGGAACTCCGGTGATGCGAAGCAGGCCACTCAGGAGAGCGGTAATGAAGATAACAATCAGACGGCCGATGCAACCATCCGCATTGAATCCGCAAGCGATGCGGGCAGCAGCGATGGCTCATTCGGGAAAATCCTGAACAATGTGGAAACCGATCTGGCGAAAGATACCGCCCATGAGAAGGTTGAGAACCAACTGAAAGACACCCTGCAAAAAAACGCCAATGAATCGGCTGAGGGTGATGATTACCGTATCGTGGTAGATCGCTCTCCATCCGTACCGGAGGCAGGCATCCAGCGGTATGACTACATCTGGCCCAAGATCTCCCCTGTTTCCAAGTCACTCAAGAAGGAACTGCTCAAAATCCTCCGTGATCGTAGACGGGGAACTAAGCTCACCGGCCTTGCTTATGGCCGGCGGCTGGATACCCGAAGCCTGTACCGGACGGACGAGAAGTATTTCACCAAGAACCGGCTCCCAAACGATCGGCCCCAGGTAGCCACTGCCCTGCTCATCGACCAATCCGGTTCCATGTGCAGTAGTGCGGTGGACAGCAGCGGGCAGAACCTGTTCCAAACGAAGATCCAGGCCGCCAGCAATGCAGCTCTGGTCCTCTATGATTTCTGTGTGGATTTGGACTTTCCGGTTATGGTAGCCGGCCACACAGTCGATTGGATCCAAAAGGCGGTTGTGATGGAGGTCATGGCGCCGTTCCAGAAAGTAGACAAGGAGGATAAATACCGGATCTGTGCTGCCCAGGCATTGGACGGCAACCGGGACGGTACTGCCCTCAACTACATGCTCTCGGAACTGAAGAAGCGCCCGGAGGATTTGAAGCTGCTCTTTATCATCTCCGATGGCCTGCCGGCGGATTACCGCAGCATGGAAGAAGGAGTGGCACACCTGAAAGCAGTGATGGAGGACGCCAAAAAATCCGGCGTGCTGGTCTTTGCGGCCGCCCTGGATGAGGACATCCCCCAGCTTCAGGAGATCTACGGGGAAAACCTCTTTGAGGTTTCCGACCTGGCCCGGATGCCCAAGACTTTGCTGAACACCATGAAACGATTTATCAAGTAGCAAGAAGGAGAAAACATCATGAGCAAAAACGAAAAGCGTTACGACACCGATGTGACCCAGATCGCCTTTATCACCAACCGGAAAACGCTGGTGGCGGCCTGTGATTATCTTCAGGCCCCTGACCTTGACGGGGACCCGGATAAGTGCCCGGCGTCTTTGCACGCCCGGTACAGCCGGATCAAGATCAATGTGACCGATTTTGATAAGGAACCGTCGGTCTTTCTGAGCTACAATCTGGAGCCGTCGGAGATCCGGCTGCTTTACCAGAAGATCTGTATGCTCAATATGACCGACCGGGACTTTGAGTGGGGAACCACGAAAGACTTCTCCTCTTTCGGTTCCAACCGGATGGAGATGATCAAGGTCACGCGGCAGCCCAAACGGAATGACCAGAAGGTCAATTATCCCTGGACCATCGCCATCACAGCCGGTACGTCAGCCGGGGGAAAATTCCAGCCGGAGAAATCCGTAAAAAAGTTCCTCTCGGATGACGAAATTCAAAAGTTCTTTGGTGACATTCTGGCCTACATCTCCGTATGGGAAATCACCCTCGGGGCACCCTTCATCCGCAACACCATCGAGCCTTACAAGGCCCGGCGGCGGAAAGAACAGAAGGCCAGAGCGAAAGCAAAGCGGCAGTCCGGCGGCAATTCGTATCCGCCAGAGGCGCCTGACTTTGAGGAGTTTGAGGACGAACCGCTCTGATTCCGGTTAGATTGACGAACACCAAAAAATCATATACAATACAAGTAAGAGGTGATCCCATGGATTGCGAAGAGAAACGGAGAAAACTCTTAAATCTTGTCCAAGAATTCCGCCTCATTGACGATACTTTCATGACGGTGGTATTCAAAGACAAAGAGTGTACGCAGCTGTTAATCCGCTGTTTGTTGCAGCGGGACGACCTGCAGGTTGTGGAAGTCTTCACACAGCGCGACCTGAAGAATTTGTGGGGCCGCTCTGTCAGGCTGGACATCCTGGCCACTGACAAAACCGGCGCCATCTATGATATTGAGGTGCAACGGGCTGACAGCGGCGCTTCCCAGAAAAGGGCGCGGTATAACAGCAGCCTTCTCGATTCCAGTATCACCGAACCGGGTAGGAAGTACGAGGAACTGGTGGAAACCTATGTCATCTTCATCACTGAGAACGATTATTTTGAGCAGGGCCTGCCCCTGTATCATATCGAGAGGGTGGTGCAGGAAACCGGCGCATCATTTGACGACGGGGAGCACATCCTGTATGTAAACGGGCAGTATCGGGGAAACGACCCGGTAGGCTCGTTGATGCACGATTTCTTTTGCAAAAGACCAGAGGAAATGAACAATGCTGTACTGGCCGAGAATGTCCGGTACTACAAAGACGATCAGGAAGGAGTGGACTATATGTGCAGAATTTCTGAAGAGATTTGGAACGACGGTAAAGCCGAAGGTAGAGCCGAAGGTAAAGCTGAAGGTGAAATCAGTGGCATCGCAAGAGCCGTCAAGCGTCTTATGGAGAAGCATGACTTCTCCTTTGCCCAGGCCTGTGAGGAGGCAGGTGTCACCAAGGATGAGCGACCTGCTGTGGAGAAAGCGCTTCACCTGTCCTGACATGAAGGCTTCATACGCGAGGTAGCAGCCATGAAATCATTGAGTAAATACCTTTCATTGCCCTACCGGATGGAAATTATTCCAGACCCCGAGGGCGGGTTTGTAATCTCCTATCCAGATTTGCCGGGGTGTTTCACCTTTGGCGAAACGTTGGAAGAGGCAGTTGCCAATGGGAAAGACGCAAAGAACGAGTGGATTGAAGCCGCTTTCGTAAGCGGAATTCCAATCAAAGAACCGGATAGCATCTGAATCTCGTTCTATCCCCTAATAAAAAGCCCCGCTTCGGCGGGGCTTTTTTCTATGCTCAGATTTAGGGATCCAGCGCTAGCAATACCCTTGACACGATACAAAAAGCGGCATATACTTCAGGTATTCCATGAAAGTATCCGCTGCTCACCGAAGCAGTAAAGTAAGGCCTTTCGTCATTGACGCTTGGCCGGTGTGAAACCTAACGGCACGATTGCGCCCTTTTGGGCACGACCGTGCCTTTTTTATTGCCAATTCAAGGCCTGTCCCTTCCTGGTCAGAAGGGATGGCCTTTTTACATAGAGAAAAGCCAAAAACCAATGAAAGAAGGAATTGTCATGACAAAAAACCAAGCGCCTGCTATGAAGCAGGTATCTTTCGAGGATTTATTCGGTCTGCTTTCAGGCAATGAATGTAGTCAGTCCGGTATCCTCACCCTGGATGACCTGAACCAAATGGATTGGGAAGCCATGTTCGCAGAAGAAGACGATGATCCCACTTCCTTCGCAAATGATTCTGAAGCGGAGGAAACCGTTCAGAGCACTCCGAAAAAAGCCCCGCTTATCGAGTGGGACAAGGAGGCGGAACAGGATCTGCCGACAGTGCAAAACCTTATCATCCGCAAAGGGAAAGCAAAGGTGTTTTCGCCTTCTGCCGAACCGGAACCGATTGTGGACGGAGCGGATCGGGTCAAAGCGAATATTGACGCGATCCTTGAGGCAAAACGCCTTATCCTGGCAAATGAGTATGCCGATACTGCCAGCCAGGAGATCCTTGCCGCTTATTCCGGCTGGGAAGGGATCCCTGTTCAGGAGCATCGGCACACCTTGGAAACCCATTTCACGGACGAAGAAATTAACGAGTTTGAATCGCTCCCCCAGTACCCTTATGCGCCCAGCCATATCGTGCGTCGCGCCGTTTCCGGTATCCTGAAGGCTGCAGGCTTCCAGTCTGGGAACATCCTGATCCACGGCGCCGGAAACGGCGCCATTCTCCGCTCGCTGCCCAAGAAGCTGGTGAAGACCAGCCGCGTGACGATTGACGCCACAGACAGGCTGAGCGGTGACATTCAGTCGCTGTTATTCCCCACCAGCGAGATCACGGCAGAGGACGACTTTCTCCAGGACAGTTATTACGACCTGGCGATCACAATGGCCCCTTCCTATCCAAAAGGGACTAAGATCCTTCGCGGCAGGAAGGGCGGCGGCCTGGAACTGCCCAACTACGCGGCTTCCATGCTGCGATCCGTCAATGCAGTACGGTCTGGCGGCCTTCTCCTGGTAATGATGGACAGCAAAACAGTGGATCAGCTGTGGAGGGAGGTTCCCTTTATCCTTTCAGCAATCCCTGTCCGGCTGGTGGGCGGCCTGCGGATGGATTATGACGCTTTTGGCAACGGGTGTTGTTACGACATCCTGGTGTTTACCAAAGCCCGAAAAAAATCCGCCCTGGACACCGCTCAGTTTCAGCCTTCCCGCGGCCACATTGCATATTATGAAGAACACCCCGAGTGCATGATCGGCGAATTTGTCCCTGAAATGAAAACGCCTCAATCGGTCGAACCGGTTGATGAAAGCAACCAGGTCAAGATGTTCCATGCCGCCGTAAAAGGCTGGGGATGTGATGGGATCTATCAGGAGGTAGAAACGGATGAGGAAACGGAAGATGGGCAAAGCCTTCCGGCTGTTCCCGGCGTCAAAAACTTCGGGATGGTTCTCATCGGCGGCGAGGTGTACCAGCGTGTGGACAGCCGTATGATTAAGCAGAAATTCACCGGCCGTTCTCTGGAGCGTGTGAAGGGTATGATCGCCATTCGCAACCAGGCCCGGAAAGTAATTCAGATGCAGATTGCGGAGTGTACCGATGAAGAGTTGGAGCCCGAGCAGGAAAAGCTCAATCTTTTCTACGATCAGTTTGTAGAAGAATTCGGGCCTCTCACCAAACCGGTAAACCTCCGACTCTTCCGTGAGGATGCCGAAGCCTCTCTTCTCACCTCTCTGGAATACACGGATGAGGAAGATGTGGTCCACAAGGCCGACATCTTCACCAAACGCACCATCAAGATGCGGAAAGCCATCACTTCCTGTGATACTCCGCAGGAATCTCTCTTTGTCTGCCTGGACCACAAAGGATGGGTAGACATCCGCTACATTGCCGGCCTGTGCAAAATGGATGAAGCTGACGTGCTGCAGGAGCTGGCTGGCAGCCAGATCTTTAAGAACCCCGCTGCCAAAAGCGAAGAGGACGAATGGCTCACCAGCGACCAGTACCTGAGCGGCAATGTCCTTCAAAAGCTGGAGGAAGCAAAAGCCACTGCTGCCGCTGATCCGGCTTATGAGCCCAATGTAAAAGCACTGGAAGCGGCCCAGCCGCCGCTGATCCCGGCGGAGGATATTGATGTCACCCTGGGTTCCCCCTTCCTGTCCCCCGATTACGTTTCCCAATTCCTGTTTGAAAAGATTGGGAAGAAAAAGACTGGACGCGGGCCCAACAGCTTCCTCATTCAAAAGAAGGCGAACGGAGGATACAAGATCAAAACCTACTGTTACATTGCCGCTACCAACCCGGAATTCTGCAGTGTTTACGGCACGGTGGAATATAACGCGATTTGGCTGACCCAACGGTTGATGAACAAGTATGAAGTAGTAGCGACCAAAGAGGAAACGGACGCCAGCGGAAAAATCCACAAGGTCCGGGATCATGAGAAAACGGTCATCCTTTTGGAAAAATGCCGCCTCATCGAGGACGCATTCCGTGAGTGGATCTTCCAGGACCCCACACGGGAAACAGAAATCGTTTCGGCCTATAACCAGCAGTACAACAATGAGGTGGTTCCTAAATATGACGGAAGCCATCTGACCTTTCCAGGAATGACCGCTGCCATTGAGCTCAAGCCGCATCAAAAAAACGCAGTATACCGGATCATCCGGGAAAACGGCGCCTTGATCGGCCATACAGTGGGCAGCGGAAAAACCATCACCCTGTTGGCTGCCGGAATGGAACTCAAGCGTCTTGGAAGGATTAACAAACCCCTCTACTTGGTCCCGAACAATCTCTTGCCGCAGTGGGGAGGCGAGATGATGCGCCTTTACCCCTCCGCCAACATTTTGCTGGCGGATCCGGCCGACATGCGCAAAGCACGCCGGAAACGGTTCCTCACCCGCATGGCATTGGGGGATTATGACGCCATCATTCTCGGTTCTTCCTCGTTCAGCCTGATTCCGACCCCGACAGATTCTGTGCAGAAGACCATCTGGCACAACGCCGAACTGATGCGCCGTGTGCGGTTCTCTGAAAACAGCCGCGTTACCACAGCGGATCTGGTTACACCCCGGATGCGGGAGGACCAGGCCCAGAACTTCCTGGCGAACCAATCCGCGGATTATAACCTGGAGGAACTGGGAATCGACTATCTCTTTGTGGACGAGTCGCACGAGTTTAAAAACCTCTACTGCCCCACCGGCGGGAACGGACTCCGCGGCGTTTCCAATACCGCTTCGGCCAAGTGTACCGACCTCTACTATAAAACCAAATACCTGGCAAGTCTGTATGGCGGGAAGGGCGGCTTCACTTTTGCCACCGGCACGGCGATCGTCAACAGCATTACCGAGCTCTATTCCCTCCAGCGGTATTTCCAGGAAGACCTCTTGATCGAAAAGAACATTTTCGGTCTGGACGACTGGCTTGCCCTCTACGGCAATATTACGACCGATTGGGAGCTGCCGCCGGAAGGGCTGAACGAAAATGGAGAAGGGTTCCGTCAGGTAAGGCGGGTTTCCTCCTTCAAAAACGTGCCTGAACTCATGAAGATGGTCTTGCAATTCCTGGATACCGTCACCAAAGACCAGATCCAGATGAACACGCCGGATGTGGTTATACAAACAGTCAGCTGCCCTGCCAGCATTGAGCAGAAAGCCTATATGCAGGAGCTGGTAGAGCGCGCCAACCTGATCCGTCAGGGCCGCACCAAGAAAAATAAGGACAATATGCTGGCTGTTACGGTGGATGGACGGAAAGCTGCTTTGGACATCCGCACGGTCCGTCCCAGGGCGCCTGAAAGCAAGACCAATAAGGTGAACCAGTGTGCCGATAGGATTTGGGAATTCTATCAGAAGTACCAGTCCCTGCGTGCTACACAGGTGGCCTTCAGCGACATCTCCACCCCGAATCAGGCTGGTTTCAATGTCTATGACGCTTTGAAACAGAAGCTGGTGAAGCTGGGGATCCCCGAGGACGAAATTGCCTTCGCCCACGATTTTAAGACTGCCAAGCAGCAGACCTCTATGCGAATTAAAATGCAGTCTGGCAGGCTGCGTGTGCTGATCGGATCGACGGCCACCATCGGCCAAGGGGTCAATATCCAGAACCGGCTCATTGCCCTCCATAACTTGGACGTGCCGTGGACGCCGAAGGATATTGACCAGCGGCAGGGGCGGATCGAACGGCCCGGCAATATGCACACGACCGTCTTTGTGTTCAACTACGTCACAGAAGGGTCGTTTGACAGCTACATGTGGCAGCTGATTGAGCTCAAGGCGAAACTGATTTCCCAGGTGCTGCGCGGTGATTACTCGCATCGCACGATCGAGGACAGCGATACCAAGGTGCTGACCTATTCGGAGATCAAAGCGATCGCAACCGGCGATACCCGTTTTCTCCAGCGCGCCAAGCTGGAAGGCGAGATCGCCAGGCTGGAAACCCTCAAGCGTGGATTTGACTCACAGCGCAGCCGTCTGAAACAGGATGTGCATATCAACATCCCACATACCATCCAGTATCTGAAGGAGCTGATCCCCAGGCTGGAGCAGGATGCTTCCCATCTCAAGTCATATTATGGGGATCCTGTTCTGGAATGTGACGGGAAAAGCTATCATCTCAACAACAAGGAGGAATGGAGCGAGGCTATTAAGGTGCTCGGCCCAAAAGTTGTGAAACTAGAGCAGGGAGATATACTGGGGAAGTACAATGGAATGGAGATCGTGGCAGTCAGACAAGACGCCGTATCTTCGTTCTTTGCTGCCAAGGATTACACGATCGCCCTTCAGGGGAAGGCAACACACAGGCTGGATCAGGATCGCATTATTTTCAAGGGCATCTCTGTCCTGAAGCTCTGTGACGAGATCGTAAACGGCATCCCGGATTCCCTGAAAGAAAAACAGGATAAACTCAGATCCAACGAACTCGCTCTCAAATCCGCTGAAGCATTGCTCAGTGAGCCGTTTGAACAGCAGGAGCGGCTGGATCAACTCAAGGAGGAATATGCTGAACTGACCGAATTGCTGACGGCATAAGCCGTTCAAAAGCAGAAAAAGCCTCCCTCGTGGAGGCTTTTTTTATTTTGGTCGTTTTTTCTGTTTTTTTTACTATAATGATAGTAGACGGATATGTGGGCGTGGTGTAATGAGCACGCCGGAGGGCCCAACCGGAGGTATGGGGTCGCCCCCCATCGCACGCAATAATGGCCTGGGCCGGGAACCAGGCTGAAAAAATGATTATCTGTCCCGGCAAAACGCTCCTGTCTTAACCAGTTCTCTCCCTGGGAAAAGAGATGGAGTGGACACCTGTGAACGTGTCGGAAGCCCTAAAGGGAAGAAGGCTGGCTCGGAGTTCAGTGCGTTGTTCGGCCTGAGCCGGAGGGACAGGGCAAGCCGGTATGGGTTAAGGCCGGCATAAGGCGCCTGGAAAACCAGGCGCTCTATGGGGTTGAAAGGTTTATCAGGGTTCGATTCCCTGCGGCCCCGGTTTTTCAAAACAAATCGCATTCCCAGCTTGAGAGACGGGTAGTCACAATAGAAATGCAAATGGTCCTTCTTCCACAAACCTTCCTTGCTCATTCTATTGCCCCGACTGATTGCCCGTCTCTGAGGCTGGGATCTTGACAGGAGATGATACTATGCCGAAAGAACGGCCATACAGCCGCCGGATAGTGGAAGACAAGCTGTTCCGCTTCCTGCTTTCTGCCAATAAGATGACCTATAAGGATTTTTACGAGCTATATTGCAGGGAGGCTTCCGAGGTCGATACCTCCTCCGGGAACAGGCCAAGTTATAGCGGCTTTATGGGCTGGCTCACAAACTATGGGTTGAAATTCCAGCGTATTCCCGGCTTTTTGGACTTGCTGGGCTACCGTCTTGTGGTAGTCCCCAAGGACGCCGCGGTGAAGGTGAGCTATCCAGGCAACACCGCGGGAGCAATCCCATCAGCCAGTGAGCAAACGGCCGTCGGCATCCAAGCTGCCGTATTCGATAAGGCGTCCGGTATTATGACAATCGACCGGATTGAGAGCCCCTACACCTTGACCCTCAGAAGTCAAAAATCCCGGAAGGAGGAGTAATTTTGATGAAGCGGATCCACACAAATCTTCGAGCCTGCCTTCAGCACACCAGGCGGTATTACGGCCAGTTTTTCACGCCCCGGAACCTTTCCGCTATTGCGTTGGCGTCTGCTGCTGTAACGGTATCGGCGGTGGGGCTGAATGCCGTTGTCGCCAAAGCGGACGTGGCCAAGTGGATGGCGGAAGATGTTTTCAATGAAGAGATTTACGATGGCAAGTACGACTATATCCGGAATGAAGACGCGCCGGAGGAATCCGAGTACAGGTTCCATCTCCAAATGCCCATGATGCTGGAGGGCTATTTAGATTCTTCCAATTATGTCTCAAACGGTACTTCCGATCCGGCGCATCCCAAGCTGGATGAGTCTTTGAAAATGACGACTCAGCCGGATTTCTTTCACGCGGAGGACTTCGAATTGCCCAGCGATGAAGAATGGGAGGAATCTGCAGGGGACGCCACCGAATTTGTGGAGGACCGGCCGCCTAAATCCGGTCTGGAGTAAGGTATGACGCAGCATCCAGTTCACACGGTTTCTTTCGGCAAAGCTATCGTATTGCTGGCGTTGGCTATGTTGATTCCCACCATTCTGTTCCAAGGCGTATTTATGCTGATGTATGTCCCCAGCGAAAGCATGTCGCCCACATTAAACAGCGGCGATGTCCTTTTGGGCAGCCGAGTTTTTTCAGAACTGGAACGGGGAGATATTGTCGTCTTTGAAAAGGATGGCTCCATGCTGATCAAGAGGATTATTGGCCTTCCCGGCGAAGAGGTCCGAATTGCCGATGATGGGACAATTTTTGTTGACGGTAAAACCCTTCGGGAGGAATATGTGTCATTCCAGAGGGAGGGCCAGGAGCAGATATTTCAAGTTCCAGAAGGCTGCTACCTGCTTCTGGGGGATAACCGTCAGCACTCGTATGACGCCCGGTACTGGGAGAACCCCTACATACCAGCGTCCGCAATCCGGTCAGTCGCAAAAAGAAAACTATTTTCCCTTCCACATTTCTAAAAAGGAGATTGTCAAATGAAAAAGCTATCACCCAAAACGCTGGCACTGCTGATTGCAGCGGCAGCTGTCGTCGCAATCGGCGCCTTCCTGCTTTTAAAGCCGTCCTCTGAGCCAACGGAGGAGCCAGGCAGTTCGGAAAGCGAGCCTTCTTCTTCCCTCTCCAGTGAGCAGGAAGGATCGTCTTCCCAGGTATCGGAGATCCCGGATATTGATTCTACCAACCAGGATTATGAGCAGCCCTACCCGGAAGTGGATTTTTCCAACCTCTCCCCCACAACGCTGACAAAAGAAGAGGTTGACCGGAATATTGAGGAGATGCTTCCGAAGTTGTTGGCCCTTGACGAGCAGACCATCGAACAGCAGGTTTCACCGCGCACCTTCGGCGGGGAATATAACCCCTTTCGGCTGATGCTGGACACCTGTCTGGCGGACGAGGCGATCGGCGATGCGTTCCGAAATATGGGGAGTGCCACGACCTATGAGATACTGGAAATCAGAGGTGATCCCAGCCAGTCCAATTTTGTTACCGTTACACTCGCTGTCACAACGCCCTACATGGCCTCCAGAGCACCTGAGCTTGCGGCAGGGGAAGATTCCGCATACGATCAGGAGATGACCTCTTTCAAAGCCACAGGGGCGGCAGCGGCGATTTCTGCTATGGATATGGGCAGTGTTCCGGCAAGCACAGATCTTGTAAAGCTGGAGTTCCTGATAGAAGATGATGTGCCCATGCTGTATTATCCCACATCCTATACCTATGGCGATGAAATCCCCCAGTATGCGTTCTTCTGGGGCGCTGTGGAGTTCCAGGGCACCCGCGGCGGTGACCTTCTGCTCAAAAACGATTATGGCAACGCACGGGAGATTTCCGAAGCTGCTTTCGGCAATGAAGACTTGGTTGAATATCTGAACACGGCAGTGGATGGCATTCAAAAGAGCGATATGGACGCACTGGCCACACTTTCCTTTGGCGGGGACGATCTGGACAGCCATTTCGCCATCAGCTCCACCTATCCCTCCTATCAGCGAAAATTTGATGATTATTCCGGTATGGAGGAGGCGATGAAAGAACGTATGGCTTCTTTGGAGTGCAGCCTTCGCTATTTCATCTTAACCAGCACAGAAACAGGCAGCCAGAGCGCGGCTATTGAAATGACGGCTTCCGTTGTCGATCCATTCACGGGGGTCAGGGTCTACAAAACGCTGTTCCGCCGGTTTTCCGATGTGGACAACCTGAGCAGCTATAACGGGGTTGGGTTAAATAATTCCGTCTCTGACCTGATTGAATTTGCCATGGGTGGAGACTCCATAACAGCGGAGGACCGGATGCTTCTGGAGGAGAGATTGGGAAAATAACGTGTTAAAAAGAATTAAAAAACAAAGATGTGTTGACACGATACAAAAACGGGGGTACACTCTAGGTATTCCATGAAAGTATTCGCTGCCCACCGAGGCAGTAAAGTAAGGCCTTCTGTCCATGCTGACAGCTGGCCGGTGTGAAACCTAACGGCACGATTGCGCCCTTTTGGGCACGACCGTGCCTTTTTTATTGCCAATTCAAGGGCTTTCCCTGGTCGGGGGAAGTCCTTTTCACATAGAGAAATAGAAACCAAAACCACAAAAGTAAGAAAGTGAGGACTCACAATGACAACAGAGAAGAAAATGGCGTCCCCCTATCGCGGCAACTGCGAAGCGCTGAAAGCCATCAATGAAGTTCCTATCGACATTTCCCTTCTGGCACAGGAATCTACCCCTGCCTTTGAAGGCGAGCCGGTTCGGAAATTTTTCCCGGTCCGCTCTCAGGTAACTTGGTTCCGGCTGAAAAATGGGAATGCCGGCACAATCCAAACAGACATCGTTTCCCGCGATGAGTTCATGGTTGTCATGAAGGCGACTGTGACCATTGACGGCGTAGCGATTGCCAATGCGTTTGGCTCAGCAGATACTCAGACCGACGGCCAGAACGGTGACGGAATTAAACTCATTGAAGCGGCGGAATCGCGTGCGATCGCTCGTGCATTGGACTTTGCCGGCTATGGATGCCAGCTGGATCTGAACACTTTCGGGACAGAGGAACCGCAGGCTGCAGAAACAGCACCAGCTGGATCGCCGGATGAGGCGGCGCCTACAGAGGTTCCCGCTGCCCCGGCTCAGCCAGGGGTCATGACTGGGAAATCAAAAGTAGATGCCAATGCGCCCTCCGAGATCATTGATATTCATGATCTGGAGGCTGCCGCACCGGAAGAGCAGCCGGAAGAAAAGCCGGTGAAAAAGAGACGTTCGAAAGCCGATAAAGAGGCCACGGTTCCTGTCTCAGATCCTCCCGCTGATGTGGGCCGGGCTGATGAAGCCCCTGCCCAGCCGGTTGTGACAGAGGATGCTGGCCGACAAGAGTTGAGCGATCCAGTGGCGCCGGAGGGACCAGAAAAAGGCGCCTCCCTCCAACCCGATACTGAAGCGTCTCCTGTTGAGCCGGAGCCTGAAGACCCGCGCACAGCGGAAGAAAAGGTTTGGGATTATATTATGCTGGCTATGTCCGGTAATTATCCAGACCCGCAGTTGGATCCGCGATTCTTCAATGAGCAAAATCAGGATGTGGATGCGTTCTTTATCAACGGCAACAACGGTGAATTTGCTACGAAAATGCGTAATCGTGATCTCCAGCTGGCGATTAACTTCCTGGAAAACGATCAGGACTTGGTAATGCAAATCCGGTATCCCTCCACAAGGGGCCAGTTTGCCGGCCGCACATTTGGTGAGATCTACGGTACGCTGGGAACCAATATTGCCAACCAGGCCGTAGAAAACTGCAAAAATCTCTACCATGGGAAAAATGTTCCCGCCTACGCGGCGACGCTGCTTTTGGTGGAGATGATGAACAAACGATAATCGAACACTGAGGAGGGAAAGCCGGGATGTTCGACCAATTTTCAATTTTCGATGTGATAAGCATCGTGGGGCTCGACGCCGCTCGGATTCGCTCCAATAGTGGTTATTATGATTGCCCAATCTGCGGGGGGAAGAAAAAGCTCAATGTCAATGTCAGCAAAGGACATGGCGGCGTCTGCCGATGCGCAAAGTGCGCTGCCGGCGGTGATAAGCTGGATCTTTTCCTCCTGTTCCACAATCCCAAGCTGGTGCCGACAAGGAGCAGCTCTCAAAACGGCGCCTTCTACTTCCGACCGTCTGAAGAAGATCGGAAATGGGGTATGAAGGAACTGGAACGCATCTTGAATCTCAGCCGGAAAGACCCGGCCTATATGAACAAGGTGCGCCAGGTGCGGCAAACAGCTGTATCAGCCGCTAACGCGGCTTCCAAAATCAGTTCCCCAGAGCAAAGGAACGCTGTCTATACTGCATTTCTGCGGCTTTTGAAGCTCTCGGCGCCACACCGCGCTTCGCTTCATGAGCGAGGGCTGACCGACAGGGATATAGACCGGATCATGTTCCGGTCTACCCCCTTGTTCGGCCGGACGCAACTGGCACAGAAACTGGTTGCGCAGGGACTGGATTTGGAAAATGTACCGGGTTTCTTCAAACTCTCACAGGTGGACGAATCCACTGGAGAAGTAAAAGAGAACTGGAGTATTTACTGCCCGGATCCCGGGTATTTTGTACCTATCCGCAATAAAGACGGATTGATCGTCTCCATGCAGATCAGGCTCAATAAGCCGACTACGGCAAAAGATAAATACCGCTTCTTCACGAGTGGACGTGAAAGCCTGAAGAGCGGCATCAGCGCCGTAAGTGAGATCCATGTGGAGATGGGTAAGGAACCGCTGAAGTATGTTTATGTCACCGAAGGCCCGATCAAAGGGTATGTGGCCAGGGCGCTGTACCAGAAACTCTATGGGAAGGATGACCTATGCGTTCTCTGCGTAGTCGGAACCTCCAATTTTGGAGGAGTCCGGCCGCTGCTGCAATGGCTGATGGAAACCAACCCTGTGGAGCAGATTGTGGAATTCTATGATCTTGATAAGTTCACCAATCCCTATGTGGGAAGGGACAGGGATAACCTGGAACGGGAGATCAAGGAAAGCATTCTGGAAATGCGCCAAAAATTGAAAAAAGAATATGCCACTGGAAAGCCTCTGCCGAAGTTTTTCTCCCATAGCAAAGGGAAATACCTGGGCAAAGGCGTCGATGACCACCTGCTTGTGATATATAAGCAGCATCACTCTGGCCGACTTCCAAATGAGGAGGAATCACTGTGAGTACACCTAAATTATTCGAGATGGATTTTGATAAAGCGTTCTCCGCTGAGGTCAAACGCTTGGGAAATCTGGCTACCCAGGGTTCCTATGCGATGCTTCGCGGGGAAGCGCCTGACCGCCTGATTGTCTGCTTCTACGGCAAGGAGGTGCAGAGCCGGAGCTGCTTTGAGTATCCGGTTCAAAATGAATTTACCGTTTTTGCCAATGCCAAAGACATCCTGGATCTGCTGAAATCTTTCCCGGAAGGGAAGCTGTCAGTCCGCGATAGTATGCTGACGCTCAGTGCCGGGAAAACGCGGATGAATCGGGCCCTTCCGCCCAGCATCCCCGAACCGGTATTCCCGGAATTTCCGGCAGAAGGGCTTTCCGGGCTCCCGCAAAACGTCTTTGAAAATGCCGCTCTTGCCGCCTACGCTGCCGCCCAATCGGCACACGAAGACTCTACGGAAAGAGTAAGCATTTTGCTGACGCACGACCGTGTTTCCATCACTGCGACAAACGGCCAGATCGCTGCTTGTGTGGAATCGCCGGCAGATTATACCGGCGATGGAACTGAAGAATATCTCCTCCACCCTCGCGTGATAACGGCACTGGCGCCGCTTTCAATCAAAGAAGACGCGCCGGAAATCCTGATCGGCAGCGACGGCCGCCGGTATCTGCTGCGATTTGGAGAGTATGAGATTACCGTCAGCATTCCCAGTTGTGCTTCCAGGCGTTCCAGCATAGATGCCGTTATAAAGGCTCTTTCCCCAACGCCATGCCTGGATGCCGTTATCGACGCATCCAGCTTGACGCTGTTCCTGGAGCGCGCAAAACTTCTGGACAGCAGCGCCAGAAAACAACCGGTATTCCTGTCCGCTGATAGCAGCAAAGGCTGTGTGGAAGCGCACTATGAAACCGGTCTTGGAAACATTGAGGATGTGCTTCCCGCCCAAACCGGCGGCAGCCTTCCGAAAGCGGTAGTTGCCATAAGCCCCCGAAACCTTTCCGAAGTTTGCTCCCATCTTCAGCTTCCTGTTATGCAGATGAAGATTTACGGCCCGAGTTCCCCTTTGGTCGTAACGGAGCTTGCAGGGAAAAGCAAGATTACCCATATCGCCCTCCCCATAGTGGTAAAGCAGGGCGCTTCTGAGGATGATCTACCATTTAACGTCAACGATTGGGACGAATAAGCCAATCGAAAAAGCCGCCTCTGTGCGGCTTTTTTTGTTGCGCAAATATGCGCTTTTCAAAAAATTAAAATTAGGGCCCTCATTTCCGCAAATTTCGGTCGTAAATTTCATTTTTTTTACTATATACATTATGAAAGGATTTTATGCTGGAGAAGAGGTGAAACAAAATTGAGCGAATTACGCTTTAAATCCTGGGATCCGTTGACCGGTGGCGTGAACAGCGCCTACTTGTTTCGGGCGGCGCGTCTGATCCGGGAAGTTGGCGGAAAAAGGGATCTGCTATACTGGATGTCTTTAGACGGGGAATGCGAAACCGGGGAATTTCATACGCTCACGGAGCCTTTGCATGACGAAGTGTTCGGAACTGAAGTAGCATTCCCCTATAAGTTTGACCCCACCTACTGCCCCTATCGGCTGAGCGAACTTCAGGATATGAACACACCTGAGAATATCGCCGTCTGCCACAAGGGAGATCTATTTGCCCCCTGGGTGCCGAGTTCTGTGATCTATGAGGTTTTGAACGCTGCCGCTTCGGCGCCGCTTCATCAGTATTTCTTTCTGACGCGGTTCCCCGAGAGGTATCTGGAATTCCCGATGAAAAGCCCCAATTCCATCTATGGCGTATGGATTGACCGTCAGGGCCAGCTTCAACGGCTTTTGCAAACAGAGGTCCCCGATGTGCGTTACCTGGTCATGGAGCCGATGCGAAGCCGCATTGACCTGGAACAGTATCTGAAGGCTTCTCCGTACAAACCGGAATGGATGCTGTTGGGGACAGGCAGATTAAGGTACAGAAAGCTGATCCAGCCGGAATGGCTTTCTGAAATTGCCGAGACATGCCGGCGGCACAGAATACCGCTCTACATGAAAAAGCCTCTCCATGCTCTGGCGGGAAATCACTTCACACAGGAAATCAATCCAACACTTTTTTGGTAAATTTAGGAGGACATTATGATGTCGATTATCACCAACCAGCCTGAACCCATCACAACCGTCATTGGCTGTGACAGCGGTAATAAGCTCGTAAAAACTGCCGGCTCTATTACTTTGGCGGGAATCCAGAAGTTGCCGAACCGTCCGGCCGTCGCGCCGCCTGACCCCATGGATCTGCTGCTGATCAATGGGCAGTATTATGTCGTAAGCAACAAGCGGCTGGCCTACGAACGGGACAAGAGCATCAACGAGAACCATCTCTATCTCACCTTGATCGCTGTAGCCAAGGAAATGCAGGCCCGCCACATGAACCCCACCAGCAAAATTGTCCTGGCCGTAGGCCTGCCTCCCGGACACATGGCCAGCGCTAAGCTGGCCCAGACTTATCGGGATTACTTTCTCAAAGATGGCGGCGTTTACCGCTTCCAGTGCGGCGGTGTCAGCCATCAGATCACTATCAGCGATGTGATCGTCTGCCCCCAGGCGTATTCCATTCTGTTGACCCTTTCCCCTGAGATTATCCGGCAGCCCAGTATCCATGTAGTCGATATTGGTGGTGGCACCGTGGATACCGTCCATCTGGTGAACGGCCGCCCCGATCCCAATATGTCTTCTTTGGATATGGGCGTTATCCCGATGTATAACAGCATCCAGCTGCGGCTTCAGAACGAATTCGGCCGGCGGATCACAGAGGATCAGATCGACGACATTATCAAGGGCAAGCCTGGTTTCTTCAAACCGGAGCATGTGCGGGTTGTAATGGAAGTGGCTGAAGCCCATGTGAAGGCTATCTTTGACGAATACCGAGAAGCCGGGGAAGACTGGATGTCCAGCTATGTGGTCTTCTGCGGAGGCGGTTCGATCCTGCTCAAGCCCTTTATTGAGAAATATGCCGCAGAAAGCACTGGCAGCTATGTGGTTGTCAATGACCTGAAAGCGAACGCAAAAGGCTTTGAGACGTTTGCACGCACTCTGCTGAAAGGTCAGAAGTAAAGGAGTGAGACACTTTGAGCGAGACACGTCAGGCGCAAAAAATAAATATCGGCTTCAAGCCGCTTGGTGTCGATCCGGCTCATGACATAGTTTACAGTGTCTTAAAATCCCTGCCGCGTGGCGGAGCCAGAGATTTGATCGTACAGGCCGTTATAGAATTCCTCCAAAATCATGCGGGAGAAACGATTTCGGTGTCTGGAAAACGAAGCTACATCTTTGTCGGCGACTATTCGAGTTACAATATCCCTACCACTGAAAAACCGGGAAAACCGAAAAATGAGGATTCAGAACCGCCTATTGTGGTACAGCCCAAACCGGAGCCGTCAGAAACTTCGGAATCTGCAGCACAGGAGGATGTTTCGGCACCTCCTTCTGAGCCAGCTGAAGACAACCACCCCGAGCCGGAAAACTTCACAGAGCTGGATGAGGACACATTAAACAGTTTGGTTTTCGGGTTCTTCACAAACGAGTAGCCAAGTTGTTTCATAACGAAAAACAGGTAAGCATCTTTTGATAGAATGCTTACCTGTTTTTTTAACCTTTATCTTTTTGATTCTGGAGCGCCCGCTCAACAGCCGCTTGCACAGCTTCACGCCTTTCCTCTATCATCTTTTTCTCTTCTGCGGTCACGAGCATAACAATGGTCCTGTCTTTCAGCGACTCGTTATTGACTGGAGGGAGAATGATTTGCTCGCGTGGGTAATCATCGGGAAATTCCTCATTTTGTGCGCGCTTCAAAAGGCTGGTCAGGTCTTCCAGGGAAACGCCAAGCCCCTGGCAGATGGGGCCGAGATCTGTCAGATAAAGTTCTTCCAAGGCTCCTTTATTCAGGCGGTTCATAATTCGGTAATATGGCACACCAACCTGTTTGCACAAAGAAAGCAGAGTCGTGTGATTATTCCTGAGCAAAGAAAAAATACTTCTTTCTCTGAAAGCGACATAAAAACCCCTTCTTTGAAAATCTATCCGATTTCATTATAACAGAATTATATAGTTACTTCAAGCGAAAACACGGCTGTTTTTTAATTAAATAACAAAATTTTAGTTGAATTTTATATTTATAATTTTGCGAATATAGGGTTTTAATTTAACAGATTGCGAGATTTGCAATAGTTGACATTTCTGCTAATACGCTATAAAATCGTATTTACAAGGAGTTCTCCTTTTTATTACGGGTTTTGGATGCCAAAAAATTTAATTTTTTTAGAAAATTAGATTTTGTAAATTTGCAAAACATTGTTGCGATTCCAAAGGCGTCCAAAGGCTTGAAACGGGAGGCTTATATGACAAGAAAAGTTGATTTTGACAAGTATTTTTATAAGACGATCATAAAGGTCGCAGTCATCCAGGGATACACGCTCAAAGAACTGGCGCTGATCTGTGATGTAAAAGCCGACACTCTCTCACGCCGTTTGCAGAAAAGTGATGGCAGCAACTTAACAATGCAAGACTGCCTGATTCTCAGGGATACTCTGGCGCCTCATTTGACGCTGGATGAGCTTTTCCCCGAAGCATCTATGGAAGCTGCACGGGAAATGGCATTGCAAGATACATCCCTATAAATATCGCTATCAGCCTCTTTTAGGAGGTTGGTAATATAGCTGCACTTTGAAAACCGCATACGACCTCGCCACCTTGAAGATTCCCCCAGCCCGGGAGTGGGTAAGCGATGAGGACAGTCTAGGCGCTCATTGAGCCTGTTGATCGTCCTTGGAACGGCCGTCGCTGGCCGTGCGCGATGACAATGGGGGAGGTTTTTAAAGTTACTTCTGCCCGGCGGCGTCACAGCGAGAGGCAGCTCGATGTTGGAAATTCGAGAACATCAGCGGTTCGGACCACAGCCATTGGATAATGGCAGAGTGCGGATCCGGTGCCCGGTGTTATGAGTCTGAGCATTGGCCAGCGACCAAGAGAAGGGTGGTTTTCCAGGGTCCCCGCCCTGGAGTTCGGTAAAGTCTCAGAGGGGACATTCATAGGTTTAACATCTGCTTTATGGCAGAGTATCTGCAGCCAAATACGTTTGGCTGCAGTTCTGTGCTATAAAGCGTAATTACACAGCGGAAGGAGAAAGCTATATGCCCAAAACCAGGAAGAAAGGCCTTACACCTGAACTTATTTTGGAAAATCTGGTTCAGGAAGTGCAAAAGCAGGGGTATTCCGATCTTCTTCCGGTTTTGGAATCGGCTCGGCCGATGCTTCCTGCAATGTCAGAGAGCCGGTTTGAGCGCCCTGCCAGGGATTTACTGGCAGGAACGATTGCTACAATCATCGGCGTAAAATGTTGTCAAAAAGCTCCTGCAACGGTGATCCTGGTATGCAGCCAGAAAACTCAAAAAGCGAATGCGGAAAAATTGCAGCGCCTTTTGGACTGCCTGCGGGATCTCGGCTATCTCGCTTCCACACGGCTTGCGGTAAAAGAATCTGCAGACTGCTATGTGTGCATTAAACGCCTCAAAAATGCAAAAGCAAATGGGCATGATCTTTCCGACAAATTGGAACGGCGCCTTACCACTCAGGGTTTGGACCGTTCTACCAAAAATTTGATCCATGTGCAGTCCTGTTCAAATAGCTGCAGATACAGGGATCAGTGCCGGTATCAAAACCTTCGGCAAAAAATGATAGAAGGCGAAATCCCATACCAGGTCTATTCCGAGCAGCAATATCTGAACGCACTCCGTAACAACCAGCTTCCAAAATCCAGATTGGTAATCTATGAACCGGTAAATGGGCGGTTATCTTACAATAACCAGGCACCTGTTTTCCGGCAGAAAGAACTGGAACAGGTTCTGCTCCAGAGCGAACGGCTGTGTAGCTCAGCAACGAAGAAGAAAAAGGCTGTGTGCAAAGAAACCGCATCTGTAAGGGAGGCCGCAAAAAAGTATTTCTCACTTCCCCCCAGCCGGAGCGGATCCTTGCAGGCACAGGAGCTGCTTACAGACATCCACGGCAGCCTTATCAAAATTCAGGACCTTTGCGTCAACGAATTGGCGCTGAAAGGCATAGAGCGAAAGCGGTGGCGGCAAGGATTGCAGCAAGCCATTCAGTCTGTCGAGACGCTTTTGCAGGGCCTTTCCAGACTTTCAAGGTAAAAGAGGTGAGAAAAGATGAACACTGAGAATGAAAAGCCATTATACGAAGAAATGGTCAACTTGATCGAAGCGGATTTAGAAAGCTATCCCCCCACCCTTCAGGCCAAGCATATTTCTCAGTACATGGGGGTCAGCTTGGGGACAGCCTACAAACTTCTGAAATCAGAGGATTTTCCTGCTATAACGGTTCCAGACAGCAAGTTTATCCTGGTTCCCAAAAGCGTATTTACCAAATGGTACGCGGCTCGCTTGTGCAAAAAGCAGCTGGACGAAATGGAATGTGAAGGCGTATAATATTCACACCCGTTTTACAGCTGAATGATTTGCCAGGCGAGTTTTTGTTTGTCCCGAGATCAGAAGGGAGGAACAGTTATGCAAGGATCTACGGGAGAATTACCCCGTAAAAAGGGGACAGGGAATATTCGCCGATACGCCAATGGCGTTTGGCAAGCCAGCTTTTCTCATCACGGAAAGCGCCTGTTTATGCAAGCAATATCCCGTGATGAGGCAACGAAGAAGTTGAATCTTGCGCTTCAATTTGCCCAAAAAGAGTCGTTCGACGGCTCCAAAGACCTTTTGGATCTTTACTTGAAGGAAAACGGCTACCCGGCCGGGGTTCTGAGAGAGCTGCCGGCGGCGATCAGTTCTTATAACATCAACCGCAATTCCCCTAATTCCTGGCGCGTTGCGATGCGCGTCCAGGGAAAGAAGTATCGGATCGGCGCCGTCTCTGAAGAGGAGGCGAAGGCAAAATACCGCGCTTTTGAACAAGCCGTGCAGCAGGGCGCATTTACCAATTCGGAAGAAAGCCTGGATGAGATCCTGAAAGCAGCCGGATTCCCAGCTGGAAGGTTCCACGGTTCGCACACGCTGCCAAAAGGCGAAAAGCATGGGCCCTTCCGCGATGGGGTGCGGTTGAGGAAGGAAGGCTTTTATGAAGGCCGTTATTGTTTGAAAGGCCGCACAGAAAGCGTTTATGCGCACACAGAAAAAGAGGCCCGGAAGAAACTCCGGGCTATCCAAGTCGCCATCGACAATGGTACGTTTGTGGGAAAGAACAAGGATACTTTTTGCGGTTATTTGATGTCCTGGCTGGACCATGCCGGGAAAACCAGCCTCCGGCCCAGCACAAAAAAGAAGTACCGCATGTATATCCAGGCCCATTTCCTTCCCCATTTCGGTGAACGCCGGCTTCAGGAAGTGACAACCGAAATGCTGCAGGGTTTCTTTGATTTGAAAGCCTGTTCCGGCCGGGCCGATGGAAAAGAGGGCGGTTTATCCCATAAAACTCTTACCGACATGCGGAATATGCTCAAAAAGGCACTGAACTATGCGGTAAATCCCAAAAAACTCATAGATCACAATCCGGCCAGAGAAGTGGAACTGAAGTTTCACCGGGCGAAAGCAATCCCTCTTATCACCGAAGAGCAGGAAAACTTACTGGTGGAGAGAGGGATGGAATCTGACTCCCCCATCGGCTGGGCCGTTGTGATCCTTCTGCGCACAGGGATGCGGAAAGGGGAGCTGCTGGGTTTGCAGCTTGGGCAAATCGGATCTAACATTGGTTTTTTCCGGATTGAAAAATCCCTTACTCGAATGGAACATCCCAACGCACAGCAGGCGCCGGACTATCAGCGAGTAGACACTTGGGCAAAGAAGAAAAACAAAACGGGCCTTTATTTAGGCCCGCCAAAAACAGACTCGTCAATCCGGGAATTCCCGGTCGGGTCCCAGGTGAAGGAGTGCGTCAGAAGATTGATCGCCTACCAGGAGCGGCTTTTAGGTTACAGCGTTGACCACTGCCCAAATCATGGTACGGAGAACTTTCTATTGGTAACTCCTTTGCTTAGGCCCTATGACCCCAAGACATTTGATACGCACTTCAAGCGTTTTTTGGAAAGCTGCGGCGTAAAGAATGTCACTGTTCATTCTACACGGCATAGTTTTATCACAGAAATGGTTCAGAGGCATCCGGAAGATCTGCCATCCATTTCTGAAATCGTAGGCCATGCCGATAAATCAACAACTTTGCGCTATTCCCATGGTGCGGAACAGCGAAAGAAGTGTTTGATGGACAGCTTTTAAGTGAAGATGTTGCGCGAACGGTCAAAGGTAATATCCCGTGGTAATCTGGGGCCGGCAGCGCAACGAGATCATTTTTTTATGGACAAACAAAATCTGAGGAGTGAACCCATTCGTCTCGAAACGAAAAATTCACTCCCCAGATCCTGGTGCTCTATAAGTGGCACAAAGCCGCTTGTAGAGCGGTATTGGTTGCGGGGATAGGATTTGAACCTACGACCTTCGGGTTATGAGCCCGACGAGCTACCGAACTGCTCCACCCCGCGGAATACCGAATTATTTAGTTGTGCGCTCTCGAATTTTGTTGCGAAAGTGGGTTCGTTATGAGCCCGACGAGCTACCGAACTGCTCCACTCCGCGATATTGTATTAAGCACTCTCTTTGGGTGCCTATATAGAATACCACAGCGAGCAGAGATTGTCAAGAAGTTTTTTCAGATGCTATCGAACTTTTTCTTGAGACTATTCTTCTATGTTGGCTACCGGCTCCTCATCCCCAGAAGCAGGCTCCTCAGCGGGCACTTCCGCTTGGGCTTCCTCTTCTTCACAGCTGGGCTCCACCTGGGTGGAATAGTAGTCCAGGTCATCAGGCTCTGCGCCCAGCAGGTCGTCGCCGTACTCGTCACAAAGGGCATCGTTTTTCCGTTTAAAGTAGGCGGCAAGGGCCACTACAACGCCCACCAGGGCGACCAAAAGCGCAATAATGGATATGAGATAACCTTTTTTCATGGTATTTCCTCCCGTCTATGCCGGGCGGACGGCCACGGCAGATGATGAATACTGTTTTTAGTATAATACCCTTTTTTTGAAAGTACAATACACCTTTGTGAAAGATTGACCGCTAATTTGTGAACAAATGGAGAGATTTTCCTTATTGCAGCAGAGACCGACCGGTCATCTCGGTGGGCTGGGGGAGTTCCAGCAGCTCCAACATGGTGGGGGCGATGTCCGCCAGGATTCCACCCTCCCGCAGGCCGCGGGAAATCCCCGCCGCGACAAAGGGCACCGGGTTGGTGGTGTGAGCGGTAAACGGGCTGCCATCTTCAGCCATCATCTGGTCTGCGTTTCCGTGGTCCGCTGTGATAAGGGCAGCTCCTCCAGCCTTCAAAAGGTGGTCCACCAGCTGGCCGACACAGGCATCCACCGCTTCCACCGCTTTGACTGCGGCTTCATACACACCGGTGTGACCCACCATATCGCAGTTGGCATAGTTGAGGATGATGACGTCATACTCCCCGCTGTCGATGCGGCGCAGGGCCTCTTCCGTGACGGCAAAGGCGCTCATCTCCGGCTGCAAATCGTAGGTGGCTACCTTGGGAGAGGGGATCAGTACCCGGTCCTCACCAGGATAGACCGCCTCCACCCCACCGTTGAAGAAAAAGGTGACGTGGGCATACTTCTCGGTCTCGGCGATGCGCAGCTGCCGTTTGCCGTGGGCGGAGAGGTATTCCCCCAAGGTGTTTTCCAGCTTTTGCGGCGGAAAGGCAATTTGAACCCCCGGCATGGTGGCGTCGTACTGGGTCATGCAGATGTAATGGAGAGGGAAATACCCCAATCTCCGGTTAAAACCAGTAAATTCCGGGTCCACCAAAGCGCGGGTGATCTCCCGGGCGCGGTCGGGGCGGAAGTTGAAAAATACCACCGTGTCCCCTTCCCGGATCATCCCCTGCTGGTCGCAGACGGTGGGCTCCACAAATTCATCGGTAATCTCTTTTTTATAGGATTTTTCCAGAGCATCCTCATAATCGGGGTTGTAGCTGCCTTCCCCATAGACCATGGCGGCATAGGCCCGCTCCACCCGCTCCCAGCGGTTGTCCCGGTCCATGGCGTAATAGCGGCCCATGAAGGTGGCCAGCTTCCCTACCCCGATGGCTTCCATCCCCTCCACCAGCTTTTTCAGGTAGATGCCGGCAGTGTGAGGCGGCACATCCCGCCCGTCCAAAAAGGCGTGGACATAGACCTTCTCAAGCCCCTCCCGCTTGGCCAGCTCGATGAGGCCCAACAGGTGGGAAAGGTGGCTGTGAACCCCGCCGTCCGAGAGGAGGCCCAGCAGGTGGAGGGCTTTATCCCCCTCCTTACAGGCCCGGACTCCCGCGAGGAGGACGGGATTCTGGTAAAAATCCCCGTCCTTTATGGATTTTGTGATACGGGTCAGCTCTTGGTAGACGACCCGGCCCGCGCCCATGTTGGTGTGCCCCACCTCGGAGTTGCCCATCTGCCCCTCCGGCAGGCCCACAGCCAGGCCGGAAGCCTGCAACTGGGTGTGGGGGTTTTCAGCAAAAATGCGGTCCAGATTGGGGGTCTTTGCCGCCCGGATCGCATTTCCTTCGGTTTGATCGGCCAGGCCATACCCATCCAGTATGACAAGGGCCAGTGGTTTTTTCATTGAATTCTCCCCCATCTTATCTGGATGCCGCTTGGACAATGGCGGCGAAATCTGCCGCTTTCAGCGATGCGCCGCCGATGAGGCCGCCGTCCACATCCGGCTGGGCAAGAAGCTCGGCCGCGTTGGAGGCTTTCATCGAGCCGCCGTACTGGATGGTGAGAGCTTCGGCGGCCTCCCCGCCATAGAGGGCGGCGACGGTGGCGCGGACCACAGCGTTCCCCTCACCCGCTTGGGCAGCGGTGGCGGTTTTTCCGGTGCCGATGGCCCAGATGGGCTCATAGGCGACAATGATGTTGGAGAGCTGTGAGGCTGTTACCCCCGCTAAGGCCGCTGTGGCCTGGCGGGAGAGAACCTCCCGGGTTTTGCCCTCCTCCCGTTGGGAGAGGGTCTCCCCCACGCAGAGGATGACCTTGAGGCCGGCTTCCAAGGCGGCCAGCAGCCGCTTGTTGACTGTTTCGTCGGTGTCGCCAAAGTATTGGCGGCGCTCCGAGTGGCCGAGGATGACATATTCCGCCCCCAGCTCGGTGAGCATGGCGGGGGAAATCTCCCCGGTGAAGGCGCCGGACTCCTCCCAATGGCAGTTCTGGGCGCCGATTTTGATGTTGCTGCCGGCAGCCGCCGAGAGGGCGGTCTCCAGGTCGGTATAAGGAACGCAGAGGACCACCCCGCAGGCGGCTCCTGCCACCAGGGGTTTTATCTCCTCAATCAGCGCTTTGGCCTGGGGGCGGGTCAGGTTCATCTTCCAGTTGCCCGCGATGACCGCGCTGCGCTTGTTCGGGTTCATAGGTTTTCCTCCCATACATGGAATTATGCGGTTTAGTCCCGGTCGGAAAGGCAGGCGATGCCGGGCAGTTCCAGCCCTTCCAGGAATTCCAGGGAGGCGCCGCCGCCAGTGGAAATGTGGGTCATTTTATCGGCAAAGCCCAGCTGTTCCACCGCCGCTGCCGAATCGCCGCCGCCGATAATGGAGACCGAGCCGCTGTCCGCCACCGCTTTGGCCACGGCACAAGTGCCCTCGGCAAAGGGCTTCAGCTCAAACACGCCCATGGGGCCGTTCCAAACCACAGTGCCCGCTCCGGCAATGGCCTTGGCAAACAGTTCCCGGGTCTTGGGGCCGATATCCAGCCCCTGCCAGCCGGTGGGGATTGCTTCTGAGCCGACCACTTTGGTAGCCGCGTCCGCCGAGAAAGCGTCAGCCACCACATTGTCCACCGGCAGGAGAAGGGCCACGCCGTTCTTTTCGGCTTTGGCCATCAGTTCTTTGGCCAGGTCCAGTTTATCTTCTTCGCAGATGGAGTCACCGATCTCACAGCCCTTGGCTTTGAGGAAGGTGTAGGCCATGCCGCCCCCTATGATGAGGGTGTCCACTTTATCCAATAGGTTGTTGATCACACCGATTTTATCCGAGACTTTGGCGCCGCCCAAGATGGCTACAAAAGGCCGTTTGGGGTCATCCAGCGCCTTGCCCATGACCTCCAGCTCCTTCTGGATCAGGTAGCCGCAGGCGGAGGGCAGGTAGTCCGCCACCCCGGCGGTGGAGGAGTGGGCCCGGTGTGCAGTGCCGAAAGCGTCGTTGACATACAGCTCTGCCAGAGAGGCCAGCTGCTTGGAGAATTCTGGGTCGTTTTTGGTCTCCTCCTTATGGAAACGGACGTTTTCCAGGAGCATGACCTCCCCGTCCTGAAGGGAAGCGGCCAGGGCTTTGGCGTCCTCCCCCACAACATCCTTTGCCATCTTCACCGGCTGGCCCAACAGTTCCGACAGGCGGGCGGCCACCGGCTTCATGGAGAATTCCTCGGCATAGCCGTTTTTCGGCCGGCCCAGGTGGGAGCAGAGGATGACCCGCGCCCCTTGATCAACCAAGTACCGGATGGTTTTGAGGGATTCCTGGATGCGTTTGTCGTTGGTGATGGCCCCATCTTTGACGGGGACGTTAAAATCGCAGCGGACCAAAACCCGTTTGCCGTTCAGGGAAAGGTCCTCCACATTTTTTTTGTTCCGTGCGTTCATGCTGCACAACCTTTCACAGTGTATTCTTATGGGATGCCGGATGGGAGCTGGCACTATTTCCGGCTTTGATGGACGTTGCTGAGTGCGATCACTTCTGCGATTCATTGTACCCTATTCCACCGGCATTTTCAAGTGCGGCGTTGGAATAGGGGCCCATCTGCGCTGTCAGCAACAATTGGGGGAAATTCCCAAATAGGATATACAGCAAAAGGAAAAGGGAGGGGTAAACCCTCCCTTTTGTCATCTCTTATTTATTTGGTGCCGGGGATGGGGAAAGCAATGCCCACCATGTTGGGCCCGGAGTTGATGGCGATGCAGGCACCGGTGCGCAGGATATAGGCCGGCTTTTTGCCAGTCATCTCCTCGATAAGGGCGCAAAGCTCGTCAGCGGGCTTTTTATCCTCCCCGTAGAGCATGACAAAATCCCGGCCTTCGCCTTTATCCCGGTAAATTTCAGCGATGCGGTGGATCACCCCTTTGTCACCGCGAACCTTCTCCAGCACCACATTCTCCCCATCAGGGAAGGAAACGATGGGCCGCAGCCCCAAAAGGTCCCCTACAAAGGCGGCAGTGGAACCAAGGCGGCCAGAACGCTTGGCAAATTTCAAGGTGAAGAAAGTCGTGAAAATCTGGTTTTCGTCGATGGCTTTGACCAAATAGTCTTTCAGCTGCTGGAAGGTTGCCCCCTCCTTGAGCATCTTGGCGGCGTTGATCAGCGGGTAGCCATACCCCAACGAGTAGGCTTTGCCGTCAATGGCCTCAATGGTCAGCTTGTCCGCCAGTTCTGGACGGCTTTGAAACAGTCCCTCGATGGCCAGATGGCAGTTGCTTAAGGTATTGGATCCCTTGCCGTTGATGGAAACATACAGAATATGGGTGTACCCCTCTTGGCTGGCCTTCCAGAATTCCTCCAGAAAGCGGATAGGGGTAACCCCCGCGGTGGTGGGGAGCTCCTGGCAGGTATTCAGCATCTGGTAAAACTCCTCCGAGGTAAAATCCACCCGGTCTTCCAGGGTTTTCCCTTCATAAGTGATGGGCAGGTTGATGATGCGGATGCCCAGTTCCTCTTCCAAATCCCGGGGGATGTCGCATGCGGAATCGCTCATCAAAAGTATCTTTTCCATGGTTTCATTATTCCTTCCACTGGTATTTGGTCAGTTTCCCCTTGGATTCCAGGGCAGGGTATCCCCATTGGCGCAGCGCTTCATAGGTGGCCACTGCCACGGTATTGGACAGGTTCAAACTGCGGGCCGCCCCGATCATAGGCAGACGGACACAGGTGGGTTCGTTTTGGACCAGCAGCTCCTCCGGGAGGCCGGCGTCCTCCCGCCCAAAGACGATATAAGCGTTGTCCGGGTAGGAGACTTCGCTATAGACATGGCGGCCTTTGGTGGTAAAATAAAAAAATTCCCCTTGGTTCCTGCTGAAAAAGTCAGAGAGGCCGTCGTAATAGGTGATGTCTAGCAGGTGCCAGTAATCCAGGCCCGCCCGCTTGAGTTTTTTGTCGTCAATGGAAAAGCCCAGCGGCCCCACCAGGTGGAGGCGGGCCCCGGTGGCCGCACAGGTGCGGGCGATGTTGCCGGTATTCTGGGGAATTTGGGGCTCAACCAAAACAATGTTCAAAGTTGGCATAGGGGGTATCATCATCCTTACGGCGGGGTCGCCCGTCAAAAATAAGAACAACTGCCGCGGCAAAAACTTTGCATCCCGCTTCCCTCTTTGCAGGGAGACTGATACCGGCGGGGAACTCCCCCACATCCGGCATGCAACAATTGTTACATATTCTATTTAACTATAATTTTCCGTGTTCGTCAAGGGGCGACACCAGGGGATTTCCCCCTCCGGCGGACAACGCAAGCGTCCTATCCCCCAATCCGCCAGTTTTTCAAATGTTTTTGAGAAGTTGCAGTTTTTTTGCAACTTCTTTTTTCTTTTGGCGGGAAAGATGAAGGGCCCTTCCCCCTTCTCGAAAGACCAATGGATTGTGAGGGATGCGTTTGGAAACACCTTTGACCGCTAAGGAGCGGTTGTTCTGCGGGGCTTACGCCCGCCTGCTGCTGCCCCGGGAAGCTGCCCTGGAGGCGGGATATCCAGGCAAAAAGGCAGCAGCCATCGCCGGCGAGCTTCTCTGCCGGGAGGAGATCCGCCAAGCGGTGGGGGAGGAGATCCGGCGGGCGCCCCACAAAGACCTGCTTCCAGAGATTGTCAAAAACGGCCTCCTACGGCTTATCTTCTCCTCGGCCCAAGGCGGTGTGACAGCAGAAGGGGCGGATCTCCCCGACCTGTTCGGCGTGTCGGAGATCAAATCCGGCAAAAACGGGGTGGAGGTCAAGTTTGCCGACCGGCTGCGGGCCCTAGAACTGCTGTGGGAGATCGCCAAAGAGGAAACCCCCGCCGGGGAGAGTCCCATCTACCAGGCTCTCCTCATGAGCGCCAAGGCCCTGGAGGCCCATGGGAAGGATTGACCGCTTTTCCCCCAAACAGCTGCGGGTGCTGACCTGGTGGCTGGAGGAGGGATACAGCGGCATCCTCTGCGACGGGGCCATCCGCTCCGGCAAGACCTTCTGCCTCACCCTCTCCTTTGTGCTGTGGGCCATGGCCTCTTTTGCAGGGGAGGACTTCGCCATCTGTGCCCGGACGATCCGGGGGCTGCGGCGAAATCTCCTCTTCCCCCTGCTGCCCTATCTGCGGGAGCTGGGGATGGAGGTGCGGGAACAGCCCTCCCAAAACCTGGTGACCATCCGCCAGGGGAACCAGCAGAACCGGTTTCTTCTCTTCGGAGGCAAGGACGAGGGCTCCGCCGCCCTGATCCAAGGCGCCACCCTGGCGGGGGTGCTGCTGGATGAGGTGGTGCTGATGCCCCGCTCCTTTGTGGAGCAGGCCCTGGCCCGCTGCTCGGTGGAGGGGGCCAAATTCTGGTTTAGCTGCAACCCCGACCACCCGGGCCACTGGTTCTACCGGGAATGGGTGCAGAAAGCCGAGGAGAAGGGCATCCTCTACCTCCACTTCACCATGGAGGACAATCCGGGGCTCTCCGACCAGGTGCGCCGGCGATATGAGGGCCTTTACTCCGGAGGGTTTTACCGGCGGTATGTGCTGGGGGAATGGTGCGCCCCCCAAGGACTTGTCTACCCCATGTTCGACCCTGTCCGCCACCTGCGGGAGCCGGACGGGGAGTACCGGAGGTACCTGATCTCCTGCGACTACGGCACCGTAAACCCCTGCTCCATGGGGCTGTGGGGAGAGCGGGATGGGGTGTGGCACCGGCTGGCGGAACAGTATCTGGACAGCCGCCGGGACGGCCTGACCCGCACCGACGAGGAGCTTTATGCTGCCCTGGAAGAACTGGCTGGGGACCGGGCCATCGAGCAGGTAGTAGTGGACCCCTCGGCAGCCAGTTTTCTAGCCTGCATCCGCCGTCACGGCCGGTTCCGGGTTTTACCCGCTGACAACCGGGTGAAGGAGGGGATCCAGCTGGTGAGCGAAGCCCTTCTCGCAGGGAGAATACTTTTCTCCCCCCAATGCGCCGACACCATCCGGGAGTTTTCCCTCTACCGGTGGGACGAAGGGGCGAGGCAGGACAAGCCGGTGAAGGAGTTTGACCACGCCATGGATGACATCCGCTACTTCGCCATGGCGGCGATGCAGGAGGGGGAATCCGGGTTCTTCGCCGTGAGTGTGGAGCGGGGATGACCTGTTCCCAAAAAATCCCTTTTTCGCCCGCCGGCGGGGCGGATGGGGACGGCAACCAACAGCGCGCCCCCTTGGGGGGCAAAACAATTATGAGAAAGGAGGAGGATTGTTTGGGCTTTTCGAATTTATTCCGCAGGCCTGCCCTTTCGGTGCAGACCGGGCGGGGCTCCCCCCATCCATTCAGCCCCTTGGAGGACTACACCCCTCTGTGCGGCTGCGATGGGGAACTGTATGCCTGCCTGCGGGAAGCGGTCCCCATCATCGACGCGGCCATCGACAAAATTGTCCGGCTGACTGGCGGGTTTACCGTACTCTGTGAGGAGGAGGCCGTCCGGGAGGAGCTTTGCCGGTTTCTCTCCCAGGTGCCAGTCTCCGGCGGGCAGACCGGCATCGCCCCCTTTTTGGCCTCCTACCTGGACAGCTTATTGACCTATGGCTCGGCGGTAGGGGAAATCCTCCCCGGGGAGGAAGGGGTCCTGGGGCTGTACAACGCCCCCTGCCGCCAGGTGACGGTCAAACCGGGCCAATCCCCTATGGAGCTGTGCTTTTACGTCCCCGGGGAGGAGGGTCTTGTACCGGTGCGGGAACCCCAGTGGATCTTGTTTTCCGCCCTGCGGCCCAACCCCGGGGAAATACGAGGGAATTCGCTTTTAAAGGGCCTGCCTTTTGTCAGCGATATCCTGTTAAAAATCTTCCGCTCCATCGGCAACAACTTTGAACGGATTGCCAACCTGCGTTACGCCGTCACCTACAAGCCCGGCGCCGGGAGCCTGGACCGGGCCTATTCCCAGGAAATCGCCGCCTCCATCGCCAAGGAGTGGCAGAACGCCATGAATTCGGGCAAAAGCGGCTCCATCCGGGACTTTGTGGCAGTGGGCGACGTGGATGTCAAGGTCATCGGTGCGGACAACCAGATGATTGACACCCAGGTGCCGGTGCGCCAGATGTTGGAACAAATGGTGGCAAAACTGGGGATCCCGCCCTTTTTATTGGGCCTCAACTGGTCCACCACCGAGCGGATGAGCGCCCAGCAAGCGGACATCCTCACCAGTGAACTGGAGTATTACCGCTCCCTCTTGACCCCGGTGGTGGAGAAGGTCTGCCGCAGCCATCTGTTGCTAAAGGGGATGGACCGGCCCTTCTCCATCGACTGGGACTGCATCAATCTGCAGGACGAGGTGGAGCTGGCCAACACCCGGCTGATCCAGCTTCAAGCCGACCGGCTGGAGCGGGAAAACAAGGAGGCTATGGATGAATAGAATCGACCCATTCCCCGAAGCGGCGGCCGGGGAGAAACAACTCGCCGCCATCAACCGCTTCTCCCGCCGGAAACTCTCCCCCGATGAGGTGTTTGTCTTTGCGGTCAACCTCTGCGACAACGAGGTGGACCGGGATGGGGAGCGGTTTACCCGCCCCGCCTTGGAGGCCCTTGCCCCCATGATGCTGGGCAAGACCGGCATCTTCGACCACAATCCCCAGGGTGCGGGGCAGACCGCCCGGATCTTTTACACGCAGGTAGTGGAGGACGCCAGCCGGGAAACCAGCTGCGGGGAACCCTTCTGCCAGCTGCGGGCCCTGTGTTACCTGCCCCGATGCGAGAAAAACGCCGACCTGATTTTGGAGATTGACGCGGGGATCAAAAAAGAGGTGAGCATTGGCTGCACAGTGGCCAAAAAAAGCTGTTCCATCTGCGGGGCAGCGGCCGGCTCCTGCGGACACAAAACGGGGGAACGGTACGGCGGCCAGCTGTGCTGCACCCTGCTGGAAGAGCCCACCGACGCCTATGAGTGGTCCTTTGTGGCGGTACCCGCCCAGCGGGAAGCCGGGGTAACCAAAGCCTACGGCACCGCCCTCTCCCCTGGGGAGCTGAAGAAGAAGCTCGCGCTGGGGGAAGTCACTTTAAAATCCGGGGAGGCCAAAGCCCTTCTCACCCAGCTGGAGCGGCTGGAGCCACTTGCCCAGGCTGGGGAGGAGTACCTCTCCTCCCTGCGTCGGGAGGTGGAGAAGGCACTGGTGCTTCAGCACCCGGCCCTGACTGGGACCCTGGCCCAAAAAGCGGCGGCTTCCCTCTCCTGCCGGGAACTTCAATCCTTCCTGGCCGGGCTGGGAAAAGGCACCGGCCTGCCGGTGCCCCAGCTCTATCGCCCGGAGGGAACCATAGCCACATCCAACCGCCATTTTAAACTGTAAGGAGGCTATTTTTATGGGCAATTATCAATCGGTTGTTCTGGAAAAATCCATGTACCACACAGGCGAGGGCTTTTTTAACCGCCTGGAGGCCTTGGATCCCTCCCGCGGGTACGAGGGCACCGACCTCTGCGGCCTGGACGCCCTGGAGCGCCAGCTGAAACGGTTCGACATCAAAGTAAGCGGCCCCTTGGGCGACCGGGTGGAAAAATTCTTCCAGGACCCCCAGTCCGCCCTCCTCTTCCCCGCTTACCTCACCCGAGCAGTGGAGCAGGGGATGAAAAACTCCCCCTTGGATCTAATCCTGGCGGCCAAAACGGTGGTGAACACCCCCGATTACCGCTCCATCTCCTCCACCGCCAGCGAGGATGAGGACAAAGCCATCGCTGAGGGCGGCGCCATCCCCGCCACCCAGATCCGCCTCAAGGATAAACTGGTGACCCTCAACAAGCGGGGCCGGATGCTCTCGGCCAGCTATGAGGCAATCCGCTTCCAGCGGCTGGAGCTGTTCGCCGTCACCCTGCGGCAGATCGGCAACTCCATCGCCCGGCGCAAGCTGAAAGACGCGGTGAGCGCCCTCATCGGCACTGGGGATGATGCGGCGGAGAAAACCGTCTGCGCCACCTCCGGAACCTTGGCCTACAGCGACCTTCTCAAGCTGTGGCAAAGCTTTGAGGACTATGAGATGAACCTGCTGCTGGCTTCCCCCGACATGGCGGGCAAAATCCTCTCCCTGCCAGAGTGCAACCTGCCCGGCTGTGCCGCCGCCTTCACCGGCCCGGACGCGGCCCTCACCCCTTTTGGCGCGGTGCTGATCAAATCCGACGCGGTACCTGCGGGAACAGTCATCGCCATGGACAAAAACTGCGCTTTGGAGATGGTCTCCTGCGGCGGGGTAACCGTGGACTCCGACAAGGTGATCGACTGCCAGCTGGAGCGGGTGGCCATCACCGAGACCTGCGGCTTCGCCAAAATCTTCCCCGACGCGGTGAAGGTCTTGACCCTGACTGCATAAGGGGTGCGCCTATGTCGGAAGTTGACGCCGTATTGACGGCATTCCTCTCCCTCGCCGGTTTGGACGAGGGGGAAAAAGAACGGTGGCGGGGGCTGTGCGCCTCTGCCTGGAACGACCTGCTGGCCCACCTGCGGGAGGGGATTTCCCCCTCCCAGCAGGGGGAACGGCTCACCCAGGGGGCGGCGGCTATCGCCTATTACAAATACGCCCTTTTAGAGGCGGCGGTGGGGTGCCACAGCCTCAAGGCGGGGGAGCTTTCGGTCTCCTGCGATGGGGACGGCCTGCTGCGGGCAGCCGGAGCCATCCGGGACGACGCCATCCTCTCCCTTGCCGACCTGGCGGACTTCTCCCCCAAAGTCCTTTTTGAGGTGAAACCGTGACCGGTGTGGAGGCCATCCTCACCCGCCTGGGGTGGGAGACGGCCATCGAACACCAAGGGGAGGTGCACCGGGTAAAGGCGGTGGTGCAGCCCATCCACGACCGGAGCAAGCTGTATTTGGAGGCGGATTACTCCGCCTTGGGGCAGCTGGAAAAAGGCCATGCCCTCTACTATGGGCCAGCCCTCCCCTACCCCCAGCAGGGGGACTTTATCCGCTTTGGGGAGGAACATTATTTTGTGAAGCAGGCGGAGAACTTTTACGGCAAAGGCAAGGCCCTCTACCGGTGGGCGGTTCTCCAGCGGGCGCGGGAGGAGGAGCAGGATGACTGATTTGAAGGAGCTGAAACAACAGCTGGTGGACTACCTCTCCGACCATTTTTCCGGCCAAGGGGTGGCGGTGATGGGGGAATTTCCTCCATCGCCCAAGCCCTCTCCCCTCCTAAAAAGCCGGATTGCCGTGGGGTTTGACGCTATGGCAGTTCAAGATGCAGGGCTGGACGACTATCTGGGGGAGGACAGCAGCCAGACCCTGCGGGGGCGGTATGTACAAATCACCCTGCGGTTTGATCTGGCCTGCCCGGTCCGCCTGGGGGGTGGGGCCTGCCAAGGGCTGTTCGAGGAGCTGCTCGACGCTCTGCTCCTTCGTCGCAACAGCCTGGGGGTGGAGGAGCTGACCTGTGGCCCTGTAGCTTACGACAAAAACATCGGGGGCTTCCTCTTGTGCGCCAAGGGGCGGATGAACGCCTTGATCAGCGCCGGGGAGACCTCCCTCGCCATTGATGAAATTGAACTGAGGAGGGTGATGGAATGAACCCCATTGCTACCAAACGGCCGGGGGTGTACTCCCAATATGCGGTGACCAGCCTGTACGCCCGGCCGGTCAGCGAACGGGCTGCTGCCCTGGTAGGCGTTTTTCCCGAGGTGGAGGGGGTGACCCGCCTTTCCCGCTACAGCGAGGCCGCCGCCCTGCTGGAAGGCTGGGCATTAGCCGCCTGTTCCCTCCTGTTTGGGCGGGGGGTGGCCGCGGTCTACCTCTCCCCGGCAGCTACCGATACAGCGGAGGGGTACGCCGCCGCCTTTGCCGCCTTGGAGCCGGTGGCCGAGGTGGGCTGCATCCTCTGCGATAAGGCCGAGGAGGACATCCTCGACGCCTTGCAGGAGAGCTGCCAGCGGGCCAGCGAAGGAAGCCGGGAGCGGTTGGGTTTCTGCGGGGTGGACGACAGCGCCGCCGCCTCTTCCCTGGCCTCCGCCCTGAACAGCGAGAGGATGGTCCTCGTCTGCCCTGCCCCCTCCCTGGGCGGTGCGGCATGCCCTCCTTTGGGCGCGGCGGCAGTGGCCGGGGAAATCCTCTGTGAAAGCGACCCCTCCACCGGGTTCTCCGGACGGGAAATCCCGCTGCCGGAGGGCCTCTCCCGGGAACTGGGACAGGATGAGGTGGAAACCCTGCTGGGCGCTGGGGTCACCCCCTTGGAGACCCAGCCGGGCGGGGTGGAGATCATCCGGGCGGTGACCACCCGCACCAAGACCGGCGGCAAGACGGATTTGAGCTTCCTGCCGGTCAACACCATACTGATTATTGACCACGTGATGGAAACGGTGCGGGGCGCCCTCAAATCCCGGCTCACCGGGATGAAAAACACCACCCAGACCCGGGAGAGCATCGCCTCCCAGGTGACAGTGGAACTGGGTCAGCTGCTGGATGGGGAGATTATCGAAAGCTATGAGCCGCCCCGGGTGTATGTCCACCCGGACGACCCGGCGGTACTGGTGGTAGAGCTGGCCTTTGCCGTGGCCCACGCCGCCAACCAGATTTTGATCTCCGCCAGCATCCAGGTGTAAAGGAGGCACAGGTATGGCAATTGGTTCTCTGCCGACAAGCAAGGATATTTACATTGAAATCAACGGCAAAAAGCTGGCCGTAGTCCAGAGCTATAAGGCCCGGTCCACCCGGGAAAGCCGCACCATTGAAGCCTTTGGTTCCAGCGAACCGGTGGGCACGGTAGGGGGGCGGGTAAAACACATTCTGGAGCTCTCCCGGGTGTGCCTGACCGGCGGGTTGGACGATGGCATCGGCTTCTTCGACCTCTCCGGCTTCAACGTGGTAGTGGTCAAACCCGACCGGAAAATCATCTACTCCGGCTGCGAGTGGGCCGGCATCACCGAGACGGCCGCCTTGGGGGATGTGATGGTGGAATCAGTCACCGTCGCCGCTGCCAAGCGGATGGAGCTGCGATGAGCGGGCCCAGCTTCGCCCCCCTGACCGCCGGCGACGCCCTCAAATTGCGCCGGGTGGCCGCCCAGGTGCTCCCCCAGCTATTCGCCCAGATGGACGACGACCTAGGCGCCCTGGCTGTGGCTTACAACTGCGCGGCGGTCTTCCTCTCCCTGCGGCGGGGAGAGCCTCAGCTGACCCACCCCGCCCAGGTGCTGGAGCGTTTCTCCCTGGAGGAGCTGGCCCAGTATGCCCAGCTCCTGCGGGAGGGCGGGGAGTGGGGCGTCAACGAATCCTTTGACAGGGAGGTGGGAAGATGACTGGATTGGAACGGGCCCTCGCCCGAAACAAAGAGGCCGCCGGGCTGACCCCGCCCCACCGGGAGAACCTTCCGGCGGCGGTGATGCCAGATCCCCCCGCGGTGGCACAGATGCCCAACCTCCCCCAAGAGGGGGAACCCGTTGCCGATTGGAAACCGGCGGAGATGGAGGCCTTCCCTGCCTCCCCCCTTTGGGAGGATGAGGACAACCTCCTTCACCGGATGGCCAAACTGCAAGAACGGGAAGCCCTGCGCTTCCCCTTTGGGAGGGATTTTTGATGGATCGCATGCAATTCGGGGACTACCTCTTCCCCCACAACCCCCACACCATCCAGGTGGAGACTGCCCAGAAGGCGGCAGAACTATTCCTTCCCCGGCTGGGGGGACGCATCCAGCCCCTGGGGCCCCAATGCCGGCGGATCACCTGCAAAGGGGAACTGTTTTCCGACAGCCCACAGAAAACAGGGAAAGCCCTTGCTTCCCTGGCACAAGCGGCGGGAAGCGGGGAGGTCAAGACTTTATTCCTCCCCACCGGCGAGGCGCTGTTTGCCCTTTTTGAACGGCTGACCTACACCGCCGACGGGGACGGGCGGGTCATCGCCTACACGGCGGTGTTTTTGGAGGAGGCAGGGCAGTGAAAGGACGGTGGCCACAATGAGCAATTTGATCCAGCTGACCGGGTACAGCCAGACCGGGACGGCCTGCCCGCTGCCCCAGCCGGTCTCCCTCCAACTGAGCCGGGCGGTGGACTCCCCGGCGGACGGGCTGGAGCTGACCCTTCCCCTACCCCAGGACCTGCCGCCCCTTTGTAAAGTGAAAGCCCAGCTGCCAGGGGATATCCTCTTCATCGGGGAGGTGGATGAGGAGGAGCGGGTCTCTTCCCCAAAGGGGGAACTGCTCTCCCTCTTTGCCCGGTCGGACGGGGCGCTGCTGCTGGACAACCAAGCCCTTCCCCAGCGGTTTGACTCCCCCCGGCTCCAGGATGTCTACCAGCGGTATATTGCCCCTTACGGCTTCCCGATCGCCGGGTTTGGGGAGCTGCGGCTCCCCTCTTACCGGGTGTCCAAGGGGGCCAGCGAGTGGGAGGCCTTCTGCGGGTTTTGCGAGGGAGCTCTAGGGGTGCGGCCCTACCTGACCCCCCAGGGAGTCATTGAACCCCAGCGGCCCAGCGGGGGGCGGCGGTACACCATTGGGGAGGGGGGCTTAGCCTACCAAAAGCTGACCTTCCGGCGGGAGCGCAGCCGGGTCCTCTCCAAAATTTGCATCCGGGGGGAGGAGGGCTACTACTCCTCCGCGGTCTCCAGCGAAAAAGCCCAGGAGATCGGGGTGCGGCGCAAACGGTACTGGATCCCCCCCGATGAATACCAGCACAACCCCCAGGCCGGGGCGGACCGCCTGCTCATGGACGCCTGGAACCGTTACCGGCAGGCGGAGGCGCTGCTGCCCGACCTTCTTCCCCTCTCCCTGGCCGACCGGTTCGACCTCATCGACTCCATTGGCTCGGAGATGGGATATTACCCGGTGGAGATCCGGTGGGAATTCTCCGCCAGCGGGGCCTTTACCCGGCTGTATCTACGAAAGGAATGACAACCATGACAAACCAATTGGACCCCTGCACCGGGAGGATCTCCGCCTCGGCGGAAGGTAAGATCACCGCAGCTGCCGACTGCTGCGACACCCTCCCCCTCTTTTGCCCCAGCGGCCTACGCTGCTTCCCCAAGGAGGGGGAACAGGGCTTCCTCATCCCCTTTGGGGGCGGCTACGCCCTGCTGGGCACCGCAGCTTCCACCCAAGGGCTGAATCCGGGGGAGCTCATCCTGGAAAGCGGCGGCGGGGCCTATATCCACCTGAAAAACACCGGGGATGTGGTAATCAATGGGCTGGCCATCCAACCCGACGGGACAGTGGTCCCCCCTCAAAAGGAGGATACCTAATGGACACACTTTTGCACAACGGGGATTTTCTCTTGGACAGCCGGGGGCTGCCCCAGACGGTGGATGGGAAGGCGGAACTAGCTCAGCGGGCGATGATTCGACTCATCTGCCGCAAAGGGGGCTTTGCCCCCAACCCTAAGCTGGGCAGTGAACTGTACCGTCTCAAGAGGGGTCCCGCCGCCCAGATGAACCGAGCAGCCCAGGGGTATGTAATGGATGCCCTCGCCCCTATGGCCGGGGCAAAAGCGGGAGAGATCACCTGCCGCTATGACCCGGAAGAAGATCGGATCGAACTTTCCCTGGAGCTGGCTTTGGGCGAGGCATCCACCCTGTTGGAGGTGAATTTATAACATGACCCAAACGGAAATTCGGACGGCCATGACCGACCGCTTCCGGGAATTGACCGGCGCGGAGGCGGACGACGCCTCCGACCTGGGCATCCGGATGACGGTACTGGCCGCCCAGCTGGAGCTTTTGTACAACTACGCCGCAGAACTGGAGGCCCGGGCCTTTCCTGAGACCAGTTCCGGTGAGTTTTTGGACCGCCATGCCGCCCAGCGGGGCTTGCAGCGCAAGGCGGCCACCTGTGCCCAAGGGGTGCTGAAGTTCGTCCGCGCCACCCCGGCCCCCCAAGACATCCCCCTTCCGGCGGGGCTGATTGTCTCCACCGACGGAGAACCCTCCTATCGGTACCAAACCACCGAGGACGGGATTCTCCCCCAGGGGAAGACAAGCGTGCTCATCCCCGCAAAGGCAGAACTTGCCGGACGCGGGGGAAATGCGGCATCCGGCGCCGCCTCGGTGCTGATCACCCCGGCCAGCGGTATCGCCTCGGTGAGCAACCCCGACCCCTTCACCGGCGGGGTGGACGCGGAGGACGATGAATCCCTGCGCAGGCGGCTGCTGGAGAGTTACCGGGAGGTGTCCAACGGAGCCAACGCCGCCTACTACCACCAGGCTGCCTTGGAAGAAGAGGGGATCACCTCTGCCCTAGTTCTGCCCCGGCCTTCCGGCGCTGGCACGGTGGAGGTGGTAGTCACCGCTGGGGGGACCGCTCCCTCCCGGGAGGTGATGGACCGCCTCAAGGAGCGGTTCGCCGCTGAAAAAGAGATCAGCGTGGACGTCACCCTCACCCCGGCCCAGGCGGTGGCGGTCCCTGTCTCGGTGGAGATTGAAACCTCTGCCGGACTGGAAGAGGCTAAAACCCAGGTGGAGGAAGCCCTCACTCAATACCTGACGGGGCTGGGGGTGGGCAGCAGCGCCCTCCTCGCCGGGATGATCCACAGGGTGTATAGCCTGCCCTCTGTCACTAACTGCCGCTTCCTCACCCCTACGGGGGACACCTCCATTGAGCCGCGGCAGGTGGCGGTGCCCGGGGCCATCACCGTGACCCAAATGGGGGCCGCCCAATGAGGGCGGCGGCTATGGCCCTGCGGGAGATGCTCCTCCCCATGGGTCTTTATGACCTCTCCCCCGACAGTTTTGTCAGCCGGGAACTGGAAGCCTACGGGGTGGGGTTCGCCTTGGTGGAAGAGGTCTTGCGCCGGGTGGCGGAGGACAGCTTTGTCATCAGCTGTTCCGGGGAAGCGCTGAGCCGGTGGGAGTCCCTCCTGGGGTTGCCCACCCAGCTGGAAGTCCCCCTGGAAAGCCGCCGGGAGACGGTGCTGGCCCGCTTGGCCATCCGGCCCGGGGACTTCACCCTCCCCCGGCTGGAACAGTCAGTCAGCGGGGCCGGGGTCAAGGTGAGAATCACCGAGAACCCGCCACAGGGACCTCTTTCGATCTCCTTTGTGGACACCCTTCTGGAGTATGAAAACTGGGAGCAGCTGAAAAAGCAGATCCAGGCCCTGCTACCTGCCCATCTCCCGGCGGAGTTTGATGTGGGCATTCTGACTTGGGAGATGTTCGACGGGTTCAGCCTCTCCTTCATCGACTGGGATTCGGCCGATTTCAGTTGGCAATGGTTTGATATCAACGGCCACAAACTTGGAAAGGAGGGACAGCATGCCTAGTTCCCAAAAAACCGCCCATCTCTCCCTTAACAGCTGGTCCGGCGCCGACAAGCCCAAAATGGACGACTTCAACGCTGACAACCTCAAGCTGGATGCGGCGTTTCACCAGCTTACCCCAGTGTGCGGCAGCTATGTGGGGGATGGGAAGATCACCCGGGCGGTGGACTTGGGGTTCCGCCCCAAAATATGCTTGGTCTACACCGACTTCGTCCCCCTGCTGCGGATGAACCCCACTTTGTACACCGAGGTGCAGATCGGCTTTGCCATCCTCTCGGAGGCAGGATGCAGCATGGGAGCATCCCTCACCGATACGGGGATTTCGGTGCGCAGCGGCGCTGGGGAGTACGACTACGAAGCCTTCTTCCTCAACAGCTCCGGCCAGACCTACTACTATATCGCCTTCCGGTAACAACAACGAAAGAAGGGCCTCCCCCTAGCTGGGGAGGCCCTTCTTTCTAGGTAAATGTCGATTCTATGATTGAGAGGGGAAGAGTTTGCGGTAAATGCCCGCCCGCTTCATAGCGGCCAGGAACAATGGGGCCACCAGCACCGAAACGATGACGGCGACAACCCCGTTGAACAGGGACACCGAGCCCTTCTGCACCAGGGAAGCCAGGACGGTGTTCATAGGGTTGTGGTGGAGGTAATACCCCTCCACAAAATTTTTGCCCAGGTATAAAATCACATAGGAAACCGAGCCGCACAGCGCTCCTATGATATTTTTGGCCTTTTTCTCCCCGCGGCTGCCGCCAGAGTGGGCAATGACGCCGCAGACTGCACCCATAGCGAATTTAAACACCAGGGTAAAGGGAGCGCTGGAGACGAACAACGGGTCCATCACATCAAAGAAAGCGGAACCGATGCCGGCAGCCAACCCGCCCCGGACGCCGCCCAGCAGGAGGCCAGACAGCAGACAGAAGATGTTGCCGAAGTGAATCATGGTTTTGCCGATGGCTGTGGGGATGTAAATTTTAAAGTTGGTTGCCACAAACACCACGGCGGCCATCAACCCGATGGCGGCGATGTCATAGGCGGTGATTTTCTGCTTGGTCTTGTTCATAAAAACACCCTCTATCTCGTAGTAGCGGAGAGATAGGAAGGACAGGCTGCCGTTACAGGATTTGGTAGTTCTTCAGCACTTCCCGCTGGGTCAGCCAAGGCAGGGAGCGCTCCAGCATCACCCCTTGGCGGGTCTCGGTCCCGTAGCTGAAGGTGGTTTTGATGGAGATTTCCGCAAACCGGGTGGCCCGATCCATAGAGATGGGCAGGCTGTCCCCCGTGAGCAGCGAACCGATTAGGGCGCTGGCGTACAAATCCCCTGTCCCAGGGTAAGAGACCGGCACATAGTCACAGGTCACCCGCCAAAAGGCGTTTTGGTCCCGGTCGTAGCCCACGTTGGCGATCTCTCCGGTGGCCAGGGAAAGGCCGGTGATCACCACATTTTTGGGCCCCAGCTCCGACAGGCGGACCAGCATACTCTTGGCTTTGGCCCGGGTGACAGGCTCGTGGCTGTACTCCTCCCCCAGCAAAATGCAGGCTTCGGTGTAGTTGGGGGTGATCAAATCCGCCACCGACACCAGTTCGCCCATGCGGGTCTGCAGTTCCTTGGTATAGGTTTTATAGGGCTTTCCGTGATCCCCCATCACCGGGTCCACCACAATCAGTGCCTTGGGGTAGCTGCGGAAAAACTCCAGACAATGGTCCACCTGTTCCTCCGACCCCAAAAAGCCGCTGTAAATGCACTCGAAGTCAATGCCCAGCTCCTGGTAGTTTTCCAGGGCGCGGGGAATGTAGTCCGTCAGATCCCGGAACACCACATCCCCAAAGCCAAAATGGCAGGAGAGCATGGCGGTGGGAACGGGGCAAACCTGCACCCCCATGGCGGAAAGCACTGGGAGAATCACCGTCAACGAACACCGGCCCACGCCGGAAAGATCATGAATGGCCGCAACGCGCAATGGTCTATCCATATAATATCCTCCGCTTTTCATCTATCAGTATACAGTCCGTCCGGGGGCTCCGCAACGCGGAAGGAAAGGCGGTTTGTCCCCCCGCCTTTTGTGCAAAACCCCTTGTTTTTTAGAATAACACAAACTCATTCTTATTGCAAAACACAAGATTTTTTGAATTTTGGGATAAGGCGCTAAATCATTATTGCAATATAGCTAATTTTTCTCTATTTCAAATCGCCAAATCCTGTGGCATTCGTAGAATCGTTGGGATAGTCCAATTTGTTTTTGAAACTTGGAAGCCTTGTCAAATCTTCTCGGGTGTTTTCGGCGGCGGCTGGGAAAGGATAAAAAAGCATGGGACAAAGAAGCGCCGGCACTGGAAATGGAGAAAAAACGTTGGGTTTTCCAAATTTCCAGCATATCGCACCAGCCAGCGCCGCCTCGTCCCAAGCGATTTTTGTTTTGGAAGAGAGGGGAACCACCTTATGAACAAACCTGTTTCCGCCACCATCGCCGGCATCGCTGCCTGTGCCGCCGTGGGCACCGCCGCCTATATGGCCACTGCAAAATCCAGCAAAGCCCAGCGCCGCGCCCTGAAAAAGAATGCGGGCAAAGCCCTGCGCACTGTGGGCAATGTCATTGACAACATGTCTTCGATGATCGGCTAACAGAGCCCATCCCCCCAAGCCCTGGGGGGATACATACATGGGGGGTTCCCTATCCCACCATGATCCGCCCTTCGGGGATGACCTCTTTTTTGTTGGAAGCGGGCTTCGCGGCAAAGGAGAGGACAAAAGAGACCGGGCCCACACGCCCTAAGAACATGAGCAGGATGAGCACGATTTTGGAGGGGATGTTGGCCATGCCGGTCACCCCGCAGGAGATGCCCACGGTGGCGAAAGCGGAGCAGGCCTCAAAAAAGCTTTGGGAGCCGGTGATGGAGTGGCTCTCCCCCATAGTCCCCACCATGACCCCGGCGGCCGTAGCCACCGCCATGATGGCGATGAGGATGATGGTCAGGGATTTATACACCGTCTCCTTGTTGATCCGGCGCTTGAGGATGATGGTGTCATCCCGGCCCCGGGCCACCGAGACAATGGTCATCATCAGTACGGCCAAGGTGGTGACCTTGATACCTCCGGCGGTGGAGCCGGGAGCGGCGCCTACCAGCATGATGAGGCCGGATAAAATCTCGGTGATCGGTCGGAAACTGTCGGTGGGCACACTGTTGAATCCGGCGGTGCGCAGGGTCACCGACTGGAATAGAGCGCCGGTGAATTTCTCGTACCAAGAGAGGCCGCCCATGGTGGCCGGGTTGTTCCATTCAAAGACGGCAAAGACCAAGAACCCCGCCCCGATGAGTATACCAGTGACAATAAGAACCACACGGGTGTGCAGCGAAAGTTTTTTGGTGCGGAAATAAGCAAACAGCTCCTGCCAGACATAGAAGCCCAGGCCGCCGGCGATGATGAGGGCCATGATCACCCCGGTGACCATCAGGTTGCCGTTGTAGTTGCATAAGGAGATGTATGGGGTCTGCCGGCCCAGGATATCAAACCCGGCATTGCAGAAGGCCGAGACGGAGAGGAACACCGAGATCCACACCCCTTCCAGCCCGTATTGGGGGACAAAGGTGATACACAAAANCCCGCCCCGGACGCCGCCCAGCAGGAGGCCAGACAGCAGACAGAAGATGTTGCCGAAGTGAATCATGGTTTTGCCGATGGCTGTGGGGATGTAAATTTTAAAGTTGGTTGCCACAAACACCACGGCGGCCATCAACCCGATGGCGGCGATGTCATAGGCGGTGATTTTCTGCTTGGTCTTGTTCATAAAAACACCCTCTATCTCGTAGTAGCGGAGAGATAGGAAGGACAGGCTGCCGTTACAGGATTTGGTAGTTCTTCAGCACTTCCCGCTGGGTCAGCCAAGGCAGGGAGCGCTCCAGCATCACCCCTTGGCGGGTCTCGGTCCCGTAGCTGAAGGTGGTTTTGATGGAGATTTCCGCAAACCGGGTGGCCCGATCCATAGAGATGGGCAGGCTGTCCCCCGTGAGCAGCGAACCGATTAGGGCGCTGGCGTACAAATCCCCTGTCCCAGGGTAAGAGACCGGCACATAGTCACAGGTCACCCGCCAAAAGGCGTTTTGGTCCCGGTCGTAGCCCACGTTGGCGATCTCTCCGGTGGCCAGGGAAAGGCCGGTGATCACCACATTTTTGGGCCCCAGCTCCGACAGGCGGACCAGCATACTCTTGGCTTTGGCCCGGGTGACAGGCTCGTGGCTGTACTCCTCCCCCAGCAAAATGCAGGCTTCGGTGTAGTTGGGGGTGATCAAATCCGCCACCGACACCAGTTCGCCCATGCGGGTCTGCAGTTCCTTGGTATAGGTTTTATAGGGCTTTCCGTGATCCCCCATCACCGGGTCCACCACAATCAGTGCCTTGGGGTAGCTGCGGAAAAACTCCAGACAATGGTCCACCTGTTCCTCCGACCCCAAAAAGCCGCTGTAAATGCACTCGAAGTCAATGCCCAGCTCCTGGTAGTTTTCCAGGGCGCGGGGAATGTAGTCCGTCAGATCCCGGAACACCACATCCCCAAAGCCAAAATGGCAGGAGAGCATGGCGGTGGGAACGGGGCAAACCTGCACCCCCATGGCGGAAAGCACTGGGAGAATCACCGTCAACGAACACCGGCCCACGCCGGAAAGATCATGAATGGCCGCAACGCGCAATGGTCTATCCATATAATATCCTCCGCTTTTCATCTATCAGTATACAGTCCGTCCGGGGGCTCCGCAACGCGGAAGGAAAGGCGGTTTGTCCCCCCGCCTTTTGTGCAAAACCCCTTGTTTTTTAGAATAACACAAACTCATTCTTATTGCAAAACACAAGATTTTTTGAATTTTGGGATAAGGCGCTAAATCATTATTGCAATATAGCTAATTTTTCTCTATTTCAAATCGCCAAATCCTGTGGCATTCGTAGAATCGTTGGGATAGTCCAATTTGTTTTTGAAACTTGGAAGCCTTGTCAAATCTTCTCGGGTGTTTTCGGCGGCGGCTGGGAAAGGATAAAAAAGCATGGGACAAAGAAGCGCCGGCACTGGAAATGGAGAAAAAACGTTGGGTTTTCCAAATTTCCAGCATATCGCACCAGCCAGCGCCGCCTCGTCCCAAGCGATTTTTGTTTTGGAAGAGAGGGGAACCACCTTATGAACAAACCTGTTTCCGCCACCATCGCCGGCATCGCTGCCTGTGCCGCCGTGGGCACCGCCGCCTATATGGCCACTGCAAAATCCAGCAAAGCCCAGCGCCGCGCCCTGAAAAAGAATGCGGGCAAAGCCCTGCGCACTGTGGGCAATGTCATTGACAACATGTCTTCGATGATCGGCTAACAGAGCCCATCCCCCCAAGCCCTGGGGGGATACATACATGGGGGGTTCCCTATCCCACCATGATCCGCCCTTCGGGGATGACCTCTTTTTTGTTGGAAGCGGGCTTCGCGGCAAAGGAGAGGACAAAAGAGACCGGGCCCACACGCCCTAAGAACATGAGCAGGATGAGCACGATTTTGGAGGGGATGTTGGCCATGCCGGTCACCCCGCAGGAGATGCCCACGGTGGCGAAAGCGGAGCAGGCCTCAAAAAAGCTTTGGGAGCCGGTGATGGAGTGGCTCTCCCCCATAGTCCCCACCATGACCCCGGCGGCCGTAGCCACCGCCATGATGGCGATGAGGATGATGGTCAGGGATTTATACACCGTCTCCTTGTTGATCCGGCGCTTGAGGATGATGGTGTCATCCCGGCCCCGGGCCACCGAGACAATGGTCATCATCAGTACGGCCAAGGTGGTGACCTTGATACCTCCGGCGGTGGAGCCGGGAGCGGCGCCTACCAGCATGATGAGGCCGGATAAAATCTCGGTGATCGGTCGGAAACTGTCGGTGGGCACACTGTTGAATCCGGCGGTGCGCAGGGTCACCGACTGGAATAGAGCGCCGGTGAATTTCTCGTACCAAGAGAGGCCGCCCATGGTGGCCGGGTTGTTCCATTCAAAGACGGCAAAGACCAAGAACCCCGCCCCGATGAGTATACCAGTGACAATAAGAACCACACGGGTGTGCAGCGAAAGTTTTTTGGTGCGGAAATAAGCAAACAGCTCCTGCCAGACATAGAAGCCCAGGCCGCCGGCGATGATGAGGGCCATGATCACCCCGGTGACCATCAGGTTGCCGTTGTAGTTGCATAAGGAGATGTATGGGGTCTGCCGGCCCAGGATATCAAACCCGGCATTGCAGAAGGCCGAGACGGAGAGGAACACCGAGATCCACACCCCTTCCAGCCCGTATTGGGGGACAAAGGTGATACACAAAAGAAGGGCCCCCAACAGCTCGAAAGCCATGGAAGTTTTTACCACCATCCGCACCATATTCCCCGCGGTTTCCAGCCCGCTGGAGTTGACCGACTCCTGGGCCAGCTGCATGCTGCGCAGGCCCATCTTCCGGCCGATGGCCATGCTGATAAAAGAGGTCAGGGTCACCAGCCCCAAGCCACCCACCTGGATGAGGGATAGAATGACCACCTGCCCAAAATAGGACCAGTGGGTAAAGGTGTCAAACACAATCAAGCCAGTAACACAGGTGGCGCTGGTGGCGGTGAACAACGCATCCAAAAAGCCGGTAAACTCCCTGCTTTTGGAGGAGAACGGCAGCATCAGAAGCACCGATCCCACCAGGATTACCAGCACAAAGCTGATCATAATGGTCCGGGCCGGGAACGCAAAGAGCCGGGATCGTTTCTTGTCAAAATTCTGCATCATCTTTTGTCTTCCTTTATACAATCTTAAGGATGGGGAGAAACAGCAATCTCCCGCGGGGTGGGCGGGAGATTCCTTGGCAAGGTCTTCTGTTTTAATTCTTAGTCAGATAGCGCTTGGCATGGCCGATCAGGTTCTTGTCGTTTTTAAAAGTGACCGAACGGTGGGCATCTTCCAGCTTGACCCAGCAGATCTCGCTGACTTCTTCCTCTTGCTTAACCACTTTATCGTCTAAGGCATGGCCCAGAAAATAAACCACCTGCTTTTTGACGTTGGGTTTGGGGTAGTATTCCACACATTGGCGGAATCCCTCCTGTAAATCGATGGTGAGGCCAGTTTCCTCCTTGACCTCCCGCAGGGCGGTTTCACACTCTGTCTCCCCCGATTCCACATGGCCTTTCGGGAAAGACCAATGCCCCCCAAACCGATGCTTCAGCAGCAAAAGTTCCACGGCGTTTTGCCTGACACGGTAAACCAAAGCACCGCACGATTTCTCCTGCTTCACCTTGTAATCACCTCGTTCTAGCGTTAGCATTGCCGCCCCTTCCCCCCGCTATGCGGCGGCCCGGGGCGTTTTCTTAAGTTCCAATCAAAACGGGCGCAGCGCTGGGGAACCGCTTGGAAAGTTTCCCAGCTGGGGCGTGGCGGCAATCCGCATCCCCAGGAAAGAAAAATTCCATCTTGCGGCCGGTGCGGGGCAAAAAACACCTTCCCGCGGCTGCTCTGTGGTCATTATACCATTCTTTTTTGGATTCGAAAAGGGGGAAGCGGAACATTTCCGCCCTTCTTGGCTTTTTGGTTGACAACCCCCTCTTGTTCGGTGTAAACTAAAGTCCAGCAGGGGAGTGCCCACCCAAAGTCCCCACCCCTATTTTGGGATGTTGTTTGAAAGGCCTAGAAAAACAGCCCAGGCAATTTCTTGTGGCAGCTCTTCTCTTGATCCGTTTTTATAGGGTTCCGCAGCTCAGCCGGATAAAGCGACCTCCTCCTAAGGTTATGCTCTACCAGCCGCCTTACGATGAAAAGTGATCGTTACCAATTTTAATTGAATAGATGTCTCTGTAGCTCAGCAGGATAGAGCGTTCGCCTCCTAAGGTTGTGCTCAGCCAATCAACTGGAAGCCAAAAGTGATAGTTACCAATTCAATTTCATATAAGTCTCTGTAGCTCAGCAGGATAGAGCGTTCGCCTCCTAAGCGAAAGGCCGTGGGTTCGAATCCCGCCAGGGACGCCAGCAAACACGCCGAAAACCTTTGATTTATCAGGGTTTTCGGCTTTTCTTATTCCTGCTGCTTTCTTGGCTTTTTTTGCAAAAAACCTTGGTTTGCTAACGAGATTTGGCCTTTTGCTAAGAAAGGCGGTAAGTCAGAGGTTCGAATTTTTCCAAAAGAGCTTGCAAACATTTGTTAGCAGAAATCAGAGGGATTTGCAAACAAAATCGTGAATTTGCTAACATCGCTCAAAAATGCCTTTAGAACCTTGCTAACAAAAAAAGTGTTTGGTCACTGTGCTATGTGGTTCAAAAGAAGAAAACCCCTCATAAACTGAGAGGCTTTCTTTGCTTATATTGCGTTGACGAGTTGCTTTAGGAGAGCAGCTGTCTCTGGATTTTGGAGCAATTTCAGAATCGTTGCAGCATCATTATTCAGGTTCTCAGCTGGTTTCTCATCTGCTGTCGCCGTAGTGGAAGCTGTTGGGGGAGCCGGTGCTTTTAAGGAGTAAAATGCTTCCTCAAGTCGTTGCGCATTTATGCACCGATCCTCGTCGATGATGTGAGAATAGACATCCGCGACCATTTTTACCTGAGCATGGCCTAAGTCACCCTGGACTGATTTCATATCGTCGCCATTGAGTTTCAGCTTGTTAGGTGATGCTGGAGTGGCGGAGAGAATGGAACACAACATGAGGCAGTCCGTTTTCTTTGATAAGTTTATTGAAAGCACGGTTAATCACCTGGCTTACCATCGGACGGCCATTGCTGGAGCAAAAGACCAAGTTATTGTCGATGTATTCATCTCCAAACAGATCCATCAGCTCATCAATTTCTTTTTTCTCTCTACCAGCATATAGGCAACTGTTTTCGGCAGGTACACGCGGCGAATACTGGTTTTGGTTTTAGGTTCTTTCAGGGCCAGAGCGGTATGGGTACTGGCGATACGAAGTGCGCGTTGTCATACCTCTCAACAGGGACATCTTTTCCATTCAGATGGGCAATGATGTCAGATACTGTGGAGGGATGGTTTTCATCGGTCCGCTCATAGAGAAACCGGAGCAATTCCAGTATCCTCATATTTGTTGAATTCTGCATACTTCACCTCTTCGATTTTTGAAATGGTCTATTTTGTGTGGTGTCCAGCCCCAAAGATCAGAAGCAGGGCAACAGCACAGAGAAGCAGGCCAATCCAATTTCGGTCCACGATCAGCTTGATTACCGCCAAAAGCAGCAGTCCGCCAACCAGGAGCACAACGCCGTTCATTCAGCGTCCTCCCGAGGCGTACTTGCCCATGTGGATGTCCAGCACCCCTCTGGGCGGCTGGATCAGGGCGTCCTCATACTGGCACTTCCACTGAATCTCCCGGCACATCTGGCCATCCGCCACGCCGTCTATGGTTTCACCATCTTGAATGGGATTATCATGCTCTAGAATATAGGACGCAACATTATAGGCGTGGTTTACCACCCAGTTTGGGTCCATGTCGTGGAAGTGGTACTGGAGGTCGGGCAGGAACAGGGTGCTCATGCCCACCGTGTCGATGAGCATATCCTCCGTGCCCTCAATGTTGAAGAATCGGACATTGACGCCAAAGCGGATGAACCGATCCGGGCCCTCAATCTGATGGGAGCGCACATCCTCTGCCAGAAACAGCTTGCCGCAGTTCTGGAAATAGAACGCCTCACAGGTAGGATACAGCTCCGCCAGAGCCTCCAAAAAGTCGGCATCCAGGTTTGCACGCTCCAGCGCCGGAAGCGCCGCTGCCAGCATATCGGTGGCTACCACCTGATATTTGCACTCCCGGAAGATTCGCTCCCGGTCCTTCTGGCAGTCCCACATCTGGCTCATCAGGAAGGCATCAAAGCCTTTGCCCTTGAACTTGTCGCATTTCATCACCATCAGCTGTACCGGGAATTTTCCATCCTTGAACTCTGCAATATGCTCCTGTGCGGCAAAGCCAGCCATTTTCTTATCATAACAGAAGCACTCTGCTGATCCGATGTGCTTCTCCATTACGGCAGTCATTTTTTCTTTGTCTGGCATTTCTACCGGCTCTTTGAACAGCATCTGAATGAGATAGGGGCCTCCGGGCTGGGGGCCTTTTTTGTCGTCCAGGTTTTGCTGGAAAACTTGATTGCTCATTTGGTTTCCTCCTTAATAATCCAGCAGGATGGGCACCTGCTGCTCCTCCGCAAACCGCATGGCCCGCCAGAACATGGAGAAGGCAAACTTGGCAAGGGATTGAGTGTCATACTGGGTGTGTTCCGGGATGTCTGCCTTGCTGTACTGTCCATCTGAGTCTACGGTTCCGTCTACCGGGTATCCCTCGGTGTCTGCCCAGCCAAGGATAGTGTCCTCATCGGCCTGCCATGCCAGCTGGTTCAGCTTTTCCAGCTCCTTCCGCAGACCTCCCAAGGTGGCGATCATCGTCTGATCATCGGTGGGCAGAGGTGCCTGAAAGAAGAAGGCATCCGCCAGAGGCAGCCACCAAGTTGCCCCACGGAACAGGGACCACACCCGCTCCTCGTCCGATGCAAGACGGGCGACCAGAGGATGCTCCCCGAAGATCCAGTCCTTCTCTACGGTGGGAGGCACCGGCTCGCCGTATGTATGGCAGGCGGCTACCAGCAGCATAGCGCCGAAGGCATCCCAATCCGGCTTGTCGGTGTAATAAGGTTTCTCATTATCTTCAAGCCAGGGAGCGTAGGGGGGCTGGCCCGGCTGAGAAATGGCGCTCAAGATCTGATCCCGCCAGTTCTCCACTGCCGCCTGGACCTCAGCCGGGGACAGTTCCTCCTCGTTGTCGGCGGGTTCTCCATCCGGGGTGATGCGGTTGAAGGAATATCCGTTTTCCACCGCCCACTGCTGAACAACAGTCTTCCAGTTGTGAGAATAGTACCGGGTCAATGTTCCGGCGTAGATATCAAGTCCCATAGTATTGCCTCCTTTTCAATCAAAATCCATCCAGACCAGGTGCTTTCCGCAGTGGAGGCACCGGAACAGATAGCATTACAGATGCCCGCCATTGACAGATTCCCGGATCATTTCCTTCTGTTCCTCGTCCCACACGGGATCGTCCAGCACCTCCTCCAGCACACCCAGTGCCCTCAGTTCTCTGGCACCCACATAGCCCAAAAAGGCACAGTAGTCGCCGCAGTGGGCACGCCAGTATTCCTGCTGCCAGCCACAGTAGCCAGGAGTGCGGTGGATGAGCTCGTCCAGCTTTTCAGGATCGTCTACGCCATCGTCCACAGAGAAATCGTCTTGAAAACTGCCGTCATATTTCCGGGCCGCCTCACCGCTGGCGATGCACTCTGGGCACAGATATGCAATATCCTCCACGGAAAAGAACGGATTTGTATAGAAAATATGGGTCATCTTGCCGCAGCAGTCGCAGACAACACCCTCTTTGGACTCCTCAAAGGCGCCGGTTTCCAGCGGGTTCGGGTGATACCGGAAGGCGGGCAGGCCCAGCTGGGCCTGCCGCTCCCTCTCTTTCTGCTTTTCATCTGGTGTTTTGGGCTTGGGGATGGCGTAATGATTGCCCCAGTTCTCCGCGTAGTCCTTCAATGTGCCCAGCCGCTTGAGAGTCTTTTTATTGGAGCGATCTCCGATTTGGCAAAGCAGCTCGTAGGCGTCCTTTTTGAAGTCCAGGAGGTCATACACATCCACCAGCACTTCCTTGGCCTGCCGGTCCTCGCTCTGCTCCAGTTCCTCCTTAAAGGCATAGAGGGCACGGACACTGTCCGGACCTTCATTGGTCGCAACAAACTGTTTTTTCAGTTGGATATATCTTTTCAAATATTCGTTCATTTGTGTATCCTCCCATTCGTCTCATTGGAAGTACCGGACCATGGACTGCTCCTGGGAAACACAAGTCCGCTCGTCAAGTCTGTGGGGAGGGTTCCGCACGGTCCAGAGGAGTCTCATTACATACACTTACTTTGAACGGTTTGTTCTCCAGATCAAAATAGATCGTGATGCTTCTGCTGTACTGATCCAGATCATTTTCGATGGTATATTCTGTGGAAATCCCAAACTCTGGATGATCGCTGTATGTGTTGGGAGCATGAGTCCAACCATCACTGGAAGGATATCTCTCGATCAAATAATCCTGGGTTACATGGTTCAGTTCCTGATTATCCAATTTGATGCTGGTGTGTTTCTCATCATAAAAAACCACCATGGAATCTACCACACCATCTTCGATTTTTTGAGATGGCGTATCCGACCCTGCGGACACCTGGTTTGTAATGGTCACCTCTAACAACACCCCGTCTTTTTCCAGGAGCCGGATGATGGACCCACCCGGCAGAATCTCCTGCCCATCTTTGGATAGGGACCAATCTGCCCGCGTTTCGTAATACTCTTCACCCACAAACGGCTCCAGGAAATAGGGTGTCTGCCCGCTGATTTTCCACCCATCCTCGGTTAACTGCTTCAAAGAAACTGGGATCGGATAATAGACATCGTTCACTGTGATCCCCAATTCCATATTTTCCGGCATGGCTTCATTCTCCTGTTCATCTGGCGTTTGCGTGATGCTCCCTGTTTTCTCCTCTGAAGCAACAGGGGTTTGGGCCGTGCTGCCCTCCCGCCCGCAGGCAGTCAGCAGTACCAGGAAACAGCACATCATCAGTATCCGCAAGTTTTTCATAGCGTTCCTCCTATCGTTGCTATTCCGTCATTCCGATACCGCCCATCAATCCCACCAGAAGTACCAGACAGTGGACTGCCACAGAACATCTGCTAAATTGCCCACCGTCGGGTCATCTTGCTCCTGATCCACAATGTCTGGGCAGAACCCATACTGCTCCGCGGCCAATTCCATGGCCTTCTCCTTGGAAACGGGGGCCGGGAGCAGGAACTCCAGCTCGTCATGGGTCATAGCGGCAGGGACCGCTCCATGCTGTTCAAACCAGTATTTCGCCACCGCCATCAGCTCCAGTGTGTCGGGGCACTCATTCCAGTTGCCAAAGGGCAGGTAGGCAAAAATCTCCCAGGGGTTCTTTATCGGGATCTTGGCCAGAATCAATGGGTGTGTCATGTGGCTATCCGAATCCCAATAGCTTGAGAAACGGCAGTTATCGTAGCCGCCCTCCATCTCGCCCAAGACTTCCTCATCCCAGTCCATATCGTCATCCTCGGCCTCCGCTCTACGCTGGCCGGTCAATTCCTCCAAAACCGCCTTTCCGTCCTTGACGGGAGCGGAGAGCATCTTCTTCCGATACTCCGTTACCGTTTTGAGGTCAAATTCGTAGAAGTCTGCATCATTCTCCGGGTCGGCGTTCATTACCAGACACTCCAACAGCGTTTCATCATCCGCTTGGATGAGCACGGGAATAAAGCCCTCCCGCACCCCCAGCCGCTGGGCGTAGCTGTATGCTGACATGATGGGGTCATCATCTGCCATGGATGGGAAATAGGTACACTCGCAGTCCAGATACTCCATGATGGTCTGAGCTACATCGGAAGGCTCCAGAGTGTCCTCATCGAAGTCCTGCCCCTGCCAGTTGGTGAAGCGTTCTTCGATCACCTCTGCCATGGCCTGGTAGTAGTCCTCATCAAAGGGGATGAACAGGTACGCTTCGTCCTGGAACTCATCGGAGTGATACCGTTCAGGGCCAAAATATTTCAGGGCATAGTCGTCGATGTCGGCAGGATAATAGGGCGCATCATTTTCCCCATAGTAATAATGGGCAAACGCCCTGCCTTTCTGGCCAAACATAGCGGTGGACAGCTGACCTTCCAACTCCAACTGGAGAAAGGCGCGCAGGTCCACGCTGGATGGATCGTCTTTGACCTGCTGCACCAGACCGCCGTATTCTTCCAGGAAATCCTCCCCCATCAGGTCATGTTCCATGCACCAGCGCAGGTAAATGGCCAAGTGGTTATAGGCGGTGATCTCATCCACTGGCAGTTCTTTTTCCTGAATGGATTCCAGGTGCCAATCAGCATCGTCCATTTCCACCAGATAGTCGTCCTCATCATCCTCACCAGCAATGGTGCCTCTGGTGATAGCATCCTGGCGGGTGGGGTTCACGGTGAAGCTGATACCCGCCATCTTGTCCAGCAGAGCGTCTGCATCATGCTCCATTTTATACTCCAACTCGTCCCGGTAGAGGGGAATCACCTGATAGAAGTTGACCTCCTCGCCGCCCGGCAGGACGCAGAACTCGCTGCCATCCTCCGTACCTTGGGGGCCAGTCAGAATAACGGCACACAACTTTGTGTTCTCCGCAAAGGGTTCCTCATTATCCATGGTGTGACCGAAGCCCAGCCAGGTATCGCTGGCAATGGGAAGGCGGGCCAGGGTTTTCAGCAGGCGAATGGGCCAGTACCACCGCTCATCCTGCATAGATTCCTTGTCCAGCTTCCAGCTTTTCGGCAGGGCGATGGCAAGCTCCGCCCGCTCCAGCTTGTATTCCGCCAGCTCCTGGGGCACATTCATCCGGTGGGCTCCCATGCCCATGGTGACCAGGGTGTAGTAGTCCCGCTCCTCAGAGGGCGGCACCACGCAGATGTCCACATGGATGTCGGGGGAAACGATCTCGTGGAACACATTCTCGAACTTGCCGAAATGCCGCTCGATGTGCCCCTCAATGGCCTCCATCTCCTCCTCAGTGTAGACCTCAGGAACGCCAGGTTCCTCATCCTGGGATGTTCCACCGTCCGGGTCGTCCTCACTGTCATCATCCAGGTCACCATCCAGCGGTTCCCAGCTGATTTTCAGTGTCATTTGCTCCTCCGGCAGAGAGACACCGGGGCTGCGGGTGATGGTGTGCTTATCGTCTGCCGCAAAGCCGATGGTTTCCCCATCGTGGAGTTCCACATCGCTTTCTAGCACATAGGAGGCAAGGCTGGAAAGGAAGTCCCGCAGGCCGCCCGGCTCGGCATCGGCGTTCAGCACCTCCATCTCATCCTTGCCGAACACATCCATGCCGTAAGTATAGGCGTTCATACCGCCCTCGCTCCGGTACAGGCCAAACCAGATCCAGTTGAAGATGGGCAGTTCACCTTCCTGCATCATATCGGCAAAGCCCTCATAGAACCGGGGCTCAAACACCACGCCGCTGGTGTAGACGCCGGTGGCGTATTTCTGGCGGCAGCAGGCGGCCACCATCTTGGTGAACAGTTTTCCCTTTTCCAGCAGATCTTCCTCTTTGCCCATAACTGCCACCATGATGTGGGCGCAGTGCTCCTTGGCGGCTTTCACGGCATCCTCCCACATATAGTTGTTTTCTGCGTTCAACTCAGCTTCCCCATTGGGGATGGGATAGGTCATCAGACTGACGGCGGCGATCATATCGCCTACTTCAAAGACTACTGTGTCGTCGCTCTTGTCCTCATCTTCCTCCACGGAGATGTCCCATTTTTCCTTCATGTCCCGGATAAACTGATCCTTGTCCCATTTCCCTTTGGACAGCAGGATAAATCCCACGAAGGCGCCCTTGTGGCCGGACTGGGTTTCTTCCCCGTCATCCGCGTCGAAATCTTCAGCATCTTCATCCAGGTCATAGACGGATTCATGCTCCAGCCCCCGGATGAACTCCTCAAAGCTGTCCGCCAGATGGGTGATCCTGTAGTCGTTCTCCTGATCCACATGGACCACCGCAGGTTCCCCCTGGGGGCCGCAGGCCCGGTAGTCCAGGAAAATCATATCGTGTCCGGCGCTGGGACAGTCGCAGATGGCCACGCCGATGGCAGGATACTCCCACTCGTCGATCATAAACTGGCTGCCTAAGTTTCCGCAGAGGGAGTAGCTCTTTTCCCGCCCGATGCCCAAAATGCCGGTGATGGCCACGTGGTCCTCCGCCCAGCTGGTGGGCTCATCGCAGGGGTAGCAGGTATTCACCGGGATGCCGCCGTTATGCTGCTTCATCAGCCAGATATAGGAGGCGGGCAGCTTGTAGCCCAGCTCCTCCTCCACACTGGCGATCAGCTCATCGGAAGGCGGCTCACTGACATATTCTTTTCGTGCATACCAATTGTCATCCCAGAAGTTGGTGAGGTCGAAGCCCTCGAAGGGGGTGTCACCAGGCACGAATTCGGCCTTCTTTTTCCGGCTGCGCTGGCGTTTGCGGATCTCTGCCTTGCACTCCCGGATCACCGCTGGGGCATTTTCGTCTTCTGGGTCCAGCTCCGCCCACCGCTGAGCATAGGGGATGGCCTTTTCCTCCTGCCCATAGAGATACTGATAGGCATACGCCATCCGCATATTCCACTGCGCCTTGTCCCGTCCCTCCTCCCGGACGGACTCCAAGACCTCAATAGCCCGCAGGAGGGCTTTGTCCCCCTTGTAGTTGGGGGTGCCTTCGTCGTGATCCCCGATAATGGCATAGTTTTCCAGCGCCCTGGCCAGCGCATAGGCAAAGCGGTAATCCCGCCAATCCTCCGGGACGGCGTTCAAAGCCTGAATACAGCGGGTGTATTCATCTTCGTCATTCCACTGCTCCAGCTGCTGGTAGAATGCCTCGGCATTCTCTGGGGTGTAGGGGATATAGTCCATGCCCGTCAGCGTCTCGTGCAGCTCGTTGGCCTGCTCCTCGTCATCTGGCTCATCCTCGGGCGGCGTTTTCAGGTTCACTGTGCCCGCCTCACGGCGGAAGGTGTGGAAGCTGGCCCAGGGGATGTCCGCCGCCCCCTCAAAGAACTCCTTGGCCATCTGGAGTGCCGTCCGGATGTCCCAGGCGATGAAGTCCACATAGCCGCAGTAGAGGCCGGTGGCTCCGCCAGTGAGGGTGAGCACCTCCGGTCCGTCCCCGGCGGTGAGCGCTTCCTCCAGCTTGTCCCGGAAGTCGAAGACCTTCTGGGTTCCTTCCTCTTCCCGCAGGGTATCCAGAGGATAGCAGAAGAAGCCCGCCACTGCGCCGTCGGCATGGAGATCGTCCATAAAGTCGTTGTCGGCATTCAGATAGCCGTTAATGAGGGGTACACAGTTGGTGGAGCCAGCGATCACATCCAGCCGCCAGTCGGCGTCCGGATCCTGGTTGGGTTTCATTTCGTAGCCAAGGTAGCTCTCTAGATAGGCTTCCGGGTCGGTGGAGAGGTCCAGTCCCATTTCGCGCAGCTTGTCGGGGAGCTGGGACATGAGGATAGACGGCTCTGCCTGGGGTTCTTCCAACACATCAAAGCTGTCTATGTATCTCATGTGGGGGATCTCGCCCAGCACCTGATCGGTGAGGGTGGTGAGCATCCACCAGACACGGCCTTCCGCCTCCCGGAGCATGGGCAGCAGCTTTTCGCAGTAGGCAGAGATGGCAAAGCGGTTTTCACCCTGCTCCTCCAGCCAGATCTGCACATCCTCCCCGGAGATGTCCCAGCCATCCTCGGTACGCAGGCCGATGTTTTGAATCGGTTGACGGCCCACCAGGATGTTCCAGTACTCCAGCACCTCCTTGGGGGCGTGCTTCTGGAAGTAAATCAGCTCAAACAGTTTGACCTTGTCCCCCTCCGGGGTGAGGATCAACTCATGCTTCTCGCCACCCACGCCCATCTCGAAGGAGATTTCGTCAAACGCCTGGTTCAAAGCCCCTTCCATTTGGGCTACGAGTTCGGCGCCGCGGGTGTGGTCCTTGTCCTCGTCCATCATCTGGCGCAATTCTGCTTCCATCTCGGCAAAGGTTTCCCACCAGTTCTCTGTCCGTTCCCGGAAGCACTCTGAAAACTGCGGCAGAGAAATATTCTTCTTGCACCAGTCGATCAGTTCCTCAATGTCCTGTCGGGTGTTGAACTTCGGATCATCACCTGGATGCAGTTCCAGAGCTTTTTCAAAATACCGCAGAGCACGGCCCTCCTGATCCAGATAAAAATAGGCATACCCCATGCGGAAATTCCAGGAATAAGTGTCTTCAAGTTCCTCCTCGTGGGGCTGCATCAGTTCCAGTGCCCGGTGAAGCAGCTTTCTTCCCTCCGGCTCTCCGGGGACTGCCAGATTGTTGTAGGCCCGGGCCAGTTCCATATCAATTTCCGAGGTACGCTCCTCGGCAGGGATTGCCTCCAGCGCGTCAACGATCTTCTGGTGCTCGTCGTTCTCATGCCACTTCTGGCACTGTTTCAAAATGTCCATATCAGGGTCCTCCTCGTCCTCATCCGATTTCCAGTCTTTGATCTGCTGGAACACGCCGTTCTCATCCCGCTCAAAGGCGCAGGGGGCGGGGGTGTTCAGCAGAGGGATGATGTCGGGATCGTCGTTGCAGATTGTGTTCAGCTT
>NZ_LT629939.1:1349000-1559215 GCF_900104615.1 Merdimmobilis hominis | reverse complement strand
TTCTCATGCCACTTCTGGCACTGTTTCAAAATGTCCATATCAGGGTCCTCCTCGTCCTCATCCGATTTCCAGTCTTTGATCTGCTGGAACACGCCGTTCTCATCCCGCTCAAAGGCGCAGGGGGCGGGGGTGTTCAGCAGAGGGATGATGTCGGGATCGTCGTTGCAGATTGTGTTCAGCTTGTAAATCCCGGCGTTGTTGGGGTCGTCCATGTACGCCTCGCTCTCATCCCCGGCGGTGAAGCGCCAGCCGCTGTCCCAGCCGCCGTCCGGCTCCTCCCGGTAGCAGTAGCCAACCTTGCAGCCCTCCACCGTGATGCGGTTGGTGGCAATGCAGCCATCGGCACCTTCCCAGTCGGGAAGCAGATGTTTCACATCTTCCGCCTTTACATGGTAATCCCGGTTGCGGCCAGCTGCCTCGTACAGCTCCCTCCGCAGGGCCTCCACATCCCGAGCCATCTCCTGGATCTCCTCGTCGTCCATCATCTCACTGAGGTCATATTCCAGCGGGTTCTGGGTAAAATCCTCCAGAGCCTTGTTCATGGCGTCGTGTTCCTCTGGCGTGGCGGTGATGCGGATGCGGCGGGAGGGGGTGTTGTACTCGTCCAGATCGTGGAGGTTCACACTGCCGCTGACGCTGCACTCCAGCAGGATGGCGGCCAGGTCGGTGACCACATCAATGGCGAAGTGGAAGTCCATCTCCACGCCATTGGAGTGGGTGAACTCCAGATACTCCACGGTCTGGCGGAAGTCCCAGTTCTGTTTGTCCAGTCCGATTTTGGCGAAGATCTCGCTGAGGGGGATTTCCTCCTTTTTCTGATCCTCTAAAAATGCCACAAGGTTCAGGCTGTCATCGGAACCTCCAATAAAGTTGCCCCAGTATTTTTTGATATACATTCGTCACGCCTCCTTTTATTCCGGCCACTCATCGCCGTCACAGCGGCTGATGAAGTCATAGTGCAAACTCTCAAAATAGTCGTTGGAATAGGCTTCACCGTCCTGATGAAGCTCCAAACCATCCAGATCCATCATTTTATTGATATAAGCAAGGGCAGTATGGATACCCGCAATATGTTCGTCCTGAAGCATCTCGGCTATTATACCTTTCTGTTCTGGGGTCAATGTGGCGAGAAGCTCGTTTTTCGCCTTATTGTCCTCCGTCTTGGGGAAACCATCGCCCTTGACCCACCGGGCTGTCATACTGTCTTTCCGCTCCACAAGACCGTCAATAAATATCTTATATAGTTCAAGTTCCTTACTCATGTTAAATCCTCCATTCCCAAGTAATAAAATTGGCTCTCCCAATTGGCCTCAAATTCCGCTTTCTCTATGACGCAGGCGTGGAATTCCTCGCCCCAGACATGGGCGTTCAGTTCCTCCACAGTGGGGACGGGCGTGATCTCGATGGCACCGTCGTAAAGGTCGGGGATATTGCGGGTGCGTCCATCTGCAAAGATGTCGATGGAGCGGAGGGCCAGCCGCTCATTTTCGGTATCCACTTCATAGAGGATGACCGGTGGTTCTCCCTCTGGTGCGCTCTCCCAAAAGAGTTTGATGTACTCGATCATTCCATTTCCCTCATTTGAACCAATGCCACCCCGTCATGGTGCCGGTTACCTCATCTATCTGTATTGCAATATCATAATTGCCACGACAGCCCAGCAAGGCCGCGAGATGATTGTTTTCCATAAACAAATCACAAAACTCAACCGCTATACCTTGGAATTCCTTTGGAATCTCCAGCGCGGCAAAGAAATCCACTGACTGAGCATTTTGGAAAAATTCAATGGCCGTTTTACTGCATTTTACTATAATCCCTGTTTGAGTGGTCAACTCTTTCATGCTTTCGCTGCCTCGCTCATGTTCAGATACATCCCCATCGTTTTTTCATCGGCACAGGCCGCCCGGATCATTTTGGCCAGCATCATCAGGTCGTCGATATATTGGGAGTAGACACAGAACACATCCTCGTCGGAGTCGAAGTGAAACAGATCCTCGCCGCTGTTGCCTTCCTCGAACTCCCGGATCACACCCCGGGCCAGCCGTTCCCAGTCTCCGCTGCTGCCGGTCAGCCCCAGCCGGCAGAATTCTTCTACCCGAAATCCGTCGCTGATTTTCAGCAGAAGGGAGATGGCATAGGGGTGGTGGGGAATGAGAAAGAATGGCGCGATCTGCTCCGGCTTCACCCAGATTTTGAAGGGCGGGCGCGGATCAGGTATCCAGAGCAAGATTTCCCATTCGTCCTCCGGCCGGTTTCCGTATTGGCAAAGGTCTTTCATAGTGTTCTCCTCATTCAATGTCGCTTAGTTCTTCTTTCACATCCAGTGGAGCACCGTCCAGAGATGTGATCTGTGCCAGCTCTGTTTTAGTCAGATTTTTCAGGAAAATGCAGTATTCGTCCGGGTGGCCTCCCACAAATTCCATTTTAGGCATCTCGATCTGCTGTGGGTCGGTGATCCACAGGCAGGGCTCTCCCGTTGCCCAAAAGTGAGTCAGAGTAAGAATTTGGCCGTTATAAATAACTTTCTGCTCCGTCCTCAACCCTCCTGTAACTTCTTCAGCAGCTTCACGATCTGCTCCCGGTTTTTTGCGGTTTTCATGAAGGTGGGGAGATGGTCGGCCTGAGTCTTTTTCGCTCTTCCCGGCGGCTTTTCCCGCAGGTCGGTGCTGAGATAGCCGATTAGATAGGCAAGGTGCTCCCGGTTGAGTGCCCAGACCGGCTTGCCCTGGAAGGAGGTCAAAAACCACAGCTCCAGGCCAAAATAAGGTTCCCGTCCGTTCTGAATCTCAGCAGTATAGGAAAATGCTTCAGCTGTTTTATGAACTTCTCCCGACATGGTTGTCCCACAATAGGGACAGGCCACATGGAGAACGGAAAAGTGCTGCCTTTCCTCATCTTCAATATCCACCCGATAGTATCTGCCGCAGTTTTTGCACTGGTTATGGACATCATAGCGGTAGATCGTCCGGTCGCGGGTCTCCTGATGGCCGCAACTCAAACAGCGGAAATAGGCGTTATCCTCATCCGCTGTCACCACACCCGCGCCGTGGCACTTGGGGCATTTCACCTGAATGCCGGAGGTCAGGGCGTTGTATGCACTGTATGTAAAGTAGGGTTTATCGACGATTCGGCTCATGCGCCCACACACTCCTTTCATCCGTCTTTCTCTAAATAAAATCCCCATACGCAGTTGGAGAACTCTCCAGTAGCAAAGCGGTGGATCTGCCCATCAATCTCTACCTGCCAGACCTCGAAGGTATGGTCTTGGTGATAGATGGGGTCTTTGATTTTTACCCGCTTGCCGGTGGTTTGCCAGTCGTAGTCAAAGATGTTCACACCGAACAATTTGCATTGACCGTCCGGGCCAAAGGTTTCATATTCCCAAGCCATGTGATGCCTCACAATTCCGTGCGCTGCCAGCCGTTCAGCCGCTCCTGCACCGCATCAATCTTCCAGCCTTCGCCCACACGCTTCATAAGAAAGCGGCGGTCAAAGCCGGTGTGTTTCTCTCTGGTGTAGATGTAGAGCTTGTTCTTGGTGATCTGCTCCGCGTCCAGGAACTGCTCCCCCTTGTAGGTGCCCTGGGCACTGTACGAGAGGCCCAGGGGCCGGTAGCCCGGACGGGGCTTTTCACTCACATACTTCTTCCAGATCTCCAGCAGGCGGGGCGTAGCCTCGGCATCTTCAAACTCAACCTGCTCCATGTACTGCTCCCATTCTGTCATCTCGGCAAAGAAAGCGGACAACACCCTGCGGCATTCCTCCGCAGCCTGCTCGTTCAGCTTGGCGGGCTTTTTGGCCCTTTCCCGCTGGATTTGGGAGAAGTATTCCATCTGCTCCTTGGTGAATTGCACATGGGCCACCGGCTTGATGTAGTTGTTGCCGGCGATGGCCAGCAGGCCCTCATAGGTAACAGCGGTATGGTCGATCTGGATGTGGGAGAGTTTGGGGATGGAGGCCGCCTGGAGAAGACCGGCATCGTCCAGCCCGGTGCGGTTGAGGGTCAGAAGGTCCAGCTTGCAGCCTTGCAAGGCGGACAGACCGCTGCCGTGGATGGCGGCATTGCCGTCCAGCAGCAGATAGCGCAGCTTGGGCATAGCGGAAAAGACGGGGAAACAGGCGTCGGTGAGTGCGCCGTTCTCCACGCCGAAGTTGGCCATGCTTTTGTGCCCGGCAAAGGGGGCAAGCAGTTCATCGGTCACCGGATAACCTTTCACATGGAATCCCACCAGGGTGTAACCGGCCAGCCGCTCCATGAGTTCCATGGTCAGCTCTGGGATCTCAAATTTCTTTTCTCCGTCTAAGGTCAGGACACCGTTTTCCCAGTCCGCTGTCCGCGCCCGTTTTGGCCATTCCATCGTTGTAAGTCTTCCTTTCCAGGGATGTCATCTCTGCTCCACAAAGTGAACAGGCGTTCCTCCGATTTCAAATTCCAACTTTACGCCATAATCATCCGCCCAGGGCTGGCACTTGCTGAGTAGCTCCACCACCAGCTGGTCGGGTTCTTCATCAAAAGTGACCCGCAAAATTACAGACCATTTCCCATATTCCTTCTGAAATTCTTCGCTCTGTGTATGATTTAGGTAACCTTCCATCTTGTCCAGCAGGGCCTTTTGCGTTTCCGGAGAGCCGTCAATAAAGCCATTGCAGACCAAAACCATTAATACTTCATTGCTTTCGCGTTTCTCCGCCAGAATGTCGATCTTGTGCAGATCCCCGAGCATATCTTCAATCGTCATTGTTATTACCAGTCCCTTTCCCGAATAGCCTCCTCGGTGTCAATGGGGATGCCAAACCACTCCAGAATATAGGCCACGGTTGACGCGATACATTCCCGTGCCACCGTTTCAATCTCACTGTCGTTCTCGTCAAACTCCTCCTGGAGATCATTGATACCGCAGACCGCCTCATCCAGCGTTGCCTGTATCACTTCGGTATCGGTTTCGCCGCTCTCCAGCAGGCCGATGACCTTCTGGAGTTCGTCCTTTACCTTGTCCACCAGAAAATCGGGGTAATAGCCGTCCTGGTACATCTCGTCCAGCAGCTTATAATTGGGGTCAAATGTTTTCATCGTGATTTCTCCTTTCTCATTCAAACATCAAACCGTATGATTCGGTCAGGCTTCCGTCGTCCTCGTGAAATATACACTGATACAGAGGCTCACGCTGGGTTGCTTTGCGGAATCGCTCCAGAACCAGAGCCAGCGGCTCACCGGTAGGGATACCAAGCGCATCAGACACCCGCCGCAAGCTGTCCACATCCATATCTTCCAAGTTGGTGTTACGCTGTCTCTGCCCATATTCCTCCAGTGTTTTGGAATCCACATACTCCTTTGCATCACAGCAGTCGTGCCAGCAGATGCAGCTCACGATCAGTGAAAAAAGGTCATCCATGCTCTCAGCCAGACGGCCTGTCTCACCTTCGCTGCTGTAATATCCAATGGAGCCATCTTCCAACAGGTGGTATTCTCCGCCGGAGCCATCTCTGGCAAACGCCATGCCGGGCAGGGAGAAGGTGCATCGGCCTTCTGCGTCATCCCGCGGGGACAACTCATTCAGCAGGAAGAAGTCAAACAGCGAATCAAATTCCTCTGCCAAATCAGGGTTTTCATGCAATATCTTCAAATAGTCCATAGCCGTTTTCCTCCGTTTACGGTTCTTGGGTCATTTTGCGCAGCTGTTCCAGCCACTGTGTTTCTTCCATTATCTCATCGTTCTGGTAAAAGTGGTCTTTATCGCGGGCCAAATGGTCAGCGAGCAGAGGTGCGTCCAACGGGGTGCAGACTGTGAAACTGTCCCGATCCGCCCCCTTGATCTCACGGTTGAGGTAGTACACTCGTTTGGCATCGCGGGAATACCAGTGCCCAATCAGTTCCCAGGAAGTCAGCTCTGCTTTGGGAAGCTGCTTGCCGTAGGCATAGATCCGTTTCTCATCTCTGGCAAAATAGGTGTCGCCCAATGAGCGGAAAGAGGAAACTTCCGCGCCCTTGATGATCTTCACCTTGCCGTCTCCGTTGTGGAAGTAGACTTGCCGGCTGTCCTTTGCATATCCCTGGGGCGCACCCGAATCGTTCTGGCCGTTGTCTAATACCTGGAAGGCTGCCAGCTCTACATCTGGGATTCTCCCGCTGGTGGTGTAGACGGCTGTTTTGTCCATCGCGTAGGCATAGTTTAACACCCGAAACGATGCCGGGTCTGCTCCACGCAGGCGAATCCCACCGAGAAAGCAAGCCGTAGAGGATTTGCCCCAGTAATGCCAGCAGCAGAAGTCTTTGGGCGCAACACCCTTCAAAAGGCCGTTTTCATATAGGCCGGAGAAGTAAACCGCTCCATCCTTGAGGAAAAACTCGTTGTCCACCGGCTCTGTGTTGGTGATCGGTTGGAGCATTTCTTCGTGCTCGGCTGTGATGCTAAACTCGATCTCATCGTCGCTGTAAATTAAGTAGAGCCCATGATGGGATTTCCCACCGAAATGCAGTTCAATGTCATGGTATTTGAGGATCAAAGGCTTCCCGCCGCTTCTCATGGTGGAAACGGCATCGGGATTCCCGAAGATCTCTATGACCTCATCCTGCGATATTCCGAATTTCAGCGGTGAAATGTCCCGCGGATTCTGCAATATTTGATTGCGCCAAATAGTAAAGTCCTGTTTCATAGTTTTCCGTCCAGTGCCTCCACAGTTTTCATGGCAGCGGAATCAAAGTTGCACTGCCGCAGTTCCCGTTCGATCAGGGCAAACACATCGGGAAAGCACTCGATCTCGTCCTGATACTCATATTTCGCATACAGTTTCCCGTGCTCTGAGATCCAGACCTCTGCCGGGTAGTAGTAGCCGATATGGCCGATGGGCTGGCACTTCTGACCAGCTGTCTGCTCAATTTCCGCCAGCTCACAGCCGGACATATCCCGGAAATAGGCGTCCTCCAAATGGTTTTTGATTCCATTGACCAGGTAAGGAAACAAAGCAAACTCAAAGTCAGCCGCCCATTTCAGCTTTTTCTGCGCCAAGTACCACTCACAGCACAGGCCGAAATATTTGCGGTAAAACCGTTGGGTGGTCTTCATCATCGGGACGTCATGGTCGGCGTAATATTTCTCCGCAATGGAGATGTCCACTTTTCGCCCTTCCTGCCACCCGGCGTACTCCATCAGCTGCTTGACCTTGCTGCCCAGATCGCCGGAGATGAGGATGCGTTCTTTCGTCATGGGGTACCACCTCAGCTCTCATGAGTAATACAAAAAATCTCCTTCTTCAAATCAAAGTAGATTACCATCAGCTCGTCGGTAATCTCCGGGTTGAAGGACAGATCCAGAATGAAAACTTGCTGATTCATCTCGCTATCCACCAGACTGCCGAACCGCTTGAGCTTCAAAAAGTCCACCATCTCGGCAAAGGACAGCTTGGATGGATCGGTTCCCGGAAAAAGTTCCGCCGCAATATCCGGGCCTACATCGTCCCGGTGGAACTCCATGAAAAATGTCACAACGCTATGGTAGCGGCTGTCCTCGTCCGCCAGCGCCGCTTTAATGGCGGATTTGGCCTTTTCCGCCAATTTCTCCGCCTCATCCAGCATTTCTCCCACCGCATCCATGGCAGCAGGATCGCCGGTCAGTTCTTCCTCTACATCGAAGATAAAGGGCAGTCCCGATTCCTCGGGAAAGTTGAAGATTTCCTCGCCGGGTGTATATATAAAATCAATGCGTTTACAGTTCAGCTTCATCTCTGCTCCTCCTTACTCATGCCAGCTCCGCGTCCAAGATCTGGACTGGTTTTCCTTTCTCGTTCACATAGTAAAGGGCGATATAGTCGATGCCGTCCCGCTTGACCTGTTCCCACGGCATCCGTTCACCGTTGATCAGTTCCACGGTATCCGCCTCGTCCGGTTCGAAGTCCTCTTTTTCGTCCTCATAGTCAACGCTGTACCCCAGCTCCAGCACCAGTTTGGAGGCAGGGATCTCATACCGCTTGAGGGGACGGTGCTCCAGTTCGGCTGGATCGTGTTCATCGCAGAACATATTATCGTAGCCATGCCGTCCACCGTCAAAGATGATGAACTCCTCGCCGCTCTCCGGGTCACGGGCTGTCACCAGTCCGGGAGCCGCATCGCCATCTACAATATAGGATTGGGGCTCTCCTTTCACCGTGAGCAGATCTCCATAATACCAAACCTCCAGCAGTTCATTGCCGGTGGTGGAACAGAGTGTCACAGTGGGCAGACGCTTCTCCGCCCATTCTTTCACATGGCCGGTGAGCCAGGTGGGATATTTCTCAGTCATCATAGTCTTTCTCCTCCTATTTCAATTTCAGCACAAATCCCCAGATGCTCACTACAATCAGGAGGACACCCAACAGGAAGAAAAGCACACGCCGGTATCCTCTGCTGTGACGGTGGGCATCCCGCGTACCAGTGGGGTTACAGAGCCAGCTCCAGTTACGGATCGCTCCAAGCAAAATCGCTGTGCCAATCATCACCGAGGCAATATACCAATGCTCCTGTAAAAAAGCCGTGATCTGCTCGCTGTTCATTTAGGTTTCCTCCTCTGCTTATCCCTGTATATCAGCGTCAACGGGACCTTTTTTCAGTGTCCCATCCACAGTGACCACATGGCCCCAGAACATATCGTCGTCCTCATACCAGACGGTAAATCGCCCGCCAGGAGATACTGTAAACTCGGTGAGTAGGATGCGCCGGGCGAACTCATCCTCAGTGATGGGGTCTTTCTCCGGGTTCCGGTCGGTCTGGTCATTGTCGGCCAGCCATTCGTTGGCCAGAGCGGTGAGCTTTTGGGCAGCCATCGCCCGCAGGGACTTGTCCCAGACTTCCTGATCTGCCAGCAGTTTCTTCATCACATTGGTGACACGAGTCCAGGACGCTTTCTTTTCAATCTCCACATCCAACGAAATCCGGACTTCTTTTCCCATCCACTTGCAGGTTCCATCGAATGTGCTCATCTCACGATCCAGGGTGAGGGTTCCCAGCACTGCATCTTCCAGAAGAATGGGCTTTGTGTATTCCGTCCAGATTTCCTCCAGTGCCGGGCAGGGGACACCTTCCTCCAGTACCTCCGTGACATACCACTGAGGTTCGCTGAAGGCATCACCTTTCCAGCCGCGGGCTTTGATTCGGTAGACCTGGCCCTTGGCAAACAGCTTGGAATAGTCTCCGGCTTCCCGTTCCTTGTCTGTCAGCGGCCAGCTCAGGTAGCAGTGGCCGGAGATTACCTGTCCGCTCTGGACATCCGCCATGGCGAGAGCATGGTTATGCGCCGTCCAGAAAGTATCCAGAAAGGTTTTGTCCGCGCTGGTGCCGCTTTGGATCAGTACCAGCTTTTCCTCATCTTCTGATGCGTAAAGGGCAATAAAGTCTTCGATTTTTCTTTTTTCATGGTGTCCTCCCTTAAACATTCAGATAACAAAAATGCCCCACGCCGCACTGTCATAAAGACAGGCTGACGCAGGGCATGAAGAAGCCGCGTTGAAGGAGCTACATCTACCGGCAGATGCAGTTTCTTCAACAATCAAAATCTTTTTTTCGCATCTTAAAACAGCAAGGTGCTGTCCAATATATTTGTTCATAGCGACACCATTTGTTCTGAGCATAATTAGAATTTTATTATATCACAACGCACCTTCAATGAAAATATTTTGTGTAAAATGCAAAAGGAAATTTTTTATGAATTTGTTCCAAGAAGGGTTGTGACTTCCATGTTAGGTCGGGTGTGGGATCACCTCGGGAACGCCAACCAAAAACCTCAATGCACAAGCTGCGGTCGGGGCTTTCGCTTTAATCGCGGCTTTGCACCCGCATTTACCACAGGCATCTTTTCCCCGCTTGGGGAAATTTTTCCTATCGCAACACAACCCATCCCGCGATGAATCCACTGCATGCAGATCTGTCCACTGTGTCCGATCCTGGTGATCCAATAAAGCCCAGCTGCCATCCCAACCGGGAACCCCACCGAAGCAAAATTTGCTTTTCTCCCCCAGAAAAAGGGGTGTTCCGTTGACAATTTCCCCCCTTTTTTGTTAGTATGAAAAGGAAGCTGTACCTTGCCCAAAAAGGGCGATTCAGCCGCCATTTTCTGAGCCCCATATCTCCGGATTTCCCCGTCGGGAGGCGATGCCTCGCCCAGAAAACGGGCACACTATACCAAGAAGCCTGCTGGGAAAACTCCGGCGCTGCCAGTGGAATGCGGCCGCGGAAAAAATTCCGGCCGGACGGGGACAGGCTCGTCCCAAGCAAGATAAGGCTATCCCCATGGGTTGTTTTTATCAGCCTTTACAATATATTTTACGGGAGGAATCGCACCATGAGCAACATCCAGATCTCCGACCACGTGCGGTACATCGGCGTGGACGACAAAACCATCCAGTTGTTTGAAAGCCAATACGACGTCCCCAATGGCGTCTCCTACAACTCCTACCTGATTCTCGACGACAAAATCGCCGTCATGGACACGGTGGACGCCCGCGCCACCGAGGAGTGGCTGGCCAACCTGGAGGCCGCTTTGGATGGCAGAACCCCCGATTACCTGGTGGTCCTCCACATGGAGCCGGACCACTCGGCCAGCATCCACAGGGCGGCGGAGAAGTACCCGGAGATGCAGATTGTGGGCAACGCCAAAACCTTCCCCATGATCGCCCAGTTCTTCCCTCTGTGCCTGGAGGGCCGCACCGTCGTGGTCAAAGAAGGGGACACCCTTTCTCTGGGGAACCACACCCTCCAGTTCTTTATGGCCCCTATGGTCCACTGGCCGGAGGTGATGGTCGCCTATGAGCAGACCGAAAAACTCCTCTTCTCCGCCGACGGGTTCGGCAAGTTCGGCACCCTGGACACCGACGAACCCTGGCTGGAGGAATCCCGCCGGTATTACATCAACATCGTGGGCAAATACGGCGCCCAGGTCCAGGCCCTTCTCAAAAAGGCATCCGGCCTTGACATCGCCAAAATCTGCCCTCTTCATGGCCCCATTCTGGACAAAGACCTGGGCTACTACCTGGAGAAATACGATACCTGGAGCCGCTATGAGCCAGAGGACAAGGGCATCCTCATCGCCTGCGCCTCCATCCACGGCCACACCATGATGGCCGCCCAGAAACTGGCGGAACTCCTGCGGGAGAAAACCAGCCTTCCGGTGGTGGTTGCCGACCTGTGCCGGGACGACATGGCCAAGTGCGTCTCCGACGCCTTCCGCTACAGCCATCTGGTCGTGGCCTGCGCCACCTACAACGGGGGCCTGTTCCCGCCCATGGAGGCTTTCCTCTCCCACATCAAGGCCAAGAACTATCAGAAGCGCACAGTGGGCATTGTGGAAAACGGCACCTGGGCCCCCACCGCTGCCAAGCAGATGAAAGCCGCCTTTGAGGGGATGAAAGAGATCCGCCTGGCACAGCCTGTGGTCTCGGTGAAATCGGCCATAAACGACGCCTCCATTGCGGAGTTGGACGCCCTGGCCCAAGCGCTGCTCGCCGAGTAAACAATATTAGGGCAAAGGAAGGGGAACCCCCGGCTGGGGGTTCCCCTTTTTGTTCCCCTCTGTCCAGAAAATAGTTCCAGCCCTGTGCTGACCCCTTGACAAAATTGGTTGGCGGGGGTGGGGCCCTATTTCCTTTCTGTGGAAACTCCAACTCACTGCCAAGGCTGGAAATTTTTTGTCATTTCTGTAACAAACATTGTTAAACAGAAGACCGAATCGCAAAATTATATCTTTTTAGCGGAAGAATTTTCTAAAAATATTTTTGAATTAATCACCAAAAATGGGGTGTGATCTTCTCCGAAATCAAAATTTCTTCGTCGGAATTCCGGCAAAACTCGGGGTGATGTTGGATAGTTCTCCTAGGTTCGTCTAGGAAATCACAAGCATTGCCGTTTCTTTGTCAAACCCCCTGGTTGACAACATTTTGGTTGTTGGCTATAATGCAGGTACAAACGGGGCATCCTCTGGATCGCCTTGCATATATTGCGGTTGAAGGATCCGGGAGAGGTCAACACAACAAGATATTGTGTTGGAGCCAAAGGGGTATGCGCAAAAAAACTCTCAGGCAAAAGTACCGGATCTGGACGGAACTCTGGAGAGTTGAGACCTCCTTTTGGCAGGTGCCTCAACACCGATGAAGCAACTTGGCCCAAACGGCGGGTCGGGGAATCTTTCAGGTATCGCAACAGAGGCGCGCTCTTACCGGCGTGCCTCTGTTTTTTATAAGCAGCCACAGGCGAACTTATAAAATGTCCATCGGGGCCTTCCCCCAGAATCCTGTTGCAGCAAAGCCATTTTACGGCTATTTTGACCCACTTTGGAAAGGAGCGTATTCCATGGAACTGAAAACCCCACTTTATGATTGCCACGTAGCTTTAAACGGAAAAATTGTCCCCTTTGCCGGCTATCTGCTCCCGGTGCAGTACGACACCGGCGTCATCGCCGAGCATATGGCGGTGCGCACCAAGGCTGGCCTCTTTGATGTCTCCCACATGGGCGAAGTGGTTTTCTCCGGCCCCGACGCCCTCAAAAACGTCCAGCACCTGATGACCAATGACTTTTCCAACATGGTGGCAGGCGATGTCCGCTACAGCCCCATGTGCAACGAAAAGGGCGGCGTGGTGGACGACCTGATCGTCTATTGCCTCAAAGAGCCCACCGATTACCTGGTCGTTGTCAACGCAGCCAACCGCCACAAGGACGCCGATTGGATGCGCAGCCACCTGATCGGGGATGTCACTTTTAAAGACATCTCCGACGAGGTGGCCCAGGTCGCCCTCCAGGGACCCCAGTCCCAGGCCATTCTATCCAAACTGGCTGACGAGAGGGACATCCCAACCAAATACTACAGCTTCTGCCAAACCGGCAAGGTAGCCGGGGTGGACTGTCTGATCTCCAAGACCGGCTACACCGGCGAGGACGGGTTCGAGCTCTATTGCGCCCCCGACAAAGCTGCTGAGCTGTGGAACGCCCTGCTGGATGCAGGCAAAGAGAACGGCCTCATCCCCTGCGGCCTGGGCGCCCGGGACACCCTGCGGTTGGAAGCCGGTATGCCCCTCTACGGCCACGAGATGACCGACGACATCACCCCCAAGCAAACCGGCCTTGGCATGTTCGTCAAGATGGACAAAGAGGACTTCATCGGCAAAAAAGCCATGGAGGAGATGGGCGCCCCCACCATCAAACGGGTGGGCCTGAAGATTCTGGGGAGGGGCATCGCCCGGGAGAACTTCCCCGTCTACGCCGGCGACAAATTGATCGGCCACACCACCAGCGGCACCCACTGCCCCTACCTGGGCGGCGCTTACGCCATGGCCATTGTGGAGAAGGAGCCCGCACCCTTGGGCGCCACCGTCCAGGTGGAGATCCGCGGCAAGAAGGTGGACGCTGAGGTAGTCAAATCCCAGTTCTATAAAAAAGCTTAACTTCCGGCTCTTCCTTTGGGAGGTCGCTTTCCCTCCCCCCCTTTGGGCGGCCTTCCCAATAGAGCTGTTTCCCCATTGTCCCAAACGGCCGGGGCCACTGCCCCACGCCCGAAACTATACAACATTAAACAGAATCAATAGGAGGAATGCAACATGAAAAATCCAACCGATCTGCTGTATACAAAATCCCACGAATGGGTCAAGAAACTGGACGATGGCACCGTGAAGGTGGGTCTAACCGATTACGCACAGCATGAGCTGGGCGACCTGGTGTTCATCAACCTTCCCCAGGAAGGGGATGAAGTCTCGGTGGGCGAGACCTTTGGCGACGTGGAATCGGTCAAAGCGGTCTCTGACGTGTACAGCCCTGTCTCCGGCACCGTCACCGCCATCAACGAAGAACTGCTGGACCACCCCGAACTGGTGAACAAAGAAGCTTATGAAGCTTGGTTCATCCAGGTGGGCGAAATCTCCCAGGAGGAAGAGCTGCTCTCGGCCGAGGCTTATGAGGAGCTTCTTGCAAAGGAGGAGGCGTAAATGGGCTCTTACGTTCCAAACACCCGGGATGAGCGCCAAGGGATGCTGGAAGCGGCCGGCTTCTCCAAGATGGAGGACCTGTTCGCCCACATCCCCCACGAGGTGCTGCTGAACCGCCCCTTAGACATCCCCGCCGGCAAATCCGAACTGGAAGTCAGCCGGGTGATGGCAGAAATGGCAGGGAAAAACACCATCTTCCCCTCCATCTTCCGCGGTGCGGGCGCCTACGACCACTACATCCCCGCCATTGTCAAGAGCGTCACCTCCAAAGAGGAGTTCCTGACCTCCTACACCCCTTACCAGGCGGAGATCAGCCAGGGCGTCCTCCAGTCCATCTTTGAGTACCAGACTATGATCTGTGAGATCACCGGCATGGATGCTTCCAATGCCTCGGTTTACGACGGGGCCACCGCCGCCGCCGAAGCCGCCTCCATGTGCCGGGAGCGCAGCCGCACCGTCACCTATGTGTCGGCCGCCTGCAACCCCTCGGTGCTGCGGACGCTGAAAACCTACTGCTTCTCCTCCGGGACTGAGCTGGTGGTCGTCCCAGAAAAAGACGGCGTCACCGACCTTTCCGCCATCGAAGGCGAGCTGGACGGCAAAACCACCGCTTCCCTGTACATTGAACAGCCCAACTACTACGGCTTATTGGAGGATGTGGAAAAAGCCGCTGAGGTCATCCATGCCGCAGGCGGCAAGCTGATTGTCGGCTGCAACCCCATCTCCCTAGGCATCCTGAAAACCCCCGCCGAGTGCGGTGCGGACATCGCTGTGGGCGAAGGCCAGCCCTTGGGCATGCCCCTTTCCTTCGGCGGCCCCTACCTGGGCTTTATGGCCGCCAAATCGTCCATGACCCGCAAGCTGCCGGGGCGCATCGTGGGCGAGACCACCGACCTGGACGGCAAACGGGCCTATGTCCTGACCCTCCAGGCCCGGGAACAGCACATCCGCCGGGAGAAAGCCTCCAGCAACATCTGCTCCAACCAGGCCCTATGCGCTATGACCGCCGCGGTCTACCTGGCTGCCGTAGGAGCTGACGGCCTCCAGAAAGCCGCCACCCTCTGTATGTCCAAAGCCCATTACCTGGCTCAGGAGCTCTCTAAAATCCCCGGCTTCGGGCGCAAACACCAAGGGGAATTCTTCCACGAGTTTGTCACCGGCTGCCCCATCTGCCCCCACAAGCTGATGGCCGAGCTGGAAAAACACGGCATCCTGGGCGGCCTGCCCCTCACCGGGGCCTATGAGGGCTCGATCCTGTGGTGCTGCACCGAGAAGAACACCAAAGCGGACATCGACCGTCTGGTGGCGATTGTAAAGGAGGTGGCTGCCCAATGAAACTGATATTTGAGAAGAGCCAGCAAGGCAGAGGCTGCTCCATCCTGCCGGAGTGCGATGTCCCCGTGGCGTCCATCCCCCAGGGCAAAGAGCGCAGACAGCCGCTGCATCTGCCCCAGATGGCGGAGAACGACCTTTCCCGCCACTACACCCAGCTGATGAAACGCACCCACGGCGTCAACGACGGGTTCTACCCCCTTGGCTCCTGCACCATGAAATACAACCCCAAAGTCAATGAAGAGGCCGCGGCCCTGCCCGGGTTCCAGAAGATCCACCCCCTGCAGCCGGAATCCACCGTCCAGGGCGCCCTTGAAGTGCTGTGCACCGCCGAGCAGCTGCTGTGCGAGATCACCGGCATGGACAACATGACCTTCCAGCCTGCGGCGGGCGCCCATGGAGAGCTGACCGGCCTTCTGCTGATCAAAGCCTACCACGCGGCCCGGGGCGACACCAAGCGCACCAAGATCATCGTCCCCGATTCCGCCCACGGCACCAACCCCGCCAGCGCCGCCATGGCCGGCTTCCATGTGGTCAGTGTCCCCTCCTATGAGGACGGCTGCGTCAATGTGGAAAAACTGCGGGAAGCAGTCGGCGACGACACCGCCGGCCTGATGCTGACCAACCCCAACACCGTCGGCCTGTTTGACAAGAACATCTTAGAGATCACCAAGATCATCCATGAGGCGGGCGGCCTGTGCTACTACGACGGCGCCAACCTCAATGCAGTCATGGGCATCGTCCGGCCCGGCGACATGGGCTTCGACGTGGTCCACCTCAACCTGCACAAGACCTTCTCCACCCCTCATGGCGGCGGCGGCCCCGGCGCAGGACCTGTGGGCTGCAAGAAGATCCTCACCCCCTTCCTCCCCTCCCCCATGGCAGTAAAGGCTGAGGACGGCTACCATCTGGATTATGACCGCCCCCAGAGCATCGGCTCGGTGAAGGACTTCTACGGCAACTTCCTGGTGGTGGTGCGGGCCCTGACCTACATCCTCACCCTGGGCAAAGAGGGCATTCCCGAGGCGGCCCAGAACGCCGTCCTCAACTGCAACTACCTGATGAGCCAGCTCAAAGACGTCTATGACATGGCCTTTGACACCGGTTGTATGCACGAGTTTGTCATGACCCTCTCCCGGATGAAGAAGGAACACGGCGTCTCCGCCATGGATATCGCCAAAGCCCTTCTGGACAACGGCATCCACCCGCCGACGATGTACTTCCCGCTGATCGTCGAGGAGGCTCTGATGGTAGAGCCCACCGAAACCGAGTCCAAGGAGACTTTGGACGAGGCGGTGGCGGTGCTCCACAAAATCTACCAAGAGGCGGTTTCCAACCCCGAAGCCCTCCACGAGGCTCCCCTCACAACCCCCGTCCGCCGTCTGGATGAGGTTGGCGCGGCCCGGAATCCCCGCCTGCGGTATCAGTTCGCAGAGTAGGTTTTGACCCTTCACAACTAAAAAAGGCTGAAAGACCAAAAAGGCGCCTCCCCCGCCTTGGTGTGGGGAACCGGACAACACAAAAGGACGGTTCCCCCCGGCGGTCTTTCAGCTTTTTCTTTTTCACCGTTTATCCACCCGATCTGTAAAGGAGATACTTATGGCTTTTAAATCCGATATCGAAATCGCCCAGGAGACGAAAATGGACCACATCCGCGACGTGGCCGCCGCGGTTGGCATTGATGAAAAATATGTGGAACAGTACGGCAACTACAAGGCGAAGATCGACTACAACGTCCTCACCGAGTGCGCCGGAAAACCGGACGGCAAGCTGATCCTGGTCACCGCCATCACCCCCACCCCCGCAGGCGAAGGCAAGACCACCACCACCGTGGGACTGGCAGACGGCCTGCGCAAGATCGGCAAAAAAGCGGTAGTCGCCCTGCGAGAGCCCTCCCTGGGCCCGGTGTTCGGCGTCAAAGGCGGTGCAGCTGGGGGCGGGTATGCCCAGGTCGTCCCCATGGAGGACATCAACCTCCACTTCACCGGCGACATGCACGCCATCGGCGCGGCCAACAACCTTCTGGCCGCCATGCTGGATAACCACATCTACCAGGGCAACGCCTTAAACATCGACCCCCGCCGCATCACCTGGAAGCGCTGCGTTGATATGAACGACCGCCAGCTGCGGTTTGTCACCGACGGCTTGGGCGGCCGGGTCAACGGCGTCCCCCGGGAAGACGGGTACGACATCACCGTGGCCAGCGAAGTCATGGCGGTGCTCTGCCTGGCCACCGACCTCATCGACCTGAAGGAGCGGCTGGGCCGGATCATCGTGGGCTACACCTACGACGACAAACCGGTCACCGCCGGCGACCTGAAAGCCCAGGGCGCCATGGCCGCCCTCCTGAAAGACGCCCTGAAACCCAACCTGGTCCAGACCTTGGAACACACCCCCGCCTTCATCCACGGCGGCCCCTTTGCCAACATCGCCCACGGCTGCAACAGCATTATGGCCACCAAGATGGCCCTGAAGTTCGGCGATTACGCCGTCACCGAGGCGGGTTTCGGCGCCGACCTGGGGGCGGAGAAATTCCTGGACATCAAATGCCGCATGGCGGGCCTCCGCCCCTCCGCCGTGGTCATTGTCGCCACCGTCCGCGCCCTAAAACACCACGGAGGGGTGGCCAAAGCCGACCTGGGCAATGAGAACCTGGAGGCCCTGGAAAAAGGCCTGCCCAACCTGCTGCAGCATGTAGAAAACATCACCCAGGTGTTCCACCTTCCCGTAGTGGTGGCCATCAACCGCTTCCCCACCGACACCGAGGCTGAGCTGGCCCTCATCGAGGAAAAATGCCGCGCCCTGGGGGTCAACGTGGCCCTGTCCGAAGTGTGGGGCAAGGGCGGCGAGGGCGGAAAGGCCCTTGCGGAAGAGGTTGTCCGCCTCTGCGAAGAGGAGAGCAGCTTCACCAACTGCTACGACTTGGACCTTCCCATTGAAAAGAAGCTTGACGCCATCGTCACAAAAGTTTATCATGGCGATAAAGTGGAGCTGACCGCCGGCGCCCGGAAACAGATGAAAAAGCTGGAGGAGCTGGGTTTTGGGAACCTGCCCATCTGCATGGCCAAGACCCAGTACAGCTTCTCTGACGACCAAAAGCTCCTGGGTGCGCCCCGCGGCTTTACCGTACAGGTGCGCAACCTGAAAGTCTCTGCCGGCGCAGGCTTCATCGTGGCCTTGACCGGGGATATCATGACCATGCCCGGCCTGCCCAAGGTCCCCTCCGCCGAGAAGATCGACGTGGACGCCACCGGCAAAATCCAGGGCCTGTTCTAATGGGCAAAGGAGAATGACTATGGACTTTACCACACAAAGCTGCCGGGACTTCGTCACCGTCCTGGCTTCCAAAGCGCCGGTGCCGGGCGGGGGGGGAGCCTCCGCCCTGGTGGGCGCTATCGGCACCGCCCTGGGCAACATGGTGGGCAGCCTGACCGTGGGCAAGAAGAAATATGCCGCGGTGGAAACGGACGTGATCGCCCTCCAGGAGAAGGCCACCGCCCTACAAAACGACCTGCTCGCCCTGGTGGAGCGGGACGCCCAGGTGTTTGAACCCCTCTCAAAAGCCTACGGCATGCCCAAGGCCACCGAGGAAGAAAAGGCGGAGAAGGCCCGGGTTATGGCCGTCGTTTTGAAGGAGGCCTGCCAGGTCCCCTTTGAAATCATGGAGAAGTGCTGCCAGGCCATCGACCTAATGGACGGCTTTGCCAAGATGGGAAGCGCCATCGCCCTGTCGGACGCCGGGGTCGGGGTCGCCTTCTGCAAGGCGGCACTGCTGGGCGCCAGCCTCAATGTGTTCATCAACACCAAATCCATGGCCGACCGGGCCTATGCCGAAGAGATCAACCAAAAAGCCAACGCCATGCTGACTGCCTACACCGCCCGGGCGGATGCCATCTACCAGTCGGTGCTGGAGCGGCTGCAATAGGAGGGGAAACACCTATGGCAACCATCCTCAAAGGCGCGGCGGTGACCGCCGCCCTAAACCAATCCCTTACAGAGAGAACCAGCGCCCTCAAAGAGAAGGGCATCCTCCCCACCCTAGCCATTGTGCGGGTGGGGGAGCGGGGGGACGACATCTCCTATGAAAAAGGGGCCATCAAGCGCTGCGAGAAGATCGGCGTCGGGGTGAAGCAGTTCCTCCTGCCCGCCGATGTCCCGGAGGAAACCCTGTTGGCCACCATAGAAGAGATCAACGCTGACCCTGCCATCCACGGCTGCCTCCTGTTCCGCCCGCTGCCGGGGCACATTGACGGGGAGCGGATCCGCCGGGCCCTCGCCCCCCAAAAGGATGTAGACGGCATCACCGACGGCTCCCTGGCCGGGGTATTCTCCGGCTCCGGGGAAGGCTATCCCCCTTGTACCGCCCAAGCCTGCATGGAGATTCTGGACCACTACGGCTATCCGCTCCAGGGCAAAAAAGCGGTGGTCGTCGGCCGCAGTCTGGTGGTGGGCAAGCCTGCCGCCATGCTGCTGCTCCAAAAAAACGCCACCGTCACCGTCTGCCACACCCGCACGGCGGATATGCCTGCCCTCTGCCGGGAGGCAGAGGTTCTCATCGTCGCCGCTGGCAAAGCCGGCGTGGTGGGGAAGGAATACCTCTCCCCCGGCCAGGTGGTCATCGACGTGGGGATCCACGTCCTGGAGGACGGCAAGCTGACTGGAGACGTGAAGTTTGAAGAGGCGGAACCCATTGTGGAGGCCATCACCCCGGTGCCCGGCGGCGTGGGCACCGTCACCACTTCGGTGCTGGTGAAACACGTGGTGGAAGCCGCGGAAAAGGCGTCGAAATGAGCCTGTTCACCCCGGCCCAGACGCTGGAAAACTACTGTGCCACCGGCTGCGCCAAGGCAGAGCGCGCCCCTCTGCCCGCTTTTTTGCTGGCGGTTTTAGCTGGTGCGCTGATCGCCCTGGGGGGCGCCGCCTCAGCCACGGCCACCTACGCGGTGGCCAACCCCTCCCTGGCCAAGCTGATCAGCGGCCTTCTGTTCCCCTTTGGCCTTGCCATAGTCATCCTGTCGGGGGCGGAGCTGTTCACCGGCAACTGCCTCATCACCCTTTCGGTGCTGGACCGCAAAACCTCCCTGGGCAGCATGCTGCGCAGCTGGGCCATCGTCTACCTGGGCAACTTTGTGGGGGCCGCGGCTGTCGCCGGGAGCTATGTCTACTTTGGCCGGCTTCCCGCCGACCTGGCTGCCGCCATGGCCCGCACTGCCTCCGCCAAATGCAGCCTCACCTTCCCCCAAGGGGTGGTGCTGGGTCTTTGGTGCAACATCCTCGTGTGCCTGGCGGTGCTTTTAAGCCTCTCCGCCCAGGATTTAAGTGGCCGGGTGATGGGCGCTTACCTACCGGTGGCCTTCTTCATCTTCTGCGGGTTTGAGCACAGCGTCGCCAACATGTACTACATCCCCGCTGGTTTGTTTGTTGGGACCCTTCCCCAATACGCTTCGGCGCTGGAGGGGCTCTCCCTCCCGGCCCTCAATTGGGGCAATTTCTTCTTCGCCAACCTGTTGCCGGTGACCCTGGGCAACATCCTGGGCGGCGCACTGCTATCCTATCTGCTGTTCCGCAGCCACCTGGGCGCACCGGCTCCTCAGCAGTCCCGAACCTAACCCTTGGGAGGAATCCGTTTATGATCAAGACCTTGTACACCTGTATGGGCACCGGCTTCAACCCCTATGAAAACCTGGCCCTGGAGGAAATGCTCCTCACCCATGTGCCAAAGGAGAGCTGCATCCTCTACCTGTGGCAGAACCAAAAGACGGTGGTTATCGGCAAAAACCAGAACGCCTGGAAGGAATGCCGGGTCAAAGAGCTGGAGGAGGACGGCGGCTTTTTGGCCCGCCGCCTCTCCGGGGGCGGGGCGGTGTTCCACGATTTGGGGAACCTCAACTTCACCTTTTTGATGAACAGCCCCGATTACGATCTTTCCCGCCAGCTGGATGTTATCCTGCAAGCGGTGGCCTCCCTGGGCATTTCCGCCCAAAAGTCCGGCCGGAATGACGTCACCACCACCGATGGGCGGAAATTCTCCGGCAACGCCTTTTATCACCATGGGGGAAAGTCCTACCACCATGGCACCTTGATGCTCCAGGTAGACAAGGATCTGGTAGCCCGCTACCTCAATGTGTCCGCAGCCAAGCTCTCCTCCAAAGGGGTGAGTTCGGTGAAATCCCGGGTGGTCAACCTGGTGGAATTGCAGCCGGAACTGACGGTGGAGGCTATGAAAGAAGCCCTCGTCTCTGCGTTTGAACAGGTGTATGGCCTCCCTTCCCTCCCCTTCCCGGTGGAGGAGCTGAACGGGGATAAGACCGCAGCCCTCGCCGCCCGTAACGCCTCCTTTGACTGGCGCCTGGGCCGGAATATCCCCTTCGATTGGCAGGGGGAGTGCCGGTTCCCCTGGGGCGGTATCGAATTGAAACTGCGTGTGGAGAGCGGCCGGGTGCAGGAAGCCGCCCTGTACTCCGACGCCATGGACGGGGACTTCATTCCCCGCATCGCCCCTCTCTTTACCGGCAAAATATTTTCCTCCCAGGAGCTGGGCGAGGCCCTTTCCCCCCTCCTTTTAGAGGATATCGGGCAGCTTCCCCGGCAGATGGTAGAAGACCTGCGGGATTTCATCCGATCCCAGGAATTTTAACAGAACCAACAATCCCCACAGCAGAAATGGAGGATGAATATGAACGAATATCAGCTGATTGTCATTGGAGCCGGCCCAGGCGGTTATGAAGCCGCTATCCGGGCTGCCCAGCTGGGCCTTACCACCGCTTTAGTGGAGAACCGCCAGGTGGGCGGCACCTGCCTCAACCGGGGGTGCATCCCCACCAAAGCCCTGCTCCACGCTGCCGCCCTGTATCGGGGTGTCCAAGAATTTGAATCGGTGGGCCTTTGTGCCCAAGGGGTATCCTTTGACATCCAAAAAGTCCACCACCGCAAAAACCAGGTGATTGAACAGCTTCGCTCCGGCATTGAACAGCTGATCAAAGCCAATAAGATCGACCTGTACCAGGGCACCGGCACCCTGACCGGCCCCCACAGCGTCACTGTGGCCACCGGGGAGGGCCCGGTGGAACTGGCCGGCGAAAATATCTTGGTGGCCACCGGCTCCAAGCCCTCCCGGCCCCCCATCCCCGGCCTGGACCTGCCCCATGTGGGCACCAGCGATGAGTTCCTCTTTTTGGAGGATAAGCTGTACGAGAACCTGATCATCATCGGCGGCGGGGTCATCGGGGTGGAGTTCGCCTCGGTGTACCAGAGCTTTGGATGCAAGGTGACCATTGTGGAGGCCATGGACCGCATCCTGCCCCCCATGGACCGGGAGATCTCCCAGAACCTTGCCATGATCCTGAAAAAACGGGGGGTCGCCATCCACACCGGCGCCATGGTGGAGCGGCTGGAGGAGACCCCCGAAGGCATCGCCTGCCACTTCACCCAGAAGGGCAAGGAACAGGTGGTCACCGCCGACGGCGTATTGGTGGCCATTGGCCGCCGCCCCAACACCGACGGTCTCTTTGCCGAGGGTTTCTCGGTGGAGATGGAACGGGGCCGCATCGTCACCGACGAGGCGTTTAGGACCAACGTGCCCTCCATCCGGGCCATCGGTGACGTCACCGCTAAGATCCAGCTGGCCCATATGGCATCCGCCCAGGGCCTCACCGCCGTTGAACTCATCGCCGGCAAGGAGCCTTCCATCTGCCTCACTGCCGTCCCCGGCTGCGTCTACACCGACCCGGAGATCGCCACCGTCGGCCTGACCGAAGAGGAGTGCAAGGAGAAGGGCATCGCCGTGCACAAGGGCAAATACATCATGTCCGGAAACGGCAAAAGTATCATCGAACAGGCGGACCGGGGCTTTATCAAGCTGTTGTTTGATGAAAAGACCGATGTCCTGCTGGGCGCCCACCTGATGTGCTGCCGTGCCACCGACCTGATCAGCGAACTGTCCACGGCCATCGTCAACAAGCTGACCTCTAAGGAGCTCAGTTCGGTGATCCGCCCCCATCCCACCTTTACCGAAGCGGTGACCGAGGCGGTGGAGAGCGCTCACGGCATGGCCATCCATCTGGCTCCGGCCAAAAAATAAAGCTGCATCAAAAAGCGGCCCTTTTCCTATAGGGAAAAGGGCCGCTTTTTGCGCCTTGAAACAAAAAAGTCTCCGTTAAAATGAGAGAAAATCCTCCTTGCTGCCCAAAATTGTGCTACAATGGTCGCAAGCGGCCATTGGGGAAGAAACCGCTTCCCTGTTTCATACATATCCCAATTGATTGGAGGCCCCCTCATGAAACGAACCATCTTTTGGCGCCTGCTTGCCTTCCTGCTGTGCGCCCTCTGCATCTATGCCGCAGCTGTGTCTGTTCTTCAAGGAATGGCTCCCCCCTTTGACATCCTGCTTCCCCTGGCGGCCACCTTTCTGGCCTGCCTGCCCCTGGCCGTCCTTTTCTCCCGGAAGATCGCCGGCACCGTGGCTGACCCCATCCAGCGGATCACCAACCATCTGGAGATGATCCAGCGGGGGAACTACAACCTCCACATCGATTACCCCTATGACGATGAACTCTCCCCCATTATCGGGGCGATCAACCAGCTCACCCAAAACATCTCCCACACCCTGGAGGATCTGACCTACGAAAAAGAAAAGGCGGAATACATCCTCAACAACATGGACGGCGGGCTGGTGCTGGTGGACGCAGGGCGGCGGATTTTGCAGCACAACAGCGCCATCCACAAATATTTTGACATCGGAGATGAAATTGTGGGCCAAGCCATCACCTCCCTCACCGACAACCCGGATATCCTGAGGTCGGTGGATAAGGCGGTAGAGAACCAAATCTCCTCGGTGTTCGACGTCAACCTGATGGACAAATCCGGCACTGTGGTGTCGGTGCGCGCCATCCCCACCCAAGGAGCCTGGACGGACAGCGGCCGCAGTGCCTCAGCCATCCTCATCTTTACCGATGTCACCCAGATGCGCCAGATGGAGCGGATGCGCAGCGAATTTGTAGCCAACGTCTCCCACGAGCTGAAAACCCCCATCACCTCCATCAAAGGCTTTGCCGAGCTGCTGGATTCCGGCGTGGTGCAAGACCATGCCTTGGTGGAGAGCTACCTTCGGCGCATCCGGGAGGAATCGGAGCGGATGACCAATTTGATTGAGGACATCCTGCGCCTATCCAGCCTGGAGAGCGGCCAGAGCCAGGAGCAGCGACCGGAGCTGGTGGATTTGCGGGAGATGGCGGAGGACATCCTCTACAGCCTCACCCCTCAGATCAGCAAACGAAATATTACAGCCCAGGCGGAGGGGGAGGGCTGCTGCTGGGCAGTTCCCGACGACATGCGGCAGCTTTTGAAGAACATCATCGAAAACGCGGTAAAATACAACACCGACGGCGGTTCGGTCTCGGTGGTCTGCGACCAGGGGGATGAAACTTGCAGCGTCACCGTGTCGGACACCGGCATCGGCATCCCCATGGAGCATCAGCCCCGCATCTTCGAGCGGTTTTACCGGGTGGACAAAGGCCGTAGCAAGCGGGAGGGCGGCACCGGTTTGGGCCTTTCCATCGTCAAGCACGTGGCCGCCAAATACGGCGGGCAGATCACCCTGACCAGCCGCCCTGATGAAGGCACGGTCATCCAAGTGCGGCTGCCGGTGGGGGAAAACCCCGCCCGCTGCCGCAATCAGGAGGAACCATCATGACTGTCAACAAAATCTCCCTTGTCTATTTCAGCCCAACAGGGACTACCCGGCAGATGGTCCGGGCTATAGCGGAGGCGCTTCCCATGCCGGTGGAGGAATACGACTCACCTTGGGGATCCCTCCAATCCCCACCTTCCTGCCGGAGGACTTTGTGATCCTTGGGCGTCCCAGCGTACAGTGGGCAGGTACCCAAACCGGCCCTGGAACGGTTTGCCGCCCTCCACGGCCAGGGGACGCCCTCCAACAGAATTCCGGCTGCTTTGGCCCCCCTCTAAATCACAAAATAACCAGCGATATCTCCCTCACCCCGAGGGCGCAAAAAAGCCAGGGACACGCCCTGGCTGCGAAATTGATTCAAAAGATGCGGGGGAAACGAATCGTTTCTAGGTCTATTTTATTTTATACTCGTGGAATTATCCGTTTTTCCAAATCATTTTCGGTTTTTTGATACGAAGCTGCACTAAAATCTGAAATACAAACCTGTTACGCGGTATGAGAGAGGGTGCCCGGCGCGGCAAAAGCCCTCATTCCCGGGAAAACTGCCTCCATTGTACCACCAAGTCCATCAATTTGCTGCGGACATGGCCCTCTGTGATGGAAAACCGATCCGCAATTTCTGAAACCGAAGCGTTCCCCAGCACCATTTGAAACATTTCTTGTTCCGCCTTGGTAAGGCTCGCCTGAAAACTTGCGGTTTCCTGCTGGTTTTCCCAACGCCCCATACCTCCGTCGTCGCTTCCGGCCAGGAGGTCGTATAGGGATACCTCCTCATCCTCTGCCTTACGGATCCTATCGGCGCTGAATCGCTCATTGGCGGCGGCCGGCGTATACCTTTTGTTGGCCGACAGCAGCCAATCCCGGACAAACTCCCTGGCGTGTTCTTCAAAAGTACACAGAGCCGGTTCATAGCGGAAAACCGCTTCAATCAGCCCTAATTTAGCCTCTTCCCGAGAGGATTTTTTCTGGTCTTTGTAGATGGAGGCAAGCAGTTTTTCATCGGGGATCTGCCGCAGTTTCCCGCGCCAGATCTTCCCCACTGGCACATGGCCCACCTCAAAATACGCTGGAAGTTCCACGCCGCACCGGTGCAGTTTCCGCGAGAGGGGCAGAAGCTTGACAAAAGTTTTTCCCATGCGGATCCCCCCGTCTTCCAGGGTGGATTCCCGCAGGAGAAGCTCCTGATTCTGCGGGGAATAGGACAGCTGGAAGTAGGGAGGCAGCAGTTCCTGGAGTGGTTTGTTGATTTTTAGACAACCGTTTTTGGTGATTTGCACCATGGGCAACCTGTGCCTAGATTGACTTCCGATCCATTCCTGTTGTGCCTCCTCGCCTTTGGGTGTCTCTGTCCATATTGTCTTCATCATCGGCCGCTCCTTCTCCATGTAACTGGTGCGAATTTTCTAAATTTCGACAAAATACTACTGGTTTATCCGTTCTTCTGCTTTATAACTTATTATAGCGTAAATTTTTCGGAACGCAAGATAGCCCCGTTGCTTTTTTAGCTTTTTTTTGATAAGATATGTGTAAAAAGAGGGGGGATTCTATTGTCTACAGTCAAACTTGAAATTCATGTGAACGGCCAAGGCGCCACCATCCATATTGATGGGGAGGCGAACGATGTTCTATCTTTTTATGACAAATTGTACAGCAGTGGTCTCTTAACCCCGTCTTCTTTTGGCAGCTGCGAGACCATTGAGGCGATCAATTCTCCCGTGCTTTCATCAGGAGAAGCCTCCCTTATCAAAGAGGAAGGAAAAGAACCTCTATCCGCCCAAAAAGAAAATGGCACAGATTCTGATACGGAAGTCCCTCTTTCGGCGCTGCCGCAGGACAGCTCCACGGAGGGGGAATCCTCCCCCCTATCCGATGAGACGGCCTGGACTCTGGCTTCGATCATAGAAAAAGATCCGCCTTTTTCCCCTGCGGAATGGCTGATTGTCCATCTGCTGTTCGCGACACAGGATGGGGAAAAACCGGTCAGCCGGATCTCCCTCACCAATATTTACCGGGAGTATGGCCAGTTTACCTCCAAATGGCAGAAGGGGCTTTCCTCTTATCTTTTCTCCTTTCAGAGGCGGGGGTGGATCTCCCTGGAAAACACCTTCATCACCCTTCTTCCCAAAGGGTCTTTCGCTGCCCGCCAGCTGCTGGACTCCCTATCTACCCCCTCTTCGGAGCCGTCTAGAAGTATCCCCTCTTTCCCTGCATTTGCAAAAGGGTATAACTTGTCGGCCAATGTCAATTATGCGCTTGCGATCCTGTATTATCTGGAGAAGGTTTTGGGGGAAAGCAATCGCTCTGCTGCACGGCTGTGCGAAATTTGGGAAGCGTCTGGGCGTCCGGCTCCCCCAAAATATTCCGTTGTCTTCCAGCATATGCGGGACAAACGGGCCCCCTACGCTGGGATAGACAGCGATAGTAACTATTTTCTTCTCCCCCGGGGGGTATCCCATATAATTGAGCTTCGCAACGCTGCCCAATAAGGCTACAAAACAAACAGCCGGACGAAAAAATCGTCCGGCTTTCTCTTTGCCCTTATGCCGCGATTTGTTTACAAATCCTTGCTTTTTCAGGTGGGGATTTGTGATACAATGATCGCAGAGCGATCATTGGGGAAGAAATCCCTTTCGGGCGGAACGCCCTCCCGCCGCATAGCGGCATCGGGATTTTTCCGGCTTGCAGAGACTTTTGGGCACCGTGATCGCAGAGCGATCATTGGGGAAGAAATCCTCTCTCCATTGTTACAAGCACCGCTTGTAACATGCGCAAAATTGCTTTTTGCCGTACAGCGGCAATGCAATTTTGAGGGGCTGCCCTCCTGCCGCTCTACAGGGCTCGTTCCCAAGGGCCGGGGCAATCCTATACCGGCCTCCGGCTTTACCGCTCATTTTCGTAACATATAATAACGGAAACTCTGTGTTCCGGTGACAATCCACTGCAATCGCCAAGAAGAATCGATTTCCCATCGTTCGATCCTTCTTTGGAAGGAAGGTTACAATTTCTATGCTCTACAATACCCAAAACTTTTCCCCTTACCAGCGGGATCCTTACAATACCTCCAAGGAATTTACCTATATCCACGGCTATGGGTTTACCCCGCCGCCGCCGCGGGTCAGTGAACAGCATTTGATCCGCTCCTACGCCAATGCCATTGGCCTGGCGACGCTGCTTATGCTGTTTCTCAGCTCGATTCTGCCTCAAATATTGTTTAACATGCTTTCCATGTTCTTGCCCTCGGTGCGGATTCTGCGGTTCCAATATGTGGCCCCGCCTGCCATCTTCGAGCTGATCGATGGCTTGACCTATTCCCTGTCTATGTTGATCCCCTTTTTCATCTACATCGCATTTGTCAAGATCCCATTGCACAGCGCTGCTCCCATGCGCCGCCCCAACCTATCCATTGCCCTGCCCGGCATCGCTGTGGCCATGGGGGTCTCGGTGGTGGGGATTGTGGCTTCCAACCTTATTTCCATCCTCTTTTCCACCTTTGGGATCATCCCTGTCGCCCCTCAATCCAGTCCGGATACCACCGATGGGTTGGCCATGCTCCTATACGCCATCAATGGGATGATCCTCCCCGCCTTCATCGAGGAAATCGTCTTCCGGGGGGCGATTTTGCAGTCTCTCCGCCGCTTCGGCGACGGGTTTGCCCTCCTGACCTCCTCCATTTTATTTGCGGTGATCCACGGCAATTTTGTCCAGGCTCCCTATGCCTTTTTGATGGGGCTGGTCATCGGTTATTTTGTCCTGCGCACCGGCTCCCTGTGGACAGGTATCTTCATCCACCTGTTTAACAACGGAATTTCCATCCTATTCACCTTCTTGGACCCCTATCTCAGTGACCGGATGTACATCCTCATAATGTTCACCCTCTACGCCGCATACATTCTGGCGGCGGTGGTGGCCTCCCTCTATCTGGTGCGGCAGGACAGCGAGATGTTTCAGGTGCGGGAGGAAAAGTGCCCGCAGCTTAACCAGCACAAATACCTGTTTTTCTTTGGTTCCGCGGGGATGATTGCCTGTTTGTTGTTTATCGGGTTTTTATCCTCCCAGTATTTTGAGGTGCTGTGATGGAACGAGAAGAACGGTTTATGCGCCTCGCCCTCCAGGAGGCGGAACAGGCCATGGCTTTGGGGGAAGTGCCGGTGGGTGCTGTCATTGTCCGCGGGGATGAGGTGGTCTCTATGGGCCACAACCTGCGGGAGACCGGCAAAAATGCCCTTGCCCATGCGGAGATCATCGCCATCAACCGGGCATGCCAAGCTCTGGGGGGCTGGCGGCTGCATCAATGCGAGCTTTATGTCACTTTGGAGCCCTGCCCGATGTGTTCTGGGGCGATCATCAACTCTCGGATTCAGCGGGTAGTTTATGGCGCAGCAGACGACAAAGCCGGATGCATGGGCTCGGTCGCGGACTTCTGTGCATACCCCTTCAACCACAAACCCCAAGTGGTCCGCGGGGTGTTGGAAGAGGAATGCCAGGCCTTGCTTCAGCAGTTTTTCCAATACCTACGGGAAAAAAGAAAAGCTTCCCAGCGGTAGGCTGTTCACAATTTGTTCACCATTTAGCCAGGTAAAAAGGATATAATGATTGCGGAAACGAATTTGTTTCCGGTCAATCCCCCTCCTTTATTTTATTTCCAGTTTTCCTTATTTTGAGACGGGCCCGGTTGCTCGTCTATTTTTTTGCCCTTTTTCCCCTAGGAAATCATTGCGGCAAAAACATCAGGCTTTCCATGCAGGTGCTGAATTCTGGGGGGATTTGCTATCCTGCCACTTTTGCTGGCATTCTTCCCACATTTGTTTTTGTCAGATTTTATGGACTTCCATTCTCCGGGAAATGGCGGTTTCCCTGCAAAAATGTCCTCTTTCCACCGGATTCTGGGAATTTTTTCACAGCTTTGCACGGGTTGTCCGCAAAAAATTTCGGTCATGTTGTGGAAAACTCCGTTGAAACTGTTTAAAAGATCATATTCTACTCCAATTTTACAAAGGGTATACGCCTTTACACCGCCAATTGTGGAAAAATACTGGAGCATTTGTAATCAAACAAATTTAATATACGATTTGTAAAATCAGTTGCACTTTCTCACCCGAAACACCGCATCAAATACCCATTTTTTTCTGCTGTGAAAACCCTTGTTCTCCTCCAAGTTTTCCCCAGCATGCGGGAAAACTTGGCTGAAAATTCGGTGGAAAATGTGGAAAACCTTGTTTTGCCCCTCCCCTTTCTCCAACAAAAACCCCTTGGCTCCCTTTTATTTAGAGAGAGCCAAGGGGCCGCTGTGACAGTAAAATCGGCAGGTTTCAAGATCTCCTAAGGCGTGTTTATCCGATATAAATCTTTTTTGAAATACTATTTGCAAATTTTTTGATAATTAGAACTGATTGTATATTACAATCTCCTCCAGTGGTTTGCGCTGGGTGTGCTGGGCACTGGGCTTGCATCCCTTGGCAGGATACCCTACCGGGAAAACCGCTACCGGCTCCAAATTCTCCGGCACATGGTAGGCCTCCCGCAAGGCTGATGGGTCAAAGTAACCCACCCAGGTGCTCCCCAGACCCAGAGCCACCGCTTGAAGCATGATATGGGTCCCGACGATGGCGGCATCCACCTCGGCGGCGTCCTTGCCATCGTATTTCCTCTTCCAGGATGTGGCGTGATCCGCCAATACCACCAAGGCCAGCGGCGCGTCAAAATGATACCGGGTACAGTCTTTCAGCTTGGAAAGAGCCTCCTGCTCCTGAAGAACCAAGATGCGGTAAGGTTGAAAATTTACTGCCGTGGGGGCCGCTTGGGCCGCTTGGAGCAGCAGATCTACCTTCTCCTGCTCCACAGGCTGAGGCGCGAAGCTGCGCACCGAATATCTTGTTTTGGCAAGCTCTAAAAAGTCCATAAAACATCCTCCTTGCAGCGTTGTACTCTTCTCTGCTGGGGAGGTGGAGCGGTTCCTCTTTACAGACCAGCTGTGCTGTTCCCGCACTTCTCCCCTTTGCTACCAGAATACCAAAGGAGAACTGGCGGCGCAAGTAGGCCAAGAAAAGTTTCTCTCCTGCACAGGTGGCTGAGAACGGCAAAAAACGGACGGATCTATGGATCCGTCCGTTTTTCTCTTTTGATTACAGCTCCACCACCACCGGGGTTTTGGAGGGCAGGGAGGCCGGCAGGTCGATGATCCGCTGGTTGCGGCTCCCCCGGAAATGAAGGGTCAAATCCCGCTGTTCGTGGACATACCGCCCATCGATCAGGTATCGGCAAAGGCCCAGCAGCTCCCACAGCTCGGGTTCCGTTTCGCAGCGCTTCATCAGCTCCTCAAAGGTGTACCCACTGAAGATCACATTGTACTTGCCATCCTCCACCACGGCCCGGGCGATGGGGACCAGCTCTTTGGCCTGGAGGGTGGGCTCCCCGCCGGAGAAGGTGATCCCGGAGAGGAGTGGGTTCTTCCGGTATTCCTCCAGAATCTTCCCCTCCTCAATCAGGTACCCACCTGTAGGGTCATGGCTCTCCGGGTTGTGGCAGTGAGGGCAGTGGTGGGGGCACCCTTGGGTAAACACCACAAACCGCAGGCCTGGGCCATCCACAATGGATTCCCGGACAATTCCAGCGATCCGCAGCATTAAATGCGCTCCATGGGGGAGGTGACCGAATGCTTCACCCGATCCCGCTCTTCCGCCCGTTTGGCGTTGTTGAACCGATCCAAGGTGCCCACCAGGTAACCGGTGATCCGGCGGATCCGCTCAAAGCCGACGCCTTCACCAATCATGATTTCTTCTTCATTGTATTGTGTGGTTTGCATAACAGGTTCCTCCTTCAAAATGGATGAATATAGATACTATTTGTTGAATAAACAATAATTATTACACTTTGTTGGGGATTCGGTCGGCCTCCTCATGGGGGTCTCCATGGTAACCGATGGTGTCGGCATTGTAGTTTTTATAGGCGCCAATCCGTTTCAGGTGGGCCACACTGACCCCTTCCCCTTCCCGGCGGCCACAGCGGGGGCAAACATCGTCGATGATGCCAGTGTAACCGCAGACCGGGTCCCGGTCCACCGGATGGTTCACCGAGCCGTACCCCACTCCGGCTTCCTTCATACAACGGACAACCGCTTCGAAGGCTTCCAGGTTTTTGCTGGGGTCGCCGTCCAGTTCCACATAGGTGATGTGCCCGCCGTTGGTCAGGGCATGGTAAGGGGCTTCCAAGCGGATTTTATCAAAGGCGTTGATCTCATAGTACACCGGAATGTGGAAGGAGTTGGTGTAGTATTCCCGGTCGGTAACCCCGGGGATGATGCCATACCGCTTTTTGTCGATCCGCACGAACCGGCCGGAGAGGCCCTCGGCAGGGGTGGCGATCAACGAATAGTTGAAGCCGGTTTTCTGGGATTCCTCATCCATCCGTTTGCGCATGTAGCCGATGATCTCCAAGCCCAACTTCTGGGACTCCGCCGACTCTCCGTGGTGGTAGCCGGTCAGCGCCTTGAGGCACTCAGCCAAACCGATGAAGCCCATGGTCAAGGTGCCGTGTTTGAGCACTTCGCCCACCTCGTCGTCGGGGGAGAGCTTATCGGAGTCCAGCCAGACCCCCTGCCCCATGAGGAAGGGGTAGTTGCGCACCTTTTTAGAGGCTTGCAGGCGGAAACGGGCCATCAGCTGGTCGATGACCAGGTCGATCTCATGATCCAGCATCTCAAAGAACAAATCCACATCGTGGTTGGCTTTGATGGCCAGACGAGGCAGGTTCACCGAGGTAAAGCTCAGGTTGCCCCGGCCAAAGGTGGTCTCCCGGCTGGGGTCGTGGACGTTAGCCATAACCCGGGTGCGGCAGCCCATATAGGCGACTTCGGTATTGGGGTCGCCGGGCTTGTAGTACTGGAGGTTGAAGGGTGCATCCAGGAAAGAGAAGTTGGGGAACAGCCGCTTGGCAGACACCCGGCAGGCCAGCTTAAACAGGTCATAGTTGGGTTCGCCTTCGTTGTAATTGATCCCCTCTTTCACCTTGAAGATGTGGATGGGGAAAATGGCGGTCTCGCCGTTGCCAAGGCCAGCCTCGGTGGCCAACAGGATGTTCTTAATGACCATCCGCCCCTCGGGGGAGGTGTCGGTCCCGTAGTTGATGGAGCTGAAGGGCACCTGGGCGCCAGCGCGGGAATGCATGGTATTCAGGTTGTGAACCAGCGCCTCCATGGCTTGGAAGGTGGAGCGGTCGGTCTCCTGTGCCGCACTCTTGTGGGCGAACTGCTGGCAGTGTTCCGCCAAAGCTGGGTCCATCATCTCGCCCAAGCGTTTGGCTTCCTCTTCCCGATAGCCATTGTCATCAGCCAGGATGGGGTACAAGCCGGTTTCCTCCTGGATGGCGTTCATCATCCCTTTGATGGTCTCCTCGGCGTTTTCCATGCCGCACAGCAATTCACAGGCTTTTGCCAGGTTTTTACGGTACAGCTTACGGAAGGTCTTTACCACCCCGTGGGCCATCCCATAGTCGAAGTTAGGGATGCTCTGGCCGCCATGCTGGTCGTTCTGGTTGGACTGGATGGCAATGCACCCCAGGGCGGCATAGCTTTGGATGTCATTGGGCTCCCGCAGGAAACCGTGGCCGGTGGAAAAACCGCCGCGGAACAGCTTTTCAATGTCAATCTGGCAACAGGTGGTGGTCAAAGTGTAGAAGTCCATGTCGTGGATGTGGATATCCCCATCTATGTGGGCTTTGGAATACGCAGGGTCGAGGATGTACATCTCACAGAACTGCTTGGCGCCCTCGGACCCATACTTCAGCATGGTTCCCATGGGGGTGTCCCCGTCGATGTTGGCATTCTCCCGTTTGACGTCGTTGTCCTCCGCGTCCTGGAAGGTCAGATCTTCATAGATCTTCATCAACTTCGTGTTCATCTCCCGCACCCGGGTGCGCTGGGCGCGGTACAGGATGTACTCCTTGGCGGTGCGGCTGTGGCCATTTTCGATCAGGGTGTGTTCTACGGCGTCTTGAACCTGTTCCACGGTGGGCTCTACCTCACCGTACTGCTGTTCCAGGTAGAGGACAACCTGATGGGCCAAGTCCTGGGCCATCTCGTAGTTGTCGCCCCCCAGCACTTTCGCCGCCTTGAAGATGGCATCTGCAATCTTCTTTTCGTCGAAGGGAACGGTTCTCCCATCGCGCTTCACAATCTGCCTGATCATATCTCTTCCTCCGATTTCCTATTTGTATAAAAGGCCATATATCATTGATATTGTATAGTCGACAAAATATGAGCACAATATCTTGTATGCTCCTGTGACACAAATACTATGATATAGCATCTGGCGGGTAAAGTCAATCGTCAATGGTACTAGTTCAAGGGCCATTATTTTTCCGTTTTTTTATCGGATAGAAAGAGACGGCGCCTAACTGTTTAAAATATACAAAATAACTCCATTTTCGACCTGCAAAAGAGGCGCCTTAGGCTGTCTCCAGCTTTTTCGGCGCCTTTTTCTCAGCAGATTACAGAAGGTGGATGCCGTTTTCATCACAGCGGCGGATCATATTCTCCGGCCAGACAGCCGCCTGAACCTCGCCGATGTGCGCTTTTTCCAAGAGATACATGCACAGGCGGGATTGGCCGATGCCTCCGCCCATGGTCAGGGGCAGTTCCCCCGCTAAAAGCTGTTTGTGGAAGGGAAGTTCCCGGCGGGATTCACATCCTGCCAGCCGCAGCTGTTCCTCCATAGCCTTTTCGTCCACCCGGATGCCCATGCTGGACAACTCGAAGGCGTGGCCCAGGATGGGGTACCACACCAGCAGGTCGCCGTTGAGTTTCCAGTCGTCGTAGTCCGGGGCACGGCCGTCGTGGGGCTTGCCGCCTTTGAGCTTGCCACCGATCTGCATCAGGAACACGGTACCGCATTCCTTACAGATGGCGTCCTCCCGCTGTTTGGGGGTGAAGCCGGGGTACCGGTCCTCCAGCTCCTGGGAGGTGATAAAGGTGACGTCCTCTGCCACCTTGGGGGTGTAGGCCGGGTAGGCGGCGATCAGTTTCTCCTCGGTGAGGCGCAGGGCGGCCACAATCTTGCGGACCGTCTCCTTCAGGAACTCCACGTTGCGCTCCTCCCGGTTGATGACCCGCTCCCAATCCCACTGGTCCACATAGATGGAGTGGATGTTGTCCAGCTCCTCATCCCGGCGGATGGCGTTCATATCGCAGTACAGGCCGCTGTCCAGGGGGAAGTGGTAGCGCTTCAAGGCTTGGCGTTTCCATTTAGCCAGGGAGTGGACGATCTGCACATCCTCCCCCATGTCTTTGACATCAAACTGAACCGGGCGCTCCACCCCGTTCAGGTCGTCGTTGAGGCCGCTGCCCGGCAGTACAAACAAGGGGGCCGACACACGGGTCAAATTGAGCTGATTGGCAAGCTCCCTCTCAAAAGTATCCTTCAGCAGTTTGATGGCGATTTCGGTTTCCATAATGTCCAGCTTGGGCTGGTACCCTTCTGGAAGTTGCAATCTCTCCAGTGACATCGGCAATACCCTCCTTACAGTGTTGGTTTGTGTTTGTAAAAACAATGCTCTAATAGTATCACGATTCTTGCAGATACGCAACCCCCTACAGGACATTTTTTCCTCTTTTTCGGTGTATTTCATCATTTGCCACAGATTTTTTGCAGGATTTTTTTCTATTCCTGCAAAAACTTATCGGAGATTTCCTGTTTTCCCCCTGGGGAAACAGGCCTTTCATCCCAAAACTTCCTTGACCGAAAGGCTAACAGTTGTTACAATGGGTGCAAAGAGTTCCCACCTATAAAATTGGATGAAAAAGGAGGCATTGCCATGCTGGATTCCTGCCGCTGGATCGCGCTGGGGTACAACGTCCCCATCGAACCTTCCCGAAACCGGGTATATGTTTGGCGCAAGCTCAAAGAGTTTGGCGCGGAGTATTTCCGTCCTGGCGTGGCCATCCTCCCCAACACCAAGGACAGCCGTTCCCAATTCCAGGCACTGGCGGCCAAAATCCGAGAGATGGGAGGCGATTCCACCTTGGTGGAGCTGCGCTTTGTGGAGCAGAAGGACGAATCCGCCATGATCGACCGGTTCCGCCGGCAGTCGGAGGCGGAATATCAGGAGCTGCTGGAGGACTGCCGCAACGTCTTGGCCGCCCTGAAAAAGCAGGTTACCCTCTCCTCCATGGAACGGTATGCAGATGAGGTCAAAAAGATGATGCGCCAATACCGCAAGGTCAAGTCCCGGGACTATTTCGCCGCCGAGCTTTCCAAGGACATCGAGTATGGTTTTTCCCAAATCATCGAGGCGTTCCGGGGCGCTGCCACCGATTTCTCCACCCAGCTGCGCCGCGCCCTGGAAAAGAAATAATCCTGAAAGGAGTCTTCCCCCTATGAAACTGACCGCTCTCATCGAAAACGAATCCCCACGGGAGGATCTTTTTGCCGAACACGGCCTCTCCCTCCTCATCGAAGCGGATGGGCGGCGCTACCTCATGGATACTGGCGCCAGCGACGCTTTCCTCCCCAACGCCCGGACCCTGGGGTTTGACCTTCGGGGGCTGGATGGGGTAATCCTTTCCCACAACCACAACGACCACACCGGCGGCATCCGCCAGATGGCGGAACACGACCCCCAAGTGCGGTTTTTCTTCAAGAACGCCGCCCACAACCGCCCTTATCAGGTGAGCGAAGAGCCTCGCATCTATCCTGGGGAGCAGGTGGGCCTCCGGGAGCGGTACATCGGTGAGCCGGAGGGCTTTTTTTCCCGCATGGGGGACCGGATCACCTGGGTGGAGGAATCCTTCCAGCTCTCCAACCGGCTGTACCTCTGCTCCGCTGCCGGAATTGACCCCCATTTTTCCTGTAAAGACAGCACCCTCTGCACTTTGGCGGATGGGGTGATGGTCCCCGACGACTTTTCCCACGAGATGTTCCTGGTGGAGGCGGGGGACAAAGGCCTCGCCATCGTCAGCAGCTGCAGCCACAACGGCATTGTGAACATCGCCCGGTCGGCCATGGCCCAGTTCCCCGGAAAGCCCATCCGGTACATTGTGGGGGGGTTCCACCTGGGAGGGTCCTCCCGGCTGGTCTGTCCGCCGGAATTTGTGGAAGAAACCGCCAGCCAGCTGCTGGCCCTGGGCTGTGAGGCCATCTACACCTGCCACTGCACCGGCCGCCTCGCCTACAGCACCTTAAAAGAGCGGATGGGGGAGGTTCTCCACTACCTGCAAACCGGCGATACCCTGGCGCTGGAATAAAAATGGAGGAGTTCTATGCGAAAACAGCTTCTATCCTTGGCTTTCTTTGTCTGCCTGCTCTTTTCCTCCTGCGCCGCCCGCGCACCCTTGGGAGACACCCAGCCCTCTGAAGTATCATCTTCTTGCTCTGAGCAGTCATCACAGCATTCCGAAACTGCCTCGCTTGCAGAAGCTGAAGCCGTCTTGATGTAATTCTATAAGCCAATGCTTATATGTTTTCCAAGCCAGATCAATACCGAAAATCCTCTTACCCCAGATGATGCCTATGGGTGTTTCCAAAGCTATGCACTTGCAGAGCGTATGAAAGGAAATAAATTTTATGATCGTTGGGAGAGCTGGCTCGTAGAAGGAGAGCAGCCGCTTGGTTATGATCAATACTATTTTGCCAATATTGTAGAGGACTTTGCCAAGGCCTATCTTTCCATCTCTGCTGAAGATATGCGTGAAATCTCATTTTACAACGCCAACCTAAATGCATATGAGGTTTCCATGTGGGGTGGTTCAAAAGATACTTCTACCTTAAAAATTACTGACCGCATCTGTAAAGATGATCGTTATACCTTTAACGGTATCTACGATTCCGGCTATGGACAAACAGGGGAGTTCACTATCACCCTGAAAAAAACAGAGACCGGATTTTGTCTGGAAGCCTTTGAAAGCAGTTTTTTTGAATGAAGAAAGAACGGGACTTTTGCCCCGTTCTTTCTTCATTCTTCTGTACAGATAGAAGCTGACTTATACTGTGTGGCATTGATTGCCCCCCCAGATCTCCAGGAGGATTTCCCCATGGGATTTGCCCTCATACCGCAGAAGCTGCTCTATCTCCTGCCTTGTATAGCCATGGCTTTCCACGTAGCGCAGCCAGTTTTCCCAGCCCAGGATAGAAGGAACCTCCCCTGGCGGGATGCGCCTCCAGTCCTCCATGTTGTCAAATAGGCTGTAGAGAAGATACCCTTCCCCCGCTTCCCGGTCAATGAGGGAATCCACCCAGGCTTGGTCTTGGGGAGGCAGTCCGTCGTACCATTCATCAAACCCAATGCCATCTTGAAAGCCGCAGAACAGTTCCAGCAGCTCTTCATCGGAAAAGGAGAGGACCTGTTCCGGAGGATGGTAGCCCCGGTTGCTCAAGCTGTGGAAATCTTCCTTGGTGATCCTCCACCTGCGGATGGTCTCGATCTCCGCCTGGGTGTACCGGTAGGATTCCGGGGGCGAGAAATCCCGGCTCTGGTCCACGATATTCAGTAGGCCCATGGGGATGGGGACAAATTCCCCCTCCCTCCCAGAGTAGGAGGACAGGTGTGCCTCTTGAATAACCGTGCCGTCAGCGCTGAAAAGGAGCTTACCCGAGGGCTGAAGGCGGTTCCAATCCTCCCAGTCCCCCACCGTCCAGCCGGTGGTGTTCAGTCCTCTCTCTGCCCATATTGCCTGTTCTTCCGGCGAAAGGGGCTTCTCCCGCCGTGCTTTCCACTGCTCCCCATAGGTCCCCGACCAGTGGTGGACTTCCCCCATCTCCGGGTCATACCAGCATTCCTCCACCAGCACGTCCCGGTATCGCTCATAATAAGGATCGGGGAACGGCTCTCCCACCCGGATGCTGTAATCCTCCCGCCGGTACCGGGGAAACAGCTCCTGAACCCGAGCCATATCCACCTGGTATTGATCCCCCTCCCAGTGGTAAAAGAGGGAGGCATCCGCCACCGTCAGCTCCCCCAACGGCGAGAGAGCAAGGGGGGCTTCCCCCTGTCCCCCCAACACAACAAACAGAAAAGCAAAGGCCCAGGCAATCCATTTCATTTCTTCCCCTCCATCCTTCCAAAGACGCAGAGCCACACCGCCGGCGGCTGCGCTGAGGTGTAGGAGACCCGGTGTTTCCGGTGGGCGGGGAGAAACAGGGTATCCCCAGGCAGAAGGCGGTCCTCCTTTCCATCAGGGTAGGCTACACGCCCCTCCCCCCTTAGGAGCACCAGCCATTCGTCTTCCTCTTGATCGTACCAGAAGCTGGGCGGGGACACCTGCCCGGTGGACACGATCCGCTCCACCCGAAGGGATTCCCCTTGGGCCAATATTTCCTCCTGTTCCTCCGAAAGAGGGCCGGCCGGACATTGATATACATTCATAGGGATGCCTCCTCTTTGGTCCGCCTGGCAGGCCCCCGCAGTCCGGCGGATTTTCTTCGCCGTGTAGCGGGAATGGCCATGCTACAGGTCCAGCAGCAGGCAGATAGGGCAATGGTCGCTGCCGCTGACCTCCGGGTAGATAAAGCTGTCCTCTAAGCGGGATTCCAATTCCCGGGAAGCCAGGAAATAGTCAATCCGCCACCCGGTGTTATTGGCCCGGGAATTGTATTTATAGGACCACCAGGTGTAAGCCCCGGTCATCTCCGGGTAGAAATAGCGGAAGCTGTCCACAAAGCCGGATGCCAGAAGTTCTTCCATCTTGGCCCGCTCCTGGTCAGAGAACCCGGCATTTCCCCGGTTGGATTTTGGGTTTTTCAGGTCGATCTCCCACCGGGCCACATTCATATCCCCACATACCACTACCGGCTTTTTCTCTTTGAGCCCTGCAAGATACCCCCGAAAGGCGTCCTCCCAGGCCATGCGGTAATCAATTCGCACCAAATCCCGCTGGGAATTGGGGGTGTAGACATTGACCAGGTAAAATTTTTCAAATTCCAGAGTGATCACCCGGCCTTCGCTGTCGTGCTCCGGGATACCTATGCCGTATGCCGCCGATACCACCGGCAGCCTAGTAAACACCGCCGTGCCGGAATAGCCCTTCTTTTCGGCGCTGTTCCAGTACTGGGTATAGCCGGGCAGTTCCAGATCCGCCTGACCCTCCTGCATCTTAGTCTCCTGCAAGCAGAAGGCATCGGCGTCCGCCCTGTCAAAAAATTCAAGAAAGCCCTTGCCCAGACAGGCGCGCAGGCCATTCACGTTCCAAGAAACCAACTTCATCCCAAATACCTCCATATCCCCTGCTGGCGCTCATTTCTCCCTCTATTATGGGGGATAGGAACAGCCCTGTCAACCGAGCCTTCCCCAAAACAACAAAAAACAGGCAGGGCTTTATGCCCTGCCTGCAGTTGTTTGTTGAGATTACTTCGCGGAGCCGTAGCCCTTGATCAGTTCCACATAGAACTCCACGTTGTCGGCCAGGATGTCGGTGTCAATCCGCTCGTTGACCTGGTGGGCGCCGCCCCATTTGCTGTTGTAGCGCAGGCCGGTGAAACGGTACACGCTGTGGGTGGGGCAGATATCGCAGTAGTATCTGGCGTCGGTGCCGCCCAGCAGCATAGAGGGCATCATGGTGATGCCGGGGTATTTCTTCTCCACGATGGACTGGATCAGGCGGTAGCCAACCGTATCGGTGGAGGAGACGGTGGGCATGTTGTGGCCTTTGAGCAGCTTGACCTCGACCCCTTCGGGGACGATGCTCTCATAGAATGCCTGTAGGCTCTCGATGGTGTCGCCAGCCAGCAGACGGTTGTTGATCACCAGCCAGGAGCGCTCTGGCAGGATGTTGGCTTGGTCACTGCCCTTCGCCATGGTGACAGCAGTGGTGGTGCGGGTCATGGCGTTGAGGGAACGGTCCTTGGCCACGATGGGCTTCAAGGTTTCCCAGTTGGCCTCAGGGTCTTTGAATAGTTCAGCCAGCTCGCCGGTCAGGAAGGGAGCTCTTGCCTTCATCTGCTCAATAGCAGGGGCCTCCAGACGCTGGGGAAGAACGTTCTCCTCCAGGATGCAGGCAGTCTTGCCGATGATGCCCAAAGAGCTGTGCTCGCCGGGCTGAGAAGAATGGCCGCCGGGGTCTTTCATCGAGAACTCAAAGTCGGCGTAGCCTTTCTCAGAGGGGAAAATCTGGGCAACCAGCTTGTCGCCCTCCTGCATAATGCCACCGCACTCGTCGATCTCAAGACCCAGCTGGATGCCGCGGCTCTTGAGCAGTTCGGACAGGATGGCGCCGGCAGCACCAGGGCCGCCCATGATCTCTTCGTTGTAGCCGAATCCCAGGTAAATGTCATAATCCGGCACAAAACCGTCGGCGATCAGCGCTTCCAGAGCATCCATATACGCCTGGATGTTGCACTTGGAGTCGGTAGAACCACGGCCCCACAGGCAACCTTCTGCGATAACCCCTTCATAGGGAGGGTATTTCCACATGGAGTGGTCGCCCTCGGGGACGACGTCCTGATGGGCGGTCAGCATCAAAGGCAGCTTATCAGATTTGCCGGTGCCTTTCCAGTGATACAGCAGACCCACTTTGCCGAAGACCTCTTTGGTCATGGTTTTATGTACCAGAGGGTAGGTCTCCTCCAGGTATTTATGGAACGCTAAAAACGCCTCAGTGTCGATCTTTTCCGGGTCAACACTGGAAACGGTGGGATACTTGATCATGCCTTGCAAGTGTTTGACGTACAGATCATTATCCAATTTCATGATAGCTCTCTCCTTTATTGGTGAAAATAAATATAAATGGCGGCTGCGCCTAAAAAACACAACCGTCCTTTGTACCGTATTTGCGCAATATACCGGTCAGCGGAATAGAAAAGAAAAATAGCTAAATCGTTGTAGTGAATTGAAAAAAATACTATTGTTTCTGACCATGTTTTTATTCTATCACACTTTGCAGGGCAGTGCAACCTTTTTGCCTGCACCCCAATAATTCTTGTGACAGAACGAAAAAAGGCAGAATGGATTTTGGCCATTCTGCCTTTTTGTTAGCTGGGGAGTTCGGTTTTGCGCTGTTTGAGAGGGGTGCGGCTCCCATCCGGCCGGACCACTACCGTGGCGTCCAGCTGGGCCTTTAGATTGCTGCGAAACGCGGCAATATACTCCTCCCGCAGGGCTTTCTGTTCCGCCTTTTCCTCGGGGGTCAATTCCCGTTCCCGGCTCTGGCGGGCCAGTTCGTTGATACGCTGGATCTTTTTGTCTTCCATGGAATATCTCCTTTTTCCTCGGGCCGAGCCCTTTGGTATCCAGTATACCAGAAATTCCCCTAAAAATACAGCCTGGATGCCCGATCTTCTCCGTCCCGCTCTGTGGAGGAATACCGCCGGCCCATCAGACGGTCGTAGGAGAGGATGACCAGCTTGTCCCGCATCTCCTGGGCGGTGGCCGCGTCCCCTTTGGTCACCTCCAACCGGGCGGAAAGCACCGGCAGGCTTTCCCGGCAGTCGGTCAGGAAATTCATGTAAGCGGTCTGGGGAAGGTCTAGGTACCGGGTGAAGACGGTCATCAGGTAGAAGGCGGAGATCCGCTCCCCATCCGCGTCGCATTTTTGGCTGGGGAGGGTGTCAGCAAAATTGGTGTACATGGCGAACTCGGTGGTGAGATTGTCCAGGTTGCTGTAGACGTCTTCCCCTTCCTTGGTAGCTAGGCGTTTGCATCCGTCCAGAAGGGGCTGATGGTCTCCAAAAAAGAGAAGGGCAGTGGGTTTTTCCCGCTGATCAATATAATCCAGCAACTCCCCTAATGCCTTGTCGGTGTCGGCGATGCCGTTGGCGTAGGCATTGATATTCTCCAGCTCCTCGTCGGACAGCTGGTCACTGGTGACGATCTTCCGGTCGCTGTCGGAAAGCATCACATAAGGGGAATGGTTCTGCACCGAAGTGGTGTAGATAAATTCCGGTGTGGTGGTGTTCTCCTCCAGCAGCTCCCGCACCTGGCGGAACAGGTTGTAATCGCTCATGTGGATGTCCCGGGGATAGGGTTCGGGAGTGATGGTCAAATCCCCCTCAAACATCAGCCGGTCAAAACCCATAGCAGTAAAGGCTTTCTCCCGGTTGTAAAAATAGCTTTTATATGGGTGGACAAAATTGGTGTGGTACCCCAAACTGGAGAAATAATCCTGGAAAGTCCACAGGTTTTTGCCATCCCCTACGTAGTTGTAAGGGGCCTTGGTGTTGTTCTGGGCCCTATTGCTGGTGCCGCTGAGCACTTCAAACTCGGTCGCCGAGGTACCGCCGCCGTAAGCGGGAACCACAATGCTGCCGCCGGTGCCCTTCTGCTGCATCCGTTTCAGGTTTTTGTAGATATCCTCATTAAGGGTGAGACCGGGCACCCGGTTCAGGTCAAAATAGGATTCGCTCATCACCACGATGACGTCGGGCAGTTCCCGGCTGGCAGGTACCGACCCGGTGGGCTCATAGCCGTCCAGAATGGCCTTCACCGTGTTGTAATTGTAATCCAGGTCGCTTTGGGGCGGGGTGGTATCGTAATACAGGGACCCGATCAGGCAGTCCACCACCCCAAGGGGGGAGGAATTCTCCTGGTGGGTAGCCGCTTCGCCGTAACCGCTGATCTGGGGCTGAAAGACGGCGTACGCCAACTGGGGCACCAGAAAAGGGAGGCAGAAAACAGTAGCCATGGCAGCACAGACTGCCCGGCGGGTGCCTTCGCCGATGGGCAGGTGGACTTTTTCCTTCCACAGGAGGGCCACATAGCCGGTCAGCGCGGCAAATGTCAGCCAGAACACCGGCTGAATGGCCATCCCCGCCCCTTGTCCGCCCCGGGGGCTCCACAGGTCGGCGATGTTAAAGACCATCTTCAGATCGTCCATGGAGATGCGGACCCCCAAGCTGTTTTTCTTAAAGCAGTCCGCCAGGGAAACCACGTAGAACACTCCCCCCACCGCCGAAGCAGTGATCCAGGGCTTGGGGAAGAGGGTGGTCACAAGGGCGTAAAGAATGGTCAGCAATCCAGTGGACAATGCGAACTGAACCAGGACACGGGGGCTGAAGCTCCAGTCCACCTGGCCACTGGAAAAAATGACGTTACAATACAGAGCAATATTTAACAAGAGTGGAAAACCAAAAAATAAGAGGGCATTTTTTTCGTGGACATTTTGTTTCTGCGGCAGTGAAAGTTTCATTGGAGCGCCTCCTTTCTCCCGGCGCCATGGATAGGCAGATGGGATTTTCTCTATTACCAGTAAACCACAGATTTGTGAACATTCAAATGTGGTTTTTCTTTCTGTTTTCTTACAAAAGGTGGGCAATTGACCGGCGGTTTATTCCATCGTATAATAAGGAAACAGCCTTTCCGGGATTTTTTGACCATCCGGCCTGTAAAACCATACCCTTCCCTCGGGGAAGCGCATAACGCAGAACCGCTGTTGGCCAGCACATGCTTCTGCACAGCCAGGCCCTTTCACAAAATAGGAACGAACCCCAGCACCCCCTGAAGAGCCGCCTAGAACTTAAGGGTCGGGGAACCCGCTTGAGGATTTCTGCGGGAAATAGCACCGGTTCCCCTTGAATTGTATGCTCCAAACCACCGGTTGTCAAATGGGTTTCACCCCAACTCCACGGGGAAAACCGGTGGATTCGGCTGGTTTTTCCCCTTGGGGGAATCCTGCTCTCCCGGGGGCTGTTTTTTCCACCCGCAGCGGCTCTCTTGTTATTTTAGGCATTTTATTCCAATGGCTTTTCCCCGGTGCAGCTGTGGGGGCAATTCCCCGGTTCCAGCCGCGCCGGAATTTTCCACAAAAGGAGGGGATTCGGTGGAAACCATCGGTCTTTATGTCCATGTGCCCTACTGCGTGTCTAAGTGCCCATACTGCGACTTTTACTCCTTGCCGGCGGGGGAAGAGGGGATGGACCGGTATACCCAGGCGGTGATCCGCGCCCTGAAGGACAACCCCTTCGGCCCCCGGAACGCCGACACCCTCTACTTTGGCGGCGGTACCCCCATTTTATTGGGGGCCCGGCGGCTGGGGGCCATCCTGGAGGCGGCCTCATCCCAATACGGCCTCAGCTCCGGGAGCGAGATCACCCTGGAAGCCAACCCCTACTCCACCCTGCAGGGCACCCTGCGGGAGCTGAAGGCAGCGGGGTTCAACCGGGTTTCCTTCGGCCTCCAATCGGCCATCCCCTCCCAGCTGAAAATCCTGGGCCGCCGCCACACGGCGGAAGATGCCAGGACCGCGGTGGAGGACGCCTTCCGCGCCGGGTTCCAAAATGTCTCCCTGGATTTGATGCTGGGTATTCCACAGCAGACGGCGGAAGATGTGGAAACTTCCATCCAGTTCTGCGCCGATACCGGGGTACAGCACATCTCGGCCTACCTTTTGAAGATCGAGCCGGGCACCCCCTTCGCCGCCCGCTACCGGGAGGAAGACTTTGACCCCGATCTTCAGGCGGACATCTACCTGCGGGCGGTGGACCGGTTGGAGTCCCTGGGCTACCGGCAGTATGAGATCTCCAACTTCGCCCGCCCCGGGTTCGAAAGCCGCCACAACCTGAAGTATTGGCTCCTAGAGCCTTATTTGGGCGTCGGGCCTTCGGCCCATTCCTGCCTGGACGGCCGGCGGTTCTATTTCCCCCGGGATGTGGAATCCTTTTCGGCTGCTCCATCCCCCTTTTCCCTGGCGGTAGACGACGGGCCCGGCGGCTCCTTGGAGGAGTACCTGATGCTCCGGCTGCGGCTCACCCAAGGGGTTTCCCTCCGGGAGGCACAAATCCGCTACCCCCAGTTTGACCCCGCCGGGTTTATCCGCCGGGCAAGGCCGCTGGAGGCCGGGGGCTTCCTGTGGGCCACCGAAGAGGGCTTTGCCTTGACCCCCCAAGGGTTTCTCGTCTCCAACGAAGTCATCGCCCGGCTGATTCTATCCGAATCCACCAACTGCAATTAAAAAGGAGGCGTTTTCTATGGTTTCCATCACACCCTGGATGGAGGAGTTCACTGCAGCTGTCCGCGCCGCATTTGGCGAGCGGGTCTACTGTATCGGATTGCAGGGGAGCTACGGCCGGGGCGAGGCTGGCCCGGACAGCGACATCGACGTGGTGGTCATCCTGGATCAACTCAGCCCCCGGGACATCAAGGACTACCAGTCCCTTTTAGCCGCCCTCCCCCACCGGGCAGAGGTCTGCGGGTTTCTCTCCGGCAAAGGGGAGCTGCTGGGCTGGGAACCCTCCGACCTCTTCCAGTTCTACCACGACACCACCCCGGTCTGGGGGAGCCTAGATGAACTTCTCCCCCGCATCGGCCCCGAAGATGTGGACCGGGCTGTGTGCATCGGCGCCTGCAACATCTACCACATGTGCGTCCACAACATGCTCCATGAACAGGATCCTTCCATCCTGAAGGGGCTGTACAAATCAGCGGCCTTTGTCCTCCAGGCCAAGCACTTTGGGGTGACCGGCCAATACCTGCGCCGGCAGGGGGACCTTCTCCCCCTCCTTTCGCCGGAGGACCGGGGCATCCTGGAAATCTCCCTCGCCCTCAAAAAGAGGGATTTGGCCGAAGGGGAGCTGGAACCGCTGTCGGAGAGGCTGTTCCTTTGGGCAGGGGCTTTGATCCGAAAAGGGGCATGATCTATCCATGAAAAAACCGGGCTGGGGATGAAATCCCAGCCCGGTTTTTGCCATGAAAGGCGTTATTCTTCTATAAAGGTAAACCGCTGGATGGCTTTGCCGTCCCGCTCCACCAGTTCGTTCCACATGGAGGCGGGGCGAACCCATATGCCGCCCTCCCCGTACAGAGCTTGGTAGACTACATAGGGTTCCAGGGTCTCACTGTGGGTAGCGGTGTACAGCACCCGGTATTCCTTGCCTTTAAAGTGCCGGTACCGGCCGGGGCGTATGGTCTCTTCCAACGGGGGTTCCTCCTTTTCCTATCCGGTTATTTCAGCGGCCCAAAATTGTCAAGGGGCCAAAGGGTAAAGTGGGCCTGGCCGTAGACCTTCTCTGCCGGGATATAGGGGTCTTCCCAGAACCGGGCATCCAACGAGCCGCTCCGGTTGTCCCCCAGGAAGAAATAGCTCCCCTCAGGCACTTCAAAGTGGCCGCTGACCCCTGAGTGATAGACCACATACTCTTCGTTGAGCAGCTCGCCGTCGATGTAGACCTGGCCGTCGTCGTCGATGTCCACCGTCTCCCCCGGCAGGCCGATGCAGCGCTTAATCAGCATCTTGTCCAGCTCGTCAGAGTAAAAGGCGATGATGTCCCCCCGCTCCACCCGTTTTTCTGGGTTGTGGATGCGGGTTGCCACCAGCCAGCTTTTTTCGTCGATGGTGGGGATCATCGAGCCGGTGGGCACCCGGATGAGGAACGCCACATTTTTGACAAAGAACAGGACAACGATGATCTCCAGCACCACCGGGATGACCCATTCCTTCATAATTTTTCGGAACTTTTGCTGATTGTCCATACTGCGCCTCCAAGGCCGTCAAAATTCTCCCCTATACGGGCACCGGGGGAAGGGCTTTGGCCAATCCCCCGGGATGAACGAGGGCAAACCGGGGCTTAGTCCAGCTTGAGGACCGCCATAAACGCCTCCTGGGGCACTTCCACCGAGCCCAGCTGGCGCATCCGTTTTTTGCCTTCCTTTTGTTTTTCCAACAGTTTCTTTTTCCGGGTGATGTCGCCGCCATAGCATTTGGCAAGGACGTCCTTGCGCATGGCCTTGACCGTCTCCCGGGCGATGACCTTGCCGCCGATGGACGCCTGGATGGGCACCTCAAACAGCTGGCGTGGGATGTGTTCCTTGAGCTTTTCCGCCATTTTGCGGGCCCGGCTGTAAGCTTTGTCCGCGTGGACGATGAAGGAGAGGGCGTCCACCACCTCCCCGTTGAGGAGGATGTCCAGCTTGACCAGCTTGGAGGGCTGGTAGCCCGCCAATTCGTAGTCGAAGGAGGCGTAACCCTTGGTCCGGGATTTGAGTGCGTCGAAGAAATCGTAGACAATCTCATTGAGGGGCAGCTCATAGTGGAGCTCTACCCGGTCGGTGTCCAGGTATTTGGTGTCGAAGTAGACGCCCCGCCGCTCCTGGCACAATTCCATAATGTTGCCGATATACTGGCTGGGGGTAAAGATGCTGGCCTTGACCATCGGCTCCTCCGCCGAGGCGATGAGGGCTGGGTCGGGGTAGTTGGTGGGGTTGTCGATCTCCACCGTCTCCCCGTTGGTCAGATGGATCTTATACACCACGCTTGGGGCGGTGGTGATCAAGTCCAAGTTGTATTCCCGCTCCAGCCGTTCCTGGATGATCTCCATGTGAAGCAAGCCCAAAAAGCCGCAGCGGAAACCAAAGCCCAGGGCAACCGAAGTCTCCGGTTCATAGCTGAGGGAGGCATCGTTGAGCTGCAATTTTTCCAGGGCGTCCTTTAAATCGGGGTATTTGGCGCCATCCACCGGGTAGATGCCGGAAAACACCATGGGGTTGACCTTGCGGTAACCCGGCAGGGCCTCTAGGGCAGGGTTGTCCGCATCGGTGACAGTGTCGCCCACGGCGGTATCCTGCACCGTTTTGATGCTGGCGGCGATATAGCCTACCTGGCCGGCGTAAACCTCCTTGGCGGGGCGCAGGCTGGTTGGGGTCAGGTACCCGGTCTCCACCACGGTGAACTCTGCGCCGGTGGACATCATGCGGATGCGCATGCCGGGGCGGATGACCCCATCCATCACCCGGACATAGACGATGACCCCTTTGTAACTGTCATAATACGAGTCGAAGATGAGGGCTTTGAGGGGGGCGTCCTCCTCCCCTTTGGGGGCGGGGATGTCGGCGACCACCCGCTCCAGCACCTCTTCGATGTTGATGCCATTTTTAGCGGAGATCCGGGGCGCATCCAAGGCGGGGATGCCGATGACATCCTCAATTTCCTGGGCCACCCGCTCCGGGTCGGCAGAGGGCAGGTCGATTTTGTTGATGACCGGGACGATCTCCAAATCATGCTCCACGGCCAGGTAGGTGTTGGCCAGCGTCTGAGCCTCAATTCCCTGGGAGGCGTCCACCACCAGGACCGCCCCCTCGCAGGCGGCCAGCGACCGGGAGACCTCATAGTTGAAGTCCACATGGCCGGGGGTGTCGATCAGGTTCAGGTCATACTCCTTGCCATCCTTAGCGGTGTAGAGCATCTTGACCGCACGGGCCTTGATGGTGATGCCCCGCTCCCGCTCGATGTCCATATTGTCCAGGAGCTGTTCCTCCATGTCCCGCTGGGCCACGGTGGAGGTGCACTCCAAAAGCCGGTCGGCCAAAGTGCTTTTGCCGTGGTCGATGTGGGCAATGATACAAAAGTTACGGATATTTTCACGTCTGTTGGACATTGTTGTTACTCCACTTTCTATTCTGCTTGAATGTTATGTAGATCCGGGGAACCCCTTCCGGTATCCCCATCATCTGCCTGCGGCCAGGATGTTTCCCCGACGCCTGCAATGCAATCATTGTAGCACATATTCCCGCCCCAGCGCAATTGCCGCTTTGTAAATTCTCCCTGCATTTCCCCTACTTTTACGGGATTCGGGGCTTCGCCAAAGCCAGCACCCCCACGGTGAACCGCACCGACCGGGGGATAAAGACGGTGGGGTATTGCTCCACCAGATGGCGCAGCTGTTCCAGGGGGGTGATGCGGAAGGAGAACTCCTTGCCGGAAAGGGAGAGCCGCAGCGTCTCCCCTTCCCGGGCCAATTCCACCCAACCGTCGGCGGGGAGGGCCTGACTGGCTTGGTATCCCACGGCGGTCATCCCCGCTATCCCACCCACAAAAAGGAGGGTCAGAAAAAAGGCGGCGGCAAAGCCCCGCAGTTTTTGTCTCATTGGTCTTTCACATCCTTTTGCTTTCTTAAAACACAGTTTACAAGAGGGCCGGAGGCATCCCCGGCCTGACTATGCAAGGCGCTACGCCCCCTACACCCCCAGCTCGTGGAGGAGGTCGGCCAGGGATTGACCCACCAGTTCCGCCGTATAAATGGCTTCCTCTAAGGTGTTGGCCTGGCTGCCGAATTCCAGCAGCAGGGAGCCTGGGGCCAGATCCTGGTTGTACTTGCGGTAGCAGAACATCACCGGGCGCATCAGGGTGGGGGAATCGGTCTCCACCGCGTCCACCAGCCGGCCGGCAAACCGGAGGTTTTCACTCCAACCCGGCATATTCATGGTGCCGTCGTCACACCCGGCAATGATCATCAGCTGGGCCGCCTTTCGCCCATTGATCACTGTGGTGGGTTTGACAATTAAGGTGTCGGTGCGCTGGATACCGTCCCGGTGGACGTCCAGCACGATGCGAATGCTGGGGTTTTGGGCCAGGTGCTTTTTGATGGTTTCAGCACTGCGTTGGTAGGAGCCGTTGTAGGACGGGTAATCGTGCTGCGTGGCGTCGTGAATGACCCCAATGCCATTTTCCTCTAACTTCTTGGCCAAGGCATTGCCCACTGCTACCATATTCTCACTGTCGTCGGTGCTGCGCCAGCCGTTGCGGGTATCGTAATAGCCGGTGTCATACTCCTCATAGCTCTCGGTGGCATGGGTGTGGATGATCAGCACCTGAGGTCCGCCTGGCACAAGCCCCAGATCGATGGGCTTCTCCAGTTCGGCGGCGATTCGCTCCCCTGTGAGTTTGGTATAGTTGCGGATTCTCCCGTTGCCTGCCGCGATCAGCGCCGCGCCTCCGGCCCCGGAAAGGTCCTCTTCCGATATGTTGCCCCGGTATCTCTCCTCAATTTCAGGGGGCGGATCTTTTTTCTTTTCCGGCTGGGCACTGCTGGAATTTTCACTGGGCTTGGGGGAGGGCACCGGCGTTTCCAGCAGGGGATCGGGGACTTCATCCTTGGTGAACAATTCGGAATTGAACCGCTCCTCCAACAGGGCGATCCCCCCTTCAGGCATGGATAACGCCACCGAGAGGAATGCCGCCTGGCGGGTCAATTCCTCCAGGGCAGGCATTGCCGCAGTGGAGGAGATCCCCTTGGCCAGGGGCAACATCATAAGGCCCGCTGCCAAGAGGGCTAGAACTGATAGGATTCCCTTGGGATTTGTCTGTCTTTTCCTTCTCAACTGTCCACCCTCCACGTCCGCTGCACTCGGTCTGAAGCGACCTGTCTACCCTCATGGATATTCAGTTCACCCGGCGGATATGACAAGCCCTTACCTGGGGATTTTCTCCCCTAGCGGGGTGGGCGCAGGCCAGCCAGTTAGGCCAGCAGGTAGGTGATCTCCTCGGCAGAAAGGTCCGGCTGGAGGGCCAGATTGATGGCCATGGAGATGAGTTTTGCCCCCCGCTCCACCATCTGGTCCACCTCCCGGGGGGTGACCATCATCGACCGGCCCTGGGGCTGGAACATCTGACGCAGCTGCTCCATACTCTCTTCGCTGGTTCCCTCCGGCCGGTATAACAGGTCAAAGGCCAGGGTCTCCCCATCTACCACCGTGGGGATGCCCATAGAGATCACCGGTACCCCCAAAGTCTCCTGACTCAACTCTTTGCGGCGGTTGGCCACGCCGGAACCGGGGGCGATGCCGCAGTCCGCCAATTGGATGGTACACCCCAGCCGGGAGAGGGACCGGGCCGCCAAGGCGTCGATGGCGATGACCGCCGCCGGCTCTATCTCCCCTACCACCGACCGGATGATCTCGCCGGTCTCCATGCCTGTTTGGCCCAGCACCCCGGGGGCCAGGGACGCCACCGGCCGCAGGGAGGAAAGGCCGCTCTCCTCCATAAGGCGCCCTTCAAAATGGCGGGTGGCCAGCACGTCGGAGATCACCAAGGGGCCCAGGGCGTCGGGGGTGATTTCCCGGTTGCCCAAGCCCACCACCAAAACTGTCCCCTCCTGGGGCAGTAGGCGGCGCAGCTCCCCGGCGATGGCGGCTGCTTCCCCAGTCCGGGCTTCAGCCAGGTCGCTGGGGGAGGAAAGCTCTGCTGTGATATACCGGCCCACCGGCTTGCCGATGGCCTGGGCTGCCTCCCGGGTTTTTACCTCCACTGCGGTAAAAGAGAGCTCTCCCCCCCGGTATTGGTCAATTTCCACCCCTTTTTGGGGGATTCCCCCCTCTATTTTTGTGCTTTCGATGGCCAAATCTGTGCGAATTCCCATTGAACTGACCGCTCCTTTATGGTAAAATATTTTTGTCTGAAAAATTGAAAAATCTTTCAGATCCAGTTGCAATTCCATTAAAAAAATGGTATTATAACTTGTACTGTCATGTAGAGTAAGGAGGTGTAACGATGCCGAACATCAAATCTGCTAAGAAAAGAGTCAAGGTGATTGCCACCAAAACCCAGCAGAACAAAGCTACCAGATCCTACCTGAAAACCGTTCTGAAGAAAGCGGATGTCGCTCTCTCCACCGGAGCCGAGGATAAAGAGGAAGCTGTTAAGCTTGCAATAAAGAAAATTGATCAAGCTGCCGCCAAAGGCCTGCTCCACAAAAACTGCGCAGCTAGAAAGAAGTCCAAACTGGCCAGCAAGCTGAATGCAATTGGCTAATGGACTTTAGATCCTGCATCAAGGCAAAATCAAGCAGCCTCGCAGCCGTGTGCGGGACTGCTTTTTTGCGTCCTTTGACGCCAACAAAATCCCCTAGGGCGAGAAAATACAAAGCGGACCGCTGTGACCACCTGTGTCATGCCGTCCGCTTTTTTGTTTACGCCTTATCGCCGGGCTTGAAGATCAGGGCGACCAACAGGCCGAAGAACACCGCGGCGCCGATGCCGGCGGAAGAAGCGGTGAAGCCCCCGGTCAACGCCCCCAGGAGCCCTTTCTCCTGGACGGCGGTCTTCACCCCTTTGGCCAAAAGGGAGCCGAATCCAGTCAAGGGGACGGTGGCCCCCGCCCCGGCAAATTCGATGAGGGGCTGATACACACCCAGGCCGCCCAAAATCACGCCGGCCACCACAAAGGAGACCAAAATTCGGGCAGGGGTCAGCTTGGTGTAGTCGATGAGCACTTGGCCGATGGCACAGATGGCGCCGCCCACCACAAAGGCCTTCAGATATTCCAAAAACAGTTCCATATTACATACCTCCTGCGGTGGATGGGCGGGTTTTGGTGTCGTCGTCCGCCGAAAGGTGGATCAAATGGGCAATGCCGGGGATGGATTCCCCCTGCTGCACACTGGTGGGGCTTAAAAGGGCACCGGTTGCCACGAATAGCATGTTTTTGATCCGCCCGTCCTTGACTGCGGGAAGGATATAAGAACAGAGCACCGAGGCGCTGCACCCGCAGCCCGAGCCACCGGCGTGGACGTCCTGGGTCTCCCGGTCGTAGATGAGCAGGCCGCAGTCGGCCTGTTTTTTGCCCAGGTGATAGCCCTCCCGCTCCAAAAGCTGGTGGAGCAGATCGGAACCCACCTGGCCCAGGTCGCCGGTCAAAATCAGGTCGTAGTTATCCGGGACGGTGCAAGTGTCCTCAAAGAAGCGCTTGATGGTCGCCGCCGCCGCAGGGGCCATAGCCGCGCCCATGTTGTTGGCGTCTTTGATGCCCAAGTCCTCAATACAGCCCAGGGTCACCGCCTTAATATAAGGGGGGGACACCCTCTCCCCCACGATGGCCGCGCCGGAGCCGGTGACTGTCCACTGGGCCGTCAGGGGGCGCTGGCCGCCGTATTCCAAGGGGAAGCGGTACTGCCGCTCTGCGGTACAAAAGTGGGAGGATGTGACGGCGATGGTTTTTTTCATCGCCCCGCCGTCCACCATGAGGGCGGAGAGGGCCAGCCCTTCCGCCATGTTGGAGCAGGCTCCGTAAATCCCCACAAAGGGGATGCCCATCTCCCGCAGGCCAAAGGTGGCGCCGATGCACTGGTTGAGCAGGTCGCCGGCAAACACACAGTCGATATCCCCGGTGCTCAGCTGGATTTTGGACAGGGCCTTATTGACCGCATCCTTCTGGAGGCGGCTCTCCGCCTTTTCCCAGGACTTTTCCCCAAAGGTAGTATCTTCGTTGATAATGTCAAAATAACTGGCGAGAGGCCCCTCCGATTCCTTTTTGGAGCCGATGGCGGCGTAGGCCAGCACCGATGGCGGGTTGTCCATCCGGTAGGTGTATTTTCCAAGTTTAGACGACATCGCGTTTCCCTCCTTTAATACAGTTTAAACAGGAATATAATGATGCCGTATACGATGCTGGCACTAATGCCGTACACAATAACCGGCCCGGCGATGACGAACATCTTGGCCCCCAAGCCCAAGATCATCCCCTCGCTTTTGAACTCCAGCGCCGGGGAGACCACAGCGTTGGCAAAGCCGGTGATGGGGACCAGGGTTCCTGCGCCGCCGTGTTTGGCGATTTTATCATAGATTTTTAGCCCGGTCAGCAGGGCGGAGAGAAAGACCAAGGTCACGCTGACCACCGCCCCTGCGGTATCCTGCTCCATTCCCATCCCCTGGTAGGTATTGCTCAAAAACTCGCCCAAGGTGCAGATGATTCCGCCGATGAGAAAAGCGTAGGGGATGTTGATATAGCTCTTGGAAGGGGGCGATGCCTTCTTGTTGAGCTGTTCATAGTCCTTGTTGGTCATGGTTTTTTCACCTCATTGTTCTTTTAAACGGGATGCGTTCGCCGTTAGTGTATCCTACTTTTCAAAAACTATGTAAGAATCCCCGCCGCCGCAGGGTGGAGTGAGGGTGGCTGTATTTACCGAAACGGAGATTCGGCAAATTTCGCTGTTTTTCATCCGATGGCGCTCCTCAGAGGGGAAATCCGCAAAAATCCTATCGCAATTTCCCTGGGGTTTTGCTATAATAAAGTAGTGTTTCAAACAGCTTTTATACCCATTGGTTCCCTTGCCTGGCACACCGTTGATTTGTGGATGCCACGGCACAAACGCCGCCCCATGGCTGTTTTGGAAAGATGGGTTTGCGGCAAACCACAAAAATTTTTTAGGCGGCTTGGCCCGTCGGAGCGCCCGCCTTCCGGCGGGGTGGGCGTTGCCATCCCCAGCGCCGGAGAAATGGCGGGTAATGTTTCTATGTCGCTGATTCACCTGTGTGTCACCCGGCCGCTGACCCCTCCGGTGGAGGGCACCGACCTGGTGATTTTTTCCGATATCAAAAACTATGTCGCCCAGTGGGACAACCAGAATTTTTTGGCTTCCTGTAAAAAGTATGCCCAAAGTTATGGGGTTTACCTGCTCACTAGCCGGGTGGTGGCCGACGGCTACCTTTGCCTCTTTTTGTTTGACGACAAGGGGAAGATCATCGGCGGGCAGCGGGCGGTATCTCTCAACCTCTCCTACCGGGGGACGCTTAGCCGCTCCACCGACCTGAATATCGTCCGCACGAAGTTCGGCAACCTGTTCTTGGCGGTGGATGTGGACATCTACCGGCCGGAAATTCTGCGGGCAGCAGCCCTATCCGGGGCGGAGATCATCCTCTCCAGCCAGTTCATCCCCCTCTATGACTACCAAAGCCAAAAACTGGGCCAGCTGGCCTTCCAGGCGGCGGACAATGGGGTGTATATCGTCAATGTCAGTAATGCCAGCACCTCGGTGATCGCCCCGGTGGAGACCGCCTCCTGCCCTGGCGGTTTTTTGGTGCGGGAGGACGATTCGGTCCCCCTTTTCTATTCACTGGACACCGGTCTGTATAAAAAAAGCAGCGACCCCGCCTCTCCCCTTGCCAGGCTGCGGCCAGCGCTGTATGAAAAATACGCATCCTATTTGGGGAGGTGATCGTTGTGCTGCCTGTCAAACTGAAATTGTCGTCCTTTGCTATCTCCTTGAAGTTTTCCCCCCGGCGGGTGGAACACATCGTCGCCAAAAAGAACAGCGAACGGTCCCAAAATCTCGCCGCCTGCTCCCGGGATGGGGTGCGGGTAGGGGCCGCCCAGGTGGAGGTCCGCCGGTACCGCACCTTGGCCGAATACGTGGAGGATATGGACCGGTATGTGGCCAAAGCGGTCCACGCAGGGGCGCAGATTGTCGCCTTCCCCCACGGCTGCGGCCTTCTGCCCATCGGCATCACTCCCTACTTCGACACCCTGCTGGAGGAGCTACAGCGGGTAAAGGACAATTCTGAAGAATTGACCGCCCTTCTCCTACAGCTGCTGGATGAATTTTCCTCCAGCCTCCAGGAGATTTTCCTCACCACCTTCTCCGCCCTGGCCAAAGCCTATGGGGTATATATCATGGCGGGGAGCACCTATGTGCTGGAGGGGGACAAGCTTTACTGCCGCTCCTACCTCCTGGATGAAAACGGCTTGGTGCTGGGCACCCAAGACCTCCTGCACCGCAGCCCCTTGGAAAAAGCCTTGGGCGTTGTGCCAGGGGAGGAGATCCGGGTGTTTGACACCAAAGCGGGCAGGGTGGCTATCCTCATCGGACAGGACGGCCGCACCTTGGAACCACTGCGCATCGCCCGGGGTATGGGGGCGGAGATCATCCTCTCCCCGTCAGGGAGCCTCACCCCCCGGCAGGAATCCTTGGCCGATTGGGGCTACAAGGCGGCAGCTGACGCCTTGGCTGTCTACATAGCGGCGCCGGTGCTCTCCGGCACTATGGGGGTCCGCTTCTGTGGGAGAGCGGCCTGCTACGGCCCCTTGAACATCACCAAAGAGCGGGACGGCATTGTAAACCAGGTGATCTGCGATGACGCAGGCGGCCTCATCGTCTCCCGCCTCAACCTAGAACAGCTCTATGCCGGGTTCGACGCTTACACCGGCGACTCCAACCCGGAATTCATCAAGACCCAGCTGATGAGTGCCTATCAAAAACTGACCAAACGGCTATAACCGCCCGGCCCTCCTAGTTTGGGAGGGCCCTTTTCCTGTGCCAAAGCAAAAAGGGAAAACCTGTGTTAGTTTTCCCCCCTGTTTTACAAAACATTGGCCTCAAAAGATGGGGAAACCTTAATTTTTTATGAATCCAGGCCCCAACGGTTGCATCCTTTTGCGGGAAAATGCTACAATATTTTAAGGGGTTATACCGTTTCGCCCGAGGGCTATAAATTGCCTTCAGGAGACGAAATGCGCCCCCGATCCCCTAAAATACCCAACGCTGCCCTCGCAGCGGGAAAGCCCGAATACAGATTTTTTCCCCGGCGGCTGCCTTATAGCCGTGTTGTCATAAAGGAATTGCCATGAAAAAACGATTTTTAGCGCTGTTTTTGGCGCTTTTCTTTGTCTTCTCCCTCGCCGCCTGCCGCAGCGGTAAGGACGACAGCCTGATATTGCGGTACGACCTTTCCGGGCAGGTGTCCAGCCTCGACCCCCAATTCACCACCAGTGCCGACGCCCGCACCGTCCTCTACAACGCCATGGAGGGGCTGTACCGCCTGTCCGAGGCCGGGGACCTTATCCCCGCTGGAGCCAGCGGGCACACCCTCTCTGCCGACGGGAAAACGTATACCTTCACCCTTCGCCAGGACGCCAGGTGGTCGGATGGCTCCCCGGTCACCGCCAAGGATTATGTCTTTGCCTTCCAGCGGATGTTCCGCACCGACTCCCTCTCCCCTCACGCCGGAAAGTTCGCCTCCATCGAGGGGGCTTCCGCCCGCATGGAAGGCACTGCCCAGCCCCTGGGGGTTTCCGCCTCCGGAGACTACACCTTGGTGATCCGCTTGACCGAAGCGGACCCCCTCTTTTTGCAGCGGCTGGCCGACCCGGCCGCCTTCCCCTGTAAGGAGGATTTTTACAACGAAAGCAAAGGCCGGTACGGCCTCTCCACCCAGACGCTCCTCTCTAATGGACCCTTCGTGGTGAAAAGCTGGGACAACAGCGCCTCTATCACCCTGCGGCCCAACGACCAGTATTCCTCCCAAGAGGAGTCCACCATCGATGGGGTCAATTTTTTCATCGGGCGGGAAAACCCCCTGGAACAGTTCACCTCCGGCAAGAGCGACGCCATCTGCCTGAGCCGGGAGGAATACCTCTCTTTGGGCGGTTGGAATTCTGCCTCCCCACGGGAGGATACGGTTTGGCTCCTGGTGTTCAATACCCGCCATGCCCCCTTCCAAAATGAGACGCTGCGCCGGGCCATCCTCTCCCCCATCGACCGGGAAGCCCTTTCGGATGCCCTGCCGGAGGATATCGACTCTCCCGACGGGTTGATCCCCGCCGCAGTCCGGCTGGCTGGGCAGCCCTACCGGGAGTTGGCCGGCAACGCCGTGTTCCTCTCCTCCCAGGAGCCCCGGGACCTGCTGATCGCCGCCCTCGGGGACCTAGGGCTAGAAAAACTGCCTCGGACCGCCCTCTCCTATCCGGCGGATGCTGGAGTAGAAGATGCCGCCGCCCTGCTGCAAAAAGCCTGGGGAGAGAGTCTGTCCCTCTACGCCAACCTAACCCCCCTCCCCAAAGAGGAGCTGAATACCGCCATCCAATCCGGTGAGTTCGATCTGGCTCTTGTGCCCATCTCCAACCGAGGGGATGGGCACAGGGAGTTTTTGGCCCAGCTGTCCCAGCTGTTTGGCTGGCAAGAGGAAGAGTACCTTTCCCTTCTGGAGGAGGCCCAGCGGGCTACCTCCGCCAAGGCCATGGCTGCCGGATACCACCGAGCGGAGGAATGGCTACTGGAGCATTGCTACGCTTTGCCGGTAGGGGCCTCTTCCTCCTATGAAGCCACCAACCAGGATTTGGAGGGGATCACCTTCCTGCCGGATGGCACCCCCTTCTTCAAACTGGCACACCGCAAATAGAAACAAGGGGCCGCTATGGCCCCTTGCTTTCCATTGGAGGATCTTTTATGGAGTCTCTTTCCATCTATGGCACCCCCTATCAGTTTTCCAGCTCCATCCGGCAGGATAAGCTTCTGCGGGACAGCTTTAACCAGCTGACCCAGCTCACCTTTGGGTTTGACTTTTCCGCCTGGCACAGAGCCGGCCTGTGGACCGACGGGTACCAGCCCCACTGCCTTATAGCAGATGGTCAGGTTGTGGCCAACATCTCAGTCAATCGAATGACCTTTTGCTGGGAGGGGCACCCCCTTTCCATGATCCAGCTGGGGACGGTCATGACCCGCCCGGATTTCCGGGGCAGGGGGCTCTCCCGGTACCTGATGGAACGCATCCTCCAGGTATATGGGGGAACCGTTGACCTCATCTATCTTTTTGCCAACCACACAGTGTTGGAATTTTACCCAAAATTCGGGTTTTCCCCTGTGGAAGAGACACTCTTTTCCCGGGAAATGCCCGCCCCCAGCGGGGAAGTCCCTCGCAGGCTGGATGCCGATGCCGACTTTTCCCTGCTCCTGGAGATGGTCCAGCGAGGCAAACCCCAGGGGGCTTTCCCCATGGTGGGGAATCGGGAACTAAGCCTCTTCCACCTGTTGGGCCCATACCGGGACTGCCTCTACCTCCTGCCAAACCTGGACGTTTTGGCGGTGGCGGAATACCAAGGGGGCTCCCTCCTTCTGTGGGAAGTTTTCTCTCCGCAGAAGCTGTCCATCGGCCAGGTGCTTGCCGCCTTCTCCCAGCCGGGTATTTCCCGGGCCATATTGGGATTTCCCCCAAATGGGCTGGGGGGCTATGCCCTCTCCCCCCTTCCGGGCGGCGATGATATGTTGTTTGTCCAGGGCCCCGCAGAGGAACTCCTCCGAAAACAGCCTTTCCGGTTTCCCGCCCTTTCCCACGCATGACGGCAAAAACACGCAAAAAAGCCCACCGTTTTAAAACGGTGGGCTTTTTTATGCTTAAAAGATCGAACTAGATAAGCTCGATGATAGCCATCTCAGCTGCGTCGCCGCGGCGAGGACCGATTTTGATGATGCGGGTGTAGCCGCCGTTGGTCTCCTTGTATTTGGGAGCAATCTCATCAAAAACTTTTTTCGCAACGGTCTCTTTTGTGACAAAAGAGTACACCTGACGCTTGGAGTGGAGATCATCGTTCTTAGCCGTAGTAATCATTTTCTCGGCCATAGCACGAACCTCTTTGGCTCTGGTAACTGTAGTCTCAATCTTACCGTTTTCCAGCAGATAAGTGACCATAGCTCTCAGCATAGCCATTCTATGATCTGTGCTTCTGCCCAGTTTTCTGGTACCTGGCATCGAATTCACTCCTTTACCTGTGCTTCGTAGGAACTATGTTATTCTTCTTCCTTGCTAAGGTTAAAACCCAAGGACTCTAGCTTGCTGATTACCTCTTCAAGGGATTTCTTTCCGAGATTCCGAACCTTCATCATCTCTTCGGGAGATTTGTTGATCAGATCGTTGACGGTATTCACGCCAGCGCGTTTCAAGCAGTTAAATGCACGAACAGACAAGTCAAGCTCTTCAATGGTCATCTCAAGAACTTTTTCTTTCCCAGTGTCCTCTTTCTTTTCCATGATCTCGGTAGAGCTCACCTCGTCGGAAAGGTCGACGAAGTGGTTGAGTTGCCTATTGAGGATCTTGGCAGCCAGACTGACGGCTTCCTTCGCGGAGATGGTTCCGTCGGTCCAGACTTCGATTGTGAGTTTGTCGTAATCGGTAATCTGTTCCACTCGGGTGTTTTCAACGGTGTAGTTGACCTTGAGCACCGGGGTGTAGATGCTGTCCACAGCCAGGGTGCCAAGGGGCGCTTTCTCCAACTCCAGGGTTTTGTTCCGCTCAGCGGAGACATAGCCCTGGCCCTTTTTCAGGGTGATTTCCATGTGGAGTTTGGCGCCTTCGCCCAAAGTAGCAATATGCATGCTTGGGTCTAAAATCTCGACCTCAGCATCGGTCTCGATGGAACCAGCGGTCACTTCGCACTCGCCCTCGGCGTCGATGACGACGGTCTTAGGGCCATCGGTGTAAAGCTTGGCGGTCAGCCCCTTGATGTTCAGGATGATTTCGGTGACATCCTCCTTCACGCCGGGGATGGTCGAGAACTCGTGTTGGATGCCGTCAATCTTCACAGAAATAACGGCAACACCAGGAAGCGAGGAGAGCAGCACCCGCCGCAGGCTATTGCCCAAGGTTGTGCCGAAACCTCTGTCGAGGGGCTCTGCCACAAATCTGCCGTAGGTGCCGTCAGATTTGAGCTCAGCGGTCTCGATTTTTGGTTCAATAATTTTTACCATGTTCTGATACCCTCCTTTAGAAGCAGAAGAGGCTTCTGCTGTACAATTCGCATTCCCATGCTGATTCAATTAGAGGCATTACTTACTGTACAGCTCGACGATCAGATGCTCTTCGACGTCGAGGTCGATGTCCTCTCTGTTCGGAAGGTTGACAACCTTGACCTGCAGTTTTTCTTTGTCCGCATCCAGCCACTGGGGCACGGGGCGGGCGCCGCAGGATTCCACGATTGCCTTGATCTTCTCACTGGATTTGCTCTTATCGCAGACAGCGATTACGTCGCCGGCTTTGCACAGATAAGAAGCGATGTCCACTCTCTTGCCGTTTACAGTGAAGTGGCCGTGGCCAACCAGCTGACGGGCCTCTTTTCTGGAAGAAGCGTAACCAGCTCTGTAAACGATGTTGTCAAGGCGGCTCTCCAAAATGCGGAGCAGGTTTTCACCAGCCACGCCGGCTCTGCGCTCAGCCATATTGAAGTACTCGGCAAACTGGCTTTCCAGAACGCCGTAGTAGCGTTTGGCAGTCTGTTTTGCGCGCAGCTGGGTGCCGTACTCGGAAACTTTTTTCCGGGCTTTGCCGTGCTGGCCAGGGACAGAAGCTCTGCGGGTGACCGCGCACTTATCGGAATAGCATCTCTCGCCCTTGAGGAACAGCTTTTTGCCCTCGCGGCGGCAGAGTCTGCATACCGAACCGGTATATCTTGCCATTGAATTGCACCTCCTGATAAAAACTGTTATACGCGCCGTCTTTTGGGTGGGCGGCAGCCGTTGTGGGGAATGGGAGTAACATCTTTGATCATGTTGACTTCCAGACCGGCGGCCTGCAGCGCACGGATAGCGGCCTCACGTCCAGCACCTGGACCTTTAACATAAACCTCAACCGATTTCAGGCCATGCTCCATAGCAGCTTTGGCAGCGGTTTCGGCCGCGGTCTGCGCTGCGAAGGGGGTGGATTTCTTGGAGCCTCTGAAGCCCAAGCCGCCCGCGCTGGCCCAGGACAGAGCGTTGCCCTGAGTGTCGGTAATGGTGACGATGGTGTTGTTAAAGGTAGATTGGATATGAGCGGCGCCGCGCTCAATATTTTTACGCTCGCGACGCTTGCGAGTAGTGGCCTTCTTAACGTTAGCCTTTGCCATCTCTCGTATCCCTCCCTAATTACTTCTTCTTGTTGGCGATTGTTTTCTTCGGACCTTTTCTGGTACGGGCATTGGTTTTGGTTCTCTGCCCTCTTACGGGGAGGCCTCTTCTGTGGCGGACGCCGCGGTAGCAGCCAACCTCGACCAGTCTCTTGATGTTCAGGGCGGTGTCTCTTCTCAGGTCGCCCTCAACAACGAGATGTTTGTCGATGTATTCACGCAGCAGAGAAACCTCGTCCTCGGTCAGATCTTTCACACGGGTATCGGGGTTCACGCCTGTGGATTTTAAGATGTCGTTTGCTGTCTTGCGACCAATACCGAAGATATAGGTCAGACCAATTTCAACTCGCTTCTCTCTTGGCAAGTCAACACCAGCTATACGAGCCATATTCCTGTTGCACCTCCATTGTATCGGTTTTGCACAATCCCATTGCGCTGTGGGCGCTTCGGGCGTAAATTCTTTTAGCCCTGGCGCTGTTTATGCTTCGGGTTCTGGCAAATAACCATAATGCGGCCTTTGCGCTTAATCACTTTGCATTTTTCGCAGATGGGCTTAACGGAAGGTCTTACTTTCATTTTGAAACTACCTCCTTATATAGCCTAAAACGGGTTCTATTTGGAACGCCAGGTAATGCGTCCCTTGGTTAAATCATATGGGGAAATCTCAACGGTGACTTTGTCTCCAGGCAGGATTCGGATAAAGTTCATCCGCAGCTTGCCGGAAATGTGGGCAAGCAGCCTGTGGCCGTTGGTCAGCTCCACCAGGAACTGGGCGTTGGGCAGGGCCTCAACAACGACGCCTTCGATCTCGATCACGTCTTCTTTGGACAAGCTATATTCCTCCTTCGCTTGGCAGTTTGCCATAGTTAAATGGATGCAGGGCTTCCCGCAGTTTTTTGTCGGTGGTAAGGGTGTCCACATCCAGTCGGGTATTGGTCCCGCGCAGGTGTTTTTTCCGCTTCCGCTTAGGCTTTTCCAGCTTTCGCTCCTTGCCGTCGGCGATGAAGGCGAAATCCCCTTCCATCTCCAGCACCACGTAGAACCGGTCTGCGTCGTGCCCGGCGATAGACCGGACAACGCTGCCTTTTTCAATGGTCATCATGAAGCGCCCCTTCTCTTATGGCCGGGTCAGGATAACAGGGCCTGACTCGGTGATGGCGATGGTGTGCTCAAAATGAGCCGAAAGGCTGTGACTTGCCGTGACCACAGTCCACTGGTTGGAGAGGACTTTGATCTTCTCACCAACCAGGTTGACCATGGGCTCGATGGCAATGGTCATACCCGGCATCAGCCGGATCCCTCTGCCAGGGGTCCCGTAATTGGGCACCTCTGGGTCTTCATGGAGTTTTGTTCCCACGCCATGGCCTACATACTCTTTGACGACGGCATACCCGAAAGATTCCACGTAGGACTGCACTGCGTATCCCACGTCGCCCAGGCGTGCGCCCGGAACCGCTGCTTGGATCGCCCGGTTGAGGCTCTCCTTGGTGACATCCAGGAGCTGTTGTGCTTCGCTGGAGATGCTGCCAACTGCAAAGGTGTACGCGTTGTCGCCGTGATATCCCTTGTAATAGGCGCCCACGTCTACGCTGACGATGTCGCCTTCCTGGATGACACGGGGACCGGGAATTCCGTGGATGAGTTCATCGTTGACCGAGATGCATGCGCTGGCGGGGAAGCCTCCATATCCTAAAAACGATGGCACAGCGCCCCGCGAACGGATGAAATCGTGGATGGCGTGGTCAATCTGGGCGGTGGTAATACCGGGCCGGATGACCTCGCCCGCACGCTGTAAAGCTTGCGCTGAGATTCTGCACGCCTCAAGCATAGGCGTCAATTCTTTTTTGGTCTTAAGCACTACCATGGCTTAAGCCTCCACAGCTTCAATCACCTTTGCGGTAATCTCGGCTACCGAGCCTTCGCCTTTCACCACATAAAGCTTGCCGGCTTTTTTGTAGTACCCCTCCAGGGGTTCGGTTTGCTCATGGTATACGCTCAAGCGCTGTTTGATGGTCTCCGGCCGGTCGTCCTTGCGGATGACCAGGGCGCCGCCGCATTTTTCGCAGAGGTCGCCTTTGGCGGAAGGTTTGTTGTCGATGTGGTAGCTTGCGCCGCACTTTTCACAAACCCGGCGGCCGGAAAGCCGTTTTTCAATCACTTCATCAGCCACGTCGATGTCGATGGCCTTGTCGATGATGATCCCCATCTGGTCCAGGGCCTCAGCCTGAGGAACCGTCCGGGGGAAGCCATCCAGAATGAAGCCGTTTTTGCAGTCATCCTTCGCCAGGCGCTCTTCGATGATCCCGATGACCACATCGTCGGGTACCAGCTGGCCGGCGTCCATAAAGGACTTGGCCTTAAGGCCCATTTCAGTACCGTTTTTCAGCGCCTCGCGGATGATGTTGCCGGTGCTGATGGTGGGGATGTTCAGTCGTTCACTTAAAATCTCTGCCTGGGTGCCTTTACCGGCACCGGGGGCGCCAAGAAGAATCAGCTTCATATTCATGCACGTTCCTTCCTAACGGTTTATTCCAGGAAACCTTTATAGTGACGCATCATCATCTGAGACTCCAGCTGTCTCACAGTATCCAGAGCAACACCAACGACGATGATAACTGTGGTACCGCCCAGGGCGATGTTCATCTTGGTGATGGCGCCGACTGCGATGGGCAGGGTGGCGATAATACCAAGGAACAAACCGCCGATCACGGTGATCTTGGAAACAATCCGGGCAATAAAGTCCGCGGTGGGCTTGCCGGGACGAATTCCAGGGATGGCTCCGCTGTTCTTCTTCAGGTTGTTGGCGATTTCAATAGGATTGTACTGAATCGCCACATAGAAGAAGTTAAAGCCCATGATCAAGATGAAGTACAAAATGGCATAGGAGGCGGTATCGTAGTTGAACCAGCTCAGGAAGGTGGCAAACCAACCAGTTGCGTTAGGCATAAATCCTCTGATCATACCGGGGATGCCCAGCAGGCTGCTGGCGAAGATAACCGGCAAAACGCCTGTCATATTGACCTTGATCGGGATATGGGTGGATTGACCGCCGTACATTTTCCGGCCGACAACCCGTTTTGCGTACTGAACCGGGATTCTCCGCTCGGCGTTGGTCATCAGCACGATGAAAGCGATGACTGCGATGAAGAGAACCAGGATCAGGGGGACGCTGATAAAGTACTTAGATTCACCAGCCATGGCCAGCCGCATGTATTTCCACACTTCGCCGACCAAGGCGGGACCTCTGGAAACGATACCGGCAAACAGGATCATCGAGATGCCGTTGCCGATGCCCTTTTTGTCGATCTGTTCACCCAGCCAAACCAGCAGGCATGAGCCGCCGGTAAAGGTCAGGATGATAACCGCCGCAGTAAACATCCCCACGCCGCCGTCCACAAACTGAACCGCATTGAAGTTCTTCAGCATCAGGTAGTAAGCAGTTGCCTGCAGAAGGGCCAAGGCCACCATGGTGTACCGGGTGATCTTCTCCAGGCGCTTTCTTCCCTCCTCGCCCTCCTTGGCCAGCCGCTCCAGAGCGGGGATGGCCACGGTGAGCAGCTGGATCACAATGGAAGATGTAATGTGGGGCGAAATGCTCAGCGCAAACAAGGTGCACTGGGCGAACGAACCGCCGCTCAGGATGTCCAGGTAGCCCAGCAGGTTGCCGCTGGTGTGGATCATCGCCGAGATTGCCTCGGGGTTCAGGAAGGGCACGGGAATAGCCGCGCCGATCCGGAAGATGGCAATGATCATCAGTGTGTAAAGAAGTTTTTTCCTTAAGTCAGCAATTTTCCACGCATTTCTTAGGGTCTGAAACATCCTTACATCACCTCTGCTTTACCACCGGCTGCCTCGATTTTCTGCTTAGCAGACGCGGAAAAAGCAGCGACATTCACTGTCAGCTTTTTGGTGATCTCGCCTCTTCCCAGGACCTTGACGCCGTCAAGGGTCTTTTTGAGAAGGCCGGCATCGATCAATGCCTGTGCATCCACAACAGCGCCGTCCTCAAAACGGTTCAGGTCGCTGACGTTGATGGTGACATAGTGGGTGGCGAAGATGTTTACAAAGCCTCTCTTGGGGATACGTCTCTGTAAAGGCATCTGACCGCCTTCAAAACCGGGCCGAATGCTGCCGCCGGAGCGGGCTTTCTGGCCCTTGTGGCCTTTGCCGGCTGTTTTACCGTTGCCGGAACCAGCACCTCTGCCTTTGCGGAAAGCAGCTTTGGTGGAACCCGGGACGGGAGAAAGCTCATGCAATTTCATGTTACCTGCACCTCCTTGCCTTACGCTTCAGTTACCTCGATGAGGTGGGAAATTTTCTTAATCTTGCCCTTGGTGGCCTCGTTGTCGGGCTGGATGGTCTCCTGGCCGATCTTGCGCAGGCCGAGGGACTTGGCAGTGGCGATCTGGTCGTCTTTTCTGCCCACAAGACTTTTTACAAGTTTGATCTTAAAAGCCATTTGAGCGTCCCCCTTAACCTAAGATTTCTTTGACGGATTTGCCGCGGATGGCAGCAACTTCATCTACGTTTCTCAGAGAAGCCAGGCCCTGGATGGTGGCGGAAACCACGTTGCAGGGGTTGTTGGATCTCAGGCACTTGGTGCGGATGTCGCGGATACCGGCAACCTCCAGAACCGCACGGACGGGGCCGCCGGCGATAACACCGGTACCTTCGGGGGCGGGCATCATGAGAACCCGGCCAGCGCCGAACTCGCCGACGATTTCGTGGGGGATGGTGGTACCCTTCAGCGCTACTTTGTGAAGGTTCTTCTTTGCGTCTTCAATTCCCTTGCGGATTGCGTCAGGAACCTCAGAGGCTTTGCCAAGGCCGAAGCCCACGGTGCCGTTGCCGTCGCCGACAACCACCAGAGCTGCGAACTTGAAGATACGACCGCCCTTAACCGTTTTCGATACGCGGTTGATGGCGACGACTCTCTCTTGGAGATCCAGTGTGGAAGCGTCTATACGAGCCAAAGTATTCCCTCCTCCTTAGAATTTGAGGCCGCCCTCGCGGGCACCCTCTGCCAACTCTTTGATACGGCCGTGATAGATATAGCCGCTGCGGTCAAACACGACCTCGGAAATACCCTTCTCGATAGCTCTCTGCGCCAGAGTCACGCCGATCTTGTGAGCTGCTTCCTTGTTACCGCCGTTACCTTCAAAACCTTTGTCCATTGAGGATGCAGACGCCAGGGTGACGCCGTTTACATCGTCAATCAGCTGGGCATAGAGGTGTTTAGCGGAGCGGAAGACATTCAGACGGGGGCACTCTGGAGTGCCGCTGATCTTGGCACGAACTCTTGCATGCCGTTTCAGCCTTGCTTTATTGCTATCAGGCTTTTTCACCATGTCGATTCACTCCTTTAATTACTTCTTGCCTTTACCAGCTTTACCTTCCTTGCGGATGATAGTTTCGCCAACGTACTTAATACCTTTGCCCTTATAAGGCTCGGGAGGACGTTTCTCGCGAATCTCAGCTGCAAATTGTCCAACCTTCTGCTTGTCGGCGCCATGGACAATAATTTTGTTTGGTGCAGGCACGTCAATTGTAATACCATCAATTTCAGGCATGATCACCTGATGGGAGAACCCAAGGGTCATCACCAGGTTTTTGCCCTGTTTTGCTGCGCGGTAGCCGACGCCGTTGATCTCCAGCTCTTTGCTGAAGCCTTCGGAAACGCCTTGAACCATGTTTGCAATCAAAGTTCTGGTCAGTCCGTGCAGACTTCTGTGCTCTTTTTCATCGGAAGGACGGGTTACAACAACCGCGCCATCCTCCACAGCGATCGCCATATCGTGGTGGAACTCCTGGGTCAGGGTAGCTTTGGGGCCTTTGACAGTGACCTCATGGCCATTGACCTTTACTTCCACACCAGCGGGAATCGCAATGTGTTTTCTACCAATACGAGACATCTATTTGCACCTCCTTACCAAATGAATGCGAGCACTTCACCGCCGACCTTCTCTTTACGAGCCTCTTTGTCGGTCATGATGCCCTTAGAAGTGGACAGGATCGCAATGCCCAGGCCCTTCATAACGCGGGGCATGTCCTCGCAGCTGGTGTAAATGCGCAGGCCGGGTTTGGAAACTCTGCGCAGACCAGAGATAACCTGAGTCTTGTTGGGGCCGTATTTGAGAACAATACGGATCACGCCCTGCTTGCCGTCCTCAACGACGGTGTAGCTTTTAATATATCCTTCCTCCAACAGAATGCGGGCAATGGCCTTCTTCATGTTGGAAGCAGGGATGTCTACTGTATCATGTTTTGCAGAATTTGCATTTCTGATACGAGTAAGCATGTCAGCGACTGTATCGGTGATATGCATGCCGTCAACCTCCTTTGCTCGTGCTTACCAGCTAGCCTTTTTCACGCCCGGGATCTGGCCTTTGTAAGCCAGTTCTCTGAAGCAGATACGGCAGATGCCAAATTTCCGAAGATAGGCATGGGGTCTGCCGCAGATTTTGCACCGGTTGTATGCGCGAGTGGAAAATTTCGGTGCTTTTTGCTGTTTTACGATCATAGACGTTTTAGCCATGAAATTTTTCCTCCTACTTCGCAAATGGTGCGCCCATGAGAGTTAAGAGCTCCCGGGCTTCTTCATCGGTTCTGCCGGTGGTTACGAACACAATGTCCATACCGCGAACCTTGTCAACTTTATCGTAATCGATCTCAGGGAAGATCAACTGCTCTTTCAGGCCGAAAGCGTAGTTGCCTCTGCCGTCAAAGCCGTTGGGGTTGATCCCTCTGAAGTCACGAACGCGGGGAAGAGCGACATTGAAGAGCCGATCCAAGAATTCGTACATTCTGTCGCCTCTCAGGGTCACTTTTGCGCCAATGGTCATGCCCTCACGGAGCTTGAAGTTCGCAACGGATTTTTTCGCTTTGCAGGGAACGGCTTTCTGGCCGGTGATTTTGGCCAGGTCGCCCATGATGGCTTCCACAATCTTCTGATTGTCTCTAGCCTCACCGCAGCCTACGTTGACGACGATCTTCTCAAGCTTGGGAATCTGCATGACACTCTTGTAGCCGAACTTTTTCATCAAAGCGGGGGCTACTTCATCAGTGTAGAATTTTTCTAATCTTGCCATGTTCTCTCCTCCTTCACTTAGAATGTCTCGCCGCATTTTTTGCAAAGACGCTCTTTCGTTCCGTCGGCAAGGATTTTATGGGCAAGTCTTGTAGGTTTGCCGCACTTGGGGCAAACAAGCATAACCTTGCTTGCGTACAGCGCGCCCTCCGCTTTCACGATACCGCCGTTTTCGCCAGCTCTGCGGGGCTTCACATGTTTGGTGACCATGTTGCAGCCTTCGACGATAACCTTCTGCTCTTTGGGGCTGACCTCAAGAACCTTACCCTGCTTGCCGTTGTCTTTGCCGGACAGAATGACGACTGTGTCGCCCTTTTTTACATGAAGTTTGTTCACTGTCGACACCTCCATTACAGCACTTCAGGTGCGAGGCTCAGGATTTTGGTGTAATCCTTATCGCGCAGCTCTCTGGCCACTGGCCCAAAGATACGTGTGCCTCTGGGGTTTTTATCATCACGGATGATAACCGCGGCGTTTTCGTCAAAACGGATGTAAGTGCCGTCATCTCTTCTTACGCCTTTTGCGGAACGAACGATTACTGCTTTGACAACATCGCCTTTTTTGACAACGCCGCCAGGTGCAGCTTTTTTAACGGAAGCGACGACTACGTCGCCAATATTGGCATATCTCCTACGGGAACCGCCCAACACTCTAATGCACATAAGCTCCTTAGCGCCAGTGTTATCGGCAACCTTGAGATAGGTCTGCATCTGAATCACGATGCGTTCCTCCTTTCGGTTCACTAACTTACCAGTACCGCCGCCCTATTGCGGCGGCAACTACCCGCAACCGTTTTATGCGGGCGCTTAAATTAGCAACATAACAACCTTGTTAAGGTTCCTATTTCGCTTTTTCGATGATCTGGGAAACTCTCCATCTCTTGTCTTTGGACAGGGGGCGGGTTTCCATAATCTCCACCTTGTCGCCGATGCCGCAGGCGTTTTGCTCGTCATGGGCTTTCAGCTTGATGGTGCGTTTGATGATCTTTTTGTAAAGAGGGTGTCTCACATTGTCTTCGATGGCGATGACGACGGTTTTGTCCATCTTGTCGCTGACGACTTTGCCAACCCTAGTTTTTCTGAGGTTTCTCTCGCTCACAGCTTTGTCCTCCCTCCCGAATTACTGCACGTTTTTAAATTCTTTCTCCCGGATAACAGTTTTCACTTTGGCGATGTCCTTTTTGACAACAGCCAAGCGGGAAGGGTTATCCAGCTGATTGATCGCGTGCTGGAAGCGCAGGTTGAAAAGCTCGGCTTTGAGGTCGGACAGCTTTTCGTTCAGCTCTGCAACCGAAAGTTCCCTAATCTCAGCAGCCTTCATTACTCTTCACTCCCCTTTTCTTCCTTGACAACGAATTTGCACTTGATGGGCAGCTTGTGAGCGGCGAGACGCATAGCCTCTCTTGCCAGCTCCTCGCTGACGCCGCCGATCTCAAACATAACGCGGCCGGGTTTTACAACGGCGACCCAGTACTCGGGGCTGCCTTTACCGGAGCCCATGCGGGTCTCAGCGGGTTTCTCGGTGATGGGCTTGTCGGGGAAGATCTTAATCCAAACCTGACCGCCACGTTTGATGTAACGGGTCATGGCGATACGAGCCGCCTCAATCTGGTTGGAGGTGATCCATGCGGGCTCCAGAGCCTGCAGACCGAACTCACCGTAGGTGACAGTGTTGCCTCTCATGGCCTTGCCTTTCAGGCGGCCTCTGTGAACTCTGCGGTATTTAACTCTTTTGGGCAGAAGCATTATTTGTTGCCTCCTTCCTTACGAGGTTTCTTGACTTCCTGCAGAACCTCACCTGCATAGATCCAGACTTTGACGCCGATCTTGCCGTAGGTGGTGTCCGCCTCAGCAAACCCGTAGTCGATATCGGCACGCAGGGTCTGCAGCGGGATAGTTCCTTCGTGATAATGCTCGGTCCGGGCGATTTCAGCACCGCCAACGCGGCCGGAAACCTGAACCTTAATGCCTCTTGCGCCCAGCTTCATGGCACGACCGATGGCCTGCTTCATAGCGCGGCGGAAGGAGACACGGTTGACCAGCTGTGCGGCGATGTTTTCAGCGACCAGCTGGGCATTTTTATCGGGTTGTTTGACCTCGACAACGTTGATGAAAACGTTGAGCTTCTCGGTCTTGCCCTTGTTGACCATCTTCTCAACCTGGGCTTTGAGCTTCTCAATCTCAGCACCGCCCTTACCGATGACAATGCCGGGTCTGGAGCAGTGGATATGAATGCGGATCTTTGTGGCGTCACGCTCGATCTCGATGCGCGGAACACCCGCCTCGAACAAGGTCTTCTTGAGGAATTTACGGATGTTGTAATCCTCGACCAAGGTATCGCCGAAAGCGTTGTCCTTAGCAAACCAGCGGGAATCCCAATCTTTGATGACACCCACGCGCAAGCCGTGTGGATTTACTTTTTGGCCCATGATTTACCTCCTCTTCCAGCTTATTCTTTCTCTTTCAGAACGATGGTGATGTGCGAAGTTCTCTTGAGAACTTTAAACGCTCTACCCTGCGCTCTGGGTCTGATTCTCTTGAGAATGGGTCCGGGGCAAACAAAGCACTCGGCAACATAGAGTTTGTTCTTATCCATGTTGTGGTTGTTCTCCGCGTTTGCCATGGCCGATTTCAGGAGCTTTTCCAGTGGCTCACAAGCAGCCTTGGGGGTCAGTTTCAGTGTAGCCATTGCCACGTCGACCGGCTTGTTCCGAATCAGATCAAGCACGATCTGCACCTTGCGGGGTGCAATGCGGGCATAATTTAAATAAGCCCTTGCTTCCATGTGTTAATCCTCCTTTCGGCCCGGTTACTTCCCTGTATTGGATTTCTTAGAGCCGGCATGACCTCTGTAGGTTCTGGTGGGGGCGAACTCGCCCAGCTTATGTCCAACCATATCTTCGGTGACATAGACCGGAACGTGTTTGCGGCCGTCGTGAACAGCAAATGTGTGCCCAACAAAATCAGGGAAAATGGTGGACGATCTGCTCCAGGTTTTGAGAACTTTCTTCTCGCCGGCAGTGTTCATTTCTTTTACTCGAACCAGCAGTTTCGGCTGGACGAATGGTCCTTTTTTAACACTTCTGCCCATTGTTCATCTGCCTCCTTTCAGCACGCCTTACTTGTCGTTGCGGCGTTTGACAATGTACTTGTCGGAGCGGTGATGTTTCGCTCTGGTCTTGTAGCCCAGTGCGGGTTTACCCCAGGGGGTAACAGGACCGGGACGGCCCACAGGGCTCTTGCCCTCACCACCGCCGTGGGGGTGGTCGCAGGGGTTCATGACAGAACCGCGGACGGTCGGTCTCCAGCCCATGTGACGTTTCCGGCCGGCTTTGCCGATGTGGACGTTCTCATGGTCGATGTTGCCGACCTGGCCGATGGTGGCCATACACTCGACAGGTACGTTTCTCAGCTCGCCGGAAGGCAGGCGGATCAGCGCGTAAGCGCCTTCTTTTGCCATCAGCTGGGCCTGGATGCCAGCGGCTCTAGCCAGCTGGGCGCCTTTGCCAGGGTACAGCTCCACGTTGTGGATGAAGGTACCAACGGGGATGTTGACAAGGGGCAGGGCGTTGCCGGCCACGATGTCGGCGCTAGCACCGGAAACCACTTTGTCGCCGACCTTCAGGCCGTTGGGAGCAACGATATAGCGTTTCTCGCCATCCTCGTACTGAACCAGGGCGATGTGAGCGGAGCGGTTGGGGTCATATTCCAGAGTCAGAACGGTGGCGCTCATGTCCACTTTATCTCTCTTGAAATCGATTACGCGGTATTTTTTCCGGTTGGCGCCACCACGGTGCCGAACGGTAATTCTACCCAAGTTGTTGCGGCCGGAGTTCTTCTTGATCTCTTCAAGAAGACTTCTTTCAGGAGCAACCTTCGACAGGCCTGTGTAATCGGTCACGGTCATCTGACGGCGGCCAGGCGTTGTCGGCTTAAAGCTCTTAATAGCCATTACAGTTTCACTCTCCTCATAACGGTTTTGCGGGATTTATGAGTTATCCCATACACTGCGCAAGCGCGCATTACATCATGCTCTCAAAGAATTCAATGCCCTTGGAATCAGCGGTCAGGGTGACGATGGCCTTTTTCCAATCGGGGCGGTAGCCCTGGTGGGCGCCCATTCTCTTCGCTTTGCCTTTGCAGTTCATGGTGTTGACTTTGGCAACTTTGGTGCCGGCAAAGAGAGCTTCGACTGCCGCGGCAATCTCAATTTTGTTGGCATCTTTGGCGACCTTGAAGGTGTACTTCCGGTCGGCGATGCCAGACATGCTAGCCTCGGTGATGACGGGCTTCAGGATAATGTCCTGTGCAGCTTTCATTATGCGTACACCTCCTCAATCTTAGCTACGGCATCTTTGGCCACGATGAATTTGTCGTAGTTGAGGATGTCGTACACATTCAGGGTGTTGACCAGAGCGGTCTTGACGCCGGGAATGTTGTTTGCGCTGGCGATGAGTTTTTCATCCACGCAGGGCATAACGATCAACGCTTTTTTATCTGCACCCAAAGCTTTGAGCATGTTGACAACCGCTTTGGTTTTGTAACCGTCTACAGCGATGTTGTCCACAACGATCATGTTGTTCTCCAAAACTTTGGAGGAGAAAGCGGATTTGATAGCCAGTCTCTTCACTTTTTTGTTCAGAGTGTAGCTGTAATCGCGGGGCTTGGGGCCCAGGGCAACGCCGCCGTGTCTCCACTGGGGAGCGCGGATGGAACCCTGTCTTGCATGTCCGGTGCCCTTCTGTCTCCAGGGTTTGCGGCCGCCGCCTCTGACTTCGGTCCGGGTCAGGGTGGACTGGGTGCCCTGGCGCTGGTTTGCAAGGTAATTCACAACTGCAGCGTGCATAACTGCGGTGTTGGGCTCAATCCCGAAGATGGCATCCGAAAGGGTCATCTCGCCGACGCTTTTGCCAGCCATATCAAACACTGTAACCTGTGCCATTGTGTTTTCCTCCTTCCTTACGCCTTCACGCTGTCGGTGATGAACACTACTCCGCCTTTGGGGCCGGGAATAGCGCCTCTAAGCGCGATCAGGTTGTTCTCGACATCGACCTTTACCACGTCCAGGTTCTGAACGGTGACCCGCTCAGCGCCCATGTGGCCGGGGAGGCCTTTGCCCTTGTAGACTTTGGACGGAGTGGAGTTAGCACCCATGGAGCCCGCATGTCTGTGAACAGGACCTGTACCATGTGTCTCTTTCAATCTGGAATACCCATGGCGTTTGATGGAACCGGCAAAACCTTTACCTTTGCTGGTGCCGCAAACATCCACGGCGTCGCCGACGGCGAAGGTGTCAGCCTTGATGATGTCGCCTACATTGATGGAAGAGCAGTCATCCAGCCGGAATTCCCGCAGCACTCTCTTGAGGGCGACGTCAGCCTTTGCAAAGTGGCCTTTCATGGGCTTGTTTGCATTTTTCTCGCTCTTGTCGCCGAAACCGATCTGCACGGCTTCATAACCGTCGTTTTCGATTGTCTTCTTCTGAACGACAACGCAAGGGCCTGCCTCAATGACAGTGACGGGGATTACTTTGCCTTTTTCGTCAAAAAGCTGGGTCATGCCAATCTTTTTGCCTACGATGCATTTTTGCATGTTTTCCTACCTCCTAAGGTTATTGGTTGGCGTCTTTCTGCCAACTTGACCCGCTGCCAAGACCTGTTTTTGAGATTACAGCTTAATCTCGATCTCGACACCGGCAGGGAGCTCAAGACCAGTGAGGGCTTCCACGGTTTTGTTGGAAGGTCTCAGGATGTCAATGAGTCTCTTGTGGGTTCTCATCTCAAACTGCTCACGGCTGTCTTTGTACTTGTGCACAGCGCGCAGGATGGTGACGATCTCTTTCTCGGTGGGCAGCGGGATCGGGCCGGATACCCGGGCGCCAGTGCGCTTCGCGGTCTCCACGATCTTCTCTGCTGCGGCATCCACCAACTGATGATCGTAACCTTTCAGTCGGATGCGGATTTTTTCTTTGACTGCCACTTTCATCGCCTCCTTGATAATTTGACTCGTTAGCGACGCTTTCTATACTGAACACCCCGCCGTGTGTTTCGCGGCCTGGCATAGAAAAAACCGGATAAACTTATGCCATTTTTGACACAGTTTAGCCGGGACTTTCGGTTTGTTTTTGACGCAAACCCATACCATTCCGCAGGGAAACACCCTTCGGTGACATAATGTCAGTATTTAAAGTCGCCCGGTTTAAAATCGGACATACTCAGCGAAAATTCCCCGCAAACAGCGGCCACCTCTCGCTTCATCGCATATCTGGTACCCTTTTACAGGGTGCCTGTGCAGTCACGCCTTATTATAATACATGATTCCGGGGCCGATTGCAAGGGTTTTTTCGCATTTTTTCGCGATTTTGGCGATTTTCTATTTTCGTTGGTTCCGAAGAAGATTCTAGGAACAATTTGTATACTTTATACAAAGGAAAAGGAGACTTTATCCAAGGGTACCACTTCTTAGGGTAGTTACCCTGGAACCCTGGTCTCCTGGGGCTTCCAGCCCCCGCACCCCAAGCCTAGGCAAGATTCCATCTTGGAATTGGTTTTATGGGGCGCTGCACGCCCCCAAACCCCCGTGGTTCCTTTCTGACGAGAGAAAGGAACCAAAGCTCGCCGGGGAGACCCCGGCCCCCCTTCGCGGCAATTAGTACGCTCGGAAAATCCTTCTTAGAGGCTCTCCACGCCTCGAGCGAAGGATTTTTCCGCTAACGCGGATGCCCTCGCGGGGCTGTAAAGAGTCTATTTTTCTCGGTAGCCACCCCCGGCAGAGGGGGATTTTTAAGGGGGGCCGGACTTCGCCTGTGCCGCGAGTAGTTCGGCCCCCCTTAAACACGCTTTTGGGTCCAGGGCCTTTTTCGTGCAAAAAGGCGCCTGGCCGGGGGTGCGGGGGCTGGAAGCCCCAGGAAGCTAGGTTACAGGGAAGCCTTCCCTGAAGAAAAAAGAAAACCCACAGCCAGGTTTGGGTGGCCATGGGTCTTATTGGTCTGTTTCATCTTGAGGGGCGCGTTTTTCGGCAGTGCGGATGGAATGGATTTGGGCCTTCACCGATGTAAGAACATCCTTTTGATAAACCGGCTCCAGCGCGGCGAGTAATGCCGTAACTTCACGAACATCTGAAAGAGGATCCCTCTCAGAAAGCAGGTAATCAGTCGTTGTGCCCAACGCCTTAGCTAGGTCTCGAAGGGTAGTTACTGATACTCCTCTTCTACCCTTCTCAATTTCCATAATGGTAAAGTCGGTAACACCGACTGCTTTTGCCAAATCCGCTCTTGAAATTCCCATTCCCTCTCTCAAAGAACGAACACGGCTGCTCAACGAAGAAATAATTTCCGGGTCGCCAACTTTCTTTGCCATACCATCACCTACCTTTAAGTATATGATAGTATGTACTGTTAAGATTGAAAATCTGGTTGAAAGTACTTATTTTAAGTACTATAAAGCTTGTGTCTCTGACATTTTTCGATTATAATACAAGTAAACTGACACGATACCTATAAAAAAGGAGGTTTGGCAAGATGGAGCAAGACCTTTCTATTCTCACTCCATTGCAAAAAGAGGTTTACCAATGGAAGGTAGAGCAAAAAAAGAGCTATAAAGGGGTAGCTGAGGAGCTGGGCCTTTCCCCCGATGTCGCCCGGAGGGTCTATCTGCGGGCCTGCCGCCGTCTGCGGGAGTGGAAGAATTACCATTTGGATCACCCGGAAAACGATGAGCCAGTGGCCATCCCCTTTACCCGTGGGGAACTGGAAGTCCTTCTAGGAGCGCTGCACGCCTTTGAAAAACGGCTCCTGAGACCTATTCGCCGCAACGATACCGATCCCTATGGCATGCTGCCCTACGCCGGGCTGGTAGCCGGGGAGCTCTGCGAGCGGATCCAGCTGCACCTCTATGGAGAGATTCAGCGCCACACCAAACTCCGCCCCGATGAAACCAGTGAAATCACCCTGATGGATAACTTCCTATAAGGGCGCCGGGACTTCATTTCGCCGCAGCCATGTGCTATACTAGGGGAAACAACCAAAGCAGCCACCCCCAAAGGAGGTTTTCCCGATGAGTAAAGTTCCCTCTCCCCGCCTGCCCAAGAAGCTGCGCCGCACTGTGGTATTTTGTGCAGCTTTAGCCGCTGTGTTCAGCTTGATCTCCGCGGCGATCCACTCCATGACCCTTTTGCGGATCAATTCCGTATTGAGCCAAGCCCAGCGGGCCTTCCCCAAGCTGGAGGAGGCTGCCGAGCTGTACATCCAAGCCAACAAAGCCCCCTCTGCCCGGGAGAAGAAAATGGTTTTCCCCCAGGCAAAAAGCCCAGAGAAAAAGGGCTGATTCCTCAAACAGGCATGCCAAGGTTTGGCCGCGAAGAGCAAATAAGCAAAAAAGGGAGCCCATCCGGTGGATGGGCTCCCTTTTGGTTTTATTTAATAGGCTTTGCCCCAAACCACCATGGATTTGGCGGGCTTGCCGCAGCAGACGCACACGTCGGAGAGATGCTCCTGCTCAAAGGGCATGCAGCGGCTGGTGACGCCGGCCTGCTCTTTCAGCTTCATCTCACACTCCAAGTCGCCGCACCACATGGCTTTGATAAAGCCGGATTTCTCGTTGGCCAGCTGGATCATCTCCTCCATGCTGGTGGCGGTGTAGGTGCGGTTCTCCCGGTTCTCCAGGGCCCGCTGGTAGAGGCCGTCGTGGACGGCTTTCAAAAGCTCGGGGATTTTCTCCTCCAGCTGATCCAGGGGGACGATGGTTTTTTCCCGGTTGTCCCGGCGGACCAGGACACACTGGTTGTTTTCGATGTCCTTGGGGCCGATCTCCAGCCGCAGGGGGACACCTTTCATCTCATACTGGGCAAACTTCCAGCCGGGGCTGTTGTCGCTGGCGTCGCACTTGACCCGGCAGATGGCCGAGAGGCGCTTGCGGAGCTCTTCGGCTTTGTCCAAAACGCCCTCCTTGTGCTGGGCGATGGGGACGATGACCACCTGGATGGGGGCCACCGCGGGAGGCAGGGCCAAGCCGTTGTCGTCGCCATGGGTCATGATGATGGCGCCGATGATCCGGGTGGACATGCCCCAGGAGGTCTGGTGGGGGTAGGCGGGTTTGTTGTCCCGGCCCTGGAAGGTGATGTCAAAGGCCCGGGCAAAGCCGTCCCCGAAGTAGTGGCTGGTGCCGCTCTGGAGGGCTTTGCCGTCGTGCATCATGGCCTCGATGGTGTAGGTGGCCTGGGCGCCGGCGAACTGCTCTTTCTCAGTCTTACGGCCTTTCAGCACCGGGATGGCCAGGTATTCCTCGCACATCCGGGCGTAGATGTTCAGCATCCGCTCGGTCTCGGCCATGGCCTCCTCGGCGGTTTCATGCATGGTGTGGCCCTCCTGCCACCAGAACTCGGTGGTCCGCAGGAAGGGGCGGGTGGTTTTCTCCCACCGCACCACCGAACACCACTGGTTGTACAGCATGGGCAGATCCCGGTAGGAGTTGATGATGTGGGAGTAGTGCTCGCAGAACAGCACCTCGGAGGTGGGGCGGACGCACAGCCGCTCAGTCAGCTTCTCTTGGCCGCCCTGGGTAACCCAGGCGACTTCAGGGGCAAAGCCCTCCACATGGTCCTTCTCCTTCTGCAGCAGGCTTTCCGGGATGAGAAGGGGCATCATGACGTTTTCATGGCCGGTTTCTTTAAACATGCCATCCAAAATATCCCGGATATTTTCCCAGATTGCACAGCCGTAAGGCCGGATGATGGTGCACCCCTTGACGCTGGAATAGTCGGCCAGGTCGGCCTTGCGCACCACGTCGGTGTACCATTTGGCGAAGTCCACATCCATTGAGGTGATGGCTTCCACCATCTTCTTTTGCTCTGCCATAGCGTTTCCTCCGATTCTTTTATCGTTCGCTCGCAAATTGCGATGGGTTTTTATAGAATATCTTTCATTATATCGGGTTCCCCAGCAAAATTCAAGGCCACAGGCCGGTTTGGATCCCTCTTTTGCCAACAAAAAAGGGCGCACCAGCGTGCGCCCCACGGCTTGACATCCCCTTATTGGGCGATGTTGTCCTCGATGTACTTGACGACGTCGCCGACGGTTTTGATGTTCTCAATCTCCTCGTCGGGGATCTCGATGTCAAACTCGTCCTCCAGGCTCATGACCAGGTCCACAACGTCCAGGGAATCAGCGCCCAGGTCGTCGGCGATGGAAGCCTCCATGGTGACAACGCCTTCTTCCACATCCAGCTGGTCAACCAAAATGTCCTTTACTTTCTCGAATACCATATACAGGTTCCTCCTCGATACATTTTCTGTGATTCCAGTTGCCGGCGCACGGCAAACCTTAGGAATTGTATGGCGGCAGAGCCGCCGGGGGTGCAGCGAAAAAATGGCTGCAGAAAAGCATTTTTTGGCCTTAGATCGGGCTATTCCAAGAACTGGCCGATCTTACGAAACTTATCATACCTGTTTTGCAGCAATTTATCAATAGGAATTTTAAGATAATTTGAAATTGTTTGAGAAAGGTAATCGTCGATGGCCCTGGCCATCCCGGCAGGGTCGGCATGGGTCTCCGGTTCTGGGATGATGGTTTCCGCGATCCCCAGTTCCAATAGGTCCTGGGCGGTGATCCGCAGCATTTCGGCGGCCTCCTTCTCCCGGGAGGGGTCTTTCCAGAGGATGCTGGCGCAGCCCCGGGGGGAAATCACCGAATAGACGGCGTTTTCCATCATGGCCAGCTGGTCGCAGACCCCCAGGGCCAAAGCCCCGCCGCTGCCCCCCTCCCCCAGCACGATGGAGAGGATGGGGGTTTTTAGAGTCATCATCTCATAGAGGCACCGGGCGATGGCTTCACCCTGACCTCGCTCCTCCGACTCCATGTCGCAGAAGGCGCCGGGGGTGTCGATGAACAAAATCACCGGCCGGCGGAATTTCTCTGCCTGGCGCATCAGCCGCAGGGCTTTGCGGTACCCTTCGGGATGGGGCATGGCGAAGTTGGCCCGCTTGTTCTCCTCCAAGTTGCGGCCCTTCACCTGGCCGATCACCGTCACCGGGGTGCCCCGGTACCGGGCGATCCCCCCCAGGATGGCCGGATCGTCCCCGTACAGCCGGTCCCCGTGGAGCTCCACGAAGCCGTCAAACAAAAGGGGGATGTAGTCCCGGATGGTGGGCCGGTTTTTGCTTCGGATCAGTTCAATCCGGTCCCATGTGGTCATCTTCTCTCACCTCCCCGGTGCAGGGCCAGCAGGTGGCCCAGCGCATGGCGCAGCTCCCCCCGGCTCACGATTTCATCCACAAACCCGTGGCTTCTCAAAAACTCCGCCGATTGGAAATCCTCCGGCAGCTTTTGCTTGATGGTCCCTTCGATGACCCTTCTCCCCGCAAACCCGATGAGGGCCCCGGGCTCTGCCAGGATGATGTCCCCCAGGGAGGCAAAGCTGGCGGTGACCCCGCCGGTGGTGGGGTCGGTGAGCACCGTCACATACAAAAGGCCGGCGTCGCTGTGGCGCTTGGCCGCACCGGCAGTTTTGGCCATCTGCATCAAGCTGAGCATTCCCTCCTGCATCCGTGCGCCGCCGCTGGCGGTGAAGAAGACGATGGGCAATCCCTTTTCCAGGGCGGTTTCAAAGGCGCGGGTGATCCGCTCCCCGGCGGCCGAACCCATGGAGGCCATCATAAACCGGCTGTCCATCACCCCGATGACGCAAGGGCTTCCCTGGATGGAACAGATCCCGGTGACCACGGCGTCCAACAGGCCGGTGGCCCGGCGGGTGTTCTCCAGTTTGCGGGGGTAATCCTCAAAGCCGATAGGGTCGCAGGCCATCAGGCTGCCATCCAGCTCCCGGAAGGAGCCGGGGTCGGCGGTGAGGCGGACCCGCTCCCAAGCGGTGAGGCGGGCGTGGTGGCCGCATTTGCGGCAGACTTTGCCGTTTTCCTCAAACTCATCCATCAGCATCACCGCCCGGCACTTGGGGCATTGGAACAAGAGGTTCTGGGGCACATCCATGTCGGAGGTCTTTTTCTTCCCCTCCACGGCGGCCCGCTTTTTTACCTTGCCGAACAAATCTTGCAGCACCTAGGATCCCTCCTTCCAGTTACGGCTGGTATTGGAACCGGCCGCTCATCAAATATCCGTTGTCGTACTCCCCCGATTGGAACTCCGGGGTGCCGATCAATTGAAGCTGAAACTCGATGTTGGTGTCCACCCCATCCACCAAAAACTCCGCCAGGGCCCATTTCATCTTGGCGATGGCCTCCTTGCGGGTGGGGGCGAAGGCGATCAGCTTGCCGATCATCGAATCGTAGTAGGGCGGGATGGTATATCCCGCGTAAACCGCGCTGTCGATGCGGATGCCAGGCCCGCCGGGCAGGTACAGCCCCTCGATCTTGCCGGGGCTGGGCCGGAAGTCCAAGGCCGGGTTCTCGGCGTTGATCCGGCACTCGATGGCGTGGCCCCGCATCTCAATGTCCTTCTGGGCAAAGGGGAGGGGGTGGCCGTCAGCGATGAGGATCTGCTGCTTCACCAGGTCCACCCCGGTCACTGCTTCCGTTATGGGGTGTTCCACCTGGATGCGGGTATTCATCTCCATAAAATAGAAATGGCCGCTCCGGTCCAGAAGGAATTCGATGGTCCCTGCCCCTTCATAGCCCACCGCAAGGGCGGCTTTGACGGCGGCTTCCCCCATCCTTTGGCGGAGGGGTTCGTCCACCGCTGGGCTGGGGCATTCCTCCAGTACCTTTTGGTTGCGGCGCTGCATGGAGCAGTCCCGCTCCCCCAGGTGGACGGCGTTCCCCTGCCGGTCGCAGAGGATCTGGATTTCCACGTGACGGGGGTTTTCGATGAACTTTTCCAGGTAGATGCCGTCGCTGCCGAAGAAACTTCCCGCCTCCTGTTTGGCGGCCAGGATAGCCCCTTCCAGCTCATCGGGGGAAAGGACCTTCCGGATGCCCCGGCCGCCGCCCCCGGCGCTGGCTTTGACCATCACCGGGTAACCGATCTCCCCGGCGATCTTTTTGGCTTCCTCCACCGAGGAAATCTCCCCGTCGGAGCCGGGCACCACCGGAACCCCGGCGGCCTTCATGGTCTTTTTCGCCTGGGCCTTGTCCCCCATAGCATCCATGGCCTCGGGACTGGGGCCGATGAAGGTCACCCCGCACCGGGCACACAGCCGGGCAAAGGCCGCGTTCTCCGACAAAAAGCCGAAGCCCGGGTGGACTGCATCCGCCCCGGAGAGGTCGCAGGCGGCTAAGATCGACTGCATATTCAAATAGCTGTCCTTAGAGGGAGCGGGCCCCACACAGACCGTCTCATCGGCGATCTGGGCGTGGAGGGCGGTGCGGTCCGCCTCGGAGCAGACAGCCACCGTGGGGATGCCCAGCTCCCGGCAGGTGCGGATGATCCGCACCGCGATCTCCCCCCGGTTGGCGATTAACACTTTGGAAAACATGGCTTTTTCCTCCCGCTACCGGTCGCCCAAGGCAAAGGTGATCTCCGCCGTGACCATCCGCTTGCCGTCGCAGGTGGCGGTGGCTTTCCCCACCCCGATGGAGCCCCGGTTTTTGATCATCTCCACCTCCAGGCGCAGGGTCATCCCCGGCTCCACCGGCTTGCGGAATCGGGCGTTGTCAATGCCGGCAAAGAGGGCCAGCTTGCCCTGGTTCTCCGGCAGGGAGAGGGCGCAAACCGCCCCGGCCTGGGCCAGCATCTCAATGACCAGCACGCCAGGGGTCACCGGGTGGCCGGGGAAATGGCCCCGGAACCAGTCCTCATCCTCCCGGATGTGCTTGGTGGCCACCACCCGGATGCCGGGCTCCAATTCTTCCACCGTGTCGATGAGGAGGAAGGGGTCCCGGTGGGGGATGATCTCCTTGATCTGTTCCTGATTGTACAGCGGCATGGGGCGCCTCCTATTCCAGCCGCAGGATGGGCTGGCCGTATTCCACCGGGTCGCCGTCCTGGACATAGTATTCGGCCACCACCCCGTCGAACTCGCTGGCGACCTCGTTCATCAGCTTCATGGATTCTATAATATAGAGGGTATCCCCCTTCTTCACCTGGGACCCCACTGGCGCAAAGGCCGGCTTCTCCGGCGCAGGACGGGAATAGAAGGTCCCTACAATGGGGCTTTTTACCTCCCGGCCCGCGGGCTTCTGAGGAGCCCCTTGGGGAATTTCCTGGGGAATGGGCACAGCCCCAACAGCCGCCGGAACCGGGGTTGCTTGGCGCTGTTCCCCCTGGATTTCCAGCTTAAAGTCCCCCTGTTCGATTTTAAAGGAGGACAGGTGCTTCTCAGACACCAGCTCGATCAAATCCCGGATGGAGTCCGGGGTGAAATTCAGTTCGCTCATGGTCTATTCCTCCCAATGTTTCAAGAGAAGGGCGGCGTTCTGCCCGCCGAAGCCCAGGGAGTTGGAGAGGGCATATACCGCCTGTTTCTCCCGGGCCATTTTGGGGATGTAGTCCAGATCGCACTCCTCGTCGGGCACCTCTAAATTGGCGGTGGGGGGCAAAATTCCCTCCTGGAGGGCCTTGGCGGTGAGGATGGCCTCCACCCCACCGGCCGCTCCCAGCATGTGGCCGGTCACCGACTTGGTGGAGCTGACGGCCAGCCGGTAGGCATGCTCCCCAAACACCCGTTTGATGGCAGCAGTCTCCACCAGGTCATTCAGGTGGGTGCTGGTGCCGTGGGCATTGATGTAATCCACCGCCTCCGGGGCGACGCCCGCTTCCGACAAGGCGAACTCCATGGCTTTGGCGGTTCCCTTTCCCTCGGGGTCGGGGCTGGTCATGTGGTAGGCGTCGGCGGTGGCGCCATAGCCCACCACTTCTGCGTAAATTTTAGCCCCCCGGGCTTTGGCGTGTTCCAGTTCCTCCAGCACCAGGATGCCGGAGCCCTCGCCGATGACAAAGCCGCCCCGCTCCTTGTCAAAGGGGATAGAAAGGCGGTTGGGGTCCTCCCCCGTGCAGAGGGTTTTCATATTGTCAAACCCGGCGATGGGCAGCAGGCTGATGGTCGCCTCCGCCCCCCCGGCCAGGGCCGCGTCTAAGTAATTGTTTTTGATGGCGTGAAACGCCTCGCCGATGGCAGTGGTGCCCGAGGCGCAGGCGGTCACCGCAGCGAAGTTGGCTCCCTTGTAGCCGAACTCCATGGCAACGGTGCCGGGGGCCATGTTGGCGATCATCATGGGGACAAAGAAGACCGATACCTTCCCCGGCCCTTTTTCCAGCATTTTGCGGTGTTCCTCCTGGATGGTGTCACAACCGCCGATGCCGCTGCCGATGATTACGCCCACCCGGTAGGGGTCCAAGTCCGAAAGGGAGCCGGCGTCGGCCATGGCCTGTTTGGCGGCGGCCAGGGCAAACTGACAGTACCGGTCCATCCGGCGGGCGTCTTTTTTGCCGATGCCGAAGGCGGCGGGGTCCCAATCCTCAATGGCGGAGACCAGCTTGACCCCCACGTCCTTGGGGTCGAAATAATTGGACAGCGGCGTGAAATGGGGGCGGCCCAGCCGGGCGCTCTCCCACAGGCTGTCCACCGATAGGCCGGCGGGTGTCACCGCGCCCATGCCTGTGATGACAACTCTTCTCATGCTCTTCCTACCTCTCTCTTACAGCATCATGCCGCCGTCCACCTCAATCACCTGGCCGGTGATGTAGGAGGCATCCTCCGAAGCGAGAAATGCCACAGCGGCGGCCACTTCCTCTGCCGAGCCAAACCGCTTGAGGGCAGTGGTGGCGGTGACAGTGTCCTTCATCTCTTGGGGGAGATCCTTCGTCATGGCGGTGTCAATAAAACCGGGGGCCACCGCGTTGACGGTGATGCCCCGAGCCCCCAGCTCCTTGGCGGCGGACTTGGTCATCCCCACAATGCCGGCCTTGGAGGCGGCGTAGTTGACCTGCCCGGCGTTGCCGTAAAGGCCCACCACCGAGGAGAGGTTGACAATTTTACCGCTTTTCTGGCGCATCATCACCGATCCAGCGTGGCGCATCATGTTGAAGGCGCTTTTCAGGTTGGAGGCGATGACTTGGTCGAACTGCTCCTCCTTCATCCGCACCAGGAGGCCATCCCGGGTGATGCCCGCGTTGTTGACCAGCAGGTCGATGGAGCCAAACCGCTCCTTGACCTCTTTCACCAGGGTTTCGCAGGCGGCAAAGTCGGAGACGTCGGCAGCAAAGCACTGGGCTTCCACCCCAAAAGAACGGCACTGTTCTGCGACAGGCTCCCCTTTCTGGGCGCAGGATTCCGGTGTGCGGCAGTGGACTGCGACGTTATATCCCTCTTTGGCAAGGCGCAGGGCGATGGCCGCGCCGATCCCCTGGCCGGAGCCGGTGACGATTGCTGTTTTAGCCAAGTGTAATCCCCCTCTTCTCGGTGAATGTTTTCAGGTATTCTTCGGTGGAGGCCATCAGATCCCCCACAATTTTCGCCGCAGGCTGAATCTCTTTGACCATCCCGGCGATCTGGCCGGACATGAAGGTCCCCTCCTCCATGTTGCCATCCTGCACCGCTTTGCGGTAGGAGCCGACGGTGGCGTTCTCAATGGCTTCAAACCCGGCATCCGCTTTCTCCATCTCCAGGATCCGGCGGGTAAATTTATTTTTTAAGGAGCGCACCGGATGGCCGTTGGCCCGGCCGGTGACCACCGTGTCGGTGTCCTTTGCATCTAAAACCAATTGCTTATAGTCGGGATGGGCAGGGGATTCCTGGGCACAGATAAAGATAGTCCCCAACTGGACCCCTTCTGCCCCCAGCATCAAGGCAGCCGAAACCCCCCGGGCATCGGCAATCCCCCCGGCGGCAATGACAGGGATGTTCACCGCATCCGCCACCTGGGGCACCAGGGCCATAGTGGTCAGTTCCCCAATGTGGCCGCCCGCCTCGGTCCCTTCGGCGATGACGGCGTCGGCGCCTGCCCGCTCCATCCGGCGGGCCAGGGCCACCGTGGGCACCACCGGGATGACCTTGATCCCCGCGGCCTTCCAACCTTCGATGTATTTGCCCGGNCAGGGAGAGGGCGCAAACCGCCCCGGCCTGGGCCAGCATCTCAATGACCAGCACGCCAGGGGTCACCGGGTGGCCGGGGAAATGGCCCCGGAACCAGTCCTCATCCTCCCGGATGTGCTTGGTGGCCACCACCCGGATGCCGGGCTCCAATTCTTCCACCGTGTCGATGAGGAGGAAGGGGTCCCGGTGGGGGATGATCTCCTTGATCTGTTCCTGATTGTACAGCGGCATGGGGCGCCTCCTATTCCAGCCGCAGGATGGGCTGGCCGTATTCCACCGGGTCGCCGTCCTGGACATAGTATTCGGCCACCACCCCGTCGAACTCGCTGGCGACCTCGTTCATCAGCTTCATGGATTCTATAATATAGAGGGTATCCCCCTTCTTCACCTGGGACCCCACTGGCGCAAAGGCCGGCTTCTCCGGCGCAGGACGGGAATAGAAGGTCCCTACAATGGGGCTTTTTACCTCCCGGCCCGCGGGCTTCTGAGGAGCCCCTTGGGGAATTTCCTGGGGAATGGGCACAGCCCCAACAGCCGCCGGAACCGGGGTTGCTTGGCGCTGTTCCCCCTGGATTTCCAGCTTAAAGTCCCCCTGTTCGATTTTAAAGGAGGACAGGTGCTTCTCAGACACCAGCTCGATCAAATCCCGGATGGAGTCCGGGGTGAAATTCAGTTCGCTCATGGTCTATTCCTCCCAATGTTTCAAGAGAAGGGCGGCGTTCTGCCCGCCGAAGCCCAGGGAGTTGGAGAGGGCATATACCGCCTGTTTCTCCCGGGCCATTTTGGGGATGTAGTCCAGATCGCACTCCTCGTCGGGCACCTCTAAATTGGCGGTGGGGGGCAAAATTCCCTCCTGGAGGGCCTTGGCGGTGAGGATGGCCTCCACCCCACCGGCCGCTCCCAGCATGTGGCCGGTCACCGACTTGGTGGAGCTGACGGCCAGCCGGTAGGCATGCTCCCCAAACACCCGTTTGATGGCAGCAGTCTCCACCAGGTCATTCAGGTGGGTGCTGGTGCCGTGGGCATTGATGTAATCCACCGCCTCCGGGGCGACGCCCGCTTCCGACAAGGCGAACTCCATGGCTTTGGCGGTTCCCTTTCCCTCGGGGTCGGGGCTGGTCATGTGGTAGGCGTCGGCGGTGGCGCCATAGCCCACCACTTCTGCGTAAATTTTAGCCCCCCGGGCTTTGGCGTGTTCCAGTTCCTCCAGCACCAGGATGCCGGAGCCCTCGCCGATGACAAAGCCGCCCCGCTCCTTGTCAAAGGGGATAGAAAGGCGGTTGGGGTCCTCCCCCGTGCAGAGGGTTTTCATATTGTCAAACCCGGCGATGGGCAGCAGGCTGATGGTCGCCTCCGCCCCCCCGGCCAGGGCCGCGTCTAAGTAATTGTTTTTGATGGCGTGAAACGCCTCGCCGATGGCAGTGGTGCCCGAGGCGCAGGCGGTCACCGCAGCGAAGTTGGCTCCCTTGTAGCCGAACTCCATGGCAACGGTGCCGGGGGCCATGTTGGCGATCATCATGGGGACAAAGAAGACCGATACCTTCCCCGGCCCTTTTTCCAGCATTTTGCGGTGTTCCTCCTGGATGGTGTCACAACCGCCGATGCCGCTGCCGATGATTACGCCCACCCGGTAGGGGTCCAAGTCCGAAAGGGAGCCGGCGTCGGCCATGGCCTGTTTGGCGGCGGCCAGGGCAAACTGACAGTACCGGTCCATCCGGCGGGCGTCTTTTTTGCCGATGCCGAAGGCGGCGGGGTCCCAATCCTCAATGGCGGAGACCAGCTTGACCCCCACGTCCTTGGGGTCGAAATAATTGGACAGCGGCGTGAAATGGGGGCGGCCCAGCCGGGCGCTCTCCCACAGGCTGTCCACCGATAGGCCGGCGGGTGTCACCGCGCCCATGCCTGTGATGACAACTCTTCTCATGCTCTTCCTACCTCTCTCTTACAGCATCATGCCGCCGTCCACCTCAATCACCTGGCCGGTGATGTAGGAGGCATCCTCCGAAGCGAGAAATGCCACAGCGGCGGCCACTTCCTCTGCCGAGCCAAACCGCTTGAGGGCAGTGGTGGCGGTGACAGTGTCCTTCATCTCTTGGGGGAGATCCTTCGTCATGGCGGTGTCAATAAAACCGGGGGCCACCGCGTTGACGGTGATGCCCCGAGCCCCCAGCTCCTTGGCGGCGGACTTGGTCATCCCCACAATGCCGGCCTTGGAGGCGGCGTAGTTGACCTGCCCGGCGTTGCCGTAAAGGCCCACCACCGAGGAGAGGTTGACAATTTTACCGCTTTTCTGGCGCATCATCACCGATCCAGCGTGGCGCATCATGTTGAAGGCGCTTTTCAGGTTGGAGGCGATGACTTGGTCGAACTGCTCCTCCTTCATCCGCACCAGGAGGCCATCCCGGGTGATGCCCGCGTTGTTGACCAGCAGGTCGATGGAGCCAAACCGCTCCTTGACCTCTTTCACCAGGGTTTCGCAGGCGGCAAAGTCGGAGACGTCGGCAGCAAAGCACTGGGCTTCCACCCCAAAAGAACGGCACTGTTCTGCGACAGGCTCCCCTTTCTGGGCGCAGGATTCCGGTGTGCGGCAGTGGACTGCGACGTTATATCCCTCTTTGGCAAGGCGCAGGGCGATGGCCGCGCCGATCCCCTGGCCGGAGCCGGTGACGATTGCTGTTTTAGCCAAGTGTAATCCCCCTCTTCTCGGTGAATGTTTTCAGGTATTCTTCGGTGGAGGCCATCAGATCCCCCACAATTTTCGCCGCAGGCTGAATCTCTTTGACCATCCCGGCGATCTGGCCGGACATGAAGGTCCCCTCCTCCATGTTGCCATCCTGCACCGCTTTGCGGTAGGAGCCGACGGTGGCGTTCTCAATGGCTTCAAACCCGGCATCCGCTTTCTCCATCTCCAGGATCCGGCGGGTAAATTTATTTTTTAAGGAGCGCACCGGATGGCCGTTGGCCCGGCCGGTGACCACCGTGTCGGTGTCCTTTGCATCTAAAACCAATTGCTTATAGTCGGGATGGGCAGGGGATTCCTGGGCACAGATAAAGATAGTCCCCAACTGGACCCCTTCTGCCCCCAGCATCAAGGCAGCCGAAACCCCCCGGGCATCGGCAATCCCCCCGGCGGCAATGACAGGGATGTTCACCGCATCCGCCACCTGGGGCACCAGGGCCATAGTGGTCAGTTCCCCAATGTGGCCGCCCGCCTCGGTCCCTTCGGCGATGACGGCGTCGGCGCCTGCCCGCTCCATCCGGCGGGCCAGGGCCACCGTGGGCACCACCGGGATGACCTTGATCCCCGCGGCCTTCCAACCTTCGATGTATTTGCCCGGGTTTCCGGCACCGGTGGTGACCACCGCTACCTGCTCGTCGATGACCATTTGGGCTACTGCCGGGGCGTTGTCGCTCATCAGCATAATGTTGACTCCAAAGGGCTTGTCGGTGAGGGACTTGGTCTCCCGGACCATTTCCCGCACCACCTCCACCGGGGCGTTGGAGGCGGCGATGATGCCCAGGCCGCCCCCTTCGGATACGGCCGCGGCCAGTTTGGCGTCGGCAATCCAGGACATGCCGCCCTGGAAAATGGGGTACTCAATCCCCAGAAGCTCAGTCAGTTTGGTTTTCAGCATGGCGTATTTCCTTCTTTCCTCGTTACTCCCAGCGCAGCAGCACCGCGCCGCTGGTCAGCCCCGCGCCGAATCCCACGGCACAGACAAGCATCCCCGGCTGTATTGCACCCTTTTGAAGGGCCTCGTCCATGGCGAGGGGGATGCTGGCGCTGGAGGTGTTCCCCAGCTGCTCCAAATTCAAATAGGCCCGCTCCATGGGCAGACCCAGCAGCTTCATAGCGGTTTCCACAATCCGAACATTGGCCTGGTGGGGGATTACAAGATCTATCTCCTCCACCTCAATCCCTGCCTGGAAACACGCGGCGCGAACCTCCTGGGCCATTGTCTTGGTGGCAAAGCGGTAGACCTCCCTGCCGTTCATGTGGAGCTTCTCCCCCTGGAAAATCTCCGGCATTTCCGGCGCCAGGGCTGGGTCGGCAAAGGGGTTTTCCGCTGGTTCCCCGTGGGCAGCATACAGAGAGCTCGCCCCCATGCCGTCGGCGGACAGATGGGAGGAATAAAGGCCCTCCCCCCGCTCCACCACACAGGCAGAGGCCCCATCCCCAAAGAGGACACAGGTGGAACGGTCGGTGTAATCGGTGATGGCGGAAAGCCGCTCGGCGCTGATGATCAGGACACGGTCCACCCCTCCGGTGTACAGATACCGGCGGGCCATGTCCAAAGCGGCCACAAAACCGGAACAAGCACAGTTGAGATCCAGGGCAAAGGCATTGTGGGCCCCCAAATGGGCCTGGGCGATACAGGCCAGAGCCGGGGTGTAATATTCTGGGGTCACGGTGGTGAACAATATCAAGTCGATGGAAGCGGCATCTATCTTTCCCCGCTCCAAAGCGTCTCTGGCCGCCAGGACTCCCATCCACCAGGTGGGTTCCCCGCTGGATACCCGCCGCTCCCGCACCCCGGTGTGGGAGACGATCCACTCGTCGCTGGTCTCCACCAGCCGCTCAAAATCCTGATTCTTCACCACTTGGGCGGGCAGATAGCACCCCATGACGCTGATGTGTATTCCCTGCATACCCTGCCTCCTTTTCTAAAAATGAAGCTTGACAAAAAGTGTAACAACCGTTACAATATTTGTCAAGCCCTAAATTGTTTGAAGTTCAAAGTTTACCTGCAAAAAATGTTCCGCTAAAGGCGGAATTCTTTTCCATAATACTTTGATATTCAAAGTTTGTCAACCTCTTTTTCGTTGGGCAAGGCAAAATGTTACAATTGCGCAACATCTTGCCCTATTGCGCCGCCTTTTTCCTGCTGGGTTGTCTCCCGTTTTGAGACGGACTAGGTTTCCCTCTGTAAGCTTGTCCCACAAGGATTTTCGCTCTGTTTCTTTGGCAATATTGTGCCGCGAAGATCCTGCCAATTTTCAATTTGACGTTTTGGTTCCAACCATCTGCACAATGAGGGTTCTTCCCCACTGGCCGTGTACACGGCCAGTGTTATCATCTTAGGAGGATCGTTTTATGTCAAAAACCGCCTTTTTATTCAGTGGGCAGGGGTCCCAGTACCCTGGCATGGGCAAGGAGCTCTTTGAGCAGTTTCCCGCCTGCCGCCAAGTGTATGAGTGCGCTGGTGATATCCTGGGCTACGACGTGGCCAAACTCTCTTTTGAGGGCAGCGAGGAGGATATCTCCCGCACCATCTATTCCCAGCCCTTGATTTATACCCATTCCATGGCTGCCTACTATGCGGTCCAGGAGATCTGCCCTCCGCCCCAAGGGGTAGCCGGCCACTCCCTGGGGGAGTACGCCGCCCTGACGGTGGGTGGGGCCCTCTCCCTGGAGGACGGCCTGCGGGCTATCTCCGCCCGTGCCAAGGCCATGGACCGGGCTACCCAATCGGCCCGGGGCGCCATGTTTGCCATCTTGGGAAGCGATCTGGAAACGGTGGACAGGGTCTGCCAAGAGACCCCCGGATTTGTTCTTCCAGTCAACCTCAACTCCCCCAGCCAGACGGTGATCGCCGGTGAGGAAGGGCCCGCCGCCCAAGCCGCCGCCACCCTGGCCGCCCAAGGGGCCAAAGCGGTCCGCCTCTCGGTGCAGAGCGCCTTCCACACAACGATGATGGCCCCCGCGGCCCAGGAACTGGAAGAGGCCCTGCAAGCCCTGGATTTTCATCCCCTCGCCCTGCCTTTCTATTCCAACCTGACCGGTGGTAAGTTGGAATCCCTTGATGCCCCCGCTGAATATCTCTGCCGCCACATGGTTTCCCCCGTCCGGTTCACCGAAGAGGTGGAAGCCATGCTAGCCGATGGCTTCACCACCTTTGTGGAACTGGGCCCTGGCCGGGTGCTGTCCACCCTTATCCGCCGCACCCACCGGGAGGCCGTTGTTTTCAATGTAGAGGACGGCAAAAGCTTCGCGAAACTGGCGGCTTCCCTGAAATAGCCCTTGCCCCCGGCCCAAACCCGTGGTATACTAACCACCGGGCCTGCAAATTGGGATGAAAGGGGGCATTTTATGCAAGAAAGAGCCATTGTTCTCAGCGGCTTCATGGGCTGCGGCAAAACCACTGTGGGCAAAGCGCTGGCCGAGGCCCTCTCCCGCCCCTTCTGCGACCTGGACGATGAGATCGCCCGGCGGGCTGGCATGCCTATCCCTCGGATTTTCGACGCCTTAGGGGAGGACACCTTCCGCCAATTGGAGCGGGAGGCCCTTGGCAGCCTCCCTTCCCTGGAAGGGTTTGTGGTGGCCTCCGGCGGTGGGGCGTTCACCTTCCCCGACAACTGGGAAGCGGCCAAAGAGCACGCCCTGGTGGTCTTTCTGGACGCGGACTTCCCTACCTGTTACCACCGGGTCAAGGATTCTGACCGGCCCATTGTCCGGCGCAGCACCCCCCTCCAGCTGGAAGAGCTGTTTCGCTCCCGGTACCCCCTCTATCAAGCCCACTGCCACCGGACGGTGGACGCCTCCCCCCTGCCTCCCCAGGTGGTGAGTTCTATCCGGGCGCTTCTGTAAATGAAAAACCTCCCCAGGAGAGATTCCCCTGGGGAGGTTTCTTGCTTTCTTGGTCCTACAGATCCTCTTCCCGTTCGTCAAATACCACATAGCGGTCTTTGGACTCCTGATAGGCGAAGCTGATGAGTCCGCAGGCCAAAGCGACAGCCCCAAGGGCAGTCAAAGTGAGTTTCATAAGCGTTTTCATTGGGTATTCCTCCTTGCAGTTGCCGTCCTGACCATTTTTCTTACCGGGTAAACGCAAACTCCCCAAAGAACCTTTCCCCATAAGGGTCGATGCTCTGGAAATCCACCGGGAAGAAACAGCCCTGGTGGAAATATGCCTCATCGTCGCAGGTTTTATACAGGTTTCCCCGGACGGTGTCCCCTTGCTGAAACTGATCCCGGCCAAAAATACGCCGGATCTCCCCCCAGGGGAGCAGGTATTGGCCGCCCCAATACACCCCTTGCAGGTCCTCCCCGCACAAAGGGTGGACCTCCACCGGCTGCTCCTCCAGAACCCTGTCCCCCGCCCAGATGGAAAGGCGGGCAGAGCCATTGCCAAAGAGGGCGAGGTCCAGGTGTTTTCTCTGGCCGGGACAGAGGTTCAGGCAGACCCGCTGGACGCTTTTGGGGGAGACCTCCAGCTCAAAGGCCCACAGGTAGAGATGGAGCCCCTCCTCATTGACGCAGAGCCGGAACTGGGCAAAGGGGCGGTAATCCCGTTTTTCCAGGGGATAATTTACAATTTTGCCCACCGGCAACGAATCCAGCTGAGGGCGTCCATCCACAATAGTGATTGGGTATGCCATTGTTTCACAACCTTTTCCTTTGAATTTGTGGAGAGGGGTTCCCTGCCAGCAACCACCTCTTCCATGTGGGGCCTTCGCCGCCGGGCAAGCGCTGTACGGGGCCGGCAGAAAATTCTCCCCAGATTTCTATATTTCATATTGTAGCATGAAACGGTCCGTTTGTCATCGGTATCTAGTATGGCGGATTTGGGACGATTTTCCCACTGGGAGCCGCAAAAATTTTCGCCCTTTCCCCCACTTTATAAAAAGAGGATTTTCCACCAGATCCCCACGGGCGGTGGAAAACCGGCCTTTTCATTGACAGCCCTCTTATCCTGGTTTACAATAAGAGGGAATTTTGACCCCGCAAGGCGGGTTCCCGCTTCCCTTCCGCCATCCACCACCATCCATGAAACAAAGGGGACCTTTATGAAACAGAAAAAACTTCTCTGCGCTTTTCTGGCCGCAACGGTTGCCCTTGGCTTAACCGCCTGCAATTTGGGCCAGTCCGGCAAGACCCAGGAGGCCAGTTACCCCATTACCGTAGGCACCGCCAACCTGGCACAGCAGCCGGATTTTGTCGTCTCCCTCTCCCCCATGCTCACCCGAACGATGGAGGATTTGGGCCTCTCGGGCCGGCTGACCGGGGTCAGCAGCTTTGACCAGGAGCTGACTGCCGATTGGGAGGATTCCCCTGCCTTCTGCGGCACTGCCCAGTTGCCGGACCTGGACGCCATCCGCGGGGCAAAGCCTGCCTTGGTGCTGACCCAAACCCCTTTGGCAGAGCACGACCTGGTAAAGATCCAGCAGATGGGGGCAGAAGTGCTGGTGCTTTCCCCCGCCACCTCCATCGAGGGGATGAAGGAAAACTACCGCCAGCTGTTCCTCGCCCTATGGGGGGAGACAGAGGGCGCCCGCCGGTCGGAGCGGTTCAACCAGTACCTGGACCGCAAAATCCAAAACATCCAAACCGCTCTGGCCCAGTCGGAGACCGAAACTGGCCGCACCGCCCTCTATCTGCGGGAACTGCCCTCCACCGGCGCNCGCCTTTTTCCTGCTGGGTTGTCTCCCGTTTTGAGACGGACTAGGTTTCCCTCTGTAAGCTTGTCCCACAAGGATTTTCGCTCTGTTTCTTTGGCAATATTGTGCCGCGAAGATCCTGCCAATTTTCAATTTGACGTTTTGGTTCCAACCATCTGCACAATGAGGGTTCTTCCCCACTGGCCGTGTACACGGCCAGTGTTATCATCTTAGGAGGATCGTTTTATGTCAAAAACCGCCTTTTTATTCAGTGGGCAGGGGTCCCAGTACCCTGGCATGGGCAAGGAGCTCTTTGAGCAGTTTCCCGCCTGCCGCCAAGTGTATGAGTGCGCTGGTGATATCCTGGGCTACGACGTGGCCAAACTCTCTTTTGAGGGCAGCGAGGAGGATATCTCCCGCACCATCTATTCCCAGCCCTTGATTTATACCCATTCCATGGCTGCCTACTATGCGGTCCAGGAGATCTGCCCTCCGCCCCAAGGGGTAGCCGGCCACTCCCTGGGGGAGTACGCCGCCCTGACGGTGGGTGGGGCCCTCTCCCTGGAGGACGGCCTGCGGGCTATCTCCGCCCGTGCCAAGGCCATGGACCGGGCTACCCAATCGGCCCGGGGCGCCATGTTTGCCATCTTGGGAAGCGATCTGGAAACGGTGGACAGGGTCTGCCAAGAGACCCCCGGATTTGTTCTTCCAGTCAACCTCAACTCCCCCAGCCAGACGGTGATCGCCGGTGAGGAAGGGCCCGCCGCCCAAGCCGCCGCCACCCTGGCCGCCCAAGGGGCCAAAGCGGTCCGCCTCTCGGTGCAGAGCGCCTTCCACACAACGATGATGGCCCCCGCGGCCCAGGAACTGGAAGAGGCCCTGCAAGCCCTGGATTTTCATCCCCTCGCCCTGCCTTTCTATTCCAACCTGACCGGTGGTAAGTTGGAATCCCTTGATGCCCCCGCTGAATATCTCTGCCGCCACATGGTTTCCCCCGTCCGGTTCACCGAAGAGGTGGAAGCCATGCTAGCCGATGGCTTCACCACCTTTGTGGAACTGGGCCCTGGCCGGGTGCTGTCCACCCTTATCCGCCGCACCCACCGGGAGGCCGTTGTTTTCAATGTAGAGGACGGCAAAAGCTTCGCGAAACTGGCGGCTTCCCTGAAATAGCCCTTGCCCCCGGCCCAAACCCGTGGTATACTAACCACCGGGCCTGCAAATTGGGATGAAAGGGGGCATTTTATGCAAGAAAGAGCCATTGTTCTCAGCGGCTTCATGGGCTGCGGCAAAACCACTGTGGGCAAAGCGCTGGCCGAGGCCCTCTCCCGCCCCTTCTGCGACCTGGACGATGAGATCGCCCGGCGGGCTGGCATGCCTATCCCTCGGATTTTCGACGCCTTAGGGGAGGACACCTTCCGCCAATTGGAGCGGGAGGCCCTTGGCAGCCTCCCTTCCCTGGAAGGGTTTGTGGTGGCCTCCGGCGGTGGGGCGTTCACCTTCCCCGACAACTGGGAAGCGGCCAAAGAGCACGCCCTGGTGGTCTTTCTGGACGCGGACTTCCCTACCTGTTACCACCGGGTCAAGGATTCTGACCGGCCCATTGTCCGGCGCAGCACCCCCCTCCAGCTGGAAGAGCTGTTTCGCTCCCGGTACCCCCTCTATCAAGCCCACTGCCACCGGACGGTGGACGCCTCCCCCCTGCCTCCCCAGGTGGTGAGTTCTATCCGGGCGCTTCTGTAAATGAAAAACCTCCCCAGGAGAGATTCCCCTGGGGAGGTTTCTTGCTTTCTTGGTCCTACAGATCCTCTTCCCGTTCGTCAAATACCACATAGCGGTCTTTGGACTCCTGATAGGCGAAGCTGATGAGTCCGCAGGCCAAAGCGACAGCCCCAAGGGCAGTCAAAGTGAGTTTCATAAGCGTTTTCATTGGGTATTCCTCCTTGCAGTTGCCGTCCTGACCATTTTTCTTACCGGGTAAACGCAAACTCCCCAAAGAACCTTTCCCCATAAGGGTCGATGCTCTGGAAATCCACCGGGAAGAAACAGCCCTGGTGGAAATATGCCTCATCGTCGCAGGTTTTATACAGGTTTCCCCGGACGGTGTCCCCTTGCTGAAACTGATCCCGGCCAAAAATACGCCGGATCTCCCCCCAGGGGAGCAGGTATTGGCCGCCCCAATACACCCCTTGCAGGTCCTCCCCGCACAAAGGGTGGACCTCCACCGGCTGCTCCTCCAGAACCCTGTCCCCCGCCCAGATGGAAAGGCGGGCAGAGCCATTGCCAAAGAGGGCGAGGTCCAGGTGTTTTCTCTGGCCGGGACAGAGGTTCAGGCAGACCCGCTGGACGCTTTTGGGGGAGACCTCCAGCTCAAAGGCCCACAGGTAGAGATGGAGCCCCTCCTCATTGACGCAGAGCCGGAACTGGGCAAAGGGGCGGTAATCCCGTTTTTCCAGGGGATAATTTACAATTTTGCCCACCGGCAACGAATCCAGCTGAGGGCGTCCATCCACAATAGTGATTGGGTATGCCATTGTTTCACAACCTTTTCCTTTGAATTTGTGGAGAGGGGTTCCCTGCCAGCAACCACCTCTTCCATGTGGGGCCTTCGCCGCCGGGCAAGCGCTGTACGGGGCCGGCAGAAAATTCTCCCCAGATTTCTATATTTCATATTGTAGCATGAAACGGTCCGTTTGTCATCGGTATCTAGTATGGCGGATTTGGGACGATTTTCCCACTGGGAGCCGCAAAAATTTTCGCCCTTTCCCCCACTTTATAAAAAGAGGATTTTCCACCAGATCCCCACGGGCGGTGGAAAACCGGCCTTTTCATTGACAGCCCTCTTATCCTGGTTTACAATAAGAGGGAATTTTGACCCCGCAAGGCGGGTTCCCGCTTCCCTTCCGCCATCCACCACCATCCATGAAACAAAGGGGACCTTTATGAAACAGAAAAAACTTCTCTGCGCTTTTCTGGCCGCAACGGTTGCCCTTGGCTTAACCGCCTGCAATTTGGGCCAGTCCGGCAAGACCCAGGAGGCCAGTTACCCCATTACCGTAGGCACCGCCAACCTGGCACAGCAGCCGGATTTTGTCGTCTCCCTCTCCCCCATGCTCACCCGAACGATGGAGGATTTGGGCCTCTCGGGCCGGCTGACCGGGGTCAGCAGCTTTGACCAGGAGCTGACTGCCGATTGGGAGGATTCCCCTGCCTTCTGCGGCACTGCCCAGTTGCCGGACCTGGACGCCATCCGCGGGGCAAAGCCTGCCTTGGTGCTGACCCAAACCCCTTTGGCAGAGCACGACCTGGTAAAGATCCAGCAGATGGGGGCAGAAGTGCTGGTGCTTTCCCCCGCCACCTCCATCGAGGGGATGAAGGAAAACTACCGCCAGCTGTTCCTCGCCCTATGGGGGGAGACAGAGGGCGCCCGCCGGTCGGAGCGGTTCAACCAGTACCTGGACCGCAAAATCCAAAACATCCAAACCGCTCTGGCCCAGTCGGAGACCGAAACTGGCCGCACCGCCCTCTATCTGCGGGAACTGCCCTCCACCGGCGCCACTGGAGGCACCCTGGAAGGGGAGCTGCTGGAACTATTGGGCTTTGAAAACGCCGCTGGGTCCGATTCTGGCTGGAAGATTTCCGAGGGCCTCACTCCCGACGTGGTCTTCTACAGCAACACCCTCTCAGCAGACGGGGTGAAAACTGCCTACCCCAATGCCCAGCTCATCGAGGTGGATCCTCTTCTCTTTGAGCAGCAGAGCCCCAGCCTCCTGTTCCAGCTGTTCCGCTTGGGACACGAAGTATACCCGGACAGCTTTGTTATCACCCCGGAGGAAGACCCGGAGGTATTCTAACCACCCTTGCCACGCAGATGGGGAGGGGGCCGTATGGCCCCCTCCCCTTTTTGTCGTCTACACGCCCAAAATCCAAAAATCACACCTTGGTTCGGGGCTTTCCACCAACCACTGCTCCACACCGTCAAAAAACGCCCGACGGGTGGGCTCCTTCTCCAAACAGGCTTCCCGGACGGCTTTCCACTGCTCCACGGTCACCCGTTGGGGACCGTAGTAAGCAAAGGCGGGAAAAACCCGGTTCAGGTAAGGCCCCAACTCCCACAGGCTTTCCGCATCCACATAGAGGGAGTCGGTCCGCCAGTGCTGGGGGGAAGACTCGTCATACCCATAGGCAAATTCATAGACATCGTGGCCATGCTGCTCCATCTCATTAAAATGCATCAGCCTCAAGGCTATCCTCTTTCCTCTTGGTCCTTTAAAAAGGTTTCGATGATGTATTTGGGCCGGGCTTTGACCTCTTTGTAAATCTTGCCTACATATTCGCCCACCATTCCAAGGGCCATCAGCTGGATGCCCCCCAGCAGCCAGAGGGAGCCGCAGAGCACCCCAAACCCGGAGACGCCCCATCCCAGCAGCCACAGCACCAGCAGCACCAAAAGGGCCAGGCCGGAAATACCGGTCATCAGCACCCCCAGCCCCAGGATAAAGGAGATGGGCTTGACGCTGAAAGAGGTGATGCCGTCAAAGGCAAAGGAGAGCATCTTTTTTAAAGGGTATTTGGATTCCCCGGCAAACCGCTCGCTGCGCTCGTAGGTCACCACCGCGGATTTATAGCCGATTAAAGGGACAATGCCCCGCAAAAACAGGTTGACCTCCCGGAACTGGGCAAGTCCTTCCAGCGCCCGGCGGCTCATCAGCCGGTAGTCGGCGTGGTTGTCCACAATGTCCACCCCCAGGGCCTGCATCACCTTATAAAAGCCCTCGGCGGTGGTCCGTTTGAACCAGGTATCCGTCTCCCGCTTGGAGCGCACCCCGTAGACAATGTCGCAGCCATTTTGGTATTCCAGTACAAACCGGTCGATGGCATCCACATCGTCCTGGAGGTCGGCATCCAGGCTGATGGCCATGTCGCACAACTCTTTGGCGGTCATCAGCCCAGCCAGCAGGGCGTTTTGATGCCCCTTGTTCCGGGAGAGCTTCAGCCCCAGGAACCGGGGATCCTCCTGGTGGAGGCGGGAGATAATCTCCCAGGTTTTATCCCGGCTGCCGTCGTCCACAAATAGGATGCGGCTTTTTTCATCCACCAAGCCCTCCAAGACCATCCCCTCCAGCTTTTCCTTCAGCCGGCGGGATGTCTCGGGCAGGACTTCTTCCTCATTGTAGCAGGGCACCACCAAATATAAGGTATCCATGGGGTCTATTCCTCCTTGTCGTCCGGGGATTCCTCCGGCTCGCTGCCTTTGTCCTTCTCCTCCAGGAACTCCTCCAAGGGCAGCTGGGTGGAAGCCGCTGGGGCGGGCTTTGCTTTTTTGTTGATGAAGAGGTAGCAGCCCAGTACCACCAGCCCGCACAAGCTGACGATCGCGCCATTTTTCAGGCCAGGGGTGTGGTAATCAAACCGGATCTCCGCCTCCCCCGCCGGAACCCGCACCGCCATAAAGCCGATGTTGGCCTTCTCGATGAGGGCTTCCTCCCCATTGACGGTAGCGCTCCACCCCTCGTCATAGGGCACGCTGAAGAACATCAGGGTTTCCTCCTCCAGGTTGGAGCGGGCGGTAAAACCCCGGTTGTCAATCTGGAAATCGTAGCAGGAAAGGGCCCTCCGGTCCTCCACCGCCTCAGTGAAACCATCGTAGTTGAACTGGCTATAGGGGACCTCCCCCACAATTTCCAGGATATCCTGGTTGCGGGCGATGGCCAGGTTGTCCAGCTGGACTGCCCGCATCATCATGTGGGAGCGGACCTCGTTGTCCCCCTCCCCCAACAGGAAGTTGTCGTAGCACTGGGTGTAGCCAAAGCCCATGGGCAGGAAGTTCTCGTTCTCATAAATGTCATAGTCCAGCACCGAATCGTAGTATACAAACCCGGGCATGATGTCCTCGGCGTCGGGCTCGTCGTTCTTCACAAAGAACCACCGCACCGACAAAAGGGAGCGCAAGGGGAAATATTCAATCCCCGGCTTTGAGGAGACGTCCCGCTTTACCCCGACCTGGGGGTAGAACTCCATAATGGAGGCGGGGACAATGCTGTGGAACGCTTGGATGTTGGGCAGGTGCCAATACATCCCCAGGTTGTCCATGCTGTCATAGAGGTCGCTGCGGGCAAAAGGCTCCTCCGGCAGATGGATGGCATACCGGCCATCCAGGGCGGTTTCCCGAATCCATGTTGTATAATCCGACCGGGTCTTGCCCATGGCGATGAAGGTGATGGGATAGCCGATGCACATCACCGACAGGGAGATGAGCAGCATCTTTTTGAATTTGGGGTTATCCCGCAGCCGGATCAGCAGGTAGGTGAGCAGGAGGCCCGCCGCTGCGATGAGCACATACACCCAGAACCGGTCGGGGTATTTCATCAGGCCGAATTTCAGCTCCCCTTTCACCTTTTTGGGGGTGAATCCCACCGCGATCACAAAGACAGCAGTGATGCCCACCGTCCACTTGATGCCCTCGGTGTAGTTGATCTTTCGATTCTCCAGGGCAATCACCGTGGCGACACACATAATCAGCACCGGCATATAGAACCACCGGGCATAGTAGGAATGGTTGAACAGGATAAAGGCGCTGTTGAGGCCGGGGATCACCGCCATAAACAGGGAAAGGAGCAAAATCCGCTTGATCCAGCTCTTTTTTACCGAACACAGGTAGGCGATGACGCCGGTCATCGAGACCATGGGCAGCCACGCCGCAGTGGAGGACCACTTGGCCCCGTGATCGGGGAAGAAGTTGGGGCTGCTGGGCAGCTCCGGCGGGAAGAAGAAGCACTGCAAAATGGCAGGGAGCCGCTGCTCGTTGTCAAACACCCAGAACCACCAGCCCATCAACAGGTTGTCGGTCCCGGTGCGGGGGTTTCCCAGAATGGCCAGCACCGATGGCAGCAGCAGGAACATGGCGATCATCAGCCCAACCACCGATTCAAATGCCAGGGTGATGAACTTTTTCACCGTCATGCCCCAGTCCCGGTCCGCCATGCGGATAAAGACATAAAGCACCACAAACACCACTTCACCGATGAAGAACCAGTAGTTGACCAGGCAGTTGATGGCCACTGTGATGGCAAACAGCCCTTTGCGGTTGTTTGTTACCAGCTCCTCCACCCCGATGAGCAAGAGGGGGAAGAACACAATCACCTCATGGAAATGGTTGAAAAAGATGTTGTACACCGCAAAGCCGGAAAAGGCGTAGAGGATCGAGCCGATCACCGCATAGTATTGATCTTTCACAAACCGCTTGATGTAGAAGTAAGAGGTCAAAGCGGCACAGGCGGTTTTGAGCATCAGCAGCGGCCCGATGAGGAACGGTACCGCCTCGGTTGGGAACGGGAGGGTCAGCCAGAAAAAAGGGCTGAACAACAGGTAAAAGCTATAGGAGCCGATGAAGTTGGCCCCCAAATCGGTGTACCAGTTCCAGGCGATGTCCCCGGATCGGATGGCCTCATGGGCCAGCTTATAGAAAGGAATCTGCTGGACGTTAAAGTCCCCGTAGAAGAAAAAGATCCCCTTGTCGTAGATGATAAATGGCAAAAACACCACCGCGGCCAGCGCCAAGGTGATGAAAAACGCCTGATAATGGCCCTTTTCTTTGATCTTTTGCAGCAAAATCCATGCCCTCCTATATTTCAATACTGTCAATCTGTGAATCCCTTCGCCAGATGGGACCTTTCAAAGCAACCCTGCGATTATTGTAGCACAAAACCGGGCTTCCAATCATCCCTTTGCCCTGCTTTTTTCGAAAAAAGGGCATTCCGCTATACAGGTGGCAGATTCTTCCTGTTTTCCTGCATGCCATCCCCGATTTTGCCCTTTTCTTTTCCTTTTGCCCCCAGCGTGCTATACTAGACGATAGGAAGAGAGGGGCATCCCTCCACTTACAACAACACCTTGTTTCTGGCAACAGAAACTGCTATAGAATAAAAAAGGAGGTTTTTCCATGAACGAATCAATGAAAACCCTGTTAAACCGCCGCAGCGTGCGCTCCTTCCGGCCGGAACAGCTGCGGGAGGAGGACTTGGCCGCTATCCTGAAGGCCGGCACCTACGCCCCAAGCGCCATGGGCAAGCAGCCCGCCGTGATGGTAGTGGTGCAGGACGAGGCCACCCGCAGCCAGCTTAGCCAGATGAACGCCGCCATCCTAGGCAAGCCGGGCACCGACCCCTTCTACGGCGCCCCCACTGTGGTGGTAGTCCTTTCTCAAGGCGGCTGCGTCGTGGAGGACGGCAGCCTGGTGATGGGCAACCTGATGAACGCCGCTGCTGCAATAGGGGTGGGCTCCTGCTGGATTCACCGGGCCAAAGAGGAGTTCGCCTCCCCGGAAGGCAAAGCCCTGCTGCAAAAATGGGGTCTCAGCGAAGATTATATCGGGGTGGGACACTGCATCCTTGGCTACCCTGATGGGCCGCTTCCCGAGGCAAAGCCCCGCAAAGCGGATTATATTGTCCGGGTTTAACCCACAAAAAAGGAGAGAGGCATCTGCCTCTCTCCTTTTTTCTTATGAATCTATCATTCTTCCTCGCGGCTGGCATTGGCGGTCAGATGGCCGTCCACACAATCCACGGTGATGTGTGTGCCCGGTAGCGGGTCGTCCCGAAGAATCAGTTTGGCCACCATAGTCTCCACCTGGCTCTGGAGGAACCGCTTCAGCGGACGCGCGCCGTAAATGGGGTCGTAACCCTCCTCCACCACAAAATCCTTGGCGGCGTCGGTCAGGGAAATCGTCAGCTGTTTATCCTTCAGCCGGCGGGAGAGATCCTGGACCAAAAGGTCTACAATGGAGCGGATCTCCGCCTTGGTCAGAGGTTTGTAGAAGACGATCTCATCCAGCCGGTTGAGGAACTCGGGCCGGAACTGCTGCTTCAAAAGGCCCTGTACCCGGTCTTTTGCCTCCTGGGTGATCTCCCCGTCGGGGCCGATGCCCTCCAGAAGATAACTGGAACCCAGGTTGGAGGTGAGGATGATGACAGTGTTTTTAAAGTCCACCACCCGGCCTTGGGAATCGGTGATCCGGCCGTCGTCCAGCACCTGCAAAAGGATGTTGAACACATCGGGATGGGCTTTTTCCACCTCGTCAAACAGCACCACCGAATAGGGTTTGCGGCGGACTGCCTCGGTCAGCTGGCCGCCCTCCTCATACCCCACATATCCGGGAGGCGCTCCGATCAGGCGGGACACCGAGAATTTCTCCATATACTCGGTCATATCGATCCGCACCATGCTGCGCTCATCGTCAAAAAGGGCCTGGGCCAAGGCTTTGGCCAGCTCGGTCTTGCCCACACCGGTGGGACCCAGGAACAGGAAGGAACCGATGGGCCGGTCAGGGTCCTGGATGCCCGCCCGGGATCGGAGGATAGCCTCAGTCACCTTGGTAACCGCTTCATCTTGGCCGATGACCCGTTGGTGGAGGATGTCCTCCAGGTGAAGCAGCTTCTCCCGCTCCCCTTCCATCAGCTTGGAGACGGGGATGCCGGTCCAGCGGGCCACAATCCGGGCAATCTCTTCATCGGTGACCTTGTCCCGCAGCAGGCCGGAGGAACCTTTGGCCTTCTCGGCGATGGCTTCCTCCTCCGCCAGTTCCTTCTGGAGGGCGGGGAGCCGGCCGTATTTCAGTTCGGCGGCCTTGTTCAGGTCGTAGCTGCGCTCAGCCCGCTCCATCTCGGCACCCAGCTGTTCGATTTCCTCCCGCAGCTTCTGCACCTTGCCGATGGCGCCTTTTTCATTCTCCCACTGGGCCTTCATCTCTTTGAACTGGGCCCGCAGGTCGGCCAGCTCCTTCTGGATCTCCGAGAGATGTTCCTGGGAGAGGTGGTCGCTTTCCTTTTTCAGGGCTGCTTCCTCAATTTCATGCTGCATGATCTTCCGGGAGATCTCATCCAGCTCGGAGGGCATGGAGTCGATCTCGGTGCGGATCATGGCGCAGGCTTCATCCACCAGGTCGATGGCTTTATCCGGCAAAAACCGGTCGGTGATATACCGGTTGGAGAGGACGGCGGCGGCGATCAGCGCCTGGTCCTGGATCTTCACCCCATGGAACACCTCATACCGCTCTTTCAGCCCCCGGAGGATGGAGATGGTGTCTTCCACTGTGGGTTCATCCACCATCACCGGCTGGAAGCGGCGCTCCAAAGCCGGGTCTTTTTCGATGTACTGGCGGTACTCGTCCAAGGTGGTGGCGCCGATGCAGTGGAGCTCGCCCCGGGCCAGCATGGGCTTTAGCAGGTTGCCCGCGTCCATGGAGCCTTCGGTTTTGCCCGCGCCCACAATGGTGTGCAGTTCGTCGATGAAGAGGATGATCTTGCCCTCGCTCTTCTTCACCTCGCCCAGGACGGCTTTCAGCCGTTCCTCAAACTCGCCCCGGAACTTGGCGCCGGCGATGAGGGCGCCCATGTCCAGCGAAAAGATGGTGCGGTCCTTCAGGCTGGCGGGCACATCCCCCCGGACAATCCGCTGGGCCAGGCCCTCGGCGATGGCGGTTTTACCCACGCCTGGCTCGCCGATGAGCACCGGGTTGTTTTTGGTCTTCCGGGAGAGGATGCGGATCACATTGCGGATCTCCGCATCCCGGCCGATGACTGGGTCCAGTTTGTGGTTCCGAGCCTGTTCCACCAGGTCGGAGCCGTATTTTTTCAAGGCGTCATAGGTTTCCTCCGGGTTATCGCTGGTGACCCGGGAGCTGCCCCGGACGGTGGCCAGGGCTTCCATAAACTTATTTTTATCCACCCCGAACACCCGGAAGATCTCTTTCAGGTCGCTGTTGGGGTTTTCGATCAGCGAGAGCATCAGGTGCTCTACCGAGACGTATTCGTCCTTCATGTGTTCGGCCTGGCGTTCTGCTTCGTTCAGCACCCGGTCTACGTCGGAGGAGACATAGATTTTATCCATCGGGCGGCCGGGGCCGGAGACTTTGGGCAGCTTCTCCACCGACCGGGTCAGCTGGGCCAGCATGGCGTCTGTGTCCACATTCATTTTGCGCAGCAGCTGGGCAATCAGTCCATTCTGCTGGGAGAGGAGGGCACAGGCTAGATGCTGCTCTTCGATCTGCATATTCTGGTATTCGGTGGCAAGGGCTTGGGCCGCCTGCACCGCTTCCAGGGATTTTTGGGTCAATTTTTGAGCGTTCATCGCAATTCCTCCCTCAAACTGAGTGATATTCTATAAAACGGTTCTTTCCCGGGAAAGATAGGACCGGTATTCTTGTTCCACTGCGGCCCGGGCCGCCTGGCAATCGTCCAGATGGTTAAAATACACCTTGAGCAGGTGGTCAAACATGCGGATGTAATCGGTGATGGCCCTGGCCAGCTCCTCGCTGCCGATCTCCCCTCGGGGGAGGAAAAACTGGCGGCAATACCGCCCTTCCTGCACCTGGCAAGGGATTCTCCCCCCGGGGAACCGGGAGCCGATGTAGTGGGTCTCCAGCTGGATCCACAGCTGGTAAAACCCGGTCAGGGATTCCAGCAATCCTTGGCTTTGGGTGCGGGCGGAGACCCGCAGCTCCCCGATGGCCGGACGAGGGGCCCGGTAAAGTTCCACCGCATAGCGCAGGGTTGGCTTGTACTTGTACCGCAGAGGGCTTTTAATGGAGAGGATAGCATCGGATGGCTGGGTGTTCACCTGGAAGGCGTCCATGCCGTCCATCAGCGCTTCCACCTGGGAGAAAATTTCCCGCATCCGCATCTCTGGTGTTACAAAGGAAACCGCTTCCGCCAGGATTTGGTTGATCAAAGCCGACCGGCTGGTGTTCTGCTGGTAGGCCAGGCGGTCCACCGCCTCCACCACATCGTCACTGAGCACTAGGCTGTATACGCTTCGGTTCATGGGTACCCTCCTTTCTACAGATATTATTGTACTGCCGAAAAAATAATTTGTCAATGATATTATATAATATTAATTTCAAATTATTATTCTATTCAAATTTTATTCACGACAAAAAGAGGAGGACCGCTTTCGCGGTCCTCCCTTATACTATGTGGTTGTTATCTGCCCAAAAAGCGAACCGCAAAGGCCGCAAAAAACTCCACAATGCGGCGGAAGGCGCTCTCGTCCAAGTCAAAGGTGGGGTTGTGGTGGTTTCCGCTGGTGCCGGGCCGGGTGCAGCGGGCTCCAGTGTCACAGTAAAAACCGGGGAACGCCGCCAGGAACTCAGCGTAGTTGTCCGAGCCGCAGGTGGGGTCATGGGGCGGGGCCATCACAAAGCCCACCGACTGGGCCACCTCCCGGCCGATGGCAGCCATTTCGGGGTCGTTGATCACCGGAAGGGGGGAGGATGGCGCATGGGTGACCACCGCTGTAGTGCCGTAAGCCTTGGCGGTGTTTTCCGCCACCATGCGGATCCGCTCCAGCAGTTTGTCGTTGTCCCCATACTTAAAGAAGCGGATATTCCCCCCGATCTTCACGCTCTGCGGCACGATGTTGTTGGCGCTGCCCCCGTGGATCTGGCAAGGGCTGATGACACAGGTGTCAAAGGGGTTGTGGTATTGGGCGGGAATGCTGGCGATTCGCAACAGGATGTCGCAGGCGGGCTTGATGGGGTCCACCGCCTTGTCGGGGCGGGAACCATGGCCGCCCACCCCCTTGACCTCGATCTCAAACAGCTCAGCGCCGGCCATCAGCGGGCCATCCGGCAGGTGGATGACACCGGCGTCGCTTCCTCCGTCCAGATGGGTGCCGATGGAGCAGTCCACCCCACCCTGTTCCTTCAGGTACTGGACGATCTCCCCAGCACCGCCGCCCACTTCTTCCGCCACCTGGAAGCAGAAATAGATCTTGCCGGTCAGCTCCTCCTGGATCTGGGCCAGGACTTTGGCGGTGCCCAACAGCATAGCGGCGTGGCCATCGTGGCCGCAGGAGTGCATCACCCCGTCAACCTTGCTGCAATAAGGGGTGGTTTTGTCCGCTTCCTCCATGGGTAAGGCGTCAATGTCCGCCCGGATGGATAGGGTCTTGCCCGGCCGGCCGGTATCCAAAAGGCCCACCACATTGCCGCTGCCTACCGTCTCATGGGGAATGCCCAGTTTGTCCAGCTCCTCCCGGATGCGGGCGGTGGTGCGCACCTCGTGAAAGGAAATTTCCGGGTTGGCGTGGAACTCCCGGCGCATGGCGATGACATAGGGCTCCACTTCTTGGGTGAGCTTGTATAAATCCATCTTAATTCCTCCTTTGTCCACTGTTTTTTCAGCTCTCCTACGTAGATATATCCAGTATACGATACCCTATGGGGATTGTCAATTTCACAAGGACAAAGGTTCCCCAGCAGCATACAGCCCCTGGTATTTCCCTTGGAAAATGAAAAAGGCCATGAGCGTCCGCCCATGGTCTTTTGTCAACTGCTAACAGTGTCAAACAGGTTTTCTATTTTATGGTAGTGCCGGGGTAATAGTGTTCCAAAATCTCTTTGTAGGTGTACCCTTCCGCCGCCATGCCGTTGGCGCCAAACTGGCTCATCCCCACTCCGTGGCCATAGCCGTAGGTGGTAAAGACAAACTTTCCAGAGCGGTACTTCACCTCAAAACAGGTGGATTTCAAACCGAAGTTCAAAAGCTGTTCCCGGATGCCGCGGCCGTTGATCAGGGTTCCCTTGGGCACCTTGCCGCCTTGGGATTTGTACTCGCCGCCCAAGTAGACCCGGCCCACGTATCCACCCGGCTCCAGCCGGTCCTCGTCGATCTCAATCCAGTCTTCGGGGTCGCCATATTCCTCCAGGTCGATGCCATAGGTGTCCAACACCAGCTCGGCAAAGGCATCCCGGCTGATAGTGTAGGTGTTCTTGTAATAGGGGGAATCCTCATCCCAGGGGCTGTCCACCGACACCAGGTAAGGGAGCGCTGTGCCCCAAACCGATTGGCTGGTAGTGGTTTTGCCCGCGCCGGTGGAATGGTACACGGTGTTGGCGATTCTGCCCTTGTAATACACCCCCTCGCCGATGACCGACGAAACCGCCCGCTCCACGGCGGGACTGATATCCTCCCGCAGGATGACGCTGGGGCTGACCCCCTTGGCGTTGTTGTATTTTATGTAGCTGTAGGTCGCCACTGCCTGGGCCTTAGTGGCCTCAGGCAGCAGGTTCCCACGGGATTCGTTCTGCACAATCTGACTGACGATGGTATAGGCGTCGTCCTCCACCACCTCTCCCCCGGATGTCACCGAAAGGCGGTCGTCCTCATCGATGTCCGGGGGTTCCTCCTCCGGCTCGTCTTCAACCGGTTCAATGACGTCGATCTCCGAAGAAGAGGGCTCCTCTGGTTCCTCCGGCACACTGCTGGAAGAGGGGGGCAGCTCACTGGAACTGGATTCCGGCGGCAGGCTGGAACTGGAGGAAGGCGCCTCGCTGGAGCTGGATGCTGGAGGCTCACTGCTGGAAGACGGGGCTTCACTGGAGCTGGATACCGGCGGAACCGAGCTAGAAGAAACCGCTGGCGCACTGGAAGAACTATTTGGTGCGCTGGAACTGCTCGCCGGCGGCTGGCTGCTGGAAGAGCTGCTGGGCGCGGCGGAGCTGGAGGAGGGGCGATGGGTGGCGGCATTTGCCGGCTTGTTTCCCCCGTAGGTCTGGTACCAGATGTCCGGCATCAGGGGATTGGGGTTCATCTTGGCCCCGGAGGTGTCCACTGTGGCGCTCTCCCCGTGGCGGACCTTTCGAGCCACCACCGCCAAACGGGCGTCCGTGAACTCATAGGTGCAGGTGGAGAGGGTCAGCAGTTCGTCGCCATACTCCACATCCACCCCGGTGTCGATGAGGGAACGGTTGTAGATTTCATCTACAAATTTATAAAAATCGTTTTCATCCGCTGCATTTAAAAAATTGTGGTATTCAAAGGATTCGGCGGCGCTGGCCACAAATACCGAGACGATTTTGTAGTCCGCCTCCTGGAACACCGAGTCAAAGGTGATCACCGGGTGCTCCTTATAAAAGTCCAGCTTCTGGTATTTGACAATGTCGCCGAACATCTGGCCATCCCGCATGTTGTGGCCGTAGATCACCAGGTTGTCATCCGGCGAATTGAGGCTGTTGCGGAAATCCAGGAAGGGGGTTCCATGGCGGTTCTGTTTGTCATTGAAGTCCCTTTTGAGATAGTACTCGTTGTCCTTGCCCTGAACCACTGGGAAGTTGATCAGGGTGCCGGGGATCTCCAGCCAGCCCACCAAATCCGGGTTGATGTCATAGAGGGCCGCAAACCGGGGAAGATACCCTTCGGGGTACCCGGAAACCGAGACGTCCGAATTGTCCTTGATCCCCTCCAGCCGGTCGATCATCGATTTGTTTTCATAGGCGGTGTAGTAATAGTGGGCAAGGTAGGTCCCCGCCCCCAGGAAGCAAACCATCGCCGCTAAAAAAACCAGCTTGCGGATCTTCTCCCCCAAGGGGTCCTCCTTACGGGGCAGGATAGCCGCCCGCATCCGGGTGAGGAAGGAAGCTTCCCGCAGGTCGGGGGTATCCCGCTCCGGCGGAGGGGGCGGGGGTGCCGCCATCCTGCCCAGACGTTCCTCCAATTGGGGAAGGAACCCATCGCAGAGGGCTTGGGCGTCCTTGCGGGTACCGGCCACCGCGGTGAGCCGCACCCGGGTACTTCCCCCCCGGCTGTAAGCGCTGACCGCCAGCCCTTCTGGGACCGGCAGGTCGGTGAGGCAGAATTCCACCTCTTGGGGGGTGTGGGGGGATTCCACCGTCTGGGTGGCCGAAAACACCCCGGCGAATTTGGCGGCATAGGGGAGCACCCCATCCAGCACCAAAGGCCAGAGCTGTTCCTCCTCCCCCGGCAGCACGATGACGCATTGCTTCCCGGCGGAGATGGCGAACCCTGGGGTCAGGCCCCCGGGGGACAGAGGAAACACCACGCAGACTTCAGGGAGGTTCGCCCCCTCTTGAACCTTGTCGTCAAAGGGGATCCCCCGGCGCAGGCATTCCCGCTGGATAGCTTCTAAAGTAGGCATGTGAAGAAGGGTGGGCAGATCCAACCCTTCGCACAAGGTGGATTTGATGGTGGGTTCGGGGTCAATCCCCCCCACAGCGAGGATCATGTCGCTGCGCTCCATGGCTTCGGTCAGGGCATTTTGAAGTGCTCCTTGATTCTGTCCGCATTCTGTCAGATGGTTCAGCTGTACGCCGAACAAGGCCAGCTCCCGTTTCAGGACGCCGGCCAGGGCGCTCTCCTGGCTCCCCAGGCAGGGGGCCGACAGGCTGAGTATCTCGGCTATCATGGGTGAATCCTCCTTTGGATATGGGTTGCCCCTTCCGAAACGTTCCCCCTATTGGGGATCAATCCGAAGGCGCTCGGCCCCTTCCACCGCTTCCTCCAGCATGGGGGCGAAGTCAAAGGCGGCTTCCGCCTCCTCCACCATGGCCAGTTTGGGCCGGGTGCGGGGGTGCTTGGGGGTGAAGACGGTGCAGCAGTCCTCATAGGGCAGGATGGAGGTCTCAAAGGTGTCGATCTTCCGGGCGATGCGGATGATCTCCTCTTTGTCCATGCCGATGAGAGGCCGCAGCACCGGCATCTGGCAGGCCACGTCGGTGCAGGCGATGGCCTGGACCGTCTGGCTGGCCACCTGGGCCAGGCTCTCGCCGGTGATGAGGGCGGCGCAGTCGCTGCGCTGGGCCAGCTTTTCGGCGATCTTCATCATCATACGGCGCATAATCACGGTGAACAGCTCCTCCGGGCAGTTGTCCCGGATGGCTTCCTGCATTTTCGTAAAGGGGACGATAAACAGCTGCATCCGGCCGCAGTAGGCGCTCATCTTCTCACAGAGGGTGATCACCTTCAGTTTGGCTCGCTCGCTGGTGTAAGGGGGGCTGACAAAGTGGACCGCCAGCACCTCCATCCCCCGTTTGGCCATCATATAGCCGGCCACCGGGCTGTCGATGCCGCCGGAGACTAGCAGCATAGCCCGGCCGCTGGTGCTGACCGGCATGCCGCCTGCCCCTTCGATCTGCCCGGCGTGGATGTAGGCGGCGAAATCCCGGATTTCCACCATGACGGTGACCTGTGGGTTGTGGACGTCCACCGTCAGACCCGGGAACTGTTCCAACAGGTAGCCGCCCAGCTCGGTGCAGATTTGAGGGGTGTTCATAGGGAAGGTCTTGTCCGATCGCTTGGCCTCCACTTTAAAGGTGCTGGCCTCTGACAGGGTCTCTTTCAAATATTCCACCGTTTTTGCCTTGATATCCTCAAAATCCTTCTCCACAATACAGGCGCGGGTCAGGGCCGCAATGCCAAACACCTTGCGGACCCGGTCCACCGCCTCATCCAGGTCGATGCCGTCCTCCTGGGGCTCAATGTACATGGTGGATTGGGCTTTATAGCAGCGGAACTTTCCCAAATCCGCCAGTTTGCGGCGGATGTTTTTCAGCAGCACGTCTTCAAAGGTGGTGCGGTTGAGGCCTTTTAGGGCGATCTCCCCGTTTTTGATCAAAATAAGCTCTTTCATCGTCTATTCCTCGCTAACGTCCCGACGGCCTCCTTGAGGGCGTCAATCAACTGGTCGATGTCTTCTATGGTGTTGTCCGTGCCGAAGCTGATCCGCAGGGCGGAGTCAATCCGGCTCTGGGATAGGCCCATGGCCCCCAGCACATGGCTTTTCTCTCCCCGGCTGCAGGCGGATCCGCTGGAGACGTAGATGCCCTTCTCCTCCAAAAAGTGGAGCAGGATCTCCGACCGGAACCCCTCCACCGACAGGTTGACGACGTAGGGAAGGCCCTCCAGGGGGGAATTTATGGCAATGCAACCGACCTCCTCCGCCCGGGCCAGCAGGTGGGCCCGCAGCTCCTCCATCCTCTGAAGGTTCTCCCCCATGTGGGAGGCGGCTTTTTCGGCTGCAAGGCCGAAGCCGCAGGCCAAGGGCATATTTTCGGTGCCGGGGCGCAGGCCGTTCTGCTGGTGGCCGCCCCACAGCTGGGGGAGAACCTTAACCCCCTTTTTCACATAGAGGGCGCCCACCCCTTTGGGGGCGTGGATCTTGTGGCCGCTGACGGTCATCAGGTCCACGTCCCACTTCACCGGCTTGAGGGGGATTTTGCAGAACGCCTGGACTGCGTCGCAGTGGATGAGGGCATTGGGCGCTTTTTTGCGGATGCCTTTCACCGCCTCTGCCACCGGCAGGATGGTGCCCACCTCGTTGTTGACTGCCATCAGGCTGACCAGGATGGTGTCTTTGTCCACCGCTTCCAGGAGGTTTTCCAGGGTGATGATCCCCCGGCTGTCCGGCTTCACATAAACCGCCTGGAATCCCTGTTCTTCCAGCTGGCGGAAGGGGGCCAGCACCGCCGCGTGTTCAAAGGCGGTGGTGACGATTTTGTTGCCCCGGCGCTTTTTGGCCTGTGCCCCGCCGAAGATGGCCAGGTTGTCCGCCTCAGTTCCGCCGGAGGTGATGGTGATGCACCCGGGGTCGCAGCCCAGGACAGCGGCGATCCGCTTAAGCCCCTTTTCCCATTCCAGCTGGGCCATCAGCCCCCGCCGGTGGAGGGAAGAGGGGTTGCCGTACTGGTTTACCATCACATCTGCAATATAGCTGGCCACTTCCGGGTCAGTCCTGGTGGTGGCACTGTTGTCTAAATAAATTTCCCGCAAGGCACTTGCCTCCCTTTTCGTCCCTTGGCTCTGGGCAGCAGCGGAAAAAAGTGGCTGTCCTTGCCGGTTGGCGCGGATTTTTAAAATGTTCGGTTCTAGGTTATTATAGCAGAAAACCGGCGGCTTTCAAATGTTCCAGAGGCATTTTACATATTTTTAATGAAATGGGGTAAATATAACAGCGAGTATTACAATTTTCTGTCAGAACGGATTCCTCCGGCTGGCAAAACCAGAATTTTTTTGTTTGGAGGCATAGCCATGGACAAAAACATGTCAAAAAGCGATAAACTCCGGGCCGGCATTGTGGTGGGCACCTTAGCCGCCGCTTTGGTGGTCACGGCGGTACTTGGATTCTGGCAGGCGAACAAATACCGCCGCCAACTTGAGATGACCTATCTGCGCTCGCTGGAGGAGCTTTCCAGCTATGTGGCGGACATTTCCTCCACCCTCAACAAAGGGGTTTACGCCGGTTCCCCGGCCCAGATGACCTCCCTTTCGGCCAAGCTGTGGCGGGACGCAGGATCGGCCAAGGCGTCCCTCTCCGCCCTGCCTTTAGAGGAACTGGACCTGACGGACACCTACCGGTTCCTCTCCCAGGTGGGCGATTACGCCATGACCCTCTCCCGAAAGGTGGCCAACAGCCAGGAGCTGACCGAGGAGGAACTGCGCAACCTGGATACCCTGTGCACCTATGCCCAGAACCTCAATGAACAGATTAACGCAGTACAGGGCCGGGTCAGCAGTGGGGAGATCCCCTTGGACCGGCTGGCCGCAGTCTCCGTCCAGAAGGGCAACGGCGCCGACGGCGAGCAGCAGCAGGCGGGCGGCGGCGGATTTGAAGAGCTGGAAAACAGCTTTGATGGCTATCCCCGCCTCATTTACGACGGGCCCTTCTCAGACAACATTTTGGACCGCCAGCCCCGCCTCACCAAAGGACAGCCGGAGATCAGCCAGGAGAACGCCCAGAAAAAGGCCGCCCAGGCGGCTGGGGTCAACCCCTCCGCCCTCACCTTTGAGGAGATGGAAAACTCCACCATGCCCTCCTACTGTTTCGGCGGGGACAACATCAACATCGGCGTCACCAAAAACGGCGGTTTTGTCACCTATCTGATCAATGGCAGGGATATTGGGGACAAGACCATCGACTCCAAACAGGCCATCAGCATCGCCCGCAAGTATCTGGAAGGGCTGGGCATCGAATCCATGCGGGAGACCTACTACGAAATTGCCAATAACATCTGTACCATCAACTTTGCCTACCAGCAGGATGGGGTCGTCTGCTACACCGATCTGATAAAAGTGGGTGTGGCCATGGACAATGGGGACATCGTCTCCCTGGACACCCGTGGCTATATCGTCAACCACCAGAGCCGCCAGATTCCCGCCCCCGCTCTCACCCGGGAAGAGGCCATGGAGAAGGTCAGCAAAAACCTGTCCGTTCAATCCGCCCAGCTGGCGGTCATCCCCACTGCGGGCCTTAACGAGGCGTTTGTCTACGAATTTAAGGCCACCGGCAAAAACGGGGAGCATGTCCTCTCCTATATCAACGCCTTAAATGGGGTGGAGGAGCAGATCCTCATCCTCATCGAGACCGAAAACGGGGTGCTGACTGTTTAGGCAAACTCCCCCTTTTCTTTGGACAGCAGACACACATTTTGCCCAAAGCGGGGAAAATCTCCTCCTTCCCCTGCCCTAGCCATCCCCAGGCCTTGCATTTTCCCCCCCAGGCGGGTATGATGGTACCAATTTCATCTGTTTGGGGAGGATTGTATGGCCCAGCGTGCATTTATCAAAAAAGGCGACCTGATCTTTGTCCTGGCCTTTTTGGCTTTTGTAGCCGGGGTTCTCTGGTACCGCCAGACCCAGCCCCCCGTCGAGGGCAACTGGGCGGTGGTGACGGTGGACAGCCAGGAAGTGGCCCGCTATGAACTGTCCGCCCACCAGGAGAGCCACTTGGTGGACCTCTCCCCCTATGGGGTAGAGGTGGAATTGGAATTGGTGGATCACCAAATCCGATTCCGCGAATCGGACTGCCCGGACCACATCTGTGTCAACACCGGCTTTATCTCCCAGGAATTCCAAAGTGCGGTCTGCCTGCCCAACAAGACGGCCATCGCCATCTACACCCCAGAGGATTTGCCCCCTCATCCTTAAAAGCGGTAAAAAAACAAGAAGGAACCGGCCCACGATCCGGTTCCTTCTTGTTTTTATGGTGAAACCCAAAGAGGGGTTGCTGGTGGATGGTATGGGGTTACTTGGTCTGCCCGCTGCTTTCATGGCAGTGGCAGCAACCGCCGCAGCCGTCTTTCCCGCCGCAGCCCACGCAACCTCCCTGTTTTTGGCAGCGGATCACATACCGTGCGGCCAACAGGACAATTCCCAACAGGATTGCACCGATGATATAGGTTGCCATACAAAAGCCTCCTTTGCAGACACATAGATTGTACAAAACGCTCGCTTATGCTTCAACTGTGTCAACCGAGCGCAGACGGGTAGGTTTTTCCACATAGCCTTTGCGGAAGAGCAGCCACAGGTAAACCACCAGGATCACCGCCGCAATGGCCGTACCGATGGAGAAACCGGCAGCGCCGGTGAACAGCAGGCCGAACTGGTACAGCATAAAGGACATGGTATAGGCGAACACCGTCTGATAGCCGATGGCGAACCAAGTCCATTTGGCGTTGTTCATCTCCCGTTTGATGGCGCCGATGGCCGCAAAACAGGGGGCACACAGCAGGTTAAACACCAGGAAGGAGTAGGCGGACAGGGCGGTGAAGTGCTGGGCAATGGCTCCCAGTTCCCCAAAGGCGCCTTCCTCGACCAGCTCCAAAGCGTCGCCAGCCACCGCATAGATGGTGCCCAAGGCGCCGACCACCTCTTCTTTGGCCACAAGGCCCAGGACAGTTGCCACAGCGGTCTGCCAGTTTCCAAAGCCCAAGGGGGCGAATACGGGGGCGACCACTGAGCCGATGGAGGCCAGTACCGAGGCGTCGATGTCGTCCACCATGCCAAAGGTGCCGTCCACAAAGCCGAAGCTAGAGGTGAACCACACAAAGATGGAGGAAAGAAGGATGACCGTGCCGGCCTTTTTAATAAAGGAAGAGCCTCTCTCCCAAGTGCCCCGCAGGACATTTTTTACCGTGGGCAGGTGGTACTGGGGCAGTTCCATGACAAAGGGGGCGGGGTCGCCGGCAAACAGCTTGGTCTTCTTGAGGATGATGCCGGAGATGATGATAGCCGCCACGCCGATAAAGTATGCAGAGGGCGCCACCCACCAGGCGCCGCCGAAAAGAGCGCCGGCGATCAGGGCCACAATGGGCATCTTGGCGCCGCAGGGGATAAAGGTGGTGGTCATGATGGTCATTTTACGGTCCCGATCCTGCTCAATGGTCCGGGAGGCCATAATGCCGGGGACGCCGCAGCCGGAGCCGATCAGCATGGGGATAAAGGATTTGCCCGACAAGCCGAAGCGACGGAAAATCCGGTCCATGATGAAGGCGATACGGGCCATGTAGCCGCAGTCTTCCAAGGCACAGAGCATCAGGAACAGAACCAGCATCTGGGGCACGAAGCCCAGGACGGCACCTACACCGCCGACGATGCCGTCTACAATCAGGCCAGTGAGCCAATCGGCGCAGCCAATGCCCACCAGGAAGCTCTCCACTGCGGGGGAGATCCACTCGCCGAACAGGGTGTCGTTGGTAAAGCCGGTGAGGAGATCACCCACGGTGCTCACCGAGATGTAGTAGACGAAGAACATCACCACGGCGAAGATGGGCAGGGCCAAAAACCGGTTGGTGACAATGCGGTCGATTTTATCGGAGGTGCTCAGGCCGCCCCGTTTTTTCTTGACACAGGCTTTGATCACCTTGGCGATGGCGTTGTACCGCTCGTTGGTGATGATGGACTCGCTGTCGTCGTCCAGTTCTTCCTCGCAGGAGGTTATGGCCTTTTCCAGCTCGGCCAGGGTCCCCTGGGGCAGTTTCAGGCTTTCCAGCGCCTTTTCATCCCGCTCAAACAGCTTGACAGCATACCAGCGCTTGTTCTCTTGGGCGATGAAGTTGTCGGCAATTTCTCCAATTCTGTCCAAGGTATCCTCCACCGGTTTGGAGAAGACGTGCTGCGGGGTGGTCTTGCCGCCCTGGAGGGCCATTTTAACCGCCGCCTCCGCAGCCTCCATGGAGCCTTCGTTCTTGACCGCCGAGGTCTCAATCACCTGGCATCCCAACAGGTCGGAAAGCTTTTTGGTGTCGATGACATCGCCGTTTTTCTTGACGATATCCATCATATTGAGGGCGATGACCACCGGGATGCCCATCTCGGTCAGCTGGGTAGTCAGGTACAGGTTCCGCTCAATGTTGGAGCCATCCACCAAGTTGAGGATGACATCCGGGTGCTCCCCAATCAGGTAGTTCCGGGTGACCACCTCTTCCAAGGTGTAAGGGGAAAGGGAATAGATGCCGGGCAGGTCGGTGATGATGACATCTTTGTGCCCTTTGAGCTTGCCTTCCTTCTTTTCCACTGTGACGCCCGGCCAGTTGCCCACAAATTGATTGGACCCGGTCAGGTCGTTGAACATCGTTGTCTTACCGCAGTTGGGGTTACCTGCCAACGCAATGGTAATTGCCATACGGAATTCCTCCTCTAATTTGAGATTGTTCTGTCAAAATTTGTAGTTAGTAAAAGCTAACCACAAGAGATAAAAAACAGCCGCACAATGGGGTGCCGCCTGTATTGCAGCCATCTTTTTTTGCGCTGGGCCTGTGGTGCATCTGTGCCCAGCCCTGATGGGATCTCTTAGGTATTACTCCACCAGGATGTTGGCCGCGTCCCCTTTGCGGATGGAAAGCTCATAGCCCCGCACCGTGATCTCCACCGGATCGCCCAGAGGGGCTACCTTGCGCACATAGATCTGGGTGCCCTTGGTGATGCCCATATCCATAATACGCCGCTTAAGGGCACCTTCCCCTTCCAATTTCTTAACCATGACCGTCTGGCCAATGGGGATTTCCCGCAATGTTTTCATAGTGATCCCTTCTTTCTCAAAACTGCCGCACTGTCGTTTTACTGGTGCACAATGATCCGGCTGGCCATGCTCTGGCTCAGAGCAACCCGGGTGTCCTTGACGTTGACAATCAGGTTGCCTCCCATCTGAGAGATGACGGTTACAGGGCCGCCTACCACAAAACCCAGGCTCTCCAAAAAGCGCTTGGTTTCATCCTTTCCGTGGATCTCTTTTACCGTGGCCGGTTGGCCGGATGGTGAAAAAGTCAATGGCATAATCATGGTCACTCCTCTTCCGTTCGCATGGCGAACCATTCTTGGGAACTCAGATGGTTAGTGATGACTAACCCGTTCTGCAGTGTAGTTTACCATTGCTAACCCCACTTGTCAACAATTTTTGAAAGATTTTCTGTCCGCCCTTGCCCCATTTCTGCGCCTATGCTAAAATAGTAAGGCATAGGCAACTACCAATTGTTTGATGTTACAATTTTGTTTGCCTTGGCAAACTTGCTCGGAATGGAGGATGCTTTTTGAAGACCAACGAATCCGCAGAAAACTATTTGGAAACCATTTTAATGCTCAAAAAGGAAAAAGGGGCGGTGCGCTCCATTGATATTGTCCATCAGATGGAGTTCACCAAACCCAGCGTCAGCCGGGCTATGGCCCTCCTGCGGGAAAAAGGCCAGATCACCATGGATAAGGAAGGCTGGATTGAACTGACCGACGACGGCCGGGAAATCGCCGAGCGGATCTACGAGCGGCACCTGTTGATGACCGAGTGGCTCATCGCATTAGGGGTCTCGCCAGACGTCGCCGCAGAGGATGCCTGCCGCATTGAGCACGACATCAGCGAGGAGACCTTCCGCCAGTTGAAGGCCCATATTCAAAAACACCAATAATATTGGGGCGGGTATCCATTTGGATGGGTCTCTGGCGAAGCTGCAGAGTTTATAAGAGGTACCACAATATTTTTTCTCTCTGCAAAGAAGATGCGCCCTTTTGGCGAGCGCGCATACATGGAGCGCAAACTAAGCCTTTTGTTCGCGGAAAAAATAAGTTCCCCTTGGGAACCGCCCCTGCGCCTGGCCGCATCGGCCTGGCGGCGCCCCAAAAATTTTATAAAATATCTTGACTTCTGTTTTTCGCTGTGCTAGGATGAGGTTGCGGTTAGATATCACTAACCAAAGGGAGGCTTCGGTTCTTCCTTTTTCTACTCCTCAAAGGTTAGTATATGCTAACCATTTGGGATTTGACTGCGTAAAAAGGAGATGACTCTTGTGGCCCTCACTCCATCCGCGACACGATACCTTCTGGCCATCTACCAGCTAAGCGATGGCGGCCACGCTGTCCGTTCGGTGGACGTGGCGCAGGAGCTCTCAGTGGCCCGGGCCAGCGTGGTCAAAATGCTGCACCGGTTGGTGGCCGACGGTCTTATTCAGAAGGAATATTACGGCAACATTCAGCTAACCCCGGCGGGCATTCGGGAAGCAAACCGAATCTACACCTTATTTGCCATCTTGGAACACTTTTTCTCCAACTCCCTGCAGGTGAGCGAAGAATCTGCCAAACAAGATGCTATCTCCTGCCTATGCTTCCTTTCAGAGGAGAGCCTGGAGCAATTGACTCTGCTATCCCTCCCAGAAGAAGGAAAGGTCCCCCTGCCCTCCCTTCTCATTGAATAACGATTTCCGCCTTTTGTTTCTGCTTTCTGGAAGGCGGATACGCTCCTGTTTGCACAGCAAACAAAAAAACAGCCATCCCGTGGTGGGATGGCTGTTTTTTTGTTGTTCGTTATGCGGCCAATCCGTTCAGCTGGGCGGCCAGCTCCTCCAAAGAGGCGATCTCCTCCTGAACCAAGCGGTCCAGCAGCTGGGCCTGGCGGGCCTCCGCTGCCTTGAGGGCGGCGATCTCTTCGGTGTAATCCGCCCCTTCAGTTCCGGCTTTGTCCTGCACGGCATGGATCACGTCGAATAGATCCTCGTGGCCAACTACCCGGCCGGCGCCCCACATCAGGCGGTCAGCAGGCTGGTTCAGCACATAGTCGGTGAAGTAGGTGAAGGTCTCCTTGTCAAAGTCATAGGCATACCAGTTGTTGTCCACCCCGTAGAGGTATTCATCCAAGGCGGCCTGGCCGTTACCGGCTTCCAGAGAGGCAATCGCGCCTTTCAGGTTGGCCAGGTTGTTCTGGGCATGCTGGTGGGGGAAAATGGAGGAATCCTCCCAGGTCAGGCGGACCAGATCGTCCTGGGCCAGCTTAAAGGTGGCAAGCACCCCATCCCCCAGGGCAGAGGACCCATCCAAAATCTCCTGGGCCTTGGCTTCATCCCCCTGATGGAGGGCGTCAGCGTAGGAGGCGTTGACCTCAAACACTTTGTCTCCGGCGGCCTTGGCGGCCTCAGAAGCGGCGGATACCGCAGCCAGCAGGGCCTCGCTGTCCACCTTATAGGCGGCGAAAATCTCCTTGTCCACACTGTCACCCAAAGCGGCAAACCGGGCGGAGAAATCCAAGGGGGAGACGGCGCAGTGGTCGTACTCCATCACCATCAGCCCATACATGTAATGGTGGAAGAGGAATGCCTCCCGGCTGTAGGTGTCCTCGTTGTCAAACTGGGAGTGGTAGATGCTGGAGGAGAAATCCCCCCGCAGGGCGTTGACGCTGGCGGGGATGCCGGCGATAGAGATGGAGAAATCATCCGACCAGGTCTGGGTGGGGACGATGATTTCCACCCCGCCGGGGAAAACGCCCTCCACGGTGGGGATGGTGGGCAGGAAGCCTTCCATAAACCGCTTCAGCTCATAGGAGGTGCGGATGGAATCGGTGTCCCCTATACTGAGGGCAGGCATCTCAAAGTTGATGTTGGCGATGACCTTGCCCGCCCATTCGGGATGGGCCTCAAACACCTGCTTATAGGCGCCGGTAGACCAGTCGTACCGGGTGTTGGTCATCCCCCATTCCTCTGCGGCCATAGCACAGAAGACCAGGGTCTTTTCCGGCTGGTAGCCACTGTCCACCAAGCCCTTGGCAATGCCCATCATCAGGGCGATGGCGGCGCTATCATCCTGGAAGCCGTCGAAGTAAGCGTCGTAGTGGGCGCTGACCATCACCATGGCATCTGGGTCTTTTCCGGGGATCATCCCCACGATGTTGTAGCTGGTGCCGTCCAACCCCACCTCGCTTTTGGCGTCAAAGGTCACGGTGATCTCCCCGTTTTCTGAGGCGGCAATGGCCTCTTTCAAAGCGCCGGCGTCGGTCTGGGAGATGGAGAAAGCAGGGGCGTCAGCCGGGCCGCAGACATCCTGGGCATTGAGGGCGTCGGGGCTGATCTCGGCATATCCGCCATCCTGCATGGCGAGAACCGCCGCAGCGCCCTTCAAATGGGCCTGGTAGGCAGGGTAGTTGATCCACCAATCCTCGCTCTGGTTGATATCTACAAGCACAAGCTTACCGGTGACATCCAGCGGCTCCAAGTCGGCAGCAGTGCCCCTGCCAGCATACACTACGGTGTATTCCCGGGGGCCCTGGGTGTCAAAGTTGGTGTGGTACCCGCCAAGCACGGCGGTTTTCTCCTGGCCGTCAGCGGCCTGGAAGGTAAGGTCGGCTTTTTCAAAGGTCCAAGTGTCCAAGGTGATGGCGTCTTTGGTCACATTCTGAAGACCAATCTTCTCCATCTCCTCTTTGAGCATCTCCCCGGCGGCAATCTCCGCTTCGGAGCCTGCGGTGCGGTAGCCCAGCTTCTCGTTGGTTTTGAACTCGGTCAGTTTTTTGGTGAGTTCATAGGAGTAGTCCACGTCCACCTTGTCTAGGTAGGCCTGCTGCTCCGCCCGGTAGGAGGTTTCGGGCTGGCTGGAAGTTCCACCGTTCTGCCCGCTGCATGCGGTGAGCGCCAATGCGGCCGCTGCGAGGAATGCTGCGATTCTCTGGATTTTTTTCACTTATCAACATCCTTTCTAAAATTGGGTTGTATCACACATCATACAATAAAATGGCGAGATTGCAAGGATTTTATGAATAATTTGTTTTGTCGCCATTCATTTTTTCCAATTGCGATTATTTTTTCCCTGAAATAAGGCCAAATTTTTCTGTATTCTCCAAAAAAGCCCACTGTCTTGCAGGATGATGGCACTGGGATATTCTTTGTTTGTGGTTCCTTTCACAAATTCTCCCCATCTGGGAAACGCAAAAAATCCCCCTGGGAATCCAGTGGATTCCCAGGGGGACAATGTGGGGGGATGGCAGGAGAACAGGCTTCCCCTATACAGTCTCTTTGGTGATAGCTTCGTTGATATAGTCCTCCACAATCTTGCCGTCGATGATCCGCACTACCCGGCGGGCGGAGGCTGCAATCTCATTGTCGTGGGTAATCAGCACAATGGTGCGGCCTTCCCGCCACAGTTCCCGCAGGATGTTCATCACGTCCACGCCAGACTTGGTGTCCAGGTTGCCGGTGGGCTCATCGGCTAAGATCATAGGCGGACGGGCGGCAATGGCCCTGGCGATGGCAACCCTCTGCTGCTGGCCCCCGGACATCTGCATAGGGCGGTGGGTCAGCCGTTTTTCCAACCCCACCCGGGTCAGCGCCTCCACCGCAAGCCGCTTGCGTTCCTCTTTGCCCATACCGCGGTAGATGAGGGGCAATTCCACATTCTCCACAGCATTCAAGCTGGGGATCAGGTTAAACCCCTGGAAGATAAAGCCGATCTTCTTGTTGCGGATGTCCGAGAGCTCATCGTCCCCCAGAGTGGCCACATTGACTCCATCCAGATAATATTCCCCGCTGGTGGGAACATCCAGGCATCCCAGCATATTCATAAAGGTGGATTTGCCGGACCCGGAATGCCCGACAATCGCCACAAACTCCCCATCCTCAATGGAAAGGTTGATGCCATCCAGCGCCCGTACCTCATTTTCGCCGGGGTTGTAGATTTTATACATGTCCTTGATTTCAATCAGTGCCGCCACGCAAACACATCCCATCTGTTAAAGTCTATCCCCTATAGTATGCTGTGCTCAAGGGCGATTCAACCATATTCTGTGAACATTTTAGATTGTAAGAAAACCGAAAACCTTTCTTTCGGTTTCCATTCAAAATCCCCCCCTCACAGGCCGTGAGGGGGGGCAAGAAAAGACTCCCTTATATGGTTTTCATCTGTCTCCAGCGGCCGCTCTTCCAGCGCAAAAGGAAGATCGCCGCCCGGACGTTTTCATCTATAGCAAAGGCAATCCACATCCCCACAAGGCCCATCCCTTGGTGGATGCCCAAAAACCAGGCAAGCCCCACGGCGATGATCCACTGGCTGGCAATGCCCACCGCCACCGGGTATTTGACATCCCCCACCGCTTGGAGGTTGCGCACCAACACGATGTTAAAGCTCCGCCCGATTTCCAAAAACACCTCCACTAGCATCACTTGGGCCCCCAATGCGACAATCTGGGGGTCTTTGCTCAAAAATCCATAGATGGGCCTTGCGAACAGCCATAGCACCAAGGTGATCCCCACCGTCACCGGGACAAAAGTCTTTAAAATATGGCGGTTCTCCCGGTCGGCACCGTCAAAGTCCCGAGCGCCAATGTGGTATCCCACCAAAATCTGGCCCGCTTGGCTCACCGCCTGGATCAGGGTATAACAAACCTGGGCCAGCATGTTGGCATACATGCGGGTGGTGACCACATAAGCCCCCAGAGTGTTGACAAACACGAGGCTTGTCATCTGGGAGAGGTTGTAGGAAAGGCTCTCCCCGCCTGAGGGGAGGCCAATGCCCAGCAGCCGCAGCAGCAAATCCTTGGGGAACGGCTTCAAAAGGGAAAGGCGGATTTTCTCCCCCCGGACATTGGCGTAGAAAGCGGCGATCATCATTCCCATGCCGGCGATGCGGCACAAGGTAGTGGAGATGGCCGCGCCCGCCGCACCTAGGGAGGGAACCGGCCCCATCCCGCCGATGAGGATGGCATTGCCCACGATGTTGATCAGGTTGATCACCCCGGTGGACAGCATGATCACCAGCATCCGGGCATGGGCCCGCAGGAATGCGCTGAAGGTGAGCATCAGCGCCTGGAAGGGCAGGGAGAGGCCGGTGATCAGCAGATAGCTGCGCGCTTCGGGGAGGAGTTCTGCCGGGATCTGCATCCAGGCGAGGATAGCGCCGCCGCCAAAGTAGACCATCCCTGCCAAAACCAAACTGACAAAGAGGTTCATCAGGGCGGAGAGGGTGTAGATCTGGCTTACTTTGTGCAGATCCCCCGCCCCCAGATACTGGCTGATTAAAATAGTGGCTGCCAGGCTGATGACGCTGAACGTCAGAATCAAAATGGTGATCACCTGGTTGGCGTTGCCCACTGCGGCGACGGCGGTGGTGTTGTATTGGCTGAGCATCACTTGGTCCACATTTCCCACCAAAAGCTGCAGCAGCAGTTCGATGAAAATAGGCCAGGTCATGGACAAGAGGGAATGGGGCTGGGCGACTGGACGCTCCATAAGACGGTCCTCCTTTGCCGGGCGCGGGCCCGGAAATTGATTGCCGGGGATACTTTTTCTTTCAAAACGACTTGTATTATACAATGGCAAATCGGAATTGAAAAGATTCAGAATCCCCCGATCTTTTCCCGGATACTGCATATTTTTTAGGCATTTCGCCCGCGGAAGCATTTGTGCAGATTCCCCAGGACTTTCCTGCAAATTTTGTGTGATCTTTGCAGTCCCTTCCTCGTTGCTCCTCACTACTTGGTTTTCCTTCCATTTTTGGGCAAGTTCCCCATCCTTTTTCTTGCAACTGGGCTGTTCTTTGTTTATAATAGAAGGGAATCCCCGCCGGCCCCAGTTGGAGTGGATCGTCCGGGAACCTGCTCGATTTTTCCGATTCATCGGGAACTCACCATAGCTATTTGACAAAGGAGGATACATACCTATGCAAACTATTTTGGAACAGGCAAAAGCCCTCGCCCCCGAAATCATCTCCTGGCGCCATCAGATTCACATGCAGCCCGAAGTGGGCCTTGATCTCCCCAAAACGGTAGCCCTCGTCACCGAGGAATTGAAAAAAATGGGGTACGAGCCCCAGGAGTGCGGCGGCGGCGTTGTCGCCGTCCTGGACAGCGGAAAGCCTGGCAAAACCCTTCTGCTGCGGGCGGACATGGACGCCCTGCCCATGGATGAGGACTCCGGCGAGGCTTTCTCCAGCCAGGTTGCCAAATCGGCCCACACCTGCGGCCACGACACCCACACCTCCATGCTGCTGGGCGCCGCCAAGCTGCTGATGGACAACAAAGATAACCTTGCAGGCGGTAAGGTTAAATTCATGTTCCAGCCTGGTGAAGAAGGCCACGGCGGCGGCCATAAAATGGTGGAGGCTGGCGTTCTGGAAAACCCCCATGTAGATGCTGCTATGGGCTTCCACTCCTTCGCCGGCCTGGATGTCCCCACCGGCCATGTGGTGTATTCCCCTGGCCCAGCTATGGCCTCCTGTGATATGTTCACCATCACCGTCACCGGCAAAGGCGCCCATGGCGCACGCCCTGAGGCCGGTGTCGACCCTCTGAACATCCTCTGCCATATCCACGGCATGCTCCAGACCATCAACAGCCGGGAGCGCAAACAGCTGGAGCCCATGGTCTTGACCCTCGGCCAGCTGGTCTGCGGTGATGCTCCCAACATTATCCCCAATGAAGGGTATATGAGAGGCTCTATCCGCGCCTTCAGCGAGGAATCCCGCCAGCTGTTTATCCGCCGCCTCAATGAAATTTCCAAAGGGGTGGCCGAATCCCTGGGCGGCACCGCTGTGGTGGACTGCCAATCCACCGGACTTGCCACCGTCAATGACCTGACCGTAGGCAGCGAAATGGAAGGTTACCTGAAAGAGCTCCTGGGCGACGACCACGTCTCCACCTGCGAACCCTCTATGGGCTCCGAGGACTTCTCCGAAGTCATCAGCCGGGTGCCCGGCGTGTTTATGCGCCTTTCCCTGGGCTCCTGTGAGGAAGGTTACTGCTTCGGCGGCCACCATCCCAAGGTACGTTTCAACGACGAAGGCTTATATCTCGGCTCCGCCTGCTTCACCCACTGCGCTCTGCGCTGGTTGGAGGAGCACAAATAACCAAAACAAACAGCAAAACTCCCCTGGGGACATACCCCCAGGGGAGTTTTCTTACTGAATGGGCAAACACGGCTACTGGGGCTGATCCCCTTCCGCCAGGGCTGCGGCTTTGGCCTCCATTGCCTTTTGAGCTTCCTTTTGGTCCACAATCACATAGTAGATCAAACCGGCGATCATCACCGCCGCACCCACATAGGTCATGGGCTTGGGCACCTCCCCTAGGAGGAAGAAGGCCACAATAGCGGTGATAAACGGCCCCGCCAGGTTGATGACCGAGGCAGTGACAACATTGATGTACTTCATCGCCCAAATGGGGGCGGTGTGGCAGAACAGGGTGCAGAACCAGCTGAGGATTGCCATATAAAAGACCGCTTTTAAGTTGAGGCGGAAATCCGCGCCGGTGAGAAGGCCATAGACCCCAGTGATAATAGTCCCCAGGCAGTAGTCTACCCCCAACAGGGGCAGCAGGTCCAATTCCTTGCGCACTGCGCGGGCGAACACCTGGTTGCCGGCATTGAGCACAGCAGAGGTCATAATGAGGGCGATGCCCAAGGCGCTTCCGCCGACGCCGCCTCCCAGTTCATCCGCACCGATGATAAAGACGCCTGCCAGGCAGATGGCCACCCCCACCAAGGCCCGGGCCGAGGTTTTTTCATGGAGGAATACCCACGCCATCACCACCACAAAGATGGTGGTGCAGTTGCCCAGGGTGTTGCAGATAAAGGCTGACGTGCCTTGGTTGAGGGCCTCTGCCCAGGCAATTAAGGCAAAGGTTTTGCACATGGAATACCCGATGACCTGAAGCCAGGAGGTTTTGGTCATGGCCTTGACCTTCTCCCGATTTTCCCATTTGGAGAAGAGCACCGGCAATACCAGCACCGAGACAAACAGCAGCCGGTAAAAGGTGATAACCGCAGCATCCACCCCGGTTTGGATGATGAGTTTGATCAGCGGGGAGATGAAGGAACCTACGACCATGCCCAAGACACAGACCAGGTAGACTTTAAAGACCCCTCTTTGTTGGTTTTCCAATTCCGTTACCTCCCAGATTGTTTCATTCTGCTTTCTAACTGTTGGAACCGCGATAAGATGAGTATATCAATTTTGCAGAGTAAAGTAAATTGACGAATGCTCCAAATGCCCTACCCCTTTCTGGAGCTTGCGACAAATTCCCTGGGGAATTTTTGCCCATCCTTCCCCCAAGCAACCCAAGTTCCGGATGGAGTGAAACCCTGCGGGGCGTTTTTGTGGAGCATTCAAAACAAAAAATAGGCCCATATTTCATTGTTTTGCAAAATGGGGAAGTGGAGCCCAAAGAGCTTCTTCCCTTACGACGGGGAATCCCTGGCGGCTAAACTCCTATTTTGGCTACAAGACCGGCGCGCAAACCAATGAAACCCCCGGAGGGCAGCATTGGTGCTGCCCTCCGGGGGTTTCATTGGTTTCATCCAGGGGGAGCTCCATTTCCCTGCCTTTTTCCACAGCAGGAGGAGGGAATCGTGGAAAACCCCTCTGGTATTTTTTATAACTCCTCCAAAATCCGCTTGCGGGATTGGTCGTACTCCTCCCGAGTGACCAGTCCCTTTTGGTACAAATCCTCCAGCCGGCGAAGCCTCTCCTCTGGGGAATGGATCGAAGCATTCCCTTGGGGGAAGTCATCCTCCACCACAATCGTGTGGGTGGCGACCCCCTTCTGTGAAAATACATTGATTCCATTGACCACGGCAATGGCGCCGGCGCCCAGCGTCCAAAAAATGCCAAAGGGGCCCAAGGTGGGAATGACCACAAACAAGCCGATCCCCACAAAGATACAGCCCACGATCAATCCCAAGACGGAACCCGCTTTTCCCGGCTTAACTTGGATGTTTTTGGCCACAGGCAACCCCCTCCTACTCTGCAAAGAATGTTTGGAATAAACCATCCTCGCTGGGGGAGTGGGTCACGTAGCCCACCGCAACAGCTGGACCGGCGGCCTCTTTGACCGCTGCTGCCCCTTCGGGGCCGAACGCCCCGCAGAGCTCCACCGCACCCAGCCCTTGTTCCGCCACGAGGCAGCGGACGGTGTCGCAGCCCTCCTGGAGGGAGCGCACTGGCACAAACAAGGTGTCCATCCGCTCCCCAGGGAGGGTACGGGTTTCCTCCGGGCCCTGGTCGGTCATCAAAAGAAAGGCAAAGACCTTTTTCATTACAGCTCGACCTCCAGGCCGATCCCCTGTTCTTTGGCTTTTTGATAAATCAGATATGCGCTGGCCAGGTCCTCCACCGCGATGCCCACTGTCTCAAACATGGTAATTTCTTCAGCGGTCTTGCGGCCTTCCAGTTTGCCCAGCAGGATTTCACCCACTTCGCCGACCACCTTGTCGGCGCTCCACTCCCCTGCGTTCATGGGGATGACCAGGTCTCCGCCGTCCCGCAGGGCAGCTTCGGTCTTATCCACATAGACCCGGGCCTTCTGCACAACGCTTGTCGCCATCTCCCGGGCGACAGGGGAACAAGCGCCCACCGCGTTGATGTGGACGCCGGATTTCAGCCACTCGCCCTCCACAATGGGCTCCTGGGCTTTGGTGACGGTGCAGAGGATATCCGCATCCACCACAGCTTCTTTGGCGGTCTTGCAGGGGATGAAAGTAATGTTGGGGTAGGCTTTGGCCATCTCTGCGCAGTAGGCATCCACCGCTTCGGGGACAATATCCCAAATATATACCTTTTTAATAGGGCGCACCAAGGAGATCGCTTCCACATGGGCCCGGCCCAGTTTTCCAGCCCCTAGGATGCCAAGAACCGAGGCATCTTCCCGGGCCAGAAGGCGGGTGGCACTGGCGCTGGTGGCAGCGGTGCGGATGGTGGTGATGCACTCGGCACCCACAATGGCGATCAGGCTGCCAGTCACCGTGTCAAAGATGGGCACAATGCCCTGGGCGGTGCCATTTTTGCGGGCCTCTGGGCCAGGGAAAATGGTGACTTTGCTGCCGGTGATCTCCTTGGTGTCAATGGTGGAGGGCATTCCGGCAAGGATGTTGCCGTTTTTATGGTGGATCATCGACCGCTGCAGCATGGTGATAGCTCCGGCGGAGACATCCCGCAGCACCTCATCCATGGCGGCGATGCAGTCGCCCATCTTTAAAAGGCGTTCCGCCTCAGCATTGCTGACCAGTAAAGTCTTGCTCATAGTGAATCCTCCTGTCTAATGTCAAGTTTCTTCTTGCTAACCAATTTGGTTCTATTATACCATTTTTGCAGTAGAACACAAGAGGATTTGGGCAAAAAGAGAAGAGACCCGGCCTTGCGGCCGAGCCTCTTCTTCAGTGAGGAAAGAAAGTTATTGAAATGGAAGTGAAAGGAACTAGCGCATGAAATCCCCCATGACCCGGGCGGCGTTTTTCCAGGCTATTTTTTCAATCTCATCGTCGGTGAAGCCATCCCAGTGGAGCTGGTCAAAGAGGAGGCCAACCTCTTGAAGTTCAAGGCCGTTTTCAAAAACGCCTTCGCCTATAGAATTTCAAACCAACAAAGCGCTTTTTCGAGTTTTAATTGCCCCCGAAGTCCTAATTATTTACCTCAAACACAATTATTCGCAGCGAACTGACAAAATTATATTAAGCACATTAATAAAATTTTTAGAATATATATGCAGCCGAATAGCTTGGATAAATCTCAATTTTAAGGTTTATTAAAATGTTAACTTTCTAAACAATATCTGTCAAGGGGTTTTGAAAAAATTTATCAAAACAATAAATCAGGTTTGTACTTTCTGGTATTTTTGACTAGAATCTCATTGTATCTCCTGTGCTTTACAACGGGGAAAAATATGGTACAATAAAAATATACAAATTAAGGATGTGAAATTATGCTGCAAATAGATGAAATGGACCCATCCCAATCCATCAACGACTTGTTTCAGCCACTTTACCAAAGAGCCAGCAATATCTATACCTTTGTGGCATTGCGCAATCAGGCCGATGAAATCAGCCGGGATTACGGCACTGGCGAACTGAGCAACATGACCGAGGCCCACCTGGTCATCGATATCTGCGATCATGAAGGCGCCACCGTCACCGAGCTGGCAGAAATGTCCTGCCGCACCAAGAGTGCCATCTCCCAGATCATCGCCAAGATTGAGAAAAAGGGCTATATCACCCGCAAACGCTGCAAAAGCAATTACCGGGTGTACCACTTCTATCCCACCGAAGAGGGGCTGCGCCTCTGCCGCCAACACAAGATTTACGATGTACAGATGATGTTGGCCACTAACGAGCGGCTGCTAAAATTTTGTACCCAGGAGGAGATTGACGCCTTCTACAAAGTTCTCCACTACCGTTGTATCGATCTGAAGGAGAGGCTCGATACAGACCGCAAAGCGAGCATGGAAAAAGAAAAGGCCGCCAAGTAGAGGGATTGCCCCACTAGTCGGACGCCAATTCAGCAAAACCCCCGGGAATAGATTTCCCGGGGGTTTTTTGGATGGATTTGCGGGGGGCTTGCCCCTTTTTGTCGCTTTCTGTTTATCTGCTAATAATAAAAGGCCAATATTGCTTTTTTCTATGGATATTCGGCTTATTAGTTAAGAAACTTATCAAAACTTCTCCCTTTTGGTTCATAGGGAGATACCGTTTTTATCTACTTACCCAAACAAGGGGATTTCACCCCTATGACGGGCGGGGATCCCCTTTCCGCAGCAGAACACAACGATGGGGAGGCCCTAGGGCCTCCCCGTCAATTTTCCTGTTGTTATTGATGGTTTGCCAGCCAGCTCATAGCGGTATAGGCATAGACGGCGCTGCCCACCGGCAGGCCCTCTTCATTAAAGCAGACCTTGGGGTTGTGGCCGCCATAAGTATAGCCTTCGTCGTTGCTGCCCAGGCTCACCCGCAGGTAGCTGCCGGGAACTGCCAACATCACCTCGGAAAAATCCTCCGAGCCCATGCCCGCCGGGATGCAGTGGACCTTATCCTCCCCCAGCATCTCTTTGACGTAGCCCACCAGCTCGTCGGTCTGGGGAATGTTGTTGATGGTGGGGGCCATCTCGGTGGTCCACTCGATGTCCACCTTGCCGCCAAATGTGGCGGTGATACCCTCTACAATCTCGATGAACCGGCGTTTGGCCAGCATCCGCACATCCTGGTTAAAGGCCCGGATGGTGCCACTGATAAAGCCGCTGTTGGGGATGATGTTGCAGGCATCGCCGGCCACCAGCTGGCCAATGGTCAGAATGAGGGGCTCCTGCTGGGGCCGCTCCCGGCTGTTGATGGTCTGCAATGCGGAATGGATGTGGCACAGGATGTTGATGGGGTCGATGCCGTTTTCCGGCCGGGCGCCATGGGCCCCTTTTCCAGTGACGGTGATCTTAAACGCATCCGCACTGGCCATAGAAGGGCCGTTGCAGTACATCACATGGCCGGTGGGGTGCTCCTGGGCGGTGGCGCTATGGATCCCCATAGCGGCATCCACCTTGGGGTTTTCCAAAATGCCGGCCGCTATCATTTGTTTGCAGCCGTTGTATCCTTCTTCACCGGGTTGAAACATGAACTTAACTCTGCCCTTGACCTTGTCCTTATTCTCCATCAGAATTTTGGCCGCACCCAGCAGCATGGCGGTGTGGGTGTCGTGACCGCAGGTGTGGGCCGCTTTAGGGTTCTTGCTGGAAAAAGGCAGGCCGGACTCCTCTGCCATAGGCAGGGCATCCATATCCGCCCGCAGCAGGAACACCTTTCCATTGGGGTCCCCCTCCAGAACGGCGGTGACGCCGCCGCCGCACTCAGTGGGCTCGTAGCCCATCTTTTTCAGCTCCGTCATCACATAGGCGCTGGTCTCGGGGAGCACCGCGCTGACCTCAGGGTTTTCATGGATGTGGCGCCGCCAGGCGATGATTTCCGGTTTGAGCTCCTCTGCCCGTTTGAGAATGTCGTTCATATTTGTTTCCTCCCGGTAGTATTCGCTGTTTAATGCGTTAAAGTATACGTTCATTATACCATTCTTGTCGGGGATTGCAAGGCTCAGGGGCCGATTTTTGCAGTTTTCCCATTTTAAATGAATTGCTTCATCCCACCTTGTGGATAATTCACAATTTAAAGTGTGAAAGCGACAATATTATAACCTGTGACCCTCCGCCCTACCCCGGATCCCCGCCTTCTCCCCCAGCCATTGCCATAAAAAGGCCCTGGGATGCGCCCAGGGCCTTGCTTGGAATTACTGATTGTTTTTGAGCCATTCTTTTGTACAGTGGAAGAAAAGGGCGGTGCCCAAAGGCATAGCGGATTCATCAAAATCCGCCTTGGGGCTGTGGACACTGTAGGGGTAACCCTCCGCCTCATTGCCCATGCCCAGCCAGAAGAACCCGCTGGGCACCCGCAGAGAGACCTCTGCATAATCCTCAGAACCCATGCTGGCGGGCAGTTCCACCAGGCGCTCGGGCGGGACGATCTCCTGGATGGAGCGGAACAGCTCCCCGGCCACCTTGGGATCGTTGATGGTGGCGGCGGTGCCAGCCTTAAAAACCACCTCCGCCTTGCCTCCCAAAGTGGAGGCCACCCCTTGGGCGATCTCCACCAGCCGCCGTTTGACAAACTGGCGGACTTCCTCGTTGAAGGCGCGAATGGTTCCGGACATGGTGCCCTCGGCAGGGATGGTGTTGGGCGCATCACCAGCGGAAATCTGCCCGATGGTCAGCACCACCGGTTCCTGCTGGGGCCGCTCCCGGCTGTTGATGGTCTGGAGGGTATCGTGGATGTGCATCATAATGTTAATGGGGTCGACGCCCTCCTCCGGGCGGGCGCCGTGGCCGCCTTTGCCGGTGACCTTGATCTCAAACACATCGGTGGAGGCCATGATGGGGCCCATGCGGTACCCGATCTGGCCGGAGGCGATCACCTGGCCCACGTTGCAGTGGAAGCCCATGGAAGCATCCACATGGGGATTTTCCAGGATGCCGGACTCAATCATCAAAAGGGCGCCGCCAGGGCCTTCCTCATTGGGCTGGAACATGAATTTGACCCGGCCACAGAGTTCTTCCCGATCCTCCATCAACAGCTTGGCCGCGCCCAGCAGCATGGCGGTATGGATATCGTGGCCACAGGTGTGGGCCGCGCCGGGGTTCTGGCTTTTAAAGGGGTGGTCGTTCTCCTCATCCATGGGCAGGGCATCCATATCCGCCCGCAGCAGGATAGTCTTTCCCGGTTTTCCCCCTTCCAGTACCGCTACCAAGCCCCCTTCGCAGATGGGCTGAGGGTCATACCCCATCTCCCGCAGCCGGGCCTCCACAAAGGCGCAGGTCATAGGCAGGTTGGTGCCCAGCTCTGGGTGCTGGTGCAAGTACTGCCGCCACTCGGTCAATTGGGGCAACAACGCGGTTGCCCGCTCCATGGGATCATGCATACAGAAACCTCCTCACAGCAATTGGTTTGATGGCTTTCCTTTCTATCCTCACCGGCAGCGCGGGCCGGAACTAGGTGTGCTCTCCGCCCTTTCCCCTTGGATGTATCCTTTCTTTGATTTATCTGAAACATGATAAATTTTCTTGCATCTCGATTAATTTTTATTTCTACATTCATTATACCAACATCCCCCTGGTTTTCCCAGAAGAATTGAGGATTTTTCCACCTTCCCGGCTGGAAATCAGCACCACGCCACAACACAATCTCTCCCCTTTGGTCACCCTGCCCAAAGGCAAAGGGCTCTCCAAGGTGTTCTTCCCCAACAGAAAACGCGCGGAAGACTAGATCTTCCGCGCGTTTATTACCCCGTGATCGGGGAACCCCGCCCCAGTCAGCTGGCCGCCAGGGTACCCTGGGCCGCCTCACTGGGCCGGACCATGCAAAATTGCTTCAAGGGGAAGTGTTTTTTCACCACTTCGAACAGATGGAACCCATAGTGCCTATAGATTTCCAGGTTCCGCTGGTTGTGGGTCTCCAAGGAAACCTCCATGCCGTTTTCATCGGCAAAGGCGAGGACCGCTTTCATCAGCCGGCTCGCCACACCCTGCCCCCGTTTGGAGGGCCGCACTGCAAAGTACACCACATGCAGCCGGGGCGCTTCGCCCAAATCTTCGGTCCACTCGGAGTTGAGGTACTCCTGCCCCCGGATAAAATTCCACAGGGTTTTGCAGGAGGGGTCCTCCTCCAGCAGGAGCGCCGCCGTCTTCCAAGAGGCAAACATCTCAACAATACGGCGGCGGACCCCGTTTTGGGGCTCCGTCTCATCCGATACGATGATGATGCCGTTCATCTCCGGACTGTCGGCGTATACATGGCAGGTTTGAAACAATTCGTCCAGATCACACTGAAAAAGTCCCGGCAGAAGTCGTTTTCGCATTGTTTTTTGCGGGATTAGCTGGCAGTACAAAGGATCTTCCGCAAAGCATTGGGTCAACAGATCCGTCAGCTTGTCGGCATCCTTTTGATCCACCGGATACAGTTGGTCGATCTTCAAAATTTCACTCACCTTTTTTATTGTAGGACCAAAGAGGGAAGTTCTTTCCATTTGGGCCGTTTACCGAATCATGTTGGCATAAGGCAAGTTATTTAATATTCATATTCCCACCCCTGATTCAGATTTGCCGGGAGGGAATTTCATGGTCTCTGGACTGTTTTCATTATAGCATTTGGCCAGGCGGGGCGGCAATCCACGCCTGCCCTCCTCTTGCGCCAGGTTTTGGAAGATTCCCACAGCATTCACCGGGGATTCTTTGATTCCTTGGCCTTCTTCTTTATTTCCCCGATTCTCTCCGGTTTCCTCTGACCCCTCAGCCGGGGTGGAATTCTTTGGCCTGCCGGGATGGAAATCGGTGGGCATGCCTTGAAATTCTATCTTCAACCCGCTAGAATAGATGGGTACCTTCCCTGCTGTTGCCGGTTTTTTGGCAACGCCCCGCCGGGGATATCCCGGTTATAACAGCAGCGCTTGCAAGGGATCATTGGGGAAGTTTTTTATATGAGGAGAACCGCCATGCAAAAATTGATGGGCTATATGCGCAAAGCCATAACCGAATACAACATGCTGGAGGATGGGGACAAGGTCGCCGTCGGGGTCAGCGGGGGCAAGGATTCCGTCGCCCTGCTTACCGCCTTAGCCTGGATGCGCAGTTATCTGGGCATCGACTACAGCCTGGTTGCTATCACCTTAGACCCCCAGTTCGGCGGGGTACCAGGGGATTTTTCCGCCATTGAAGAGCTCTGTTCCCGCCTGGATGTCCCCTACATTTTAAAGCGCACGGAGATTGGGCAGGTGATCTTTGATATCCGGGACGAGAGCAACCCCTGCTCCCTCTGCGCCCGGATGCGCCGGGGCTGCCTCCACGACACCGCCAAAGCCGCGGGCTGCAATAAAATCGCCTTAGGGCATCACTACGACGACGCGGTGGAGACCTTTGTGATGAACCTGTTCAACGAGGGGCGGATCGGCTGCTTTTCCCCGGTCACCTATCTTTCCCGCAAGGATCTGACCATGATCCGGCCTATGGTCTTTGCCCCAGAGAACGACATCCGCAAGGCAGTAAAGCACGAGGGCCTGCCGGTGGCCAAGAGCAGCTGCCCCGTGGATGGGGTCACCACCCGCCAGTGGACCAAGGATTGGCTCCGGGCCATGGAAAAGGAACACAAAGGCCTCAAACAGCGGCTGTTTGGCGCCATGAAACGGGCCCATGTCAGTGAGTGGTGATTGGCCTCGGCTAGGAATTTTGCCGATTTCCCGGTTGATTTTTCCACAGGTATTTGGTATACTAATTGTTGCATCCCAAGGTTTGTCCCCTCTGTGTCAATTCCAGCGGGGAAGATCGCTAAGAAGGATGTGCCTCTTCTTTTCCCATTGAGGGGAAAACTATATGGAAGCGTATCGAAGTGGTCGTAACGAGAACGACTCGAAATCGTTTTGTCTGTGATGAGCAGGCACGTGGGTTCGAATCCCACCGCTTCCGCCAAAGCCAAAATAGCAGTATCCTCTAATGGGGGATACTGCTATTTTTACTCTTATTAATTTTAAATCCCAATAGAGATATGATGGTGTCAAAAGGAGGAGATTTATGAAGAAACTTCATTACCTATGTTTTCTGATGCTTATAAGTTTGGTATTTACCGCTTGTACCGCAACGGGAAATAATTCCGTGCCCTCTTTGCCGCAAAGCTCACAGGAGACGCCGGCAGAAGATAGCAGCGCACAAAGTGCCCAGGAACCATCTGAGCAGCCCGTAGATCACAAGGAGGAACAAAGTAAAACGGAAAGTCAAGCTGATGCTCCAGAAGAACCGGTTAGCATGAATGGAGAGTATCCGATTTCCCCCGCAGATTACCAAAAACTGCTTGGAAAAGGAATGGACGTGGATTGGTCAAAAACCAATCAGGGACGAAAATACTATAATACACAAGCGGCAATTGATTTTTCCGAAGCAGGTATTTCTCATGTGCGAATCCGTATTGCAGACAAGGCCACAGACGATCTTTTAGAGGGACTAGATCGACAGATTGAGGATTGCCTAGCGAATGGGATCATCCCGGTGATTGCTTATCAAGCAGACGAATTTAAGAATGATCCCAGTGAAGAAAATATTCAAGAGGTTGTGGATTGGTGGACAAAGGTTGCAAAACGCTATCAAGATACCTCCTATTTATTGTCGTTTGACCTGTTGATTGAATCTACTGATGCACTAAATAAACAGCCTGATAAATTGAACGAAATCTATGAGCAGCTTGTGACAGAAATCAGAAAGACAAATCCGAATCGGATTATTATGATTTCTCCTAGGCTGCGCTCTGATGCAGCTTATCTGCATGAATTGGAAATCCCCACAGATCATAATGACTATCTTATGGCGGAATGGCATTTTTATGCCGCAGGCCCCAGCAAAACAAATGACCGTAAGTTGTGGACCACTGGAACTGAGCAGGAGCGTTCTCTGATTGATGAGAAGATCCAGCTTGCGCTGGAATGGCAGCAGGAAACAGGGATTCCCACTTGGGTAGGAGCATGGATGCCAGGAAATTATAACGATGGGAATGACTATACAATTGAGGAGCAGGTTGTCTTTTCCAGTTACATGACCCAACAGTTAACAAATGCTGGTATCCCGTTTGCTGTCAACTCAGACACAAAATTTTATGACAGAAAGTCTAATAAGTGGATTCCCACAATGATGCCTGTATTCGACTGTATTTATAGCTGATCACAGAGGACAACAAACAAAAATAAGGGGTTAAGTTGCTATCCCGTTTCTTCTCTAAAATGTATATCGTTTTTAACCGCCCTTTCTGGAATTTTCTTGCCTGTCCGCTATATTTCATACAATCTATGCCCAATAATTATAGGGCACAAATATGGCCGATTTCAAATTCACCTCAAACTTTAAAACATCTGTAAAGGCCGAACGGTATGAAAATTGTGAAATGACCGTTCAATAAGGAAGGAGCTAAAAATGAACTTTCAAGAACCATCCATGTTTGATTTGCTGATCGAAGCCCATATTGGGTTGGACCGTCAAGGCCCTGGCAGCTCGGAGATGACGCGCCGCGCCCTGGGATTTGTGGATAATCTAGATGCGAATTTCCGCATCGTTGATTTGGGCTGCGAAAAAAGCGCTTCTTGAAAAATATCCTGGCAGCGAAACGGTCAAAGCTTATGTGGCAGGCGGCAAATACGAAGCGAAGCTATACTCTAAGTATAAACCGTATTATGGTTACGTCTTTTATATTGGGAAGAACGCATAACGGCAGTTTCGCTGCCAGTATGCAGCGGCGAACACCTTATATGGACAGAGCCCATTTGGCAAGGCCGCCGGCAGAAGCCGGCGGCCTTGCCTCTTTTCCTGGATTGTTTGGTTCAAAACGGTTCTAAAGGCCGTACTCCCCCTATTTGACTCCCTATCCCCCATGGGATATACTGAAAAAAAGTCCCACAAAACGAGGTGTTTATATGGTAATCCGGCGCCTTACCCCATCCGACGACATCGACCATGTCAGCCGCGTCTATGCCCGAAGCTGGAAAACAGCCTACCAAGGTATTGTTCCACAGGAATACCTGGACTCCCTCCCGGAAAACCGGTGGTCCCCTTTCCTCGCGGAAGACCCCTCCCAGTTGTGGCTGGCCTGCGAAGGGGAGGAAATCATCGGCGCATCCACCTACGGCCCCACCCGGGATGGGGCTATGCCCGGTTGGGGGGAGATCGTCTCCATTTACCTTCTCCCAGAATTTTATCGCCGGGGAATTGGCTCAAAACTGTTTAAAGCTTCCTTGGAGTCGCTGGTTTCTATGGGATACAGCGACGTCTACCTGTGGGTATTGGAGGACAACCATCCTGCCCGGCGGTTTTACGAGAAAAACGGCTTCCAATGCAATGGGGATGCCCTCTGCGACACCATCGGCGGCAAGGAACTGCGGGAGATCCGGTATATCCTCCATCTGGGGAAATAGGTAATTGGGAGCAATTTGCCCGCTCTGGGATGGCTTTCCTTGACTTCTCCTCCGGCAAGATGCTACAATGATCGCAAGCGATCATTGGGGGAAATCTCCCTCTCCTCGCTGTATATACACAAACAAAAAAGCTGTAGTTCGGAAACGGGTGCAAATCCCGTGCGGTCCCGCCGCTGTAAGGGCCAAGTCCTCCTGCTGGATGCCACTGGGAAACTGGGAAGGCGCAGGAAAGACGCTGGGAAGGCCCAAGCCAGAATACGGACAGCTTTTTTCAGGGAAGGCGCCTCTTGCGAGCGACAAAGGCAGCCGGTTGGGCGGGGAAAACTCCGCCTTATTGGTGTTGTTGAGACCTCCGGCGCAGAGTAAGCCGGGGGCCTTTTCCATTTCTGGCAGGTTGTCCCAGCAAGAGTCATGGCCCTGCCATCCCCTGCTCCACGCGGCGGGCGCGCCTTCCCTTTTCATTCACACCAGCCAAAAAACGACGCGGAGGATTTTTATGGAACAGCAAGCGATTTTAGTGGTCAGTTTCGGCACCAGCCACGACGGCACCCGGGAAAAAACCATAGGCGCCTTGGAGCGGGAGGTGGCTAGTGCCTACCCTTCTATCCCAATTCGCCGTGCTTTCACCAGCAAGGTGATCCTCCGGGGGCTGGAGCGGCGGGGAATCCAGGTGGATTCGGTCCCCCAGGCCCTGGACAAATTGGTGGAGGAAGGGTTTTCCAACGTGGCTGTCCTCTCCTCTCATCTCATCCCCGGGGAAGAGTATGACAAACTCCGCGCCCTCATCGAGGAATACCGCCCCCGCTTTCCATCCCTTTCGCTGACTGCCCCCCTCCTGCACACCACCGGGGATTTGCTGGCAGTGGCCAAGGCGGTCCTAGACCGGCACCCTGTCGCAGAAGGGGAGGCTCTGGTGCTGATGGGCCACGGCACTTACCATCCGGCCAACAGCATCTACCCTGCCCTGGACTTCGTCTTCCGGGACCTTGGCCGGGAGGATGTCTTTGTGGGCACGGTGGAGGGCTACCCGGAGGTGGATTCGGTGCTGCGGCGGCTGCAAAGGGCCGGGTACACCAAAGCCCTCCTTGTTCCGCTGATGCTGGTGGCCGGGGATCACGCCATCAACGACATGGCCGGGGAAGAGCCGGACAGTTGGAAAAACCAGTTGGAAGGGGCCGGCATCGCCGTCCGCTGCGCTTTGGAGGGGCTGGGGGAAGTCCCCGCCATCCGGGAGCTGTACCTCTCCCACCTGCGGGAGGTTTTGTAGGAGGATTTTCCTTTCCCTCACAGGCTTTTTTTGGTACAATGGTTCCATAGCAGGACAAAACGGCGCCCAAAGACCGCATGCTGCGGTCTTTTCTTTTAAAAGGGGGGATTTTCTTGGCATTTGAACAATATTTGCAGCGGGGCCGCCAAAAACTGCGCTGTGGATACACCACCGGCGCTTGCGCCGCCTTAGCGGCAAAGGCCGCCGCCAAAATGCTGCTGACCCAGCAGATGGCGCAGGAGGAAACCCTTGTGTTACCCAAGGGTTTGGCCGTCACCGTGCCCATAGAAGAAGCAGCCTTTTCCCCCTCTTTCGCCTCCTGTGCCGTCCGCAAGGACGGGGGGGACGACTGCGACGCCACCCATGGCCTTCTCATCTATGCCAGAGTCTCCCCCTGTGCCCACCCCGGTGTGGAAATCGACGGAGGCCAAGGGGTGGGCCGGGTCACCCGCCCCGGCCTGGATCAACCGGTGGGGGCTGCGGCCATCAACTCCACCCCCCGGCGGATGATCCGGGAGGAGGTGGAGGCAGTCTGCCGCAGTTTGGACTACCAAGGCGGCCTCTCGGTGGTGATCAGCACTCCAGGCGGGGAAGCGGTCGCCCAGAAGACCTTTAACCCGGTGCTGGGCATTGAAGGGGGGATCTCCATCTTGGGCACCAGCGGCGTAGTGGAACCCCAAAGCCTTCAAGCCCTCTTAGACACCATTCAAGTGGAGCTAAAGATGCATGCCGCCGCCGGCTGCAAAGAGGTCATCTTCACCCCTGGCAACTACGGGGAGGACTTTTTGAAGGCCCATCCTCCGGTCCGGGAAATCCCGGTGGTAAAAATCTCCAACTTTGTGGGGGATTCCCTAGATTTTGCGGTGGAGATGGGTTTCACCCAGGTGTACCTGGTGGGCCACCTGGGCAAATTTGTCAAGCTGGCCGCCGGGGTGATGAACACCCATTCCCGTTATGCCGACGGTCGGCGGGAGGTCTTTGCCGCCCATGCGGGGATGGCTGGGGCCAACCAGAACTGCATCTGCCAGCTGATGGAAGCCCCCACCGCCGACCAGTGCCTCGCCATTTTGGAAGACGCCGGCCTTCGGGAGCCGGTTCTCGATTCCATTTTCAAACAGATTCTCTACCACACCCGCCGCCGGGCCGATGGGGTCCAGGTGGAGGCGGTGGTTTTCAGCAACCAATCCGGCGCACTCGCCTACAGCGAGGAGGCGGGCCGGTTATTTCGTTTGTAACAAAGGAGGGCATCCGCCCATGAACAAAGGCGTTTTCTGGGGGGTCAGCGTTGGCCCCGGTGACCCTGAACTCCTCACCCTGGCCGCCCAAAAGGCCATCCTCCGCTGCCCGGTGCTGGCGGTGCCCCGCACCAAAGGGGAACACATGCTAGCTCTTTCCATCGCCCAGGGGGCGGCGGACCTCTCAGACAAGGAAATCCTCCCCTTGGATTTTTTGATGACCACCGACCCCAAAGCCCTCACAGAAAATCACCGGCATCTGGCGGGGCTGGTCGCCCAAAAGCTGGACCAGGGTCTGGATGTGGCCATGCTCAACCTGGGGGATGCCTCCATCTACGCCACCTTTTCCTACCTGATGGAGCTTCTGGCTGGGGACTATGAGGTGAAGGTCATCCCTGGGGTGCCCAGCTTCTGCGCAGCTGCAGCCGCCGCCAGGTTCCCCCTCACCACCATGAACCAGCCTCTGCACATCCTCCCCGCCGGCAAGGAGGGGATGGAGGAACAGCTGACCCAGCCGGGCCGGTTTGTGCTGATGAAAAGCGGCCGGCAGCTCCCCCGGGTCCAGGAGGCTCTGCGCCAGGCCGGGCTCTATGAAAAATCAGTTCTAGTGGCCGATTGCGGCCTCCCCAGCCAGGCCATTTACGAAAATTTGGACGACATCCGGGAAAACCCTGGGTATTTTACCACCATCTTGGTAAAGGAGTGACAGCGATGGTCCATTTTGTAGGGGCGGGCAGCGGCGCCGCCGACTTAATCACCCTGCGGGGGGCTAGGCTCTTGGGCGAGGCCGACGTGGTTGTCTATGCCGGGAGCCTAATCAACCCAGAACTTCTGGAGCTGACCCGGCCGGGGTGCTCCCTGTACAACAGCGCCAAAATGACTTTGGAGGAGGTCCTTTCGATCCTTCAACAAGCGGAAAGGGAGGGCAAAACCGCCGTCCGCCTCCACACCGGAGATCCCTGCCTCTATGGGGCCATCCGGGAACAGATGGACGCCTTGGATGCCCTTGGCATCCCCTGGGCAGTCTGCCCGGGGGTTTCCAGCTTCTGCGGGGCGGCGGCAGCCTTGGGGGCAGAGTACACCCTCCCCGGTGTGAGCCAGAGCGTCATCATCACCCGGATGGCGGGGCGCACCCCAGTGCCGGAGCGGGAATCCATCGCCGCCCTGGCAGCCCACGGCAGCACCATGGTGGTGTTTTTGAGCGCCGGCCTGCTGGAGGGGCTCCAGGCCCAGCTGATGGAGGGGGGCTATGCCCCTGACACCCCGGCGGCCATCGTCTATAAGGCCACCTGGCCGGAGGAAAAAGTCCTGCGCTGCCAGGTCTCCAGCTTGGCAAAAACCGCTCAGGAAAACGGCGTCGACCGGACTGCCCTCATCCTGGTGGGCCGTTTTTTGGAGGGAAGTTACGACCGCTCCCGGCTCTATGACCCCACCTTCACCACCGGCTACCGCCAAGGAAAGGACGGGGCAGAGGCATGAAGCTGGCCATCCTCTCCTTCACCGCAACTGGCAAGCAGCTGGGGGAGCGGCTTTGCCGCCTTCTCACCGCCCAAGGCCACCAGGTGGCCGCCAGTTCCACCAAGGCGGGGGCCGACCTCCACTCTTGGACGGCAGCCTGGTTTACCGATGCCGACGGTCTCATCTACATCGGGGCGGCGGCCATCGCGGTTCGGGCCATCGCCCCCCATCTAAAGAGCAAAACCACCGACCCCGCCGTCCTCTGTGTAGATGAGCTGGGGCGGTTTGTCATTCCCCTCCTGTCCGGCCACATTGGCGGGGCCAACAGCCTGGCCCGCCAGATCGGGGCCCTTTTGGGGGCCACGGCGGTGATCACCACCGCCACCGACCTCCACGGCCTGTTTGCCGTGGATACCTGGGCCAAATCCCAGGGGCTGGCTCTGCGCAATGCCGAGGCCATCAAACGGGTCTCCGGCAAGCTACTGGATGGGGAAACCGTCCGGGTATTCAGTGAATTCCCGGTGGCCGGAGCCCTGCCTGCTGGGCTCCTCCTGGTTGGGGAGGAAGAACCGTGCGACCTCTATCTGGGCATCCATCCCTGCCCTTTCCCGGACGCCCTCCAGCTCATCCCCCCCATTGTGTGTGCCGGAATGGGCTGCCGCCGGGGCATTGTCCAGGAAATCTTGGAGCGATCTCTGCGGTCTGCCTTCCAGGCGGCAAACCTCTGCCCCCAAGCGCTGGGGAAGATCGCCTCCATCGACCGAAAAGCCGGGGAACCGGGCCTTCTCGCCCTTTGCCATAAACTGGGCCTCCCCTTTCTCACCTATACCGCCGGGGAACTTATGGGAACCCCTGGCAGCTTCACCCCTTCCCCCTTTGTGGAGGCCACAGTGGGGGTGGACAACGTCTGCGAGCGCAGCGCTGTCCAGGGAAGCGGCGGGCGGCTCCTCCTCCCCAAACAGGTAGGGGACGGCGTCACCGTGGCGCTGGCCGCAGCTCCCTATCAAGTGGATTTTTCGACAACTAACACCTAAAGGAGGTTGATCCCCATGAAACAGCTGACCGTAGTTGGCCTCGGCCCGGGCGGCCCCCAGGGACTGACCGCCCAGGCACAGGAAGCCCTGGGGGAAGCGGATCTGATCTGCGGCTACACCGGCTACATCGACCTGATCCGGGAGTATTATCCAGATAAGGAGCTGCTTTCTACCCCCATGACCCAGGAGATCGCCCGGTGTCGGGCTGCTTTGGAGGCCGCCGGCCAAGGCCGCCGGGTGGCCATGGTATGCAGCGGGGATCCTGGCGTCTACGGGATGGCTAGCCCCATCCTGGAACTGGCGGAGGAATTCCCCCAGGTGGAAGTGGAAATCCTCCCCGGAGTGACCGCCGCCACCAGCGGGGCCGCCTTGCTGGGCGCACCCTTGACCCACGATTTTGCGGTGATCTCCCTCAGCGACCGGCTCACCCCCTGGGAACTGATCTTAAAGCGGCTGCGGCTGGCTGCCCAGGGGGATTTTGTCCTCTGCTTATACAACCCGGTGAGCAAGTCCCGCCCTGACCATTTGAAAATCGCCTGCGACGCCCTGCTGGAGGTCCTCCCCGGCGACCGGCTCTGCGGCTGGGCCCGGAACATCGGCCGGGCAGGGGAGGAATCGGCCATCCTCACCCTTGGGGAGCTGCGGGAGACGGACAACCTGGACATGTTCACCACCGTGTTCATCGGCAACAGCTCCACCCGCCGGGTGGGGGATCGGCTGGTCACCCCCCGTGGCTACGGGATGAACCAGTAAGGGGGGAACTTTATGAAAGTAACACTGTTGGGCGTCGGCATGGGGAATGGCTCCCTGACCACCAAAGCCCAAGCCGCCCTGGGGGAAGCGGATGTCCTTCTGGGGGCCAGGCGAGTGCTGGATAGCATCCCCGGCTTCTGCGGGGAGCGGGTCGCTACCTATGCCTCAGGGGAGATTCTCTCCTTCCTCCAAAGCCACCCCGGATGCCGCCGGGCAGTGGTGGCCTACAGCGGCGACACCGGCTTTTACAGCGGTGCGCGGCAGCTCCTCCCCTTGTTGGAGGAGCACGGCATCCCAGTAGAGGTGCTTCCCGGCATCTCCACGGTGCAGGCCCTCGCGGCCCGGCTGGGGATTCCCTGGCAGGAATTTTGCCTGGTCAGCGCCCATGGGGTGGATACAGACGTCCTCGCCCCGCTGCTCAACCATCCATCGGTTTTTTACCTCACTGGGGGGAAGTGGACCCCCGGCGCCATCTGCGGGGAGTTCTGCCGGGCGGGCCTGGGGGACACCCTAGTGACGGTGGCCTCCAACCTCTCTTACCCGGAAGAAGAAGTGGTCACCGCCACAGCCAAAGAGATCGCCCATCGGCCGTTCCCCTCTTTAAGCGCCCTCCTCGCCCGGCGGCAAAAACCGTCCTTCCGGCGGGAATTTGGCTCTTTTGGCATCCCCGACAGCGCCTTTCTGCGGGGAGAAGTCCCCATGACCAAGGCGGAGGTGCGGGCGGTTATCCTCTCCAAGCTGCGCCTTTCCCCCCACAGCGTCGCCTACGACGTGGGGGCGGGCACCGGGTCGGTTTCGGTAGAAATGTCCCTTGCCGCCCACTGGGGCAGGATCTACGCTATAGAGGAAAATCCCGCCGCCCTGGAGCTGATCGCCGCCAACCGGGAGCGCTTCGGCGCTTACAACCTGGAAGTGGTTCCTGGCCGGGCGCCGGGTTCTTTGAAACCCCTCCCCCCGCCTGACGCGGTGTTTGTAGGCGGCTCCAAAGGGGAGCTGCAAGGGATTCTGGAGGCTGTGCTTGAAAAAAACCCCCGGTGCCGGGTGGCAATCAGCGCTGTGACTCTGGAGACCCTCGCCCAGGGAACAACCCTCCTCACCCGGCTGGGCTTATCCGGCGCAGAGTGGGTCCAAATCGGGGTGAGCCGGGCCAAACTCCTGGGCAGCAGCCATCTTTTGATGGCGCAGAACCCCATTTTCCTGCTGGCAGCAGGTGGGGAGGAACCCTCTTGGTAATTCCACCTGGCGGGGGAATCCCTGCCTTTCTTTGTCCTCGAAAGGAGGATATTTTATGGACACAACCCCTATTTTTATCGGGGAAATCCCCGCCCTCCTGTGGGGTGCCCCCTCCAGCCAGCTGATTGTGGCGGTCCACGGCAGCGGCTCCCACAAAGGGGATGAGGTCATCGCCCTGCTGGCCCGGGAGGCAGTGCCCAAAGGCTACCGGGTTCTCAGTTTCGACCTCCCGGAGCATGGGGACCGCCAAGGCCATCCCGCCCTATGTAAGGCGCAGACCTGTGTCCCGGAACTGGTTCAGGTCATGGCCTACGCCCAAACCCTGGCCTCCCACATCCGGCTATTCGGGTGCAGCTTAGGAGCATATTTCGGCCTCCTCGCCTGCCGGGGATTCCCCTTGGAGCAGGCCCTGTTCCTTTCCCCAGTGGTGGATATGGAGCGGCTCATCGGGAATATGATGGGCTGGTTCCAGGTCACCCCCCAGCAGCTGGAAGCAGAGGGGGAAATTCCCACCCCTATGGGCCAAACCCTGTATTGGGACTATTACTGTTATGTAAAGGGCCATCCCATCGACCAGTGGGATGCCCCGACTGCCATCCTGTGCAGCTCCCAGGATACCCTAAGCGAGCCGGAGGTGGTGCATGCCTTTGCCCGGCGGTTCTCCTGCGATTTGCAGGTTCTGGAAGGCGGGGAGCACTTTTTCCACACCCCCCAGCAGCTGGCCGTCTATCGGGATTGGCTGTCACGTCATATAGAGCCAGTAGTCTAAAAGGCAAAAGGGCACCCGTTTCTACGGGTGCCCTTTTGCTGCGCCTAGGCCCTCTTGTCTCTTATTGCATGAAATGAAAACAATTTTTGAGGAAAATGTTAATTTTAGCACTCTAGTGTTGACAGTGCTAAATCCCGGTGGTATTCTAAAGGCGTACCAAGGAAAGGGGCCCAGAAAGGTCCCCCCTGGCAGGCAATATCCATCGTGAATAGGAGGAATGAAGTATGTTGCCTAGCATCTTTGGAGAAAACTTGTTTGATGATTGGTTTGAATCCCCCATTGAAAAAACCTTTTTTGGGGAACGCAACCCTCTGTATGGCAAACACGCCAAGAACTTGATGAAAACCGATGTACGGGAGACCGATTCCAGCTATGAGCTGGCCATCGACCTGCCTGGTTTTAAGAAAGAGGACATTCAGGCCCAGCTGAAAAATGGTTACCTAACCATCAGCGCATCCAAGGGTCTTGATAAAGATGAGACCGACAAAGAAGGCCGTTACATCCGTCAAGAGCGTTACACCGGCCAGTGCTGCCGCACCTTCTATGTGGGGGACGGCATCTCCCAAGAAGAGATCCGCGCCAAATTTGAGGACGGCATCTTGAAGCTGTCTGTCCCCAAGAAACAGCCCAAGGCCATCGAATCCAGCCAGTACATTTCCATCGAAGGCTAACAAGAAAGAGCCCGGCAATTGTTGCCGGGCTCTTTCTATCCCCCCAATCAGCGTTTCCCCATAATAGAACAAAAGGGCCAGGCAAAAGCCTGGCCCTTTTTCTCCATTGGGAAACGGTTGGGTAGTATCCTATTTGCAGTTACAGCTCTTCGCCGCATTTTTTCAGCAGCTGGGCCCACTTCTCGTCAACATCCTTCTGGATCTCGGCGATCAGAGCTTCGTTGCCGGGTTTGAACAGGTGTCTGAACCGGCCCTGGAGCTTCAGGAACTCCTCGATGGGCAGCTTGTTCTTGGGACGGTAGGACAGCTTCCAAACGCCGTTCTCCACCTCAAACAGAGGCCAGAAGCAGGTCTCTACAGCCATCTTGCAGACGGTCATCATGTCCTCAGAGGGGTATCTCCAACCTCTGGGGCAGGGAGCCATGACGTTCAGGAAAGCCGCACCAGGGGTGTGGATGGCCTTGTAAGCCTTCTCATGCAGGTCTTTGAAGTTGCCGATAAAGGTGGTCTGGGCCACATAGGGGATGTCGTGGGCGGCGATCACCGCAGCCAGGTCTTTGCGGGACTGAGCCTTACCAGGGCTGCATTTGCCCACGGCAGAAGTGGTGGTCTCGGCATATTTGGGGGTGGAGGAGGCTCTCTGGATACCGGTGTTCATGTATGCTTCGTTGTCGTAGCAGACATACACCATATCGTGGCCGCGCTCCATGGCGCCGGACAGGGACTGGAAGCCGATGTCGTAGGTGCCGCCGTCGCCGCCGAAGGCGATGAATTTATATTTCTCGTTCAGCTTGCCTCTCTGGGTCAGCGCGCGGTAGGCGGATTCCACACCGCTGCAGGTGGCGCCGGAGTTCTCAAACGCCGCGTGGATAAAGGAATCGTTCCAAGAGGTATAGGGATACATGCAGGTGGATACCTCCAGGCATCCGGTGGCGCTGGTGATAACCGCTTTTTCATCGGCGTCCAGCGCACGAAGCACACCTCTTACGGCGATACCGGCGCCGCAGCCGGCACACAATCTGTGGCCGCCCGACAGACGCTCGGGTTTGCTCATCTCTTCTTTAAAGTTGTAAGCCATGCCTGTCGCCTCCTTATTCTCTTACTCCCAGGTACTGGTAACCTGTGGGGATTGCATCGGTTTTGACAACCTCTTCCAGCTTGCCGAAGGCGCACTTGATGTCGTCCACCTTCACGTCGCGGCCGCCCAGGCCGTAGACAAAGTTGATGGCCTTCACATTGTTGCAGACGCCGAACATAGAAGCGCGGACGTCAGCGCCCAAGGGGCCGCCGATGTCGGAGAAGCTCTCCGCCTTGTCCATGATAGCCACAGCCTTGACGTTCTTCAGGGCGGCGGCGATCTCCTCGCCGGGGAAGGGGCGGTACACGCGGACTTTGATCAGGCCGGCTTTGACGCCCTGGGCTCTGAGCTCATCCACAGCGTCCTTAGCAGTGCCGGCAGAGGAGCCGATGATGACCATGGCATACTCGGCATCTTCCATCTTGTACTTCTCGATGAAGCCGTATTTGCGGCCGGTCAGCTCCTCGTATTCCTTGGCGACGTCCAGGATGACCTTCTTGGCGTTGTGCATGGCGACAGCCTGCTGTTTTTTATGCTCCATGTAGTAATGGACGGTGTCGTAGGGGCCGACAGACAGGGCCTCGGCGGGGTTCAGGAGGCATTTCTCCGGCTTGTACTCGCCGACAAACGCCTTGACCTTCTCATCCTCCAACAGGGTGATGTTGTCCACAGCGTGGCTGGTGATAAAGCCGTCCTGGCAGGCCATAACCGGCAGCAGAACGTCTTTGTGCTCACCGATGCGGAAGCTCATGATGTAGTTGTCGTAGGCCTCCTGGGCGTTCTCAGCATAGATCTGGATCCAGCCGGCATCCCGGGCGCCCATGGAGTCGGAATGGTCGTTGTTGATGTTGATGGGGCCGGACAGGGCGCGGTTGATGCAAGCCAGCACGATGGGCAGGCGGCAGGAAGCGGCCACATACAGCATCTCCCACATCAGGGCCAAACCACAGGAAGAGGTGGCGGTGATGGTTCTGGCGCCGGCGGCCTCGGAGCCGATGGAAGCGGACATTGCGCTGTGCTCCGACTCAACGGGGACAAAGATGGTGTCGATCTGGCCGTTGGCGACATACTGGGAGATAAACTGTGGAATCTCGGTGGAAGGGGTGATGGGGAATGCGGGCATAACATCGGGGTTTACCTGCCGGATGGCATAGGAGACCGCCTCGTTGCCCGATAATCTCTCTCTGATTGCCATGTTCTCTCCTCCTTAGTCTTTGTTAAAGGTAATTGCCTTGAAGGGGCAGACTTTGAAGCAGATGCCGCAGCCTTTGCAGTGGTCATAATCAAAGTCCCCTCTCTTGCCGTCTACCACCGGGATAGCGCTGTCGGGGCAGACCGGTACGCACAAGAGGCACTGTTTGCAGTTTTCAGGAACGAACACGGGGGTAGCGGTTCTCCACTCGCCGGTGTTGAAGAAGTGGGAGTTGCCGGAACCGTAGATGTCACCACCGGGGGTGAGATCGGCGTAGGCACTTTTTTCGTGGATATCTTTCATCAAATTTTCTTTAGCCATTGCACTGAACCTCCTTCAGGGAGACTTCGAGGGCCTTCATATTGCCCGCGATGACTTCGGGTTTGGAAGCGAATTTGTGTTTGAAGGAAGCTTCCATGTTCTCCAGGAACAGCTTCTCATCCATGAAGCCGCTCGCTTTCACCGCAGCAGCCAGCATGGGGGTGTTGGGCATGTTTCTGCCGATGCACTCGATGGAGATCTTCTTGGCGTCGATGGTATACACCTTGCCGGTGTAGCCCTTCAGCTTGGCGCGCAGCTCGGCGGGGTCTTTGGCGGAGTTGATGACGATACCGCCCTCCGGTTTCAGGCCAGCGGTGACGTCGACAGAGTCCAGCAGGGTCTCATCCACAACCACCACGTAGTCGGGCTCGTAAATGTTGGAGTGTACGCGGATGGGCTCATTGGAGAGGCGGTTGTAGGCGGTGATGGGCGCGCCCATTCTCTCCGGGCCGTACTCTGGGAAGCCCTGGATGTAAAGACCGGTGCTGAAAGCAACGTCTGCCAGCAGGAGAGACGCGGTCTTAGCGCCCTGTCCGCCTCTGCCATGCCAACGAATTTCTGTTAGCTTTTTCATCATGTTTCCCCTTTCCATGAATGGTTTTTAGCCTATTAAATTCAATGAAATTTAATAATTTAATTCTATTCTACACGATATTTTTGACTTGTCAAGGGCGCAAGGGGAATCTATCCCCCGGCCCTTCCATTCGTTGTCAAATTCGACTGTTTTCTTCCAATTTCAGCGATATTCCCTGTTTAAACCGACGGTTCCTTTTTCTCTACTACTTCCCCTCCGCCCTGCATAGCTGGATGGTTTTGGCAGTTTTTTGCCCTTGAACGAGATTCTCTCTTTTTCGACAGGGGATTCTGCTGCATTTTCCCGGCCTCTGTCCATACTCCGCTGACAGAATGCACCAACTTTGTATGTTTTCTGGGAACAAACCGACTGCACCCATTCTTACGTTTTTACGTTCAAATTAAATCACATTAAATCGATGTTGGTTTCGTCAAATTTGGTGTTTTCCTTCTGTGCAATCTGCCTTCCAGGAAAAGGGAAAGCCCGATGTCCCAATGTGTGCCCTGGCATCCGCCACAAAAGGTGCTCTCACCCGGCACCGGTATCTGCCCGGATGCAACAGACCTGCAAATTTCGCATCCATCTCCCTTCCTGCCCTGGCGGATGGCTCCATTTCCCTCTCTCTGTCGGCAACTCCCCTAAGGGGCCGGGTAGTTCCCTCAACAAAACCAGAGCTGTCCAGACCTAAACCGCGGGAAAGCCCCCTTTCCAATACGCAAAAAGCTCCCCCACCGCCGCCAAGGCTAAGTAGGGGGGCTTTTTCTCGTTGTCTACAGCAAGGGGGCCGCTGTGGCGATGACCACCCGGGCCTCCTCCTTCCCCCGGTTCAGCCACCCGTGGCGGCTGCGGGGAGGGATGCGGGCACTGTCCCCCGGCAGGAGATGGTACTCCTGGTCGTCCATAAACAGGGTGACCTCCCCGGCCTGTACCAGGCAGACCTTCTCGCTCTCACTGACCATGGAGCGGTCGGTGGAGCCGTGGAAAGGGGATAGGTACATTTCATAAAAGGAGAGTTCCCCCGAGGCATCGGGGGTCAGCAGACGGTACGACCCTTCGGTGATCTGGGGGGTGACGACAGTCTTCCGGTCCTGGGGGCGGACCACCACTTCCTCTTTGTGGCTCTCCCCCATAAAAAAGTAATAGAGGGGGGTCTCCAGCGCGGCGGAGAGGGCTTTTAACGTGTTGATGGAGGGGTTGGCTAGGTTGCGCTCCATCTGGCTGAGCATTGAGGGGGAAATCCCCACCAGCCGGGAGAGCTCCTTGATGTTGAGCCCCTTCTGCTGCCGGTATGCCTGGATCTTCTCCCCGATGTTGACGGCGTCCAATTCCCGTTTTTCCATTGGCCTACTGGATGTCGTCTTTCAGGTTGATGACAAACGCCGCTGCCAGTTTGGCCCTGGTAAAGAGGGACTCCACCTCGGCATACTCATTGGGAGCGTGGTTCCAGGAACCCTTGGTGCCCAGGGCGTCCACCACCGGGATCCCCTTGGAAGCGACAATACAGGAATCGGACCAGCCTCCCACCTTGTGGGCGGAGAGCTGGCCGGGATAGCCGATCTCCTCGGCAGTGGCCTTTAAAACCTCCAGCAGTTTCATATTGCCTTCGCTGCAGGGCATGGGAGTGGCGGCCCTTTCCCAGGTGAGGGTAGTTTTGGTGCCGTCCACAAAAGTTTTGGCGCAGATGGCCTCCACCTTAGGCCGCAGCTCCTCTAGGGCATCCATGGTGACATATCGCACATCGACCTTTACCGTGCAGCAATTGGGAACGGCATTGACCACGGTGCCGCCGGTGATGAGGCCCACATTGACGGTGGTACCCTTCTCAAAATCATTGAGGGCCTGGAGCTCGATGATCTTGTGGGCCATTTCCAGGATGGCGCTGCGGCCTTTTTCCGGGGAGTTGCCCGCATGGGCGGCCACCCCCTCCACCTCTACGGTGAAGTTGGCCGAGCCTTTGCGCTCCACCACGATGCCGTCGTGGGGATAGCCGGTCTCAAAATTGAGGGCGGCCATCGCCCCTTCGCACTCGTCCAGGTGAAGCTGGGTGCCGGTGGAGTTGACATGGCCGGGCTCCTCGTCGCCGGTGTAGAGGAACTTGATGGGCCGCTGGTCATAGCCTGCTTCTTTCAGTGCCTTCATGGCGTAGAGGCCAATAATCAGGCCGGACTTCATATCCAGCACGCCGGGGCCGTAAGCCATGCCGTCCTTGATGGTAAAGGGGCGTTCTTTGGTGACACCGTCCTCATTGAATACCGTGTCCATATGGCCCAGGAACAGAAGGGGTTTCTCCGGCCGGCCCTCTCCCCACAATCCGATCAAGGAGTTCCCAGCCTTTTCCATCTCCTCCACCCGGGTCTTGACCCCGGCCTTTTCCATCTCCTCTTTCAGGCGGGCGCAGACTTTATCCACCCCGGCCTTCTGCTGACTGCCGCTTTCAATCATCACCAGTTCTTCCCACAAATCCAGCATTTCCTGCCGGTGGGCGTCGATGTACGCGGCGGTTTTCTCCATCATTTTATCCATAATTGTCCTCCTCATCGTCTGGGATTTCATGTACATCCTCCATTCTACACGCAGAAGGCCGATTTTTCAACCTTCCCTCCTTTTCTTTGGGGAAAAGAAAAGGAGGACAAAAGAAACCGCGCACCCGCTTTGGGATCAGGTTTCTCCGAAATCCAGGCAGGGTTTCACCCCTCCCCTCTCTCGGGACAAGAAAGGGGGGACATAAAAACCGCGCACCCCTTTGGGGCCAGGTTTCCCTGAAATCCAGGCAGGGTTTCACCCCTCCCCTCTCTCAAGATAAGGAAAGGGGGCAAAAGAAACCCATACCTCCACCATGAAAAAAAGCGGAGCTGCATAAAACAGCTCCGCTTTTCTCACACCTGTGTTAGGCTGGGATTACTCATCCTTGCCGCAGCATTTTTTGTATTTCTTACCGCTGCCGCAGGGGCAGGGATCGTTGCGCCCCACCTTATGGCCCTTCTTGGCCGGGGTGGATTTCACCGTGCCATCCCCTTGGTTGGTGGTCAAGGGTTTTGCCACCTGTTCCCGTTTTGGGGGCTCGCTGGTGCGGATTTGTACGGTGAGCAGCATCTTGACAGTATCTTCCCGGATGGAGGCGATCAGCTCGTCGAACATCTCAAAGCCCTCAATGCGGTACTCCACAACCGGGTCCTTCTGGCCGTAGGAGCGCAGGTAGATGCCCTTCTTCAGCTCATCCATGGCGTCAATGTGATCCATCCACTTGGAGTCCACGTTTTTCAAGAGGATGATCCGCTCCAGCTCCCGCATGATATTGCTGGAGAACTTCTCCTCCCGGCTGGCATAGAGCTCATGGGCTTTTTCGGTCAGCTGCTGGGTGATCTCCTCCCGGCTGGTCTTCTGGAGGGCCTCGTCGTCAAACCGCAGGTCGTCCTCGGTGGTGATCCAGCCGCGGAAGTATTCCCGCAGGCCGGAGAGGTTCCAATCCTTGTGTTCCACCCCTTCGGGCAGGTACCGTGCCACCCCTTCGCTGACCACGTCGTCCACCATTTTGGAGATAATCTCTCCCAAGTCTTCGCCGTCCAGCACCTTTTCCCGCTGGCCGTAGATAATCTCCCGCTGGCGGTTCATGACGTCGTCGAACTGGAGCACATTTTTGCGGATGGCGAAGTTGCGGCCTTCCACCTTGCTCTGGGCGCTTTCGATGGTGCCGGAGAGGAGTTTGGCCTCGATGGGCATGTCGTCCTCAATCTTCAGGGTGTCCATCAGGTTCTGGATCCGGTCGCCGCCGAAGAGGCGCATCAGGTCGTCTTCCAGGGAGAGGAAGAACCGGGTCTTGCCCGGGTCGCCCTGCCGGCCGGAACGGCCCCGCAGCTGGTTGTCGATCCGGCGGGATTCGTGGCGCTCGGTGCCGATGATGAACAGTCCGCCCGCATCCCGGACCTTTTCGGCCTCGCCTTTGATCTCCTCTTTGTGTTTGGCCAACAGTTCCCGGAATTTCTCCCGGGCGGCGAGGATCTCCTCGTCGTCGGTGTTGGAGTAGCCCTCCGCCTCAGCGATCAATTCATCGCTGTAATCCAGTTTGCGCAGGTCTGCTTTGGCCAAGTACTCGGCGTTACCGCCCAACATGATGTCGGTGCCGCGGCCGGCCATGTTGGTGGCGATGGTCACCGCGCCGAATTTACCGGCCTGGGCGACAATCTCCGCCTCTTTTTCATGGTACTTAGCGTTGAGCACCTCGTGCTTGATGCCCCGGCGGCGCAGCATGGAGGACAGGTGCTCGGATTTTTCAATGGATACGGTGCCCACCAGCACTGGCTGGCCGATGTTGTGGCACTCGATGATCTGCTCGATGACCGCGTTGAACTTGCCATCCTCAGTCTTGTAGATCACGTCCTCCATGTCGATCCGCTGGATGGGGCGGTTGGTGGGGATCTCAATGACGTCCAGCTTATAGATCTCCCGGAACTCGTTCTCCTCGGTGAGGGCGGTACCGGTCATGCCGGCCAGCTTCTTGTACATGCGGAAATAGTTCTGGAAGGTGATGGTAGCCAGGGTTTTGGACTCCCGGGCCACGGTGACCCCTTCCTTGGCCTCGATGGCTTGGTGCAGGCCCTCATTGTACCGGCGGCCGATCATCAAGCGGCCGGTGAACTCGTCCACAATGATGACCTCGCCGTCCTTGACCACATAGTCGATGTCCCGCTTCATAATGCCGTGGGCCCGGATGGCCTGGTTGATGTGGTGGGAGATGGTCATGTTCTCCGGGTCGGTCAGGTTTTCCAGGTTGAAGTATTTTTCAGCCTTGCGCACGCCCTCGGGGGTGAGGGTGCAGGTGCGGGCCTTTTCATCCACAATATAGTCGCCTTCGATGTCGTCGTTGTCCTGTTTGTCGTCCAGCTCCTTGACCTTGGTCATGGTCAGGGTGCGGGCAAACTTGTCGGCGATCTCGTACAGGTCGGTAGATTTATCCCCCTGGCCGGAGATGATCAAGGGGGTTCTGGCCTCGTCGATGAGGATGGAGTCCACCTCGTCCACAATGGCGTAGGCATGGCCCCGCTGGACCTGGTTCTCCTTGTAGGTGACCATGTTGTCCCGCAGGTAGTCAAACCCGAACTCGTTGTTGGTGCCGTAGATGATATCACAGGCATAGGCCTTTTTCTTGGCGGCGTTGTCCATGCCGCTGATGATCAGGCCCACCGAAAGCCCCAGGTAGTTGTACAGCTTGCCCATCCATTCGCTGTCCCGCTTGGCCAGGTAGTCGTTGACGGTGACAATGTGGACGCCCTTGCCGGAAAGGCCGTTCAGGTAGGCGGGCAGGGTGGCCACCAAGGTCTTGCCTTCACCGGTCTTCATCTCGGCGATGCGCCCCTGGTGGAGCACGATGCCGCCGATGATCTGCACCGGGTAGTGTTTCATCCCCAGCACCCGCTGGGCCGCTTCCCGGCAGACGGCGAAAGCGTCGGGCAGAATGTCGTCCAGCGTTTCACCGGCAGCCAGCCGGTCTTTCAGTTTAGGGGTCATGGCCCGCAAGTCCGCATCGCTCATGGCGGCGTAGGTCTCGTCCAGAGCCAGCACCTTGTCCCGGATGGGATATATATGTTTCAGCTCTCGCTGTGAGTAGGTACCAAACAGCTTATCAAAAAGCCCCATTCATTTCACCTCTGTATGTTATTTGCAGGACTATCATTGCATATGAAAACCCATTTTAGATTAACATTAACATTTTACCCTTCGTCTCTTGCTTTGTCAAACGACTTTGGGTATTATATTCTTAATTTTCTGTGTCCAACAATAGTTCCCAAGGGATTTTTCCGAAAATTGCCCCCAGCGGGCGGAAAGATTTGCCCTGCTGCCCATATTTTGCCCCATTTTTAGGCATGCTACACCGTAGAATTGACGGGAGGGATTTTGACATGGAGCAGCAATGCCCAAAGATAGAAGCGGCCCTCCAGCACCTTCTGGCCACAGTCCGGCCCAAGCTGGTCTACCTGTACAAGCACCGGATCTCCGACCAGGGGGAGACGGTGGGGTTCAAGTTCTGCGTGGTGACACAAGTCGCCGACCCGGTGGAGCTGGAGCGGCGGCTGTACTTGGCTGTAGATTGTCCAGTTACCTTTGGCCTTTTAGTCTACACCCCTGAGGAGTGGGACGTTCTCTGCCGCTGCCCTGGCAGCTTTGCCCATGAGATTTTAGACCGGGGCGAACTGCTTTTCCAGCAGGAGGGCGCTGGAGCCCCGCTATAGCCATCCCTTGGTGCCGGCCTTTTGAAGAGGGGCGTCCGGCGTGAACATCAAAGGGGGAGCGGCGCATGGCATCTGCCATGCGCCGCTCCTTTTCTTTTACCACTTATCAAAAAAGCAAGACCGCACAATCTTTCCCCTCTGTGGGTCACAGTGCTTCTTTCAAAAGGGGCGCTCCTTCTACACGGCCTTCCAGCCCTGCGGGCGGGAGCCCCGCTCAATCGGTGGCACTGGCGGGCCAGGAAAGCCGCGAATACAGTTTGCACAGCTCCTCCAACAGCTCCAGATGGGAAAAGTCCTTTTGATAGACCATGACGATGTCCCGGGTCATCCGGGCGTTCTCGATGGGCACCACAGCCAGGCGGCCCTGGGCCTCCTCCTGGCGGCAGGCGCTGCGTGCGATGATAGAGACCCCCATATTGAGGGCCACCAGATCCTTGATCATGGCCACATTGTCCACCTCCATGATCACATGGAAGTTTTTGATGTTCTCCGACTGGTTGTACAGGTAGTTGTCAAACAGCTGCCGGGTGCCAGCCGAGCTGGAGCGCAGGATCATATTCTCCTCTTTGAGCTCCTGCAGGGAGACGCTCTGCCGTTTGGCAAAGGGGTGTTTGGGGGAGGCGATGACACAGAGGAAATCGGTGTCCAGCAGCACCGACTGGAACTCGTCATCGGGCAAAACCCCCTCCACAACCGCCATATCCAGCTCGAAGGAGCGGAGCCTATTATAAAGATTTTTTATAGAATCGGTATAAATATTTATTTGTGTGCCCGGGTGTTCAGCGCAGTAGGCGGCGATGACCTGGGGCATGATATTCTCACCGGCGGTGCGGGTCATGCCGATGGAGAGGTGGGTCAGCTGCCGCCTGGAATCGTCGATCACCTGGCGGGCGGTGTTGTATAAAGCCATAATCCGCCGAGCATACTTCACCAAAATCTCCCCTTCAGGGGTGATTTTAAGCTCTTTTTTATCCGGATAAAAAATTTTTATTGAAAACTCCTTTTCCAGCTGGCGGATGTGGTTGCTCACCGCCGGCTGGGTCAGGTGGAGTTCTTCCGCCGCACGGGTATAGCTTCCCACATTGACCAGGGTCAACAGGGTGCGGATTTTGGTATCAATCATAGGAATTACTCCTTTTAAGGAAGGATTATAAATTTAATTTATAAAAACCCAATCAATTATTATTTGATATTAGCACAGTTGACCGTTATAATCAACAGTAAATCAAGATCGTGTAAACAAAAAACCGTTAAAACTGCTATCTAGGTTTGTTTTTTCCTATACAGGGAGGCTCGTTTTTTTGCCTCCTTCCTCCCCCCGTGACCGAGGAATCGCCCGATCTTCTACAAGGCCAGAACACCTCAAACACCATCGAAAGGAGCCCCGACATCATGTTCCATCTGTCGTCCATTACCAACGCGTCCGCCCAAGTCATTCTTGGCCTGTCGATCATTCTATTCGCCGGGTTTGTCATCACCCGGATCACCAAAAAACTGCGCCTGCCCAACGTCACCGGCTACATCCTGTCCGGCGTGCTGATCGGGCCCTACGTATTGGACCTGATCCCCGGCGAGATTGTAGAGCACATGGAGTTTGTCACCGATGTGGCCCTCGCCTTCATCGCCTTTGGCGTGGGGCGGTATTTCAAACTGTCCACCCTGCGGGCCAGCGGGAGCAAAATCGTCATCCTCACCCTGTTTGAATCGTTGGCTGCCGCCGTGCTGGTCACCGCCTCCATGGCTTTGATTTTCCACCTGCCCATGCCCTTCTGCCTCTTGCTGGGGGCCATCGGGTCGGCCACTGCACCCGCGTCCACCATCATGACCATCCGCCAGTACCAAGCCAAAGGGGAGTTTGTAAACACCATCCTCCAGGTGGTGGCCTTGGATGACGCTGTGGCCCTCATCGCCTTCAGTGTCTGCGCCGCCGTGGTCAGCGCCATGGAGGACAGTTCCAAAGCCTTGGATTTTGGCGTAGTGATTCTGCCGGTCATCCTCAACGCGGTCACCGTTATCGCCGGCGGGGCCTTAGGCTATGTCCTGCACCGTCTGATCGACAACGAGCGCCGTTCCTCTGACCACCGGCTGATCCTCACCACTGCGATCCTCTTGTTCATCACCGGCTTTTGCACCTGCTTTGACATTTCGCCCCTGCTCTCCTGCATGGCCCTGGGCGCTGTTTACACCAACGTCAGCGACAACGACCGGGTATTCACCCAGGTAAACAGCTTCACCCCGCCCATCCTTCTCATGTTCTTCGTCCTGTCGGGCATGCGTCTCAACCTGCCCTCCCTGGCGACAGCCGGGGTCATCGGCATATTTTACTTCTTCATCCGCATCCTGGGCAAATACACCGGCGCTTACGCCGGGGCGCGGATCTGCGGTTACTCTGCCAACATCCGCAATTACCTGGGCTTGGCACTGATCCCCCAGGCCGGCGTCTCCATCGGCTTGGCGGTGCTGGGGCAGCGGCTCCTCTCCCCCGAGACCGGCCTTATGCTCTCCACCATCATCCTCTCTTCCGGTGTGCTGTATGAAATGGTTGGCCCGGCTTGTGCCAAGGCTTCCCTTTTCCTCTCCCACACCATTGAAAAAGAGGATGCCCACCCTGTCCAGCAGGAGGGAGCTGCCCACAACTGAACCACACAAAAAGGCCGGGCGCCTCAAAGCGCCCGGCCTTTTTTCACCGAGTTACCAGCCCCGGCGGTCATCGTTCATCTGCCGGCGAAAATTATCCCGGACCGCCTTGAACTTCCGCCGCTCCCGCTCCCGGCGCAGGTAATCCGGCCCAAAGAACAGGAAGAAGTTGATCAGGGAGGCCACTGCGGCTGCCCGCATGGACCAGCTCCCAAACAGGAGCCCTATGGCAAAGTAGCCCAAATCCAGATAAGCCAGATACTTGACCTTCATGGGGATGACAAAGAAGAGCAGAACCTCCTCCTCGGGGAAGAGGGCGGCAAAGGCGAGGAACAGCGACATGTTCAGGTAATTGTTGGTGGCATAGCCGGTGATCATCGCCGCCACGATGGTCCCCAGCACTCCACACAGGTAGTAGACGTTAAACCGGAAGGATCCCCAATGGCTCTCCAGAGCACTGCCGATAAAGTAATAGAAGTACAGCATCAGCAGCACGGTGAGGATGGAGGAGGAGGGCGGCAGGAACACAAAGGTGATCAGCCGCCAGACCTGCCCCCGCAACACCAAGGAGGGCACCAGGGACAGCCATTGGTTGACCGGGAACAGCCCCAATACATTTTGAAAAAGGTAGAGCACCAGCATGGTGCTGGTGATATAGAGCATCAGATCCGGAATTTTGTAGCGGCCATATCTCCGCTCCAGCCGGTCCAGCCAGTTGTTCAAGGAAAACGCCTCCGTTCATCGAGTTGGGCAGCTGCCCATAGAGTGATTGTGTTCCATAGTATACCCCAAATTTTGGGTTTTCACAATCCAAAGCACCAATTGTTTTAAGATTGTTCACGACCGCTGCGCCTGTCAGGGGATGCAAAAATCCCCCGGGGAATGCCCCCTGGGGGATCTTACGGCCTAGCGGGAGGGCATCAGCCCTGGAGGCCGTTTTCCTGCCGCTCCATATTTTCTACCACCACATCGTGGATGTCCCCCAGCGAGGCGCCGTACTCCAGCACCTTCCAGGGGGCGTTGGTGTGGAAATGGATTTTGATCAGCGTTTCATCCCCCACCACCAAAAGGCAGTCACCGGGGATATTGGCCACAATATAATCGTGGATAGCGTCCTCCGAAAGGGCTTCCCCCTCGATGAGGAGCTGGGTGTCAAACTTGTATTCCAGCATAGGTACTCTCCTTTTCATACATCGTTTTGGGGAGAGTATGCCCCGCAGCCCGGCGGGGCAGCCATCCCCAGCAAAATTCCAGCTACCCCTCCTGTTTGGCGGGGATCAAAAGGCCTAACAGGCAGCCCGCTATGGCCGGCAGAATCCATCCCACCCCCAAATCATAGAAGGGGAGCATCTTCGCCAAGGCGGTGATGGGTCCCAGGGTGATTTTTAAGCTTTCTAGGCCGCTGATCCCCCCCACTGCCAGCGCAAAGCCCATCCCGCACAGATAGACCGGCTTGCGCCCGCCAAAGGCGTCGTGAAAGTAGGAGAGGACAATCATCACCACCACAGCGGGATATAAGGTCACCAGCACCGGCAGGGTGTAATAGATCATGGTGGAGAGGCCAACATTGGATACAGCGAAGCTGAACAGGTTGACCGCTACCACCACCTGGCGGTAGGTGAACCGTGGGAATGCCTTGTGGAAATACTCGGCGAAGGAAGTGGTCAGGCCGATGGAAGTGGTCAGGCAGGCGAACAGCACTGCCAGGCCCAAAATCATCTGCCCATAGGGGCCAAACAGCTGCCGGGCGCCCATGGTGAGCAGCTGACCCCCGTTCTCAAAGAGGGGAAGGCTGGAGCAGCTGGCCCCGATGTACCCCAGCGCCACATAGACCAGCGCCAATGCGGCGGAAGCGATAAGCCCCACCCAGAAGGTATTTTTCTGCAACAGCTTTTTGTCGGTGATGCCGTACCCCTTCATGGAGTTGATGACAATCCCCGCGAAGATCAGCGAGGCAAAGCCGTCCAGCGCCAAATACCCCTCCACCAGGCCCTTGAAAAAGGGGATTTCGGCATAGGGCCCTGTGGTGGGGACAATGGCCCCCAGGGGGTGGAGGATGGACGCCACCGTCAACGCCCCAATGGCCAACAGAAGGATGGGGGTGAGCACCTTGCCCACAATGTCCACTACCTTGGAGGGGTTGAGGGACAAAAAGATGGAACACCCAAAAAATGCCAGGGTAAACAGGAGGGAGCCCATTCCCGGAGAAACGGGGAGGGCGCCCAAAAAGGGGAGCATCGCCAGCTCAAAGGAGACTGCACCGGTCCGGGGCATGGCGAACAACGGCCCCAGCATCAGGTAGATGAGCAGGGAAAACCCGACGGAAAACCGGGGCCCGATCCGGCCGGCCAAATCCTCCAAGGTGGAGCCGACCCGCACCACCGCCATGATCCCCAATAGGGAAATCCCCACGTCGGTGGCCACAAATCCCATGATCCCCCACAGGTATTTGTCCCCGGCCTGCTGGCCCAGCGCCGGGGGGAAGATCATGTTTCCAGCGCCAAAAAAGATGGCGAACAACATAAATGAAAGGGAAATCATCTGGGAAGCCGTCAATTTTTCTTTCATACTGCACCTCATCCCACGGGAGAAGCCCCTGTGGGGATTCCTCCAAAATGGCCCCTCGTAAAAACCGGGGCTCTTTCTCTCTCGCCCCGATGCTTTCATAAACTAAAGCAAGTATAACACAGTCCCAGCCAATTGGGTAGTGGCAATTTTCATAAAATCATCACACTCCCTTCCCCCATCCAACAGGGGAGGGGGGTATTCTGTGGACAGCAACCAAAAAGGAGGAATCCAGAGTTGAGACGATTGCCCGCTCTTCTGTTGGCCGGTCTGCTGCTGTGCAGCCTGCCCACCTATGCCGCATTGGGGGACGATATGCTCCCCACGGTGCAGCGAACCACCTCCCACCGGTATTTGATCCGCGGGGAGTACGACCGGGAGGAAACGCTGGACACCGCCGTCATCTCCGCCGAACGGGTGGAGCTGGAAAACAAAGCCATCACCGGTGACCTGACCATCGACTCCATGGTGGGAGAAGGCCCTGTGGATCTGAAAAACGTCTCCATCGGCGGCACCCTATACATCTACGGCGGAGGGGAAATCACCTTAAACGGGGTGACGGCCGCCCAAATGGTGGTGGACTCCCCAGACACGGAGGTGGAGCTGACTATCCGGGGAAAAAGCGAAATTGCATTGGCCCAGGTGAAAACCGACCTCTCCATCACTGAAAATATGCTCTCCTCCGGGTACGGCGGCCTCAAGGCATTGGAAGTCCCTGCGGACACCACCTGCACCCTCCTTCCACTGACTTTTACCCATTGCCGCTTGGATTCCATGACCGTCCATTCCCCCACAGAGATTTCCGGCACTGGAAGCTGTAAAATCACCCAGCTGACCGCGAACCGCACCACCTCCCTCTCCGGGGTGGAGGTAGTGGAATCCACTGGCAGCGTCACCGGAAATGATGACAACTAAATTTGCTAGACTACTTCTTCGCGATAAATCTCCATCACATTCTCACAGGCAGAACACCCCCGCTGTTGAGCGGGGGTGTTCTGCTTTCTCGATCCAATGGCATAAAGGTTTGCGGATTATAGGGAGTTAGCGCCAGATGTTTGCGCCTTCTGTCCCCCCGGCGGGGAATCCACTGGAAGGCGGGCCCCTTTTCCCCCTGGGGTGCAAAATGGCCCCTTTGGCATCTCTGCCAAAGGGGCCTTGGCTCAATTGGATTAGTCTTCCGCAAGGGCAATGCGGTCGTAGTATTTTTTCTCATAGGCAGAAAAGTGTTCGGCGTAGTGTTCGGTTTCCCCTTTGTGTATCATCCGCAGGTACTCGTGGCGGTCGAAATCACCGTCTTTCTCGCCCTCATGGCTGATGATGTAGGTCCCCACATTGGAACAGTGGTCGGCAATCCGCTCCAGGCAGGAGAGGGCCTCTACAAAGGGGAAAGCGGCGTCGGGGGTGCATTTGCCTTGACGCAGCCGCTCAATGTGCCGGTCTTTCAGGGTCTCCTCCATCAGGTCGATGACCTCCTCCAAGGGCTCAATGTTGGTGGCCACCTGGACGTCCTCCGACTCAAAGGCGCTGACTGAAATGTCCAAAATCTCATATACCGCCTGACCGATGGTATCCATCTCCGCTTGGGCGGCCTTGGAGAATTTGGAGCCCCGCTGATACATGGTTTCAGCCGCTTCCATCACATTGACCGAATAGTCGCCCACCCGCTCGTATTCGCTGACTACGTGGAGCAGCTCGGAAACCGCGCGGCTGTCCTTCTCGCTCAGCTCCTGGGCGGAAACCATCAACAGATAGGCGCTCAGGCGGTCCTCCATCCGGTCCAGCATATCCTCCACTTCATTGATCCGCTCCACCTTTTTGGAGTCGTAGTGGCGCATTAGGCCCATGGCGGAGACAAAATTCTCCTTGGCCAAAAAGCCCATCTTTACAATGATCTTCCTCCCTTGCTGGATGGCCAGGCCGGGGGACCGCATAAAGCGTTCGTCCAGCTCGAGGGCGACGTCGTCGCTGTCCATATCCTCGGGGGAGTCCTTGACAATGGCGCAGGCCAATTTCTCCAACTGTTTCGTGAAGGGCAAAAAGAGAAGGGTAACCACCACATTAAACAATGTGTGGAAGTTGGCGATGCCCCCCTTGTCGATGGGGTCAAGCCAGAAGGGGAAGCCGATCAGCGCCTGAATGGTGTAGGTGCCAATCAAAAACACTATTGTGCCGATGACGTTGAAGGAGAGGTGAACCACCGCAGTCCGCTTGGCGTTTTTAGAAGCGCCGATGCTGGCGATCAGCGGAGTGACGCAGGTGCCGATGTTCTGGCCCATAATGATGGGAAAAGCGGAGGCATAGGTGATCATACCGGTGGAACTCAGCGCCTGCAGAATGCCCACCGAGGCCGAAGAGGACTGGATGATGCCTGTCACTACTGCGCCCACCAGCACGCCTAAAATGGGGTTCTGGAACTTAGCAAAGAGGGCGGTAAACTCCGGCACGTCTTTGAGGGGGGCCACTGCGGCCTCCATGGCGAAGAGGCCGGTGAACAGGATGCTGAAGCCCAGCATCACCTGGCCGATCTCCTTATGGCTGCTTTTGCGGGCAGTCATATACAAAATAATGCCGATGACCGCAACCAGCGGGGCTAAGGTGGTAGGTTTCAACATCTGAAGCAGGAACCCGCCGCCGGAAAGGTCCGCCAAGCGCAGGATGTGGGCGGTGATGGTGGTGCCGATGTTGGCCCCCATGATGACCCCAATGGCTTGGCGCAGGCCCAAAATCCGGGAGTTGACCAGGCCCACCACAATGACGGTGGTGGCGGATGAACTCTGTACAGCAGCGGTCACTACCGCGCCGAACAGGACGCTTTTGAGGACGCTGTTGGTCAATTTTTCCAGTGTTTTTTCTAGGCGGCCGCCACTGGTCCTCTCCAGACCGGAACCCAGCACGCTCATGCCGTACAAAAAGAGGGCCAACCCGCCCAACAGACTGATGACGCCAAAAATATCCATCGTGTTCCTCCGTTACCGGTTGTATTTGCGCCGCTCCCCTTTGACCCTCTGGCCAAAACAGCGCAGGCTTTTCCCATTGTTCGACCCCATTATAGCATTGGGCGGTGCCTTTTGTATGTAAAAGGAAGGTAAAGTACCTGTAAGCTTTTCTATGGATTTCTTTAAAAAAACCGGCTCTACCACCGCAAAATCCGCGGTTTTTCCCCAGTGGGAGCAAAAATCGGAGGGCACAGTGTCAGTGTACCCCCCGTTTGGTGGAAAATTATTTGTGTATTATTTCCCAGGTGACATTTCCGTTTATTTGCTGCTGGACTCCTCAGCTGGGGAATCCTGAACGGTGTAATCCACGTCGTAGTCGGCTATGGTATACCCCTCGGCCCGGATGTAGTCAATCAGCCGGGGCAGAATTTCCGCATTGTCCTTGGATACGGCGTGAAGCAGCATAATCTCACCGGGGTGGAGGTTCTCGGTCACCTTCTGGAAGGCGGCCTCAGCGCCCATCTGCTTGTCCACCTCCCAATCCCGGTAGGCGAAGCTCCAGAACACCGTTTTGTAACCCATGGACTGCAGGAGGGCCAAATCCTTTTCACAGAATTCCCCCATAGGGAAGCGGAAAAGGGTCATCTCGTAGTTAAAATTCTCCTTCATGTAGTCGTGGAGCCGCAGCACATCCGCACGGGCATCCTCCAAGGAGAGGTCGGGGTAGGAAAGGTGCTTGTCGCTGTGGTTGCCTACTATATGTCCTTCGTCGATCATCCGCTGCACCAGTGCGGTGTTTTGTTTGACATAGGGCAGGGTGACAAAGAAGACCGCGTGGGCGTCCTTCTCTTTGAGGGCGTCCAAAATCTTTTCGGTATAGCCGTTTTCATACCCTTCGTCAAAGGTTAAGTAGATGTTTTGGCTGTCCGGCGCAATGTAGTGGGCATTGTACTTGCCGTATTTTTCCTGGTACTGGATGGCGCCATAGGGCCGCCCCCGCTCATCTTTGTTGGTGCCGGGCCCCCAGCCCAGCTTGGTGCCGTCCAGAGTACCGATTTGCTCCAAATCGGTACTCATGGCGGACTCGGCTTCGCTGCTGCCCTCCGGCTCCATAGGCAGGGAGGAAGAGGAGGACTCTTCATCCATAGAACTGCTGGGCTCCGGGACCGAAGAGCTCATCGGCAGGGAGGAAGAACTGCTTCCATCCCCATCGCGGGAACTGCAGGCGGTGACGGACAATACAAGCGCTGCGGCCAAAGCCAAGGTTGCAAAACGTTTCATAAAACTATCCTCCGTTATTCAATCACCGGATTTCGGTGGATTTCGACTGTTTTCAGCATACTCCAAATCCGGTGGAAAATCGAGGTGGAATTGTAAATTTTGCTCCAATCCCTCGCTTTCCCCTCTAGTATGTGCCAAAAAAGGCAGTCCATCACTGCATCTTTTTGACAATCGGCGAAATTTGATGCCGGCCGCAAATCCCACCGGATTTGGGATAGAATAACGGGGAAGTTTGCATGTTTACCAAGTCACATAGGAGGAATTGAAATATGGGATATTTGCAGCAGATCGCATCGGTGCACGCCCGGCAGATCATTGACAGCCGGGGCAACCCCACAGTGGAATGCGCTGTCACCTTGGAGGATGGCTCTGCGGGCCTGGCCTCGGTGCCCTCGGGGGCGTCCACCGGCAGCCGGGAGGCAGTGGAACTGCGGGACCATGTGGACAAGCTTTGGAAGGGCAAGGGGGTGATGACCGCCGTCCTGGGGGTCAACCGGGAAATTGCCCACGGCCTGGTGGGGATGGACGCATCCAACATCCCCGCCATCGACCACGCCATGCGGGTGCTGGACGCCACTGCGGACAAAAGGAACCTGGGGGCCAACGCCATCCTGGCAGTCTCCCTGGCCGCAAGCCGGGCCATGGCTGCCTCCACCGGCCTATCTCTGTACCAATTTTTGGGCGGTTGTGATAAGCGCACCCTGCCGGTTCCCCTGCTCAACATCATCAACGGCGGGCTGCACGCCTCCAACAACCTGGACATCCAGGAATTCATGATTGTCCCGGTGGGCGCCCCCAGTTACCGGGACGCCCTGCGCTGGAGCTGCGAGGTCTACCACACCCTGGGGGACCTGCTGCGCAGCCGGGGCAAATCCACTGCCGTAGGGGATGAGGGCGGGTTCGCCCCCGACCTTGCCAGCAACGAGGAGGCCATCCAGTGGATTTTGGAGGCCATCAGCCTTTGCGGCTACCAGCCTGGCAAGCAGTTCATGATCGCCTTGGATGCCGCGGCCTCCGGCTGGAAAACCGCCGAAGGGTACACTTTGCCCAAGCAGGGCCGTTCCCTTTCCTGCGAAGAGCTGATCAGCTATTGGGACGACCTCTCCCGCCGCTACCCCGTCGTGTCCATCGAAGATCCCTTGGGGGAGGAGGACTGGCCCTCCTGGCAGGAGCTGACCCGCCGCATCGGCGACCGGGTTCAGCTGGTGGGGGATGATCTGTTCGTCACCAACCCAGGGCGCATCCGCCAAGGTATCCAGAAGAAGGCGGCAAATGCCGCGCTGATCAAGCCCAACCAAATCGGCACCTTGACCGAGACATTGGAGGCGGTCTCCATCGCCCAGAACGCCGGATACCGGGCGGTGATCTCCCACCGTTCCGGAGAGACGGAGGACAGCTTTATCGCCGATTTGGCGGTGGCGACAGCCGCTGGGCAGATCAAAGCGGGCGCCCCCTGCCGAAGCGACCGCACCGCCAAATACAACCGGCTTTTGCGGATCGAGGAGCACCTGGGCCGCCGTGCCCGCTACGCCGGGCGGGAGGCATTCGCCTGCCTGGCACAGCAGCAGTAAACTTATGGGATAACAAACCACCCCGGAGGCATGCCTCCGGGGTGGTTTGCGATTCATCCTATATTCAACCGGTTCACCCATAGGCTATTCTTCACTGGAAGAAGAACCCTGCGAAGAAGGAACCTCTTCCGGGGAAGTTGAGCTGGCAGTATCCACCACCCACTCTGCCGGCAAGGTATACCAGGGAGAATTGTGGGATCCGGCTGCATCGGTCAATGTCAGCCGCCATGTTTTGCCGCCCAAATCCAGGGCGGTATTGTCCCATTTGAGCTCTACAAAACTTTCACTTAAAGAATTAAACGTATAAAGGCCAGGGGCATCCGCCTTATCTTCGGTGACTGTCAATTGGGCAGGGGTATTCATCCCACTCCAAACAGCTTTAATACACTTAGCAACAGAATCATACCCAAATTTCAGCCGTAAATCCCATGTTTGGGTGGAAATTGGGTCGCTGTCCAGGTTCAGGTTTCCATCGCCTCTGGAGAGCACCGAAATACTAAAGGTATCCACCCCATTCAGCACAGACAGTGGAATATTGCAGGTCGTACTGCCGGCTGCGATGGTATACGTTGGGCTCAAGGGCGAGCCACCGCTTACAACAGTCACCTGATAGCTGGCAATCCCTGTAATATCACTGGGCGGGGTAATGGTCAACTGGGCATCTTTCTTAGTGTCAATATTCCCATCGGCATCCAAGGGAATGGCTGATAGCTTGACATCAATGGGGGCGCTAACCTTAGCGGGCTGCGGCACCTTCCAATCGGGGAGGATATAGCGTGGCGATTGATGGCTTCCATACACCAGCTGCACATAGGCGCTGGGGGTAAGGGGCTTGGCAACACCATCGCTGCTGGCAACCACCGCGGAACCATCCTCTAAAACAGCCAGCTCATAGCTTGTTTTTGAGCCGTCGCTGCGGTGCTGGTTCACCGTCAACGTCCCGCTGCCAGCCAGCTGGCCTTTGTGGGCGGTGATCTTTTGGGTACCGCCGTCATAAGACAGCCGCAAAGTCACCTGATAGGTGGCGCTTGTGCCCGGTGCAGAGTCGGTGCGGTTCTGAGCGCTGTCGCCTTTGGCCACCACCTGGTAGGCAATGGTATTTTGTGGATTGATTTCGCTGGAGGTAAACACCGCGCTCCGATCCCCGACGCCAAGTGTTTTTGCCTTATCGGTCAGCAGGGCGCCATCCACAATGGGAGTAACCACATAACCGGTCACTCCCGTTGTATTGGACATGGAGAAAGAAAAGGTCCAGCTTTCTGCCTCCGCGCTGTTGTCGTTCTTCAATTTTGCCTCCGGCACACTGGCAGAAGGCATCGCCACCGGTGTCTTCACCGGTGTGGGGGTGCTGCTGGAGCTGGAGGAACTGGAACTGCTGGGCTTATGGCTTCCGCCGCCTCCCCCTTCATCGGGTTCTGGTGTGCCGATGGGATAGCCTCCCAGTTTGGGTTCTTCATAGTCCCCTTTTACCTGGATTTTCTTGGGTTTCACCGAGTAGGAAACCCGGTCCGCCTTCACCTGCAAAGTGCCGATCTGGCCTTTGCCGGTAAAGTGGACATTGGCCGCCGCCACAACCGTCCCCACCTTGGTGTTGCTGGACAGGTTGATGTTGGCGGGACTATAAACTGCAATCTCGGTCAGCACGGCATTTTTGATGGAGACTTCGTACCAAATCTGGGTGGACTCCATCAAAGTCACCCGCATAAAGCCCTCCGCGTCATCCGCCAACCTTTTTTCTTCCAGGGTGGCATGGGCTTTGAGGACTGTATTGTTGATTTTGGTATTGCCTGTCGCCGTGATGTGGAACCCATCGGAACTGCGCTGCACCGTCATATTGGGGGCGACCACATCTTTCAGTTCGATCTCCCCGCCGCCGTAGACATAGAGTTTCCCTTCTACGATCACATTTTCCAGCTTGACGGTCCCGCTTTTGCCCACTCCGCTTTGGATGGTCAAATCCCCTTTGACCGTCTTGTTTTTGACGGTGACGCCGCTGGCGCCGATGGAGAGGGATTTGCAGATCTGAGAATCGTCATAGGTGCCCTTGGAGTTGTAGGTCAGCTTGTTCTGCACCGTCTGTGCTGGGGCTTGGCTGGAACTGCTGGGGGCGGAGGATGGGGGCGTGGGATAAGTGGGCCGGCTCACCGGCGTGGTGCTCCCTCCGCTCACCGGCCGGGAGGAACTGACGGTAGAGGACGAGGAGGATTCTTCCTCTTCCTCCGGGTCGCTTTCCTCCGGTTCACTGGAGGAACTCTCCTCCTGGCTGCTGGTCGGCAGGTTCCCCGACACTGGCTGGTCGCCATTGTTCCGGGCAAACATCATGCCGATCACCGCCACCAACAAGATGATGGTGATAACCAGCAAGGTGATAATCACCATGAGCAAACTGTTTTTGTTTTTATCCATCTCACTCATATTGTTCCCTCCTTCACAGGGATTCTGAGGTTCCCCGTCCCTCCCACGGAACCGGTTTCCCCCCATTGTTGCGTGCGGTGTGCCGCATCCAGGCCGCGATTCCCTGGACCGGGGCCGACGCCCTCATAGCGGGGGCCGCATGGCGGGCAAAGAAAATTCCCGCCATGACGGCAACACCTCTGCCTGTCAAGATGATCTCTCTGAAATCATTGTAACATAAACCCAGGATAGTTTCCAATTTTGGGGCGCTGTTACCCCTCGATTTGGAAGCTCTGTCATAGATTAAGTGTTGCTCCTGGCAAAGTTTACTGCATTGCGGGATTGTTTCCTCCATCTCCAAATTCTCCCAGAAATCCGCCTCTAACTGCAAACAAAAACAGGATGGAGAAGCTGCTCCATCCTGTTCCTTTTCTCAGGGATTTCCCCTTAATCCAAAATATAAATATTGACGATGCGGTGGCTGCTCAGGCAGCTCTCGGTATAGGTGTCATAGAACAAGTCCACATCGATGACGTCCTGCATAAGGCCGGTTCCTGTGTCCGCCGCAATGGCATACCCATAGACAAAGCTGCCGTCTGGGCTGGCGATGTACATTTTGGTGCCATAGGGAATCTCATTGGGGTTGGTGGCCACATATCCAGGGGAAAGCCGCATGCCGCTGGCCCCCCAGGCACCCCGCTTGGCACTGTAGCCGGTGGCCCGCTGGCCGGTGAGAACCGTGCGGTAATTGGTGGGCACGCCGTTTGCCCCCACGGTGCCAAACTGCAAGGGAGATATTGGGGAATTGTCCCCCACTAGGATCTCTTCGGTGACTGGGCGCTTGGTGATATTCTCCCCCACAAGCTCCCGCTCTTGAGGCACCCCATCGATGGACATATCAATATAGGTGGTGACCTTATGGCCGTTCTCCCCCCGGGTCAGCACCCGGGTGCGCCCGTTGGGGATCAGGCTGGTGCTTTTGGTGATGGTTTCATAGGGGATGTCGCTCTCCTCGGTGACAGTGGTGTATTCTACCCGCTGGATGACGATCCGGTCCCCTTCCTCCACCGGTTTGCCCGGCCGGTAGTTGATGAGGTCATCCGAATCGATGGAAAGACCCACCTGATCCATGGCATCGCCCACTGTGCCACCGGTGACCATCACCGTTTGGGTGGAACCGTCCGCGGTGATCTCCACTGGGAAAGCTCGGGTGATGCTGATTTCCCCTACCCGGCCGTGGAACCCGTCAAAGTCGACAATATCACAGGCCATGGTGGCGATGCCGTTCTCTTCAAGGATATCATCGGCGTCCTGGCGGATGGTAAATTTCAAAATGGTTTCCTCTCCATCGCGGATATACACTGCGCGGGTGAGGACGGTGAGCTGAATCACGGTCAGCGCCAGCGATAGGGTCAGAAGAACTGCTGCAAAAGTTCTGCTTTTCAGCTTGCGCAGCAGCACGATCACCCAATTGGCAACCTTATCCATACACTTCTCCTTCATGGTAAATCAAATTCTTGCAAGGCTTGGGACAAGCCCGCCAGTCTTATTTTTACCAGATTAGTTGCCATTATATGCAGTGGTCTATCCGCTGTCAAGTTTTTAGGTCGACGAAAAGAGGCTTTCTCATGCCCTTTTTTCGGGTTTTTCCGGGTGAATTTCCACCACCTGACAAATTATCGCCGGAAAAATCCGTTGTCTTTCTGTGGAAAATGAACAAAATTTTAAGAAGTTTCTGTATCTGTTTATTTTAAACAGTTTTACTATTTAATATCCTTTCTGTTTTATTGTAAATACATAAATAGTTTGTGAAATTTTCCATGCATTTCCTTTGCAGCAAAAATTCATTTTCACCAGTTCCATGAATTGTCGTTCCCCTTATGTCCTCCACTTTTTGAGTAAACAGCGTCCGTTTTCGGCATATCCGTGGGAAAAAACAACACCTTTCCCTCTTTTTGGCCCCACTTTTCCACCTTCCGCATTTGGAAGCCTCCCATTGTGCCGCCCGCCGGGAGATGCCTTTTTGTTGTGAAAATACCCAAAAGACCCTTTTTCCCCACAGGGGGGACAGGGGATATATGCAAAAAGTCCGCCCCATTGCTGGAGCGGACTGATTGGCAGGAAGGATAAAACTATCTCTTGGAGAACTGAGGAGCGCGACGTGCGGCTTTGAGGCCGTACTTCTTTCTCTCCTTCATTCTGGGGTCACGGGTCAGGAAGCCGGCTTTTTTCAGGATGGGGCGGTTGTTCTCATCCTGCTGCAGCAGAGCTCTGGCAAGACCGTGACGGATGGCACCAGCCTGGCCGGTAACGCCGCCGCCTGCAACGGTGCAGATGACATCAAAGCGGCCAGTGGCTTCAATCAGCTCCAGGGGCTGGCGGACGATGAGCTTCAAAGTCTCCAGGCCAAAGTAATTGTCAATATCGCGGCCATTGATGGTGATCGCGCCGGTGCCGGGGTAAACACGGACACGGGCAACGGAATTCTTTCTTCTACCAGTTCCGTAGAAATAAGGTTTGGAATCGTACATCAAATTTGTCCTCCTTCCGGTTACAGGGTCCAGGCCTCAGGTTTCTGAGCCTGCTGGTTGTGGGTGGCGTCTCTGTAGATTTTGCATCTGGTCAGAGCTTTGCGGCCGATGGTGGTGTCAGGCAGCATGCCTTTGACAGCCAGCATCATGGCTTTTTCGGGGTTCTCAGCCATCAGTTTGGAGTATTTGACCTCCTTCAGGCCGCCAACCCAACCGGAATGATGACGGTACACCTTCTGCTCCAGTTTTTTACCGGTCAGAACCGCTTTGCTGGCGTTGAGGATGATCACATGGTCACCGCAGTCAACGTGAGGGGCAAAGGTGGTTTTGTGTTTGCCGCGCAGGATCATGGCAGCAGTCGCTGCGGTGTGGCCAAGCGGCTTATCAGCTGCGTCGAGAATATACCATTTACGGCTAATCTCTTGTGCCTTAGGCATAAAAGTGGACATAGTCTTACCTCCTAATTCTTTTGATCACATATCGAAACCATGCCCTTGCGGCATCCTAAGCCGCAGGGCCAGGAAGGCATGGGATGGATGCTCCACACTTGCTTTTGTCAGGGAAATTCCCGCAAAAAAGCGCAGCATGGCTTAGATCAGCAAGACTTATTATAGTAAACGGGACGGGTTCTGTCAATAGGTTTTTCCCAATTTTTTAATTTAATGCCGCCGATCTTCCAATTTCTCTTGATTTTGGCCCCAATCTCTTTAGTTCTCCTGCGTCATTTCACTTTTTTGCCGCCTGCCGCCGGAGAATTCTTTCTCGATTTGGCTATTCTGTCTAATAAGAGCAGACGGCAAAAAGCCCCGGTCCCATGGGACCGGGGCTTTTTCGCTTTCCCTTGGCGATGGGTTAGAAATCCATACCAGTGGTCATGAGACGGCCGTCTTTGATCTTGGCCATGCACTTGTCACAGACACAGTACAGCGGGGGCACCAAGTTTTCGGTGGAGCCGCACAGCACGCAGTGGTCGATGTGCTTCTCAATGACAATGTGGCCAGACCGCTCGACGACGCTCACGTTGTCGCCGGCTTTCAAGCCCAATTTGTCCATAACCTCTTTTGGCACTTCCAAAACGCCGTTTTCGTTGACCTTTGCCATCCTGCTCAATTCGCTCATGACAGTTCCTCCATTCAGCTGCCTGTGGGAACCATGTGCCTAAGCCTTTTGTCCTGCTGCGGTTCCCTGTACTCGATGGGTTTTTCCCTTACAGTCCAGTTGCTAAAAGATATCAATCCGGTTGGCACCGCTGGTCAGCGCACTGCCGCTCTTAATCTTGGCAGCACATTCCTCGCAGACGCAGTACAGCGGCGGCAACAGGTTTTCGGTGGAACCACACAAAATGCAGTGGTCGATGTGTTTTTCAATGACGATGTGGCCAGACCGCTCGACAATGCTCACCTTGTCGCCGACTTTCAAGCCCAATTTATCCATGGCTTCTTTGGGAACCTCTAAAATGCCGTTTTCATTGACTTTAGCCATCATGTTCAATTCGCTCATTACAGTTCCTCCATTCAGTTGCCAGTAGAGCCTCCACAAAATCGGATCTATGCCGCAGAACCCACTCCATGGCGGCCCGTTCATTCCATACGCCTACTATCCCTTTGGGGATAGCCCAAGCGGAAACCCCTTTAGGAGGCGGCCCTCCCTTGGATTACCCTTTTAGTATACCTTGGTAAACTTATGGCCGCAAGTAGTTTTTTCCACAAACTTTTGGCTATTTCAAGCCGTTTTTTAGAATTTCGCACTTTGTGTGAATGGAGTGTCACAAATCGGTTAACCCCCGATTCCCAAAAGGCCTAGAATCCCCCAGGAGCCGATGCCCATGAGGATGCCGCTGGTCATCACTCCAAGGGCGATGACCAAAAACGCCTTCCACAGCCGCATCTGGAGCAGGGTGGCGATGAGGGAACCGGTCCAGGCGCCAGTGCCCGGCATGGGAACGGCCACAAATAAGTAGAGGCCCAGGTATTCATAGTTGCCCAGTTTATCAATCTTACTCTGGCCGATGTCAATAATCTTTTGGAAGTACTTGCCGATCTTTGGCTGTTTGGCCAGGAAGAACAGCACCCGCCGGGCAAAGAGGATCAGCACCGGCACCGGCAGGATGTTGCCCAGCACACAAACCAGGTAGTTGAGCCAAAAGGGTATGCCCCAGGCGGCGCCCAGGGGGATGGCCCCCCGCAGTTCTACCACCGGGACCATGGAGAGGACAAACAGGAAGAGGAGATGCTTCAGCATACAGGTGCTCCTTATAAACAGAATTGGTTTTGCATCGTTTTCTACAGGCGGATTCCCACCATCCGCAGGGCTTGGAAGAGAAGGCGGCCGATGGATTTTAAGTTGACCAGGCAGAGCAGCAGCACAATGCCAATCTGGATCGGGTAGAGGAACTTGACCTCATAGAGGAGGCAGAGGGCCTGTGCGGCCACCCCCAGGGTGTTGAGGGCCATGCGGCCCAGCCCCAGGTCCAGCCGGACGATCCTCCGGGTGTCCACCGCACGCAGCACAAACACAGTGAAGTAGCAGGCAAAGGTGGCGAAGGCCGCCCCATTGACCCCATATTTAGGGATCAAAAAGTAGTTGAGCACCAGGTTGAGCCCAGCGCCCACGCAGGTGGTGACCAGGGCCATGGCGTTCTTTTTGGCGACCATGTAAAAAGTGCCCAAAAAGGTGACAAAGCAGGAGAAGATGACCGACAGCACCAAAAAGGGGACATACTTCCAGGAGGGGTAAAACGCCTCCGACACCAGGATGGCGGTGATGGGCTTGATGAGCAGCAAAACCCCCGAAGCACACATGAAAACCACCGTCTGATAGCTGGAAAAGATGTCGGAGTAAAACCGGGACTGACCCGGGTCATCTGCCTCGGTGACGGCGGAGATCTGCCACGCCTGGGAGAAGATGCCCGAGATCATGGTGATCACCGTGGGGATTTTGTAAGCCACCGAGAAAAGGCCGTTGGCGCTCTCCCCTAAGAAGTAGGTGACCATGTACCGGCCGGAGACGTTGGTGATCCACCAAAAGATGGTGGTGGGGATCAAGGGCAGGGAGTAGACCAGCATCGCCTTGGCAATGGCGGGGGAGACCTGCCGGGGCTTGACGAACTTTTTCAGATTGGCAATCCAGAAGAGGAACAGCACCGACAGCACATTGGAGAGGACGGTGGACAGCACATAGCCGTTGATTCCCCATTTAAAGACCACCAGAAGCAGGATGTTGAACACCACGGTGGTGAAGGTGGAGAGGATGCCGTCGAAGGCGTAGAGCTTCACATAGCCGATGGCCCGCACAAACTGGGACACCACCGATTTGAGGCAGCCCGCCAGCACATAGGCATAGATCAGCATGGTATAGCTGGAGATGAACTCCACCCACTTCATCAAAGGGATAAACAGGCCAAAGACAAGAAACCCCGCCAGGCACACCCCCAGCCCGGTGGAGAGGACGTCGCTCTTGCGGACCGACCGGTCCAAGCCGAAGCGGATGATCCCCTCGTTGATGCTGACCATCACAATGGGGATCAGCAGGTTGGAGGTGTTGACAATAATGTCCATCACCCCATAGTCCGAGGTGGTCAGCACCCGGGTGTACAACGGCATCAGCAAAAACACCAGCAGCTTGGAACTGAAGCTGCCGATGGCAAAAATGACGGTATTCCCTATCAGCTTTTTGTATTTGTTCATCGGTTCACCTTTCCGCTCCCATCGAAAAGGGAGGGATGCCGCCCTCCCCCAAGATGTCTTTGCCAGCCTGTCCCCAGGCTATGGGAACATTATAGCCCAATTCCCATGGCGTGTAAATTCAGTATGGGAAAAAAAGGGGAAAATATCCCTTTTTGTCACCCAATCCGCACATTAGACAACAAAAAGGAGAGGGCAGAGCCCTCTCCCTCCAATCAGTTCCCTGATTCGTTCTGCTTGTTGATCTTGCCCAGATACCGGTAGATGCTGGCCGCAGAACAGTGGAGCCGGGTGGCCACCTCGTTGACCGCACCTTTTAATAAGAAGATGCCCCGCTCCTCCAGCTGCTTGACGATGGCCATCTTCTCCTCCTGGGTCAACCGTTCGGGCGGGATGCCATCCTTCAAATACCGTTTGAGGACAGTGTCGGTGACCTCGGAAATGGAATCGGAGAAATTCTCCACCTCGCCCGCCGGGTGGAGGTGGTTGTCCTCCAGGAAGATCTCCCCATCCAGGCCGCAGAGCTTCAGGATGTCTTGGGAGGCTTTTTGATAGCGGCTGGGGTCAAAGTTGATACACAGCATGCCGATGAGCCTTCCCCCATCGTCTTTGATAAACATGGTGGAGGCCCGCAACGTCCGCTCGTCCTTAGAGCGGCCGGTGTAGTTGCACAGGAAGTCCTGGTCCTGGTAGGTTTTGTCGGCGATAAACCGAAGGGCTTTGTCTGTTAGGGGCGCGCCCACATTCCGCCCGCTGATTCGGCCATTGGCGATAGCTGCCACCGACTGGTCCTTTCCGTTGATGTCATGCAGGACAATTTCATAGTCTGGGCCCAGCGCCGCGCCTAGGAACTTGACCAGCGCGGTGTATTGGGCAAGCTTGACTTTATTCATCTTCAAAACCTCCCCTAGGTGTTTTCATTTTGCTGGGAGAATACTGGTGTTCTCACACACACAAGGATTCCCCGGAGCCACACGGGCAAGGTGGAATGGCAGGAGCCTCTCTCCCTTGAGCATGGCACAGACAGCCCTCCTGTGTAGGCAGGGCTTGCAGGCAGACCAAATGGCGACAAAACTATTTCCCCGGACTACAAATGGCCCGCGATTCCAACAGAATTTGCTATCCAATTGCACAAGTTTTGACCGTAAGGCGATAAAAATTATCCTTGGGGGAGATACCTCCCTAGAACTGCGGGTACGCCTTTCCATAAAAGGGGCAAATGCGCAGGAAACCGGGCGTTCCTGCACTTTGTAAAGCGATGGCCCATTTTGTGACTATTTTTTATTATGTTCCTAGTATTTTTACATCATTATACTATCTTTTCCCCCATACTGTAAAGCTCCATCCGCATTTTTCACCACATGATATACAATAATTTTTTATTATTTTGCCCCTGATTTGTTACATTATTTTCCAATTAGTGGCTTTTTCTATTGACAGCCTGTACCAAATTTGGTACTCTTGAATTAACGGAAATGTTTTCCGTCCATAGACAAGCAACCGACCGGCCTTTGGGCAGGCCGGTGGTTTTAGTACGGCCAAATGGCTAATTTAAGAAAAGGAAGATGCATCATGAAAAAAGTAGTTTCTACCCCCAACGCACCCGCTGCAGTTGGCGCCTATTCCCAGGCAATCCGCGTAGGCGGCCTGCTGTTCATCTCCGGCCAGATCCCCCTGGTTCCTTCCACCGGCGCCATTGTGGAAGGTGACGTTTGCGCCCAGGCCAGACAGTCCTTGGAGAACCTGAAAGCCATCCTGGCTTCTGAGGGCTACACCATGGACGATGCGGTTAAAACCACCGTCCTGCTGGAAGACATCAACGACTTTGCCGCTGTCAATGACGTCTATGCCGAGTACTTTGTGAAGGACTGCCCTGCCAGAGCTTGCTTTGCTGTCGACAAACTGCCCAAAGGCGCCAAGGTTGAAATTGAGCTGATTGCCTACAAAGACTAATTATTGCCATAATTATAAAACCGGCGGGGAACCCTTCCCGCCGGTTTTTTCTTTTTCAAAGTGACTTTATCGGGAAACCCGATTTTCCCGCTCCATCCAATTGAAAAAAACAATTGGATTTTCCCCTCGACGTTTGGTATCGTAAGGGAAGTGCAGGGGGAGTCCCCCAGCACTTCCCGTTGTAAGACAGAGTTTACTCGTTCCATACCAGCAAAAGAGACGCCTGCAGGCGTCTCTTTTGCTATTTTCTGGCATTTCCTTCTTGCTTGAGCTGTCTTTACACTGGCCTTCCTGGGAATGGCGGCGCCTTACAAAAAGGGGGCCTTGCCGGGGCAACGCCAATGAAAAACGGCGCGGCTTCGACCGCGCCGTCCTAGATCGGAAGATTGTTTCGCCCTTAGATGCTGCCGCGGAACCCTTTGCCCACGATCTCGCTGCTGTTGGTGATGAGGATAAACGCCTTGGGGTCCACTTCCCGGGCATATTTTTGCAGCTGGGATGCCTGGCGGCGGTACAGGGCGGTGAGGACGATGGTCCGGTCCTCATGGGTGTAGTAACCCTCGCCTTTATAGATGGTGGCACCCCGGTGCAGCTCCCCGACGATGTAGTCGCAGATAGCTTGGGGCTCGGTGGTGATGATGGTAAAGTATTTGTTGCGGTTCATATTCTCCATAATGGCATCCACTGCAATGGACTTGGCGGATAGGCCGAGGATGGAGAGGAGCCCTGTCTTGGGCCCAAATACAAAAAAGGCGGCCAAGGTGATGAGGATATCGCTGGCCAGCAGGCACTGGCCAATGTCCATGTGGGTGTATTTGCGGACGATCATCGCCACAATGTCGGTGCCGCCGGTAGAAGCGTCGATGCGGAACAGGATCGCCGAACCGATGGCGGGCAGCATCACCGCGAAGATCAATTCCAAAAGGGGTTCATCGGTCATGGGGCCGTCCATGGGGAATATGCGCTCCAACACCCACACCCCGGCGGAAAGGACGGTACTGGTGTAGGCAGTTTTAATGCCGAAGCCCTTTCCCAGCATCAGGTAGCCCACCACCAAGAGGGCCATGTTGATGCCGAACACCAGGGATCCAGGGGAAATCCCTGGAAGGAAAGGGGCGACCACCACCGACAGGCCGCTGACGCCGCCGATGGAAAAGTTATTGGGAAATTTGAAGAAATACACACCGATGATGACGGGGAGAATCCCAAGATTCAAAAGCAGGAATTCCCGAAACTTGGAGCTGTTTTGCTGGCTCATACAATCCCTCTTTATAAACTATTTTAAAATACCCTTGGATGGCCCATCTAAAATAGCACAGCCCCTCGGGGATTGCAACAGGGATTGCAACAAAAATTTTCAGAATCAGGCTTTTGTTCAACATTCGTAAAATTTCAATTATCAATTTAGATATTCTGCTGTTTATTCTGCTAAAACATGAATTTCTTTCTTCATTTTAGAGGAAAATCCCACCTTGTTTCGCCAATCTTTTTCAAGGGAGGCAATTCTGCATTCCTTGGGTACCCAAGCTGCAAAAAGTGGGTAGAGCTGCCTTGAAGTGGAAGCCTCCCTTTGCCTTTCAATAGCAAGAGAAAACCCCCAGCCAGGCTCCATCGCCTGGCTGGGGGCTTTCTCTTATTCTTATTTTTCTGGGATTACCCTTTCCCTCTAGGGAACAATGGTCCTTCTCTTAAATCTGTTCAGGCTGAGATTTTTTGCCTGACTCCAGTTCACGCATCGCTTTGCCAAACTGACGGGAGAAGAGCACAAGGGTAAATGCGACCGCAAGCACATCTGCAACTGGCTCTGCCAGGTAGACGCCCATGGTGGGGTTAGACACCAAGTGTGGCAGAATGTAGATAAGCGGCACAAGCAGGATGAACTTCCGCATAACAGCCACCATAATCGATGCCTTGGCGTTGCCAATGGAAGTAAAGGTCATCTGGCAGGCAACCTGCGCACCAAAGATACCCATACCAGCACAGTAGATCCGTAGCGCCCAGCTTGTAAAGTCAATGAGCTCAGGTTGTGGCACAAAAATCTTGGCAAACATCTGTGGGAAGGCCATAACCAGCGTCCAGACAACCATGGTATAACCCAGCGTACAGCAAAGCAGAATTTTAAAGGTCTTGCGCACACGGTCCGCGTTGCCCGCTCCGTAGTTGTAGCTGGTGATGGGCTGTGCACCCTGGGCCAACCCCTGTGCGGGCAGGTTGGAGAACTGCATGATGCTCGAGAGAATGGTCATGGCGCCCACCGCCACATCGCCGCCGTACTTGAGCAGCGAGGAGTTGAAGCAGACTAGAATGATGCTCTCACTTGCCTGCATGATAAAGGCCGAAAGGCCCAGTGTGAAGATGGGCTTGAGGATGCGTCCCTCCAGCCGCATATTTTTGCGTCGGATGCGCAAGGTGGTCTTTTTCCCAGTCAAAAAACGCAGTACCCAGAGGGTTGACATCGCCTGGGAGAGGATCGTCGCCAGCGCTGCACCCTTGACACCCATATCCATTCCGTAGATGAAGATGGGGTCGAGGATGATGTTGCATACGGCGCCGATCAGCACACTCAGCATACCGGTGGTGGCAAAGCCCTGTGCGGTGATGAACATATTCATGCCCAGGGTGAGCTGTACAAAAACCGTGCCGATTGCATAGATATTCATATAGTCGGTCGCATAGCCGATGGTGTTTTCACTGGCGCCAAACGCCAGCAGAAGGGGGCGGTTAAACAGCAACAGGGCTATGGTGAGTGCCGCCGAAATCAGCAGCTGTACACAGAAGCTGTTGCCCAGAATTTTCTCTGCCTCCTCATGGTCCCCGCGTCCCATTGCCATCGAAGCACGTGGGGCAGCGCCGCTTCCCACAAATGCGGCAAAGGCCGATACAATCATAATGACCGACATGCATACGCCCACGCCCGTGAGCGCCAGGTCACCGACCTCGGGCATATGACCGATATAGATGCGGTCGACCATGTTGTACAGCAGGTTGACAATCTGTGCCGCAATCGCGGGCAGCGACAGCCTTAACAACAGCTTGCCAACGGGTTCTTTCCCTAAAAAATCATTTTTCTGTTCCATTTTTACAAATCCACCTACCTAACAGAATAACTGCGATGCTTGTAGCTTTTGCATCTATAAAGTTCTGCGCACCCTATTCGCCCGTAGGGTTGGCCGCGTCAATCTCCGCACGAAAGTTCTGAATATACTTCTCCAGCAGAGAAAGCACCATTTGCAGCTCCTCGGGGGTGGCAGCCTCTCGCACCCTATGCTCCGCCTGGAAAATCCAGGCAACCTTCTGCTGTCCAAAGGCGCGTCCACTTTCGGTTAGGCAGATGAGCTTTCGGTTGCGGCTGTTTGGGGCGGGCTTTAGGCAGACATACCCCTTCTTCCTGAGATTGGCGATCAGCGAATTGACCGTCTGGCGCGGCAGGGAGAAAAAGTCGCAGATATCCTGCTGGGAGCATTCCTTTTCTAGGTGGAGTAACACTAACCAAATGGCGAGCTCCCCCTCCGGAATATTTGCCCTGGCAGCCGCCCCGCGGTAGATGGCGTCAATCTCCCGCATTTTGCGCATAATCAGCCCAAATTTCCACGGGTGTACCTCCTGCATCTTCCCTACCTCCTGCTGTTTTGGCGATAGTAGGAATTATAGTCCGAGTTCGGATATTTGTCAATGTCTTCCTACTCCTTCTCCCCAATATTTACAGGGCGTTCATATTGTTCACAAAGGGTTGCGAGTTTGCTGCAAGCCTCGCCCATTTTCCCATCCGTTGCATTTCCCACAGTTTCATTGTCCAAACGCCCCTCCTTCTTAGAAGAGCTGGGGGGGCTTTTTATTCCAGGGTGATGCGATAGACCAGGAGGTATCTGATGTTACAGGCGGGGGGAATCAAATAGATGATCGCTGAAAAACCGCATTGTGACGCGATTTTTGAGCAATTACAAAAGAAAAAACCAGCCATTTCTGACTGGTTTTTTCTTGGTGCGGATAAGAGGACTTGAACCTCCACCGAGTTGACCCCGACTAGAACCTGAATCTAGCGCGTCTGCCGATTCCGCCATATCCGCATATTCCATTTGCTTTCTACCGGAGAAAGCTTTTTTATTATACCAAGGCGTTGTTTGTTTGTCAAGAGAAAAAACGGGGAATTGAAAAAAATTTTCGATTCCCCGTTTTTTATTCTTTTCCCACAGTCAAAGGCCCTTCCTTTGAGGGCGATTCCAAATCATCTTTGGGCACAAATCGGGGCAGCAGCACCGTCGCCTTGAAGAGATCCCCATCGATAGAGACGGCAAACTCCCCCTCATGGAGGGCAACAAAACTTTTCACGATGGCAAGGCCCAGGCCGGAGCCTTCGGTAGTCCGGGAGGAATCCCCCCGGACAAACCGCTCGGTGATCTCATCAGCGGAGAAGTTCATCTCATATCCGGCCACGTTTTTGAAGGCAATCTTGACCCAATTTTCCTCGGCGGAAAGGGAGACATACACCCGGCTTCCAGCCAGCGAGTAGTTGAGTGCGTTGACCAGCAGGTTTTCAAACACCCGGTGGATGCGGTGGCCGTCGGCCAGAATCCACAGCCGCTGGGCGGGGAATTCGGTTTTCACCGAAAGACCGCTTTGGGAAATCCGGTTGTCCAGCTCCGCAATGGTCTGTTCCAGCAGTTCCTGGACGTCAATCTTATTTTTTTGAATGCGGATTTCCCCGCTGTTTGCCTTGGAGATGTCAAACAGATCCTGTACTAGGGTTTTGAGCCGGTCTGCTTTCTGTTTCAAAATGCGCACATAATCGTTGGCGTAATCCGGGGTCAGGTCTTCTTTAGAGAGGAGGTCCGCATAATTGATGATCGAGGTCAGCGGGGTTTTCAGATCGTGGGAGACGTTGGTGATCAGCTCCACCTTCATCTTCTCACTCCGGACCTGTTCATCCACCGCCCGGCGCATACCGTTCTGCACATAATTGAGGCTGTCTGCCGCCGGATAGAGGATCTGGTCCTCGGTGAATTCCAGGGGATGGGAAAAGTCCCCCTCCCGGATCCGTTCCACCTGGTCGATGATCGCCTCAAACTGCTTGAGAGTCCCGGTGTAGCTGCGCAGGTAGAGCACAGGCAGCAAAATGCCCATCCCCAAACAGAGCAGAAAGAAAAAATCACAGACAAAGGAGCCAAAATTGCTGGTAGTGATGGCGGTGACAAAAAACAGCCCCCCAAAGAAGATCAGCGCCCCTTCGCTGAAGATGAGGAAGAGCAATTGATTGCGCATCCGCCGCCCAAAGCGGTATTTGAGCTGGCCGCGGTGCCACATCCCCTTGATGGAGGAGACGGTGTTGCGCTTCAAAAAACCTTCCCGCTGCAAAAAGAGTTCACACAGCATGGGATAACACAGCCAAAAATAGACGAGGAACCAGCGGATGGCATCGGAGTTCCAGTAGCTGCTCAGTTCCCCAACCAAGGTATACAACCACCCGGCGGTGAAAATCAACCACACCACCTTGACCTCGGCAAAGACCCGGCTGGATTTTTGGGCCATCCTTTGGTGGAGAATCCACAGACGTTTGCGGCCCGCCATGGCGACGGCGACCAGCCCCGCGCCAGCAGCGGCGCACAAGCCAGTCAGGTTGAGGATACTCCCACGGCCGCTGAGATACCCTGTGTACACCTGGGTCAACCGCCCAGCTCCGGTGGGAACCAATGGCACACAGAACAACAGGTAGGCATCCCGGATATTGCGCCCAGAGGCGCCGCTGTCCCGCACATAGGTGTTGTGCTGCAACCGGTTGGCAAGAGCGGCCTCCTGTTCCTCCGCAAGGCCGTCCCTCTGGGCCAGGCCGAAGAGCATCTGCACCTGTTCCCACAGGGTGGGCTGATAGTTGGGGATCGTCACCTGGTAGGTACCATTTTTTAGCTCGATGAGGATGGCGCTGCCATCCTGGTATTCCTGTAAAAACTGCTGGGGGTTGTAAATGCCGGTATTGCTGCTCACTGCCTGGTAGATGGAGGAGTAGGCGATATACTGGAAGGAGCCGCTGTACTCCTGGTAATCGCTGATGGTGGTGCCGCGGATCTGGATGGTGGGCGGGGCCGGCTGGGTGGAGACCTCCACCTGGCCGAAGCTGTACTCCTGCGCACCATCCGGCACCAGGACTTGGTTGCCCCAGATGGTGTCCAAGGCATTCTGTACATTCGCTTCGATGATGTAAAGGCTGGGGGTGGAGAGGAACCAGTTGCTTAAATACCCCATCCCAGAGATATGCAGGCACCCAAACAGCGAGACGATGAGCAGCGATATTCCCGCCATCCAAGCGACGGCGGGCAAAAATGCGGAACGGCGGCCAGTTTGTTGCGTATTCATGGCGCCATCCTCCTTCTTTGTTTCCAGATGAATGAGGCGGGCAGACACCGGCTATAATTTTTCAATCTTATAGCCGATGCCCCACACCACCTTCAGATATTTGGGGTCCTTGGGGTTGATCTCAATCTTTTCCCGAATGCGGCGGATGTGGACAGCCACTGTGTTTTCCGGCGCGAAGCTGGGCTCGTTCCACACCCGTTCATAAATTTCATCGATGGAGAACACCCGGTTCTGGTTGCGCAGCAAAAGCTCGGTGATCTTCAGTTCAATGGGGGTCAGTTTCACCGGTTCCCCATCCACTGTGACTGTCTTGCTGCGGCAGTCCATCACCAATCCGCCGGAGCGGAGAATCTCCTCATCGGGCTGTTCCTGGGGCAAAGTTCCCAGCTTAACGTACCGGCGCAGCTGGGATTTTACCCGGGCGATCAGCTCCAAGGGATTGAAAGGTTTGGTGATGTAGTCGTCCGCCCCCATGTTGAGGCCGAGGATTTTGTCGGTGTCTTCGCTTTTGGCGGAAAGCAATATGATAGGGATATTGTTCTCCTCCCGCAGGCGCATGGTGGCTTTCATGCCGTCCAGCTTGGGCATCATAATGTCCATGACAATAAGGTGGATGTTCCCCTGTGCAACTGCCTCCAGGGCCTCCAAACCGTCGTAAGCTTTGACGACATGCATCCCCTCGTTCTCCAGATAGATAGCGATGGCCGACACAATCTCCCGGTCGTCATCCACCACCAAAATGTTGTATTTATCCATGCTTTGACACCTCCATTGTGTTCCCGGCGCTTTTTGTTTGCCAATCCCCAGTCCGCTGGGCCATATCACAAAGTCTGCACAAACGGCAAGAATTGCGGTGCGGCTGTTGCCGCAAAGGGCTTCGCCCGGCAAGCAATTCTTCGAATGCCACAGCTTTGCTGTGGCTATTATACCACAAAGTCTTCCCCTGTGGACGCCCTGCGTTTATTGTGTCACCGAAAGGATTGGCTTCGGGGAACCCAAAGGGCCCTACAGCATCAGTATAAAAATTCCTTCTTACAAACCAAAGGGTTTCTTTCTTACAATATTCTTAACCCGTCCAAAAAAGCCCACAGTAAAAGAGGGAAGAAGGTGGGCCTTCTTCCCTTTCCCGCCGAAAAGCCCAGCGGGAGCCGGCATTCCCCGGTCAACGTTGGATGGATTTGCTGTTGGCCTCCCGGAATTCCTCCGCCAGTATTTCCAGAGCCTTCTCCTGGGAAGGGGTTAGGCCTTCAATCACCAAAACCCGTTTCCGGTCGTTTTTTACCCCTAAAAGGTAATCCACCGATACGCCGTAAATGTCGGCCAAGCGAACCAGGGTGTCTGCGGGAGGAGTTTGAGTGTTGTTTTCATAATTGCTGATACTGGAACGGGTCAATCCCAGCCAGTCGGCCAATTGCTGCTGTGACAGGCGCTTTTTCTCCCGAAGTTCCCGCAGCCGGAGACCGAAATCAAAGATTTCCATAGAATTCCTCCTTTACAGAAAAATTGTATGGAAATGGAGTCGAGCTATACTGTCACATTCTGTAAATAAAGAAAATTTAAATGTCAGAATAGGATGTAATTACTGGCAATTGTCTTGTTTTTCTTCGTTTTTTCACAGAATTGTTTCCTTGCCTGGCATATTGTTCTTCTCCTTCCGTGGAGCTGGCTGAAACTACCGACAGGAAAAGGCGGTTTTCCCTTATAAAACCCGGTCAGAATAACAAAAGCCCCGCCTCTCACCGGAGGGGGGCTTCTGGAACGCCCTACTTACAGCAGGATGTCCGCCAAGTTGGCTTTGGGGTCGATCTTGCCCTCGATCAGCGGCCGTTTGCTGGTCAACAGGGTGGTGACACCGGGGCCGTGGCCCATGATGCGGCAGTCGCTGTGGACTACCACACCGATGGTGCAGGCGCCGCTGAGGTAGTTGCGTCCGTGGGTGTTGTCGCAGTCCTCCAGGAGAACGATATCCCCCAGCCGCAGATCCCGCAGGCCATATTCCGCCACCGTGGCATCGTCAAACAAGCAGATGTCGTAATCGCCTTTGTTGGTGGTGTTGGAGCCAAGGCCGGAACCCATGATCTTGGCGGGCACCTTTTTGGCCACCGGGACGATCAGTTTGCCGCTCTTTTCCTCAATGTTCAGCTTGTCCAGCAGGTCAGGGTCCAGGTTTTTCACGGTGATTTCGGGGTAATCCAGCAGTTTGAGGCCCTGTCCATAGGCTTTGACATTGACTTTGTCCCCGATGTTGAGGGTGTCCAGGATAGCGGGGTCAAAGTACATAATGACGTGTTCGATGCCGCCGTGGGTGCCGGTGACAAAACCTTTGGCCCCCTTGCCATCGCCGGTGATGATGGTCGCCTCATTGCCGATGCAGGACAGGTAGTTGTAAGCGTTGTTCTTCATCTCATCGTAGTTTTTGGTGGAGACACCGGGCTCCACATGGTCGCACTCAAACCCGCAGGCCGGGTCGCCGATCTTGACGTTGTAAGTGATGCCGCCGGTTCCGGGCAGAACAAAGATCCGGCCCTCGGAATCCAGTTTTCCGGGGTTGCTGTAGATGGGGGCGCTGATCTCCCCCTGGACGGAGATTTTTACCACTTGGTCGCGGTTGGTTCTAAGCATGGGGGTGTCCTCCTACAATTCAATTTCTCTATGGTGGCAAGGGCCGGTTGCAGCCCTTGTGAGAGATGCCCTGCAAGCAATTCTTCGAATGGCACAGCTTGGCTGTGACTATCCCAACGGAAAGTCTGCACAGATGGCACAGCTTTGCTGTGACTATGGTACCATACTCCCCCTGCAAAAACAAGGCGAGGCGATTCTTCCCCTTCAAAAATGTTGGATTTGCCATGCCTTCCCCCCTTGAAACCACACAGAACTTTGCTACAATAGGGGTATATGCCCTATCTGAAAAGAAAAGAGGAACACCACATATGACAACCAATGAGAAACTATCTCTTTTGCGCGTGCACATGAAAGAAGCTGGGGTACAAGCCTACCTGATCCCCTCTTCCGACCCCCACATCAGCGAATATCTCCCCGACCATTGGCGAGCCCGGGCCTGGCTCTCCGGGTTTGACGGTTCCGCCGGCACCCTGGTGGTCACCGAGACGGAAAGCGGCCTGTGGACCGACGGCCGGTACTTCATCCAAGCCCAGCGGCAGATGGAGGGCAGTGAAATTGTCCTCTACCGCATGGGGGAGAAAGGGGTCCCCACTGTGCAGGAATTCCTGCTCTCCCGCCTGAAAGCCGGAGAGACCTTGGGCCTGGACGGCATGGTCACCGCCACCAGCATCGTGCTGGATATGGAGGCTCAGTTTGTGGAGCGGGAGATCGGCATCCGGGCAGTGGACCTAATCGCCCCCATCTGGGAAGGCCGTCCCGCCATCCCCCAAAGCCCTGTCTATCTGCTGGAGGAGAAATACGCCGGCCTTTCCGCCGCCGAGAAGATCGCCCAGGTCCGCGCCTGTCTCCGGGAGAACGGCGCCGGCGCCATGGTGGTCACCCGGCTGGACAGCGTGGCCTGGCTCCTCAACCTGCGGGCCTCTGACGTGGCGTACAATACCTCCTTTGTGGCCTATGCCCTCCTGACCCAGGAGGAAGCGGCTGTCTATGTCAACTCCAGCCGCATCTCCCCGGAGGCCCTCGCCTACCTGGAGAAAAACGGGGTAGCCATCCGCCCCTATGAGGGGATTTTGGAGGGTGTCGCCGCCATCTCCAAGCCCACCGTCATGCTGGTCAGCGTGGAAGATGTCAACTACCGGCTGTACCTTGCCATGGAGGAAAACCCCAACCTGACCATTTTGGAAGGGGAGGAGCCCGCCTTCTGCCTGAAGGCCGTCAAAAACCCCACCGAGATCGCCAACACCAAAAACGCCCACATCAAGGAGGGCGTGGCTATGGCCCGGCTTCAGATGTGGCTGGAAAAAGCCTTGGCCGCCGGGGAGACCATCTCCGAGGTGGATGTGGGCGAAAAGCTCGTGGAGTTCCGCCGCCAGCAGGAGGGTTACCTGGAGGACAGCTTTGCGGTGATCGCGGCCTACGGCCCCAACGCCGCCATGATGCACTACCATCCCACAAAGGAGAACCACGCGGTGCTGCAAAAGAAGGGCTTCCTCCTCTTGGACACCGGGGCCCAGTACATCGACGGAACCACCGACACCACCCGCACCTACGCCCTGGGCGAACTGACCGACGAGGAGCGCCGGTATTACACCTATGTCCTCAAATCCAACATCGCCATGGCCCGCACCGTCTTTATGGAGGGCTGTTCCGGGGCCAACCTGGACATCATGGCCCGGAACCAGGTGTGGCGCTACGGCATCGACTACCGCTGCGGCACCGGCCACGGCGTCGGGTTTGTAGGCCCCATCCACGAAGGCCCTCAGAGCATGCGGATGACCAACCACGTTCCCTTCCAGCCCGGCATGACCATCACCGACGAACCCGGCATTTATGAGGAGGGCATTGTGGGTATCCGCACCGAAAACGAGCTTTTGGTGGTGGAGCATATGGAGACCAAATACGGCCGGTTCTTCGCCTTCCAGCCCATCACCTACCTGCCCATCGACACTACACCGGTGGTGCTGGAGTTGATGAACGAGGAGGAACTGGGCTGGCTCAACGACTACCATCAGATGGTCTATGACACCTTGAGCCCCCGCATGGACGACCGGGAGAAAGCCTGGCTCAAAGAAAAAACAAAACCATTGGAGAAGTAAACCTGCATGAATATCTTCATCGGCATCCTGCTGATCTTCGCCCTCCTGGGCCTATTTGATAAACTCTTTGGGGGGAAACTGGGCCTGGCCGCCGAATTCGATTCCGGCCTGGAGTCGATGGCCTCCCTGGCCCTTTCCATCGTGGGGGTCTACTGCATCGGGGTCACCGCGGTCAAAAGCAACCCGGAGGCCATCGCCGCCTTTGCCGCCCACCTGCCCTTTGACGCCTCCATCCTCATCGGCAGCCTGCTGGCCCCAGACATGGGTGGCTATGCCATCGCCAAGGAGATGGCCGCTACCCCCGCCCTGGGGATTTTCTCCGGGGTAATGGTGGCTTCCAGCCTGGGCGCCACCATCTCCTTCACCCTGCCGGTGGCCCTGACCACCATCCGCAAGGAGGACACTGCCCCCTTTATGCAGGGCATCGTCTGGGGGATCGTCACCATTCCCGCCGGGGTGGTGGCGGGTGCGCTGCTCACCGGCCTGCCCATGGGGGATCTTATCCGCAACCTTCTGCCCATCCTCCTTCTGTGCGCCGGCATCTGCCTTTGCCTCCTCAAGGCCAAGGACGTCACCATCCGGGTGCTGTCCGCCTTGGGCAACCTGGTGCGGATTGCCAGCCTCCTCCTCTTTGCCCTGGTGATGCTGGGGGTGTTTCTTCCCTCTTATCAGATAGTTTCCGACGATCTGTTCTTCGAATCCCTCACCATCGTCATCAAAATCGCGGTGGTGGTGGCTGGGTCGATGGTGGCCGCTTCCCTCATCCTGCGGTATTTCTACAACGCCATCGCCCGCATCGCCGACCGGCTGGGCATCAACGCCTATTCGGTGGTGGGGCTGATCGCCAGCCTGGCCACCTGTATCTCCATGATCCCCATGCTGGATAAGATGGACCAGCGGGGCAAGGTGATGAATGCTGCCTTTGCAGTCAGCGGGGCCTTTGTTCTGGGGGGACAATTGGCCTTTATGGCCAGTGTAGAACCCTCCTCGGTGGTCTCTGCCTACATGGCGGCCAAGTTGACCGGGGGCATCTGTGCGGTGGTTGCCGCCATGGCCTTCACCCCCAAATCCAGCGCCCTTCCTCAACAATAATAAAAAAGCCGCCTTCCCCACATCTGGGGAGGGCGGCTTCTCTTATTGGGGAACCCCAAGATTTTTTCCTTTTCCCGCCCAAAGCGCCAGACAACCGCATAAACCCTTTTCCCAGTGCATACTCATGTGTTAAACACTAGACACGGGGAGGGAACTGGGTTGAAAGGGTTGCCCGAGGAGCGTGCCATTACGCTGGGAAACTATATTATCGAACACGATGCCACCGTGCGGCAGGCCGCGAAGGAATTCAATATCAGCAAATCAACGGTACATAAAGATGTTTCGGAACGTTTAAAAGCCATCAGCCCACAGCTGTACCAACAGGTGAAACAGGTGCTGGAGAAAAACAAAAGCGAGCGGCATATCCGCGGCGGAATGGCCACCAAATCCAAGTATGAACGGCTCAAGGAACGGGAATCCAAGGGGCGGTAGCCAAAACACACAAGAGGGCGGGGAACGGTGTTCTCCCGCCTTTTTTGCATACCAGCGGCTATTTTTTCGCAGATAGTTATTGACATATGCCAAAAATAATAGTATGCTAAGGTTGCAAGGTAATTAGCATATGATAAAAACCTATCTGTCCACAAGAAAGGAGAGCTACACAAATGAGAAATCATGCCAATTGTCAAAATGGAATGGGCGGCTGCGGACGCCGCCAGGAAAAAATGGTGCATGACAGCTGCGAATCCCACGGCAAAGGGAGCTCCTGCTGGATGAACAGATGCAGCCCCAGACGGGATGGCTGCGGACCTCATGGCAAAGATGGCTCCTGCCGTCGGATGAACTGCCAGGAGGCTCCCACTCGGGAGCTGCTGCTTCAGCAGAAGGAGTTTTTGGCCCAGCGGCTGGCAGAGGTGGAAGAACAGCTGAGCCATCTGCCCGCCGAGCCAACAGAACAGCCTGCACAGTAAAAACGAAACGAGGTGCTTTTTCCCATGGGACGTCCAAGAAAATGGAAACGAGTCTGCGGCCTCCCCCCGGTGGAGAGCTTTTCCGGCGGGTGGAACGGCCATGATGCCCCCATCCTCCTGAATGTGGAGGAATATGAAGCCATCCGCCTCATCGATTTGGAGGATATGACTCAGGAAGAATGCGCCGCTCAGATGGAGGTCTCCCGGCCTACGGTGCAGCTGCTTTACAACAGCGCCCGCAAAAAGGTGGCCCAGTTCTTGGTCGGCGGCGGCCGGCTGGAGATCGCCGGGGGAGATTACCGCATCTGCGGAAGCGACGGTCCCCGCGGCGAAGCTTCCCGCTGCCATCACCGCCACTGCTGCAAAAAACATGGGAACTGCCCTCATTAACTCATCCAAGGCCAAAAAAGGAGACGCAGATGCGTCTCCTTTTTTTCTATTCCCATGCAGGTGAGAGCAACCGGGCCCTCTCTCCCCACAGCACCCTTACAGCTGGATGCCGTCGTAATAGCTCTGGACCGTCGCGCCGTCCACCCCGCGGGTGTCATACAACTCCGGCAAAGTGCCTTTCCACTGGCTGCCCAAGGTGTCGATGCCGCTGTCCAGGAACTGGAGGGCATAGACCACCGCTCCGGTAACCCCCAAGGCCAGAACATCCTCGTCCAGGTCAAAATATTCGTTGTGGTGGTCGGCCCCAGTGCCTTTCTCCGGGTTGTTGACCCCCAGGTAGACAAACACACCCGACCACATCTTTTGCAGCTGGGAGAAGCTCTCCGACGCCATCCAAGGCTCCGGCTGGCAAATGGCATCCTCCCCGATTTCCGCCCCGATCACCTGGCGGGCAAAGGCGGCGCACACAGGGTCGTTGTCCACCGGGAATCCCGGCTGGGTGAAGCTGTTGTAGGTGACGGTACAGCCGTAGGCCGCCGCGGTGGAATCCACCAACCGGCGCATCTCCTCCCGGAAGGGAAGGCCCACCTTTTCCCGGTCAAACAGCCGCACCGTCCCGGCAAACCGCAGGTCGCTTGGAATGATGTTTTTCGCGGTGCCGGCCTCCACCAAGCCGATGGAGAGGGTCAGCGGCGCAAAGGGGGTGACCTTGGTCAAGCGGGCGGCTTGCAGCCCGTTGTAGATGGCCACAAAGCAATCCACCGGATTGACCGCTAAATCTGGCCGGGAACCATGGCCTCCCCGGCCGTGGAGGGTGATGTCAAACCCCATGGCGGTGGAGGCGGCCCCTCCAGTGATAACCCCCACCTTCCCGGACTCCAGGGAAGCGGACATATGGGTCCCATAGACGGTGTCTGGACGGATGCCATGGCGATCCATATAGGCCAGGATATAGCCGATCCCCCCGCCGTTTTCCTCCCCGCGCTCAAACAGCAGCAGCACGGTTCCGTGGATGGCCTCCCGGTGGGAGGAAAGGATTTTAGCGGCTCCCAACAGCATGGCGATGTGGCCGTCGTGGCCACAGGCGTGCATCACCCCGTCCTCCTGGCTTTGGCAGACCCGGGGCTGGGATAGGTTGCAGGGCTGCTCTTGCACCGGCAGGGCATCGATGTCCGCCCGCAGCAACACGGTTTTCCCCTTTCCGGGGTCCAGACCCTGGATGGTGGCCAAAATACCCCCTTTGGGGATCTCCTCATAGGGGATATCCATGTCGGTCAGCTCCTGGGCAATGCGCTGGATGGTCTTATCCTCCCGGTTGGAGAGTTCAGGATGCTGGTGGAAGTACCGGCGCATCTCAACGACATAGGGTTGTACTTCCTTGGCAAGGGTAGTAATCTGCATAGATGGCACCTCCTGTTGTAGGGCTGTCAATGAGATTTTGATTCCTCCTATAAAACCAATGGATTAAATGGTGTGGGAACTGCCCTCACCCCAAAGCTCCTCCTGGAAGGAGTCCAGATGCTCTTTGGTCCACAGGGCGGGGATTCCGCCAGTGTGCAGGAAGATGGCGCTCTCCCCCTTGGGGATGATCCCCGATTTGACCATGTCCACAAACCCGTGGAACACCTTGCCGGTGTAGCAGGGGTCCAGGAAGATGGCTTCGGTGCGGGCCAGCAGCGCGATGTGGGCCCGGGTGACAGGGTCGGGGGTATTGTAGGCAACACCGGAGTAATTCTCTTCCCTGTTGCCTTTGAACAGGCGGATTTCCTCCCCTTTGGCGGTGACGCCCAGGCCGTACATCTCGCTCATCCGGTTGATGTATTCAGCGCAGGAATCGGGGGTGCGGGGGGTGGCAGGGTTGATGGTGACACCCAGCACTTCAAAGGGCGCGCCATAGTATTTCGCGCCCAGCCACAGGCCTCCAAAGGTGCCCTGGGAACCGGAACCACAGACCAAGTATTTGGGAGCAATGCCCATCTCTTTGCACTGGGCCATCAGTTCCGGCACCATCTGGATGTAGCCCACCGCACCCAGCTCATTGCTGCCGCCGGTGGGGATCACATAGACTTTGTCCCCCTTGGCCTCATATTGGGCGATGACCTTCTTAGCCGCCTCTTCCGGGTCGCCGGTGGTAAAATAGAGGTCCGCCCCCATCAGTTTATCCAGCAACAGGTTGCCGCTCATATAATCGGGGCGTTCCCCGGTGAGGATGAGGATGCATTTCATCCCGCACCGCACTGCGGCCGCTGCCGTCAGCCGGCCATGGTTGGTCTGGGGGCCGCCAAAGGTCAACAGGGTGTTGCAGCCCTCTGCCTTAGCCTGTGCCACCAAATACTCCAGTTTGCGGATTTTGTTGCCGGAAAGGCCCACATCGGTCAGGTCATCCCGCTTGATGTACAGGTCGCCGCAGCCGATCTCCTTGGTCAGATTCTCCATTTTTTGCAGGGGTGTGGGGAAAATACCCAGGGAAGCTTTTTCCAATTCGCACAGTTTCATAGCCAATCGCTCCTTTTTTCTGGGAAAATTGTGGTAATTCAGTACTCCTATTCTACGCCATTTCCCATAGGGGCGCAAGGCCCCAAAGCGGATTTTATCAGCTTTGGGCTTCTTCCTCCGGGGCAGGGGCCGCAGGGGCAGATTCTTTGCTGTAACAGTAACTAAGGCCAAACACGCCGCCCAAAATCAGCGCCACACCTGCCACATCCACCCAGCGGAAAGGCTCGTGGAGGATCAGGACGCCCGCTAAAATGGAGATGACCGTGCTGACCGTGGAAGTGGAGGTGGAAATGGCAATGGGCAGATGGGCCAGGGAGTAGGTCATGAACAGGAAGGCCAGCACACAGGAGCCTATGCCCATATACAGCACCGAGATGATGAAGTCCTTGTTCCACAGGCCGTCAAAGAAGTGGGGAAGATCCCCCCGCATGGCATGCATGATCACCGTTTCGATGGAAAAGCCCAAGGCGCCCATGCCGGTGGTCAGATAAACGGTCTCAAAGGAGGTAAAATGCCGGCCAGCCCGGCGCACAAAGGTGCGGTTGAAGGCGATGGTCACCACTGCCGCAAAGATCAGCGCCATTCCGATGCCGGTAGCTCCCGAAAGGTCACGGCCCACAAAGTTGACCACAAACACGCCCAGCACTGTCACCCCCATAAAAGCCATCTGCATTTTGGATGGCAGGGGGTCTTTGTTGATCAGCACCGACAGCACCACGACCAAAATAGGGGTGATACTGCTGACGCAGGCGATCAGGCTGGTGGGGGCGTAGCTGGTAGAGGTAGTCTCCAAAATCTGGCTGATCAAGGGGTTGAGGAGGCCGCACAACAGCAGAAGACCGATGGGTTTGCCTGCGTAGTCCACCTTCTGCACCTTAAAGAGCAGGAGGAGGGTCATCACCACAAAACCGGTGGTGAAGCGGAAGGCCAGGAATTTGATGGTATCCTGGTTGACCACCGCCATGCCTTGCTTGATAAAGAGCAGGGCCAGGCCGAACAAGGTGGCTGACGCCAAACTGGCCGCCAGGGGGAGATATTTCTTCATGGGGTACCCGCCATTTCTCCAGCGGTAAATCATGGGGATTTCCCCTGCCGCCGCCGGCCGGACAGGGAACCGTGCCTCTTCTACTTGGGAACAGGCTGTTTTTCCCTATTATAGCGCGAAACAAAATGGGGTGCAATCGCAAGGGGGCAAAAAGTGCGCCTGGGCTTCCATCCTCCTGCACCGGTTTTGAACCCTTTCACTAGAAAAGGTAGGTTGGGATGTGCTACAATAATCGCGGGGCGATTATTGGGGAAGAAATCCTCTCTCCATTGTTACAAGCATCGCTTGTAACATGCGCAAAATTGCTTTTTGCCGTACAGCGGCAACGCAATTTTGAGGGGCTGCCCTCCCGCCGCCAAGCGGCACCGGGATTTTTCCGGTTTAACCAAACTTTATGGCTTGGCAGCCGCGGGGCGATTATTGGGGAAGAAATCCTCTCTCCATTGTTACAAGCACCGCTTGTAACATGCGCAAAATTGCTTTTTGCCGTACAGCGGCAATGCAATTTTGAGGGGCTGCCCTCCCGCCGCAAAGCGGCACCGGGATTCATCCGCTCTGACACGGCCTTTCGCCGCGATATCGCCTTTGTGGGCTGTTCTCTATTTTATATCCCCCCAACTTCCCCGGCTTCTGCCGCTGTGGGTTGGGATTATGAGGTGAAACCATGCTGGTTCTTTTGTCTCCAGCCAAAAATATGGCCGACGCCACCGGGGAGGGGCTCCCCCTCACTGGGCCGGTGTTCCTCCCGGAGACCGGCCCCATCCTCCGCGCCCTGCGGGCTTACAGCCCTTGGCAGTTAGAATCGCTGATGAAGGTCAATCCAGAAATCGCCCTTAAGACCTTTGATTTTTACCAAAAGTTCGACCCGGCCCTGCCTGGTTCCCCGGCAGCCCTCAGCTACCACGGCCTTGCATACCAAAATCTGGACGCCGCCAGCTTTACCGGGGAGGACTTCGCCTTCGCCCAACAGAGCCTGCGGTTTTTAAGCGCCTTTTATGGGGTGCTCCGCCCCCTGGATGGGATGCTGCCCTACCGGCTGGACTTCCTCTGCCCGGTCAAGGTGGAGGGAAAGCGCCTTTACTCCTACTGGGGGGATCGGATTTACCAGGAGATATTCTCCTCTGGCGAGCCGGTGGCCGACCTTTGCTCCGGGGAATACAGCCGGGCCTTCGACCCTTACCGCACCGGGCGGGAACCCTTTGTCCGCTGCCGGTTCTTGCAGTGGCGCAAAGGGAAGTGGGTTACCCTGCCCACCGAAGCTAAGATGGCCCGGGGACAGATGGCCCGGGCGGTGGTCAAACACCGCTGGACCCGCCCTGAACAGCTTCGGGATTTTTCTTGGGCAGGGTATGAGTTTATCCCCCAGCTCTCCACGGGGGAGGAATACGTCTTTCGCAAGGAACTGCTGGATTAGGGGGAGTTAGGGGCAGCCCAAGGCTTTTGAACGCTCCTCTATGGGGCAAGGTGAATTTTTTCTGGATAACCTTTCCCCCATTTCCCAGCTGGCTCCCAGATCATAGAACGCCCGCTGAATAAGGGAACACAAAGGCCCTCCCTTGGGAAAGACTTCCCAAGGGAGGGCCTTTTCACGTTATATGGATTTGAGGGCCGGCAGCCCGCCGGGGAACAACCGCTCTTATCCTCACAAGTCGATGGGGGGAAGTGCCGCCCTGCCAGCGGCTTCCTGAATTTCCTGCTTCCGCTCCTGAGGGATTCCCCGCACCCGGAAATCCGGCACAGCCAGATAATACCCCTGTATGTAGTCCACACCCGCCTCAATGAGGTAAACCATCTCCTCCCGGGTCTCCACCCCTTCGGCGATGATGCGGATGTCCTGGGTTTTGGAATAGGAGAGGATACCTCCCAGCAGGGTCTGCCGGCTCTTATCCCGGTCAATGCCCCGGACAATGGACATATCGATCTTCACATAACTGGGGTTGATGGTGAGCAGCACCCCTTCTGAGCTGTACCCTGCCCCAAAGTCATCCAATGCGATGGACAGTCCCCACCGTTGACACAGCGACTGCTTTATAGCCATGCAATTGTAGTCGGTCTGCTCACTTTCGATGACCTCCACCACCAGGCGGGAAAGGTCTTTCCCAAACTGTTGTTCCAAGGCCGCAAACCCCTCCTTAGAAAGGCAGGTGTTGGGCACCGAATTGATGAACAGCCGGGCTTCCCCAAATGCCTCCTTCTGTTGGGAAAAAGCTTCCAAAGCGCCGGTCCAGGTCAGTTCTTCAATCTGGTTCAGTTTGGATTGGGCCCTGACCAGCCGCATCACGTCGGATACTGTTTTGAGCCCCTCGCAGCTGGGGCGCATCAGCGCTTCATAAGCGTAAACCTCCCCGGTGCGGGCATCCACAATGGGTTGGAATGCAAACCGGGCCAGCCGGTGGTCCAAAAAGTGGTTGAGGGCCTCCTTGCCGCTAAACAACAGTTCATCCCGTTGGAAGGCATCTTGGTTGAACTCCTGAATGTCCCCCTTGGTGGAATTCTTGGCACTGTACATGGCAAAGTCGGCGTATTTGATCAGCAAATCGTAGCTGGCACCGTTGTCCGGGTACCAAGCCACCCCGGCCGAGGCCCGCAGCTTCACCGTCTTGCCATCTGGAAGCTGGAAATTGGTGCTGTGCAGCAGCTTGTGTACCTCCCGAATGCGGCAGAGCAGGGTGTTCCGGTCCTCGCCAGGCAGGAAGGAGAAGAACTCATCGCCGCTCATCCGGGCGACCTCTGCGCCGTCCTGGCGCAGCTGTTGGAATACCCGGGCCGCTGCTATGATATATTTATCGCCGGAATCGTGGCCATAGGTGTCGTTGATGTATTTGAGGTTGTCAAGATCCCACATGACCATTGCCCCCATCTGGAAGGGCATGGAGCGGAGGGCTTTCTCCACACTGCGGCGAAAGGAGCGGCGGTTGAGCAGTTCGGTGAGGACGTCGTAATCCCTCTCATACTCGATCTTCCGCTTCTCCAGCACGTCGCCCGTCACATCCTGGACCACCACCATATACCGGCTCTCGCCCTCGTTGTGTTTGAAGCTGATCCAGCAGATCCGGCCGTCGTCCCGGTGGAGCTCCAGAATGTCCTCCACCACTTTGTCCTGTTCCTGCCGACCCGTCTTTGCCAGGATCTTTTTCTTCATCCGTTCCAGCTCCTGCTGGAACTCGTCGTAGGGGAGTTCGGATTTCTCTCGGTTTTCAGGGGAAAAATCCAGCATTTCTCCAATTTTGCCGGTGCAGTAGACCAGTCCCCCCCGTTCTTTGTAGTACTCGACGGCCCCCAGGGAGGTGTTGGTGTACTCCAAAATCTGGGAGAGGCGGGAGGCGGAGTTGGCCACCGCGGCCGAAAGCTCCTCCACTGCGGTCGAAAGGCCGTCAATTTCCACAATTCCGGTCTGGGGGAGCAGAACCTCCTTGGCGGGGTCGCTCTCCCGCAGGGATTTGGCCAGCCGCTTGACCGGCGCGGCAAAGCTGGCGCTGATGACAAAAGCACCGGCCACCCCCACCCCCAGGGCGATGAGGGAGGCAAACCACAGGGACTGGTTGAGCCGGTTGACTGAGTAGAGGAGTTCCTGCTCCTCCATCAGCCCTATCACCATCCACTCCTCCTCTTCAAAGGGGGTGTGTGCGTTGTAAAGCTTCAGTTTCTGCACCGCGCCCACCGTCTCACTGGTGAGGGCTTGGTCTTCCAGGCGGTAGGTGTCCTTATAGACCTTTTCCTCAGTGATGGCCACCTTTCGGTCGTCAGCAAGAATGCGGCGGAACAGCGGGCCGCTCTCCCCCATTGCCAGCACCTCATTGCCCTGCCCCTCCCGCAGCCCCAGGAGATAGGCCCCTTTCTGGTTGGCCGAGAGCTCCCGGTAGGGCATCTGGTTGGCCAGGTACTCCAGGGTAATCTCCACCCCGACCACCCCGTAGACCTGTCCGTCCCTATCCAGCAGAGGCAGGGAGTAAGAGATGACCTCTAAGTCGTCCTTGGTGACCTGGTGGGGCCCGGCCCAATAGCCCAAGTCGCTGATCTGGCTGCTCTGGTATTGCTGGGCAGCCAAATAGGGCCGGAAAAAATACCGCTGGTTTTCATCCATCGGGTCCAGCTGGATGGAGGGGGACCAGCGGGAATCCATAGTCAGGCCCATCTCTTTAATTAAGGGGCCCGGCCCGATTTCCACTAGGATGTCGGTATTGTTGATCAAGCTAGTGGTGGGATCCATATCCCGCAGGTAGAGGGCGGGCCAGGGCGCCCCTTCCCCCAGCTGGGGACAGAAGATCACATAAGCACCGGTGGCGGTGGAGTTGCGCAGCAGGCTGATCAGCTCTTCTGCCATCTGGCGGGTAATTTGCACTTCGCCGCCCTCCGCCTGCTGGTATGCCGCCAGCGAGAGCTGCATCACCCGCTGGTAATTCTCCGCTTTGCCCCATCGCTGGGTCATTTCGTTTTCCAGCACAGCTGCGCGGCTGCTGACTTTATCGGCCAGCATGGAAAAGGCGTTTTCCCGCAGTTGGCCGGCGGTGTCCGCCCCCACGATGGTGCCAAAGAAGAGGAGGGCCTGTAGGACCAACACAAAGGCCACGGGAATGAGAATTTTTGTCCGGATGGATTGTTTGGCGCCAGGTCTCATTCTGCACTCCCCCTTTCCGGAACAAATTTAGATGAAAGAGATTACTGCCCCACGACCTGGCGAAGGGCCTTTGAAAAATCCTGGAACCATGCGTCGAAGTTCTCGTCGCTCAAATAGGGAGCCAGCGCCTCCCGGCGGCTCACCCCTTGGGCGATTTGGGCCTCTACAGCGGCCTTGTCGGCCAGGGCCCTGTCCACCATGTGGTTCTCCATCACTGCCCGGGCTTCGGTGCCGTTGTCAAAGGGTTTGCTGGTATAGAACTGGTAGGTCTTGGCCTCTTGGATGGAAGTCTCCAGTGTCTGCTCCACAATGGGGCTGACCTGGATGCCGTTTTCCTCCATCACCGCTTTGATCCGGTCGATGTCGTTGGCCTCTTTCTTCACTGGCATATAGGATGCGCTCAGGGAAAAAAGGATGTTCCGGTCAGCTTCGGTCAGCCATTTCAGGAACACCACGCTGGCATACTCCCGGGTGGCGTCGGTCTTGGCCACCGCCATTCCCGCGCCCTGTTGGACGGCGAAGGGCTCAGCCCCCGCAAAGCCGGGAAGGGGGAGAACCAGGCACTCAATAGGGTAGGGCTCCACGTCGTCTTTCGCCACCGATTCGGGGAAATAGGTGGCCCCGCTGGTGGAACCCACCAGGGCGATGATATCGCCGGTTTTGGCGTCATCGGAGGCAAAGCGGCCGTATTTGCCGAAGTGGCCTTGAACCATGGGGACGTACATGTTGTCCCACAGACGGCGCATGGCGTCCCGGTTTAGGTTGAGGGTGACTTCGCCGTTCTGGACCTGGAACACCTCCTGGCCCAGCTGGCGGCTGCCGATGATCATATAGTTGGCGTAGGCATCCCGGCCGAAAAAGGATTTGCCACCGGAATATTCATAGTATTGGGCCGCCGTTTGGCACAGTCCCTCCCAGGTGGAGAGGGCGTCCAGGCTGGCACCGGTGGCCTGGGAGAAGGTATCCCAGTCGGTCTTGTTGACCATCAAAATTTCGGTGGATTTTGCCACGGGGAAGAGTTTGAGGCTGTCTGTGCCGTCTATATAACCATCCGCCAAGTAGCCGGGGACATACTGGTCCAGTTCCTCCTGGGAGAAGTACCCTTCCAGGGAGGCCAAAAGGCCCATCTGGTCAATCTTCCGGGCAGTGTCGGAATAGGCGGAAAAAATGTTGGGCATCTCTGCCGCCCCCACCTTGCCCTCTGCGGAATCGGTCACCGCTTGGATGAGGTCGTTGACCCCGCCTTTGCTGGTGGCCTCCACCACAATGCCCAGCTCCTTGCCGGTGGTCTCGTTGAACGCCTCCACCAAGTTGTCAAAGGCGACCTTCTGGGAGCCGTTGTAGTAATGCCACACGGTGATGGCAACCGGTTCTTGGGGGTTGAGGCCATAGGAGGCATCCTTCGGTGTGCCGCACCCCACCAGCAGAAGCCCCATTGCCATAATCAGTGCCAGGCCTCGGCACAACACAGAATGTTTCAAAAAATCCCCTCCAAATCTTATGTTTTTCAACCGCCAAATACAACAAATAGCCGCTAGAAAACCCCTAAATAGGTATCTTCCCACGGCCATTCTCCAATTCTGGCTGCTATCTTCCGCCCATTCGGTCAGTTTGACTGTTTTCCCTCCGATGCGGCAGCATCGGCGCACGCCCAGCCATATAGGGACCAACTGCCCTGAAAACCCAGTGCAAAGATTAGCTTTAGCATAGCATATTGAGAATCATTTCGCAACCAAAAAAGCCCATTTTACCGCCCCTTTGCGGGGATTCTTTTTATTCAAAAAGAATCAGGAGAATTCGTCACATTTCACAACATAAAAGAAAACTTCTGCGGTGAATTCAGAATAGCTTAAAAAGTTTTTCAAAATTTGCCGTTTTCTCTTTACAAAGGGGAAGCCCCGTGCTAGGATAAAAGGCAAGATAATAAAAATTGGTAGAGGCGCAGCGCGAATCAGTACCCGATGGAGGAGACATCCGGTGAACTCGGGGAAAGGTCAAGCTGCCGAAGCGGTTCGTTTGGTGAAACGGCCGGCTGGGCTTGGTGAGAATATCATCAAGACTCCTGCTTAACGCAGAGGCGCTATCGATGATGACTGACAAATCGTTTTTTGTAAGGTTGCATCGATGGATGCAACCTTTTTGTTTTTCCTGGAAACCCCGTCGGCGGGCGGTAGGGCGAGGGAAAAATGAGGGCCCACCATCAATTTTTATTCTTCTAATTCTAAAATAAGGAGAATGAATTCGATGAGCAACCAAAACCCTTCCGCTACTAAGAAAAAGTTTAAATTCCCTCATCCGGTCGTTCTGATGTTCTGCATCGTTCTGATTGTAGCCCTGTGCAGCTACTTTGTCCCCGCCGGCGAGTACGCGCGCATCCAGGTGGATGGCCGCACCGTGGTCGACCCCAACTCCTACACCCGGGTGGAGAGCAACCCCATCGGCGTCATGGAGTTCCTGCTGGCATTCCCCACGGGCATGACCGCCGCCGCCTCCATCACCTTCTTCATCATGATTGTGTCCGCCTCTTTTAACATCATCACCGAGACCGGCGCCATCAAATCCGCCATCGGGCGGGCCGCTGTGGCCTTCCGCAGCAAGGAAAACCTGATGATCCCCGCAGTCCTGGCCATCTTCTCCATCGGCGGCGCCACCTTCGGCATGTCGGAGGAAAACGTGGTCTTTGTCCCCATCACCATCGCCTTGGCCCGGGCACTGGGGTACGACGCCATGGTGGGCACCTCCCTGGCGGTGCTGGGCGCGGCCTGCGGCTTCTGCGCTGGCGTCATCAACCCCTTCACCATTGGCGTTGCCCAGGGCCTGGCGGAACTGCCCATGTTCTCCGGCGTCGCCTACCGGATTTTGATTTGGGTGGTGCTGGTGGCTGTCACCTCCTTCTATGTGATGCGGTACGGCAAAAAGGTCCGCCTCAACCCACAGTCCGGCATGATGTATGAGACCGAACTGGCAGAGCGGGGCAACGGCATCGACCTCTCCCAGGTGGAGAAGATCACCGGCCGCCAGAAGATCGTCCTCGCTATCGTGGTCGCCGGGTTTGTCTTCCTGGTCTACGGCGTCATGAAGCTGGGTTGGTATGTCAGTGAGATCGCCGCCCTCTTCCTGGGCATGGGCATTGTCTCCGGCCTTGTATACGGCTTCACCCCCGATGAGATCGTCAAGCATTTCCAGACCGGTATCCGGGATATCGCCAACGGCGCCATCATGGTGGGTATCGCCCGCGCCATCCTCATCGTAATGGAACAGAGCATGATCATCGACACCGCCGTCCACGCCATGAGCGGCGTCATCGCCTCTCTGCCCTCTGCCATCTCGGTGCTGGGTATGTATGCAGTGCAGATCCTGACCAACTTCTTCATCCCCTCCGGTTCCGGCCAAGCTGCGGCCACCATGCCCATCATGGTCCCGCTGGCCGACGTGCTCCACATCAACCGCCAGGTGGCAGTCCTCTGCTTCCAGTTTGGCGACGGTTTCACCAACTCCATCCTGCCGGTGTCCGGCACTATGATGGCCATCCTTGCTATGGCCAAGATCCCCTATGAAAAATGGCTCAAATTCGCCGGCCCCCTGGTGGGCATCTGGATTGCCCTGGGCGGCGTGTTCATTGTGGCGGCCAACATGTTTGGCTACGGCCCCTTCTAACCGAATATCCACCCTTTTGATAGATGGAAAGGAAGTACCTTCATGAACCATTTTGATCAAGTCGCCAAGCTCGCCCAGGATTTGCAGCCCGAGCTGGTAGCCCTGAGCACATCCATCCACGACCATCCGGAAATGGGCCATCAGGAGACCTTTGCCGCCGACGCCCACTGCGCCCTGCTGGAAAAATACGGCTTCACGGTAGAACGCCCCTTCTGCGGTTTGCCCACCGCCTTTAAGGCCACCTATTCCTCCCAAAAACCCGGCCCCACCATCGGCTTTTTGGCCGAGTATGACGCCCTGCCCGGCATCGGCCACGGCTGTGGCCACAACATCCTGGGGGCCACCAGCACTGGTTCCGGCATCGTCCTGCGGGAGATGATCGACCAGTTGGGAGGCACGGTCATCGTGTTCGGTACCCCCGCGGAGGAGACGGACGGCGGCAAGGTTGCCATTGTCAACGCCGGAGGCTTTGACGGGGTGGATGTGGCTATGATGGCTCACCCCTCCGATAAATACTACAAGAGCGGCACCTCCCTGGGTATCGTGCCCCTGCGGTTTGAGTTCTTCGGCCAGACTGCCCACGCCGCTGCCGCACCGGAGAAAGGTGCCAATGCCCTGCATGGGGTAATCAGCCTGTTCAACAACATCGCCGCCCTGCGGGAGCATTTCCAGAGCGACGCCCGAGTGCACGGCGTCATCCTGGACGGCGGCAAAGCGGCCAATGTGGTTCCTGACTACACCCGCGCCGACTTCTATGTCCGCGCCGCCACCAAGCCTTACCTGAACAAGCTGGTGGAACAGGTGAAGAACTGCGCCCAGGCCGCCGCCCTCTCCAACGGGGTCACGGTGAAGATCTCCAATTTTGAGGCCATCTACGACAACATGGTCACCAATGAGACCCTCTCCAACCAGTTCACCCAGCGCCTTTTGGACTGCGGCGTGCCGGAAGTCATCGCCGCCCGGCCCGGCTCCGGCTCTTCCGACGCCGGCAACGTCAGCCAGGTCTGCCCCATGATCCACCCTCACTTCGCCATCTCCCAAGAGGCTTGCAACTCCCACACCGTGGAGTTTGCTGCCGCTTCGGTTACCGACTTTGCTAACGAGCAGATGGCCAAGACCGTTCGGGCCTTTGCCCTCACCGCGGCAGACATCATTGAAAACCCCCAGCTCCTGGCGGATATCACCGCCGAGTTCCGGCAGACTATGGGCCTGTAAGCCAAAAAAGCCAAGTCGTCCACCTCCACAGGAGGCGGACGACTTTTTGTGTTCCCAGAAAAATTCCCCTTGACTTGGAGTGGGCTTCAAGGAATATACTGGGGCTAACAATTTAGAGACGGGAGGATTTTTCTATGAGCAAAAGGGTTTTGATTGTCACCGGCAGCCCCCGCGCCGGGGGAAACAGCGACCAACTGGCCAAAGCCTTCGCCAAAGGGGCCCAGGAAGCGGGGCACACCGTCACCACCTTTGATGCAGGCCGCAGTAAAATCGGCCCCTGCCGCGCCTGCGATACCTGCTTTTCCAAAGGGGTGGCCTGTTCCTTTGACGACGACTTCAACAAGCTGGCTCCCCTGCTGGAACAGGCCGATGCCATCGCCCTGGTGTCCCCGCTGTACTGGTACGATATCTCCGGCCAGCTGAAGCTGGCCATCGATAAGCTCAAAGCCTTTTCCGGCCGCAACTTGCCCATTCGGGAATCGGTGCTGCTGATGTGTGGCGCTGTGGCCGACCCAGCCAAGTTCGACGGGGCGGTGGGTGTGTACCGCCGCATCTGCCAGGGGAGCCTTCAGTGGCAGGACCGGGGCGTGGTTTTAGCCACCGGCTGTTCCCAGAAAGGGGCGATAGCAGGGCACCCGGCCCTGGAGGAAGCCTACCAGCTGGGCCGCAATCTGTAACGGGGAAATATTGCACCCAATCCGCCAGAAGGGCCGCCAAATTTGGCATCCCCTCCGGCTTTGCCTCTTTTTCAGGCGGGAACCGCGAGTCCCTCTCCTTGATACTGCAAAGGGAGGTCAAAATCCAAAAAGTGCGCCCTGGGGAAGGGAACAGTGGCGCATGTCTGCCTTTTTCGCCGAATCATCTCTTGGTCCAGATATTGCCCCAGGAGGCGATTTCCCGCTCCAGAGGTTGTGGTTCCCTCCCATATAAGACATCCGGCAACGCCCCCCAACCGGAGGAGGCCGTGGTGTAATCCGGCCCTCCGGTTTCCACCACCCCTCGGGCTTGAATCTGGAGGGTTTGCCGGTCTTCGCTAATAGCAGCATGGCTGTATGCCTCCTGGAATCCATACTCCCCTGGGCCGGTTTTTTCGGTCCAGGTGGCAAGCACCTCTTCAAAGCTAAAAAAGCTCCCCTTGGCATAGCATTTCACAAGAGCGCTGGCCCGCACCGTCCGGCCCTCTCCAAAGTCCTTCTCCGCCGAGAAAACCGCCGTTTGATAACCGTCGGGCAGGTTTGCCTTTTCTTGGGCCGGATGGGAATCCGGCTCCCCTTGAGCGAGGAGTTTCCCCCTATTCCCAGGCGCCAAAAGCAATACCGCACACAGCATACCGATCCATAGTTTCATAACACGTCCCTCCCTCCAAAACGCCTTTCCAAGGTTTTTCTGGCTATCGGGATACAACCTGTTGGGGCCCCACGCCTTATGAGTTCAAATATTTTTTTAGCGCCTTAATCACCAGTATCCCAATATACACGATCATGCCCAAAAACAACAGCTGGGATAACTGCCAAATAAGCGTCCACATCTTATCACCTCCCACTTCTAAAAATAAAAGCAATCATGCATGCCACATCCACGGCCCCATGAGTCCCCTCCCCGTAAGGCAGATTTTCTTATTTTCAGTATACCCTGCCGCCTAGGAAAAGTCCAGAAAATCCCCGCAGCCGCAGGCAAGACAAAAAATTCTCATCATAATAATTTCATATAAATCCTGGGCTGAAAATTTGGTCAGTTCTTTTCTATACAAACTTTTTTCGCCATGATATACTATATTACATGTATTTTGAAAAAGGAGGAACCCCAGATGAATGCAGTCCTTCACGTCAGTGAAAAAGACAACCTGGTCACCTGCCTGCGCCCTCTGAAAAAAGGCGAGATCATCGAGTTCGAGGGTAAGAATTACACCGTCCAAAGCGATATCCCCGTCTTCCACAAGATGGCGGTCGCAGAAATCAAAAAAGGCGAATACTGCTACAAATACGGCGAAGTCATCGGCGATGCCACCGAGGACATCCATCCCGGCGACCATGTGCATGTCCACAACCTGGAAAGCACCCGCGGCCGCGGCGACAAACAGCAACAGGCATAAGGGAGGAAACCGCTATGAAATTGATGGGTTATCAGCGTGAAAACGGCCATTTCGGCGTGCGCAACCATGTATTGATTATCCCCACCTCGGTCTGTGCCACCGACACCGCCGAGAAGATCGCCGCTCAGGTCCCCGGGGCGATCGCCATCCCCAACCAGCACGGCTGCTGCCAAATCGGCTCCGACCTGGCCCTCACCCAGCAAACCATTGTAGGCTTTGGCAAAAATGCCAACGTGGGCGCCTGTGTGGTAGTCGGCCTGGGCTGTGACGGCATCCAGGCCCGGGCTGTGGCGGAGGAGATCCGCACCACCGGCAAACGGGTGGAAGTGGTGGTCATCCAGGAGGAGGGCGGCACCCTGCCCGCCATCGCCAAGGGCGCTTTGTATGCCGCCCAGATGGCCCGCGACCTCTCTATGCAGAAGCGGGTGGAGTTTGATATGAGCGAGATCATCATGGCCCTGGAGTGCGGCGGTTCCGACCCCACCAGCGGCCTGGCCTCCAACCCCTCCATCGGTTACTGCTCCAACCGTCTCATCGCCGAGGGCGGCAGCAGCATTTTGAGCGAGACCACCGAGGTCATCGGCGCTGAGCACCTGCTGGCTGCCCGGTTTGAGGACGAGGACCAGAAACAGAAGTTCCTGGACATGGTAAAAAATGTGGAGAACCGCGCCATCGCCTTGGGTGAGGACCTGCGCAGCGGCCAGCCCACCCCCGGCAACAAGGAAGGCGGCCTCTCCACCATTGAGGAAAAATCCTTGGGCTGCATGTATAAGGCGGGCACCGCCCCCTTCAAAGGCGCCCTCAACTATGCGGAGCTTCTCCCCTTGGAGAAAAAGGGCCTCTACTTTATGGATACCCCCGGCCAGGACATTGACTCCATCACCGGCATGGTGGCTGGCGGCGCCCAGGTGGTCATCTTCTCCACCGGCCGCGGCACCCCCACCGGCAGCCCCATCGCCCCGGTCATCAAAATCACCGGCAACGACGCCACCTACCGCAAGATGAGCGACAACATCGACATCAATGCAGGGCGCATCATCACCGAGGGCGCCAAGGTGGAGGAAATTGGCGAAGAGCTGTTCCAAATGGTTGCAGACGTCTGCAATGGCCAGGTCACCAAGGCGGAAAGCCTGGGCCACCGGGAGTTCGGCATCTACAAGCTGACCGGTACATTCTAAAATTCTGCATACGGGGATTTCCCCGGAAATACACGCAAAGCAAAATGGACGCCAAAGCTGGCGTCCATTTTTTTGTTGCTCTCCCTTAAATACAACCGCGCATTTGGGGGAAAGGTCACCGGCACAGTTCCTTCACCCGGCCAAGGACATCCTCCAACTCTGGGTAACGATACAGTTCCCCCGTGGCGGCCATCTGGCGGAAGATATCCGGGGTAACCCATCTCGCTTCCGCCACCTCTTCCTCCTGCAAGCGCAGGGCTGAGAGAGGCGTATCCCGCCGCAGCAGGTACACATCCCAAATCAGCTCGGTGCGCCTGGCGCGGAGCAGAGGGACCAGCTCCTCCGGCTGGGCGGCAATGCCCAGTTCCTCCCACAGTTCCCGCACCGCCCCTTGGCGGGTGGACTCCCCAGCGGCTATCCGCCCCGTGGTCAGGCCCCAGACCCCGGGGAGGATCTCGCACCCGGCGGCCCGCCGTTGAATCAGGATTTCACCGTTTTTGTTGACCACCCAAATTTCAGCGGCCAGGTGGTACATCCCCAGAGGAAAGGGCTCCCCCTTGGGCCAGATACAGCCGGTGGGTTTGCCGGTTGCATCGCAGATATCCCAGTATTCCATAGCGTTACAAAACCTCCCCGTTTGCTTTGGACAGCTCCGGCATTTTGGTGGCGGGCAGGGTAAAGGAGAACACCGCCCCATGGGGCTGGTTGTCTCGGACTTCAATCGATCCGCCGTGGGCCATTACAATGGACTGGCAGAGGGAAAGGCCAAGGCCCAGCCCCCGCCGCCCGTCCCCCCGGTGGTTGCCGGCAGTGTAGAACATTTCGAACAATTTCGTTTTCGCTTCATCGGGGATACCGGGGCCGTCGTCGGCCACCTCCACTCGGATCATCGCCCCTTCCTCCCGGGCGGAGATTTCAATGTGGGACCCCGGCGGGGTGTATTTCATCGCGTTGTCCACCAGGTTGACCAGCACCTGGATGATCAGCCGGGCATCGCAGTCAACCAACAGCAAGCCCTCCTCCAGCCGGGAGGCGATTTCGTGGTCCTGTGCCCGGCGGCTCAGGTGGGAGAGGGCCTCCCCCACCAAATCCTCCAGCAGCTCTGGGGCCATGGACAGGCTGACGGTGCCGTTCTCAATGCGGGTGACCGACAGGAGGTTTTCCACCAGGTTGATCAGCCAGATGGAATCGTCGTAGATATCCGTGTACAGCTGCTGTTTCTTCTCCTCATCCAGCACACTGGAATTGCCCATCAGCACCCCAGCGTTGCCGCTGATGCTGGTGAGTGGGGTGCGCAGGTCGTGGGAGATAGACCGCAGCAGGTTGGCCCGCAGAGCCTCTTGGCTGGCCTTAATCTCCACTTCCTGCTTGGCCTCATCCAGGGCGTTTTTTTCGAGGGCGAGGCCGCATTCCCCCAACATGGCGATGAGCAGGCTCTTTTCAAATGCCCCCAGCCCATGGGGCCCCACGGCGATGGCCGCCACAGCCAGGGCCTTTTTCCGCCCCCGCACCGCCAGATAGAGGCATCGGGCATCGGGGAAGGTGTTGGTAGTGGCCCCGGCGTGTTTGTTGTTTTGATAGACCCACTGGGCGGCCTTTTGCTCCTGCTCCGCCTGGTAGGCGGGATCATCCTCTTGGCCGGGGGCGGGGTAGGCGATGGGGGCGCAGAGCTCCCCAGCCTTATCCACTGGGTAAAGGAGGACGGTACAGTCCAGCAGCTTGACCAGCTGGCCGGCGATGGCGGAGAAGATCTCACCAGCCCCTTCCGCCTGTTGAAGCTTTTGGCTGGTCTCCAACAGCACTTGGGTGCGGTAGGCCTTCTGCACCGCCATGCGGGTCTGGTCTTTGACCCGCATGGTCAAGGTGCTGGTGATAAAACTGGCGGCGAACATGATCAAAAAGGTGACTGGGTACCCGGCGTCGTAGGCGCGGAAGGTGAACCGTGGCTGGGTGAACAGGTAGTTGAACAGCACCACGCTGACTAGGGAAGCCAATCCCCCGTACATCCGGCCAGAGGTGAGTAGGGAGGTGATGAGCACCCCTAAAATGTAGACGGTGATGATGTTGGCATCCCCCAGGCCAGCCCCGTGGAAAAAAAGGCCCACCATAGAGCAGAACGCCACCACCGCCGCGGTTTTAAACAGGTCGGGCAGGGAGACCCGGAACTTCTCCCTGGCTGCCCGGTGAGGGGGAACAGTGGGCTGGCTGTCCGGGATGATGTAAACGTCCAGGTTGGGGGAGAGCTCCATGAGCTGGTCCGCCAGGTTCCGCTGGGGATGGACGAGGGTCCGCCTGCCGCCAGAACGGCCAATGACCACCTTGGTGACCCCGCCGGCCTTGGCGTATTCTGAAATTTGGAGGGCTAGGTCGTCCCCATAAACAGTGGCGATCTGGGCCCCGGAATCCTCCGCCAAGCGGATGTTCTCCCGAAGCTGGCCCAGGCTTTTTTCATCCATGTCCTGGGCGGTGGGAGACTCCACATACAAAGCGGTAAATTCACTGTGAAAGGCATCGGCCATCCGGGCCGCGGTGCGGATCACCTTGGCGTTGGAGGGGGCGCCGGAGAGGCAGATCAAAATATGTTCCCCACCGG
>NZ_LT629939.1:1328088-1346588 GCF_900104615.1 Merdimmobilis hominis | reverse complement strand
GGGTCCGCCTGCCGCCAGAACGGCCAATGACCACCTTGGTGACCCCGCCGGCCTTGGCGTATTCTGAAATTTGGAGGGCTAGGTCGTCCCCATAAACAGTGGCGATCTGGGCCCCGGAATCCTCCGCCAAGCGGATGTTCTCCCGAAGCTGGCCCAGGCTTTTTTCATCCATGTCCTGGGCGGTGGGAGACTCCACATACAAAGCGGTAAATTCACTGTGAAAGGCATCGGCCATCCGGGCCGCGGTGCGGATCACCTTGGCGTTGGAGGGGGCGCCGGAGAGGCAGATCAAAATATGTTCCCCACCGTAGGGAACCTTCCCCCGGCCGGAGGAGCGGCGGCTGAGCCGGTCGGCGGCGCGGCGCAAGGCCATCTGCCGCAAGGCGTCCAGTTGGGCAACCGGTGGCGCTCCCCACGGGGGAAAGCGGTCCGCCAAGGTCTGGGGCTCCGGGTCGATGAGCTCCACCCGGTCTGCCCGGTCAAACATCCGGTCGGGGAGGCGGTATTCCGCAGGCTTTCCGGTGACCGACTGGACAAGATCCGAAAGGCTTTCTATCTCACCCACATTGGCGGTAGTGTAGACGTCAATCCCCGCCTTGAGCAGTTCCTCCACATCCTGGTACCGGCGGCGGTGCCGGCTTCCCTGGTTGGGGTGGGCAAGATCGTCCAGCGCCAGCAGCTGAGGCTTTCGGCGCAGGGCGGCATCCAGGTCGAACTCCCCTGGGTGTATTGGGGGGATCTGCTCCAGCCCCTCCAGCAAGGCCAGGGTTTTAGCTGGGGATTTGGGGTCTACCATTCCCACAACACCGTCCACACCCCGGAGACACTCCTCCCGAAGTGCCTGGAGCATGGCGCTGGTTTTTCCTGCGCCGTCGGCATAACTAAAATATAGGGTCAAGCGGCCATTGGCTGTTTTGGGTCCCATGGCAGACGCTCCTTTCACGGTTAAAATTCCCAGCGGGTTCCCGTACAAAGGACGGACACCGGTGGGAGAGGGGATAGGCTGCGCTGGCAGACCCTCTCGCAGGGAGAGTTCCTGCAATTGTATCATGAAAATCTGTAGGACGGGGAGAGCCCGGCCCCGAGAAGGTTCCTTCCCCAATGATCATTTCTACGGGCGCTCCGCCACAGGGCCCGCGCCAATGATCGCCTCGCGACCATTGTAACACATTTCCCGCCGGCAGGGCACCTTCCCGAGAAAAAAGTGAAAAACCAATAGGGGGTATTGGTTTTTCTTATGGCTTTCATCAATACAGTTCAATTTCTATGGGATTTTATTATTTAAAACGCCGAAATGTAGTACTCGTGAATATCACATCACAACTATATAAAATTTGTGCAATATTACCACTAAATCTCCTCTTGTGTCCTTCAGTGAAAAACAAATTTCATGCGCTAAACCGCAAAATCGATCACTCTCCAAAAACAGAATACTGCCAAAAATATTTTAACTTAAAAAACAAAATTCATCTTTCATTTATAAAAAATTTGCATTTTAACAGCTTTTATAGGTCATTTTCCATCCGGGTTACGTCTTTTCATTTCCCGCAAAGGCGGACGAAAATTGGCGAATTTGTCTTTCGCTTTTCTACTGCTGTGTAAAACCTCTGTAAAAAAGATATGGCATTTCTTGGGGGGCTTTGGTATAATATGAAGCAAAGGAAACGGACAACACCACCCTGCTTTTGGCAAGATGGGGCCGCCCTCCGACGTGGGTGGGGACGGAGTAGGGATCGAACGAAACCTTAGCGCAAGACGCTTACACAAAACATGAAAGTGAAAAGGTGATTAGTGATGAGTGCAAAATACGTTTACCTGTTTTCCGAAGGCAACGGCAAAATGCGGGAACTGCTGGGCGGCAAAGGCGCCAACTTGGCGGAGATGACCAACCTGGGCATGCCTGTTCCCCAGGGCTTTACCGTTACCACCGAGGCCTGCACCCGCTATTATGAGGATGGCAAGACCATTGCCCCCGAAATTGAAGCGGAGATCTTTACATACCTCAAAACCTTGGAGGAGATGACCGGCAAAACCTTTGGCTCCAAGGAAAACCCCCTCATGGTGTCGGTCCGCTCCGGCGCCCGCGCTTCCATGCCCGGCATGATGGACACCATCCTCAACCTGGGCCTCAACGATGAAGTGGTGGAGGGCCTCTCTGCCCTGACCCAGAACGAGCGGTTCGCCTACGATTCCTACCGCCGGTTTATCCAAATGTATTCCGACGTGGTCTGCGAGCTTCCCAAATCCCACTTTGAGCGGATCATCGACGAGATGAAGGAAAAACGGGGCGTCCAGCACGACACCGAGCTGACTGCCGCCGATATGAAAGAGCTGGTCTCCCTCTTCAAAGCTGCTTACAAAGAGATGATGAAGGAAGACTTCCCCTCCGACCCCAGAGAGCAGCTGATGGGCGCCATCAAAGCGGTCTTCCGCTCCTGGGATAACCCTCGCGCCATCTACTACCGCCGGATGAACGACATCCCCTCCTCTTGGGGCACCGCAGTCAATGTCCAGTCCATGGCTTACGGCAATATGGGCGACACCTCCGGCACCGGCGTGGCTTTCACCCGCAACCCCGCCACCGGTGAGAAAAAACTGTACGGCGAATTCCTGATGAACGCCCAGGGCGAGGACGTGGTCGCCGGCATCCGCACCCCCCAGACCATCGACCAGCTGCGGGACGTCATGCCCGAGGTGTATGAACAGTTTGCCGCTATCGCGGAAAAACTGGAAAAACACTACCACGACATGCAGGACATGGAGTTCACCATCGAGCGGGGCAAGCTTTATATGCTCCAGACCCGGAACGGCAAGCGCACCGCCGCCGCCGCCCTGAAGATCGCCTGCGACCTGGTGGATGAAGGGATGATCACCAAGGAAGAGGCCGTCCTTATGGTAAACCCCAAATCCCTGGACGCCCTGCTCCATCCCCAGTTTGACCCCGCCGCCCTGAAAGCGGCTAAACCCATCGGCTCCGCTCTGCCCGCCTCTCCCGGCGCCGCCTGCGGCCGTGTGGCCTTCTCCGCTGCCGACGCGGTGAAGATGATCGAGGAGACCGGGGACCCTGTGGTTCTGGTCCGCCTGGAGACCTCCCCTGAGGACATTGAAGGCATGCATGTATCCCAGGGTATTCTGACTGCCCGGGGCGGCATGACCTCCCACGCGGCGGTGGTTGCTCGGGGCATGGGCACCTGCTGTGTGGCCGGCTGCGGCGACATTGTCATCCACGAGGATGAAAAGCTGTTCCAGCTGGGCGGCAAGACCATCCACGAGGGGGACTACATCTCCCTGGACGGCACCACCGGCAACATCTATGGCGAGGCCATCAAGACCGTTCCCGCCACCATCAGCGGCGACTTCGGCCGACTCATGGGCTGGGCGGATGAGATTCGCCAATTGGGCATCCACACCAATGCGGACACCCCCCAAGACGCCCAGCAGGCTCTGGACTTCGGCGCAGAGGGCATCGGTTTGACCCGTACCGAGCACATGTTCTTCGGCGCGGACCGCATCCGCCCCATGCGCAAGATGATCCTCTCCAAGACCGAGGAGCAGAGAAGAAAAGCCCTCGCGGAACTTCTCCCCATGCAGCGCGGTGACTTTGAAGGCATCTTCGAAGTGATGCACGGCCTGCCGGTCACCATCCGCCTGCTGGATCCCCCGCTGCACGAGTTCCTCCCCAAAGAGGAATCCGACATCGAGGAAATCGCCGGGGAGATGGGCCTCTCTGCGGTGGAGGTCAAAGACACCATCACCTCCCTGCACGAGTTCAACCCCATGATGGGCCACCGCGGCTGCCGCCTGGCTGTCTCCTACCCTGAGATCGCCGAGATGCAGACCCGCGCCATCCTGGAAGCGGCTATCAACGTCTCCAAGAAGCACCCCGGCTGGAAGATCGTCCCCGAGATCATGGTTCCTCTGGCCGGTGAGGTCAAAGAGCTTGCCTATGTGAAATCCATTATCGTGGATACTGCCAATAAATTGTTCGACGAAGTGGGCTCCAAGGTGGATTACCTGGTGGGCACCATGGTGGAGGTTCCCAGAGCGGCCCTCACCGCCGATGAGATTGCACAGGAGGCTGAGTTCTTCAGCTTCGGCACCAACGACCTGACCCAGATGTGCATGGGCTTCAGCCGCGATGACGCCGGCCGCTTCCTGGGCGTCTACTACGACAAAAAGCTGTATGAGCAGGATCCCTTTGCCCGCATCGACCAAAAAGGCGTGGGCAAACTGGTGGAGATGGGCGTCCAGCTGGGCCGCAAGACCCGCCCCGACATCCATCTGGGTATCTGCGGCGAGCACGGCGGCGACCCCAGCTCGGTGGAGTTCTTCCACAGAGTGGGCCTGGACTACGTCTCCTGCTCTCCCTTCCGGGTACCGGTGGCCCGCCTTGCTGCGGCACAGGCTGCCATCCGCTTCCCCCGTTAACCGTTCCAACTCGTTTCTTGCCATTCTATAAAAAGGGACTCCCTCATGGCCGCCGGGCTGTGGGGGAGTCCCTTTTTATTTCTTTTCCTCTTCCTTCTTCTTTTGAAAGTATTTGGCGGCGCTGAGCAAAGCAAGCATGGTGTAATCCCTTTTGGCAATGGCCTCCTCTTCAAACATTTTCATCTCTTCTTCCGACATCTCCTCCATTTCGCACATCTCCCTGACCTCATCCGGATGGGTAAGCACCCACCAAAGTGAGTATCGCGCCTCTTCTGGCAATTCCAAAAGCAACTCCTTGATCTGTTCCCATCTCTCTTTTAAATTGTTCTCCATTTCGTGTTCCTCCCAAACGCTTTTCTCTGATTCCATCTTGCAGTGGTTTTGCAGGGCGCCACCCCGCAGGTACGAGGGGCCCTCGTGCCGGCCTCTTGCACCCCCGGCACAGGGAGTATGCAGGGCGACCCCTGCAACCCTGGTTTCCTGGGGCTTCCAGCCCCCGCACCCCCGGCCAGGAGGGCTTTATCAAGATTCCATCTTGAAATTGGTTTGTGGGGGCACGCGCCCCCACACCCTGCTATGCAGGCGCTCCGCCCTGCACCCGGCCCCATTTTCTAGCGAAAGAAAATGGGGGAAAAGTTCGCCGGGGAGACCCCGGTCCCCCTACTTCGCCACAATGGGTACGCTCGGAAGATTTCCCTTAGAGGCTCTCCACGCCTCGAGCGGGAAATCTTTCCGCTAACGCGGATGCCCTCGCGGGGCTGCAAGAAGCCCACTTTTCAAAATACCCCCACCTAGGCAGAGGGGGATTTTTAAGGGGGGCCGAACTTCGACTGTGCCGCGAGTAGTTCGGCCCCCCTTAAATGCGCTTTTGGTCAAGGCTTTTTCGCACAAAAAGCCTTGCGCGGGGTGCAGGGGTGCGCAACGCCCTGCAAAACCGGGGGGTGCGAGCGCCCACAAACCAAGGTTCAGATAGAATCTTTTGTTTCACCACTTATTCACCATATTACCACCATTTTAGATTTGACGCAATAATGACGGTAAAATAGTTTATAAGAAACATTAAAGAGGTGCATGAATAGTGGATGAAATATTGAGATATACCCTGCGGGTAAATCGACAGCTTTTTAGAAAATTTCGCTACATTGCAGAATCTGAAGGTCGTTCTGCCAATAAGGAGATCGAACAGTTTATGAAACGATCTGTCCGGGATTTTGAAAAGGAACACGGTGAAATCGTATTGACCGACCAGGAAAACTAACACCCGAAGGGCCCCCTTCTATATAGGGAGGCCCTTCGGATTTTTTCACAAACAACTTCCCCCTTGTTCAGAGGGCAGTCACATTCCAGGAATATCCTTACAAGCATGATCAAACCCCAGAAACTTGAGAATTGCCCGTACCTGCCGGGCATTAGAGGAGGATTATCCATGGAAGAGAGGAAAAACTTCACGGGCCGGCAAAAATCCATTGTATTGGCTGCGGTGGCCCTGGCGCTTGCCGGCACAGTGGTGCTCACTGCGTTTTCCACCGGCAGCAACAAAACCGAGACCGTTTACAAGGAGACCACTGCGGAGCGGGGCACACTGACCGCCGGCATCAGCGAAACGGGCATCGCCTCCATCCAAGAGGTAAAGGTCAACTTTGACCAAACCGCCACCATTGAGGAGATTTATGTAGTCACCGGCCAAAAGGTGCAGAAAGGGGACCCCATCGCCAAAATCTCGGTGAGCAGCCTCCAGGAGGAGATGAACCAGAAGGAGATCGAACTGGTCACCGCCCAATTGGATCTGCAAAAGGCCCAAAACAACCTGACTACCGAAACCTTGCAGGCCCAGCTGGACCGGGAGACCAACCTGGGATACGCCACCAGCGCCCAGGAGGAATACGACCTAGAGGTGGCCCAGCTGGAGCTGGATTTGGAAACCGCCAGCCAGAACCTCTTAGACGCCAAGCAGAAGAGGAGCTATTACCAGAAAATTCTGGACGGCAAAGAGATCAACGAGGACAAATACAACAACTACAAAGAACTGACCGACGATGAATTGGAGGATATGATCGACGACCTGGACACCCAGATCGACACCCTGACCCTGAAATACCACCAGGCGGAAATCAATGCAGAGCAGGGCAAAAAGAAAGCGGAGCTGACCATGCGCCAAAACTTGATCAAGAGCGACACCGCCGACGCCCTGTATGAGAACACCATCGCCGAGTTGGAGGCCAAGGTGCAGACCGCCCAGTTCAAGGTGGAGGAGCTCCAGAGCGACATCGACGAAGCGGCCTCTTACCTGGCCGATGGCATTATCACCGCCACCAGTGACGGCACCGTCATGTCGGTGAATTATGCTGTGGGGGACAAGATCAAAAACACCGACTCCCTCACCAGTTCCCCCATTGCGGTCATCGGCAACACCGATGTGGTCTACGTCTCGGTCTCGGTGGATCAGGAGGACATCGGCAGCCTGGAAATCGGCGACCCTGCCCAGGTGGTCCTCAGCGCCTTTGAAGACACGTACTACGACGCCGTTATCTACTCCATTTCCACTTCGCCCGCTATGGGCGGCACCTCCACCGTCAGCTATGCTGTCACCGTCCAATTGCAGGGGGACACCAGCAGCATCTTCAACGGGATGAGTGCCACCGTCACCTTTGTATCTAAGCAGGTGGAGGATGTCATCTACGTCTCCAACCGGGCGGTCACGGTGGAGGACGGCAAATCCTACGTCAAGATCAAGGATGAAAACGGCGAGGCGGTGAAAACCGAGGTGACCACCGGATTCTCCGACGGCAGCAACGTGGAAATCCAGAGCGGGGTCAACGAAGGGGATATTGTGCTCATCGAAAGCAAGGTGAGCAGCAAATGATCCTGAAAGAGATTTTTAACCTGGTTTGGATCAACATCCTGGAAAACAAGCGGAAGGTCATGCTCACCTCCCTGGGCATCATCGTGGGAGCGGCCACCATTGTCCTGGTCATCGCCATCGGCCAAGGAAGCCAAAAGGATGTGGAAGATCAGTTCAAAAACCTCTCCGCTGGCGCTGTGGAGATCAGCTACTCCTCCTCGTCCACCGGCGGCCGCGGCGGCTTTGGCGGCGGCATGATGATGGGCGGAGGAGGCAACCGCGGAGGAGGAGGCTTCGGCGGGGGAGGCGGCATGCCTGGTGGAGGCGGCTTCGGCATGCAGACCAACATCCGCTCAGTGGAGCTGGACGAAGAGGACTTGGAGGACATCCTCCTCTTTGTGCCCGGCATCGCCTCCGGCACCATCAGCGCCACCGGCAGCGCGACGGTGATGGGCGGCGACCTGGAGGAATCCACCACCGCCACCGTGGCCGCCGTCAAACCAGAATTTGCCGATGTGAGCAACCTTTCCCTGGCCATCGGGGACTTTATCACCGAGGAAGACGATGAAAACGTCTCTAAGGTGGCAGTCATCGGCTACGACCTGGCGGTGGAGATTTTCGGCTCCCCTATGGAGGCTTTTGACAACACCATAGTCATCGACGACCGCAACTACACTGTGGCCGGCGTCCTCCAGGAGATGGGCTCCATGGCCTCCGGCGTCAGCCCAGACAGCGCGGTATTCATCCCTTACTCCACCGGCCTCAAATACGTGCTGGGGCGGGGTGTCCGCCCCACCATCACCGTGGTTGCGGAGGATGTAAATGACGTGGAGGAAATTGTGGCCAACGTGGGCACTGTCCTCAACCAGAGCTACCCCGGAGCCAGTTTCACCATCAGCGACGCAGGCAGCAAGATGGAGGCGGCCATCGCCTCCACCAAGACGATGACCCTGCTGCTGGTATCCATGGCCAGCATCGTTTTTGTGGTGGGGGGCATCGGCATTATGAACGTGCTGTTTGTCACTGTCAAGGAGCGCACCCGGGAAATCGGCATCCTAAAGGCCCTGGGCTGTTCCCGCAAGGACATCCTGCTGGAGTTTTTGGCCGAGGCCAACATGATCAGCGTCTTCGGCGGGGTAATCGGCGTCATCGTCAGCTTGTTGCTGATGCCGGTGCTGGAAAAGTTCGGTATCCGGGTGGAAAGCAGCGTCCTGGGCATCCTGCTGGCCTTGGTGTTTGCCATGGTCACTGGGACAGTCTTCGGTTTCTACCCGGCAAAACAAGCGGCCTCCCTCATCCCCATTGAGGCCCTCAGCGAAGAATAAAAGGAGGCAGTGCAAGATGAAACAGCGTTTTTGGGCCTTGGCCCTGGCTTTCTGCCTCCTCCTCTGCGGGTGCGGGGACACCAGCGCACCTTCCTCCTCGTCCTCCGGTGATACGGCGGCCAGCCGCACTGTCACCGGGAAGGTAAAGTCGGTGTCTGGCAACGAGCTGGAATTGGCCATCGGCACCTTGGGAAGCGGGCAGGGAAGCCCTTCCGGCGAAGAAGAGGAAGGGGACGATGGAGTACCTTCCCGAGGCGGAGATCATTCCTCCCGGCAGGGGGATACCCCGGGCGGCCGGCCCTCCGGCGGGGAGATGGAGATAGGTGGCGGGATGGGTGGGGAAATGCCCAGCGGCTTCCCCGGCGCCATGGGCGGCATGGCGGGTTCCGGCGGGGCTGTCTCCCCAGCCATCCAGCTGACTGGGGAGGTGGAAACCATCTCCATCCCAGTGGGCACTCCGGTGACTATGGCGGGCAGCACCACCACCCTGGATTTCTCCCAGATCGTCTACAAAAACGTGGTCACCATCACTTATGAGACCGGCAGCGATGGGACGGAATACATCGCATCGGTCACCATCCTATCCTAGGAGGCGCCCATGAAAGAGATCATCCACCTGGACAACATCGTTAAAAGTTACCGCATGGGGGAAAACGCCCTCACCGTCCTTAAGGGGATTTCCCTGACGGTGGAGGAGGGGGAATTCCTGGCCATCTTAGGGCCCTCTGGCTCGGGCAAATCCACCCTGATGAACATTGTGGGCTGTATGGACCACTTTGACAGCGGAACCTATCTCCTGGACGGCACCTCGGTGGGGGACTGCTCCGACGATGAATTGACCCACATCCGCAACCAAAAGATTGGATTTATCTTCCAGAAATACCAGCTGATCCCCCAGTACACAGTGCTGCAAAACGTGATGATGCCCCTCCTGGTGCGGGGGATGAGCAGCAGGCAGGCGGAAGAAGTCTGCCTGCCCACCATCGAGATGCTGGGCCTGACCGAGAGGCTCTCCCACAAACCCCGGGAGCTCTCCGGCGGGCAGCAGCAGCGGGTTGCCATCGCCCGGGCGCTGGTGGGCAAACCTAGCCTCCTCTTGGCCGACGAACCCACCGGCGCCCTGGATTCCTCCACCGGGCGGGAGGTGTTGGCACTGTTCCAGCGGCTCAACGACATGGGCAACACCATCCTGATGATCACCCACGACCTAAACGTGGCCAAACAGGCCCGGCAGGTGGTGCGGATTGTGGACGGCGAGCTCTTCTACGATTGATCCTGCCATACGAAAAAGGGAATGCCCCGTGGGGCATTCCCTTTTTCGTATCCATTTTTGTGTGGCGCTATCCATGGGGATCTCCCTGAATTAAACCAAAAAGGGGAGGGCTTCTTTGGCCCGTTCAAAGTCCTTTTGGTGGACAAACACTTCAAAGTGGGCGTTCACCGTCCGGCCCCTAGCTATCATAGCCGGCCGGCCGCCCCCACCGCTGTAGTAGACAGTTTTAAAAGGGATACCCGCCTCTTTTAACCGGGCTTCCACCCCGGCCACCCGTTCAAAGGGGTAGCCGGTGAACACGCTTCTGCGATTAAAAAAACAGATCATCCACCTGCCTCCTCTCCCAAAACGGGGGTTAGTGGTTCAAAATGCTCTCCAGCCGACCTAGCAGGATGGCGGACTTGGGGATTTTCGCCCCTTGGTAAGCCCTATAAGCGCCTTGGGCCATGGGGGAGCCCATCTCGCCGATGGACGCTTCCACCGTCAAAAACTCCAAGAACTCCTCATCCCACTGGAGGGTTTGGAAGTCTTTGGATGCGAAAAATGCCTCCACATCCTGGGCTGCGGCCTCTTCCTTTTGGCCGCACAGGGCCCGGAAAGCGAATTTTATACGGCGCATAGCCTCCTGCCGGGCCTGGTCCTTCCGCTTGGCGGTTTCGTCTAGGCGGCGCTTCAAAGCTTCATACAAAGGTTTGACCTTCTGCTTGGTGCTGGAACGCTCAAACCCTGAAAGCTCGAACTTCCGGTAAAACACCGGCCACACCTCCGCCGGCAGGCCGGGGTGGGTGTCCACAAAATAGGTGAGCAGCCGGTAGACACTGGGATGGCGGCGGGAACCGGTGTAGGCGCTGTTGGCCCCTTGGAGGGCTTTTTCCCAGCCGATGGGGGAGAACCCTTCCTGCCGGGCCTGGCGCAGCAGCCGGTGGTAGATCAAAAAGCATTCCACCCGGGGGACATATTCCCGTCTGCGCACCCCAAATAGGCCGGCGGGATCCCGACGGGTCGTCAGTTCATAAAGGCGCTGCAGTTCCCGCGGGGGCATACCGGTCTGGGCGTACTCCCCAAAGCCGTAGGCGATGTACAATTCCCGGTACAGATCGGTGGTCGGCGGCTGGGGGGAACGCTCCCGCTCCTCCAAAAAGTCCTCCAGGAAAGAGAGGAACAACGGGTCCATCTGGGCGTCCAAAAATTCCTTGGTGAGGAAGTATTCCTCCCACCACGTCTTGGTCCTTTCCTTGGATTCGGCGCCATACCAGGTGAGGAAAGCCCGGGCCGGGCCGGTTTCCCGATACCGCTGGGCCTCCTGCTGGCGCAGTTCATCCGCCCGGGCGAACACCGCCTCAAATTCCAAATCCCCTTCCTTTTTCTTAGCAGGGGAAAGAACAGCCTGCCGCGCCTGCCTGCCAAAGGGAGGCAGAGGGGGCAACGGCCTCTTGGTGGGCGGGGTATACTCCTCTTTATACACTGGCACCTGGAACTTGTTGTGCAGCCCTCGGGGCTTTTCCCCGGTGGATGCCGGCATTCGCTTGGCCCGGTCCATCGCCCACTGGTAGGCGGCATACAGCTCCTGAAACTCCTGGGGGTGTTCCTCTGGGTGGCATTCCCGGGAGCGCTGGGCATAGGCCCGGCGGATCTTCTGCTGGTCCCGGGTGGGGTCAATTCCTAAAACGGCCCATTGGTCCATCCGTCATCCTCCTCATCGTCCTCGGGGTCAAAATCAAAGGGAAGGCCCCCGTCTAAAAACTGCTGTTCCACCGCATCGAAAAAACGGGTGGATTCCTCCCGTGCCCGGCGGATCCGGGTAGGGGATTGGCTGTCCATCGCCTCCCGCAGGTAAGCTAGGCACCGGCCGGTCTGCTCCCGCACCGGGCCTAAAGACTCGGTGTAAATCCGCTCCCCCCGGGCCAGAACCAACCGGTTTTCCTCCTGGTCGGCGGGGTGGATCTTCAGCCGCTGCAGCTCCTTCAGCCGGGCGTCGATCTCCTCTTGGGAAAGATGGAGACGCTGGCCTACAATCACCTGCCGCTTTTTCTCCTTGGTGGACGGGCTTTGAACCTCCACCTCCAAAATGCCGTTGATATCATATGTAAACCGCACCAATACCTGTTCTTCCCCCTTGGGCTTAGGGGGGACTTCCACTTCCAGTTCCCCCAACTTCAGGTTTTCCCGGGCAAAGTAGGCTTCCCCTTGGTACACCGAGATGGTAATCCGTTTTTGGTTGTCGGAAAGGGTGTAGAAGGGGTGCTCCACGCTGACTGGCAGCACGCTGTTGCGCTCGATCATGGGCGCGATGTGGGAAAGCTTCTCCTTCTCATGGGAATAGACCTCCACCCCAAGGGTAAAGGGGCAGACATCGGTCATCATAATGTCCTTGAGTTCCTCTCCCCGGGCCTTGATACCGGCATAGGCCCCCACCCCTTGGGCGACCACCGTATCCGGCGAGCCCAGCCGGGCGATCTCCCGGCCCAGCAGGTGGGCGATATAACTCTGCACCACCGGCATATGGCAGGAGCCCCCCACCAGGAGGACCTTGTCGATCTCCCCGACGGTGTGCCCCCCATCGGTGAGGGCGCGGGCGATGACCCGCTCCATCCTCTGGAAAAACGGGGCGGAAATCTCCAGCAGCAGCTTGTTGTTTAAAAGCAGGGGATTGGGGAATTTAGGGGAGTCCTGCATCATAGCCGCCTGGCCCCGGTGGGTGAGGATCTCCTTGCAGAGCTGGGCCTGTTTGAGGAGGATCGCCTGCTCGGTGGGGGAGAGCTGCGCCAACTCCTGGCCGTTGATCTTGCAGAAGTGCCGGGCGATGGCCTCGTCAAAATCATTGCCCCCCAGCCGGTTGTCCCCGGCCACGGCGGCGATCTCAATCACCGTGTCAAAACAGTCCACCACCGAGACATCCAGGGTGCCGCCGCCAAAGTCAAACACCAAAAAACTCTGGTCCTTGCCAGTGTCCTGAAACCGGCAGGCGAGAGCCGCCGCCGAGGGCTCGTTGACCAGCCGCTCGGTGTGCAGGCCCGCCAATTGGGCCGCCAATTTGGTGGCGCTGCGCTGGTTGTCGTTAAAATAGGCGGGTACGCTGATCACCGCCTCGGTGACCGGCTCCCCCAGGTAGGCTTCCGCATCCTCTTTCAGGCGGCGCAGCACAAAGGAGGAGAGCTCCTCCGGGGAAAAGGCCTGTTCCCCCAGCTGGAGCTTTGCCGTGGTACCCATCAGCCTCTTAAAGGCGGTGACGCTGCATTCCGGGTGGGAGATCAGCCGCTCCTTGGCCACCTTGCCCACTAAAATAGTCCCGTCCTCATCCAAACTGACCGCACTGGGGGTCAATAGATCCCCAAAGGCGTTGGGGATAAGCACGCTTTTTCCATCCTTCCACACGGCGGCTAAGCTGTTGGTGGTGCCCAGGTCAATGCCGATCATTGCCATATTCATTCATCTCCGTTTCTCATCGGGCCAATGGCGCCCAAATTCGAGGGTTCTCTGGGGAAGGGGTGCCCCGCTTTCCCCCTGGGGCTTTGGCGGTGCGCGCAGCCAACTGGTCTTGATCGCCCCGGTTCCCTGCGGCTACTGTTATACGGGTTTGGAGGCGTCCAATTGGACCCACTTCACAGCTTCCACGGCAGGGCAGCTCAGGCCCTGGCAAAGCTGGTCTATTCCAATTATCGCATCGCGATTATTATAACACAATCCCATCCAGTTGGAAATGGAAGAACCCAGCAAAAGGGGCATAATGGGAATAAAGCCTAACAAGGCGCAGCCACTTTTGGTGGCTGCGCCTTGTCCTGTTCCTATTGTTTTTAAATCTACCGCAGGCCCTCGGCCACCGCCACCGCACAAGCGACAGTCGCGCCGACCATGGGGTTGTTGCCCATGCCGATCAGGCCCATCATTTCCACGTGGGCGGGGACGGAGGAGGAGCCGGCAAACTGGGCATCGCTGTGCATCCGGCCCATGGAGTCGGTCAAGCCATAGGAGGCAGGGCCGGCGGCCACGTTGTCCGGGTGGAGGGTGCGGCCGGTGCCGCCGCCCGAAGCCACCGAGAAGTATTTGACCCCGTTCTCCTGGGCCCATTTCTTATAAGTACCTGCCACCAGGTGCTGGAACCGGGTGGGGTTGGTGGAGTTGCCGGTGATTGATACATCCACCTTTTCCATCTTCATAATGGAAACCCCTTCCAGAACGTCATTGGCGCCGTAGCAGCGGACCGCCGCCCGGTCCCCATCGGAGAATGCTTTCTCCCGGACTATCTTCAGCTCGCCGGTTGCAAAGTCGTAATCGGTCTCTACATAGGTGAAGCCGTTGATCCGACTGATGATGTAAGCCGCATCTTTACCCAGGCCGTTGAGGATGACACGGAGGGGTTCTTTGCGGGCTTTGTTGGCAGTGCGGGCGATGCCGATGGCCCCCTCCGCCGCGGCGAAGGACTCGTGCCCTGCCAGGAAGCAGAAGCATTTGGTCTCATCCCGCAGGAGCATGGCCCCCAGGTTGCCGTGGCCCAGGCCCACCTGGCGCTGTTCTGCCACCGAGCCGGGGATGCAGAATGCCTGCAATCCAATGCCGATGGCCTCGGCGGCTTTGTCCGCGGCGGCGGCGCCCTTCTTTATAGCGATGGCCGCCCCCAGGGTGTAGGCCCACACCGCGTTCTCAAAGGCGATGGGCTGTACCCCTTTGACGATGGATTCCACATCCACCCCTTTTTGGAGGCAGATTTCCCGTGCCTCCTCCAGGGAGGAGATGCCGTATTCCTTCAAACAAGCCTCAATGCGGGGCATTCTTCTTTCTTGGCCTTCAAACTGTGCCATAGTGCTTCCTCCTCTCCTTTATTCCTCACGGGGGTCGATGTATTTGGGGGCGTTCTCATACCGGCCGTAGGTGCCCAGATTCTTTTCAAATGCGGTTTGGGCATCCACTCCCCGGCGGATGTCCTCCAGCATCTTGCCCACTTTTACAAATTTATAGCCGATGGCCTCGTTGTTCTCATCCAGCGCCACCGAGAGGATATACCCTTCGGCCAGTTCCAGATACCGAACCCCTTTGTAGCCGGTGGAGAACACGGTGCCCACCTGGCTGCGCAGGCCCTTGCCCAGGTCCTCCAAAGAGGCGCCGATGGGCAGTCCCCCTTCCGAGAAGGCAGTCTGGCTGCGGCCGTAAACCAGTTGTTTAAAAATTTCCCGCATGGCCACATTGATGGCGTCGCACACCAGGTCGGTGTTCAGCGCCTCCAAAAGGGTCTTGCCGGGGAGGATCTCCCCTGCCATGGCGGCGGAATGGGTCATGCCGGAACAGCCCAGGGTTTCCACCAGTGCCTCCTCAATGATGCCGTCCTTGACGTTGAGGGTCAGCTTGCAGGCGCCCTGCTGGGGTGCACACCAGCCGATGCCGTGGGATAAGCCGGAGATATCGCTGATTTGATAGGCTTTTACCCAGCGGCCCTCCTCCGGGATGGGAGCCGGACCGTGGTTGGCCCCTTTGGCGATGGGGCACATCCGTTCAACTTCATGGGAATAATTCATAGGAAAGCTCCTTTCAGGCAGCGCGCTGCCCAAATAATCTGTGTCACCGCCGTGTTAAGCAAGGGACCCCCTGCTACAGGCTTATGGTTCTGCTCCTTTTATTATACTGTGGTTTGTCCGGTAAGGCAATGAAAATCCGCCCAAAGATTTCCTGGCAAGCTGTCCTTTTGTCAGGGAAGCCGCACAGCCGCCAGGCGCAAAAATCCCCTGCCCAGGGGGGCAGGGGATTGGCGATTTTTCAGTTATGCTGTGATCTCCGCACCAGTGAAGGTCAGCCGTCCGCCAGGGTTGGCCCAGACGCCTTTGACGTTTGTCTGCACCAGTTTGACCGGCTCCTGGACAAACAGGGGAATCAGGTAACACTGCTCCTCCAGCATGTAGGTCTCAATGTCGTGGAGCTTGTTCAGGTACTCGGTGTGGTCTACTGTGTTATAAGCATCGTCGATCATCTCATCCAATTTGGGATCGTCCACTGCGGCTACTGCCTGTTCACTGCTCTTCCAGATCTTAAAGTAGGCCAGAGGGTCACTGGAGTTAGAAAAGCCATACCGGGACAGCTCAAAATCACCGTAGTCTACATAGTCGTAAAAGACGCCCATTTCCACTGCCTGAAGCTTCAGGTCCACACCCACTGCTGCCCACTGCTGCTGCAGCATCTGGGCTACATCGCCGTGAAGCTGGCTGCTGGAGTACAGGTAGGTCAGCTGGAGGGGATTGCTTTCATTGTACCCAGCTTCTTCCAGCAGGCGTTTGGATTCCTCTGGGTTGTATGCCAGATAATCGTTTTTCTCTGTGCGGAAGTCACCGTTCAAGCCGGGGAATCCATAGGGTACATAGCCGTTCAAGGGGGTGATGAAATCACCGCCGTTGAGGACGGTAACCATGGCATCCCGGTTGGTGGCCAGGGCCAGAGCCTTGCGTACACGGGCATCTTTCAAAGCCTCAGGGCCTTTTTCGCCGCTGTTAATGGCCACAAAGTAGGGGCAGGTGTAGTATTCCAGCTTCAGGAAATTATCCTGGAAAGCACTGTTGGTGGCAGTATCCGAGGGGACACCCAACGCTATGCCGATCTGACCGGATTTAAAGGCCGCCAGCTGGGCGTTCTCATCGGTCATCACCAGGAACTGGAGCTTTTCCAGCTTGACCTCATCGGCTTTGTAATAGCTGGGGTTTTTTACAAAAGTGGCCTGCTCGTTCTCGTTGACCGATTCCAGCTGGAAAGCGCCCACAGTGGGGTAACCGGGCTGGAGGGACCAGGTGCTTTCATGCTCCTTGGCAAAGTCGGGGCGAAGGGGCATAAACACACCGGCCTCGGTGACGGACAGGAAGTAGGGGCAGGGAGTAGAAAGCTCAATAACCAAAGTTTTGTCATCGGGGGCATAGACGCCTACATTGTCCATCTGTGCTACATCCAGCATGGACTCGTTGGCTGCGGCTGCACCTTTGACAAAGTTGGTCAGGTTGGATGCGTTAAAGGTGTTGTCGGGGCCGTAGCCGATGGCCCGCTTGATGCCGTAGACAAAATCGTTGGCGGTCAACGGCTGTCCATCGCTCCACTTCACCCCGTCAATAAGGGTAAAGGTATAGGTCAGGCCATCGTCACTGATGGTATACTCCTTGCACAGGTCGTTGACCAACTCGCCCTTTTCATTTTTATAAAAGAGGGTTGGGTTGGCGGCAAAAATAGGATGGTTCAGGTGGGTAGTGGAGTTGAGGGCGGGGTCCAGGGTAAAAATCTGGGAAGCGACAGCCACCGTCAATTCCTGAGCCGGAGCCTCTCCAGAAGCGCTGGAACTGCTTTCTCCATCTCCGGAGGAACAGCCGCTGAGAACCGGCGTAAGGGCCAAGACACCTGCCAACAGCAGGGCTATCCATTTCTTTTTCATAATACACCTCCAAAGAATATACAGTAATCTCAAATAATAATACAATAATAAGCCTGATTTTTTGGATTGTCAAGGGTTTTATGAATAAATATTAGTATATGCCTGTATTATTTGCATATCCACCCCATTTTTCTTTCAGGTAGGAATCGACATGTAAAAAAATTCCCTGCCCGCTGGCAGGGAATTTTTCTATCCTTATTTGTAGAGGAAGCAGGCAACCTGGCGGCCGTCCACATCCCGCAGCTGGGGCGTCTCTTTGGCGCAGCGTTCGCAGGCATGAGGGCAGCGGGTGCGGAAGGCGCAACCGCTGGGCAGGTTGAGGGGGCTGGGCAGTTCGCCGGAGATCTCCACCGGCTTCTTGGCCCGCTCCACCTTGGGATCGGGAATGGGGATGGATTGAAGCAATGCCTGGGTGTAGGGGTGTTTGGGGTTGTGGTACAGCTCGTCGCTGTCCCCCAGCTCCACCAGGCTGCCCAGGTACATAACCCCGATGCGGTGGGAAATGTGTTTCACCGCCCCCAGGTCGTGGGCGATAAACAGGTAGGAGATCCCGGTATCCTCCTGGATTTTTTGCAGCAGGTTGATGATCTGGGCCTGGATGGAGACGTCCAAAGCCGAGATGGGCTCGTCGCAGATGATGAATTTCGGATTCAAGGCCAAGGCGCGGGAGATGCAGATCCGCTGGCGTTGGCCGCCGGAGAATTCATGGGGGTACCGCCGGATGTGGTCCGGCTTGAGGCCCACCGTTTCGAGCAACTGGCAGACCTTTTCATCCCTCTCCTTGGTGGAGCCGTAAAGGCCGTGGATCTCCATGGGTTCCCGAATGATCTCCCCCACCGTCATGCGGGAGTTCAGGGAGGCGTAGGGGTCCTGGAAGATCATCTGCACATCCCGGCGGAAGTCCTTCAACTCCTTGCCCTTCAATGAGGTGATGTCCTTGCCTTCAAAGTAGATCTTGCCGCCGGTGGGCTGGTTGATCTTAACGATGGTCCGGCCCAGGGTGGATTTGCCGCAACCGGATTCCCCCACCAGGCCCAAAGTTTCGTGGTGGCCGATGGAGAAGGAGACGTCGTTGACCGCCTTGACCACCGGGTGTTTGCCGAAGCGGCCGCCGGTGGCAAAATAGGTTTTTAGATGTTCCACCTGCAAAATGGGCTCGCTCATTTCAAAACCTCCTTCTTAGCCTCCAGCCAGCAGCTGCAGCTGTGGGTGGGCGACAGGGTGGATACCGGCGGG
>NZ_LT629939.1:1239354-1327222 GCF_900104615.1 Merdimmobilis hominis | reverse complement strand
GCTGGGGTTTTTTACAAAAGTGGCCTGCTCGTTCTCGTTGACCGATTCCAGCTGGAAAGCGCCCACAGTGGGGTAACCGGGCTGGAGGGACCAGGTGCTTTCATGCTCCTTGGCAAAGTCGGGGCGAAGGGGCATAAACACACCGGCCTCGGTGACGGACAGGAAGTAGGGGCAGGGAGTAGAAAGCTCAATAACCAAAGTTTTGTCATCGGGGGCATAGACGCCTACATTGTCCATCTGTGCTACATCCAGCATGGACTCGTTGGCTGCGGCTGCACCTTTGACAAAGTTGGTCAGGTTGGATGCGTTAAAGGTGTTGTCGGGGCCGTAGCCGATGGCCCGCTTGATGCCGTAGACAAAATCGTTGGCGGTCAACGGCTGTCCATCGCTCCACTTCACCCCGTCAATAAGGGTAAAGGTATAGGTCAGGCCATCGTCACTGATGGTATACTCCTTGCACAGGTCGTTGACCAACTCGCCCTTTTCATTTTTATAAAAGAGGGTTGGGTTGGCGGCAAAAATAGGATGGTTCAGGTGGGTAGTGGAGTTGAGGGCGGGGTCCAGGGTAAAAATCTGGGAAGCGACAGCCACCGTCAATTCCTGAGCCGGAGCCTCTCCAGAAGCGCTGGAACTGCTTTCTCCATCTCCGGAGGAACAGCCGCTGAGAACCGGCGTAAGGGCCAAGACACCTGCCAACAGCAGGGCTATCCATTTCTTTTTCATAATACACCTCCAAAGAATATACAGTAATCTCAAATAATAATACAATAATAAGCCTGATTTTTTGGATTGTCAAGGGTTTTATGAATAAATATTAGTATATGCCTGTATTATTTGCATATCCACCCCATTTTTCTTTCAGGTAGGAATCGACATGTAAAAAAATTCCCTGCCCGCTGGCAGGGAATTTTTCTATCCTTATTTGTAGAGGAAGCAGGCAACCTGGCGGCCGTCCACATCCCGCAGCTGGGGCGTCTCTTTGGCGCAGCGTTCGCAGGCATGAGGGCAGCGGGTGCGGAAGGCGCAACCGCTGGGCAGGTTGAGGGGGCTGGGCAGTTCGCCGGAGATCTCCACCGGCTTCTTGGCCCGCTCCACCTTGGGATCGGGAATGGGGATGGATTGAAGCAATGCCTGGGTGTAGGGGTGTTTGGGGTTGTGGTACAGCTCGTCGCTGTCCCCCAGCTCCACCAGGCTGCCCAGGTACATAACCCCGATGCGGTGGGAAATGTGTTTCACCGCCCCCAGGTCGTGGGCGATAAACAGGTAGGAGATCCCGGTATCCTCCTGGATTTTTTGCAGCAGGTTGATGATCTGGGCCTGGATGGAGACGTCCAAAGCCGAGATGGGCTCGTCGCAGATGATGAATTTCGGATTCAAGGCCAAGGCGCGGGAGATGCAGATCCGCTGGCGTTGGCCGCCGGAGAATTCATGGGGGTACCGCCGGATGTGGTCCGGCTTGAGGCCCACCGTTTCGAGCAACTGGCAGACCTTTTCATCCCTCTCCTTGGTGGAGCCGTAAAGGCCGTGGATCTCCATGGGTTCCCGAATGATCTCCCCCACCGTCATGCGGGAGTTCAGGGAGGCGTAGGGGTCCTGGAAGATCATCTGCACATCCCGGCGGAAGTCCTTCAACTCCTTGCCCTTCAATGAGGTGATGTCCTTGCCTTCAAAGTAGATCTTGCCGCCGGTGGGCTGGTTGATCTTAACGATGGTCCGGCCCAGGGTGGATTTGCCGCAACCGGATTCCCCCACCAGGCCCAAAGTTTCGTGGTGGCCGATGGAGAAGGAGACGTCGTTGACCGCCTTGACCACCGGGTGTTTGCCGAAGCGGCCGCCGGTGGCAAAATAGGTTTTTAGATGTTCCACCTGCAAAATGGGCTCGCTCATTTCAAAACCTCCTTCTTAGCCTCCAGCCAGCAGCTGCAGCTGTGGGTGGGCGACAGGGTGGATACCGGCGGGGGCATCCGCTTGCAGATCTTCATGGCCTTTTCACACCGGTCCACAAAGGGACAGCCCGCCGGGGGCTGCAACAGGTCGGGCGGGGACCCGGGGATGGGGTGGAGTTCCTGGTCTTTTTCCGGGTTGTTGACGCAGCCCAAAAGGCCGATGGTGTAAGGATGCCTGGGATCGTAGAAAATTTCGTCGATGGTGCCGCTCTCCATGATCTTGCCGCCGTAGAGGATGATAACCCGGTGGCAGATGTTGGCCACCACCCCCAGGTCGTGGGTAATGAGGATGACGCTGGAATCCATCTGCTCCTGCAGGGATTTGATCAGCTGCAAAATCTTGGCCTGGATGGTCACATCCAGGGCGGTGGTGGGTTCATCGGCGATGATCAGTTTGGGGTTGCAGGCCAAGGCGATGGCGATGATGATCCGCTGGCGCATGCCGCCGGAAAACTCATGGGGATACTGCTTCAGCCGGGCCTCCGGCGAGGGGATGCCGACCTTGGTGAGCAGCTCAATGGCCTTTTGCCGCGCCTCTTGGCGGGAAAGGTGCTGGTGGTTCAGCAGCGGCTCTACCAGTTGGGTCTCAATATTCAAAACCGGGTTCAAAAAGGACATGGGGTCCTGGAAGATCATCGAGATCTCGTTGCCCCGGATCTTTCGCATATGGGCTTCGTATTCCTTCATGCCGCCGGCGAAGTGCTGGGGGGCGATCTCGGTCCCGTTGAACCGGATGCTGCCCTCGGTCACCCTACCGTTGGAGGCCAAAAGGCCCATGACCGAGTACATGGCTTGGCTCTTGCCGCTGCCCGATTCGCCGACGATACCCAATATTTCGCCTTTTTCCAGCGAGAAACTCACGTCCCGCACCGCCTGTACCTGGCCCTGTTCGGTGGTGAACTGGGTCGTCAGATGGTTGACTTCCAACAAACTCATAGCGCGCCTCCTACTTTTTCTTGGGGTCCAGCGCCTCGCCGACACCGTCGCCGATGAAGTTCAGCGAGAGCATGGTCAGGCAGATGGCCCCCACCGGCCAGATGATCTGGATGGGGTTGCTTTCGATGAGGCCCCGGGCCTCATTGGCCAAAGTGCCCCAGCTGGAGGCAGGGGCGCTGATGCCGATGCCCACAAAACTGAGGAACGCCTCGGTGAAGATGGCCGAGGGCACCATCAGGGTGACGTTGACGATGATGGCCCCAATGCAGTTTAAAATCAGGTGCTTAAACAGGATACGGCTGGTGCTGGCCCCCAGCACATAGGCGGCCAAGGCAAACTCCTGTTCTTTTAAAGAGAGAACCTGGCTGCGCACCAAACGGGCCATGCCCACCCAGGAGGAAACACAGATGCCCATGAGGATGCTCCACACATTGGAGCCGAAGATGAGCATGATGAAGATGACGTACAGAAGGGAAGGGATGGCGTAGATGATGTCCACGATGCGCATCATGACCATGTCCACCTTGCCTCCCACATACCCGGAGATGCCTCCGTACACCACCCCGATAAACAGGCAGATGATGGCCGCGGAGAAGCCCACCGCCAACGAGATGCGGGCGCCGTACATGACCCGGACAAAGATATCCCGGCCAAATTTATCGGTGCCGAACCAGTGTTGGGCGCTGGGCAGCTGATTGAGGGCGGTCATATCCATCTGATCGTAGCTGTATTTGGAGAACATGGGGACAAAAATTGCCATTAAAATCATCAGCACCAGGAACACCAGGCCCACCAGCGCCAGTTTATTCTTCTTGAAGCGGTTCCAGGAATCCTGGAGGAAGGTCTTGCTCTCCATGGCGATAAATTCACTGTTCTGCTCGCTGCTGTCCAGCGGTTCAAACAGGTCTTCGGTCCACTCCATATCCTTGAGTTCCAGGTTGTTCATGCGGCTTTCCTCTTTTCCAGTTTGATGCGGGGGTCAATCATGGCGGTCAGCAGGTCGCTCACCAGGTTGGTGAAGATGATGAAGGCGCCGAAGAAGATGGTCAGCGCCATAATCAGCGGGTAATCCCGGTTGGTGACGCTGGTGACAAACTCGCCGCCCAGGCCGGGGATGGAGAAGATGCTTTCGATGACAAAGCTGCCGGTCATCAGATAAGCCACCAGGGGTCCGGCGTAGGTCACCACCGGGATGAGGCAGTTTTTCAGGGCGTGTTTTACAATCAGCTTGATGGGGGAGGTCCCCTTGCTCTTGGCTAAAACCATGTAATCCTGCTTCATGGCCTCGGTCATGCTGCTGCGCACCAGACGGGCCACCATGGAGATGGGGTAGAGGGAGAGGGAAAAGGCCGGCAGGATGTAGTGGAGCGGCGTCTTTAGGCCGATGAAAGGCAGCCATTGAAGAATGACCCCAAACACCGTCATCAGCATCAGCGCATACAGGAAGCTGGGCACGCTGACCCCCACTGTGGCGAAGATCATCACCGAGTTTTGCACCCATTGTCGCTTGGACAACGCGGCGATGATGCCCAGCACAATGCCGGTGACCATGGAGAAGACAAAGGCCACCCCGCCCAGTTTGGCGGTGATCGGCAGTGCCTTGGCGATGATGGAGTTGACGCTGATCCCCTTGCGGGTCATCGACTCGCCAAAGTCGTTGTGCAGCACGTTTTTGATGTAGATGACATATTGTTCGGGGATAGATTTGTCCAAGTCATACTTCTCATACAATTTTTCCACCGCGGCGGCGGACATTTGGGAGACCTCGGCGCCGAAGGGGGAGCCGGGGATCGCCTTCATTAAAAAGAAGGTGGCCGTGGCCAGAACAAAGAGGGTCACAAGGCCCATCCCCAGCCGCTTAGCTGCATATTTTAACATGGAAAACACTCCTTTGGCAGTGATCGAACTATTCTTAAATGATACCGCCGGGGCCTGTCAATGTCAAGCCAAAAATGAATAAAAATAACATTTATACGCTATTTATTCAGATATTTTTGCATAATTGCCAAACATTCCAGCGGATTGGAAAGGTTTTTGTTTCAGTTTTTACTTGCGGGGAAACGGGGGGTAGGCTATAATACAACTATGTATTTTTATTCTGTTGTTGCGGCAATCAAAACAAGGAGGTATTACCTGTGAAAAAAATCGAAATGGCCGATCTTTTGGAGTATCGGTTTCTCTCCCGGCCAAGCTGTTCCCCCTGGCGCGACCAGGCGGTCTTCTTGGTGAACAAGCAAAACGCCCACCTCAACCGCTACCAGGGCAATCTGTACCTGGCCGACCTCGCCACCGGGGCGGTCTCCCAGCTGACCCGCACCGGTAAGGCTTCCTCTTTTGTGTGGGATTCCGACGGGGTGCTGCTCTGTGGCAAAAAGGCCAAGGAGGGCGCCGATTTTGAGCGGCTCTCGGTGGCTGACGGCACAACCTCCCCTGCCTTCCATTTCCCTCACCCGGTTCTAGGCATCACCCCGGTGGAACCTGGCAAAACCTATCTGGTGCTGGCGGATGTAAACCACAACCAGAAGGAAGGGCTTTCCGCCGCCCAGAAGAAAGATGAGGAGGATTACATCCCGGTCAGCGAGCTCCCCTTGTGGGACAACGGCGTCGGCTATGTGAGCGGCCACCGGGACGCCCTGTTCCTACTGGAGGAGAAAACCGGCGAAGCCCGGCCCATTACCCAATGGCCCTTCACCGTGGGCGCCTATGTCCTCACCCCGGACAAAAAACAGGTGGCTTATTCCGGCTGTTCCTACACCCAGCTGAAACCCCGGCAGAAGGGCCTTTACCTCTATGACATCCCCTCCCAGACCACCAAAACTATCCTGCCGGAAGGCGAATACCGCATCGGCAAGCTCCAGATGGTGGGGGAGACCCTCTTCTTCTCCGCCAGCCTGTGCGACAAACACGGCAGCAGCCAAAAAGATGACCTTTTCACCTGCGACCTTGCCACCCTCACGGTGAAGAAGATCGCCGAAAACGACTACACCATCGGCTGCAACGTCTCCACCGACTGCCGGTTCGGCGGCGGTTCCCCCACGGGAGAATACCAGGGCAAACTCCTCTATTTAACCACCGAGGGAAGCCGGGTGGGGATGAACCTGCTGGACAAGGCTGGAAACAAGGAGAAACTGCCAGAGTTTGCCGGGGCCATTGAAAATGTCAGCGTCAAGGGGGAGAAGATCCTCTTTGTAGCCATGGAAAACGGCAAGCTCCAGGAGCTTTACCTCTATGACGGCAAGGAATACCGCCAGCTGACCTGTCTCAACGAGGCTGCTTTGAAAAACAAAGCCGTCTCCCTGCCGGAGTACGCGGGCTTTACCAACTCCTCCGGCGTCAAAATCGACGGCTGGGTCATCAAGCCGGTGGACTTCGACCCCAATAAAACCTACCCTGGCGTCCTCTCGATGCACGGCGGCCCCTGTGTCGCCTGGGGCGAGTTGTTTGTCCATGAGATGCAGGTCCTCGCCGGCATGGGCTACTTTGTATTCCTGTGCAATCCCCGGGGCAGCGACGGCCGGGGGGCGGAATTTGCCGACCTGCGGGGCCATTGGGGTGAGTATGACTTCCCCGATTTCATGGAGTTTACCGACCATGTCTTGGCCCTCTATCCCCAGATGGATCCGGGGCGCCTGGGGGTCATCGGCGGCAGCTACGGCGGCTATATGACCAACTGGATCATCGGCCACACCAAGCGGTTCGCCGCGGCGGTCTCCCAGCGGTCCTTCTGCAACCCTATCAGCGACTTTGGCGTCTCCTGCATCGGCTACACCTTCGATCCAGAGCAGTTCTGCGCCACTCCCTGGAGCGATGTGGAGTTGCTTTGGGAACACGCACCGGTGAAATACGCCCCGGATGTGGTAACCCCCACCTTGTTTATCCACGCCCTGGAAGATTACAACTGCCCCTTGACTGAGGGCTTCCAGATGTTCTCCGCCCTGAAATACCACGGGGTGGAAAGCGAGATGTACCTGTTCAAAGGGGAGAACCACGAGCTGAGCCGCAGCGGTAAACCCAAACACCGCCAGCGCCGCCTGTTCGTCCTCACCGATTGGCTCAACCGCCATTTGCAATAAAGATCCTTTGCAGCGGCAAAAAGCCCGGCCCCATGGGGGCCGGGCTTTTTCATGTAAAACAGTGTTTTGGGAGGGCTTAGTGGGCAGCCGCATATTCAATGGCAGCCTGCCGGACCCACTCCAGACGGGTGTCGTCGATGTCGTTGGGAACGGTGCAGTCCGCACCCAGCATGACGCCCACCTGGCCGCACTCATCCAGGATCTTCCAGGCAAATTCTTTGACTTCCTGCTCGGTACCGGTGTAGATGGTCTTATCTTGGGCATACCCGCCGAATACCGGCTTTCCGCCAAAGAGCTTTTTGCCGTCTTTCAGGCTGACCCCTTCCACATAGACGGCGAAGTTGATCGCAGCGGCGTCAAAGTCGGTGAAGAGGTTAAGATTATTGGTTCTGCCGTGGTATCCGCAGATATGGAGAAGGTTGATGTTGCTGAGTTTGTTGGCGTTGTTTAGAACATCTTTCTCATAGGGGGCGATGTATTTGAGATAGAACTCATCGGGGAAGAAATTGCACTGGTTGTTGACGCTCAGGTAGATGCCCTCCACGCCGCCTTCCTTGATCAGCGCTTCGTTGATGGCGCTGATGCCTTCGGCAAGGTTCTTCATGGCAGCGGCCACCGCGTCGGGATCTTCCTCCATGTATTTGTGCAGGACAGTGTCTTGAAAAGCCTCGGGGCAGAGGCTCTTGCGCAGCACCATAGAGGGGGAGAAACCGGTGGCGTAGGTGGGGGCGTCAGAATCTTTGTAGAATTCCAAGGTGCGTTTGGTCAGTTCCAGGGTCTTTTTGGTGAAGTCGGAACTGAGAGAGGGGGCCTCCACGTTGCGCAGGTCAGCGGCGCATTTTACGTGAGAGACATCCACAGGCATGATCATCAAGGTGTCGTTCATGACTTTGATCACATCGGGATCGAATTTCTCTCTGGCATATTTGTGGCCGATGATGTTGCGCTCAAAGGCGTCTTGGTTCACCACACCCGTACCCCACTCGCTGGTAGGGCAGAAGTGGTGGAAAAATGCGACGGGAACACGGTCTACCGGTTTGTTTTGGAGAAAGTTCATAAACCTTTCACGCTTGGTCATCATAATTGCACTCCCTTTTGTTGTTTTAACTAATTTTTTCTCAACTTGTCTCTCTATATTAATCATTATACTATATTTAAGGGAAAACTGCAATGAAAAGACTTATTGTTGGAAGATATAGCAGTTCGAACAATAGGACACCAACGGACATAGATATTTCTCACAAGAAAGAAACCGCTCCAATGGAACAAGCGCAACCGGAGATGCTTCCCGGCGCAAAGGGCTAAACCCGGTGGGGGTCTGCTCGGCCTAGTTCCTTTTGCCGCCACTTGCAATCACAATGAAAATAGAGCTTCTGAGAGCCGGTTGAACCAATCTGCATCCCATGTATGACGGTCCAAAGCTTCCCCTTCAACGCCGCAGTAAAGGAAACCATAATCGGCCCTGCCCCGATCGCCGGTGGGATCGTAATAAAGCCAGCGGCCATCTATCCTGGCCATATTCCACATGTGGTTCTCTCCGCCTGCTTTCCCGCTGACCGTAATGCAGGGAATCCCCGCCTTTTCCAAAAGCGTTTGAAACGCCTGTGCATACCCGCCGCAGATCGCTAGATTGTTGTGGAGAGCCCCGTAGGCGGTGGTGGATTCATAGGGCATTTCCCCTGGGTGGGAATAGTAGCGGAAGTCATAATCCACATTCTGTGTGAGATAGGTGTACAAAGCCTCTGCCTGTTCTGCCTGGCTCATTCCCGCTGCTACCGTTTCCAGAAAAACCTGTTCCGCCAACCCATCGATTTCTGCCAGCCGCGCCCGGGCTTCCCCCAAAGTGAGCCCGCCCTGGGGGACAACTGTTATAGCCGTTCCATCCCGGTTGAGCTGGCAGAAAAGATACCCCCCGCCCACCTGCTGAAGGGCCTTGTTCATATCGTCAACCGTCAGGCTAAGGTTCGTGATGCGTATAGGGATATTCTCCTGCCCCAGCCCATCCCGGGCCACCTTTATCAAACTCCTTAAGCTGTCTACTTCCACACTGCAAAACCCATCAGGGTAGTCCCCTGTGCGGTATGGCATATAGGAGACTGTGCAGCGCAGCAGGCCATCCGGGTCAACCTCTGCATTGAAATCATAAGCATATTTGTACCGTGGATTATTGGAAAGTATTCTATAGTAAAGATTTTTGACGGCGAGGGGAACCCCCTCCTGTTCCGGAACACCGGATAGGTCAAAAGCGGGCGGCTGTTCTCCCGCCTCAATTGCCTGGGCCAACTCGTCCTGGATTTCTGACAAGCTGGTGACCGATACCCTCTGCTCACGGCCATCATCCCCCGGCCAATCCATTTCCAGGTATTGGACCGCGGCGGCAAAGCCCCCCGCCCGCCACCAGAGGACTGAGGCAAACTCCTCGGGGACGCTGGAAATCATTTGGCCATCGCCCTGCCCCCAAGGCAAAACATCCCCGGCCCATACGCTTGCCGACAAAACCAGGCAAAGCAACAAATCGCAAATATGTTTCATAAAACCACCCCTTATCTTTCTCCCTGAAAAGGTTCCGCCCCCCCTTTTGCCGGTGGAGAAGTTCTTATTCTCCAATAGAACCGCCGGCCTTTGGCAAGAACCATTCACTTCTTCCTGCCGGGTCCCCCCTTTGACAGATCTTTACTGCACTTGTGCGGATATTTATTATTACAGTACAATAAAACGATCCAATTTTTGCAGCATTTCCTATCTTTTTATAAAAAGATGCCAGCTTTAAATGTGGTATAAAACAAAACGCACCTCCCAAAAAGAGGTGCGCAATTTGTCTGGGGCGGCTCGCCGCTGGCCTTCGTGGCCAGTTTAGACCTGTTTTGGACGCGTGCGAAAACCTTGGGCAAAGCAAAACGCCCGGAGCGCAAAATGGCTCCAGGGCGGGATTTTTGGTGCGGATAACAGGACTTGAACCTGCACGGAGTGATCCACTAGAGCCTAAATCTAGCGCGTCTGCCAATTCCGCCATATCCGCAAAACTGCAAAGAAGATTATACCATCCCCTTTGCAGGATTGTCAACTAAACTAAAGTCAGGGAACCGCCCTCCAGCATGGATTGGGCAGCCAGCAGAATCCCGATTTTTCCGGAAGGATAGGTCAATCCGCCCTGGAGCCAAGCGGCGAAAGGCTCCCGGATAGGGGCGTCGGCGGAAAGTTCAATGGATGCGCCCATGGTGAAGGCTCCCGCGGCCATGATCACCTGGCTTTCATAGCCGGGCATGTCCCAGGCCTCTGGAACCACAAAGGAATCCACTGGAGAGCCCTTCTGGATGCCTTGGCAAAAGGCGGTCAGAGAGGGCTCATCCTTTAGGCAGACCGTTTGAATGATATCGGTGCGGTGCCCATCAAACTTGGGCAGCACCTCATAGCCCAGCAGGCTGAATAAGCTGGCGGCAAACACCGCTGTTTTCAAAGCGCTGGCCACCACCGTGGGGGCGTGGAACAGGCCCAGGTACATATTCCGGTTTTCCCCCAGAGTGCAGCCAGCCTCTTTGCCGATGCCGGGGGAGGTGAGCCGGTAGGCACACAATTCCACCAGGTCTTTGCGGCCGGCGATGTAGCCGCCGGTGCGGGCGATGCCGCCACCGGGGTTTTTGATCAGGGAGCCCATGATCAGGTCCGCCCCCACCTGGGTGGGCTCTTTATCCTCCACAAACTCGCCGTAGCAGTTGTCCACCATCAAGATGGCGTCAGGATTGCCCTGTTTCACCAGTTTGGCAATCTCCTCAATGTGGGCGATGGAAAGGGAATCCCGCAAGGAATACCCTCGGGAGCGCTGTATGTAGGCCACTTTTACCCCTTTGACCGCCTCTGGGATGGCGGCGTAATCGGGGGTGCCGTCGGGCAGCAGATCCAGCTGCCGGTAGTGGACACCGAAATCCTTGAGGGAACCGGAGCCCTCTCCCCGGATGCCAATAACCTCCTCCATGGTGTCATAAGGCGCGCCGGTGAGGGAGAGCAGCACATCCCCGGGCCGCAGCACCCCAAACAGGGCGGTGGTGAGGGCATGGGTGCCGGACACAAAGTTGTGGCGGACCAAGGCATCCTCCGCCCCGACGATCTGGGCAAAGACCGCGTCTAAGGTATCCCGCCCAATGTCCCCGTACCCGTAACCGGTGGAGCCGGCAAAGTGGCTCTCGCTGACCCGGTGTTCCCCAAAGGCGGAGAGCACCTTCATGGCGTTGTATTCCGCCCGCCGGTCAATCTCCTCAAATACCGGGCGGCAGCGCTCCTCTGCGCGGCCCGCCAGGGTTAAGATCCTCTCATCTATCTTAAAAAATGGATTGTTCACGCTATATTTCCTCCAAGTTATTTTGTTGGGGCAAAAAAGAACTGCCCGGCTTCCCCCCAAGGGGAAAAACCCAGGTGGGTGTAAAAGGGGAGAAGTTCCTCCCCAGCAGGCAGCAGCACTGGGATGGCGCCCCGGCACATCACCCAACCTGCGGCGGCCAGCACCGCCTGGGAGGCATACCCTTTCCCCCGGTATGCCGGCAAGGTGGCCACCGAGCCAATCATCCCATACCCAGCCCCCAGGTGGTACACCGAAGCGGTGCTCACCGGCTTGCCCCCTTCCTGGCAGAGGAAGGCGGCGGCCCGTCCGCTCCGCACCCGGGCGGAAAACCCGCAGAGCCATGGCCCATAGGGGGCATTTTTCTCAAAGCTGGGGTCGCTGGCGCAGAGCAGCCGGTAAACATCGGTCAGGCGGTCAGCCTCCCGGGCTGCCCAGGGAGGCGAAGGCCCCCGGTATTCCAGCAGCGGGGCGCTGCGCGGGGCACAGCCGCATCTTTCCGCAAGGGAGGAAAGGTAGGGATCCCGCCCCTCCGCCCAGCTGCCGCCGACCGCGGCGAGAAACTGGGTCAACTCTTCTGTGTCCACACTCTGGGAAAGAGCCAGGGTGAGGGTATCCCCCTCCCGGCCCACCCCGCCGGCGGGAAGGCCATCCCCATCCAGCGCCACCCAGAAGTCACAGTGGGGGGAGTTCATCCCATACACCGCCAGGAGGGCCTCCAGTTTGCCGCCAAACACCGGCTCCAGCCGGCAGGCCGCCTCCCACTGGGGCAGAAGCTCCCCCTCTAAAAAGCGGATCATTCCGGCAGCCGCTGGGCCAGCAGGCGAACCAGCGCCAAATCGTTTTCTATATCCTCCATCTGAAGCACACAGGAAGGGGAATGGAGGTACCGGCAGGGCAGGGAGAGGCCCAGAACCTTTGCACCGCCTGCGGCCGACTGGACCGCCCTGGATTCGTTGCCGCCCGCTACTGCGGCCTTGGTTTGGCAGGGGATTCCCGCCTCCCCAGCCCAGGCAAGAGCCTGACAGTACAAATCAAAATCATAGATGGTGCCCCTGTCCATAAAGGAGAGCACCGGCCCCCTGCCCACCTGGCACACCTGTTTGCCCGGCTCCACCCCGGCGATATCCGAGGCAGTGGTGGCCTCCAGGATCACCCCGATGTCCGGGTTCACCCCAAAGGCGGCGGTTCTCCCACCCAGGCAGCTGGTTTCCTCCTGGACGGTGAAAGCGCAGACAATGTCATAGGGCAGGTCCTCTTTCAGCAGCTCGATGAGGACAGCGCAGCCCGCCCGGTCATCCAGGGCAGGGCCTTTGATCATCCCCTTGCCGAAGGGTTCAAAGGAGGATGCAAATTTGGCCCGGTCCCCCAGATGAACCGCCTTTTCCGCTTCCTCTTTGGAGGAGGCGCCGATATCAATATACAAATCATCCATAGAAGGGGCTTTGCCCCGTTCCCCCGGCGACTGCATGTGGATGGCCTTGGTGCCGATCACCCCGTAGAGGCCGCTGTCCCCAACAAGGACGCTTTTGCCCACCACCACCCGGGTGTCAATGCCCCCTACGGCGGCAAACCGCAGCAGGCCGGATTCCTCAATATAGGTGACAATAAAGCCCACCTCATCCATGTGGGCGGAAAAGAGGACAGTTTTCGCCCCGGTTTGGGCGCCTTTTTTATAGGCGATCAAGTTGCCGGAGGGGTCGGTTCTGCACTGGGCATAGGGGGCAACCTCCCTTGCGATCCGCTCCCGCACCAAATCCTCCCGGCCGGAGACGCCGGGCAGAAGGCTGAGTTCTTGTAGCAGTTCCAGCATGTTACCGCACCTCCTTCAAAAATGCCGCCAGCAGCTGGGCGGTGTGGTCCACATCCCGGGGGGAGAGCACTTCAATAGGGGAGTGCATGTACCGCTCAGGGATGGAAATAAGGGCAGTTTTTATGCCGCAGCCCGTCCCGGCGATGGAGTCGGCGTCGGTGCCGGTGGAACCGTTCATCACCTCCAGCTGGAAGGGGATGTTCTCCCCTTTGGCGATCTCCTCCAGCTTCCGGGAGAGGCGGTAATCCAAGATGGGGGCAATGCCGATCATGGGGCCGCCCTCCAAGACGCCGCACTTGTGGCGGGGTGCGTCGGGGGTATGGCCGAAGGAGACATCCAAAGCCACCGCATGGGTGGGGTTTACCAGGTGGGCCACCGTCTTAGCGCCCACCCCGCCGGTTTCCTCCTGGGTGGTGAAAGCCACCGTCAGCCCGCAGGGGAGGGGCTCCCCTTGCAGCAGCTCCAAAGCTTTCAGGACGCAGGCGCAGGAGGCCCGGTTGTCCAGGGCCTTGCCGCTGACCAAGCCGCCCAGCAGTTCCCGGGGTTGGGCATCGATGGTGGCCCGATCCCCCAGGCACACCCGGCGGGCGGCCTCCGCCCCATCGCAGCCGATGTCCACAAAGACATCCTCCACACGGGGCAGGTCGGTTTCATCCCCCTTTTGCAGATGGGGCGGGATGGAGGTCACCACCCCTTTGACCGGGCCGTTTTCGGTGTGGATGGTCACCGGCGATGCGGTGATGACCCGCCGGTCCACCCCGCCCACCGGAGCCACCCGCAAAAAGCCGTTCTCCTCAATATAAGTCACCACCAGGCCGATCTCATCCATATGGGCGGCCAGCAGGACATGGGCCCCGCCCTCCTTAGGCTCCCGGACAGTGGCATAGATGCTGCCAAGAGGGGAGGTCTTGACCTTCCCATAAGGGGTTAGCAGTTCCTTTAAGCGCTGGGCCGCCGGGCCTTCCCGGCCGGAAACCCCGGTGAGGGCGGAGAGTTCCAGCAGCAGTTGTGTTGTATTCATATCCTTATTTCCTCCCTACAGAGCGTGGACCAAGGCTTTGAAGTGTTTGCCCCGCTCCTCAAAATTGGGGTAGCTGTCAAAACTGGCGCAGGCGGGGGAGAGGGAGACCACATCCCCAGCCTTGGCCTCCCGATGGGCGATGGCGACTGCCTCGGCCAGATCCTTGGCGTGGCGGATCTCCATGCCGCTGGCGGCAAACCCCGGGCAGGCCCGGACCGCCGCCTCGATTTTGGGGGCGGTGACCCCAGTCAAAATCAGCAGTTTTACCTTCTCCACCATCACTGGGGCCAGAGGTTCAAAGGGGATTTTTTTATCGTAGCCCCCGGCCAGGATGATCATCTTCTGGTCAAAGGCGTTGAGGCCGGCGATGGCTCGGGTGGGGCTGGTGGCGATGGAATCGTTGTACCATTTCACCCCGCAGAGCTCCCGGACAAACTCAATGCGGTGCTCCACCCCGCCGAAGGTGCGGGCCACCTGGCAGATCACTTCCGGGGAGACCTCCCCCCACACGGCGCTGATGGCCGCCAGATAGTTTTCCACGTTGTGCAGGCCGGGGATGCGGATCTCCCCCATGGGCAGAATGGGGATTTCCTCCCCCCGGTATACCATGGTGAGGGTGCCGTCCTCCCCCAAAAAGGCTCCCTGTTCCGGCTTTTTGCGCCGGGTGAAGAAGAAGGTCTCACCCCTCGTCAGCTCCCCGAAGGAGGCGGTGATCTCATTGTCTAAATTGAGCACCGTCCGGGAAAACCCGGTCTGGTGGGCAAAGATGTTCTTTTTGGCGTCGATGTACTCCGCCATATCCTTGTGGACGTCCAGATGGTTGGGGGCCACATTGGTCACCACCGCCACTTTGGGGCTGGACCGCATGGAGATCAGCTGGAAGCTGGAGAGCTCCACCACCGCCCGGTCATCGGGGGAGACCTGTTCCAGGATGGGCAGCAGCGCCCGGCCGATGTTGCCCCCTTTGTGGACGGTGAAGCCCTGCTTCTCCAGCATTTCAGCGATGAGGGTAGTGGTGGTGGTCTTGCCGTCGGAACCGGTCACCCCGTACACCGGGCAGGGGCACAGCTCCAGAAAGACCTCCAGTTCGCTGGTGACCACCTGGCCCCGCCGGCGGGCGGCAGTCAGCTGGGGGGTAAGGTACTTCATCCCTGGGGAGCGGAAGATGATCTCCCCATCCAGCCGGTCGAGATAATCGGGGCCCAGCTTCAGCTGGACGCCCAAGCTTTCCAGCCAATCGGCGGTTTCGCCCAGCTGCTCCCGGGTCTTTCGGTCGCAGAGGGCCACTTTTGCCCCCTTGCTCACCAAAAGAGGGATCAGCTCCCGATGGCTGACCCCCACGCCGATCATGTCCACCCGTTTGCCTTTCATGCTGTCCATAAACGCCTTGACCCGTGGATCCATACCCATTCCTCCCGTCACAAATATACAATAAGTAATATTCTATCCAAAATTCAATAAATTGTGCATTCCTGTGGCCTTCAGCCGGGGGTTTCATCGAAAATCCGCTGGCCGCCAGATGGACAAGCCCTTTTCTCATCTACCAGGGCGCCCGCCTCTGCTCCAGAGCTGTTCCAGTTGAATTTCCCAGGAAAAATACCGATTTTTTGCCTTATTCATTATACGATTTGCCACAAAAAATAGCAACGCATATCCCCAAATTCACGTATTTTTTTGCCCGTACATACGTATACTGATAGGAGTTTTCCCTTGGGCAGCGTGTCCCGGGGAAAAACAGCAGAATCGCCCCATTTGAAAAAGGAGGTCCTCACCCTATGGAAAAACCCAAACAACCAATCAAAAGCTGGCCGGAACCAAGCCCCCTTCTCCAGGAGGAGCGGTGGCAGGATTCCATTGAGATAGAAAGCTGGATGAACGCCACCGGGGACGTGGACGATTTCATTTTTTATCCCGAAGAAGAGTTTTTGAAGTATCACAGCGAGCGGTAACCGGCAGCATTTCATTCCGGTTGCCATCCCAAAAAAGGAAAGGCCGCCGGTAATACCGGCGGCCTTTCCCTGTAGAAGGGGACCTTTTTCCAACGGCGATCCCCCATTTTGCACTGTAATTTTCGGTTACAAGAGCTCGCTCATCGAAGCGGCAATCTCATCCTTCTCATACTCTTTGATCAGCGCCTGGGTGCCTAGGTTGCCCAAGCCCTCAGCGTCCATCCGCTCATATAGCCGCAGCACCTCGTTCAGGATGGGCAGCTCCAACCCCACATCTTCCGCTTCCTCGGTGGCGATGTTCATATCCTTGATGTAGTGCTTGATGAAGAAGCCAGGGGCATAATCCTTTTTCAGCATCCGGGGGGCGGTGTTGGTCATCTGCCAGCTGCCCGCCGCACCTGCGCTGATGCTGGCCAGCATGGTATCCACATCCAGACCTACCTTTTTGCCGTAGGCAATGGCCTCACAGACACTGGCCACCACGCCGGAAAGGGCAATCTGATTGGCCATCTTGGTGTGCTGGCCGCAGCCAGGGCCGCCTTCGTACACGATATTGGTGCCCATCGTTTCAAACACCTGATGGCAGGCGTCAAACGCTTCTTTATCCCCGCCTACCATAATGGAGAGGGTGCCGTTTTTTGCGCCGGTATCCCCGCCGGAGACTGGGGCATCCAGTGCAAAAACGCTCTTGCGCTTGGCTTCGTTATAAATGCGGACCGACAGCTTGGGGCTGGTGGTGGTCATGTCGATGAGATAAGCGCCTTTCCTAGCATTGGCGATGACGCCGCCCTCCCCAAAGTAGACTTCCTCCACATCTTTGGGGTAGCCGACCATGGTGATGATCACATCCTGGCCTGCCACACAGGATCGGATGTCATCACACCAAACCGCGCCCTCTTCTATAACATCCAGGCATTTTTCCTTGGTGCGGGAGTAGATGGTGAGTTCATAGCCATTTTTCATCAGATTGCGGACCATGGATTTGCCCATGACCCCCACGCCGATAAAACCTATTTTTTTCATGATGAAAACCCCTTTCCAAACGCCGTCGCGGCAAGATGTCCCCGCCGGGGGGAAGTCGGCCTGCACCCCAAAAGGGAGCGGCTCTGCCCGCCGGCAGCACTGCCTTATCTTCTTTGGGAAACTTCCGTGGGCCGGGGCTTCTCGCAGGCTGTTTCTCAAAGGAAAAGCCCGGTGCGGCCGCCCGTATGCGCCACAAACCTTCCACCTCTAGTATACCATAAAGTCTGCACAAACGGTGAGAATTGCGATGCGGCCTCTGCCGCAAAGGGCTTCGCCCTGCAAACAATTCTTCCAACGCCACAGGCTTTGCTTGTAACTATTATACCATAAAACCCCCGCGACAAATAGGGGATTTACGGGTGTCATGAAGATTTCCCACGAAGGGCCCTGCTGGGAATCTGCTCAGATTCTGTTATGGGAACGGCAATCTAGCCCAGAGGAGGCTGTCATCTGGCCGGTGTTTTAACTCACGCCCCCTTCGCGGAGGGCGACTTGCCGCTTTCGGTCAAATATGTATGGAAGCCCAAATTTCAATCCACGCCCCCTCCCAGAGGGCGACAACGGCGCAACGGCACCGGAGCCCGTTCGGAGGATTCCAATCCACGCCCTCCACTTTGTGGGACAATCCTTCTATAAAATCAGTATCCCCGCCGGGTCATAGCCTGGACGGGTACCAATGTGCACGACCTTATTTTGATAGGAGTTTCCCAACTGATAAAACCGAAGGCTGTCGGTCTCCAGGTCAATCATCCCCTCCAAAGCGTGTTGAAACCGGACATATTGGGCATTGTCCAGACTGCATTCAAACACAGAATTTTGCACCCTCTGCCCATAATCCACACAGAGTTTTGCCACTTTGCGAAGACGTCTGCGCCCTTCCGCGGTCTGGGTATTCACATCATAGGTCACCAAAACCAACATATTCTCCCCTCACTTCCACAAAAACGGCGGATATTCCTCCAAATCCCCGCGCAAAGTTCTCGCGAGGAGCATTGCCTGAACCGAGGGGACCAATCCCCACTCCATCTTCTCCCCCAAAAACGGGTGGCGAATGGTCTCCTTTCGCCGTTCCTGCCAAGCGGATAGGAAGGCCCGCCGCCCTTTATCATTAAGCAATACAGCTCCACTTTCTTGAATATCAAAATCCCCTGGCTGCAATTGCTTTCGGTTGATGCAAGAGAGAACAAACCGATCTGCATACACACTGCGGAGCTCCTCCTCCAAATCCAGCGCCAGGGAAGCCCTTCCCGGGCGAGGGCGGTGCAGAAACCCCACATATGGATCCAAGCCAACTCCTTCCAATGCTGAAGCGCACTCGTGTGCCAATAGGGAATAGGCAAAGGATAAAGCGGCATTGACTCGGTCCATCGGTGGTCTCCGGCTGCGACCTGAAAAAGAAAATGCCTCCTTTTGCTGTAAAATCAAGGCATCCATCCTGCTAAAATAAGTCTGGGCTGCTTCCCCTTCCAAGCCCATGAGTTCATTGAGGCTTTCGGCGTCTTGCAGCTGAAGCAACGTGCCTTGTAATTTTCGGGAAGAAGCCTTTAAAGCTTCCACTGGCACCCGCTGGGGGTGATCCCTTGTCGCTCGTTCTAAGACCCATCTGGAATTGTATACTTTTCCCATCAGCAGATTTTTTGCAAACCGCACTGTCTGCACTGGGTCCATAGACGCGATGGATTGCTGTTGGCGAAGGAGAACACTGCCCGATGTCTCTCCGCAAACCCGGGCTAAAAACCGTCCATTGGGGGTAAAAAAGCAGAAATGTATACCCCGTTTGACACAAGCACCTAACAGGGCAGGGCTTGCCCCTTTGTAACTGAAGCAAAGGATATTCTCTAAAGTGTGCAGGGGGAACCGCCCCAATTGATTTTCCCCCTGGGAGACCACTACGTTCTCCCCATTGAGGGAAAGGTAACTATCCTCTGACAAAACATATAAGGTATTGAGCAGGTGTTTCATAACTTCCCCTTTCCAATCGGATTTCTAGGCAGCGTCCACACTGCCTCCTCGCGGAAGGCGACGCCCGTAATACTGAATGCCCAGCTTCTCTTTTATATTTCAATCCACGCCCTCCTCACGGAGGGCGACTCATCTGGTACGGCCTCAACTGGTCCTTTGAGCTATTTCAATCCACGCCCTCCTCACGGAGGGCGACTAAGATCGCGGTTAATTCCTTGTTCCCAATCAAATTTCAATCCACGCCCTCCTCACGGAGGGCGACGTATCTGGCAGAATGTAATACCGGGACATTGGATATTTCAATCCACGCCCTCCTCACGGAGGGCGACCTAAACCAGGTCTTTGGCATGTCCAGCACCGAGATATTTCAATCCACGCCCTCCTCACGGAGGGCGACTTTTTCTGCCGGCGCATTAAGGCGATGGCCTCGGTATTTCAATCCACGCCCTCCTCACGGAGGGCGACCCGTTGCACCCTGCTGGTCATCTGAGTAGGTGGAAATTTCAATCCACGCCCTCCTCACGGAGGGCGACCGGTCCAAGGCGGCCACCAGATCATAGTCCAGGTTATTTCAATCCACGCCCTCCTCACGGAGGGCGACCGGTGGCAGAGTACTGGCCAAGAAGCCTATGAATTGATTTCAATCCACGCCCTCCTCACGGAGGGCGACGACATGTGGATGTGGAGGATAAGAATACCGTCGTATTTCAATCCACGCCCTCCTCACGGAGGGCGACGATGTTCACCTTCTTATCTATCCCATCCTGCCAGCATTTCAATCCACGCCCTCCTCACGGAGGGCGACGGTCGTCGTACCACTCCCAGGCCAAAATGCTGCGGAATTTCAATCCACGCCCTCCTCACGGAGGGCGACGGGGGCTGGATTGAGAGCGAGAAAAACCTTTCGCAGATTTCAATCCACGCCCTCCTCACGGAGGGCGACAACCGGCGTCCTCCACTACTACTGGGACAGCGGGATTTCAATCCACGCCCTCCTCACGGAGGGCGACAAGTGACCGACTCGTTGATGGCCAAGTCATTGAGAATTTCAATCCACGCCCTCCTCACGGAGGGCGACACTTGGTGGCAGATGACTGGATTTTAGTTGGATAATTTCAATCCACGCCCTCCTCACGGAGGGCGACTGAGGGCAAGGCCCTCCCCAGGGCTGGCGGCCAGGATTTCAATCCACGCCCTCCTCACGGAGGGCGACTTTAGGCATTGTTTTGTGGTAAAATAATAATGGATTTCAATCCACGCCCTCCTCACGGAGGGCGACCAGAAGCTGGGGGAGGATGAGCACTGGCTTCGGGTAATTTCAATCCACGCCCTCCTCACGGAGGGCGACCAGTAAACACCAAATCGTCCCACTGTCCTTATTATTTCAATCCACGCCCTCCTCACGGAGGGCGACTCAGTTTGATGACCTTCTTCATTTCAACAAACCAATTTCAATCCACGCCCTCCTCACGGAGGGCGACAATTATTAGTCCATCCAGAAGCGGGTGTACTATCTATTTCAATCCACGCCCTCCTCACGGAGGGCGACAGTTGCTTGGACATAGGTGCGGGCGCCCAGCTATTTCAATCCACGCCCTCCTCACGGAGGGCGACGATATTATCCTTCAAAAATCATCGCACGAATCGATTTCAATCCACGCCCTCCTCACGGAGGGCGACCCCCCGGGCCTTGGCCCGCTGGAATTCCCCTTCATTTCAATCCACGCCCTCCTCACGGAGGGCGACCATAGCAGCCTTTGGCAAAATACGCCTCGGTGGGGATTTCAATCCACGCCCTCCTCACGGAGGGCGACATGGTAATGATGGCTGCTGCTGAAGCAATATTTGATTTCAATCCACGCCCTCCTCACGGAGGGCGACAAGTTCGCCCTCGTCCAAATCTTCACCAAATCTTATTTCAATCCACGCCCTCCTCACGGAGGGCGACAGCAATTTTGCACAAAACATTTCTATTAATTTTAGCATTTATATGCTGCATTTGTATGATTTTACTTTTTATGGAATATAATCCAAAAAATTCCGCTTTGTGTCCTCCTTTTTTCCATCAATTTGGTGCGAACCCTTCAGGAGTTCTCTGACCGCTTCCGATTCGCACATCACACAAGTTCTTCCATCCTTTGTTCGATATACTCCCTAACAGAGGGGCTTCGGGACAGCTGGGGGAGACAGACGTCTTTTAAAGAACAGGCATTGCAATGCTTTTGCAACCTCCCTTTGGGGGTGTATCCCCGCTGTGCATATCCTTGCATCTCCTTGGCCAGCGACTCCACTTGGTTGCGCAGTTCCAAGGTAAACTCCACCTGCTCCCTGCGGCGGGTTTCCCCATAGTAAAGATAGCCATGGGTGATTCCACAGACCAACATCTCCTCTAAAGCCATTGCTTGGGCGCACAGCTGTATCCGGTCCACATCTGTCCCTTTGCTGCTCCCCCTTTTGTATTCGATCGGCACAGCCGACCAGGTTCCAGGGTGACCCGATAGGGGGATGCCATTCGGGTCCCTATGAAACTCCACCACATCGCATGCACCGCTGAGCCTTAAGCGATGGGAAACCACCCGCATCCCACGAAATAGAAGAAGATCCCCTCTCGACTCCCTATCGGTTTCATCATGGCACCGTTCATGGAACACTTGGCCTTTTGCTGTCCGCTCATTCTCCTGCCACTGTCCCTCCAAATGGATCAGTGCCCACTGCCGTCTGCAAAAGGCAAAATGCTGGATGCCGGAAAGCTGGAGATACTCCTCTTCCACCGCTTTTACCCCTTTCGGATACAGGTGACCCCGGCGGGCAATGCCTCTTCTGCAACCGACACCTCATAATCGCCATAACACCGGGCTACAGCGACTTCTTCTTTTCGGCGGACCTCCACCAAATCAAACAATTTGTGGGAGGGGGCGTTGCCAAGTTCACAATCGTGGCGGAAGATAATCAAGTCGCGGACTGCCATTTTGCCCCGGGCGGCGGAGTGATCGTTCTCAAACAGATTTAAAATGGCTTCCCACAGAAGTTCCAAATCCTCCTGGGAAAAACCGGTGGTTTTGCGGGCCAAATTGGCGGAGATATACCCTTCCGCCCGGTACAGCCCATAGGGGACAATGTACTTGCGGCCCATCTCTGTCCCTTTGCCCTCCGCATCCTTTTCAGTGGTGATGGCCACTCGGGTGATGGTGACCTCCTGGGGGACGATAGGGTCCACCGACCGGGCAAAGCTGAGCTGCACCGGGCCGCGGACCTGCCCACAGTTGAGGGCCCCTTTGACAAAGGTGGTCATCACTGCGCCGAAAGCACGGATGTCAAAGAAGTTTTGACACATAAAGTCCCGGATCTTCACATCCAGTTGGGGGTCAGCCTTTTTCGCTGCTTTCAGATCCCCAGTCACCCCCAAATAGGTTAGCGCCTCGTTGTCGCTGCGGTTGAGGGGGACCTGATCCTTGATATAAATGCGATACCCAGGGGTGTCTTCTTTGACCGTCTCCACATAATTGCGGATTTTGCGTTTGAGGCATACGTCGGTGACAATCCCATAGCCGCTTTCGGGGTCAATGCGGGGCATATTGCCTGCGTCGGGGTCGCCGTTGGGGTTGCCGTTCTCCACATCGAATAAAATGACAAAATCATACCGGTTTTGGATGGGCTCAGACATTTTCGATTTCCTCCTTTTTTGTATACCGCTTCTGGGTCTGGTGGTAATACCCCAGCTGGAATGCCCCTTGCTCCGGCAGGGTCATCCGGGCGGGGTAGGTCTCTTGTATCCGCTTCACCAAACCGCCGATCTGCTTGCTGTAGTAGACCTTCTGGGCAGTGCCCAGTTTGCGCAGGTGCTTTTCGGAAAGGTTCAGCAGCAACGGAAAGATGGTCGCCGGTGTGGCGGCCGCAGAGTTGAAGTATTTATCCTTGATGGTGCTGTTGATGCCGGGGTTGGCTGCGTTTTGCAGCCCTTCCAGCACCGAGAACAGGCGCCCCAGAACATAGGGGAGATAGGAGCTGTTTTCATTGAGTTCCACCGTCAAAACCTCCTTTGGACAGGCGGGCGTTTGGTTGCGCAGGTAGTATGCTTTTAAGATGGCGGCCCGGCCCCGGGTCACCTCCCGCTCCGCACGGATGCGCAGGGCGGTGAGGGTGAGCAGGGTAGAAGGGTACCGGCTCCCGCTGAGGATGGCCCGCAGAAGGTCGCCTGCCATCTGGGGGGAGGCTGTTTTCTCCCGGGATTTCTGGTTGACCGTCTCGGCCAGCAGCTTCCACAGGGGAAGCCTCTCTGTCTGGTCAAAGGCGGGCCGCTGGATTTCCAGCCGCTCATAGTGCTCTTCAATGTGGCGCAGCATCCCCCCGAAGCTGTTTTGGTAGAAAAACCGCACCGACAGCCGGCCCTCGTTGGGGGAGAGGCCCAGCACGTAAAACCGGGTTTGAGGGTCTAGTTCCGCCCCCTGCCACTGGATGGATTCCCCCGCGGACACGGCCCGGAGGATGCGGCTTAAATCCTGCTGGGTGATGGCGTCGCTGTCCCCATACAAGGCGGCCATGCCAACCTCTTGGTAAGCGGGTTCCCCGCCCTCAGCCCAGAACACTACTGTGGTGTCCCCCACCGTCTGGGTATACTCCCGGTCGGCCAGTAGGTGGTTGAGGGCGGTGGTGTAGGCAAAGGCCGCATAGGCCCCCACCGGGGCGTTGGCGTTTTGCTCCCGGCCGTAGGAACGGTCGGCCGGGGCGTTGAAGGAGACGAGGGCCGCCCCGCTGGGCTGGGCCCCCCACACCCCTTTGATGAATGGGTGGGTCAGCTCCACCGGGCCGGTTTCCCCGGTCACCAGGCAGCACATGGTGGGGCCGTCCCCGCCCCGGTTATAATAGGATTGCCACGCGGCGCGGATCTCCGGGTCCCGAAGTGCCTCCTGGCCTTCCACCCAGAAAACCAGGTTGTCCCCGGCCATCAGATCCTTCCAGTTCTCGGCGAGGGCCGGGTGTTGGGAGGCCGTCTGGGGGTCCCATCGGCGGAAAAATCCGGTGATCGCCTGGGCCGCCGGGGAGGGGAGGCCCTCCAGCAGCTCCAGATGAAGAGCCTTGCAGGCCGCAAAACACTCGCCGGCCCGTTTGGGGTTCCCCTTGCCGTCCACCCCGAGAAAATAGCCGCTGTGGTCGCACAAAAAGTTCGCTTTCGGTTTTGTACCAGAACGACCCACAGGCATGGGGACTTCCATCTTGCGGGGGAGAAGCTCCGCCTTTTTCCCCCGGAGCTGTTCTGTCTTCAAAGGGAGCAAGGCGAGAATCTCCCCTTCCAGGGACAGGTCCAGGGCATAGGAGACTTTTGCTGTCCCCCAGCCTGGCCGGGGAATCCGGCCCAGGGAAAGCAGGTCTTCATAATGGCGCGTCAGCGCATGGAGAATCATCGGAACACCTCACAGTGATCCAGCGACAAGACCCCTTGTTCCAGCTTGGCCCGGAAAAAGATGGGGGTGATGTTGGCCGGATCGGCATAGTCCATATCGTAGAGCATCAGCCCTAGGTCTCTGGTTTCCCCGATGGCGGGGACAGTGGCCCCTTCCCAGCTGCGGAAATGGGCGGGGAACTCCCTGCATCCAAAATAGGGCTGGTGAAAACACTGGCCCTTTTCCATCCGGCGGCGGATGATGTCCTGGAATTTCCCTGGGTTGTCACTGGGGCTGGCCTTGTCGGTCATCTCAAAATGGGCCTCAATCACATAGTGGACGTCTTGCAGCACCATGGCGGCCCGCTGCTGGATGTCCTGGGAGGCTGCCAGGTACAGGGGTTTTCCATTCCCCTGCATGACTCCTTTTGCCGCGCTGGACACCACTTTGCTTTTGACCTCATTGCGCCGGATGTTGGTAAACCGGATGGGGGAGAGCACATAAATCTTGTCGATGATCCACCGCAAGCCCGGGTGGTAGTAGATGGCCTCCACCAACCCCCGCGCTGCGGAGGGGGTCATCACGTCATAGGAGACCCGTTCCACCTTCAGCTCCGGGCGGCTGAAGCAGGCGTAAGCTCCCCAGACCTCCAACCGAATCATTGTATCCACTCCTTTCTCAAGCTGTCCTTTGTCCCCATTATCCCACAAAACGGCTTTCTCTTCTAGAAGAATTTGGTCATTACGATGATTTTCGACATATCAAGACATCAAATTCTGTATAAAACACAAAAATTCTACATCTGTATATAGCAAAACGCCGGAGGGGATACTGCCCCTCCGGCGTTTTATCTGGCTTTCTGTCACAGGAACCACCCTTTTCCGGTTTCCACATCCAATTGAAGGCCGGTATCCCCGTGGTAAAACGCGGGGTCCCGCAGGACGGCGGCCTCCTCCACTTGTTCCAGCGCCCCAGCGTCAAAAAGAGCTTGGTAGTGCTGGGGGTAGACATTCACCACATACTGGCCCAACGCCCGGAAAAGGCCCTGGCTCCAACGCCCTTCCCGCAGGAGCTCCACCAGCCTCGCCCCATCCCCAACGGGGATGTAAATAGGCACCGTTGGGCTCTCGATCAGCCGGAACCGCCGGGCCGCCTCGGCAAAGGGGAAACAGCTGCCCTGGTATCCCCGCCGGAACAGATCCAAAATCTGTTTCTGGTCCAGCGCCTCCTCCCCCTTGAGGGTGCGGTAAAATTGGAAGTACTCCCGGATGGCTTCCGGAGACGCCGGATCCTGGTGCTTGCGCAGAACCTGCCTAGCTGCCGCTATATTCTGGGCGATCATAGCCACAGGTCTCTCCGTCAGGCGAAACACCGCTACAACGCTCTCCTCTGCCAGACGCTTTCCCTCCCGATTGCAGCGGCCCGCTGTCTGCATAATAGAATCCAACCCCGCCTCCTCCCGGTAGGCAATGGGGAAATCCACATCCACCCCCGCTTCTATCAGCGAGGTGGAGACCACCCGGCAGGGGAGGCCCTCCCTCAGCCGGCGGCGGATCTCCCCCAGCTTGGCTTTTCGGTCCGCCGGGCACAGCAGGGTCGTGAGGCAATAGCTCCCCTCTTGAGGCAGGGAGGAGTACAGCTCCTGAGCGGTTTTCCGGCGGTTGACCACACAAAGGAATTGGGGGCGGCCTTGCCACTCCTCCAATAGGGTTTCCCGGGAAATCTCCCCCAGGGTTTTCATCGTCGTCCTGCGAAAAGCCTGGTATAACCCCTGGGTATCCGGGCAGATCTCCCGGATGGGGAGGTCTGGGGCCGCCTCTTGAAACAGCGGTTCCAGCGCTGGCTGGGTTGCGGTGCACAACACCGCGGTTGCGCCATAATGCTGTACCAGTTGGGAAATCGCCTCCACGCAGGGGGCGAGATAAGGCACCGGCAGGGTTTGCGCCTCGTCAAAGATCATCACACTGTTGGCCAAATTGTGTAGTTTCCGGCAGCGGGAACTCTTGGCGGCAAACAGGGATTCAAAAAACTGCACTGCCGTGGTGACCACCACTGGTGCATCCCAATTTTCGGTGGCCAATGCTTTCCGGTAAGCGGCAGGGGAACCCCCTTCTTCTACAGCATAATCTGCCCCGGAGTGATGCTCCAGGACATTTTCCTCCCCCAGGATTTGGGAGAAAACCGTTGCAGTCTGATCCACAATGGAAGTGTAGGGGATGACATAGACCACCCGGCTCATCCCCTGGGCTTTGGCCATGGATAAGGCAAAGGCCAGGGAACTCACCGTCTTGCCCCCGCCGGTGGGCACGGTGAGGGTGTAAAGCCCTTTTTCCCATTGGCTGCCACCAGTGAGGCATTGGCGCAGGATAGCGCAGCGGCGCCGGTTTAAATCGGTGTCCGGCTCCCACCATGGGGCGATGTACCGCTCCAACCGGGACAGCAATTCCCCTATGGAAACAGAACCGCCCCGCGGTGCCGGAGAGCCGTTCATAAAGGTCTCGGTGTCCAAATAGTCGGCATCCACCAAACAGGAGTACAGCATCCGGGTGAAAAAGGCGTCGGTGAAATTGTCCTTCTGGAATTTGCGGTCAACCCCACCAGTTGGGGGGCTGATCTCCTTTTCCCATTGGCCAAAGGGCTCCACAGAACGTTTGACCCGGCCCAAAAGGGTGGGGGAGTCGGGGCCATCCAACCGGCTTCCCCCGTCGGGCAGGCCCCCATGATGGCCCGCTACCGCAAAGGCAACTTCCGCCATTCTTTGGCGAAACGCCACCTGAGCCCCAGCTGTGGAGTGGTCGGTTCTCCCGCCGCCCTCCAACAGCCGCCTCTGGAAGGCATCGCTGTATTTCCCTATATCGTGGAGCAATCCTGCGGCCTGGGCCACCTCCTGGGCCCCAAAAGGGGCAGCAAAGCAGGCCGCCAATTCCGCTGTGCCCATCAAATGCTCAGCCACTGTCTGTTTGCGGGTTCCATCCTCGCTGGTATGGGCATATTTTTCCATGATATCCCGCCCTTCTTATAGGAATAAGGTCTTATTTCATTGTAGCGCAGGAAAGTAGCAGATGCAAGGACATCTGCCCTCAGGCCGCGGTCTTCCTTGTCGGAAGGCCCCGAAGTGAGATTTTCTGATTGAGAAAAGGGAAAAAGCCTGGGACCAAATGGTTCCAGGCTTTTGAATAGAAGGGACGAAAAGTATAGATGCCGCCCTCGCCGCAAGGGTCTCGACCGGAAAAGGAAAAGAGTCTGAACACGAATTGCGTTCAGACTCAGGATGGTGGGAGATGGTGGATTCGAACCACCGAAGTCAGAGACAACAGATTTACAGTCTGCCCCCTTTGGCCACTCGGGAAATCTCCCATATAAAAAGAGAATTGTAATGGAGCTGGTGGACGGACTTGAACCCCCGACCTGCTGATTACAAATCAGCTGCTCTACCAACTGAGCTACACCAGCCAATAAAGCTTAGCGACGCATATAAGTATAGCATCGCATTGTGGGGATGTCAAGGGGTTGCTGCTATTTTTTTATGGAAAATCTGTCCATCGCCGCCTACAGAACTGCAACAGGCCCAGAGGCCCTAGAAACAGCTCCAGTACCGCGCCGGCCAAGAAACAAAGGAGCTGTTTTAAAGGGCCGCCCCTTATTTTTGAAACAACCCTTCTATTTGAGGCCAGCAGCCTTCCTGCAGCCGGTTCAACATCCCGTAAAAAAGCTCAATGATGTCGTCACTCTTTCAACGGGCGGGCAGGTCTTCCTTACCCCAATCTACAGAATAAGGGGCCCCGCACAGATTGTGCAGGACCCCTTTTGTTTTAACGAAAATCTGTCACAGCTTATTGCTGTTTTGCTTTTTTCTCATCCTTCTTGGACATTGCTACACCAAGACCCATAGCGCCAAAGCTGCAGATCAGTGGAGGAATTGCAGGGACTAGGATCGCCGGGAAGATACTGAACAGGCCGGAAATCTGAGCGAAGTAGATCAAAAAGCAAGCTGGAATCACAATGAAGGCCAGTTTGATCTTCTGGAACGCATAGTTCGCCAGCAGAGATGCAAACAAAGCGGGGAGAAGCAGGTTCAGCGCCGAGATCACGATGGGAGGCATCATATCCAGGATCCATGCGCCGGCGATAACGCCCACCGTGAGGAACGCTGTGCTGACAAAGGTGGAGACTGCACAGCCGATGGTAGCGGTGATGGTGCCTTGATCGGTGCCTTCTACAATGCCCGCCGATTGGGTAGCGATGGACGAACAGGGAACACGCAGGTTAGAAATATTGCCGGACAAAAATGCCATGTATGTACCCGGAACGCCCAGCATGGTGAAGTAAGAAATAGGCTCACGGATGTAGGCGGAGGCACTCAGCGGGAGTTGGACGGCCAATGCGGCACCAAATGCTGCCCAGCTTGGGAATATGCCTTGCAACGCCAGAGCCAAACAGGGGCCGAATACCAGGACTACGCCCAACAGGTTGGTTGCCCTGCCCCATTTGATGATCCAAGGTAAGAATTCGCCTCTAAAGATATTGTTACTTGTACTTGTTTCGTTCATTACTCTGCCTCCTTTTCACAGATCATATCGGACGGGGTTACAGCAGGAAGAAGGTGCCAGCGACCATTCCCAAGAACATGGCGATGGTCATGCCGAATTGCTGTGCCCATTTGGCTTTGGGGTTCTTCTTCATGTAAACGTTAATCCCCCACATCACAATAAACCCAACCAGAGCAGCCCACATATTGGCGTTGTCAATCTTAAACGGCAGGAATCTCTGTGCGACCATGTAGCCGAAACCGCCCATGCCGCCACCTGCAGTCAAAGCGACGATGGCATCCATGCTGCCGCCGGTGACTTTATCGCGGATGACTTCCATTTTATCTGTGAAGAGTGCAGAAACCAAAATCCAGCCCAAGCAGCAGACCGTCATAATCCATACACAGTTTGCAAAGGCTTCCATGGTCATGTTGCTGGTGCCCAGCTGGCATCCTGCCGCAGTGGCGGCACGGTCCGCTGCGGGGAGCTCATACATAACCGATCCGATAAAAGCCAAACGCATCCATGCAAGGGGACCGCCAACGGAAGCCAAAAGGCTGACCATACCGGTTACAATTACAATCGAGGGGCCGATAGAGGCCACCAGCGAAGACTTGGCGGCTTCTTTCATCTGCTCTTTGGTAACGCCCATCTGCGGACCGGTCTTCCAAGCCCTCTTCATAAAAATGTACGCCTGGAAAAAGACCAATGCTACAGCGGGAATACAGGAAATCCACATAAATAAACTATTTGCAGTTTTTAAATACGGCAGTTCCATAAGATTGGGTACCCTCCTTTGTCGTGAAAAGATTGTTTTTTGCACCTACAGCTGTCTTTGACAGCTAAAGGCACCGGTTCGCACCGGATTTTTCACTGGAGCGGCTGGGGCTATATCCTGATGGAGATCCTCAACTCCTTCCCTTACTGTATTTTCCGTCACAACCAATGCTCATGCTACATTTCCACAGGACTGGCCTTTGACACCCAGTTTCGCTTCTGTTGGTTTCAGTATATAATATGATTTCTAAAATATCAACAGATTTTTTAAACTTTGTTAAAAAAATCTATATAAAAATTTAGAATTGGTAGAAACAGCCAACAATCCACTTCTGAATCCGGCTCTGGCAACTAAAATCCCCCTCCGAACGGAACAGGCAGGCACCTCAGCTGATGGAATGCCTGGACTAGGAGTGGGAAAAGCGGCGGTGCCGCAGCGACATATGCTGGGCAATGATCGGATTTTCCTTTCCATACCCCAGTTATGGGATAATCTCTTAGATATTCTATTTCCGAATACCAGAAGAATTGCAACCCAGCTGTGAGAAACCCACCGAGTTGAAAAAAGAGCGAAGGTTTAAGCCTTCGCTCTTTGGGGTTTGCAGTACAAAAAGATACCCGCCATAAACGCGGGCGCAAAGCCCAAATAAACCAAAAACCCCGAACGCGACTTGCGCGTCGAGGTTCCCGACTGTAAAGGACGGTTAAAATCGATATTTCTGTCAGAAACGAAAAACAGCCGCCCTATGGGCGGCACCAAATCGGAGCTCAACGAAGTGGGTCCGGTTTGGAACTATCCCGGACGCGGGCAGTTGTTCTGGTTATAGGAAAAGACCTGGAGCGCGAAACGGCTCCAGGCCCTTGCCTGGTGGTCGGAGTGACAGGATTCGAACCTGCGGCATCGACGTCCCAAACGTCGCGCGCTACCAACTGCGCCACACCCCGCTATTATTTCACTTTCTGAATAGGAAAGCCACCCGGCGAAACCGTCCCCCTCTTGCTGTGAGGGGCGCCTCCCAACGTACAGTTTATTATATCTCATCCCGGTTTTGTTGTCAACCAAATTGTGCCTGAAAATCCCCTTGAAAAGCCCGTTTTATCCCCGTTTCCCTTGACTTCTTTCCCCTGCTAGACTAAAATAGAACAATAGCGTGTGTCCTGATGAAAATGAATCAAACGGCACCCGAGGGAGGATGGAACGTTTATGAATAACAGCGAAAAAACCATGGACAAAATTGTCGGCCTGTGTAAAAACCGGGGCTTTGTCTACGCCGGTTCGGAGATTTACGGCGGCTTGGCCAACACCTGGGATTATGGCCCCTTGGGGGTTGAATTCAAAAACAATGTGAAAAAAGCCTGGTGGAAACGGTTTGTCCAGGAATGCCCCTACAACGTGGGGCTGGATAGCGCCATTTTGATGAACCCGGAAATCTGGGTGGCTTCCGGCCATGTGGGCGGCTTCACCGACCCTTTGATGGACTGCAAAGACTGCAAAACCCGCCACCGCGCTGACAAGCTGATCGAAGACGCCACTGGGGAGGTCGCCGACGGCTGGACCAACGAGCAGATGCTGGATTTCATCCGGGAGAAGGGGATCAAATGCCCCAACTGCGGCTCCTCCAACTTCACCGACATCCGCAAATTCAACCTGATGTTCAAAACCTTCCAAGGGGTGACCGAGGACGCCAAGAGCGAGATCTTCCTGCGGCCGGAAACCGCACAGGGCATCTTTGTCAACTTTGCCAATGTCCAGCGCACCACCCGCAAAAAGGTCCCCTTTGGCGTGGCGCAGATCGGCAAAAGCTTCCGCAACGAGATCACCCCCGGCAACTTCACCTTCCGCACCCGGGAATTTGAGCAGATGGAAGTGGAATTCTTCTGCAAGCCCGGCACCGATCTGGATTGGTTCCAGTACTGGAAGGAATACACCCACAAATTTGTCCAGGACCTGGGCATGAAGGAGGAAAACCTCCGGCTGCGGGACCACAAACCCGAGGAGCTCTCCCACTACTCCAAAGCCACCACTGACTTTGAATACCTCTTCCCCTTTGGCTGGGGCGAGCTTTGGGGCGTCGCCGACCGCACCGATTTCGACCTCTCCCGCCATTCGGAGCACTCCGGCAAGACCTTGGATTATTTTGACCCCGAGACAAACGAGCGGTATATCCCTTACTGCGTAGAGCCCTCTATGGGCGCTGACCGCATCGCCCTGGCCTTCCTGTGTGACGCCTACGATGAGGAGACTGTCGGGGAAGGGGATGTGCGCACTGTGCTGCGGCTCCATCCCGCCCTGGCGCCCTTCAAAGCCTGTGTGCTGCCCCTCTCCAAGAAGCTGAACGACAAGGCCGGAGAGGTCTACACAGCCCTCTCCAAGGCGTTTATGGTGGATTACGACGACGCAGGCTCCATCGGCAAGCGGTACCGCCGCCAGGATGAGATCGGCACCCCCTTCTGCATCACCTACGACTTCGATTCGGTGGAAGATGGCTGTGTCACTGTCCGCGACCGGGATACCATGGCCCAGGAGCGGATTAAAATTGAGGACTTGATCCCCTACATTCAGGCGAAAATGAACTTCTAAATACAAACTGTACTATTTTTTAGCAGCATCCCCCATACAAAACAGCCCTGTCCCAAGGACAGGGCTGTTTTTTCATGTTCGATTTTGCAGCTGCTTTTTAAAGGGATAGAAGACGCCCTCTAAGCCATCCCGCTCCACCTCCTTTTTCAGCAGCTGGATGAAATACCGATCCCTGGTTTCCTCGATGGCCCTGGCTTCCCGCACATTCATAAAATAGGCGAAAAAAAGTTCCACCAAGCCATTTTCATAAGCTTTGTTTAAAATGTGGATGGTGTCGGCATCGCTGAGTTCGCAAGTATCGATGGAACAGCTCACCGAAACCCAATCTTCATAGTGGGTGTCCATCCAGTCCAAAAAATCCAGCGCTTTTTGTTTGGTGCTGTCCTTTTGCATATCCTTGCCCTCCTATTTATGCTCAAGCCATCAGAGATGCACGGCTCTACACTTTTCTTTAGTGTTGTCACTTTGTTGTCTATATTATAATTTAGTTGCCACCTTGTTGTCAATAGCTTTTCAAAATTTATTATTGATGCTAATATGATGTCACATAGACAACTAAGGAAGGGAATTGCTATGCCATCAAAGTTACCACACTATGCTCTGCGTATTCCATCCGAAACCATGGATAAGTTAAAATACATAGCCGACCGCTCTGGCCGTTCCGCCAACAAAGAAATTGAGCAGTTGATTCTCCGTCACATTGAATCTTGGGAAGCAGAACACGGCCCTATTCTGTTTGGTGACGGTTTTGTTCCTCGTTCCAGAAAATAAGAAAATATACGGCATACAATTTTGAAGAGGAATAATGCGCGATATGAAATAACAGGCCGCCGATGGCATCGGCGGCCTGCTATTTTTAACAAACCTTTATGTATTTCTGGGGTTCCTTGCACCCCAGGCCCTATATCCTTCAGGGGAACCTCCCCTTAAAACCTTGATTTCTGGGGCTTCCAGCCCCCGCACCCCCGGTGAGGGGCGCTTTTATGCGAAAAGCCCCCTCAACCCCAAAGCGCATTTAAGGGGGGCCGAACTACTCGCGGCACAGTCGAAGTCCGGCCCCCCTTAAAAAGCCCCCTCTGCCGGGGGTGGCTACCGAGAAAAATAGACTCTTTACAGCCCCGCGAGGGCATCCGCGTCAGCGGAAAGATTTCCTGCTTGAGGCGTGGAGAGCCTCTAAGGGAAATCTTCCGAGCGTACCCATTGTGGCGCACAGATAGGGGGACCGGGGTCTCCCCGGCGAACTTTTCCCCCATTTTCTTTCGCCAGAAAATGGGGCCGGGTGCAGGGCGGAGCGCCTGCAAAGCCACTGCAAGATGGAATCTTGATAAAGCCCTCCTGGCCGGGGGTTCAAAGGGCCGGCACGAGGGCCCTTACAACAAGGTGATGGACGCTGTTTTGCTTCCGCATTTTTTGCCGGACACAGTGAGGGAGACCTCTGTTCCGGCTGGAGCTTTAACCACCCAGGTGAGTTCCTTGACAAACTCCTCCTGGTGGAATGCCTTGGCGTTGCCGTATTTGTAGGAGCTGCTGTCCAGTTCCAGGGCTTTCACCCCGCTGAATCCTTCCAGATGACCGATTTTCCCTTCGGCCTCGCCGGAGAGGAGAACCCCGGCGGTCTCCAGTTTAGCGGTCAACGGATCGTCCACCCCGAGGGTTTTGGCCTCGTTGCAGACAAAGGTGGGCAGGTATCCGGCGTTGCGCACCAGGGCAGTGACCTTGTAGATCCCCTGGGCCTGCTGTTCTGCGGCCATCTTGTCAATCTGCACCCGGGGAAGGGCAGCGGCCATCCGCAAGCAGAAGTTGGTGTTTTTCTCCACCTCCTGCTCCAGGAAGCCGATGGGGCAGTTCTGCCAGGTAAATTTAAAATCCGGGCCGCCGATCTCCACCTTGCCCAGCTGGGGGTGGTCGTAGGGGGTCCAACCCAAGATGGGGACCGCCTTGTTTTGCTTGGCGTTCTCATCGATCCACTGGTAGCAGAGGGAAAGGGCCTCCGCTTTCTCGGCGTCGGTCTTGGGGGTGGTGCGGGGGTAGACATTGGGCACCCCGGCGCGGATGGCCAGATCCCACAGCTCTGCGGTATAGGTGGGGATGCCCTGGGTGCTGTACATCCAGTCGTCAAAGGCGCCGGAGGAGTAGTTTACCGTGTCGGTGAGGAAGGCGTCAAAGATGTTGAAGCAGCCGTAGCCGGTCTCCTCGGTGGCCATGGCGCCAATCTCCTTGAACATCCGCATATCCCGGGAGTCGGCCTGTTTCTCCGGTTTGGTCCCCGGAGGATAGATGTAGCAGCCGCCAGAGGTGTGGTAGGTCACGCCGCCGCAGATGTTGGGGTGGGAGAGGACAAAATCCACCACTGCTTTGTTTTCCGGGTTGCTCAAAGGGTATTTGCCTGCGCCGGGCTGGCGGTTCTCCGGGAACCAGCCCAATGGGTAGTTCCGGTTGAAATCCAAGTTCCATTTTCCCTCTGCCGGCTGGACATGGACGCCGTCGTACCCTTCGATGATCCCTTCGGGGTAGAGGTGGTAATAGGTTCCGCCGAAGTCGGAGGGAGAGCGCTTCACCAGGATGCGGGGATCTTTGTCCATGGCTTTCCAGACACCGGTGGGGTCGGGGACCCGCATCATGCGGATGACGCCGTCGCCGTCCAAATCCTCGGGGTGGAGGCCGGGCATCCACTCCTCAAAGGGATAGGGGCGGTTGACCGAGCGGAGCTGTTCCGGGGTGGTCAACACCTTCTCCGCGCCGTCGGGGCTGATGCGGGGGATGACATAGACAGTGAAATTGTCCAGCAGATTTGTGATATTGTCTTTTTTGCCGTAGCCCTGCACCAAGGTGACGATCAGATGGATCGCCGCCATGGAACCGGTCACCTCGCCGGCGTGGTGGCTGCCGTCCACATAGTAAGCCGGTTTTTCCAGGGCGCCGCCGGTGGCGTAGTTGGTGATCTCGGTGGCCCAGACTTCATGCCCATCGACTGTGGTGCAGATGGAGTGCATTTTTATAAGTCCAGGATATTCCGCTGCCAACTCCTGTAACACCGTGGTCATTTCGCTGTAAATATAGTAATGATCAAAGGAATATTGTTTCATATTCTCCCTCCTTTATGGGAATTATTATACATCTTTTTGAATGAATATGCAATGACTGTTTGCAAATCTTCCCGTCTCATGCTGTACAAAAATAGAAGGGGAGAGCTGCCCCCAACCCCGCAGTTTTCACAAATGCAGCAGTCAAAAACAGCGCCATCCTCTTGGACGGCGCTGTTTTGCTTTGGTTATTCCTCTGTAGAAGGTTCTTGGGCAGCGGGGGATTCCCCTTCGGCCTCCTGGGGTTCAGCCTCCTCGGCGGAGTCCACCTCTTTGGGGGCACGGGCCAAGGCGACAACCTTGTTGTCCTCCTGGATGCGCATCACCCGCACGCCGCCGCCATACCGGGACTGCTGGGCGATCTCCGCCACATTGGTCCGGATGATGACGCCGTCTTCGCTGATGACAAAGATGTCATCCTCATCGTTGACCATGAGCACCCCGGCCACAGGGCCGTTTTTGTCGGTGTAGTAATTGCGGATTCCCTTGCCTCCACGGCTTTGGATGCGGTATTCATCGGGGAAGGTCTTTCTTCCCTGGCCGTTTTCGCTGACAGTGAGCAGGTATTCCCCTTCGTTGACCACTGCCATGCCTACCACTTCATCCCCTTCTTCCAAGGTGATGGCCTTCACACCGCGGGCAGTGCGGCCCAAGGCGCGGGCATCCTGCTCCTCAAAGCGGATGGCCATGCCGTTCTTGGTGGCCACGATCAGCTGGCTCTGGCCGTCGGTCTGGCGGACCCAGGCCAGTTCATCCCCTTCGTCCAGGTTGATGGCGATGAGGCCGCCTTTGCGGACGTTGCGGTAACTGCTTGTCTCGGTCCGCTTGATGACGCCTTGCTTGGTGACCATCACCAGGAAGCTGTCCTCCTCAAATTCGGACATGCGGATCATGGAGGTGATCTTCTCATCCTTCTCCAAGGGGAGGAGGTTGATCATATTGATGCCTTTGGAGGCGCGGGAGCTTTCTGCAATTTCATACCCCTTGAGGCGGTAGACCCGTCCCCGGTTGCTGAAGAACATGATGTAGTCGTGGGTGGAGCAGATGAACAGCTCCTCCACAAAGTCCTCCTCCCGGCGGGCCATGCCGGAGATGCCCCGGCCGCCGCGGCGCTGGGTCTTGTAGGTGTCCACTGGCTGGCGCTTGATGTAGCCGAAGTGGGTCAGGGTGACCACGCAGTCTTCCACTGGGATCAGGTCCTCAATATCCACCTCGCCGCTTACCATCTGGATCTCGGTGCGGCGGGGGTCGGCGTATTTCTGCCGGATCACCTGGATCTCCTCTTTGACAATGGCAAGCAGCTTGCCTTCGTCGGCCAAAATGGCCTGCAGTTCCGCGATCTTGGCATAAAGGCCGTCCAATTCGGTCTCAATCTTGATCCGCTCCATACCGGACAGCTGCCCAAGGCGCATGGAGACGATGGCGGTGGCCTGGACATCGGTGATGCCGAACCGCTCCATCAAATTGACCTTGGCATCGGGCTGATCCTTGGAGTGGCGGATGATTTCGATGACCTCATCGGTGTGGTCGCAGACCAGCTTCATGCCCTCCAGGATGTGGGAACGCTCCTCTGCTTTGCGCAGGTCAAACTGGGTGCGGCGGGCGATGACCTGCTCCTGGAATTGGATATAGTGGGAGAGGATCTCCTTGAGGCCCATGACCTTGGGCTGGCCGTCCACCAACGCCAGCATGATGACACCAACCGTATCCTGGAGCTGGGTGTAGCTGAACAATTGGTTCAGCACCACCTGGGCGTTGGCGTCCTTCTTCAGCTCAATGACGATCCGCATGCCGTCCCGGTCGGATTCATCCCGCAGGTCGCTGATCTGATCCACCCGTTTATCCTTGACCAGGTCGGCGATGTTTTCGATGAGGCGGGCTTTGTTGACCATGTAAGGGATCTCGTGAACCACAATCCGCTCCCGGCCGTTTTTGTGCTCCTCAATCTCGGTTTTTGCCCGCAGGGTGATCTTGCCCCGACCGGTGGCATAAGCCGCCCGGATGCCGCTGCGGCCCATGATGACGCCGCCGGTGGGGAAATCCGGGCCTTTGATGTGCTCCATCAGCTCTTCCAGGGTGGCGTCCGGGTTGTCGATGAGGCAGCAGACCCCGTCAATGACCTCCCCCAGGTTGTGTGGGGGGATGTTGGTGGCCATGCCCACAGCGATGCCGGTGGAGCCGTTGACCAGAAGGTTGGGGTAGCGGGAAGGGAGGACCACCGGCTCCTTCAGGCGGTCATCGTAGTTGGAGGTAAAATCGACAGTGTCTTTGTCAATATCGGTGAGCATGGAGGTGGAGATCCGGCTCATCCGGGATTCGGTATACCGGTAGGCAGCTGCCGGGTCGCCGTCCACCGAACCGAAGTTTCCATGGCCGTCCACCAGGGGGTAGCGCATGGAAAAATCCTGGGCCAGGCGGACCATAGCGTCATAGACCGATGCATCGCCGTGGGGATGGTACCGGCCCAGCACCGAACCGACGGTGTCGGCGCATTTGCGGTAGGCCTTATCCGGCCCCAGGCCATTTTCATACAGCGTGTAGAGGATGCGGCGGTGGACCGGCTTCAAGCCATCCCGGACATCGGGCAGCGCACGGCTGACGATGACCGACATGGAATAATCGAGAAAACTTTTTTTCATCTCGTTCTCGATGTCCACATTGATTACAGTTGATGCGTCACTAAACATTGTTTCTTTTCACCCTTTATTTCCAATTGGCCTTGCTTGCCGTTGCGGTAGGAGGCCCGGTTTATTGGCTGACAATCCGTTGTTTGCCATATTTCTGCTCAATCAGTTTGAGACATTCATCCAGCTCGTAGATCTGGTCGCCCAGGCCGGATTTTGGGATCAAAATGGTCCGCTTCTCTTCCAAAATCAGCATGAAGAGAATAGGGGTCTCCCGGATCTCCGAGACCTCGTTCCAGTAAAAGCGGTTTTCCACCCCTTGGCTGGTCTCCACCAGCGAATCGGGGTAAAAATCCTGCCGGATGGGGTTTTTGAGATAGTCGCTTTTTTCATAGTTCTTCCGGGCAGCGTTTTTCAAGGACCAGGGAAAAATGACGGTGTAAAACAGCATGCTGTACAGGCCAAAGGCCACTAGCGCCGCCGAGAGGAGGATCAGCATCAAGCGGTACTGGCCCTCCCCAGTGGCGGTGGCATACAGAAGGATCAGAGCCACCACCGTTTCAATGGCGCCCACCAAAGTGGTTTTGTTCTTCTTCGCCTGGAAATTCTCCTTGGCAAAATACTGGTTGAAGTGGAGGTACTCCTCCGGCTGTATGGTATATTCCAGGGTTAAAATAGGCTTTTTTTGTTCGTCCATTCTGTCACCGCCCCGCTAAATATCCAGGTTCTGCACATATTTGGCATTGGTTTCGATAAACTCCCGCCGGGGGGCGACCTTTTCACCCATAAGGATGGTGAAAATCTCGTCCGCCTTCATGGCGTCGGCCATCTCCACCCGAAGCATGGTGCGGTTCTCCGGGTTCATGGTGGTCTCCCACAGCTGTTCCGGGTCCATCTCACCAAGGCCCTTGTACCGCTGCACGTCGGACTTGGTGGTGCCATCGGGGTAAAGCTCCGCGATGTATTGATCCCGCTGTTTTTCATCGTAGGCATAGCGCACCTGCTTGCCCCGGGAAACTTTGAACAGGGGGGGCTGGGCAATGTACACATGGCCCTCTTCAATGAGGGGACGCATGAACCGGAAGAAGAAGGTGAGCAACAAAGTGCGGATGTGGGAACCGTCCACATCGGCATCGGCCATGATGATTACCTTGCCATACCGCAGCTTGGAGATGTCAAATTCATCCCCGATGCCGCATCCCAAAGCGGTGACCACCGGCATCAGCTTGTCGTTTCCGTACACCCGGTCCAGACGGGCTTTCTCCACGTTGAGCATCTTGCCCCACAGGGGAAGGATGGCCTGGAACCGGCGGTCCCGGCCGGATTTGGCCGAACCGCCTGCCGAGTCGCCCTCTACGATGTAAATTTCCGTCTGTTCAATGTCCCGCTCAGAGCAATCCGCCAGCTTGCCGGGCAGAGAGGCGGTCTCCAGGGCGGATTTGCGGCGGGTCAGCTCCCGGGCGCGGCGGGCGGCTTCCCGGGCTTTGGCCGCATTGAGGGATTTATCCAAAATAGCCCGCGCCACAGCTGGGTTTTCTTCAAAATAAGTGGTCAGCTTTTCATAGACCATGTTGTCCACCAAGGGGCGGATCTCGCTGTTGCCCAGCTTGGTTTTGGTCTGTCCTTCAAATTGGGCGTCGGTCAATTTGACCGAGATAATGGCGGTCAATCCCTCCCGGACATCGTCGCCGGTCAGGTTTTTGTCCGCCTCTTTGAGGATGCCAAACTTGCGGGCGTAGTCGTTCATCACCCGGGTGAGGGCGTTTTTAAAGCCCACCTCATGGGTACCGCCCTCGGTGGTGTTGATGTTGTTGGCAAAAGACAGGATCAGCTCGTTGTAGCTGTCGTTGTACTGCATAGCCACTTCCGCCAGGCTGTCGCCGCTCTGGCCGCTGATGTAGATGACCCCGTCATGGAGGACCTCCAGCCCTTTGCGCTGGTGGATATGCTCCACAAAGCTGCGGATGCCGCCTTCGTAGTGCATCTTCTGCACTACCGGCTCCCCGCTGCGGCTGTCCTCCAGGATGATGTTGAGGCCGGCGTTGAGGAACGCCTGCTCCCGCAGCCGGGTCTCCAAGGTCTCACGGTCAAAGACGGTGTCGTCAAAGATCTGAGCGTCCGGCTTGAAGGTGACCTCAGTGCCGGTTTTGTCGGTCTCCCCGACGACCTTCAGGTCGCAGATGATCTTGCCCCGCTCAAAGCGCTGGTAGTGGATGTGGGACCCGTCGAACACCCGGACTTCCAGCCACTCCGACAGGGCGTTGACCACCGAAGCGCCCACGCCGTGGAGGCCGCCGGCGACCTTGTATCCGCCACCGCCGAACTTGCCGCCTGCGTGGAGGATGGTGAATACCACCGTCACCGCAGGGATGCCCTGCTGGTGCTGGATGCCCACCGGGATGCCGCGGCCGTTGTCGGTGACCCGGATGACCTCCCCCGGGAGGATTTCCACCTTGATGTCGGTGCAGTAGCCAGCAAGCGCCTCGTCTATAGAGTTGTCTACAATTTCATAGACCAGATGATGCAGGCCCCGGGTGCTGGTGGAGCCGATGTACATGCCGGGCCGTTTGCGGACAGCCTCCAGCCCTTCCAGCACCTGGATTTGGTTTTCATCATATGTTTCGGTTTGTGGTGTGTTCTGCACGGTAAACTCTCCTTGCGTTAAAGTCTGTGTGCCCCTATGGCTACACATTGGCAATATCCGCGATAAAGCCGGTGCGTTTTTTTAAAGTAGACGACGATATCTGGGAAATGTAAACCTTTGTCCTGCCGTTTTCGGTGCAGACAACAAAGGATTTTGGAAGTTCAGTGGACACGTTGACCACCATCCCGTTTTTTTGGGCGGAGGCCAGGTACCCTTTTGTGGATTTGGCGATGGAGGCGTTTTCCAGGTCAAATATGGCGATGATGTCACTGGTGCGCACTACCGTATCCTGTCCTAAATGGAGATACATGGATTTTCCTCCTTCTGGGGGCGGCCGTATTCTTCCACCTTATAGATGGCGCCCCCCTGTATATGAAAGCTTTTCCCATCTTCCAGGTGGCGGAAGTAGTTGGGGTCGCAGCAGGTGATGAAGATCTGCCGGTCGCCCATGTGGTTGAGCAGGTATTCCCTCCGGCTCTCGTCCAGCTCGCTCATCACATCGTCCAGGAGGACCACAGGCTCCTCCCCAGTGAGCTGGCGGATCATCCCGCACTCGGACAGCTTGAGGGCCAATACGGCGCTTCGCTGCTGCCCCTGGGAGCCGTAGGTGCGGACGTTCATCCCATTGATGGAGATTTCCAGGTCGTCCCGGTGGGCCCCCACTGTGGTGCTGCCCGCCTTCAGGTCCTCCCGGCGGGCTTTGCGCACCGCCTCGGCGATAGCCTCTTCCAGCCCGGGGGCAGAGAGGTCGGCAAGATCTGGGCAGGCTTTGGACAGGTACCGCAGGCTGAATTCCTCTTTTTCCCGGGAAATACCCTTATACACCTCCCCGGCCAGCTGTTTGAGCTTCTCCAGATAGGTGTACCGCGTCCGGGTGATGGTGGCCGACAGCCGTACCAGGTGCTGGTCCCAGATGTCCAGGGTATCCAGCAGGTAGGAGCTGAAAGCCACGTCTTTGAGAAGGCTGTTTCGCTGGGCCAATACCCGGCTGTAGTCATTGAGCACCCGGATGTATTTGGGCTTCAACTGACAGATGGTGGTGTCCAAAAACCGCCGCCTCTCCTGGGGGCCGTCCTGGATGAGGGACAGATGGCTGGGGGAAAAAACCACAGCGGTAAACTGGCCGGCCAGTTTGGTGCTGCTGTCCAGCAGAATCTCATTGAGGTGAACCGCCTTTTTGGGGGCCAGGGAAATCTGGGCGGTCTGGGTGCGGCCTTCGCCGAAAAACTCCAGCTGGAGCAGGGTTTTCACCTCCCCCAAGCCCACCATCTCCCGGTCCTTCGCCCCCCGGAAGCTTTTGGCCCCGGTGAACAGATAGATGGCCTCCATCAAATTGGTCTTGCCCTGGGCATTGTCGCCGTAGATTACATTGACGCCGGGGCAGGGGGAGAGTTCCATCTCCCCGATGTTGCGAAATCCAGTGAGGGTGAGGCGATCAATCCGCACGCCCGACAACCTCCAGCCGGTAATTCTCCACCTCTACGATGTCTCCGGGGCGGATCTTTTTGCCCCGCATGGTGCAGACTTCCCCATTGACCGAGACTAGGCCGGCCTGGACCACCTCTTTGGCCTGGCCCCCCGTCTCCAGCATGCCGGCAAATTTTAAAAAGGAATCCAGTTTGATGAACTCGGTGGAGATCTCAATGGTTTCCCGAATAATTTCCTTGTGTTCGCTCATGGCGCCCTCCTTGTATGGTCGATTATTCCGCCTTCAGCCGCACCGGTAACACCAGGAAGAGGAACTGATCCCCTTCGGGGGGAACTACCTTCATGGGGGAGAGGGGGCCGCTGATCTCCAGCTTGACCTCATCACAGCCGGAGGCCTTGAGGGCGTCTAGGATGTATTTGTTGTTAAAGCCCATCTCCACTTCCCCGCCGTCGATGGAGCAGGGGATTTCATCATAGGCTTTGCCGATGGTAGTGGAGCAGGAAACTTTGATCAGATCCTGGGTAAATTTGACCCGCAAGGGGCTCTTGAGCCGGTCGGAGATGAGCAGGCTGGTGCGCTCAATGGAGTCCATAAAGCTGCGGGTGGAGATTTTTACAGTAGTGGTGCTGTTTTGAGGGATGGCGGCGTGGTAATCCAAAAATTCCCCCTCCAACAAGCGGGAGATGACGCTATATCCGTTGATGTTGAACACAATGTGTTTGCGGGAGATAAACAGCTCGGTGGGGGTGTCCTCATCCCCCAGAAGCTTGGAGACCTCAGACAAAGTCTTGCCGGGGACGATGAACTTCATCGGCTGGCCGATTTTCACCTTTTCCCGGCGCAGGGCCAGGCGGTATCCATCCACCGAAACAAGGGTGATCCCCTCTTCGTCCACGTCGAACATAGAACCGGTGTGAACTGGTTTAGAATCGGTGGTTGCCACCGCAAACAAGGTTTGGTCGATCATCGACTTCAAGGTGGTCTGGGGCAGCTGGATGGCGGACCCTTCGGTCACCGAAGGAAGCTCCGGGTAGTCGGTGGCAGGCATGCCCAAAATGGTGTATTCGGTGACCCCGCTTTTCAGCTGGGTCAGCAGTTTGGCATCGCTTTCAATGGCCACCTGGTCACCAGGCATCCGGCGGATCATATCCAGCAGCAGCTTGGCGGAGAGGACGATCTCTCCTTCCTCCAAGACCTGGGCTTCCAGATGGGTGGAAATGCCCAGTTCTAGGTCGTAGCCAGTCAGCTGGACCGGGCCGCCCTTGGCCACCATCAAAATGCCCTCCAAGGCCGGGAGGGTTGTTTTGCCCGATACTGCGCGGGATACATTGGAGACAGCCTGTACTAGGAGGGCCTTATCACAGAGAATGTTCATGGATTCATTCACCTCAATTGCAATTTGTTTTGCCGGTTTTGCCCGGCTGGTTTTTCACAACGGTTCTTTCCCTCCCATAACAAGATCAGGATAGAACTCTATTTTTAGTCGTAGTAGTAGGGGCGGTTGGGATGTGGACAACCGCGCAAACCTGCTTTATCAAAGGAAAAAAGAGGCGTTCTCTTTCCAGTGGCTGCGGTGGTGAATTTGTGGAGAGGTGGAAACAGCCATCGCTTTTTCACTGGGTTGTGGAAAACTCTGTTTAAAGTGTGGAAAACAAGTAGAGAATTCCGTGGAGAACCACAACCTTCCCAAAAGGTGAAAATAGGGCCGTGGAAACGGGGAAAAGTGGAAAGTGAGAAATGCATAATCATACGCAAAAAAGAAAGGTTCGCGGCGCCGAAAATTCAATAGGGTTAAACAGGTTTTGCAACTTGCGATGGAAATCTTGCAAGAGACAGTAAAACCAATACAGACTGTATAATTTCGGGGGTGAAAAGGCTGCTTTGGCGGGAATAGAGTCCTCGTCTAAACCGAATCTGCACGCCTGTAGTGAAAGGAGGGATTGCTTTCCCCCAGTGAAACAGATTGATCTCTATTTCCGGTAAGGGGGGTCTTTCTGCCTTCTCTTTCTTTGGGAAAAGAAAGAGAAGGTTAGGAGTCGCGGATGTTCTTGATGATGTCCTCCACTGTCTCCTTGTAGCGGGAATCCTGTTTCATGTTCTTTTCTACCTGCTGGATGGCGTAGACGATGGTGGAATGGTCCCGGCCGCCGAACTCCTCCCCGATAGAGGACATGGACATCTGGGTGATGTCCCGGACGATGTAAATGGAGATCTGCCGGGCCTGGGAGATCTGGGCCGACCGCTTGGTGGAGCGGATGTCTGCCGAGGATACCCCATAAGTGCGGCCCACCTCCGAGATGATCCGCTCCACGGTGACCGGCACCGGCTGGTTGTCATTTAAAATATCCCGGATGGCGTTTTGGGCAATGAGGATGGACGGCGGGGTGCCAGCCAGCAGTTTAAAGGCCTTGAGCTTTTTCACTGCGCCTTCCAGCTGGCGGATGTTGTTTTTCAGCCGGTTGGCAATGTACTCGGCCACCTCGTCGGGGATTTGGATGTCCATCAGTTCGGCCTTGCGGCGGATGATGGCGATGCGGGTTTCAAAATCCGGGGGCTGAATGTCGGCCAGCAGGCCCCATTCAAACCGGGTGCGCAGCCGGTCCTCTAGGGTTTTAATCTCCTTGGGAGGGCGGTCACTGGTCAGGACAATCTGTTTGCCTGCCTGGTGGAGGGCCTCAAAGGTGTGGAAGAACTCCTCCTGGGTGCTCTCCTTGCCGCCGATAAACTGGATGTCGTCCACCAACAAGACATCAGCCAGGCGGTATTTGTCATGGAATTCCCGGGTGGTCTCGGTGGTGATGGCGTAGATCAGCTCGTTGGTGAACTCCTCGCCCTTGGCGTAGATGATGTTGGTTTCCGGCTTGTTCTTTTTGATCTCTGCGCAGATGGCCAGCAGCAGATGGGTTTTGCCCAGCCCGGACCCGCCGTAGATGAACAGGGGGTTGTAGGCATTGGCAGGGTTTGCAGCCACCGCCAGGGATGCCGCGTGGGCAAATTTGTTGGAGGGGCCCACGATAAAGGTGGAGAAGGTGTATTCATAATCGCCGCCTTGGCTGCTCTTCTCCAGCTCTTCTTGGGAATATCCGGACAGCATGCCGGACTCGGGCGGCTCCTGTTTGGGGGCGGAGTCGCAGAGGATTTTGATGTTTACACTAAAGCCTAGGATATGCTCGAAGGCACGGGACAGGAGGGGGAGGTATTTCTCCTCGATGATCTCCTTTTTAAATTGGGAACTGACCCGCAGGTAGGCGGTGGAGTTCTCAAACTTGACCGGCTCGATATCCTTAATCCAAAGGGAATGGGCTACTTCGGTAACGCCATCGGGTCCTTTGCAGTAATCGCTGACCAGCGAAAACACTTCTTTAAAGGATTCCATGGTTTGATCGTCCTTCCGATTAAATTTCCGGGTCGGTGGAAAAGGGGTTGATCAACTGGGAAAGGTGTGTTGAAAAAACTTTTTCCACCGATCTTCAACAGAGTTATTGTAGCATAAGTGGAATGTTTATTTCAAGCTTTTCAACAGCCCTGTGTGAATATATTATATAATAGTATAAACAGCAAAAAATCCCGGTTGGGGAAGATGGAATGGAAAAGGGAAACCAAAGGATGGAAACAGGTGGAAATCCCTGGGTTTATCCAGGAGGGGGAAGCTGGAGGGCGGCGTGGCAAACAAAGGCGCCGGCAACCCAGCAAAAACAGAAGCAAGGGGAATTTTTCCGGCAAAAACGGCCGCCCTCAGGGGGAAGATGGAAAAAATCGCCTCCAAAACAGGGAAAAATGGCTTTGGAACCGGGAAAAAACCATTTTTTCTATTGACAATTTTGCCCCGTGTAGGCTATACTGTTATCTTGCAAGGTTTCGCCCCGAAAGGAGGGTATTTTGATGCTTAGAACCTATCAGCCTAAGAAGATCCACAGAAAGAAAGAGCATGGTTTCCGCAAGAGAATGAGCACGAAAAACGGAAGAAAAGTGCTTGCTCGCAGAAGAGCGAAAGGCAGAGCCCGTTTAACTCACTAATTGCCGGCCACAACCTTTTTGTGGTCTTTCTTTTTATGACCCGGCGCCCGCCGAAACCGGCGGGCTGTCTGCCGGATCATAAAAAGGAAAATCTGCAAAACCGGCATGAAAGGCACTTTCCATGCTTCATACAGTCACACTCAATCAAAACCGAGACTTTAAAAAGGTCTACCGCGCTGGGAAAAGCGCTGTGCACCCCCTTCTGGTCACCTATGCTGTCAAGAACCGAAAAGGCCGGGCCAGGGTGGGCATCACCGCCACCAAGAAAATTGGAAAAGCTTGTAAACGAAACCGTGCAAGGAGAATTATCCGGGAGGCATACCGCCAGATGGAGCCCACTGTGGTCAAAGGCTGGGATATCGTTTTTGTCGCCCGGGGACGCACCACCCAAGTGAAGATGCAGGAGGTGCAGCGCGTGATGGACAAACAGCTGCAGAAGCTGGGCTTGCTGCAGAAGCCAGAGCCATCCAAACCCCAGCAGACCGCTCCGGCGGAATAAAACGCTCCAAGCGGCAGTCGGCCGTCCTTTTGGGGCAATATGCAATATGAAAAAACTGTTTTTGGCAGTCATCCGTTTTTATCAAAAGGCGATTTCGCCCTATAGGCCTGCTTGCTGCAGGTTTTATCCAACCTGTTCCACATACGCGTACCAGGCCATATCCAAATATGGAGCGTATCGGGGCGGGCTACTTGCCGTTAAACGGATTCTGAGATGCCACCCCTTTTGCAAAGGCGGATATGACCCCGTGCCCGACCACTTGGAGTAAAGGGCGATATTTGGCAGACTCCATCCGCCTAGTACACCATCCGATCTGGAGGACCTATTGTTATGATGAGAACCATTTACGCCATCCTTGGTTACCCCTTGGGGTGGATCATGTTTCTGTGCTACCACCTGGTAAACAACTACGGCCTGGCGCTGATCCTGTTTACCATCCTCACCAAATTGGTGTTGGTGCCGTTTGCTGTGAAACAGCAGAAGTCCATGGTCAAAATGGCCGCTTTCCGGCCAAAAATGGAAGAGATCCAGAAAAAATATGCAAATAACAAGGAAAAGCTCAATGAGGAGCTTCTGAAGCTTTATGAGAAGGAAAATTACAACCCTATGAGCGGTTGCCTTCCTGTCCTCATCCAGTTTCCCATCCTCTTTGGCTTGATTGATGTCATTTATTACCCCTTGAAGCACATCCTGCGGCTGCCGGCCGACACCATCAATGCGGCGACCGAAATCGCCAAGCAGGTGCTGGGGGAAGGCGGCATGAATATGCACAGCGTGGAGATGAGCATCATCAATGCGGTGCATCAGAATGCGGGGGCTTTCTCTTCCCTGGGCGCCGATGTGGTGGATAAAATTTCGAATTTTGATTTCACCTTCTTCGGCATGGATCTGGGAGTTGTCCCCACAATGGCGGTCAATATTTACCTGTTGATTCCCATCCTGTCCGGCCTTTCCGCCCTGGGCATGAGCCTGATCAGCATGAAGCTCAGCAGCGCCACCACCGGCGAAGACGGCGCGGCGGCCAGCATGAACAAAAGCATGCTGCTGATGATGCCTTTGATGAGTGTATTTATCGCCTTCCAGGTGCCCGCCGGCGTCGGCGTGTACTGGCTGCTTTCCAACGTGTTCTCTGCGGCTCAGTCCTACATCCTCAACAAGATCTATGACCCGGTGGAGATGGTCAAAAAAGCGAAGGAAGAGGCCGCTGCCCGCAAGGAGCAGGAGCGCAAAGAGAAGATTGAAGCAAAGAAACGGATGAAGCAGGGGGATGCCGCGGCGGCGGAAAAAGCCCTGACTCAAAAGGAAATCAACCGGATGAAATTGGCTGCCGCCCGCAAGCGGGATGCGGAAAAATACGGTGAGGAATATGTGGAAGTCACCGACGACGACCTGAAATAACAGGACGCAACCTGAGGAGGTGCCCTTTTATGAAAGAATGTACCATGACAGCGAAAACCGTGGAAGAGGCTATTGAACTCGCCTGCGACCGGATTGGCCTGCCCCGGGAAGAAGTGGAAATTGAGATCATCGACCTGCCCAAAAAAGGCTTTTTCGGCATCGGCGCCCAGCCTGCCAAGGTTCGTGTCTACCAAGAATCCAGCGACAAGGCGGAGATCGCAGTTGCCTATATCAAAGACATTCTCACCGAGATCGGCTTGCCCCATGTGGAGGTAACCGCCAAGGTGGAGGAGAACAACAATGCGGTCATCACCCTCAGCGGCGAGGGGTTGGGCGTCATCATCGGCCGTCGCGGCGAGACTTTGGATGCCCTCCAGTATCTGACCGGCCTGGTGGCCAACCGGGCGGACGGCGATTATATGCGTGTGACCATCGACAGCGGCAACTACCGGGAAAAACGGGAAAAAACCTTGGAAACCTTGGCGAAGAAATTGGCCAACAATGCGGTCAAAACCGGCCGGAGCTCCACTTTGGAGCCTATGAACCCCTATGAGCGCCGGATAATCCACGCCGCTGTATCCCAGGTGGAAGGGGCGCTGTCCACTTCGGTGGGGGAAGAACCCAACCGCCGGGTAGTGATCAGCTCTGCCAATCCGAAGAAGCCCCGTACCGATGGACGAGGCAAAGGCAAAGGCGGCTCCCGCCGGGGCGGCAGGCCCTCTGGGGAAAGCCGCGGTGAGGGGAAGAGCAGCCGGGAGCGCAGACCCTACCGGGAGCGGGAGGAGTTGAAAGAGCCGGAGGCACCGAGAGCACCCATCTCCGAGGAGGAGCGGATTCTCCGTTCTGCCCCGCCTTCTGAGGCCGCCGACCTGCCCCTGTTCGGCAAAATCGAAATCGACGATTAGAGAAGATACAATGGCACTCTCAAAGGCCCGCAGAGGCCCGCGGGGGTGCCATTCTTATTGAAAGGATGGTATGTGATGAGCACCATTGCGGCGATCTCCACACCCTTGGCAGTGGGAGGGATCGGCATTGTTCGGGTCTCTGGCCCAGAGGCTCTGGCCATTGCCGCCCGGGTATTCCGCCCAGCTGGAGAACGGGATATTTCCTCCATGAAAGGGTTTACCAGCGCCTATGGCCGTGTTTTCGACCAGGATGGCCAGGTGGATGAAGCCATTCTGTCGGTCTACCGGGCCCCAAAGAGCTACACCGGCGAAGATGTGGCAGAACTTTCCTGCCACGGCGGGGTGTATGTGCTCCAGCGGGTGCTGCGGGCGGTCTTGGACCAAGGGGCGGTTTTAGCCGGCCCAGGGGAATTCACCAAGCGGGCTTTTTTAAACGGGAAGGTGAATCTGACCCAGGCGGAGGCGGTGATGGATCTGATCTCCTCCCAAAATAAGAATGCCACCAGAGCGGCCCTGTCGGCCCGGGATGGGGCTTTATCTCAAAGGGTACAGGGGATTGAGAAGATTCTTCTCGGCCTGGCTGGACACCTTGCAGCCTGGGTGGACTACCCAGAGGAGGACATCGAGGAAGTGGAGACGGGTTCCCTCCTTCATTCTCTGAGCGGCTGTCGGGATCAGTTGGAGCAGCTCCTCTCCACATATGACTTAGGGCGTATCCTGCGGGAAGGAGTGGATACCGCTATCATCGGCCGGCCCAACGTGGGCAAGTCCACCTTGATGAATTTGCTGGCCGGGGCCCAGCGCAGCATTGTCACCGACATTCCCGGCACCACTCGGGATGTGGTGGAGGATGTGATCCGGCTGGAGGATGTGGTGCTCAACCTGGCGGACACAGCGGGCATCCGGGCTACCGATGACCCGGTGGAATCGGTGGGGGTGGATTTGGCACGCCGCCGTATGGAGGACAGCGGGCTGGTGTTGGCGGTGTTTGACAGCTCCGATTCCTTGACCAGGGAGGACAGGGAGCTGTTGGAGGCGTTGCAAGGCCGTCCGGCAGTGGCGGTTCTCAACAAAACCGACCTTCCCCGCAAGATTCAGAGGGAGGAAATCGCCCAGTGGATTCCCCAGGTGGTGGAGGTCTCTGCGGCCAATGGGGAAGGGATGGATGCCCTTTCTGCCGCCATCCGGGAGGTGCTGTCCCTTCACCAGATCGATGGTTCCGCCCCCATCTTGGCCAATGAGCGCCAGAGAGGGTGCATCCTGCGGGCCAAATCCGCTTTGGATGACGCCATCGAAGCGGTTGGCTCCGCCCTCACCTTGGATGCTGCCACCGTGTGCATCGATGAAGGGCTGAACGCCCTTTTAGAGTTGACTGGTGAGCGGGCCACCGATGCAGTGGTGGGCCAGGTGTTCGCCCAGTTCTGTGTGGGAAAATAGCCACAGCGAAGCTGTGCCATTCGAAGAATTGCTTGCAGGGCGAAGCCCTTTGCGGCAGCAGCCGCTTTGCAATTCTTATGGTTTGTGCAGACTTTATGGTAAAATAGAAGGAAAACCGGGGCCGGGCTGTCCCCCTTCTCGTGGGGCAGCCGGTCCCTATTTTTTATCTGTCAGAGGGGAGGGCAGAAGAGGTTTTTCCCGGTGGAAAGGAAGAAATCCGCTGTGGAAAAAAGATGAGCCAAGAAGGAAAACTGGGGAGTCAAGGTTTTCCACGGAATTTTCCTCTGGTGGAAAAGCACTGAGTTTGTTATAATAGTGCAGAAGCAAACCAGCGTTTTCCCCCAGGGGAAAACGCTGTGGAAAATAGATTGGTTATAGTCTTTCCCCACACCGGGGAGAGGGGGAGTTATCCATGGAATATCAAGCACAACCCTTTGACATTGCAGTGATCGGCGCGGGACATGCTGGGGTGGAGGCCGCTTTGGCCGCCGCCCGGCTGGGGGCATCCACCGTGCTGTTTACCATGAGTTTGGACGCCATCGCCAACATGCCTTGCAATCCCTCCATCGGCGGGACGGCCAAGGGGCATTTGGTCCGGGAGATTGACGCCTTGGGAGGGGAGATGGGCAAGGCCGCAGACGCCACCTTTATTCAGAGCAGGATGCTAAACCGGGGGAAGGGGCCAGCGGTCCACAGCCTGCGGGTCCAGGCGGACCGGGCTCAGTACCATATCTATATGAAGCGGGCGGTGGAGCGGCAGCAAAACCTCCATGTGAAACAGGCAGAGGTGGTGGAGATCCGCACCGATGAGGAGGGCCAGGTAGAGTCGGTGGTCACCCGGTTGGGGGCTGTCCATCCAGTAAAAGTTGCGATCATATGTTCTGGGACTTTCCTCAACGGGAAGATTTTTGTGGGGGATCAGGTTTTTTCCAGCGGCCCAGATGGGATGCACGCCGCCAAACGGCTCAGCGATTCCCTAGTGCAGATCGGCCTTCCCCTGCGTCGGTTTAAAACCGGGACCCCTGCCCGGGTGGAGCGAAGTTCCATTGACTTTTCTCAACTGGAGGAGCAGGAGGGGGATGACCCCATCACCCCGTTTTCCTTTTCGACCGAAGGGGAGCTGAAAAATCAGGCAATTTGCCACATCGCCTATACCAATGAGGAGACCCACCGGGTCATCCAGGAGAACATTGGCCGGTCTGCCATGTACGGCGGCCAGATTGAGGGGATCGGCCCTCGGTATTGCCCCAGTATTGAGGATAAAATTATGCGGTTTGCCGACAAGCCCCGCCATCAGGTGTTTGTGGAGCCGATGGGGATGGATACCGACGAAATCTATCTCCAGGGGCTCTCCACCAGCCTGCCGGAGGATGTCCAGTTGGCCTTTTACCGCACCATCAAGGGATTTGAGAATGTGCAGATCATGCGAAATGCCTATGCCATTGAATACGATTGTGTGGACCCTCTGGCCTTAAAGCCTTCCTTAGAGTTTAAAACAGTGCCTGGTTTGTATGGCGCGGGACAGTTCAATGGCACCTCCGGGTATGAGGAGGCGGCAGCCCAAGGGTTGATCGCTGGGATTAATGCAGTGCGGTCATTGCAGGGAAAAGACCCGCTGATTTTGGATCGGGCATCCTCTTATATCGGCACTTTGATTGATGACCTGGTGACCAAGGGATGTTCCGACCCCTACCGGATGATGACCTCCCGGTCGGAGTACCGGCTGATCTTGCGGCAGGACAATGCGGATGTCCGGCTCACCCCTATTGGCCATGAATTGGGGCTGATCGATGAGGAGAGGTGGCAGAAGTTTTTGGAGAAGCAAGCCCAGGTGGAAGGGGAGATCAAGCGTCTTCAAGGGTTGACCATCGCCCCTTCGGATGCATTGAACGCCATGTTGGTTTCACGTGAAACAGTCCCGCTCACCACAGGGATGAAGGCGGCGGAGCTGATCCGGCGGCCACAAATTGGGTATGAGGATCTGGCTCCCTTTGATCCCAAGCGGCTGGAGCTTCCCCGGGCGGTGGCGGAAGAGGTAGAAGTCTCTATCAAATACGAAGGGTATATCAAAAAACAATTGGCCCAAGTGGAAGAAATGCGCCGTTTGGAGGGAACCCCTCTGCCAGAGGACATGGTTTATTCCACCATTCAAGGTCTTCGGTTGGAAGCGCGGGAAAAGCTGGATTTGGTGCGGCCCATCAATTTGGGGCAGGCTTCCCGCATCTCTGGGGTGAGCCCAGCGGATATTTCGGTATTGATCATCTATTTAGAGCAGAAAAAACAGGAGGGAAAAGGCCATGACAATCTCGAATGAACAGTTGAAGACCTATGGGGAGGAGTATGGGTTTTCCCTGACGGACAGGATGGTAGAGCAGTTTGGCACCTATGCCGACACCTTGCTGGAGTGGAACCAGAAAATGAACTTGACTGCCATCACCCAGCCGGATGATATTGTCATCAAACATTTCCTCGACAGCTTGATGCTGCTCAAAAGTGTGCCTCTCCAGGAAGGTTCGTCTATGATCGATGTGGGCACTGGGGCAGGTTTCCCTTCGGTGCCGGTGAAGATTGCCCGGCCAGATGTAGACCTCACCCTTTTGGACAGCCTCAACAAGCGGGTGACTTTTTTACAGGCATTGTCTCAAGCTTTGGGACAGGAGAATACCGCCATCCATTTCCGAGCGGAGGAAGCGGGCCGCAAACCTGAGTATCGGGAGCGGTTTGATATTGCCACCGCCCGGGCAGTTGCAGATTTGGCTGTCCTGGCAGAGTACTGTCTCCCCTTTGTCAAGGTGGGAGGCTTGTTCATCGCCTTAAAAGGATACGACTGTGAAGAGGAAGTGGCCGGGGCGCAAAAAGCCATCCAGCTGCTGGGGGGCAAGCTGGAAAAGGTGGATCGTTATGTGCTGCCGAAGGAGAATAAGCGAAGTGTCGTTGTGATTCAAAAAATATCGCAAACTCCGGCAAAATATCCAAGGCCCTCTGCAAAAATAGCAAAATCCCCCTTGTAAGCAGGGGAAAGGCGTAAGAAAAGGTAAAATTCTGCGATGGAAAATTCTGGAATACCAAATTCCCTTATGCTACAATACTCGTAGAACGATTATTGGGGTACAACAAAGGCCAAAGACAGAATGTGGACAGGCTTTTCTTCCATGGGGGGATTTTTATGCGCCAATTGTTTTCCAAATACGAAGCGATCGGCAAGGTGCTGCTGCTGCCGCTGCATGTAATTGACCCCAACCCCATGCAGCCCCGCAAAACCTTTGATGAGGAATATATTGAGGAGCTTTCCCGCAGCATTGATGAAAACGGTTTGCTCCAGCCAATCACCGTCCGAAAAAAGAAGGATGGCCGATTTGAACTGGTGGCAGGGGAATGCCGCTTGCGTGCTACAAAAATGCTGGAATGGCAGGATATCCCCGCCATTGTCAGTGAGATGGATGATCAAAAATCCGCAGTGTTAGCGGTGATTGAAAATTTGCAGCGGAAGAACCTCTCTTATTTTGAAGAGGCGCAAGCATATGCCACTTTGATGGAGCGGTGGAACCTCACCCAGCAGCAGTTGGCGGAACAGCTGGGGAAATCCCAGTCGGCTGTAGCCAATAAGCTGCGGCTGCTCCGCTTCCCGCCGGATATTCGGGATGTATTTCTCAAAGGCAATTTGACTGAGCGCCATGCACGGGCCTTGCTAAAGCTGTTGGATCAGCCGTGCTTTATCAATGCGGTAAAATATGTCATTGGAAACCGCCTCAATGTCTCCCAAACCGAAGAATATGTGGAGAAACGGCTGGAGCCAACCCCAGCCAAAAGCCGGCTATGGGTGGTGAAGGATCTGCGGATCTTTATCAACACAGTGGAAAAGGCGGTCAGCACCATGAAGGAGGCGGGGATCCCTGCGGTGACAGATCGCACAGAGGATCAAAACTTTATCGAGTATCGGGTGAAGATCCCAAAAGAGGCAGCTTACAAATCGCCTGTATTGCCGGGATACAAAAAATAATCCCCCCTGAAAGCTTGCAGATTTTGCCTACAAGATGCCATTCCTCTTTTGAGGTTAAGGTATATGTGTTTCCCTTACTGATTCGTCAGAGGAGCCGCGGCGTTGCCGTGGCTCCTTTGATTTTCCTCCCTGTTGTTTCACATGAAACAACAGGGAGGGGAATTTTCCTTCCCAATTCCATGGAGATGTGCTATAATCAAAAACAGTGAGCCTGTTGCAGGCGGTGATTTGACCAATTTATGGAGCTAGGAGGATAGAGATGGGGAAAGTAATAGCAATTGCCAATCAGAAAGGCGGCGTTGGGAAAACTACCTCTGCCGTGAATTTGACCGCGTCGCTGGGGCGCAAAGGGAAAAAGATGCTGCTCATTGATATTGATCCCCAAGGCAATGCCTCCAGCGGATTGGGGGTCAACAAGCGGGATATCCAGCTGTCCACCTATGACATCTTAATCGCCGACGCCAAGGCAGAGGACGTTCTCCAACGGACCAGTTTTGAGAATATTGATCTATTGCCGGCCAGCATGGACTTAGCCGCAGCAGAAATTGAACTGGTGGAGGCAGAAAACCGGGTGATGAAGCTGAAACAAGCTCTGGCTCCCATCAAAGAACAATACGATTATATCCTCATCGACTGTCCACCTTCTCTGGGGTTGATCACTTTAAACGCCCTAAACTGCTGCGATACCCTGCTGATCCCGATCCAGTGCGAGTACTATGCCTTAGAGGGCCTTTCTCAGCTGATGGGGACGGTGCGGCAGGTGAAGCGTTTGTATAACCCTCAGATTGAGATTGAGGGGGTACTCCTCACCATGTTTGACGGCCGTTTGAACCTGACGTTGCAGGTGGTGGAGGAAGTGAAGAAGTTTTTCCCCAAAAAGGTGTACCGCACCGTAATTCCACGGAATGTCCGCCTGTCCGAGGCGCCCAGCTTTGGCCAGCCAGTGCTCTATTATGACCGTACATCCCGTGGATCGAAAGCGTACGAAGATTTGGCTGATGAATTTTTAGAGAACAACCAATGAGGAGGGAACTGCCATGGCACGCGCAAAAGGTGGATTGGGCAAGGGCCTGGAAGCTTTGTTTGTGGACAACAACACCAGCGATATACCCACTACATCGTTAAAACTCACCGAGATTGAGCCAAACAAAGAACAGCCGAGAAAGGACTTCGACGATGCCGCCTTGGCAGAACTGGCTGACTCCATCCGGGAACATGGGGTGCTCCAGCCTCTCTTGGTGCGGCCAATGGTTAACGGACGGTACCAGATTGTCGCGGGGGAACGCCGCTGGCGGGCATCCCGTATGGTGGGGTTGGCAGAGGTTCCAGTGGTGATCCGGGAGATGACCGACACCGAGGCAATGGAACTGGCACTGATTGAAAATTTGCAGCGCAAGGATCTGAATATCATCGAAGAAGCCTTAGGATATAAAACTTTGATGGAAACCTATGGCTTTACCCAAGAAAAGGTGGCCCAGCGGGTGGGGAAATCCCGGCCGGTGATTGCCAATGCCCTGCGGCTCCTCAGCCTTCCGCCCAAGGTGGAAAAAATGGTGCGGGATGGGCAGATCTCTGCGGGACACGCCCGGGCGCTGCTTTCTTTAGATGACCCAAAAGTTATGGAGGAAACCGCAGGCCGGATTCTTTCCCAGGGGTTATCGGTGCGGGAAGTGGAGAGGCTTTCTGCCCCGAAAAAACAGCGGAAACCCAAAGGACAGACACTCAGCTCGGAACTGGAGCCCACCCAAGGGGATAAGCAGGCCTGGGGGGATCATTATTACCAGGAAATGGAGCTTGCCCTTGCCGCTGAGTTGGGCCGTAAGGTGAAAATTCAGGTCAGCAAAGACAAAGGAACATTGGAAATTGAGTTTTATTCCAAATCGGAATTGGGGGACTTGGCGGCGCGCCTGGCCCATCCCAGCCGTTCTTGGTAACACAAACGGGAGTTGTTTCACATGAAACAACTCCCGTCGTCAATTTTGGCTTAGGGAGGTAAAAAAGTTTGCTGCAATTACATCCAAATGCATCCGCCCACTATGAGAAACAGATTGTAATTCCCGATTATCAGTGCGATATTCATGGGGAGATGAAACTCTCCGGGGTGCTCAAACAGATCCAGAGGATTAGCAACCAGCATTTTGAAGAGATGGGGTTTTCTTATCGGGATTTGTGGGAAGCGCAGATTGTCATCCTGCTGGCACGGATGGCCTTGCGTTGTCACCGCAGCCCCCGGAATGAGGAACGGGTAAAGATGAAAACCAACCCCCAGATGAGCAAGGGGGCCCAGCTCCTGCGCCGGATTGAATTTTGGTCCCAGGAGGGGGAATTGCTGGTAGAAGCCCAATCCTCTTGGCTGATGGTCAATCCGATTACTCGGAAAATCCTTCGGCCTTCGGCCTTTCCCTTTGAAATCCCCACCGATTCCAGCAATTACGATTCCTCCTTGGATGAGATGAAGACTAAGCGACCAAAGGATTTGGCAGCTGCTGCCCAAGGGGTAAAGGTTGTTCAGTACAGCGATTTGGATTGCAACCGCCACCTCAACAATACCGTGTATGCAGATATGGTCTGCGACCTGCTGCCCTATGAAGAGATGGAGGAAAAGCGCTGGAGGGAGTTTGCCATTTATTACCGCAAAGAGGCAGTAATTGGCGATACCATATCTTTGGAGCTGTTCCGACAGGGGGAGGGCCGGTATTTCATCCAGGGGCAGAAGGGAGAAACCAGCTGTTTTGAAGCCTCTATTCTCTTGGGGGAACCCAAGGAAATTGTTTAGCAAATTTGCGGCAGTTTGAAGTGTTAAATCAGTAAAATAAAACTATTTTTTCAGCTATCTGCCCAAAAAAAGAAGAAAAAAGCCGCAATTTCAACGGATTTATCTCTTGTATCTGTCGGGGAATGGTGATAGAATAGATAAAATATCAAAAAGGCCGAAAACACAAGGAGGAAACGGAATGCTGAACACCAATTTCCAAGAGAAATTCCCCAAAGAAGGGCTCACCTTTGACGATGTACTGCTGATCCCCGCTAAGTCGGATATCCTGCCGGGCCAGGTAAAGGTTTCCACCCGTCTGGCCCGGGACATCATGCTCAATATCCCGGTGATGACTGCCGCTATGGACACCGTAACCACCTCCCAGATGGCGATTGCCATTGCCCGGGAAGGGGGTATCGGCGTCATCCATAAAAATATGAGCATCGAGGAGCAGGCCGATGAGGTGGATATGGTCAAGCGGTCGGAGAATGGGGTAATTGTCAACCCGTTTCATCTCTCCCCGGAGCATTTTGTCTTTGATGCCGATGAGCTGATGGGCAAATACAAAATCTCCGGCGTTCCGATCTGTGAAAAAGGCAAGCTGGTGGGTATCATCACCAACCGGGACCTGCGTTTCCTCTCCGATTACAACTGCAAGATCAAAGAGGTGATGACCCGGGAAAACCTGGTCACCGCCCCGGTGGGGACCACATTGGCCCAGGCACAGGAGATCCTGCGCAAGCACAAGATTGAAAAGCTTCCCTTGGTGGATGAGGACGGCATGCTCAAAGGCCTTATCACCATCAAGGATATTGAGAAAGCGGTGCAGTACCCCAACTCCGCCCGGGATAAAAACGGCCGCTTGCTCTGTGGCGCTGCCATCGGCGTCACCGCCAATGTCTTGGAGCGGGCCGCTGCACTGGTAGAAGCCCAGGTGGACGTATTGGTGCTGGATTCCGCCCACGGCCACAGCGAAGGCATTTTGAACTGTGTGCGCAAGGTGAAAGAGGCGTTCCCAGACATTGCTCTCATCGCCGGCAATGTGGCAACCTATGAGGCCACCGAAGATTTGATCAAAGCCGGTGCGGATGCGGTGAAAGTGGGCATCGGCCCTGGCTCCATCTGCACCACCCGGGTAGTAGCGGGCATCGGTGTTCCCCAGATCACCGCGGTGTATGACGCTTGTTGCTGTGCAGCCAAATACAATATCCCCGTCATTGCCGACGGCGGCATCAAATATTCCGGCGACATTGTCAAAGCCCTGGCAGCGGGCGCCAATGTGGTAATGCTGGGCTCCCTGCTGGCGGGCTGCGAAGAAGCCCCCGGTGAGCAGGAGATCTACCAGGGCAGAAGCTTCAAAGTCTATCGCGGCATGGGTTCTTTGGGAGCTATGGCTAACGGCAGCAAAGACCGTTATTTCCAGGAGGACAATAAAAAACTGGTTCCCGAAGGGGTAGAGGGCCGGGTGCCCTACAAAGGGCCGGTGGCGGACACCATCTTCCAGTTGCTGGGCGGCATCCGGGCCGGCATGGGATACTGCGGCTGCCACACCATCCCCGACCTTCATGAGAAGGCCCAGTTTGTCCGGATCACCGGCGCAGGGCTGCGGGAGAGCCATCCTCACGATATTTATATCACCAAAGAGGCGCCCAACTACTCTATGGGGCCTCAGTAATGGACAAATAGAAAGAGCCCTCGGAACAGGGAATCCATCCTTGTTCCGGGGGCTTTTTGTGAAGATGATTCGAAGATGAAGGGGGAAAAAGCAGGAATTCCGCAAAAAAATCCCCCAGGGCTTTCCTTAGCCCTAGGGAATTGGATTTATAAAAATGGATGGAGCTAATCCTCATCCTCCTCCTTGGGGTGCTTGTCATACCGGCAGTCCTGGGAGAGATAGGCCACCAGAGCGGAAGCCAAGGCGTCAATGTTGCTTTCGTCCAGCACCGTGTCCTTTTCGTTGTACAGATCCTTGAGGATGGGGCCGCCATCCATGGTAAAGGCAGAGACATTAAAGGCAACAGGGAAGCTGTTGCTGTCCGAGATATAGACAAAGTTCCGATTGACCCGGGCCGAAAACTCCTTGCCGCAGTCCTTGGGGGCAAAGGTGGCCGCTTTTTTTGCAAAGGGGATAGAGTGTTTACTGGCCAGGAAAATGATGGCGTCTCCCACGCCGACGCAATCCAGGTTGATAACCAACTTGTTGTAGAAGAACTCCACCTCATGCTGTTTTACAAAGGCATTGGAACCAGCGTGGGCTAGCTCTTTGTTGTCAAAGAGGACAAAAGCCACTTCCTCTTTCCGGTCCCGGGGCAGTCGGCTGGCCACCTCATACAGGGCCATTAGCCCAGAAGTGTTGTTGTTGGCGTTGTTCTTTTTGGCAGGGCCGAACACCAGAAGCCACAGCAAAAGGTCAAACAGCACAAAGCCGATGAAGAAATTGGTGTATTTGGCCAGGTACATACAGACTGCAAAGACAGCGATCATGGTGCTGAACTGGGTCAAAAAGGTTTGGAAGGGGCTGTCCAAGGTGACAAAGAAGGGGATAAACCGGCGGCTGGGGGTGTCGTAATGGGCGGTGACAATGGTTTTGGCGTTGCTCAAATCCCCGATGATGATGTTGTTGGAGGGGGTAAGCCCCTTTTTTGTTTCCACTCGGGTGTAGTAGCCCAGATCGCTAAAAATTTTGACAGCATATTCCGCAAAAGCTTTTTTCTGTTTGCGGGTATGGCGGAGCTGCCAATTGGTTAAAATGGTTTTAGAAACGGATGTCATTTGGTTTCTTTCCTCTCTTTTTTGCTTTTTACAACAAATGGGGGCAGGCCCTCCCCAAAGAAGGCCCTGCCGCTGCTACTATTATACTTCCTTTGCCCTTCGGGGTAAAGGAAAAATCCCCGTTTGGGAAATTTTTGACCATGAAAAACGGGGAAAGAGGGGAGATTGCCGCCAATTTCCACCCTGTGGCAAGAAACAGCCGGTTTGTGTAAAAATCAGCGGATTTTCTTCAAAAACTGGTTGACAGACCCAGCCTGATCGGGTATAATAGTTTTTGCTTGATTGCTTTATGGTGATCAACAAAGAAGGATATGGCGGCATAGCTCAGTTGGCTAGAGCATTCGGTTCATACCCGAAGTGTCGTAGGTTCAAATCCTATTGCCGCTACCAGCGCAATGGATGCTCTTTATGGAGGGTTCATTGCGATTCCGGCCCGTTGGTCAAGAGGTTAAGACACCGCCCTTTCACGGCAGTAACGCGGGTTCGATTCCCGCACGGGTCACCAAAAAACCTGTTTAAGCAAATTGCTTAAACAGGTTTTTTTCATAGGGGCGCCGTGTCCTCTTGGCACCCCGAAGGGGAAAGCGGCAAATACCATCCGGGCCGCAACGGCACAGGGCCAACGGTAATAAACGCGCCCGACCACAGGAGCGCCGGATGCGCGTAAAAAATTGCACGAAGAGCTATTTTTTTATTCCATAGAAACCCACAGGGATTTTCAGTCCCTGTGGGTTTTCTGTTGCGTTCCAAAGGACATCTCTCTTTTCCCTATTATAGAAAAAAGATCCCCCTTGCCATTCTAATTTAGATGCACCCCGGCCTCCTTAAAGGGAGAGGAGGCTTAGAGAAAAAGGCCATTTTTCATCAATATTAAGATTGTATTAATATTTATAGGGGATTTTATGACACATCCATATAGTATAATTATATAGTAATTTAACGAAAAGGAGTGTATTCCATGGTTCCAATGGTGTTTGCCATCGCGGTGGTACTGCTGTTGTGTGTCACATCCAGCAAGCTGCTTTACCGTTATGGAGTACCAACCCTTTTGATCTTTTTGCTGCTCGGCATGTTGTTTGGGTCAGACGGCCCGGTAGGCATCTATTTTGACAACTACGTTCTCGCACAGCAAGTATGTTCTTTTGGGTTGATTTTTATTATGTTTTACGGCGGTTTTGGCACAAGCTGGAAAACGGCTGTCCCCATCGCTGTGCCAGCGGTGCTGCTCTCCACCCTAGGGGTGGCGGTTACAGCGGGGCTCACCGGGTTGTTCTGCCATTTTGTGTTGCATACTTCCCTGCTGGAGGGGTTGCTCATCGGCTCAGTGATTGCCTCCACCGATGCCGCTTCGGTGTTTGCCATCCTCCGTTCCCAGGATTTGAACCTCTCCGGCGGCCTGGCCCCTCTTCTGGAGATTGAGAGCGGGAGCAACGACCCCATGGCCTATATGCTGACCATGGTGGTGCTTTCCCTGATGTCGGGGGATGAGATCGCCGTGCTACCCTTCTTAGTGAAACAGATTGGGTTTGGCCTGCTCATTGGATTTTTGGTGGCCGAAGCTTCTGTGTATGTGTTGCGGCGGATCAACTTGGATGTCAGCGGCCTGTATTCTATCTTGGTCATCGCCATAGCATTGTTCTCCTATTCCGCCAGCGAATTTTTGGGCGGCAATGGGTATTTGAGCGTCTATCTGGTGGGCATCGCCCTGGGCAATGCCAAACTGCCCCACAAAAAGATGTTGGTCCACTTTTTTGACGGCATCTCCTGGTTGATGCAGATTCTCCTGTTCTTTGTGCTGGGCCTATTGGCTTTCCCTTCTCAGTTTTTACAGGTCCTTCCCTTGGGGGTTGGGGTGGCGGTGTTCCTATTTTTGATTGCCCGGCCTGCTGCGGTATTTGGCATTCTCCATTTTTTCCCCTTTACCTTCCGGCAGAAGCTGTTGGTCTCCTGGGTAGGGCTGCGAGGGGCGGCTTCTATCGTGTTCGCCATCTTTGCGGTCACCAACAAAGCATACTTAAACACCGATATCTTCCACATCGTATTTTTGGTGGCCTTGTTGTCGGTTAGCTTTCAGGGAACCCTGTTGCCCTGGGTGGCGAAACGGCTGGATTTGGTGGACAACGAGACCTCGGTGCGCAAGACCTTTACCGATTACCAGGAGGATTTAAGCGCCCAGCTTATCGAACTCCCCATGGAGGAAGAGAACCCTTGGGTGCACCAAACTTTGAGCCAGGCGGGCATCCCCAAAGACATTTTGGTGGTGATGATCAAACGGCAGGGGAAAGCCATTGTCCCCAAAGGGGATACGGAAATCCTCCCTGGGGATATCCTAGTCCTCAGCGGGATGGAGTTTGACCAGCTGCCTCTCTCTTAACAGGAATTGTAAATTGGAAAATAAGGCCAGGCCGCTGGGGATACCCCCGGCGGCCTGGCCTTATTATGCGAAGGGGGGCGCACACTTCAAGAGAGGGGCTTCTGTAAATCGGATCGGCGGCCCCATGTCGGGGGACGGAGGCTTTCTCTCATAGAATAGGTGCACCCTCAGATGGCGGTAATGCTGGAGAACCGGGGAGGAAGGCCACTATATCCGGGTCTATGGGAGAACCGCCGCTTTTAAGGGGAAACAGGGGAGGATCCACTTGAAAAAAGCATAGAACTATCAAAAAATTAATATTTTATGAAGCACAGTATTTTTCAAAATTTAGTATTGTGCATTACAAGGTAGTGTGCTATAATGAGGTCAACGAATCCAAGGGAGGTGTTACTTTGAACACTCAGCTTCGAAAGGGCGTCATTGAAATGTGTATTTTGGCACTGATCGAGCGCAAAGATATGTATGGGTATGAAATTGTACAATCCATCGCCCGGCACACCGACATCAACGAAGGGACGGTCTACCCCATCCTGCGGCGATTGACGGTGGACGGCCATTTTAGCACCTACCTGGTGGAAAGCAGCGGCGGACCGGCGCGCAAATATTACCGGTTGACCGCCATGGGCGTCAACCACTTGGCCGAGCTGAAACGGGAATGGTTTGAGATGACCGACATTGTCAACAAAATTTTGAGAGGTGAGTAGTGTGATGACCAAGCTGGAATATTTAAAGCAGTTGGAAGATGCATTGAAAAACCGGATGAGCCGAAAGGATATTGACGACATTATCCGGGATTATGCCGAATATTTTGCCGAAGGCCAGCGCCAAGGAAAAAGCGAATTTGAAACCGCCCGCGGCCTGGGCACCCCCCAAGAGGTAGCGGAACAGATCGTCTCCGAGGGGATGGGCAACACCCAGAGCGCCATCAACGCCAAGGTGAAGAACACTTGGAAGAAGGTCCGCACCAGTAGCATTTGGAACAAAGTATTCCTGGTGATTTTGATTTTGGCCCTGTCCCCCTTTATCCTGGCCGGAGGCGGATTGATCCTGGCCGCCCTGGGAATCGTGGTGGGCGCGCTTGCCGGTGTTGTGGCCGCATTGTTCGGTGCGCTGCTGGCTTCCTTCGCGGTGGCGGTCTGCGGGGTGATGGGCATCGGGCTGATGTCCCCTTCCATCGTGGCTCTATCCCTGATTGTTGCAGTGGGGATGCTGGCCGGCTCGGTACTGGGCATCTGTTTGGCGTGTATGTCCATCCGCAGCCTGTGGCGTTTGCTGAAAAACCTCCTTCGACCCCGGCCCCGGTATAAGCCGATCAACCCCCATATTGAGGAAGAATCAGAGGAGGAATAAACGATGTTGAAGCTTTTATTTTCCGCACTGTCCCTCATTTTGGCGGGGGTTATCCTGCTGGTGGTGGGGCTTGTGCCCGCGGTTCTTTCCGGCATGGCATGGCTGGTGGGGCTCGCGTTGTTCACAGCGGTGTTTGGCGCACTGGGGTTCCTCTTTTGGATGGTGCGCACCGCATTGCGGCTGATGGGCGGCATCCTGTGCCCCCGCCGTTATTAAAAGCAGGGAGGGAAGAACAATGCTGAAAAAGATCTCCGTCGCTTCGGCGATTTTACTGTTGGTTTGCATCCTGGTCTCTATCGCTCTTTTGCCTTTTGCCATCGACGACTTTGGCAAGATGGTGTCCCAATATGAAACCGCCCACAGTGGATACACATTGTTTTATGAGAAGGATACCGAGGGGATCTCCTCCTTGTATCTCAGCGATTACTATGAGGACCTGGAGATTGTGGAGTCCCCCGACGGCGTCATCCGCGCCTATGCCCGGGAGAGCATCCCCTACAGCGTTTCCTATGCAGAAATGCTGGAACCCGATGGCCAGCTGACTTTGGAACGGCGGTACAACGGCCTGAGCGGCAACAACTTCAGCCGGGAGTATATGGTGGACCGGGTGCTCGCTTCCATGAGCAACAGCAGCTACAGTTTCCGGCTGGAGGTGCCCAAGGACCTGCCGGTAAAGGTGACCAACTATTACCGCCTCACCAATCCCCAGGAGCTGGACGTCTCCCTCTATCAACCGGAACCGGAGGAGCTTCCCCAACCGGAGGAAAGCCGCCCAGAGCGTCTGACCAATCAGCAGGCGCGGGAGTATTACAACAAGGCCGCCTCTGTTGATAGAGAGCTGGAAACCCTGGTGAACCAATATAAGCTGGGCCAGATCAGCGAGAATGAGTATTTGGAGGAGCGGACCCTTCTGCTGGACAGTTACGCCGATGTGCTCAGCGGCCTGTTCATGGGCACCCTGAGCCTGGAGGGGGAGGACTATGCTTCCATCCTGGAGAAGACCCAATACGACCTGGAGGAGGATTACATTGAGGCCACCCAGGAGCGTCTGGAACGGGATTTCCGCAATGGGAATTTAACCAAGGAGCAGTATTATGAGCAGGACCTGGAGCTGGAGCGCCAGAAAACGGAGGTGGAAGGTTTCCAGGAGCAATACCTTGAGGCCGAAGACCTTCTCGACCTGTTGGAAAATATGTACGGATACGATTATTCCATCGATTAACCGGACAAAAAAACAGGGCCGCAGGCAATTTGCCTGCGGCCCTGCTGCATTTACATCTTCCGGGTGGGGTCTTCCAACTGAAAAAGGGGGAGGAGTTCTCTGCGGTCCAGGTTTTTGACCCGATGCCATTTGCGCCCCTCCCCATAGGTGGCGATGATCAGATCACACCGGTCGTCCCGCCATTGGAAGGGGTTTTGCTCTACGGTGACCGAGGCGATCTTTTCCCGGGGAATAACAACTGTGTGTAAATAATATCCGCTTGAATAACGAAGAGTATAGACATTCCCCTCTTTGGAAACCCCGGTAGAACAAAAATCCAGAACCCGCACCGTTAGAAACCAATAGGCGGGAACACTGGCCATAAACCCAAGGAAGCCTAAGATCTCCCGCCAGGTGGGGAAGAGCCAGCACAGCAGCACCGTCCCCGCTGGAAAGAGGAAGCAGGGCCAAAAAGGGGCGATCAAAAACCGGAACAGTGCCCCCAGGTTAGGCTTCAGCTGCCGAGGGCTGGGGGCCAGCTCCGGAAGGAGCAAACGCAGCCCTTGACGCAGGGTGCGGCTGGTGCAGGCGGGCATCAGGATGGAGACATCCCCCTTGTGCTTGCCGTACCCGATGGCGTGGATAAATACGGTATGCAGGTGCAGGACGGAGGTAAACACTGTCTGGCGGATGTCCAGGTAACTGACCCCGGATAGGGAGAGGGCATATTCCCGCCGGGTGAACAGCCCCCCTTGGATGGCCAGGGAGCTTTCCCGCCGCCCGATGACAAAACGGTAGTATTTGATCAAGTTCCCAAGAAAGGCAAGGGCCCACCCCGCCAGGATCAAATAGGCGAGAAAGGCGGCCGCCGGAGGGATGCCAAAGGCCATCAGCCGGGAAACCTGGGCAAAGGCGCCGTAGACCCGGTCGGCAAATTCCTCCCCCAGCAGCTGGCCCGTTTGGGAGATCAGGGTGGAAAGGAGGAGAATCCCCGCAAAGGAGTTGGAGGTGGCCAGGGAGAGGGCTACAATGGCCACTCCCCGGGGCTCATACTGTTTGACGCTCTGTGGCCCCTCCCCTTTGGCCAGGGCGAGAATCCGGTCTGCCTCCCGCTGGGGCAGGAGGAGGGAGAAGTCCGCCCGTTTGTAACTTCCAGCTGGGGTGTCCGCCCGGAGGAATACCGCCCGGAATGGACGCAGATAAAAAGGCTGCACCGCGGAGAGGCAGGTGATCTTCCCCGCGGGGAGCAGCACCTCCCGCCGGCGGAAGATGCCGGTGGTCAGAAAGATGCCCTCCTTGTCCGCCCGGTATTGGGTGCAGAGCCACAAAAGCCCGCCTAAACCGAAGAGCAGCCCCAAAATGCACAGGTCGAACCAAGCGCCCTCCAGCCAAGCGGCCACCCCGCCACCCCAAGCGGAGATAAAGCCGCGGGCCAGAGGCAGCAAAAGCAGGTAGAGGTAGCGGGAAAGGGAGACCACTGCATAGAGTGGGTGTGGGCGGCGCAATTCCATGGATGGACTCTCCTTTCAACCGGATATGGGGCAGCGGTCAGTCTTGGGGCGATGTGGGGACACAGAGCAGCTTCTCCAGCCGGGCGGCATCCTCCCGGGTGAGGCCGGTGAGGAAAAGGCTCCCGCCGGCGGCGGCCAGCGCCACAGTGCACAGGCCAAACAGCCGGTGCAGGGGGGAGGCAAAAGCCGCAGTGAATTGGATGTTGGACAGGGGAATGGCTTTGACCCGGCGGTACAGCACCCCTCCGCGCAGGAGGACTTGTCCATTTCCCACCGAATATTTCAACCGATTGTATTTTATGGGGCAGTATATTACAAAAAAGCCGAGGAAAACAACCACCCACAACCCGGTGGTCAGCCGGAACAGCAGGGGGTGTTGCCCAAACAGCAAGGCGACGGCAAATGCGGCAGCTAATGCGAAAGCGGCGGCCACCATCCGCCAGATGGTCAAAATCCGGCGATGGGGGTAAAAATCAACCAAAAATGATTCCTCCTAGGGAAGGAGCTCCCAAATTTTACTTATAGTATATACCAAATCTATGAAAAGGAACAAGTATTTTGTTTGGAAGCGAGAATTTGTCTCCATTTGGGAAAGGGAATGCCCCGATGCACCAAGTTGACATAAGGATTCCCACTCGAAGGAGGTTTCCGGGAAATCATCATCAGGTGCCGCAGATGTGGTTCCCCATTGGGGGGCATCCCGAGGGGGATAGAACCGGTCTTCCTAGGCAACAGCACTAAAATTTTTCTGACACGACAAGAAATCTATGGTATAATAGTCACAGCAAAGCTGTACCATCCGAAGAATTGCTTGCAGGGCGAAGCCCTTTGCGGCAAGCCGCACCGCAATTCTAACCGTATGTGCAGATTTTGTGGCATCTTAAAAGAAAAGCCCCTCGCCGGGAAGGGTGGAGGGGCGGGGCCGCAGATAAGGATAAAGAGCCCACCTGCCGGGCGCTTTGGGCCTCCATCGCGGCGGAGATTGGATATGGACCAAGGGAAGGAATTCCCGCCCCAAGACGAAAGGAAGATGACAGATATGCAGAATTTCCTCTATGACATCGGCACGAAAATTTACTTTGGCGAAGGCCAGATCGTTCATCTGCCCGAGGCCATCAAACCCTATGCCAGCAAGGTGCTGCTGGTCTACGGCGGCGGGAGCATCAAAAAGAGCGGCCTTTATGACACCATCACCCAATTGTTCCGGGAAAATGGCATCGAGTGGAAGGAACTCTCCGGCGTGGAGCCCAACCCCCGGGTGTCTTCGGTTAACGCAGGGGCCAAGCTCTGCAAGGAGTTCGGTCTGGAAGCGGTAGTCGCTGTGGGCGGCGGCAGCACCATCGACTGCTCCAAGGTCATTGCGGAAGCCACCTTCTATGATGGGGATGCCTGGGACCTGGTTACCAAGAAGGCCCCCGTCACTAAAGTCCTGCCGGTGTTCTCGGTGCTGACCCTGTCGGCCACCGGCTCGGAGATGGACTGCGGCGCGGTCATCTCCAACCTGGATACTAACGACAAGATGAGTGTGGCCCATCCCGATGCCCGGCCCAAGGCCTCCATCCTGGATCCCACCTATACCTACACCGTCTCCCAGTACCAGACAGCAGCAGGCACGGCGGATATTATGTCCCACATCTTTGAAATTTATTTCAGCACCGTCAAAACCGCCGGCCTCCTGGACCGGATGGCCGAAGCTATGCTGAAAACCTGCATCCAGTATGGCCCCATCGCCTACAACGACCCCACCAACTATGAGGCCCGGGCCAACCTGATGTGGACCTCCAGCCTGGCCATCAACGGCCTGCTCTCCTACGGCAAAGGCACTCCCTGGAGCGTACACAGCATGGAGCACCAGCTCAGCGCCTTTTTCGACATTACCCACGGTGTGGGACTTGCCATCCTGACCCCCGCTTGGATGCGGTATGTGCTGGATGATTCCACTGTGGATAAATTCGCCGAGTACGCCTTCAATGTCTGGAACATCCCCATGAGCGAGGACAAATACGCCATGGCCAACGCGGCTATCGACAAGACCCAGGCCTTCTTCACCCAGGAACTCCACATCCCCGCCACCCTCCACGAGGTGGGCATCACCGAGGACAAGCTGGAAATCATGGCGGAGAAATCCGCTGTTACCTTGGGCAGCACTTATAAGCCTCTCACCAAAGAGGATGTTATGAACATCTACAGAGCCTGCTTTTAAGGCTATAGAATAAAACTCCGCCCACTCCCTATGGGGAGTGGGCGGAGTTTTATTTACTGGGAAAAGGTTTTACAGGCTACTGGGACTATCTACATCCCGCATGGTCAGGGAGATCCGCTTGCGGGCAAGGTCCACCTCCAAAACCTTGACTTTGACAATATCCCCGACCTTCACCACTTGGGAGGGGTGCTTGATAAACCGGTCGGTGATGCGGGAAATGTGGACTAAGCCGTCCTGGTGGACGCCGATATCCACAAAGGCGCCGAAGTCGATGACGTTGCGCACCGTCCCCTGCAGCACCATGCCGGGCTTTAGATCCTTGATGTCCAGAAGGTCGGAGCGCAGGAGGGGCGGGGGCAGGGTATCCCGGGGGTCCCGGCCGGGCTTCAGCAGCTCCTCTATAATATCCGAAAGGGTGGGCACGCCGATGCCCAGCTGCTGGGCCAAGGTCTCCAGCCCGATGGCGTTCACCCGCTGGCGCAGGCCGGAGAAATCCTCCTCCCCTTTTTGGTAGCCGCACTGGGCCAGCAGCTTTTGGGCGGCATCATAGCTCTCCGGGTGGACGGCGGTGCGGTCCAGAAGGTTGTCACTCTCCGGCACCCGCAGGAAGCCGGCGCACTGCTCATAGGCTTTTTTGCCCAGTTTGGGGACTTTGAGAAGCTCTTTGCGGGAGGTGAAGGCGCCGTTTTCTTCCCGATAGGCGACGATGTTTTTGGCCAAGGCCCCGCCGATCCCCGCCACATAGGATAGAAGGGAGTGGGAAGCGGTGTTGGCGTCCACCCCTACTGCGTTGACACAGTCCTCCACCACACCGGTGAGAGCGTTGTCCAGCTGCTTTTTGGGCATGTCGTGCTGGTACTGGCCCACCCCGATGGCCTTGGGGTCGATCTTGACCAGCTCGGCCAAGGGGTCTTGGAGCCGCCGGGCAATGGAGACGGCGCTGCGCAGAGAGACATCGTATTGGGGGAACTCTTCCGCGGCTAGCTGGCTGGCGGAGTAAACCGAGGCCCCGGCCTCACTGACCACCAGGTAGGATACAGGGAAAGGCAGCTCCTTGATCAGTTCGGCCACAAAGATCTCCGACTCCTTGGAGGCGGTGCCATTGCCGATGGCGATGACCGATACCCCATGGCGCTGGATCATCTGCTTCAGCTTTTGCTTGGCCTCCTCCTTTTTGTTTTGGGGCGGGGTGGGGTAGACCACAGCGGTCTCCAGCACCCGGCCGGTGGCATCCACCACTGCGATTTTGCAGCCGGTGCGGTAGGCGGGGTCCAGGCCCAAGGCAACCTTTCCCTTGACCGGCGGCTGCATCAGCAGGTGGCGCAGGTTGAGGGCAAAGACGTCGATGGCCTGGTTGGCGGCGGTCTCGGTCAGCTGGCTGCGGATCTCCCGCTCCAGGGAGGGGAGGATGAGCCGGGAGAGGGAGTCGGCTGCCGCGGCTTTCAATTCCTCCCCACAGGGGGAAGGCTGCCGTTTTAAGATATGGCGTAGGGTGAGGGCCAGCAGGTAATTTTCATCCGCTGAGAGGGTGACCTTGAGGAATTCTTCCCGCTCCCCCCGGTCCAGGGCCAAAACCTGGTAGCCGGCCAGCTTTTTCACCGGGGAGGTGAAGTCGTAGTATATGCTGTAGGTGGAGTCCTCCTCGGTTTTGCCCTTGGATTGTAGCAGGGCGTTTTTCCATAAGTACTCCCGCAGATCTGCCCGCACCGCCGCAGAGTCGGAGAGATCCTCTGCAACAATGTCCCGGGCGCCGGCCAAGGCATCCTCCGGGGTGGGAAGCTCTTTTTCCGGGTCGGCAAAGGGCGCCGCCAGGGCAAGGGGGTCATCCTGGGGGTTCTGGCGCAGCAGAAGCTGGGCCAGGGGCTCCAGTCCCCGTTCCCGGGCCATGGCCCCCCGGGTGCGCCGCTTGGGTTTGTAGGGGCGGTAAATGTCTTCCACCTGGGCTAAGGTGGAGGCGGTTTCCAGGGCTTTCTCCAGTTCTGGGGTCAGGGCCCCAGCCGTTTCGATGGCGGAACGGACTTCCTCCTTGCGTTTTTCCAGGGAGCGCAGGTAGGCAAGGCGATCGAACAGATCCCGCAGCTGGGTGTCGTCCAGGGAACCGGTAGCTTCCTTGCGGTAGCGGGCGATAAAAGGGATGGTGTTGCCCTCGTCGATCAATTTGACTGCGGCGGCAACTTGACTCTCCCGAAGGGAAAGCTCCTGGGCGAGTTGTTTGATCAAATCCATATAAAAACATCCTTTTTGGTGATATGACTCCTATTATACCATAGAGTCCGCACAAACGGTAAGAATTGCGGTGCGGCTGTTGCCGCAAAGGACCTCGCCCTGCAAGCAATTCTTCGAATGGCACAGGCTTTGCTTGTGGCTATTATAGCATAAAATTCCCGCAAACTGGAACCATTGTGTCGACAGGGATTCTCCCGCAGCTGCAGGATGTGGGTATGGAGACTGAGGACTGGGTAAAATTGGAGAATGCCGTTGCCACCGTGTGGCAGGAGGGCTCACAGCCCGACAGGGATTCTCCCGCAGCCACAGAATGTGGGTGTTGACAGCCCTGCTTCACAGCAGGCATAATAGAAGAACAACGAATTTGGAGGAAATTATGGAACGATTGTATATATCTGATCTAGATGGCACCCTTCTCACCCCAGAAAAAACCATCTCCCCCCGAACCCGGGAGGCGGTCAACCGGGCTATCGCGGCGGGGGAAGGGTTCTCGGTAGCCACTGCCCGTTCCGCATCTACGGTGGTGGAGATTTTGCAGGGGATTCAGCTGAACCTGCCGGTGGTTCTGATGAACGGGGTGTTTTTGTACGACATTGCGGCCGACCGCTACCTGGACGTGCAGACCATCCCGCTGGAGGCGGCCCAGCGGATGCTGGACAGCATCGAGGGGCGGGGGCAGAAGGCATTTGTCTACGGTTTTGATGGGAAGATGGTGGTGGTTCACCACAAGGGGATCGACCCAGGCGCCCAGGAAGTCTTTTTCCATGAGCGGGAGGACAAGCCCTTTAAGAGGTTTGTCTATACCGAAGATTTTGGTGCAGCGGTACATCAGTACCCGGTGGTCAGTTTTGTGATGATTGACAGCTACGGTCAACTGCAGCCAATTTATGAAGAAGTTGCAGCTATGCCAGAACTCCACGCCTCATTTTATGAGGACATCTATTGCCCAGGCGCCTATTATTTGGAGATCACCAGCAGTGGGGCCAGCAAAGCGGGTGGAGTGCGCCGGTTGATGGAGCTCACTGGGGCACGGCATATCACCGCCTTTGGGGACAACCTCAATGACCTTTCTATGCTGGCCCTAGCCGATGAGCCAGTGGCAGTGGCCAACGCAGCCCCTCAAGTCAAAGAGATGGCCAAGCGGATCATCGGCTCCAACCAAGAGGATGGGGTGGCCCAGTTCTTGGAGGAGCGGTGCGGATTGGAACTAGCCGCCGCGAAGGCCCAGTAGGGGGGAATTGCAAAAAGATTGTTTCTAAATGGTTTTTGTGGTAAAATACTTTTTGCATCATATGTATAAAAATTTACAAACAATTGCAACAAGAAAAGTCACAGTACAACAAGAAAGGTCGGATGGAAATGGATCGAGGAGCGGACGGAAAAGTTTTCTATGGTTGGTGGATTGTAGCTGCATGCTTTATGACTATGTTTTGCACCTTCGGCATTGTTTACAACTGCAACGGGATGTTTATCGTGCCGGTCACCGAGGACATGGGCTTTACCCGCCAGCAGATGGGAATGAACTCCACCATCATCTCTTCGATGATGATGATTGTCTCGCTGTTTGCCGGTAAAATTTTTAAACGCTTCAATGTAAAAATGGTTATGCGGGTGGGCGCGATCTGTTTGATTGCGGGATACGCCAGCTATTCATTGGCACAATCCCTCTACATGTTTTATGCCAGTTCTGTGCTGGTGGGCCTGGGTCTGGCTTGTACTTCCACACTGCCCATCTCCATCATCATCAACAGTTGGTTTAACCTGAAGCGGGGTACCGCCATGGGCATCGCTTCCACCGGCAGCGGTATTGGCGGCATGGTCCTCAACCAGGTGGCAGGCAAATTGATCCCCGCTGTGGGCTGGAGACAGTCCTATTTGATGTTGGCGGGGCTGATGTGCATTGTGATTCTGCCCTGTGTATTCTTCATCATTAAAAAAGACCCGGCGGAGATCGGCCTGGAACCCTTTGGCGGTGTTGGCCGGATTGTCACCAATGCCCAGGAGGACGGGCTCACCTTGTCGGAGGCCGCCAAGACCAAGAAGTTTTGGATTTTTATCGGGATTTTGGTTGTCAACGCCATTGCAACCGGTGGCGTTGTACAGAACCTCGTTCCTTATATCAGTGAGCTGGGGTACTCTTACAGCTTTGGCGCCATCATGGCATCGCTGAACATGGCTTCTCTGGCGGCGGGCAAGTTCCTGTTGGGCAACCTGTATGACCGCAAAGGGGCCCGTTTCAGCACCGTTTGTTCCTGTACCTGCTCGGCCCTCGCTATGGGTTCGATGATCCTTGCCAGCTTGTTTATGCCCTCTTTTGGCTTGATGCTTCTCTGTTCCGGCCTTGGATGTGCCTTTGGTTCTACGGGTATCCCCATCCTGGTGCGGATGGTCTTTGGCAACAAGGACTACAGCAGCATTTACGGTATCAGCAACTTTGCAAGCAACCTGGGCGGTGCCCTCAGCCCGCTGATCATCGGCCGATTGTTTGATGTCACAGGTACTTATAAAACAGGATTTTCGCTGTTCTGCGGGCTTTCGGTCTGCGCAGCCTGCGCTTTCTTCGCCCTTCTGAGCGAACGGAAATCCTCTAAAACCCAGGCGGCTTAAGGAACTTCTGGATTAACCGCAGCCCAGCCGGGCTCCCCGATATCGAGGGCCCGGCTGGGTTTTTGCCATCCTATGCGTAAAATTCACAAAAAAATGGGTGATAAATATACAAAATTCCCAAACTAGAGCAGAAGGAAAAATTCTTATCGCGCAGAAATGAAGAATCTGTAAAATCCATTTGTTAAAATTGTTGAAATATGCGGGGCAGTGTGGTAAACTTTGATGAGTGAGGCCAAGACAGTTCTGCCTTGACCATTGGCCAGAATGGCCTATTGTAAGGAAAGAAGGATGGCATAAAGTATGAGCAAAAACAACAGCGACAGCAAAATATTCTATGGCTGGTGGATTGTTGCAGCTGCCTTTGTGGTTATGGCGTTTGCCCATGGCATCGTCTTCAACTGCAACGGCCAGTTTATCAAGCCGGTTTGTGAAGACATGGGGTATTCCCGGCAACAGTTCTCGATCAACCAGACGATTTTATCCTGTGCCACGATGGTGATGGCTTTGATCTCCGGCAAAATCTACAACAAGTTCAATGTCCAGAAAACCATGTGCGTTTTCTCTATCGCGTTGGTGGCCGGGTACACCGGGTACTCCCTGTGCACCAGTCTGCCCATGTTCTATGTGCTCTCTGCCGTGGTTGGATTCAGTATCGGCGGCATGACCATGATCCCTCTATCGCTGATCGTCAGCAACTGGTTTCATGAGAAACGCGGCCTTGCCATCGGCATTGCCTTTATGGGCAGCGGCGTGGGCGGCATGGTGCTGCAGCCTATCACTGCCAGTATTGTGCAGGCCATGGGCTGGCGCACCGCTTATCAATGCCTGGGTGTGCTGATGTTCTGCACCATTGTTCCTTGCTCCTTCTTTGTGCTGAAGCGTTCCCCTGCCGATGTAGGCCTCAAACCCCTGGGCGACGGCGTGGAGATTAAAACAGGCGGCGTTGGGGAGGGCAAAATGCTCAGTGAGATCATTACCACCCCCCGGTTCTGGGTCTTTGCGATCTGCGCCATGGGTACTGCAATGGCTACTTCCGGCTTGATGCAGAATATCAACCCCCATCTGACCGACAGCGGGTATTCGGTGGCGGTAGCGGCAACCATTACCTCCTGCTGCATGGGCGCTTTGGCCGTGGGCAAAATGCTTCTGGGTCAGATCTTCGACAAAATGGGCACTCGGTCCGCTATTGTCATCGCCTGCGGCTGCATCATGTTGGGTCTCTTTGGGCTGGTGGCAGTTAAATTTGCCCCTGCAATCCTGCTGGTTGTTGTTGGTTCCGGTTTGGGCTGTGCCTTTGGCACCGTCGCATACCCCATCCTGACTACCAGCATGTTTGGAAGTAAGGACTACAGCAATATTTACGGCATTATTTCGGTGATGACCAGCCTAGGACAGGCAATCAGCCCCTTTATGGTGAATACAGTTTATGATATGAAGGGAAGTTATTCCCCTGCGTATATTATTTGCATTGCTATCGCCGCTGTTTCCTGTGTGGTGTTTCTATCGGTTACCCCAAAGCAGGAGAAAAACAGCAACGCTACTGCATAACGGCAGAAGGTATCAACAAAATTTGGCGCACACCGGGGTGTGCGCCTCTTTTGGCATCAAAGACTTCCTTCCAAGTGGGGACATTTTAGCCCGGCGCCGACGCAGGTGGCCTCCCAGAGAGACGGCACGGCTGAAAAAATAAAGAGAAATGAGGATTGGAACCATGTCTTCCAAATACCAGGGCAAGGTTTTTTACGGGTGGTGGATTGTCGCCGCGGGATTCCTGATCATGGGGGCGGCATACGGTATCGTGACCAACTGTGTGGGGCTGTTTGTCAAGCCGGTCACCGAGAACATGGGCTTTACCCGTCAGGCATTTTCGATGAATCAGACACTGGTCTCCTTCGCCATGATGGCGATTCCCCTGTTGTCCGGCAAAATTTTCGGCCGCTTTAACGTCAAGACGGTGATGCGCCTATGCACTGTGACGCTGGTGCTTGCCTATGGCGCTTATTCTCTGTGCACCAGCCTGCCCATGTTCTATGGGTGTTCAGTGGTGGTGGGCCTGTCCTTAGGCGGGGTGACATCGGTGCCCCTGTCCCTTTTGATCAGCAACTGGTTCCACGAGCGCCGGGGCCTTGCCATCGGCGTGGCGTTTATGGGCAGCGGGGTAGGTGGCATGGTATTTAATCCCATCGTCAGCAGCCTTTTGCAGAATATGGGTTGGCGGGTTACCTACCAGGTGATGGCGCTGGCTGTGGGGTTGCTGGTAGCGCCGATGACCTTCTTTGTGATCCGGCAGGACCCGGAGGAGATGGGCTTAACCCCCCTTGGCAACGGACGAGTCCTCTCCGAGGGGCCGGTGGGGGATGGCATGTTGTTCCGGGACGCCAAAAAGACGGCGCGGTTTTACCTGCTTTGCCTGTGCACAATGGTGGCGTCTATGGCCGGTTCAGTACTGATGCAGAACAACGCCCCCTATTTGACCGATATCGGCTATTCGCTGGCGGTGGCAGCTGCCTTTACCGCAGTGTGCCAGGGCTCCTTGGCAGCGGGGAAGATGCTGTTGGGACAGCTCTATGATAAGGTGGGAACCCGGCGGGCGACATTTATCTCCAACGGGGCCACCGTTCTTGGACTTTGCACCATGCTGATGGCCTCCTTCTCTCCGGCACTGCTGCCCATTGTGCTGTGCCAGGGTTTAGGCTGTGCCTTCGGCACGGTTGCACACCCCATTATCACCCAGGCGATTTTCGGACTCAAGGATTACAGCACGATCTATGGTATTATCTCCGCCATGGGAAGCCTGGGCGGGGCAATGGCTCCGGTATTTGCTGCTTCGGTCTATGACGCCACAGGAAGCTATAAGGGCGCCTTTTTGGCCATGGCAGTGGTGCTGGCGGCAATCAACGTGGTTTATGGGAGAATCTGCCCTAAGGAGAAAAAGGAGCCTCAGGAAATCCAGTAAGGCCATTGTATCCGCTGCTGGATTGATGTAAAATGAGAGAGCCAACCCCGGGGGAGGGGATCCCCCCAATATACAAAAAGGAATGAGAAGGGGAGACCCCGGAAGATGGTGTGGGGAAGCCCCTTGCCAAATCGGAGGAACAGAAAGAATGGATCAGGAAAACAGGCAGGGGCTGGATCAGCCCGGACTATTTTACGGATGGTTTATGGTGGCGGCCGGATTTTTCATCATGTGTTTTGCCATGGGGACCATCCTCAATTGCTACAGCCTTTTCGTCAAGCCAATCTGTGAGGATTTGGGATATGCCCGTCAACAGATTGCCCTCAATGCGTCGCTCCACTCCTGTGGCCAGATGACGGTGGCCCTCTTCTCCGGGAAAATTTTTAAGCGGTTCAAGCCCCGCACTGTCATGATCGCCAGTGCAGTGGTGATGACGGCGGCCACAGTTTCTTATTCGTTTGCCACCAACCTGCCCATGTTTTATCTCTCCGCCATCCTGGTGGGGCTTTCCATGGGCGGTATAACCACTGTCCCTTTGTCGCTGATCATCAGCAACTGGTTCCATCAGAAGCGGGGCACTGCCATCGGTATCTGCTTTACTGGCAGCGGTGTGGGCGGTATGATCTTCAGCCCCATTGTAGGCAAGGTCATTGTCCAGAGCGGATGGCGGGCGGCCTTCCTTGTGCTGGCCGGTGTCATGGCAGTGACACTCCTCCCCTTGGCTTTGTTTATTAAGAACAGCCCCAAGGACAAGGGCCTCCGCCCCTTAGGCGAGGGCCGGGAGATCACCAACATCCAGGAGATCGGCGACGGTGTCACCCTTTCCGAGGCCAAAGGCACTGCCAAGTTTTGGCTGATTCTGGGGGTCAGCGTTGTGATGAGCGCCAGCTCAGGCCCTCTGATGAACACCTTGTCCCCCTATCTTACCGACTTGGGGTATGATTATTCTTTTGCCGCCATGATGGCCTCCCTATCCATGGGCGCTTTGGCGGTTGGCAAAACCGCCCTCGGCCAAATTTACGACCGGGTGGGCAACCGCAAAGCCACTGCGCTTGCTGGCGTGGCTGCGGTTTTGGGCTTGGCGAGCATGGTCTTCGCCCAGAATAAAATAGCCTTGGCGCCCTATCTTGTGGGCACTGGCTTCGCTTGTGCCTTTGGTTCGGTGGCCTACCCCATCCTGACTCGCGCCCTCTTCGGGGAGAAGGATTACACCTCTATTTACGGGGTGGTATCCTTTGCCAACAGCTTGGGCGTGGCCATCAGTCCCATCATCGCCACTTGGTTCTACGACAACATGGGCAGCTACCGGTATGCTTACTATGTGATGATCGTCGCGGCGGTTGTCGCAACCACGATTTTTGTCCGCCTCCTCCCCAATGAAAAGAAAGCCCAAGAGGTTCAGGCATAATACCTATTATATATATAAGAAGGAAACCGCCCGGCAGCTGGTTGCCGGGCGGTTTTTGTGTGGAGTCAGCTGCAAAAGAGGTGGTTGCCGATGCGTTTGATCACAGGACGGGTGCGGATCCACTTATTGCTGGTCTTATCCGGGTTAAAATAGTAGATGGCGCCGCCGGAGGGGTCGGAGCCGTTGAGGGCTTCCTTGGCGGCTCGCTTGGAGGACTCGTAGACTTCCTCGTTGATCTGGCCATCGGTGATGGCGGTGAAGGCCCCGGGCTGGTAGACGACACCGGCGATGGTGTCGGGGAAGGAGGGATGCTCTACCCGGTTGAGCACTACGGCGCCCACTGCAACCTGGCCAATATAGGGCTCACCCCGGGCTTCCGCGGAGATGATGCGGGCCAGCAGCTGATAGTCGCTGTCTGAGACGTTGCCTCCGGCGGAGACGGTCTCAGAGATGCCCAAGGCTTTTAAGGTGGCAGGACCGGCTATGCCATCCACTGTCAGACCCTTCTGTTTCTGGAAAGCGCGTACCGCTTTCTCGGTGCCGGAGCCATAGATCCCGTCTACGGAGCCGTTGTAAAGGCCCAGTTCGGAGAGACGCTGCTGGATCTTGCGGACCTCCTCCCCTCGGGAGCCATTGCGGGAGAGAGTGGGAAGTGTGGAAACAGCGCGGTCCACCTGGATGGTGTACCCCACCAGCCCGATCATGGAAAGGCACAGAGTGAGAAGCACCAATGTGCGAACTAAAACAAGTTTCTTTGAATTCATATGAAAAACCTCCATAACCTTGTTTACCACCAGTTTTTCCGAATTGCGCTAGATTATGCCAACCTGTCCGGTATTTTCTTACGGGACAATGGAACGGGTGAGTGGATACAATAGGAATAAGGAGGTTTAATCGCACAATGGATGAAGACTTTATCTGGATGATTTTCTGTTTAGTCACCGCTTTTGTAGTCAGCGGTTATCTACAGCGCCGGTTTGATGTGCGCAGGCAAAAGAAAGAGGGCCGATAATTGGTAGATGCCATTTCACAGGAACACTATATATAGGTGGGAAAAAAGAAATGCAAAAAAAAGCGAAAAAAGTTGAAAAAAGAGTTGACAGAGGGAAAAGGGTGTGGTATTATAACTAAGCTGTCTCGTGAGGGCAGCACTGAAAAAGCAAAACAGGGATTTGGGCCTGGCGGCCTGAAAAAAGTTTTGAAAAAAGTGTTGACAAGAGCGAAGCAGTGTGATATAATAAAGACCTGCTGTGGGAACAGCAAACGGACCTTGAAAATTGAACAACATTTAGCTTACAAGATAAGCCCTTGAAATGAATTTGAAGTTTCGAAAGAAACTTTGCGAAGCGAAGAAATTCGCTAGCGTGATAATTGAGCTAACAAAGCTTGGTTAAATGATTATAAGCCCGGAAGGGTTTTTAATACCATTTATCTAAGAGTTTGATCCTGGCTCAGGACGAACGCTGGCGGCGCGCCTAACACATGCAAGTCGAACGAGCCGAGGGGAGCTTGCTCCCCAGAGCTAGTGGCGGACGGGTGAGTAACACGTGAGCAACCTGCCTTTCAGAGGGGGATAACGTTTGGAAACGAACGCTAATACCGCATAACATACCGGGACCGCATGATTCTGGTATCAAAGGAGCAATCCGCTGAAAGATGGGCTCGCGTCCGATTAGCTAGTTGGCGGGGTAACGGCCCACCAAGGCGACGATCGGTAGCCGGACTGAGAGGTTGATCGGCCACATTGGGACTGAGACACGGCCCAGACTCCTACGGGAGGCAGCAGTGGGGGATATTGCACAATGGAGGAAACTCTGATGCAGCGACGCCGCGTGAGGGAAGACGGTCTTCGGATTGTAAACCTCTGTCTTTGGGGACGATAATGACGGTACCCAAGGAGGAAGCTCCGGCTAACTACGTGCCAGCAGCCGCGGTAATACGTAGGGAGCGAGCGTTGTCCGGAATTACTGGGTGTAAAGGGAGCGTAGGCGGGGTCTCAAGTCGAATGTTAAATCTACCGGCTCAACTGGTAGCTGCGTTCGAAACTGGGGCTCTTGAGTGAAGTAGAGGCAGGCGGAATTCCTAGTGTAGCGGTGAAATGCGTAGATATTAGGAGGAACACCAGTGGCGAAGGCGGCCTGCTGGGCTTTTACTGACGCTGAGGCTCGAAAGCGTGGGGAGCAAACAGGATTAGATACCCTGGTAGTCCACGCCGTAAACGATGATTACTAGGTGTGGGGGGACTGACCCCTTCCGTGCCGGAGTTAACACAATAAGTAATCCACCTGGGGAGTACGACCGCAAGGTTGAAACTCAAAGGAATTGACGGGGGCCCGCACAAGCAGTGGATTATGTGGTTTAATTCGAAGCAACGCGAAGAACCTTACCAGGTCTTGACATCGAGTGACGGCTCTAGAGATAGAGCTTTCCTTCGGGACACAAAGACAGGTGGTGCATGGTTGTCGTCAGCTCGTGTCGTGAGATGTTGGGTTAAGTCCCGCAACGAGCGCAACCCTTATTATTAGTTGCTACATTCAGTTGAGCACTCTAATGAGACTGCCGTTGACAAAACGGAGGAAGGTGGGGATGACGTCAAATCATCATGCCCCTTATGACCTGGGCTACACACGTAATACAATGGCGATCAACAGAGGGAAGCAAGACCGCGAGGTGGAGCAAACCCCTAAAAGTCGTCTCAGTTCGGATTGCAGGCTGCAACTCGCCTGCATGAAGTCGGAATTGCTAGTAATCGCGGATCAGCATGCCGCGGTGAATACGTTCCCGGGCCTTGTACACACCGCCCGTCACACCATGGGAGTCGGTAACACCCGAAGTCAGTAGCCTAACCGCAAAGAGGGCGCTGCCGAAGGTGGGATTGATGACTGGGGTGAAGTCGTAACAAGGTAGCCGTATCGGAAGGTGCGGCTGGATCACCTCCTTTCTAAGGAGTTTAGATTCGGTTGAATCTACTCTGGTCAGCAAGGATTATCAAAGTTAAATGTTGTTCGATTTTGAGGGCTCGTTTTGAGTTCTCAAAGGGTGAGAAGCGGAAGATTTCCGAGGCTCCTGCCAATATGGGGGTGTAGCTCAGCTGGGAGAGCACCTGCCTTGCACGCAGGGGGTCAGGAGTTCGATCCTCCTCATCTCCACCAAAGCCTTGAAAAAAGGCTGCGGGAGACGAGGGAATAACCGAGTCTGACCAAACATGGGCTAATAGCTCAGCTGGTTAGAGCACACGACTGATAATCGTGAGGTCGGTGGTTCGAGTCCACTTTAGCCCACCAGCTTTTCCTTGAGAAAAGCAATCTGTACATTGAAAATTGAACAATGAAACATCTGTAAATCAGGTAAAAGTGAAGTATTCAAATATTTTTCTTATTTGGGTAACAAAACTACAATTGCCAGAGGAAACAACAGAACCAAAAGATTCGAAGCATAAAGGTCAAGCTAATAAGGGCGCAGGGCGAATGCCTTGGCACTGAGAGCCGATGAAAGACGTGACAAGCTGCGATAAGCTGCGGGGAGCTGCAAGTAAGCTTTGATCCGCAGATCTCTGAATGGAGCAATCCACATGGGGTAATTCCCATGTATCATACACTGAATCCATAGGTGTATGAGGGGAACCGCCTGAACTGAAACATCTAAGTAGGGCGAGGAAAAGACATCAACCGAGATTCCGCTAGTAGTGGCGAGCGAACGCGGAAGAGGCCAAACCAAGGGTAGAAATACCCTTGGGGTTACGGACTGCAATATGTATGGCAAATCTTAACAGAAGTGCATGGGACGGCACACCGAAGAGCGTGAAAGTCGCGTATGTGAAAAGAAGAGCCAGCAAGCAGGATCCAGAGTACCGCGGGACACGTGAAACCCCGTGGGAAGTCGGGGGGACCACCCTCCAAGCCTAAATACTCCTCAGTGACCGATAGCGTATAGTACTGTGAAGGAAAGGTGAAAAGCACCCCGGGAGGGGAGTGAAAAAGAACCTGAAACCCTGTGCCTACAAGCACTTAGAGCACGTCAATGTGTGATAAGGTACTTTTTGTAGAACGGTCCGGCGAGCGAATGTATGTAGCAAGGTTAAGGACTTCAGGTCCGGAGCCGAAGGGAAACCAAGTCTGAATAGGGCGTAGAGTTTCATGCATTGGGCCCGAAACCGGGTGACCTATCCATGTCCAGGTTGAAGTGGAAGTAAAATTCCATGGAGGACCGAACCGACCTCCGTTGAAAAGGCGGCGGATGAGGTGTGGATAGCGGAGAAATTCCAATCGAACTCGGATATAGCTGGTTCTCCCCGAAATAGCTTTAGGGCTAGCGTTGCAGATCATTACTGGAGGTAAAGCACTGAATGGGCTAGGGGCCGAGAGGTTACTGAACCCTATCAAACTCTGAATGCCAGATAATGCCGACTGCAGCAGTCAGACTGCGTGAGATAAGTTTCGCAGTCAAAAGGGAAAAAGCCCAGACCCACAGCTAAGGTCCCCAAGATGGTTTAAGTGGAGAAGGATGTAGGATTGTGAAAACAACCAGGATGTTGGCTTAGAAGCAGCCACACATTTAAAGAGTGCGTAATAGCTCACTGGTCGAATGATCCTGCGCCGAAAATGTAACGGGGCTAAAATCATCACCGAAGCTTGGGATGCATCGCAAGATGCGTGGTAGGGGAGCGTTGTATGAGGGGTGAAGCGTTAGCGGAAGCGGGCGTGGACTTCATACAAGTGAGAATGCCGGAATGAGTAGCGAGAATTATGTGAGAATCATAATGGCCGAATGCCTAAGGTTTTTGGAGGAAGGTTCGTCCGCTCCAAGTTAGCCGGGAGCTAAGGTGAGGCCGAAAGGCGTAGCCGATGCACATACGGTAGAAATTCCGTAGCCGCCAAAAGATTTAAGCAAAGGGACACATTGAAAGGGCATGACCCGGGCGTTGGTAGCCCCGGGCGTAAGGGACCGAAATTTAGTAGGGAAGCATGCTTGGACGGTGGCGAGAAAAGCTTTGTGTATATCTTAGGCGCCCGTACCGCAAACCGACACAGGTAGGTAGGAAGAGAATTCTAAGGCCAACGGGAGAAGGGTTGTTAAGGAACTCGGCAAGTTGACCCCGTAACTTCGGAATAAGGGGTGCTCACGAGAGTGAGCCGCAGAGAATAGGTCCAGGCGACTGTTTAGCAAAAACACAGGTCTATGCTAAATCGAAAGATGACGTATATGGGCTGACGCCTGCCCGGTGCTGGAAGGTTAAGAGGAGATGTGAGAGCATTGAATCGAAGCCCCAGTAAACGGCGGCCGTAACTATAACGGTCCTAAGGTAGCGAAATTCCTTGTCAGGTAAGTTCTGACCCGCACGAATGGCGTAACGATCTGGACACTGTCTCAACAGCCCTCCCGGCGAAATTGTAGTACCGGTGAAGATGCCGGTTACCCGCGGCTAGACGGAAAGACCCCATGGAGCTTTACTGTAGCCTAATATTGGATTTCGGTATTTCATGTACAGCATAGGTGGGAGGCTTGGAAGCCAGGACGCCAGTTCTGGTGGAGCCACCGTTGGGATACCACTCTTGAAGTACTGAAATTCTAACCTGCAGCCATGAATCTGGCTGGGGGACATTGTTAGGTGGGCAGTTTGACTGGGGCGGTCGCCTCCAAAAAGGTAACGGAGGCGCTCAAAGGTTGGCTCAGCATGGACGGAAACCATGCCCTAGAGTGTAAACGCATAAGCCAGCCTAACTGCGAGAGCGACGGTTCGAGCAGTAACGAAAGTTGGAGTTAGTGATCCGGTGGTATGTGAGTGGAAATGCCATCGCTCAACGGATAAAAGCTACCCTGGGGATAACAGGCTGATCTCCCCCAAGAGTCCACATCGTCGGGGAGGTTTGGCACCTCGATGTCGGCTCATCGCATCCTGGGGCTGTATTCGGTCCCAAGGGTTTGGCTGTTCGCCAATTAAAGCGGTACGCGAGCTGGGTTCAGAACGTCGTGAGACAGTTCGGTCCCTATCTGCCGTGGGCGCAGGATATTTGAATGGAGCTGTCCCTAGTACGAGAGGACCGGGATGGACGCACCTCTGGTGCACCAGTTGTCACGCCAGTGGCACAGCTGGGCAGCTATGTGCGGACCGGATAAACGCTGAAAGCATCTAAGCGTGAAGCCGACCATAAGATAAGATATCCCACTGTTTTAACAGGTAAGACCCCTTGAAGACTACAAGGTTGATAGGCTGGATGTGTAAGCGCAGCGATGCGTTTAGCTAGCCAGTACTAATCGGTCGAGGGCTTGACCAAAATCTTTTGGATTCTTAGTTTCATTGTTCAATTTTGAGTGTGCAGAGTATTGTGCTCACCCAACCCTGCACCATTAGCTCAGTTGGTAGAGCAGCTGACTCTTAATCAGCGGGTCCCGGGTTCGAGTCCCTGATGGTGCACCATGCGGCCCGTTGGTCAAGCGGTTAAGACTCTGGCCTCTCACGCCAGCAACGCGGGTTCGAGTCCCGCACGGGTCACCAAAAAGAATGATTGCTTCCTAGCGGAGTTTTCAGATATATAGTCGGTGTCTATGACGATGAGGTCCCACCTGTTCCCATTCCGAACACAGAAGTTAAGCTCATCCGTGTCGAAAGTACTTGGCGGGAGACTGCCCGGGAGGATAGATCGACGCCGGCATCCTTTACAACAGACCTCTATATTGAGGTCTGTTGTTCTTTATCTCAAACAGAAAAAATATGTTTTTCTTAGAAATAACATTGACAAACTCTTTTTTCTGTGATATTATATTTAAGCTGACATGCGCCAATAGCTCAGCTGGATAGAGTGACTGGCTACGAACCAGTAGGTCGGGGGTTCGAGTCCCTCTTGGCGCACCACGTCGGAGCAAGGTTTACTTTGCTCCGACGTTTTTTATATCTGTGACAGAAATGATGCGGTCTGCCCTTCTCCCGTAAGCCGCCGCAGGCAGATTGTGCATTCACTTTTGTGGGGGCGCTTTGCTTTGGAGGATGAAACCGGATTTAAAAACGGGCTTTGTTTTACAGGTAACCCTATCCGATTGACAGTTTTTTGCTGGTTGGATATAATAAAAGCAGGAAGCATGCGAATGGCCCAATGCCGTTCGCTTTTGTTGTATATAGGGAATAGGAGGAAATAGAAATCAATGACCACCTATACATTCTACGACCATATCCCTGCGCAGGCCAAATACATCCGGGAGGAGGTCTTTGTCAAGGAACAAGGCTTCCACAACGAGTTTGATGAAATCGACAGCCGGGCCATCCACCTGGTGATCTTTGTGGAAGGCCAAGCCGCCGGAACTGCCCGGATGTTTTTGGAACAGGAAGGGGACACCGCTTTTACAGTGGGCCGGGTAGCAGTGTTGCCCCAGTACCGGGGCCTTCACCTGGGAAACCAGATGTTGGCCCTTCTGGAGGAAAAAGCCCGGGAGCTGGGCATACAGCGGATCGCTCTTTCGGCCCAATGCCGTGTCCAACCCTTTTATGAGAAGAACGGCTACATTGCCATGGGGGAGGTCTATCTGGACGAATATTGCCCCCACATCCATATGGAAAAGGAGCTGTAACCGCCCCGGGGTAAAGGAGTGATGATATGGCACAGACAACCAAGCGGGCCTTGGCCGCTTCACTGAAAAAATTGCTGGCCCAAAAGCCGCTGGATAAAATCACAATCGTAGACATTGTCACCGATTGTGAAGTCAACCGCCAAACCTTTTACTACCACTTTCAGGACATATATGATTTGATGGACTGGATCTTTGTCAGCGAGGCCACACAGGTCATCCAAGGAAAAAAGACCTATAACACCTGGCAGCAAGGGTTTTTGCAGATTTTTGAGTACGTACTCGCCAACAAGGCGCTGATCACCAACGCTTATCACTCCCTGAGCCGGGAGCAGATGGAACGGTATCTTTATGACGTGACCTACCACCTACTCATCGACGTGGTGGAGGAGCAGGCAGCGGGCATCCCCGTGCGGCAGGAGGACAAGGCTTTCATCGCCGACTTTTATAAGTACGCCTTTGTAGGCCTCCTGCTGGATTGGATCCGCCAGGGGATGAAAGAGGATCCCAAAAGAATCGTGAACCGGCTGAGCATCCTCATCCATGGGGATATCGGCCGGGCGCTGGAAAAATACCGTACTGACCGGGCCTATCCCGACAGATGATCCCAGTTGTCAAAACTTTATACAATTTGCGGGAGGTGTTTGATTTTTCGACACCTCCCGGTTTTTGTGTATGGCGCCTCCAAGAAAAAGGGAGTATCTTAAAACCAACGAAACAAAACCACCTGATGGATTTGGAGGCAACGATATGTATTATTCCAATGGAAACTATGAAGCTTTTGCACGCCCGGAAAAGCCGGCCAATGTGGATCAAAAAAGCGCCTATCTGGTGGGCAGCGGGCTCGCCTCCTTGGCGGCGGCCTGCTTCCTGGTGCGGGATGGCCAGATGAAGGGGGAGCACATCCATATCCTGGAGGAGTTGAAGATCCCCGGCGGCGCCTGCGATGGCATCAACGATCCCCAGAAGGGGTTTGTCATCCGGGGCGGCCGGGAAATGGAAAACCACTTTGAATGCCTGTGGGACCTGTTCCGCTCTATCCCCTCCATTGAAACCGAAGGGGTCTCGGTATTGGATGAATATTACTGGCTCAACAAACACGACCCCAACTACTCGCTGATGCGGGCCACCGTCAACCGGGGGGAAGACGCCCACACCGACGGCAAATTCACCCTGTCGGAGAAGGCGTCCCTACAGATCATCAAGCTGTTTCTGACCAAGGACGAAGACCTCTATGACAAAACCTTGGACGATGTATTCGATGAGGAATTCTACTCCTCCAACTTTTGGCTCTACTGGCAGACCATGTTTGCCTTTGAGAAGTGGCACAGCGCCCTGGAGATGAAGCTGTATATCCAACGGTTTATCCACCACATCGGCGGCCTGCCCGACTTCTCCGCCCTCAAATTCACCAAATACAACCAGTACGAATCCCTCATCCTCCCCATGGTCCGCTATCTGGAGGCCCACAACGTCCAGTTTCAGTATGATACCCGGGTCACCAATGTGGTGTTTGACATCCAAGGGGAGAAAAAAGTGGCCAAACAGATCCGCTGCATCCACGGGGGCCGGGAAGAGGCTATCGATCTAATTGAGGACGATTTAGTTTTTGTCACCAACGGCAGCTGCACCGAGAATTCTGCACTGGGGGACGACGACCATGCCCCGGCCTTCCACACCGAAAACGCCGGCTGTTGGGATTTGTGGCGAAACATCGCCCAGCAGCACCCCTCCTTCGGACGGCCGGATAAATTCTGCACCAAAACCAACGAAACCAACTGGGAAAGCGCCACCATCACCACTCTGGATGAAAAAATCCCGCCTTACATTGAAAAAATCTGCAAGAGGGATCCCTTCTCCGGCAAGGTGGTCACCGGAGGCATCGTCACCGTCAAGGATTCTTCCTGGCTGATGAGCTACACCCTCAACCGCCAGCCCCATTTCAAAGAGCAGCCAAAAGGGCAGCTAGTGGTCTGGGTGTATGGCCTGTATACCGATATGCCCGGAGACTTTATCAAAAAGCCTATGCGGGAGTGTACCGGCAATGAGATCACCCAGGAGTGGCTCTACCACATGGGCGTACCGGTGGAGGAGATCCCCCGCCTAGCCCGGGAATCCGCCCACTGTGTCCCCTGTATGATGCCCTACATCACCGCTTTCTTCATGCCGCGGACAGCGGGCGACCGGCCCAAGGTGGTTCCGGAGGGCTGTGTCAACTTCGCCTTCATCGGCCAGTTTGCCGACACTGTGCGGGATACGGTGTTCACCACCGAATATTCGGTGCGCACTGCCATGGAGGCAGTATACACATTGTTAAATATAGATCGTGGAGTACCTGAAGTATTTAATTCCTGCTATGATATCCGGGTATTGCTGGATTCCACCTCCAAAATGATGGACGGCAGGAAGGTCACCGACCTCAAACTCCCCTTTGCCCTTAGCATAGTGGGCAAAAGGGTCCTCAAAAAGGCCCACGGCACCATTGTGGAGGAATTGCTTCAACGCTACCATTTGATTTAACAGATCGCCGTCCCCCTCAAAATTTCTATATAAGGAAGCGCCGGGCCCCATATGGGGCCCGGCGC
>NZ_LT629939.1:1178171-1236618 GCF_900104615.1 Merdimmobilis hominis | reverse complement strand
CCCCGCCCAAGGCCGTTTGGAGGCCCAAGCCCGGTTAGCAGACTTCCTGCGGGGGAGAGGTGTCCGCGTTGAAATTCACCTCTCCTCCCACCGTCCGGCACCCCTGCCCCATGGCGGCAAGTTCCAACCGGTCTGCCGGGAGTGGACAAAAACCATTTTTGAAAGGGAGGAACCTTCATGTGTGACACAATATTAGAAACCCCCCGCCTTTTGCTGCGCCGCTGGAGGCCGGAGGACCTGGCCCCCTTTGCCCGGATGAATGCAGACCCGGTAGTGATGGAGTATTTCGTCTCCCCCTACACCGAGGAACGGACCCAGGAGTTTTACCAAAAAATCCAAAAGGAGTTTGCGGAATACGGCTACGGCCTGTACGCTGCCCAGGAGAAAGCCTCCAATCTGTTTATGGGCTTCATCGGCTTCCACTGGGCCCGTTTGGATGCGGATTTTTGCCCTTGCGTGGAGATCGGCTGGCGGCTGGACCACCCCTTCTGGGGAAAGGGCTACGCCACAGAGGGGGCCAAAGCCTGTTTGGACTACGGCTTCCGGGAGCTGGCCCTGCCAAAGGTGTGCAGCTACACCACCCACCGCAACCTGCGTTCCCAGCGGGTGATGGAGAAAATCGGGCTGAAACGGGGAACGGAGTTTTTGGACACCTCCATTCCCGCAGGCCATCCCCACAACCCCCTCATCTACTACCATCTGAGCCGGGAGGAGTACCTCTCCCGCTGATATTTCTATATAAGGAAGCGCCGGGCCCCATATGGGGCCCGGCGCTTCCTTATATAGAAATATCAGCGGGAGAGGTACTCCTCCCGGCTCAGATGGTAGTAGATGAGGGGGTTGTGGGGATGGCCTGCGGGAATGGAGGTGTCCAAAAACTCCGTTCCCCGTTTCAGCCCGATTTTCTCCATCACCCGCTGGGAACGCAGGTTGCGGTGGGTGGTGTAGCTGCACACCTTTGGCAGGGCCAGCTCCCGGAAGCCGTAGTCCAAACAGGCTTTGGCCCCCTCTGTGGCGTAGCCCTTTCCCCAGAAGGGGTGGTCCAGCCGCCAGCCGATCTCCACGCAAGGGCAAAAATCCGCATCCAAACGGGCCCAGTGGAAGCCGATGAAGCCCATAAACAGATTGGAGGCTTTCTCCTGGGCAGCGTACAGGCCGTAGCCGTATTCCGCAAACTCCTTTTGGATTTTTTGGTAAAACTCCTGGGTCCGTTCCTCGGTGTAGGGGGAGACGAAATACTCCATCACTACCGGGTCTGCATTCATCCGGGCAAAGGGGGCCAGGTCCTCCGGCCTCCAGCGGCGCAGCAAAAGGCGGGGGGTTTCTAATATTGTGTCACACATGAAGGTTCCTCCCTTTCAAAAATGGTTTTTGTCCACTCCCGGCAGACCGGTTGGAACTTGCCGCCATGGGGCAGGGGTGCCGGACGGTGGGAGGAGAGGTGAATTTCAACGCGGACACCTCTCCCCCGCAGGAAGTCTGCTAACCGGGCTTGGGCCTCCAAACGGCCTTGGGCGGGGTCTACCCCCTCCCGCAGGGCAAGGCGCAGGTCTAGTTCCCGCCCCCCGGTCTGCACCAGCTGGAATTCCTCCACGCTGGGAAGGGAGGCAAAGACCTCCACAATCTCCCTGGGAAGGATCTCAACAATCCCGCCGTGGCTGGGGAGGAGAAGGGTCTCATCCGCCCGGCCCTCCAGCTGGAAGGGTGGAAGGATGTTGCCGCAGCTGCAACTTTCAGGGAGGAACCGCACTCGGTCCTCCAGCAGATAGCGGATCACCGGCTGGATGAAGTTGGAAAGGTTGGTGACCAGCACCCCCCAGGAGAGTTCCCCGGGCGGGGTGGGGGTCAAATCCCGGTTGACCGGTTCCAGGATGACGCAGTCGCTGTTGAGGTGGTAATTCCCCGTCGCGCATTGAGTGGCAATCAAGCCGCCCTCTGCCGAGACGTAATTGGACAGCAGCTGGCACCCGGGAAAAGCCGCCTCAATGGCTTGGCGCTGATGGGGGAACAGGGTTTCCCCACTGGTGACTACCATGGCGGGCCGGCAGGACAGGGTGTCCCGGGAGGCGTTGATCAGCCGCCACAGCAAAGAGGGATGGGCACTGATGTTGGAGGGCTTGTACCGGTTCAACATAGCGGCTTGCTCCCAAGGGGAAAGGGCGGCGGGGACGATGCGGAACCGCCCGGATTGGAGGGGATGGCGCAGCTGCCGCAGCCGGATGAGGCAGTTGGAGGAATAAAACCCGCTGGTGGATTGGATGCCAGCGGTGCGGCCCCCGTTTTTCAACGCCTTGCGCAGGGCCTCCTTGGAGATATCCAGCCGTTTGACCCCCAAAGCGGTGAGGAAGGAGAGGGCATTTTCGTCCAGGAGCAATAAGGCCGGCCTGCTGGTGGTTCCCGAGGTGGTCACCGGCAGGTATTTCCCCAGGAACATCTTGCCGATGTTTTCCGGCGACTGCATAAATTCCTGGAGGCCAGCCAAGGTGACCTTGGGGTCGGTTATACACCGTTCAAATTGCTGGGCTAGGTCCCCCTTACGGGTGATAGGCAGGTCGGCTAGGGTGAACCCCTCTGGCAGGTCCTGGAGCAATTCCTGCCAATAGGGGGAGTTGCGGCGGGCGTAGTCCACCAGTTTGTGCAGGCGCTGGTATTGCAGCTGCTGCAGCTGTTCCGGAGACAAACGGCGGATATCCCCCACCGTTTTGATAGACCGCATAGGGCCAATTGGTTTCATAAAACTCCTCCTCACTCAGGTGGAATCGGGTGGGGATTTCCCCACAGCGGGATGGGGCATAAAAATACAATAAGGCGTGAAGAACCGCATTGCCCGCCGGGGATTTTTAGAGAAAGGTTTTTCACAAGCTTCAGCTGTTTTACAAAGGCGGGCTTATTTATTTGCTATTATAACACAAAATGCCCAGGTCTGGAAAATCCATCTGTCAATTTGCAGTGGAGAGGGTTCCCTCAAAAAATAAAACGGCACCTTTTTCATTGTGTTCTGCCGCCGGGAGTGCTACAATAATTGGGTAATGTGAGCCTGAAAGAGCGCGCCCAGTGCGCCGGGTATTTTTGAAGGAGGGTACAACGATTGGAACAGGTGATTTTAAGTTTTAACACCATCATGCCCCTGTTTATGGTGGGTGCGCTGGGTTATGTATTGATGCGGGTGAAGGTCATTGACCAGCATTTTGTGGATGTGGGGTCGGGCCTCTGCTTTAAGGTGCTGCTGCCCATTCTGTTGTTTAAGGAGCTGTACACCTCCAAAGTGCTGGACAATTTCAACACCAGGCTGGTTCTCTTCTCTCTGGGCGGCATGGTGGCCATCCTCGTTGGGTGTATTGTGCTGACTCCCATGGTGATGAAAGGGAGCTCCAAGGCGCGGATTGGCGCCGTTGCCCACGGCATTTACCGCAGCAACTTTGTGTTTATCGGCCTGCCCATCATGGAGAGCATGTTCGGTGCAGAGGGCACTGCCAACGCCTTGGCGGTACTGCCCTTTGCGGTCGCCCTTTTCAATGTGGGCGCGGTGATCATCTTCACCATCTTCGCGCCGGAGGATTCCGGGGTGGAGGGGGTCAGCCTGAAGAAGATCCTCAAAAGCATCGCCAAAAACCCGCTGATTATCGCCTTGGCCATTGCAGCGGCGTTTGTGATCACCGGGATCAAGCTGCCGGTTTTCCTGGAGAAATCCATCGTCAACATCGGCGCCACTGCCACCCCTATGGCCCTTTTGACCTTGGGCGCCCAGCTGGATTTCAAGGCGGCGGCCAAGAATTTAAAGGTCTCCGGCGCGGTGACCTTCCTGCGGCTGGTGGTGCTGCCCGGCGTCATGGTGGCCTTGGGTGCGCTAGTCGGTTTCCGGGGCGCAGAACTGGGCCTGTTGCTCATCCTGTATGGCGCGCCCTCGGCGGTGTCCGGCTTCGCCATGGCCAAGAGCATGAAGAGCGACGCCGCCCTCACCAGCGAGATCACCATCCTGACCACCTTTTTTTCCACCTTGTCCCTCTTCCTGGGGATTGTGGCCATCGGGTTTATCCAGTAAGGGGAGCGAAGTCTTCCCCGCGCAGCCTAGTATTTGCAGAAAAAGAGAAGGGGGAACAACGTTCCCCCTTCTCTTTTTTTGTGGTGCAGGGACTACAAATCCTCCCCTTGCTGGCGGATCATCCGGTAGCCGACCCCGATGTGGGTTTGAATGTATTGGGGATGGCTGGGGTCTGGCTCGATCTTTTTGCGCAAGGTCGCCATGAACACCCGCAGGGATGGGGTGTCGGACAATGTCGGGCTGCCCCACACTTCGTTTAAAATATAATTGTGGGTCAACACCTTGCCGGTGTTTTTGCACAGCAGGCAAAGGAGCTTGTACTCGATGGGAGTCAGGTGGATTTCCTGACCGCCCCGGTAGACGCAGCCGGCGGCGTAATCGATTTTCAGTTCTCCATTTTCATATACCGAACTCTGTGCATCTACCTTCCCGCTGTCGTACCGCACCCGGCGCAGGGCGACCCGCAGCCGGGCCAGCAATTCATCCACCGAGAAGGGCTTGGTCAGGTAGTCATCCGCCCCAGCGTCCAAGGCGAGGACTTTGTCGCTGTCCTCGTTGCGGGCGGAGATGACAATGATGGGCATGTTGCTCCAAGAGCGCACTTTGCGGATGATGTCCACCCCGTCTATATCGGGTAGGCCCAGATCCAGGAGCATGACGTCTGGGCGGTAGGAGACGGCGTCCAGCACCGCCCCGGCCCCGGTTTTGGCCCGGTGGAATTGGTAGTTTTGGGTTTCTAAGGTGGTGGCGATCAGGTTGCCGACGGCCACGTCGTCCTCCACCACCAGGATTTGCGGTTTATTCATGTGGATTCACCTCCGATGAATGCAGGGTAAAGGTAAAACGGCAGCCCTTTGGCAGGTTGTCCCGGACGTGGATTTCCCCGCCGTGGGCATGGATAATGGATTTGCATAGGGAAAGGCCCAAGCCCATCCCCCGGCGGCTGTCGCCCCGGTCGTTGCCCGCCGTATAGAACATCTCAAAGAGTTTGGCTTTGGCCTCATCGGGGATGCCGGGGCCGTCGTCAGCGACCTCCACCAGAATGTTGTCTCCTTGGCGGCGGGCGGACAGCTGGATGTGGGAACCGGGCGGGGTGTATTTGATGGCGTTGTTGACAATGTTGATGACCACCTGGACAATGAGCCGGGCATCCATATCCGCCATGAGCAGGTCGTCGGGAAGCTGGACCGAGATGGTGTGTTCCGACGCCTTGCGGTCCAGGTGGGCAAGGGCTTCTTGGAAGACCTCCTCCAGAAGCTCCGGCTGCTTTTGAATGGCCATGGCGCCGTTTTCAATCCGGGTGACCGACAGGAGGTTTTCCACCAGGTTGACCAGCCACATGGCGTCGTCATAGATGGAGGCGTAGAGGGACTGCTTTTTCCCCTCGGTGAGGACGCCGCCATTTTCCATCAGAATGCCGGCATTGCCGCTGATGCTGGTGAGCGGGGTGCGCAGGTCGTGGGAGATGGCCCGCAGCAGGTTGGCCCGCAGAGCCTCCTGTTTGGCAGCCTCTTCCATTTTCTGCTTGGCCCGGCTCATCCGGTCCTTTTCCAAGGCCAGGCCGCACTCGTCCAGAATGGCAATCATCAGGTTTTTTTCAAAGGATTCCGGCGGGGCTTTCTCCCCGATGGCGATGCCTGCCACCGCCAGCACTTGGCCGGAACCCCGCACCGCCATGTATAGGCATTGGGCGCTGGGGAGGGTCCCAGTGGTGGCGCCGGCGTGCTTGTTGTTGATGAGGACCCATTTGGCTACCGCCTGCTCCGCGGGGGTGAGGCAAGAGGCCAGGGAATCCCCGGGGTTTACAGGGAAGACCATAGGTTCATGTAAATCCCCATCCTCTCCCGCAGGGTAGAGGAGTACCGGTCGCTCCAGCAGCTTGATCAGCTGGGTGGCGGTGACCGAGAGGATTTCCTCCTGCTGTTCGGCCTTTTGCAGCTTTTGGCTGGTCTCCAGCAAGATCTGGGTCCGGTAGGCTTTCCAGGCGCTTTGGACGGCCTGCCGCTTTACCCGGATGGTCAGGGTACTGCTGAGAAAGGCCACTAGGAACATCACCCCAAAGGTGGCGATGTAGCCGGGGTCGCTGAGCAGGGTGAAGTAGGGGTAGGTGAAGAAGAAGTTGAAGATCAGCACCGAAAGAAGGGAAGCCAACAGGCTGTAAATCCGGCCGGAGGTGAAGATGGAGACGCACAGCACCCCCAAAATGTACACCATGATGACGTTGGCGGAGGTGAATCCGACAAAATCAAATAGAAAACCCATCCCAGTGCATATCCCTAGAATGCCCAGCATTTTGAGAAAATCCCGCGGCGAAAAGGGTTCCCGTGCTGGATGGGCGGGGGATTTGCGGGGCACTGGCTTTTGCTGCTGATCTGGGATGATGTAGACATCCAAGTCTGGGGCCAGGTCGCTGAGCTGATCCACCAGTGATTTTTTGCCGGGGAACAGCCCCCGCTTCTGGACGCTGCGGCCTAAAATGATTTTGGAAATGCCGCCCGCCCTGGCATATTCGGCGATCTGGACAGCGGGGTCGTCGCCGTAGACGGTGGTGATCTGCGCCCCCAGTTCCTCCGCTAGGCGGACGTTTGCCCGGAGCCGCCGGCTGGAATCCTCCTCCAGGTCTGTATCGGAGGTCTTGACGTACAAGGCGGTGAATTGGCTGTGGAACGCCTCTGCCATCCGAGCTGCGGTGCGGATCACCTTGGCGTTGGAGGGGGCGCTGGACAGGCAGATCAGGATGTGCTCACTGCTTTTGGGACGGCCCTCCAAAGGGGCAACGGGGGAGCGGCCCAACCGGTCGGCGGTGCGTCGCAGGGCGATTTCCCGCAGGGCAGCCAAGTTTTTCTGGGAAAAGAAGTGATCCAGGGCTTGGCGGGCCTGTTTCTCTCGGTAGATTTTGCCTTCCTCCAGCCGTTCCAACAGTTCAGCGGGCTCGATGTCCACCAGTTCCACCTGGTCGGCGGCGTCGAAGAGGGAGTCAGGGATCCGTTCGGAGACGGTGACCCCGGTGATGGAGGAAACTACGTCGTTGAGGCTTTCCAGGTGCTGGACATTGACGGTGGTGTACACGTGGATGCCGGCCCGCAAAAGCTCCTCCACATCCTGGTACCGCTTTACATGGCGGCTGCCCTCGGCGTTGGTGTGGGCAAGCTCATCCACCAAAATCAGCCGGGGATGTCGTTGGAGCGCCCCATCCAAGTCGAATTCCCGCAGGGTGATCCCCTTGTAAGAGAGTTCCCGGAGGGGCAGCTGCTCCAGCCCCTCTAGCAGTTCCATGGTTTCGGGGCGGGCGTGAGGTTCGATGTATCCAGCCACCACGTCTACCCCTGCGTTTTTGGCCCGATGGGCGGCTTGAAGCATGGCGTAGGTTTTCCCCACGCCGGCAGCATAGCCAAAAAAGATTTTCAGTTTGCCCTTGCCAGGGGTTTCCCCCTGAATTTCCTCCCGTAGGAAGAGCTGTGGGTCTGGGCGCTTTTCTTCCACAGCAGGCACCTCCCCTCCCGATTTCTGGCTGTAATTATTTGATATAAACTCGCACAAATTGGAAAAAGCCTGTTGGCGCTTTGTGCCGGGAAGGGCCTCGCCCTGAGAAGGCTTTTTCACGAATAGTCGTTTCCAGCGACTATTATAGCATAGGCGCCATGAGTACAGTGTTGGTTTTGTCCCCTGCCGTGTTAAGATTCGGTTAAGCCGGCACCTTAAAATAGGTATACAGCCCGGGCTGCGGGGAGGATTTCCCCCTTTAGGAAGGGGGAGAAAGGGTTTGTAAAGTTTTCCCAAAAATGCTATAATAAACCCATAACTGTCATTGGTGGCAGCGGGATAAAAAAGAGAGGAATCCCTCTTGACTTGGAGTGGACTCCAAGTGTTACCATAGGGCCATAGCGGAAGAGGAGGAATGGGGATGACGGTAGTCGTCATGGACGGACAGGGCGGAAAGATGGGTTCCATGCTCATCGAGCGGATCAAGGCGGGGGCAATCCCCTGTGCGGTCACCGCCATCGGGACCAACAGCATCGCCACCTCCGCCATGCTCAAAGCGGGGGCCGACGCAGGGGCAACCGGGGAAAACCCGGCCATAGTCGCCTGCCGGACGGCGGATGTGATCATCGGGCCCATCGGCATCCTGGCGGCGGATTCCTTGATGGGGGAAGTCACCCCATCCATGGCGGTGGCCGTGGGCCAAAGCGGGGCTAAGAAGCTGCTCCTTCCGGTCAATTTATGCAACAACATCGTCGTTGGGACCCAGTCCCTCCCCATGGCCAAGCTGATTGGGGAAGCGGTGGAACTGTTGCGCACCCTCTGCTGACACAAACCCGGCCCAAGAAGGGCCGGCGGGTCCCACAATGGGGCTGGATTTTCGCAAAGGGCTTTGTCTTTACCAACCGTTACGGCCTGCCGGACTCAAGAAATCGAAAGAACGCAAAAACAAGACCATGAAGGGCTTATTCTCTCAAGAAGGGAGCCTTTTGTGGCCTTTTTTATTGGAATGGGGCACTTCCCAGGCCGCAATGGCTTCCATAGAAAGGAAGGAACAACATGATAAAAAAATGGATTGCACTCTGCCTTGGCGCCCTCCTTCTCGTGGCGGTATTCTCCGGCTGTGGGACAGGGGAAACCCCCTCTGGCTCCCAGGGAAGCTCCCCCCAAGGGGAGCCCGCAGCTGAAGGGGAGATCGTCACCCGGGAGGATGGCTCCATCTCCTTTACCGACCTCTCCGGCCGGGCCATCACCCTGGAAAAACAGCCCGAGACCATCGCCGTGGCCAACTACTTGGTCAACTTCATGCTGGTGGGCGGGTCCCAGAGCTTGGATAAGGTCAGCGCTTTGGCCATTGACGGATGGCAGGACACCCGGTACGGGGAATACACCGTCTTTACCGAGTCCTTCCCCAAGCTTCTGGAACTGCCCAGTGTGGGCGGCTACCACAACGATGTGCTGGACGCAGAGAAGGTGCTGGCTCTTGCGCCGGACGTGCTGCTGATCAACACCAGCCAATACACCGAAAACGAGGCGTCCATCCCCACCTGGGAGGCCGCGGGCATCCAGGTGGTGACGGTGGATTACCACAAAATGAGCCTGGAGAACCACCTGCGCAGCACCCGGATCCTGGGTGCGCTGCTGGGCCGTCAAGAGGTGGCGGAGGAGCTGTGCCGCCGCTATCAAGGCGGCATAGACCTGGTCAATGAACGGCTCTCCACCCTATCCCCAGAGGAGAAGGCGGCGAAAGTCTATGTGGAGCTGGGCAACAACGGCGCCGGGGAATACGGCAACAGCTATGCCGGTACCTTATGGGGCGGTATCCTGGACAACCTGGGGGTGATCAACCTGGCAAACGGCCGGCTGGAAGGCGCTTATGGGGTGCTGGACCGGGAGTACGTCATCTCCTCCAACCCAGATTACATCTTCATCGGCGGGGCGATCTGGTCGGGGGACACCGGCGGCGACCAAATGCGGATGGGCTTTACCATCGACGAGGCATTGGCCCAGGAGCGGCTCCGGGGGTTTGCGGGCCGTGAAGAATGGAAGGGCCTCACCGCCGTTCAAAACGGCGACGTCTACGGGGTGGACCACGGAAGCCTGCGCAACATCGCCGACTATGTGTTCACCGAGTACATGGCCAAGTGTATCTACCCGGATCTGTTTGCCGACCTGGACCCAGAGGCCGAGATGCACGACCTGTATGCCACCTATCTGCCGGAGCTCCGCTACACTGGGACCTTTATGATCCAGTGGGACCGGCAGTAACCCCCAAAATGGGGAGCAATTTGTAAAACCGGGGGAAAGCCGACCTATGGGAAATAAGCCATCCATCTACCAATCCATCAACAGGCGGCGCAGGGGGATTCTCCTGCTGGCAGTGGCCGCCACTGTTTTCGCCTGCCTTCTAGACCTGTGCACCGGCTCCTCCGGCCTCACCTTTGGGGAGATTCTCCCCCTGTTGTGGGAAGGACCCAGCGCCGGGGGAAGCCAAGGGGCCATCGTCTGGCGGATCCGCCTGCCCATGACTTTGACCTGCGTCTTTGTAGGCGGCAGCCTGGGCCTTTCTGGCCTTCAAGTGCAGACCATCACCGGCAACCCCTTGGCCAGCCCTTACACCTTGGGCATCACCGCCGGGGCCAGCTTTGGGGCGGCCATTGCCATCACGGTGGGGTTCACCCTCTTCGGCCTCCAGTGGGCGGGGACGGCGGCCTTGGCCTTCCTGTTTGCCCTGGGGGTTTCCCTGGCCATCTACGCCCTGGGCAAGCGGCGGGGGCTTTCCACCAGCACCCTGGTTCTCACCGGCATTGTGATGAACTTCTTCTTTTCCGCCCTCAAGGAATTTTTGCAGTACCGGGCCTCGGCGGAGATCGCCCAGATCATCGCCAACTGGTCCTTTGGCAGTTTGGGCCGCTCCACCTGGGCTAGCGCCTCGGTGGCGGCAGGGATTCTTGCGGCCAGCTTCCTCCTCCTCTTGGGGAAGAGCTGGCAGCTGACCGCCCTCACCGCCGGGGAGGAGCGGGCCCGGAGTTTAGGCATCCCGGTGGACCGGCTGCGGCTCCAGGTCTTTGTCATCAGCGCCTGCCTCATCGCCGGGGCGGTGGGATTCATCGGCACGGTGGCCTTTGTGGGCCTGGTGGCCCCCCACTGCGCCCGGATGTTGGCGGGGGAGGATCAGCGGTACCTGATGCCCCTTTCCACGGTGCTGGGGAGCTTTTTGCTTCTCCTTTCCTCCACCGTGGCCAAATGGATTTCCACCGGGGCGATGATGCCGGTGGGGATTCTCACCTCCATCGTGGGGGTGCCGTTTCTGTTTGTACTTCTGCTGCGGGAGGAAGGTTGATATGTGGAGATTATCCCTGCAAGACATCGCCGTCCGGTACGGCCAAAAAACCGTGCTGGACGGGGTGAGCGCCCAATTCTCCGGCGGGGAGATGGCTGGGGTCATCGGCTCCAACGGGGTAGGGAAAAGCACCCTGCTCAAAGCGGTGGCCGGCCTTCTGCCCCATACCGGTTCTGCCCTGCTGCGGGAGGACTCGGGGGAGGTTGGCACCCGGCGGGACATCGCCTATGTGCCCCAGCTGGGGGCGATGAACACCCGCCTCACCGTCTTTGAAATGGTGCTTTTGGGCCTGATCGGCAGCCTGGGGTGGCGTGTCACCCCGGAGCAGGCAGCCCAGGTGGAGGAAGTCCTAGAGGAGCTGGGCCTCTCTGCCATCGCCCGGCAGCCCTTTTCCACCCTCAGCGGGGGGCAAAGGCAGCTGGTCACCATGGCCCAAAGCCTGATCGGGCGGCCCAAGGTGCTGCTTTTGGACGAACCCACCAGCGCCTTAGACCTGCGCCACCAGCTGATCGTCATGAACCTGGCCCAGGATTACACCCGCAAGACCGGGGCTATCACCTTGTTTGTGGCCCACGATCTGACCCTCACCAGCCGGTATGGGGACCGCATCCTGCTGTTGCAAGGGGGGAAGGTGCGGGCTTTTGATTCCCCCCAAGAGGTGCTCCGGCCGGAGCCTTTGGAGGAGGTTTACCAGGTGGGGGTCAGCTTACAGGCCACCCAGATGGGCTTTTTGTCGGTCATCCCCACAAAGCCCCTATAACAACAAAAGGAGAATGAAGCCCATGGAACGGCAAAAAGAGCGCATCGCTCACTACTGGGGCCAGCGGAGCGAAGGCTTCCGCCAGGCCCATCAGGGGGAGTGGGATTCCCCCACGGCCTCCGTCTACCGGGAGGTGATTTCCTCTCACCTGTCAAAACCCGGGGCAGCCATCTTGGACGTGGGCACCGGCAGCGGTTTTTTCCCCCTGCTCTTGAAGGACTTGGACGCCCAAATTACCGGCATTGACCTGACGCCGGAGATGTTGGAACAGGCCAGGGATGCCGTAAAGGAGCAAGGCGCGTCTGCCCGGTTTTTGCAGATGGATGCGGAACACCTGGTCTTTGAAGGGGAGAGCTTCGACCTTATCCTCACCCGCAACCTGACCTGGAACCTCCCCCGCCTGGGACAGGCCTACCGGGAGTGGTTCCGGGTGCTGAAACCCGGCGGGGTCCTCCTCAACTTCGACGGGGATTATGTGGAGGCCGACCGGAAAAAATCCCCCCAAGAGCTGGATAAATTCCACGCAAGCCAACCCATCACCCAGGCGATGCAGGCGGAATACCGGGAGATTTTAGAGGACTTGGCCGGGGGGCACCACCCCCGCCCCCAATGGGATGAACAGCTTCTGCGGGAGGCGGAATTTTCAAAGGTGGAGGTGGACATGTCCTTTGGCCGCCGCCTAGGCCAGGGGCCGGAGGACACCCCTCTTTTCTGCATCACGGCATACAAGGGCCGATAGGCCTGCAAATATATAAATAGACACTCCAAACAAGGAGGGAACAACATGGAACTCAGTGAATTTTTCCGGGAGAATCCCCGGGCGGCCCTGGGCTTTTCCGGCGGGGTGGACTCCGCCTATCTCCTTTGGGCCGGCCTCCACTGGGGGGCGGACATCCGGCCCTATTATGTGAAAACCGCCTTCCAGCCCCAATTTGAGCTGGAGGACGCCCTGCGCCTCGGCCGGGAGCTGGGGGTAGAGGTCACCGTGCTGGAACAGGATATTCTCTCCCATCCCTTGGTGGCGGCCAACCCCGCCGACCGGTGTTACCACTGCAAATCCGCCCTGTTTGGGGCTTTGGCCCAGGCGGCAGCCCAAGACGGCTATTCCCTGATCATCGACGGCACCAACGCCTCTGATGACGCAGGCGACCGGCCGGGGATGCGGGCGCTGAAAGAGCTTTCGGTCCGCTCCCCCCTGCGGGAGTGCGGCCTCACCAAAGGGGTGATCCGGGAAAAATCCAAGGAGGCAGGCCTTTTTACCTGGGATAAGCCCGCCTATGCCTGCCTGGCCACCCGGATTCCCACCGGGGTGCCCATCACCGGGGAAATCCTCCGGCGGGTGGAACAGGCGGAGGACCAGCTGTTCCGGATGAGGTACACCGACTTCCGGGTGCGGGTGCTGGGGGATGCAGCCCGGCTTCAGTTCCCGGAAAACCAGTTGGAACGGGCGTTTGGGGAGCGGGAGGCCATCCGGCAGGCTCTTGCGGCGACCTTCCCAGAGGTGCTCCTCGATTTAAAAACCCGGTAAAAGGAGAGAAAAAGACGATGAACCAGCAGATTTTGGGGCTTTTGCGGCAGGTGGAGGCGGGGACCCTCTCCGCCGAGGAGGCCATGCTTCATCTGAAGATGGAGCCCTTCGAAGAGGTGGGAAACTTCGCTAAGCTGGACCACCACCGGGCCCTTCGCCAAGGGGCGGCAGAGGTGATCTACGGCGCGGGCAAGACCCCGGAACAGATCCAACAGATCGCCAAGGCCATGCAGGATAGCGGCCAATCCACCATCTTGATCACCCGGATGGCCCAGGAGGCCGCAGACTATGTGGGCAAATCCCTTCGCCTGCGGTACGACCCTCTCAGCCGGGTGGGCATCGTCGGGGAATTGCCGCCGGCAGACGGCGTGGGCAAAATCGTGGTGGCCACCGGGGGTACCAGCGACATGCCGGTGGCGGAGGAGGCTGCCCTCACCGCCGAGGCTTTGGGCAACCAGGTGGTCCGCCTTTACGATGTGGGGGTAGCGGGGCTGCACCGGCTTCTCTCCCACCTGGAGGACCTGATGAGCGCCCAGGTTGTCATCGCCATCGCGGGGATGGAAGGCGCCCTTTGCAGCGTCATCGGCGGCCTGGTGGATTGCCCGGTGATCGGCGTGCCCACCAGTGTGGGGTACGGGGCTTCCTTCCAGGGGCTGTCGGCCCTGCTTTCCATGCTCAACTCCTGCGCCAGCGGGGTGAGCGTGGTCAACATTGACAACGGATTTGGGGCTGGGTATCTGGCCAGTATGATCAATCATATGGAGGGAAAACGATGAAAACTTTGTATCTGGAATGCAACATGGGCGCGGCTGGCGATATGCTGATGGCGGCGCTGCTGGAGCTGATCCCCGACCGGGAGGCCTTTGTGGAGGAGATGAATGCCCTGGGCCTTCCCGGGGTGCATGTGGCGCTGGAGCCCGCGGTCCGCTGCGGGGTCACCGGTTCCCATGTTTCGGTCACTGTTCACGGGACGGAGGAGGAGAGCGTAGACGTTCCCCTTGCTCATGAGCATCCCCATGTCCATGAGCACCCCCACGACCATGAGCATCCCCACGACCACGACCACGAGCACCCCCACGATCACGGCCATTCTCATGACCATGATCACTCCCATAGCCATTCCCATTCTGCTTTGGGGGATATCCGCCACTGGATCAGTCATCTGCCGGTAAGCGACAAGGTAAAGGCGGATGCGGTGGGGGTGTATACCCTGATCGCCGAAGCGGAAGGTCACGCCCACGGCATGCCTGTGGAGGAAATTCACTTCCACGAGGTGGGCACCTTGGATGCCGTGGCGGATGTGGTGGGCGTCTGCCTTCTGATGGAGAAGATCGCCCCCGACCGTGTGGTGGCATCCCCCATCCATGTGGGCTGCGGCCAGGTTCAGTGCGCCCACGGCGTCCTGCCAGTGCCCGCCCCTGCCACTGCCTATATCCTGCGGGAGGTGCCCATCTACGGCGGCAGCATCCAAGGCGAGCTGTGCACCCCCACCGGCGCGGCGCTGCTCAAATACTTTGCCGATTCCTTCGGCGCCATGCCGGTGATGGAGATCGAAGCCACCGGTTATGGCATGGGGACCAAGGAGTTTGAAGCCGCCAACTGTGTCCGCGCCCATCTGGGGCACACCTCCGGCCAGGTGGGGGAGGTTGCGGAGCTCTCCTGCAACCTGGACGACATGACCCCGGAAGCCATCGGCTTTGCCCAGGAAATCCTGTTGGAGGCCGGGGTGCTGGATGTGTTCACCACTCCCATTGGGATGAAGAAATCCCGGCCTGGGGTGATGCTCACCTGCCTGTGCCGCCAGGAGGACGGGGAGAAGTTTGCCAAGCTGATGCTTCGCCACACCACCACTTTGGGCGTCCGGGAGCACACCTGCCGCCGCTATACCCTGGAGCGGGAGGAGACGGTGGAAGAGACTGCCTATGGCCCGGTGCGGGTGAAGCATGCTCACGGCGACGGGGTGGAAAAGTCCAAACCGGAGTATGAGGACGTGGCTAAAATTGCCCGGGAAAAAGGGATGNGACACTCCAAACAAGGAGGGAACAACATGGAACTCAGTGAATTTTTCCGGGAGAATCCCCGGGCGGCCCTGGGCTTTTCCGGCGGGGTGGACTCCGCCTATCTCCTTTGGGCCGGCCTCCACTGGGGGGCGGACATCCGGCCCTATTATGTGAAAACCGCCTTCCAGCCCCAATTTGAGCTGGAGGACGCCCTGCGCCTCGGCCGGGAGCTGGGGGTAGAGGTCACCGTGCTGGAACAGGATATTCTCTCCCATCCCTTGGTGGCGGCCAACCCCGCCGACCGGTGTTACCACTGCAAATCCGCCCTGTTTGGGGCTTTGGCCCAGGCGGCAGCCCAAGACGGCTATTCCCTGATCATCGACGGCACCAACGCCTCTGATGACGCAGGCGACCGGCCGGGGATGCGGGCGCTGAAAGAGCTTTCGGTCCGCTCCCCCCTGCGGGAGTGCGGCCTCACCAAAGGGGTGATCCGGGAAAAATCCAAGGAGGCAGGCCTTTTTACCTGGGATAAGCCCGCCTATGCCTGCCTGGCCACCCGGATTCCCACCGGGGTGCCCATCACCGGGGAAATCCTCCGGCGGGTGGAACAGGCGGAGGACCAGCTGTTCCGGATGAGGTACACCGACTTCCGGGTGCGGGTGCTGGGGGATGCAGCCCGGCTTCAGTTCCCGGAAAACCAGTTGGAACGGGCGTTTGGGGAGCGGGAGGCCATCCGGCAGGCTCTTGCGGCGACCTTCCCAGAGGTGCTCCTCGATTTAAAAACCCGGTAAAAGGAGAGAAAAAGACGATGAACCAGCAGATTTTGGGGCTTTTGCGGCAGGTGGAGGCGGGGACCCTCTCCGCCGAGGAGGCCATGCTTCATCTGAAGATGGAGCCCTTCGAAGAGGTGGGAAACTTCGCTAAGCTGGACCACCACCGGGCCCTTCGCCAAGGGGCGGCAGAGGTGATCTACGGCGCGGGCAAGACCCCGGAACAGATCCAACAGATCGCCAAGGCCATGCAGGATAGCGGCCAATCCACCATCTTGATCACCCGGATGGCCCAGGAGGCCGCAGACTATGTGGGCAAATCCCTTCGCCTGCGGTACGACCCTCTCAGCCGGGTGGGCATCGTCGGGGAATTGCCGCCGGCAGACGGCGTGGGCAAAATCGTGGTGGCCACCGGGGGTACCAGCGACATGCCGGTGGCGGAGGAGGCTGCCCTCACCGCCGAGGCTTTGGGCAACCAGGTGGTCCGCCTTTACGATGTGGGGGTAGCGGGGCTGCACCGGCTTCTCTCCCACCTGGAGGACCTGATGAGCGCCCAGGTTGTCATCGCCATCGCGGGGATGGAAGGCGCCCTTTGCAGCGTCATCGGCGGCCTGGTGGATTGCCCGGTGATCGGCGTGCCCACCAGTGTGGGGTACGGGGCTTCCTTCCAGGGGCTGTCGGCCCTGCTTTCCATGCTCAACTCCTGCGCCAGCGGGGTGAGCGTGGTCAACATTGACAACGGATTTGGGGCTGGGTATCTGGCCAGTATGATCAATCATATGGAGGGAAAACGATGAAAACTTTGTATCTGGAATGCAACATGGGCGCGGCTGGCGATATGCTGATGGCGGCGCTGCTGGAGCTGATCCCCGACCGGGAGGCCTTTGTGGAGGAGATGAATGCCCTGGGCCTTCCCGGGGTGCATGTGGCGCTGGAGCCCGCGGTCCGCTGCGGGGTCACCGGTTCCCATGTTTCGGTCACTGTTCACGGGACGGAGGAGGAGAGCGTAGACGTTCCCCTTGCTCATGAGCATCCCCATGTCCATGAGCACCCCCACGACCATGAGCATCCCCACGACCACGACCACGAGCACCCCCACGATCACGGCCATTCTCATGACCATGATCACTCCCATAGCCATTCCCATTCTGCTTTGGGGGATATCCGCCACTGGATCAGTCATCTGCCGGTAAGCGACAAGGTAAAGGCGGATGCGGTGGGGGTGTATACCCTGATCGCCGAAGCGGAAGGTCACGCCCACGGCATGCCTGTGGAGGAAATTCACTTCCACGAGGTGGGCACCTTGGATGCCGTGGCGGATGTGGTGGGCGTCTGCCTTCTGATGGAGAAGATCGCCCCCGACCGTGTGGTGGCATCCCCCATCCATGTGGGCTGCGGCCAGGTTCAGTGCGCCCACGGCGTCCTGCCAGTGCCCGCCCCTGCCACTGCCTATATCCTGCGGGAGGTGCCCATCTACGGCGGCAGCATCCAAGGCGAGCTGTGCACCCCCACCGGCGCGGCGCTGCTCAAATACTTTGCCGATTCCTTCGGCGCCATGCCGGTGATGGAGATCGAAGCCACCGGTTATGGCATGGGGACCAAGGAGTTTGAAGCCGCCAACTGTGTCCGCGCCCATCTGGGGCACACCTCCGGCCAGGTGGGGGAGGTTGCGGAGCTCTCCTGCAACCTGGACGACATGACCCCGGAAGCCATCGGCTTTGCCCAGGAAATCCTGTTGGAGGCCGGGGTGCTGGATGTGTTCACCACTCCCATTGGGATGAAGAAATCCCGGCCTGGGGTGATGCTCACCTGCCTGTGCCGCCAGGAGGACGGGGAGAAGTTTGCCAAGCTGATGCTTCGCCACACCACCACTTTGGGCGTCCGGGAGCACACCTGCCGCCGCTATACCCTGGAGCGGGAGGAGACGGTGGAAGAGACTGCCTATGGCCCGGTGCGGGTGAAGCATGCTCACGGCGACGGGGTGGAAAAGTCCAAACCGGAGTATGAGGACGTGGCTAAAATTGCCCGGGAAAAAGGGATGACCTTTGCTCAGGCAAGCCAATTGGTAAAATAAAAAAATGCCGCCCGCCGCAGATGCGGCGGGCGGCACTCTTTCATCGCCTATCCTTCCGGCAGGAAGGTGTGGTACAATAACTACAGACAAAACCTCACCGCCATTCTTAAGTCTTGTGCAGATTTTATGGGATACGAAAATCAATGGAAACCGAAGGGGGAAGCATCGTGTTAGAGATCGTTTTTGGCAGCAGTGCCCAGGGCAGCCTGCGGGCCGCCCAAAACTATGGAAGAGGGAAGCGCCCTGGAACCGCTGTGGGGATTGGGGTTCTGTATCGAGATGGGGAAACGCCTTCCCCTGAGGAGTTGGAGAAGGCGAGAAAGCAGGCAGAGGAACGGGAGCGCCAGACTTGGGAAAAGGGTGCTCCTCTCGGGGGGACGCCGCAGGACATTTTCTGCTTTGATCTTGCCCTGAGCGTGGGGGATATTACAGAAGAGATACCCGGTCCCCGCCGCCAGCAGGCGATGGAAGAACTGTACAGTGCCGCTGCTCCAAAAGATTGCCGCAAGGAGGTGGAGGCGCAGCTGCGGCGGGCCAATGAAGGGTTGGAAGCGGCAAAGAGGCGGGCTTCCCAGGGGGAAGCTGTCCGCATTTGGTACAGCAGCCAGCCCGATGAAGTCTGCGGGATGCACTGGTTTTTAAGCCAGCTGGCCCAATGGGGGAGGGGCTGCGGGCCGGTGGCCTTGATCCGGCTTCCCCCCTGGGTACAGCGGGAGGATGGGGTGGTAGTCCGGAAAAGCGGATGGGGCCAGGTAAGGCCCGAGGAATGGAGTGGGTATCAATCTCTAGCCCAAACGGCCCCTTCAGCCTTTATCCAGGGCTGTGCCGCCCGGTGGCGGGAGCTGCAAAAGGAGAACGGGCCTTTGCGGGGGATGCTCAACGGCCAGCTGGTCAGTTTGCCGGAGGATGTGTACGACAGCTTTATCTTCCGGGAGATCGAAGCGGAACCGGAGGTGTTCCGGGAGGCGGAGGTCATTGGGCGGGTTCTGGGAAAGTACCAGCTGGGCATAGGGGACGGATGGATCGCCACCCGCATTGAGGGGATGATCCGCGCCGGGATGCTGGAGCCGGTCACCCAGCCGGAGCAGGGGATCCCCTACCGGCGGCAGCTGCGAAAGCGCCCTGGCTCCTGCCGCTCATCGAAATAAAACCGCGGAGGGTATACCCTCCGCGGTTTTATTTCGATGAGTTTTACCCTTTAAACTGGGCCATGGTGTTCTCCCAGTGGGGGTTCCACTGATCGTAGCGCTCGATCTTGTTTTCCAAAAGCTGCAAGGTGGCAAGCATCTCCTCGGTTTTGGCCTTCAAAAGATCCCGCTGTTCTATGAGAAGCTGTTTGCGGGCCTCCTGGGTACCATTCCCCCGTTGGTATAGGGAGACATATTCGATCAGCGCTTCCACCTGGACCCCGGCACGGCGCATACATTTGATGAAGGACACCCAGTTGCAGTCCTCCTCCGAATAATCCCGGAAGCCGGACTTGTTGCGGGTCACACTGGGGATAAGCCCCACCCGCTCATAGTACCGCAGGGTGTCGGCGGAGATGTCATATTGTCTACTCACTTCGGCTATGGTCATAAATCCTTCTCCCTTCTCCGTTTTGTTACCGGCCCAACTCTTTTAGGGCCCGTTGCTTTTTGCCAAACGAGCACTCCGATTCCACGGAACTTTTTATTTTGCCACAGTCAGGTGGTTATTTGCCGAACAGCACTTTGGCCTCCTGCATGGATTGAATCACCGGCACACCGAAAGGACAACGCTTTTCACAGGCGCCACAGGCGATACATTCCCCGGCGTGGTGGGCAAGAACCTCATAATGCTCCCGCACCGTTTCGGGAACAGTCCCTTGGGCTTTAGCCAGGTTGAGGAATTTATTCACCATGGCCACATCGATGCTGCGGGGGCAGGGCGCACAGTGGCCGCAGTACATGCAGTGGCCTTCCCAGCTGATGTTGGGGAAGGTGGAGAAGGTAGCGGCGTAATCCTTTTCCTCCTCCGAAGCGGACTCATAGGCGATGCTTCCCCGCAGCTCCTCTACCGAGCGGGCGCCGGCCAGCACGGTGGCCACGCCAGGACGGGTCAAAGCGTAGTGAAGGCACTGTATGGGGGTCAGGGCCTTGCCCGCCGGGGATAGGGTCTCGCTGAGCAGATCCCCGCCGCCAAAGGCTTTCATCACGGTAATGCCTACCCCCAGCCGCTGGCAGGTCTCATAGAGGGCCACCCGGGAGGGGTCAAAATTGACCATAGGGGAGGTGTAGTTGTCGTTGCTGTACAGTTCGGTGAGTTCCCTTGTGCCGGGCTGCAGGTCATAGCAGGGGTTGACACTGAACATCAGCACATCGATGAGGCCGCTGTTCACCGCCTCTAAGGCGGCAATGGGGTTGTGGCTGCTCATGCCGATGCAGCCGATGGCCCCAGCGGCTTTCAGCTCCTTCGCGTAGGCCATGACTGGGCCGTTTGCCACCTCGTTCCAATCTTCCAGGGTATCCACATAGTGGATCATCCCCACATCAATATAGTCGGTGCCCAGCCGTTCCAGCATGTCGGAAAATCCGGCTTTTACTTCTTCTATGCGGCGGGTCCGCTTGTACTGGCCGTTCTGCCAAATGGTGCACAGATGCCCTTGCAAGATAAATTTCTCCCGTCGGCCGGCCAGGGCCTGGCCCAGGGTGCTGCGGGCCTCTGGGTTGGAGGTGTATAGGTCTATGTAGTTAATGCCGGCCTCTTCACAGAGGTCGATCAAATCTTTGGTGAGGGCCCCGCCCTCCTCGATAAACCCTTCGCAGCCAATGCCGATTTCACTCACCTGTAAGCCGGTGCGGCCAAGTTCCCGATAGTTCATAAAAATGCCCTCCTTATTCCTATTGTCTCTATTCTATATCTTGGAGTAGGCTCCAAGTCAAGGGGTGAAGCCTATTTTGGTGGGCTGCCCGCCAATTTCTGTCGGAATTGCCTCCCTTCCCCGGGAATATCCGGCAGATTACCCGTTGACAGGGGATCGTTTTGTTGCTACCCTATCCCCAAAAGGAGGGGTATCCATATGAAACGGTTTTGGCTCACTTTGCTGGCGGCGGGGATTTTGGTGCTGGGAGGCTGTTCGCGCCGGGGTGAGGATTCTCCCTCCTCCCAGGTATCCGGGGCCGCGCCTTCCGGGGAAGGGGTGATCCGGACGCTGTACATCGGCAGGGGGGAAGATTTCCAGCAAGTCCCCCACACCTTTGAGGGGGAACCTACCCCAGATGCACTCATCGCCGCCATCGCCGAAGAGACGGGGTGGAATCTGGCCTTGGCGGAGCCGGTGACCAGTGGCAAAGGCGGGATGAGCGTGCTGTTTTCCAAGGAGAGCGCCCTGTTCACTGGGTTTCCAGACCCGCAGAAGGAAGAATACGCCGTGGATGGTCCCCAGGATTTGGCTTTCCACATCCTGGACAGCATCCAGCGGACCCTCCAATGGAACACCATCAATCCCCAGCTGGGGGACCCAGCCAACCTGGATGTTTACTTTGCAGTTGGGGGGAATGAGCCGCTCTCTTGGCTGGAATGGGGGATCGAGCTGCCGCTGGAGGAACCTTACCCTGGTTCGGCGGCCCTACAGCGGGTGGAGTAAAGGGGTTCGGGATGATAAAACAAGCGTGTACGCTGGTATGCCAGCGTACACGCTTGTTTTTATACAAAAAAGAAGAAGGGGCAAAAAAGAGCCCGGGCTTGGTGCAAGCCCGGGAAAAAGACAGGATAAAATGGGAAGTGAGTGTGAGATCAGCTTATTTCCAGTCCAGGGGAAATAGAAGTTTTAAGAAAATTTTTTCCGCCGGGCCGCCCTTGACCAGGTCGAACCGGAGAATCTGTCCTTGGGCATCTGTCACCTGGAAAAAACCCTCTTGCCGCTGGATGGAAAAGCCCAGCTCCTCCAGCACAACCCGCAGGGCCATCTCCCACTCCAGGAGGTGTGGGGCCTCACCGGAGCAGTAGGCGTCCCACAGCCAGTCAAATTCCAACGGCTGCACCCCGTCGGCTAAAAACGTTTGCCAAAGCTGTTCCTTCTGGGCGGCGGAAAGCAGGCCCAGAAGAGCCGGCTTCTCCGCCTCCGACCAGGCCAGATAGCAGAAGGCGCTCCCTGTGGTGGGAAGAAGGGAACATCCTGTGAGGAAAGGTTCCAGCTTCCGGGAGAGGGCGGCCAGCGGCGCCTGGGGGGAAAGTTGGGAGCACACCTGGGCAAGGGAACTTGCGGTATCAGCGGATTCTGTTTCCAGCTGTAGGCAGAGCCCCTCCATGGAATCAAAGGGCCGGCCAGACACCGAATGAAGGCGGATGATCCCCCGGCCCCCCTCCCGCCGGATGGTCAGTTGGCCAGTCTCCCGGTCGCCGGTTGTCCCGTAGAGGGACAGCGGCCAGTGGTCGGAAACCGCGGCAATGGTGTCGCCGAAGGAATCCGCCAAGTCCTTCCAAGAATAGGCCACATCCCGGTAGAGCAGCAGGAGGGTGGGCCGCCCGTCCTTGTACAAGGGGAAGGGCTGGGTGGAGAACAAATCACTGACACTGCAGACCAGCCGGAGCAACCGGTCGGTGGGGGAGGCCTCCACAAGGGACGGCGAAAGTGGGAAGGTCTTTTCCAGAGCAAGGCGGTAGGGGTACAACATGGTTACCCCTCCTTCAGGATGCCGTCTAGAGCCAGGTTGACCTGAAGGACATTGACCCGGGGTTCCCCGAAAATCCCCAGGAAGCGGCCGGTGGTGTACTGGTCAATGATCTTCTGTACCTCTTCTTCCGAAATCCCCCGCGCCGCCGCGATGCGGGGCACTTGGTAAGCGGCGGCGGCAGGGGAAATCTCCGGGTCCAGGCCGCTGCCGGAGCAGGTGACCAGATCCACCGGGATGGGCTGGTCCGCCATGGCTGGGTTGGATGCCCGCAGGGCTTCTACCCGCTGAGCGACCAGTTCCTCCATCTCTTCCCCGGCGGGGCTCTTGTTGGAAGCCCAGGCATACATCACCGGCTGGCCGTCCTCATCGGTAAAAGAGCTGGTGTCCACTGTCATAATCCGGCCCCACAGGTGGCCTTCATCGGCAAACGGCTGGCCCAGCAGCTGGGAGCCGTAGGTTTTGCCGTCGATTTCAAGGATGCTGCCATTTGCCTGCCACGGAAAGAATACCTGGCCAATGCCGGTGACAAGCAGCGTGTAGGCGAGGCCGCAGACAACACTCATGGCGGCCAGCATACCGGTGGCGCGAATCAGGATTTGTTTCATAGGGAAAGAACCTCCTTTGGGGCCGGCCGTGGGAAAGAGGGCCGGCACACTGGTTGGGTGAATGGGTGGAAGGGGAGCTTGTACCCGTCGGTTACAGCAGGGCGGCAATCACGGTGAGAGGATATACTAGCACCATGGCAGCTGCGGTGAGGGCGGCTACGGTGCCGGAGCCCAGCAAGAGGAGCAGGGCGGGCAAGGTGATATAAGGGCAAACGTCCAGCCCCCGATTCACCAAGAAGATCCCCCGCTCTCTGCAGGTGCGGAACCATCCCCGTCTGGGACATTCCAGGGGCAAAGCGCAACCGTTGGAGTACATAGGAACAACCCCTTTCTTTACAGCACCCCCAGTAAGGGGGCGACGATACAGTCGATGAGTTTAATGGCGGCAAAGGGGACTAGGATGCCCCCCACACCGTAGACCAGCAGGTTGTGGCGCAGGAGTTTCCCGGCAGGGACCTCCTGATAGGCCACCCCTTTCAGGGCCAGGGGAATCAGCGCAACAATGATCAGCGCGTTGTAAATCAGCGCGGAGAGGATGGCGCTGGACGGGCTTTGCAGCCCCATGATGTTCAAGGCGGCAAGGCCGGGATACAGGCTCATGAAAATAGCCGGAATAATGGCGAAGTACTTGGCGATGTCGTTGGCGATGGAGAAGGTGGTCAGGCTCCCGCGGGTCATCAGCAGCTGTTTGCCGATCCGCACGATGTCGATTAGCTTGGTGGGGGAGGAGTCCAAATCAACCATGTTGCCCGCCTCTTTAGCCGCCTGGGTGCCGGAGTTCATAGCCACGGCCACATCGGCCTGGGCCAAAGCGGGGGCGTCGTTGGTGCCGTCACCAGTCATGGCTACCAAATGGCCTTGGGCCTGGTACTGGCGGATCATGTCCAGCTTGGCCTCAGGGGTGGCCTCTGCCAGAAAGTCGTCCACCCCCGCCTCCGCGGCGATGGCGGCGGCGGTCACCGGGTTGTCGCCGGTGATCATAATGGTGCGGATGCCCATCCGCCGCAGGTCGGCGAATTTTTCTTTCACACCGTCCTTGACGATGTCCTTTAAGTGGATGACCCCTAGGATCTTGTGATTTTTGGCCACTACCAGGGGGGTTCCGCCTTGGCGGGCCACCTGGTCTACCAGATTGCGGCATTCCTCGCTGTAGACCCCTCCAGCTCCTTCCACATAGGCCCGAACCGCGTCAGCCGCGCCTTTGCGGATCTCGCCGCCGTCGTAGTCCACGCCGCTCATCCGGGTTTGGGCGGTGAAGGGGACAAAGGTCAAGTGCTGGTCGGAGAGTTCCCGGCCCCGCAGGCCAAATTTTTCTTTGGCCAGGACCACCACCGACCGGCCCTCGGGGGTCTCGTCCGCCAGGGAAGAGAGCTGGGCAGCGTCGGCAAGTTCCTGTTCCGGGCAGCCGTCCACCGGTAAAAAGGCGGTTGCCTGCCGGTTGCCCAGGGTGATGGTGCCGGTTTTGTCCAGCAGAAGGACATCCACATCGCCGGCGGCTTCAATGGCCCGGCCGCTCATGGCCAGTACGTTAGCCTGGTTCAGGCGGCTCATGCCGGCGATGCCGATAGCTGACAGCAGGGCGCCGATGGTGGTGGGGGCCAGGCAGATCAGCAGCGCCACCAACCACACCACCGAGGTGGGATTGGCGATATCCGCCAAGGCGGCGGAGAAATGGGAATAGGAGTACAGGGATGCGGTGACCAAAACAAAGATGATGGAAAGGGCCACCAGCAGGATTTCCAGGGCGATCTCGTTGGGGGTCTTTTTCCGGTTTGCCCCCTCCACCATGGCGATCATTTTATCCAGGAAGCTCTGTCCGGCCTCCTGGGTCACCCGGACTACCAGCCAGTCGGAGAGTACGGTGGTGCCGCCGGTGACAGCGGAACGGTCGCCGCCCGCCTCCCGGATGACCGGGGCCGATTCGCCGGTGATGGCGCTTTCATCCACACTGGCGGCCCCGTCCACCACCTCGCCGTCTGCGGCGATCTGCTCCCCGGCGTTTACCAAGAACAAATCCCCTCGTTTGAGGGTGGCGCCAGGGACGTCAAAGAAGGTGCTGTGGTTGTGGACATCCTCCAATTTGTGGGCGGATACATCCTTTTTTGAGGCCCGCAGGGAATCCGCCTGGGCTTTGCCCCGGCCCTCTGCAATGGCCTCTGCAAAGTTGGAGAAGAGGCAGGTCAGCCACAGGATGACCGCAATGGCCAGAATAAACCCGCTGGTGACAATGCCGTCGGAGATACCGCCCAAGGAGAGGGCAAACAATACGGTGGTCAGCAGCGCGGAGAGGTATACAAGGAACATGACAGGGTTTTTGACCTGTTCCCGCGGGTCAAGCTTGGTGAAGGAATCCTTCAAAGCCCGCATCAGCATGGAACGGCGGCCGGATTTTGTCTCTTTCATAGTGGAATTATACCTCCCTTAACCGATCCCGATCATTTGGGTGAACTCGGCGATGGGCCCCAGGGACAAAGCTGGGAAGAAGCTCAATGCGCCGACAATCAGCACGATCAGGATGAGAAGAAATACAAACATGGGGTTGCAGGTGGACAGGGTGCCGGCGCTGGCGGCAACCTTCTTCTTTTGGGCCATACTGCCCGCGATTGCAAGGGTTGCCACCATGGGCACAAGCCGGGCGAAGATCATCACCAGCCCTAAGCTACAGTTGAGAAAGGGGGTGTTGCAGTTCATGCCGGCGAAGGCGGAGCCGTTGTTGCCGCCAGCGGAAGAATAGGCGTACAGGACTTCGGAAAAGCCATGGGCTCCGGCGTTGTTCAGGCTCTCTATGGTGGAGGGGAGCAGGGTCGCGATGCCGCTGCCCACCAGGATGGCGATGGGGGTGGCAAGGCAGACAAGGACGGCCATCCGCATCTCTTTGGGGCCGATTTTTTTGCCCAGGTATTCGGGGGTGCGCCCCACCATCAGTCCGGCGATGAAGACGGTGAGCAGCGCAAAGCCGATCATGCCGTACAGGCCGCAGCCTACGCCGCCGAAGATGACTTCGCCCAGCTGCATCTGGAGCATGGTCATCATGCCGCCGATGGGGGTATAGCTGTCGTGCATCGAGTTGACCGACCCATTGGATGCAGCGGTGGTAAAGGCCGCCCAGGTGGAGGAGGTGGTGATGCCGAAGCGGGTCTCCTTGCCCTCCATGTTGCCGCCGATGTTGCCTTCCCCGGCGGCGATGTCAACCGCGCCGTTCTGTGCCAGTTGGGGAGTGCCCGCCTGTTCGCTTGCGCCGATAACGCCCAGTGCGATGACCAGCAGGATAAACATGGCAAGGAAGATGGCGATGCCCTGCCGTTTATCCTTGATATTGCGCCCAAAGGTGAAGCAGAGGGCCGCGGGAATTAGCAGAAGGGAAATCATCTCCAGCAGATTGGAGGCGGGGCTGGGGTTTTCCAAGGGATGGGCGGAGTTGTTGCCCAGAATGCCGCCGCCGTTGGTGCCCAGCTGTTTGGGGGATACTTGGCTAGCCTGGGGGTAGAGGGGAACTATCTGTTTGGTGATAATTTGAGCATCCTCTACCAAAGCGCCGTCCAAGGTGACAGTGCCGGCCTCTGGGTCAATTTCCGCACCGGTGATCACGTTGCCTTCTGCATCTACAGCGAGAGGCTCCAACAAATCCACGGTGATGTTGCCGCCCAGGGATTGGGGCACGCCCAAGCCCACAAGGGCAATGGACATCACCAAAGACAGGGGGAGCATCACATACAGTACCGACCGGGTCAAGTCCACCCAAAAGTTGCCGATGGCGCTGGCCTTGGTGCGCACGAAACCGCGGATCAGGGCGAACAGCACGGCGATGCCTGCGCCTGCGGAGACAAAGTTCTGGACGGTCAAGCCCATGGCCTGGGAGAAGTTGGAGAGGGTGACCTCCCCGGAATAGGACTGCCAGTTGGTATTGGTGGCGAAGCTGGAGGCGGTGTTAAAGGCCAGGTGCCAGCTCAGCCCCTCCATGCCCTGGGGGTTCCAAGGCAGCAGGTCTTGGAATTTTAAGATGAGGGTAAGTACAAAAAGACTGATAAAGAAAAACGCAAGGGAACAAGCAGCGTATTTTTTCCAGCCCATCTCTTCATCCTCGTGGATGCCCAAAATACGGTAGAAGCCTTTTTCACAGGGCCGCAGGATTTTGGAGAGGAACACCGGCTCGTTGTTCATGACTTTGCCGATATAGCTGCCCAGCGGGATAGCCAGCGCCACCAGGATGATTAGGTACAGTGCATATTGGATGAGTGCATTCATGGTTTATTGATCCTCCTTCATCAAGGTCCAGGCCAGGTAGGCCAATACGGCGACTGTTGAAATCCCAATGCCGCAGAGAATGAGTTGCATCAAAATCCCTCCTTTATCAACGGTCAAATCATACCGCAAAAGAAATAAGAGTGCCGTTAGAACAAAAGCTGTCCGCATAAATGTTAAATTAAGAAGCCCACAGGATGCCGTGCGCCTTAATGCGACTTTAACGCCTTGGAGGGGAATGCTCACACCATCGTTACATGCAATCCAGTACAATAGAGTCAAAGGATGTGATTGTATGAAGACATTGCTGTTGTTGGGGTGTCTGTTTTTCAGTGTTATGGCCGGCTATTGGCTGATGGTGAAGCTGGACGGGTTCCTCGCCCGCGGAGGGATCCGCCCCTATTGGGATGAGGAAGAGGAGGAGATGTCCGGCGGCGCTGTATACCAAGCGGAGGAATCCCGGCAGAGGGAAGAGGATTGGGATCCGGAAGCTGACCATGTCCCCTGGGGGAATCTGCACACCCGCCGGCAATAGGGAAGCTTCGCCTTTTTCCATTCATTTCCCAGGAAAACAAGGCTTTTGATTGTTTTTCCACAGGTGCTTTGGTATAATAAAACCGAAGAAGATCCGGCCGTGGAGGCCGTCTTTTGGAAACCAAAGCCCCGGTGTGGGGGAATTTGTAAAAGGAAGTGGATTTATGCTCGATAAAATCCTGTATTCCAAGCAGTTAAAACGCATTTTGGTGCTGTTTACCGCCCTATCGGCCCTCTGCCTTATCCTGTCGCTGACCTATCCCTTGGCCCGCAAAGCCCAGGCAGTCAACCAGGTGGGGGAGAGGAGCCTTTCTTCCATGACCTCTTTCTCGCTGGCTATGACCTATTACAGCGATGAGGAGATCAGCCGCCTCGCCCGGGAACCGGGCATGGATGACAGCTATAAATCCCTCTGTGGCCTTTTGACTTCGGTAAAAGATGCATATGGATACAACCGGGTCTACCTTTTGTATAAAGGGGTGGGCGGAAAACTGTATACCCTTTTGGACTCCGGCTATCGGGACAACGCCCGGGAAGGGGTGGACTACAACGGCCCTACCACCCAGTATAAACCGCTGAGCGGCAAGGCGAAATCCGCCATTGACAAGGTGTTCTCCAAGAAGGAGCCTCGGATCACTGCCGGGGGCATCGCCGAGACGGTGGATGGGGTCAAGGTGGTGAGCAGTTATGTGCCGGTGTACAGCCGCTCCGGGGAGATCATTGCCGTGTTGGGGGTGGATGCCGGCCTTTCCTCCGGGATGGTGTTTGACCGGGTGGGGGTCATCGACCTCAACTGGCTGGCGGGAATTTCGGCCATCTGCGGTGCGACCGGTGTGCTGCTTCTTTACTTCTGGGTGAAGCTGATTCGCCGCCGGGCCAAGGCCGCTGCAGAACAGGCGGCCCAAGGGGTGGAAGCTCCAGAACCTCTCCAGCTAGCAGCGGAGGACCCCGCTCCAGAGGAGCCGGAGGCAGAGCAGCCTTCGGAGGATGCCCCCGACGGGGAGGATCCGCCTCGGCCATAAGATTAATCAAAAAGCGCCCTCCCCATAGCGGGGAGGGCGCTTTTCTGCGATGTTTTGCTGCTGGCCCGCATGGCAAGTGGCCGGCTGAGGCAATACGGGGAGTGAAAAAGTTTACATTCCATGGTTTTTCGGTGGGATAATGGGGCCCGTATTTCCATAAGGTATTTACCGTGGTCAGCGAGGCCCGCCACCGGATAACTCTATAAAAAGCCCATTGGGGGGCCCAATTTAGACGAAACGGGGCTTTCGGGTTTGGAGGAAGCCCTCAGAGGGCGGCGGTTCTTTTGAGTTATGCAAAGTTCCAGAGGAGAGCCCCCAGGGGGATGAAGACCCTTCAGGGAGGGGACAGTTTGCAGAGGATTTTCCCCCACCAGCTTGCATAAGGGACAAATGGGATTCCCACACTACTTCTGTAGCCTGAACTTTTCGACAACGGGGCGTTTCCCATTGCTTTTTTTCAAGATTGTGCTATGATATATCCTATAATCTGGTTTTTAAAATTATGTGAGTGGAGGTGCCGAAGATGTCTCACTATTTACAACATGCTAGGGACCCTATTAGCAGTTATACCCATTTTATTGGTGCACTGCTCTCTGTTCTGGGGACTGGCGTATTGGTTGCCGCCAGCATATCCCGCCAGGTGGGCTGGATGACCGGGCTTTCCGCAGCGGTTTTCGGCCTGTCCCTGGTGGCTTTATACGCCACCAGCGCCACCTACCATTTTGTCCATGGGACTGACCGGGTGATTCTGCGGCTGCGCAAGCTGGACCATTCAATGATCTATGTGCTCATTGCCGGTTCTTACACCCCCATGCTGCTCAATCTGTTGCAGCCGCCCAAATCCTACTTGTTTACAGCGGTGATTTGGCTGTGCGCCGTGGTGGGCATCGCAGTGAAGCTCTTTTGGTTCTCCGCGCCCCGGTGGTTTTCCACCGCCCTGTACATCCTTATGGGGTGGGCGATCGCCTTTGACCTGCCGTCCCTAGGGGCCCTGCCTGCCGGGGGGATTGCCCTTTTAGCTGCCGGGGGAATCTCCTACACCATCGGCGGGGTGATGTACGCCGTCAAAAAGCCCAACATCAGTGCAGATTTTGGGTTCCATGAGCTGTTCCATCTCTTTGTTATGCTGGGCAGTTTCCTCCACTTCCTGGTGGTGTTCTTTTATATCCTATAGTGGCAGACAAAACAGCCCCCGCAGGACAACGGTGTTCCTGCGGGGGCTGTTTGCGTTTTTAATTGTCCATTGGGGAGAGAACCGACAAAAATCCTTGGATGGATTTGTCATACAGCCGGTACTGGTTCCGCCCACTCTTTTTAGCGGAATAGAGGGCTTGGTCTGCGCAGTGGAACAGCCGCTCGTACGCCTCCCCGTTTTCCGGGCAGAGGGAGATCCCCATGCTGATGGAGATTTGAAAATCCTTGTATTGGCCGGTCAGGGTGTGGAACACCCGCTGGATTTGAGGCATGGCGTCGCTCTGGCACTCGGCAAAAATCAGGAATTCATCCCCACCCACCCGGGCGGCGATGTCGCCCTGCCGAATGTTCTGGCGCATCCGCTGGGCCACATATTTGAGCACCTCATCCCCGAAGATGTGGCCAAACTGGTCGTTGGCTGACTTGAAATAATCCACATCAAAGAGGATCATGGCAAAGTTTTTGCCCTCATTGGCGGCAATTTTAGCTTCAATGGCTTCCCGGGCCGCCCGGTGGTTGTACAGGGAAGTCAGGGAATCCTGGGCTGCAAGCTGGCGCAGGTTGGCCAGCTCCAGCTGCTCTTCGTGGATGTCGATGAACTTGCCGATGACAGTGGAGTAGTTGGCCCGGTCTTCGCTGTCCCACAGGGTGCGGGCTACCACTTTGAACCATCGGGGTTCCCCTTGGACCGACAAGCAGTAACTCCCGCTGACAATGGGGTCGGTGGGAGTGGTGCCGCGCAGAAGACAGATAAAGCTTTGAAAATCCGCAGCGGGGAAGACCTTCTGGAGTTGTTTGCTCTGCTTGGGGTGGGCGATCAGCTCCGGAAGGGCCAGGTATCTGGCCCCCCATTCCGAAACCTCCAGCAGGTCTGAGTGAATGTTATATTCGAACTGGACCTCCTGGGACATGGAGGCGAAGAACCGGTATTTGATCCGCTCCTGATCCAACAGGGCCAGGGTGCGGTTGGAGGCCCGCAGTTCGTTGCTTGCGATCAGCTCGGTGGCGATGCTTTGAATCTCCATGGAGGACATGCCGCTGGGGGAGTTTACCCGAACCTCTTCCTCAATATGGCTCCCGGCATCCACCAGACATTCCAGCAGGATGGGGTTAAAAGCCCCGCATTCCCCCCGCAGGATCATCCGCATGGATTCCTCGTGGGAATAGGCGGGTTTGTATACCCGTTTGCTGGTCAAGGCGTCATAGACGTCTGCCAAAGAGACCACCTGGGCGGCGATGGGGATGTCCTCCCCTTTGAGACCGTCGGGATACCCACGGCCGTCATACCGTTCATGGTGCCAACGGCAGATGTCATGGGCCACCCGGATCAGCTCCTCCTCTTGGAGGTTGGGGGCATTCTGCAAAATCTGTGCCCCGATGGCACAGTGGGTTTTCATAATGGCAAATTCCTCATCGGTCAGCCTGCCCGGTTTGTTGAGGATATCCTCCGGGATGGAGATTTTGCCGATGTCATGGAGGGCCGAGGCGTTTACAATCAGGGCAATTTTGGAGGAGGTCAGGTTGTACCGGCTGGTGCGGGCCACCAGTTTTTTCAGCAGAAGCTCGGTGATCACCCGGATGTGAAGGACGTGCAGGCCGCTCTCCCCATTGCGGAACTCCACGATGTTGGAGAGGATCTCCACCATCAAAAAGTTGTACCGCTCTTTTTCTAAAATCTGTTCGGTCACCATGCCCTCCAGGTTTTTCTGTTTGGTGTACAGCATGATGGTGTTGCAGACCCTTCGCTGAACCGTCTTTTCGTCAAAAGGACGGTTGATGTAATCGGTTGCGCCCAGGTCGTAGGCATGGTCAATGTAGCTAGAGGAGGTCTCCGCCGATATGGTGATCACCGGGATGCTGTGGATCCAGCCGCTTTTGTTCATAATGGTGAGCACTTCAAAGCCGTCCATCCGCGGCATGACGATATCCAGCAGCACCAGCGAGATATTGGTGTGGTATTTGCCCAAGAGGGCGATGGCCTCTATGCCATCGCGGGCCTCTAAGATGTCGTATTCGGCAGACAGAATATCCGCCAACAAAGATCGGTTCATTTCGGTGTCATCAACAATGAGGATACGGTTCCTTTTTTCCATCCACTACACTTCCTCTATGGTTCGCCCTCTAGGCTTGGGACAATCCCTGAATTGCGGCGAGAATGGTGTTGTAATCGCCTTCCAGTTGGGCGAACAGCGGGCCGATATCCTCGGAGGGAGGCCCGGCGCGGAGCGCTTCGGTGACTGCGCTGCTGGACTCTGCCAGTGGGGTCAGCCCCAGGTTCATGCTGATGCCCTTTAGGGAGTGGGCGGCCCGGAAAGCTTCTTCGTACTGATTTTCCGCCAGCGAATGGCAAAGGATAGAAAAGCTTTGGTCTGCGGGGAATTTTAAGAGGAACCGGCGGATGCGGTCTTCATTCCCCAGCCGGCGGATCACTTCGTTGTAATCGGCGCCGATGGCGGCGTAGTATTGCTGAACAGTCATTTCGTCACCCTCCATAGGACAGAGATTCGGGGATTGGGCTGGGTCCTTGTACAAGGTATGCAGTTCCCAGGGCAGAGTTCCTATGCCCATAGGCTTCCCCAGGCAATGGGGCGCCTCGGGATAGAAGGCACGGCCCGTCCTTGGCAAAAGCATTGGCCGGCATGGGGGCGCTGTGGTGATACTGGCATCTTCTGTAGGCCATCCTGTGGCAATAAGATAAGCAGGGAAAAACGAGGGCTTTTCCCTGCCTGTGCTTGCTGTCTTTATGGAGCGGGTTTTGCCCCGCCAATACCTGTTTGTGTAAGTCCACAACCATTATATCAAAAGAGGCTCCTATTTAATAGGGTTATTTTAAAAATATATTTTCTAAAAGCTCCCCGAATAGCGAAAAAACCGCCCTTTTGGGCGGTTGGAGGAAAGGTGGAAGTGGGGATAATATCACGGTTTGGGAAGCCCTTCTACCAAGACAATGGGCTTCACGCCCCCCGCCCCGTGCTGGAGCAGCAGCGTCCTGCTGAACAGGAGAAGGGAATCAAAGTGCCATTTGGCCTCCCAGCAGAAGGCGTCCAGATCACGCCTCTCCAGGTACAGGGCCAAAGTGTCGGCGCAGTGGCAGTACATCCGGCTCTTCTCCGGGCTGCCAGCCAGGCAGGAAAGGGGATGGCCCCACACCAGCTGTTCCAACAGGCGGGCATACAGCTCCCGAACCACCCCATTGCCGGAAGCGTCGATCATCAGTTGGCAGAACAGCTCGGTGATGGCATTCCAGCGGCCGGAGGCGGCAATTTCCCGCAGGTTGGCGGCGGTGGAGGCCAGCTGTTGCTCCCCGATTTGGGGGAAAGTGTCCCGGATGATGCCGGGGGCGGTGAGGCTGAAAATCTGTAGGGCCTGCAGGTACTTAGCCATCATGGTGCGCATGGTGTAGGTTTCCAAGCCGTTGGCCACCGTTTCCGGGTCGAGGGGGACCGGCTTGGTTCCCTTGCCCCCTGAGGGCTGGGTCACCCCAATGCTGTTCATCACCCCGGTGGCCCGGCGGATCGTGCTGCGGCTCACCCCAAACTGATCCGCCAGGGTGTTGATGGGGGGGAGGCGCTGCCCCATGGGCAGTTCCCCCAAGGCGATTTGATGGATCAGTTTGTAAACCACGCTGTACACCTGACGGGGGCGGCCCCGGTAAACCTGCCACTCAAAGGAAACCGGCTGTACATCCGGGGGCTGGGGGCTGTCGTGGAAGGAGGCGTACAGGCGAAGGGCGTTGTCGTCCAGGTGTTGGCAGATCTGCCGGCGCGCCTCGGCATGGTTCCCCTGCCGGCAGAGGCCGAGGAGGGAGAGAAGGCTGCCGCAGCTGCACAGGAACCCGCCGTCCTTTTCTCCTCCCCGGGCGGAAAAAGGATAGGCCTGGAACAGTGCCAGGTCACAGAGCAGGCCGGTGAGCATGGGGTTGCCCAAGGGGTGGAGCATCTCCTCCAGCAGGTAGATGCTGCCTATAAAATCCTGGTTGGAGGGGTCATCCTCCCACCGGGAAAGCCGCTTTGCATCCTTTTCCGGGAGGAGCTGAAGGGCGGCCAGCAGGATGTCTGCGGACACCATGGACTCGAAGGCGTAGATGTCCCGGATGGCGTCCCTGCGGGACCAGAAGTGGACGGCGTAGTTTTGCTCAATCTCTTCCGGGGTGAGACGGGCAACCACCCGGAACCGTTTGCCGTCCATGGCGATCCAGCCCTGGCTTTCCAGCATGGCGAGGGCCTGCTGCACCGGGCGGATGGAGACATGGAACTTGTCGGCCAGATCCCAAATGGGGGGAAGGGATTCCCCATGGGACACCACCCCACACTGGATCATCATAAGGAGATACTCATAAATCCACTGATACAAACTGATATCTTCTTTCATGGCTGTTCCAACCCTCTTCCACATAGCTGTCGTTCCGGCAGGCGCGCCGGGGATCATCGGGTCATTGCGGGAAACCGGGGGCGTTGTCCTCTTCATGGGGGCAAGGGGGAGCTACTCCCGCCAAAATGCAGCAAAGACAGCCCCCTTTGTATGGGAGCTGTCTTTGCAAGGGTTTAGTCGCCCAAATGTTCCAACAGGTCGGCGGCGCCGTCCAGCCAATCCCCTTCGACCTCTTCGATCCGGCCCTGGTCACAGGCGCTGGCGATGGCAGGGTCGATGGGAAGGCGGCCCAGTACATCCAGCCCATAGGCGGCAGCCACATCCTCTAAATGGCTTTCGCCGAAGACATGGATGTGTTTGCCGCAGTCTGGGCACTGGACATAGCTCATATTCTCAATCAAACCCAAGATGGGGATATTCATTTTTTTGGCCATGTTGACCGCTTTGCCCACGATCATCGAGACCAGCTCCTGAGGGGAGGTGACGATGAGGATGCCATCCAGGGGGATGGATTGAAAGACGGTCAAGGGAACATCACCGGTTCCCGGAGGCATGTCCACAAACATAAAGTCTACGTCGCTCCAGATCACATCGGTCCAGAACTGTTTTACCGTATTGGCGATAATGGGACCCCGCCACACCACTGGATCAGTCTCATGATCCAACAGCAGATTGACCGACATGATGTCCACGCCGGTCTTGGTTTTGGTGGGGAGAAGGCCGAACTGGCTGGCCATGGCTTTTTCGTGGATGCCAAAGGCCTTGGGGATGGAGGGGCCGGTGATATCCGCGTCTAAAATGGCGGTGTTGTAGCCCCGGCGGTTCAGAAGGACCGCCATCAGGGAGGTCACCAGGGATTTGCCGACGCCGCCTTTGCCGCTGACTACGCCGATCACCTTGCGGATGGAGCTCATCTCGTGGGGGGACTCCAAGAAATCCTCCGGCTTCATCTGGCGGGAGGGGCAGTTCTGGGTGCAGTTGCCGCAATCGTGGTTGCATCCTTCACTCATTGGATTTCAACTCCTTACCTATTTGCAATTCATTTGGGTAACACCTGGAACAGGAATGGGGGCATCCCTGGCCGCTGGAGGCCAGTTGGTAATTGCCGCCTTCGATGACAATGGGGCAACCCTCGCACAAGGCGCCGGCCACCTTTTGGCGGGCGCGGTACAAAATCCGCTGGAAGGTCCCGCGGGAGACCTCCATCCGCTGGGCGGCGCTGTCCTGTTCCAGCCCTTCCAGGTCGCACAGGCGCAGGCTTTCCAGCTCTTCCAGCCGCAGGGTCACCGGTTTGCCGCAGGGGCGTTTGGGGGTGAAAACCCGATTGTCTGGGGCGATGCACACCCGCCTGCATTTGGTTGTCCTGGGCAGAATGTCCACCTCCTGACCGCAATACTTGTGGAATGGGGGGCATATTGTGCATATGCCCGGTTCCACTCCCCTCAATTATACCGGCTCCGGCAGAGGGTGTCAACCACAGGAAACATGGCGGCGGCCAGAGTAAAAAGAAGCCGGTTCCCCCAGAATAAACCAGGGGACCGGCGAACTATTTACCAGTGAAATTTATTTTTGAGATAGCGGTAGGCGGTCTGCACCGCGGCGAGGATCACGGCAAGCCACAAAAATTTTGTGATAAAGGTCGCAAGGTCGATGACGATAGACAACAGATCCAATGCCTTGGCCCTCCTTTCCTTATTCATCATACCGGGGGGGAAAATCTTTGTCAAGGCAAAAGAGGGCGAATTGGGGCGGAAAACCCGCCAAAACTTCCCATGGAGGAAATCCCCTGGAAACCGGCGGGCAAAAAGCGGCCATTCACAGAAAAAGGGTGGAAAAGGGCGGCCAAATATGCTACAGTAAGGGATGATCCAAGGGGGGAAGGCATATGCTGAAAGAGATTGTCACCGGCGGGGGAATCAGCCAATTTGGCGTTGCCGCCTTCGCCGACTGCCTCCCGCTGCTGCCCTGCCGGGGGGCGGCCCGCATCCCAGCGGGAGCCAGGTCGGTGATCGTCTGCCTGCTCCCCTATTATGTGGGGGATTACCCGGAGCGGAATATCTCCCGGTACACCTTGGCCGACGACTACCACACCATCGGCCGGGGGATGTTGGAGGAGATAGCCGCCCGTCTGGGAGAGGCCTATCCCCAGGGTTCCTTTGCCTGCTTTGTGGATTCCTCCCCCATCCGGGAGGTCTATGCCGCCTATCTGGCAGGGCTGGGGGTCATCGGCCGGAACGGCCAGCTAATCCACCCGGAATTCGGTTCCTATGTGTTCATCGGGGAGATCGTCACCGACCTGGAGTTTCCCCCCTCCACCCCCTTGCCGGGGGGCTGTTTAGGCTGCGGGGCCTGTGTCCGGGCCTGCCCTGGCGGGGCCCTCAAAGGGGATGGCACTGTGGAGGAAAGCCGCTGCCGTTCCTATATCACCCAGAAAAAGGGGGAACTGTCCCTTTGGGAGGTACAGGCCATCCGCCAAGGGGGGATGGTTTGGGGCTGCGACCTGTGCACCGACGTCTGTCCCCACAACAAAGGGGCCCGTTGGTCGGACATCCCGGCCTTTTATCAAAATGTGGTTCCTATCCTCACCCGGGAGAACCTTGCCGTTCTAAAAAAATGCAAGGCGCTGGGGTTCCGGGGGAAAGGGGTGCTGGAACGGAATTTGGCTATCCTCACTGGGGAGTATCCGCCCCAGGGGGGGAAAGAATAGGAAGAAAGACACCGCCAAGGGAAACCCAGGCAAAACAATACAGCAGCGCCGCGGCTTTGCAGCGGGCATTTTTACAAGGAGGGGACCGTTCCATGGAAATTATCACACCCGCCCAGTATGGGGAATATGACGCCTTTGTAGCCAGCCATCCCCAATCCAGTTTTACCCAGTGCACCGACTGGCAGAAGGTGAAAAACAATTGGGGATATGAGGCGGTGATCAGCCGCAGCGCCAGCGGGGAGATTGTGGGGGCCATGGGGGTTCTGATTCAAAAGATCCCCATGATCGGCACCAGCTTTTTGTACGCCCCTCGGGGCCCGGTGTGCGATCTGCACAACAAGGCCATCCTGCTGGATCTGAAAAACGGCGCCGATGAACTGGCCCGCCGGTACAATGCCCACGCCATCAAGTGGGACCCGGATATCCTCTTCACCGACACCGAGGCAGTGGAGAACCTAAAGGCGTTGGGTTTTGTCCAGTCCTACGGCCCCGATGGGTTTGAAGGCATCCAGGCCCGGTTCAACTACCGGCTGTATCTGAACGGCCGCACCGAGGATGAGGTCTTTGCCGCCCTGACCCAGAAGACCCGGTACAATGTCCGGGTAGCCCGGAAACACGGGGTGGAAATCCAGGTGGTGGGCAAGGAGCGGCTGGATGATTTTATGGGTCTCATGGAGACCACCGGCCAGCGGGATGGCTTCAACATCCGGCCCAAATCCTACTTTGAGCGGATGCTGGACTCTTTGGGGGAGAAGGTGCGGCTTTACATGGCCTTTTATGAGGGGCAGCCCATCTCCGGGGCCATCACCACCAACTTTGGAGGCAAGACCTGCTATGTCTATGGCGCTTCGGACAACGCCCACCGCAATGTGATGCCCAACTACCTGATCCAGTGGGAGATGATCCGCTGGGCCATTGAAACCGGCTGCTGGGTTTACGATTTCCAGGGGGTCTCCGGCATTCTGGAGGAGAGCCACCACATGTATGGCCTCTACCGGTTCAAACGGGGGTTCAACGGCACCCTGGATGAGCTTGCCGGGGAGTTCGACTACATTTACCAGCCCCTCAAGGCCAAGATGGTGGACCAGGCCATCGCCTTAAACGGAGCCATGCGCACGGTGAAGCGGAAACTCCAACACAAAAATTGATTTAGCCTCCGGGCAATGTGTTTAGGGCTTGATAAAATATGGGTATAATTTGTTAAATTTGTGCAAAAGCTGTGGCTTTCCTCTTCAGAATGTGGTAGAATAAAGCCATAGAGGAACACAGAGATGTCCTCATCCATTGATAAAGGGGGTCCCATTATGAAATTGATTCTTGCAATTGTATCCAATGACGACAGCCAAAAAGTGCAGATGGCTTTGACCAAAGAGAGATTCTCGGTCACTAAACTGGCGACAACCGGTGGCTTCCTGATGTCCGGCAACACCACATTTATCTGTGGTACAGAGGATGAGAAGGTTCCCCAGGTCATCGAAATCCTGCGCACCCACAGCCAGAAGAGAACCCAGATGGTTCCCTCCTCCGCATCCTACGGCGTCGGCATGTTCACCTCCTTCCCGGTGGAAGTCCAGGTGGGCGGCGCTACCGTCTTTGTGCTGGATGTGGAGCAGTTTGTAAAACTCTAACCGCATAGAATGGGAGAAGCCCAGTTGAATCAGGATTTTTATTACAACGATAGAGCACTCAAAACGCTCGCCGCGCTGACCGCCGGCGGGCGTTTTCCCCATGCTGTCCTGTTGGAGGGGCAGGAGGGCTGCGGAAAGAAGACCCTGGCCTTGCGCCTGGCCGCCGCCATCCTCTGCGAAGGGGAAGGGGAGAAACCCTGTGGGGACTGTGGGCCTTGCCATAAAGTCCTCTCCGGCAACCACCCCGACGTGATGGTGGTGGGGGAAGAGGGGGGGAGCCGTTCCTTCCACATCGACGCCATCCGCCAGGTGCGGCTGTCCGCCTATGTGAAGCCCAACGAGGGGAAGGCCAAGGTCTATATCCTCTGCGACGCCCAGAACATGACCGTCCAGGCCCAAAACGCCCTTTTGAAAATCATCGAGGAGCCCCCGTCCTACGGGGTGTTCCTCCTCACCTGTGACAACCGCTCCAAACTGCTGCCCACCATCCTTTCCCGGGTGGTGACTATCCCGGTGGCAACCCCCACGCCGGAGGAGTGTCTGGCGGTGCTGCCGGGGCTCCGCCCGGACCACACGGAGGAGGAATACCAGTTCGCAGCCACCCTTTCCGAGGGGAGCATCGGCCGGGCTCTGGCCGCTTTGGATGACCCGGGAGCCTTGGGCGCCGAGCGGGATGCGAAACAGCTGCTGGACCTCCTCTTCCAAGGGGAGGAGTACCCTATGCTCGCCTTATTGAGCCGGTATGAAAAGGATCGGGAAGGGTTTTTGCGGCTTTTGCAGGCGGCCAAGGATCGGGTGGCGGGGCAGTTGACGGGGCAGTACCTCGCCCCTGGAAAGTCCGGCCAAACCCGCCAGATTACACCGTTGCAGGGAATGCGGATCGTTGGTATAATAGAAAAAGCCCAGCAAAAGGCGGCCCAGAATGTCAATTTGACCTTGCTGACCACCCAATTCTGCGGGCGGCTCAAGGCGGCCCTGCCCAGGGGATGACCTTGCGTGGAAAGCGGGCCCCCACAGGGGCCCCAGAGAAACTGAGAGGATTCTGCCGGAGGTTTCCGGCTTCCCCAACAGGGGGATGGAATAGAGATGGGGCAAACGCCCAAAAAGGAGGAAGGAAATGGCAGAAGTGATCGGCGTTCGCTTTAAGAACGTTGGCAAAGTATATTATTTTGACCCCAATGGCAACAAGATCGCCAAAGGGGCCCATGTAATCGTGGAAACAGCCCGGGGTGTGGAATGCGGCGAGGTGGCTGCGGGCAACCGGGAAGTGGAGGAACACGAGATTGTAAAACCCTTGAAAAAGGTGATCCGGGTGGCAACCAAGGCCGATCTGGACCAGGTGGAACGCAACCGCCAAAAGGAAAAACAGGCGGCGGAGGTCTGCCAGAAAAAGATCCAGGAACACAAGCTGGATATGAAGCTGGTGGACGTGGAATACACCTTTGACAGCAACAAAATCCTGTTTTACTTTACAGCGGATGGCCGGGTGGATTTCCGGGAATTGGTCAAGGACCTGGCCTCGGTGTTCCGCACCCGGATTGAGCTGCGGCAGATCGGGGTGCGGGATGAAGCCAAAATGTTGGGGGGATTGGGCGTCTGCGGGCGGCCTTTCTGCTGCTCCACCTTTTTGGGGGAGTTCCAGCCGGTTTCCATAAAAATGGCCAAAGAGCAGGGCCTTTCCCTCAACCCCACCAAAATCTCCGGCACCTGTGGCCGGTTGATGTGCTGCCTCAAATTTGAGCAGACCGCCTACGATGACCTGCTGCGCACCACCCCAAAAGTGGGCGCCACCGTCAATACCCCCGACGGGCGGGGCACGGTCCAGGAGGTCAACCTGCTCACCGGTGTGCTCAAGGTGCGGATGGACAAAGCCATGGACGCTGCGCCCCACATCTTCGACAAGAGCGAGGTCCGCGTCATCCGGGATGGGCAGATCAAGGTGAAGGACGACGAAGCCAAAGCCCTCAAAAAGCTGGAGGGGTAACCTAGCCGAGGGTTTTATGAGAATCTATTTTTTTAAAGGCCGCAGCCCATGGGCTGCGGCCTTTTCCAGTTTTGTGTGGCAGGGTGCAGCGGGCGGATGATTGAGAGAAAGCTAATTCATTCACAAATATTTTATGGAAGATTGATTGATTTTTTCCCGATCTATGGTACAATGAACTTGAACATTTAAGGAGGTGTAACCCATGGCATATGCAATTTCTGATGAGTGCATCAGCTGCGGCGCATGCGAGGCTGAGTGCCCCGTAAACGCGATCTCTGCTGGTGACGGCAAATATGTGATCGACGCAGCTACCTGCATCGAGTGTGGCGCTTGCGCAGGTGTTTGCCCTGTTGGCGCTCCCAGCGCTCAGTAGGCTCCGGTTCGCACATAGGAAGATGGGTACAGCCCCACGCTGTACCCATCTTTTTTTGACCCATTTCCCAATGGATGCTATAATGGCCACAGGGAAGCGGATGGCAGGGAATTTCTGCCTGGCCCTCTTGCTGGGGAGGGCATGGGAAGCCTTTGAAAAGCCGGCGGCCCGAATACTTACTGAATTTATGGGGCTGGCCCGCGGCCCGAAAGGAGAAATGGCATGGAACTGGATTTCCCCCACCATTATGAAGCTTTAGGCGACCGGACCCTCTGCGTCACCCCCGACCACAAATTCGGCACCGACGCCTTTCTGTTGTCGGATTTTGCCGCGCCCCGGCGAAAAGACCTGGCCTGCGATTTGGGCACCGGGTGCGGCATCATCCCCATGCTGTGGTTCCGCCGGCCGGAGGATGCCCCTAAACTGGCCTTTGGGGTGGACATCCAGCAAAAGGCCATTGCCCAGCTGACCGCCTCGGTGGAGAAAAACGGCCTTGGGGGAAGGCTTATCCCCATCTGCGCGGATTTGAAGGATCTTCCGCCCCAGCTGGAGTCCGGCCGGTTTGACCTGGTCACCTGCAACCCTCCTTACAAAGTGGAGGGAGGGGGAATCCTAAGCGAGTGGGAGAGTGAAAAAATCGCCCGGCATGAGACACAGTGCAGCCTTGCCGATGTGGTGGCCGCTGCGGCCCGGCTTTTGAAGTTTGGGGGGCGGTTCTGCCTCTGCCAGCGGCCGGAGCGGCTTTGCGATGTCCTCACCTTGCTTCGTCAGCAGGGTTTGGAACCCAAGCGGGTGCGGTTTGTCCAGCAGCGGCCAGGGTCGGCCCCCTGGCTCTTCCTCTGTGAGGGGAAGAAGGGGGCAAAGCCTTTTTTGCAGGTGGAGGCTCCTCTCCTCATCGAGGGGGAGGACGGCTTCTCAGAAGAACTACTGAAAATCTATGGGAAAAGGTGAAACTATGGGTAAATTGTATGTGGTGGGCACCCCCATCGGCAACCTGGGGGACCTCTCCCCCAGAGCGGCGCAGGTCCTATCCGAGGTGGACTTCATCGCCGCGGAGGATACCCGGGTGACCATGAAGCTGCTCTCCCACCTGGGGATTAAAAAGCCGATGATCAGCTATTATGAACACAATCTGCGGGAGAAAGGGGAGATCATCCTCTCCCGGCTGCTGGGCGGGGAGAGCTGCGCCATCGTCACCGACGCGGGGATGCCCTGTATTTCCGACCCTGGGGAGGATTTGGTGGCCATCTGCCGGGAGCATGGGGTCCCCATCGAGGCGGTGCCCGGCCCCAGCGCCGCCGTCACCGCCTTGGCGGTCTCCGGCCTCAAAACCAGCCGCTTTGCCTTTGAGGGGTTTTTGTCGGTGAAAAAAACCAGCCGGTTTCAGCATCTGGAGTCGGTGAAGGACGACCCCCACACCCTGATTTTTTATGAGGCGCCCCACAAACTCCTTTCCACTTTGGAGGACATGAGCAAGGTGCTCGGGGACCGGCAGGTCTCCATCTGCCGGGAGTTGACCAAGCTCCACGAGGAGGTCATCCGCACCACCCTGCCAAAGGCGGCGGAGTATTACCGGCAGGTGACTCCTAAAGGGGAGTTTGTACTGGTGATCGAGGGGGCTAAGCCGGAGGAACATCCTCTCTCCTTTGAGGACGCCTTGGAATTGGCCCGGGGCCTCATCGCCGGGGGAACCGGCATCAGCCAGGCGGCCAAAGAGGCTTCCCGGGAGACGGGGTTCAAAAAAGGGGACCTGTACAAGGCACTGCTGGGTGAATAAACAAAGACTAAAAATGGGACGGCCCGCGTATGATGCAGTACGCGGGCCTTTTTGTTGTCCGCGATTGAAAACGAGGAGGAGCGGACATGGCTCTTTTAAAGCTTTGGACCTTGTGCCTGGTGCTGGCCGTGGTCTTTGTCAACGGCTGGACCGATGCCCCTGGGGCCATAACCGGTGTGGTGGCCTCCGGTGTGCTGCCTTATAAGCGGGCGGTGACCCTGGCGGCCGCCATGAACCTGCTAGGGGTTGTGGCCATGACCGCCCTCTGCCCGGCGGTGGCGGACACCATTTCCGGCCTAGTCAACTTTGCCGCGGTGGATTCGGCCCACTCCCTGGCCGCACTGGCGGGGGCGATGACTGCTATCGTGCTCTTTGCGGTGGGGGCTTGGTGGTTCGGCATCCCCACCAGTGAGAGCCACGCCCTTATCGCCGGAACCATGGGGGCGGCCTATGCCCTCAACCAAGGGGCGGGGATCCATCTGGGCGGTCTCATGCGGGTGCTTGCGGGCCTGGTTCTCTCCCTGGTGCTGGGCTATCTCCTGGGCTGGGGGGTTCAACGGCTGTTTCTCCCGTGGGAAAAGCATCTGGGCGACCGGTTTTATGTCCGGGGGGAGGTTGGCTCCGCCGCCTTGATGGCCTTTTGCCACGGCGCCCAGGACGGGCAGAAGTTCGCTGCGGTGTTCCTCATCGCCGACTGGATCGCCCGGGGGCTCCCCAGCGGCCGGGTGGAGCTGGCGGGCAACTGGCAGGTGGTGGCCCTCACCGCCTTGGTCATGGCCCTGGGCACCTACACCGGCGGAGGCCGCATTATCCGCAAGGTGGGGGAGAAAATGGTCCGGCTGGATCACAAATCCGCCCTCTACTCCGATTTGGCGGGGTCGATCAGCCTGCTTTTGACCACCCTGTGGGGGCTTCCGGTCTCCACCACCCACACCAAGACTGCCGCAGTGCTGGGGGTGGGTGGCAAAACCGCCGACCGGAGGGTGTTTGGCCAGATGGTCTTTGCCTGGCTGCTCACCTTCCCCGCTTGTGGGGCGTTGGGGTATTTCTGCACGCTGTGGTTCCTATCCCTGCTGTAGGGTTCCTTTTTTATCCCGATTGTGATAGGATGAAAGAAAATAGCCGGAATTCAAACAAAACAAGGAGGAATGGAATCATGAGCGAAATTGTGGTGCGCGACATCCAATGGGGAACTAAGGAGTATGAAGACGAGCTGGCCCTGCGCAATGAGATTCTGCGGGTGCCCTTGGGCCTCAACCTGTACAAGCAGGATCTCTCCCAGGAGAACACCTACTGGCATGTGGGAGCCTTTGACGGAGGCCGCCTGGTGGGGACGCTGCTGTTCATCGACCGGGGGGAGGGTGTCACCCAGATGCGCCAGGTGGCAGTGGATGAGAGCTGCCGCCGCCAGGGCGTCGGCCGGAAGATGGTGGCTTACGGCGAAGAGTTGATGAAGGGGAAGGGCTTCTCCACCATCGTTCTGGACGCCCGGAAGGTGGCGCTGGACTTCTACCTCGCCCTGGGGTATCAGGTGACCAGCGAAGAGCTGATCCTCTCCGGCATCCCCCATTTCAAGATGAAAAAAGAGCTGTAGCGGCAAGGGGGCAGGAAAATGAGACGAATATGGATCTGCTTGTTTGCCCTTGCAGTGCTGCTGGCCGGATGCGCTCCCCAGCAGGGGGGAGAGGCCCCGCCCATGTCCTCTCAGGCGGAAGCGCCGGCCCAAGTGGGCGGCGTTTCGCTGGACGGCTTTGACACGGTGGGCTGCCATTTTGAGCCGGGGGATTTCCGCTACCCCTTTTCCCTGGATGCAAAGCAGCAGGAGGAACTGCAGTCCCTGCTTCAGCCCGATCAATGGGTGGAAGCTGCCCAGGAGGAGGGGCCCCAATACGGGCTTTCCTGTGTTTTGACCGCCAAAAGCGAGGAATACACCCTGTATGTCTTTCCGTACCCGGAGAAGGAGAAGACCATCCTCAAATTGGAGCCCATCGACCCGCCGGACGATGGCTCTGGATCGGTCTCCTTTTTCGCGCCAGCCCAGGTGGGGGAGGATGCCAAAGAGTTTATGCAGCCCTTTGAGGAGCAAGCGTCTGCCCAAAGGGGGGAGGACGCCAAAGAGCTTATGCGGCCCTTTGAGGAGTAAGCGTCTACCCAAAGACCGTAGATAAAAAACCGGGAACCGGCCTTTTGGCCGGTTCCCGGTTTTTTAATGCAAATGGGGGGGTTCTCCCAGGCGCTTTTCCATGACAAAGTTGACAAAAACCTGGCCGTTGTGGGGTTTGCGCTGCTCCTGCACCACCCGATAGCCCCGCTTCTCAAAAAAGGGCCGGGCGGTGATGGAAGCCTCGGTGCAGACCGAAGGGAGGGAAAGCTCCCGGGCTTTGCCTTCGATCCAACCGGCCAAAGCGGTGGCGATCCCCTGGCGCTGGAAGTCCTTGTGGACAAACAACCGGTCGAAGTACCCGTCAGAGGCCAGGTCGGCAAATCCGGCGACCGTCCCTCCCGCCACAGCAACGACTGTGTAGTGTGCAGCCAGGGATTGGGCCCAGCGGTCCCGGTCCGGCTGCTTGGGGGCCCAGGCATCCAGCTGGCTGGGGGAATAATCCCGCCGGTTGACCGCGTGGACGGTCTCATAAAACAGCTCCAAGATAGCGTCCAAATCCTGGGGCTGGTAGGGCCGAAGTTCCATGGAACGCTCCTTTCTCCCCTTGGGGATGAAAATTGTATTCCCAGTATACCGCCGATGGAGGAAGGAGGCAAGGGTTTTCCCCAAAAATGAAAAAGGACCGCGAACCCTCCTGGTAGGGCTCCGGTCGTTTTCCGCCGTGTGCGGACGTGAAATCTATCTCATTATTTCTCGCTGGGATAGTATTCTTCATCCCCGAAAATCAAATCGTCGATATCACCGCTATCCGGTCCGCAGTAGAACATTTTCATCATAGTCATTCCTCCTTTCCTTTTTGATCTATACTTAGTATACGGGATAAATGTGTGCATTTTATGTTGTTTTGGTAAACTCTTTGCCGCTTATTTCAGAAAAATTTTTGAAAGAAGGGGATTTTTCCCGCCGGGGGTGGGTGCGCCGGAGAGAAATGAAGGAAGGGTTTGCGCGGCTGTGGCCGCCCTGGGATCATAGGGGAGGGATCTTCTGCCGGGCGGCGTGTCCTCCTGGGCAGTAGCCCCACCGAAATTTTTCCAGGATTTGTACAGACTTTGTGCTATAATAATCGCAAGAAGCAATGATTTTTGAAAAAGCCTTTGTCCATTGCCACGGGCAAAGCCTATGGCGTGTAAAGAATTGCTGTGGGGGTGGAATTCCTCCCAATTCTTTGTAGGCGAGGCCCTTCCCGCCGCAGAGCGGCGCCCGGCTTTTCCCAGATAGAGCCACAGTAGCAGCCCGTGGGAAAAACAGACCTATGTAAGGAGGAGTTTTGCATGTATTTTGAAAAGCCCGGCAAACAGAATACCGAGGAGACAGTGAATATTGCCCTTCAGGCCGCTAAGGAGCTGGGGATTGACACCATTGTGGTGGCTACCAACACCGGTGACACCGCCGACTTGCTCAAGGATGCCGCCCGCTCCGGCCTGCATGTTGTGGCGGTGAGCCACTGTTTTGGATTTAAAGACCCGGAAGTCCAAGAGATGCCCGCCGAGCGCAAAGCCGCCTTGGAGGCCGCGGGCATCCAGGTTTACACTGCCACCCACGTCCTCAGCGGGGCGGAGCGGGGGCTGTCCGCCAAATTCGGCGGGATTTCCCCCATCGAGGTGATGGCCTATTCCCTGCGGATGCTGGGCCAGGGCACGAAAGTGGCGGTGGAGTGTTCGGTGATGGCGCTGGACGGCGGGATGATCCCCTATCAAAAACCCGTCATCGCCATCGGCGGAACCGGCCGCGGCGCAGACACCGCTCTGGTGCTGCGGGCTGCCCACGCCGCTAACATTTTGGATACCAAGATCGACCGGGTGCTCTGCAAACCGGTGCTGCTGTAGGGTTCCCTCCAAGCTCGTTTGACACTTCAAGGGAAACTCCAGAAAAATAACATGGAAGGCCATTTTTAGGTTTGATAGGCAAGGCGGAGGTTTGCAGCCTCCGCCTTGCGGTTTGTGGAGGCAATCCCCATGGAGGTTGCCGGCAGCTGGCGGCAACCGGCACAGCCGGGTTATTATTTTTGTATAAAGAATTCTCGTTATCCCTTTTAACATCAAAAGAAATTCGATATAATAACCCTGTATTGTGGAAAAGAATCTGGCGCCTGCCGCCCCATCCCCAATGAGAGGGGAGGCTTTTCCATCTGCCTACAAGGAGGACTTAGAACATGAATATCCTGGTGATTGGCTGCCGGACCATGGGGTCCCATCTGGCTTCCATCCTCTCCCGGGAGGGGCACGATGTCTCGGTCATCGACAAAGACGAACAGAACTTTGAACTGTTGGACAACGATTTTTCCGGACTCACCGTGACGGGGCTGGCTATTGATACGGAAGTGCTGCGCCGTGCAGGCATAGAGGTTTGCGACGCGGTGGCAGCGGTCAGCTCAGACGACAACCAGAATATCATGGTCTCTCAAATCGCCAAGGAGGTCTTCAAGGTTCCTCGGGTGCTGACCCGCATTTACGACCCCCAGAGGACCCAAGTGTTCACCAGCTTCGGCCTGCACACCGTCTGCCCCACCAATTTGGCAGTGGATGCCATCCACGCCATCCTCACCGACAGTGGTGAAGTTCAGCAGATGACCTTTGACAGTTCCACCCTTTCCTTCACCACCGTGCCCATGCCCCGGGAGTGGGTGGGCCGGCGCTCCAATGAGGTGAAGGATACCTTAGGTGTGTTGTTCGGGGTGCTGCACCCCGATGGCAGCATGGATCTGGCAGGGGAAAAGACGGTGAACTTGACCGCCCAAGACCGGTTGGTCTTTACGAAAGTTGTGGATTGAGAAGGGAGGAGACCCCGGTGAAAGTGATTGTAGTAGGCGGTGGAAAAGTGGGCTATTTTCTGGCCCAGACGCTGACCGAGCACGGGCATGAGCCCCATATTGTGGAGAAAGACAAACACCTCTGCGCCAAAATTGCCAACGAGCTGGATTACCCTGTGGTCTGCGGGGACGGCACCTTAATTGAGGTGCTGGAAGGCGCTGGCGCCCGCGACGCAGAAGGGCTGGTGGCGGTCACTGGCCGGGACGAAGACAATTTGGTGGCCTGCCAGCTGGCTAAACAATACTTTGGCATTAAAAAGACGGTGGCCCGGGTCAACAACCCTAAAAATGCAGCGATTATGAAGCGGCTGGGAGTGGATATCCCGGTCTCCAGCACCGACAGCATCGCCCGGTTGCTGGAGCGGGAGGTGGATGCCTCCGCCATCAAACAGCTGGTCTCGGTCAACCGGGGAAAAGCCTCCATCAGTGAGCTGGAAATCCCCAAGGAGAGCCCCCTCCACGGCAAGACCCTGGGGGAACTGAATATGCCTGCCAGCTCGGTGATGATCTCCATCACCCGGGACGGGGAGTTGATCATCCCCCGCGGCAACACCCAACTATTGGGCGGGGACAAGGTGATGGTGCTGTGCAGCAACGACACCATCACCCAGTTGCGGAAGCTATTTATGTTGTAGGTTCCCCTTTTGCAGAACAGAGGGGATGGATAGAAAAAGAGAGGACGGTCGTCCTCTCTCTTTTTTTAGGCGGTTTGCTTGAGGATTTACAGGTAGAATTCCGGCTGGTGCTCCCCTACAAAGTTCTCCTCCATCATCTGCTGCAGGGCGGCAAAAGCGGGAGAATCGAAGTGCTTAGCGCCCGCTGGGCAATTCTTCACGCAGGCGCAGCAGCGGATGCAGTTCTCCGGGGCTATGATGGTACAAAAATCCTCGCGGGAGATGATCTGCATCGGGCAGCCTTTGGCACAGATCCCGCAGCCGATGCAGTTCTCTTTGGTGGCGGGGTACATAGGATCTCCGCCGCTGGGCTTGCGCTCCTTATAGGGGCGGTTGCCGGGGATCTCCGGCCGGGAAAGGTCGTCTTTCGCCAGCTTCGCTTTGAGTTGTTCCCCGAAGGCTTTTCCCTCGGCCAGTTCTCCTTTGCTGGGGCGGCCTGTGGCGACCTTGGCGGTCATGGAGTGCTCCGCCACAAACACTGCCCCGGCCACCGGCAGGAACCCGTCTCCCGCCAGGATGTCCCCCAGCTCCAAGAGGGCGTCCTCATAGGCGCGGTTTCCGTAAACCACCACAGGGCAGGCGGCTGCACCATTCCCCTGGAGGGAACGGAGATACGGCTCCACAAAGGCTGGGATCCGGCCCCCGTACACCGGCACCGAGGCAATCAGCAGCTCACCGGAGGAGAAGGGGGCGCTGTGAGGCTCCCGCCAGGAGGTGGTGATGTCCTCCACTTCCACAGGGCAGTCAAAGGCGGAAGCCACGGCTTTTGCGGCGTTTAAACTGCTGTGGGTGGGGCTGAAGGTGATGATTCGAATGGATTGTACTGTCATAGGGAACCCCTCTTTCCTGTGCCGGCAGCCCGGTGGGCGATGCTCGGTTTAGATGCTTATATAAAATGAGTATACCTCGGATTGGCGGTGTTGTAAAGTGTCCTGTTATCGGAGAAAAAACAACTGGGAGGGGCTGTACAGCCCCTCCCAGGACGGATTAGGTTTTCCGGATGATCTCTTGGTGGCAGCGGGGACAGGTGATCCGCACCGTACCCCGGCCTTTGGGAACCCGCAGGGTTTGGCCGCATCCCGGGCACCGGAAATACCGGTGGTCCCGGTCCCGCAGGCGGTTCCACCCACAGGCGATCTTCTGTTGAATGGGGTTCCAATAGCGCAGGAACTTCTCATTTTCCGCCCAGCGGCGGGAGGTGTCCCGGGAGAGGGTCCGCCACAGCGCCAGGAGGAGCAGGGCAGCACAGAAAAGGCTGACCAAGGTGAAAAATCCATTGCGGTGGTACCGGGGGAGGAACAGGGAGAGAAAACAGGAGAGGGCCGCCATAGCGATGGACAACTGGTCCAGCCCGTAGCGCCCGTTCCAGCCCCCGGGGAAAAATCGGTTCATGCAATCGTCTCCTCCAAATGGTTTAACGGTTTAGGATCTCCATGAATTCCTCGCCGGTGATGGTCTCCTTCTCCAGCAGGTAGCTGGCCAGCTCATGGAGTTTCTCCTGGTTCTCCTTGAGGATCTCCACTGCCCGGGCGTGGGCGTTTTTGATCAGGGCCAGCACCTGGTCGTCAATCTTGGCGGCGGTCTGGGGGGAGCAGGTCAAAGAGGCGTCTCCGCCCAGATACTGGTTGTTCAAGGTCTCTAGGGCCATCATGTCAAAGGCGTCGGTCATACCCAGGCGGGTTACCATCGACCGGGCAAGGCGGGTGGCCTGTTCAATGTCGTTGGAGGCGCCGGAGGTCATGGTGCCGAAGATCAACTCCTCAGCCGCGCGGCCGCCGGTGAGGGTGGCCAGTTTGGAGTAGGCTTCCTCCCGGGACATGAGGAATTTTTCCCCTTCGTCCACCTGCATGGTGTAGCCCAGCGCGCCGGAGGTGCGGGGGATGATGGTGATTTTGTGGACAGGGGCGCTATCCGACTGTTTGGCCGCCACCAGGGCGTGGCCGATTTCGTGGTAAGCGACAATCTCCCGCTCCTTGGGGGAGATGACCGCGTTTTTGCGCTGGTATCCGGCGATGACCACCTCCACCGATTCCTCCAAATCGCTTTGGCTGACCAACGTCCGGCCGCTGCGCACCGCCCGGAGGGCGCCTTCGTTGATGATATTGGCCAGTTCTGCGCCGGATGCGCCACTGGTTGCCAAGGCGATGGCCCGGTAGTCGATGTCCGGTTCGGTGAGGATTTTTTTGGAGTGGACCTTGAGGATGGCCTCCCGGCCGGCCAGGTCAGGCAGCTCCACCGGGATGCGGCGGTCAAAGCGCCCCGGCCGGAGGAGGGCTTTGTCCAAGGTGTCCGGCCGGTTGGTGGCCGCCAGGATGACAACTCCCTTTTTGCCGTCGAAGCCGTCCATCTCGGTCAGCAGCTGGTTGAGGGTCTGCTCCCGCTCGTCGTTGCCGCCGATGCCGCCGTTGTCCCGCTTTTTGCCGATGGTGTCGATCTCGTCGATGAACACGATGCAGGGGGCTTTTTCCTGGGCCTGTTTAAACAAGTCCCGGACTTTGGCTGCGCCCATACCCACAAACATCTCCACAAATTCCGAGCCGGAGATGGAAAAGAAGGGAACCTGGGCTTCCCCAGCCACCGCTTGGGCCAACAGGGTCTTGCCGGTGCCGGGAGGGCCTACCAACAGGGCCCCTTTCGGCATGGTGGCGCCGATGGCGGTGTATTTGGCAGGGTCGTGGAGGAAGTCCACAATCTCCTGTAGGGATTCTTTGGCCTCATCCTGGCCGGCCACGTCGGCAAAGGTCTTGCCAGTCTGGGCGGAGACGTAGATTTTTGCGTTGCTTTTGCCGAAGGTCATGGCATTGCCGCCCATCCGCTTTTCCATGCTCTTCATCAAAAGCTGCCCCAAGCCCATAAATAGGAGGATGGGCAGCAGGTAGGAGAGAAGCAAGGTGATGATGGGGGAGCTTTTTTGGGGTGCCGGTGCGTTGAAGGAGGGGACTTTATCCTTCAAACGCTCCACTAGGTTGGGGTCGTTCATCTCGCCGGTGATGTACCAGCGGGCTTCGCCGTTTTCATCTTTTCCTTTGAAGAGGATTTCCCCGTCCTCGATGGTCACCGACTCCACCTTGCCCTCCTCCACCTGGGAGAGGAAGGTGCTGTAATCCACATCGGTGACCTGGCGGCGGACAAAGTAGGGCATCACCATGGAATTGAACAGGATGACCGCCAGCATGACGATGGCGTAATAAAACAACAGGGGTTTCTTGGGGGATTTTTGTTCTTTCATCGGATCATTCTCCTTCTTGGGTGATGTGCTCCAGGACGGAGCGCATCCGCTTGAGCAGGCTATCCAGCCGCCGCATGCCGTCTACGACCAACTCCAGTTCCTGGGTGTCCTCCGGCTGGAAAAGTGGCTGAATCTGCTGTTCAAAGGCGGTTTCCAGCTGGGTGGCTGCCTTCTTCCCCTGGGGGGATAAGGTGACCCAGACCACCCGCTCGTCGGTTTCGCCCCGGCGGCGGGTGAGGTATCCAGCCTCTTCTAAATGCTTACATAGTGGGGTGGCGTTGGTCTTGGTCAGGCACAAGGTGCGGGCTAAGTCCCCCATGCGGCAGGGGCCTTTTTGTGCAAGCTCCAGAAGAAGGGCCGCTTGCTGGGGGGTCAGACCGTTCTGCGCCGCCACCGAGGAAAACAGCGCGTTGGCATTTTCGGCGATGGATCGCTGCAGGTTCCAGATTGCTGTTTTAAACTGCAAAACATCCATGGCAAACTCCTTATAAAATAGAATAGTTATATTCTATAATATTTTGCCTCAATGTCAATGTGGAGGGGTAAAAATTCACAGAAACTTCCCCTTTGGGATACAGTTTGCCCCAAATTTTTAAAAAATGGACAAAGCCGCCTGCGGCCGCGGCGGCTTTGTGGGATGGCCCTATTCCTCCAAGCCCATTTTCTGGGCCACTTCCTTATAAAAAATCCCCACTTCCCCCAGATACAAGGGATTCCAGGGTTTATTGGCCCCGCAATAGTGGATGATAGCGGTATTTTTGCGCATCCAACCCAGGTTGATTTTACCCAGGGAACCCACCCGGGTGGCACCATAATACCGCGCATCAAAATTGTAGACCATGGGGTCCAGAAGGATGGTGCGGTCGTGGTACAGGGCGTTGAGCACATCTTGGTCGGGCAGGATCAGCTTTTCCCGGTTTTCCTCGATGTACCGCAGGGGGGCTTCCAGATCCTGGGTAGCCCGCAGCTCTTTGAGGTTCATCAACAGCACCCCAGAGTTGAAGTATTCGCTGTCATCCGGCATGTCCAGCCGGTGTTTAAACTCCACTTGGGTCAGCGGGTTGATGGAACTGGCTGCTGCAAAGTAGTGATCCCCCATCTCCATGTTGTACAGGGGCGCCAAAGGGAGGTTGACAATCATATCCGGGTCCAGATAGAGGGCCCTGTCCAGGGATTGGGGCAACAGCCGGGCAGAGAAGATGCGGTAGTACATCTCCTTAGGGAAATGGAACAGCACTGGGGCATCCGCTAAAAAATCCTCCGGGATGGCCACGCCGGTCACTTGGCAGCGTTCATCCGGCACCAGGGTGCGGATGTACTGGAGATTCTCCCCGGTGAGGGAGGAGTGGAGAATGTACAGGCAGACCTTCTCCCCTGGGTTGGAATCCAGGAGGGACCGCAGCATGACACACAGAGGCCGGAGGTAGTTTGCATTGATGGAAACAACGATGTTCATTCAATTTGCTCCTTTGTTGGGTGTGTGCGAGGTATCGGATGGGAGAATAGCGTGTCCCGGGGAAAGACCCCTAAGGGGCGAAAGCCTTCTCCTTTCTTTTATTATAGCCAACTCCCCAGCCGGAATATGGATAAACTGTAACTTTTTTCAAAGGGAACCTTAAAATTCGCGGGGATTCGCAGTTCCCTTAGGGGAACCGGGCGACAGGGAAAAATAAGGCCGCAGAAGAAACCGGGCACCCCAGTGGTTTTGTGTGCTAATAGGATCTTCCGCTGTGGTCGAGCCCCCACTGGCACATGGCCTCCATAATGGGGAGAAGGGAACGGCCCTTGTCTGAAAGGCTGTATTCCACTTTCGGCGGGATTTGGGGGTACTCTTTGCGCAGAACGAGGCCGTCCGCTTCCATCTCTTTGAGTTGCGCGCTCAGGGTTTTGTAGGTGATGGTGCCAATTTTCCGCTGCAATTCATTGAAACGGATTGCTTCGTATTCCACCAGCCAGTAGAGAATGACCAGCCGCCATTTCCCACCGATCATCGACAGGGTATAGCCAAAAGGGGTGTCGGTCAAAGACTGGATTCGTTTTTCATAGGGTTCCATACTCATATAGGACACTTTCCTTTTCGATAGTATTTGTCAAAAAAGTGCGTACTTGCTTCTTATCCATTGCAAATATAGAATAACAGAAAGCACTGAAATTCACAACGAGAAAGGAAGAGGGATATGAAGAAGATACTGGTTATTGTGGGCGGTGGACGGCCCCGGGGGAACACTGCCCAATTGGTGGACGCGTTTATCCGCGGAGCACAGGAGGCTGGGCACCAGGTGGAGAAGGTCTCCCTGCTCCAAACTGAGGTCAAAGGCTGCCTGGGCTGCAACGCCTGCCGCTATGGAAAGCCCTGCGTCCAGAAGGATGGGTTCCAGGGGGTTGCCGATAAAATCCTGGCCGCCGATCTGATCGCATTTGCCTCGCCGCTGTATTTTTGGACCATATCCTCCCGGTTGAAGGCACTGATTGAGCGGTTCTACGCCATCGCCCAGAAGGATCCCAACCCACCCCTCGGCCGTTACGAGAAGTACCCGGCCAAAGACTGCGCCCTGCTGATGACTGCAGCGGACAATTATTTTTGGACCTTTGAGCAGACGGTGTCCTACTACCGCTTTGCCCTGGTCAACTACATCGGGTTTCACGACAAGGGGATGGTTTTAGCCGGAGGGTGTGGCAGCACCAATGGGCAGCCACAGATCGGCCATACCAGCCATCTAGAGAAAGCCTATGCCTTTGGAAAATCCCTGTACCGGGACGAAACAATATAAAGATGCCATCGCGGGGGCCGTTTTGTAGGACGGCCCCGTTTTCCGTCGTCCCCTAGGCGCGCCGCCTTGACTTCCTCGCCGGGAGCAGGTAGTATGAAAACAGTGCGGCAAGGAGGTGCCCTATGAGCTTTTTCGCCTTAAAAACCGTCGCTGTCCTATCCATGCTGTTCGACCATGTGTACCACCTCTTCCACCTGGAACTGTTTGACCAGCCGCTGGAGGCGTTTGGCCGCTGGGCGGCCGAAAGCTTTCCCGGCCCGGTGGGGGATGCCCTCTCCTGGTTTGCTGGTTTCCTCATTTTAGCACTGCCATATTTAGGGCGGATCGCCGCTCCCATCTTCCTTTTCTGCATCGCCAACGGGTACCGCCACACCCGCAGCGTAAAGCGTTATGCCCAGCGAATCTTTTTGTTTGGGGCGCTGGCGCAAATCCCCTATTTCCTCTATCTGAAAGCCTGGGAAGCACGGCTGGGGGAAGAGCTGTACATCCCCTTGAATTTCATGTTCACTTTGGGGTTGGGTCTCCTCTCCATTGCCCTGTATGAGCGGGAGAAGGAACAGAACCCCTCTCTGGCCCTTCTTGCCGCTTTTCTGCCCATCGCGGCGGCGGAGTTCTTCCGCACCGAGGGCGGAGGGATGTATGCCATGCTGGTTCCCGCCTTCTATCTGACCATGGAGCTTCCACTGCAAAAACGGGCAGTGATTTGGATGCTCTTCTTCCCTGTGGCCCAACTGGGATATTGGATCTGGTTGTTCCAGGGGCCCATCACCGGTCCCCCGTTGGCGGAGACCTTTTTATATGCAGTGGGCCCTTGCCTGGGGGTGGCGGTCGCCCTGTTCTACAACGGGGAGAAGGGTCATGCCACAAAAACGGCCCAGTATGGGGTGTACGCTTTGTATCCCGTTCATTTTTTGGTGCTAGCACTGCTGGGATTTTGGATGGCCAGCTGAGTTTTCCACAACAAGTCAACAACTTGTTGAAAGTTTACCAGCAAAAGGGAGGGATCACCTGTGCAGGGCAACCGGCTGTTTCAAATAATCTATCTCCTGCTGGAGCGGGGGGAGATGACCGCCTCCCAGCTGGCGGAGCGGTTTGAAGTCTCCACCCGGACCATCTACCGGGATGTGGAGGCCCTCTCCCAAGCGGGGATCCCCATTTACTCCACCAAAGGGAGGGGCGGCGGCTTGGGTTTGCTGCCCGGTTTTGTATTGGACAAGTCCCTCCTGACCAAGGAGGAGCAAAACGACATCCTCTTCGCCTTGCAGAGCTTGCAGGCCACCGGCGGTACGGACAGCCAAGAGATCCTCTCCCGGCTGGGGAGTTTGTTTGGGGACAGTGCCGCCAATTGGATTGACGTGGATTTTTCCTCCTGGGGCAGCGGCCCGGTGGAGCGGGAGAGGTTTGCCCTGCTGCGGCAGGCCATCGTCGGCCGGAGGGTGCTCCAATTCTCCTATTGCGGTATGAGCGGCCAGCGGACCCAGCGCCGGGTGGAGCCAGTGAAACTGCGGTTTAAATATGGCTCCTGGTATTTGCAGGGATACTGCCGGGAACGGCAGGCGTTTCGCACCTTCAAAATCTGCCGGATGGAGGAGCCCGCCCTTTTGGAGGAAAAATTCTTGCCCCGGCCTCTCCCGCCGGAGGTGGAAGAACTGCCCTCCAGCTGGGGAAAAACAATCGAAGTGCGGCTGCGGTTCACCGAGAAGGCAGCCTTCCGGGTGTATGATGAATTCCCGCCGGAAAAGGTGACCCATCTGCCGGAAGGCGGGTTCCTGGTGGTGGATCAGTACCCGGACGACGGGGGCATCTGTGGGTATCTACTCTCCTTTGGGCGGGAGATGACGGTGCTTTCCCCGCCGGAACTCCGCCGCAGACTGGGGGAGGAGGCGCAAAAAATCCTGGAAAACTACGGCGGCCCGACCCCTGGCAACTAAGACAGCAGCCAAGCTGCTGTCTTTTTGTGTCTTAGGTTTATCTTCCCCGGGGGAGGCTGGTTTTATAGCTGGGGCAAGCCTTCCAGGGACTTTGCTCTCTGCCCTTGGCAGTCCGCCAGGGAAAAAGCACCGGCCGCTGTCACATTTTTCGTCCCTGAGCATAGGATAGAGTGCGGCACTGCCGCAAATCCACGGGGAGAGGACAGGACTATGATCACCATCAGTTTGTGTATGATTGTCAAGAATGAGGAGGAAACCCTTGGCCGCTGTTTGGACAGTGTCCAGGGAATCGCCGATGAAATTATTGTGGTGGACACCGGTTCCACCGACCGCACTCAGGAGGTGGCCCGGCAGTACACCGACGCCGTCTACCCCTACCAGTGGACGGACGATTTCGCCGCCGCCCGAAACTACGCGTTTTCCAAGGCGACAGGGGACTATCTCTTGTGGCTGGACGCCGATGATTTGCTGCTCCAGCCCGACCGGGAGAAGTTCCTCTCCTTAAAAGAAACCCTTTCCCCCCAAGTGGACCTGGTGATGATGCGGTATCATGTAGCCTTTGATTCCGCTGGCAACCCCACTTTCTCCTATTACCGGGAACGCCTGTTAAAAAATCACGCCGGTTTCTTGTGGGAAGGCAAGGTCCATGAAGTCATCACCCCCAGGGGGGTCATTGTATATTCGGACATCGGGGTAACCCACCGGAAGACCCGATCTGGCGACCCGGACCGCAACCTACGCATCTATGAAAAAATGCTGGCGGATGGGGAGAAACTGGGGCCCCGGCAACAGTTCTATTATGGCCGGGAGCTGGTGGATCACCGGGAATATGCCAAAGCCATCCAAGTTCTGGAGCTCTTTTTGCTGGAGCCAGCCGCCTGGGTGGAAAACAAACTGGATGCCTGCCGCCTTCTCAGCGGCTGCTACCGGCAGTTGGGGTGGCAGGAGGATGCCTTGTTTGCCCTCCTGCGGGGGCTGGCCCTCGCCCCGCCCCGAGCGGAACTCTGCTGTGACCTGGGGGCCTGGTTCCTGGGGCAGGGGCGGTTTGAAGAAGCGGTTTTCTGGTACCAAACCGCCCTTTCCCGCCCGCGGGAGGACCAATCCGGCGGGTTCGTTTCCCCCGACTGCTATGGCTTTCTGCCGGCCATCCAGCTGTGTGTCTGCCTGGACCAGCTTGGCCGCAGGCGGGAAGCCGCCGCTTACAATGAATTGGCGGCAACCTATCGCCCAGATTCCAAAGAGGTGGCCCATAACCGCGCTTATTTTGCCTCTTTGGGGGAGGAACCCGAAACAAACAGCCTGAGCCTCTAAAATAGATTGTGAGCAAATGACAAGCAGCCCCGGATTTCCTAGGAAATCCGGGGCTGCTGCTGGGTTAAGAGCTATTTGCTCCAGCGCTTGAGGGTGGGGAACCAATCCATCATCTGGCAGCGGGCCTCCTCCCGGTCGGTGTAAAGTCCGGTGTCCTTGGTGGCCTCCAGGCAGAAATCAATCATCTCCTCCATGGTGCAGTCGGCAAGGAATGCCCCGCCCCTGTAGCAGTAGGCACAGTAGTCGCCGTTGGGGCTGCCGTCAACATTGGTGCCGAAATCCTCTTCTTTTTCCAGGGGCATGCCGCAGCTTTGACAAAAAATCATCTTGTTCTCTTTGTTTTCCATATGATTTCGCTCCTTTCTTTTGATGCCTTTAGTATATTGCAGGAAATATGACAGCTGTGTGTCATATAAAAAGCCCGGTGAAAAAATTTAGAAGGATTGATTTCAATACGGCTGCCAGACCCGCCGCGAACCGGCGGTTG
>NZ_LT629939.1:1088434-1177546 GCF_900104615.1 Merdimmobilis hominis | reverse complement strand
CCCATCTGCCGGAAGGCGGGTTCCTGGTGGTGGATCAGTACCCGGACGACGGGGGCATCTGTGGGTATCTACTCTCCTTTGGGCGGGAGATGACGGTGCTTTCCCCGCCGGAACTCCGCCGCAGACTGGGGGAGGAGGCGCAAAAAATCCTGGAAAACTACGGCGGCCCGACCCCTGGCAACTAAGACAGCAGCCAAGCTGCTGTCTTTTTGTGTCTTAGGTTTATCTTCCCCGGGGGAGGCTGGTTTTATAGCTGGGGCAAGCCTTCCAGGGACTTTGCTCTCTGCCCTTGGCAGTCCGCCAGGGAAAAAGCACCGGCCGCTGTCACATTTTTCGTCCCTGAGCATAGGATAGAGTGCGGCACTGCCGCAAATCCACGGGGAGAGGACAGGACTATGATCACCATCAGTTTGTGTATGATTGTCAAGAATGAGGAGGAAACCCTTGGCCGCTGTTTGGACAGTGTCCAGGGAATCGCCGATGAAATTATTGTGGTGGACACCGGTTCCACCGACCGCACTCAGGAGGTGGCCCGGCAGTACACCGACGCCGTCTACCCCTACCAGTGGACGGACGATTTCGCCGCCGCCCGAAACTACGCGTTTTCCAAGGCGACAGGGGACTATCTCTTGTGGCTGGACGCCGATGATTTGCTGCTCCAGCCCGACCGGGAGAAGTTCCTCTCCTTAAAAGAAACCCTTTCCCCCCAAGTGGACCTGGTGATGATGCGGTATCATGTAGCCTTTGATTCCGCTGGCAACCCCACTTTCTCCTATTACCGGGAACGCCTGTTAAAAAATCACGCCGGTTTCTTGTGGGAAGGCAAGGTCCATGAAGTCATCACCCCCAGGGGGGTCATTGTATATTCGGACATCGGGGTAACCCACCGGAAGACCCGATCTGGCGACCCGGACCGCAACCTACGCATCTATGAAAAAATGCTGGCGGATGGGGAGAAACTGGGGCCCCGGCAACAGTTCTATTATGGCCGGGAGCTGGTGGATCACCGGGAATATGCCAAAGCCATCCAAGTTCTGGAGCTCTTTTTGCTGGAGCCAGCCGCCTGGGTGGAAAACAAACTGGATGCCTGCCGCCTTCTCAGCGGCTGCTACCGGCAGTTGGGGTGGCAGGAGGATGCCTTGTTTGCCCTCCTGCGGGGGCTGGCCCTCGCCCCGCCCCGAGCGGAACTCTGCTGTGACCTGGGGGCCTGGTTCCTGGGGCAGGGGCGGTTTGAAGAAGCGGTTTTCTGGTACCAAACCGCCCTTTCCCGCCCGCGGGAGGACCAATCCGGCGGGTTCGTTTCCCCCGACTGCTATGGCTTTCTGCCGGCCATCCAGCTGTGTGTCTGCCTGGACCAGCTTGGCCGCAGGCGGGAAGCCGCCGCTTACAATGAATTGGCGGCAACCTATCGCCCAGATTCCAAAGAGGTGGCCCATAACCGCGCTTATTTTGCCTCTTTGGGGGAGGAACCCGAAACAAACAGCCTGAGCCTCTAAAATAGATTGTGAGCAAATGACAAGCAGCCCCGGATTTCCTAGGAAATCCGGGGCTGCTGCTGGGTTAAGAGCTATTTGCTCCAGCGCTTGAGGGTGGGGAACCAATCCATCATCTGGCAGCGGGCCTCCTCCCGGTCGGTGTAAAGTCCGGTGTCCTTGGTGGCCTCCAGGCAGAAATCAATCATCTCCTCCATGGTGCAGTCGGCAAGGAATGCCCCGCCCCTGTAGCAGTAGGCACAGTAGTCGCCGTTGGGGCTGCCGTCAACATTGGTGCCGAAATCCTCTTCTTTTTCCAGGGGCATGCCGCAGCTTTGACAAAAAATCATCTTGTTCTCTTTGTTTTCCATATGATTTCGCTCCTTTCTTTTGATGCCTTTAGTATATTGCAGGAAATATGACAGCTGTGTGTCATATAAAAAGCCCGGTGAAAAAATTTAGAAGGATTGATTTCAATACGGCTGCCAGACCCGCCGCGAACCGGCGGTTGCCTGGGGGAGCGGCGCAGCCACCGAAAAGGATCTATTGCTGCCACAAGGGTGAAAAAACACCCTGGGAAATTTCCCAGGGTGTTTTACAGGGGCCCTTTGTCTGCAAGAGCAGAAAGTTTTTACAGCCCCAGCAGCCGCTGTGCCAGGGAAAAGTAGATGATCAGGGCGAAGGCATCTACGACGGTGGTGATCAGCGGCGCGGCCATGATGGCCGGGTCGGCGTGACACATCTTGGCGAGGATGGGCAGCACACAGCCCACAGTTTTGGCGATGACCACCGTGGCAAAAAGGCTGAGCACCACGGTGAGGGCCATCAGCTCATTGCCCGGGTAGCGGATGGCCAGCTGGATAAAGTTGACCACACTGAGGACTAGGCCCACCAAGACGCTGACCCGCAGTTCTTTCCAGACAACCTGGGGAAGGTCCTTGGGGTGGATTTCCGACACCGCCATCCCGCGGATGATCAAAGTGGAACTTTGGGATCCGGCATTGCCGCCGGTATCGGTGAGCATAGGGATAAAGGTGACCAGCAGAGGCATAGCGGCGAAGGCGGTTTCATACCGCTCCAGCACCCCGCCGGTGATCATGGCGGAAATCATCAGTACCAGCAGCCACACGATCCGGTTTTTGGCCAGGTCGAACACGCTGGTCTTTAGGTAGGGCCGCTCACTGGGGAGCATGGCGGCCATCTTTTCAAAGTCCTCGGTGGCCTCCTGCTCGATGACCTCCACTGCGTCATCCACCGTGACGATACCCACCAGGCGGTTCTCCTTGTCCACCACCGGCAGGGAGAGAAGCCCGTATTTGGAGAAGAGCTGTGCCACATCCTCCCGGTCGTCCTCGGTGTTGACCGAGATGATGTCGGTGTCCATCACATCTAGGATCAGCTGTTCGTCGTCGGCTAGAAGCAGGCTTTTCACCGAAACCACCCCGTCCAGGACCCGCCGGTCGTCGATGACATAGCAGGTGTAGATGGTCTCCCGGTCCTCGCCGGTGCGGCGGATATGGTCGATGGCCTGGGCCACTGTCATGGTCTTGCGCAGGTCGGTGAACTCGGCGGTCATGATGCTGCCGGCAGAGTTCTCCGGGTAGTTCAAAAACTGGTTGATCTGGGCCCGGGTGTCCGCCCCGGCATTTTTCAGCACCCGTTTGACTACGTTGGCGGGCAGTTCCTCCAGGAAGTCCACCGCATCGTCCACAAACAGATCCTCGATGATCACCGCGATCTCCTGATCGGTGATGGAGGTGACGATATACTCCTGGGTCTCCGGCTGCAGGTTGGCGAACACCTCTGCCGCCATCTCCTTGGGCAGGGTGCGGAAGACCACCACAATTTTTTCCCCGGACAGCAGTTCGAGGAATTGGGCCACGTCCACCTCCTGCAGGGTTTCCAATTCTTTTTTCAGGGAGATGTAATCCCTTTGTTCCGCCATTTGGATGAGGCGGGTAAAATTCAGTTCATAGTTTTCCATCTTGGCTACCTCCCATCAGCATTTTGAGGTGCAAAGACAGACAAAAGCCCCATGGCAAAGCGAAAGCCTCGCTCCATGGGGCGATGATCAGGGGCGGACTGCCCCCTTGGGGGGAAGCCCAAAATTAGAAAGCCGGCACAGCAGTGGCCGACAGAACCATTTGCCCGTGATAATCGCTGTCCATCCTGCTACTTTGGCCGCAAGCGTCCACTGCTGAACCTCCTTTTTCAATCATTTTAGACGGTTTTTTTACCGCATATACAGTATACGCACATCCGGGGGAAAATGCAACCCCAAAAGGACAGATTTCCCCAATTTTTCGCAATTTAGCGAGATTTTACCCATGGTGGGCATTTGTCTCCTGGTTTGGGGCTACAGTGGCGTATTTGACAGGATTTCTCACGTTTTCATATATCGCCGGAGAAATAAGAAATCCCCGGGCAGAGCCCAGGGATGGAAAAGATGTTGTGCGCTGTTTTTAGGATAGGCCGGTTAGACATACCCGTATACCCCCCGCACCGAAGCCTCGCCGGAGCGGATTGCCAGCTCTCCCGCCGGGGCTTTGACCAGGAGACAGCCATCCTCCCCAATGCCATAGGCAAAGCCGGTCTGTTCCCCCGCCGGGGTGACCACCCGGACCTCCCGGCCCAAGTTGATGCAACAAGCGGCGTACTCCTCCCGCAGAGGGGAAAAGCCACCTGCCGCAAACTCTTCCAGCACCTGTTCGAAAGCGGTGAGGATGGCCCCCCCCGCCACAGCAGGGGAGACCCGGACCCCGCATTCGACCCAAAGGGAGGAACCGTAGGGGAGCTCTGCGAAAAAGGAAGGTTCCTGCAAAAGGTTGACCCCGATGCCGCAGACCGCCAGGGCATCTTCCCCGAAGCCGGCGCTTTCGCAGAGGATGCCGGCGATTTTTTTCTCCCCCAGCAGGAGGTCGTTGGGCCATTTGAGCAGGATTTCCCGGCCGCAGAGGAGGGAAAGGGCCCGCCGGGCCCCAATTCCGAACAAAATGGGAAGCATCTGCATAAGATAAGGAGGAACCCCCTTGAGCAGGACCGAGAGGGCGAGGGCTTCTTCGCTGCTCTGCCAAGCCTTCCCTTGGCGGCCGCGGCCGGCATACTGATGTCCCGCCACTACAGCGGTGCCGTCCGGCAGCTGGGCGCCCTGCTCCTTGAGATAGGTGTTGGTGGAGTGGATGGAGTCGAAGTACAAAAAGGTCCGCCCCAGCCGTTTGGTGGCGAGTTGTTCCAGCTGTTCCATGGCTATGCCTCCACAATCTTGCAGTTGATGGCCCCGTCTACAAGGTCCACGATGCCATAGGTGGCCGTTTGATCGCAGGAAGGGCGCAGAGTGCCGGGGTTGAAGAGAACCACCCCATCCTGCCGGGTGATCTTGGCATGGTGGGTATGGCCGTACAGCACCAGGCCGATCCCCCGTTTTTCCGCCTCGCGCACAAGGGAGGAGAGGCCGTTTTTCACCCCATAGGCGTGGCCGTGGGTCATGAGAATTCGCACGCCTCCCTCGGTGAACTCCCGCTCGCCTTTTTCCCGGCAGAGCCGGTCGCAGTTGCCTGCCACCCCGAGAAACGCACACCCGGGGTAGAGATCCCGGATGTCTTCAAACTCCCGGTTGCCGTCGCCCAAATGGAGAAAGAGATCCGCCCGCCCCTGGTTTAGATCCAGTATCCGTTTGATGGCAAAAAACTCATTATGGCTATCGGAGAACACGACAATCCGCATGAGATCCCTCCCCTTGTGTATATTTATCTTTAATCTATCATAAATTTGGTAGAAATGGAATAGGTGGTGATAGTTTGAACAACAACCCACAGATGAATAAGGCCCGGCTCGACATGCTGCTCTCCATGGCCGGCAAGAAGCTGGGCACCGATCCTTCCAAGCTGAAGAGCCAGCTGGAGCAGGGCGCCTTTGACGAGGCCCTGAAAGGCATCAACCAAGACCAAGCCGCTCAGATCAACCGTCTGCTCTCCAACCCGCAGGCGCTGGAGCAGCTGCTGAACACCCCCCGGGCCAAACAGCTGCTCAATGAATTGATGGGAGGGAAGTAACTCCATGGATGATCTTGCCTCCACGCTGAGCCAGATCCTCGGCAATCCCGAGGCGATGAATCAGCTCAAATCGGCCGCCGCGGCTCTGGGGCTGGGCGATATGGCCGGCGGGCAGGTGAACAGCCAGCCCCAGATGAACAATCCATCCGCTATGAACCAAGCTTCGATGAACCTCGGTATGAACCAGGGGATTCCGCCTCAAATGAACAACGGGATGGGATTCCCCCAAGGGCAGATGGACCAAATGAACCAAGGGGGGAACCCCATGCCGGTGAACCAGGGGATGAATCCCCCAGGCAGCGGCGGGCAAAACCCCCTGGGGAATTTGGATCTCTCCGCCCTGGGTTCGGTTTTGGGGAGCCTCGGGTTGGGCCAGGGCACCCAACAGCCCCAGCAGCAGAGCTCCCTGCCCGCTATCGACATGGGGACGCTGATGAAAATTCAGGGCGCCCTCTCCCGCCTGTCCAAATCCGATAAAAATGTGGATCTCCTCATGGCGTTAAAGCCCCACCTCAGTGAGGAGCGAAGCAAAAAGGTGGACGATGCTGTAAAGATCATGCAGCTGATCAAACTTCTGCCCCTCATTAAGGAATCCGGGCTGTTTGGCGGTGGTGCGACATGACGTGGAACAGTTCCAGCAGCTACTCCGACGATGATGTGATGCGGATGCAGCAGGATGCGGTCCGCCGGGTTAAGGAAATGCAGGCAAAAGCCCAGTCCACCTTGGAGACGGTCAACCGGGAACACCCGGACCCGCCGCCTCCACCCCGCAAACCGGGCCCGCCTCAAAGGCGGCAGCCCCCGCCGCCGGTTCCATCCCCGGTGGAACAGCTCAAGGACCTGGGGCAGCAGGTACTCCCTGCGGTGGAGGATGTGCTGGAAGGTGGCTCCATCGCCGACCTGATCAACGCATTTCTGCCCCAGGATGACGATTCCGCGGTGGGCGGCGTCCTAAAAGCGCTGAAACTGGATGGGGAAAAAATCTTGATTTTGGGACTGCTCTTATTTCTCATGAATGCCAAAGCGGATAAAACCATCTTGTTGGCGCTGTTTTACCTTCTTTTTTAAATAGCCGCAATTTGCGGCTATTTTTTTATGGGTTTGAGAGGCGGAGAACCTTTTGCCAGCCCTGCTTCTCACAGGGGGCGGCCGTTGCAGACGGCCTCTGCCAAGCGATCCCCTTGGTAGACCAGTTTGAGGGAGAAAAAGGGCTCCTCCCGGGCCAGGTAGTCTAGGAAAATCCGGTCACCATCCCACAGGGGAAGGAAGGGAACGGCCGATTTTTCCACCCAGCAAAGGTCTCCCTCCATACAGTCCTGCAACTCCCCTGTGAACTGGTCGGCGGTAAAGAGGTGCATGTACTCGGTGGGCCACTGGTCGCTGACAAAGGTGACAATCCCCCGGAACTGCCAACGGGTGAGGGTGAGGCCGGTCTCCTCCCACACCTCCCGCAGGAGGCAGTCCTCCGGGCTTTCGTTTTCCAAGAATTTGCCGCCTACCCCGATCCACTTGTCCTTATTCTCGTCCCGCTCCTTCTTGTTCCGGTGGAGCATCAGGTAGCGGCCATCTTGTTCAATGTAACACAATGTGGTGTTTTTCATAGGGGACACCTCGTCTGACTGGGCAGCGCCCGTTTTCTTTCATTGTACAAAATCCCTGGGAAAAAGTAAATGGAGAAGGGGCTTTTACAAAAATAGTGGCACAGGTACTATTTTTGTACGTATCCGTCAGTTGCAGCAAGGGGAAAAAACCGATACAATAGGGTTGCAGAGATAAAAACACAGCCCGGTTGGCAGGGCCATCCCCTGTCAGTAACCTGCCCTCCCATGGGTTGTCCGTTCTCAAGAGCATGCAAAAATGGGAGGAATGTTAGGATGGAATCCACAAGTGCCAGCCTCACGGTGTTTTTTGAAGACCCCTTTTGGGTGGCGGTGTACCAACGCATGGAATGCGGGTGACTGCGGGCTGCTAAAGTGGTCTTTGGCAAAGAGCCCAAGGAGTGCGAGATCTACGCCTACTTTTTAAACCACTGGGGAAAGCTGCGGTTTGGGCCGCCAGTGGAAGCCCAGGCCCCCAAGGACCTTGGCAAAAACCCCAAGCGTGTGCAGAGGCAGGTAAAGGGGCAGCTGCAAACCAAAGGGGTGGGCACCAAGGCCCAGCAGGCGGTGAAAGCCCAGCAGGAGGCGGGGAAACAGAGCCGCCTTTTGGCCCGCAAAACCAGGACCGAAGAGGAAAGGCAACGGCTTTTTGCCCTGCGGCAACAGAAGAAAAAGGAAAAACACAAAGGGCGGTAACGCCTGGCTCCCCGGGGGGATGGCCCTCAGGGGAGCTTTTTGTTGTATGCAGCCGATTTGTTGTGGGTGTTTGCTTTCCCAAAAGCGCCGCCAGGGTTTGTGCTGCCCCTCAACAGCAAGAGGGAACCATTGCCAGGGGAAATTTGCAGCGAGGCTGTCCTCTGGAAGGGGACTTATGCTATACTAAAGAAAAGACGGTTCCCCATAGCGGGTGCATCCTCACAAAAACCACCTCGCCGGGGTCACCCCCGGCACAACCCCAAAAAGGAGGGCCTTCCCATGAGATACCTGTTTGACCTAGCCGACCAGTACATTCGGGAGTGCGATTGGAAGGACTTGGCATTGCTGAAACTCTGCCTGTGCGCCATGGGCATTCTCCTGGGGGCGGCGGCGCCAGCCAGATGGAAAAAGCCCCTGGCCTTTGGGGCAGTGGGGGTATTTATCGCCACCTATATCCCCTTGATGGCCAAATTCCTGGCAGTCTGTTTCCCCGGGGAATGGGAGGACAAACGGTAGAAAGAAGAGGGACTGCTTGAAATTTCAACTGCCCTTGCTGGCTGTCCAGGACGTGGAGCGTCCAAGAAGTTCTATGGGGAGCTGTTTGACCAAAAGGTCGAAATGGACTTGGGGCGAAATGTCACCGTCAGCGGCGGGTTCGCCGTTCAAGAAGGTTTAGACTGGCTGCTGGATATCCCCAAGGAGACGATGGTTTGGCGGCCCCGCAATATGGAACTCTATTTTGAGGTGGAGGACTTTGACGCCTTTTTGGAAAAGCTGGCCGCCTACCCAGAGGTGGAGCAGGTTCATCCTCCCAAAAAGCATGAGTGGCAGCAGAGGGTCGCCCGGATTTTTGACCCGGATGGCCACATCATCGAGATCGGGGAATCCATGAAGGTCATCGCCCAGCGCTATTTGCGGATGGGTTGTTCCGTGGAAGAAACCGCCCAGATCATCCAGCATCTGGCGGAGTTTGTGGAAAGTTGCCTGCGCGAGGTGACCCCCAACCCCTAATACAAAAACAAGGCCCTCCCAGAATGCACTGGGAGGGCCTTGCCGGTTGGTGGGGGATTTACCCGTTGGCGGGGCGCTGGCCGCGGTTCCCCCTGCCGGCACCAAAGCCGCCCCCCATATTCCCTGAGAGGACAGTGCCATCACTGGAGATGGTGGTCATGGTGTCGGATAGGGTGACTTGACACAACTTGGTGCCGCCTGTATAGACGCCCGAGCCGTAGTAGCCATTTTGGCCATCCTCACAGCTGCCGCCGGTGGAGAGGGTATATTCCTCCCCCTGAACCAGTTCAGGACTGCTGATGACCAGGGACTGAAACGCCTTGGAAGGGGCAAAGGTGAGAATGGACCGCCCTTGGCTATCCGACAGGTTGACCAAGGTGCCGGCAGCCTGGCTTTCCAAGAAGGTGATCATCAGGGAGTTTTGGTTGGAGCTGGCGCTGGGCCCCTGGGCCATTCCGGAACTGCCGGCGGCAAGCAGCACGCCGCCAGTGACCAGGCATTCTCCGTCGTAGTCCAAGGCGCCATTGCCGTTCCCGGTGGGGCCGCTGATCAACACCGTTCCCCCATCCAGGTAGAGGCCGCCGTTGGAATCCAGCCCGTCGCCCTGAGCATCCACCCAGAGGGTTCCGCCGGTGATGCGGACGAAGTGGCTGCCGTCGGCGCGGAAGCTGTCCCAGTTGTCCCCATCGCTGCCGCCTGCCGCATTGACCCCATCATCGCTGGCAGTGAGCTGGATGTCGCCCCCGTTTATTTCGACAGTGGAGCCCTCCAGCCCTTCGTAGCTTTGGAGGATGGAGATAGTTCCGCCGTTGATGGTGAGAGCCCCGTCGGCGTGGAAGCCGTCATCTCCTGTAGAGATGGTAAAAGCCCCACTCTCCACCGTTAAATCACCGTTTGTATGGACCGCGTCGTCGGCGCAGTCCAGCTGGAAGTCGCCGCCAGTGACAGCAAGGGAGGAGCCGGCTTTTAACCCCTTGCAGCTGTCGGAGGCAGAGCTATCTTCCAAAGTGGGGGATGCCATCGGAGCGGGGAGGCTGGGGAGGGAGGCTGATTCCCCGCTGAGTGCGGCATCTCCTTGGGGTTTAGCAGGGGGAGTTCCCGCCTCACCCTGTCTGCCGGGCTGGGCTGCCGGAGGATCCCCGCCGGAGGTGTGCCCGACGGATTCCGCCCCGCCCCCGGTGGTGATGGCGTAGGTGCCGCCAGAGATGGTGAGATTGGTTTCCGCCTGAATGCCGTCCTGCCCTGCGGTGATGGTGAAGTCCCCGCCCAAAAGGGAAATCCAGCCTTTTTCCGGGTCCTCGTCGTTGTTGGACCGGATACCGTTGCCTCCGGCGTCGATGGAAATTTCCCCGCCCAGGACGGTGACCGAATCCTGACCCCGCAGACCGTCGTTTGCTGCGGCAATGGCCAAGCTGCCCCCCTGAATCACCAGGTTGTCCTTGGTGCCAATGCCGTTGTTGTAGTTTCCGGTCACCTGGAGGGCGCCTTCCCCGGCGATGGTCAGGTCATCTTTGGCAAAAAGGGCGGCGTCCGGTTCATCCTCTCCCTCGGCATAGGTGTAGTCTGCCCCGTCGGAAAGGGTGTTTTGGGTTCCGCTTGCCAGCAGGACCACCGTCTGGCCAGCCTGCCTGGCGTAGATGGCCGCGCTGTCCGAGCAGGAGATAGAGGCATTGGACAATATCAGCCGGACTGTATCCTCCTTGCCTGCGTCCACCACGATCTGCCCGTCGGTCAGTTCACCGGAGATGAGGTAGTCCCCCGCTGTTTGGATGGTGATAACTCCTCCATCCACCGAGACGGCAGAGCTCCCGAACTGAGCAGTGCCGCCGGACAGGGTTATTTTGGTGGCGGTGGCCTCATCCCATTGGATGGAGACCTCTGACGTTTCATAGGGGGAAGCGGAAGGCGAAGAGGATGATGTTTGCCCTGGGTTTTGCGCACACCCCGCCAAAGTGGGGAGGAGCAGAAGAACAGCCCCCAGAGCGGCGATGAGTCGGTTTTGTTTCATTATAAATACCCTCCTTTTGTGGGTTGCAGCTCTTCCCGGTTGGTGGAGACCCGGCCGCAGAGGATGGTCAGGTTGCCGTTGCGGCAGCGCAGCTCATCCAAAAAAGCCTTGGGGATGGCGCCGCCGTCCAGCTCCACCCGGTAGGTCAATTCGTAGAGGCTGCCCATGTTGGTGGTTTTCACCCGGTCCAGGACGGCACTTCGGGTGTATTTGGCAAAGAGAACGTCAAAGATCCCGTCGTAGTCAAGGCTTTCGGGGATGGTGATTTTCAGCTCCCGGACATCGTCCTTGGCCTCGCCGAAGGAGCAGCTGCCCAGCAGGAGCATGGCCGCGCCGATTAGAAGAAAAAATAGGATGGCATATCCCAGATAGCCCATGCCGGTGGCAAGGCCGATGGCCATGGCGAAAAAGAGGCTGCCGATCTCCCGGGCGCTGCCGGGCAGGGAGCGGAACCGCACCAGCCCGAAAGCCCCCGCCACCGCCACACCGGTGCCTAGGTTGCCGTTGACCAGGAGGATGACAATCTCTACCATGGCAGGCAGTAGGGCCAGGGTGACGGCGAAACTTTTCGTATACCGGGCCTGGCGCATGTAAATGAGGGCGATCAGCACTCCCAGCAGGAGGGAGACCCCAGTGCAGAGCAGCACGCCGGGGAGGGTGATGGAATCTTGGGTTACACGGGCAAAAAAGGAGTTAAGCAACACAAATCCCCCCTGTTGATAAAAGTGCTGGGAACAGGTTCTGCTGATAGCAGGCGCCGTATTTGGAAAAGGAAGTCTGCCGGATTTGGAGGCGGTCTAACACGTGGCTGAGCCACAGGGGCATGGCGGCAGGGAGTTTTGCCTCCATCAGGATTTCCTGTTTGTCTAGGAGGGGCTGCCCCCAATCCCCTTGGGAAAGGTCTAGGAACGCGTCCCGCCAGCGGAGGTTGCAGTCGAAGGTGATGCGCAGGTCGGGGTCCTCCCGCCCAAAGAGGGCGATGCGGTCATAGGCGATAAAGGCTTTGGGCTCCAGCGGGTAGCGGGCCAGTGCCCAGTCGATCTCCCGGAGGATTTGGCAATCCAGATCCGGACGGCCCTCATAGGCCAGGTACCGCTTCGCCTCCCGCAGAGGGAGGGAGACCCGGCGCTTATACACCACCCCATCCAATTTCTTTTTCAGCTCCACAAACACCGGAGTGTCTCCACCGGGGACGCCGTAGCTACGCAGGCGGAGTTTTTCTTTGTAGACAGGTTTTTCCAGGGAAGTGCGGATCAGCTGGAAATCCGGGGTATCGTAGTAGATGTTGCAGATGGTGTGAAGGCCGTAGGAATCCACTTCCATCCGGTCTTGAAGCCAGCGGCGCAGGGCCGCATATTGGCTGAGGGTCAGCTTGTATTTTTTCTCATACCGTGCGAACACATCTTGGTATGTGGCCATGGTGAAACCTCCTTATTCTATCGTTCAATTTTTTTGCTGTCTGCCGGTTGGTTACAGGTCTAAAGATATCCGGTGGGTTTGACGGCTGAATGAACAACAGAGGAAAGGTGGTTGAGAATCCTGGTATGAGAAAGGAAAAGAAGCGCCTCCCCCCGCACATACGGGGAGAGGCGCCTCAAACATAGATGTTTTTAGGGGAACGCCTTTGGCGGGGATCCAGAGGGATCGTCTGGCTGGAACTCGGTCATCTGCCCCCGGTACCGCAAGGCGAGATGGCCCCGCTGGGCACGGGGATTCTCCCTCTCCTGGATGGAGATGGCTTGATGATAAGCCCGCCATAGCCGGCGGCACTGTGCCTCCTCCGGGGTGGTTGGGGGAAGTTCCAGATCCTCCACCAGAAGGATGGCTGTGCGGCCCGGCTGGTGGACTAGGGCCATGCGGTGGACAGCGTCGAAGATCAAAAACCGTTCCCCCGGGTAGCGGCCTGCAAAGTGACCGGCTATCAGGGGGAGGACCTGGCCTTTGGGCTCAATTTTTGCCACCAACGCCCCCTGCCAGTCGGTGAACCGGACAAACCCGGTGTAGAGGTGTGCCTCGTGGCGCAGTTGACTGGTCCAGCGATGGAGGGTGGCGACAGTGTCATTGGTGAGGAGCATCGCTGCCTTGTCCCCCACCTGATAGGCGAGGCGGATGAAGCGGTAGACCACCATTCCCCGGCCGGGCATGGCGGAGAGCATCCCCTCCTGGACCAGGTCGAACACCCGCTGGGAGATTTTGAGAAGGGAGCGGGCCACCCGGGCCGCCTTCTGAGGGTCTGTCTCAATTTCCCGGCAGGGGAAAAGGGTCCCCTCTTCTTCCAATATATCCATGGGCTCTTCTTTGCGGACATAACTTTCAAAGACGCAGCAGAGGAGGCCGTCCAAGGTGCCGTCGCAGCGGTAGACTAAAGCTGGCCGGTTAAACACGAGACCACATCCTCTCTAGTGGGAAGTTTGGGGGCGAAGAGGGAGAGCTGTTCTACCGGCTCCTGGGGGGCCCCCTGGGAGAGCAGCAGCCCTCGCAGCACCCCGTCGGGGGAGAAGTGGAGGCCCTCCACCATCTTCCCCCCGCAGGTGAGGAAGTATTGGGCCCGCTTGAGCACCACCCCCAGCTTTTTGAGGCCGGCAAAATCCAGCCGGCAGTGGCGGCGGGCGGTGAGGATCCGGCCGGCGCTTTTCACCCCGATGCCCGGCACCCGCAAAAGCAGCTCATAAGGGGCGGTGTTGACCTCCACCGGGAATTGGTCCAGGTGGCTCACCGCCCAGCTGCACTTGGGGTCTAGAAGGGGATTGAAGTTGGGGTGCCTCTCGTCCAGCAGCTCTTTGGCATCGAACCCATAGAACCGCAAAAGCCAATCTGCCTGGTACAGCCGGTGCTCCCGCAGGAGGGGCGGCTTGGTATCTAGGGCGGGGAGGCAGGAATCCTCCTGCACCGGGATATAGGCGGAAAAAAACACCCTTTTTAAATGGTATTTGCGGTACAACGCCTGGGTGAGGGTGAGGATTTGCAGATCGCTTTCCGGCGTGGCGCCTACAATCATCTGGGTGCTTTGGCCGGCTGGGGCAAATTTGGGGGAGTGGCGGTACTGGACAATTTCCCGGCTGTTTTGCTGGATGGAGGTGGAAATCAGCTTCATAGGGCCTAAAATCCGTTCCTTGGTTTTGGCGGGGGCCAGCATCTGTAAACTCGCCTGGGAGGGGAGCTCGATGTTGACGCTGATCCGGTCGGCGAGCAGGCCCATCCGGGCGATAAGGGCACTGTCCGCCCCCGGGATGGCTTTGCAGTGGATGTAACCGGCGAACTGGTACTCATCGCGCAGAATCCGCAAGACCTCGATCATCTGTTCACAGGTATAGTCGGGGTTCTTCACTACGCCGGAGCTCAAAAACAGCCCTTCGATATAGTTGCGGCGATAGAACTGCAGGGTGAGGTCGGCCAGCTCCCGGGGTTCAAAGGTGGCCCGGGGGGTGTCGCCGGAGCGGCGGTTGACACAGTATTTGCAGTCATAGGCGCAGTCGTTGGAGAGGAGGACTTTCAATAGGGAGATGCACCGCCCATCCGCCGAAAAGCTGTGGCAGATGCCGCTGGCTTCACAGCTGCCGATGGAGCTGGGCCGGGCTGTCCGGGTGGCCCCGCTGGAGGTGCAGGCCGCATCGTATTTGGCGGCGTCGGATAGGATGGTCAGTTTTTCCAGGGTATTCACCGAAATCACTCCCTTATAGAACAAATGTTCTTTATAAGGATATTTTAACAGCATCTTCAGGGAAAGTCAAGGGCACAGGTTCGGGGCGGATACAAGAAAGGGAAGCTGTCTGGGGATCCCCTATGGATATAGACCGGGATTCATGATGGGCCCAAAGGCGCCTAAACGCAAAAAGAACCCGCAAGAACAACAAAGTTCATGTGGGTTTTCATTGCAATAAGCAGTCAAAATCAATTTTCACAGGTTCGCACCCGAAACCAAATCGAAGTCCGGCGAAGCGGGTTCGATTTGAAAAGGAGCCGCAGCAAGATGAGCGCGCGGTGACTTCAAAAAAATCGCCGCAAACGGTAAACCGCTTGCGGCGACGTGGTGTGCCCGACTGGATTCGAACCAGCGGCCTTTAGAGTCGGAGTCTAACGCTCTATCCAGCTGAGCTACGAGCACATGTCCATCAATAGAACAGTACTAGTATACCACAGTTTTGAAAAAAAGCAAGAGGGAGATTTGGATTTCCCTTCCATTTCGATAGCAGAAGCCAACGGAGGATGAGATATAGTTTATATATAATAGGTATCTCTCCCGATAAAGTGGCAAAAAAGAAAGAAATGTAAGTTTTGCGCAATTTTTTTGCAAAAAAGAGTTGACATAAGGGAAGGGGTGTGGTATTATAACTAAGCTGTTTCGCGAGAGACAACACGACAAAAGAAAACGGCGGCCGGGCCAAGGGGTCTGAAAGAAGTTTTCAAAAAAGTGTTGACAAATGCAAGACGGTGTGATATGATATCAAGGCTGTCTCGTGAGGGCGGCACTGAAAAAGCAAAACAGGGATTTGGGCCTGGCGGCTCGAAAAAAGTTTTGAAAAAAGTGTTGACAAGAGCGAAACAGTGTGATATAATAAAGACCTGCTGTGGGAACAGCAAACGGACCTTGAAAATTGAACAACATTTAGCTTACAAGATAAGCCCTTGAAATGAATTTGAAGTTTCGAAAGAAACTTTGTGAAGCGAAGAAATTCGCTAGCGTGATAATTGAGCTAACAAAGCTTGGTTAAATGATTATAAGCCCGGAAGGGTTTTTAATACCATTTATCTAAGAGTTTGATCCTGGCTCAGGACGAACGCTGGCGGCGCGCCTAACACATGCAAGTCGAACGAGCCGAGGGGAGCTTGCTCCCCAGAGCTAGTGGCGGACGGGTGAGTAACACGTGAGCAACCTGCCTTTCAGAGGGGGATAACGTTTGGAAACGAACGCTAATACCGCATAACATACCGGGACCGCATGATTCTGGTATCAAAGGAGCAATCCGCTGAAAGATGGGCTCGCGTCCGATTAGCTAGTTGGCGGGGTAACGGCCCACCAAGGCGACGATCGGTAGCCGGACTGAGAGGTTGATCGGCCACATTGGGACTGAGACACGGCCCAGACTCCTACGGGAGGCAGCAGTGGGGGATATTGCACAATGGAGGAAACTCTGATGCAGCGACGCCGCGTGAGGGAAGACGGTCTTCGGATTGTAAACCTCTGTCTTTGGGGACGATAATGACGGTACCCAAGGAGGAAGCTCCGGCTAACTACGTGCCAGCAGCCGCGGTAATACGTAGGGAGCGAGCGTTGTCCGGAATTACTGGGTGTAAAGGGAGCGTAGGCGGGGTCTCAAGTCGAATGTTAAATCTACCGGCTCAACTGGTAGCTGCGTTCGAAACTGGGGCTCTTGAGTGAAGTAGAGGCAGGCGGAATTCCTAGTGTAGCGGTGAAATGCGTAGATATTAGGAGGAACACCAGTGGCGAAGGCGGCCTGCTGGGCTTTTACTGACGCTGAGGCTCGAAAGCGTGGGGAGCAAACAGGATTAGATACCCTGGTAGTCCACGCCGTAAACGATGATTACTAGGTGTGGGGGGACTGACCCCTTCCGTGCCGGAGTTAACACAATAAGTAATCCACCTGGGGAGTACGACCGCAAGGTTGAAACTCAAAGGAATTGACGGGGGCCCGCACAAGCAGTGGATTATGTGGTTTAATTCGAAGCAACGCGAAGAACCTTACCAGGTCTTGACATCGAGTGACGGCTCTAGAGATAGAGCTTTCCTTCGGGACACAAAGACAGGTGGTGCATGGTTGTCGTCAGCTCGTGTCGTGAGATGTTGGGTTAAGTCCCGCAACGAGCGCAACCCTTATTATTAGTTGCTACATTCAGTTGAGCACTCTAATGAGACTGCCGTTGACAAAACGGAGGAAGGTGGGGATGACGTCAAATCATCATGCCCCTTATGACCTGGGCTACACACGTAATACAATGGCGATCAACAGAGGGAAGCAAGACCGCGAGGTGGAGCAAACCCCTAAAAGTCGTCTCAGTTCGGATTGCAGGCTGCAACTCGCCTGCATGAAGTCGGAATTGCTAGTAATCGCGGATCAGCATGCCGCGGTGAATACGTTCCCGGGCCTTGTACACACCGCCCGTCACACCATGGGAGTCGGTAACACCCGAAGTCAGTAGCCTAACCGCAAAGAGGGCGCTGCCGAAGGTGGGATTGATGACTGGGGTGAAGTCGTAACAAGGTAGCCGTATCGGAAGGTGCGGCTGGATCACCTCCTTTCTAAGGAGTTTAGATTCGGTTGAATCTACTCTGGTCAGCAAGGATTATCAAAGTTAAATGTTGTTCGATTTTGAGGGCTCGTTTTGAGTTCTCAAAGGGTGAGAAGCGGAAGATTTCCGAGGCTCCTGCCAATATGGGGGTGTAGCTCAGCTGGGAGAGCACCTGCCTTGCACGCAGGGGGTCAGGAGTTCGATCCTCCTCATCTCCACCAAAGCCTTGAAAAAAGGCTGCGGGAGACGAGGGAATAACCGAGTCTGACCAAACATGGGCTAATAGCTCAGCTGGTTAGAGCACACGACTGATAATCGTGAGGTCGGTGGTTCGAGTCCACTTTAGCCCACCAGCTTTTCCTTGAGAAAAGCAATCTGTACATTGAAAATTGAACAATGAAACATCTGTAAATCAGGTAAAAGTGAAGTATTCAAATATTTTTCTTATTTGGGTAACAAAACTACAATTGCCAGAGGAAACAACAGAACCAAAAGATTCGAAGCATAAAGGTCAAGCTAATAAGGGCGCAGGGCGAATGCCTTGGCACTGAGAGCCGATGAAAGACGTGACAAGCTGCGATAAGCTGCGGGGAGCTGCAAGTAAGCTTTGATCCGCAGATCTCTGAATGGAGCAATCCACATGGGGTAATTCCCATGTATCATACACTGAATCCATAGGTGTATGAGGGGAACCGCCTGAACTGAAACATCTAAGTAGGGCGAGGAAAAGACATCAACCGAGATTCCGCTAGTAGTGGCGAGCGAACGCGGAAGAGGCCAAACCAAGGGTAGAAATACCCTTGGGGTTACGGACTGCAATATGTATGGCAAATCTTAACAGAAGTGCATGGGACGGCACACCGAAGAGCGTGAAAGTCGCGTATGTGAAAAGAAGAGCCAGCAAGCAGGATCCAGAGTACCGCGGGACACGTGAAACCCCGTGGGAAGTCGGGGGGACCACCCTCCAAGCCTAAATACTCCTCAGTGACCGATAGCGTATAGTACTGTGAAGGAAAGGTGAAAAGCACCCCGGGAGGGGAGTGAAAAAGAACCTGAAACCCTGTGCCTACAAGCACTTAGAGCACGTCAATGTGTGATAAGGTACTTTTTGTAGAACGGTCCGGCGAGCGAATGTATGTAGCAAGGTTAAGGACTTCAGGTCCGGAGCCGAAGGGAAACCAAGTCTGAATAGGGCGTAGAGTTTCATGCATTGGGCCCGAAACCGGGTGACCTATCCATGTCCAGGTTGAAGTGGAAGTAAAATTCCATGGAGGACCGAACCGACCTCCGTTGAAAAGGCGGCGGATGAGGTGTGGATAGCGGAGAAATTCCAATCGAACTCGGATATAGCTGGTTCTCCCCGAAATAGCTTTAGGGCTAGCGTTGCAGATCATTACTGGAGGTAAAGCACTGAATGGGCTAGGGGCCGAGAGGTTACTGAACCCTATCAAACTCTGAATGCCAGATAATGCCGACTGCAGCAGTCAGACTGCGTGAGATAAGTTTCGCAGTCAAAAGGGAAAAAGCCCAGACCCACAGCTAAGGTCCCCAAGATGGTTTAAGTGGAGAAGGATGTAGGATTGTGAAAACAACCAGGATGTTGGCTTAGAAGCAGCCACACATTTAAAGAGTGCGTAATAGCTCACTGGTCGAATGATCCTGCGCCGAAAATGTAACGGGGCTAAAATCATCACCGAAGCTTGGGATGCATCGCAAGATGCGTGGTAGGGGAGCGTTGTATGAGGGGTGAAGCGTTAGCGGAAGCGGGCGTGGACTTCATACAAGTGAGAATGCCGGAATGAGTAGCGAGAATTATGTGAGAATCATAATGGCCGAATGCCTAAGGTTTTTGGAGGAAGGTTCGTCCGCTCCAAGTTAGCCGGGAGCTAAGGTGAGGCCGAAAGGCGTAGCCGATGCACATACGGTAGAAATTCCGTAGCCGCCAAAAGATTTAAGCAAAGGGACACATTGAAAGGGCATGACCCGGGCGTTGGTAGCCCCGGGCGTAAGGGACCGAAATTTAGTAGGGAAGCATGCTTGGACGGTGGCGAGAAAAGCTTTGTGTATATCTTAGGCGCCCGTACCGCAAACCGACACAGGTAGGTAGGAAGAGAATTCTAAGGCCAACGGGAGAAGGGTTGTTAAGGAACTCGGCAAGTTGACCCCGTAACTTCGGAATAAGGGGTGCTCACGAGAGTGAGCCGCAGAGAATAGGTCCAGGCGACTGTTTAGCAAAAACACAGGTCTATGCTAAATCGAAAGATGACGTATATGGGCTGACGCCTGCCCGGTGCTGGAAGGTTAAGAGGAGATGTGAGAGCATTGAATCGAAGCCCCAGTAAACGGCGGCCGTAACTATAACGGTCCTAAGGTAGCGAAATTCCTTGTCAGGTAAGTTCTGACCCGCACGAATGGCGTAACGATCTGGACACTGTCTCAACAGCCCTCCCGGCGAAATTGTAGTACCGGTGAAGATGCCGGTTACCCGCGGCTAGACGGAAAGACCCCATGGAGCTTTACTGTAGCCTAATATTGGATTTCGGTATTTCATGTACAGCATAGGTGGGAGGCTTGGAAGCCAGGACGCCAGTTCTGGTGGAGCCACCGTTGGGATACCACTCTTGAAGTACTGAAATTCTAACCTGCAGCCATGAATCTGGCTGGGGGACATTGTTAGGTGGGCAGTTTGACTGGGGCGGTCGCCTCCAAAAAGGTAACGGAGGCGCTCAAAGGTTGGCTCAGCATGGACGGAAACCATGCCCTAGAGTGTAAACGCATAAGCCAGCCTAACTGCGAGAGCGACGGTTCGAGCAGTAACGAAAGTTGGAGTTAGTGATCCGGTGGTATGTGAGTGGAAATGCCATCGCTCAACGGATAAAAGCTACCCTGGGGATAACAGGCTGATCTCCCCCAAGAGTCCACATCGTCGGGGAGGTTTGGCACCTCGATGTCGGCTCATCGCATCCTGGGGCTGTATTCGGTCCCAAGGGTTTGGCTGTTCGCCAATTAAAGCGGTACGCGAGCTGGGTTCAGAACGTCGTGAGACAGTTCGGTCCCTATCTGCCGTGGGCGCAGGATATTTGAATGGAGCTGTCCCTAGTACGAGAGGACCGGGATGGACGCACCTCTGGTGCACCAGTTGTCACGCCAGTGGCACAGCTGGGCAGCTATGTGCGGACCGGATAAACGCTGAAAGCATCTAAGCGTGAAGCCGACCATAAGATAAGATATCCCACTGTTTTAACAGGTAAGACCCCTTGAAGACTACAAGGTTGATAGGCTGGATGTGTAAGCGCAGCGATGCGTTTAGCTAGCCAGTACTAATCGGTCGAGGGCTTGACCAAAATCTTTTGGATTCTTAGTTTCATTGTTCAATTTTGAGTGTGCAGAGTATTGTGCTCACCCAACCCTGCACCATTAGCTCAGTTGGTAGAGCAGCTGACTCTTAATCAGCGGGTCCCGGGTTCGAGTCCCTGATGGTGCACCATGCGGCCCGTTGGTCAAGCGGTTAAGACTCTGGCCTCTCACGCCAGCAACGCGGGTTCGAGTCCCGCACGGGTCACCAAAAAGAATGATTGCTTCCTAGCGGAGTTTTCAGATATATAGTCGGTGTCTATGACGATGAGGTCCCACCTGTTCCCATTCCGAACACAGAAGTTAAGCTCATCCGTGTCGAAAGTACTTGGCGGGAGACTGCCCGGGAGGATAGATCGACGCCGGCATCCTTTACAACAGACCTCTATATTGAGGTCTGTTGTTTTTTTTATTTAAGCGGAACGGTTTTTTATCCTGAGTTCCGGCCTTGCTGGGGAAATCTTAGAAAAATTTGTACAGTACCAGGTAAAACTGGCCATTGTGGGTGATTTTTCCCAATACACCAGCAAACCTTTGCAAGACTTCAGTCGTGAAAGCAATCAGGGGAATACCGTATTTTCTGTAGCAAGTGAAAAGGAGACAGTGAAAAGATTGTCCACTGCAAATTGATATTTTACGGCACAGTTTGAAAGGGAGAGAAGCCATAGCCTCCTTTGAGGAGGTATAAACTTAGGCTACAGGGTGTTCTGATAAAAATTGAAGGCCACATCTGTGCCAATTTTGGCATTTGTTCCAACAGTTGAAAGCTTTACCATTGGGAAGAAACTATTCCTTTGGAATTAAGGGGAAAGGCCGCCACAAAGGTGTTGACAACTGGAAAATTGTATGATATTATATCTAAGCTGACATTGATCAGAGATATAATCCTCCTTAGCTCAGTCGGTAGAGCATGCGGCTGTTAACCGCAGGGTCGTTGGTTCGAGCCCAACAGGGGGAGCCAAGAAGCCACCGTGTTTACGGTGGCTTTTGTTTTACCAGAATATCCGATTTATTCATCAACGGTTTGAAAATGCTTGCGCACAGTCTGCAAAATTCTCCAGGTACAGTGCATTCCCTTGGGGAAGGTAACTAGGTCGCCGGCCCCAATATTGACGGTGCGGCCATCAAAGGTAACATCCACACTGCCATGGGTAAAAAGGGCCACCTCGGTTTTGTCATAATAGCGGTCAAACTCCGCAGGTTCGCTTTCCCAAACTGGCCAGTCGGTCAATTCATACACTTCGGGGACGGTAGGTTTTTTTACCACAAGTTCCATAGGGACACCTCCAATTTGGCTCTTACTAGTATTATACTGTTTTTTGGAGAGATTAACAACCGATTGGCATGGGGAGGAGATATTTATGAAAGAGGGATTTCGCCGGGTGGGCATTTTGGATGATATCCGCGGATTGTGCGTAGTGCTGATGGTGGGATACCATGCCCTGTATGACTTGGTGGACATCTTTGGCCTTGATGTCCCTATGTTTCGCTGGGGGGTGACCAGCTTTGCCCGCACCTTGGTGGCAGCTACCTTTATGTTCATCGCCGGGATCACCTGCCGGTTTTCCCGCAGCAACTGGAAGCGGGGAGGATTGACCCTGTTGGCCGCTTTGGCGCTGACGGTGGGCACCCTGCTGGTGATGCCCTCCCAGCAGATTTGGTTTGGCATCCTTCATTTTATGGGTTCGGCTATGCTGCTGTTCGCTTTGTTGGATCCCCTTCTCAGCCGGGTTTCAACCGGCCTAGGAGTCGGTTTGTGCGCTGGCTTATTCCTTCTCTTCTACGGAGTGGAATGGGGCGTACTGGGCCTCCCAGGCTTGTGGGAGATTGCCTTGCCCCAAAGGCTTTACACAATAGGGTGGCTGTTTCCACTGGGTTTCTGTGCCCCGGGCTTTTTCAGCGCCGATTACTACCCGCTCTTACCCTGGATCTTTGTCTTTTTGGCCGGTTCCTATGTGGGCATCCCGTTGCGGGATAGCAGGGCCCCGTCCTGGTGTTACCCCACCCGCAGCCGCGCCCTCACCTGGGTGGGGCGGCATGCCATACTCATCTATCTGTTGCACCAACCGATCTTGTTCGTCTGCTTCCAGCTGTTGATCCGGTTGGTGGGATAGGCCAAAAATGATAGAAAGACCGCGCCGCGTTACACGGCGCGGTCTTTCTTTGCAGCTGTTGGAGGATGATGGCCTCATCCGGGAATGATCCAACCAGTAAAGATATAGTCGGCGCGTGTGGGGGGTGAAAACCACGATGCCGGGCAGGGATTCGCATGCGCTGCTGGTGTTTGTATGATTATCCAAGCCGGCCAAAGAATAGGGGGAACAATCCTGGGAAAAGGCCTGCGGCATAGCTCAACTGCACTTGGAATAGAGGCGGAAAAATATTCTGGTGGGGATAGGGGAGCGCTTAAAAAAGGAGTCTGGGGACAAAAAGGGACAATTTTTATTGTTTTTGCAAAAATTCCACGGCAAAGGATTGGCAGTCTCCTTCCTTTACAACTGGATCAAACTCGTGTACAATTAATTGTATATCCATGAAAAGCCAAAAAGAAGGAGTGACTCAATTGGAATTTCAGTTTGATCCCCAGAAATACCAATACGCTTCCCGCCGGAAACTGACCTACGGCACCAAGGGCATGGTCTGCACCGCCCAGCCTCTGGCCGCTCAGGCGGGGCTAGATATCATCAAAGCGGGCGGCAACGCCGTAGACGCCGCCATCGCCACCGCAGCCTGCCTGACCGTGGTGGAGCCCACCGCCAACGGCATTGGGAGCGACTGCTTTGCCCTGGTTTGGATGAAGGATGAGAACAAGTTGTTCGGCCTCAACGGCAGCGGCCCCGCCCCTATGGGAATCAGTGCCGAAGCCCTGCGGGAGCAGGGGCTGAAAGAGGTCCCCATGTACGGTTGGACCCCAGTCAACGTCCCCGGCACCCCCTCTGGCTGGGCAGAACTCTCCAAGCGGTTCGGCAAGCTCCCCCTCTCCCAGGTGTTGGAGCCCGCTGCCCGGTATGCGGAAGAAGGCCACGCTGTCGCCCCTACCGTCTCCTATGCCTGGAAAGGCGCCTTGCAAAAATTCACCCCCATCTTCGGGGATCAGCCCTGCCACAAAGGCTGGTTTGACACCTTTATCAAAGACGGCAAAGCCCCTGAACCGGGCGATGTGTTTGTCTCCCAGGGCCACGCCGACACCCTGCGGGAGATCGGCCGCACCAATGCCGAGTCCTTCTACCGGGGCGCCCTGGCCGACAAGATCGACGCCTTCTCCCGGGAGACTGGCGGCTACCTGCGCAAATCCGACCTAGTGGCCTACCGCGCCGAATGGGTGGAACCCATCACCACCAATTATAAAGGCTACGATGTGTGGGAGATCCCCCCGAACGGCCATGGAATCGTCGCTCTGATGGCCCTCAACATCCTGGAGGGGATGGATATCAGCGGCTATGACCGGGGAGACGCCACCCACAAGATGATCGAGGCCATGAAGCTGGCCTTTGTAGACGGTATGCACTATGTCACCGATCCTCGGTACATGGGCGTCACCCCCGCCGAGTTGCTCTCCAAGGAGTACGCGGCCAAACGCCGGGAGCTGATCAGCGACACCGCCCTTCTGCCCGAGCACGGCGACCCCCACTGTGGCGGCACTGTCTACCTGTGCACCGCCGACGGCGAGGGCAACATGGTCTCTTACATCCAGAGCAACTACCGGGGCTTCGGCTCTGGCGTGGTTGTGCCCGGCACCGGCATCGCCCTCAACGACCGGGGCAACAACTTCACCCTGGATGAGAACCACTTCAACTGCCTGGCCCCCGGCAAAAAGCCCTACCACACCATCATCCCTGGCTTCCTGACCAAGGACGGCAAGGCGGTAGGCCCCTTCGGGGTCATGGGCGGCTTTATGCAGCCCCAGGGCCACCTGCAGGTGGTCACCGACACGGTGGACTTCCTGATGAACCCCCAGGATGCCCTGGATGCCCCCCGTTGGCAGTGGGTCGGCGGCAAGGAGATCCACGTGGAGCAGAACTTCCCCGAGGCGATCACCAAAGAGTTGATCCGCCGGGGCCACGATGTGAAGGTCCAGGCGGAGGAAACCTCCTTCGGCCGCGGCGAGATCATCTGGCGCAACGACGAAGGGGTCCTGGTGGGCGCCACCGAACCCCGTGCCGACGGCGTAGTTGCCGCTTGGTAACCCTGCAATTCCAATAAAAAATGCCCCTCCCGAAGATTCGGGAGGGGCATTTTTTATTGTTTATTTGCCTTTGAAGATGTTCTTCATCCGGTCGCTGTTGTTCAGGATGCGTTTGCGCAGCCGCAGGTTCTTGGGGGTGACTTCCAGCAGTTCATCCTCGCCCAGGAACTCCAAGCATTCCTCTAAGCTCATCCGGCGGTAGGGCACCAGGCGCAGTGCCTCATCCGAACCAGAGGCCCGCATGTTGCTGACATGTTTCTTTTTGCAGACGTTGACCGCTAGGTCCTCCGATTTGGGGGAGCAGCCCACAATCATCCCTTCATAAACCGGCACGCCGGGGCCGATGAACAGGGTGCCCCGCTCCTGGGCGTTGTAAAGGCCGTAGGTGATGGATTCGCCGGTCTCAAAGGCGATGAGGGAACCGACGGTGCGGCGGTCAATTTCCCCCTTGTAGGGCTGGTAGCCGTCAAACACCGCGTTCATGATGCCCTCGCCCCGGGTATCGGTCAAGAACTCGCTCTTGTAGCCGAACAGGCCGCGGGAGGGGACTAAAAATTCAATCCGCATCCGGGAGCCAGATGGGGCCATGTGGACTAGTTCGCCTTTGCGGGCGCCCATCTTCTCCATGACCGAGCCCATGTACTCCTCGGGCACATCCACCAGCAGCCGCTCGATGGGCTCCAGCTTGGTGCCGTTCTCATCGGTCTGGAACAGGACGTGAGGGGTGGAGACCTGGAACTCAAAGCCTTCCCGGCGCATGGTTTCGATTAGGATGGAAAGGTGCATCTCGCCCCGGCCGCAGACCCGGAAGCTGTCGGAGGAATCGGTCTCCTCCACCCGGAGGGAGACGTCCTTGAGCAGCTCTTTAAACAGCCGGTCCCGCAGCTGGCGAGAGGTGACGAACTTGCCTTCCCGGCCAGCGAAGGGGCTGTTGTTGACCGAAAAGGTCATCTCCACGGTGGGCTCGCTGATTTTGACAAAGGGCAGGGGGGAGACGTCGGCCAAGTCGCAGATGGTGTTGCCGATGGTGATGTCGGTGATGCCGGAGAAGCAGATGATGTCCCCCATCTTGGCTTCCTCGCAGGGGACCCGTTTCAACCCTTCGATCTGGTATATGGCGGTGATTTTGCCCCGGTAAGGCTGGATGGAGTTGTGCCAATCGCAGACCATGACGTCCTGGTTCTGGCGCAACACGCCCCGCTCTACCCTGCCGATGGCGATACGGCCCACAAAGTCGTTGTAGTCGATGGAGGAGACCAGAACCTGGGCGGGGCCTTCCATATCCCCTTCGGGAGCGGGGATCTGCTCCAAGATCTTTTCAAACAGGACCGAAAGGTCGCTGCCCAGGTTATCTGGGGAGACGCCGGCGGTGCCGTTGCGGCCAGAGCAGAAGATGATGGGGCTATCCAGCTGCTCTTCGGAAGCATCCAGGTCCAGGAGGAGTTCCAGGCACTCGTCCACCACTTCATAGGGGCGGGCGTCGGGCTTGTCCACCTTGTTGACCACCACAATAACCCGGTGGCCCAGTTCCAGGGCCTTCTGAAGCACAAATCGGGTCTGGGGCATGGGGCCCTCGGCGGCGTCCACCAGCAGGACAACGCCGTTGACCATCTTCAGCACCCGCTCCACCTCGCCGCCGAAATCGGCGTGTCCGGGGGTGTCCACAATATTGATCTTAACGCCGTTCCAAACAGCGGAAGTGTTTTTGGCCAGGATGGTGATGCCCCGTTCCCGCTCCAGGTCGCCGCTGTCCATGACGCGGTCGGCTACCGCTTGATTTTCCCGGAATGCGCCGCCCTGTTTGAGCATCTCGTCGACCAAAGTGGTTTTGCCGTGGTCAACGTGGGCGATGATAGCTATGTTGCGTAAATCTTCTCGAATCAAAATTGGAACCTCCCCAAAAGTTGCAGAGCTGCAACGAAATGTCAGTCGAATCCCCAGAGGGTTCTTCTCCCCGCCGGGCCTTTTTTACCTTGCTTATTATAAACCATTTTTGTACGATGTGCCACTGTTTTTTCAATTTCTATGTTATCTTTAACCAAACAGGGCCAGAGGAGCCGTTTTTTGTCTATTATATGACATTTTATGGCAGGCCAAACCAAAAAAACGCCGCCAAATTTGGGGTTTGGCAGCGTCTGACAAGCGGTATGAATACCTATTCAAAAAAGCGCAGGACCGAAATCACCTTGCCTAAAATGGCGACCTCCTCCACGATGATGGGGTCCATGGTGTCGTTTTCCGGCTGGAGGCGGAAGTGGCCGTTCTCCTTGTAGAAGGTTTTGACGGTGGCCTCATCCCCCACCAAAGCGACCACGATCTCGCCGTTTGCGGCGACCGGGGTCCGGCGGGCGATGATGATGTCCCCATCCAGAATGGCGGCATTCACCATGCTCTCCCCCTTGACCCGCAGGGCGAACAGGTCTTTGCCCATGCCCCGGCGCACCCGGTAGGGGATGTAGTCCTCCACCTCTTCAATGGCGAGGATGGGCTGCCCAGCCGCCACGGTGCCGATGAGGGGGACACTGACGGTTTTTTCCACATTGAGGCGGATGGAGCGGTTGGTCCGGTCTCCCATTAAGATATAGCCTTTCGCCTCCAGGGAGCGCAGGTATTTGTGGGCGGTGGAAGTGGATTTGATGGAGAGTTCGCTGCAGATTTCCCGGACAGTGGGGGGGACGCCGTCATTGATCCGATCGGTGATATAACGAAGAACCAAGGCTTCCTTGGAATTGAGCTGATCCATGGTGGGAACCTCCTTTGGTGGGTGGCTTTTGTTCTGGTTACCAACAGTATACCAAACTTTACTGCAAATTTCAAACATATGTTTTTAACAAATGATGCCATTTAAGTTTAATCTTTATTCACAGGGGTTTAACAAACAATTTCGACCGGTGAGTATAATAAAAACATACCCGATCAACAGGCGCAGCCGCAGCGTTTGCGGGTATGCTCTACCCTCCTCAGAAAAACACACCTCAAACTGTGGAAAAGAACAGGCGTCGCCGCAGACGCTTGTTCTTTTTCATTGCAGGGGAATGGATGGCGAATGGGACAAAAAGGGAGGAGAACCTACAAAACGCCAGGTTTTCCCTGCTTTTTTTCTAAAAATAGGGGCAGGGGCATGGGGAATCCTTGACAGGAGGCGGGAAAACTGGATATACTACAAAGACAGGCAGTTTTCGCGTTTCTGTGAAAACCAAACGGAAAAAGGAATGAAGAGGATCCAAATGAAACAGTTTGTATCAATTGTAGCCATGGTGTTCGCCGTCCTGGTCATCGGCGGCTGCGGCGCCTCCAGCGGGGACCCGGCCACAACCCAAAGCCAGCCCGCACAGGAGGCCAATCCCGCAGGGGCCATTGAGAAAATCTACGAGACCATTGAGATGCGCGGCCTGGTGGATGCCCAGGATGAAGACGTGACCGACCGTTTCCAGATGAACCTGGAGAATATAGAAAGCTACAACATCCGCTATTCCCTGGGGCGGTTCGGGGTGGCGGACACCTTTATTATCAAACCGGCAGAGGGCAAGGAAAGCGATGTGTGGGACGACCTGGCGGCGGTCAAAAACGCCCGTATCGAAGAATTTGAGAAGTATGATATTTTGGGCGCCTATGAAATCTCCAAGGATGCGGAGATCTACACCAGGGGCGATTACGTCATCATGGTGATGCACCAGGACAACGACGCGGCAAAAAAAATTATTGAGGAATACATCCCCGCATAGGGGGTCGGCCCTGCCAAGACGGCGGGGCTGTTTTTGTTTTATCTCCACAGGGGTTTGCGGTTGCGGAATTGGAAAAACTAAGATACAATGGTTCCAAAGAAATATAGAAATACAGTGCGCCAGCCAGGCCGCAGGAGGAAATAGAATGTACGAAAATGAGATAAAACCGCAAACTGCCGTCCTGGTGGCGGTGGACACTGGGGAATACGACATCGATGTCTCCCTGGATGAGCTGGAGGAGCTGGCGGCCACCGCCGGAGCCCAGGTCATCGGACGGATGGTGCAGAAGCGCACCGACATGGATGTCGCCACCTGCATCGGCTCCGGGCGGCTGGCGGAACTGGCCCTCTTCTGCGAGAACACCCAGGCGGACATGGTGATCTTTGACCACGAGCTGACCCCTGCCCAGCTGCGCAACATCGAGGACGCCTGTGATACCTCGGTGCTGGACCGCACCATGCTGATCTTGGACATCTTCGCCCAGCGGGCCCGCTCCGGCGAGGGCAAGCTCCAGGTGGAACTGGCCCAGCAGCGGTACTTGTTGCCCCGGCTGGCCGGTCTTGGCAACATCCTCTCCCGGCAGGGGGGAGGCATCGGCACCCGGGGCCCTGGCGAAACCAAGCTGGAAACCGACCGGCGGCACATCCGCGCCCGGATTCACGCCCTGGAGGAACGGTTGGAAAGCCTGACCCGCCACCGGGAAAACCTGCGGGCCCGCCGCAAAAAGGACGGTGTCACCACCGTGGCCATCGTGGGGTACACCAATGTGGGGAAATCCACCCTGCTCAACGCCCTGACTGACGCGGGGGTGCTGGCGGAGGACAAGCTGTTCGCCACCCTGGACCCCACTGCCCGGGCCTTGCTGCTGCCCGACGGCCGCAGCGTCATGCTCATCGACACTGTTGGGCTGGTGCGCCGCCTGCCCCACCATTTGGTGGAGGCGTTTAAATCCACCTTGGAGGAAGCAGCCCAAGCGGATCTGCTCCTCAACGTCTGCGATATCTCCAGCGAGGAGATGGCCGAGCAGGTGGAGGTGACCCAGCAGCTGCTGGGGGAATTGGGGGTGGCGGATACGCCGGTCCTCACCGTCCTCAACAAGTGTGATAAGGTGGCCCAGCTCCCCCTCACCTTGGGGGAGTCCACGGTGGCCATCAGCGCCCGCACCGGCTATGGGTTTGAAGAGCTATTGCAGAAGATCGCCCGGCTCCTGCCCCAAACCCAGCGCCGGATGAAGCTGCTGATCCCCTACGACAAGGGCAATCTCCTCAGTGAAATCCGGGAGGAGGGGAAAATCTTCTCGGAGGAATACACCCCCGAAGGCACCTTGGTGGACGCCTTGGTAGAGATGAAGCTCCTTCACAAGGTGGAGGGCATGGTAAAGCGGGATTAAAACGATAACCCCCTGCGAAAAGAGCAAATCTCTCTTTTCGCAGGGGGTTTTTTCTTGGAATCAACCCTGATGCAAAGGGTTAAACGGGCATTTCTTGCGCAGGCACTGCTGGTTTTCCGGGAAGAAGGCGCACTGGATCTTCTCCGGCAGCTCCATGGAAACACCCAGCTTTTCCCGGGCAAACTTCACCGCCTCGATGGTGGCGAGGAAGGAATTCCGCTTGCAGCAGCGGGGCCCGCCCACCGCGGCCAGGGAGGCGAGGGCCCGGGAGGTCATCTCGTTGCACAGGCCCCAGCTTTTGCCGGAAAGAGGGCTGGAACCGGTGACAATGCTGACAAAAATACCGGTGCTCACCGCTGCGCCGCAGCAGCCCCAGAACCCGCAGGCCCCGCCGGGCACCTGTTGCCCCCGCTGGGCCATCTCGGCGAGGGCTTGCTCCAAATCCAATTCCCCGCCGGCATTGCGATAGGCGGCCAGCAGGGCGGCCCCCACCATCACATGGTGTTCCGGGCCGTGCATGTAGACAAAGGGGTCCTCCATCAGGGATTGGAGGATCGCGATGGGGTTTTTGGATGGGGTTTTCCGGCAGCCTTCCATCACCACCTCGATCCCCCGCTTGCTGTGGCATTCGTCACAGATAAAGTGGCCCTCCTCACACTGGGCGTTGGAGGGGAATTTCCGGTGGCAGAGGGAGCACTCCATCTCCCGGGCCTCCTGGAAATACACAAGGGGCGCCCCACAGATGAGGCAGGCGCCTTCCGATCGTTTCATAGACGTCCTCCTGACATGGGTTGGGGATGACAAGGGAAATTACTCCCGCACCAGGACTTTGAGGATTTTGCCCACATACATCTTGTGGAAATCCCGCTCCGGGTAGGATTTTTCCATCACTTCTTTGCAGAGGAACTCCTCTTCGGTGAGGGTGTGGGCATACAATTTCTGGCAGAGCAGCACCACCTTGGCCTCTTCCGGGTAGGGGACGCCGTCCTCATGGGCCAGGTGGAAGCCGGTCTTTTGGAATTTGTCCTCATCCCGGCCGGAGGCGGAGCCGAAATAACCCAGCTCTTTGCGGTACTTCTCCTCGTAGAAGGAGACCGAATAGACGTCAGAGGCTTCGGTCAGCCCATAGGTGTACCGCTGGGGGCGGACAAAGGTGAAGGCCACCAGCTCGTTCCACAGCTGGCCGAAACCGCCCCAGCTGATGGTCATGGCGTTGGCTTTGCCGTCCGCCTCGGCGGTGATGAGGGCCCAATCCTTGGCGATCATTTTAAAGAGGTTGCCTTCCAGCTCATAGGGGGTAATTTCACGAAATGCCATAGTAGGTTCCACTCCTTTTTCAGGTTTGTATGATATTGATATATTTCTATCATACCAGGTCTTGGGAAAAAAGCAAGAGGGAACCGGGGGGCTATTGCAAATCCTTCGGCAGGCCGTCGAGCATCCGCTTGAAGAGGGCCAGGGACAAGGGGGAATAATCCCCTTCCTCCACCGCCCGGCGGGCGAGGGCTTCGATGTCCCCATCGGTGACGGGCGGTTCGTCCCGCACCATTTCCTCCGCAAGCTCCCAGTGGGTGATCACCCAGCAGAAGGCTTGGAAGGCCCCCGGGGAGAGGTCTTTCAGCTCTTGCAACGATTTTTCCATGTTTTTCCGCGTTTCTTCATCCATAAAATTTTCCTCCATTTTGGTTTTGTAATGTATACATTACAATTTTACCACCGACAATTGGGTAAAATCAATAGTGTAACGTATATATTACAAAAAATCGGAGGGGGCTCCATGACAGACAAGATTAAACAGGATATTTCTATCGGGGCAAACTTGAAACGGCTCCGCAAAAACGCCAAATTATCGCAGGAACAGGTTTCCGCCAAATTGGATCTTATGGGGCTTTCCACCAGCCGGGAAATTATTTCGCTGATGGAATCAGGTAGTTACAGCATTCGAGTTAGCGTGCTGTTGGCGCTTAAAGAAATCTACCATGTGGACACCTTTGACGAGTTTTTTCGGGATTTATAGATTTTATGGTATCATAAAAACAGCACTGAAATGCGACACGAATAGGAGGAAGCAACTATGCTCAAAGACCTGGTCAAACAAAGCCGCAGCTACCGTAGCTTCGACCCTGCGGTGAAAATCACCCAAGAACAGCTGCTGGAATTTGCAGACGCCGCCCGCCTGACCCCTTCCACCACCAATTTGCAGGCCATCAAATTCAAGCTGGTCAGCGACCCCGCCCAGGTGGAATCCCTGGTGGAGCGCACCACCTTGGCCGCCGCCCTGCGCCCTTTGGTGCTCCCGCCAAAGGGGCATCACCCCGCCGCGTTTATCGTGGTGTGCATCGACACCGCCATCGCCAAGAACCCCACCCCGTTTTTGAAAGATGTGGGCATCGCCGCCCAGACCATCCTTCTCTGCGCCGCGGAGCAGGGCCTGGGGGGCTGTATGGTGGGCAACTTCCAGCCGGAGGCCATCCGGGAGGCGCTGGGCCTTGGGGAGGAAATCCTTCCCTCTTTGTGCATCTGCCTGGGCAAGCCGGATGAAACGGTGGTACTGGAGGAGATGCAGGACGGCAAAACCGCCTATTACCGGGATGAAGCTGGGGTGCACCACGTGCCCAAGCGCAGCCTAAAAGAGATTTTGCTGTAATCAAAAAAAGCCAGCCTAAAAGAGGCTGGTTTTTTTATAGATCGGATGGAACGCCCCCGTACCCCGCACTCAGGTTATGCAGGCGCTCCGCCCTGCACCCGGCCCCATTTTCTAGCGAAAGAAAATGAGGGAAAAGTTCGCCGGGGAGACCCCGGTCCCCCTACTTCGCCACAATGGGTGCGCTCGGAAGATTTCCCTTAGAGGCTCTCCACGCCTCGAGCGGGAAATCTTTCCGCTAACGCGGATGCCCTCGCGGGGCTGTAAAGGTCTATTTTTCTCGGTAGCCACCCCCGGCAGAGGGGGCTTTTTAAGGGGGGCCGGACTTCGCCTGTGCCGCGAGTAGTTCGGCCCCCCTTAAATGCGCTTTTGGTCAAGGCTTTTTCGCATAAAAAGCCTTGCGCGGGGTGCAGGGGTGCGTAACGCCCTGCAAAACCAAATGTAAGATGAAATCTTGCCTAGGCTTGGGGTGCGGGGGCTGGAAGCCCCAAGAGATTTGGACTATAGGTCAAAATCCTTTTTTAGGTATTCGGCCACGCCGATGTCCATCCCGCCTTTGCGGTACACCCGGGGGACCCGTTTGCCCACCAGGCAGATCTTTTCATAATTGACGGTATCGCTCTGGGCGGCGAAGTCGTCGAAGGAGATGGCATTCTCCCCGTCCTGGCCCACCACCGTGACCAAATCCAGCTCCTGGGCGTCGGGGATATCGGTCAGATCCACCATCAGTTGGTCCATGCAGACCCGGCCGATCACCGGGGCAAATTTCCCCCGGATCAGCACTTTCGCCTTGCCGGAGAGGTTCCGCTCAAACCCATCGGCATAGCCGATGGAGACGGTGCCCACCCGCATCTTGTGGGGGGCGGTGAAGATCCGGCCATAGCTGAGGGTGGTGCCCGCCGCCACCGTTTTGACCAAAGTCAAGGTGGAGTAGAGGGACATGGCCGGGGAAAGGGGCATCCTGCCTTGGCAGTCGGCGCTGGGGGAAAGGCCGTAGAGAATCACCCCGGGCCGCACCATATCCAGGTGCATTTCCGGGTAATTGATCACTCCGGCGCTGTTGCAGCAGTGGCGGATGCCGGTGGGGATGCCCCGCTCCTCCAACTGGGAGAGGGCTTCCTGGAACCGCTGGAATTGGAGCTTGGTAAAGGCAACCGATTCCGGGTCATCCTCATCGGCCACCGCAAAGTGGGTAAAGGTGCCAGTGATGGAGAGATTGGGCATTTTGGCGATCTCCCCAATTTCATCCAGCGAGCGGTTCAAATCCTCCCCGTAGGCGAGGAATCCCAGCCGGGACATGCCGGTGTCAAGTTTGATGTGGACTTCCAGCACGTCCTCACTGGCCTGGGCGATCTCCTGGAGGGAGCGGGCGTATTCCAGGGAGGGGATCATCTGGGTGATGTTGTAGCGGGAGAGAAGACCGGCCATCTGCACCGGGGTGGGCCCAAAGATCAAGGTGGGGTGGCAGATGCCGTGGCGGCGAAGGCTGACGGCCTCGTCGATGTTGGAGACGCCAAACCAATCCACCCCTGCACGGGCCATGGCAGTGGCGACAAACCGGTCCCCGTGGCCGTAGGCATCGGCCTTGACCACCGCCATCAGGCGGCATCCAGGGGCCAGACGGGCGCGGACGGCGGCGATATTCCGGCCGATGGCGTCCAGGTCGATGGTGGCCCAGCTTCTCTTTAAAAACTCTCTCACAAACAGGTCTCCTTCCCAAGATGTATGGAAAAGCGCGGCAGGTGCCGCGCCGGCAATTGGATTTCATTTTTATGAGTATACCACCGAAGACGGTCAAAAACAACCAAAAATTCACAGCCTTTAAAGGGGGAGCCCCCCAGAAGGAAATGGGCCTAGGCCCAGCGGCGGTGCTGTTTCAGGGGATGGCGCCGGGATCAGTGTTCTTCCGGTGTGGCAAGGATTTGGAAGGATTCCCCAGGGAGCTCCTTTCCCGCTGGGCCGGCAAACAGCTCGCATCCATCCCGCAACTGGGCGGGCAGGGGGATGGCCAAGGGGACGCTGCCCCGGTTGACCGAGAGGATCACCCGGTGTTCCCCAGCCTGGCGCAGATAGGCGCAGCCTTCCCGGGAGGCGAACAGGGGGACAAAGGAGCCATTTTCTGCCAGGGCAGGGTGGCGGCGCAGTTGCCCCAGCCGCCGGTAGTGGGCGAGTAGGCCGGTGTCCTCCAGCCCCCAGGGGTAGGTGGTGCGGTTAAAAGGGTCCTTCAGGCCGGAAAGTCCGGCTTCGTCCCCATAATAGAGGCAGGGGATTCCGGGCAGGGTGTATTGGATGGCGCTGGCCAAGCACAGCCGGCGCTTGCCCGCTGCGTACTCCTCCAGGGAGAGGAAGTGGTGGTTTGCCTGCCACACCCGGTCGTGCCCTTCTGGGTTCACCCCGGCCAACAGGGAGATGGCCCGAGGGGTGTCGTGGGTGGAGAGGGTGTTCATTAACCCTCGGATCACCGGGGCGGGATAGTGTTCCAGTACCGTCAAAATCCCCTGGAGGAGGCCTTCTCCGCCGCCGAACCGGACAAAATTCAGAATGGCGCTTTGGAAAGGGTAGTTCATCACGCTGTCCAGCTGCCGCCCTAAGAGATACCGCCTGCGCTGGCCGTAGCTGACCTTGTTGGAAGCGTCTTCCCACACCTCCCCCAAAAGGGCGGCCTCTGGGGAGACGGCTTTGACCCGTTCCCGCAGCCGGTCCAGGAAGGAATCGGGCAGTTCGTCAGCTACATCCAGCCGGAAACCGGAGGCCCCCAGCCCCAGCCAGCGCTCCACCACATCTAGGATAAACGCCTGGTAGGAGGGGTTCTCCTCCTCCACTTCGGGTAGGGAATCGAAGTTCCACCAACTTTGGTAGCTGCCGTCCTGCCGGAAGCGGTACCATTCCCGGTAGGGGCTTTGGGGATCGCGGTAGGCGCCGCCCTCCCCATACCGGCCCTCCCGGTTGAAGTAGATGCTGTCGCTGCCGGTGTGGCTGAACACCCCGTCTAAGAACACGGCCATGCCCAGGGCCTTTGCCTCTTGGCACAGGAGGGAAAAGTCCTCTTGGGTGCCCAGCATGGGGTCGATTTTGGTGTAGTCGGCGGTGTTGTACCGGTGGTTGGAGTGGGCTTCAAACACCGGGTTGAGGTAGAGGGCAGTCACCCCCAAAGAGGAGAGGTAGGGCAGCTTTTCCCGGATGCCCTTTAAATCCCCGCCGTAGTAGTCGTTGTTGCGGTATTCCCCATCTGGGTCAGGCAGGTACTGGGGGAATTCCAGCCAGTCCCCATGGAATTTCCGGTCTGCGGGGACATTCTCCTTAGTCGACCCGCTGCTGCAAAAGCGGTCGGGGAAAATCTGGTACAGCACCCCTTTTTGCAGGGGGGCCGGGGTGGACATGGCCCCGTCGTAAACGGTCAGCTGCCAGAGGGCAACCCCCTCTTGGGCGAGAATCCCCTGGTTTTGCCCATCGGGCAGCAGGCGGAAGGAGCCGTCCTCGGTGGACAGCTCAAACCGGTAAAAGAGGAGGGCGGGCTCCTGGGGGACAAAACTGCCCTGCCAGGCGGGGCGCCCCTCTGAAAGGGCCGGGCTGAAAGGGATGCGCCGGGGGGAATCCCACTGGTCGGCGGGGAATACCAGCAGCTCCGCCCCCAAGGTCCCCGGCGGAGGGAAGAGGGTGAACGACACCGTCTCCCCGGCCTTGACGGCGCCAAACGGGGATTTGCAGCGAAGGTCGCGGCTGTCAAAAATGGGAATCGGCATAGGCGCCCTCCTTTTTTGGCGAGAGATGGAAAGAAAGGGCCGCTGAACAGCGGTCAGCGGCCATAATAAGGCTTTGGCGAATGGGGCTGTGAAAAATCAGCGGAGATCCCAGATGTGTTCGGCGTACTCTCCCACTGCCCGGTCGGCACAGAACACCCCGGATGCGGCGATGTTAATCAGGCTCATTCTGTTAAAGAGGGGCCGGTTCTCATAAAGCCGTTCCGATTCCCTCCGGGCGGCCCGGTAGGCGTCGAAATCCGCCAGCACCATGTAGGGGTCGTCGTACCGCAGGGAGCGGTAGAGGTCGGGGAAAGTCTCCCCGCCGATGCCATCCCGCAGGGCGTCCAAAGCCCGGCGGACAATGGGGTTCTGCTGGTAGATTTCCTCCGGGTGATAGCCAGCGGCCTTGCGGGCCTCCACCTCCTGGGCGGTCATCCCGAAGATGAGGATGTTGTCCCGGCCCACGGCCTGGGCGATCTCCACATTGGCGCCGTCCAGGGTGCCCAAGGTGACGGCGCCGCCCAGCATCAGCTTCATATTTCCGGTGCCGGAGGCCTCTTTGCCCGCCAGGGAGATCTGCTCGGAGATTTCACAGGCCGGCATTAAAATTTCTGACAGGGTGACATTGTAGTCCTCCAGATAACAAACCCGCATTTTGTCCCGCACCTGGGGGTCGGAATCGATGACCCGGGCGAGGGTGCACAACAGCTTGATGATCTGTTTGGCCAGGTAATACCCCGGCGCGGCTTTCGCCCCGAAGAGGTAGGTGCGGGGGGTGAAGTCCTGGTCTGGGTCGTCCTTGAGGGACTGGTATTGGGCCAGAATTTCCAAGGCGTTCATCTGTTGGCGCTTGTATTCGTGCAGGCGCTTGACCTGCACGTCGAAGATGGAGTCGGGGTTCAGTTCCTCCCCGGTTTTTCGTTTCAAGTATTCGGCCAGACGCAGCTTGTTCTGCCGCTTAATTTCCGCCAGGCGTTCCAGCACCTGGGCGTCGTCCCGGAACCGGCCAAACTCCGCCAAGCGGGAAAAATCCTTTAGGAACCCGCCGCCGATACAGTCGGTGATCAAATCGGTCAGGAGGGGATTGGCCTGGCCCAGCCACCGGCGGGAGGCAATGCCGTTGGTGACGTTGCAGAATTTCTCCGGCTGGATGGCGGCAAAATCCCGGAACAAATCCCGGCGGATGATCTCCGAGTGGAGGCCGGACACCCCGTTGACGCTGTGGCAGGCGGCCACGCAGAGGTTGGCCATCCGCAGCTCATGGTCGCCCAAGATGGCCATCTGGGCCACGGCGGGGGAGTCCAGGTGGTATTGCTCGTAGAGCTCGGCGCACAGCCGGCGGTTGATCTCCAAGATGATCTGGTGGATGCGGGGCAGGAGGGACTGGAACAGGTCGCTGTTCCACCGCTCCAGCGCCTCGGCCAGCACCGTGTGGTTGGTGTAGGCAAAGGTGTTTTTCACCACGTCCCACGCCTGATCCCAGCCATAGCCGCACTCATCCAGCAGGATGCGCATCAGCTCGGGGATGGCCAGGGTGGGGTGGGTGTCGTTGATGTGGATGGCGTTTTTCTCGGCGAAGTTTTCCAGGCTGCCGTAGATGTCCATATGGCGCTTGACAATGTCCCGCACTGAGGCGGCCACCAAAAAGTATTGCTGGCGCAGCCGCAGAAGTTTGCCCTCGGTGTGGCTGTCGTTGGGGTAGAGGATTTTGCTGATGGCCTCCCCCAGGGAGCTTTGGCCAAAGGCGCCGATGTAATCCCCCCGGTTAAAGGACTCCATATCCACCCCGGGGCGCTTGGCCTGCCACAGCCGCAAAAGGCTGACCCCGCCGCTGTGGTAGCCGGAGACGTACATGTCGTAGGGGATGGCGGTGACGGTGGTGTAGTCCTTGTGGACCACGTGGTGGTACCCCTCCTCCCAGAACTCCTCGATGCGGCCGCCGAAGCGCACCGCCACCGACTCATCGGGGCGGGGGGTGAGCCACACCTCGCCACCAGGGAGCCACAGATCGGGCTGTTCGGTCTGCCAGCCGTCGATGATCTTCTGTTGAAAGATGCCGTATTCGTAGAGGATGCAGTAGCCGGTAGCGGGCAGTTCCTGGGTGGCCAGGGCATCCAGGTAACAGGCGGCCAGGCGGCCCAGCCCCCCGTTGCCTAAACCGGCGTCCGGCTCCTGCTCATAGAGGTTTTCCAGGTTGACGCCCATCCCCTCCAGGGCTTGGCGGAAGGGTTCCAGCACCCCCAAGTTGTACAGGGAGTTTTTTAAGGAGCGGCCCAGAAGGAATTCCATGCTCAGGTAGGAGACCTGCTTTTTCCCCTGGGAGCCTGCCTGGGCGGAGAAGCGGCGGTATTTTTCCGCCAAAAGCTGTTTCGCCGCCATGGCCGTAGCTTTGTAGAACTGCTGGTCGCTGGCCCGGTCGGGCTCCACCTGCAAATCCTCTTCCAAATAACGGCGGATGAGCCGGGAAGCGCGGTCGGCGCTCATGTCATAAGCTGAGTTTGCCATATATGTCCTCATTTCTCCATCGCCAGGGCGACGGGTGGAATGGTAACTGCATAGGTATTATTCTCATTATAGTAGTTTTTTCCCTGCCGCGCAAGAAATTCCCCGGCCTGGTGGGCTTTTTTTCGGAAAAAGGGGCCTGGGGCCACCCCGCCCCCTTTTTTCAGGGGGCAAAATAGTTTATAATAGTCGCAGAACGGCGAATTTTCCCTCTCTTTTGGGGGAGAGGGCTTTACGGGACAGAAAACCAGCGGCCCCAGGCTGCGATGGATACAAAGCAAATGCCGCCATGGGCGGCGGAATGGAGGAGTTTGAAATGAACCGGGTACGCATAGAAGTGTATGGGTCAAGGTATGTGATCTCCACCCCGGAGGATGAAAGCTATGTGCGGGGGCTGGCCAAGTCGCTGGATGAGCAGCTGCGCAGCTTGTTGGAAAACAACAGCGGCCTGACCCTTAACGATGCGCTGGTGCTCTGCGCCATCAACTTTGAGGACGCCTACAAAAAGAGCGAGGCCAGCGCCGACCACATGCGGGGCCAGCTCACCGATTATCTGGAGGACGCCGCCCGCGCCCGCATCGAGCTGGAGGAATCCAAGCGGGAGATCGAGCGGCTGACCCGCCAGCTGGAACTGCTGGAAAAAGGGGAACACGAATAAAAACAGCCGAACAGGCGGAATGGAAGAAACGATGAACACAACTGGAACATTAGAGATATTGGCCCCCGCAGGCAGTTACGATTCGCTGGTAGCTGCGGTTCGCTGCGGGGCAAACGCGGTGTATCTGGGCTCAAAGGCCCTTAACGCCCGGCGCAACGCCGCCAACTTTGACGACGAGGAACTGGCCCGGGCGGTTTCCTACTGCCATGAGCGGGGGGTCAAGGTCTACCAGACTCTAAACACCGTCATGTTTGACGAGGAGACTGACGAGGTGGTGGCGGCCATTGAAACCGCTGCCCGCCTGGGGGTGGATGCCCTGTTGGTCCAAGACTTGGGCGTTGCCAAAATGGTGAAAGCCTGCGCCCCAGACCTGCCCATCCACGCCTCCACCCAGATGGCCGTCCACAACCTGGCCGGCGTGCTGGAGGCCCAGGCTTTGGGCTGCCAGCGGGTGGTGTTGGCCCGGGAGCTCTCCAAAGAGGAGATCCGGTACATCAACGAGCACACCGACGTGGAGACGGAGATCTTCGTCCATGGGGCGCTGTGCATGTGCGTCTCCGGCCAGTGCTACTTGAGCTCGATGATCGGGGAGCGCAGCGGAAACCGGGGCCTGTGCGCCCAGCCCTGCCGCCTGCCCTTCCAGGCCAAAGGCGGGGCGGAATACGGCCTCTCCCTCAAAGACCTGACCCTGGCCGACCGGATGGCGGAACTGCGGGACAGCGGGGTCCATGCCCTGAAGATCGAGGGGCGGATGAAGCGCCCCGAATATGTGGCTGCGGCGGTCACCGCGGTGAAAAACGCCGTGGAGGGCCGCCCGGTGGACTTTGATGCCCTGCGGTCGGTCTTTTCCCGCAGCGGGTTCACAACCGGCTATTTTGATGATAAAATCGACAAAACCATGTTTGGCGTCCGCCAGAAGGAGGATGTGGTCTCCGCCCAAGGGGTGCTGGGGGACCTTGCCAAGCTCTACGGCAAAGAGGCTCCCCGGGTGCGGGTGGACTTTGACTTCCAGCTGGAGGCGGGGGAGCCCGCCGCCCTGGCCGCCCGGGATGAGGATGGCAACGCCGCCTTCGCCCAGGGGGATGTGCCCCAAATTGCAGAGAATAAGCCCACCACCCAAGAAAAGGTGGCCCAGAGCCTTGCCAAAACCGGCGGCACCCCCTATTATCTGGGGGAGCTGACCGCCGACATCGGCGAGGGGCTGATCCTGCCGGTGTCCGCCCTCAATGCCATGCGCCGCCAGGTGCTGGAGGAGATCGGCGAGAAGCGCAGCGCCCTCCATCCGGTGCCCTTCCAGGATGTGGTGCCCCGCAACCACCCCAAATTGCTGAATATCAAGATCCCGGCCCTGCGGGCCAGAGTGCTGACTGCGGCCCAGCTCTCACCCCTGATGCTGGAGCAGTGTGAGCAGATCGCCATGCCGGTGGACGCCCTGCTGGCCGCGCTGGAGGCAGGGGCTATCCCCTGCCCGGAGAAGATGGCGGTGGAAATCCCCCGGATTCTCTTCGGCCCAGCCGATTCTACCCAAGAAAAACTGGGCAGACTGAAGCAAAAGGGGATCACCAAGGCATGGGCCGGCAACCTGGGGGCAGTCCGACTGGCCCGGGAAGCAGGGCTGGAAATCCACGGTGGGTTCTCCTTAAACCTCAACAATTCCCACGCCCTGAAGGCCGTAGCGGAGCTGGGCCTCAAGGACGCGGAACTCTCCTTTGAAATCAATCTATTCAAGGCCAAAAAATTGGGTGACTACCTGCCCTATGGCATCTTGGCCTACGGCTATTTCCCGTTGATGGCCCTGCGCAACTGCCCCATCAAAGCCGCCATGGGCTGCAAGGCCTGCGGCCGGAAATGGAATACCCTCACCGACCGCAAAGGGGTGGAGTTTATGGTGGACTGCGGCAGCGGCATCAGCGAGCTGTTCAATTCGGTGCCGGTCTACCTGGCCGACCGGAAAGAGGAATTGGAGGGCTTTTCCTTCCTGACCCTCTACTTCACCTGCGAGGATGGCAAAACCTGCGAGAGGATCGTCAGGGAATACGCCTTTGGCGGCCGGCCAGAGGGGGATAAGACCCGGGGCCTCTACTACCGCAACGTGCTGTAAGGGGGTTTTTGATGGAACTGCTTGTGAAAAAGCTGTCCCCCGGGGCCCAGCTGCCCAGCCGGGCCACCGAAGGGAGCGCCGGCTACGACCTGTGCGCCTGCCTCCCCGAGCCCATGACCATCGGGCCGGGGAAGATCGGCCGGGTGCCCACCGGCATCGCCCTGGAGCTGCCTTCTGGGGTGGCGGGCTTTGTCTTTGGCCGCAGCGGCCTGGGGGTAAAAAAAGGAGTGGTCCCTGCCAACGGGGTGGGGGTTATCGACTGGGATTACCGGGGCGAGGTACAGGTGGGCCTTATCAACCACGGGGAGGAGCCCTTTGTGGTGGAAAACGGGGACCGCATCGCCCAGTTGGTTCTGCTGCCGGTTCTGACCCCGGAACTTCGGGAGGCCGAACAGCTCTCCGGCACCGGTCGGGGGTCGGGGGGCTTTGGCTCCACCGGCGTGAAACAACAATAACTTGGATGGTATGGACACAATGAAACTGAAAAAGAACCTGGTGTTTTTATTTTTTATCATCGCGGGCATTATCATCGGCTCGCTGATCGCCAGCTTATCGGAAGGGGTCCCCTTCCTCTCCTGGCTGGCCTATGGGAAGACGGTGGGCATCTCCGCCGCCTCCCCCATGGTGCTGGATCTCTCGGTGGTCCGGGTGGCCTTTGGGCTGGAAATGGGCATCAATGTAGCCCAAATATTCACCATCACCGCAGCGCTGTTCGCCTACAAAGGCGCTATCAAACGGCTGTAGAAAAGGGGAAAGAGATGGAAAAACAAGTGATTTTGGCATCCGGTTCCCCCAGGCGGCAGGAGCTGCTGCGGCTGATTGTGCCGGAGTATGAGGTGATCCCCGCCCTGGGAGAGGAAGTCGCCAAGGAGGGGCTCTCCCCCCAAGAGACCGTCCAGCAACTGGCCCTCCACAAGGCCAAAGAGGTGGCCGCCGCCCATCCCGCCGCCCTGGTCATCGGGGCGGATACCATTGTGGTTGTGGGGGATGAAATTTTGGGCAAGCCGAAAACCCCACAGAGAAGCCGGGCCATGCTGCAAAAATTGCAGGGGCGGGACCATATGGTTTACACCGGCGTGGCCTTGGTGGGGCCGTTGGGTGAGGAGACCTTCGCCATGGGCACCAAAGTCCGCTTCGCCCCCATGGACGAGGGGGAGATGGAGGCGTACATCGCCACCGGCGAACCCTTTGACAAAGCGGGCGCCTATGGCATCCAGGGCTTTGGAAGCGCGTATATTGAAGGGATTGAGGGAGACTATTACAATGTGATGGGCCTTCCGGTCCAGGCGCTTTACCAAAAATTGAAAAATAGATGAACAAAGCCTGAAATCCGAAAAAAAACGTTGAGTTATCGGGGCTTTGCGGTTATAATGAATGAGTTAAAGGACTATTTGCCATATGGCTTTCGAATAGAGTTAGAGAGTAGAAGTGGAAAGGGGATTCGCGCCACATGTCGTTTCTAGACCGTATGAATTTGAATTTAGGGTTTTCCAAAGATATCGGTGTCGACCTAGGCACAGCCAATACCTTGATTTTTATGAAGGGAAAAGGCATCATTATGCGGGAGCCCTCGGTTGTGGCGGTGGACACCCGCACCGACACTGTTCGGTATGTGGGCCAGGAGGCCAAGGACGTCATCGGCCGTACCCCCGGCTCCATCGTGGCGGTGCGCCCCTTGAAGGATGGCGTTATCGCAGATTTTGACATCACGGCAAGCATGCTGCAAAGTTTTATCCGCAAGGCTTGCGGCGGCTCCAAATTCGCCCGGCCCCGGGTGATCATCTGCATCCCCTCTGGGGTCACCGCCGTGGAGCGCCGGGCCGTCAAGGAGGCCGCCTTCAAGGCGGGCGCCCGGCAGGTCTCCATNCCCAGGGGGATGTGCCCCAAATTGCAGAGAATAAGCCCACCACCCAAGAAAAGGTGGCCCAGAGCCTTGCCAAAACCGGCGGCACCCCCTATTATCTGGGGGAGCTGACCGCCGACATCGGCGAGGGGCTGATCCTGCCGGTGTCCGCCCTCAATGCCATGCGCCGCCAGGTGCTGGAGGAGATCGGCGAGAAGCGCAGCGCCCTCCATCCGGTGCCCTTCCAGGATGTGGTGCCCCGCAACCACCCCAAATTGCTGAATATCAAGATCCCGGCCCTGCGGGCCAGAGTGCTGACTGCGGCCCAGCTCTCACCCCTGATGCTGGAGCAGTGTGAGCAGATCGCCATGCCGGTGGACGCCCTGCTGGCCGCGCTGGAGGCAGGGGCTATCCCCTGCCCGGAGAAGATGGCGGTGGAAATCCCCCGGATTCTCTTCGGCCCAGCCGATTCTACCCAAGAAAAACTGGGCAGACTGAAGCAAAAGGGGATCACCAAGGCATGGGCCGGCAACCTGGGGGCAGTCCGACTGGCCCGGGAAGCAGGGCTGGAAATCCACGGTGGGTTCTCCTTAAACCTCAACAATTCCCACGCCCTGAAGGCCGTAGCGGAGCTGGGCCTCAAGGACGCGGAACTCTCCTTTGAAATCAATCTATTCAAGGCCAAAAAATTGGGTGACTACCTGCCCTATGGCATCTTGGCCTACGGCTATTTCCCGTTGATGGCCCTGCGCAACTGCCCCATCAAAGCCGCCATGGGCTGCAAGGCCTGCGGCCGGAAATGGAATACCCTCACCGACCGCAAAGGGGTGGAGTTTATGGTGGACTGCGGCAGCGGCATCAGCGAGCTGTTCAATTCGGTGCCGGTCTACCTGGCCGACCGGAAAGAGGAATTGGAGGGCTTTTCCTTCCTGACCCTCTACTTCACCTGCGAGGATGGCAAAACCTGCGAGAGGATCGTCAGGGAATACGCCTTTGGCGGCCGGCCAGAGGGGGATAAGACCCGGGGCCTCTACTACCGCAACGTGCTGTAAGGGGGTTTTTGATGGAACTGCTTGTGAAAAAGCTGTCCCCCGGGGCCCAGCTGCCCAGCCGGGCCACCGAAGGGAGCGCCGGCTACGACCTGTGCGCCTGCCTCCCCGAGCCCATGACCATCGGGCCGGGGAAGATCGGCCGGGTGCCCACCGGCATCGCCCTGGAGCTGCCTTCTGGGGTGGCGGGCTTTGTCTTTGGCCGCAGCGGCCTGGGGGTAAAAAAAGGAGTGGTCCCTGCCAACGGGGTGGGGGTTATCGACTGGGATTACCGGGGCGAGGTACAGGTGGGCCTTATCAACCACGGGGAGGAGCCCTTTGTGGTGGAAAACGGGGACCGCATCGCCCAGTTGGTTCTGCTGCCGGTTCTGACCCCGGAACTTCGGGAGGCCGAACAGCTCTCCGGCACCGGTCGGGGGTCGGGGGGCTTTGGCTCCACCGGCGTGAAACAACAATAACTTGGATGGTATGGACACAATGAAACTGAAAAAGAACCTGGTGTTTTTATTTTTTATCATCGCGGGCATTATCATCGGCTCGCTGATCGCCAGCTTATCGGAAGGGGTCCCCTTCCTCTCCTGGCTGGCCTATGGGAAGACGGTGGGCATCTCCGCCGCCTCCCCCATGGTGCTGGATCTCTCGGTGGTCCGGGTGGCCTTTGGGCTGGAAATGGGCATCAATGTAGCCCAAATATTCACCATCACCGCAGCGCTGTTCGCCTACAAAGGCGCTATCAAACGGCTGTAGAAAAGGGGAAAGAGATGGAAAAACAAGTGATTTTGGCATCCGGTTCCCCCAGGCGGCAGGAGCTGCTGCGGCTGATTGTGCCGGAGTATGAGGTGATCCCCGCCCTGGGAGAGGAAGTCGCCAAGGAGGGGCTCTCCCCCCAAGAGACCGTCCAGCAACTGGCCCTCCACAAGGCCAAAGAGGTGGCCGCCGCCCATCCCGCCGCCCTGGTCATCGGGGCGGATACCATTGTGGTTGTGGGGGATGAAATTTTGGGCAAGCCGAAAACCCCACAGAGAAGCCGGGCCATGCTGCAAAAATTGCAGGGGCGGGACCATATGGTTTACACCGGCGTGGCCTTGGTGGGGCCGTTGGGTGAGGAGACCTTCGCCATGGGCACCAAAGTCCGCTTCGCCCCCATGGACGAGGGGGAGATGGAGGCGTACATCGCCACCGGCGAACCCTTTGACAAAGCGGGCGCCTATGGCATCCAGGGCTTTGGAAGCGCGTATATTGAAGGGATTGAGGGAGACTATTACAATGTGATGGGCCTTCCGGTCCAGGCGCTTTACCAAAAATTGAAAAATAGATGAACAAAGCCTGAAATCCGAAAAAAAACGTTGAGTTATCGGGGCTTTGCGGTTATAATGAATGAGTTAAAGGACTATTTGCCATATGGCTTTCGAATAGAGTTAGAGAGTAGAAGTGGAAAGGGGATTCGCGCCACATGTCGTTTCTAGACCGTATGAATTTGAATTTAGGGTTTTCCAAAGATATCGGTGTCGACCTAGGCACAGCCAATACCTTGATTTTTATGAAGGGAAAAGGCATCATTATGCGGGAGCCCTCGGTTGTGGCGGTGGACACCCGCACCGACACTGTTCGGTATGTGGGCCAGGAGGCCAAGGACGTCATCGGCCGTACCCCCGGCTCCATCGTGGCGGTGCGCCCCTTGAAGGATGGCGTTATCGCAGATTTTGACATCACGGCAAGCATGCTGCAAAGTTTTATCCGCAAGGCTTGCGGCGGCTCCAAATTCGCCCGGCCCCGGGTGATCATCTGCATCCCCTCTGGGGTCACCGCCGTGGAGCGCCGGGCCGTCAAGGAGGCCGCCTTCAAGGCGGGCGCCCGGCAGGTCTCCATCATTGAGGAGCCCATGGCCGCGGCCATCGGCGCCGGCCTGCCCGTGGCAGAGGCCACCGGCAGCATGGTGGTGGACATCGGCGGCGGGACCAGCGAGGTGGCGGTCATCTCCCTGGGCGGCATTGTGGCGGCCAAATCGGTCCGGGTGGGGGGAGACGAGTTCGATTCCTCCATCATCCAGTATGTGAAAAAGAAATACAACCTCCTCATCGGTGAGCGCACCGCAGAGGATATCAAGATCACCATTGGCTCCGCCTATCCCTATGAGGATGAGCAGCCCATGGAAATCAAGGGCCGCAACCTGGTGGACGGCCTTCCCAAGAATATCCAAATCCACCCCGACGAGGTCCGGGAAGCCCTGGTGGAGCCTCTTTCCAATGTGCTGGACGCCATCCGCACCACCTTGGAGCGCACCCCGCCCGAGCTTTCGGCCGACATCATCGACCACGGCATTGTGCTGACCGGCGGCGGCGCCCTCCTCAAGGGCCTGGACCGCTTGATCGCCCAGGAGACCGGCATGTCGGTGTACATCGCCGAAAGCCCCCTGGACTGCGTGGCTGACGGCACTGGCAAGGTGCTGGACGATATTGATAAGCTGCGGGAAGTCCTCACCGACGAGGATGACAAGAACTATTAACGAAAGGCAAAATTCTATTGTTCGGCCGCCCGCTCCTCCGGAGAAACCCCGGGACAGGCGGCCCCTTTTTCGAAAACGCCGCCAAAAGGGGATGACAGCATGGGCGATTTCTTCAAAAGCATCCGCTTTAAAATATTGGTTGCCGTGCTGGCGTTCCTGCTTGCGTTTATGCTCCGCGCCGCCTACACCGGCGGCCTTGCACCGATGACTTCCCAGATCCTGGGGATTCTCACCAACCCGCTGCAAAAGGCCAGCGCGTCGGTGAGCGCCAGTTTCTCCGGCCTGTTTGACCGGATGTTCCGCTCTGGGGAGATCTTAGAGGAGAACGAGCGCCTCAAGGAGGAGAACCGGCGGCTGACCCAGCGCCAGCTGGAATTTGACAAATACAAGCTGGAGAACGAACAGCTAAAGGAATACCTGGATATCAAGGAGAAAAACCCCGATTTTGACTTTGAAACCGCCTTTGTCATCGGGCGGGACCCCAACGACCGGTTCTATGCCTTCACCATCGACAAAGGTTCCCTGGACGGCATCAGCCTCCACGACCCGGTGATCACTGAGGATGGCTTGGTGGGAATGGTAGTGGAGGTGGGGCCGACCTATGCCAAGGTGGCAACCATCCTGGATGTGATGTTGGAGATCAGCTCCTATGACTCCCGCACCAAGGACATCGGCATCACCACTGGCCGCATCGACCTGGCGGAGGAAGGCCTGTGCCAGCTGACCCTCCTCCAGCGGGAGAGCGGGGCCTCGGCGGGGGACATTGTGATCACCTCCAACGTGGGCGGCCTTTACCCCAAGGATTTGGTGATCGGCACCATCCGGGAGGTGCGGACCGAGAGCCACGGCATTTCCCTGTACGCGGTGATCGAGCCGGCGGTGGATGTGCGCACCGTTAAGGATGTGCTGGTGATCACCTCCTTTGAAGGGCAGGCGTCCGCAGCGGAATAACAAAGGGGACGGGGGCGCCAATAAGCGCTCCCGTTTTGTGCTGTTTTTGGATTTTAACGAAGGGGGGATGGGCTTGAACAATAACAAAGCCAAGGTCTATGCAGTCAAGTACTGCTCCTATGTACTCATCCTTTTGGCCCTGTATGTGTTACAGACCACACCGGGTTTTTTGAGTGTGTTCGGAATTAAGCCCAACCTGGTGATTCCCGCAGTGGTGTGCATCGCCATGGTGGAAGGGGAGTTCGTCGGCGGCCTCCTGGGGGCTCTGGGCGGGATGCTCCTGGACCTGGGGGCCTTTTCGGTCTTCGGGTTTTATTCCATCCAGCTGCTGGTGATCTGTGTGGCCATCGGCCTTTTGGTGATCTACCTGATGAAGAACAACCTCCTCTCCGCCGCTATCCTCTGCGGGGGGACGGCCCTTTTTTTGGGGATCACCCAGTTTTTCTTCCTCTACGCCCTGTGGGGATACGAGGATGTCTTCCGCCTGTACTTAACCAAAATTCTGCCCACGGGGGTGTACACCACCGTGTTTACTCCCTTATTTTATTGGGGCAGCCGGAAGCTCTATGATTTTTACCAGTCCAAGCTGGAACTGTAACCAAAGGAGGCCGCCATGAAACTATCTACACAGCGTTCCCGGGTCATGCTGCTTTCTGCGGCCCTGGGGGTGGTGCTGTTCATTTATATCATCCGGCTGATGCAGCTCCAGATTGTCCAGGGAGAGGAATACTACGCCATGGTCAACCGGGGGACCGAGCGCAGCCAGGTGGTGGAAGCCGCCCGGGGCGAGATCACCGACCGGTATGGCCGGCCCTTTGCCGTCAACCGGGTGGGCTGGAATATCGTCCTGGACCGGGCGTTCCTGGAAAAGGGCAGGGAGAATGAGACCATCCTCAAGGTGATCAACATGTTGGAGGAGACTGGGGAGAGCTGGATCGACAACCTGCCCATCACTGAGGCGGCCCCTTTCCAATTCAAAGAGGGGTATGAAGCTGAAGTTGCCCGGTTGAAGAAGTTTGCCGGGGTGGGGGAGTCGGCCACGGTGGACGACGTCCTATACTGGCTGACCACCGAGCGGTTCCACCTGGAGGAGTACGCCCCCGAGGACGCCCGGAAGATCGCCGGGGTGCGGTATGAGATGGAGCAGCGGGGCTTTTCCATCTCCACCCCCTACACCTTTGCGGAGGATATCTCCATCACCACCGCTACCAAGATCAAGGAGCGGGGGTTTGAACTGCCCGGGGTGGACATTCAGGAAAGCGCCGTCCGGGAATACGTCAACGATGACCTGGCCCCCCACATCATCGGGCGGATTGGGCCCATCTATGCCGAGGAATACCAGGATCTCAAGGACAAGGGGTACGCCATGAACGGCGTCATCGGCAAAGAGGGGATTGAAAAACAGTTTGAAGACCAGCTGCGGGGTCAGAACGGCACCCGGCAGATTTACTTAAATTCCCAAGGGAATGTGGTGGAAGTCACCGAGGGAAAGACCCCGGTGCCCGGCAATACCATCATGCTGACCCTGGACCAGAAATTGCAGCAGGTGGCCAAAGACGCTTTGATCCAGGAAATCCAGCTGCTCAACGCCACAGCCCCGGTGGGCCAGGGGCGTGAGGCGGATGCCGGCGCGGTGGCGGCCATCGATGTCAAAACTGGCGAAGTGTTGGTGCTCCTCAGTTGGCCGGATTACCACCTGACCACCTACAACCAGGATTTTTCCGACCTGCTCAAGGATGAGCGGAACCCCATGTTCAACCGGGCGCTGATGGGGGAATACACCCCTGGCTCCATCTTCAAGCCCACGGTGGCCACCGCCGCCCTGGCTAGCGGAGAAATTGACGAAAGCAGCACTGTTTTCTGTGGCATGAAGTACACCTTCTTTGACGACTACCAGCCCGGATGCCTCTCTTTCCATCGGGATATCAACGTGATCACCGCCCTTCAGAAATCCTGTAACATCTTCTTCTACGACGTGGGGCGGCGGATCGGCATCGACCGGATCAACTACTACGCCTCCAGTTTTGGCATGGGCCAGCCCACCGGCATCGAACTGCCTGAGCGGGTGGGCCGCCTCTCCTCCCCTGAATTCAGCAAAAGCGTAGGGGAGACTTGGACTGGGGGAAACGTGATCCAGGCGGCCATCGGCCAGAAGGACACCAAACTGACCCCCTTGCAGATGGCCAACTATACCGCCACTTTGGCAAATGATGGAAAGCGGATGGAGGTAAGCATCATCAAGGCGGTGAAGGACTACACTCGGGAAGAAACCTACCAGGAACACACCCCTTCCATCCGCCAACAGGTGGATGCCTCCCAAGAGGTGTTTGACGTTGTGCGCCGCGGCATGATCGCAGCTTCCGGCGCAGGGGGAACTTCCAGCGCCACCTTTGGGAACTATCCAATTTCCGTTGCATCAAAAACAGGTACCCCTGAAACCCATCAGTTTCCAAACTCCACCTTTATCGCTTATGCCCCTGCGGACGACCCTCAGATCGCGGTGGCGGTGGTCATTGAAAAGGGTTGGCACGGCTACACCGGTGCGCCGGTGGCCAAGGCCATCTTTGACGAGTATTTCTCCCTGAACGCCACCCCGGCACAGGTTCCCCCCAAGGGGGAGCTGCTCCCCTAACCGGCGGACAAGAAAGGATTGGGAGGGACACAACATGGCCGGAGAGGTCAAGATTATCAAAGGGATCGCCGCGGCGGCTGCGCTTGCGGCGGCATTGGCCCTCTGCCTCCTGTTGGCGCAGGACACCGAACCGCCCCAGGTCACCACAAAAACAGTGACAGTCCGGCATTATGAGGATGGGGTGGACACGGATGGGGCCCGCACCGAGCCCTACAGCGCCGCCGATTTCATTGACACTTACACCGACAACCGCAAAGGCAAAGCTTTCACCGTTCAGTATGGGGAGGGTTACCTGGATTTTCAAGAACCTGGTACCTATGTTTTTTCCCTCCTTGTGTCGGATGAGGCGGGGAACACCGCCGTTTGCCAAGCCCAGCTGGTCATCCTGGGGGTGGGGAAGCGGGAGGCGGTCCGGGAGGAGAGATACGGCATCAAAACGGTCACCAGCGACACCGTCACCTACCGGGTGGAGCAGGATGGCAGCGTAACCGAGCTCAGCCGTGAAACCGGCGACATTGTCAAGATCAATTCCGCAGGGTTTGCCGGCGCCGCCGCGCTGGAACCGGAAGCGAGGGCGCTCCAGCCGGAACTTGCAGCCACCCGGGAGGAGATCCTGGGCATTGTCAACGATTGCCGGGCCGAGGAAGGGGTTGGCCCTCTTTTGCTGGACGAAGCCCTCTGTCAGATTGCCACAGTGCGGGCAATGGAAATCGCTTACACCGGCCAATACAGCCATCAAAGGCCCGGCGGGCTATCCTGGAGCACCCTAAAAGAGGAGCTGGGCTACTCCCTCATCGCCCGCACCAAGCTGGGGGAGAACCTGGCCAAGGGATACGGTGGGGTGAATGCCGATGCCTGCGAGGGATGGATCCATTCCCCGCTCCACTACCAAAACATGGTCGACCCCGATTTTACGCGGACTGGTATTGGCAGGTACACCCTGGGCGGCACCACCTACTGGGCCCAGTGGTTTGCAAGCGCCGACATTGCCGGGGGATAGCCATTCTTCTAAAAGAGGAAGGAAATCCTGCGAATTGGATAAAAATCCCGCCAAAATGTGTAGAACCGGGAAAAATAATCACCGAAACTATTGTTATTTTAGGGAAAAGCATGCTACAATGATTCTATAGCAGTCCCTATGGGGGAAATTCAGCTCGGCTTGAGGGGCTTTCCAAAGCGGCGTCGTGTTTTTTGACCTCCATTGGGACAAATATTTGAGCAATGTGTAACTGGTACAGCCATCCAGGTTATCTCCCCAAAAGCCAGGGAAGGGTTTGCTTGGGCCAGAAAGGAACGATGCAGTTGGCGCAGACAATTCTAGTGACCTCCGGCAAGGGCGGGGTGGGAAAATCTACCGTGTCGGTGCTGTTGGGGGCGGCCCTGGCCCAGGCGGGCAAGCGGGTCCTCCTGCTGGAGATGGACAGTGGCCTGAGAGGCATGGACATTATGCTGGGGGTGCAGGATGAGACGGTCTACGACCTCTCGGATGTGCTGACCCGCCGCTGTGAACCCATCAAGGCCATGGCGGCCTGCCCCTACATGCAGGGGCTGTATCTGCTGCCCGCCCCATATGACCACTGTTTTATCCCAGATCAAGGGGATTTGATCCGCCTGACCCGGGGCTTGGCCCATCACTTTGATTATCTATTGGTGGACACGCCCGCCGGGCTGGGCCGCAATTTCCAGGCCGCAGCTGCGGTGGCGGACCGTGCCCTTTTGGTCGTCACCCCTGACCCCATCTGTGTGCGGGACGGCCGCAAAGTCGCTGATACGCTGGAGGCCCTCGGCGTGGGGGATATCCGCCTCGTTATCAACAAAGTGACGCCCCAGCTGGCAAAGATGAAGATGCTCCCTGACCTGGATGCAGTTATCGACGGGGTGGGGGTGCAGTTAATCGGGGTCATTCCCCAGGAGAATCAGGTGATGGAGATCACCGCCAAGGGCAGGCCCCTGCCCAATTCCACCGTTTGCCATCGGGTGTTCGCCAATCTGGCTGGGCGGATCGAGGGAAAGTACATTCCCTTGGCGATCGGTTGACTTTTTTGGAAAAAAGGCTTTCAAAACAGGAAGAAATCGTTTATACTAGACTGTGTGTAACGGGAGGGAATCCATCATGAACATCGCACTGATTGCCCATGACTCAAAAAAAGAGCTGATGGTACAGTTCTGTATCGCTTACTGCGGCATTCTCAGCAGGCACAGCATCTGCGCCACCGGCACCACTGGCAAATTGGTCTCCGAGGCGACCGGCCTTCCGGTGTTCCGCTTTTTGAGCGGCGGCCAAGGCGGCGGCCAACAGATTGCTGCCCGCATCCAGTGCAATGAAATTGACCTGCTCTTGTTCCTGCGGGACCCCATCTCCACCCGGTCAACCGACCCGGAGGAGGCAAACCTGCTTCGGCTGTGTGATGTCCACAACATCCCGGCGGCGACCAACATCGCCACAGCAGAAGCGTTGATCCACGCGCTGGATCGGGGTGACCTGGACTGGAGAAATATTGTAAACCCCAAGAGATAGTTCTCTTCTTGTATAGATGGAAACGGCGCTGACGCGGGAATAGTAGCGCTGCGAACCGCCACAGAGAATGGCCCGGCTGCTGAGAGGGCCAGCGGAATTTGCAGTGGGAAGGACACCCGCCGAGCTGGCAAGGTGAGCGTTGCGCAAGCCCTGCCCGTGTCCCCTTTGCGTTAAAAAGGGCAAAAGTGAGGCGGCGCTGTCCGCCTAAGCAGGGTGGCACCGCGTGGAATTTTCCTCGTCCCTTCTGTGCATTGGGCACAGGGAGACGGGGATTTTTTATCGTTGCGGCCCCTGCGGCAAGCCCCCTATGGTTCCCATCGCCGCCTGGCGGCGTTTTGGATATATTTATAACGAAAACAGAAAGGATTTGAGAATAGATGGCATTGCTGACCAAACGACCCAAGGGCACCCAGGATTTCCTGCCGGACCGCACTGGAAAGCTGCAATACCTGGAGAGCACCCTTCTGGGCACTGCCAAACTGTATGGTTTTGGGGAGATCCGCACCCCGGTATTTGAACACACCGAGCTGTTCACCCGGTCGGTGGGGGACACCACCGATGTGGTGCAGAAGGAGATGTACACCTTCAATGACAAAAAGGGCCGCTCGGTCACCCTAAAGCCGGAGGGCACCGCTGGGGTAGTGCGGGCAGCGGTGGAAAACGGCCTCCTTAATGAGGCCCTGCCCCTCAAACTCAGCTATGTGACCCCCTGTTTCCGGTATGAGAACACCCAGGAGGGCCGGTACCGCCAATTCCATCAGTTTGGAGTGGAGGTGTTGGGGGCAAAATCCCCCAGCGCAGACGCTGAGGTGATCAGCCTTATCCACGAGTGCCTGTCGGTGCTGGAGGTGGAAAACCTGACCTTGGAGATCAACTCCATCGGTTGCCCCAACTGCCGGCCCAGCTACCACGCCGCACTGAAGGAGTATTTCTCCCAGTATACCGACCGGCTCTGCCCCACCTGTTTGGAGCGGCTGGACAAGAACCCCCTGCGCATCCTGGACTGCAAATGCCCCGAGTGCAAGGAGATCGCCAAAGGGGCTCCAGTGGTGCTGGACTTCCTCTGCGACGACTGCCGCACCCACTTTGAAGGGCTGAAGCAGCGGCTTGCTGCTATGGAAATCCCCTATACCATCGACCCCACCATCGTCCGCGGGCTGGATTACTACACCAAGACGGTGTTTGAGTTTGTCTCCAACCAGATCGGCGCCCAAGGCACTGTCTGCGGCGGCGGCCGGTATGACGGCTTGGTGGAGGAGGTGGGCGGACCCGCCACCTGCGGGCTGGGCTTTGCCATCGGCCTGGAGCGGCTTTTGGCGGTGATGGAAGCCGGGGGCTGTGAATTCCCCCAGGAACGCCCCTGCGACCTGTACATCGCCCCCATGGGGGAGGCCGCATCCATTGAGGCGCTGCGCCTGGTCACCCAGCTCCGTCAGGAGGGTTTTGTGGCTGAGACCGACACGGTGGGCCGCAGCCTGAAGGCCCAAATGAAGTACGCCGACAAAATCGGGGCGGCGTACACCTTGGTGCTGGGGGACAACGAGCTGGCGGCAGGCAAAGCCAACCTGAAACGGATGGCCGACGGCCAGCAGCAGGAAGTGGAGCTCTGCCAGCTGACCGACGCCCTGTATGCCCGGCTGTTTGAGCAGATCGGCGAGGCGGGCCCCGTTCTGGAGGGCCTGCTTGGCCAGATGAACCCGGTGGAATTGTAACGATTTAGCTGCAAAGGAGTGCAATACATTATGGCAGATACTATGCAAGGGCTCAAACGAACCCATTATTGCGGGGAGGTGCTCCCCAGCCTCATCGGTGAGACGGTTGTGGTCACCGGTTGGGTGCAAAAGACAAGGGATCTGGGCAACCTGGTGTTTATCGACCTGCGGGACCGCACCGGTATCGTCCAGCTGGCTTTTAACGACGGCACCCAGCGGGAGATTTTTGAGAAAGCCGCTGCTGCCCGGGCGGAGTTTGTGCTGATGGCCAAGGGCCTGGTCCGCCGCCGGGAGTCGGTCAACACCGAGATTCCCACTGGCGAGGTGGAAGTCTATGTGGACGACCTGCGGGTGCTGGCCAAATCCCAGACGCCGCCCTTTGAGATCGTCAACGACACCAACGTCAAAGAGGAGCTGCGGCTAAAATACCGCTACCTGGACCTGCGCCGCCCAGTGATGCAAAACGCCATCATGATGCGGCACAAGATCGTCAAGGTGGCCCGTGACTACTATGACAACAACGGGTTTTTGGAGATTGAGACCCCCATCCTCATCAAATCCACCCCCGAAGGCGCCCGGGACTACCTGGTGCCCTCCCGGGTGCACCCCGGCAAATTCTTTGCCCTGCCCCAGTCCCCCCAGCTGTACAAACAGATCCTGATGCTTTCCGGTTATGACCGGTACATGCAGATCGCCCGTTGCTTCCGGGACGAGGACCTGCGGGCCGACCGCCAGCCCGAATTCACCCAGATCGACCTGGAGATGTCCTTTGTAGACGAAGAGGACGTGATGACCGTCAACGAAGGGTTTGTCAAAGAGGTGTTCCACAAGGTTTTGGGCGTGGAGGTGAAGACCCCCTTTAAGCGCCTGTGCTACGACGAGGCCATGAGCCGCTATGGCAGCGATAAGCCGGATACCCGCTTTGGCCTGGAGCTGGTGGACCTCTCCGATCTGCTGAAAAACTGCGAGTTCAAGGTGTTCGCCGGTGCTCTGGCGGAGGGCGGAAGCGTCCGGGGCATCAATGTGAAAGGTGCGGCGGCTACCCTCACCCGCAAAGAGATCGACAAGCTGACCGACTTTGTCAAAACCTACCGGGCTAAGGGCTTGGCCTTTACCCGCCTGACCGCTGAGGCCGAGTCCTCCTCCTATGAGAAATTCCTCACCGAGGAGGAGAAAACCGCCATCCGCACCGCCTTGGGCGCAGAGACCGGCGATGTCCTCCTCTTGGTGGCCGATGGCAAAAACAAGGTGGTTTTCGACAGCCTGGGCGCCCTGCGCGGCCATCTGGCCCGCAAGTTGGACCTCATCCAGCCCGGCACCTTTGACTTCTTGTGGGTCACCGACTTCCCCATGTACGAGTGGAGCGAAGAAGAGAACCGGTTTATGGCGATGCACCATCCCTTCACCTCCCCCAAGCTGGAGGACCTGGACAAAATGGCCAGCGGCGACCTGGGCCATGTCTATGCCCGGGCCTACGACATGGTGCTCAACGGCACCGAGCTGGGCGGTGGTTCCATCCGGATCAACGACCCGGACATTCAGAGCAAGGTGTTCTCCGCCTTGGGCTTCACCGAGGAGGAGGCGCAGGAGCGGTTCGGCTTCCTGCTCAATGCCTTCCAATACGGTGTGCCCCCCCACGGCGGTATGGCCTACGGTCTGGATCGCCTGGTGATGTTGATGCTGGGCAAGGACTCTATCAAAGAGGTCATCGCCTTCCCCAAAGTGCAGAATTCCAGCGAGTTGATGACCATGTGCCCCTCTGCTGTAGAGGAGAAAAACCTGCGGGAGCTGTCCATCGCCGTCACCGCCACCGAGGAAGAATAAACAATACTTCGAAAAAAGCAAACCGCCCGCGCCTTACTTTGGCGCGGGCGGTTTTTTACGAAAAATAGGGGGTTATTGCCCCCCGGTCTCCTGCTGGTACCAGCGGTAGCTCATAACGGCGGGGATGAGGGTAGCGGCAATCAGTGAGCCAAACACCAGAAAAAGGGATACCGCCTGGGGGGTGAAAGCCCCGATTAAACTGACTGCCCCCGCGGCGAACATCAGCCGGCCAGCCAGCCGGTGGGTGCGGTTCCATACGGTTTCGCTGGATAAAGTCCAGGGGGTTTTGACGCCGCAGAAATAGTTCTGCCGGAACTTGGGCATCTGGTTGCCGATGAAGAGGAAGAGCGCCGCCATCAGGAAGATGACTACCCGGCGCACCTCCACCGTGCCGGGCCGCAGCCCTTCGGTGAGGACAATGCCAACCATTACCGTCAGAAAAACCATCATCATGCACTGGAATCCCTGGTAAGCTTCGCCGAATTTGGCGTAGTTGCGGCGGCGGGGGTCAATTTTGGGGAGCACCGAGAACATGGCGCAGAAGAGGGGGGCCATTCCGGCGATGATCCAGATATGCCATTTGGGTTCATACCTTTCCTGACCGCCAAAATCCCACTGCATGGGCAGTTGATCCGGGAGGCGGGAATACAGGGCGGCCACTGCCACTGCGGGGAGAAAGGCCAAGATCCAAGCCAGGATTTGATAGTTACGATTCTGTTTCATCGGTTTGTTCTCCTTTCAAGCTGGAAATCCATTCCAAAATTTCATCGAGGACGGATAGGTTGAGTTCATAATAAATGTATTTCCCCCGTTTTTCGTCCAGGATGAGCCCTGCGTCCCGCAGGATGGACAGGTGATGGGAGATGGTCGCCCCAGTGCTGGAAAAATGGGAAGAGAGATCCCCGGCGGACATCTCGCCGTCCCGCAGCAGGCGCAGGATCTCCCGCCTAGTGGGGTCGGAGAGTGCTTTGAAAGTTTGCTGGAACCCCATAGTCTCACCTCATTTCGATAATCGTCAAATCGATTTCTGTCTAAATAATATCCCCTTGGAAGAAGAAAGTCAATATCAATTTGACAATTGTCTAAATATACCAGCAAAAAAAGAGGAGGGCAAGCCTCCTCTTTCGGTCTTATTTCAAAATATACTGGATGGCCACACACTGGGGGCCACCTTGGGTGATAAATGCCGGGCTCAGGTTAAGGACATCGATCTGACTGTCTGGGAAAACGGCGCGCAGCTTTTCCAGGGCTTGACGAGCCAGGGCAGGCGCCCCTGCATGGCTGACGGTGATATAATGTTCCGGCCCCACTTTATTTTCCAGGAAATTTTTGCAGATGGTCTCCATAGCCGAGGCAAAGGAACGGCACAGGGCGAATTTCTCCAGCCGTTTGCCGTCCTTGGTGGTGGTCATCACCGGTACCAATTTCAAAAGGCCGCCGACCTTAGCCGCCAAAGGGGTCAACCGCCCGCCCCGGCGCAGGAAATCAAAATCGTTGGGGATGAGGAAGGAGCGGTGATTGCCCAGGCTGGGCGCTAAGGCATTGAGGATTTCCTCGGTGGAGAGGCCCTCTTTGGCCAGGGACAACGCCTTTTGCACTAGATACCGGTGGGGACCGCAAAGGGTGCCTGAGTTGATGACGGTGATGTTCTTCCGTTTCTCCTCCGGCATGTTTTGTGCGGCTGCACTGGCGGTCTGATAGGTGCCGGAAAGGCCATCGGCCACGGTGATATTTAAAAGAGGGGCGTCGCCATACTGCTCATAGAGGGACAGCGTCTCCCCCACAGAGGGCTGGGAAGAGGAAGGAGTGTTGCCTTCTATCACCAATTTTAAAAAGGTGTCGCTGTCAATCTCCTCAAATTCTCGATAGGTTTTGTCGGCGACCGATACGCTTAAAGGGTTGACCACAAGGCCAACTTCCTTTCCTTGGGCAATGGAGTAGAGTGCGGATGAGTCGGACATGATTTGAACCATGGCGATACCTCGATTTCGTAAGTAGTAATTAAAATTAGGTTACCATACTTCACATATGCTGTCAAGTGAGAGGCGACCTTTATTGACGGGATTCGCCAATCATGTTACAATGGTCGCAGAAGCGACCATTGGGGAAGAAATCCTTTGGGGGCGCAGCCCCTCCCGCCGCAAAGCGGCACCAGGATTTTTCCAGGTTTGTACAGGCTTATGGGGCAACAGCCGCAGAAGCGACTATTGGCACTACAATACAAAGGGGGACTCAAGGATGGAGAAGCAGGAGGTGGAAGAACTTTTGGCGTTCCGCCTACCCCGGTACAGCCAGCTGCCAGAATTGGGGCTCTATCTGGATCAAACCCTTTCTTATGTTGCAGGGGTGATCCACCCGCTGTATGGGCAGCCTTATGCCATCACCGGCGCTATGGTGAGCAACTACATCAAGACCGGCGCTTTAGAACCCTCTATCCGTAAGAAATACGGCCGGGAGCACCTTGCCCGCCTAGTGGTGATCAGCCTGCTGAAAGAGGTCTTCACCGTGCCGGAGATCTGCGCCCTCTTCCAAGTGCAGAAGGAGACCTATCCGTTGGAGATCTCCTACGACTATTTCTGCACCGAGTTTGAAAACGCCCTGCGGGAGACCTTTTCCCCCACGGGCAACCCCCTCCCCATGGTGGCCACAGCTGAGACCGATCAAACGGTATTGGTGCGGGCCATGGTATTGGCCACCGTCAACCGGCTGTTTGTCAAAAAGACCACCCTTTCTTTAAATGGACCGGCATAGGGCATAAAATAAGCGATTTACCTGGCAGGGGGCCCCAATAGGGTCCTCTGTTTTTATTTGGCAAAAATATTCCCCTTTTGCGGCATAACCCGGGAAAAATGGCTCCAAACTAGGGTTGAACCCACTAAAGGAGGAAGTACTATGGAATTGAAAGAATCGCGCACCTATGCAAACTTGATGTCCGCCTTCGCCGGGGAAAGCCAGGCACGGGTCAAATATGGCATCTACGGGGAAAAGGCCCGGGAGGAGGGCTACCAGCAGATTGGCGACATTTTCGACGAGACCTCCCACAACGAGAAGGCCCACGCCGAATTGTGGCTCAAGTACATCCATGGTGGCTCCATCCCCTCGACCCTGCCAAACCTGCAAAACGGCGTCGACGGGGAGCATTTTGAGTGGAGCCAGATGTATAAAGAATTTGCCGAGGTAGCCAAACAGGAGGGCTTCCCTCAGATCGCCCTCTCCTTTGAACAGGTGGCCAAGGTGGAAGCGGCCCACGAAAAGCGCTACCAGGCCCTGGTGAACGACGTCAACGGGAACCAGGTGTTTAAAAAGGTCACCAGCCAGACCTGGATCTGCCGCAACTGCGGCTTTGTGCTGGAAGGGGTGGAGGCCCCGCCCCAGTGCCCCCTGTGCAAATATCCCCAGGCATTTTTCGAGGTGGACAAGCCCCAGCTGTAAACGGGCTGCCACTTCAAAGGTTGCTGCGGAAATTTTTCCGCAGTACATAAAAATTTGCATGATTCGGCAATGAATCTATGCAAATTGCTTGACATCCATCGGCTGAGGTTTTACACTAGAACTAACAATTCAGTCGAGGGAGGCAACCATCATGGATCGAAAAGAAATCGCAGAACAGTTTTACATGGAAGAGCACGCGGTGCTCTACGCCCTGCTGGTCAAAGCGGCTCGGGAGCTGTACGGGGACAAAGGGGAGCTGGCCAATGTGGAGGGCACCATCCAATATGGCCGGGAGCGGGGACGCCGCATGGCCCTGCGCGCACTCAAGGACGGGGAAGACCTCTCCCCCAAAAACTACCTGCTGTACAGCGAATGGGTGGACGACCGGAAGTGGAGCAAAAAGGATGTCTATGCCATCTCCCCTGCATTCACCACCCACTGCACCCACTGCGGCTGGTGTGAGAGCTGGAAAAAACATGGCCTGCTGGAGTATGGCAACCTGTATTGTTCCCACATCGACGTCAATCTAGTCAAGGGGTTTAACCCGGACAACGTGCTCAACATTCGAAGCGTGCTTTCCCAGAACGGCCCCTGCTGCGATTTTGAGTTTGAAAAAGTCTCCTTCGCCAACCAGGAAGAACTGGACGCCTTCAACGCCAAAAAGCGTTCTTTGAAGGATCACACCGTCAAAGATTTCCTCTACCACACCGCCAGCGAGCTCTCCGCCATGGACCGGGTATACCAGTCCATCCTGGGCAAAGAGGCAGCGGAAAAGGTAGTCTCTACCGCCATCGCCGGTTTCCGGGAGAAATTCGGCGAGGAAAAGACCGCCGCCCTGTTGGAAGAGGCAAAACAGGATTTCACCGTCATCGACTAAAAAACACAAGAAAAGCCCCTGCCTTTTTGGCAGGGGCTTTTTTAACAGGGTTACTTCAGTTTTTCATCCAGGGTGGCGGTGATGGAATCGTACACCGTCTGGGCATCTTCACACATCACCAGCACGATGATCCCGTCCTCCCGGGTGGTGAGGATAGCGCTGTTGGCGATTTCCCCCTGATCAGGCAGGTAGTTGGCAAAGCTCTGCTGCTGGGCTTTTACAAAGTTGTCCAGCCCGGTCTGCACCGCTTCGGCTTTGCCCTCTGCCGGGGCGATGATGGCCACGCCGTAAGCTTTTATGTTCATAGGGGAGATGGAAATGCCTGCGGCCTTGATGTCTTCATCGGTCAAGCCGACCATGTCGAAGATCAAAGCGCCGCCTTCATCCTCGCTGCTGGAGAGGATAGGAAGGACCTGGTTGATCTCCTCATCCCGGGCGGCGGTGATGGCCTCTTGGAAGATGGGCTTCAGTTCCTCGGCGGTGAACTCCTTGGGGGCCGGCTCTTTCTGGCAGGCGGTAAAGGAAAAGAGGGTCAGTGCGGCGATGGCCGCGCAAAAAATACGTTTCATAGTTGTCTCCTTTATTGTTTTGGTATCTCTATAGTGTCCAATTCCCTGGAATTTATTGCAGGTGGAGTTCCCCTGCTTGAAAAAGTGCATCTGCCCGCAGAAGGAGGGCCTGGGTCTTGCCGTCGGGAATCTCCCCGGCCAACACCTGTTTCACCGCTTGGGCCAAGGGGAGTTTTACCACCTTTAGGAATTCGTCCGGGTCCAGACGCTGTTCCTTCTGGGTGAGGCCGGTGGCCACAAACAGGTGGATCACCTCGGTCAAATACCCCACAGAGGGGAAGAATGTCCCCAGGTACCGAAGCTCCCCGGCAGTGCAGCCGGTCTCCTCCTCCAGCTCCCGCACAGCGGCGGCGTGGAAGTCCTCGCCGGGGTCAATTTTCCCGGCGGGCAGTTCCAACAACTCTTGGGAGAGGGCGTACCGGTACTGGCGCACCAGGATGACGTTGCCCTCTTTGTCAATGGGGGCGATGCAGACCGCCCCGTTGTGGACCACCACTTCCCGGGTGCCGGTGCCGCCATTGGGCAGGCGGACTTGGTCTTTTTTTAGCGTTAGAATCTTCCCTTTGTAAACATCCTGGGAAGAGAGGGTGGTTTCCAGCAGATTCATCGGTATCCTCCGTTCTGCCGGACTGAGCCGGCATATTTTTTGTCAGAAATTCATGGTTCTGAAAACCCCAGACGGGGATGAGGCCGGGCCATGGAGAGGTGCCGCCTTTTTTGAGCGGCGCTCCCCCGCATTTTTCACCGCTGTGGAAAAAGAAGGGATAGAGGGGATGTCCCGCCGCATACAGTGTCGTAGAACGCCATTTTGGAGGGACCGCATATGTTTGATGGGTTTTACACCACGCCGCCAGTTTATGAAAACATATACCGGGCGGTGTATGATTTAAAGGGAAGGTTCGACGGCCTGCGGGCTTTTCCCATTGGGGAGAGCACCCGGGGAAGGGGGATTTTTGCCCTGGCCCTGGGGGACCTGCGGGGGGCGACCCTCTTGGTGGGGGGCACCCATGGGTCGGAATGGCTGACCACCCTGCTGCTTTTCCGGTTCTGTGAGGACCTGCTGCTGGCCCAGGAGCAAGGGGGCGTGTTGGGGGAGATCGACATCACCAAAGCCTTGGAAAACCATTCCCTGGTGATTGTGCCCTGCCTCAACCCCGACGGGGTGCAGATTGCACTGGGCAAAGACCAGCCGCCGCCCAAATCCGCCCCCGGCTCCCCTTGGCAGGCCAACGGCAACGGGGTGGATTTAAACCACAACTTTGACGCCGGATGGGAGCTCCTCCACAAGATGGAGGAGCAGGAGGGCTATATTGGCCCTGGGCCCACCCGCTACGGCGGAAAACGTCCACACAGCGAGCCGGAGACCCGGGCCATTGCGGGCTTCTGCCTGGCCTGCGATTTTAGGCGGGTATACGCCTTCCACTCCCAGGGGGAGGAGATCTACTACGAGTATGGGGCGGATACCCCCAACCGTTCCCGTTTGATGGCTGAGGTGCTGGCAGCCTCCTGCGGGTACAAGGTCTGCCGGCCGGAGAAGATCGCTTCCCACGGCGGGTTCAAAGATTGGTTTATCCACACCATGCACCGCCCCGGATTCACCATTGAAATTGGCCGGGGGAAAAACCCATTGCCCATTGAGGAACTGGAGCCCATCTATGCCCGGCTGCTGGAAATGCTGCTGCTGACCATGCTGTTGTAGCGGGTTTTCCACCAAAAGGGGAATGGCTGTGGAAAAATAAATCCTCTTTGGAAGGATGAGAAAACCGCCCAAAACCGGGCGGTTTTTGTCAATCTTGGTCGGGGTTGTTTTTGCGGTAGGCGAGGTAGCTTTCCAAGATAATGGTTGCAGCCACCGCGTCCACCACATTTTTCCGCTTTTTGCCCCGGGTGTCGGTGACGTTGAGGATGTTGTGGGCCGAAACGGTGGTACTGCGCTCATCCCACAGCTTCACCGGGATTTCTGCCAGCTCCCCCAGGCGCTGGGCGAAGAGAGCGCACTTCTCCGCCCGTTCCCCCACAGTCCCGTTCATGTTTTTGGGGTAGCCCACCACAATGCGCTGGGCACGATGCTCCTTGGCGGCCTGGGCCACCTTTTTAAGGATGACCTCAAAGTCGGTCTCGTGGATCACCCCGGCGGGAGAGGCGAGGAATTCGGTGGGGTCGCAGACAGCCAGGCCGGTGCGGGCATCCCCCAGGTCGACGGCTAGAATCTTCATAAGCCGCCCCCTAACCCAGATGGGAGGAATCGGACATGTATTCCACCCGGTAGCCGTCCCGAGAGTTGTAGAGCACCTTGGTGACGGCAGTGTTTTTCCCTTTGGGGAGTTCCTTAAAGCGGTCGATTTGCCAGCCTTTGCAGTGGAGGATCAGGCTGCGGATGGCACATCCGTGGCTGACAATGACCACCGCCTGGCCGGGATGGCAGGCGGCGATCTCATCGATGGCAGGGGAGACCCGGGCCACTACCTCAGGAAAGCTTTCCCCACCGGCAGGGGGGAGATACTTCTCCGGCTCATTCTCAAAAAACGCCATGTTTTCCAGGTATGTTTCATGGAGCCAGTCGATCTCCTTGTCCTCCATCTCCCCCAGTCGGATCTCCATCAGCCTGGCATCGGTCCGCACCGGCAGGCCGTGGCAGGCGGCGATGATCTGTGCGGTCCGGTGTGCCCGCTTAAGAGGGCTGGCGTACACTGCGGAAAGGGGTTCCCCCGCAAGGCGCTGGGCCGCCAAGGCAGCCTGTTCCTCCCCCAAAGGGCTCAGGGGGAAATCGGTCTGCCCCTGGAGGCGGCGGGCCAGATTCCCCATGCTCTCCCCATGGCGGACGATATAGAGAACGGTGTCCTTTACCATGGCTTCACCTGCCCGACGATTTCGTTGACGTCTTTGATGCCGTGGTCATCCAGCCACTGGTTGACCCCTTCGATGATCTTGAGGGGGGCGTAGGGGTCGTAGAACATGGCGGTACCCACCTGGATGGCGTTTGCACCGGCCAGCATCATCTCAATGGCGTCCTGCCATTTTTCGATGCCGCCCAGGCCTACCACCGGGATTTTGACCCGGTTTGCCACCTGCCAGACCATCCGCACCGCCACCGGGAAGACACAGGGGCCGGAAAGGCCGCCGGCGTTCATGGCCAGAACGGGGCGCCGGGACTCGATGTCAATCCGCATGCCGAACAGGGTGTTGATGAGGCTGATGGCATCGGCGCCCTCTGCTTCCACCGCTTGGGCGATGGAGGCGATGTCGGTGACGTTGGGGGAGAGCTTGACCATCAGCGGCTTTTTGCAGACCTTGCGCACCTCTTTGACCACATGGGCGGCGCTGTCACAGGCCACGCCGAAAGCTGCGCCCCCCTGCTTCACGTTGGGGCAGGAGATGTTCAGCTCCACCATGTCGATGTCCGAATCGGAGAGCCGCTCCACCAATGCGCAGTAATCCTCCACGCTGCTGCCCGCCGCGTTGGCGATGAGGACGGTGCCTTTGTCTTTGAGGTAGGGAAGCTCGTTTGCCAGAAAGGCGTCTACGCCGGGGTTTTGCAGCCCCACGCTGTTGAGCATGCCCGCCGGGGTCTCGGCGATGCGGGGCACCGGGTTGCCCGCCCGCTCGGCGTAGGTCATCCCCTTGAGGGAAATTCCTCCCAGCCGGGAGAGGGGGTAGAGTTTTTCATATTCTTTGCCGAAGCCAAAACAGCCCGACGCGGTGATCACCGGGTTTTTAAATTCTACCCCGGCGATGTTGACCGATAAATTTGCCATAGCAATGCTCCTTCCGCCGCTCGAAAAGGCGGCCTGTATTCCAAAACCGGCTTAGCCGGGAGAGATTATTTGTCAAAGATGACCGTCTCGGCCTCAAAGACCGGGCCATCCTTGCAGACGTGCTTCATGGCTTCGCCTTTTTCCGCGGCGATCTTGCAGGCGCAGACCAGGCAGGCGCCGATGCCGCAGCCCATCCGCTCCTCCAAGGATACCTGGCAGCGGACGCCGTATTCCTTGGCCACCTCAGCCACCGCCTTGAGCATGGGGGTGGGGCCGCAGGCGTAGATAATGTCCGCTGCGCCCTCAGAGAGGCGCTGCCGCACCATGTCGGTGACAAAGCCCTTGTGCCCCCGGGTGCCGTCGTCGGTGCAGAGGCGCACATCGCAGCCCATGGCGGTGAAATCCTCCTCCAAAATCACCGCCGAAGCGCTGCGGAAGCCGATGACTGCGGTGGCGTTCTCCCCATAGTGCTTGGCTACCTCCACCATGGGGGGCACGCCGATGCCGCCGCCCACCACAAGGGCCTTTTTATCTGAGCCCAGCAGGGTGAACCCGTTGCCCAAGGGGCCCAGGATATCCACCTGATCCCCTACGTTAAATTTGGCCATCTCGTCGGTGCCGGAGCCCCGCACCTCAAATACGATGCGGATGTTCCCTTTGGCGGCGTCGATACCGCAGATGGAGATGGGCCGGCGCAGGGTATGGCCGGGCACTCGGATGTGGACAAACTGCCCCGCCCGGGATTGGATGGCGATCTCCGGGCAATGGATGGTGAAATCGTAGGTCTGTTTGGCGATCGCCCGCTTGGCGATGAGGGGGTAGCTGCTTTGTAGGTAACTCATCATGAACCTCCGTCCTGCCCGCAAAAAGCGGGCAAACCAAGAATTGTATTACACAGTTACCAGTTTATATGATACCGGGGATTTTTACAAGATGTTATGTTTTTACGGAATAAATAAGAAGGCTGCAAAAGAAAATTTTTGTTGCAAATAGGAGGGACAGGCTTTATAATAGATAGGCCCTGTGGGCAGTCAGTCGCAAGTTCCTGACTTTAAACCACACTACGAAAGGAAAAGTGAATACCCATGAAACAAACGAGCGTGAACCGTATGGTGAAGGGCGCGATGATCGCCGCCCTGTATGTGGCGCTGGGTGTAGTTTTTGCGCCCATCAGCTTCCGGGCGGTGCAGATGCGGGTGGCGGAGGCCCTGACCCTGCTGCCGGTGTTCTCCCCCATGGCCATTGGAGGGCTGACCCTAGGCTGTGCCCTGACAAATTTCTACGGCATGGTCACCGGAACCAGCATCCTGGGGTTGCTGGACATTTTTTTCGGCAGCCTGGCCACCCTGGTCGCCGCCTGGATGACCTGGAAGCTGCGGAAAATTACCTGGAAGGGCCTGCCCATCCTCTCCCCCTTGCCCCCTATCCTGGTCAACGGGGTGGTCATCGGGTGGGAGCTTATGACCGCTATGGCCGGAGGCTGGAACTTTCCCATCTTTCTCACCAACGCCCTGTCGGTGGCGGCGGGCCAGCTGGTGCCCTGCTATGTGCTGGGCCTTGTGCTGGTGTATTGGATGCAAAAAACCGGCCTGGATCAAAAATTATTTTAGTGGGTCAAAGAACGGCAGGGAATGAGCTTGCCAACCTTCTTTTGACCCTGCCTAAATAAAAAGCGCCCTTCCTGATCGGGAAGGGCGCTTTTTTATTTACATGACAATGATGAACCGCAGGACAAACAAGACGCACAAAACATACAAAATGGGGTGAACTTCCTTGGCTTTACCCCGGAACAGTTTGATCAAGGTGTAGAACAGGAAGCCTGCGGCGATGCCATCGGCGATACTGTAGGCAAAAGGCATGCAGGCGATGGTCAGAAAAGCGGGCATGGCAGTTTCAAAATCCAGCCAGTCAATTTCCCGGACATTGGCCATCATCAGCACGCCGACTACGATCAGCACCGGGGCGGTGGCGGCAGTGGGGATCAGCCCCAGGAAGGGTGCGGCTACCACTGCGGCCAGGAACAGGACACCGGTGGTCAGTGCGGTGAGGCCGGTGCGCCCGCCTTCAGAAACACCAGAAGCGGATTCTACAAAGGTGGTGACGGTAGAGGTGCCCATGACAGCGCCGCAGACAGTGGCGATGGCGTCAGCCATCAAAGCGCCGTTGGCACGGGGCAGGTTACCCTCCTCATCCAGCATGCCGGCGCGGGCGGCGGTGCCAATCAATGTGCCGATGGTGTCGAACATATCCACCAGCACCAGAGCGATGAGAACTGAGATTACCGAGGTGAGACCCACGGCGAATCCTTCCTGGAAGTTGAAAAGCTCACCGAAGCCTTTGACAAACTGGCCGAAGGTGGGGGCCAAAGAGGGGATGGAGGAGAGGCCGGTTGGGGCAGAGACCCCTACATCAATCCCCAAACCGAACTGGAGCAGACAGCCAACTGCAGAGGTGGCCAAGATACCCACAAAAAGGGAGCCTTTGACTTGACGGACATAGAGGATTGCCAGCACAACGAGGCCGAAGATGGCCAGCTGGGTAGAGGCCCCGGTAAAGTTGAAAGCGGGGATGGGGGTGGCGTTGGCAAGAACAGTGCCGGAATCCAGCAGGGTGTAGTTGCCGGGGTCAATGGTAAACTTCAAAAGGCCGGCATTTTTCAGGCCGATAAAGGCGATGAAGAAGCCGATTCCCACCGAAATAGCATTTTTCAGCGATTTGGGGATGGCGCGGACAATGGCTTCCCGGACACCGGTGACGGTGATCAGCACAAAAATACAGCCGGAGGTAAATACCGCAGCCAGTGCGGCCTGCCAGGAATAACCCATAGAGCCGCAGATTGTATAGGCAAAAAAGGCGTTGAGGCCCATGCCGGGGGCAAGGGCAAAGGGGTAGTTGGCAAGGAATGCCATAAGGAAGGTGCCAATGGCGGCGGATACGCAGGTGGCCAGCATGACAGCGCCGGCATCCATGCCCGAGGCGGAGAGAATTTGGGGGTTTACAAAGATGATGTAGGCCATAGTGAAAAATGAAGTCAGGCCGGCCATCACCTCTGTTTTAACATTGGTGTGGTTCTCTTTGAGATGAAACAGTTTTTCCAGCACGATAGAACTCCTCTCATCAAACACATATTTTGGGGACAGGCCCCAGGAACAAACTGAATGTATATTATACATCAAAAGAGAATAAAAAGATATAGGGGGACGCATTTTGAAGAACTTCCTTTTGAAAAATCCCCAAAAAGAAATGGAAAAAGGCTGTTTTGAGGGATGTTTTTAAAAAGAAAAAAGCGCGGCAAAAGGAATGTTTCCTTTTGCCGCGCGCTGTTATATGACAAACCCGCCATTGGGGCTTAAAACCTGGCCGGTGATGAATCGGGCTTCTTCCCCGGCGAGGAAGAGGACCGCTTTGGCCACATCCTCCGGCTCCCCCAGAATGCCCAAAGGGGTTTCTTCCGCCAGGGCTGCCAAGGTCTCCTCCCCCAAAAGGCCGTTCATCTCGGTGTTGATCACCCCGGGGGCCACACAGTTGACCCGGATGTGGGAGGGGCCAAGCTCCTGGGCCAAGGCCTTGGTCAGGCCGATGACCGCCGCTTTGGCCGCCGAGTAGTGGACCTCGCAGGAGGCGCCGCTGATCCCCCAGATGGAGGATAGGTTGACGATTGAGCCGCTGTGGCTGTGGAGCATGGTGCGAAGGGCACGCTGGCAGCAGAGGAACATGCCCTTGACGTCCACCTGGAACATCCGGTCCCAATCCTCTTCGGTCAGGTCGGTAAACAGCTTCTGCTGGGCGATGCCCGCGTTGTTGACCAGGATGTCCACCGGGCCGAACGCCGCTTCCACCTGCTGGAACATGGCTTCCACCTGGTCCTTCCGGGAGACATCAGCCCCCACAGCCAGGGCTGGATGCCCTTGGGCGGACAGCTCTTGAGCCAGCGCCTCCGCCTTCTCTTTGGAATGGATGTAGTTGATGGCCACCTGATAGCCCTGCCTGGCAAAGGCGATGGCACAAGCCTGGCCAATGCCCCGGCTTCCGCCGGTGATGAGAACGGTTTTTGCCATGGAATTCCCCTCCTTCTTGGGTGGTTACAGCTCGGGGTTTTGATCCTTCACCTCTTGGATGAGGCGGCGGACGTCGTCCAATGTGCACAGCTCCCCTGCCGCTTTGCGGAATTTGGGGGCGCCCCGCAGCCCTTTCATGTAGCAGGCCACATGTTTCCGGGCCTCCCGCATGGCGTGGGATTCCCCTTTGTATTGACACATGAGGGTCAGGTGGCGCAGCATGACGGCCATCCGCTCCTCCAAACAGGGGTCGGGAGTGCGCTCGCCTGTGAGGAAGTAATCCCGGATCTGGCCAAACACCCAGGGGGAACCCAATGCCCTCCGGCCGATCATGACCAGGTCGCAGCCGGTCTCCTCGTACATGCGGATGGCGCTGTCCACCGAATCCACATCCCCGTTGCCGATCACCGGGATGGAGACGGCCTCCTTCACCTGGCGGATGATAGCCCAATCGGCGGTGGGGGCGTACATCTGGGCCCGGGTGCGGCCGTGGATGGCTATGGCATCCGCCCCGCAGGCTTCGGCCATCTTGGCAAACTCCACCGCGTTGACCGAATTGGAATCCCAGCCCTTGCGGAACTTCACCGTCAAGGGGAGGTCCACCGCTGCCCGCACCGCCCGAATGATCTGGGCGGCCAGTTCTGGGGTTTTCATTAGGGCGCTGCCACTGCCGCCGCCGGTTATTTTGGGGGCGGGGCAGCCCATGTTGATGTCGATGGCGTCCGGCTGGTAGGCTAGGGCCATCTGGGCGGCTTTTGCCATGGTGTCCGGCTCATCCCCGAAGAGCTGTACCGCCATAGGCCGTTCCTCGGGGGAGACTTCCAACAGTTCGGGCGTTTTTTTGTCGCCATAGGTCAAGCCCTTGGCGCTGGCCATTTCGCCGATGACGTAGCAAGCCCCGTGTTCCCGGCAGATCTGCCGGAAGGCCCGGTCGGCCACCCCGGCCATGGGGGCCAGACAGGCGGTTTGGGGTAAAATAATGTTGCCTAATTTCAAATAGATCGCTCCTAATTATAGCAAAGCTGTACGGTTGGGTATTCCTTTGGCCCGCAGGCGGGCCGCCTTGACAGTATAACAGAAAAATGCCGAAGGGCAAAGGCTTTGGGGAAAGGATTTTGCTGGTCGGGGGAAAGGCCCGGAAAGTAGACGCTCTCTGGGATGGAGATTACCGCGCCCTGGTAAGGCCCGTCTGACCGCTGGTGGCAGAGGATGTAGGAGTCCTTCACAAAATCGGGCTTGCCGTCTCCGTGGCCCATTCACCGCAAGGATTAAAGCGGCCAGAAACAAAAAGATTTCCCCGTGCTGTCACCCGCTTTCTCCATGTTGGGGAACCGCCCCCTTTTCTTTCAGTATAACAGAAAAACCGCCGGGGCCTGTCCCCGGCGGCATATTTTGTAAAAAAACAGGAAATCCCCTTTTTATACGATTGCCACGTCCGCCATGCCCTGTTCCCTGGCGAGGGTAGCCAGGGATTCCATCTCCGCCCGGCTGGGCACCGGGAAGGAGCGGAATTCCTCCCGCACCCCCATGGGCCGGAAGGCGATCAGCTTGTAGCGGATGGGCCCGTTTGCTTGGTAAGGGGCAAGAAGTCGGCTCACCAGGGCGACGGTCTCCTCGTTGGGCAGCACCCCGGGGATAATCACGGTGCGCACCTCCGGCAGCAGGCCCCGCCGGGCCAGGTAGGCGGCGTTTTGCAGCACCAGGTCATTGTCTTTGCCGGTGAGGCGGATGTGGCCAGCCCGGTCAAAACACTTAATGTCCAACATGACCCCGTCTGCGTGTTCCAGAAGGGCGTCTGCCTGGGAAAAATCCAGGATGCCGTTGCTGTCGATCAGATTGGTAAGGCCCATGGCCTTGGTTTTGGCGAACAGCTCCGCCATAAAACCAGCATAGAGGGTGCACTCCCCGCCAGAGCAGGTGATCCCCCGGATAAAGGGGCGGTTTTGCTGGATGCGCAAGAGGATCTCCTCCACCGTCATCTCCTTCACCTTGGGGGAACTGAGGTGGGGGCAGGCCCGCAGGCAGCTGTCACACCCCACACAGAGGGCTTCCTCCCAATGGACTTTTCCCTCCCGCAGGGAGAGCGCCCCCGCCGGGCAGGCGGAGACGCAGGCCCCGCAGTGGGTGCACAGGGCCATGGTCTCCGGGTTGTGGCAGTATTGGCAGCGGAAGGGGCACCCTTGGAAGAAGACGGCAGTCCGGTTGCCTGGCCCGTCCACTACGCTGTGGTCGATGATTTTGTTTACCGGGGCGATCATAGGCTGCGCACCTTCCGGTCTAGGATATGGCCGTTGTGTTTGGCCCCCATGCCCAAGAAGACGGTGTCGTTGACCACCTGCTGGTTCTGTTCCAGCTTTTCGATATCCGACTTTTTCACCAGGTATCCGGTGATGCGGATGACGTCGCTATCGGAGGAATAGGTGGAAAAATACCGGATGCCCACCTGGAAGGCTCCTTTGATGACATCCAGGACCGCTGCGGGATTGCGGGCGGAGGTGGCGTCAAAGGGGAAGATGTCCCCGGTGCCGGAGGGGAAGTATTTGTGGAAGAGGCCCGCCTGGCGCAGGTGGTCGTAGAGGGGGATCTCCTCCCCGATGGCGATGCGGGTGCCGGGGCTGATCCCTTGATCCTGGGCAATGCCCACCTGGGCGTGGAGGATAAAGCTGCCATTCCAGAATTCACAGTAGGGGTTTTTGTGGGCCTTCACCAGGGCGTCGATGGCCTCCATAATTTCCACCCCTAAGGCGTCAGCGGCTTCGCTGTGGCCAAACCGGTCGGGTTTCCCCTCCAGGGCCATGAGGGTGTTGACGCATTCGTTCATCCCCACCATGCCGAAGAGGCCGTTGAACCGCTCCCGGCGGATCAGCCCCTCTTTGACCAGGAAATTGGCGGAAAAGATGGGGGTCTCCTCCACCAGGAATTTGATTTTGGCGTCCATAAAGCGGCACATCACATCCACCGCGTGGGGAAGGGCCCGCTGGAAGAAATCCTCCCGGGAAGCGGCGGTCTCTGCCAATTTGCCCAGAACCAGCCGGGTGAGGGTATAGGCTCCGCCTCCCACTGGCAGCCCGTTGTAGCAGCTGGCGATGCCGTAGTCCTCCCCAAATTCCGAGAGGAACATCCGGTGGTTGGCAAAGCTGGGCTTGGCGCAGTCCAAAGCGGCCTCCACACACTGGAGGGCAAAGTCATCGGGGGTGATCTGGGGATCGTACAGCAGGGTGAGGTTTGGGGTGGAATCCTGTAGTTCCCGTTCGCATTCCAGGATGATCCGCCCGGCCCGGGTGGCCTCCGGCCCGATGTCACCATGGCAGAAGGAGTCGGTGACCGTCCGGTCAATCTGCATCAAAAAGTGCTTGATCAGCGGCTTGGCGCTGGCTTCATCCTCAATAAACGGTTCCAAAAGCCGGTCGATGCGGCCGATGTACACTGGGAAATGGGTCACCGACGGCACATGGTGGTAGAGGATGAGCAGGTTTGTGATAGCCTCCAGCAGGGTAGTGGGAGGGGCGAGGCGCAGGAACTGGCTGCCCTCCCGGAAGAATTTTTCATAATCCGGCAGGATATAGCGGGGGCTGTAAGGGGCGTTGCCCTCAAACAGGTCGCAGATGATGCCGGCTTCCTTTAGTTTGTAATATTCCTCTGGCGCGCCGGGGGTGGCAAGCAGGTTTTCCGCCGCCTTGGCCAAGGTCATCACCGTCTGTTCGTGGGTTAGGGTGGGGTCCCGGAGAATCCCCAGGATTTCCTCTTGTTTTTGCTGCAACTGATCCATACTGTAACCTCCTGATTATAGCCGGGTGTATCCGCATTGGTGAAAAGGGCTGGCGGCGCCCTATATGTGGGGCTGCTGGCCGGGGACAACTGGAGAAAGGGGGAGGGCGCGCCGCCCCAAAAGGGTTCCCTCCCCAATTATCGCCTTTGCGGCGGGTAATTTCCGGGTCCTCGCGGACTGGAAAAAATCTCGATGCCGCTTTGCGGCAGGAAGGGCTTCGCCCTAACAGAGATTTCTTCCACAATCATCGCCTTTGCGATGATTGTATCATAAAAAATGCCCACTTTTAAATGACAGATGTCAGTTAATTTTACAAAATCCCCAATTTTGCGGGAGAATTGGCGTTTTATTTGTAAAGTTGCTTGCAAAGATAAGAATTTTCAGTAAAATTAGAATCAACATTCTGTGTACACAAGGGATATCCCTGGGGATTTGCCTGCTTTTTTGCTGGGAGGGGGGAACTATTTTGCCGACATCGTCCCACCAATCCATCTTCCAACTGCTGCAAACCGCCTTTGCCCGCCCATACTCCTGTGGGGAGGCGGCAGAGGTCTTTGCGCCGCTCCTCCCGCCCGGGGTGCGGCTTGTCCACCTGAAACAGGGGATGCAGTGCATAGGCGGCGGCCTGCCAGTGGATAAAATCTACCTGCTGGCAGCGGGCAAATGCTACATTGTAAAGTATTCCATCGACGGCAAGCGGATCATCGCTGACACCATGTACCCGGTGCAGCTGTTCGGGCTGTATGAGATGCTCCGCCAGGCGCCGGTCTACGACGCTACCGTCACAGCGGCAACCGAATGCGTGCTGCTGGAATTCTCCGCCCAGGAGTTTTCCCGCTGGATTTATGGGGACAACGCCATCGCCTTGATCACCTTGGAATACTTGGCGGGCCTTGTGCAGAACAACTACCGCCGCAATGACCGCAGCCTATTGAACAGCGGGATGGAAAACTTGCTCATTTACATCCACCAGTACTGCACCGGCCGCCGCCTTCCCGCCATCCTCCCGGTGGAGCGCAAAACCATGGCGGAGGAACTGGGCATCAACCTGCGCACCCTGTACCGGTATATCAGCCGGTTGAAGGAGGAGGGGCTGATCGCCATTGAGCGGGGGAAGATCTCCGTTTCAGAGGAACAGTTCCAGCAGCTGGACAAGTTGGTGTCCCAAATTCTATAACAACATTATGGAGGTGCCTCTTTTGAAAAAGAAAAGCCATTGGCTCCTGCTCCTACCAGGGCTCTTGCTGATCCTGCTGTTTTTGGTGCTGCCCATCCTTCGGATCGTGGTTCCCACCTTCTTTGGGGATGGCGGGCTTACCCTAAAAGGATATACCGACTTTTTGGGGGACAGTTTTTATCAAAAAATCTTCCTGCGGACCATCCGGGTGGCGCTGGTCACCTCGCTGATCTGTGTGGTGCTGGCCCTTCCGGTGGCCTTTTACATCTCCCGGATGAAATCCTCCCGCAAGGGGATTATGATCGCCCTGGCCACCTTCCCCCTTCTGACTAACACGGTGGTCCGCGCCTTTGCCTGGATCGCCATTCTGGGCCGGGAGGGAATCCTCAACAACCTGCTGATGAAGTTGGGCCTGGTAGAAGAGCCGCTCAAACTCCTCTACACCGAAGGGGCTATTGTAGTGGGTTCGGTCTATCTGTTCCTGCCCATCATGCTCACCAGCTTGGTGGGGGTGATGGAGAATATCAGCGATGAGACGCTGGAGGCCGCCCAGAGCCTGGGAGCCAACCGGTTTGTCTCCTTTTTGAAAGTGGTGGTGCCTTTGAGCATGCCGGGGGTCATCGTGGGCAGCGTGCTGGTCTTTGCCGGCACTGCCTCCGCCTACAGCACCCCGCTGATGTTGGGCGGCAACAAAAATATGATGATGTCCACCTTGATCTACCAGCAGGCCATGCTGCTGGACAACTGGACCCGGGCCTCGGTCATCGCCACAGTGATGATCGTCACCTCCTATCTGGTGGTGGGCGCCCTCAACACCATCGCCGATAAACTGGGCGAAAAAAGCGCTTAGGAGGGGAAAAGAAAGATGAAACGAAAAAATTATTTCCTCCTGTTTATGGTGGTGCTGGTCTACTTCTTCATCTTTGCACCCCTGATCCTCATTGCGCTGACCTCCTTTACCACCGAAAGCTACATCAGCTTTCCGCCGGTGGGGTTCAGTTTGAAGTGGTATGAGAACGTCTTCTCCAACCAGACCTTCATCGACGCTTTCCAGCTCAGCTTCTTGATCTCCACAGCGGCGACAGTCATTGCTCTCTTGGTGGGCATCCCCGGGGCCTACGCCCTTTCCCGGTACAATTTTAAGGGGAAGAAGCTTATCAAGGACCTGTTTTTCTCCCCCAACATGGTGCCCCAGGTGGTCTGCGGCTTTGCCCTGTTTACCTTCATCATCGTTCGCCTGCGGCTGAGCGTCCGGGTGGCGCTGCTGGTGGGCCTTGCCATCTCGGTGGTGACCTACGCCTTCCGGATCGTAGGGGCCAGCATTGAGAGCCTGGATTACGCCATCGAGGAAGCCGGCATGAGCCTGGGGGCCAGCCGTCTGACCGTCTTCTTTAAAATTGTGCTGCCCAATATCTCCTCCGGCATTGTGTCGGCCTTCCTCTTGGCCTTCATCAACGCCTTTAACAATGTTCCCTTGACCATCTTCCTCTCCGGCCCTGGGGTCACCACCTTGCCGGTGGCGATGATGAGCTACATTGAATACAACTACGACCCAACCGTTTCTGCACTTTCGGTCCTGCTGATGATCATGTCCTTCGCCATCATGCTGGTCACCGAAAAGCTTGTCAAGGTGGGGAAATAGCCGGAATGATAGGGGGAAATCGCTGTGTGGTTTGTGTTCGCTCTTTTGTCTGCGGTCTTTGCTGCGCTGACCTCCATATTGGCGAAAATCGGGATTGAAGGGGTCAATTCCAACCTGGCCACGGCAATCCGGACGATGGTAGTCTTGGCCATGGCGTGGGGGATGGTGTTCCTGACTGGCACACAGTCCGGGATCACCGAAATCAGCAGGAAGAGCTGGCTCTTCTTGATTTTATCCGGATTGGCAACTGGGGCTTCCTGGCTCTTTTACTACAGGGCCTTGCAGATGGGCGAAGCCTCCAAAGTGGTTCCCGTCGATAAATTGAGTGTTGTCATCACGCTAGTACTGGCGTTTGTGTTCCTCCATGAGCAGCCCACCATGAAAGCGTGGATTGGCGGGGCTCTGATCACCGCGGGGACATTGATAATGGTCTTATAACTGGTATTTTCGTTCCGGCGGCAGCCGGAAAACCGTTCTGAACTGAGGAAAGCTACCCAACGATAGGAGGAACTGCTGTGTCGTTTATCCAGCTGAAGAATATCGACGTCGCCTACGACGGAAAAAAGAAGATTCTCAACAACCTGTGCCTGGACATTGAGGAGGGCAAACTCATCTCCCTTTTGGGGCCCTCCGGCTGCGGAAAAACAACCACCCTGCGGGTGATCGCCGGTTTTATTGAACCCAATGGGGGTTCCTTCCTCCTCAATGGCAAGGACTTCACCAAGGTTCCCATCCACAAGCGGAATTTCGGCATCGTGTTCCAAAGCTATGCCCTGTTCCCCCATCTGACGGTAGAGGAAAACGTGGCGTTCGGCCTGAAGATGCGAAAAATGCCCCAGCAGGAGATCGCCCCTAAGGTGCAGGAGATCCTCGCCACCGTGGACCTGGCGGACTTGGGCAAGCGGTATCCCCGGGAACTTTCCGGCGGCCAGCGCCAGCGGGTGGCCTTGGCCCGTGCCCTGGTGGTTCAGCCGGAGCTGCTGCTCCTGGACGAGCCCCTCTCCAATTTGGACGCCAAGCTCCGCCTGAAAATGCGGGTGGAGATTCGGGAGCTTCAGCAGAAGCTGAAGATCACCACTGTCTTTGTCACCCACGACCAGGAGGAGTGTTTCTCCATCTCCGATAAAGTGGCGGTGATGAACGGCGGCATCATTGAACAGTACGACACCCCGGAAAATATCTACGCCCACCCGGCCACCGAGTTCGTGGCACGGTTTGTGGGGTTTGAGAATTTCTTCCCCTTGGAAAAGCGGGAGGACGGCTACTACTGCGGGGACACCCGGTTTGAGATTGGCCATCTGCCGGAGCGGGAGATGGATGCCCCCAAGGGGACCATCCGGCCCGACGACATCGTTCTTTTGGAGGACGGCGCCCAAGAGGAGAACAATGTGATTGAGGGTACGGTGACAGTCCGCACCTATCTGGGCAAGAGTTACCAGTACAAGGTTGCCACCCCCTTTGGCGACCTGGTGGCCAACGGCTCCAACACCCGCACCCATGAGGCGGGGGAGAGGGTCCGCCTCTATCTGCCTCCCCAAAAGCTGGTAGTGGTGTAACCAACGATGATTCGCCTGATTTTGCGCTCTGGTTCTGCTACCATGGGGGACAAGCCCCCGCCCCAAACAGCTCGCTGCACAGGTTGCTGTGTTCGATAGAAACAAAAATACCAAAAGACAATGTAGGAGGAAACAAGTATGAAGAAGTTTAAGGCTATGGTAGCCCTTCTGCTCTGCGCCAGCATGCTGGCTGCTTGCAGCAATGGCGGAAATTCCAGCAGTTCTTCGTCCCAGGGGGCGGATGACGCTTCCGGGGAGAAGCCCGTCCTGGTGGTCTCCAACTTCGCCCTGGCCGATGACCGGATCAAGGACACCGTCATCAAGCCCTTTGAGGAGAAGTACAACTGCACCGTGGTTTATGAGGGCGGCACCAACGGTGAGCGCCTGACCAAGCTGAAAAACGACCCCAACACCGATGTGGACGTCATCTACCTGGCTCAGCAGTACGCCCAGCAGGGTGTGGACGCCGGCCTGTTTGAAGAGATCGACTACTCCCGCATCCCCAACGCGGAATACCTGCTGGAAAAAGCGGACTTCCTGAAGGAATCCAAACAGGGCCCCGCAGTCACCATGAACCGCCTGGGCATTATCTACAACCCGGAGAAGGCCGGTGAGATCACCTCCTTTGCCGACATCTGGAAAGAAGAGTACCGCGACCAGGTGGCCATCCCCGACATCTCCACCACCTTTGGCCCCGCTATGGTCACCGTGGCTTCCAACTACGCCGGCGTGGACTATGCCACCGATGGCGGCGAAGCCGCTTTCAAAGCTTTGGAGGAGCTGAAGCCCAACATCGTCAAGACCTATTCCAAATCCTCCGACCTGAAGAACATGTTCTCCTCTGGTGAGATCTCGGTGGCTTTGGCCGCTGAGTTCGCCTACAACACCATGGGCGATTCCAACACCAACCTGGTGTTCATCGATCCCACCGAGGGCGCTTACCTGAACTTCAACACCGTGAACATCGTCAAGAACTCCGACCAGAAAGACCTGGCTTATGAGTTCATCAACTATGTCCTCTCGGAGGAGAACCAGCTGGATGCCGCACTGAACGTCCCCGAATCCGCGGTCAACACCCAGGTGGAGATCCCCGAGGAAGCCGCTAAAAAGCTGACCACTGTGGAAACTGCCAACCAGTCCAACATCGTGGATTTCAGCGTGGTCAACCCCCTGCTTGAGAACTGGGTCGACATGTGGAACAAGACCCTGAACCAGTAATCGATATCCCCCTAAAAGGGCTTGCCGCCATCGGCAGGCCCTTTTTTAAAAGACAGACATTGTGGAAAAGGAGAGGACACCATGTTTCGCAAGATGCGCAGAATCCGCCAGGAGCTCCCTTTGGACAGGGTGGAAGAAGTCCTTCACCGGGGCACCAACGGGGTGCTGGCAGTGCAGGGGGACGACGGCTATCCCTACGCCGTGCCCTTGAGCTATGTGTACCACAACAGCAAACTCTATTTCCATTCGGCCAAGGCGGGCCACAAGGTGGACGCCATCCGGCGGCAACCCAAGGTCTCCTTTGCCGTGGTGGATGAGGACACGGTGGTCAGCGCCGAATACACCACCTATTTCCGCAGTGTCATCGCCTTTGGCCGGGCTTTTGTGGTGGAGGATGCCGCAGAGAGGCGGGATGCCTTTCTGGCCCTCACCGCCAAATACTCTGCCGACCAGCCTCGGGAGAAGCAGGAGGCGGAGGTGGGGGGATGTACCCAAGCCATCCTCATCGGCGTTGAGATCGACCACATGACCGGCAAAGAGGCCATCGAATACGTCAAGGCCAGCCAAACCAAATAAAACCCATTGGCGGAAAGGAAAGACACCATGGCACAGTACTTGCTCAAAAATGCGGCGATCCTCACCATGGACGCCGATTTTACCCTCTATGAGGACGGTTACCTGGCGGTGGAGGGCAACTCCATCCAGGAGATCGGCCCCACCGCTCAGCTGGAGGAATCCCGATTTGCCGGGTACACCGTCCTGGACTGCCGGGGCAAGATCATCACCCCCGGCATGATCAACACCCACAGCCACCTGTCGATGATGGTGTTCCGCAGCTTGGCGGACGATGTGCCCGACCGGTTGAAACGGTACCTCTTCCCCTTGGAACGCACCGCCATGACCCGGGAAATGGCGGTAGCCGGGGCCAATTACGCCTTTGCCGAACTGCTGCTGGGTGGGGTGACCACCGTTTACGACGCCTATTATTTTGAAGATGACATCGCCCGGGAGGCAGAGAAGGCGGGCATCCGGGGGGTGCTGTCCGAGACGGTGCTTTGCAACCCCTCTCCCAGCGCCAAGGAGCCCTATGGCGGCATCCCCTATACCCGGGAGTTCGTCAAGAAGTGGAAAGGCCATCCCCGCATCACCCCGGCGGTGAACTGCCACGCCATCTACACCAACGACACCGCCCATCTCCAGGAATGCCACCGCATCGCCCGGGAAAACAGCATCATCTTCTGCATGCATGTGGCTGAAATGGGCTATGAGCAGGCGGACTGCCTGCGGGATCATGGCATGACCCCTGTCGCGTATTTGGACAGCATCGGGGTGCTGGACAACCGGTTTTTGGCCGCCCACTCCATCAATTTAGAGGAAAACGACCTGGATATCTATGAGAAGCGGGGGGTCAAAGTGTCCTACAACGCCGGCTCCAACGCCAAAGGGGCCAAAGGGGTGGCCCCCATCAAAAAGATGCGGGAGCGGGGGATCACCGTCAGCCTGGGCACCGACGGCCCTATGAGCGGCAACACCATCGACATCCTCACCCAGCTGCCCTTGGTGGGCAAGGTGCAGAAGCTGTTCAACCACGACCGCAGCCTCTTTCCAGCCAAGGAGATCTTTGAGATGGCCACCATCGGCGGGGCCAAGGCCCTGGGACTTGACGGGATCACCGGCTCCCTGGAGGTGGGCAAGCGGGCGGATCTTGTCATCTTTGAGACCGACAGCGTCAACATGAACCCTATCTACGACTACTACTCGGTCATCGTTTACAGCGCCAACCCCTCCAATGTGGAGTCGGTATTTGTGGACGGGGAATTGGTGGTGGAGAATAGGAGGCTCCTCACCATCGATCTGAAGGAGGCCCGCAGCCGGATGCTGGCCTATCGGGATGAGATCGCCGCCATCGCCCGGGAGTTGGACAAAGCCGTCCTCTGATCCAACTGGGTTGATAAGAAAAACAGCCTTGTCTTTGGAAAAGACAAGGCTGTTTTTTTGAGGGGGCGCCGTTAGCCCAACAGCTCCTCCAAAATGTCGTAGAAGAAGGCGACATTGTTGTGGAACGCCTCCAAGGTGACATACTCGTCGTAGACATGGGCCTGGCTGGACTCGCCGGGGCCGTAGATGAGCATGGGGGTGTCGCAGACGGTGTTGAGGATGGAGCCATCGGTGCAGGCCACTTTACCTTCGATGGTGGTGGAAAGGCCCATCTTCCGGTTCAGCTCCACCGCTTTCTGGATCAGGGGGTGGTCGTCGGGGGTGGAGATGAGCAGCCGGTTGTTGAGGATCTCCACCCACAGATTGGCATCCGAGTGTTCCGCCTTGACCTTTGCGATGGAGTCGTCGATCAATTGGAGTACGTCGTTGTGGTCATAGCCGGGCACACAGCGGAAATCGATGGAGGCATAGGCGCTGTCCGGCACGATATTGGGCTCCATGCCGCCGTGGAACACCCCGATGTTCATGGTGGTCTTGCCTAAAGTGGGGTGGATGCTCTGGGGGTTGAACCCGGCTTTGATGTGGAACAAGGCCTCCATCAGATATTGGATGGCATTGACCCCGGTTTCCGGCACCGACCCGTGGGCGGTGACCCCTGCCGAGTGGATTTTTACCCAAAGCAGGCCCTTCTCCGCCGAGACGACCGCCGAGCCGGTGGGCTCGGCGATGATGGAGGCGTCAAAGGCGCTCATGTCGTGGTCCTTGACAAAAGCGCGGGCGCCGCAGCCGTCTACTTCCTCGCCGCAGGTGGCCAAAAAGACCACGTCCCCTTTGAGGGGCTTTCCGCTTTGGGCGTGGAGTTTTAGGGCGGCGGCCAAAGCCAGCAGGCCGGCTTTCATGTCGCCGGTGCCCCGGCCATACATGGTGCCGTCCACAATCTGTGCCCCGAAGGGATCATACTTCCAGTTGGCCCGTTCCCCCACAGGGACTACATCCAGGTGGCCGTTGAGGAGGATGGCCTTCTTCTCCCCAGTGCCTTTGAGGGTGGCGATCAAGTTCTTACGGTTCTCGCCGATCTCCTGGAAAGAGAGTTCCAGGTTGGGGCAATCCCCCAGGTATTGGGCCAGCAGGTCGGCGCAGGGGGCCTCATCTCCTGGAGGGGCAATGCTGGGGATTTGGATCAGCTGCTGCAAGAGGAGAACCAATTGGTCGCGGTCATAGGATGGACACATGGTAAAGGCTCCTTTCTATTTTTAGGTGCGGCATTGCCGCTTGGGTGCAGGAAAGGAATGGGGGAGGCTGATCATATAGGCCCGCCCAGGCAGAGGGGAAAACTGCCCATCCCAGGCGGTCAACTGTCTTTATTATAGCATTTCCAGGTGGAAAAAACAGCAAAAGCCATTCTTTTTGCGAGGATTTGTGGTACAATAGCCACAGGCGAAGCCTGTGGCATTCGAAGAATTGCTTACAGGGCAAAGCCCTTTGCGGCAGAGCCGCACCGCAATTCTTAAAGCTTGTGCAGATTTTATGCTACAAGAGCCGCAAAGCGATCATTGGGGAAGAAATCCCTCTCGGGCCCGTATAGGAGCAATGCCTTTTTGAGGGGCCGCCCTTCCTGTGGCAACGCCGCAACACAATTTTGGGGCGCATTGCTTGGAGAATTTTCCAAGTGGCCCGCGTCCTGCGGGCTATCTGCAATCCCTCGCGTTTTATCCGCCCTGGGCGGAACAAAGAATACATTCGGGCATGTCCCCGTGGAGGAAACAATGAAATTATTGGTGATTGATTCCAACAGCGTACTCAACCGGGCCTTTTACGGCATCAAGCTTTTGACGACCAAAGATGGCCAGTACACCAACGGCATCTATGGCTTTTTGAATATACTTTTAAAGATTATCGACGAGGTGCAGCCAGATGCCATCGCCTGTGCTTTTGATGTCAAGCACCCCACCTTCCGCCATGAGATGTACGACGGCTACAAAGCCCAGCGCAAGGGGATGCCGGAGGAGCTGGCCCAACAGCTGCCAGTGCTCAAAGAACTGCTTACCGATTTGGGCTACCCCATTGTGGAGCTGCCCGGCTTTGAGGCGGACGACATCCTGGGCACCCTCTCCCGGGTGTGTGTAGAGCAGGGGCAGGAATGTGTCCTCGCCACTGGGGACCGGGACAGCCTCCAGCTGGTCAGCGACCAGGTGGCGGTGCGCCTAGCTGCCACCAAGATGGGCCGCCCCGAATCCACCCTCTACGACCCCGCCGCCATCCGGGAAAAATATGGAGTGGAGCCCTTACAGCTCATCGAGGTCAAAGCTTTGATGGGGGACAGCAGCGACAACATCCCCGGCGTGGCCGGCATCGGGGAGAAGACGGCCTTGGACCTCATCTCCCGGTTTGGCAGTGTAGATGCCATCTATGAGAATTTGGACACCATTGACGTCAAACCCGGCGTCCGCAAAAAGCTCCAAGAGGGCAAAGAGATGGCCTACCTGAGCCGCAAACTGGCAGAAATCGACCGCCACGCCCCCATTGACTGCAATTTGGAGGATTACCGTCTCAAAGAGCGGGATGTCCAAGCGGCCTACACCCTCCTCTCCAAATTGGAGATGCACACGATGATTGAGAAATTGGGCCTCCACGGAACGGTAGAATCGGCGGCCCCCGCAGTGAACAAGCCGGATGAAAAGCCCCAGATCACCCCTCATATCTCCCCCAAAGAGGGCCAGCTGACCCGCCTTTTGGGGGAGGAGCGGCTCTTTGCCCTCTTCGCCTTTGAGGGGGATGAAATCACCGCCCTGTGCCTGGCCGGCCAGGAGGAGATGGCCCTTCTCTCCCGGGAAGACAAGCCCTTTGCCTCGGTTTTGGGCCGGGTTTTGGCCTTCCCTGGAAAACTGGTGACCACCGAATCCAAAAAGCTTCATCGCTATGGGTATTATCACGATATCAATATACAAAACGTAGATTTTGATGTGGAGTTGGCGGGGTATTTGTTAAGCCCTACCTCCACCGAATACACCATCCGCCGGCTGGCGGACGAATACCAGGTGGCCCCCTTCTCCTGCACCGAACTGCCGGAGGAATGGCAGGCTTTGGGGGGCGACGGCCTCCGGCTCATCCCCCTGTGGGAACGGCTCTCCGCCCAGATTGTGGAGCATGGGCAGGATTCCCTGCTGCGGGATATTGAAATCCCCCTGGCCCAGGTGCTGGCGGACATGGAGTGCATCGGGGTGGAGCTGGATGTCCCCGGCCTCATCGCCTTTGGCCAGGGCCTTGACGTGGACATCGCCCGGCTGCAGGCCAGCATCTACGCCCATGCAGGGGAGGAGTTCAACATCAACTCCACCAAGCAGCTGGGGGCTATCCTCTTTGACAAGCTGGGGCTGCCCACCCGCAAAAAGACCAAAAGCGGCTATTCCACCAATGCCGACGTGCTGGAGTCCCTGCGGGGCAAACACCCCATCATTGAAGATATTCTGGAATACCGCAAGCTGACCAAACTGAAATCCACCTATGTGGACGGCCTTTTGAAGGTGGTGGGGGAGGACGGCCGGATTCACACCAGTTTCCAGCAGACCGAGACCCGGACCGGCCGCATCAGCTCCATTGAGCCCAATATGCAGAATATCCCGGTCCGCACCGAAATCGGCAGCAACCTGCGCAAGTTCTTCCGGGCGGGTGACGGCGAGATGCTGGTGGACGCCGACTATTCCCAGATCGAGCTGCGGGTGCTGGCCCACATCGCCCAAGATAAAAACATGATCGACGCCTTCCTACACGGGGCGGACATCCACACCGCCACCGCCAGCCAGGTGTTCAACCTGCCCCCCCTCTACGTCACCCCGCTGATGCGTTCCCGGGCCAAAGCGGTCAACTTCGGCATTGTCTACGGCATTGGGGCTTTCTCCCTCTCCCAGGACATCGGGGTTTCGGTGGCTGAGGCCGACAAATACATCAAAGACTACCTGCGCACCTATTCCGGTGTGAAGCAGTATATGGAGGACACCATTGCCTTTGGCAAAGAACACGGCTATGTCCAGACCCTCTTTGGCCGCCGCCGCTACCTGCCGGAACTCACCGCCAGCAACCACAACCTCAAAGCCTTTGGGGAGCGGGTGGCGATGAACACCCCCATCCAAGGGACTGCCGCCGACATCATCAAAATCGCCATGGTGCGGGTCCACCGCCGCCTGGCCGCTGAGGGGATGAAATCCCGGTTGGTGCTGCAGATCCACGACGAACTGATTGTGGAATCGCCGGTGGAGGAGAATGAAAAGGCCGCTGCCATCCTCCGGGAGGAAATGGAGGGCGCCGTCCAGCTGTCCGTGCCCATGTCGGTGGAGGCCAAGGTGGGCAAAACCTGGTTTGAAGCCAAATAGCGGGGAGGCCCTGCGGGGCCTCCCATCACCGATCCACACAAGAAAGGGGAATCTGCATGGTATACAAAACCTGTGGCGACACCATCGCCGTCCGTCTGGAAAAGGGGGAGGAGATCGTCTCCTCCATCCGCGCCATCTGTGAGAAAGAAGGGGTCAAAGCCGGCACCATCCAGGGCCTTGGCGCCGCTGATCACAGTGTGGTGGGGATCTTCGATTTCACCAAAAACGCTTATGTTTCCAACACCTTTGACCAGGATATGGAGATCACCGCCCTCATCGGCAACGTCTCCACCAAAGACGGGGAGCTCTATTTACATATCCACGCCACCTTGGGGGATGACAAGGGCCTGGCCCATGGCGGCCACCTCAACGAGGCGGTGGTCAGCGCCACCTGCGAGCTGTTCATCCGCAAGCTGGACATGGTGATCGAGCGCAAAGCCGATCCCAAAACCGGCATCAATCTGATGGTGTTCTAATGGAGGGGCTGAACATCCTGCCCATGGGGGAGGAGCACATCAAGGCCATCGCCGCCCTGGAGCGGGAGTGCTTCTCCACCCCTTGGAGCGAAGGGACCCTTCGGGCCCAGCTGGGGCGGCCATCGTCGGTGTTTTTCGCCGCCTGCCTGGATGGGGAGGTGGTTGGTTACCTGGGGATGGAGCGGGTGCTGGACGAGGGCTACATCGACAATGTGGCCGTCTTCCCCGCCCACCGGCGCAAAGGGGTGGCATCCGCTCTGCTGGGCGCCTTAATCGCCTATGGGGAGAAAGAGGGCATGGCCTTCCTCACCCTGGAGGTCCGGCCCTCCAACCAGGGGGCCAGGGCTCTCTATGAGGCCCACGGGTTCCAGCAGGTGGGGGAGCGGAAAAACTTCTATCAAAACCCTGTGGAGAACGCCCTGCTGCTGACCCGGTATTTGGACGAATAAAAAGGAGGCAGATGAACCGTTGAAGATATTAGCCATTGAAAGCTCCTGCGACGAAACCGCCGCCGCCGTGGTGGAGGATGGCCGGAAGGTCCTCTCTTCCGCGGTCAATTCCCAGGTGGAGGAGCACCGCAAATACGGCGGGGTCGTGCCGGAGATCGCCAGCCGGCGCCACACCGAAAACATCGTCGGCATTGTGGATGAGGCCCTCCGGGAGGCGGGCTGCAATCTGGAAGATGTGGACGCGGTGGCGGTCACCGCCGCACCCGGCCTCATCGGGGCGCTGCTGGTGGGTGTCAACTACGCCAAGGGCCTTGCCCTGGCGGCGGGGAAGCCCCTCATCCCGGTGCACCACATCCGGGGACACATCGCCGCCAACTATCTGGCCCACCCGGACTTGAAACCGCCCTTCCTCTGCCTGGTGGCCTCCGGCGGGCACAGCCACATCATTGAGGTGAAATCCTACACCGAATTTTCGGTCATCGGCAAGACGAGGGATGACGCCGCCGGCGAAGCTTTCGACAAGGCCGCCCGGGCCATGGGGTACCCCTATCCCGGCGGGGTGTTCGTGGACAAGGCCGCCCAGAAAGGGGACCCAGCCAAATATCCCCTGCCCCATCCCAAAGTGGAGGGCAGCCCCTATGACTTCAGCTTTTCCGGCCTAAAAACTGCGGTGATCAACCTGATTCACAACGCCGCCCAAAAGGGGCAGGAGGTGGACACCGACTCCCTCTGCGCCTCCTTCCAAAAGACGGTGGCGGAGATATTGACCGGCCGCCTGATGCTGGCTGCTGATACCTACGGCTACCGCACCATCGTGGTGGCCGGGGGCGTCTCGGCCAACAGCGGCCTTCGCTCCATGCTGGAAAACGCCTGTCAGGAACAGGGATATCAACTGTATATGCCGCCCCTGAATTTGTGTGGCGACAACGCCGCCATGATCGGCTCCCAAGCCTACTATGAATACCTGGACGGGCAGATTGCCGGACTGTCCCTCAACGGGACGGCCAGCATGCCCATTGACCAACCCCTGGTGTAGAAAGGAGGAAGGAACTGTGCGAATCGAACGGATTGAAAAGCCCAACATCTGGGCACCTATCGTGGGTATGGTGATGGTGGCCGCTGGCTGCGCCGCTTTTGTCCTGAGTGTGATTTCCGCCATGATTATCGTCAACCGCGGCCGCTAAAGCGGCCCGAAGATAGAAGGAGATGTTTTGGATGGGCCTGACCCCTGCCGTAAAAAAGTACCTGACCGACAACCGCCCCCGGATGATTGATGAAATCGTCACCCTGGGCAAAATCCCTGCCCCCTCCAACCACGAGGAAAAACGCGCCCAGTGGTGCAAAGAATACCTGGAATCCTTTGGCGCAAAAGGGGTGTATATCGACAGCGCCCTCAATGTGGTGTACCCGTACCACGCCGAAGGCTGCGATGAGCTGGTGGCCTTTTTAGGCCACACCGATGTGGTGTTCCCCGACACCGACGAACTGCCGGTCCGCATCGAAGGGGATACCATCTACGGCCCTGGCATCGGCGACGACACCGCCAATGCCGTCGCGGTGATGGAGATGGCCCGGATGGTCACCGAGATGAACCTCACCCCCAAGACGGGCATCCTCTTTGTCCTCAACACCGGGGAGGAGGGCTTGGGCAACCTGAAAGGGGTGTGTCAGGTCATGGAGGATTACAAGGGCCGGGTTTCCCGGCTGTTCGCCATCGACGGCAACTACCGCAAGGTGGTGAACGACGCGGTGGGTTCCAAACGGTACCGCATTGAACTCAAAACGGAGGGCGGCCACTCCTACGGGGATTTTGGCAACCGCAACGCCATCTATTACATGAGCCAGATGATCTCCACCTTCTACGCCATGAAGGTGCCCGACCTGGGCAAGACCACCTACAACGTGGGGCTGATCCAGGGGGGCACCTCGGTGAATACCATCGCCCAGAGCTGCGAGATGTATTATGAGTACCGCTCCGACAAGCGGGAGGCCCTGGAAATTATGGATCGCCTGTTTGAAAACTGTATCGCCACCTACCGCAGCATGGGGGTGGAGGTGGATGTGGAACTGGTGGGCAACCGGCCCTGCAAAGGGGATGTGGACAATTCCCACCTGGTGGAGCTGGTCCGCAGCGCCGCCAAGGAGCATGGGCTGGAAATGACCACCTGCTCCGGCTCCACCGACTGCAACATCCCCTTGTCCCAAGGGGTGCCGGCGGTCTGCTTCGGGGTGTATCTGGGCGAAGGCGCCCACACTCGCGGGGAGCACATCTCCATCTCCTCCCTGGATGTGGGCATGGAAATTTTTGCCCAGGTGGTTCTTTCCCACTTTGAATAATCGGGCTAACAAAAAAAGCGCCGGCATTGCCGGCGCTTTTTTATTAGGTGACCTGCTCCCGAAAGGCGGCACCCTCCAGCTGGAGAAGGAGACGCTTGGTGCTGGGCCCCTCCCCGGCGCTGTACTGCCCCAGAGCCCCATCTGCTCGGATTACCCGGTGGCAGGGCAGGATCAGCGGCAGGGGGTTGTTTCCCACAGCGGTACCCACTGCCTGGACGCCTTCGGTGCCACAGCGTTTGGCCAGCTCTCCATAGGAGACTGTCTCCCCATAGGGGATGCGGCCCAGCTCCTCCCAAACCCGGCGGGCAAAGGGGGAGCCATACAGCTGGTAAGGCAGATCAAATCCCTTCTGTTTGCCCTTGAGGTAAGCGGCCAGCTGGATGACAAACCGGTCCATCAGGTCGGTGCGCCGCTCTTCCAACTCCTCCCCGAGAAATTGCCGGGCGAGATATGGGTCTTTGACAAGGTCCGCGTCCTGGGGGGAGAGGATGAGCCGAATCAGGGCTTCCCCGGCTTGGACTAAGGTGATAGTGCCCAAACGGGATTGCAGAGAATAGTAATAAAGCATAGGCGGTCAGCCTCCTTACACTGGAAAGTATTGGGTTTTATAGTCCTATTCTACAGGCAGGTGCTGCGGGTTTGCCCGGATGGGGCTTTTGGATGATGCCCCAGGGCTTGAAATGGAGAGTTTCCCCAGCAGATCCCTCTCCCCCTAAAAACTGCCTCGGACCCATTGTAGCACAGGCAGGGGAGGAAAGGCCAGGAAATTATAGCAATTCGATGAAAATTTGGCGACAATTTTTGAAATATTTTATTCCACAAATCACCACCGATATGTTATAATGAATGCGAGACAATGACTGCTTGGCCGGGGGATTGACAAAACCGGGGATAGAGCCATTTTCTCAATCCTTTTTTTGGAGGGAAATTCCCTTTTGGGGATGTTCTTCCGCGCCGCGGGGAAAACTAGTTCCAGCGGCTAAAATGGAAAAAGCAAGACAACATACCAGTGCGCTGTCCTCAAAAAGAGCGCTGCGCCTTCTCCCCGCCGGTTCCTGCGGCGGG
>NZ_LT629939.1:1032716-1085493 GCF_900104615.1 Merdimmobilis hominis | reverse complement strand
GCGCCTTCCCCCCGCCGGTTCCTGCGGCGGGTTGGCGGTGGGAGGAAAAATCCCTCCGCCCAAAATCCAATTTTTTGTAAAACAAGGGGTGCAACCATGGAACGGAAACAACAAAATCAAAGCGCGGCAACTCCCCGCCGGCGCAAAAAGAAAATGAAGCTCCGCTACGGCAGAATCGCTGTGCTGGCCATTGCCTCCGCCCTTGCTATGGGCAGTGTGGGGTATGCCCTCAGCAATACATTTGTAAGCCGTCCTATCGACGCGATGGCTTCCAGCACCGTATCGGTGGTCAGCGGCCGCGATTTGGCCTCGGTGCTCTCCACCCGGGCCAATAATCTCCTGGCTGAACGGAACCAGCAGCTGGCAGAGCAGCAGCTCCCCCAAGAGGAGGAGTCCCACAGCCAGCAGGCGTCTTCCAGCTCTTCCAGCCAGTCTTCCGGCTCCTCCAGCCAGGCTTCCAGCACCCCCGCTTCCAATGGGACAGCTTCCAGCTCGGCACCGGTGAACAATGGCAATTCCTCTGCGGCAAGCTCTTCTGGAGCGGCTTCCAGCCAGGCCCCAGCCACCTTTGATCCCAATTCTCTGGGAGCTTCCGGCGCGGCGAACATTCCCCAGTGGAAGGCCATCAACGCCGATGTCCGGGGTTGGATCAAGGTCCCCAACACCAACATCAGCTACCCAGTGGTCATCGGCCCAGACAACAACTACTATTCCAACTTGGGGTATTACAAAGAGCAGAGCCGGGACGGCGTCATCTGGGCGGATTCCGGCACCAAGTTCGGCAAAAAGGCGGATATCAGCCGCAACACCGTGCTGTACGGCCACAACTGGACCAATATTTCGGCCAACCCCCGCATCGGAAATGTCAATGACCGGATGTTTGCCCAGCTGACCGCTTTCCACCATCTGAATTTTGCCCAAAAGACCCCCTATATCCAGTATTCCACCGAAGATGAGAGCATGATTTTTAAGGTGTTCGCTGTCTTTTATACCGAGGTGGACTTCAACTACATCGCCAGCGATCCCGAGGACCCCAACTTCCTGTACATCATTCAGGAGGCCCAGCGCCGCAGCCGCTTCACCTACGATGTGGACGTCAACACCACCGATAAAATCCTGACCCTGTCCACCTGCACCCGGGCCTATGGCCCCAGTGACCGGCAGCGGTTTGTGGTCATGGCCCGCCTGATGCGGGACGGGGAGGAGATCACCCCCGTCACCATCACCGACAATCCGAACCATAAGAAACCCACCCTGTAATCCGATGCTGCAAAACAGCGAAGGCAATTGCCTTCGCTGTTTTTTCTTTGTGGGGAAAAGGACCCGGCGGTGGCCCCAGATGGAAATTTGGGGTGGTGGCAAATCTCCTGTCCCCATGGGGAGGGAGAGGATTTTGAAAAGCCATCCATATTCCCCATGTGGACCTTCCGTTGGGAGCCACCAAACCAAGGCGCAGCACATTGCCACAAGCGGGCTCCCCCAAATCAGGCGATGATATTCTGCGGTGTCAGCCGGAAGCCCTTGAGCAGAAGGTGAGCCCTCTATCTTACGGGATGAGGCTGAGGGGCGCAATAGAAAAGCAAAAAGCAAAACCCCCGCGGCGGGAAGAACGCCGCGGGGGTTTTGCCGCTTGGGTCGGCTCGAGCACATTCCTTTTGCAGACTGTCTGTGAGAGAGGCAAACAGGAGGATTTGTTGATTGGTAAGAGTGCATAACACGTATGGGGCACACCCCGCCAAAGCCTTAGAGATGGTGGTTTCGCTGGCGGGGCAGGATGGGACTCCCTCGCCTCTCTATTTTATCAGTGGCAGGGGGCTCCCGTTTTGTTGCACCCTCAATTGTGAATCTTTTATGACCTTACCGGCCGATGATGGCCAAGGGGTCCAGGTTGCCGTCAGAGCCTATCAGTTCAAAGTGGATGTGGGTGGGCAGGGAGATTTCGGTGGGGATGGAATCCACCTGGCCGATGGTCTGGCCAGCGTTGACCAGGTCCCCTTCCTTCACCGCCAAATCCTTGGCCAGGCCGCAGTACCGGCTGATGGAACCGTCGCCGTGGGTGATTTCCACCACCTGGCCCCACAGGGTATCCTGGGCCACTTTGGTGACGCTGCCCGCAGCAGCGGCAAAGACTTCAGCGCCTTTATCCGCTTTGATGTCCACCCCGTCGTGGGTGCGCCATTCACCCAGGGTCACATCCTTGACCAGCTCCCCTTGGCTAAAAGAGGTGAGAATTTCGCCCTGCACTGGCAGCACGAAGTCCAAAACGGGCGATTGTACCGGCTGCTCCGAGGGTTCGGAGCTGCTGGAAGATTCGGAAGAAGCCTCGGACGAGGATGAAGAGGTATCCGCCGAAGAGGAGGAAGCCGACGGCTTGGAAACGCCGCTTTGAGGCTTGTCCGCTTCCTCCAGCGAAGGGAAACCCCAGTTTGACTCCGAAGAAGAGAGGGGCAGGCTGGAAGAAGCCCGGTCCAGGATGGCCTTGTTGTTCTGATCGATGCTGTCGATGGTGCGGTCCACTGCGGCCCAGGCGGCTGCTCCTGCGCCGATCAGGCAGAAGGTGAGGGCCACATAAAAACCTTTGCCAGCCATGAATTTACTAAAATTGCCTTTGGTTTGTTTGCTCATAGTGATGATCTCCATTTCCGCCCTGCCGGACGCGGTGGCAGGAGCAAATTTTGCTTTTGAAAACTTCGATAGTAGTTTGAGCGGAAATGAAAAGCTTTATACCGCAAAGAAATCGATTTTGAAGGGAGATTTGCAATATGAAAAAATCCCCTTGGAAGGATTCTTCCAAGGGGGATGGATAGCAGGTCATTTTTGCGGGGGATCTTCCTGCTGCTTTTTGGAAAAGAGCTCCCGGCAGCCGATGTAGATGAGGAAGAGAGCAAACGCCTTGGAAAGGAGCTGGGACCCCAGCTTCCCGGCAATCCAAGAGCCCACCGGGACGCCAATGAGGCCGCACAGCACCGAAGGGAGGACCACCTTCCACTCCACCAGTTTGTTTTTGGCGTGAAAGAGGAGGGACAGGGCGGCGATGGGCAGAAAAAACAGCAGGTTCATCCCCTGGGCATCCAGCTGAGCCATGTTTTGGAACACCGTCAGGTAAATCAGCAGCACCCCGCCCCCGCCCATGCCCAGGGAGCCGAGGACAGCGGCAAAAAAGGCGGCGATTATAGTGGCAATATTCATCGCAGCAACAACCTCACAGCAGAGAATAGAACCAGCGCCCCAAAGATCCGCCGGAGCCACAGGGTGCTCATCCGGGGCAGGAGGTAGGAACCGGCCAAGCAGCCGGCGATCCCGCCGGGCAGGTAGGGGAAGGCTTCCCGCCAGGCCAGGTGCCCGCCCCGCAGGTAGAGATAGGCGCTCACCGCAGAAAGGGGCAGGATAATGGCGATGGAGGTGGCGTGGGATTTCCGGGTCTCCACCCCCATAGCAGACAACATGGGCACCGCCGCCATGCCGCCGCCTGCACCGAACAACCCGTTGAGGAGGCCCGCCGCAAAGCCCAATAGGCCGCTTTTGATCCGGTTCACAGTATCTTCCTCCTTTTTGGGAACTTCTTTGGATTAGCATTCCATTTGGTTTTAAAAATATGCAGCTCCAGCGCCGGGCGGGAAATCCCATTCATGGAAAAGAATTTTCTGCTTTGTGGGTATATCTCTCACGCACAAAAGGGCCTGCAGGGAAGATCTCCCCACAGGCCCTTTGTTTTATGTACTTGGTATTACAGCTCCATACCGCCGGCCAGTGCGTTCAGGACATCATCGGGCAGATCGGTGACGATCCACTTGTTCTCCTCCACAGCGGTGGGGACGGTGACTTCGCTGCTCAAAGTTTTGGCGTCTTCCGCAGAGATGGCGGCGTCCAACATCTCCATAGTTTTGGCCATGATTTCATCTTCGGTAGGCTGCTCGGCGGCGGGCTTAGCAGCTTCCTCGATCGCCCACGCCATCAGATTTTCCTGGGCGACGGTCATTGCTTCATTCATATCCACGTTGGTGATCTTCAAGGTGACTTCGGCAGTTTTGCCATCGGAAGCCTTGTCGGTGCTGACCACTTCAAAAGTGGCCCGCTTCAAAACCATTTTGACAATGTCCAAGTCCTCAGAAGAAAACTCGTCTTTGAGGGTCTGGATCTCCTCGGTTTTGGAGACATAGTTGGCCATGGCGTCAAAATCCATAGCTTTGAAGGACTCCATGCAGCCTAGGACAGCGTCACCAGGCTCGCCTTGTACTTTGCTTCCGCAGCCGGCCAGAGCCAAGCCAAACACCAGAACTACAGCCAAAAGGCCGGAAAGCATTTTTGTCTTTTTCATTGGGATAAACCTCCTCATTTGTTTCAGTGATACGCAACTCACTTTATCACAATATACCAAAAAAACAAATAAAACACAAGCAGAAAATTTGCTATTATTTGGATCCCCCATCCATTTGACAACAATCCCGGACAACCACCGACGCGAGAAGGCAGCCTGCCGCTGGTGGGACAAAGGGGCTGCTCCCCGGGCTGTGCCGCCCGGCAGGGGAATCCGCCGCCACCTGTGCAGGCAGGGGCTGTTCGGTGGAAAAGACCACCCGCAGCCGGGGGACTCCCTGCTTTTTCAGCTCCCGGCGCAGGACCCGGGCCAGGGGACAGCCACACCCGGAGGTGTCTGCGATGTCCCCCACCGTCAGTTTGGAGGGGTCTAGGCGGTTGCCGGTGCCCAGGCAGGCGATGAGGGGGATCCCCCTCTCCCAGCAGGCTTTGGCCAGGTGGAGCTTGGCAGTGACCGTGTCGATGGCGTCCACCACATAATCGGGCTTAAAATCAAAGAGGAAATTGCAGTTGTCCGGCAGGTAAAACTGGTCAGCGGCGAGGATCTCCGCCTCTGGGTGGATGGTGGAAAGCCGCTGCTTAGCAACTAGGCATTTTTTCTTCCCCAGCACGTCCCGGGTGGCGAAAAGCTGCCGGTTCAGGTTGGTTTCATCCACTGTGTCGTGGTCCACAAGGAGCAGGTGGCCGACGCCAGCCCGGCAGAGGGCCTCCGCTGCGCTGCCCCCCACGCCGCCTAAGCCCAGCACCGCAACCCTGGCGTCAGCCAGCCGGGAGAGGGCGCTTTCCCCTAAAATCAGCGCGGTGCGCGCTTGCCAATGGGACATACGATGATCCTCCTTTTCCTCAAAAAAACAAAAAAATACCCCGCCGTACCGTTCCATCGCCTTTTAAAACCCGTCCGAAGACAGGTGGGTGAGCTCCCTCTGAGGTCATGCTCCCTTCGTCCGGCTGGGCCGGGAGGTCTGCAATCGGTCAGAGGAGAATGGCTCTCCCGAAAAGTAAGTGTTGGATTATAAAGCGGCGACAGTATCGTATACAGCAGGGATTTTTTTCACAGGTATTAGTCTTCGAATTCGAAGGTGTCTTTTAAGCGGTCCATAAAGATTTCAGCGACTTTGTTGAACTCATCCTCGTCCTCAATGGGCTCCAGATAGCTGTCTTCTTCTTCCCCAGCGGCTTTGAGGATTACCAGCTCGCCCATGTCGTCCAGAAGTTCTTCGGATTCCTCAAATACCGGGACCATGGCCAGGTAGTGGCCATCTTCGAAATCCATAGCGTCCAGCACCTCGAAGGAATGCTCCACGCCTTCTTCATCCACCAAAGTCAAAATGTCATTGCCAAACTCGTTCTGTTCCATAAATCCTCCCCATTCCACGCTGGGCGGGAATGATGCTTGTTAATTCAGCGCCCCGGGTTGAGGGGCTGCTCTTTTCATATCTCAGTTTAATGCATCCGGGGAAGGTTGTCAAGAACTTGTTGCGGCAGGAATTTTTGAATAAAATTTATAATAAAATGTGGAAAATAACTATTGACAAAAGCTAATGGATGGGGTATTATATAGATGAAATAAGGGATAGATGGAAATCTAGAACGCAGAGAGAGGAGTGGTTCCGATGTACGAAGATACCCCAAAGCAGTCCCATACGGTCGGGGCCGCGCGGAACGCATAGATCGGTTGATTGTTGGGCCTGGAATATCCGCCCATGATGCAGTGGAATTTTTCTACAAGTACCGCTATACATGCTTCCCCAAAGCTTTTGCCGTATGCGTTGGAAACAGTTGAATCATCCAAAGTAAATATTTCAGGTGAGTCCAATGGAAGAATCAATTTCTGGTTCGAGTAAAATTTGATGCAAAGGTTGAGTCCAATGAAATAGCATCTGCCCTATTTATGTTCCTGCATTCTTAAGAAAAGGAATGAAGCAAACCGGTTGGTCGCCCCTCGAAAGTAGTAAAGAGGTAGGCCCGGGAAGCGTGCAATCTGAAAAAGGTGTGTTTCCCCGTGAATGGGAAAGAGACTTCAAATGATTTGGATTGTAGAAAGGCCTTTTTGTAGGATTGCCAAGGTGAAACATGAACAATATAAAGTAAAGGCTGCAATCAAGTTGGGTTGCAGCCTTTTTGATNCCGTTGAGGAGGCCCGCCGCAAAGCCCAATAGGCCGCTTTTGATCCGGTTCACAGTATCTTCCTCCTTTTTGGGAACTTCTTTGGATTAGCATTCCATTTGGTTTTAAAAATATGCAGCTCCAGCGCCGGGCGGGAAATCCCATTCATGGAAAAGAATTTTCTGCTTTGTGGGTATATCTCTCACGCACAAAAGGGCCTGCAGGGAAGATCTCCCCACAGGCCCTTTGTTTTATGTACTTGGTATTACAGCTCCATACCGCCGGCCAGTGCGTTCAGGACATCATCGGGCAGATCGGTGACGATCCACTTGTTCTCCTCCACAGCGGTGGGGACGGTGACTTCGCTGCTCAAAGTTTTGGCGTCTTCCGCAGAGATGGCGGCGTCCAACATCTCCATAGTTTTGGCCATGATTTCATCTTCGGTAGGCTGCTCGGCGGCGGGCTTAGCAGCTTCCTCGATCGCCCACGCCATCAGATTTTCCTGGGCGACGGTCATTGCTTCATTCATATCCACGTTGGTGATCTTCAAGGTGACTTCGGCAGTTTTGCCATCGGAAGCCTTGTCGGTGCTGACCACTTCAAAAGTGGCCCGCTTCAAAACCATTTTGACAATGTCCAAGTCCTCAGAAGAAAACTCGTCTTTGAGGGTCTGGATCTCCTCGGTTTTGGAGACATAGTTGGCCATGGCGTCAAAATCCATAGCTTTGAAGGACTCCATGCAGCCTAGGACAGCGTCACCAGGCTCGCCTTGTACTTTGCTTCCGCAGCCGGCCAGAGCCAAGCCAAACACCAGAACTACAGCCAAAAGGCCGGAAAGCATTTTTGTCTTTTTCATTGGGATAAACCTCCTCATTTGTTTCAGTGATACGCAACTCACTTTATCACAATATACCAAAAAAACAAATAAAACACAAGCAGAAAATTTGCTATTATTTGGATCCCCCATCCATTTGACAACAATCCCGGACAACCACCGACGCGAGAAGGCAGCCTGCCGCTGGTGGGACAAAGGGGCTGCTCCCCGGGCTGTGCCGCCCGGCAGGGGAATCCGCCGCCACCTGTGCAGGCAGGGGCTGTTCGGTGGAAAAGACCACCCGCAGCCGGGGGACTCCCTGCTTTTTCAGCTCCCGGCGCAGGACCCGGGCCAGGGGACAGCCACACCCGGAGGTGTCTGCGATGTCCCCCACCGTCAGTTTGGAGGGGTCTAGGCGGTTGCCGGTGCCCAGGCAGGCGATGAGGGGGATCCCCCTCTCCCAGCAGGCTTTGGCCAGGTGGAGCTTGGCAGTGACCGTGTCGATGGCGTCCACCACATAATCGGGCTTAAAATCAAAGAGGAAATTGCAGTTGTCCGGCAGGTAAAACTGGTCAGCGGCGAGGATCTCCGCCTCTGGGTGGATGGTGGAAAGCCGCTGCTTAGCAACTAGGCATTTTTTCTTCCCCAGCACGTCCCGGGTGGCGAAAAGCTGCCGGTTCAGGTTGGTTTCATCCACTGTGTCGTGGTCCACAAGGAGCAGGTGGCCGACGCCAGCCCGGCAGAGGGCCTCCGCTGCGCTGCCCCCCACGCCGCCTAAGCCCAGCACCGCAACCCTGGCGTCAGCCAGCCGGGAGAGGGCGCTTTCCCCTAAAATCAGCGCGGTGCGCGCTTGCCAATGGGACATACGATGATCCTCCTTTTCCTCAAAAAAACAAAAAAATACCCCGCCGTACCGTTCCATCGCCTTTTAAAACCCGTCCGAAGACAGGTGGGTGAGCTCCCTCTGAGGTCATGCTCCCTTCGTCCGGCTGGGCCGGGAGGTCTGCAATCGGTCAGAGGAGAATGGCTCTCCCGAAAAGTAAGTGTTGGATTATAAAGCGGCGACAGTATCGTATACAGCAGGGATTTTTTTCACAGGTATTAGTCTTCGAATTCGAAGGTGTCTTTTAAGCGGTCCATAAAGATTTCAGCGACTTTGTTGAACTCATCCTCGTCCTCAATGGGCTCCAGATAGCTGTCTTCTTCTTCCCCAGCGGCTTTGAGGATTACCAGCTCGCCCATGTCGTCCAGAAGTTCTTCGGATTCCTCAAATACCGGGACCATGGCCAGGTAGTGGCCATCTTCGAAATCCATAGCGTCCAGCACCTCGAAGGAATGCTCCACGCCTTCTTCATCCACCAAAGTCAAAATGTCATTGCCAAACTCGTTCTGTTCCATAAATCCTCCCCATTCCACGCTGGGCGGGAATGATGCTTGTTAATTCAGCGCCCCGGGTTGAGGGGCTGCTCTTTTCATATCTCAGTTTAATGCATCCGGGGAAGGTTGTCAAGAACTTGTTGCGGCAGGAATTTTTGAATAAAATTTATAATAAAATGTGGAAAATAACTATTGACAAAAGCTAATGGATGGGGTATTATATAGATGAAATAAGGGATAGATGGAAATCTAGAACGCAGAGAGAGGAGTGGTTCCGATGTACGAAGATACCCCAAAGCAGTCCCATACGGTCGGGGCCGCGCGGAACGCATAGATCGGTTGATTGTTGGGCCTGGAATATCCGCCCATGATGCAGTGGAATTTTTCTACAAGTACCGCTATACATGCTTCCCCAAAGCTTTTGCCGTATGCGTTGGAAACAGTTGAATCATCCAAAGTAAATATTTCAGGTGAGTCCAATGGAAGAATCAATTTCTGGTTCGAGTAAAATTTGATGCAAAGGTTGAGTCCAATGAAATAGCATCTGCCCTATTTATGTTCCTGCATTCTTAAGAAAAGGAATGAAGCAAACCGGTTGGTCGCCCCTCGAAAGTAGTAAAGAGGTAGGCCCGGGAAGCGTGCAATCTGAAAAAGGTGTGTTTCCCCGTGAATGGGAAAGAGACTTCAAATGATTTGGATTGTAGAAAGGCCTTTTTGTAGGATTGCCAAGGTGAAACATGAACAATATAAAGTAAAGGCTGCAATCAAGTTGGGTTGCAGCCTTTTTGATTTGCGCAAAATCCCTTTTCTTCCCCAAGGGATTGTGTTACAATGATTGCATGGCAGCTGGCCAATCTGGTTGTGCTGGGCGTGCTTCCAGCCTTGGGTTGGGCGGACAAGCTGGAAACGCCTCCAAAGGCGGCCAGGTTCCCGCACGAGGAATTTTGCCCTTTTTCTGGGGAAACATGGAAACTGCCGTCCCCGCAGCATATGAAACACCAAGAGGTGATCGATTGAAGACATTGAAAATCTTTCTCCCGCTCCTGATAGCTGGCGTGCTTCTGCTGGGGTGCAGCCAAGAGAAGGGGAACGACCCGGCATTTATACCCCCATCGGTGGAGAACAACCAGACGGTGGATGTGGATAAAATCCATCTGTTTCAGCTGGAGGAACCCAAATCCGGCGATACCATCGCCACCATTGAAACCACCCAAGGGGCCTTTGAAGTGGTCTTATACCCTCAGCGGGCCCCCAAGGCGGTGGAGAACTTCACTACCCATGTGACCGAGGGCTACTACAACGGCCTGAAAATTTTCCAGGTGGTGAGGAACAACCGCATCCAGACCGGCGACCCCAACAACGACGGCACCGGGGGGGACAGCATTTGGGGCGGCCCTTTTGAGGATGAATTCGGCTATGATCTGTGGCACTTTACTGGGGCGGTCTGTATGGTGTCCACCGGGGCGGACAGCAACCGGAGCCAGTTCTATGTGGTCTGTTCCGGCGAATTGCCCCAGGAGACCATCCGCCAGATGGAAGAGGCAAAATACCCGCAAAAGGTGATTGACGCCTATAAGGAAAAAGGCGGAGCCCCTTGGCATGACAGCAAGACCACCGTCTTCGGCCAGGTGGTCAGCGGGATGGATGTGGTGCAGAAAATCTGCAACCTCCCCCAGACGGAAAACGTCCCCCAAGAGGATGTCATTGTCACCAATATCACACTGCGCACCGTGGAATAGCCCGACCGGCCGCCGGAGCGGAAGCTCCCGGCCTTGTGGATAGAAGACTTTATTTGATGTGAGAGGAAGATTACCATTGATCCAGTTTGAATCGCCCAAAAAGGGCACTCCGATTGTCACCCTGAAGACCTCCCTGGGGGAGATTGAGCTGATGTTTTTCCCCCAGCAGGCCCCTAAAACCTGTGAAAACTTTTTGACCCATGTGAAAGAGGGCTACTACAATGGTCTGAAATTCCACCGTGTCATCCCGGATTTTATGATCCAGGGCGGTGACCCCACCGGCACTGGCCGCGGCGGACAGAGCATCTGGGGCCGCCCCTTTCCCGACGAGTTCTCCATGGATCTGTGGAATTTCCGCGGGGCCCTTTCCATGGCCAACAGCGGGCCCAACACCAACGGCAGCCAATTTTTTATCGTCCAGGCGCCGGTGGTCAGCGAGGACCTGCTGGGCCAGATGAAGCGGGCTGGCTTCCCGGAGGAGGTCATCGCCCAATATGAGCAGGTGGGCGGCACCCCGTGGCTGGACCGCAAGCACTCGGTGTTCGGTCAGGTGATCCGGGGCATGGATGTGGTGGATGCCATCGCCAATGTGGATACCGACGGCGGCAACATGCCCTTGGAGGATGTCAAAATCCTGGAAGCAGTCTATTCAGAAGCGGAATAGTTTTTTGGCGGGAGGGCGGCAGCTCTCCCGCCTTTGCTTGCTGAATTTTTAGAGGGGGAAACTCCCGCCGCGCATGAATCCCGCCCTCCCGGTCAAAGCTAAGGAAAAAGTGTAGAGAGGCGGTGAGGGTGTGGCACCTTCCAAAAAGCCCAGCCGGTGGGCCTACTTTGTTTCGTCGTTTACCTTGACCTTTCTGGTGCTGGGAGCTTTTACCGGCGTTATGGTGATCTATCTATTCACTGGAAACCCCGGTGAGGAGACTGCCCCAGAACAGGTGGGGGCTTCGGTTTATATTCCCCGGGAATCAGATGATCTGACGGTGTTTTCGGTGGTGGAGGCCGACCAGGACATTTTCCTGTTGGTGCATTACAATCCCACCCGGGGCAAAATTCCCATCCTCTCCCTGCCGCCCCAGCTTCTGGTGGAGGAACCCCCCTCTCCCAAGACGCTGCAGGAGGTGTATGAGGCCGGTGGGGTCGCAGCCACCCGCACGGCATTGGAGCGGCTGTTTGGGGTATCCATCGACCGCCATATGGTCATGGACCGGCAGGGATTCCTGGCGATTGCCGGGGCGTTCGGCCCGGTGGAGTACACCTTGGGGGAGGAGCTGTCCCTCTCCCCGGATGCGGGCGGCGTGGTGCTGAGCGCTGGCAGGCAGCGGCTGGATGGCTCCGCCCTCCTGCGGTTGATGGAGTACCAGGGGTATGACGGCGGGGAGCCCAGCCGGATAAAGGCCATCGCTGAATTGGCCGCAGCTGCGGTCAATCAGAAATTGGGACTGGTCAGCGGGGCCCAGGGGGAGGACTTGTTCCGCAAGGCGGTCAACCAGATGAAGACCGACCTCTCCTTTGTGGATTTTGATGCCCGCCTCTCTTCCGCCCGGATGATGGCGGAGCTAAAGGCATCCCCCGCCCAGGTGATCCCCACCGAGGGCCGGTACAACCAATCCCAGGATATGTTCGCCTTGAGCGAAGTGACCAAGAACATGGTAAAGGACCAGTTCCGGTAAGGGGCCTTGTTTGACCCTGTTTTCACCCTTTCAATCCCGATACCGCAAAAAACAGCGGTATCGGGATTGCTTTTTTTGAGGATTTTCAAAAGCGGCTGCATCCTCAAGACGGATATTTGACTTTCGGGGAAATTCCCGGTATCATGGTCACAATGGAATGCTTGAATAAAATTCGCAGAATGAAAGGAGATATTTTATGGAACTCTATCAAAAACGGTGGCAGAAAGCCCGGGAACTGATGGCCCAAAAAGGGATTGACGCCCTGCTGGTCACCCCTTCCACCGACCTTGCCTACATGACCGGCCACACTGGCCAGTCGATGGAGCGGATTGTCTGCTTTGCCTTGACTCAGGAGCGGGTATTCTTCCTGATGCCCTCTTTTGAGATGGACAACCTGAGCGAGGGGCTGCGCCAGTCGGTGGAGTGTATCGGCTGGAAAGACGGGGAGGACCCCCTTGCCATGCTGGCGGCTCTGCCGGGTATTAAAGGCCGGATCGCCGTGGGCCAGCGGATGTACGGCATCTGGCTGCTGGGCCTTCAGGAGCGCATCCCAGGGGCTCAATGGGTCAACGGGGATGTGATCCTCTCCACCCTGCGCCGGGTCAAGGATGCCCAGGAGCTGGAATACATGTTCCGGGCCCAGCACATGGCAGAAGCCGCGCTGGAGAAACTCTATGCCATCGGCCTGGAGGGCAAGACCGAACGGGAGGTGGCAAGCCTCCTCAGTGAACTGCGGCTGGCCGAAGGGTTGGAGTCAGTTCGGTCGGGCATTGTGGCATGCAGCGAGAACGCCGCCGCACCCCACCATGTCAACGGGGACCGGGTCATCTGCAAAGGGGATTCGGTGATGATGGACTTCGGGGGGCTGTACAAAGGCTACAGCGCCGACATGACCCGCACCTGTGTGGTGGGGAAAGCCCCCGAAGGGTTTGAGGAGATTTACGCCATCGTGCTCAAGGCCCATCTTGCGGTGGCTAAGGCCATCCGGCCCGGCGTGCCCGCCGAAGAGATTGACCGCACCGCCCGCAGGATCATCACCGACGCCGGTTATGGCGCGTATTTCACCCACCGGGTGGGCCATGGCATCGGGCTGGACGTCCACGAGGACCCCTACATGGTGGAGGGGAACAAAGAGCTGTTGGTGCCGGGCAACGTCTTCTCCGACGAGCCGGGCATCTACCTGCCCGGGCGGTTCGGCATCCGCATCGAAAACCTGATGGTGGTCACCGAGACCGGCTCCAAGGCCCTCAACGAGATGGGGCTGGAGCTGCGGGTGGTGGGTTAACCAAATTTCCCCCGTTGCATATACACAAAAAACGATCCCCCTTCTTTGCAAAGAAGGGGGATCGTTTTTATCAGACAGATTATTTGGTGCCGAAGATCCGGTCGCCGGCATCGCCCAGCCCGGGAAGGATGTATTTGTTCTCATCCAGTTTTTCATCCAGGGCGGCGCAATAGACCTGTACATCGGGGTGGGCGGTAGTCAAGGCGTCCAGCCCTTCAGGGGCGGCGATGATGCACATGAACTTGATGTTCTGCACCCCTTCTTTTTTCAGCAGGTTGATGGCTTCTACTGCGGAACCGCCGGTGGCCAGCATGGGGTCCAGCACGATGACGTGGCGGCTGGCGATGTCCTTGGGCAGTTTGCAGTAGTAGTCCACCGGTTTGTGGGATTCAGGATCCCGGTAGATGCCGATGTGGCCCACCTTGGCAGCGGGGATCATCTCCAGCACGCCGTCCACCATGCCAAGGCCCGCCCGCAGGATGGGCACAAAGGCCAGTTTGCGGCCAGAGATCACGTTGGACTTGGTCATGGTCATGGGGGTCTCAATCTCCACCTCTTTCAAAGGCAGGTCGCGGGTGGCCTCATAGCACATCAGCATGGAGACTTCGGCGATCATCTCCCGGAACTCCTTGGAGCCGGTGCGCTTGTCCCGCAGCAGGGTCAGCTTGTGCTGGATCAGGGGGTGATCCATAATCAACGGTTTGTTTGCCATAGCAAAAACTCCTCTCAAAATCAATGGAATAGGGGATGCCGCTTATTGGGCCGCTTCGATGGCGGTAATTTTGTCGATCCGGCGCTGATGGCGTCCGCCTTCAAATTCCGTATGGAGGAACACCTCCACCAGTTCGGTGGCCAGGCCGGGGCCCACCACCCGTCCGCCCATGCACAGCACATTGGCGTCGTTGTGAAGGCGGGTGTATTTGGCGCTGAAGTAATCGGAGCAGCAGGCAGCCCGGATGCCCTTGACCTTGTTGGCGGCCATGGAGATGCCGATGCCGGTGCCGCAGATGAGGATGCCCCGGTCGCACCGGCCGGAGACGATGGCCTGGCAGGCCGCGTTTGCAATATCGGGATAATCGCAGGATTCCCCGGTCAGGGTGCCAAAATCCTCATAGGCGATCTGTTTGGAGTCCAGGTACTTTTTGATTTCTTCCTTGAGGGCGTAGCCGCCGTGGTCGCTGCCGATGGCCAGCATATACATCAACCTTTCTGATTTTGTTTGCGCAGGAGCTCCCGCTCCGCCTGGGGCAGGCGCAGATAAGCTGGGGCCAACTCCGCCGCCGGGACAGCTGCTTCCAGGTCCTCTAGGGCCGCTTGGGCCACGCTGGACGCTTTTTGGAACAGAAGGGAGGGCGGAGCCAGGACGATATTCGGGCAGGAGCCGATACATTCATTATAGCACAGCTTGGCCCCGTCGCCAACTAAAAATACCCGTTTGGAAAGGCGGGAAAGACGGTTTTCCAACTGGGTGAGGGGAATGGCGGAGTCCTCTTCCACCTGGACGGGGCGGCCGCCCACCATCTCAAAGAGGGCGGTGTACACCTGCTGGCAGCGGGCATCCATGACAGGGCAGACATAGCCGTCAAACCCCAGAAGGTTGTAGGCCATCCCCTTGAGGGTGGAAACTGGGATACAGGGCTTCCCAAGGGCGTGGGCCATGCCCTTGACTGCGGCGATGCCGATGCGAAGGCCGGTGAAGGAGCCAGGCCCGGTGGAGACGGCAAACAAATCCACCTGGGAAAGGGAGGTCTGGGTGGCCTTCAGCAGGTCCTCCACCATGGGCATGGCCGTCTGGCTGTGGGTGAGTTTGGCGTTGATGAAGAATTCCCCCAGCAGCCGCTCGTCCTCCCAAAGGGCGGCGGAGGCGGCCAGGGAGGAGGTGTCAAGCGAGAGCAGCTTCAAGGCGCTCATCCCCCTTTATGGTGATTTTTCGGGTGGTGTCGTCCACCCGTTCCAAGGATACTTGGATGCAGCCTTCGGGCAGGGTCCCGGCGATGTTTTCGCTCCACTCGATGGCCAGGATGCCGCCGTAATCCAGGTAATCAAAGAACCCGGTGGAGTACAAGTCGGAGAAGCTCTCCACCCGGAACATGTCGAAGTGATAGAGGGTGGCATTCTCCCCCCGGTATTCGTTGACTAGGGAGAAAGTGGGGCTGGAGACGTCGGCGGCGATGCCAAGGCCCCTGCAAAGGCCCCGGGTAAAGGCAGTTTTGCCCATCCCCATGCCGCCTTCATAGGCGATGATATCCCCAGGGGAAAGAAGCGCCGCCAGCTTCCCGGCCAGTTCTTCGGTCTCCTGGGGGCTGTGGGTAATAAAGGTTTTCATAGCGGAAGCGCTCCTTTCAGGCCGCCAGGGCTCTGCCCAGCGGCAGTTGCAATTGGTTCGGTTAAAACAGTCCCAGGATGCTGCCCTGTTCGTCTACATCAATTTTACAGGCGGCAGGCTGTTTTGGCAAGCCCGGCATGGTCATAATATCACCGGTGAGCAGCACCACAAACCCGGCCCCGGCAGAGAGGCGGGCCTCCTTCACCGTAATGGTGAAGCCGGTGGGCCGGCCCAGCAGGGAGGGGTCGTCGGACAGGGAGTACTGGGTCTTGGCTACGCAGATGGGCAGATCCCCTTTTCCAAGGGCGGTGATATCCTTGATGGCTTTTTCCGCAGCGGGGGTGTAGTTGACCCCGTCGGCGCCGTAGATCTCCCGGGCGATGATGGCCATCTTTTCCTTGATGGGCAGCTTCTCATCGTAGAGGAAGCGGAAGGAACTTTCCTCCTCGCAGGCGGCAACTACCTTGTTGGCCAGGTCGATGGCCCCTTCGCCGCCTTTGGCGAAATGTTCGCAGAGGGAGAAGGGGACCCCTTTCTGGGTCAGGAAATCGGTGAGGAAGGAGATCTCCGCCTCGGTGTCGGTGTAAAAGCGGTTGATAGCCACCACCACCGGCACGCCGAATTTATGCAGGTTGTCGATGTGGGCTTCCAGGTTGGAGACGCCTTTTTTCAGGGCGTCCACATTCTCCTGGGAGACCTCCTTTTTGGGCACGCCGCCGTTGTACTTCAGCGCCCGCATGGTGGCCACCAGCACGATGGCAGAGGGGGCCAGTCCGGCGTACCGGCATTTGATGTCCAGGAATTTCTCCGCGCCCAGGTCGGAGCCGAAGCCGGCCTCGGTGATGCAGTAATCCCCCAGCTTGAGGGCCAGCTTGGTGGCCCGCACCGAGTTGCACCCGTGGGCGATGTTGGCGAAGGGGCCGCCGTGCATCAGGGCGGGGGTGTTCTCCAGGGTTTGGACCAGGTTGGGCTTCAAGGCGTCTTTGAGCAGGGCTGCCATGGCGCCGTGGGCCTCCAGATCGCGGCAGTAGACCGGCTCGCCGGAGAGGTTGTAGGCGATGAGGATGTCACCCAGCCGTTTTTTCAGGTCGGCAAGGTCGGCAGCCAGGCAGAGGATGGCCATGACCTCGCTGGCCACGGTGATCTGGAACCCATCCTCCCGGGGCATGCCGTTGGGCTTGCCGCCCAGGCCCACCACCACCTGGCGCAGTGCCCGGTCATTCATGTCCATGCAGCGTTTAAAGAGGATGCGCCGGGGGTCGATGGAAAGGGTGTTGCCCTGCTGCAGGTGGTTGTCGATCATGGCGCAGAGCAGGTTGTTGGCTGCGGTGATGGCGTGCATATCCCCGGTGAAATGGAGGTTGATGTCCTCCATGGGAACCACCTGGGAGTAGCCGCCTCCGGCTGCGCCCCCCTTGACCCCGAACACCGGGCCCAGGGAGGGCTCCCGCAGGGCGATGACGGCGTTTTTGCCAATGCGGTGCATGGCCTGTCCCAGGCCGACGGTGGTGGTGGTTTTGCCTTCCCCGGCGGGGGTGGGGTTGATGGCGGTGACCAGCACCAGTTTGCCGTCTTTGCGGCCCTCCAAGCGGGAGAAAATCCCCTCGGAGAGTTTTGCTTTGTAGCGGCCGTAGGGCTCCAGCTCCTCGGGGAGCACGCCCAGGCGTTCTGCGATGTCGGCGATTGGCAGCATGGTGCACTGCTGCGCGATTTCGATGTCAGTGAGCATATGGTTTCTCCTTTGTTCTCTCCCTGGATAGGGAGGCGTTCTTATGTTTGAGTATAGCAGGAAACCCCAAAAAGTGCTATGGGGGAATTCCCATTTTTCACCGGGCGGGAAGATTTTCGGAAAAACTTGCAGGGAATGGGTTTACCCACTATAATAAAAATAGCGAAACCGCCGGATCGGGCTGCCGTTTTCCTTGGAGTGGGGAAGCGGCCCGCGACACCCCAATTTGTGAAAACCGAAGGCGCTGCCTTTGGGGGAGGACCCAATACGATGAAACGAGTTTTTTCCGCAGTCTATGGGTATCTGCGGGATACCGATAAACTGTACTATGCCCTCTGCCTCTCCTGCACTGCACTCTCCGTTGTGCTCCTGCTGGGGATGTATGAAGCGGGCTTTTTTACCCGGATGCGCCTGGTCTACACCCAGCTGTTGGCGGCGGGCATCGGCCTTCTGGGGGCGGTGATCCTCTCCAAAATGGATTACCACACCATCGCCAAACTGTGGAAGCTCCATGTCCCTTTGGCCTATACCTTGGTGCTGATGACCTTCCTCTTCGGCACTGGGCGGGATGGGGTGGATGACCAGGCTTGGCTGCCTATCCCCTTTATCGGAGGGACTATCCAGCCCTCAGAGTTTTTGAAGATCAGCTTTATTGTGGCCTTTGCCCTCCATTTGTCAGAGGTGCAGAACGAAATCAACAACCCCAAGGTGCTGGCCACTTTGGTGGCCCATGGGGCGGCTCCCATTCTGCTGGTGATGCTCCAGGGGGACCACGGCACGGCCTTGGTCTTTCTGGTGATCTTCGCCGCCATGCTGTTTGTGGCGGGCATCCACTGGAAGTATATCTTTATGGCGGCGGGCAGTGCCGTCGCCCTTCTGCCCATTGTCTGGTTCTTTATTATGGATGAAGACAAGCGAATGCGGGTGCGGGTGATGCTCAACCCGGCTCTTGACCCCCAGAACACCGGGTGGCAGCAGCTCACCGGGCGGATCGCCATCGGCTCTGGCCGGATGTGGGGGGTGGGCATCTTTGCCGATAAGCACCAGTATGTGCCGGAGATTTACAACGACTTCATCTTCTCCTTTATAGGGGAGGCGCTGGGGTTTGTCGGTACGCTGGTGGTAATTTTCCTGCTGTGCGGCATCTGTGGCAAGGCACTGCTCACCGGCGGTCTGGCCGGGGATTACCTGGGCCGGTATATCTGCGTGGGCGTCTTTGCCATGATGGCCTTCCAAGTGGTTGTCAACATCGGCATGAACATCGGCCTGATGCCGGTGGTGGGCATCACCCTGCCTTTTTTCTCCTCCGGCGGCAGTTCCCTGCTGTCCAACTACCTGGCTATGGGGCTGGTGCTCAGCGTGTATATGGGCAGCAAGCCCAATTTGTTCAGCAAGCGGTGATATGCAGTCCAGCGGGGGCTTTAAGCCTCCGCTGTTTTTCCATGGCAGAGAAAAGCCCACCATTTTTCCCGTTTGCACCGGGCGGATTTGTTATTTTTCACGAGACTGTTCATATAATTGACTGAAACGGGAAAATTCCCTTGAAAAAAATGCCGAAACTTGCAATAATAGTGGATGTAGAGGTATCCACCTACAACCAAAACCGCATGGGAAGGCATTGCCATGCGGCAATTTTATCCCAATCACCAAAAGGGGCGTGTTAGTTTGCAGGATGTTTGCGCCATCATTCTGGCGGCCGGAGACGGCAAGCGGATGAAATCCAAATCCTCCAAGGTGCTGTGCGAGGTACTGTTTAAACCCATGCTAAAATGGGTGTTGGACAGCTGTTTTGCCTCGGGGATTGAAACGGTGTGCACCGTGGTGTCAGACCATGCAAAGGACGTGCTGGCCATTGTGCCGGAAAACTGTGCCATCGCGGTGCAGAAGGAGCGCAGGGGTACAGGCCACGCTGTGATGATGGCCCGTGAGTTTCTGGAATCCAATGTGGATGGGGACGTCCTCCTCCTGTATGGGGACACCCCGTTTGTGGACGAGGAGACCATCCGTGCAGCCTATGAGGTCCACCGGGCTGGGGGGAATGCCGTCACCGTTGTGACAGCGGACCTGGAGCAGCCCCGCGGCTATGGCCGGATCCTGCGGCAGGATGGGAAATTCTCCGCCATTGTGGAGGAGAAAGACGCCACCGAGGAGCAGCGGGCTATCCGGGAGATCAATTCTGGGATCTACTGGTTCCGAACCGCCTTCCTGTTGGAGGCGCTGAACCGGATCACCTGCGACAACGCCGCCGGTGAATACTATATCACCGATACAGTTGCCATTGCCAAGGGGATGGGCCAGCCAGTGGGGGTGTACCGGTCTCCCCGGGCGGATGTGGTGCTGGGCGCCAACGACCGCAAGGGCCTTCACCAGCTCAACGAGACTGCCCGGATGCGGGTGCTGGAAAAGCTGATGGATCTTGGGGTTGACATCCCCTTCACCGATGGGGTGGTGATCTCACCGGACGCGGTGATCGGCGCCGATACCCGCATCCTGCCGGGGACGGTTATCAAAGGCAAGACCCGCATCGGCGAGGGCTGCGAGATCGGCCCTAACACCGAGTTGAACAACTGCCGCATCGGTGAAGGGGTGCGGGTCCACTCCTCCCTTTTGGAGGACAGCACGGTGGGAGATGGGGCGCGCATCGGACCATTTGCCCATCTGCGGCCCGGCACCACCCTACAGGCCGGCGTTAAAGTGGGAAATTTTGTGGAAGTGAAAAACTCGGTGGTGGGGGAGAAAACCTCCATCGCCCACCTGACTTACATCGGAGACAGCGATGTGGGCGCAGGGGTCAACTTTGGCTGCGGGGTGGTTACCGCCAACTACGACGGTGCGAAAAAACACCGCACTGTGGTGGGGGATGGCGCTTTTATCTGCTGCAACACCAATTTGATTGCCCCTGTCACTTTGGGGGAGGGCTGCATCACTGGCGCCGGTACCACCGTCACCGATGACGTACCCCCCTATGCCTTGGCCATTGGCCGCCAGAGGCAGGAGAATAAGGAAAATTGGGCCAAGGAAAAAGGAAAATACCGGAAAAAACAGTAGGCTGCCAACCTGGAGTCCCAAGGTGGTCAATATAAAAAAGGAGTTTAGTAAAATGAATCTGCATGGCAAGGACATTAAGATTTTTACAGCGAATTCCAACCCTGATGTAGCGGCTGAAATTGCAAAACAGCTGAACCTCCCCTTGGGAGCTGCCGAGGTCAAAACCTTCTCCGACGGGGAAATCTCCGTCTCCATCAACGAATCGGTCCGCGGCTCTGACGTATTTGTGGTGCAGTCCACCTGCTCCCCCGTCAACGACCATTTGATGGAACTCTTGATTATGATTGACGCCTTTAAGCGGGCTTCTGCCGGCCGGATCACCGCGGTGATGCCCTATTTTGGCTATGCCCGGCAGGACCGCAAGGCCAAGGCCCGCGACCCGATCTCCGCCAAGCTGTGCGCCGATCTGATCACCGCCGCCGGTGCCGACCGGGTGCTGACCATGGACCTTCACGCCGCCCAGATCCAGGGCTTTTTTGACATCCCAGTGGACCATCTGCTGGGTGTTCCCCTGCTGGTCCCCTACTTCAAAGAGTATTTCAAAGACCTTCCCAAGGATGAGCTGGTGGTGGTTTCCCCCGACCTGGGTTCGGTGACCCGCGCCCGGAAGTTCGCCGAAAAATTTGACGCGCCCATCGCCATCATCGACAAGCGCCGTCCCAAAGCCAACGTCTCTGAGGTGATGAACATCATCGGCGAGGTCGCCGGCAAGACCTGCGTCATCGTGGATGACTTGATTGACACCGCCGGCACCCTGTGCAACGCCGCTGCCGCCCTGGTGGAAAAAGGCAGGGCCAAAAAGGTCATCGCCTGCGCCACCCACGGCGTCCTCTCCGGTCCAGCCATCGAGCGCCTGGAAAAGAGTGTCATCGACGAACTGGTCATCCTGGACACCATCCCTCTCAACGACCGGACCCGCCATCCCATGATCAAGACCATTTCGGTGGCGCCTGTGTTTGCAGAGGCGATCGAGCGGATTTATGAGGACAAACCGGTTTCCCCGCTGTTTGTGTAATCACATCCATTCCCTTGTACATACTATTAAAACAATCGCGTATAAGCGGGGCAGGTCTCTGTCCCGCTCATATGCTGTTTGGGGCAAAGGAGGTCACCATTTCTTTTCCGCCAGGAAAGGCCGTGGGAACCATCCCTTGCAAGTGCAGCAACGAAAGGAGGGAAACCCTGTTGTTTCCCAAAATCAAAGACTATTTCGGGGGATATACCCCCTCCGGCCCGGTGGAGTACATCGTCGCCGGCCTGGGCAACCCGGGCAAGGAGTATGAGAACACCCGCCACAACGCCGGCTACCTGGCGGTGGATTACATCAGCGCCAAACGGGGATTTCGGGTGGACAAACTCAAATTCAAATCCCTGTGCGGCGACACTATGATCGCCGGCAAGCGGGTCCTCTTCTTAAAGCCCACTACCTTTATGAATCTTTCCGGCGAAGCGGTGCGGGACGCCATGCAGTTCTACAAAATTCCCATCGAACGGGTGATTATACTATACGATGACATCTCGTTGGAGCCAGGGCACCTGCGCATTCGCCGCAAGGGGAGCGACGGGGGCCACAACGGGATTAAAAACATCATCTATCTCACGGGAAAGGACACCTTCCCCCGGATCAAGATGGGGGTGGGCGCCAAGCCCCATCCCCAGTACGACCTGGCGGACTGGGTGCTGAGTAAGTTTTCCGCCGAGGAGCGAAAAGCCCTGGAATCCACCTTCGGCCATGCCAACGACGCCGTGGAGCTGATTGTGGACGGAAAGATTGACCAGGCGATGAACCAGTTTAATTCTTGACCAATTGTTTGCAACAGGAAAGGGGGCAAGGGGATGAAGAATTTTTCTCGCATGCTGCTCAACCTCAAGGACTTTGCGGAGATCTGCGACAGCTTCGGAAGCGGCAGGACCCCGATGCTGGCAAGCGGCCTTTCCGGCATCCACAAAGCCCATTTTATCTATGCCATCACCCAAATTATCGAGCGCCAGGGATTGGTGATCACCCCGGACGAACCCTCCGCCCTGCGTATCTGTGAGGATATCAACGCCTTTTTCGGCCCGGATCACCAGCAGATGGCCTTTTATTACCCCGCCCGGGAGCTGACTTACCGGGATGTGGAGGGGGTAAGCCGGGAATATGAACACGCCCGGCTCAAGGTGCTGGGCCTTTTAAGCGGTGGGGACTGCCCCATTGTGGTGGCCTCCGCCGAGGCGGCCCTCCTGCACACCATGCCGCCTCAGGAGTTAAAAGCCCGGACGGTGGCCATCCACCCAGGGGAGAGTTTTTCCATGGAGGAGCTGGTGGCTCTCCTTCTCAAGGCCGGCTATGAGGGGCGGGAGCAGGTGGAAGGGGTGTGCCAATTCTCCCACCGGGGCGGCATCCTGGACTTTTACCCTCCCCAGAGCGCCGACCCCTACCGAGTGGAGTTTTGGGGGGATGAGGTGGACACCATCTGCCAGTTCAAGACCGATACCCAGCGCCGCAGCGAGGTGGTGGAGGAAGCGGTGATCACCCCCGCCCGAGAGGTGCTCTATGATTCCCCAGAGGGGTTCCGAAAAACCCTCTGCGCCATCCGGGACCGGCAGAAGGGCAAGGCCGGGGTGGCGGCCAAGGAGCACCTCCAGAAGGATATTGACCGGCTGGAAGGCGGCCTCACCCTCAATAGCATTGACAAGTACCTGCCGGTGGTCTATGAAAAACCGGCAACCCTCTTCGATTATTTCTCCGATGCAGCGCTGTTTGTCAGCGACCCCATCGGGGCCAAGGACGCCTTGAAAAACCTCCATTGGCAGCTCCAGGAGGATATCAAGATCATGCTGGAAGAGGGGATACTTTTCCCCGGCTGTACTGGTTACATCGGGGACTATGTGGATCTTCTCACCCAAATGGAGCGGTGGGACACCCTTATTCTGGATACTTTCACCCGCAACCTGGGGGAGATCCCCCTCAAGGGCCTGTACAACATCGAGGCAGTGCAGCTTTCGGTGTGGAGCGGGGAGTTTGACCTGCTCAAGGAGGATTTGACCGATTACTTGGGCCAGGAGTACTGCGCCATTGTCATGGCGGGCACCAAGCGGGCCGCCGCAGCCCTTACCGACGACCTGCAAAAGGCGGGCATCTCCGCCGATTATGTGGAGAATTTAAGCGAACTGCGCCGGGGCAAGGTGCTGGTCACCGACGGGGCCCTCTCCGCCGGGTTTGAATACCCCCGGCTCAAGCTGGCGGTGATCACCCATGGCAGGGCGGCTGCCTCCGCCCCCCGCAAACACAAGGCGGCTAAAAAAGGAGATGCCATCAAGAGCCTGGCCGACCTGACTCCCGGCGATTACGTGGTCCATGTGGCCCACGGCATCGGGGTGTTTGAAGGCATCATCAAGCGGGACATCCACGGGGTGGTGAAGGACTACATCAAGATCCGCTACGCCGGCACCGATACCCTCTTTGTGCCGGTCACCCAGCTGGATCTGGTGAGTAAATACATCGGCGCCCGGGAGGACAGCGGGGTTAAGCTGAACAAGCTCAATTCGGTGGAGTGGAGCAAGACCCGCCAGCGGGTGAAAAAGGCGGTGGCCGATATGGCCCAGGAGCTGATCCGCCTCTACTCCCAGAGGATGCAGCTGAAAGGGTACGCCTTTGGGCCGGACACCGACTGGCAGCGGGACTTTGAGGACCGCTTCCCCTATGAGGAGACCGACGACCAGCTGCGCTGCATTGACGAGATCAAGGCGGATATGGAGCGCCCGGTGCCTATGGACCGGCTTCTGTGCGGCGATGTGGGTTTCGGCAAGACCGAGGTGGCCATCCGGGCGGCATTTAAGGCGGTGATGGACGGCAAACAGGTGGCGGTGCTGGTGCCCACCACCATTTTGGCCTGGCAGCATTATCAGACCTTCCGCAACCGGATGAACGGTTTCCCCATCAAGGTGGAGGTCCTCTCCCGGTACCGCACCGCCAAGCAGCAGGAGGAGATCCTTCGGGAGCTGCGGCGGGGAGAGGTGGACATCATCATCGGCACTCACCGGGTGATCCAAAAGGATGTAACGTTTAAAGATTTGGGCTTGTGCATCATCGACGAGGAACAGCGGTTCGGGGTGGCCCACAAGGAGAAATTCAAGGAGATGCGGGGGGAAGTGGATGTGCTGACCTTGTCCGCCACCCCCATTCCCCGGACGTTAAACATGGCCATGAGCGGCATCCGGGATATGTCGGTTATCGAGGAGGCCCCCCAGGACCGCCACCCGGTCCAGACCTATGTATTGGAACACGACTGGGGCGTTTTGGGCGAGGCCATGCGCCGGGAGCTGCGCCGGGGCGGCCAGGTGTTCTATCTCCACAATCATGTGGAGTCCATCGACAGCTGCGCCTTTAAGATCCAGCAGATGCTCCCCGACGCCCGGGTGGTCTCCGCCCACGGCAAAATGGGGGAGGAACAGCTCTCCCGGGTGTGGAAGCAGCTCAACGACCACGAGATCGACATCCTAGTGTGTACCACCATCATCGAGACCGGGGTGGACGTCTCCAACTGCAACACCCTCATCATTGAAAACGCCGACCGGATGGGCCTCTCCCAGCTGTATCAGCTGCGGGGGCGGGTGGGCCGCTCCAACCGGCGGGCTTTTGCCTACCTGACCTTTACCCGGGGCAAAGCCCTCTCGGATGTGGCCACCAAGCGTCTGGCCGCTATCCGGGAATTCACCAGCTTTGGCTCCGGCTTCCGCATCGCTATGCGGGATCTGGAGATCCGGGGTGCAGGCAACGTTCTGGGCGCCCAGCAGCATGGGCACATGGAGGCGGTGGGCTATGACATGTACCTGCGGCTCCTCTCCGAAGCGGTGGGGGAGCAGCGGGGGGAAGCCCCGCCCAAAACCAGCGCCGAGTGCATGGTGGATATCCGCATTGGCGCCCACATCCCCGAGGAGTATATCTCCAACCTCTCCCAGAGGATCGATATTTACAAGAAGATTGCCGCTATCCAGAACAAAGAGGACTCCATGGATGTGCTGGATGAGCTGATCGACCGGTTTGGCGACCCGCCCCAGGCGGTCAAGGGTTTGGTGGATGTGGCTTTGGTCCGCAACACTGCCGCGGGCCTGGGCATCAAGGAGATCAGCGAGCGGGGGGATGCGGTATGGCTCATCCCCGAGCAGCTGGACATGGAGCGGGTCTCGACCCTAGCGGTAAAACTCCCCGGCCGGGTGATGGTCAACGCGGGTGCGAAGCCATATATTACCGTCAAAATCCCCAAGGGCAAAAAGGCCCTGGACACCATCCGGGAAGCCCTTTCTGCCATGCAGCCGGAGGGTGCGGGAGTAGAGAAATAAGGTTGGTTTCTTTTGTCCCCTTTTCTTTTTCCAAAGAAAAGGAGGGGGTGTTTACAGAATTCCTATAGATTTCCCTTTTGGGGGATGGTATAATAAGCGGTAAGTGGCGCCTAGGTGTCAAACTGTTATACAAGAGGGGCGCCATAGATGTACATTACAATGGGGGAAGGATGGATTCCCCTCATTTGGGAGGAAACAAAAGGATGAATTGGATGAAACGACTGACTGCGATCGCCTTGTGTGGGGTCTTGGTGGCTTCCTTTGCAGGGTGCAGCGGCGCCGATACCACTTGGATTGCCAAATACGGCGACACCAAACTGCCCGCAGGGGTGTATATCGCCACGATGATGGATGTGTACTCGGAGGCCAAATACCGGGTGCCGGATCAGAAAGGGGATTTGCTCAGCCAGCAGATCGATGAGGTAAATGCCGACGAATGGATCCGCAATGAAACCATGAACCGGGTGAAAGAACACATTGCCATCGACCAGCTGTTTGATGAGATGGGCCTCTCCTTTACCGAAGAACAGCAGAAGCAGATTGACGATTCCTTCACCTACCAGTGGGGGATGCTCCAAAAGATTTATGAGCTCAATGGGGTGGGTGAGACCTCCCTCAAACTGAATTTGGAGAACAACGCCAAGGTCAATGTCCTGTTCCAGGCCATCTATGGCAAGGACGGCACCAAGGCGGTTTCGGATGAGGAACTGCTGGATAAGATCGAACAGGATTACGCCAAGACCCAGTACATTCTCCTCTCCAAGGTGGACAACACCGGCACCGCCCTGCCGGAGGACAAGCTCGCCACAGTGAAAGAACTGGCAGAGAGCTATCTGGCCCGGGCCCAGGCTGGGGAAAAGATCCTCGACCTGATCCTGGAGGAGGAAAAACGGACTGCGGAAAACCCGGACGATGTCCATTCCCATGAGGATGAGACCATCCACGACGCATTGGTCAGCAAAGAGAACAGCAACTTCCCCAAAGAATTTGTGGAGGCCATTTTCCAAAAGGAATTGAATGAGCCCTTCCTGGTGGAAACCGAGGAATACCTCTTTGTGGCCACCCGCCTCAGTGTCCGGGATGAAAAAATGCTGGAAAGCCTGCGGAATACCGCCCTGCTCAGCTTGAAGAGCGAGGAATTCCAGAAGGATCTGGAGGATCGGGCAAATAGCTTGGAGAACGTCACCATCAACGAAGGGGCTGTCAATCGCTACACCCCTAAGAAGATCCGCCTCGGTTAATTTGCAATAGAAAAAGGGAACCCGGAAGGGTTCCCTTTTTTGCCGTCTGGGTGACAATTTACGAGAGAAAGAAAACGTTTTTCGACAATATCTGCCCATAGTCTGGACTGAATCAAACGGGAGGAAGGGGGGTTACGGAGTGGGGCAGCGGCAGCTGTCGGAGAGCTGGACATACACCGGTGAAAATTTATTGAAAAGATAATCCACGGCGTCTTGCTTATCAGAGAAGGTGTAGCTGTCGTCGTCCCGCAGTGGGATGGTAAACACTACAGTAGTCCCCTCCATCTCCTTGGATTGGAGCGCCACCGTCCCGCCGTGAATCGAGGCGATAATCTTCACCAGGGTGAGGCCCAGGCCCAATCCAGAGAAGGGCCGCCCGCCGGGATCGTGGGAGAAATAAGGGGTGAAAAGGTCCCTCTGGATATCATCGGGGATTCCACAGCCCCGGTCAGCTACGGTGATTGCCATATTGTCCCCTCGAATCCGCACCGAGATGTGGATTTTGTTCCCCTCCCTGGTGTAGAGAAGGCTGTTTGACACCAACTGCAGCAGCGCGTTGGCCAGCAGGTCGGCATCGCAAAGGGCGATGGCTGGATCGTTGGGAATCTCATAGGTAATGGGAATTCCAGTTTGGTTTCCCACAATGGAGAGGGCAGTGCAGAGGTTTTCCAGCGTCCGGCAGACTGTGACCCGGGAAAGCTGAGGGGTCATCTCCCCATAGAGATAGCGGAGATAGTCTGTGAAGTTGGAGGAAGCCCGCAGCATTTTATAGCAGCTCTGGCTTGTGGACTGGATGAGGATTTGGTTTTCCTCTGGGATCTCGGTGTCTGCCAAATTGTTACTGAGAACCGACAGGGCCGAAAAGGCAGAGGTGAGGGGTGCCCGGAAAAAGTGGGCAAAGGCGGAGATCACCTTTTTCCCCCCCTCCAAGGGGAAGGCGTATTCGGTGCGTTTGGGGAGGGCAAACTGCAGGAGGTACAGCCCCCCTTCCAAGGGGGTAAAGATCAAGCGGGTGCTGCCAGCCATCGTGGGCGCCTGCAATTCCTGACAGGGCGCCTCCTCCGCCTGTTGGCGCAGGGCTATCAAAAGGTTGGCCGGGAGCAGGGTTTCCAGGCCGTCAGCCATGGCGAGGGTGGGATAGGTGGAAAGGGCAAAGGCGTTAGCCCAGCACAATTGCAACTGTTGGTCACATACCATGACAGGGAAACTGGACATCTGATATAATTGTTCAACCGCTGATAAAGCAAAGAAACCAGCTTTTTGTTCCATCGAGAGACACTTCCAATACCATGTATTTGTTCCACGGCCCAGCGGCCTGGAAGTTTTCATCTTTATTATATCTGAAAATTGTAGAAATTGGTACCGGGTGGGGAAATAAATTTGACCGTATAAATATTAAAAATAATTTCATAAAGATTTATTTTGATCAAAAATTATCCATATAATACTGGGAAATGTTGGAGTTTTATAAATTCCTATTGAATAAAAAGATGTATAACAAAATTAAAGACAAAACTGGTAAATTAACCCAATTATGTGAACTTTTTCGCATTTTCAGATGTTTTTAGAGTTTTGTCGACAAAACAAAAGATAAAAGGGGATTCCATGAAAATTCCAGCTGCTTCCCGCGATACTCCTTGTATCCGACGGGGTTTTGGTATATAGTATAGGTAAAGCAGATTGTCCATTTTGGGCTCTGCAAGTTGTTCTTTCCATCATTGGCAACGTTTTCCGCTGGAAATAACAGGGGTTGGAAAAAAGAAATCCATACCCTTGGCGTGGGCCAGTCAAAAAGAAAAAGGAGTGTTCCCAATGGCAATTAAAATTGGTATCAACGGCTTCGGCAGAATTGGCAGACTCGTGTTCCGGGCAGCAGTTGCGCAGCCCGACCGGTTCGAAATCGTCGGCATCAACGATCCTTTTGTCACCCCGGATTATATGGAGTATATGGCAAAATACGACACCGTCCACGGCAGATTCCAGGGCGAACTGGGCCACACCGAGGATAAGCTGCTGGTCAACGGCAAAGAGATCGCCGTCTATGGCTGCATGAACCCCGAAGAAATTCCGTGGAAGGACTGCGGCGCAGAATATATTGTGGAGTCCACTGGTGTGTTTACCTCTACCGAGAAAGCCATGGCCCACCTCAAAGGCGGCGCCAAGAAGGTTGTCATCTCCGCCCCCGCCAAGGACAAAGAGACCCCTACCTTTGTCATGGGTGTCAACCAGGATAAGTACACCAAGGATATGGTGGTCGTATCCAATGCATCCTGCACCACCAACTGCCTGGCTCCTTTGGCTAAGGTGATCCATGACAACTTCGGCATCGTAGAGGGCTTGATGACCACCGTCCATGCCACCACCGCCACCCAGAAAACGGTGGACGGCCCTTCCAAAAAGGATTGGAGAGGCGGTCGGGCGGCTGCGGCCAACATTATCCCCTCCTCCACCGGTGCGGCGAAAGCCTGTGCCCTGGTCATCCCCGAGCTGAAAGGCAAGTTGACTGGTATGTCCTTCCGCATCCCCACTGTGGATGTTTCGGTGGTAGACCTGACGGTGCGGCTGGAGAAATCCACCTCCTATGAGGAAATCTGCGCCAAGGTGAAAGAGGCTTCGGAGGGTTCGATGAAGGGTATCCTGGGCTACACTGAGGATGCCGTCGTCTCCAGCGACTTCCTCACCGACCCCAGAACCTCCATCTTCGATGCCAAAGCGGGCATCATGCTCAATGAGAATTTTGTGAAACTGGTCTCCTGGTACGACAACGAGTGGGGCTATTCCAACAAGATTCTGGATTTGATCCACCACATGAGCAAAGTAGACGCTCAGTAATCAACCGACTGCAAAAGAAAACCCCCGTCTCTCTCAAAGGAAAGACGGGGGTTTGTTCTGTTTTTTAATATACTGTGAGGATAAATTTAAAGAATATTTCCAATTGGTATTTATAGGAATAAATTTTTCCAGCACAAAAACATCTTAGTCCAGGAAGGCGTTCACAATGACCGTCTCAGCCTCTTCTTCGGTGAGGCCGAAGGTCTGGAGTTTCAGCAGCTGCTCGTTGTTGATCCGGCCAATGGCTGCCTCATGGACAATCTGGGCCAACGCATGGTTGGCGGTGATCTCCGGGATGGAGCTTACCCGGGCATCGTCCATGATGATGGAATCGCACTGGACATGGGCGCGGCTTTTGGTGTTGCCGATGGCGATGGGGTGGAATACCTGGACGGAAGTATCCTTGGCCACCGAACGGGAGATGATCTGAAGGGCGGCGTCCTCCCCGTCCAGGTTGACGGTCACGTCGGAATGGGCGGTTTGGCTGCCATGGGTCAGCAGTTTTTCGGTCATGACCAGTTTGGCGTCCTTGCCCAGATGGGCGTCGGTTTTGCGCATAGTGGAGGTCACTCCGCCGATCTGCACCATCTCCATCTCGCAATAGGAGCCTTCCTCCATCTGGACGATGGTGGTGGGGTTGAGGATGCGGTCGCCGGTGCCCTCCCCTTCGCCGTAGTGCTTCTCTACGTATTTGAGCCGGGCCCCAGGGCAGAGGTGGAACCGGTGGATGCCGTCGTGCTGGCTGGCATCGCAGCCGTCGTTGTGGATGCCGCAGCCGGCGATGATGGTGACGTCGGCATTTTCCCCGATTTCAAAGTCGTTGTAGACCATGTCGTTGACTCCGCTTTCGGTGACCACCACCGGGATGTAAGCGACCTCCCCTTTGGCGCCGGGTTTGACTTTGATGTCAATACCGGGAATGCCGATTTTAGAGGTGATGGAGATGTTGTCGGTGGAGTGCTGCTGCACCCCTTTGCCATTGGCCCGCAGGTTGTAGGCCCCATAGTTGAGCTCCGGCAGGTCGGCGATGGTTTTCAGCAGGTTTTGCATCATAGTTAGCATTGGCCGTTCCCCCCCTGTCTTTGGATGCAGGCGCAGTTTTGGACTTCCCCCTGCAGAAGCGGGAGAATTTCCTCCTGGGTGCCTTGTGCAGAGATTCTTCCCCCGGCAATGACGATGATCTCATCGGCCAGGCGGATGATCCGCTCCTGGTGGGAGATGATGATGCTGCTTTGCTGAGGGTTGGTGCGGAAGCTTTCAAAGCTGTCTACCAGCATGGAGAAGCTCCACAGGTCGATGCCGGCTTCCGGCTCGTCGTAGATGGCCAGGCGCACATCCCGGGCCATGAGGGTGGCAATTTCAATCCGTTTGAGCTCGCCGCCGGAAAGGGATGCATCTACCTCCCGTTTCAGATATTCCTGGGAACAGAGGCCCACCCGGGAGAGGAGATTGCAGCATGCAGGCTCCGAAAGAGGGCTGCCGTGGGCCATCTCCAACAGCCGCCGGACGGTGACCCCTTTAAAGCGGGGGGGCTGCTGAAAGGCGTAACCGATGCCCAGACGGGCCCTCTCGGTGATGGAAAGGCCGGTGATATCCTGGCCGTCCAGCAATATTTGGCCGGAGGTGGGCCGCTCAATGCCCATGATCAATTTGGCCAAGGTGGATTTTCCGCCGCCGTTGGGGCCGGTGATCACTGTGATCTGGCCGCTGGGCACGGTGAAGCTGAGGTTATCCAGGATGGTGGCTTCCCCGCCATCGGTGACGTGGAAGGTGAGATTTTTTACTTCAAGCATAAAAAACTCCTTGTGTTTCAGGGGCTTGTCCAGGTGGGGGACAGGCCCCGATTCTTGGAAAAAGCCGGAGATCAGCCGGCAATTTAAAACATGGAAAAATCCCCCGGCGGGCCTGCCGCCATGGGATGGTGAATGGTTGTTCCGCTTTTCCCCGCTCCAGCGGGCGGAGTAGGGGACTTGCAGATTCTTTGACACGGTTTTACAGTGATTATTATACCCTATTTTGGTAGGGTTTGTCTAGGCCCCCGATGGAGAATGTTGCCGGTCCCTGGCCTTTGCCCCAACGGGGCAGCACAGAGGGAAAAAGATTGCCAGAACCTTGGCCAGAAATGGGGATACATTTTATCCAAAAGGCCAAAATACTGGTAGTGCCTTGTATTTTCTCATTTTTTTATGTAAAATATACCAATGGAATGGCCATTTTTGTGGCAGTCTGTCCATGGCGAATTGGAAGGGGAGGGAAGGACCTCTTCGCCCAGCCCGCCGTTCTATGGAATCCCATCCACGCGGGAGTGCGGGGGTCTTTCGCTGCCGGGGGCTTGCGCCGGGGCCCAAGACGAGTTCCGCCCCGCCATGCACCGCATGGATGTTTCTGGCCCAGCCGCGGCCGGTTTTGGATTACGATCCCCAATTGCGCCGCCAGTCGAGGGGGCGGGCGATTCACTGGGCGGGAGCTTGCGCCGCCCGGTCAAGGGGAACATCACCCCGCAGGAGGAACAACCCTATGGAAAATGCAAAACAAAACAAAATGGGCACCGCCCCAATCTTCCCGCTGATCGTTTCAATGTCGCTGCCCGCCATGTTCTCCATGCTCATCCAGGCGATGTACAACATCGTGGATAGTATCTTCGTAGCCCGGGTGGGGGACAACGCACTCACCGCCGTGTCTTTGGCTTTCCCCATCCAGACACTGATTATCGCGGTGGCAGTGGGCACCGGTGTGGGACTCAATTCCCTGATCTCCCGCCGCCTGGGGGAGCAGAACTACGAAGCTGCCAACAGCGCGGCCAGCCATGGCCCGTTCCTTGGCATCTGCAGCTGGCTGGTATTCGCCGTGTTCGGCCTCTTTTTCAGCCGCACCTTCTTTGAAGCGTTCACCGAGACCGCCCAGGTCATCGAGATGGGAACCCAGTACATTTCAATTGTCACCATCTTCTCCTTTGGCAGCTTTGTGCAGATCAATTTTGAGAAGATCCTGCAGGCCACTGGCAACATGTTTTACCCCATGTTGTTCCAGCTGGTGGGTGCGGTGACCAATATTATCCTGGACCCCATCTTTATCTTTGGCTACTTTGGGTTCCCCAAGATGGGGGTGGCCGGTGCGGCCGTCGCCACCGTCGCTGGCCAGATTTTGGCTATGGTATTCAGTGTATATGTGGCCTTCTGCAAAAACCATGCGGTGACCATCCAGATTAAGGGCTTCCGGCCACAGAAAGCCGTCATCCAGGAAATATATGCGGTGGGTCTGCCCTCCATCGTCATGCAGTCCATCGGCTCGGTGCTGGTCATGGGGCTCAACGCCATCCTGATCACCTTCTCTGAGATCGCTGTCTCGGTGTTGGGGGTGTACTACAAGCTCCAGTCCTTTGTCTTTATGCCGGTGTTCGGCCTCAACCAGGGCTTGATGCCGATTATGGGCTTTAACTACGGCGCGGGCAACAAGAAACGGTTGCTCGATGCCTTGAAAATTGGCGTCCTCATCGCCGCCACCATCCTTTTGGTGGGGATGCTTCTGTTCCTGTTCTTCCCCGCCCAGCTGCTGGGGATCTTCAACGACTCTGCGGAGATGCTGCGGATTGGAGTCCCCGCCCTGCGGATCATCAGCACTAGCTTCGTCTTCGCCGCAGTGAGCATTATCTTCTCCACCCTGTTCCAAGCCATTGGCCGCGGGGTGAACAGCTTGCTCATCTCGGTGCTGCGGCAGCTGTTTGTCATCCTGCCGGTGGCCTATTTGATGGCCAACCTGTTCGGGCTGGAGATGGTGTGGTATGCCTTCCCCATCGCTGAAGTGGTGTCGGTGGCAGTGAGCATCCTGTTGTTTATTCAGGTTTATAAAGCCCGGCTGGCCAACCTGGCCTAGGCAGCCGAATGTAAGATACAAAAAGCAAAAGGGAATCGGAAGCTGCATCGGCAGTTTCCGATTCCCTTTTTTGGAAAAAAGTGCATCCTCAGTTGCAGGGGGGCTCATTCTCCTTCTGGAGGCACCGAGCCGGTGAGGCAGGGCAGCACCGGGATTGCCCACAGGTGCAGCTGGGCCAGTTGGAGTTGTCCCCATGGGGTGGGGTGTGGGTTGCGGAAAAGGGCCCCCATCCGCGGGTAGAGGCAGCACAGCTTCTCGATAGGTCCTAGGGAGAACCGCTGGGCCGCATCTACCAGGATGACATCTTCCTGGGCCCGGATACACCGGTTGATCCGGCCCAAATATTTCTGGGCCAACCGGAATAAGGCGGGTTCCCGCCGGCAGGAATAGGGGTTGTATACCGTCATGGAGAGCAGGCGGCAGTGGGGGTTCAGCCGCCGCAGCTCCCGGATGATTTGGGGATAGACCCGTTCAAACCGGCGGGTGCCAGCCTCCAAACCGGGGAGATAGGCCCGGGTAAACCCGGGGATTTGGACAGCGGCCATCACATTGTTGCCGCCGATGCACAAAGTGATCAAATCGGCGTTCTGCACCCAGTGGCGCAGAGATGCGCTGGTTTTTAACCGCAGGAGCAGGTCCTCCGCCCGGTCGCCATTGCGGGCGAAATTTCGGAAGGCAATCCGCCCATACCGCCGCCGCAGTTCCGGAAGCATCCGGATAGGGTACCCGACCGTTCCGCTCCAATAGGTGATGGTCCCCAGGGCGATGGAATCCCCTAGGGCAATATAACAAAAATCCTTCATAGCAATCCTCCCAAGGCCGCCGCCCCGGTGTCATACTATGAAGGATTTGAGGGTTTGGTGCCTGGGTTAGGCGGCCGCAGTCCCCTGGGCAGCTAAAGCGTCCACCCGGCTTTGCAGGGCCGAAAGGGATTGGCCGCTGACCGCCTGGTACACGCACATAAAGTCCATGCCGGTGGCGGCGATGACCAGCTCCCCATTCTCATGGAAGGTAATGGTATAGCGAGTGCCGGTGTCAAAATCCAGATCAATCCGCCGAAGTTCCGCGGAGATGCCGGAGAAATCGCCAGCCGAGGGATTCTTCAAGGTACCGGTGTGGCAGGAGAGCTGCTTCAGCAGGGCAGTCACGTCGGCGATAATATCCCTGGAATCGGTGGAGTACACCTTGCCGCCCGCGGTAATCTGCATGTTGGTGGCCCGGGAGGCGTTCATCACCACCAGCCACTGGGGGATGCCAGTAGTCCGGTTTATCAGCGAATCCCGCAGGGAGTAGAGGGCATTGAGACGGCCGGTGTCCACCAGGAAGAACTTGCCGCCATCTACAGCGATGCCGGTGCTGTGGCACTCATAGTCGTAAATATCTTCGGTGGCATTCTGCCGGGCGATGCGGATGGTGCTGGACCAGCCTTCCGGTCCAGGGTCCACCTCACTGACCGTTACCGTGCCAAAGTTGCGCATGGCCGCCAGGATCTGGCTGGTCTCCCCCTGGGTCAGGGGGAAGTAGAGCATGTTCTGATTGTCCAAAATCCAGCCTTTGGCCGGCCCGTTATAGTTGAAGTAAGAGGAGTTGGTGGGGTATTTTTTCAGCATCTTCTCCGGGATTTCGTTGACCAGCATCCCGGCCGGGCTGTTGGTGGTGTACTGGGAGGACTGGCCGCCGGTGGAGAAGTAAAAGCTGCTTTGGGCGGGGCTGCAGTGATAACCATAAGAAGCCACCGAGCCGTCGCTGTAATAGAAGTCCACTTTGCTTATCAGGCCGCCGGTGGGGGGATTGATGCGTTCCTTCTGGACGCTGTCGGCAAAGCCGTTGAACAGCTGCACCAGGGCAGTAATGTCCTCCTGCCCGGTGACGGTGATCACGTCGTCATAGGTCTCGTGGCCGCCATTTGAGACTACTACCTTGGTCACCGATCCAGCGGGGATGGCGAAGGGCTTGGCAGTGGAAGCCGCCGGGGCAGGGGTGGAGCTGGATGCGGGGGAAGAAGACGAGGATGAGGTGACCGGAGGGACAGAGGAAGGCTCCGCTCTCAAGGAGCTGCTGCTTTCCTCCTGGGAGCTGCTTTCCGCCAGCTCCTCGCTGCTGGAGGACGGCTCCTCACTGGAGCTCTGGGAAGAAGACGAGGGTTCCGACGGGTCATCCCGCCCTTGGCAGCCGGAGAGCGGAGCCAGCAAGAGCATGGCGGACAGCACGAGGGCGAGCGCTTTCTGCGCGATGGATCGTTTCATAGAAACCTCCTTAAAAAAACAAGTTTCTCAATTGTTATGGATATAGTGGCATAGAATAGCCGTTTTGTTGCATCTTTGGCCGGATGAACGGGGAAAGAGAAAAAATTTATGTATGTGTGGGTGGGTGAGGGCACTCCCTGGATGGAATGGGCCCCTGGACAGGACTGCCGCAGATTGCACCTTGATTATAGTGTATATTCCCTAAAATAGCAATTGAATTTTCTACAACTATGCCCAGTATTTTTTTAACAATCTTTACAGCGGGAAAATTCACCCAATTAACTGTTTCGGCTATTTGTAAATAATGTCTATATATTTTGTTACTTAATTGTGTTAAGATAAAAAAGAAAAGTGAGAGCAGTTTTATGGCCGGCTTCTAGGGGAATTGCCGGTTTCTTTTCAATCTAGGGAAAAGGAGTGATCATGGGCGGGAGTCCGCCCAGTGTGCATGGAAGAAAATAAACAAGTCAGCACGCCGACCGAGGCGGAGCTGGAACGGGAGAGGGCGCTTGCCGATACGGATCATCCCATTCACCACGAACGGGTGACCAAGGCAATCCCTGAGGGATACACCTCCCGCCAGCTGTACAACGATGTCATTCAAATCGCATGGCCCTCCTGCGTCGAGCTGCTTTTGACACAGCTCGCTTCGATGGTCGACCTGATGATGGTGGGCCAGTTGGGCGCCTGGGCATTGACCAGTGTCGGCCTTTCCACCCAGCCTAAATTCCTTGTCATGACCATGTTCATGGCTCTGAACGTGGGCGCCACCGCTATGGTTGCCCGGTTTAAGGGCGCCGGCGATCAGGAGAATGCCAACGTGATCCTGCGCCAGGCTCTGGTGCTCTCCCTCATACTTTCCACCATTGCAGCGGTGGTAGGCTACATCTTTGCGCCTCAATTGATCCAGTTTATGGGCTCCACCGAGGAGGCCACCCTCATCGGCGGCACCCAGTACCTGCGCATTCAGATGATCGGCATCCCCGCCGTGGCACTGACCAGCGTTGTCACCGCCACCATGCGTGGCATCGGCAACAGCCGTATTGCCATGATTTACAACATCATCGCCAATGTGGTCAACGTCATCTTCAACTACCTGCTCATTGGCGGCAACCTGGGCTTCCCCCGCCTGGAGGTTGTCGGCGCTTCGCTGGCCACCATCCTGGGCCAGTTTGTGGCCTTCGGCATCGCTGTGTATATGATTCTGCGGCCTAAATCTTACCTGCGGATCAAGCGGGGTGACAGCTTCAAGTTCGACCTGCCGATGATCAAACGCATTGTCAACGTTGGTATCCCCGCCATGATTGAACAGCTTTTGATGCGGGCCGGTATGATCATCTTCTCCAAGACCGTGGCTGGTTTGGGAACTGTGGCTTTCGCCACCCATCAGGTGTGCATGAATATCCAAGCGCTGTCGTTTATGAATGGCCAGGCCTTTGCCACCTCTGCCACCAGCCTGATGGGCCAAAGCTTGGGGAAAAAGCGCCCCGACCTGGCGCAGGCATATTGCCACCGGGCAAGGCGCCTCGGCATGATGGTCTCCCTGTTCCTGGGTGTGGTCTTCTTCTTCTTTGGCGGTCCCATCGTGGCGTTGTACAACGACGACCCGATGATCGTGGCGGAAGGCGCCAAGATGCTGATGATCGTGGCCATTACCCAGCCGCTCCAGTCCAGCCAGTTCATCCTGGCAGGTGCGCTGCGCGGCGCCGGCGATACCCGTGCCACCGCTTACATCACCTTCCTCACCGTTTTGGTCGTCCGCCCTTTGCTGGCCATCTTCCTCATCAACTCGATGAATATGGGCCTACTGGGTGCCTGGGTGGCCATCGCTGTGGACCAGCTGATCCGTTCTACCTTGGTTCTGTTCCGTTTCAACTCCGGCAAGTGGAAAAAAATCATTGTTTAATAGAAATGGAAAAGGAGAGGCTTTTGCCTCTCCTTTTTTTGTTGTGTAGAAACCGGGCTGGACATGGGCGGAATCTTTCTCCCCAGTGTGGATTTGTGGTATAATGAGATCAATTCCAAACTGGAGAGGAGTTTTCATATGGCGATTGAATCCAGCATCATCTTTTTGCCCTGCATCAATTTGGAGGAGACCACCAAGTTCTACACCGAGGTCATCGGCCTCACAGTAGCCAAAGACCTGGGCAGCACCCGGCTGATCGATACCGGCTACGGCTACTGGGGGTTCTGCCAATACGACGATGGCCGCCCGCTGGCCAGCAGCATCTGCCTGTCCCACAACTGTGCGGACAATGCCGATGTGGATGCCTATTACCAGCGGATCACCAGCCATGGGGTGGAGACCATGGGCGCTCCCCAGCTTCACCCGGTATTCCCGGTGTATTCCTTCTTCATCCACGATCCCAATGGATATTTGGTGGAGTTCCAGAAAATCCAAAAATAAGGCATAAAAAGGGCCGGGGACTCGAGTCCCCGGCCCTTTTTATGTGCAGTTATTCCTTGACAAAGGTGATGGATTCCTGGGTGATTCCCACTTGGGCCACAAAATCGCCGCAGGGGTAGAACAGAGAGCCGTCTTCCTGGAGGGTGACTTCCAGGCTGCCTACATTTTCCGCCGAGTAGCTGGGCAGATTCACCGCCTCCGCCGCCAAAGAGACCTGGCTGCCGTTGACGGCGTAGCTGCCGCTCACTGTGCCGGACAGCAGGAAGGCGGAGAGCTTCAGCGTGTATTGATCCCCCTCTTGGAGGGTCAGGGTGAGACGGATGGCACCCAGGTCCTCCTGGGGCAGGTAGGTTCCAATCAGGGAACTCCCCTCTTCCGGTGCGGAGGATGGAGAAGAACCCTCCTGGGGCTTGCCGGCAGAAGAATTGCTGCTGGGTTGTTGTTCCGCATCCTGGGAACTGCTCTCCTGGGGTACAGCGGGAGGGGTGGATTCTGGGGCCGGTTGGGCGGCATAGCTGCCGCCCGTTTGAGACGGAGTAGAGGATAAGAAGTCCTCCATTGGGCTGGAGGCCCCCTCCGGCTGGGATGACAGGGATTGGGAGGAGCCTTGGCTGGAAGGAAGGTTCTCCTCCGCAGGGGGAGTGGAGCGGCATCCGCCTAAAAATGCAGATAAGGCCGCCGCCGCAAGGAGGCTAATCAGTAATTTTTTCACAGGGATCTCCTTTGTTTTGAAGTGATGTTGCCCGCCCTAATAGAAGTAAGGGAACTGGGTAAAGAGCCACTTGCCGTCGACCTTCTCCTGGACGAAAAGGTATTCCTGGGCACCCTTGACAAAATAGGCAGTGGCCATGATCTCCCGGCGGGAATCGGTTTCGGAAACCAGGGCGTAATCGGCGCCGCCAATGAAGCGGTTTTTCTCCCGGATATTGCCCCGGGTATACAGTTTGCCATCCAGTTCCCGGTAGTTGCCCCCGGCCAGAAGGGTGCCGTCCACCATCTCCTGGGGGAAGATGCCGGTGAGATAGCGGTAGAAGGATTGGTAGTCGGGGAAGCGGGAGTCGTCTACCTGGTGCCAGGGGGAGCTACCTCCCTCGACCCAGACTTCCTCCGCCTGGTAATGGAGGCCGCCGGTGACAAACCATCCATAAGCCTCCATGGCAGGGGCGACCAGCTCCTCCGGCGTCTTTGGGGTTGGGTTACAGCCTGGCAACAGAAACAGGAGGGCGAAAAGAAAGGGGAGAAGGCGTTTCACAGCGGGTACCCTCCTACGGGGTTAATAAAAGTAAGGGAACTGGGTGAAGAGCCATTTCCCATCGATTTTTTCCTGGACAAAGGTGTATTCCTCGACCTTTTCCACCTCAGGTGTCTCGGCGGCAGGGTCCACCAGGTACTCCACCGAAGCGATGATCTCCCGGCGGGTGTCGGTTTCCTCACCCATGGCATAGGTCACCCCGCCGACAAAGATGTTGGAGCCCCGCGCTCCGTCATGGCTGTAGAGGGCGCCGTCCACATTCACATAATTCCCCCCGGAGAGGAGGGTGTTGTCCACCATCTCCTGGGAGAAAATTCCGGTCAGATAACGATATAGGGAATCGTAGTCGGGGAAGCGGGGGTCGGTGACCCGGTAGGCGGGCCATCCATCCAGGGAAACGGCGTCGTTGGGGTCGCAGGGGAGGCTGTAGACCATGCACCAGGTATAGGCTTCCATAGCGGGTTCGATCAGCTCCTCGGCGGTGACAGGAGCGGCTTCAGGGGAGGACTGGCTCGACTGCTGGGAAGAACCTTCACTGGAGGGGTTCCCACTGCCTGCGCAGGCGGTGAGCAGCAACGCGGCTGCGGTCAACAAAATCAGCGCCTTTTTCATACAAACACTCCTTTCAAGGTGTATACTTGGTTCTATCTGCGAAAAAAGAGGGGAGGGCGTACCCTCCCCCCTTTGTTTTTCAGTGCCTGAAAAGCGGGGAAAACTTGCACCCCACCAGATTTTTCCCCCATGGGCCGGGAAAAAATGGAAAACGGTTAATCCATCACGCTCTTGTGACGGACTAAATACGCCCGGAACACCCCTTGCCCATCGGCTTCTACTTCGCCCCGAACCACAGGGCGGTAGTTGAGGCCATCCTCTTCGCTGAAGAAGAGGGCGAAGGTCTCATACTGCTCCCCCAGCCGTTCGAACAGCTTCAGCGCCAGATCCCGGCACTGGTCCCGGTTGAGGTTTTCATAACCGGCAGTTTCAAACACCAGGCCCACCTGATCGATCATCACATTTTTCTCCTGGACCAGGATATGGTCCGGCGGGCGCTTGGGGAGTTTGGATGCGATGTATTCCACCAAAGGGGTCTCCTTGGCCCGGGCATCTGTCCGGCGGCGGAGGATATAAAACGGGGTGGCAAACAACACTGCCCACAGGATGATGCTGGCGAAAAAGCCCACATACCCGGGGAGCAGCTTCCCCAGGAAGATGGCCGCACCGAAGCAGACAATCAACCAGGCGACGGTGAAGACAATGGAAAACAGGCGGGTCAAAGGGTTCATAGTCGGTGAGATTCCTTTCCGGCAGTTTGACCACAGGGCAAACTGCGTTTTCGCTCTTTTATACCAGTTCATCCTGCCCGTCGGCGGGCAGGGTTTCAGCGCGGATTTTCGAGATCCGGCGGCCATCCATTTCCACCACGGTGAAAAGGGTGTTTTGAATGGTAACCTGGGGGTGTTCCCCCGCTTTGGGGATGCGCCCCAGCTTGTCAGTGAGGACGCCGCTCAGAGTCTCCGAGTCCACGTCGTCTTCAAATTCGATGCCCAGCTGCCGCTCCACCTCGTCCAGGGACACTGAACCATCAAAAGTCACGGCGCCGTCCGGTTGGACGGAGATCTCCTCCGCTTCGTTGTCGTATTCATCCTGGATATTGCCCACGATGGATTCCAGCAAGTCCTCCATGGTGACAATACCGTAAGTGCCGCCGTATTCATCTACAATCACTGCCATTTGCAGCTTGCGGCTTTTCAGCTCTTTAAACAGCTCGGTGCAGCGGGTGGATTCAGGGATGAAAAGGGGCGGGCGCATGCAGTTGTGGATGTTAAACTCCCGTTCGCTGCCGATAAACTGCAAAAGGTCCTTGGCATAGATGATGCCGATGATGTTGTCCAGGTCGTCCTCATACACCGGTATGCGGGAATAACCGGTTTCCATGGCCACCTGGACGATCTCCTCCAGGGAGGCGGTGGCTTCCACAGCGGTGGTCTCGGTCCGGTGGGTCATCACGGCTGCCACCGAGCGGTCGTCAAACTCGAAGATGTTGTTGATCATGTCCTTCTCGCTTTGTTCGATGACGCCTTTTTCCTCGCCCACATCCACCATCATGCGGATTTCTTCCTCGGTGACCTCCTCTGGTTCCTCATCGGGGCTGTGGCCCAACATCCGCAGCAGCAGGCCGGCGAAGCCTTCTGCCGCAGCCACAAAGGGCAGTAGCAGGGCGGCAAAGAAGCCGTAAGGGCCAATAAGGGAGAAGGAGATCTTCTCCGGCCGGGAAGCGGCCAGCCGCTTGGGCAGCAGTTTGCCGAACACCAACAGCACAAAGGCGAGAACCAATGTGATTAAAAAGACAGCGAGGGGGTGGAGCCAGGGGCTGGCTATGCCGTGGCCAGCCAAAGCATTGACCGCCACACCGGCGAACCGGTCGCACACTAGGCCGGCAGCAAAGAGGCCGCACAGGGTGACGCCGGCCTGTACGGTGGCCAAAAACCGGGAGGGGTGGTCCAGCTTATCCAGGAGTTTGCGCGCCCGGTTGTCGCCGTCCTCCACCAGGCGTTTGAGCCGGCTGTCGCTGAGGGTGACCATGGCGGATTCGCACATGGAAAAAAAGGCGCTGGCCGCCACTAAGATGAAAAGGGTCAATAGAAGCGGGGCAATAGTACCGTCGGGGTCCATAAAGCATCTCCTTAACCTATTAAGACTGATATTTGCGGAAAACCGCTTTCCTACCAAATTATACATGGTTTACCCGGCACTGTCAATTTGCCGCATAGGGGCAGCGGGGCTGGCGGGGAAGGGTGATAAATATTTTTCAAAATTGGCTTTCAATCGACCAAAAGACCCTCTGTTCTCTTTACATTAGAGGGGAGAAATGATAGAATCTATATGGGTAAGTATCCAAAGAATGGCATGTCCCGAATTTGCGGGAACGCCCAAAAATCCAAAGGGAGGAACAAAAAACATGGCAAGAAAAATGAAGACCATGGATGGCAACAACGCCGCTGCACATGTAGCGTATGCGTTTACAGACCTTGCTGCCATCTACCCCATTACGCCGTCTTCCGTCATGGCGGAAGTATCCGACAAATGGTCTGCAGACGGCCGTAAAAACGTCTTTGGCCAGAAGGTCAAAATCGTGGAGATGCAGTCTGAGGCCGGCGCAGCCGGAACCGTGCACGGTTCTTTGGCAGGCGGCGCCCTGACCACCACCTTCACCGCTTCCCAGGGCCTTCTCCTCATGATCCCCAATATGTATAAAATTGCTGGCGAGCAGCTGCCCGCAGTAATCCACGTGTCCGCCCGCGCCATCGCTTCCCACGCGCTGTCCATCTTCGGCGACCACTCCGACATCTACGCCTGCCGTCAGACCGGCTTTGCAATGCTCGCTTCCGGCGGCGTGCAGGAGGTCATGGACCTGGGCGCTGTCGCTCACTTGGCCGCCATCAAAGGCAGAGTGCCCTTCCTGCACTTCTTCGACGGCTTCCGCACCTCCCACGAGATCCAGAAGATCGAGATGTGGGACTACGAAGACCTCAAAGAGATGCTGGACATGGATGCGGTCAACGCTTACCGCAAGAGCTGCCTGAATCCTGAGCGTCCCACCCTGCGCGGCACCGCTCAGAACCCGGACATCTTCTTCCAGGCCAGAGAAGCCTGCAACTCCGCTTACGATGCGGTTCCCGCCATTGTTGAGGAGTACATGGGCAAGATCAACGCCAAACTGGGCACCAACTACGGCCTGTTCAACTACCACGGCGCCCCCGATGCCGAGCATGTCATCGTCGCCATGGGCTCGGTGTGCGACACCATCGAGGAGACCGTCGACCATATGAACGCCGCTGGCGCCAAAGTTGGCCTGGTGAAGGTACGCCTGTACCGTCCCTTCAGCGCTGAGCACCTGATCGCCGCCATCCCCGAGACTGCCAAGACCATCTCCGTTCTGGATCGGACCAAAGAGCCTGGCTCCCTGGGCGAACCCCTGTACCTGGATGTCGTCCTGGCCCTGCGGGATTCCAAGTTCCACAACACCCCTGTGTACTCCGGCCGCTACGGTCTGGGCTCCAAGGACACTACCCCCGGCCAGATCGCCGCTGTGTATGAGAACGCCAAAAAGGCCGATGCCAAGAAGCGTTTCACCATCGGTATTGTGGACGATGTAACCCATCTGTCCCTGGACGAGGTAAAAATGCCTGATACCACCCCCGAAGGCACCACCAGCTGCAAATTCTGGGGCCTGGGCTCCGATGGTACCGTCGGCGCCAACAAGAACTCCATCAAGATCATCGGTGACCACACCGATATGTATGCGCAGGCTTACTTCTCCTATGACTCCAAAAAATCCGGCGGTGTCACCGTTTCCCACCTGCGTTTCGGCAAAAAGCCCATCAAGTCCACCTATCTGGTGAGCAAGGCTGACTTTGTTGCCTGCCACAATCCCTCCTACATTGACAAGTACGACATGGTTTCCGACCTGAAAAAGGGCGGCACCTTCCTCTTGAACTGCGGCTGGGATATGGATGAGATCGAAAAGAGACTGCCCGGCGATGTGAAGCGCTATATGGCTGAGAACGACATCAAGTTCTACACCATCGACGGTATTTCCATCGGTAAGGAAATCGGCCTGGGCAGCCGCATCAACACCATCCTGCAATCCGCTTTCTTCAAACTGGCGAACATCATCCCCATCGAGGATGCTGTCAAGTACATGAAGGATGCTGCCACCGCTTCTTACGGCAAGAAGGGCGAAAAAGTTGTCGCTATGAACCATGCCGCCATCGACCGCGGTGTCACCGACGTGAAGGAGATCAAGATCCCCGAGTCCTGGAAACAGGCTTCCGGCGCCATCGTGCATCCCGTTGCCACCGGTTCCCGCAAAGACCTGGTGGACTACGTCAACAACATCCAGACCCCTGTCAACGCACAGCAGGGCGACAAGCTGCCTGTTTCCACCTTCATGGGCATGGTGGACGGCACCTTCCCTGTGGGGTCCTCCGCTTACGAGAAACGCGGCATCGCTGTGGATGTCCCTGTCTGGAACCCCGAAAACTGCATCCAGTGCAACTTCTGCTCCTATGTCTGCCCCCACGCCGTCATCCGTCCCTTTGCTATGACCGAGGAGGAGGCCGCTAATGCCCCTGCCGGCACCAAGACTGCGGACATGACCGGTATGCCCGGCTACAAGTTCGCCATGACTGTTTCGGTTCTGGACTGCACTGGCTGCGGCTCCTGCGCCAACGTCTGCCCCGGCAAGAAGGGCGCCAAGGCCCTCACCATGCAGAGCCTCGACTCTCAGCTGGACCAGCAGGAAGTTTCCGCTTACGGCCAGTCCCTGGATGTGAAGCCCGAAGTTCTTGCCAAGTTCAAAGAGACCACCGTCAAAGGCAGCCAGTTCAAGCAGCCTCTGCTTGAGTTCTCCGGTGCCTGCGCAGGCTGCGGCGAGACTCCTTACGCCAAACTGGTCACCCAGCTGTACGGCGATCGGATGTACATTGCCAACGCCACCGGTTGTTCTTCCATCTGGGGCGGTTCTGCTCCCTCTACTCCCTACACCGTCAACAAAGACGGCCACGGTCCCGCTTGGGGCAACAGCCTGTTTGAGGACAATGCGGAGTACGGCTACGGCATTTACCTGGCTCAGAAGAACATGCGCGACAGCCTGATCGAGAGAGTCAAGGTCATCGCCGGCAAGACCCAGACCCCTGGCAAGAAAGAGGCTTGCGAAGAGTTCCTGGCCACTTTGGAAGACGGCGTTGCCAACAAAGCCGCTGTCGCCAAACTGCTGCCCCTGCTGAAACACGAGCCCATCTGTGAGGATTGCCAGTATGTCCTGGACAACGCGGAGTTCCTCTCCAAGAAATCCGTCTGGATCTTCGGCGGCGACGGCTGGGCATATGACATCGGCTTCGGCGGCCTGGACCATGTCCTGGCTTCTGGCGAGGATGTCAACGTCTTTGTCTTCGACACCGAGGTGTACTCCAACACCGGCGGCCAGTCTTCCAAGGCCACCCCTGTGGGTGCTGTTGCCCAGTTCGCTGCCAATGGTAAAGAGGTCAAGAACAAAGACCTGGCTGCCATTGCCATGAGCTACGGCTACGTCTATGTTGCCCAGGTGGCTATGGGCGCTGATTACAACCAGTGCATCAAGGCTATCACCGAGGCGGAGAGCTACCATGGTCCTTCCCTGATCATTGGTTACGCCCCCTGCATCAACCACGGCATCAAGGGCGGCATGACCATCGCCCAGACCGAGATCAAACGGGCTGTTGAGGCTGGTTACTGGAATATGTTCCGCTTCGATCCCCGCCTGAAACTGGAGGGCAAGAACCCCTTCCAGCTGGATTCCAAAGCTCCTACCGCCAGCTACAAAGACTTCATCTCCAATGAGGTCCGGTACAGCTCGCTGGTTCGCGCTTATCCCGATCGTGCAGACGTTCTGTTCGACAAGGCGGAAACCGTTGCCGAGGATCGTTACAAACACCTGTTGCGGCTTGCCAAACTCTACGATGTAGAATAATAAGCCGTTTCAAAGCTGACTGCATGAAAAGCAGCCGCCCCATTGGGGCGGCTGCTTTTTTGTGTGCAGATACAATGGGGAAAGGGTGCCCCGAGAGAAGAACGGCGCCCCCCAGTGCCCCTTTTCTACAGGGAAATGGTATTGTCCTTGGTTTTTCTCATGCCGAACCGCCATCTGTTGCAAAAACCGAGGGGTATTTACTGATAATTTGGGAAATATAAAGAAAAATTGCAGGTTTTGCTTGACCCAGAGTGCAAAAAAATGTAAAATAAAACCTTGTAAAAAACCATTTCCCCAAGGGGAATGTAAACTGAAGGCTGAAACGCTTGCACTTTGAAAACACCGCCCTGCGTTTCCCATCCGCAAATTTGGATGGGGACGGGGCGGTTTCCCATTTTTTCAGGGTGTGGGTGAAAGAAGAAAAGGGGGATTCGCGTATGTCAGTAAAATACATCTTTGTCACCGGCGGTGTGGTATCCGGCCTGGGGAAGGGCATCACGGCAGCGTCCTTGGGGCGGCTGCTCAAGGAGCGGGGCTACCGGGTGACCATCCAAAAATTTGACCCGTACATCAACGTGGACCCCGGCACCATGAGCCCCTACCAGCACGGGGAGGTATTTGTCACCGAGGATGGCGCTGAAACCGACCTGGATTTGGGCCACTACGAGCGGTTCATCGACGAGAACCTCTCGGTGGATTCCAACGTGACCACTGGTAAAATCTATTGGACGGTGATCCAGAAGGAGCGCCGGGGGGACTACCTGGGCGGAACAGTCCAGGTGATCCCCCACATCACCAACGAGATCAAGGACCGGATCTACCGGGTGGGCAACAGCGGCGAAGCCGACATCGTCATCACAGAAATTGGCGGCACAGTGGGGGATATTGAAAGCCTCCCCTTCCTGGAGGCCATCCGCCAGGTGGGCAACGAGGTGGGCCGTGGGAACGCCTTGTTCATCCATGTGACCCTCATCCCCTTTATCGCCGGCTCCAATGAATTAAAATCCAAGCCTACCCAGCACTCGGTGAAGGAGCTCCTATCCCTGGGCATTCAGCCGGGAGTGATTGTCTGCCGCACCGAGTATGAGATTCCCCGGGAAATGCGGGAGAAGCTGGCTTTATTCTGTTCCACCCGGCCAGAAGACATCATTCAAAACCTGACCTTGTCCACCTTATATGAAGCCCCGCTGATGCTGGAACGGGAGGGGCTGGCCGCGGCAGTCTGCCACCATCTGGGCCTACCGGATCAACAGCCGGGTCTCCGGGAATGGAAGGCTATGGTGGAGCGGATGAAGCACCCTTCCCACAAGGCGGTCATCGGGGTGGTGGGCAAATATGTGGCCCTGCCCGATGCCTACCTCTCCATTCTTGAAGCGCTGAAACACGCCGGGGCCGCTCAGGATGGGGCGGTGGATATCCGGCTGATCAACGCAGAGGAGGTCACCCGGGAAAACGCCGCGGCCGTTCTTGGGGAGTGCGACGGCATCCTGGTGCCCGGCGGATTCGGGAACCGGGGCATCCAGGGCAAATTGGAGGCCGCCCGCTACGCCCGTGAGAAGGACATCCCCTATTTGGGCATCTGCCTGGGGATGCAGATGGCGGTGGTGGAATTTGCCCGCAACGTATTGGGCTACGCCGACGCCGATTCCTATGAATTTGACGAGAAGACCACCCACCCGGTCATCCACCTGATGGACGAGCAGCGGGAGATCACCGAAAAGGGCGGTACGATGCGGCTGGGAAGGTACCCATGTGTACTCCGGGAGGGGAGCTTGGCCCGCCGCCTCTACGGCCAGCCCTCTATCAGTGAGCGGCACCGCCACCGGTATGAGTTCAACAACCAGTTCCGGGAGGAGATCACCGCCGCAGGGATGGCGCTGACAGGACTTTCCCCCGATGGCAAATTGGTGGAAATTGTGGAAATCCCCACCCACCGGTGGTATGTAGGGGTCCAGTTCCACCCGGAGTTTAAATCTCGTCCCAACCGGCCCCACCCGCTGTTCTGCGGGTTTGTGGGCGCGGCGCTGGATCTTCACCAAGACAGATGCGGCCAATAGAAGAACCCGGCAGAAAATGAAATTCGGCCGCCGCCAGGGGGATAAAGGCGGCGCCTGCAAAAGCAAAAGAAAAATCCCCTTGGAGTGCCTGGATTAGCGCCCCCAAGGGGATTTTTGGAGTTGTAAGTGGTATACCTTACACCCGTTGCAGCCGTTTTGCTTTGTTGTAGGCGACAACACTGGCCCCGATGGCCCCTGCATATTGGGACAAGGGGTGGGTGTTTACCTTCAGGCCCAAGAAGGATTGGAGGGTGGAGCGGAAGCTCTCAAAATTGGCCAGCCCCCCGCTGAAAAAGACCTCCTCCTGGAGGGAGAGCTTCTGGGCGAAGACGGCGGTCCGGCGGCAGATGGATTGGATGACCCCCAAGGCCACATCTCCCCGGTCAGCTCCGGTGGCCAGCAGGCTGACAATCTCGCTCTCGGCGAAGACGGTGCACATGCTGGAGATGTTGACCGGGTGTTTGCCCACCACAAACTCGTCGATGGAAGCAAGGTCTTCCTCCAAGATCCGCATCATCACCTCAATAAACCGGCCAGTGCCGGCGGCGCATTTGTCATTCATCAAAAAGTCCACCACGTTGAGGCCGTTGTCCAGGAGGATCACCTTGCTGTCCTGGCCGCCGATGTCCACCACCACCCGGGTGGCGGGGTTGAGATAGGCGGCCCCCCGGGCGTGGCAGGTGATCTCGGTGACCTTTTGGTCAGCCTCCTCCAACAGATCCCGGCCATAGCCGGTGGAGACGGTGAAAGTCACCTCTGGGGAGTGGAGCTGGTGATACAGGGCGAGGATACTCTCCCGCGGGTTGGCGGAGGTGGGCAGGATGGCGGTCCTCACAACCTGAGTTCCGTCAAAGAGGGCTCCTTTGGTGGTGGTGGAGCCGGAATCAATTCCCAATGTCAGCATGGCGCACCCCTTACAGCATTTCGATGAAGGCGGCAAGACGGGTGTTCAGCTGGCCAGCATCAGAGGTGGAAAAGTCAGTCTCTACGCTCATGTAGGGGATGCCCTTTTCCTGGTTGACAAACCGTTTGATGGACAGAGTCTCCACATTGTAGGTGTGGCAGGCCTGGAGGATGACCTCCACCACCGCATCCACCTTATATTCGTCGATGAGCCGGTCCATCAGCAGAATGCGATTGGGGTTTGGGCTCATGCAGGAACAGCCGATGTTCAGGTATTTGCGGGCCAGGGCGTCGTAGACATCGGGGTTCTCCTCGTCCACCAGGTCTTCCACCGCTTTGGCGCCGCCGCAGTTCTCATAGCAGACCACATAGGCCCCGTTCTGCTCAATGGCGCCGACAATCTTTTCCATGACGCCGCCCAAGGGGCAGCCGGTGACCAGGATACGGGGCTTCTTGGGCAGCTTGTTGGTCTCGTACTCTGTCATGATCTTAGCGATGATGTCATCGATATCGCTGGCCAGCTTGTTTTCCTTGATCCGCTGGTCCATCCGGAAGGTGGAACCGTACAGGACCTTGTACTGGTCCACGCCGGTCATGGGCACTGGATCCAGCTTGGACAGGGAGTAAAACCGCTTCATGGCGCGGCGCACATCGTTGCGGGAGCGGATGGCGGCGCGGATGTCGTCCTCGGTGATGGTGACGCCGAACTGGGCCTCCAGTGCCTCCTTGAGGCGGATGATCTCCTTTTTCCACAGAACCAGGGAATCCTCGCTCTGGGTGTTGGGCAGGTTCATCACATGGACGTTTTTAAACTGGCCCAGGTATTCGTACATCTTCTTTTTGCCGTCGCAGGTGGTTTCGCCCACGATCAGGTCGGAGAAGTAGAAGTAGGGGCATTTGTCGGTCTTGGCAAACCCGTAGCTGGATTTGATCAGCGGACAGAGGTTGCGGGGCAGGTCTTTCTCCGCGTCGGGAATGGTCTCATCGCTGGTGGAGCAGAGGCTGACGGTAATGGCTCCCATGGCGATGGCCAGCTCCTGAGGGAAATAGGTACAGAAGGTGCCGATCATCGGTATGTTGTTGTCCTTGACTTTCTTGGCGCTAATGAAGGAGTTGCGCCGTGCCTCGGCGAATTCTTCAAAGATTTCGGGCAGCTCTTTTTTTAGTTCCATCTTGTATCCCATCCATTCTATCGTAATTCCATGAAAAACCGCCCCCAAAAGGCGGTTTTCGGCATAAGCCAACAAGATTAGTTTACGGTTGGGGAGTGGGAAAAAGCAAATAAAAAATATCTATTCTGCGGGCCGAGCCATCGCCTTTTTCAATAAGAAAAAAGAGCGGCGGGATACTAGGCAGGGTGTGGGTGGTTTCGACATGGGAAGGCAGGTATAATAATCGCTGATGAATGAAGGGAACGGTCAAGAATTTGTAAATATTACTAAATTTTATGGAATTTTTCTCTATATTTTCTGTATGTTTGCATGGGTGTTTCTTGAAAAAATAGGAAAAAGCTGGTATGATTAAAAAAAGAGGAAAAGGAGGTGCCGCGATGGCTCCAAGGAGCAAAAAAGAACGGCAGGCTCTTTCAGATTTTCACGGGGGAAGCAACTGCCGCGCCTGGGAGTATCTGGGCGCCCACCCCGCCCGCCGGGGAAGGGGAAAGGGGGCGATGTTCCGGGTGTGGGCCCCCCATGCTCAACAGGTTTCGGTGGTGGGGGATTTCAACAGCTGGGATTCCCACAAGCACCCCTTGTCCCCAGTGGGGGAAGGGGGCGTTTGGGAAGGGTATGTCTCCGGCGTAGAGCCCTTTGCCTTATATAAATACGCCATCACTGCCGCTGACGGGCGGGAGTTTTTGAAGGCGGACCCCTACGCCTTCCACAGCGAGACCGCGCCTGGCACCGCTTCCCGGTTCTACGACCTGGAGGGGTATGCCTGGAAGGATGAGAAGTGGCTGGCCGCACGGCGGGAAAAGGATCATCTCCACAGCCCCCTCAACATCTATGAGGTGCATTTGGGCTCCTGGCGGCGCTACCCCGACGGGGAGCCCTTTGATTACGAAAAGCTGGCCCAGGAGCTGATCCCCTACGCCAAGGGGATGGGGTACACCCACTTGGAACTGATGCCGGTGACCGAGTACCCCTATGACGGCTCCTGGGGGTACCAGGTGACTGGATATTTTGCCCCCACCTCCCGCTATGGCACCCCGGCGCAGTTTAAAGCCTTTGTGGATAAATGCCATCAGGCTGGGCTGGGGGTGATTCTGGATTGGGTTCCCGCCCACTTCCCCAAAGACGGCTGCGGCCTCTATGAATTCGACGGGGAGTGCTGCTATGAATACAGGCACCCCCAAAAGCAGGAGCACGCTGGCTGGGGGACCCGGGTGTTTGACTACGGCCGCAGGGAGGTGGTAAGCTTCCTCATCTCCTCGGCGATGTTCTGGGTGGAGGAGTACCACGTGGATGGCCTGCGGGTGGATGCGGTGGCGTCGATGCTCTATCTGGACTATGGCCGGCAGGAGTGGACCCCCAACATCCACGGAGGCCGGGAAAACCTGGAGGCGGTGGCCCTTCTGCGGGGGATGAACACCGCGGTGCTCTCCGCCCATCCGGATGTCCTCACCATCGCCGAGGAATCCACCACCTGGCCGCTGGTCACCAAGCCGCCCTACGACGGGGGCCTTGGCTTCACCCTCAAGTGGAATATGGGGTGGATGAACGACATCCTCTCCTACCTTTCCACCGACCCTTTGTTCCGGGCCGGGTGCCACGACAAGCTGACCTTCAGCCTGATGTACGCCTTCAGTGAAAACTACATATTGCCTATCTCCCATGACGAGGTGGTCCATGGAAAGGGCTCCCTCATCGGCCGGATGCCGGGGGCATACGATCAAAAATTCGCCGGGGTGCGGGCTTTTCTCGGGTATATGATGGCTCACCCAGGCAAAAAGCTCCTGTTTATGGGCAGCGAGTTCGGCCAGTTCATCGAGTGGGATTATAAAAAGGAATTGGATTGGCTCCTGCTCTCCTACCCGCGCCACCAGGAATTGCAGCGGTATGTGCGGGACCTGAACCGGTTCTATCAAAAGAATGCCGCCCTCTGGCAGGTGGATGACAGCTGGGAGGGGTTCCAGTGGATCGCCAATGACGATAACGCCCAGAACATCATCGTCTTCCGGCGCATCGACCGAAAGGGGAAGGAACTGATCTGCCTGTGCAACTTTGCCCCGGTTCTGCGGGAGAAGTACCGGATCGGTGTCCCAGATGCCAAGGGCTACCGGGTGGTGTTCCACTCCGACGAGTTCTTCTATGGAGGGACCGGCGTTGTCCATCCGCCCCTTTACCCTTGTGAGAAGGTCCCCATGCACGGGTTTGATCAATCAGTGGAGCTGACGATCCCGCCGATGTCCACCCTGTATCTGGCGGCGGAGAGCCCCCGCAAACCCCGCGCCGCCCGGCGGGCCCGCAAGCCGGACCGGGAGGAGAACCTGTAAGTTCGCCACAATCCGGCAAAGGAGAACAACCGGCTGCCTGGATTTGTTTTATGTATATCCCAATATCGCTCGGGGAGGTTTCAACATGTTTCGCAAAAAAGAATGGATCGCCATGCTGCTGGCCGGAGGGCAAGGAAGCCGCCTCTACGCCCTGACCCGGAACCTGGCCAAGCCGGCGGTTCCTTTTGGCGGCAAATACCGCATCATTGATTTTCCCCTGTCC
>NZ_LT629939.1:939821-1032703 GCF_900104615.1 Merdimmobilis hominis | reverse complement strand
GGAAATAGGTACAGAAGGTGCCGATCATCGGTATGTTGTTGTCCTTGACTTTCTTGGCGCTAATGAAGGAGTTGCGCCGTGCCTCGGCGAATTCTTCAAAGATTTCGGGCAGCTCTTTTTTTAGTTCCATCTTGTATCCCATCCATTCTATCGTAATTCCATGAAAAACCGCCCCCAAAAGGCGGTTTTCGGCATAAGCCAACAAGATTAGTTTACGGTTGGGGAGTGGGAAAAAGCAAATAAAAAATATCTATTCTGCGGGCCGAGCCATCGCCTTTTTCAATAAGAAAAAAGAGCGGCGGGATACTAGGCAGGGTGTGGGTGGTTTCGACATGGGAAGGCAGGTATAATAATCGCTGATGAATGAAGGGAACGGTCAAGAATTTGTAAATATTACTAAATTTTATGGAATTTTTCTCTATATTTTCTGTATGTTTGCATGGGTGTTTCTTGAAAAAATAGGAAAAAGCTGGTATGATTAAAAAAAGAGGAAAAGGAGGTGCCGCGATGGCTCCAAGGAGCAAAAAAGAACGGCAGGCTCTTTCAGATTTTCACGGGGGAAGCAACTGCCGCGCCTGGGAGTATCTGGGCGCCCACCCCGCCCGCCGGGGAAGGGGAAAGGGGGCGATGTTCCGGGTGTGGGCCCCCCATGCTCAACAGGTTTCGGTGGTGGGGGATTTCAACAGCTGGGATTCCCACAAGCACCCCTTGTCCCCAGTGGGGGAAGGGGGCGTTTGGGAAGGGTATGTCTCCGGCGTAGAGCCCTTTGCCTTATATAAATACGCCATCACTGCCGCTGACGGGCGGGAGTTTTTGAAGGCGGACCCCTACGCCTTCCACAGCGAGACCGCGCCTGGCACCGCTTCCCGGTTCTACGACCTGGAGGGGTATGCCTGGAAGGATGAGAAGTGGCTGGCCGCACGGCGGGAAAAGGATCATCTCCACAGCCCCCTCAACATCTATGAGGTGCATTTGGGCTCCTGGCGGCGCTACCCCGACGGGGAGCCCTTTGATTACGAAAAGCTGGCCCAGGAGCTGATCCCCTACGCCAAGGGGATGGGGTACACCCACTTGGAACTGATGCCGGTGACCGAGTACCCCTATGACGGCTCCTGGGGGTACCAGGTGACTGGATATTTTGCCCCCACCTCCCGCTATGGCACCCCGGCGCAGTTTAAAGCCTTTGTGGATAAATGCCATCAGGCTGGGCTGGGGGTGATTCTGGATTGGGTTCCCGCCCACTTCCCCAAAGACGGCTGCGGCCTCTATGAATTCGACGGGGAGTGCTGCTATGAATACAGGCACCCCCAAAAGCAGGAGCACGCTGGCTGGGGGACCCGGGTGTTTGACTACGGCCGCAGGGAGGTGGTAAGCTTCCTCATCTCCTCGGCGATGTTCTGGGTGGAGGAGTACCACGTGGATGGCCTGCGGGTGGATGCGGTGGCGTCGATGCTCTATCTGGACTATGGCCGGCAGGAGTGGACCCCCAACATCCACGGAGGCCGGGAAAACCTGGAGGCGGTGGCCCTTCTGCGGGGGATGAACACCGCGGTGCTCTCCGCCCATCCGGATGTCCTCACCATCGCCGAGGAATCCACCACCTGGCCGCTGGTCACCAAGCCGCCCTACGACGGGGGCCTTGGCTTCACCCTCAAGTGGAATATGGGGTGGATGAACGACATCCTCTCCTACCTTTCCACCGACCCTTTGTTCCGGGCCGGGTGCCACGACAAGCTGACCTTCAGCCTGATGTACGCCTTCAGTGAAAACTACATATTGCCTATCTCCCATGACGAGGTGGTCCATGGAAAGGGCTCCCTCATCGGCCGGATGCCGGGGGCATACGATCAAAAATTCGCCGGGGTGCGGGCTTTTCTCGGGTATATGATGGCTCACCCAGGCAAAAAGCTCCTGTTTATGGGCAGCGAGTTCGGCCAGTTCATCGAGTGGGATTATAAAAAGGAATTGGATTGGCTCCTGCTCTCCTACCCGCGCCACCAGGAATTGCAGCGGTATGTGCGGGACCTGAACCGGTTCTATCAAAAGAATGCCGCCCTCTGGCAGGTGGATGACAGCTGGGAGGGGTTCCAGTGGATCGCCAATGACGATAACGCCCAGAACATCATCGTCTTCCGGCGCATCGACCGAAAGGGGAAGGAACTGATCTGCCTGTGCAACTTTGCCCCGGTTCTGCGGGAGAAGTACCGGATCGGTGTCCCAGATGCCAAGGGCTACCGGGTGGTGTTCCACTCCGACGAGTTCTTCTATGGAGGGACCGGCGTTGTCCATCCGCCCCTTTACCCTTGTGAGAAGGTCCCCATGCACGGGTTTGATCAATCAGTGGAGCTGACGATCCCGCCGATGTCCACCCTGTATCTGGCGGCGGAGAGCCCCCGCAAACCCCGCGCCGCCCGGCGGGCCCGCAAGCCGGACCGGGAGGAGAACCTGTAAGTTCGCCACAATCCGGCAAAGGAGAACAACCGGCTGCCTGGATTTGTTTTATGTATATCCCAATATCGCTCGGGGAGGTTTCAACATGTTTCGCAAAAAAGAATGGATCGCCATGCTGCTGGCCGGAGGGCAAGGAAGCCGCCTCTACGCCCTGACCCGGAACCTGGCCAAGCCGGCGGTTCCTTTTGGCGGCAAATACCGCATCATTGATTTTCCCCTGTCCAACTGCGTCAACTCTGGCATCGATACGGTGGGGGTGCTGACCCAGTACCAGCCCCTGGTGCTCAATGATTATCTGGGCAACGGGGAGCCCTGGGACCTGGACCGGAGCAACGGGGGGGTACATGTGCTGCCCCCTTATCAAAAGAGCTCTGGGTCGGATTGGTACCGGGGTACAGCCAACGCCATTTACCAGAATATCAACTTCATCGACCGGTACCAGCCGGAATATGTGGCCATCCTCTCGGGCGACCACATCTATAAGATGGATTACTCCAAAATGCTGCGGGTCCACAAGGAGAAAGGGGCTGACTGCACCATAGCAGTGCTGGACGTCCCCTTGGAGGAGGCCAGCCGCTTCGGCATTATGAGCGCTGACGAGGAGGGCACCATCTACGATTTTGAAGAGAAGCCCAAAGAGCCCAAGAGCACCCTGGCCTCCATGGGGGTCTACATCTTCTCCTGGGAGTGCCTGCGCCGTTACCTGACCGAGGACGAGGCCGACCCCAAATCCAGCAATGACTTTGGGAAGAACATCATCCCCAAGATGCTGGCCGCTGGCCAGAAGATGGTGGCCTACCCCTTTGATGGGTACTGGAAGGACGTCGGCACCATCGACAGCCTGTGGGAGGCCAATATGGACCTACTGAACCCCAACGTGCCCCTGGTGCTGGGCGATGCCGATTGGAAAATCTACTCCCGCAACCCGGTGATGACCCCCCACTTTGTCCATCCGGGGGCCACCGTGCAGAATTCGATGATCACCGAGGGCTGCGAAGTGGCGGGCGTCATCGACTTCTCGGTGCTGTTTGCTGGGGTCACGGTGCAGCAAGGGGCGATCGTCCGGGATTCCATCGTCATGCCCGGCGCAGTGATTGAAGAAGGCGCAGTGGTGGAATACGCCATCATCGGGGAGAACGCCGTCATCGGCAAGGGGGCCCGGGTGGGCGTCCGGCCAGAAAACATCATCGACAAAGACCAGTGGGGCATTGCGGTCATCGCGGAAGGGGTCCATGTGGGTGCCGGCGCAGTGGTCGCCGCCAAAGCAATGGTCGACCAGGACATCGCAGGGGAGGAATGCTAAGATGAGAGAGAATGCAACCCTGGGAATCATCTTCTCCAATGTGCACGATGAACAGCTGGGCGTGCTGACCGAAAAGCGCACCACCGGCTCGGTCCCCTTTGGCGGGCGGTACCGGCTCATCGACTTCACCTTATCCAACATGGTAAACTCCGGGGTGGAGGATGTTGGCATCATCGCCAAGAGCAACTACCAGTCCCTGATGGACCATGTGGGCAACGGCAAGGACTGGGATTTGGCCCGCAAACGGGGCGGCCTGCGGATTCTCCCCCCCTTTGGCCACGCCAACTCCGGCATCTACCGGGGACGGCTGGAGGCGTTGTTCGGCGCCATGAGCTTTATCCGCCACTCCCTGTCGGAATATGTGATCATCGCGGACGGCAGCCTCATCGCCAACATGGATTATGAAAAGATACTGGCCTATCATGAGGAGACCGGGGCGGACATCACTGTGGTTTATCAAAAGGAGACTTTGAATGGGGAAATTGTCCCCGACACCGCCCTCCTCGATCTGGATGAAAGCGGGCGGGTCACTGGAGTGCGGCTGGGCAACCAGTTCCATGGGGAGCAGAATTCCTACCTGGATGTCTGCGTCATGAAGAAAAACCTGTTGGAGCGGCTGGTCAGCGATCTTTCCAGCCGGAACCTGTACTCCTTCTCCCGGGACCTGCTCCAGGGCAGCGTAGGCACCCTGCATATCCAGGGGTATGAGTTCACCGGGTTTGCCCGCAAGGTGTGCAGCCTGAAAAGTTTCTATGCCTCCAATATGGAGCTGCTGAGCCAGGATGTCCGCAAGGCCCTCTTTTTAAAGGAGCGCCCTATCTACACCAAAGTGCGGGACGAACCCCCTGCCCGGTATGGGCTTTCCGCCTCTGCCAGCAACAGCTTTGTGGCTGACGGTGCGGTTATAGAAGGAAGGGTGGAAAACTCCATCATCTTCCGGGGGGTGAAGATCGGCAAGGATGCGGTGGTGAAAAACTCCATCATCATGCAGGGCAGCACCATCGGCGAAGGGGCCAATCTGGATTATGTCATCACTGACAAAAATGTGCTGATTAAAGACAGCCGGATTTTGATGGGCTTTGCCACCTATCCGGTGTTCATCGCCAAGGGAAGCATTGTGTAAGGGGGCCTTGTTATGAAGATTTTGTATATTGCCAGCGAGGCCCGGCCTTTTGTGGCAACCGGCGGCCTGGCGGATGTAGCGGGCTCCCTGCCCCCCGCCCTCTGCCGCGCCGGGGTAGACTGCCGGGTGGTACTCCCCCTGTACCAGCAGGTGGGGGAAGGCTTTCGCAGAAAGATGCGGCGCATCGCCGAATTTCAGGTACCCCTGGCCTGGCGCAGCCAGTACTGTGGGGTATACGAGTGCCAGCTGGATGGGGTGACCTACTACCTGCTGGACAACGAGTATTATTTTAAGCGGGATTCTGTCTATGGGGATTTCGACGATGGGGAGCGGTTCGCCTTTTTCTCCAAAGCGGCGCTGGAAATGCTTTGCCACATCGACTTTACCCCGGACATCCTTCACTGCAACGATTGGCAGTCCGCCATGGTTATCCTGAACCGGAAGCTCTTTTACCAAGGGGTGGAAAAGCTGCGGGAGGTCAAGACGGTGTTCACCATCCACAATATCCAGTACCAAGGGCAGTATGGCATGGGGTTTGCCGGCGATGTGCTGGGCGTCCCCCGGGAATGCCAGGTCCTTTTGGAATACGATGGCTGCGTCAACCTGATGAAATCCGCCATTGAGCAGTGCGATGCTCTCACCACCGTCAGCCCCACCTATGCCCATGAGATCCAGGACCCTTGGTATGCCCATGGCTTGGACCCCCTCATCCGGGAGAATAACTACAAGCTAACTGGCATCTTAAACGGCATTGACAACCGGGCCTATGATCCAAGCGCCGACCCGGATATCCCGGTCCACTATGGGGCCGAAGACGCCATAGCTGGCAAGCGGGCCTGCAAAGAGGCGCTCCAGCGGGAGATGGGCCTCACCGTGGACCCGGACCGGATGCTGGTGGGCATGGTGACCCGCTTGGTGGCCCACAAGGGCCTTGACCTGGTGAAGCGGGTTTTGGGAGACTTGGTCAACCAAGGGGTATCGGTGGCCATCTTGGGTTCCGGGGATGAGGAATACCAGCGTTTCTTCGGGAAGATGCAGCAGCGCTACCCTGGCCGGGTGGCCTTTTACTGTGGGTTTGTCCCCGCCCTCTCCCGCCGGATTTACGCGGGGGCGGACGTGTTCCTGATGCCCTCCCAAAGCGAGCCATGCGGCCTGGCCCAGATGCAGTGCCTGCGGTACGGCACCCTGCCCATCGTCCGGGAGACCGGCGGCCTCAAGGACTCTATCACCGATCTAGGGGGCGGCTGGGGCAATGGGTACACCTTCCAGTCTTACAATGCCCACCACATGATGGACGCGGTGCTCCGCGCCCAGCGGGATTACCGGGATAAGAAAAAGTGGGAGGAACTGGTGCAGCGCGCCATGAAGGAGGATTTCAGCTGGGACCGCTCCGCAAAGGAGTACCTGCGGTTGTATGAACGGCTGCTGGAAAGGAATTTGAAAGGCTGAAAAATAAGGGAGGATAAATCTGTGGATGCACCCAACTATATCTGTTATTGTGACAAGGTCACCGAAGAGGACATCCGGGAGGCAATCCGCGGCGGCGCATCGACTGTCGCCGAGGTGATCCGGGTAACCGGGGCTATGCGTCACTGCGACTGCAAGGTGAAAAATCCCAAGGGGACGTGATGTTCCGCAGACATCAAAGCGGCTTTTGACCGGTATTACCGGGCAGAGAAATAGTCTAGCTTTGACTGGGTGGCCGGGCGCCGCCCGTCTGTTTGCAGTCTGGATAAAAAACTGTTGCCCATAGAGGACAGTAAAAGGGCCGCCCCGAAGGGGCGGCCCTTTTGTATGTTGTTTTACTGCTGAATGGGGGAGAAACCTACGGCGCTGACATCCCACACCCCATCATCTTGAGGCGATTGGGCGTAGCAGTCCAGGTAGAAATACATGTTGTGCTGCTGCAAAGGGAGGATGGCAGTTGCACCGAACATCTCATTCCCTTCCTCCAAGAAAAAATCTTCCACCGAATCCACAATGGGATACGCCTCCCCCTCGGGGAAGGGCTCAAACCGGGGTTCCAGCGGATCGTTGACCACCTGGCCGGCCTGATACTGGGCAATTTTCTCCTGGATGGCGGCCAGGATTTTCTCTTTCTCCGCCTGGGCGCGCTGCAAGGCGGGCGAAGCCTCCTGGGATGAGGACTCCACCGGTGCGAAAGATAAGACGTCATCCGCTGGCGGAGCGCTGAAAGAAGGGGGATTCTGGCTGCACCCGGCCACAATCAGGCAAAGGGGCAGCAACAGCGCGAAGAAAGCTTTCATGGGGGAATGTTCCTTTCCCGGAATGGGATTATAGAACCAGGGCGTTGTAGCCCTTGGCCAGGGTGGAGATAGTCTCCTCATCCAAGTCGCACAGGCTGTCGATAATGGCCCGGCCGTTGTAGTAGATGAGGGCGGTTTCCAGCGCCTCCACATTATCGGCCACCAAAGAAACCGGCAGCCGCATCATGTCTGCGTTGAGGCCGAATTGGTAGGCGTCGTCCAGGCTTCCAATGTGGATCTGCAGGATTTCGCACCCGGAGTCCTCGGCGGAGATCACCTGGTCGGCCATGTCCACCGAGCACTCCAGCAGGTCGGAATAAGCCATGTCTTCCCGCAGGAAAAAGGTTTGATCGGCACAGGCGGCCAAGGTTTCTTCTTCTGCTGGGGGGAGGGAAAAGGCTTGGGCGAAGAGGCTGGTGAGCGGAAGAAGGGCCTCTTTCCCCATTCCGGCGGCAGTGTAGAGCCGGGACACCCCCCGGGACAACAATTCCCGGGTCAGCCGTGCCAACTCTTCGGGCGCGAGAAGGGGGAGGCATACGGCCAGGGGAATCCTGGCATGAGGGATGAGATGCTCCACCAAATCCAACAGGTCTTCTTCCCCGCCGGTGAAGGCAAGGCCAAAAGACTGAATTCCCAACCCCTGGAGGGTGACTAGGGAAGCCAATACATCGGCGTTCTGGGGGCTTTCCCCGTCCGCGTCCACCGCCATGGTCAGGTGGATGGGCAGGCCGGTCTGCCGGGCGCCTAACACCGCTGCCCGCGCTTCCCCAAGGGAGAGGGCGCCCTCCACCCAAAGGGCGGAAACCCCGGCCTCCAATAGTTCAAAGGCCCGGTGGGCATAGATGTTGACCAGCTCCAGGAAGGGCAGTTCCCCATATGGCTCCCAGTCCAGGCCGGTGGGGGAAAGTACCCCCATCACCGGGGCCTTTCCCTGTTGCACACAGAAGCGCACCAAGGAGAGATCACTGCCTGAGGCAGCCCATTGGTCAGGGGCGGCGGCATAAGCCGCACCGGCCGCAAGGGAGGGTTCCAGTTCCTGCCAAAATGTTTCCGGGGCCCTTTTGGGGGACGGATTGCTGGAAAACAAACACGGTCGGGGGGTGCTATCCATAGAATTGGCTCCTTTTCCGGGCAAAATGGCCCTTATCATCCGAATAGATTACATGGATTCCGGCGCGCTGATCTTCAGAAGCGCCAGCACGTTTTTCAAGGTGGTGCGCACTGCCAGGCAGAGGCTCAGACGGGCCTGCATCAGCGCTTCATCCTCCCCTTTGACCCGGCAGGCGTTGTAAAACTTGTGGAACAGGGTCGCCACATCAATGACAAAGTGGGTCAGCCGGGCGGGATCGTAGTTTTTGGCTGCGGAGATGATCTCGTTGGGGAGCTGAGCTACCCGACGGATCAAAGCGGTCTCCTCAGGGGTGGTGAGGAGGGCCAGTTCCTCTTTGGTGACAGAGCGGGGACTGATCCCCTCGGCAGCCAGGTTTTTCAAAATGGAACAGATGCGGGCGTGGGCGTACTGGACATAGTACACCGGGTTCTGGGAGGTCTCCTGTACCGCCAGGTCCAGATCAAAATCCAGGGTGGAGTTGGGTTCCCGCATATTGAAGAAGAAGCGGGCGGCCTCCACCGGCACATCCTCCAGCAGATCGGTCAGGGTGATGGCCTTGCCGGTGCGCTTGCTCATCTTGACCACTTCGCCGTTTTTGGTCAGCCGGACCAGCTGCATCAGCACGATGTCCAGCTTGGAGCCATCCAGGCCGATGGCGTCCATAGCCCCCTTGAGGCGGGCCACATGGCCGTGGTGGTCAGCTCCCCAGATGTTGATGACCCGGTCAAACCCGCGGACGGCAAACTTGTTGTAATGATAGGCGATATCCGCTGCAAAATAGGTGGGGAAACCGTTGGCCCGGACTAGGACCTCATCCTTCTCCCCGCCGAATTCGGTGGCTTTGTACCAGATGGCCCCGTCCTTTTCATAGGTCAGGCCCTTGGAGGCCAGCAGGTCCACCGCCGCCTGGACTGCGCCAGACGCGTGAAGGGTGGATTCTTTAAACCACACATCATAATAGATGTGGTATTTTTCCAGGTCGGATTTCAACTTGTCCACATTGCGGGGCAGGGCGTAATCGATGAGGGCCTGCTGCCGCTCCTCGCTGGAGACTTCCAGCAGGTTGTCGCCGTGGAGGTCGGCATACTCCTTAGCACGCTCCTTGATATCGTCGCCGTGGTAGCCGTCCTCGGGGAACTCCACCGCGTCCTCCCCTTTGTAAAGCTGGAGGTACCGGGCTTCCAGGGATTTGCCAAACTTGGCGATCTGGTTGCCTGCGTCGTTGACATAGAATTCCCGGCAGACCTCATAGCCTGCAAAATCCAAAGCGGAGGCCAGGCAGTCGCCGATGGCGCCGCCCCGGGCGTTGCCCATGTGCATGGGGCCGGTAGGGTTGGCGGAGACAAACTCCACCATCACCTTTTCCCCTTTGCCGAAGTCGGAACGGCCGTAGCTGTCCCCATCGGCCAAGACGCCTGCGACAGCGTCTGCAAACCAGCCTTTGCCCAGGAAGAAGTTGATGAAACCGGGGCCGGCGATCTCGCACCGCTCAAAATAGGTGCCTTCGAAGGAGATGTTCCCAGCCACTGCTTCCGCAATTTTGCGGGGCGGCAGGCGGAAGGCCCGGGCGGAGACCATGGCCGCGTTGACAGCGAAGTCCCCGTGGTTTGGATCGGCGGGGATCTCCACGGCGTAGGCGGGAAGCTCCCCCTGGGGAAGGGCCCCTTTTTCCATAGCGGCGGCAAAGGCGCCTTCCACCATGGTTTTAATCTGTGTTTCTGCGCTTTGTACCAAGTTGGTCATCTATTTTGCACACTCCTTGACGTTAATGGATACTTCATGTTCGGAAGCGACGGCGGTTTCTATGTCCATGCTGTAGCGGAACTTCAGGTCGCCGCCCCCATCGGTGAGGGTGGAGGCCACTCCTTCGCCGGAAATGCCGATCATCATGGGGCCGAGGCCCACGTCGTAGCAGCACTGGTGGCGGACACCGTCCTCCACGATCAGCTGGGAGCGGTTGGGGCCGGAGCGGAGCATGGTGACCCGGGAGCCGTCCCCATCCACCTTGACGGTGGTGTAGGCGCCTTTGTACCCGGTGGCCTCCGACTCCTCATAGCGGATAAAATAATCGCCGTTCCGGCGGTAATAGCTGCCGGTGGTGGTCAGCTCCACCGAGTCTTCCTCCCCAGCGACAAACTGCCGGCCAATAATTTTAATCATCACATCTTTTTTCAACGTGTTTTCCCCCTTGCACCCGCCTAGGGGAGGGCGCAGTTTTGATGGTAAGCGCCCGAAACCGGGCGTCGGGGTTATTTTCCCAGCACCTGCACCCGCAGGTCGGCGGATATGCTGCGGCCCAGGAATTTCTGGGCGGTTTCACAGAAGGCCTCCGGCTCGCTGGAGACAAAGAACCGGGTCTTTCCCTTGCGGGAGGAATCGCCCAGCATGTCCCTCTCCGTCAGGAAGCTCTGCACATATTGGGCGGCGGCACCGGCGGCATCCACCAGAGTGACCTTGGATTCCATCACCCGGTCCACCTGGTTGTACAGGAGGGAGAAGTGGGTGCAGCCCAGGATGAGGGTGTCCACATTCTCCTTTTTGATGGAGGAGAGGTACATCTCCAGGGTGAGGCGGACAATCTCGTTGTCCTCTTCCAAAAGGCCCTCCTCTACCATGGGGACCAAGAGGGGGCAGGCTTTGCCGAACAGCTTGGTCTCCGGCCGGATGGAGCGGATGGCCTTGCCAAAAAGTCCGCTGCGCACCGTGGCAGTGGTGCCGATGAGTCCGATGCGGCCGTTGGAGGTGGTTGCCGCTGCCACCTGGGCGGCGGGGAGCATCACTCCGGTATAGGGGACTGGAAGGGCTTTGACCACCGAATCGGGCAGGTTGGAACTGATGGTGCCACAGGCGGCCACCAGCATTTTGACGTCTTTCTCCAGAAGGAAGGCGATGATCTCCTTGGAATAACCGATGATGGTCTCCCGGCTGCGGGTGCCATAGGGCATCCGGCCGGTGTCGCCGAAGTAGACGATATCCTCCCCGGGGAGCAGTTTTTCCAGGCGGCGGACCGCCGAAAGGCCGCCCACACCGGAGTCAAACACGCCAATGGGTCGATTGTCCATGGGGTTCTCCTTTCCGCGGCTGTTACTGCCCGATGGCAAGCCGGATCAAAGTTTCGATCAATTGGTCATAGGGCAGTCCGGCGGCGATCCACAGCTTGGGATACATGCTGATGGAGGTAAAGCCGGGGATGGTGTTGGGTTCGTTTAGGACGATGGTGCCATCCTTTTGGATGAAGAAATCCACCCGCGTCATTCCCATGCACCCCAAAACTTTGTATGCCTTGAGGGCGATGGCCTTGATTCGGCCGGCGGTCTCATCGCTGATGCGGGCAGGGATATACAGGTCGGTGGAATCGTCTTTGTATTTGGCGTCGTAGTCGTAAAACTCCACTTTCGGGACAATCTCCCCTACCAGGGCGGCTTTGGGGTCCTGGTTGCCCAGGACGGCGGTCTCCACCTCCTGGCCTATAATGCACTCCTCCACGATGGCTTTGCTGTCCACCTGAAGAGCGGTTTCCAGCCCCTTGCGGAGGCTCTCTTTATCGGTGACTTTGCTCACCCCTACCGAGGAACCGGCGTTGGCGGGCTTGATGAACATGGGGTAGTGGAGCTTCTCCCGGAGCATGGCCTCGGTGGCGTCGAAGTCGGTGAGCTCCCACTGTTTTATAGCGTGCCATTTGGCGGTGCGGATGCCGTTGTAATCCAAAATGGTATGGGTCATCTCTTTGTCCATGCAGACGGCGCTGGCACAGACATTGCAGCCCACATAGGGGATGCTGGCCAGTTCCAACAGGCCCTGGATGGTGCCGTCCTCCCCGTTTTTGCCGTGGAGGACCGGGAACACCACGTCCACCGGGACAACGGTGGCATTCCCATCCCGGATTTCCACAATGCCGTGGACAGAACGGTCGGGGGAGAGGAAGGCCTGGGTGACGTATTGGGGCTGCTGCCACTCATTTTTGGCGATCCGATCCACAGGGCCGGTATAGCGGAGCCAGCGGCCTTCTTTGGTGATGCCCAGCATAATGACGTCAAACGTTTCATGGGAAATGTTGCGCAGCACCGAGGTTGCGGACTCCAGGGAGACCTCATATTCTGTGCTGGCGCCGCCGAACACGACGGCAACGGTAATCTTTTTCATGGTGAATTCCTCACTCCTATGTATTCCGGCAGGGCCGGGCAGATAACATGTCAATTCTGGTAAGATTTGGGGGATGGCGCCATGCTACAAAAATACAATTCTATTCTATCACACCAAGGAAAAGGCCGCAATTGGAACATCCTTCGGTTTTGCCTGGGGATATCCTTATTAATATATACATTTTTTTGAAAATTAGAAGTTTGTCCAAAATTCATCTTGACTCTTTGACGTATCCGTGATATACTTGGTACACCTCTAAAAGGGTTATTTTTTTATGTCCAAAATACGCAGCGTTCCTTTACGAGGGAGGCAAAACAAATCCGTCAACCAGGAGGTGCCGAAACATGAGGGTTAAAATTACATTAGCTTGTACCGAGTGCAAACAGCGTAATTACAACACAATGAAAAACAAGAAGAACGATCCCGACAGGCTGGAGATGAACAAATACTGCAGATTCTGCCGGAAACACACTCTTCACAGAGAGACCAAGTAAAGGTGAAAGGCGGGGACAGGACAATGTCAGAAGAGAACAAAGGCAAATCCAGTCCTAAGCAGGGTATCACCGCAAGAATCAGCCGCTACTTCCGCGATATGAAGGGCGAGCTGAAAAAGGTTGTCTGGCCGGCGAAAAAACAGGTGATCAACAACACCATTGTTGTCATCGTCACTGTGGTCATCGCTTCCTTTTTTATTGGCGGGTTCGATATGATCCTGTCAGCCATCGTCAATCTGCTCTTTTAAGGTCGCTTTTTGCGTTTGAAATTGTATCACACAAGGAAAAATGACAAAGCGCGGAGGGGTAAAGATGTCTGATACTGCTAGATGGTACGTTGTCCACACCTATTCCGGCTATGAGAATAAAGTGGCGACAAGCATAGAGAATGCAGTGGAAAACCGGAAGCTGCATGATCTGATCTGTGAGGTCAAGGTTCCCACGGAAACTGTCACGGAAATTAAGGACAACAAAAAACGTGAAGTGGAACGCAAGATTTTCCCCGGTTATGTCCTTGTCAAGATGATTATGACCGATGATTCATGGTATGTTGTCCGCAACATCCGCGGCGTAACCGGCTTTGTCGGCCCCGGCTCCAAACCCGTCCCCCTTTCGGAGGAAGAGGTCCAGCGGCTGGGCGTGGAAGTCCGTCAGATTGAGATTGACTTCCAGGTAGGTGACTCGGTCAAGGTGATCGATGGTTATCTTGATGGCTTTATCGGCGCGGTGGATGCCATTGATGCAGAGAAAGGCACAGTGCGCGTGACCGTTTCGATGATGGGCAAAGAAGTTCCCGTTGAGCTTGAGCTGGACCAGGTTCAGGCTCTGGATTAGTCTTTTATGAGGTGATTGGCTTCTCGGCCAATCTTTGCCGCGGCCCAAACCCGGCTTCGGCAAACCAAAATGGGTCGCCAGTGCGACCTGTGGGAGGGATGGGCATACGGTCCGTTCCGACTTTAACCACTAACTATGGAGGTGCAAAACACAATGGCTCAAAAAGTAGTAGGTTTCATCAAACTACAGATTCCGGCCGGAAAGGCTACTCCCGCACCGCCCGTTGGTCCCGCTCTGGGCCAGCATGGCGTTAACATCATGGCGTTCACCAAAGAGTTCAATGAGCGCACCAAGAACGATGCGGGCTTGATCATCCCTGTTGTCATTACCGTTTATGCCGACCGTTCCTTTACCTTTGTCACCAAGACACCCCCTGCGGCGGTTCTCATCAAAAAAGCCATCGGCATTGAGACTGCTTCCGGCGTGCCCAACAAGACCAAGGTCGGTAAAATCACCAAGGAGCAGGTCCGCAAAATTGCTGAACAGAAAATGCCTGACCTCAATGCTGCTAGCGTAGAGACCGCTATGAGCATGATCTGCGGCACCGCACGCAGCATGGGCATTGAAGTAGTAGACTAGTGCTACCCGGGTGGGAGGAAAACTATCCGCTATACACCACTCATAAGGAGGATAATCAATGAAACACGGTAAAAAATATCAGGATAGCGCCAAGCTGTTTGACAGCTTGAAGCTTTACGATACCGCAGAGGCCATTGAACTCTGCACCAAAACTGCAAAAGCCAAATTTGATGAGACCGTTGAAGTCCACGTCCGCCTGGGCGTTGACTCCCGCCATGCTGACCAGCAGGTCCGCGGCGCTGTCGTGCTGCCCAACGGCACCGGCAAAAAGGTCCGTGTATTGGTGTTTGCCAAAGGCGACAACATTGCTGCCGCTCAGAACGCCGGCGCTGAGTACGTTGGCGGTGAGGATCTGATGCACAAGATCCAGAGCGAAGGCTGGATGGATTTCGATGTGGTCATCGCAACCCCTGACATGATGGGCGTTGTCGGCCGCCTCGGTAAAGTGCTCGGCCCCCGCGGCTTGATGCCCAACCCCAAGGCTGGTACCGTTACCCCCGATGTTGCCCGCGCTGTCACCGAGGCAAAAGCCGGTAAGATCGAGTACCGCCTGGACAAGACCAACATCATCCACTGCCCCATCGGCAAAGCTTCCTTCGGCTGTGAAAAGCTGCAGGAGAACTTTGACACTCTGATGAGCGCAATCGTCAAGGCAAAACCCGCTGCTGCAAAAGGCCAGTATGTGAAATCCTGCGTTGTTGCCACCACCATGGGCCCCGGCGTAAAGATTAATCCTGCGAGATTTGCAAACGCGTAAATCCATCTCTTTGTAACCATAAAAAAGCCGCTTTCAATACGAAAGCGGCTTTTTTGCGTTATCCCGAAATTGGGGCCGAGTTTGCCCACAAAAAAGAAAAGGCTGCCATGGACTGGCAGCCTGTAAGTGTGTACTATGTCCGTTTCATTGCGCATGAAATGAGGGCTTCCTTCATACCGTTAAAGGAAAGGCTATTCCTCGGTCAATTCCTTCAGACACTGGCGGCAGATGTTTTTGCCTTTAAAATTGACAATATCGTTTGCGCTGTTGCAGAAGATGCAAGCAGGCTCGTATTTGTTGAGAACAATCTGATTTCCATCTACAAAAATTTCCAGGGCGTCTTTTACATCAATTCCCAAGGTACGGCGCAGCTCAATGGGCAGGACAATGCGGCCCAATTCATCTACTCTTCTTACAATACCTGTTGATTTCATGAGATTTTACCAACCTTTCTATATTTTTTGTCCAAGAATAGGGGGGTTCTACGTTCCTCGACATCAAATCCTGTCGAATCATCCAACATAGGATACTATAACGTATTCTTACAAAATTGTCAAATACTTCTAGGTAAAAACTTCCTATATTTCCATGAAAAGGAGAAAAAGTCTATATTTTAACGAAAATTAAGACAAAAATATAGATAAATTATACATGTCGGTTTGATGACTATGGTAACAAATTTTAATTTTTTTGATAAAATAAGGGGAATTTTATGATGACAGTATTATTCACTGGAATGGTTGTTTTATCTGTCCTTTTTGGCTTGCTCACCGGCCGGATGGATGCGGTTTCCACCGCGGCTATCACCAGCTGTGGAAAAGGGGTGGAGCTGGTCCTCTCCCTGCTAGGGGCGATGTGCCTTTGGTCTGGGGTGATGGAGGTGGCCCGAAAAGCCGGCCTGACCGAACTCCTCTCCCGCCTGTTCTCCCCGGTGACCCGGCGGCTCTTTCGGGGAATCCGGCCCAAAGGCAAGGCGATGGAAGCCATCACAATGAACCTGGCTGCCAACCTGCTTGGGTTGGGCAACGCCGCAACCCCTTTAGGCATCACGGCCATGCAGGAAATGGCTAAGGAAGAGCGGTCCGGCAAGGTGGCCACCAACAATATGATTTTATTTGTGGTGCTCAACACCGCATCGCTGCAGGTGATCCCCACCAACCTGATCCTCCTTCGCACCCAAGCTGGATCCCAAAATCCAGCAGAGCTGATCCCAGCTGTTTGGCTGGCCTCCTTAGCCTCTATTTTAGTGGGGGTGACAGCGGCAAAACTCTTGGAAAGGATGGGCCGCCGATGATCCGCTTTACCGATTGCCTGATTCCCTTGGTTATTGGGGGAATCCTTTTGTTCGGTGCTTGCCGGGGAACCGATGTGTTTGCCAGCTTTTTGGATGGGGCGCGGTCCGGCTTGGCCACGGGTTTTTCCATCCTGCCCGCTCTAGTGGCCTTAACCACCTGTGTGGGGATGTTCAAAGCTTCTGGGGCGCTGGATCTTTTCTGCTGCGCCCTGGCTCCCCTTGGGAATCTCCTGGGACTGCCAAAGGAGGTCCTCCCCTTGGCGATGCTCCGGCCCATCTCGGGCAGCGGTGCCATGGTGATCTTCCAGGATATCCTCTCCTCGGTTGGGCCAGACAGTTTTGCCGGACGGGTGGCCGGGGTGATGCTGGGCTCCACCGAGACCACCTTTTATACCATCGCTGTTTATTTTGGCGCAGCGGGTATCCAGAAGAGCCGCCACACCCTGCCCAGCGCCCTCTCCGCAGATCTGACTGGGTTTGTGGTCAGCGCCCTTTTGGTCCGTCTCCTCTTTGGCGTAGCTTGACGCCGCCTTTATTTTTTGGGATACTATGGATAAGCGCAATCGAACATTACAAGGGAAAAAAGCGGCGCAAGCCGCTTTTTTCCAGTTTGGAGGGTTGTGAAATGACCAATGGTTTTCTAAGGACAAAGAGGTTGTTGTTCTGCCGCTGGGAGGCAGGGGATTTGCTGGAAGCGGAAGCGCTGTGGGGTGACCCCCTGGTCACCCGTTGGATTACCGCAACAGGCAGAATGACGGTGGAAGAGGTGGCCGACCGCCTCGCCCAAGAGGTGGAAAGGGACAAGCAGTTTGGGATCCAATACTGGCCTCTGCGGGAGCTCTCCACTGGGGAGCTGGCAGGCTGCTGCGGCCTGCGCCCTCACGGGGAAGGAGAACTGGAACTAGGGGTTCACCTCCGGCCAGCTTTTTGGGGCCGGGGCCTGGGGGAAGAGGCCTGCCGGGCCGCCCTTTGGTACGCTTTTGTAAAGTGGGACATCCCTTCGGTGTTTGCCGGGCATAATCCCCACAACACTGCCTCCCCAAAGCTGCTGGAAAAGCTGGGCTTTTCCCCCATCGGGGAGGAGTTTTACCCGCCCACCGGTTTATACCATCCGTCTTACCGGTTGCAAAGAGGGGATTTTTTCTGTCCGGAAATCCCTGTGTATTTGGATTGATCAAGGAGGTTTTATCCATGGCATTTACGTTGCCCCGCTATCAGGAACCCGATTTTTCTGCCCTGGGCTTTGCCCCAGACGCCCAGTTTATCCCGGCTCCCCGAGACGGTGCCGCCCCTGAGCAGTACCATGCCACCACCATCTTCCCCGAGTATTTCAAGGTGGGAGGCAGGTGGCTCCTAGCCAAAGAGAGCAGAATGGACTGCGTGGCCGTCTATGAGGATGGAGCCATCGCTGTCCGGGAGTTCCGGCGGCTGAAACAGGGGGATTTGGTGGCGGTGGGCCGAGCCGAGGACGGTTCTCAAGGAATCTACGTTCACACCGCTCCTTTTGCCCGACCGGGGGAGGCAGAGGCTGAGGCGTTCTCTTTCCGCCAAGGCCGTTCCCGGGAGACCGCTTACTCCAAGGACTACGACTCCCTCTATGAACTGCTGGAGCATGAGAAGGAGCATGGCTTTGTCACTTGGGTCCTGGGGCCGGCCTGCTCCTTTGACAAGGATTCCCGGGAGGCATTCTCCAAGCTGGTCGCCGGGGGATATGTCCATGCCCTGTTGGCGGGCAATGCCCTGGCAACCCACGACCTGGAAGCCGCCTATCTGGGCACCGCCCTGGGCCAGGATGTCTACACCCAGGAATCCCGGCCGGGTGGCCATTACAACCACATCGACACCATCAACCGGGTGCGGCAGTACGGCTCTATCCCCGCTTTTATAAAGGGGGAGGGGATTGACAACGGCATCCTGTATAGCTGCGTCAAACAGGGGGTCCCCTTTGTTTTGGCGGGTTCTATCCGAGACGACGGCCCCCTGCCAGAGGTCTACGCCGATGTCTATGAGGCCCAGAACGCCATGCGGGAACAGGTCAAGCGTTCCACCACCGTCATCAGCATGGCGACAGTGCTCCACTCCATTGCCACCGGCAACATGACTCCTGCCTACCGGGTGTTGGAAGATGGGTCGATCCGGCCGCTGTACTTCTACTGCGTGGATGTCTCGGAGTTTGCGGTCAACAAGCTGCGGGATCGGGGAAGTTTGGCGGTCAAGACCATGGTGACCAACGTCCAGGATTTTGTGGTCAATGTGGCCAAGGGCTTAAACCTGTAATGCTGTCGATGCATGAAAAACAAAAAAGGACCCGAAGGGACATCATGGCCCTTCGGGTCCTTTTTTTGTTTCCTACAAGATGCTGGTGACCAAAGCGGTCAGCGATTCGGCGGTCAATCCTTCGCTGCTGGTGAGGGAGTACCACATGCCGTCCCGCTGCCAGGAGGCGTGGAGGATGACATCTTCTTGGTCGCCCAGCACCGACACGGTGGAGGCGCCACAGGTGAGGCTGGATTCCCAGGGGAATTCCCCCGAGACCTCGCCAGGGGCTTCTTGCTCTGTAGAAGTGCGGTAGACCAGCTTGTCCTCCCCACAGGAGTAGGTCACCTGGGCGATGGTTTGGGCCACCAGGGCGTATTCCTCCACCTCATATCCGGTGGGCAGGGCCTGGGGGGTCTGCACCAGAAAATCAGCCGCGCCCTGAAGGGATTCCAAGGTGTCATATTGGATCACTGGATTGACCACCTGGACACCGGAGGAATTGGGGGAGGGCTCTGCCACCTGGGATCCAAAGGCCAGCAGCGCGGATGAGAGGAGTAGCACCACGGCGACAATCAACAATTTTTCACTGCGGAAATAGACTTCAAGGCCGGTGGGTTCTTTCATGTGGACAGCTCCTTTCCCCAATGGTTGGTAAGTCTTATGATACATAGAAAAAGTGACCAATTTTAGAAGATTTGCTCCCTTGCCGGAAAAATTCAGAAAAACGTAAGAATTGGCCCTCATTGAAAGGAGCGGGGAAGGCGGCCAGTTCTAGGCTGAATACCTGGCGAAAAGAATACCGCCCATTCCCCAGGAAAGGGGGATAGGCGGCAGATCGGAAGCTATTAGTCGGGCTGCGGGCCGAGATCGATGTAATCCTGGTCCACAATCCGCCCGGTGGGGGATTCCTGCCGGGGGATGAGATTGTCCCGCTCAATGAGATAGCGGGCGTAAATGGCCATGGAGGCGCCGGTGTAAGGGGCCACGTACAGGAGAGGGAGCACCAGGAGACACAGAAGGTACCACCCCAAAAAGGAGAGCTGGAATTGGGCCAGTTTGGAGAGCCTGCCCCGGGTGCCACGGACCGAGAGACGGATAACAGTGCCAACCCCCAAGTCTGGATCGGCACAGAGGAGATACCCGGCTAGGAAGTACCGGAAGGAACAGATCCACAGGGCGGCAAAGCCCAACAGAAGGAGGATGGAGCCCAAGGTGATCCCCGCGGCCGCCAGGGCATGGTCCGCAGCGGAGGCATCCGGCCGTGCGAGATAATCCCCAATGCCGGTAAACACCACCCCTGGCGACAAGCAGAGAACAGCCCAAAAGAACATGCGCACCGCGATGCCAAGCCGCAGGAAAAGGGATTTAAAAAAGAGACAGGGGGAGTCAAAGAAGAAGAAAAGGGAGGAAATTTCCCGGGGCTGGCCGCCGGTGAGCTGATACAGCCAATTGGTAACCCCCAGCTTAAGGGGAGTGAGAACCAGGAATCCCAACACGGCGAACACCCCGCTGATAATAACCGAGGGGATGGCCGCTGGGGGAAGATCCCGGCCCTCCAGCAGGCAGGCGAGAATTTCATAAAAGTCCGGAAGGCCAAAAAACACAGTGAACATGCTCTCCAGGATGGAGAAGAGCAGGGAGATGGCGCTGATCATCAGCACAACGGCGATGGCTCCGCCCCAGCGGTTCCCCAGGGCTTTTTTCGCGTTTTGTTTGGCCAAGGTGTTAAACTTCAAACCGATCACATCCTTATCAGCAGCACTTAGAATTCAATCCCCTTGCGGGGGAGAGGCCCATCGCCTCCAAGGGGGCTCGCTCCGAGGTGGGGCGGCGGCAGACCAACACCCTCATGCCCGCACCCCGGATGGCCTGGCCGATGGCGGCAGTGGTTTTGCTTTTGCCATCCCCAGCGTACGGGTGGACCAAATGGGGGCTATTCATCCCAGTCTTCCCCGCTGTCAAAGCCCATGATCCCGGAAAAATCCGCCAGTTCCGGCTCCACGGGGACATAGTTGTACACTTCGAATCCACCGTCCCGCATCCACATCTGAGGGGTCATCAAAACGGTGAACCCTTGGCCGTTGGGGGCCATCCAGTGGTTGTTATTCTGCCCGCGGGGCAGGGCGTATTCGCTCATCAGGGTCATGATCACCCCGCCGTGGGTGACAATGGCGGCGTTGGTGATCCCCTGATCCATCATGTCCCGGAAGATGGCGCCGATGGCCAGCTGCAGCCGGGCGGCAAATTCTTTGCTGCTCTCCCCGCCGGGCGGGGTGGACTTCATAGAGGATGCGATCCAATCCAGATAATCCGGGTCATCCTTGAGCTCCTCCATGGTCTTGCCTTCGAAGTCGCCGAAATTCCACTCCCGCAGATCCTCCACCACCGTCAGCATGGCGTTGGGGTAGAGGAAATCCGCCGTCTGGCGGCAGCGGAGCATAGGGCTGGAGTACACGGCCTCCACTTTGGGATATTCGTAGTGGGCCTTTAAGTCATCCAGTTGGCGGTAACCTTCGGGGCAGACGGGCAGGTCGGTGGAACCGATGTACTTTCCCTCCAAGTTGCCCTGGGTCATGCCGTGGCGGATAAAATGAACCTTGTATGTAATCATATGCTGCAACCTTTCTTTCTCCAGCGATAGAGTCTCACTGTCCCCCGGCCGCTGGAACGGGGGGCCAATCTATACAAATAGTAGTATAGTCCATCCGAAGGCGTTCAAACGCCGGTGGGAAAAAACAATGAAAACCGCAGAAAGTAGGGATCTAATCTTCCACTTTTCCACTTTTTTCGGTGGAAAATCCCCAATTTCCAGGAAGATCAGCCCAAGAAACCAGTGAAGATTGTGGGAGAATCGACAATTTTTGAATTTTTCTGCGAGTTCTTATTTACAAAATGGGACGAGTATACTATAATTTAATATACTTTGAGTGTATTTTTGCGGGGGTTATACATAATGAACACCGATTTTCCTAGAGTACTCACCCTCCTGCGCAAGGAGAGAAACATCAGTCAAAAGCAGGCAGCGGCCGAACTGGGCATCTCCCAGGCGCTGTTGTCCCATTATGAAAAGGGAATCCGGGAATGCGGCCTGGATTTTTTAATTCGCTGCGCCAACTTTTATGGGGTGTCCTGCGATTACCTGCTGGGGCGTTCGCCGGACCGGACCGGCACTACCTTGACGGTGGAGGATATCCCGGAGCCAGATGCCAGCGGCAAAGAGAATACCTTCCATCGCGGGGGCATCCTGCCGGTGCTCAACAAAAAGCTGATCGCCAATTCCCTGAACATCCTCTTTGACCTTTTGGGGAAGGCGGACAACAAAGCCCTCACCGGGGAGGTTTCCTCCTTCCTGATGCTGGCGGTGTACCGGATGTTCCGGGTGGTGTATTCCATCAACCCGAAAAACCAGCTGGGCCTCTTCACCGTGCCCGGCCAGGTGGCCCAGGGCTATGCCTCAGCGGCTATGCAGCTCTGTGAGGCCAATGCCTCGGCCATCGCCGGGGGGAATCCAGTGGAGAAGATGCCCCCGGTGGAACGGGTGGAGGATCTTGCCATCACCACCGAGATGCTCTCCCAGCACTACCCCTTGTTCGCCAGTTCCCTGCTCAATTTGATCCAGAATAGTGAAAACAAGATCAAAGGGTAGCAAAGGGCGGCACTTCTGGGAAAGATTCTTTGAATATTCTACCATTGAACTATGAAAAAAGTAAAGCGAAACCATGAAATTTTCGGGCGGCTCTCTTCCCATGGGAAAAGGGCCGCTGTTTTGCTGTTTTTCCCACTTCCCACAAGGGAAAAAAGGAAAGACAAAACATTGACAGCGAATCCCTGGCTGATATACTATAAATAGTATGGGTACCCATGCTTTTGGACTTCTGCCCCCTTTGCAGATAGAAAGGAGAGCCCCGTTATGAGTTTGTTGACCAATGAAACCATCAACCATATTTTAGACCGCCGGAGCATCCGCGCCTACAAACCGGAGGCCATCCCTGCCGACGTGGTAGAGACCTTGCTGACCGCAGCGGTGCATGCCCCCACCGCCCGCAACAGCCAGCCCTGGCAGTTTATCGTCGTCGACGACCGGGCCCAGCTGGATAAAATCGTGGGCCTTTCCCCCTATACCAAAATGATGGCCCAGGCGCCCTTGGCGATCTTGGTGGCCGGCATGCCGGAGAAGTGCCCCGGCTACTGGGTGGACGACTGCGGCGCCGCCACACAGAACATCCTGCTGGCCGCTAAGAGCTTGGGGCTGGGTTCCTGCTGGTGCGGCATCCACGGCACTCCAGACCGGTGCGCGGAATTCGGCCGGGTGTTCGGCCTGCCGGAAGGGGTAGTGGCCTATTCGGTCATTGCCCTGGGATACCCCAACGAGGAAAAGCCACGGGCGGAAGGCCGGCTGAAACCCGAGATCATCCACCACAACAACTGGTAACAAGGGCTTGGTGCCGGAACAGGCTTCCGGCACCCCTTTTTCTCCCAGTCTGTATGAGAAAGGAGGCGCTGCAATGAACAAATCCCTTTTGGCGGCGGTAGCCGCAGGGGCGATTCTGCTCCTGTCGGGCTGCTCCCCCATCCAGATGGATGTGGAAGAACTGATGTCCCCCCCAAAGTTGACCGCAGAACAGGCCGAGATCGACAGCGCCCTGAAACAGGCATTGGGGGAGAACGTCAAGCTGAAATATCCCAAGTCCGGGGATTTTCGCTCTGCCTTTGTCTTCCACGACATCGACGGGGACGGGGAAGAAGAGGCCATCGTCTTCTACCAGTTGGACAGCAGCACCACCTGGCTCACCGTCATGGACCGGACGGATGGTCAGTGGCGCTCCACCTACAGCTCCTCTGGGCTGGGGGATGACGTGGACTTCATCAGTTTTGCCAATGTCACTGACCCCCAACGGGAGGATATTGTCATTGGGTGGAGTGGCGAATCCCAGGGGGACAACAAGGTTTCCCTGTACACCTATGAAGATGGCCGTCTGCGCAGCATGTTCAAGGACAGCTACCAGCAGCTGGTGATCGTCCCCAGCGACGAGGAGGGGATGGACCAGCTGGTCCTTCTCACCTTGGGGGATTCCCAGAGCTCCACCGCCAAACTGGTTCGCAAGCGGGGCACCCGGGTGGCCCAGAGCAGCAAGGTGGATTTGAATGGCAAGGCCAGGGAGTTTGCCCAGATCGCCTATGGCAGCCTGCCGGACGGCACCAAAGCCCTGTTTGTGGATGAGATGGTCAGCGGCGGCCAGATGGCCACCGAAGTGCTGGCCATCCAAAATGGGGAACTGCGCAATTTGATGCAGGAGGATGAGGAGGAGACAAACTTCAGCGCCACCCGCCGGGATATTCAGGTGGAATGCATGGATGTGGATGGGGACGGCTATCTGGAAATCCCCACCGCTACCCTGATGCCTGGTTACCGGGAGCTTCAGGAGGGGGAGAGGCTTTACCAGGTCACCTTCTGCTCGATGGAAGATGGGGCCTTGGTGGAGAAGCAGACCGCGGCGGTCAACCTTTCCCAAGGGTATATGATCCGCTACCCCGACTCCTGGAATGGACGGGTGACGGTCATTGTCCAGCACGAGACCGGTGAGTGGATCTTTGTTGCCTATGATGGGTCTTTGGAAAATTCCCGGGAGGTGCTGCTGAAGATGCGGGTCTATTCCCAAAACGACTACCGGGACCCCTTTGATATGGAAAACTACCGATTGATAGATCGGAAAGGCATGTTTGAGTACTACGCCTACATTCCGCCGGAGAAGAACTCCCGCCTGGCCATCACCTATGACCAGTTGGAGCAGGAGCTCTTCCAGCGGCTATAGCATTTGGAAAGGAGATGACCCAGGGATGAGACGGATTCTTGTGGCAGAAGACGAGGATGCCATCCGGGACTTTATTGTGATCAACTTGAAGCGTTCCGGCTATGAGGTTTTTGACGCCCCCAACGGCAAAATTGCCTATGAGATGTTTGAGGAGAACCCCACCGGGTTTGATGTGGCCATCCTGGATATTATGATGCCGGAGATGGACGGTTTCACCCTATGTAAAAAAATCCGGGAGAAAAGCAGTTCCATCGGGATCATCATGCTGTCGGCCAAAACCCAGGAGATGGACAAGGTCAACGGCTTGATGCTGGGGGCGGATGACTATGTGACCAAGCCCTTTTCCCCTTCGGAGCTGGTGGCCCGGGTGGACGCCATACACCGGCGGGTGACCATGGCCAGCCAACAGCAGCAGACTTTTGAGATCACCTCCGGCCCTTTTGTCATCAACCAAAAGAGCCGGACGCTGACCAAAAACGGCAAGCTGATCGACCTGACCCAGGTGGAGTTCCAGATTATGGAATATCTTTTAAAAAACCCCAATGTGGCGCTGGAGCGGTCGGACATCCTCAGCCACGTTTGGGGGGAAAATTACTTTGGCGACATCAAGATTGTGGACGTCAACATCCGCCGGCTGCGGATGAAGATTGAAGAGGACCCCAGCAGCCCCCAGTACTTGACCACCGTTTGGGGCTTTGGGTACAAGTGGACGGTATAAGCAAAAGGCCATAAAAAGCGGGAGGAGGGGAAGCCGGTGGCAGTCAAAAAAATCACCAAGCGGTGGCTGTTCAACAACCTGGGGGTCATTTTGGTGATCCTGCTGGCGTTGGAAGTGGCTTTTGCCATCGGCGTGCGGGGCTTCTTCTACTCCAGCGTGGAGCAGAGCGTCAACTCCCAGGCCAACTATATTACCTCCATGCTCAAAAGCTATTCAGAGGACAGCTCGGTGACCTTCTCCACCGAGGTGCGCCGGATGGTGGAACAGTTTGGGGAGAAGGATAAGATGGAGTTGATGGCAGTGGACATCAATGGCAATGTCATCATCACCTCCAGCGGCTTTGAATCCACCGAGAAGATGTATATGCCCGATTTTGAGGAGGCCATTGTCTCCTCTGACATGCGGGGGCAGTTCCGAGGGGTCATCAACAACGAGAACGTGCTGGCCATCACCGTCCTCTCGCCGGTCAACGATGAGAGCTTGGCCGCCATGCGGTTTGTGGTCTCCCTTTCCCGGGTGGATGAACAGATCGTGGTGTTTATCGCCATCATCACCCTCATCGGGGTGGCGATCATCTTCTTTGTCATCCTATCCAGCTCCTACTTCATCAACTCCATCGTTATACCGGTAGGGGAGATGGGAAAAACCGCCCGCCGGATCGCCCAAGGGGATTTTAAAGCCCGCTTGGAAAAGAAAAACGACGATGAAATCGGCGAGCTGTGCGACATCATCAACTACATGGCCGAGGAGCTGGCCACCTCCGAGGCGCTGAAAAACGACTTTATTTCCTCGGTCTCCCACGAGCTGCGCACCCCCTTGACCGCCATCAAAGGCTGGGGGGAGACCCTGGCTTATGGGGATGACATCGACCGGGATACCCTGCAAAAGGGGATGCATGTGATTTTGAGCGAGACCGACCGCCTCTCCTCCATGGTGGAGGAGCTCCTGGACTTTTCCCGGATGCAGAGCGGCCGCCTCAAATTGGTCAAGACAAAAATCGACCTGCTGGCCGAGCTGGGCGAAGCGGTGATGATGTACACCGAGCGGGCCAAGCGGGAAGGGATTGCACTCATCTACGACGAGCCGGATGTGATGGCGCCGGTGTTTGGGGATAAAAACCGGCTGCGGCAGGTGTTTGTCAACGTCATCGACAACGCCCTCAAATATTCCGACGAAGGGGATACGGTGACCATCACTGCGGTGCTGGATAGCCACAACTTGGAGATTTCAGTGGCCGATACCGGTTGCGGCATCAGCCCTCAGGATCTGCCCAACATCAAACGGAAATTTTACAAGGCCAACTACACCCGCCGGGGCTCCGGTATCGGCTTGGCGGTGGCGGATGAGATCATCGCTATGCACGGTGGCACCATCGACATCCACTCAGTCCAAGGGGAGGGCACCACAGTGGTGATCACCCTGCCCCTAGCGGGAAAAAACACCGAGGACACCACCCTGATCAGCGGGGAAACACCTCCCTTTGACCAACAACAATTCTAGGAAAAACGAGATTCTACCCAGCCGGTTTTGGATATGGCGGTGGGGTAAGCCGGTGCGCCCGGACAATCGTTTGGAAATGGAGCAAATAGAAAACATGGAACAAAAACAGCCAAGCAAAAAGACGTCCATCGGCGGGCAGGCCCTGATTGAAGGGGTGATGATGCGCGGGGTGGGGATCACCTGCCTTGCGGTGCGCCAAACCGATGGGACCATTTACACCGAACAATGGGGCGATGGGGAAGACTCCCGCCCTTGGTATAAACGCACACCGATTATACGTGGAGGATTTAATTTTATCGAGATGATGGTGCTGGGCTACAAATGCCTGATGAAGTCCGCCGAACTAGCCGGCTTTGAGGACGAGGAGCCATCCGCCTTTGAGAAAAAACTGGCTTCCCTGCTGGGGGACAAGTTCTCCACGGTGATGACCTATCTGGTGGTGGCGCTGGGCGTCGCCTTGGCCATGGGCTTGTTTGTGGTGTTGCCTGCCTTTGTGGCAGGGCTTCTAGCTAAGGTGATCCATTCCCAGTTGATTCTCACCGTTGTGGAGGGGGTCACCAAAATCGGCCTGCTCATCGCCTATCTGGGGCTGGTGGCTCAAATGGATGAGATACACCGGATGTACCAGTACCACGGTGCGGAACACAAGACCATCGCCTGTTATGAGGCTGGGGAGGAGTTGACCCCCGCCAATGTGAAGAAACACACCCGCTTCCACCCCCGATGCGGCACCAGCTTCCTGCTGATCGTCCTGGTTATCTCCATCCTGGTGTTTTCCATCCTGCCCCGGGGCGGCAGCCTGTGGATCACGGTGGGCCTAAAACTGCTGCTGATGCCCTTGGTGGTAGGCATCGCCTATGAGATCATCAAGCTGGCTGGCCGGTATGACAATTGGCTGACCCGCCTCATCTCCAAGCCCGGCCTGTGGCTCCAGCGGCTGACCACCAAAGAGCCAGACGAGAGCATGATGGAGGTGGCCATTGCGGCCATGAAGCCCTGTATCCCCAAGGAGGAAGGGCTGGACAACTGGTAACATCGCTGCCCCCAAACTTTGGGGGCAGTTTTTGTGAGGAGGACACGACCGATGGAACAGCGAGACAGCAGTGCTTTGGAAATCATGCGCCGGGAACTGGGCGCCCATCCCAAACTCCGCCAATTGCAGCGGGAAGCCATTTTGCTTTTGGAGGAAACGGTCGGGGAGAGCGCCGGCTTTGAAGTCCGCCAATTGCTCACCGCTGCCTGTGGGATTCCAGGGGCGATGCTAGGCCCTTGTGGGGAGCGGGAAATCCCCGAAGAAGAGGCAGCCCGGTTTTTCTCCTGGGTGGAGCGCCGCCTGGGAGGGGAGCCTCTTCAGTATATTCTGGGGGAGTGGGAATTCTATGGCCTGCCTCTGCGGGTGGGCCCCGGCGTCCTCATCCCCCGGCCGGACACCGAAACTGCGGTAGAGGTGGCCCTGGAATTTCTCCAAGGACGGGATCGGCCAGTGGTAGCCGACCTGTGCAGCGGCAGCGGGGCTATCGCCCTCGCCCTGTGGAGCCAATGCCCTGGGGCAGAGGTCTACGGGGTGGAGCTCTCCCCGGAGGCGCTGCCCTACCTGCGGGAGAATGTATCAGCCCTCTGCCAAGGGGACAGGATGCCAGTGCAGCTGATCGCGGGGGATGTCCTAAGGGGAGTGGAGCTGCCCCCCCTGGACCTGCTGATCTCCAACCCCCCCTATCTGACGCCCCAGGAAATGGAGGAGCTCTCCCCCGAGGTGGAGCGGGAACCCTCTATGGCTCTGCTGGGCGGAGCCGACGGCCTCCTCTTCTACCGGGAGATCACCCGCCGGTACCGGGACAGCATCAAGCCGGGAGGGGCGCTGGTTTTTGAAGTGGGATACCGGCAGGCGGACCAGGTGATGGGGATTCTCCAGGCTGCGGGGTTCTGCCAGGTGGGTTGCCGCAAGGATCTCGGGGGAATCCGGCGGTGCGTCTTTGGTTTTGTCCCTGGTGGGGAAGGCATCGGGCGGTAGGCCGTACAACGGGGGAAAATTTGATTTTTCTGCGCTGGAATGGAGAAAATCCCTTGACAAAGATATAGAAATACACTATACTATAAAAGCTGTCACAATCCAAAGACAGCAGGCGTCTGTTTTACAGACTGAAATGGGTGACTCCGGCCTGCCGAGGAAGATGATGCAGAACAACTGGATGTAAGTTCAGAACATTGTTTTGTAAGCTCTTTCCGCGGTTTGGCGGGAAGAGCTTTTTTGGTATAGAAGGTTTTCCAGGAGGTGAAAAGATTTGGCAAGCGAGAAAGTTATTGCTCAGAAACAAGAGATCGTCGCAAACCTGAAAGAGAAACTGACAGGCTCTGTCGCCGGTGTCCTGGTGGATTACAAAGGCATCAACGTTGCAGAAGATACCAAACTCCGCAAAGAGCTGCGTGAGGCTGGGGTTGACTACACCGTTGTAAAGAATACCCTGCTGAAATTCGCCATTGACGAAGTTGGCTTCGGCGCTTTGGATGCACATCTGTCCGGCACCACCGCTCTGGCTGTCTCCAAAGAGGATCCGGTTATCGCTGCAAAAATCCTTGCGAAATACGCGGAGGATTCCAAAGGACAATTCAGCATCAAAGCTGGTTTCCTGGATGGCGAAGTGATCGATTCTGATAAGGTGATCGCCGTTGGCAAGCTGCCCTCCAAGGAGCAGTTGCTGGTTCAGTTGCTCAGCGTCCTCAATGGCAACATCAGAGGTCTGGCTGTCGCCCTGAACGCTATCGCGGAGAAGGGCCAGGAAGAGGCTCCCGCCGTCGAGGCATAATCCCACAGGTATGTGGCACCGTGGTTGGGCAGGTTCGCCCAGCGCAATCGTTTGGGCAGAGCCCAACACATGAAAATAAGATTATAGGAGGTAGCTGACATGGCTTCTGAGAAAATTACTAAATTTGTAGAAGAAATCAAAACTCTGACCGTTCTGGAACTGTCCGAGCTGGTGAAAGCAATCGAGGAGGAGTTCGGCGTTTCTGCTGCTGCTCCCGTTATGATGGCTGGCCCCGCTGCCGCTGCTCCCGCTGCTGAGGAGAAAACCGAGTTTGACGTTGTTCTGGCTGAAGCTGGCGCTAGCAAAATGGGCGTCATCAAGCTGGTCAAAGAGATCACCGGCCTGGGCCTGAAAGAGGCAAAAGAGCTGGTTGACAACGCTCCTAAAGCTATCAAAGAGGGTGTTTCCAAAGCTGACGCTGAGGACATCAAGAAGAAACTGGAAGACGCTGGCGCTAAAGTCGAGCTCAAATAGTTTTGCTTCTCTATCTTATAGCCTTCTTAAGCAGCCCGCCATTGGCGGGCTGCTTTTTTGTGGGGTACTTGCGCTGCCCTCTAGAACTTCACAGATAAACCCCTTGGAAGAGAGAGCCGTTGTGTGTCCCTGCGCCGACTGGGAATTTCCGCGGTAAAAGCAAAGGAAAAATAAAAAAGGCAAGCCCAACGGGCTTGCCTTTTTTTGAGTAATTTACAACTACTTCGCGGTTTCTGTGGTCTCGTTGTAGTTGGTGATAGCCGCGTTCACAGCTGTGGCGACATTTTTAATGCAGTCTTCTGGGGTTTGCTGGCCCATAAGGACGAGCTCCATATTTTCCTCAAATTTGGCTCTGGCCTCAGGGAATACACCCAGCAGAGCACCGCTTGTGAACTCGTTGGTGGGGGTGTTGTGCAGCTGGTTGATGGCGGTGGTGAAGTTGGGGTTCTCTTCCAGGTAGGTCTTCATCGACTCAATCTCATAAGACTTGACATTGGTTGCAAAGTAACCGGTACCCTGCATCCAAGCGGCCTGGGCCTCGGGGGAGGAAGCATATTTTACAAATTCCCAAGCAGCGTTCTTGCGGGCCTCATCTTTATTGTCGATGATCCACAGGGAGCCGCCGCCGATGATGACGCCGCCATCCTCTTTTTCGCCGATCCGAGGCATATTGCCGGTGCCAATTTCAAATCTGCCGCCTACGCCTTTGATGACCGAGGCCAGCTGGGCAGTGGAATCCAGGTACATGGCAGTTCTGCCGGCGATGAAAGCATTGCGGGTGTCGTCGGTGTTGCGGCCAAAGTTGCCTACAAAGCCGCTGTCCACTAAGTCTTTCCAGGTCTGGACCACGTTGAGGCCAGCGCCGTTTTCGTCAAAGACCACTTTAGTGGCGTTGGCGGTACGGCCGTTGTTGTTGTCTGCGTAGAACTCGCCCTGGACGGCGATCAGCTGTTCAAAGAACCAGCCGTAGATGGCCATGGAGAAGCCGTACTGGGTGACCTTGTCACCGTCTTTTTTGGTCAGCTTCTCTGCGTATTCCAGCACCTGGGCGAAGGTCTCGGGAGCCTTTTCCGGATCCAGGCCAGCCTCTTTGAAGGCGTCCTTGTTGTAATACAGAAGAGGGGTGGAGGAGTTGAAAGGCATGGCGTACTGCTTGCCGTCCACCGAATAGTAGCTGACCAGGTTGGGCTCAATATCCTCTTTGTTGAAGGACTCGTCCGCCGCAATGAAATCCTCCACAGGGACGATGTAGCCGCTATCTACCATAAATTTGGAACCGATATCATAGACTTGTACAATGTCGGGGCCGGAGCCGGAACCGTCGGTCATAGCGGATTTCAGCTTGGTGAGCTCATCGTCATATTTGCCCTGGTACTGGGCGGTGACATGCACTTTGTCCTGGGATTCGTTGAAATTCTTGATCATCAGGTCGACCTGTTCACCCATGACGCCGCCCATGGCATGCCAGAATACGATCTCGGTGGTGCCGGATTCGGAACCGCCTGTGGAGCTGCCGCTGGACGAGTTACCGCCGCCGCCGCAGCCGGCCATGGAGAGTGTCATCGCGGCTGCCAGCACAGCAGCCAGAGTTCGTTTGAGTTTCATGTTGATCCTCCTTTAATTTGTGTATGATGGTACGCCGCCTATGCGGCGTGGAAGCCCGAAATTAACCCTTGACTGCCCCGGCGGTCAACCCGGCGACCAGCTGTTTCTGGCCTAAGATAAAGGCCAGGATAGAAGGGGCAAGAACCATGATGACGCCAGCCATAATCGGTCCGAAGGCGTTGCCCTCGGCGTTTTGCAGCATGCCCATACCGATCTGGACAGTGCGGTACTCCTTGCTGTCGGTGACCAGCAGAGGCCACAGGTACTGGTTCCAGGACTGGAGGAAGGTGTATACCCCCAGGGCCCCCAGAGAGGGCTTGGTCAGTGGAAGGGCGATGCTGATAAAGAACCGGAAGGTGGAACAGCCGTCAATCTTGGCGGCCTCATTGAGCTCGGTGGGGAGCTGTAAAAAGGCTTGGCGCATGTTGAAAACACAGAAAGCGGAGGTCAGGTAGGGCAGGATCAGCGCTTGGTAGCTGTCGGTCATGCCCAGGCCGCTGATGGTCAGGTAGTTGGCGATGATGATGGCCTGGCTGGGGATCATCATGGTGCAGAGCATCAGCATAAAGATGGCCTTTTTGCCTTTGAATTCCAGGATGGAGAAGGCGTAGGCGGCCAGTGCGCCGGTAAACAGCTGCCCGATGGTGACCACAGTGGCCACAAACAGGGAGTTGAGGATGAACCGGAAGATGGGGGCCATCCGCAGGGCATCGGTGTAGTTTTGGGTATAAAGGCCGCTGGGCAAGAGCCGGGGCGGGTACTGGAAGATCTCGCTGGGGGTCATCAAGCTGACGCTGAACGCGTACAGGATGGGAAGGACGATACACAGAGCGACCACGCAGTTGACTGCCAGCAGGATCCATTTGGTGGATTTGTTTTGTACCATTAGTAGGTCACCTTCTTTTCAAGACGGAACTGAACCAAGGTCAGCGCCAGGATGATGAAGAACAGAATTACCGACTCCGCGCAGGCGAGGCCGAACCGGTTGTTGAAGAACGCCTCCTGGTAGATGGAGTAAACGATGACATAAGTGCTCTGGCCAGGGCCGCCCTTGGTCATCAAGTTGATCTGGGCAAAGGATTGGAAAGAGTTGATCACATTGATGATGAGCAGGAAGAACAAGGTGGGAGAGATGCAAGGCAGGGTGATAGAGAGGTGCTTGCGGAAGAACCCAGCTCCCTCCAGGGAGGCGCTTTCATACAGTTCCGGCGGGACCGATTGAAGGGCGGCCAGGATAAAGATAAAGTTGAGGCCGATGTTCATCCACACGGTGACCATCACCACCGAGAAGAGGGCCCACTTGTCCGAGATCAGCCAGCCGATGTCGGTGCCCAGCAGGTAGTTCAGAATGCCGATGGAGGGGTGGAACACAAAGATGAAGATGATGGACGCCGCCGCCGAGGAAATGGCCATGGGCAGCGAATAGATCGTCCGGAAGAGGCCGGTGCCGGGGATTTTCTCATTGGCCAGTACACCGGTGATAAATCCGGCCGCAATGGAGAAAAAGACCACCATCAGCGAGTATTTAACGGTGACAAATAGGCTGTTGCGAAAGGCTTCCGAAGTGAGCAGGCTGGTGAAGTTGGAAAAGCCCACAAACTTGCTGATTTCCCCCTTGGGGGTGGTGGAATGGAGGCTTAAAAACAGCGTTTTGGCAAAGGGGAAAAACACAAAACAACAGAAGAGGATGAGGGCGGGGGTTATGTACAGATAAGGTTCAATCTTCTGGAAAGGCGTTTTGTGTATGGCGTTCTTTTGAGGATTCTGCGGGGATGTTTTCGCGGCAACAGCCGACTTTTTCATAGTTGATGTTCCTCCTTGGCAAAGCGGCCGGCTAAGCGGCCCGTTTTGGCTGAAAAAAAGCAATATAAAACTGGCCGTTGATGGGGAAAAGGACAGCTATATTGCAAAAATATGGTATAACAACGGCTAATGGCATTCCGTTTTCTAAATTATAGCATAGGGTTTTGTGAATTTCAATTCAATCCTTTACAACTTGCTCACAGTTTGTTCCGGAATTACCCAAATTTTTGAAAAAAAGATCCGCAGATTGTAAATTTTTTTGACGGTTTTTCACTATTTTGTTGAAATACTTTGTTTTTAATGCAAATATTTGGCGATGTTAATTGGTAAAAAACACGAATCTTTTCTCTTGTGAAAATTGACAAAAGATTAACTGAGTGGGCCAATTTTCTGCCTTTTATTTATAAGGTGAATGCTGGTGGTCTCCCTTGACTGGGCATGTACCTATGGGGAAAAAACTTCCAGGCCCGCCCTTATATTTGTTGTAGCAGGTTGTCCTATCCGCAGGGCTTGTCCTGATTGTAGCATATCCCTGTGGGGACAAAGGGGGAAAACCGCCGCAGCCTCCACACGGAATTGGAAATTTTAACTAGGGGGATGAGGACTCCTACAATCATTGGCTAAAATACGGAAAACACCAGGGAAACCGCAGTATCCTTCCCCATGATGGCCCACAGTGCGCATAAGGGGGAAAGAGCTGGTGAACACTACATCTGGCAGAGAGAATAAATGAGTGCTAAATAATTTATGAATTATTTATGAAAGCTATTGACTTTCAGGAATTGGAATGCTAAATTATAGTTGTTAGCAGTCATACAGAAAGAGTGCTAAATTCAATACCAGAGAAAAGAGGCGATGACAGATGCAGATGGATGACCGAAAGATGCGGGTTCTCACAGCTGTCATCGAAGTGTACACCCACACCGGCGAGCCAGTGGGCTCCAAACTGGTCTCTGAGCAGATGGACGTCTCCTCCGCCACGGTGCGCAACGAGATGGCTGCCCTCTTCAACATGGGCCTTTTGGAACAGCCCCACACCTCCGCTGGGCGGCTGCCCAGCTACACCGGGTACCGCCTGTATCTGGATCAGCTGATGCAAACCCTCCCCCTCACCCCCAAAGAACGGGGCGGGGTGGACGCCCTCTTCAATGTGCGGGACCCCGATCCCGACAAGCTGCTGGAGGACGCGGCCCAGGCGCTGGCCCAGTTTACCGGCTGCGCCGCTTTTACAGCCACCATGCCCCCAGAGGCGGTGACAGTGAAACAGGTGGGAATCCTCCCCTCCCGCAGCAAAGCGGTGGTGATTTTGATCATCGCATCCAACGGGGTGGTGAAAAGCCGGGTTTGCCGGCTGGATTTCGCCTTGACCCCGGAGCTTTTAGAGATTTACAACCGGTTTGCCACCGCGACGCTGGTGGATAAATCCCTGAGGGAAATCTCCAAGATTTACCTCAATTCGGTGGCGGTGTCCTCCGGCGGGTACGCCCGGGTGCTCACCCCCATACTAAGTGGTGTCTATGACCTCTGCCAGGAGATCAGCCAGGGGCAGTTCGCCCTCAGCGGCGAGGCAAACCTCCTCAGTTACAAAGAATTCCAGCCTATCGCTTATGAGGTGCTGGAGTTTTTGGGGGATCGGAAGAATGTCCTGTCCCTGGTCCAAAAGGCCCAAGGCCGCACCACAGTGACCATCGGCCGGGAGAACAGCCACCCGGTGCTGTATGACAGCGCGGTGGTAGTCACCCGGTACCGAATCGCCGGTGGGGCCACCGGGGCGGTGGGGCTTATCGGGCCCGTCCGCCAGAACTACGCCAAGATGATCCCCTATTTGGAGTATTTCTCCGACACACTGGGCTCCCTCTTGGCGGAGACCTATGATGAACAACAATAATCCGAAAGGGGAAAGATACTTGGATACGAAAAAACAAGATCCACAGGTGGAAGATACCGAGCTCCCACAGGTGGAAGAGGCCGAAAGCAAGCCCCAGGAGGCGGCGGAGGAACCCACAGCGCTGGAACAGCTGGAAGAAGAATACCGCCAGCTCAACGACCGCTACTTGAGAACCCTTGCGGAGTATGACAACTTCCGAAAGCGGTCTTCCAAGGAGCGGGAAGCCATCTACCCAGAGGCGAAAGCCGATACGGTAAAGGAGTTCCTCACCGTGGCGGACAGCTTCTCTCGGGCGTTGAGTTTTGAATGCGCTGACGCCGAGTTCAAAAAAGGGATGGAAATGATCCATACCACCCTGTTGGGGGCGTTTCAAAAGTTGGGGGTGGAGGCTTTCGGGAAACCGGGAGAGACCTTCGACCCCAGCCTGCACAACGCCGTGATGCATGTGGAGGATGATTCCCTGGGCGAAAATACCATCGCCGAAGTGTTCCAGGAGGGATACCGCATGGGGGATAAAGTCCTTCGCTACGCCATGGTGAAGGTGGCAAATTAACGGTGCATACTTCTAAAATTTAGATATATCAATTGAAACATCAGGAGGAATTGAGCTATGAGTAAAATTATCGGCATTGACCTTGGTACCACAAACTCTTGCGTATCCGTCATGGAGGGCGGCGAGGCCGTTGTTATCGCCAATGCGGAAGGCGCCCGCACCACCCCCTCGGTAGTTGCGTTTTCCAAAACCGGTGAGCGGATGGTAGGCCAGGTGGCAAAACGCCAGGCCATCACCAACCCGGATCGGACTATCAGCTCCATCAAACGCCACATGGGCAGCGATTATAAAGTGTCCATTGACGGCAAATCCTACTCCCCCCAAGAGATCTCGGCTATGATCCTGCAAAAGCTGAAAGCGGATGCGGAGGCTTATCTGGGTGAGAAGGTCTATGACGCGGTTATCACCGTCCCTGCTTACTTCACCGACGCCCAGCGCCAGGCCACCAAGGATGCAGGCAAAATCGCCGGCCTGGAAGTGAAGAGAATCATCAACGAGCCCACCGCTGCGGCTTTGGCGTACGGTGTGGACAAAGAGCAGGATCAGAAGGTCATGGTCTATGACTTGGGCGGCGGCACCTTCGATGTCTCCATCATCGAGATGGGCGACGGGGTACAGGAAGTTCTGGCCACCGCAGGCAACAACCGGCTGGGCGGCGACGACTTCGACGAGCGGATCATGAACTACCTGATCAGCGAGTTTAAGAAGGAGTCCGGCGTGGACCTGACCGGCGATAAGATGGCTATGCAGCGGCTGAAAGAGGCTGCTGAGAAGGCGAAGATCGAGCTGTCCGGCATGACCACCGCCAGCATCAACCTGCCCTTCATCACCGCCGATGCCACCGGCCCCAAACACCTGGATCTCTCTCTGACCCGCGCCAAATTCAACGAGCTGACCGCCGACCTGGTGGAGGCCACCATGAACCCGGTTCGCCAGGCGATGAGCGACGCTGGCCTGAAACCCTCTGACATCGACAAGGTCCTGCTGGTGGGCGGTTCCTCCAGAATTCCCGCGGTTCAGGATGCGGTCAAAGGCTTCATGGGCAAAGACCCCTTCAAAGGCATTAATCCTGATGAGTGCGTTGCCATTGGCGCAGCCATCCAGGGCGGCGTTTTGGGCGGCGAGGTCAAGGGCCTGCTGCTGCTGGATGTCACCCCCCTGTCCCTGGGCCTGGAGACCCTGGGCGGCGTAGCCACCAAGATCATCGAGCGCAACACCACCATCCCCACCAAGAAATCCCAGATCTTCTCCACCGCTGCCGACGGCCAGACCTCGGTGGATATCCATGTGCTCCAAGGCGAGCGGGAGATGGCTAAGGACAACAAGACCTTGGGTATGTTCCGGTTGGAGGGCATCCCCGCCGCTCCCAGAGGGGTTCCTCAAATCGAGGTGACCTTCGACATCGACGCCAACGGCATTGTCCATGTCACCGCCAAAGATTTGGGCACCGGCAAGGAGCAGAACATCACCATCACCTCCTCCACCAACATGAGCAAGGAGGACATCGAAAAGGCCGTCCACGAGGCAGAGCAGTTTGCCGCCGAGGATAAGAAGCGCCGTGAGGAAGTCGATACCCGCAATGCCGCCGACCAGATGGTGTTCCAAACGGAAAAGACCATCAAAGACCTGGGCGACAAGATCGACTCCGTGGATAAATCCGAGCTGGAGAGCAAGATCACCGCGCTGAAGGAGGCCTTGAAGGGCACCAGCACCGAGGAGATCAAAGCCAAACAGGAGGATTTGCAGAAGAAATTCTACGAGGTTTCCGAGAAGATTTACAAGGCGGCTGCTCCCCAGGGCGATCCCACTGGAGGCGCAGGTTTTGACGGAAATGCAGCTGGCAACGCCGGAAGCACTGGGGCCGGTGACGGCTTTGTAGACGCGGACTTCAAAGAAGTAGACGACGAAAAGTAACCGGATAACACAACAAAATAAGGCTTGCGGGAATGCTTCCTGCAGCCTTATTTTGCTGAACGGGAGGGAATCTTTCCCCCGCCGTAGCAAAACCGGCCCAGTTGTGCTATACTAGAGGCATCTGCTGTCAGCAGAAGAAAGCCCCTGGTGCCAGCACACCTGGATATGGCTACATTTTTAGACAAAAGGGTGATCGAGTTTGCCGGATAAAAGAGATTATTATGAAGTCCTTGGGATCCAGAAGGGCGCCTCGGACGACGAGATAAAAAAAGCCTACCGAAAGTTGGCAAAGCAATACCATCCCGATCTCAACCCCGGCGACAAGGACGCCGAGGCGAAGTTTAAGGAAGTCAACGAAGCCTATGAAATCCTCTCTGATAAGGAGAAGAAAGCCCGCTACGACCAGTTCGGCTTTGCTGGGGTGGACCCCAGCTATGGCGGAGGGCAGGGCGCTTACGGCGCCGGCGGCTTCGGGTTTGACGACCTGGGGGATATTTTCGAATCCTTCTTTGGGGGAGCCGGCGGCTTTGGCGGCTTCGGCGGGTCTACGCGGGCCCGCAACCCCAATGCCCCGTTGCGGGGGAACGATGTCAACATCAGCCTGCCCCTCTCCTTTATGGAGGCGGCTTTGGGCTGTAAAAAAGAAATCAGTGTCACCCGGTTGGAGGGCTGTGCCACCTGCGGCGGCACCGGGGCCAAACCCGGCACCTCCCCGGAGACCTGCCCGGACTGCCGGGGCACCGGCCAAGTGCGGGTACAGCAGCGCACCCCCTTTGGGGTGATTCAGACCAGCAAGACCTGTCCCAAATGCGGCGGCACAGGCAAGGTGATCAAAGACCCTTGCCCGGACTGCAAAGGCCAGGGGCGGATCCGCCGGACCAAAAAGCTGGAGGTCAGCGTGCCAGCCGGCATCGACGACGGCCAGACCTTTGTCCTGCGGGGCCAAGGCGACCAGGGGATCAACGGCGGCCCGGCCGGCGATGTGAACATCACCGTATCGGTGCGGCCCGACCCGCTGTTTGAACGGGATGGCTACGATGTGTGGTGCGACATCCCCATCACCTTCACCCAAGCGGCGCTGGGGGATGAGATCGTCGTCCCCACCATCGACGGCAAGGTGAAGTACAACATCCCCGAGGGCACACAGCCCGGCACGGTGTTCCGCCTGAGGAACAAAGGCATCAGCTATGTCAACGGCCGGGGCCGGGGCGACCAGTATGTCCGGGTCAACTTGGAGGTGCCACGCAACCTGAGCGGCAAACAGAAGGATGCCCTCAAAGAGTTTGAAAAACTCTCGGGGGATAAAAACTATGAGAAGCGCAAAAGCTTCTTCGAGCGGCTCAAAGACGCGGTAAAAGGCGACGAGTAAACGGTATAAAGCAATATAGCAGCGGGGGTTCTGTTTAGAGCCCCCGCTGTTTTTTAGCCCCCAAATGAAAGAGGAGACCAAGGGCGGCCCCCTTGTTTCCCGCGGGCTTTTCCCGTATAATAGCGATAGAGCCTGCATGGGCTGGGGAGGACAGTATGGAACAGATCAAAGTTTGGACCAAACAGCATAAAAACGTGTTGGAAGAGCTGAAGAAGACCGGGCGCTACACCGCCAAACGGCAGTACATCGCCATGGATATGCAGGAGCATGCGGATCTGGTTCTGGAGGCTTACGACTGGCTGGTCAAGCATGGGCCGGACGCGGGCAACCGCCCGCCAGATGCGGATTACCCAGTGTGGGTCTCTTTTCAAAGCGAGGCGACCATGCTCCCCAGTGAAGGGACGGTCATCCTGGAGCTGGAGCTGGATCCTGCCATCATCACCCCTGTCAACATCGAAAAATGGGGGACCATCCTCAATTATTCGTATATCCCCAAGGACCCCCAGGACGCCAAGCGCCATCGGGCGCTCCTGGAGGAGTACGGGGTCAGCGACGCCAAAGCTTACATGTCCCAGTTTTACCCGGAGATCAAGCGGGAGATTGTGGACAGTTGGGACCGGCTGTTTGACGACAGCATCATTTTGGGGAATAAAGCAAAATATGGGACTATCTGGGAGGTGAAATGGGAATGGGTGACCAGCGTGGCACAATACGGCTCTACACCTGTCAAACCGACGCGGTGCTAGAGGCCATCCGGCGGGATGGCGTCTGCTTCTCCAAAGAGGAGTATGTCCGCCGCAAATACGAGGAAAGCGCCCCCATTTTTTTAACCGCCTACCGTTGGTTTGTAGGGGAGGCCCAGCGGTTTGTCCCCAAACCCCCAGGGGCCCAGTTCCCCTATTGGGCGTTTCAGGATTTGTACAGCATGGATCAAAGCGGCGGCCATGTCCTAGCCTTGGATGTCCCCCGGGAAGAGGCGGTCCTCTTTGACTTATATGACTGGAATAAGATCGTCTGCCTCAAGTACCTGGGGGAGACAGAGAAGGAAGAAAAGGCATTCCACCAGATGTTGGCCCAGTGCGGCGCCAATGAAAACCAGGTGATGCTCACCGCCTTTTACCCCCAGTGGAAGCAGGAGATCTTAGAGAGTTGGGGGCGGCTTTTCCGCCACCACGAAAGGATCAAGGCTGGGGACAACACCGGTGTGGGAAGCGTCCAGGCCGGGCTGTGGCAGATCAAAGCGGAGTGGATCGCCCAGCGGTGATCCTATTTGCAAAACAAGGACCGGCGGCTGCAGCCGCCGCAAGATAGAGGAGGCATCCCTATGGATTGGACCGAAGTAAAAATCAACATCCCCACCCGTTGGGTGGATGGGGCGTCTGCCATCGCTCAGATGGTGGTCCCCTACGGCATTTACATCGAGGATTATTCCGATTTGGTCACCGAGGCGCCCAAAATCGCCCACATCGACCTGATCGATGAAGAGCTGCTCCAAAAGGATCGGGAGCATGCGGTGATCCACATCTATATCAGCCCGGAGGAGAACCCCGCGGAAGCGGTCTCCTTCCTCCACGAGCGGCTGCAAAGCGAGGGAATCCCCCACGAGATCGACACCGAGAGCGTCCAAGAGGAAGCCTGGGCCACCGCCTGGAAAAAGTATTACCACCCCATCAAGCTGGGCCAGCACCTGGTCATCTGCCCTTCTTGGGAGGAGGTGGACTGCGCCCCCGACGAGGTGAAGATCACCCTGGACCCGGGCATGGCCTTCGGCACCGGCACCCACCATACCACCCAGCTCTGTTTGGAACAGCTGGAGGAAAACATCAAGCCTGGCTGCTCCATCCTGGACATGGGGTGCGGCAGCGGCATCCTCTCCATCGGGGGGATTCTGCTGGGCGCAGCCAATGCCACAGCCGTGGACATCGACCCGGTGGCAGTGCGCACCTGCCAGGAGAATGCGGCGGTAAATGGGGTCCATGCTGACCGGTACCGGGCCCTTTCCGGCGACCTGGTGCGGGACAAAAAGCTGCGGGAGGAGATCGGCTCTGGCTACGACATTATCACCGCCAACATTGTGGCGGATATCATCATCGCCCTGGCCCCCACCTTTGACGGCTTTTTAAAGGACGACGGGGTGCTGATCACCTCCGGCATCATCGCCGAGCGCCACCAGGATGTGGTGGAAGCCCTGGCAAAGGAGGGGTTCTACCCAGTGGAGACGGTGGAGCGCAAAGGCTGGGTGGCCATCACCTTAAAAAAAGCCGGGAAGGAGTAGGCCTATGCCCCGTTTTTTCAGCGAGGAAATTGAGGGGGATCGGGTGTTCCTCCGGGGGGAGGACGCCCGCCACATCCAAAAATCCCTGCGGATGCAGCTGGGAGACCCCCTCACCGTCTGCGATCTGGGGGGGACTGACCTCTCCTGCCGCATCGAGGAGTTTTCCCCTGACCTGGTGACGGCCGCCATTTTGGAGCGCCGCCCCAGCGAGGCAGAGCCCACCGTCCAGGTCCGGCTGTACCAGGCCCTCCCCAAGGGGGATAAGCTGGACTTGATTGTCCAGAAGGCGGTGGAGCTGGGGGTCCATGAGATCATCCCGGTGCTGACCAGCCGCTGTATCTCCCGCCCCGACGGCAAGAGCATGGAGAAAAAAATCCAGCGCCTTTCCCGCATCGCCCTGGAGGCCGCCAAACAATGCGGCCGGGGCATCGTCCCAAAGGTGGGGGCGCTGCGCAGCTGGGAAGCGGCTTTGTCCGAGATGGGGGAGGCTCCCCTTGCTATTCTCTTTTATGAGGAAGCCACCGCTCCCCTGCGGGAGATGCTGCAGGGGGCGCCGGAGCAGGTTTCCATCCTCATCGGGGCGGAAGGGGGCTTTTCCCGGGAGGAGGTGGAGGAGGCCAAAGCCAAGGGCCTGCTGGCCGCCAGTTTGGGCAAGCGGATTCTCCGGTGTGAGACCGCGCCTTTGGCCGCCCTTTCGGTGCTGATGTATGAAACAGGAAATCTATAGCCCCCCCAACGAGGGGGAACGGTACCAAAACCCCTGGTGGCTCCCCATTCTGGCGGTGTTTTTAGCGGCCAGCGCCCTGCTGCTGGGGCGGTTTCTGGCCGACCATTATGGAAAACCGGCCCTCCCCAAGGAGAGTGTCTTGGCGGCTCAGCTCCAATCGGAGGAGGGGCAAGACCTGTTGCAGCTGGCCTCCGATCGAAACACTTATACCTTGCTCCTCCACTTTGTCAGCGGGGAGATCCAGGCCGCCTTTGACAAGGGTTATATCCCCGGCCCGGAAGATCTGCGGGTCTTCGTCGCCTCCGCAGGCCTCGCCCACCAAAATGGGGTTTCCATAGAGGCGGTAGAAGTGGGGGAGGAGGGGATTGCCCTCACGGGGACGGCGCCCGGCTCAGAAGAGGCTGACGCCTTTCTGCTGGGGCTGCAAAGCCAGGGCTTTTTGGCCTCCTATCAGTCCACCGATCCGGGGGAGGCGTTCCGGTTCACCGTTTTTCTCTCCCTGCCCCAGCTGGAGGAAGCCCATCTTTTTGTCCGGTGAGGGAGAAGGGGGCTTTTTTGGATAGGACCCTATGGAATACGGCCGCGCGGGCGGCGGAATCGAGGCGCTAGCAATGGCAAAACTCATCTACATCACAGAGGACGACGACAATATCCGGGAGCTGCTGCGCTGCACCCTGGAATCCTATGGGTACCGGGTCCAGTGCTTTGACGGCGCCGCCGGGATGTTTGACGCCATCCGCGGGGAGCTTCCTGACCTGATCCTCTTGGACATCATGATGCCTGGCATGGACGGAATGGAGGCGCTGCGCATCCTCAAAAACGACCAGAGGACTGGGCCGGTGCCGGTGATCATGCTCACCGCCAAATCCGGGGAGGTAGACAAGGTCACCGGCCTGGACCTGGGGGCGGATGACTACATCACCAAGCCCTTTGGCCTGCTGGAGCTGACTGCCAGGGTGCGGGCCGCCCTGCGCCGCAATCCTTCGGGGGGCGGAAAGGGGGAAAACATTCTCACTGCGGCGGATATCACCTTAAATGTGGACAGCCATGAGGTGTTCCGGGATGGCACTCCCCTGGAGCTGACCCTCAAAGAATTTGAACTGCTTAAGCTCCTCATCCTCAACAGCAACCGGGTGGTCCCCCGGGAGAACCTGCTGGGGGAGATTTGGGGCTACGACTACATGGGGGAGACCCGTACCCTAGACATGCACATCAAAACCTTGCGGGCCAAGTTGGGGGACGATGCGGACAACCCCCGGTACATCAAAACGGTGCGGTCGGTGGGGTATAAATTCATCGCCAAACCCTAGCGGGACAAGGGGAGCCGCTGTGGAAAGCCGCCCTCTTGCCCCACAAGAATGGCCGGAAGCCCGGGAATTTCCTTTGCCAGGGGAGTTCACGCTGTTTTCCAATATTAAAAAGCATCCCTACCAAGGGATGCTTTTTCCGTTCTATGGCTGTTCCTCGCTTTGGGCGGCGGAGAGTTTGGCCCCGGTGAAGTAATGGGTCAAAATCTCGTCAAAGGTGGCCCCTTGGCGGGCCATATAATCTGCCCCGTATTGGGAGAGGCCCACCCCGTGGCCGTACCCTTCCACCTGGAAGGCAAAGGTCCCGTTTTGGAAAGACACGGTGAAATCGGAGGATTTGAGGCCCAGCACCTGGCGGACTTCCTTGCCGTGGAGGATTTGGTCCCCCACCTGGATTTGTGTCACATAGCCGGAGTCGGAGCGTTCCTTCACCACAAACCAATCCTCCTGGCTGGTGGGGAAAGTGAGGCTGGGGTAAGCGGTGGAAAACAGCGCCCGCACCTCCTTGGGGGTAAAGGTTTCGGTGGTGGCAAAATCCGGGGCCAACAGGTCCCCTTCGCTCTCCACCGGAACGAGATAGGGCACTGAGGCGGACCAGACGTTGACGGCGTCCTCTGTCTCCCCGTTGGAGGTGGAGTGGTATGCCGCCAGAATGGGCTGGCCGTCGTAGGTGAGGACATACCCCAGGGTGGAATCCGCCGCTTCACAGATCTTGGACCAATAGAGCTCAAATTGATCGCCGTACCGTTCCCGGGCCATCTCCTCGGTCATATAGCCCTTGCCGTGGTCAGGGTCGGCGGAGAAGTCCGCATTTTGAATCACCGGATCGGGGGAGAGGCGGGAGAGGTTCTGCCGGTAGAGGGCATAGGTGTGGGCGGCCACCGCCTGGGCTTTGAGGGCCTCCAGGTGAAAGGAAGGGGGCATCTCCGCCGCAACTGCCCCCCGGACATAATCCTGCACCGACACCGTCTCCACCTTGCTGGTGGCGGTGTTGTAGATGGCAAAGCTCTCGGCGTCGGCCACTGGGCGGGTGGTGGTAACCGGGGCGCTGGAGGCCTCCCCCTGTACTTCCTGGGTGATATGGGAGGGGGACTCCACCGGTCGGCTAACCGGTGGAGAGCGCAGCACCGAAAGGGGGATGAGCACCACAAGCAGGATAAAGGCCAGAAGAAAGGCGAGTCCGATGCGCATCGGCAAAACCTCCTTATCTCAAAATTGACTTTTTACATAATTTGGAGTAAAATTGCGTTACTAATTGGGGTTTTATGTCCGCTTTGTCGTGGGAAAGGGGGAAAAAAGATGCTGTTTTATGGGGTTATCACCTTTTTATGTGCGGTGCTCTGCATCCCTTTGCGGATTTACATGGAGCTCCAGTGCATCGACCCCTTTACCGGGTTTTATGAAGGGGGCACGGCCCTGCGGTGGTTGTATGTCCTCCTGGTGGGGGCGGCCATCCTCTGTCTGCTGCTTCCCAAAAGGGAGAGCCGCCGAAATGTAAAGCCTGTATCGGGCCGTATCTGCCTGCTGCCCGCTGGAATATTGTTGGCCCTCTCGGCTGCGGCCAGCGCCTGGAGTACTTTGGGCCAGCTTCTGGTTCAGGTATGGAACAAAACAGGGGCCAGCCTGTTGATAGGTACCGTGGTGTGCCTGGTGGCTGCGGCAGTGAGTTCCTTGGTTTTTGGAGGCTTGTTTTTCTTCGGCAGAAGTCGGCAGAACGGATTCCAGCCGCTGCTTCTCCTGGCCCCTGTGCTGTGGATTCTTCAGCTGCTGATCCAGAGGTTTTCCCAGTTTACAGCGCTCTCCTCCATCTCGGATCAAAAGATTTTTGTGGCCTTTTTAGTGTTTTCCTGCCTATTCCTGTTGTTCCACGCCCGGGCTGTGGGCGGGGTGGACCCGGATCGGGGACGGCGCTGGTCGGTCCCCCTGGGCTATGGGGTGTTCCTGCTGGGCGCTCCTCTGGCGGCGGGGATTGCCGCAGTCCGGTTTGCGGGCATTGGGGCATACCCCACCTTGAGCGATGTTGATCTCCTGTTGGTTGCCAGTATGGCCTTGTACGCCCTTGTCTATAGTTATACCGTAAGCCGGGAGCAGTATTTAGTCGAACAGTCGGGGCGGATGCTCCACAGGGAGTAAAAGGGCGCCTTTTTCGCCCTGTAGCTGACGGGCGGCACAACTGTATAAAAAAGGACGGCCCCATAGGGAGCCGTCCTTCTTGATTATTTCGATCAGACTTTGGTTTAGGTTCTGCTGGCCCAGTCCACCATGTCGCCATAAACCGGAGTAGGCAGGCCGAAGCCACCGCTGACCGCCATGATCTGGCCGGTGGTAAAGGCGGATTCGTCCGAGGCAAAGTAAACCACAGCTGCGGCAATCTCCTCTGGTTTGCCCATCCGGGGGATAGGGGTGTGCTTCATAAACATGGCGTTGAACTCGGGGCTCATATTGCCAGAAACCGCTTCGGTGGCAGTCATGCCGGGGAGCACGGCGTTGCAGCGGATACCACTGCGGGCCCCCTGGACGGCCAAGTTCTCGGTGATATAGTTGATGGCGTTTTTGCTGATACCGTAGGCAATGCGGGCCAAATCCGGGTACAGGCCGCCAATGGAGGAGATATTGACGATGCTGCCGCCCCCGTTTTTCTTCATCACTGGGATGACCCTTTGGGTGCTGAGGTAGACACTGGCCAGGTTAGTCCGCAGGATACCCATAAACACTTCAAAGTCGGTGTGTTCCACATCGAAGTCGTGTTTGGGGTCTCCGGTGCCGAAGTTGTTGACCAACACATCCACCCGGCCTTCTTTTTCCACCACTTCATCCACCATGGTGGCATAGCTCTCCTCCCGGTAGGCGTCGTTGAAGACCGCCCGCACCCGGTGGCCTTCCAGGCACAGTTCTTTGGCCTGGGCCTCGGCCTTTTCCAAGTTGCGGGCCGCCATGTAGACGACGGCGCCCTCTTTGGCGCAGGCTTTGACAATCTCCCAGCCGATGCCGCGGGTGGAGGCGGTGACCAATACCACTTTATTTTGCAATCTCATTCGGTTACACTCCTTGTTGATCATTTCGTTACTAAGATGTCCCAAATCCCACCGTTTAGTAGGGCAAAGGGATAAAAATAAGCGGGGCCCTTTGGGGGCAGCGGTATAAAAATTGGCGGGGAGGAACGCGTTCCTTCCCGCCGGTGGGTTGACATTAGAATACAAGCATCATGGGAACATTGTGCTCCATGCAGAAATTGCTCAAGGCATAGTAGACAGAGTAGGCTTGTTTGGCCCGCTCCTCCAGGATGCTGGCATCTTTGTAGGTCTCTTTCCAGGAGAGGATCTCCTCAGGTGTGGCCTTCCAGCGAGCTTCGTTGAGCTCCAGGAGCTGCTCGTGCTGCCGCAGGCTGGATGCCATGGGGATCACCTTGCCGCTGGGGCACTGGGCGGTGAAGGTAAAGGGCACATCCACCGGCAAAGAAAGCTGGGGCCCGGTGATGATGGCCGAATAATGGGGTTTGTAATCTTTTTCGTCCACATACTTGCGGTACACCGGCTCCTTTGTCCAGTCCCAGTCCTCGCCCAGGCGATGCAGGGGGGCTTTGCGGCCCATCTCCACATGGAGGGCCCAGATGATGAGGGCGCCGAAATTCTCCCAGGAGAGGCGGTCGGTGGCGTAGTCGCCATTCAGGTCCTCGGCCCAATCAACCGGGCAGTTGTGGTGGGCCTGGATCTGGCCGGTGATGTACTCTTTCCACTGGAGCACCACTTCGCCAGTCTCCTCGGCGCTGATGGGCAGGTTGCACAGTTCGGTCATCCGCTCGCCCTCGATGCCGGGTTCTTTGCCTTTGGTTTTCTGCTCCTCAATATTGCACCAGTTATGGGCATAATAACGGCCCAAAGAGCCGCAGTAAATATCAAGTGCCATAATAATCCTCCGCTATCTTTTAAAATCATTGACTTTTTTCAAAATTGAGCCATACTAACAGTATAAAGTTTCTCGGGGAAAAAAGCAATCTTTCTGCTACATTTTACAAACCAGACACGAAAATCCGTTTTTCTATAGTTTCGCGCTTTACAATGTTAAATTCATTTGATACAATGGTCGCGGAACAAAATCGCTGGGGAAAAGCCACCCATCGTTAGAAAGAGGTGTTTTGCATGAACCTAACCTTCTCCGACCGGATATCCGGCGTCAAACCATCGGCCATCCGGGAAATCCTAAAGCTTTCCACCGACCCGGGCATCATCGCTTTCTCCGCCGGGAACCCGTCCCCCGACGCCTTCCCAGTGGAGGCCATCGCCCAAATCACCGCCAAGGTGCTGCGGGAGAACCCGGTGGGGGTTCTGCAGTACTCCCTCACCGAAGGGTACCCTCCCCTGCGGGAGGCCCTCAAAACCTGGATGGACACCCGCTGCCACGCCCTGCGGGAGTTTGACGACCTGGTGGTGGTGGCCGGCGCCCAGCAGGGAATCGACCTGATCTGTAAAACCTTCTGCAACGAAGGGGATGTGATTCTCTGTGAGGATCCCTCTTTCATCGGCTCCCTCAACTGCTTCCGCTCCTATGGCGCCAAGCTGAAGGGGATCCCCATGGATGGGGACGGCATCGACCTGGCCCTTTTGGAGGGGGCCCTGAAGACCACCCCAAATGTCAAGCTTTTGTACCTGATCCCCAACTTCCAGAACCCCACCGGCATCACCATGAGTTTGGAGAAGCGAAAGGCGGTCTACGCCCTGGCCAAACAATATGGGGCGCTGATTCTCGAAGACAACCCCTACGGCGACCTGCGGTATGAGGGGGAAGACGTCCCGACCCTTAAATCAATGGATGAGGACGGCATCGTCCTGTACTGCGGCAGCTTTTCCAAGGTGCTGTCCCCCGGCCTGCGGGTGGGGTATGTGCTGGCCCACAAGGATATCATCCCCAAAATCACAGTGGGTAAACAGTGCACCGATGTCCACACCAACATTTTGGCCCAGCACATCTGCGAGCGGTATATGGCTGAATACGACCTGCCCGCCCACATTGAGGACCTGCGGGTGTTATACCGCAAAAAACGGGATTTGATGCTGGATTCCCTAGCCAAATACCTGCACCCCGCAGTGACTTTCACCCATCCCCAAGGCGGCCTGTTTATTTGGTGCACCCTGCCCGACGGGGTGGATATGATGGCCTACGCCGCCGAAGCGATCAAACGGGGGGTGGCGGTGGTGCCGGGAACTGCCTTTTTGGCAGATGAATCCGCTTCCAGCCAGTCCTTCCGGGTCAATTTCTCCACCCCTTCCGAGGAAGCCATCGTCAAGGGCTGCAAAATCCTGGGCGATCTGAGCCGGGAGTGGATTGGCTAATTTTTGATTCCCCTGCCAATGGATGGCGGCAATGAACAATCAACAGGAGGCAACTGCTATGGAACAACAACTCACAGCTCCCCAGCCGGAGCGCAAGAAACGGATTTTTTCTGGAATCCAGCCCACCGGCGTCATGACCTTGGGCAATTATTTGGGGGCGGTGCGCAACTGGGCCCAGCTGCAGGAGGATTACGACTGCACCTACTGCATTGTGAACATGCATGCCATCACCGTCCGGCAAGAGCCGGCAAAGCTGCGCAAAAACACTCTGGACGCCTACGCCTTGATGCTGGCCTGCGGCATTGACCCAGAGAAGAGCATCGCCTTTATCCAAAGCCATGTGCGCACCCATGCGGAACTGGCCTGGGTGCTGAACTGCTACACCCAGTTTGGCGAACTGAGCCGGATGACCCAATTTAAGGATAAATCCGCCAAGCACGCCGACAACATCAACGCCGGCTTGTTTGACTACCCGGTGCTGATGGCCGCCGACATCCTGGCCTACCAGGCCGACCTGGTCCCGGTGGGCATCGACCAGAAACAGCATTTGGAGCTGGCCCGGGATATTGCCATCCGGTTCAACAACCTCCACGGCAATGTGTTCACCGTGCCGGAGCCTTACATCCCCGAGGCGGGGGCCAAGATCATGAGCTTGCAGGAACCCACCAAGAAGATGAGCAAATCGGATGAGAATGTCAACGCCTTCATCACCATCCTGGATGATGAGGACACCATTATCCGCAAGTTTAAACGGGCTATCACCGACTCGGAGGCGGAGGTGGTCTACCGGGAGGGGAAGGATGGCATCAACAACCTGATGAATATCTACTCGGTGATCACCGGCAAGAGCTACGATGATATCGCCAAAGAGTTTGAAGGCAAAGGCTACGGCGACTTCAAGCTGGCCGTTGGGGAGACGGTGGCTGACGCCCTCAAGCCGGTACGGGAGCGGTTTGCCGCCCTTCAGGCGGATAAATCCTACCTGGAATCCTGTTACCGCCACGGCGCGGAGCAGGCCCTTGCCATCAGCGCCCGCACCTTGGACAAAGTGTATAAGAAGATTGGATTTTTGCAGTAGTCTATAGAAGAAAGAATTCCGCCGGGACAGGGTTCCGGCGGAATTCTTTCATCCTAAGGGAATCTGCGTTTTTTGCTTCCCATCCTGTAAAGAGTTGCCTTTTCTGGCGATTTCCATTAGAATGAGGAAAAAGGCAGGAAATTGGAAAGGGTGTGAAAAGATGAAGAAAGCATTGGCGGTTTGTCTGGCACTGTTCCTGTTGGCGGGGTGCAGCGGCACAGGAAGATCCTCCTCCCAGGAGAGCAGCGCTTCCGCCGGATCCCAGGGGGAAATCCTTTCCCGGGAGGAGCCCCGCGAAGAGCTGCCTTCCATGGATGAGCGGCAGCAGGAGTACGCGGAGAAGTACCTCTCCCCCCTCGCCTATTCCGGTTTCTTCTGGCGGGAATATACCGGCGACCCCGCCCAGCTGGGGAAGAAGCTGGACGAGGAGGGGAATGTGGCGGGAAGCGACCTCCTCTTTATGCTGTTTGAGGACTCCTTCTCCCAGGAGGAGCGGGAGGAGTTGTATGCCCAGTATCCCGATGGCATTTATCCCCAAGAGGTGGTGGAGGAACCGCTGATTTCCCACTTCGGCTGGACGGCGGAACAGATCCGCTCCCAATTGTCGGAGAGCTACGACCCCCAGGCCGGGACTTATCGTTACCTGGGCGGCCGGGGCGGAGGGCCAATCTACTATATTGTCACCGGCAGTTCGGCCCAAGGGGATATCCTCACCCTGGACTACGAGGTATATGGGCTGGGCGGCAGTGAGGAGCTGGAGGATTATCTTCTTGACCTCCAGGCCCAGCTGACCATCCAGGTGGATGGAGAGGATTTTACCTACCAGGCCAACCATATCCAATGGGCGAGGCCTACCCCCACTGCCAGGGATAACTAGCACGATAAAAAAGGCCCCGAAAGCAAGATGCTTTCGGGGCCTTTTTGTGTCTTTTTTACTTGGTGAGCTGTTCAATGCCCTTGTGGATGCGGGCCAGGGATTCCTCTTTGCCCAGCATGGCGCAGATTTCAATGCCGCCGCCGGGGGTGAACTGTTTGCCGCTGACGGCGACCCGCACCGGCCATAGCATGTAGCCGTTCTTCACGCCCAATTTAGCGATCAGGTCGAAGAGGGCGGCGTGAATGTGCTCTACGTCAAATTCCGCTTCGGGGATGGCTTCCAGCACAGGGAGGGCAGCTTTGAGGGCCTCCAGAGAGGTCTCCTCATTGGTCTTCATCTTTTTGCTGATGTACAGCTCGTTGGAGTACACAGGCAGGGTGTCGATGAAGTCCAGCTGCTCGGGAATGTCCTCCAACACCTCGCACCGGGCTTGCAGCACCTGGGCGATGAGATGGGTGTCCACATCCGCCTTGGAAACCCCTTTGCGGATCCAGGGAAGGGCCTTTTCATGGAACTCCTCGGGGGTGAGCTTGCGGATGTACTCGCCGTTGATGTACCGCAGCTTCTGGGGGTCGAAGATGGCGGGGGATTTGCTGATCCCCTCGATGTGGAAGTTCTCGATCATCTCCTGGAGGGTGAAGATCTCCTGGTCGCCCTTGGGGCTCCAGCCCAGAAGGAGGATGTAGTTGAGGATGGCCTCTTTCAGGTAACCCTTTTCAATCAGATCTTGGTAGGAGGCGTCGCCGTTGCGCTTGGAGAGCTTGTGGGTGGCGTCCTTCATGACCGGAGGGGTGTGGATGTATTTGGGGATCTCCCAGCCAAAGGCCTCATACAGCAGGTTGTACTTGGGGGCGCTGGAGAGGTACTCGTTGCCGCGGATGACATGGGTGATCTCCATCAGGTGGTCATCCACCACATTGGCAAAGTTGTAGGTGGGCATGCCGTCAGTCTTGATGAGCACCTGGTCATCAAGGGTGTTGTTCTCCACCGTGATGTCCCCGAAGATCTCATCGTGGAAGGTGGTGGTGCCGGTGGTGGGAATGTTCTGCCGGATGACATAGGGGATGCCGGCGTCCAGCTTAGCCTGGATCTCCTCTTTGGAGAGGTGCAGGCAGTGCTTGTCATATTTGGGGGCTTGTCCCGACGCCTTCTGCAGCACCCGCAGTTCCTCCAGCCGGTCCTTGTCGCAGAAGCAGTAGTAGGCGTGGCCGGATTCGATCAGCTTCAGGGCATACTCCTTGTAAATGCTCATCCGCTCGCTCTGGACATAGGGGCCGTAAGGGCCGCCGATGTCGGGGCCTTCGTCCCAGGTGAGGCCGGTGTCTTTTAAGGTGTTGTATATAATATCAAGAGCGCCTTCGACAAAGCGTTCCTGGTCGGTATCCTCAATTCTCAGGATCATTTTTCCGCCAGTGCTTCTCGCAGTCAGATAGCCGTACAGTGCGGTGCGCAGGTTGCCCACATGCATGTAACCAGTGGGGCTGGGCGCAAATCTGGTGCGTACGCAGTCATAGTTCATTCTTGTTGCCGCCTTTCTTTCATAGAGTCGGCGGATGGCAGACATCCACCGCAGTACCTATTATAGTACCGCTTTGGCTGCGGCCTTGTCAAGAAAAACCCGGGATTTTGGGGGAATTTCCTCCCCGTGGGGAAAACGGGGGGAAAACGGTTGGCGCCAGGGGTCAAATGCGGGGGAGTTCTCCGAAAAAATCCCCAAAACCAATGGGGAAAAGTGGAAAAACCGACAGATTCCGCATTTGGGAGTGACTATAATGGATTATACAAATTGTAATAAATACAACTGATTATTCTATGCCAGCAATTTTGGATGTATGCGGCGGTGCCCGCTGCATGGAAAAAAGGAGGAAGCAGCGTGAACAACAGAACCGATGTGGTGGGTATTTCCCTTTGGGATCGCCTGCGCCAGGAGCTGAAAACCTACCGTTTCGCGGTGGAGATGCTGGTGACGGCGGCCGTGGCCTTTTTAATGGCCAACGCCTTTCTATTTGGGGATATCGCCCCCTTTGGGGTAGCGGTCACCGCCAGCAGCAAACAGAAGAATGTGCCGGCGGCTGCCTTGGGGGCTATTTTGGGCTACTGCTTCTCCAGCAACCCGGCGGGGAATATGAAATACGTCGGCGCAGTGGTGCTGGCCTTTGCCATCCGGTGGCTGGTGGCCACCACGCCGGCCCTGCGGTGGAACGCCATGCTGGCGCCGGTTGCCGCCCTAGTTGCCATGGGAATCCCCTCGGTGGCGGTGACGGCGGTCAGCGGGTTCTACCTCTCCGATGCGCTGGTCACCCTGTCGGAAAGTGTGATCGCTGCAGGAGCCGCCTATTTTTTCACCCGCAGCCAAGGGGCGTTGGACCTGGGCCTCGCCAATGCGGACAAGAATGACATCACCTGCTTGGTAATTACATTTGGGATATTGGTGATCGCTTTATCTGGATTGGAAATATTTGACGTGTCGGTGGGCCGGATGCTGGCCTTGGTGGTGCTGCTGGTGGCTGCCTACACCGGCGGTGAGACGGCGGGCTCCATCGCGGGGATCACCGCGGGCATAGCCGTGGGGATGATGGGTGGCTCCTACGGTTACCTGATGGGGGCGTATTGCCTCAGCGGTTTGGTGGCCGGGCTCTTTTCCCCTACTGGGCGGCTGGGGACAGCGGCTTCGGTGACCATCGTCTGCGCCATTGCCACAGCGGTCTCTCAAGGGGGGAGCCCCAGCGCCGTGGTGGAAGCCGCAGCTGCTTCGGTGGTATTTGTACTGCTCCCCGCCCGGTGGCTGGCCCGGGTGAGCCCGGAGGCACGCAAAGGCCCTGGGGTGGATGAAGCGCTGTTCCAAGCCCTGCTGGAGCAAAGACTCCAATCGGCCAGCCAGGCCCTGCGGGAGATCGCTGAGACCACCCACCAGGTCTCCGACCGGCTGGAGTCAATGCAGGCCAGCGACATCTCCACCGTCTATTCCAAGGTGGCAGACCGGGTCTGCAAGCGGTGCGGCATGAAAAACAAGTGCTGGCAGATCGCCTACAACGACACCATGAACTGCCTCAACGACGGCCTTGCCATCCTCAAGAAAAACGGGGTGATCCTGCGGGAGGAGCTGGCGGAGCCCCTGGCTCAGCGATGCTGCAAGCCGGATGAGTTCCTCGCCTCCCTCAACTACGAATACGGGGAGTATATCAAGAAAATCGGCACCCAGCGCAAGGTCTCCCAGGTGCGCTCGGTGGTCACCGATCAGTTTGAGGGGATGGCCTTATTGATGGAGTCGGTCTCCCGGGAATTGGGGGAGATCGCCGGCCAGGACCGCAAACTGGGGGCAAAGGTGCTGGAGTATTTTACAGGGAAAGGGGTGGAGCCTACTATGGCCTCCTGTTACCTGGACCGCTCCGACCGGATGACTGTTCAGGTGCTTCTCTCCCCTTATAAATTGGCCCGGATTGACAACCAGACCACCGCCTTGGACCTCTCTGACCTGTGCAACCGGGAATTTGACCTGCCTCAATTGGAATCCGCTGGCAAGCAGGTGGCCCTCACCTTTACCGAGAAGGCAGCCTATACCCTGGCTTGGGGCGGGGCACAGCGGTCTTGCGGCCAAAGCCGCCTGTGCGGCGATTGTTATGAGCAGTTGACCGACGGCCGGGGCAATGGGTACATCGTCCTCTCCGATGGGATGGGGAGCGGAGGCGCGGCCGCGGTGGATTCCGCTATGACAACCGGACTCCTCTGCCGGTTGATCCAGGCGGGGGTGGGGTTTGACGCCGCCCTCAAGATGGTGAACTCCGCGCTGCTGGTCAAATCCGGGGAGGAATCTTTGGCCACCATCGACGTGACTCAAATCGACCTATACACCGGCCGGGCCGACTTCTACAAGGCGGGGGCAGCCCCCACCTTTGTGGTCAAATCCGGCAGGACTGGGTATGTGGAGTCCACCTCCCTGCCCGCGGGCATCCTGCGGGGGGTCAGCTTCGAGAAAAGCACCATCGGCCTTAGGGAAGGGGATATGGTGGTGATGGTCTCTGACGGGGTGACCGCCACCGGGGTAGACTGGATTCCCTCGGTCATCGACCAGTACCGGGCTGCCGGGGTGGAGGAAGTTTGCCGGCAGCTGGTGCAGACTGCCTTCGACCGCCGGATGGACGGGCGGGAAGACGACATATCCGCTGCCGGCTTCCTGTTGGAGAAGGGGGTTTGAAGATGCTGTATGCCATCTATTATTGGGTTGCCCATAGCATCCTGCTGGAAGGGGGATCGATTTCCATTCTTGTTATAGGGCCGGTGAAATTCACCGGCTGGGCAGGGAAAAGGATAAGACCCATAGAAAAAGAGCCGCAATCGCGGCTCTTTTTGAAAAAACATCCAGAAATTCTACATATAGTTATAGATTTTTCCGCCGGCGCACAGGTTTGTACCGCCGTTTCCCCTTCTGCTGCAAAAACATCAGCCCCACATAGCAGAGGGTGGAAAGGACTGCAAAGACCACCACAAACTTAAACCAATAGGCCCGCAGCATGGTGGAGAGAAGGTCTACATAAAAGAGGAAGATGTTCCGGTCTACATTTTCCATCGAGACCAATTCCACCTGGCCCAGCTCTTCCCCAGCCAGTGAGAAGTGGAGGTACCCCACAAAATCCCCCTTTTTAATAGGGGCTTTGATGTAGTTGGGCAGTTCATATTCGGTGGTTAAGCTGGCCACGTCGATGTCGTCGGGGATCAGCGCCTGGAACCGTTCGCCGCTCATCAGTTTGAGATGGTCCTTGTTCCAGGAGAGCTTGAGGGGGACTTCCACCAGGCTTTCCCCCTGCTCGGTGATGGTTTTGACCCGAAAGGTCGAGAACACCCAGTCGTAGAGCTTCTGGGTCTCCTCCATAGCGATGTTGGTGTCCCCCTCCATGGGGGCGCCCATCACCACCATCAGATACGAGTATCCATCTCGGGAGGCGGTGGTGACAATGCACCGGCCCGCTTCTTCGGTGGTGCCGGTTTTGACCCCGGTGATATAAGGATAGTAATAGCCGCTGCCTTTCACCATCATCTTGTTGGTGGTGTTCCAGTACAGGTTCTGGCCTTTGATGTTGAGGCCGCCATCGTAGAAGGTGGTGGAGACAATCTCCGCAAAGTCCGGGTTCTGCATGGCGTAGCGGGTGATTAAGTACATGTCTTTGGCGGTGGTGTAGTTGTCCGCCTCATGAAGGCCATTGGCGCTGGAAAAATGAGTGCCGGTGCAGCCCAGCTCCTGGGCTTTCTGGTTCATCAGGTCATAAAAGTAATCCAGGGAGCCATCCCCTACATAATCGGCCAAAATCACCGCCGCCTCGTTGGCGGAGGGGAGCATCATCGCATAGAGGAGTTCCCGGGCGGTGAGGGTGTCCCCCCGATACAGGCCACCCAAAGAGATGCCGCCGTACTGGGCGTTTTTCTCGCTCATCATCACTTCCAGATAGGGCTTGAAGGTGATTTCGGTGCCATCCAGGTCGTCGATGTTTTCCAGCACCACGATGGCCGTCATGATCTTGGTCAGCGAAGCGGGATACATCTTCGCATCGGCGTTTTTTTCATAGATCACGTTGCCGGTGTCCAGGTTGACCAAATAGACCGCCTTGGATTGGACGTCGAACAGGGGCTCATACTGGGCATAGGCGGGGATGGAGGAAAAGAGCAGGCAGATGATCAAAAGCAAGGGGAGAAAACGAAATTTTTTCATGGTATGGGAACCTCACTTCCATAAAAGCCGTTTATCGGAAATGGCAGAAAACCAGCTGACGAAAATTCAAATCCAGGCTGGAAACCGTCGCAAATACATGGTACAATAGCCACAGCAAAGCCGTGGCATTCGAAGAATTGTTTGCAGGGCGAAGCACTTTGCGGCAACAGCCGCACCGCAATTCTTAAAGTTTGTGCAGACTTTGTGGTACAATAATCGGGACCCCCGCAGGGGGCGGGTACGATCCTATACCCTTTAGTATACCAGAAAAACCCGGATGGGTAAAGACAAAGGAGCGGTTAGCAGATGATCTATCTGACGGGGGATACCCACGGCGGGATGGAGCGTTTTCAATCCAAAGAGGCAAAACAGCTGAAAAAGGGGGATACCCTCATCATCTGCGGGGATTTCGGCTTTATCTGGGACGGCTCCAAGGGGGAAGAGAAACACCTCAAATGGCTGGGCAAGCGCCGGTATACCATCGCCTTTGTGGAGGGAACCCACGACAACCTGGACCGGCTGGCCGCCTACCCGGAAGAGGAGTGGAACGGCGGAAAAATCCACCGGATTTCCGGCAACCTCATCCATCTGATGCGGGGAGAATGCTACCGGGTGGAGGGTAAAACCATCTTTGCCTTCGGCGGCGGGGAGAGCCCGGACATTGAGCTGCGCCGGGAAGGGGAGAGCTGGTGGCCCCAGGAGATGCCCACCCAGGAGGAGATCGCCCATGGGGAGGAGTCCCTCGCCCAGTTGGGCAACCGGGTGGATTTGATCGTCACCCACGAGTGTTCGGGGCGGCTGTACCGGTTTTTGAATCCCCAAGGGGAGCGGAGCAACCTGCTGGGGGCCTTCTTCGACCGGGTCAGCGAGAGCTGCGAGTACCGGCTTTGGGCCTTTGGAAGCTGCCATCTGGACAAGAGGATCCCGCCCAAAACCCGGGCCCTTTTTCAGGAGATCGTCCCCTTTGAAGGGTAACGGACTATCCCGTTTAGTCTACCCAATTTCCACCAAAAACTCTAGGGGGAAGTTGTAGCCGCAATCGAAATATTTTCTTTCAAAAAACCGCCGGGGGCTAACAGCCCCCGGCGGTTTTGGGTTTATTGGTTATTTGGTGTAGTAGTCCACAGCGCCCTCAAACAGCTTCATATCGTAGTTGCCGGGCACATTGCAGAAGGTGCCGCCGCTGAACCGCTCGGAGTGGGCCATCTTGCCCAGAACGCGGCCGTCGGGGGAGAGAATGCCCTCGATGGCGTCCACCGAACCGTTGGGGTTGTAGCGGGTATCCAGGGTGGGATTGCCGCAGAGATCCACATACTGGGTGGCGATCTGGCCGTTTTGGGCCATCTTCTCCAGCAGCTGGGGGCTGGCGACAAACCGGCCCTCGCCGTGGGAGATCGGGATGGTGTAGACATCCCCCACCTGGGAATGCATCAGCCAGGGGGAATTGTTTGAGGCGATGCGGGTGCGGACCAGCTTGGCCTGGTGGCGGCCGATCCGGTTAAAGGTCAGTGTGGGGCAGGTCTCGTCCATGTCCACGATCTCACCGAAGGGGACAAGGCCCAGTTTAACGAGGGCCTGGAAGCCGTTGCAGATGCCCAGCATCAGGCCGTCCCGGTTTTTGAGCAGGTCGTGGACCGCGTCTTTGATCCGCGGGTTGCGGAAGAAGGCGGTGATGAACTTGCCGGAGCCGTCGGGTTCGTCGCCGCCGGAGAAGCCGCCGGGGATGGCGATGATCTGGGACTGGTGGATCAACTCCTCAAAGGCGGCAACCGATTCCTCGATATCCTGGGAGGAGAGGTTTTTGATCACAAAGGTGGTGGCGCTGCCGCCGGCCCGTTCAAAGGCTTTGGCGGTGTCGTACTCGCTGTTGGTGCCGGGGAATACAGGGATCAGCACCCGGGGTTTGGCGATCTTTGATGCGGCGTGGAATTCCTTATTAGCCGCAAAGGAGTGGGTGGGCACCAGGATCTTGGGGGTGGGGAGCTGGGCGGGGAAGATGGGGGCCAGCTTGTTCTCCCAAACCTCCTGGGCCTTGCAGAGGTCCACGGTGGCGCCGTTGACCTTTACGGTGAAGTCCTCGGTGGTATGGCCCAGGAGAGGCAGGCCGTCGATCTCCTCTGCAGTTTCCAGCACAAAGCCGCCATAGGAGGTCTTAAAGAGGGTGTTTTCGTCCTGCTTCTCTGCGAAGGCAAAGCCGATGGAGTTGCCGAAGGCCATCTTGCTGACGGCGGCCGCCACGCCGCCGATGCCCAGGGTGTAGGCGGAGAGGACCTTCTTCTCAGAGATCAGCTTTTCGACGGTGTCAAACACCTTTTTAACCGAGTCGAAGCAGGGCAGGCCGTTTTTGTCAAACTCCGGCTGGAGCAGGTAGACCGGGCTACCGGATTTTTTGAATTCGCCGGAGACCACCTTGTCTACCTGGGCGGTGGAAACGGCGAAGGAGATCAGGGTGGAGGGGACGTCGATGTCCTCAAAGGTGCCGGACATGGAATCCTTACCGCCGATGGCCCCAATGCCCAGCTCCAGCTGTGCCTTCAAAGCGCCCAACAAGGCGGCGAAGGGCTTGCCCCAGCGGGCGGGGTCATCCTTGACCTTGCCAAAGTACTCTTGGAAGCTCATCCAGCAGTGGCGGTAGCTGCCGCCGGCGGCTACAATTTTAGCCACCGACTCCACCACGGCCAGCATGGCGGAATGATAGGGGGACACCTCGCCGATGTAGGGGTTGAAGCCCCAGGCCATCAGGGAGGCGGTGTTGGTCTCGCCGGTGAGGACGGGGATCTTGGCTGCCATGGCCTGGGCGGGGGTCAGCTGGTGCTTGCCGCCAAAGGGAGCCAGCACAGTGGCCGCGCCCACCGAGGAGTCAAACCGCTCCACCAGGCCCTTCTGGGAGCAGACGTTCAGGTGACCCAAAACCTTGGGCCATTTTTCCTCCATAGGCAGGGAAGCGCCGTGGGCTTTCTCGGAGAACTGAGGGGCAGGAACCGCAACGGTGGTGTGTTTCACCGCGCCGTTGGAGTTGAGGAACTCCCGGGAGAGGTCCACGATGGTGTTGCCGTTCCAGGTCATGGAGAGGCGGCCCGTGTCAGTGACCACCGCAACAGGGGTGGCCATCAGGTTTTCCTTGGAAGCCTCGGCGATGAACTTGTCCACATCGCCGGCGGCGACCACGACGGCCATCCGCTCCTGGCTTTCGCTGATGGCAAGCTCGGTGCCGTCCAGGCCGTCGTATTTCTTGGGGACGGCGTCCAGGTTGATGGAGAGGCCGTCGGCCAGCTCGCCTACGGCCACCGACACGCCGCCTGCGCCGAAGTCGTTGCAGCGCTTGATCATCCGGGTGACCTCACCATTGCGGAACAGCCGCTGGATCTTGCGCTCCTCGGGGGCATTGCCCTTCTGGACTTCGGCTCCGCAGCTCTCCAGGGATTCTACCGTGTGGCTCTTGGAGGAGCCGGTTGCGCCGCCGCAGCCGTCCCGGCCGGTCTTGCCGCCCAGCAGGATGACCACATCCCCGGCTTCGGGGACCATGCGGACTACATTTTCCGCAGGGGCCGCGCCGATGACTGCGCCCACCTCCATCCGCTTGGCCACATAGCCGGGATGGTACAGTTCGGTCACGTGGCCGGTGGCCAGGCCGATCTGGTTGCCGTAGGAGCTGTAGCCCGCCGCGGCAGTGGTGACAATTTTGCGCTGGGAGAGTTTGCCCTGGATGGTATCCTCCACCGGGGCGAGGGGGTCGGCCGCACCGGTGAGGCGCATGGCCTGGTAGACATAGCTCCGGCCGGAGAGGGGGTCGCGGATGGCGCCGCCCAGGCAGGTGGCCGCACCGCCGAAGGGCTCGATCTCAGTGGGGTGGTTGTGGGTCTCGTTCTTAAACATCAGGAGCCAGTCCTCCAAAACCCCGTCGTGGTCCACCTTGATCTTTACCGAGCAGGCGTTGATCTCCTCCGACTGGTCCAGGTCGGTGAGAAGCCCCTGTTTTTTCAGGGCTTTTGCGCCGATGGTGGCCAGGTCCATCAGGGTGATGGGGCGGTCTTTGCCGGCGTACAGGGTCTCCCGCAGGGAGAGATATTCCCGATAGGTGTCCTTGATGTAATCGCAGTCGATGGAAACGTCGTCGATATGGGTGGAGAAGGTGGTGTGGCGGCAGTGGTCGGACCAGTAGGTGTCGATCATCCGAACCTCGGTGATGGTGGGGTCCCGCTTCTCCTCATTTTTGAAATAGTTCTGGCAGCATTTGATGTCGTCCAGATCCATGGCCAGGCCGTACTGGCGGATGAACTGGGAGAGCTCCTCCTCCGAAAGGGCGGTGAATCCGCAGAGGGTTTCCACCGTCTCGGGGATGGCGTAGTTGGTGTCCAAGGTCTCCGGTTTTTCCAGGGAGGCCTCCCGGCTCTCCACCGGGTTGATCAGATAGGCCTTGATGCGGGCAAAGTCGGCGTCGGAGATCTCCCCTTCCAGCAGGTAGACCTTGGCGGAACGGACCACCGGGCGGTCCTTCTGGGTGGAAATCTGGATGCACTGGGCACAGGAATCGGCCCGCTGGTCAAACTGGCCGGGGAGGTATTCCACCGCGAACACCCGGCCATTGCAGGCGGGCAGCTCATCATAGGTGTCATCCACCTGGGGCTCGGAAAAAATGGTGCCCCGGGCGGCGTCAAAATCCTCCTGGGAGATTCCCTGCACGTCGTACCGGTTGACAAGGCGCAGGGAGGTGATGGAGTCGATGGACAGGGCGGAGGTGATGTCGGAAAGGGCACCGGCGGCCTCCACGGCAAATTCGGGGCGCTTTTCCACATAGATTCTGGTAACAGACATTCCAAACTCTCCTTACTACTCATTTATGGTCGGTTGAGGGGATGGGGAACACAGATAAATTCGGCGGATGCCGAAGGGATAACATAGGGTTACAGGATGCGGCCGATGCAGTGGTCAGCCTCGGCCCCGGTGATCTCCACCCGGAGGATGGCGCCGGTGACATCTTCATCCGTCTTTACAAAGACCGGGGTATAGTTTTTGCTGTACCCGTGGGTCAGGCCGCCAGTTTGGGTTTCAAACAGCACCTCCTGGACGGTGCCCACCTGGTTTTGGAGGAACTCCTGCCGGGTCTTGCCGGTGGCGGCGATGAGCCGGGCGCTGCGTTCCTCCTTGACCTGCGGGTCCACCTGGCCGGACATCCGGGCGGCGGCGGTGCCCTCCCGGATGGAGTAGGAGAAGACATGGGCCTTGGCCAGGCCGATCTCCTCTACGAACTGGAGGGTGGAGGCAAATTCCTCCTCGGTCTCGCCGGGGAAGCCCACCATGATGTCGGTGGTGATGGAGGGGTTCTCAAACAGCTCCCGGATTTTGCCCACCATCCGGCGGTATTCGGCGGTGTCGTATTTGCGGTTCATCCGCTTGAGGGTGGCGTCGCACCCGCTTTGCAGCGCCAGGTGGAACTGGGGGCAGAGGCGGGGATAGCGGGCCATCTCCTCCAGGTCTTTGTCGGTGATCATCTCCGGCTCGATGGAGCCCAGGCGGACCCGCTCGATGCCGTCGGTGGTGCAGGCCAGGGCGATGGCGTCGGTCAGATGGCCGCCGAAGTCCTTGCCATAGGCCGACAGGTTGATGCCCACCAGGACGACTTCTTTATAGCCGGCGGCGGCCAGCTCGGTCAGCTCCAGCTTCAGATCCATCAAAGGTTTGGAGCGGACCGGCCCCCGGGCATAGGGGATGATGCAGTAGGCGCAGTAGCGCTCGCACCCGTCCTCAATTTTGATGGAAGCCCGGGTCTTTTCAAAGAACTTTCCGGCCTTCATGTCCTCAAAGGCTTCCCCTTTTTGGTGGGCGGTGATGTTGACCACCCGGCTGCCGGTTGCCAGGCACTCCCGGATGGCGGGCAGCAAGGAGGCCCGGTTGTAGGAACCGGTGATGACGTCCGCCTCAGTAAAAGCCTCTGCCGCGTCGGGGAAGGCCTGGGGGAAACAGCCGGTCAGCGCCACCTTAGCGGCGGGGTTCTGCCGCTTTAGCCGGCGCAGGATCTGGCGGGTTTTTTTGTCCCCGCTGGAGGTAACGGTGCAGGAGTTGACCACGTAGACGTCGGCGATATCGGTGGGCTCCACCAAATCAAAACCGGCGGCGGCAAACTGCTGGCTGAGGACCTGGGTCTCATACTGGTTGACCTTGCAGCCCAGGGTATAAAAAGCGATGCGCATAGCAATCATCCATTCTGCCGCTTCGCGTCGGCGCTCATAATAAAAGGGTTCCTCCCGCCACGCGAAGCAGAGGGCTGGCGAGAGGTTTTTTCCCGCCCCGGCAGGGCTGTAGAGGCCGCAAAACCCCGGGTTTCGCGGTTTTTCACAGCTTGTCCCCGATATAATCAGGTGAGCGGGAGCAAAACAAGCGGCCCCGATGCCGAGACCGCGAATTTCTTACCTTTAAATTATACAAAATCCCCCGTGCAATTACAAGACGCAGCCAGCCGAAATAATCCCCCTGAACGGGGGCGGTTTCTAGGTAAAACGATCAATCCGGCGGGGGAAAAAACGTCGCTTTTGCAAAATTTTCCCCACAATCTGCCGCGGAAGGGAAAGCCGTTCTCGCGGCGGCGGGGCGAGCATACACTGTACCGAGTTTTGAATCGACGAGGTGAGCGTATGAAACGAGCGATCCGGCAATGCACAGCGGCCTTTGTCGCCGCGGCCCTCTTGCTGGCGCAGGCCCTGCCCGTGTGGGCACAGCCGGGCGCGGTGGGGGATATCCCGGCAAAATCGGGCATTTTGGTGGAACAGAACACCGGCAGGGTGCTCTACGAACTGAACGCGGACGAAAAGATGCACCCGGCGTCCATCACCAAGGTGATGACCCTCCTTCTGGTGATGGAGGCCTTGGATGGCGGCAAAATCAGCTTGGAGGACAAAGTGACCTGTTCCCCCAACGCCAACAGCATGGGGGGCTCCCAAATCTGGCTGGAGGTGGGGGAGGAGATGACCGTCCACGAGCTGCTCAAGGCGACGGCCATCTCCAGCGCCAACGACGCGGCCTGCGCTCTGGGGGAACACCTAGCCGGCAGCGAAGACGCCTTTGTGGACCTGATGAACCGCCGGGCCCAGGAACTGGGGATGACAAACACCCATTTTGAAAACACCAATGGCCTGGACGCCGACGGCCACCTGAGCACCGCACGGGATATCTCCATCATGTCCCGGGAGCTCCTAAAACACGAAAAAATTAAAGAGTACACCACCGTCTGGATGGATTCCCTGCGGGACGGCAAAACCCAACTGGTCAACACCAACCGGCTGATCCGCTTTTACAAAGGGGCCACTGGCCTGAAGACCGGAACCACCGACGGCGCGGGAAGCTGCCTTTCCGCCTCCGCCACCCGCGGGAACCTGAGCCTGGTGGCGGTCACCATGGGCTCCAGCACCAGCGACGAGCGGTTTAACGCCGCCCGCACCCTGTTGGATTACGGCTTTGCCAACTATGAAGCGGTACAGCCGCCATCCATCCAAGAACAGCTGACCCCAGTGAAAGTTTTGGGCGGTGTAGAGCGCCAGGTGGAGGTCCAGTTTGTGCCTCCTATGCCAGTTGTGGTGGAGAAGGGCGGCGGCAGTTCCATCACCCAGGAGATCCAGCTGGCCGAGGATGTCCACGCCCCGGTGGAGCAGGGGGAGGTCCTGGGTTCGGTCACCGTTTTGGTGGAGGGCACCCCGGTGAGCCGCTACGACTTGACCGCGGCCAGCGGCGTGGAGCGGATGACTTTCCTCAAGGGCCTAGAAACCCTGTGGGAGGCCGCCAGTCGGATGAATTCTTAAAAATCTGTGAATGATCAACAAAAACAGGAGAATTATCACTTTTAAACTTGAAAAATTTGCTGGAATACGCTAAACTATGGATAAGGCAAAACGAGGAGGAAGTTCTATGGCGACTAAGCTGAAAGAACAGTATCTGAAAGGCTTCCTGAGCCCCGAAGATTTTGACGCAATCGCCGCCCAAGCGGTGGCGGCCCACCAGACGCTCTGCAAGCGCACCGGCCGGGGGAATGATTTTCTCGGGTGGCTGGATCTGCCGGCGGAGTATGACCGGGATGAGTTTTGCCGCATCCAGATGGCTGCCCAAAAAATCCGGCGGGACAGCGACCTGCTTGTCGTCATCGGCATTGGCGGCTCCTACCTGGGGGCGCGGGCGGTGATTGAGCTTTTGGGCTCCCCGCTGTACAACAGCCTTGCCAAGGATTCCCCCCAGATCTATTTTGCCGGCAACAATATGAGTTCCAGCCAGCTGTGCCAGCTCCTCTCCCTCTGCGAGGGGAAACGGGTGTCGGTCAATGTGATCTCCAAATCCGGGACCACTACCGAGCCTGCCATCGCTTTCCGGGTATTCCGGGAGTACCTGGAGCACCGGTACGGCAAACAGGAAGCCCAGAAGCGTATCTACTGCACCACCGACCGCAGCCGGGGCACCCTTCACGACTTAGCGGTTCGGGAGGGGTATGAGCGGTTTGTCATCCCCGACGATGTGGGGGGCCGGTACTCGGTTCTCACCCCGGTGGGGCTTCTGCCCATCGCCGTCAGCGGCGGGGATATTCAGGCGCTGATGGACGGCGCCGCCACTGCCCGGGAGGAGTTGTCCGCCCCGGATTTTGGCGGCAACAGCTGCATCCGTTACGCGGCTATCCGCAACCTTTTCTACCGCAAAGGGCGAAAGGCGGAAATGCTGGTCAGCTACGACCCCAGCTTTTCCATGATGGCGGAGTGGTACAAACAGCTCTTTGGGGAGAGCGAGGGCAAGGAGCACAAGGGACTTCTCCCCACAGCGGCCACCTTCTCCACCGACCTCCATTCCCTGGGCCAGTTCATCCAGGAGGGGAGCCCCATCCTCTTTGAAACCATTGTGGATTTGGGGGAGCCGGCTGAGGAATTCATCCTCCCCAAAGAAGAGGAGAATTTCGACGGTCTCAACTTCCTGGCCGGCTGGAAGCTCTCAGAGGTCAACCGCAAAGCCATGGAGGGCACGGCCTTGGCCCACTGCTCCGGCGGGGTGCCCAGCGCAGTGCTGGAACTGCCCCAGGTCAACGCCTTTGAGACGGGATATTTCATCTACTTTATGGAAATGGCCTGTGCCGTCAGCGGCTATCTTTTGGGGATCAACCCCTTTGACCAGCCGGGTGTGGAGGCATACAAGAAAAACATGTTCGCCCTGCTCGGCAAACCCGGTTACGAGGAACTGCGGCAGCAGCTGGAAGCACAGCTGTAATGCCCACAACAAAACAGGAAGGTACCCGCGCCAGCGGTTACATAATACCACCAAAAAGGGAGGAAAACACCATGATTAAATTGATTGTAGGGAATAAGGGCTCCGGGAAAACAAAAAAACTGGTAGACGGCGTCAACGCAGCGGTCGCAAAGGATCACGGTGCGGTTGTTTGTGTGGAGAAAGGCTTGCAGCTGACCTATGACCTGAGTCATAAGGCCCGCCTTGTGGACATTGAGACCTATGACATCAGTGGATTTGATGCGTTCTATGGCTTCCTGGCCGGCATTTTGGCGGGGAATTATGACATCACTGACATGTATGTGGATGCAACCCTGAAAATCGGCGGAAAAGACCTGGAAGGCCTGGCCAAGATGATCGACAAGCTGAACAAGCTGACCAAAGACAGCGAAGTGGAATTGGTGTTTACCGTATCCTGCGATCCCTCTGAGCTCCCTGAGAGCCTGAAAGGTTATATCGCATAATCTCCCGGTTGAATAAGAAACAAAAAGGACGGTGCAAAAGGGGAATCCCCTGTGCCCCGTCTTTTTTTGCGCCCAAATGGGGCGAGCAAAAAGGAGTTGTTTTTCATGATTAAGACAGCGGTGATCGGCTATGGAAATGTGGGCAAGGCCGCCGTGGAAGCGGTGCTCGCCTCCCCAGATCTCTCGTTGGTCGGGGTAGTACGCCACAGCGGCGGAGGGCTCTCCGGCCTGCCGGGGGTGGCGGTGGCGGATTCGGTGGAGAACCTGCCTCAAAAGCCCCAGGCGGCGATTTTGGCCCTGCCTTCCCGGATGGTGCCGGAGGCGGCGGTGAAGCTGCTGCGCAAGGGCATCGCCACAGCTGACAGTTTTGACATCCACGGGGATATCCCTCAGGTGCGGGCCAGGCTGGATCGGGTGGCTAAGGAGAACGGGGTGGCAGCCATCCTCTCCGCCGGATGGGACCCGGGCCTGGATTCGGCAGTGAGGGCCTTGCTGGAAGCATCCGCCCCCCGGGGCATCACTTACACCGACTTCGGGCCGGGGATGAGCATGGGCCACACGGTTGCGGTCAAAGCGATCACCGGGGTGAAGGATGCCCTCTCCCTGACCGTCCCTTTGGGAACCGGACTTCACCGGAGGATGGTCTATGTGGAGCTGCTGCCGGGCGCGGAACTGGGCCGGGTGGAGGAGGCCATCCGTGCCGACCCCTATTTTATCCACGACGAGACCCACGTCATTCCGGTGGAACGGGTTGCTGACCTGATGGACCGGGGACATGGAGTCCACCTGAGCCGCAAAGGGGTCAGCGGCCAGCGGGACAGCCAGAGGTTCTCCTTTGATATGGCCATCGACAACCCCGCCCTCACTGGCCAGCTGATGGCTTCGGCGGCCCGTGGGGCAGTGCGGCAGCAGCCGGGGTGTTACACGATGATTGAAATTCCGCCTATCGACCTTCTGCCCGGCGGCCGGGAAGACCTGGTGCGGCGGCTGGTTTAAATCCAAAAGGGCTGGAACTGCTCCCCGGCAGGGGCGGTTCCGGCTTTTTTAACGGTGAGACATTGGAATTTGGGGCCGGCTGTACGTGAGTTCAAACGGTTTGGGATTCTGCTGTTCTGACCGGCGGCTCCCCCTACCGGTCTCAAGGAATCCAAACCGGGGATGCACAGGCCCACAGAAAAATTTTGGGCGGTAAGGGAGGTTTTTCCTTGACAAGGAGAGGAGGACATGGTATAGTGAATATGAGGTTAGCAAATGCTAACCCATTGCGGCGGCAAGCAGCCGTTTTCTTTTTCCCATATAGTTAGCTTTAACTAACCACGAGAAAGGAGTCCCCACCATGGCACAATCCTTTGATCAATTGTTGGCGCGCCACTGTGCCCCGGCCTTAGCGGGAATTAAGCCGGCTAATCTGGTCTCCTGTTCCAAAGCGGACTACCCCCATCTGCCGGACCTGCTGGAAGAACAGGGCCCGAAGCTGGAGGAGCGGGGCATCCGCCTGGATGTCCTATGCCAGTGCGACCGGCGGTTCCTGGTGCTTGTCTACCGCCCGGAGGCACTGAAGCGGCACCTGACGAAGAGGGCTGTCGCAAAGCTATTGATTAAAGCGGGCTATGATCCTGGGGCTGGGGTGGACGCCTGTTTGCACCGGCTCCGGCACCGGATGGAGGGCCGGGAATTCCCGCATGAGGTGGGGCTGTTCCTCGGGTATCCGCCGGAGGATGTGGCTGGGTTCTGCCGGTACTGCGGCCAGAAATACAAATACTGTGGCCACTGGAAGGTCTACGGTGACGTAGACCAGGCCAAGGCGTTGTTTGAACAGTATGACCGCTGCCGGGATTCCCTGTGCCGCCGGGTGGGGATGGGGCTTTCCATTGTGCAGATTTTTCCCGTGGTATAAAACGAACATTGAGACAACAGGAGGCTGTATATGAACAAAATAGCAATTGTATATTGGTCCGGTACCGGCAACACCCAGGCCATGGCCAGCGCCATCGAAGAAGGGGCCAAAGGTGCCGGTGCGGAGGTGTCCCTTCTTCCGGTAGGCCAGGCGGACGCCGGCATCCTTCAAGGGTTTAACGTGTTGGCTTTCGGCTGTCCCGCCATGGGCGGCGAAGTCTTGGAGGAAGGGGAGTTCGACCCCTTTTTTACCTCCATTGAAGGCGGCCTCTCCGGCAAAAAGGTGGCCCTCTTCGGCAGCTATGGCTGGGGGGATGGCCAGTGGATGCGGGATTGGCAGGATCGCGTCGTTGCGGCTGGGGCAGTCCTCTACCGCGGGGAAGGGCTGATTGTCAACGAGACCCCCGATGCCTCCGCCTTGGAAAACTGCAGCGCATTCGGGGCTGGTTTGGCAAGCTTTTAATTGTTTTTGTTTCCCCCTATGGATGTTTACCCCTTTGTCTTTTGTGGCTTTTGCAACAAAAGCACTGTCTGCCGGGGCTGAAATTCCCCTGGACAGGATGCAGCGGTTCCGGGAAGCGGCCGATGCGTGAAAATAGCCGGGAACAGATCCCGCCGCCTGGCAGGATTTTCCCGGCTATTTTCCATTTCTTTGCCAATACTAGATACTGCCCTGGCAGAAAGGCCGAGGCGGTTTTTTCTCGGGGAAAGTGCCCCCTTTGGCACTGTTTGGGAAAAAGGGGGCGGATTCATACGAAATTACCAAAACAAACCCGCAAAAAATGCCGGTATTCTCCCAAAAAACGGGGCAATCTCTCTTGACAAACCACGTCTGGCTTACTATAATATTTGAGTAGCATTTGGCTGCAAAGGGTGATTTCTGCCCTTTTTGGCCAGCAGAAAAGTCCGTGGTTCTTGCGATATGGGTATGGCATCCGTCGCTTGGGGTACCAGCCGAAGGGAGCGTCGTATCAAAATGATTGATTTGGGCCGTATTTTTGATATCGAAGGGGAGTCGCTGGCATTTGAACGCCAGCTGGACCTCTCCCAGGTGAGTCAGTGGGGTCAAAGGCCGTTTCAGTCGCCGGTTAAGGTCACGGGCAGTGTGGAAAACAGGGCGGGTATTGTCACCTTGCGGTGCGAAGCCAGCTTTGTGCTCACCACCATCTGCGACCGCTGCCTCACCCAGTCCGATCGGCCCACCGTCTATCGTTTTGAGCATGTACTGGCGCGTGAACTCAACGACGAGGACAACGACGATTTTATCGTGGTAAAAGACGGTTTGCTGGATTTGGACCAGCTTGTCACCTCCGACATCCTCCTTGAGCTACCAATCAAGGCGCTGTGCCGCGAGGATTGCAAGGGTCTGTGCCCCATTTGCGGCGCCAACCTTAACGAGACAACCTGCGGGTGCGGCAAACAGTCCATCGACCCCAGATTGCAGGTCTTGCAAGACCTTTTGAACAACCAAAACTAGAAATAAAATAAAGGAGTGCTGAACATGGCAGTACCGAAGAGAAAAGTATCCAGAACCCGCAGAGACAAAAGACGTTCCAACGTTTGGAAGCTGGAAGCCCCTGCACTGTGCAGATGCACTCAGTGCGGCGAGCTGAAGCTCCCCCATAGAGTTTGTGGAAACTGCGGTTTCTACAAAGGCAGAGAAGTTATCAAAATCGAGGGCTAGTTGCATAGCTTCAAAGGATAGAGGGGGGACGTGTTTCCGCCTCTATTTTTTTGCTTTTGGGCGGGCATAACCTTTTCCACTGCGGCAAAAGCTAAGGAATAGTACGCTTCTTTTTAAACAAGGGGGGATTTCCACTGGCGGTCACCATCCGTGAAATCGACAAACATTCCCACGCCCAACGGGCGGGGATTCAGACAGGGGATACTTTGGTATCCATCAACGGCAACCCCATCGACGACGTGCTGGATTACCGGTTCTATATGACCGACCGCCAGCTGCAAATCGAACTGCTGCGGCAGAACGTCCCCTACATCGTCAAGGTCCACAAAGGGGAGTACGACGACCTGGGGCTGGAGTTTGACACCTATTTGATGGACAAGCAACAGAACTGCAAAAACAAATGCATCTTCTGCTTTGTGGACCAGACCCCCAAAGGCATGCGGGAGAGCTTGTATTTTAAGGACGATGATGCCCGGCTCTCCTTTTTGTTCGGCAACTACATCACCCTGACCAATTTGGAGGACCGGGACATCCAGCGGATCATCCGGATGCGGATCAGCCCCATCAACATCTCGGTCCACACCACCAACCCCCAGCTGCGGGTGGAGATGATGAAAAATCCCCGGGCGGCCAGCAGCTTGCGGTATATTCAAATGTTGACCGAGGGGGGGATTAAGGTCAACACCCAGCTGGTCCTCTGCCCCGGCATCAACGACGGGGAGGAGCTCTCCCGCAGCCTGCGGGATTTGGGCGCTCTGGGGGAAAACCTCCAGAGCATCGCCTGCGTGCCGGTGGGGCTCACCGATTACCGGGAGGGCCTTTACCCCCTGCGGACCTACACGGCGCCGGAGGCCGCAGCGGTGATCGACACCATCGACGCCTTTGCCGATGAAGTCCAAAAAGAGCGGGGCGTCCGGGTGGCCTACCCCTCTGACGAATTCTTTCTGCTGGCCGGGCGGCCCATCCCCCCGGTGGAGTACTACGGGGAGTTCGACCAGTTGGACAACGGCGTGGGCCTGATGGCCCAGTTGGAACAGGAGTTTACGAGCGCCTGTTCCCTGTGCGATCCGTGTCCTCTCACCCGGAAGGTGTCCATTGCCACCGGTGTGCTGGCCTACCCCCTTCTCTGCAAGCTGGCGGGGAAGGCCCAGGAGCTGTTTCCCGGCCTGACCGTGGAGGTCCACCGGATTGTCAACGACTATTTCGGGCACAACATCACCGTGGCGGGCCTTATCACCGGCACCGACCTGATGGCCCAGCTAAAGGGAAAAGACCTGGGTGAGGCGCTTTTGATCCCAAACGTGATGCTGCGCCACGAACAGGATATGTTTTTAGACGACGTGACCCTTGAGGAGGCCCAGGCCGCCTTGGGCACCCCGATACAGGTTGTGGAAAACGACGGCTTTTCGGTGCTGTCCGCCATGACCGGACAGGAGATTTAACCAGCCTGGTTTTCCCCCACCCCCACGGGGAGAAGTGGAAAACCCGCCGGGAAAATCCCGGAAAAAGGAGGCATGACACCATGGCAAAACCCATTATCGCAGTGGTGGGGCGGCCCAACGTGGGCAAATCCACCCTGTTTAACAAATTGATCGGCCAGCGCCTCTCCATTGTGCAGGACACCCCCGGCGTCACCCGGGACCGGATCTACGCCCCCTGCGAGTGGAGGAACAAAGAGGTGATGCTGGTGGACACCGGCGGCATCGAGCCCCGGGCGGACGATGTGATCCTCTCCCAGATGCGGCAGCAGGCCGAACTGGCCATCCACAGCGCCGACGTGATTGTTTTGGTTACCGACCTGCGCTCCGGCGTCACCGCCACCGACCAGGACGTGGCGGGCATGCTGCTTAGAAGCGGCAAACCCCTAGTCCTTGCGGTGAACAAATGCGACACCATCGGCGACCCGCCAGCGGAGTTCTACGAGTTTTACAACCTGGGCCTGGGGGATCCTATTGCAGTCTCTGCCGCCCACGGACATGGCACCGGCGACCTGCTGGACGCCTGCTATGAAAAAATAGACTTTGACAAGGCGGAGGGCTACGACGAAGAGTTCGTCAAGGTGGCGGTGATCGGCAAGCCCAACGTGGGCAAAAGCTCCCTCATCAACCGGGTGGCCGGGGAGGAGCGGGTGATTGTCTCAGATATCGCCGGAACCACCCGGGATGCCACCGACACGGTGGTGGAAAACGAGTTCGGCAAATACGTCTTCATCGACACCGCAGGCATCCGGCGCAAGGCCCGGGTGGAAGAGGAGATCGAGCGCTATAGCGTTCTGCGGGCCTATATGGCGGTGGACCGCTCCGACGTCTGCGTCATCGTCATCGACGCCACTGTCGGCTTTACCGAGCAGGATTCCAAGGTGGCCGGCTATGCCCACGAGCAGGGCAAAGGCTGCGTGGTGGCGGTCAACAAGTGGGACGCCATCGACAAGGACGACAAGACCATGGACGAGTTCCGCAAAAAGCTGGAGGTGGATTTCAGCTTTATGTCCTATGTGCCCTTTGTATTCATCTCTGCCCTCACCGGCCAGCGGGTGAACAAGCTGTTTGAGATGATCAACTACGTCTTTGAGAAAAACGCCATGCGCATCTCCACCGGGCGGCTCAACGACCTGCTGGCCTATGCCACCGCCCGGGTGCAGCCCCCCTCCGACAAGGGCAAGCGGCTGAAAATCTACTACATGACCCAGGCGGCCACCAAGCCCCCAACGTTTGTGGCCTTCTGCAACAACAAGGAGCTGTTCCACTTCTCCTACCAGCGGTATTTGGAGAACCAGATCCGGGAGACCTTCCAGTTGGACGGCACCCCCATCCGCTTCATCGTCCGGGAGCGTGGGGACAACTAAACAAACACCAAAAAAGCGATGGGCTCCTGGGTCCATCGCTTTTTTGATGCCTGCGCCTTTTAAACAGCAAGAAAAAATGATATTCTTTCCATAAGGAGTGGAGGAATGTCATATGCGGTTTACAGCTTTGTTGCTTTCCCTTGGAATCTGGTTGTTATCTCCCCAGGGAAAGCCGGAAAATGGCTGGGTTTCCCCACTGGGGCTGAAGGGGATGGGCCAAGGGAAAGCCCAGGTTCGGGTCTGCACCGAGGAAGAAGCGGCGGAATTTTATATCCAGCATCAATGGATGATGCCGGGCGAGGCCGAAGAAAAAGCCGCCTGCTTATATGAGGACGGCTTCCGCCAGATGGAATACACCGCTGAACATGATTTTGGAGACGGTAATACTGTTGTGGCGGGGACGAGAGTTTTGTGCGGCGTGTCCCAGGGGATTCCCTTCTTTGAAGAGGTGCTGTTGGAGTGGACGGAAGGGGAGAATGAAAAGGGAAGCTTTGATGAGGACTATGTTCTCACAACGATTTCCTCGGATAAACAGTCCCTGCAAATTCAGGCTAGAGGAACGTATGAGGTGGTAGTGGATAATTGTTTAACTGGTTCCGTCGGCCTTGATCTGGAGGTTTTAGGTTTTGAATGTTCCCATACAGCGGGAGGAAAGACCTATTACCATAAAAATGCAGCATGGGGGAAAACTTGGACCAAAAGCTAACTGGTGTTGGTTCCAATAAAAAAGGGGGGCTATGCTAGCCCGCCTTTTTTTGTGGGGGAAAATTCTCCCTCCTCCGAAAGAGGACCCGGCGCACTGGATAGGCGATGGCAGACGCCGCGAGGATTTTCACCCCATCCCCCGGAAGAAAGGGGAGCACCCCGGCCGCCAGCGCTCCAGGCAGGGAGAGGGAGGCTTGCCGGGCAAGCCACCAGGTGCCAATGGCATAACAGAAGAATGTTCCGGCGATCATTGACAAGGGGTAGATGGATTTCCGCTCGGGGAAATGGTCGGTGAGCAGCCCTACCAAAAAGGCCAGGGGCAGGTAGCCGATCAGGTAGCCGCCGGTCGGCCCCACAAGGACTTGAAGGCCTCCGCTGTAGCCTGCAAACACCGGGATACCCACTGCCCCTAGCAGCAGGTACACTGCCACCGATAGGGTGCCCCATCTGACCCCGCCGGCTGCAGCAGCTAAGTAGACGGCGAAGGTCCCGAGAGAGAGGGGGACAGGGGTGAATGGCAGCGGGATGGATAAAGGGGAGAGCACTGCCAAAATGGCGGCGAACAGCGCGGTGACACAGAGGGAATAAACCCGATTCGTCGTTGGTTTCATGCGGACCTCCAGGATGAGAAATGTTTGTAGCACAGTATACCAGCTGCTGTATATTTTTGCAAGATAAATAAATCAATAATTCATAAAATGCTGATATTTTTTCTTATCAAACAGTATTTTGGTGAAATTTCATCTGTTTTCTGTCTCTATCAACAGAGATGTGAAAATCTTTTTATAAAAAGTTGCATACTTGACAGATGTTAAGGCACATCAATAGTTGTGGTAACCCACGGACAGGGGAGTATCCCGGCCTCAAGACGAGTTAAAGTTTACAGATTCCTAGTTGCATAACGGGCAAAAAACTGTTACGCTAAGAGTACTTCAAACAACTGCCCGCCCGGGCGGAAACAAGAGGTGCGGTGTGTTATGGATTTGGATCGAAATTTTCTGTTGGCGGCAGGTTTGGCCGCGCTGGCTGCGTACTTGATGGGCAGCATAAATTTTGCGGTGCTGGTCTCCCGGATCTATGCCAAGGACGATGTGCGCCGCCACGGCAGCGGCAATGCAGGCATGACTAATATGCTGCGGACTTATGGCGTCGGCCCGGCGTTTTTCACCGGAGTCGGGGATTTTAGCAAAGGGGCGCTGGCCGTTCTTGTAGGCCGGATGATCTTCCAGCAGCTGGGGGTCACCGCTATGGACGGTGGCTTTGTGGGGGCGGCATTTGTCCTGTTGGGCCATTTGTACCCGATTTTCTTCCACTTCAAAGGGGGAAAAGGGGTGCTGACCAGCTGTGGCGTTATTTTGCTGCTCAACCCCATTGTGTTTTGTATTTTGATTGGGGTGTATGTGCCTTTGGCGTTCATCACCCGCATTGTCTCCCTGGCCTCTATCCTGGGGGCGATCACCTTCCCCTTCGCCACCTATTTTGTGCTGCGGTTCCAGGGGCGGCCCTATGTCTTTGACACGGTGTTTGCCGCGGCTGCGGCCGCGTTGGTGGTGTATATGCACCGGGGCAACATCAAACGGCTGCTCAACGGCACGGAAGCGCGGTTTGGGGAAAAAAAATAACTGGCAGGACTGGCGCAGTTCCTCAAGGCGCGCCCCTGCGAAAACCACTTTATTGGAGGTAGCAATATGGCACGGTTGATGTTTTTAGGAGCGGGCGGCTTTGGCACCGCCTTGGCGGTGATGGCGCACCGCTATGGCCACCAGGTCACCCTGTGGTCCTATGATCCCCAGCAGGTGGAAGAAATCCGCCAGAACAAAGAAAACGCCTATCTTCTGCCCGGGGTTCCAGTGCCGGAGGAGATCGACGTAACCAACTCTCTGGACGCCCTGGGGGAAGCGGATTTGGTCTTTATCGCAACCCCTTCCTCGGCGGTGCGGGAGGTCGCGGCAAAAATCCGCGGCAAAATGCGCCCCGATGCAGTGGTGGTCTGCGGGGCCAAGGGCCTGGAGCGGGACACTTTGGAAAGCCTGAGCCAGGTGCTGGAGGAATCCCTGCTGGAGAACCCGGTGGTCATGTTCTCCGGCCCCTCTCACGCGGAGGAGGTATCCCGTGGGGCTCCCACCACGGCGGTGGTGGCTTCTACCGATCCAGAGGCGGCCCGCAAGGTGCAGGACATCCTCTCCAACTCCTCCCTGCGGCTCTATGTCAACGACGACGTCATGGGGGTCGAGCTGGGCGGGGCCTTAAAAAATGTCATCGCCTTGGCGGTGGGAATCGCCGACGGCTTAGGCTTGGGGGACAACACCAAAGCGGCCTTGATGACCCGGGGCCTCACCGAGATTGCCCGACTGGGGGTGGCCTGCGGCGCCCGGCCCGAGACTTTCAGCGGCCTATCCGGCGTGGGGGATTTGATTGTCACCTGCACCAGCGTCCACTCCCGGAACCGGAGAGCCGGCATCCTCATCGGGTCCGGTTGGTCCCCCCAAGGGGCGGTGGGCGAGGTGGATATGACGGTGGAGGGCTATTTCAGCACCAAGGCCGCCTATGAGCTCTCCCGCCGGCTGGGGGTGGAGATGCCCATCGTCACTGAAATATACAAGGTGCTGTACGAGGGGAAGGACCCCCAGCAGGCCATCGACGAACTGATGAGCCGTCCCCGCCGCCATGAATCGGAGGGGCAGTGGCTCGGGGTGGAGAAGCGCCCGGAGACAAAGGAAAACTAAGGGGCAGGCTGGGAAGATTCCCAGCCTGTTTTTCTGTAAGACTCTGGGGAAAAGGGCAAAAAAATCCCCCGGGGCGTTTCGCCATTCCCCAAAAGGGGAAATGGGCGGCCTCGGAGGATGTTTTTCCCTAGAATGCGAAAAAAGAACCATCCCAGCGGGGACGATTCTTTTCAAGCGGTTTTAGATGGCGCGGGTCACTTTATTGGAACGCAAGCAACGGGTGCAGGCGTGGATGTGGCACGGTGTGCCGTTGACAATTGCCTTAACGCGCTTTACGTTGGCTTTCCAAGCTCTGTTGGATCTTCTGTGAGAATGGGAAACCTTGATTCCGAAAGAGACGTCCTTACCGCAGATATCGCATTTTGCCATGTGTCTGCACCTCCTTATACAACTTTAAACAAAGTCAACAGCAATATACTATCAGATTCCCAGGGGAAATGCAAGCTTTTTTTTGAGAAAAGCGAAATAAAGTTGTAAATAAACGTTGAATTCCCCTGGGCCCGGCGCCGCTGCCCTTGTTTTTTCCACCGCCGGACGATATAATAATTCCAGTAACTTCCGCTGTGCCATTGCGCCGCGCCGGATATGCGTCCCAAACCTTGGAAAGAAGCCGGTTCCCCCGGCCAGGAGGATAACACGAGTTATGGATCTATTTACCATATTGGCCCGGGCGCTGGTGGTGTTCACCTCTATGCCCATCCACGAGTGTGCCCACGCCTATGCCGCCAGCTGGCTGGGGGACGACACCGCCCAGCGCTCGGGGCGGCTGACCCTTAACCCCTTCAGCCATCTGGACCCGGTGGGGACCCTGCTGATCCTGTTTGCCGGGTTCGGCTGGGCCCGTCCGGTGCCCATCAACCCCAATAACTTTAAAAAACCCAAGCGGGATATGGCCCTGAGCGCCATGGCCGGCCCTGCCTCCAACCTGCTGCTGGCGCTGTTTGTTCTGGTGATTTACCGGGTGGTGCTGGGTTTTGCCGCCTTTGGAACCTTGTGGCAGTACAGCGCCACCGAAACAGTTCTGGACATCCTGTGGATTGTCTACAGCACCAACATCATGTTGGCGGTGTTCAACCTGCTGCCGGTGCCGCCGCTGGATGGCTGGAAGATGATGGGGGCTGTGCTGCCAGGCAGGACCTATTGGAAGATCATAAGCAAAGAGCGGGAGATCGGCATGATCTTTATGCTGCTCATCCTCTTCACCCCGGTGATCGACCTGCCTATCAGCTTTGTGGGCAACGCCATCTCCGACCTGTTTGTAAGCGCCACGGCCTTTGTCCCCCGGCTCATGCAGGCGATCTTATAAAATAGTACGGCAGGAGGAAGGAGGGAGGCCCAGGATGGAACGGCCGTCCTTTACCTTAGATGGATTTGAGGGGCCGCTGGATCTCCTCCTCCATCTCATATCCAAGCACAAGCTCAACATTCTAGACATCCCCATCTCCCAGCTGCTGGACCAATATCTGGAGTATCTGGAAGGCGCGCGCGCCCAGGATTTGGACATTGCCAGCGAGTTTTTGGAGATGGCCGCCCGGCTGGTTTACCTAAAAACCCTGTCTCTCCTGCCCCGGCGGGAGGAGGAAGAACAGCTGAAAACCGAGCTCACTGGCCAACTTTTGGAATACCAGGCCCTAAAAGTGGTGGCTGCGCTGCTTGCGGCCCAAAATCGTGGCCATACTATTTTTGTGCGGGGGCCACAGCTGGTGGAGGTGGACAAGACCTACCAATGCCGCCACCTGCCGAAGGAATTGGCCCGGGCCTATGTGAGCGCCACTGGGAGGGGCAAGCGCAGGCTCCCCCCACCGGTGGAAAGCTTCCAGCCGCTGGTCAGCCGGCCGGTGGTGTCGGTGGAGTCCCGGATGGAGTATTTGACGGCGGCCCTCAGCAGGCCTCAGCGGATCTCCCAACTGTTTTTGAAAAGCCGCAACCGCTCCGAACTGGTGGCCACCTTTTTGGCCCTTTTGGAGATGGTGAAGGACAAGCGGGTGGAGGTCAGCGGGGAGACGGCCGTCCTGTGTGGAGGGAACAGCAATGTCTCTTGAACTGGAACAGAAGATGGAAGCCATCCTCTTTGCCGCCGGGGAACCGGTGGAGCTGGAGCGGTTGGCTGAAGCTTTGGGCATCGACCGGACAGCTGCACGGCAGCAGGCGGAATGCCTCATGGCCCGCCTCACCCAGCAGGGGAGCCCGCTGCAGGTCCTCTCTTTGGATGGCAAATACCAGCTGGCCACCCGGCCGGAATACGCCGGGGTGATCCAAGCGGCCACCGATTGGAAGCGGCAGCAGCCCCTTTCCCAGGCGGCGATGGAGGTGTTGGCGGTGGTGGCCTACAACCAGCCGGTCACCCGGGCCTTTGTGGACCAGGTGCGGGGGGTGGACAGTGCAGGGGTAGTGTCCACCCTGGTGGAAAAGGGGCTGCTGGAGGAGGCCGGAAGGCTGGAACTGCCCGGCAGGCCCATTGCCTACCGCACTGGCGACACCTTTTTGCGCACGTTTGGGCTCCACTCCCTGGATGAGTTGCCCGCCCCGCCCGAGGAGGAAGAACAGCAGACCCTCCTCTAGGGGGAATACGCCATGGAAGGATGAGGAAAGGGGGCGCACCATGGTCGGATGGATTTTTGCAGGCCTTTGCGGCCTCCTGCTGTGCCTTCTCTCCCTGCCGGTGGTTCTCCAGGCGGAGTATAATGGAGAGCTGACCGTTTGGGTCCGGTATTTTTTCCTTCGGTACCAGGTGTTCCCCCGCCCCCCTGGGGAGGAGAAGCCCCCGGAGGAGAAAAAGCCCAAACCTCCCCAAGAGGAGAAACCAAAGAAGCCACAAAAGGAAAAGCCCTCCGCCGGGGAATTGTTTGCCTTGGGCAAGGAGCTTTTGGAAGGGCTGTGGCCCCCGGTCCGGTGGCTGTTAAAAACCGTTGTGTTCTATGACATCTTTTTCGGGATGCGGGTTGCGGAAGATGACGCAGCCCAAACTGCCATCTCCTGCGGCAGGTACAACGCCGCAGCATTTGGAATCTGCAGTTTTCTGGAGAACCTTTTTCAACTAAAACGGGTGAAGATCAGTGTTTTCCCCGACTTTACACAGGAGGAAAGCGCGGTCTGCTTCCGCGGCAAGGTGAGGATGATCCCTTTGGCGGCGCTGGCCGCCGGGCTCGCCATCCTTGCCGCCCTCCTGGTGAAGCTGCTCCCCTTGTTCCTCCGAAAAGAGAAGAAGGAGGAGCCCCACGAGCCCGAAGAATCAACCCAACAAAACAAAGGCGGTGTAACCATATGAGCCATCCTATCAAAGACCTGATGGATTCCTCCATCCAAAACCTCCACCAGCTGGTGGATGTCAACACCATCATCGGCGACCCGGTCACCACACCCGATGGCACCACCATCATCCCGGTGTCCAAAGTCACCTTTGGCTATGCCTCCGGCGGGTCGGAGTTCCCCTCTTCTAAAACCCCGGACCCCTTTGGCGGAGGGGCCGGGGCTGGGGTCACCATCCAGCCTATCGCCTTTTTGGTGATCAAGGCGGGGGGCGGGGTACAGCTCCTCCAGCTGGCGACCAGCAGCAACACTGCCGACAAGGTGGTCAACCTGGTGCCCGAGGTGATCGACAAGATCACCGGCATTGTCCAGAAGAGCAAAGAGGAGAAGGGCGCCGTCCGGGAAGAGCCCCCCATAACCCTGTAAAGGCAGCATGAGCGAGCCCTGCCCCTGCATATACTCCTCACGGGCAGGTGTTGAACAATGCTAAAAAAATGTGTGGCATGGCTGGCGCTGGCCGCGGTTTTGATGGGGGCGGCCCCCCTACCCGCTGTCGCCCAGACCATACCGGATACCAAAGAGTTTTCCATCGCTGCCAAGGGTGCGGTGGTGATTGATGCCGGGAGCGGGCGGGTCTACTTTGCACAGAATGCCAACGGCCGCCTCCCCATGGCGAGCACCACCAAAATCATGACCGCCCTGCTGGCGCTGGAACAGCCGGATCTCGACGAGCCCTTTGTGGTGAATTCCGCCGCCATCCGGGTGGAGGGGACCTCCATGGGGCTCAAAGAGGGGGACACGGTGACCCTGCGGACCTTGGCCCACGGGATGCTGCTCCCCTCTGGAAACGACGCGGCCAATGCAGCGGCGGTGCGGATCGCCGGGAGCAAGGACGCCTTTGCGGAGCTTATGAATGAAAAAGCCCGGGAACTGGGCTTGGAGGATACCCACTACGTCACCCCTTCGGGGCTGGACGCCGACGGGCATTACTCCTCGGCCTACGACCTGGCCATCTTGGCGGCCTACGCGCTGGAAAACCCGGACTTCCGGGAGATCTGCTGCAAGGAGAGCGCTAAGGTGGAATTCGGCAACCCGCCCTATGGCCGGTGGCTGAAAAACCACAACAAACTGCTGAATCTTTACCCCTATGCCATCGGGGTGAAGACCGGCTACACCGACGACGCCAAGCGCTGCCTGGTGACCGCAGCCCAAAAGGATGGGGTGACCCTCATTGCGGTGACCTTGGCCGCCCAGGACGATTTCAACGNTCCTGTTTGCCGGGTTCGGCTGGGCCCGTCCGGTGCCCATCAACCCCAATAACTTTAAAAAACCCAAGCGGGATATGGCCCTGAGCGCCATGGCCGGCCCTGCCTCCAACCTGCTGCTGGCGCTGTTTGTTCTGGTGATTTACCGGGTGGTGCTGGGTTTTGCCGCCTTTGGAACCTTGTGGCAGTACAGCGCCACCGAAACAGTTCTGGACATCCTGTGGATTGTCTACAGCACCAACATCATGTTGGCGGTGTTCAACCTGCTGCCGGTGCCGCCGCTGGATGGCTGGAAGATGATGGGGGCTGTGCTGCCAGGCAGGACCTATTGGAAGATCATAAGCAAAGAGCGGGAGATCGGCATGATCTTTATGCTGCTCATCCTCTTCACCCCGGTGATCGACCTGCCTATCAGCTTTGTGGGCAACGCCATCTCCGACCTGTTTGTAAGCGCCACGGCCTTTGTCCCCCGGCTCATGCAGGCGATCTTATAAAATAGTACGGCAGGAGGAAGGAGGGAGGCCCAGGATGGAACGGCCGTCCTTTACCTTAGATGGATTTGAGGGGCCGCTGGATCTCCTCCTCCATCTCATATCCAAGCACAAGCTCAACATTCTAGACATCCCCATCTCCCAGCTGCTGGACCAATATCTGGAGTATCTGGAAGGCGCGCGCGCCCAGGATTTGGACATTGCCAGCGAGTTTTTGGAGATGGCCGCCCGGCTGGTTTACCTAAAAACCCTGTCTCTCCTGCCCCGGCGGGAGGAGGAAGAACAGCTGAAAACCGAGCTCACTGGCCAACTTTTGGAATACCAGGCCCTAAAAGTGGTGGCTGCGCTGCTTGCGGCCCAAAATCGTGGCCATACTATTTTTGTGCGGGGGCCACAGCTGGTGGAGGTGGACAAGACCTACCAATGCCGCCACCTGCCGAAGGAATTGGCCCGGGCCTATGTGAGCGCCACTGGGAGGGGCAAGCGCAGGCTCCCCCCACCGGTGGAAAGCTTCCAGCCGCTGGTCAGCCGGCCGGTGGTGTCGGTGGAGTCCCGGATGGAGTATTTGACGGCGGCCCTCAGCAGGCCTCAGCGGATCTCCCAACTGTTTTTGAAAAGCCGCAACCGCTCCGAACTGGTGGCCACCTTTTTGGCCCTTTTGGAGATGGTGAAGGACAAGCGGGTGGAGGTCAGCGGGGAGACGGCCGTCCTGTGTGGAGGGAACAGCAATGTCTCTTGAACTGGAACAGAAGATGGAAGCCATCCTCTTTGCCGCCGGGGAACCGGTGGAGCTGGAGCGGTTGGCTGAAGCTTTGGGCATCGACCGGACAGCTGCACGGCAGCAGGCGGAATGCCTCATGGCCCGCCTCACCCAGCAGGGGAGCCCGCTGCAGGTCCTCTCTTTGGATGGCAAATACCAGCTGGCCACCCGGCCGGAATACGCCGGGGTGATCCAAGCGGCCACCGATTGGAAGCGGCAGCAGCCCCTTTCCCAGGCGGCGATGGAGGTGTTGGCGGTGGTGGCCTACAACCAGCCGGTCACCCGGGCCTTTGTGGACCAGGTGCGGGGGGTGGACAGTGCAGGGGTAGTGTCCACCCTGGTGGAAAAGGGGCTGCTGGAGGAGGCCGGAAGGCTGGAACTGCCCGGCAGGCCCATTGCCTACCGCACTGGCGACACCTTTTTGCGCACGTTTGGGCTCCACTCCCTGGATGAGTTGCCCGCCCCGCCCGAGGAGGAAGAACAGCAGACCCTCCTCTAGGGGGAATACGCCATGGAAGGATGAGGAAAGGGGGCGCACCATGGTCGGATGGATTTTTGCAGGCCTTTGCGGCCTCCTGCTGTGCCTTCTCTCCCTGCCGGTGGTTCTCCAGGCGGAGTATAATGGAGAGCTGACCGTTTGGGTCCGGTATTTTTTCCTTCGGTACCAGGTGTTCCCCCGCCCCCCTGGGGAGGAGAAGCCCCCGGAGGAGAAAAAGCCCAAACCTCCCCAAGAGGAGAAACCAAAGAAGCCACAAAAGGAAAAGCCCTCCGCCGGGGAATTGTTTGCCTTGGGCAAGGAGCTTTTGGAAGGGCTGTGGCCCCCGGTCCGGTGGCTGTTAAAAACCGTTGTGTTCTATGACATCTTTTTCGGGATGCGGGTTGCGGAAGATGACGCAGCCCAAACTGCCATCTCCTGCGGCAGGTACAACGCCGCAGCATTTGGAATCTGCAGTTTTCTGGAGAACCTTTTTCAACTAAAACGGGTGAAGATCAGTGTTTTCCCCGACTTTACACAGGAGGAAAGCGCGGTCTGCTTCCGCGGCAAGGTGAGGATGATCCCTTTGGCGGCGCTGGCCGCCGGGCTCGCCATCCTTGCCGCCCTCCTGGTGAAGCTGCTCCCCTTGTTCCTCCGAAAAGAGAAGAAGGAGGAGCCCCACGAGCCCGAAGAATCAACCCAACAAAACAAAGGCGGTGTAACCATATGAGCCATCCTATCAAAGACCTGATGGATTCCTCCATCCAAAACCTCCACCAGCTGGTGGATGTCAACACCATCATCGGCGACCCGGTCACCACACCCGATGGCACCACCATCATCCCGGTGTCCAAAGTCACCTTTGGCTATGCCTCCGGCGGGTCGGAGTTCCCCTCTTCTAAAACCCCGGACCCCTTTGGCGGAGGGGCCGGGGCTGGGGTCACCATCCAGCCTATCGCCTTTTTGGTGATCAAGGCGGGGGGCGGGGTACAGCTCCTCCAGCTGGCGACCAGCAGCAACACTGCCGACAAGGTGGTCAACCTGGTGCCCGAGGTGATCGACAAGATCACCGGCATTGTCCAGAAGAGCAAAGAGGAGAAGGGCGCCGTCCGGGAAGAGCCCCCCATAACCCTGTAAAGGCAGCATGAGCGAGCCCTGCCCCTGCATATACTCCTCACGGGCAGGTGTTGAACAATGCTAAAAAAATGTGTGGCATGGCTGGCGCTGGCCGCGGTTTTGATGGGGGCGGCCCCCCTACCCGCTGTCGCCCAGACCATACCGGATACCAAAGAGTTTTCCATCGCTGCCAAGGGTGCGGTGGTGATTGATGCCGGGAGCGGGCGGGTCTACTTTGCACAGAATGCCAACGGCCGCCTCCCCATGGCGAGCACCACCAAAATCATGACCGCCCTGCTGGCGCTGGAACAGCCGGATCTCGACGAGCCCTTTGTGGTGAATTCCGCCGCCATCCGGGTGGAGGGGACCTCCATGGGGCTCAAAGAGGGGGACACGGTGACCCTGCGGACCTTGGCCCACGGGATGCTGCTCCCCTCTGGAAACGACGCGGCCAATGCAGCGGCGGTGCGGATCGCCGGGAGCAAGGACGCCTTTGCGGAGCTTATGAATGAAAAAGCCCGGGAACTGGGCTTGGAGGATACCCACTACGTCACCCCTTCGGGGCTGGACGCCGACGGGCATTACTCCTCGGCCTACGACCTGGCCATCTTGGCGGCCTACGCGCTGGAAAACCCGGACTTCCGGGAGATCTGCTGCAAGGAGAGCGCTAAGGTGGAATTCGGCAACCCGCCCTATGGCCGGTGGCTGAAAAACCACAACAAACTGCTGAATCTTTACCCCTATGCCATCGGGGTGAAGACCGGCTACACCGACGACGCCAAGCGCTGCCTGGTGACCGCAGCCCAAAAGGATGGGGTGACCCTCATTGCGGTGACCTTGGCCGCCCAGGACGATTTCAACGTCCACAAAAAGCTGTATGAGCGGTATTTTGGGGAACTGACCCAGCAGGACCTCACCCCGGCGCTGCCGGACCTGGAGCTTCCGGTGACCGGCGGCCAGGCGGCCACGGTGGGGCTGGAACCGGTGCGCCCCCCTGTGGCGGCCCTGCGGGCTGGGGAGCGGGACCGGATGCAGTTCCAAGTGGAGGCCCCAAAGTTCGCTTATGCCCCGGTGAAACGGGGGGATGCTTTGGGGGAGATCCGCGGGTACATAAACGGGGACCTGGTTTACCAGAGCCCTTTGGCAGCCGCGGAGGACGTATCCGCTGTACAGCGGCAGACAAACGGGTTGTTCCACTGGATCGGCGGCTTATTTGGCCAGTAGCGGGAAGGTGAGACCACATGCCCCACAGGGGCAGGGAGGATACAGAGTGAAAGAGACAGGAACACGCATTCAAAAAGTACTTTCCGACGGGGGGATTCTCTCCCGCCGCAAAGCGGAGGAATACATCAAGGCTGGGCGGATCACCGTCAACGGCCACCCGGCCCAGATCGGCCATCCGGTCAATCCGGCCCGGGATATCATCGCCATCGATGGACAGCGGGTGCAGTTCGCCCGGAAAAAGAGCAATCTGTACATTATGCTCAACAAGCCCCGGGGCTATGTGACCACCATGTCCGACGAGCTGGGCCGCCGCTGTGTGGCCGAACTGGTGGAAAATGCCCCTCAGCGGGTCTACCCGGTGGGGCGGCTGGACAAGGACAGCGAGGGATTGATCCTTTTGACCAACGACGGCAATTTTGCCAACACCATCATGCACCCCAGCAACCACATCCCCAAGACCTATCGGGTTACCGTCCGCCCCGACCTGACCGACGACCAGGCGGTGAAGCTCTCCACCGGGGTGATGATTGACGGCAAGATGACCGCTCCGGCTCAGGTCCATGTGGTGACCAAGGAGCCCGGCCGGGTGGTGGCGCTGATCACCATTTACGAAGGCCGCAACCGCCAGATCCGCAAGATGTGCGAGGCGGTGGGGTTGGAAGTTGCCCGGCTTCGCCGGGTCTCCATCGGCCCCATCAAGCTGGGGATGCTCCNTCCACCGCCGGACGATATAATAATTCCAGTAACTTCCGCTGTGCCATTGCGCCGCGCCGGATATGCGTCCCAAACCTTGGAAAGAAGCCGGTTCCCCCGGCCAGGAGGATAACACGAGTTATGGATCTATTTACCATATTGGCCCGGGCGCTGGTGGTGTTCACCTCTATGCCCATCCACGAGTGTGCCCACGCCTATGCCGCCAGCTGGCTGGGGGACGACACCGCCCAGCGCTCGGGGCGGCTGACCCTTAACCCCTTCAGCCATCTGGACCCGGTGGGGACCCTGCTGATCCTGTTTGCCGGGTTCGGCTGGGCCCGTCCGGTGCCCATCAACCCCAATAACTTTAAAAAACCCAAGCGGGATATGGCCCTGAGCGCCATGGCCGGCCCTGCCTCCAACCTGCTGCTGGCGCTGTTTGTTCTGGTGATTTACCGGGTGGTGCTGGGTTTTGCCGCCTTTGGAACCTTGTGGCAGTACAGCGCCACCGAAACAGTTCTGGACATCCTGTGGATTGTCTACAGCACCAACATCATGTTGGCGGTGTTCAACCTGCTGCCGGTGCCGCCGCTGGATGGCTGGAAGATGATGGGGGCTGTGCTGCCAGGCAGGACCTATTGGAAGATCATAAGCAAAGAGCGGGAGATCGGCATGATCTTTATGCTGCTCATCCTCTTCACCCCGGTGATCGACCTGCCTATCAGCTTTGTGGGCAACGCCATCTCCGACCTGTTTGTAAGCGCCACGGCCTTTGTCCCCCGGCTCATGCAGGCGATCTTATAAAATAGTACGGCAGGAGGAAGGAGGGAGGCCCAGGATGGAACGGCCGTCCTTTACCTTAGATGGATTTGAGGGGCCGCTGGATCTCCTCCTCCATCTCATATCCAAGCACAAGCTCAACATTCTAGACATCCCCATCTCCCAGCTGCTGGACCAATATCTGGAGTATCTGGAAGGCGCGCGCGCCCAGGATTTGGACATTGCCAGCGAGTTTTTGGAGATGGCCGCCCGGCTGGTTTACCTAAAAACCCTGTCTCTCCTGCCCCGGCGGGAGGAGGAAGAACAGCTGAAAACCGAGCTCACTGGCCAACTTTTGGAATACCAGGCCCTAAAAGTGGTGGCTGCGCTGCTTGCGGCCCAAAATCGTGGCCATACTATTTTTGTGCGGGGGCCACAGCTGGTGGAGGTGGACAAGACCTACCAATGCCGCCACCTGCCGAAGGAATTGGCCCGGGCCTATGTGAGCGCCACTGGGAGGGGCAAGCGCAGGCTCCCCCCACCGGTGGAAAGCTTCCAGCCGCTGGTCAGCCGGCCGGTGGTGTCGGTGGAGTCCCGGATGGAGTATTTGACGGCGGCCCTCAGCAGGCCTCAGCGGATCTCCCAACTGTTTTTGAAAAGCCGCAACCGCTCCGAACTGGTGGCCACCTTTTTGGCCCTTTTGGAGATGGTGAAGGACAAGCGGGTGGAGGTCAGCGGGGAGACGGCCGTCCTGTGTGGAGGGAACAGCAATGTCTCTTGAACTGGAACAGAAGATGGAAGCCATCCTCTTTGCCGCCGGGGAACCGGTGGAGCTGGAGCGGTTGGCTGAAGCTTTGGGCATCGACCGGACAGCTGCACGGCAGCAGGCGGAATGCCTCATGGCCCGCCTCACCCAGCAGGGGAGCCCGCTGCAGGTCCTCTCTTTGGATGGCAAATACCAGCTGGCCACCCGGCCGGAATACGCCGGGGTGATCCAAGCGGCCACCGATTGGAAGCGGCAGCAGCCCCTTTCCCAGGCGGCGATGGAGGTGTTGGCGGTGGTGGCCTACAACCAGCCGGTCACCCGGGCCTTTGTGGACCAGGTGCGGGGGGTGGACAGTGCAGGGGTAGTGTCCACCCTGGTGGAAAAGGGGCTGCTGGAGGAGGCCGGAAGGCTGGAACTGCCCGGCAGGCCCATTGCCTACCGCACTGGCGACACCTTTTTGCGCACGTTTGGGCTCCACTCCCTGGATGAGTTGCCCGCCCCGCCCGAGGAGGAAGAACAGCAGACCCTCCTCTAGGGGGAATACGCCATGGAAGGATGAGGAAAGGGGGCGCACCATGGTCGGATGGATTTTTGCAGGCCTTTGCGGCCTCCTGCTGTGCCTTCTCTCCCTGCCGGTGGTTCTCCAGGCGGAGTATAATGGAGAGCTGACCGTTTGGGTCCGGTATTTTTTCCTTCGGTACCAGGTGTTCCCCCGCCCCCCTGGGGAGGAGAAGCCCCCGGAGGAGAAAAAGCCCAAACCTCCCCAAGAGGAGAAACCAAAGAAGCCACAAAAGGAAAAGCCCTCCGCCGGGGAATTGTTTGCCTTGGGCAAGGAGCTTTTGGAAGGGCTGTGGCCCCCGGTCCGGTGGCTGTTAAAAACCGTTGTGTTCTATGACATCTTTTTCGGGATGCGGGTTGCGGAAGATGACGCAGCCCAAACTGCCATCTCCTGCGGCAGGTACAACGCCGCAGCATTTGGAATCTGCAGTTTTCTGGAGAACCTTTTTCAACTAAAACGGGTGAAGATCAGTGTTTTCCCCGACTTTACACAGGAGGAAAGCGCGGTCTGCTTCCGCGGCAAGGTGAGGATGATCCCTTTGGCGGCGCTGGCCGCCGGGCTCGCCATCCTTGCCGCCCTCCTGGTGAAGCTGCTCCCCTTGTTCCTCCGAAAAGAGAAGAAGGAGGAGCCCCACGAGCCCGAAGAATCAACCCAACAAAACAAAGGCGGTGTAACCATATGAGCCATCCTATCAAAGACCTGATGGATTCCTCCATCCAAAACCTCCACCAGCTGGTGGATGTCAACACCATCATCGGCGACCCGGTCACCACACCCGATGGCACCACCATCATCCCGGTGTCCAAAGTCACCTTTGGCTATGCCTCCGGCGGGTCGGAGTTCCCCTCTTCTAAAACCCCGGACCCCTTTGGCGGAGGGGCCGGGGCTGGGGTCACCATCCAGCCTATCGCCTTTTTGGTGATCAAGGCGGGGGGCGGGGTACAGCTCCTCCAGCTGGCGACCAGCAGCAACACTGCCGACAAGGTGGTCAACCTGGTGCCCGAGGTGATCGACAAGATCACCGGCATTGTCCAGAAGAGCAAAGAGGAGAAGGGCGCCGTCCGGGAAGAGCCCCCCATAACCCTGTAAAGGCAGCATGAGCGAGCCCTGCCCCTGCATATACTCCTCACGGGCAGGTGTTGAACAATGCTAAAAAAATGTGTGGCATGGCTGGCGCTGGCCGCGGTTTTGATGGGGGCGGCCCCCCTACCCGCTGTCGCCCAGACCATACCGGATACCAAAGAGTTTTCCATCGCTGCCAAGGGTGCGGTGGTGATTGATGCCGGGAGCGGGCGGGTCTACTTTGCACAGAATGCCAACGGCCGCCTCCCCATGGCGAGCACCACCAAAATCATGACCGCCCTGCTGGCGCTGGAACAGCCGGATCTCGACGAGCCCTTTGTGGTGAATTCCGCCGCCATCCGGGTGGAGGGGACCTCCATGGGGCTCAAAGAGGGGGACACGGTGACCCTGCGGACCTTGGCCCACGGGATGCTGCTCCCCTCTGGAAACGACGCGGCCAATGCAGCGGCGGTGCGGATCGCCGGGAGCAAGGACGCCTTTGCGGAGCTTATGAATGAAAAAGCCCGGGAACTGGGCTTGGAGGATACCCACTACGTCACCCCTTCGGGGCTGGACGCCGACGGGCATTACTCCTCGGCCTACGACCTGGCCATCTTGGCGGCCTACGCGCTGGAAAACCCGGACTTCCGGGAGATCTGCTGCAAGGAGAGCGCTAAGGTGGAATTCGGCAACCCGCCCTATGGCCGGTGGCTGAAAAACCACAACAAACTGCTGAATCTTTACCCCTATGCCATCGGGGTGAAGACCGGCTACACCGACGACGCCAAGCGCTGCCTGGTGACCGCAGCCCAAAAGGATGGGGTGACCCTCATTGCGGTGACCTTGGCCGCCCAGGACGATTTCAACGTCCACAAAAAGCTGTATGAGCGGTATTTTGGGGAACTGACCCAGCAGGACCTCACCCCGGCGCTGCCGGACCTGGAGCTTCCGGTGACCGGCGGCCAGGCGGCCACGGTGGGGCTGGAACCGGTGCGCCCCCCTGTGGCGGCCCTGCGGGCTGGGGAGCGGGACCGGATGCAGTTCCAAGTGGAGGCCCCAAAGTTCGCTTATGCCCCGGTGAAACGGGGGGATGCTTTGGGGGAGATCCGCGGGTACATAAACGGGGACCTGGTTTACCAGAGCCCTTTGGCAGCCGCGGAGGACGTATCCGCTGTACAGCGGCAGACAAACGGGTTGTTCCACTGGATCGGCGGCTTATTTGGCCAGTAGCGGGAAGGTGAGACCACATGCCCCACAGGGGCAGGGAGGATACAGAGTGAAAGAGACAGGAACACGCATTCAAAAAGTACTTTCCGACGGGGGGATTCTCTCCCGCCGCAAAGCGGAGGAATACATCAAGGCTGGGCGGATCACCGTCAACGGCCACCCGGCCCAGATCGGCCATCCGGTCAATCCGGCCCGGGATATCATCGCCATCGATGGACAGCGGGTGCAGTTCGCCCGGAAAAAGAGCAATCTGTACATTATGCTCAACAAGCCCCGGGGCTATGTGACCACCATGTCCGACGAGCTGGGCCGCCGCTGTGTGGCCGAACTGGTGGAAAATGCCCCTCAGCGGGTCTACCCGGTGGGGCGGCTGGACAAGGACAGCGAGGGATTGATCCTTTTGACCAACGACGGCAATTTTGCCAACACCATCATGCACCCCAGCAACCACATCCCCAAGACCTATCGGGTTACCGTCCGCCCCGACCTGACCGACGACCAGGCGGTGAAGCTCTCCACCGGGGTGATGATTGACGGCAAGATGACCGCTCCGGCTCAGGTCCATGTGGTGACCAAGGAGCCCGGCCGGGTGGTGGCGCTGATCACCATTTACGAAGGCCGCAACCGCCAGATCCGCAAGATGTGCGAGGCGGTGGGGTTGGAAGTTGCCCGGCTTCGCCGGGTCTCCATCGGCCCCATCAAGCTGGGGATGCTCCAGCCCGGCCAGTGGCGGGAGCTGACAACTGCTGAATTGACCGCCATCCGCAATGCAAGCCAGAAGGCGGAAAACCAGGGGCAGCAGGAGCGGATGGAGAAGCGGGCCAAGGAGAATCCCCGCCCCCGCCGCAGCCCTGCCCCGCGGCCCAGGAGACAGAAATCATTCTAAAAGGGGAAATTCCCCTGCAAGGAGGATTGTTATGAAACGTTTTGCCATCCTTTTGTTGGCGGTCCTGGCCCTGTCGCTGACCGCGTGCTCCAGCCGGGACCCCAAGCCTTCCTCTTCCAGCGAGGGCAGCTCTTCCAGCTCCTCCTCTTCCCAGGAAGAAGGGGAGGGCTCCTCCAGTTCCAGCGAACCGGAGGAGGAAGAGCCAGAGGAGGAATCCATCGCCACGGCGCAGGACTTTATTGCCAAGTTTAAAACCGGAGATGGGTTTGAGACGGTGACCTTCGCTCCGACCATGTTCTCCATGCCCATTGAGGCGTCGGGCTATTACTCGGAGGACAGCACCTTGTCTATGTCCATCTATGAGTACGCCTCTGCCCAGGAGGTGGCGGATCAGAAGGCGGCCATCTCTTCCACCGGGTACAGCATCAAAACCGTTGATGGGACTACCACCCAGGTAGAGTGGGTGGCGCCGCCCCATTTCTTCGCCGGGGAGAAGTACATCGTCCTGTACTGCGGCAGCAGCGCGGACGTCCTCTCCTTCTTGGAGGAGCTGCTGGGCCCCCAGTTCGCCGGCGCCGAGGTGTAAGGCCCGGGAAACCAAGCGCCCCAGCGGGGAAATGCAGGGAAGCGGACGCAGCTGCGTCCGCTTTTTTCGCATTTTGAAAGGGAATTTTCCGGTTTGTTCATTTGACAAAACCAGTGGGGAATAGTATGATAATAGAATAGCCAAAGTGTGCGATTTTGGAAGCTTGCGCGAGATATTTTGAGATAGAGAAGAAAAATCCCCCCAGGGGACAAGAGGTTGAAACAATGGTAAAAAGCATGACGGGGTTCGGGCGCGCCCAGAAGATGGTCGGCGGCCGGGACATTTCAGTGGAGATCAAATCGGTCAACCACCGGTATTTTGAATTTTCCTCCCGCATCAGCCGGGCATACGGCTTTTTGGAAGAGAAGATGAAGAGCTACACCCAGGGGTTCATCTCCCGGGGCAAGGTGGATGTGGCAGTTTCCATCCAGACCATCGAGGGCTCGGGCGGCCAGGTGGAGATCAACCGCGAGCTGGCCAAATCCTACATCGCAGCCCTGCGGGGGCTGGGGGAGGAGACCGGCCTCACCGACGATCTGAGCCTCTGTGCCATCGCCCGGTTCTCCGACATCTTCGCGGTGCGCAAAACCGAGGAGGATGAGGAGGAGATCTGGGCCGCGGTCAAAGAGGTGGCCGATGAAGCCATCGCCCGGTTTGTCGCCATGCGGACCAAAGAAGGGGCCAAGCTGGAGGAGGACGTCCTCTCCCGCCTGGTCACCATCGAGGGGCTGGTTGCAAAGGTGGAGGAGCGATCCCCCCAAACGGTGGAGGAATACCGGGCAAGGCTGTATCAAAAACTCTGCGAGGTCCTCAAGGACAACCGGGTGGATGAACAGCGCATCGTCACCGAGGCAGCCATCTTTGCCGACCGGGTGGCGGTGGCGGAGGAAACCGTCCGCCTTCGCAGCCACATTGAACAGTTCCGGCACATCATCAGCCAGGACGAGCCAGTTGGGCGCAAACTGGACTTTTTGGTCCAGGAGTTCAACCGGGAGGCCAACACCATCGGCTCCAAGGCCCAGGATGTGGCCATTGCCCGGGTGGTGGTGGATTTGAAATCAGAAATTGAAAAAATCCGCGAACAGATTCAAAATATGGAATAGTCCGCGAACCATTGGAGGAACAACTGCATGAAACTAATCAACATCGGGTTTGGCAACATGGTTTCGGCCAACCGGCTGGTGGCCATTGTCAGCCCGGAATCCGCCCCCATCAAGCGGATCATACAAGATGCCCGGGACCGGGGCACCCTCATCGACGCCACCTATGGCAGAAGGACCCGGGCAGTGATTATCACCGACTCCGACCATGTCATCCTCTCGGCGGTGCAGCCGGAGACGGTGGCAAACCGCTTGGTGGATGACGACGAGGATGAGGAGGACGTGGACGAGGATGAATAAAAAGGGTTTGCTGCTGGTGGTTTCCGGCCCCTCTGGGGTGGGAAAAGGCACCTTGATGAAGCTCCTTTTAGAGAAAAACCCCAACTTGCGGCTCTCCGTTTCCGCCACCACCCGTTCCCCCCGCCCTGGGGAGGTGGACGGGGAATCCTACTTTTTCTTGACCCGGCCCCAGTTTGACGCCCTCATCGCAGAGGACGGCTTTTTGGAATACGCCATCTATGGGGACAACTGCTATGGAACCCCCAAAAAGATGGTGGAGGATGCCCGGGCGGTAGGCCAGGACGTGATCTTGGAAATCGAGGTCCAGGGGGCGATGCAGATCCGGGAAAAGTGCCCGGATGCGGTGCTCATCTTTATCCTTCCCCCCTCCTACGAGGAGCTGAAAAACCGGCTGATCGGCCGCCACACCGAACCCACCGAAGTGGTGGAGCGGCGGTT
>NZ_LT629939.1:895673-938886 GCF_900104615.1 Merdimmobilis hominis | reverse complement strand
CCCCGCCCCCGCCGCAGCCCTGCCCCGCGGCCCAGGAGACAGAAATCATTCTAAAAGGGGAAATTCCCCTGCAAGGAGGATTGTTATGAAACGTTTTGCCATCCTTTTGTTGGCGGTCCTGGCCCTGTCGCTGACCGCGTGCTCCAGCCGGGACCCCAAGCCTTCCTCTTCCAGCGAGGGCAGCTCTTCCAGCTCCTCCTCTTCCCAGGAAGAAGGGGAGGGCTCCTCCAGTTCCAGCGAACCGGAGGAGGAAGAGCCAGAGGAGGAATCCATCGCCACGGCGCAGGACTTTATTGCCAAGTTTAAAACCGGAGATGGGTTTGAGACGGTGACCTTCGCTCCGACCATGTTCTCCATGCCCATTGAGGCGTCGGGCTATTACTCGGAGGACAGCACCTTGTCTATGTCCATCTATGAGTACGCCTCTGCCCAGGAGGTGGCGGATCAGAAGGCGGCCATCTCTTCCACCGGGTACAGCATCAAAACCGTTGATGGGACTACCACCCAGGTAGAGTGGGTGGCGCCGCCCCATTTCTTCGCCGGGGAGAAGTACATCGTCCTGTACTGCGGCAGCAGCGCGGACGTCCTCTCCTTCTTGGAGGAGCTGCTGGGCCCCCAGTTCGCCGGCGCCGAGGTGTAAGGCCCGGGAAACCAAGCGCCCCAGCGGGGAAATGCAGGGAAGCGGACGCAGCTGCGTCCGCTTTTTTCGCATTTTGAAAGGGAATTTTCCGGTTTGTTCATTTGACAAAACCAGTGGGGAATAGTATGATAATAGAATAGCCAAAGTGTGCGATTTTGGAAGCTTGCGCGAGATATTTTGAGATAGAGAAGAAAAATCCCCCCAGGGGACAAGAGGTTGAAACAATGGTAAAAAGCATGACGGGGTTCGGGCGCGCCCAGAAGATGGTCGGCGGCCGGGACATTTCAGTGGAGATCAAATCGGTCAACCACCGGTATTTTGAATTTTCCTCCCGCATCAGCCGGGCATACGGCTTTTTGGAAGAGAAGATGAAGAGCTACACCCAGGGGTTCATCTCCCGGGGCAAGGTGGATGTGGCAGTTTCCATCCAGACCATCGAGGGCTCGGGCGGCCAGGTGGAGATCAACCGCGAGCTGGCCAAATCCTACATCGCAGCCCTGCGGGGGCTGGGGGAGGAGACCGGCCTCACCGACGATCTGAGCCTCTGTGCCATCGCCCGGTTCTCCGACATCTTCGCGGTGCGCAAAACCGAGGAGGATGAGGAGGAGATCTGGGCCGCGGTCAAAGAGGTGGCCGATGAAGCCATCGCCCGGTTTGTCGCCATGCGGACCAAAGAAGGGGCCAAGCTGGAGGAGGACGTCCTCTCCCGCCTGGTCACCATCGAGGGGCTGGTTGCAAAGGTGGAGGAGCGATCCCCCCAAACGGTGGAGGAATACCGGGCAAGGCTGTATCAAAAACTCTGCGAGGTCCTCAAGGACAACCGGGTGGATGAACAGCGCATCGTCACCGAGGCAGCCATCTTTGCCGACCGGGTGGCGGTGGCGGAGGAAACCGTCCGCCTTCGCAGCCACATTGAACAGTTCCGGCACATCATCAGCCAGGACGAGCCAGTTGGGCGCAAACTGGACTTTTTGGTCCAGGAGTTCAACCGGGAGGCCAACACCATCGGCTCCAAGGCCCAGGATGTGGCCATTGCCCGGGTGGTGGTGGATTTGAAATCAGAAATTGAAAAAATCCGCGAACAGATTCAAAATATGGAATAGTCCGCGAACCATTGGAGGAACAACTGCATGAAACTAATCAACATCGGGTTTGGCAACATGGTTTCGGCCAACCGGCTGGTGGCCATTGTCAGCCCGGAATCCGCCCCCATCAAGCGGATCATACAAGATGCCCGGGACCGGGGCACCCTCATCGACGCCACCTATGGCAGAAGGACCCGGGCAGTGATTATCACCGACTCCGACCATGTCATCCTCTCGGCGGTGCAGCCGGAGACGGTGGCAAACCGCTTGGTGGATGACGACGAGGATGAGGAGGACGTGGACGAGGATGAATAAAAAGGGTTTGCTGCTGGTGGTTTCCGGCCCCTCTGGGGTGGGAAAAGGCACCTTGATGAAGCTCCTTTTAGAGAAAAACCCCAACTTGCGGCTCTCCGTTTCCGCCACCACCCGTTCCCCCCGCCCTGGGGAGGTGGACGGGGAATCCTACTTTTTCTTGACCCGGCCCCAGTTTGACGCCCTCATCGCAGAGGACGGCTTTTTGGAATACGCCATCTATGGGGACAACTGCTATGGAACCCCCAAAAAGATGGTGGAGGATGCCCGGGCGGTAGGCCAGGACGTGATCTTGGAAATCGAGGTCCAGGGGGCGATGCAGATCCGGGAAAAGTGCCCGGATGCGGTGCTCATCTTTATCCTTCCCCCCTCCTACGAGGAGCTGAAAAACCGGCTGATCGGCCGCCACACCGAACCCACCGAAGTGGTGGAGCGGCGGTTGGCCACCGCCAAAAGGGAGCTGCTGCGGGCAGGGGAATACGATTATGCAGTGGTCAACGACCAGTTGGAAACCGCGGCGGAACAGCTGCTGGCAGTCATTGAAGCTGCTAAGTGCACCGCCAATGAGATGAAAGAATTTATCGACGAGGTGAATCGGCATGCTTAGACCTGCAATGAGTCAGATCATCAAAAAGGATGACAGCTATTACCGTTTTGTAGTGGCCGTGGCTAAACGGGCCAGGGAGATCGCGGAAGAGGCGGAGGAAGAGAAGATCCCTCTGGAGGAAAAACCGGTCAAACTGGCTGTGGAGGAGTTTGCCGCCGGCAAATACAAAATGACTAGCCACCCGGATTTATAAACCTTTAGGAAAACCGCCATCGCCCCCGCCCTGTGCTGGGGGTGGGCGGCTTTTGCCGTTTTTGAAACCCCAGTTCGGGGAGGACAACCCATTTTATTTGACAGAAAGGGAAGGTACCTGTATGAACATGAAGGGAAAAACCGTTGTCATCGGCATCACTGGGGGCATCGCCGCCTACAAAATGGCACAGGTTTGCAGTGATTTGATCAAAAAAGGGGTGGATGTCCACGTCATTATGACCAAGAACGCCACCGAATTCATCGCTCCGCTGGTGTTTGAGACGCTGACCAACAACCGGGTCTCGGTGGATACTTTTGACCGCAACTTCCAGTGGAATGTCCAGCATGTCTCCTTGGCCAAGAAGGCGGATGTCTTTTTAGTGGCCCCCGCCACTGCCAACATCATGGCGAAGATGGCCTGGGGCATCGCCGACGACATGCTCTCCACCACTGTTTTGGCGGCCCGGTGCCCCAAACTGGTCTCCCCGGCGATGAACACCGGCATGTATGACAACCCCGCCACCCAGCGGAATATGGAGATGCTCAAGAAGGACGGCGTCATGATCATCGAGCCGGACAGCGGTTTCCTGGCTTGCCGCGACGTGGGCAAAGGCCGCCTGCCCGACCCCGCCGTGCTGGAGACCTGGCTGGAGTACGCCATGTCCCCCAAAGACCTGGCGGGGAAGAAGATCCTGGTCAGCGCCGGCCCCACCCGGGAGCCCATCGACCCGGTCCGTTTTATCTCCAACCGTTCCACCGGCCGCATGGGCTACGAGATGGCCCGGGCCGCCTGGCTGCGGGGCGCCCAGGTCACCCTGGTCTCCGGCCCTGTGGAGTTGAAGGACCCTCTGGGGGTGGAGACCATCCGGGTGGAGACCGCCGCCCAGATGTACGACGCCATCACCAGCCGCGCCCCAGAGATGGACATCATCGTCAAGACTGCCGCCGTGGCCGATTACACCCCCGCCACTGTGGCTGCCGACAAGATCAAAAAATCCGGGGATAACATGGCTATGGAGGTGGTCCGGACCAAGGACATCCTCAAAGCCCTGGGGGAGAACAAGCCGGAAGGCCAGGTCCTCTGCGGCTTCTCCATGGAGACCAAGGACCTTTTGGAAAACTCCGCCAAGAAGCTGGGCGGCAAGAATGCCGACATGATTATTGCCAACGACCTCAACGTGGAGGGGGCGGGCTTTGCCGTCACCACCAACGTGGCCACCATCATCACCAAAGACGGCGCTGAGCCGCTGGAGCTGATGACCAAAGGGGAGCTGAGCGACATCGTCCTCTCCCGCGCCCTCGACCTGTACAACCAGAAACACAACGGATAACCCCCGCCGGAAGGAGGCTTTGCCCATGTTCCAAATCGCGCGGGTCGCGGTGGACAAAGCCACCTGGCACTACGATAAATTATACGATTACTATCTCCCGGTGGAGCTGGAGGGGAAGGTGCAGCCCGGCTGCCGGGTCACCGTCCCCTTTGGCAGCTACAACCACCGGCGGCTGGCCATTGTGCTGGCCCTGTCGGAGGACGACACCCGGGAAAAACGCAAGCCGGTTTCCACCCTGGTGGATGAATCCCCCCTGCTAAACACCGAGATGCTGGGCCTTCTTCGCTATTTGAAGGAGCACACCTACTGCACCTGGTTCGACGGTCTGCGGGCTATCCTCCCCGCCGGGATCGGCGTCAAAGTGGGGGTGGGCCTCAAGCTGGAGCGGACGGTGAAGCTGGACGCTTCTGAGCTCACCGAGGAGGAGCGCCGGGTGGTGGGCTATCTCTCCGGCAAGCGCAAGGAGGTCCAGGAGGAGACGCTGCTCAAGGAGCTGGGCCTTGTCTCCAAGGATCTTGTCCGGCTCAAGGAGTGGGGAGCGGTTTCCGCCGCCCAGCTGGACCGCCGCCGGGTTCAGGATGAAAAGGCGGTGATGGTCCGCCTCACCCCCTTGGTGGACGAGGGCCGGTTCCCCAAGCTGACCGAAAAGCAAAAGGCGGTGGTGGGCCTTCTGGAAGGGGCGGTCTGCGCCTCCCTCAAAGAGGTCTGCTACTACTGCGGCGTCACCCGGGCGGTGGTGGATAAACTCTGCGCCATTGGCGCCGCCGAATACTTTGACCAGGAGGTCTACCGCAACCCCTATGCCGGCCGGGGGATGAGCCTTTCCCCCCCGTCGGAGCTGTCGGCGGACCAGAAAAAAGCCTTTGACCAGCTGTATGCCCTATACCGGCGGGAGGGGCCCAAAGGGGCCCTCCTCTACGGGGTCACCGGAAGCGGCAAAACCCAGGTGTTCCTGCGGCTCATCCGCCAGGTGGTGGAGGAGGGCAAGCGGGTGATTGTATTGGTGCCGGAGATCTCTCTCACCCCGCAGACGGTGGAGATGTTTCACAGCGCCTTTGGCGGCCGGGTGGCAGTGCTTCACAGTGGCCTGGCCATGGGGGAGCGGCTGGATGAGTGGAAACGCATTCGGGCTGGGGAAGCCGATGTGGTGGTGGGAACCCGGTCGGCGGTTTTCGCCCCGGTGGACAACCTGGGCCTCATCGTCATCGACGAAGAGCAGGAAGGCACCTATAAATCGGAGAGCTCCCCCCGGTTCCACGCCCGGGAGGTGGCCCGTGTCCGCTGCCGGTACCACGGGGCGATGCTGCTCCTGGCCTCGGCCACTCCCAGCGTGGAGAGTTTTTACCAAGCCAAACAGGGGAAGCTAGCCCTTGTCACCTTAAAAGAGCGGTACAGCGCCGCCCGTCTGCCTGACGTCTACATTGTGGATTTGAAGGAGGACCCTGCCGCAAGCGGGGGGATCTCCGCCCGGCTGGGGGAGGAGCTGTACCTCAACCTGCAAAAGAGGGAACAATCCATTTTGCTCCTCAATCGGCGGGGGCACACCACTACGGTGAAATGCTCCCAGTGCGGCCAAACGGCCACCTGTCCCAACTGCTCCATCAGCCTGACCTACCACGCCGCCAACAACCGGCTGATGTGCCATTACTGCGGCTATTCCCGCCCGGTGGAGGAGAGCTGCCCCCACTGCGGCAGCAAGCTGATCCGCTACACCGGGGCTGGTACCCAGCGGGTGGAGGAGGAGCTGCGGGAGCGGTTCCCTGACGCCAGGGTGCTGCGGATGGATATGGACACCACCATGGCCCGCTTCTCCCATGAGGAGAAGTTTGCCGCCTTTGCCCGCGGGGAATACGACATCATGGTGGGCACCCAGATGGTGGCCAAGGGGCTCAACTTTCCGCGGGTGACGCTGGTGGGGGTCTTAAGCGCCGACCAGTCTTTGTACAGCGATGATTTCCGCAGTTTTGAAAAGACCTTTTCCCTGCTCACCCAGGTGGTGGGGCGCTGCGGCCGGGGGGAACTGCCCGGCCGGGCTTTTGTCCAGACGTTTTCCCCTGAAAACCGGATCATCGAGCTGGCATCAACCCAGAACTATGAGGAATACTATGCCGAGGAGATCGCCTACCGGAAGCTGGGCCTCTATCCCCCCTACTGCGAGCTAGGGGCGGTGGGGTTTGTCTCCCCCCGGGAGGATCTGTGCCGGGAGGCGGCCAAGCGGTTTGCCGGGGAGTTTTCCCGCCTGGCGGGCACCGAATACAAAGACTTGCCCATCCGGGCCCTGGGTCCCACTGAGTCGGCGGTGTTCAAAGTGGCGGGCAAGTACCGCTGCCGGTACCTGATCAAATACCGCAGCTCTGCCCGGTTCCGGGAGCTGATGGCCCGGATGCTGGATTGGTTTTACGCCGACCGGCGCAACAAAGAGGTCACCGCCTTTGCGGACCCCTATTATGACGGAAGTATATGAGGCACACGCCTCATTTCACTATACTTTTATATTTTGAAAAAGAGAGGACTGGAATAGATGGCAATTCGCGAGATTTTACGAGAAGACGACCCGGTGCTGCGCAAGGTCTGCCACAAGGTGGAAAAATTTGACCGCCGGCTGTGGAGCCTCTTAGATGACATGGCGGAGACTATGTATGAGGCCAACGGCGTTGGCTTGGCCGCTCCCCAGGTGGGGATCTGCCGCCGGGTGGTGGTCATTGATGTAGGAAATGGCCGCATTGAGCTGATCAACCCGGAGATTATCCGCACCTGCGGTCGCATCGAAGGGCCAGAGGGCTGCCTTTCCAGCCCCGGAGAGTACGGCATCGTCCCCCGGCCGGAAAAGGCCCGGGTGCGGGCCCAGAACCGGGATGGCGAGTGGTTTGAGATGAGCGGCGAGGGCTTGTTAGCCCGGGCGTTCTGTCATGAGCTAGACCATCTGGACGGCAAGCTGTTCAAAGATTTGGCCCTGCGGATGATGGACCCGGAAGAGCTGGAATAACCTCGCGATAGACTAAGACCAAAAGGAGGCCCGACCATGCGTATAGTTTTTATGGGAACACCCGAATTTGCGGTGCCCTCCCTGCAAAGACTGATAGAGGACGGCCATGAGGTGGCCGCGGTGTACACCCAGCCGGATAAACCCAAAGGCCGGGGGTACCAGCTGGCGGCCCCGCCAGTGAAGGAGCTGGCCTTGCAGCACGGTATCCCGGTATACCAGCCCACCAAAATGAAAGATGGCTCGGTGGCGGCCCAGCTTCGTGAGATCGCCCCCGATCTGATCGCAGTGGTGGCCTATGGCCGCATTCTGCCCAAAGAGATTTTGGAGATCCCCCCCTATGGCTGTGTCAATGTCCATGGGTCCATCCTCCCCAAATACCGGGGAGCGGGGCCCATCCAGTGGTCGGTGATCCACGGCGACCCAGAGACCGGCGTCACCACCATGCTCATGGCAGAAGGGCTGGACACAGGCGACATGCTGCTCACCCTCAAAACCCCCATCGGGGAAGAGGAGACCTATGGCGAACTCCACGACCGTTTGATGCACATCGGCGCCCAGGCCTTATCCCAGACGGTAGCGGGCCTTGCCGACGGAACCATTACACCGGTGAAACAGGACGGCCGTCTGGCCACCTACGCCCCTATGCTGGATAAAAAAATCGCGGAGCTGGACTTCACCCGCCCCGCCCGGGAGCTGCACAACCTGATCCGGGGGCTTTCCCCCTGGCCGGTGGCGCTGACCCACCTGGACGGCAAGCTCCTGAAAGTGCACAAGGCCGCTGTGGCCGAAGGGTACTCCGGGGAACCGGGGACCCTCCTGGACTCCAAGCGGATGATTGTCGCCTGTGGGGAAGGGGCTTTGGAATTCCTCACCGTCCAGCTGGAAGGGGCCAAGCGGATGGATGCCTCGGTGTTCCTGCCGGGCCGCCGTCTGGAAGTAGGCCACCGGTTGGGGTAGCCACAAAAGGGTTTATAGTGCGGTAACAGCCCCTTCACAATTTTCGGCTATACTTCTTAAAAACATCCCCTGTGGGGTGTAGGAGGTAGTGTTATGTTTCGCTATTACTATGGGTTTGATATCTATTACCTGGTTTTGATTCTGCCCGCCATGCTGCTGGGCTTGTGGGCCCAGGCCCGGGTAAACAGCACCTTCAACCGGTATTCCCATGTGCGGTGCCGCCAGGGGTACACCGGTTCCCAGATCGCCCGCCGGATTTTGGACGCCAACGGCCTGACCGATGTGCGCATCGAAGGCATCCGGGGCAATTTGACCGACCACTACGACCCAACTGCCCGGGTGGTCCGGCTGTCGGACAGTGTATATGACAGCCCTTCCATCGCGGCCATCGGCGTGGCGGCCCATGAGGTGGGCCATGCCATCCAGCACGCAAATAGCTATGCGCCGCTGACCATCCGCAACGCCATCATCCCGGTGACCAACATCGGCTCCAAGCTGTCTATCCCGTTGATCCTCTTAGGGGTGGTCATGTCCTTCCAGCCGCTGGTCACCGTGGGCATTGTGGCCTTCTCCCTGATGGCGGTGTTTCAATTGATCACCCTGCCGGTGGAGTTCAATGCTTCCAGCCGCGCCCTGGCCACCCTAAATGGGGAGCATTACCTGGATGAAGAGGAAGTCTACGGCGCCCGCAAAGTTCTCTCCGCGGCGGCGCTGACCTATGTGGCCGCCTTAGTCATGTCCCTGGCCCAACTGATGCGGTTGGTTGCCTTGTTTGGCAACCGGGACCGGGACTAATAAACGACATATTTTTGAGGAGCACAGATGAAAACTGCCAGACAAATTGCGGTTGAGGCCTTGGGAAAGGTCAACGGCAGCAAGGGATATTCCAACATTGTCATCGACAAGGCGCTGGAGCAAAGCGGCCTCGACCTGCGGGACGCGGCCTTTGCTACCGCCTTGTTTTATGGCGTCCTGGAGCGGATGCTAACTTTGGACCACTGCATCGCCGGGTTTTCCAAAACCCCGGTGGAAAAACTCACTCCCCAGGTGCGGGAGATCCTGCGGGTCAGCCTGTACCAGATACTGTATATGGATTCGGTGCCTGACAGCGCCGCCGTCAACGAGGCGGTCAACCTGACCCGGGTTTTCCGCAAGGAGAGCGCGGGAGGCTTTGTCAACGGGGTGTTGCGGGCCTTTTTGCGGTCCGGCAAGCGGGTGCCCCGGATGGCGGGCAGCCGGGCGGATCAACTCTCCATCCAATACTCCTGCCCGGCGTGGCTGGTGCAGCTCTGGCTGGACAGCTATGGGGAGGAGAACACCGAGGGGATTTTAAAGACCAGCTTGGGCCGGCCGCCGGTCTACATCCGGGTCAACACCTTGAAGACTACAGCGGACGCCCTCTCCGTCCAATTGGAGGAGGAGGGCGCGGTGGTCCGGCGGGATGAGATGGAGGAAAACTGCCTTCGGGTTTCCGGCACTGGGGATGTCACCGCCCTCCCGGCCTTCCAGGAGGGCCTGTTCCACGTCCAGGATAAATCCTCCCAGCTGTGTGTGAAAGCGTTGGATGCCCGGCCGGGGATGCGGGTGCTGGACATCTGCGCCGCGCCGGGGGGAAAATCCTTCACCGCCGCCCAGTGGATGCATGGGGAAGGGGAACTGCTTGCCATGGATCTGTACCGGGCCCGGGCTGCCTTGGTGGCCGAAGGCGCCCAGCGTCTGGACATCGGCTGCATCGCCGCCAAGGAGGGAGATGCCTCCCGCTACAACTCCAAACTGGGGCTGTTTGACCGGGTGCTGTGCGACGCTCCCTGTTCCGGGCTGGGCATCATCCGCCGCAAACCGGAAATCAAGTACAAAAACCCAGAAGAACTGGGGGAGATTCCCCAATTGCAGTATAACATCCTTTCCAATTCCGCAAACTATGTGAAGAAGGGGGGAATCCTCCTCTACTCCACCTGCACCCTGAATCCTGGGGAAAACGAAGGGGTAGTGGAACGCTTTTTGGCGGAGCATCGGGACTTTGCCCCCTGCCGCCTCCCCCAATCCCTGGGGAGCTCCGGCCACACCGTGACCTTGTTCCCCCATCAAGGGGACACCGACGGATTTTTCATCTCGACCATGGAGCGGGTACGGCATGATGACAAAGATTGATTACAAATCCCTCACCTTGGGGGAGTTAAAAACCCTGTTGGGGGAGATGGGCCAGCCGGCCTTCCGGGCAGGCCAGGTCTATTCCTGGCTGCACCAGAAGCAGGTGACATCTTTTGAGGAGATGACCAACCTCCCCCAGGCGCTGCGGGACCGCCTTGCCCAAGAGGGGTACATAACGGTGCACAAGGTGGCGCGCAAATTAGTCTCCAAGCTGGACGGGACCCAAAAGTTCCTTTTCCAGCTTCGGGATGGCAACTGCATTGAGACCGTTTTGATGAAATACAAGCACGGCAACAGCCTGTGCATCTCCTCCCAGGTGGGGTGCCGCATGGGCTGCAACTTCTGCGCTTCCACCCTGGGCGGGCTGGTGCGCAACCTGACCCCTTCCGAAATGCTGGAGGAGGTTTACGCCGCCCAGCGGGAATCGGGGGAGAAGGTGGCCAGCATCGTGCTGATGGGCATCGGTGAACCCCTTGATAATTTTGACAACGTGATGCAGTTCCTGGAGATCCTCTCCAGCCCTGAGGGGATGAACCTGAGCCTACGGCATGTGTCCCTCTCCACCTGCGGCCTGGTGGACGGCATCTACAAGCTGATGGAAAAGAAGCTCCAACTGACCCTTTCCATCAGCCTGCATGCCCCCAATGACGAGATCCGCAACCGGACTATGCCGGTCAACAAAAAATACAATGTAGCGGAACTGATGAAGGCCTGCCGGGATTACTTCCGGGTCACTGGGCGGCGGATCTCCTTTGAATACGCCCTCATCGGCGGGGTCAACGACCGGCCCCAGGACGCCAAGGAGCTGGCGGCCCTCCTCAAAGGGATGCCCTGCCATGTCAACCTGATCCCGGTCAACCCGGTGAAGGAGCGGGGGTACCAGCGGGGCAGCCGGGAGAGCATTGCCCGGTTCCAGCAGCAGCTGGAAAAGTTGGGGATCAACGCCACCGTGCGCCGGGAACTGGGGAGCGACATCAACGCCGCCTGCGGACAGCTCCGCCGGGCCGCGGAACAGGAGGCGCAGCAGCGATGAAGATTTTTGGCGACACCCACATCGGCGAAGTGCGCAAAAGCAATCAGGACAGCTTCCGCTACCGGATTCTCTCCCCGGACCTTCTGTACGCCGTCGTCTGTGACGGGATGGGCGGGGAGAGGGGCGGCCAGGTGGCCAGCCAAACCGCAGTGGAGATCATCGGCAACATGCTGGGGCGGGATATCCGGCCAGGCATCGNTCAATGCTTCCAGCCGCGCCCTGGCCACCCTAAATGGGGAGCATTACCTGGATGAAGAGGAAGTCTACGGCGCCCGCAAAGTTCTCTCCGCGGCGGCGCTGACCTATGTGGCCGCCTTAGTCATGTCCCTGGCCCAACTGATGCGGTTGGTTGCCTTGTTTGGCAACCGGGACCGGGACTAATAAACGACATATTTTTGAGGAGCACAGATGAAAACTGCCAGACAAATTGCGGTTGAGGCCTTGGGAAAGGTCAACGGCAGCAAGGGATATTCCAACATTGTCATCGACAAGGCGCTGGAGCAAAGCGGCCTCGACCTGCGGGACGCGGCCTTTGCTACCGCCTTGTTTTATGGCGTCCTGGAGCGGATGCTAACTTTGGACCACTGCATCGCCGGGTTTTCCAAAACCCCGGTGGAAAAACTCACTCCCCAGGTGCGGGAGATCCTGCGGGTCAGCCTGTACCAGATACTGTATATGGATTCGGTGCCTGACAGCGCCGCCGTCAACGAGGCGGTCAACCTGACCCGGGTTTTCCGCAAGGAGAGCGCGGGAGGCTTTGTCAACGGGGTGTTGCGGGCCTTTTTGCGGTCCGGCAAGCGGGTGCCCCGGATGGCGGGCAGCCGGGCGGATCAACTCTCCATCCAATACTCCTGCCCGGCGTGGCTGGTGCAGCTCTGGCTGGACAGCTATGGGGAGGAGAACACCGAGGGGATTTTAAAGACCAGCTTGGGCCGGCCGCCGGTCTACATCCGGGTCAACACCTTGAAGACTACAGCGGACGCCCTCTCCGTCCAATTGGAGGAGGAGGGCGCGGTGGTCCGGCGGGATGAGATGGAGGAAAACTGCCTTCGGGTTTCCGGCACTGGGGATGTCACCGCCCTCCCGGCCTTCCAGGAGGGCCTGTTCCACGTCCAGGATAAATCCTCCCAGCTGTGTGTGAAAGCGTTGGATGCCCGGCCGGGGATGCGGGTGCTGGACATCTGCGCCGCGCCGGGGGGAAAATCCTTCACCGCCGCCCAGTGGATGCATGGGGAAGGGGAACTGCTTGCCATGGATCTGTACCGGGCCCGGGCTGCCTTGGTGGCCGAAGGCGCCCAGCGTCTGGACATCGGCTGCATCGCCGCCAAGGAGGGAGATGCCTCCCGCTACAACTCCAAACTGGGGCTGTTTGACCGGGTGCTGTGCGACGCTCCCTGTTCCGGGCTGGGCATCATCCGCCGCAAACCGGAAATCAAGTACAAAAACCCAGAAGAACTGGGGGAGATTCCCCAATTGCAGTATAACATCCTTTCCAATTCCGCAAACTATGTGAAGAAGGGGGGAATCCTCCTCTACTCCACCTGCACCCTGAATCCTGGGGAAAACGAAGGGGTAGTGGAACGCTTTTTGGCGGAGCATCGGGACTTTGCCCCCTGCCGCCTCCCCCAATCCCTGGGGAGCTCCGGCCACACCGTGACCTTGTTCCCCCATCAAGGGGACACCGACGGATTTTTCATCTCGACCATGGAGCGGGTACGGCATGATGACAAAGATTGATTACAAATCCCTCACCTTGGGGGAGTTAAAAACCCTGTTGGGGGAGATGGGCCAGCCGGCCTTCCGGGCAGGCCAGGTCTATTCCTGGCTGCACCAGAAGCAGGTGACATCTTTTGAGGAGATGACCAACCTCCCCCAGGCGCTGCGGGACCGCCTTGCCCAAGAGGGGTACATAACGGTGCACAAGGTGGCGCGCAAATTAGTCTCCAAGCTGGACGGGACCCAAAAGTTCCTTTTCCAGCTTCGGGATGGCAACTGCATTGAGACCGTTTTGATGAAATACAAGCACGGCAACAGCCTGTGCATCTCCTCCCAGGTGGGGTGCCGCATGGGCTGCAACTTCTGCGCTTCCACCCTGGGCGGGCTGGTGCGCAACCTGACCCCTTCCGAAATGCTGGAGGAGGTTTACGCCGCCCAGCGGGAATCGGGGGAGAAGGTGGCCAGCATCGTGCTGATGGGCATCGGTGAACCCCTTGATAATTTTGACAACGTGATGCAGTTCCTGGAGATCCTCTCCAGCCCTGAGGGGATGAACCTGAGCCTACGGCATGTGTCCCTCTCCACCTGCGGCCTGGTGGACGGCATCTACAAGCTGATGGAAAAGAAGCTCCAACTGACCCTTTCCATCAGCCTGCATGCCCCCAATGACGAGATCCGCAACCGGACTATGCCGGTCAACAAAAAATACAATGTAGCGGAACTGATGAAGGCCTGCCGGGATTACTTCCGGGTCACTGGGCGGCGGATCTCCTTTGAATACGCCCTCATCGGCGGGGTCAACGACCGGCCCCAGGACGCCAAGGAGCTGGCGGCCCTCCTCAAAGGGATGCCCTGCCATGTCAACCTGATCCCGGTCAACCCGGTGAAGGAGCGGGGGTACCAGCGGGGCAGCCGGGAGAGCATTGCCCGGTTCCAGCAGCAGCTGGAAAAGTTGGGGATCAACGCCACCGTGCGCCGGGAACTGGGGAGCGACATCAACGCCGCCTGCGGACAGCTCCGCCGGGCCGCGGAACAGGAGGCGCAGCAGCGATGAAGATTTTTGGCGACACCCACATCGGCGAAGTGCGCAAAAGCAATCAGGACAGCTTCCGCTACCGGATTCTCTCCCCGGACCTTCTGTACGCCGTCGTCTGTGACGGGATGGGCGGGGAGAGGGGCGGCCAGGTGGCCAGCCAAACCGCAGTGGAGATCATCGGCAACATGCTGGGGCGGGATATCCGGCCAGGCATCGGCGCCGGGGAGATCAAATCGGTGTTGGAATGCGCCGTGGCGGGGGCCAATGCCACCGTCCATGACATGGCCCGCCGCAAACCGGAGCTGAAAGGCATGGGCACTACCATCGTCGCGGCGGTGGTGCTGGGGGCTACCGTCTACCTGCTCAGCGCCGGGGATAGCCGGGCCTACCGGTACAGCAAAGGGGAAGTCTCCCAGCTGACCAGGGATCACACGGTGGTCCAGCTCCTGCTGGAGCGGGGGGAGATCACCCCGGATGAGGCCAAGACCCATCCCCAGCGCCATTACATCACCCGTGCGTTGGGGGTAGAGCCCACCCTTGCCACCGATTATATGGAATATACCCTGCGGCCTGGGGAGCTCCTCCTCATCTGCAGCGACGGACTATACAACTATGTGGGCGAGCAGCAGCTGCCCTCCCTGTTGGAGGAGTGCGGCCGTTTGGGCGCCGTAGACCCGCTGATTGACGCGGCCAACCGAGGCGGCGGCGGGGATAACATCACCGCAGTGGTGATTGCACAAGAGCGAGAGGAGGCGAACTGCCGTGGATAAATATTTGGGGAAACGGCTGGACGGACGGTATGAAATCACAGAATTGATCGGCGTTGGGGGAATGGCCAACGTCTACAAAGCCCGGGATGTAATTGAAAACCGGGTGGTAGCCGTTAAAATTCTGCGGGAGGAATACCTGGACAATGAGGAATTCCTCCGGCGGTTTAAAAATGAATCCAAAGCCATTGCGGTCCTCTCCCACCCCAATATTGTAAAGGTGTACGATGTCAGCTTCTCCGACCGGATGCAGTCCATTGTCATGGAGTACATCGATGGCATCACCTTGAAGGAGTACATCGAGCAGCAGGGCGCCCTGAGTTGGAAGGAAGCGGTCCATTTCACCGTTCAGATCCTGCGGGCCCTGCAGCATGCCCACGACAAGGGCATCGTCCACCGGGACGTCAAGCCCCAGAACATCATGCTCCTTTCCGACGGCACCATCAAGATTACCGATTTTGGCATCGCCCGGTTCTCCCGCAGCGAGACCAAGACCCTCACCGACCGCGCCATCGGTTCGGTGCATTACATCAGCCCGGAGCAGGCCCAGGGGGAGACCACCGACGCCCGCACCGACATCTACTCGGTGGGCGTTATGCTGTTTGAAATGCTCACCGGCCGCCTACCCTTTGAGGCGGAGAACGCCATATCGGTGGCCATGAAGCAGATCCAGTCCGCCCCCATCCGCCCGCGGAGCATCAACCCGGCCATCCCCGAAGGGCTGGAGGAAATCACCATGCGGGCTATGCAGAAGGATCTTTCCCAACGCTATCAGTCGGCGGCAGAGATGCTCCGGGACATCGACGAGTTCAAACGGAATCCCACCATTTTATTTGAATACAAATACCTGACCAATGAAGTGCCTATCGACGGGAAAAAATACTCCCAGGCGGCTGGAAAAGGCACTGGAAAGAAAAAAGCCAAGAAACCAACCAAATCGGCCAAAACCGGAGGGAGGTTCGCCTCCAAGCGGCCATCCTCCAACGGCGAGGAGGAGGAAGAAGACAACTCCATCATCACCATCCTGTGCGGAATTGCCGCTGCCTTTGTGGTGGTGTGCGGCATCTTCATCCTGGTGATGCTCAAAATCAACAACCCCTTTGCCACTGTGCCGGATGTGGAGGTCCCCCAGTTGGTGGGCAATAAATACGAGACGGTGCGAACCACCGAAGCTTACCAAGGGGTATTCACCATCGAGGTGATCTCCACCGAATTCAACAAAGATTATGAAAAAGGGGTCATCTACGACCAGAACCCCAAGGCGGGCCGCAAGGTGAAAAGCGGCACCAAGATCAAGGTAAAGGTCAGCGGCGGCCAGAAGATGATCACCCTGCCCAGCTACATCAGCCAGGAGGAAAACGAGGTCTACGCCAAACTGAAGGAATTGGGCCTCCACTATGAGACAGTGGAAGTTTACCACGACGATGTGCCTGCCGGCTATGTGGTGATTACCGAGCCGGGTAAAGGCGGCCAGGTGGCCGAAGGGGATACCGTCATCGTCAAGGTGAGCAAGGGTGCTGAGAACAAGATGATCGACGCCCCTGACCTGACAGGTTTGAGCCTGGAGGATGCCAAACTGGTGCTGGAGGCCAACAAGCTCCAGCTGGGCACTGTCAGCCACGAACCCAGCGACAAGCCGGAGGACGTGGTCATCTCCCAAGACCCGATGGAGGGGCAGGAGATCCAACAGGGCGGCAAGGTCAACCTGGTGGTCAGTTACGGCGACCGGGAGCTGCCCAGCGTGACCTTGAGTGTCAAGCTGCCCCGGATTGAGGGCCTGGTCAAGGTGCAGGCCACCATCGACGGCAAACTCCTTCATGAGGAACTCCTCGATCCCAGCGAGGTGCGCACCTGGCAGCCCCGTTTTGAAGGGGAGGGAACCGCCAAGGTGCAGATCTTGGTAGATGAAAAGAAATACCAGGATTACACCATCGATTTCGACGAGGGAACCTATGACAAGACCAAAACCTACAACAACGATTTTGAATAGAAAGCAGGGCAGCGGATGGCAAAAGAAGGATTGATTGTGCGGGCCCTCTCCGGGTTTTACTATGTGAAAACCGGGGAGGGGCAGGAGGTGGAATGCCGCGCCCGGGGCCTGTTCCGCAAGCAGGAAATCAGCCCCTGTGTGGGGGACCGGGTGGAGCTGGAGGAAACCGGGGAAGGAAAGGGCCAGGTTGTGGCGATCCTCCCCCGGAAAAACAGCTTAGTCCGCCCGCCAGTGGCCAATTTGGATCTGCTGGTGCTGGTGGTATCCTCCTGTGAACCGCTCCCCAACCTTCTGGTGCTGGATAAACTGCTGGCCATTGCCGAATGCCAGAATATCCCCCCGGCCATTGTGCTGACCAAAAGCGACCTGGAAGACCCATCCCCGGTGGCGGACATTTACCGCAAGGTGGGATATCCGGTGTTTGTGGTGTCTAGTGAGACTGGGGAAGGGGTGGAGGAGGTCCGGGCCTTTTTGTCTGGCAAGCTCTGCGCCTTCACCGGAAATACAGGGGTGGGAAAATCCAGCCTATTAAACCGCATAGACCCTCGCCTCTCCATTGAGACCGCCCAAATCAGCCAAAAGCTGGGGCGCGGCCGGCACACCACCCGCCATGTGCAGCTGTATGAGCAGCCCGGCGGTGGTTACATAGCCGATACCCCTGGTTTTTCCGCGGTGGATTTGGAGCGGTTCCAGGTGATCCTCAAAGAGGATTTGGAGCTCTGCTTCCCAGAGTTTGAACCCTACCGGACCAAATGCCGGTTCACCGGCTGCTCCCACACCAAGGAGAAAGGGTGCGCGGTCTTGGCGGCGGTGGAGGCGGGGGAAATCCCCAAATCCCGCCATGAGAGCTATCTTTCGTTGTATGAGGATGCAAAAAACATCAAAGAGTGGGAATTGAAATGACAAAACGATGTGTAATCATCACGGCAGGGGAACTGGGGGAGCCCAGCCGCTACCAAGATGTGATACGGCCTGGGGATTTCCTCATCTGCTGTGACGGTGGATATGCCCATGCCAAAACCCTGGGGGTGCGGCCTGACCTGATTTTGGGGGATTTTGACTCCTATGAGGGGGATCTCCCGGAAGGGGTACCCACTGAGGGGTTTTCCAGCATCAAGGACGACACCGACACCATGCTGGCTATCAAAGAGGCCATTCACCGGGGCTATGAGGAGATCCTCCTCCTGGCCGCCTTGGGGGGGCGGATGGATCACAGCTTTGCCAATCTGCAATCCCTTATGTACCTGCGGCAGGCGGGAAAGAAAGGCTGGCTCGTGGGCGCCCGCGACCGGGCCTATCTCCTCTTTGGTGGTGAGACGCTCATCCTCCCCCGGGAAGAAGGGGTGGCGGTCTCGGTGTTCTCCTATGGGGAACAGGTGGAGGGGGTCACCTTCCAGGGCCTTTACTATCCCCTTCAGGGCGCCCGGCTTACCAATGGGTTCCCCTTGGGGGTGAGCAACCACTTTGCGGCCCCGTCAGCGTCCATCACCCTGGCTAAGGGCACATTGCTGGTGATGGTATCCCAGATATAGCGGGAGCAGATTACATACAATGAGGAGTGGGAGCATGACAAGAAAACAGATCAAAAGCTATATTACATTCGCCTTGGTTCTGGGGTTGGTTGTTGGGGTGTTCACCGTGTTTTTTGAGAAAACGGTGAACTACCTGCTGATTTTTGAGGATGGAAAGAAGTTCCAGGACTATCAAAACGTTTATGTTTTGGGGGGAGAAGAAACCATCCTCCGGGAAGACCGGGCGGTTGTCCACTTTGTCACCTATTTTGCAGACCAAAAGGAATTGCAGCTTGGCCTGCGGCTCAACAAGAACGACGCCAAAGAATCCTGGATTGACGGCTATACCTTCCGGGTGACCAACGACGACACCAGGGAGACCTTCCAGGATGTTGTATTCTACACCAAGGAATTTAAGGGCAAATACGCCTACTTCCGGCTGCAAATGCCCATGGACCTACCTATTGGGGAGCTTCAATCCCTTTCCATCTCCATTCAAAACCCACAGGGGGAGGAGATACTACAAGGCAAGTTGGTGCGCAGCCAGGACGATGTCCATAAGATGACCTCTTATAAAGAAAGCAACGGCAAGTACGAGATCGAAGGATAGACAAAAAGCCCCCTCCCGTCGTGGGAGGGGGCTTTTTATGTACTGATTGGAATTTTAAACAACCAATTCGAAATTCCACCGTAAAAGGAAGAAGGTTGTTTACGACCTTAAGGGAATAAAAATGAGGGGACCGCCTGGTAGCCGCTCCAGGCGATCCCCTCTCGTGGAACTCAAAAGAGAAGAAGTGATTAAGCTTTAATGATACCTTTATTGACCATCACAAGGCCCAAGCCCATAGTGCCGAAGACGGAAGTCAGAATAACGATAGGCATAACCGCCCAAGAGGGGAGGAAAGCGGCCAGAACGTTGGTCTTCTTCAGCATAGTCATACAGAAAGACAAGGGAACCGAGACAAGAGCCAGTTTAGGCAGTTTGACGATATTGCTAGCTAACATAGAAGCGAACAGAGCGGGCAACATCAAGTTCAAGCCATCCTTCACGATTTGGGGAAGAAGCTCGAAGACATAAGCACCAGCCAGAACACCAGCAGTCAAGATAACCAGGTTGACAATGATGGATACGGCAATACCGATAGTGGCGATGATGGTGCCCTCATCACTGCCTTCCGCTACGCCGGCAGCTTCTTGGGCGATGGCGGAACAGGGGACGCGCATGTTGGCGATGTTGCCGGACAGGAACGCCATGTAGGAACCAGGGATACCCAAAACAGCAAAGTAGGAAATGGGCTCATAAAAATAGGCGGAGGCAACGGAGGGAAGCTGAACTGCCAAACCGGCAGCCAAGCCAGCCCACGGAGGAACAATTCCCTGAATAGCCAAGGCCAAACAGGGGCCAAAGCAAAGGACAACGCCAAACAGGTTCAGGCCGCGGCCCCATTTGATAATATATGGTAGGAATTCGTCTCTAAATACAGAAGTTTTGGATTCCATATGTTTCACTCCTTATCGCGATTTCATGGGGATTACAGAACAGCAGATTTTCGGGAACTACAGGAGGAAGATGGTGCCGCCAATCATGCCGACGATCATAGCGATGGTCATACCAAATTTTTTCGCCCAAGAAGCATTGGTTTTATTGGCGTATAAAGTCAAAGCAACAGTCACAATAAAACCAACAATAACAGCAGCGGTCTGCGCGCTGAAACTGCCATTGCTGACGATAGGGAATGCGCGGTCGAAGCACTGGTAACCAAAGGCACCCATGCCGCCGCCGGTGCTGATAACGGCCATTTTTGCCGCGTTGCTGCCGGCAACTTTATCCCGAAGGACACCCATTTTATCGGTAAACAGGGCGGAGATGATGATCCAGCCCAAGCAGCAGATACACATAACCCATACAGCGCAGGCAAAAGCCTCTTCGGTCATGTTGGAGGTACCCAGCTGGCAGCCGACTGCGGCTGTTGCTTTATCAGCGGCGCCCAGTTCGTAAGTGACAGAACCAATGTAAGCAAGGCGCATCCAGGCGACAGGGCCACCTACCGAGGCTAGAAGGGCAACCATGCCGATGACGACAACGATGGAAGGGCCAATGGCGGCGGTGGCAGCACTCTTGGCGCCAATCATCATTTGCTCCTTAGTAACGCCCATCTTCAGGCCATCCGACACAGCACGCTTAGTGAACATTGCGGCCTGCAGAACAACCAGCGCGACAGCGGGGATAACCGATATCCACATGAGCGGGCTATTAGCTAGTTTTAAGTATTCTAGTTCCATTAATACTCACCTCACGATTAAATTGAAAAAACGATCATAAGCATGACATACAGTAAAACCTTTCAAAATTGTTTGGTGGGACGGTCCTCCTTCATGTTTAGATTTGCTGGATTTACTATATTCATTGTGATTGATATTATATGAAAAATCTATTAACAAGTCAACGATATTTTATGAAGTTCATATAATACAATAATTTTTGTGCAGATAATTTATGATATTATAACAAAAATATAACAAATTTTATGTATAAATATATAGAATATTTCTTTGTTTGGTGAATAAATTCTGCACCTCTCCCATGCATAATATATCGAGGCAAAAGACTTTTGCTGAGTAATTATGCTGGGAATAGAAACAACTTTCCGGTGGAAAATACCAAAAACCTTGTCCTGTTTTGCAGGAATGCGTATTTTATTATGCAAAAATGGCGGTCAATGCACCCTTTCCCCCAGTTTTGCGTAGTATGGGGTACACAGAACCGAACGATGGGAGGGAAAGCGATGCGGTGCCGCCGGCCGAGAAGATTTGGATACTATACCAATCCCTTGGCGATAATCGCCATAGCCTTCGGGGTGGGCATTGTCATGGCGCTTTTCTGCTCCCTGCGGTTTGTGCTTGTGATCGCAGGTGTACTTATGATCTGTATGGGCTGCGCCTGTTGCCGGTGACGCCCAAGGAGGGAGGCTCCTATGAAAATTGTCGTGGTGAAAAGCCCAAGATTCCTCGCTGGCATTTTGCGGATGATCTTCAAAATTGAAAAAGAACCAGCGTAGCGGTGGTGGGGCGGTCATGCTGCAAGGGCGGCAGGGCCGTCCTGTTTCCCTTTGTATGAAAAGGACAAGCCCTTTTTATAGAATTGAAGGGAGAGGTTGGCATATCCCACTTTTGAAGGACATATAGTGGCTGTAGAATTGAGTAGAGGAGAGGTTGTCCTATGGAACTACAGCTGAAAAGACAATCGGTTGCCATAAACGAAACGCTCTGCCGCACCACGGTGGAGCAGCCCATTGAGTGTGACGCCCTGCTGCCGGATTATTGCCCAGATATTGTCAAAATCCTTCGGTGTGAAGTCACGCCAATTTTAACCGGGAACCAAGTTTCCGGCAGCCAATTGACGGTGGACGGCGTGGCAGCTGCCCGAGTATTCTATTTATCCGATGCTGGGTGCCTACGCAGCGCCGAGTATAAAATTCCCTTTAGCCGCGTGGTGGAGATCAAGCCCTCCTCCAGCCGTCCGGTAGTCCGTGTCTCCCCCTCGGTGGGGTACTTCAACTGCCGCGCAGTCAGCCCCCGGCGATTGGATCTGCGGGGGGCGATCTCCCTTTCCATCCTAGTCACCGCCTGCCGGGAAGAGGATGTGGTGGCCGGGGCCGAGGGAATGGGGGTTTTGACCCGCGGTGAGGAGCGGGAGGTCACCCGGGTCACCGGTCAGGAGGTGCGCCCCTTCACCTTGCGGGAGGAATTGGAACTGCCCAGCGACAAGCCCTCTATCCGGCTGCCCCTGCGGTGCAGTGGGTTTGCCCGGATCACCGACAAAAAACAGGTGGCGGGCAAAATTGTCCTCAAAGGGGAGTTGAAGCTTCATGTCTTCTACCTCTGCGACGGGGATGACAACCAATTGGATTCCACCGACCACACCGTCCCCTTCAGCCAGATCCTGGATGTGGATGGCATGGAGGAACAGACCCGCTGCATCGTGAGCCTACAGGTCTCCAGCTTGGACGTCCAGCCCAAAGCTGACCCAGACGGCCAATCCCGGGTGCTGGCATTGGAGGCGGTGCTGGAAGCTAAGGTGCTCTGCCATCGAAACGAGACCATCCCCTTGGTGTCCGACTGCTATTCCACCCAATATGAGTCCAGCTGCCAGCAAAAGACCGTCTCATTGGGGCGCCTGGCCGAAGCGGTGGACGAAAGCCATGTTTACCAGGAGTCGGTGGACCTGCCAGACGGGGCCGTCCGGATTCTGGATTTGTGGTGCCGTGTCCAAGGGGAGGAATTCTCCGCCGAAGCGGGCAAAGCCACGGCGGCGGGACGGCTGCTCATCAGCATGTTCTGCTCCATGGAGGACGGCGGGATGGAGTACTTCGACAAAACCGAGCCCTTCACCCATGAGATCGACATCGACTGCCAGCGGCCCATGGAGTTTTTGGGGGAATTCTCCATCCTGGATGTGGGTTTCACCTCCTCGGGGAGCGGACGGGCGGAGATCCGCTGTGAAATCGGCATCACCGGGCCAGTCTACTGCTCCGAGCCGGAGGCGGTGCTCACCAGTTTGACGGTGGATGAGGAGCACCCCAAGGAAAAGGATCCCAGTGTCTCCCTGACCATCTACTTTGCCGACGCAGGGGAAAACCTGTGGGAGGTCGCCAAGCGGTACAACACCTCTATGGAGAAGATCTTGGCGGACAATGGGCTGACCGGAACGGTCATCGGGGAGAAGCGTTCCCTGCTCATCCCCATGTAAGGGGCGGCAGAAACGAGTATGAGCAACAGCCAGGAAAGGGGTATGGGCATGGAAAGCCGCAACATCTATCATGACATCGCCGAACGGACCGACGGCGACATTTACATCGGGGTGGTGGGGCCGGTGCGGACCGGCAAATCCACCTTTATCAAACGCTTTATGGAAACTTTGGTGCTGCCCAACATCGACAGCCAGTTCCGCCGGGAGCGGGCCATTGACGAGCTGCCCCAGTCGGCGGCGGGCAAAACCATTATGACCACGGAACCCAAGTTCATCCCAGAGGATGCGGTGGAAATCCAGGTGGACGACGAGGTCGCCTTCCGGGTGCGGATGATCGACTGTGTGGGGTATATCCTTCCCAGTTCCATCGGGTACATAGAAAACGAACAGCCGCGGATGGTGCAGACCCCTTGGTTTGCCGGGGAAATCCCCTTCAATATGGCGGCGGAGATCGGCACCCAGAAGGTGATCACCGAACACAGCACCATCGGCTTGGTGGTCACCACCGACGGCAGCATCAGCGACATCCCCCGGGCGGAGTACCAGGAAGCAGAGGAACGGGTCATCAGCGAGCTCAAAGAGATCGAAAAGCCCTTTGTGGTCCTTTTAAACTCCACCATGCCCCATTCCTCTGCGGCTCAGGAGCTGCGGGCGGAATTGGAGAACCGGTACCAGGTCCCAGTTGTGGCGGTCAGCTGCCTGGATCTCAGTGAGGAGGACATCCGGGAAATTTTGACCCAGGTGCTCCACCAGTTCCCAGTCAAGGAGATCTCGGTGGAGATGCCCAAGTGGATCGTCTCCCTGGACAAAGACCATTGGCTGAAAAAGGAGCTGTTTGAGGCCATCGCTTCAGCAGCCAAGAACATCGGCCACATCAGCCAGATCAAAGACGCTTTCGCCTCGCTGGGCAGCTGCCCCCGGGTGGACGACGCCCAGGTGCGGCGGTTTGACCTGGGCAGCGGCAGCGCGCGGGTCTGCGTCCATGTGAAGCCGGAGCTTTTCTACCAGGTGTTGGAGGAGGCCACCGGCCTGGACATCGGCGGCGAGGAAGGCCTGGTGCCCTGCCTGGCAAACCTGGCCAAGGTGAAGAAGGAATACGACCGCATCCAGGGGGCCCTGGAAGAGGTGGCGGCCACCGGCTACGGCATCGTCATGCCCTCCATGGAGGAGCTGACTCTGGAAGAGCCGGAGATCGTCAAGCAGGGGGGCCGTTTTGGGGTCAAACTGCGGGCCAGCGCCCCCTCTATCCACATGATGCGGGCGGACATCATGACGGAGGTTTCCCCAATCGTCGGCAGTGAGAAGCAGTCGGAGGAATTGGTGGTCTACCTGCTCAAGGAATTTGAGGAGAGCCCCCAAAAAATCTGGGAGTCCAACATCTTCGGCAAATCCCTCCATGAGCTGGTCAACGAGGGGCTTCACAACAAGCTGTACCGCATGCCGGCGGACGCCCGGCTCAAGCTCCAGGAGACGGTGGAGCGGATCATCAACGAGGGATGCAGCGGCCTTATCTGCATCATCCTGTAGCTGTGGGGGATTCACAGAATCGGTTGGGAATGGGAATATAAAAAAGCAGCCGCTTGAAGAAAGCGGCTGCTTTTGTCATCCGGGGATATGCATTTTGGTTTGAGAGGGGGACGGCTATTCCTGCATCAGTTCGCAGATGCTGTTGGAGAAGGCCACCGGGTCTTCGATGGGCAGCCCTTCGATAAGCAGGGCCTGGTTGTACAGAAGGCCGGCATAGGCTTTTACCCGGTCCTGTTTGGATGGGTCGGCGTACAGGGCCTGGAGCTTCCCGAACACCGGGTGGCCGGCGTTGATCTCTAAGACCCGCTCCGCCTTGACCTTTTCTTCGGCGGCGGGCAGGGAGTTGAGAACCTTTTCCATCTCAATGGAGAGGGGGCCGTCGCTGGAGAGGCAGACAGGATGGGATTTCAGCTTCTGGGAGAGGCGCACCGCGCTGACCTTGCCCTCCAGGGAATCCTTGAGGAAGTCCAGGAGAGGTTTGTTTTCCTCGGTCTGTTTTTTTGCTTCCTCTTTTTCCTCCTCGGTCTCCAGGCCCAGGTCGCTGTCCGAAGCGGAGCGGAACTCCTTATCGGCGTAGGTGTAGAGCATTTTGAGGGCGAACTCATCGATTTCATCGGTCAGGTAGAGGACCTCATACCCCTTGTCCTTGAGGAGCTCGATCTGGGGCAGGTGGTCGATGCGGCTTACGCTTTCGCCGCAGACATAGTAGATGTATTTCTGGTCCCCCTTCATGCGGGAGACGTATTCTTCCAGGGAGACCAGCTTCTTCTCACTGGAGGAGTAGAAGAGCACCAGATCCTGCAAAAGCTCCTTGTTCTGGCCGTAGCCGCTGTACAGGCCGTATTTCAGCTGGAGGCCGAAGGCCTTGAAGAATTTATCGTAGGTTTCCCGGTCGTTTTTCAGCATGGAGAGCAGCTCTGATTTGATCTTCTTTTCCAGCCGGCCGGCGATGACTTTGAGCTGCCGGTCGTGCTGCAGCATCTCCCGGGAGATGTTTAGGGACAGATCCTGGGAATCCACCAGCCCGCGGACAAAGCTGAAGCAGTCAGGCAGCAGGTCGGCACACCGCTGCATGATCAGTACCCCGCTGGCATAGAGCTGCAGGCCCTTTTCATAGTCCTTGCTGTAATAGTTGAGGGGGGCCCGGCTGGGGATGAACAGCAGGGCGTCGTAGGTGGCGGCGCCTTCGGTGCTGGTGCGGATCACCTTAAGGGGATCCTCATAGTCGAAGAATTTCTCCTTGTAGAAGTTGTTGTAATCCTCATCAGTGACCTCGCTCTTCTGCTTGCGCCAGATGGGCACCATGCTGTTGAGGGTCTCCACTTCGGTGTAGGTCTCGTATTCAGCGGGCTTGTCCTCGGTGCCGGTGCCCTCTTTGATCCGGCTGCGCTCCACCGCCATGCGGATGGGGTAGCGGATGTAATCGGAATACTGTTTTACCAGGCCGGTGATCCGGTAATCCTGCAAAAACTCGTCGTAGTTCTCCTCCTCGGAGCTCTCTTTGAGGGAGAGGACGATCCGGGTGCCATGGCCCTCCATTTGGGCGGGTTCCAGGGTGTAGCCCTCCGCCCCGTGGGACTGCCACTGCCAGGCCTCGTCGGAGCCAAAGGCCCGGGAGGTGACGGTGACACAGTCGCTGACCATGAAGGCGGAGTAGAACCCCACGCCGAACTGGCCGATGATGTCGATGTCGTCGTTCTTCTCCTGGGTCTGTTTAAAGTCCAGGGAGCCGCTTTTGGCGATGGTGCCCAGGTTGGCCTCCAGCTCGTCCTTGGTCATGCCGCAGCCGTTGTCGGTGATGGTGATGGTGCGGTTTTCCTTATCCAGGGCAATGTTGATGGAAAAATCGTCCCGGGAAAGGCCGCTGACCTCCCCGCTGAGGCTGTGGTAATACAGCTTGTCGATGGCGTCGCTGGCGTTGGAGATCAGCTCCCGCAAAAAGATTTCCTTGTGGGTGTAGATGGAGTTGATCATCAAATCCAAAAGGCGCTTGGATTCAGCTTTAAATTCTTTGGTTTCCATGGCGGATCGTCCTTTCTTAAACTCTATGAAAAAGGAATTGTGTGAAATTTTGGCACTCATATAATTTGAGTGCTAACACTATTGTAGTTCCCTCGCTGGGAAAAATCAAGGGGAGCAGCCAGAACCCCCTTGAGAATTCACAAATTATTCAATTTTTCCGTTTCTCAGCGGCTTTATAGGAGAATGGGGAAGGTTTTCCACAGTTTTAATCGGCTCTTGTTAAAAAAGGGGTGCAGCAGTTTGGCGGCGAAGCCAAAACAAAATCCAGGTTAAGGGCAAGCGCCCGCAAAAGGGAAAAAACCCTCTTTTATGCGGGTTTGCTGCAAAGGAGTGACAAAATTTTCCAAATACAGCTGTTACAATGGGTGGGAAGCCATTGTGGGGGAATGCCCCCGGCTTTCAACAATCGTTGGAACTTTATGAGAAGGAACACGGGGAGGTGATTCCATGCGTATGAAGTGTCAAGCGCAGGATGGGCAAACCGCCGGACTCACCCGATCAAGAAACCTATGTGCGGCTTTGGGGCTGGGGCTGTTTTACACGGCCTCCAAGATGATTTCGGCCCAGTGGCCGCCGCTGTACAGCCTGGTGTTTCTGATGCTGGCCTTTGGTTTTTGCATGACCGCCATCTGGCAGCACAAGGATTTAAACTTGCTGCGCCGTTCAGCGGCCAAAGGGCCGAAGCAGCAAATACATGTGTGAGGTGAGAACATGCGGATCGGACTTGAGCTTTGCGACCAGTTTACCGCTGCGGCTTTGGTGGGGCAAGACGGGATCATACATAGAAAAAAACAGCTGGATTCCTACAAAAATCGCCCCAGTGAGGCCCTCTTGGACCTGACCGCCCTCTGCCGCGCCCTGCCGGAGGAGGAGGGGCTCCCCTGGGAGGCGGTGGTAGAACTGGGGGTCTGCTCCCCGGATTTTGGGGGAAATGGGCGCCTCACCTGGCCTGGATGGGAGGATATCCCCCTAGCGGAGCGCTTAGGGGAGTCCTTGGGAAGGACGGTGCTCTCGGAGAGCCGGGTTGGCTCCATGCTGCTGGCCGAAGGGATATTCGGCGCGGCCCGAGGGGACTCGTCGGCGGTGATGGTCCTGCTCGACACCGGGGAGGGCGGGGCCCTCCTGGCCGATGACCGGCTGGGGGAGCCACCTTATGCCAAGCGGCGGATGACTTTAGTCAGCGACGGCGCCTCCGGCTGGGAGGATTGGGAGGGCGCAGCTTCCCTTCATTCCCTAGTGGAGGCGGCCCGCCGGGAGGGGAGGAAAGCCCCCGAATCCCTGGTTGCCCGGATGGAGGCGGCAGAGGGGGCCTTGACTCCTGACCGGGTTCTCCTGGCTGCCAGCGAAGGGGATGAGGCTGCCCGGCAAGCTTTGGACCGGTATGTGGAATCGGCCGCGGCGGGAATCGCCGGCCTTGTCCGGGTGCTCCAGCCCCAGCGGATTCTCTTAGGGGGCACCGCACGGGGGGATCTCCTTCTACCGCTCTTACAGAGGCGGGCGGCGGCGATGCTGTCCGGCCGTTGTGTGGCAGTGCCGCCCATCCTGTGGGGAACCCTGGGGGAGGACGCCGCCCTGATCGGTGCGGCCCTCCTTGGGGTTTACCGGATCGGGGGGATGTGATTGTGGAAAAGGCGATGGTCCACCCCACCAGCATCTTGGACGGAGGGGTTGTCCTAGGGGATGGCACCCGGGTGTGGCAGTTCTGCCATCTCCAGGCGGGGGCATCGGTGGGGGAATACTGCACCTTGGGGCAGAATGTCAACCTGGGCCCCGGCGTCCGGGTGGGCAATGGGGTAAAAATCCAAAACAATGTCTCGGTTTATCAGGGGGTGACCTTGGAAGACCAGGTGTTCTGCGGCCCGTCAGCGGTGTTCACCAACGACCGCACCCCCCGCGCCCCCTATCCCAAAGGCCCCGGTGGATACCTTCCCACCCTGGTGCGGGAGGGGGCGACCATCGGGGCCAATGCGACCATATTGTCTGGGCTGACCATCGGGCGGTGGGCCATGGTGGCCGCTGGGGCAGTGGTCACCAAAGATGTCCCTGCCCACCAACTGGTGGCGGGCACCCCGGCCCGGGCTATGGGCTGGGTCTGCCGCTGCGGCCACCGGCTGGACCGGGAATTCCACTGCCCGGCCTGCGGGCGGCAGTATCGGATGCGGGGGAAGATCAAAAGCTTTCCAAAGCCATAACGGGGCAAGGTGCCCTTGGAATCAACAGGGAAACAGTCCGAAACCTTGGGATCGCCCCCAAAACGGCGGCAAGTTCTCCAAACCTGCTAGCGGCAGGGCCCTCAGCCTTCAAATGGGGGGAGGGCCTCATCCGCCATGCGGACAAGCCGGCGGAGCATCCCATCGGCCAGCTGGTCCAGGTGTTCATAATCCAGGGCAGAGGCATAGTACCCCTCGATGCAGCGGTGGTTCTCCATCCCCTCAAACAGCAGCAAAGTGGCCTGCTCCAACATCTGGAGGGCGGCTTTGCGGTTGAAGGAAATCCGCTTTTTGCGCAGTTTAATGGCACTCTGATCGGTGAACCTGCGGGCGTTGACCACCTTGTAAGGCTCCAGTGCAGGGCGGTGGCCGAAGTGGACGCTCATGAAGCCCAGAGAGAGCTGGGGGATAAACAGGTGTTCCATCCGGTCATCGGGGTAGAGGGGGGATTGGCAGGTGATGACATCATATCCCGCATCCAACGCCAAGGTGCGCAGATGGTAGAGGAGCAGGCGGGATGAGGCCCCCCAGTCGTCCTCCAAAAAATAGATGCGCTCGGCCAGCAGCCGGGCGGTGTGGTCCAAGGTGACGCACCCTTCGCCGGTGAAGGCGGAGAGGAAGCGGAAATGCTCTGTCCCTTTGCGATCGCCGGTGCGTTTGAACTCCCGGGAGGCCACCCGCTGGGCAAACCGGGCAATTTTGGCGGCGTCGGTGCACTCCAAGGCGATGCGGTATGTATCGCCTAACAGGGCCGCGGCGGCGCTGAGGTACCGGCTGGCCTGTTCGCCGGTGTGCATCCCACTGAGATATAAGGGGATTATTTCGTCCCGCAATTGGAAAAGGGAATCGTCATCCAGGCAGTCGGAGAGCTGTACCACCCGTTCGCACACCCCGGGGAACATGGGCTCGATGACATGGGGCGAGGTGCCGTCGGCAATGGCGATCTTCAGGTCGTGAAACAGCACAGCATCCAGCGAGTGGGGATCAGAGGAGCAGAGGATGTATTCGATGTTTTCACAGCGGTCCTGCAAGAGGGCGGCGGCTTGGCGCATGAGGGTGGATTTTCCCAGGCCTGGGGCCCCTTTTAAGATAAAGCACCGCCAATCCTGCCGGCACAGCTGATCGAACCGGGAGACAAAGCCCTGGGGGGCGTTGGCTCCCAGAAAAAATTGCACCTGATTTTGTTCCAGGGACACGGTCATTCCTCCTTTGATGATTCTATTGTCATGGTATTCAGTCCATTTGGGCCTTGACACAACGGAAATTTTGGAAATTCTTGCAAGAAAGAGGCATTCGTGGTACCATAGCCACAGGGAGACCTGTGACAATCGCAGAATTGCTGTCGGGCGGCGGGCCCTTCCTGCGGCGGAGGCTGGGTGGAGTTTTTACCGGCCTGTGCAGGCTTGCGGCACAACATCCATGAGAAAGAGGTGTTTCTATGAGTATGATTGCGGAGGGTTTGACCCACCTGGAAAAAGAACTGCTCCTGGCTGTGCGGGACTGCAACCGCTTCCCCATTGGCCGGTTTGAACTGCACAGCACCAAGGAGTCATCCTTGGTTTCTACCGCGCTGGACAACGTGGTCATTGAACGCTCAGATGATTCGATGGAGCAGGTGAAGACCATCGGTTCCGCCCTTGCCTCCCTGGAGGAGAAGGGGTTGGTTTTCCTGGATTACGACCTTAAAATCCGGGTGGTGTCGGATTATGACGCCATCGCCAACAGCGATTTGTTCGCCCAGTTTTGCCAAATGGCTGAGGATGCCCAGCTGCATCCGGAGTTTTTGTTTGACCGGGCGGAATTGTGCAAAGGGCTTGCCAAAATCACCGTCAAAGGGGAGCGGGTGGCAAAGTCTCTCCATCCCCGCATCAAGGTGAAGCAGCGGTAGTCCCCGGGCATTTGGGGAAACCGCGCTGATCCGGCTGAAATGCAGATAAAGCCGTCCATTTGGGAAAATAAAGCCCTAAGGGTTGGTCGGCTTTTTTATAAGATGGTGCGCTCCGGGGCGGATGGCAAGCAGAAGTTTTGCATTGCCGCCGCCCAAACTTCGTTATTCTCTTTTGCCTCCCTGCTGAATAAAAGGGAGCGGCACAGGGGGAAAACGACCCTTCCGCGCCGTGTGAGCTGTGAGGCTTCCTCGGCGTGGCAACAGAAAATGGCCGGCCTTCCCCAACATGGGAAGGCCGGCCATTTTAGCGCAGTGGTTATATTTAATAAGTATGGGTACAGACTTCATTGATTTTTTCCCGCAGCTTCTGGAAATCCTCCAAAGCGGCGGGTTTGTTTGCTGGGTTGCGCAGAAGGGCGGCAGGGTGGAAGGTGCCCATCATCCAAACCCCGTTTTTGAGAGAGAATTCCCCATGCTGGCGGGTGACCTTAAAATCGGGGGAGATGATGTATTGGGCGGCGATCCGCCCCAGGCAGACGATGATTTTAGGCCGGATGATAGCCACCTGGTTGCGCAAATAGCCGATGCAGGCGCTGACCTCATCAGGCTGAGGATCTCGGTTCTTGGGCGGGCGGCATTTGACCATATTGCCGATGTAGATATTCTTCTCCCGGGAAAGGTCTACCGCTGCCAGGTACTTGTCCAGCAGCTGGCCAGCGCGGCCCACAAAGGGTTCGCCCTGCAAATCCTCGTTTTCACCGGGCCCTTCCCCAATGAACAGGATTTCCGCCTGGGGATTGCCTACCCCAAACACCACGTTGTTGCGGGTCTCACAAAGTTTGCAGTTCCGGCATTGACTCGCCAGTTGTTCCAGTTCTTCCATGGATTGCAGCATAAGGGGGAAAGCTCCTTTCTTGCTCCCTCAAGGCATTTTGTTCCTTTACAGGGATATGAATGGCTTGGTTTTGGGGATAATATAGGACTGCATGCCTTTTTGGCAGCCGTTCTTTTCATAGAAGGGTTCGACCCCCGGCTGCGCGCCGAAGTACAGAAGCGTGGGGGCGTGGGTTTTGGCCAGATTTAAAAGTTGGCTTCCGATTCCCTGTTTTTGAAACTCCGGCAACACCAGCAGCTCGGTGATGGTGCCAAAATAATATCCGTCGGAGAGAATGCGGAGGCACCCGATCAGCCGTTCCCCTTGATAGGCGGTGATATTCTGTGTTTTTTCCAGGGCGATCCGGGTCTTTTCCAGATCATACTCGCCTGGCCAAACCTGGTTGGCCAGGGTGAGAAAGGCCTCTGGGGAAAGGGATTGGTCGTCAGCGATGTATTTCACAGGAGCCTTCCTCCTTTCAAAATCCTCGTAAAGTGAGACGGCCGCCGTCCAAAACCAGGGCAAGCCGAATACAACCATTTTATCACCGGCGTACCTGGAATGCAAGGAGGGCAGACGGTGTACAGGGGAAGAAGAATCCCAAAAGGGTCTTGACAAATCCCCCAAGAGGGGATATATTGAAGAAAATACACCCCCCTGGGGTGGGGAGTAAAGGAGTTGAAAGAATGTCCAGTCAAAAGTTCGATGTCATGGGCATGACCTGTTCGGCATGTTCTGCCCATGTGGATAAAAGCGTGCGAAAACTGCCCGGTGTAAAGGAGGTCAACGTCAACCTCTTGGCCAACAATATGACGGTGGAGTATGACCCTGCCGCAGTGGATGAAAACGCCATCATCAAAGCGGTGCAGGATGGGGGCTACGATGCAGTGGTCCACCAAAAACAAAGTTCCGCTGGCAAAGGCAAGGAGCGCCCGGTGGACACCGCCAAAGCGGAGATCGACAGCATGAAGCGGAGGCTCATCGTATCCTTCCTCTTTTCGGTGCCGCTGTTCTACATCTCCATGGGGCATATGATGGGCTGGCCCCTGCCGGATTTCTTCCACGGCAACGGGAACGCCATCACCTTTGCCTTTACCCAGTTCCTGCTGGTGCTGCCGGTGGCCATCGTCAATGAAAAGTACTTCCGAGTGGGGTTCAAGACCTTGTTCAAAGGCTCTCCCAACATGGATTCCCTCATCGCCATCGGCTCTACCGCCGCCATTGTCTACGGTGTGTATGCCATTTATAAGATCGGCTACGGCTTGGGCCATGGGGACATGGCTTTGGTCAGCCAGTACAGCATGGACCTGTATTTTGAGTCGGCAGCTATGATTTTGACCCTGATCACCTTGGGCAAATTCTTTGAGGCCAGGGCCAAGGGGAAAACCAGCGAGGCCATCACCAAACTGGTGGATTTGGCCCCAAAAACCGCCTTGGTGGAGCGCTCTGGCCAGGAGGTGGAGATCCCAGTGGAAGAGGTTCTCCCCGGCGATGTGGTCATCGTCAAACCCGGCCAGACTGTCCCGGTGGACGGGGTGGTGCTGGAAGGACAGAGCGCTGTGGATGAATCCGCCCTCACTGGTGAGAGCATCCCGGTGGAAAAACAGCCTGGCGACAAGGTCACCGGCGCCAGCATCAACAAATCCGGTTACTTTAAAATGCAGGCCACCAAGGTGGGGGACGATACCGCCCTCTCCCAGATTATACGCCTGGTGGAGGAGGCCAGCTCCTCCAAAGCGCCCATCGCCAAGATGGCTGACAAGGTCAGCGGCGTGTTTGTGCCCATCGTCATCGCGGTGGCCCTTATCGCCACCATCGGCTGGCTGCTGGCCGGCCAATCCTTCGAGTTTGCCCTCTCCATCGGCATTTCGGTGCTGGTGATCTCCTGCCCCTGCGCCCTGGGCCTGGCCACCCCCACCGCTATCATGGTGGGCACCGGCAAAGGGGCGGAGAACGGCATTTTGATCAAATCCGCCGAGGCGCTGGAAGTGGCCCACAGCATCGGGACTGTGGTGCTGGATAAAACCGGAACTATCACCGAAGGCAAGCCCCGGGTCACCGACCTGGTCTGCGCCGCTGGGGTCAGCGAGGAGCAGCTGCTGACAGTGGCAGCCTCCCTGGAGAAGCCCTCGGAGCACCCCTTGGCCGAAGCCATTGTAGCGGGCGCCAAAGAGCGCGGCATTGAGCCTGCCCCCACCACCGGCTTCACCGCCACCGCGGGCCAGGGCATCTCCGGCCGGATGGACGGAGCCCTCTACTACGCCGGCAACCGCCGCCTGATGGAGGCCCAGAGCATCCCCGCAGGCAGCTTTGCCAAGGAGGAGGAACGCCTCGCCCAGGAGGGCAAGACGCCCCTCTACTTCGCCTCCCAGGAGAAGGTGCTGGGACTCATCGCCGTGGCTGACACGGTGAAACCCACCAGTGCGGCGGCCATTGCCGAGCTGGACGCCATGGGCATTGACGTGGTCATGCTCACCGGCGACAACAAGCGCACTGCCGCCGCCATCCAGAAGCAGCTGGGCATCAAAAAGGTCATCGCCGAAGTGATGCCCCAGGACAAGGAGAAGGAGGTCCGCGCCCTCCAAGAGGGAGGCCGTAAAGTGGCCATGGTGGGCGACGGGATCAACGACGCCCCGGCCCTGGCCCGGGCGGACGTGGGCATCGCCATCGGCGCAGGCACCGACGTGGCCATCGAATCCGCCGACATCGTGCTGATGAAGAGCGACCTTCTGGACGTGGTCACCGCCATCCAGCTGTCCAAATCCACCATCCGCAACATCAAGGAGAACCTGTTTTGGGCCCTTTTCTACAACTCCATCGGCATCCCGCTTGCCGCCGGCGTATTCTTCAACTCCTTCGGTTGGAAGCTGAACCCCATGTTTGGCGCCGCCGCCATGAGCATGAGTTCGGTCTGCGTGGTTTCCAACGCCCTGCGGCTCAAGCTCTTCAAACCCAAGTTCCATAAAAACCAGCAGCTGAAGGCAACTGAGGCTGTGGTGGAAACCCACACCATAATAGAAACAACGGAAGAAAAAGGAGAAACTGCTATGAAAAAGACCATGATGATTGAAGGCATGATGTGCGCCCACTGTTCCGGCCGGGTGGAAAAAGCCCTGAACGCCATCGATGGCGTCACCGCCAAGGTGGATTTGGAAGCCAAAACCGCCCACATCCAACTCTCCAAAGAGGTGAGCGACGAGACCCTGAAAAACGCCGTCACCGAAGCGGGCTATGAAGTGGTCGGCCTAGAGTAATATATAAGGGGAATATACAACATGAAAGCAGACCGAGACAAAATCACCCGGCTTCTGAAAACAGCCAGGGGGCAGATGGACGGCATCTTGAAAATGGTGGAGGAGGACCGCTACTGTGTGGACATCTCCAACCAGCTGCTGGCCACCGAATCCATCCTGCGCAAAGCCAACAAGGAGATCATCCGGGCCCACATGTCCCACTGCGTCAAGGACGCATTTGAGACGGGGGATGCAGAAGAGAAGGTGGATGAGATCATCGCCATCCTGGATAAGATGTCTAAATAATGAGGAGGGAACCCAATGGGTATTAAAACCGCATATCAAGGTTACCAGCCCTATTCCTATCTGGAGGCGGGCAAAGATTATGAGCCTTTTTCCCTGGAAGAGTGGAACTGGGCAGGGGAGTACCGCCTACCCTTGGATGAAAACCAGGAGGAGCGGGTCCGCCGCTTGGCCAAGGAGAGTGTCATCATCTCCCTTCATGACCACCTGGTCCGCTTCCCCAAAAACATGACCGAGAAGGAAATCGGCGATTACAATCGAAGCGGCCGCAACGTCTCGGATTATGAGGCCCTTTCCCATTCCTGCCTGGACTGTGTGTTCGACAACATGATGGATGGCCTCAACACCATCTCCTCCAAATGGGGATGGAAGTGGCAGGACATCCTTCACGACCTGGGCATGCGCCTGTGCGACATCGCCCACCAGGATTTCCTCATCCACTGCCGCACCACCGAAGACATCCTGCGGGCCCACCGGGAGGGGAAGATCGCCTGGGTTGCCGCCATCGAGGGGGCTGCCCCCATTGAGAATGACCCCGACCGCATCGACATCCTCTACGGCTTGGGGGTGCGCCTTCTGGGGCTTGTGTACTCGGAGCAGAACGCCCTGGGCAGCGGCATCAAAGAGGTAAACGACGGCGGCCTCACCCGCTTCGGCAAGGTCTGTGTGGAGCGGATGAACAAGGTGGGGATGCTCATCGATATCTCCCACTGCGGGCCCCAGACCGCCCTGGATGCGGCCAATTTCTCCAAGGAGCCCATTGTGGGCAGCCATGTGGGCGCCCGGGCTTTGTGGGACAGCAAACGCCTCTGCGACGACCGGCTGCTCAAAGCCATCGCGGAGAAAGGGGGGCTTGTCTGTGTGGAGGCCGCGCCCCACACAACCATGACCCATACAGCCAACACCCATGACCTGGAATCGGTGATGGAACACTTTGAATACATGGCAAACCTGGTGGGTATCGACCACGTTGGCTTTGGCCCGGACACCATGTTCGGCGACCATGTGGGGGTACACCACGCCTTTGCCAAAACCCTCTCCACCAAGGTGATATTAGGCGATGTCTCTTACAAAGAAGTCCCCTATGTCAAGGGGATGGAGAACCCCACCGAGGCCATGTGGAACGCCCTGCGCTGGCTGGTCAAACACGGCTACAGCGACAGCGACATCCAAAAGGTGTTAGGCGGCAACGCCCTGCGGGTCCTCCGCCAGGTTTGGAAAGCCTAGGGCAAACGATGGAATACAAAGCAATCCCCGCCTCCCAATTGGGAGACGGGGATTTTTTTCATGCCCGCAGGATCAGCGGTTTTTTTCCATGAGGGAAGAAAGGTGCTCCAATACCTCATTAAGCTTGTTTTCCACACAGATGCACTCCTCTTGGGTGAGAGTGCTGGCAGCCAGGCAGGTGATCTCCCGCTGGATGGCGATGCTCTCCTGGGCCAGCTCTTCCCCCCTGGGGGTCACATACAGGTGCACGAGGCGCTTGTCTTCCTGGTCAGGAATGCGGGTGATAAGGCCTTCCTGTTCCAGCTGTTTCAAAGTTTTGGACACCATGACCTTGCTCACCGACAGGAGGCAAGCCAACTCGTTTTGGCTCATCCCTGGGCGGCGCAGAATGTTGATCAAGTGGGTGGAGGTCAGATTGGTCAGCCCGAGGGGCTGTAGCCGCTCGTTGACACAGTTGCAATGGACGCGGGATATTTTGGCGATCAGCCGGCTGATGCGGTTGGCGCTTTCCTCCCGGGAAAACTGGGGTTCTTGTTGTTGTTCCATCGGCCGGGTCCTTTCTCATGTGAAGTGGGGTGGTCATCTCTTTCCCCAGTATACGGCAAATTTGGCAAAATGGAAAGGGGAAAAGGGGCCTTTTGGGGAATTTGCGCAGAAGAAAATGGATTGCCGGCTTCTAAGACTGGGGACGCAGTTTTCCAACTTCTCCAAAAGTTTACCGGATATCCATGGAAAAACTGCGGAATATTCCCACTTTATCCTTTACTTTTGCAAGTTGATTCGCTATAATAAATAAAAACCTATCCACCCATAGACAGAGATAAAGAGAGAGGGATTACCAATGAACAACATCAGAGAAATGGCACATAACCTACAGGCGGAGACCATCGCCTTCCGCCGCGACCTGCACAAAAACCCCGAACCTAGCATGGAGGAGTTCCGCACCACCGATAAGGTGGCCGCTGCTTTGGACGCCATGGGCGTGAGCTACCGCCGTCTGGACCCCACCGGCGTTATTGCTGAGGTCAAAGGCACCAAATCCAATTCCGACAAGATCGTCGCCCTGCGGGCTGACATGGACGCCTTGAGCATCCAGGAGAAAACCGACTACGAGTTCAAGAGCATCAACGACGGCATCATGCACGCCTGTGGCCATGATACCCACACCTCCATGCTGCTGAGCGCCGTGAAGATTGCAAACTCCATCAAAGACCAGTTCAGCGGCACCATCCGCTTTATCTTCCAGCCCGGTGAGGAAGTCGCCAAAGGCGCCAAGGCTGTCTGCGCCCAGGGCGGTATGGACGGCGTCGACGCCATCTTCGGCATCCACGCCGCTGTCCAGACCCCTGTCGGCAAACTGCTGGCCTGCTACGGCCCCAGCCATGCCGCCACCGACCGCTATTCTGTGGTCATCAAAGGCAAAGCCTGCCACGGCGCAGCTCCCCAGACCGGCATGGACGCCACTGTTTGCGGTGCTGCTATGGTTATGAACCTGCAAACCATGGTCAGCCGGGAATTCAGCCCCATGGATCCCCTGGTGGTCACCGTAGGTTCCTTCCACTCCGGCAGCCGGTTCAACATCGTTTCCGGAGAGGCTGTCCTGGAGGGCACCATCCGCTCCTTCAGCCGGGAAGTTCACGAGCAGATCCCTGTGGTTCTCAAGAGAATCTGTGAGGAGACCGCCAAGACCTTCCGCTGCACCGCTGAGGTGGATTACGACGCCATCACCGAAGTGCTGATCAACGACAAAGAGATGATCGACCTGGGCCTGGAGGCCGCAGCCAAGATCACTGACGCAGAGCACATTGGTCTGAAAGCCCAGGCCATGGGCGGCGAGGACTTCTCTGAATACACCAAATACGCCCCTGCGGCGTTCTTCAGCTTGGGTGTGGGCGGCCAGTGGCCCGGTCACAGCGACCACTACGAAGCGGATGAGGACGCCTTTGAAACCGGCGTGGCTTTCTATGTCCAGGTAGCCCTGGACGCACTGGAGAAACTCTCCAAATAAGACGGTTTTGCAGGGCAGAGGAGGGGGAATTCCCTTCCTCTGCCTTGTCAATTTTGGCCGGCAGTTGGGCCATATATCACCCCGAACCGAGAAAGAGAAACAGGGCGGGGATAAAAAGAAAGAGGGACTGACCTATGAACGTCATGCGAGAAAAAGCCCATCAGATCAAAGATGAAACCATTGCCTTCCGCCGCGACCTTCACATGCATCCGGAAGCCAGTTTCCAGGAGTTCCGCACTACCGACAAGGTGGCTGCCGCCTTGGATGAGCTGGGGGTATCCTATCGCCGGCTGGAGCCCACCGGCCTTATCGCCGAGATCGGCAAGCCGGGCAAAACAGTGGCGCTGCGGGCGGATATGGACGCTTTGAGCATCCAGGAGCAAACCGGTTGTGCATTTAAAAGCGTCAACGACGGCTTTATGCACGCCTGCGGCCATGATGCCCACACTGCTATGCTGCTGGGGGCAGTCAAGGTTCTCAACTCCATGAAAGACGAGCTGCCTGGCACCGTCCGGTTCTTGTTCCAGCCCGCTGAGGAAGTGGGCAAAGGCGCTAAGGCTGTCGTGGCCCAGGGCGGCATGGAAGGGGTGGACGCCGCTTTTGGCATCCATTGCTCGGTACAGACCCCGGTGGGGGCCCTCCAGTGCCATCCCGGCGGGATTGCCGCCGCCGCCGACCGGTTTAAGATCACCGTCAAAGGCAAAGCCTGCCATGGCGCATATCCCCAGACTGGCATGGACGCTACGGTCTGTGCCTCTGCTATGATTTTGAATCTCCAGACCATGGTCAGCCGGGAGTTCAGCCCTATGGATACCTTGGTGGTCACCGTGGGATCCATCCATTCCGGCAGCCGGTTCAACATCGTTTCCGGTGAGGCAGTGATGGAGGGCACCATCCGTTCCTTTAGCCGGGAAGTCCACGAACAGATCCCCGTGGTTCTCAAGAGAATCTGCGAGGAGACCGCCAAGACCTTCCGCTGCACCGCCGAGGTGGAGTACGATGTGCTCACCGATGTGCTGGTCAATGAGGAGAACATGGTGGAACTGGGCTTTGAGGCAGCCCGCAAAGTCACCGACCCTCAGCTGGTCACCCACAACAGCCCTGCCATGGGTGCAGAGGATTTCTGCGAATATACCAAGTATGCACCCAGCGCTTTCTTCCGGCTGGGCGTGGGCGGCGAGTGGCCAGGCCACAGCGACCATTATGAGATCGACGAAGAGGCGCTGGAAATCGGCGTCGCATTCTATGCCCAGGTTGCGGTGGACGCACTGGGAAAACTCACCAAATAAGTATCTGCCATGGGAGCCAGCGCGTGCCGGCTCCCATGATCTATTTGGCAGTTCTGATGCCATGCCAAGAATCAACGGGTAAGGAGAAATTGGCCTATGATACAGAGGGAAAAAGGTGGGGATCAATACCCATATCTGGCCATGGTCCCGGTCGGATGAAGAAGCCCCCTATTCCTGGACTGCGACATCCTTCCCCAGGTGGACGGGTCGAGCAACCACCACAACAGCAAATTCGATTTGGATGAATCGGCCTTGGCTGGCGTCCTCTCCTTTTTTATCCACCACACCCGTGGGGTTTTGGGCGCAATAGAAAAACCGAAGCCTCTCTATAAAAATCCCCTGGCCCTAAAAAGGGCCAGGGGATTTTTGACGGTTACCCTCTTTTTTTCCGGGTGAGGAAGAGGAGGAGAAGGCCGAGGGTACTCAGTCCCACCCTGCCCCACAAGACATCCGGCGGGAGGGAGAAGCCGGGATCCAGTACCCCCAATTCCAGGGGATAGGTGAGGAAGAAGCGCCCCCCTACTGGGTCGAGCCAGCGGGGCAGCGGGAGATAGGCACATAAGAAAGGCAAGGCGATGAGCGGGTAGAGAAGGACGTGGCGAAGGTTTCCCAGAAACCATCCCGCCCCCAAAAAGAAGAGAAGGGCGGGGACCAGGACAAAAACCGCTGGGGCGAGGAGTTCCCCAAAGCTGTCCCAACGGAACATCCGGGCGTAGAAGGCTCCGGCCATCAAGAGGATGAGAAGGGTCAAAAGTCCGGTTCCTACCGCCAATGCCCCCCATCGGGAGAAGGAATAGTGCCTGGGGGAGACAGGGGTGGCGCTGGCGAGTACCTCCACCCGCCTCTCCGCTGGGGAGGTGTAGAAGGAGAGGAAGAACAGTTCCGCTGCACAGAGGAAGGGGAGAAGAAATGTAAGGTAATACCCAAAGCTCCAGGGGGAAAAGGGCGCGGTGTTGCACACTCCCCGGATGACTGTGCCGTACAGCACCTCCCGGCTGTACCACAGGATTACTGCCAATAAGCCCCAGAATAATTTGTTGCATAGAAGCCGGCGGCACTGGTAATAAAAAATTTTACGCAAGGCCCAAATCCTCCTTTGTCAGCCCAGAGGCATCTAGAAAATCTTGCTGGGTGATGTAGGGGGGCATCTCGGTTCCCCCATTTTGATACAGGTGGGAGAGGACTTGGTCCAACGCTTCGTCCCCGCCAAGCAGTTCCGCAGCGCGGGCAAACATCCGGGCGTAACCGCTGTACCACATGATACTCTGAGTCTCCGACTCCAGCTGTACCCGGTACTCCTCCGGCAGGGCCCCCAGGTATTCGGGGTGGCGGATGTAGAAGTTGTTCTGGTTGTGGGCGATGTCCCGTTCCCAGATGTCCAGGTAGTGCTGATCGGCATAATCCTGGCCCCTCTCCTTCTTCATCAGCCGGTAGGTGGTGTAGGTGGTGATCCCTTCATCGGTCCAATAGGGGTCCTCCGGGTCCATTAGCTGGGCACCCAGCCCCCACCACTGGTGGATGATCTCATGGGCGAGCACTTCTGCGCCACTGGCCCCCTTCTCCGGGTTGGAGAGGTTGTTGGCAGTGAAGCTGGCTTCGCTGATGACGCTGATGTTCTGCTTAGCGAACCCTCCAAATAAAAATTCGGTGGTCTGGATGATTTTAAAGGGCCGGTCTTCGGGGAAGGCCCGCATACCGTAGTGCTCGGTGCAGTAACGGATGGCGGCTTCCAAGGCATCGATGGCACCCAGCGCAGTCATCTGCTGCTGGTGTTTTTGGCTGTAGTAGAATTCAATAGCCATGCCGCCTCCGTTGATGTCCACCTTGACGTAATCGGCGGCGAATACCGTCATGGAATTGACGCCGCGGTCCTGGAGCATCCAGGTCGCGGTGCCGTCGCCGTTATTCCGTAGAAACTGGGAGGGGAATCCAGAGGCCACCGGGGTCAGGTTGTCCCGCAGGGTGATCTGTGCTTGGAAAGGGATGGTATCCCCCGCGATGAGCAGGTCTGGGACAGGGGAAAAGGCTGTGCCGTTGAGCTGAACCTCTTCCCGGCTGACCAAATCCCCGCTAAGCATCGTTTGGGAGATATTCCACAGCTGGGGGACGCCGCCGTATTCCACCCGGAGGGCGACCCGCTCCTCCGCCGGGAGGGTACAGCGCAAGGTGCGCCGTTTGATCAGGTCGTCCTCCAAGTCTTCGAAGGGGATATCCACCCCGTTGGCGATGACCCGGCTGACCTGGTATCCGGTGTTGAGGGAGAAGTAGAGGGGCTGCTCCCGGCCGGTGGTGTTTTGAATCTGGAAGGTAGCAAAGCCGTCCATCCTGCCAACCCAGTCGCTAACCGCGCGGATTTCCACCTGGGTTCCCAGGAGGGATAGCCCTTCCTGGGTGTGGTCTATCTCTTGTACTGCCATCCAGTCCACAGGGGAGTTGTCGAAAAAGGGCTGGCTCGTCCAGAGTATCCCGCCAAGCGAGAAGAGGAGAACGGCCAAGGCGGGGAGCATCCCCTGCCGTAGCCCCTGTAGGAAGGAGCCAAGGAAGCCTTTGCCATATCGCCGGACACAGAGGAGGGAGAGAAGCCACAGCCCAAGGAAGAATAGCAGCCATACCAACCGGGAGTAGGCGGCGGTGCGAAAGACCAGCACATTGCTGAAATCGTCGGAGAGGGCGGGAAGCATGGGCAGGCACCACTGCCAGAGGAATTTGTTCTGGAAGGGATTGCTGCGAGAGAGAATGAGGAAGAGCAGCACCGCAAGAAAGCTAACATCCGCCCGGCGCATAATCTGGTAGCAGGAGGCGCTGAGCAGGGCGCTAAAGCAAAGGGCGGGGAGGAGGAACAGCAAAAATCCCGCAAGATAGTCGGAAAGGGAAAAAACACCCCCCAGTTTCCAAGCGGCATAGGGCAGGTAGAGAGCCGCGGTGAGGAAGGTGGTGAGAAGGGAGGCGCACAGAATGCCCAAAAGCCGCACGGAAGCAAGCCTTTGGGGGGAGATAATGCTGTCGGTGATGGCGTCGGTGCGGTTTCGCTCCACCCGGCTCAATTCATAAAGAGTGAAGATAGAAAAGACTACCGTCCCTACCAAGGTGGCGGAACGCAGCTGCTGGGCAAGGTACATGCTGGCCATGGTGGTAGACCCCTGATAAGAGAATCCCCCCAATAGGCCAAGGGAGGTCAAAGCTGTGGACAGCCAACAGCTGGGGCTGCGGAGCAGGCGGGAAAATTCCACCCGGAAAAGGGAAAACCGGCTCATCGAATCCCCCCTTGCGCCACACAGTACATATAGGCGTCTTCCAAAGTGGGTTCCACCGGCTGGGCAAAGGGGGGGAGCTGGACCGCCACTACCCGGCAGGAAACTCCACAGGAGGTGTTGACTCGGGCAGTGACCGAAAAGCCTTCCTCCTCCCGGCGGTCGGCCTCTTCAAACACTCCCACGTGACCTTGGGCGGCTTGAATCAACCTGGCCGGGGCCCCGGTGAAGAGGATGCGGCCTTTGTCAATGACGATCAGCTGGTTACAGACCGACTGTACATCCTCAATGATATGGGTGGAGAGAAGGACGATTTT
>NZ_LT629939.1:840460-894805 GCF_900104615.1 Merdimmobilis hominis | reverse complement strand
GCTGGGCACCCAGCCCCCACCACTGGTGGATGATCTCATGGGCGAGCACTTCTGCGCCACTGGCCCCCTTCTCCGGGTTGGAGAGGTTGTTGGCAGTGAAGCTGGCTTCGCTGATGACGCTGATGTTCTGCTTAGCGAACCCTCCAAATAAAAATTCGGTGGTCTGGATGATTTTAAAGGGCCGGTCTTCGGGGAAGGCCCGCATACCGTAGTGCTCGGTGCAGTAACGGATGGCGGCTTCCAAGGCATCGATGGCACCCAGCGCAGTCATCTGCTGCTGGTGTTTTTGGCTGTAGTAGAATTCAATAGCCATGCCGCCTCCGTTGATGTCCACCTTGACGTAATCGGCGGCGAATACCGTCATGGAATTGACGCCGCGGTCCTGGAGCATCCAGGTCGCGGTGCCGTCGCCGTTATTCCGTAGAAACTGGGAGGGGAATCCAGAGGCCACCGGGGTCAGGTTGTCCCGCAGGGTGATCTGTGCTTGGAAAGGGATGGTATCCCCCGCGATGAGCAGGTCTGGGACAGGGGAAAAGGCTGTGCCGTTGAGCTGAACCTCTTCCCGGCTGACCAAATCCCCGCTAAGCATCGTTTGGGAGATATTCCACAGCTGGGGGACGCCGCCGTATTCCACCCGGAGGGCGACCCGCTCCTCCGCCGGGAGGGTACAGCGCAAGGTGCGCCGTTTGATCAGGTCGTCCTCCAAGTCTTCGAAGGGGATATCCACCCCGTTGGCGATGACCCGGCTGACCTGGTATCCGGTGTTGAGGGAGAAGTAGAGGGGCTGCTCCCGGCCGGTGGTGTTTTGAATCTGGAAGGTAGCAAAGCCGTCCATCCTGCCAACCCAGTCGCTAACCGCGCGGATTTCCACCTGGGTTCCCAGGAGGGATAGCCCTTCCTGGGTGTGGTCTATCTCTTGTACTGCCATCCAGTCCACAGGGGAGTTGTCGAAAAAGGGCTGGCTCGTCCAGAGTATCCCGCCAAGCGAGAAGAGGAGAACGGCCAAGGCGGGGAGCATCCCCTGCCGTAGCCCCTGTAGGAAGGAGCCAAGGAAGCCTTTGCCATATCGCCGGACACAGAGGAGGGAGAGAAGCCACAGCCCAAGGAAGAATAGCAGCCATACCAACCGGGAGTAGGCGGCGGTGCGAAAGACCAGCACATTGCTGAAATCGTCGGAGAGGGCGGGAAGCATGGGCAGGCACCACTGCCAGAGGAATTTGTTCTGGAAGGGATTGCTGCGAGAGAGAATGAGGAAGAGCAGCACCGCAAGAAAGCTAACATCCGCCCGGCGCATAATCTGGTAGCAGGAGGCGCTGAGCAGGGCGCTAAAGCAAAGGGCGGGGAGGAGGAACAGCAAAAATCCCGCAAGATAGTCGGAAAGGGAAAAAACACCCCCCAGTTTCCAAGCGGCATAGGGCAGGTAGAGAGCCGCGGTGAGGAAGGTGGTGAGAAGGGAGGCGCACAGAATGCCCAAAAGCCGCACGGAAGCAAGCCTTTGGGGGGAGATAATGCTGTCGGTGATGGCGTCGGTGCGGTTTCGCTCCACCCGGCTCAATTCATAAAGAGTGAAGATAGAAAAGACTACCGTCCCTACCAAGGTGGCGGAACGCAGCTGCTGGGCAAGGTACATGCTGGCCATGGTGGTAGACCCCTGATAAGAGAATCCCCCCAATAGGCCAAGGGAGGTCAAAGCTGTGGACAGCCAACAGCTGGGGCTGCGGAGCAGGCGGGAAAATTCCACCCGGAAAAGGGAAAACCGGCTCATCGAATCCCCCCTTGCGCCACACAGTACATATAGGCGTCTTCCAAAGTGGGTTCCACCGGCTGGGCAAAGGGGGGGAGCTGGACCGCCACTACCCGGCAGGAAACTCCACAGGAGGTGTTGACTCGGGCAGTGACCGAAAAGCCTTCCTCCTCCCGGCGGTCGGCCTCTTCAAACACTCCCACGTGACCTTGGGCGGCTTGAATCAACCTGGCCGGGGCCCCGGTGAAGAGGATGCGGCCTTTGTCAATGACGATCAGCTGGTTACAGACCGACTGTACATCCTCAATGATATGGGTGGAGAGAAGGACGATTTTATCCTGGGCAATGCGGGAAAACAGGTTGCGGAAGTTGATCCGTTCCTCCGGGTCCAGGCCGACAGTGGGCTCGTCAAAGATCAGGAAGGAGGGATCCCCTAAGATGGCCTGGGCGATCCCCACCCGCTGGCGCTGCCCGCCGGAGAGGGAGCGGATCCGGCATTTTTTCTTCTCTTCCAGGTTGGTATCCCGGATGGCCCGCGCAATGGCACCGGTGCTGTCTTCAATCCCCTTGAGGGCCGCCATATAGTCCAGGAACTGCCAGACAGTCAGCTCTTCATAAAGGCCGAAGGTCTGGGGCAGATATCCCAGTTTGGCCTTCAGCTCCCTTTCGCATTGCAGGAGGGGGCGTCGGTCCACCTGGATGGAGCCGGAGGTGGGGAGAAGCCCTGCCACCAACAGCTTCATCAGGGTGGATTTGCCTGCCCCGTTGGGGCCTAAGAGTCCGACGAGGCTGGGGCTCTCCAAAGAGAGGGTCACGTCTTGCAGGGCCTGTTTGCCGGTTGGATAGGTCATGCTCAGGTGGTCGATGGAAATCTGCATGGATGTTTCCTCCTTTGAATGGTTGCTGTCCCCAGTCTATCAATTCAATTTGGAGCATCCTTGGAGGGAGTGTGGAGTTTTGGTGGAGATGGATGCCCAAAAAACAATCCCCCCTCCCCAGAATGTTTTTCATTCCGGGGAGGGGGGATTACAGGGGCAATCAGAGGATGGGCACACAGAGTTCGCATTGGTGGGATTGGATCATCCGGGCGGCGTATCGCTCCAAAATAGGGCGGGATGGGTCGGGCTGGACCCCCAATTGGGAGAGGGCCGGGAAGAGCTGGTCCCAGCCTTTTGCCACTCCTTCCGGGGTATGGGGAAGGACGGCGACGGCGTATCGGCCGCCGGCAATCCGCCCCAAAGTCATGTCCCCATCTGGTGGGAGAAGGCCCTGTGGCAGGACGAGGCAGACATCGTAGCGGCAGTCCTCCGGCTGAGTGGTCTGGGGATTGTCCCAGGCGATGGCATAGAGGACGGAATCCGCCCCCATCAGGCTGTGGAGCCGGGCCCAACTTTTCATTTTCTCCATGAGTGCGGCATTTTCGGCGCCGTAGGGTCCGGTTCGCCCCATCTTTGCGACAGGGCAGGGCGGAATGGTTTCCAGGTGAAGGTTCATTGCAGTTCCCCTTTCGGTGTAGAGCGGATGCATCCTATCCCAACCGTACCATGCATTAAAATGAAATGCAACTAGATTTTTAAAAGGGGGGAAGTTGCCTTTTTGGCAAGGCAGAAATAGAAGCAGGGCCCCATCGGGGAGCCCTGCTTGGATTTATGCCCTCTTTGAGACTGCCTCCTGGGGTTGGGCGGTTTTGGGGAAGGAAGCCACCAGAGTTTCCGGCGCGGCGGGGAAGGACATGGTAAACGCTACCCCGCCGGAGGTGTTTTCTATCCAATAGTCAGCCCCGTGGCGGTCGAGGATCATTTTAACCAGGTAGAGACCCAGGCCGCTGCCGCCGGTGCTCCGGTTGCGGGACTGTTCTACCCGGTAAAAGGCTTCAAACAGGTGGGGGATGGCCTCCTGGGGCAGGGAAACGCCACTGTTTTGCAAGGTGAAGACCACCCTTCCCCCAGCCGCCCATAGTGCCGCTGTGATGTCGGCCCCTTCAGGGGAATAATTCACGGCGTTGGAAATGAGGTTCCCCAGCGCTTTGCCCAGAAGAGCGGGATCCCCCAGGATGACCCTCCCTCGGGGAAGGTCGCTTTCCAGGCGCAGGCCCTTGAGCTCCATCCAATCGCTGTCCAAAGCCAGCTGGTCCCCAGCCAAGCGGCCCAGGTCCAAGGGCTCCGTTTGGAGGGCAAACCCGGAGGATTCCATCCGGGAGACGGTCAGAATCTCCTGAACCAACCCTTCCATCCGGGCGGTGACCTGGAGGGAACGGGCCAGGTATTTATCCCGGTCCTCATAGACACCCACCCCTTCCAGCATGCCGGTGAGCTGCCCTTTTAGGATGGTGACCGGGGTTTTCAGCTCGTGGGAGACGGCGGAAAAAAAGGCGAGCCGCTGCTGCTCCAGTTGGCGCTCCCGCCGGATGTCCTCCTGTAAGGCGGCATTTGCCGAGCGCAGCTCCCCCAAGGCGGCGGAGAGCCGGTTGGAAAGTTGGTCCAGGCTGCGGCCCAATACCCCGATTTCATCCCGACGGGTTTCGCCGCAGGTCCAGCCGAAGTCCAGGTCGGCCATCTTTTGGGAGATGCCGCTGAGCCGCACAATGGGCCGGGTGATCCACCTGGAATAGAAAAGGGAGCAAAATAGGGAGAAAATCACCATGCAGAGCAGCAGCCAAGGAGCGACCCGGCCCAGGGCCTGGACCGTCTGGTTGGCTTTGGTGACCCTAGGGGAGATGTGGACGGTGTATTCCCCCTCCTCCCCAGCGAAGGAAAAGGGATAGGTCAAATTCTCTGTAGTCACTGAATAAGAGGAGAGGCTTCCTTCTTCTATGGCGGCTTTGCCCTTGGTGACCTGCACATCCTGGATTTCCACCGATGTGATCGCCACCGTGTTTGCATCCTCATGTAGCCTAGCAGCCAAGCGGGAACCAGTGTCGACCGCCTGTCCGTCGGGGCCGAAGATGGTGACCTCTGCTTGGGTATCCCGGATAAAGCCATCCAGCACTGGGCCGCTCTCCCTCAAGGTGGTCTCTTCCAGATCCGCCACCAAGGCGTGGGATTTTTCCATCAGTTGGTCTGAAAGGATGGTGACATAGGTGTAGGGGGTGGCCAAGGCGACGATCCCATAGGTGACTGCACTGGCGGCCAGCAGCATCAGGCAGGTGATGCAGAAGATCCGAAGAGTGAGGCTGCTTTCAATTTTCTTTCGCAGCACGATAGCCTACCCCCCTCACCGTTTCAATACAGTCCAGCCCCAGCAGTTTTTTGCGCAGGTTTTTGATGTGGCTGTCCACAATCCGTTCATCCCCGAAAAAATCGTAGCCCCACAGCTTGCCCAACAGAACTTCCCGGGTAAGAACCCGGCCCTGGCTGTGGATCAGCTCGGTCAACAGGTCGAATTCCTTTTGGGTCAGGTCGAGAAGCACCCCGCCAAGGCGGCATTCCCGGGCGTCCAGGTCCAGTTCCAGCCCCCGGTACCGCAGGCAATCGGACCCGGGTTCCCCGCCGGACCGGCGCAGCACCGCCCGGATTTTCCGCAACAGGATTGGGATGGAGAAGGGCTTGGTCACGTAGTCATCCACCTCCAGGTCAAAGCCTTTGATCTGCTCCTCCTCCCCGTCTAAGGCGGTGAGCATCACAATGGGAACCTGAGATTCCCGCCGGATCAGTTCACACACACCAAACCCATCTATTTTAGGCAGCAGGATGTCCAGGAGGATCAGGTCGAAGGGGGCCTGGTGGAAGGCATCCACTGCCTCCATGCCATCGCCGGCCCAAACGGCCTCATACCCCTCCTGCTGTAGGTAAGCCAGCAAAAATTCCCCGATTTCCGGTTCGTCCTCCACAATCAAAATGCGTTTCATGGGATACCACCTCCAGGTTTTAGGATAGCAGGTCTGTTTGAATTTTTTGTGGATTCTGGAAAGAAAAAACAGCAGGCCGCGGTGCGCGGTCTGCTGTTTTACAGTCACTAGAAGAAAAAGTTACTTGACGATCTCACCAAAAACTTCACCGGAGCAAGCAGCAGCATTGCCCTCATCGGTGTCGATGTGCATTGCCAGAGCGTATTTGTCGCTGACCCGGACGACCACGTCGTCAAAGATCAGGGCGCGGCCCTCGGTGTCCAGTTTTACCTTGACAATATCTTTGTCCTTGACGCCCATCTCAGCGGCGGAAGCGGGGTCGGCATGGATGTGGCGCTTGGCGGCGATGACGCCTTCGGTCAGTTCGATCTGGCCGGCAGGGCCAACCAGGGTGATAGCGCCGCTGCCGGCGATGTCACCGGACTCGCGGACAGGAGCGGTAACCCCCAGGGTGCGGGCGTCGGTCAGGGAAACCTCAATCTGGGTATGGGAACGGGTGGGGCCGAGGACGCTCACCCGAGCGATGGTTTTCTTGGGGCCGACCAGATCCACTCTCTCTTCACAGGCGAACTGGCCAGGCTGGGACAGGTCTTTTTTCGGGGTCAGTTTGGCGCCTTTGCCGAACAGGACTTCCAGGTCGGCGTCGGTCAGATGTACATGTCTTGCGCTGGTTTCCACAATAAACTTCTTTGCCATATAAAAAACCTCCAAAGTGCGAAATTTCGGGTTTTTGATCCATCCATATTATACCGGGAAAAGATGGCCCTGTCAAACAAATGGCAAAGGTTTTACCCAGTGCTTACCGGAATTTCCCAGGTGGGAAGAGGGGGAGCCACCAAGAAATTTCCCCGCTTGCACAGACTTGTGCTATAATATCCGGTAGGGAAGACTTTGTAAGACAGATAAGGAGGCTATCCATGACAGCTATTGAGAAGTTGCAGGAACTTGTTGACGCAAGCAGCCGGATCGTCGCATTCAGCGGAGCAGGGTGGAGTACGGAATCTGGCTTGCCAGATTTCCGCAGCGTGGACGGCCTTTACCAGCAGAGGTACCGTTACCCGCCGGAGGAGATACTCAGCCACCACTTTTACAAGGAAAACCCGGAGGAGTTCTTTGCCTTTTACCGCAGCCGGATGCTCTATCTGGATGCCAAACCCAACGCCGCCCACAAAAAGCTGGCGGAACTGGAGCAGGCGGGAAAACTGCTGGCTGTGGTGACCCAGAACATCGATGGATTGCATCAGCTGGCGGGCAGCCGAAAAGTGCTGGAGCTCCACGGGTCGGTACACCGCAACTATTGTACCCGTTGCGGGAAAGGGTATGACGCCCGGTTCATCCTGGAGTCGGAGGGGATTCCCCGGTGCAGCTGCGGCGGAATCGTCAAGCCGGATGTAGTGCTGTACGAGGAATCCCTGGACAGCGCCACCGTTCAAAAGGCGGTGGAAGCGTTGGAGCGGGCCGACCTCCTCATCGTGGGGGGGACTTCCCTGGCGGTGTATCCGGCGGCAGCGCTTCTTCAATATTATCAGGGGGGGCCCATTGTGGTGATCAATAAATCGGCCACGCCCTTGGACCATCGGGCAGATCTCTTGATCCAGGAAGGGATCGGCGGGGTTCTGGGGGCAGTTGTAGTCCGGTGAGGAAGGGGAATGGCAGAATGAAACGGCAGGTGGTATTATACCTGGGGATGAGTTTGGACGGTTATCTCGCCGATTTACACGGCGGTGTGGATTGGATGGTTGGGGAGAACCCAGGGGATTTGGGAGACCTGGGATATGCCCAGTTTCTCCAGCAGGTGGACACAATTCTGATGGGCGGCACAACCTACCGTCAGGTGACCGAGGAACTCTCCCCAGGGGAGTGGCCGTATCCAGGGCTCCACTGCCATGTATTCACCCATCGGGAGGCTGTCAACCAGGAGGGAATCACCTTCCACTGTGGGGATGCAGGGGAAGTGGTGCGGGAGCTGCTTGCCCGGCCGGGCAAAGACATCTGGGTCTGCGGGGGCGCGGACCTAGCTGGGCAGCTCCTTCAGAAGGGCCTTATCGATCGGTTCCAAATTTCCATCCTGCCGGTGCTGCTGGGGGGAGGGATTCCCCTTTTCCAAGGGGGATTTTCCACAATCCCCTTAGCTTTGGCGGAGACCAAGGCGGAGAATGGCATTGTCGAACTGACCTACCTCCGGCGGGGGAATGCTCCTCAGACCAAACCGATGGAATAAGAAAAAGGACCGGCCCATAGGCCGGTCCTTTTGAATTTGTGGGGTTACGGAACAGGGACTTCGTCGGGGATGGGGCAGAGGTACTTGCTCCCGGCGGTGGCTTTGTCAAATTCCTCTTTGGCCGCTTTGACAATATCGGGATTCTCAAAGCAGTCCAGAACGGTCTTGGCCAGAATCCGCGCGCCGTAGATCATGCCTTTATGGCCGATAGAGCTGCCGGCGCTGGCGGTGTTCTGCCAGCTGTGGCCAGGGGCACCCATGGGGAAACTGGCGGTAAAGAACATAGCAGTGGGGACCAGGTGCATCACATCGCCCACATCGGTGGAGCCATATTGGTCAATAAACTTCATCGGCTGGACGGTGCTGCTCAAGGTGTCGTTTTCGCCCAGATTGTAAGCCCGGCGCACATTTTCCCAGTTTTGGCCACTGGCCTCGCTCATCTCCCGGGCCATCTGGATCTCTTCCGGAGTCCAGGGATCTTGGGGAACTGCGCCCATGTTTTTGTGGACAAGCTCCGAGAGGACCATGTTGGCCATGGTGTTGTAGCAGCCGCCCAGGAACTCAATTTCCACTTCGGTCTCGGTCATCATAGCGGCGCCTTTGGCCACTTTCACTAGGCGGGCATAGACATCCTCTACCGCCTCCCGGCGCATGGCGCGGACATAATACCAGACACAGGCTTTGTCGGGGACGATGTTGGGAGCGGTGCCGCCTTCGGTGATGGTGTAGTGGATGCGGACATCGCTGGTGACATGCTCACGCAGATAGTTGGCGCCCACGTTCATCAGTTCCACAGCGTCCAAGGCAGAGCGGCCATTGTGAGGATCGCCGCCGGCGTGGGCGGTTCTTCCCTTAAAGTGGAATTTGGCGGTGTTCATAGCCGAGGAATTGCCCACCGAAACTTCTGTGGTGAACAGAGGATGGTAGGAGAGGGCTATATCCAAACCGTCAAAGGCATGGCCCCGGGCCATGAAGACCTTGCCGGTCAACTGCTCTTCCGCAGGGCAGCCAAGGAAGACCAAGGTTCCGGGGAGGTTTTTGGCCTCCATTTCCGCCTTGATGCCCACAGCGGCCGCCACATTGGCCCCAGCCATCAGGCAGTGGCCGCAGCCATGACCGCAGCTCTGGCCCTCTACCGGCTCTTTGTGGGAGACCGCTTTCTGGCTCAGGCCAGGAAGTGCGTCGTACTCGGCCAACAGGGCGATCACCGGGGAACCGGAGCCATAGGTGGCTTTGAAAGCGGTGGGAACCCCACCCACGGCTTTTTCGATGGAAAAGCCTGCCTCTTCCAGGGCTTTGATGCAGGTCTCGCTGGCGATGTATTCCCGGTAAGCGGGCTCGGGGTTAGCCCATAGGTGGTAGGAAAGGTCCTCAAATTTGGCGCGGCCTTCTTCAATGGCCTTCAATGCGATTTCTCCAGTCATGGAAAGATCAGCTCCTTTGTTGTAAGATTGGGGGATCAGTCTATGCCGTTGCAATCAAAGGCGGAGGGCATTGCCCTCCGCCAGATGCAGGGTCGGGGAAAGAGGGGAAATCCTTTGGGACATATAGGAACTCTGCAATTTTGCAGTCCCCCTCATAACATATAGGGATAAAAAACCGGGTGGAGGGTTACCCCCGCCCGGTTTTACAATGAGAACTATTTGGTGTAGGGAACGGGAACTTCAGCGGGGATGGGGCATACATATTTTTTGCCGGCCATCTCTTGGTCGAATTCCGCTTTGGCAGCTTCGTAGATGGAAGTGTCGTTGAGCACTTTCAGCGCGGAAACAGCCATGACTTGAGCCGCACGGTTCATGCCTTTTTCACCGATGCTCATGCCGGAGCAGGCAGTGATCTGCCAGCTGTGGCCGGGGGCGCCGATGTTGTAGGTAGCGGTGCGGATCATGATGCCGGGAACGATGTGCTGAACATCGCCCACGTCGGTAGAACCATAGGAGTTGGCAGTCTCAATCTCCATGGGGCCTTCGTACAGCTGGGTGCCTTCAGGGCGGTTGACTGCTGCGCAGCCGGCTTTATATTGGGGGCTCTGCTCGTTGAGGGCTTTGGCAAATGCAATCTCCTCATCGGTCCAGGGCTCCTGGGGAATTTCGTGCATGGTGTCTTTAACCAGGTTGGCGAGGACTTTGTTGTTCAGGGTGTTGTAGCAGCCGCCCAAGAACTCTTCTTCCACTTCGGTCTCAGTCATCATGGCAGCGCCTTTGGCGATCTTGACCAGGCGGGCATAAGTGTCCTCTACCGCTTCTCTGGAAAGGGCGCGGACATAGTACCAAACGCAAGCCTTGTCGGGGACGATGTTGGGGGCGGTGCCGCCTTCGGTGATGGTGTAGTGGATGCGGACATCGCTGGTGACATGCTCACGCAGATAGTTGGCGCCCACGTTCATCAGCTCCACAGCGTCCAAGGCAGAGCGGCCATTGTGAGGATCACCACCAGCGTGGGCAGTGCGGCCTTTGAAGTGGAATTTTGCAGTGTTAAGAGCGGTCTGGGTGCCGATGGAAATGCGGTCACCGTTGGAGGGGTGCCAAGCGATACACATATCAATGCCATCAAAAGCGCCGCCCCGGGCCATGAAAGGTTTACCGGTCAGCTGCTCTTCACCGGGGCAGCCAAAGTAGATGATGGTGCCGGGAAGCTTCTTCTCGATCATTTCCGCTTTAATGCCGATGGCAGCGCCCACATGGGCGACACCCAACAGGTTGTGGCCGCAGCCCTGGCCGGGGCAGCCGGCTTCAACGGCCTCCTTCTCGGTCTGAACCTTCTGGCTCATACCGGGAAGCGCATCGTATTCACCCAAGAGGCCAATTACGGGGTGGCCGGAACCATAGGTGGCTTTGATGGCGGTGGGAACGCCGCCCACACCGATTTCAACGTCGAAGCCCTCGTTTTTCAGCATTTCTGCAGTCCATTTGCAGGCCTCGACTTCCAGGTAAGCAATCTCCGGGGTGTTCCAGATTTTCAGCTCCAGCTCTTTCAGCGCCTCGCGTTTGGCGGCGATGGCGTCTAGTGCGATTGATCCGATCATAATTGACAAACCCCTTTCTTAAATAACTTTTTTAAAAATGACAGGCAGATAAGCCCGCCTGCCATTTAACAAACCTTATTTACTTGGTGTAGGGAACGGGGACATCTTCAGGCATGGGGCACTTGTAGGACTTACCAGCCATCTTCTCATCAAATTCGGCTTTGGCTTTCTCAGCGATGGAGGGATCCTCCAGGATCTTCAAGCCAGCAACTGCCATAATCTTAGCAGCATAAACCATACCCTTCTGGCCGATGCTCATACCGGAGCAAGCGGTGATCTGCCAGCTGTGACCGGGAGAGCCCAGGTTGGCAGAAGTGGTGTTGAGCATGGTGGTGGGGCAGATGTGCTGAACGTCGCCCACGTCGGTGGAGCCGTAGCCGCTAGCGTAGTTGATGGGGCAGACACCCTCAAACAGATCGGTGCCCTCGGGAACGCCGTTAGCTCTGCACATAACAGCCCACTGAGAACCGCTCTGAACGTTCATCTCATGAGCAAATTTCTTCTCTTCCTCGGTCCAAGGCTCCATGGGGTTCTCTTTCATGGTGTCGGTCAGCAACTCAGCCAGAACGATGTTAGGCATGGTGTTGTAGCAGCCGCCCAGGAATTCGATCTCTACTTCGGTCTCGGTCATCATAGCAGCGCCTTTGGCGACCTTGACCAGTCTGTTATATGTATCCTCAACAGCCTCTCTGGACATTGCACGGACATAGTACCAGACGCAGGCTTTATCGGGAACGATGTTGGGGGCGGTGCCGCCTTCCAGGATGGTGTAGTGGATGCGCACGTCGCTGGTGACATGCTCACGCAGGTAGTTGGCGCCCACGTTCATCAGCTCCACAGCGTCCAGAGCGGAACGGCCGTTGTGGGGGTCGCCGCCAGCATGGGCAGTACGGCCTTTGAAGTGGAATTTTGCGGAGTTCAAACCGGTCATAACGCCGCCGGAAGCAACGTTGGATTTGCCGGGATGGTAAGCGAAAGCAACATCCAAATCACGGAAAGCGCCGTTTCTTGCCATAAAGGTTTTACCGGTCAGCAGCTCCTCACCGGGGCAGCCATAGAAAACAACGGTACCTTTCAGGCCTTTTTTCTCCATCTCTTCTTTCATGCCGATGGCAGCGCCGATGTGGGCAACGCCCAGCAGGTTGTGGCCACAGCCCTGGCCGGGAGCACCAGCTTCAACAGGGTCTTTTTCCGATTTGACCTTCTGGCTCATACCGGGAAGAGCGTCATACTCGCCCAGAAGTCCAATAACTGGATGGCCGGAGCCAAAGGAAGCACGGATAGCAGTGGGAACACCGAACACACCCACTTCAACCTCAAAACCGGCGGCTTTCAAAGCCTCGGAGGACAGTTTGCAAGCCTCATACTCAAGATAGCCGACTTCTGGTTTCGCCCAGATTTTGTAGCTGAGTTCATTTAGCATCTCGCGCTGGGATTCAATCTTTTCCATAGCAATTGTGCCTGTCATGAATTACATCTCCTTTTCATTTGTTTGGTGAATTTTATTTTGGGAGAGGATAAGCCTCTCTAAAAATCCTGGTGGGACAACACAATATATGCAAAGAACTTGTTGGACATACCTATTGCTACAAAAAAAGCAATCGTATGAAAGAGGCTGGCAAACAGATCTTTTCTGCCTGCCAGCCTCTTTCATACGACCACCCGTAGGATGGCCGTAACCCTGATCTGGATTCCCCTGGGCAAAGATCAAAAACCCAGGAGAATCCACAGGGAAAGAATCGGAAAGTTACAGGCCAGCATCCTCGCCTTTGGTGTTGCCCTTGCCAGTCAGGAAAGCCATGCCGAGGCCGATGGTGCCGAAAACGGATACCAGCAGAACGACAGGGGTCCGCAGCAGGGAGGGGAGGAAATTCAGCATGCCGAACTTGTTGCCGATGGTCATAATACCAGCAACGGGCACACCGTACATGGCCAGCTTGGGGTTGTTGACGATGGAGTTAGCAGCCATCGAAGCGAACAGTGCGGGGAGCAGAAGGTTGAACGCGTCTTTGACGGACTGAGGAAGCATAGCAAAGACAGCGGAGCCTGCAACAACACCAAGAGTCAGGATAACAGTGTTTACCACGATGGAAACAGCGATACCGACAGTGGCGATGATGGTGCCTTCCTCAGAGCCTTGCTCCACGCCAACAGCCTCCTGGGCAATAACCGAACAGGGAACACGCAGGTTGCCGATGTTGCCGGAGAGGAAGGACATGTAGGTTCCAGGGATACCGAGGGCAGTGAAGTAAGAAATAGGTTCAATCACGTAGAACAAACCGGAAGAGGACATCTGCATGATGCAGCCCAGGCCAACTGCGGTCCAGTCAGGGAAAATACCCATCATAGCCAAGGCGATACAGGGGCCAAACACCAGCACAACGCCGAACAGGTTCAAGCTACGGCCCCATTTAATAATATAAGGGATAAAGTCTTTTGAAAAAACTTCGTGTTTGTTTTCCATTATAGTCACTCCTTAACGAACAGATCGTTTGATTCTGAGGTAGCCTTAGCTTACAGGAAGAACGCACCGCCGAGCATACCGGCGAACATTGCGATGGTCATACCCCATTTAGCAGGCCATTTTGCACCGGATTTCTTGCCGTAGCTGATCAATACAAACATTACAACGAAACCGATGACAGCTGCATAAGTCTGTACGTTGAGGGGGAACGCACGGTCAAATGTCATATAAGAGAATGCACCCATGGTGCCGCCGGCGCTGATGATAGCCAATTTTTCAGGGCTGCCACCGGAAGCCTTGGCGCGCAGGACATCCATTTTGTCGGTAAAGAGTGCAGAGACAATGATCCAGCCCAAGCAGCAGATGCACATTACCCATGCGCAGCAGGCAAATACTTCTGCAGTCATGCTGGAAGTACCCAGCTGGGCACCGGCAGCGGTAGCAGCTTTATCAGCAGCGCCCAGCTCAAAGGTAACAGAGCCGATGTAAGCAAGCCGCATCCAAGAAAGAGGGCCGCCCACAGAGGCCAGCAGAGAAACCATGCCGATCAGAATAACGATAGAGGGGCCGATGGAAGCGGTGAAGGATGCGCTAATGGCAGTTTTGAACTGCTCATCGGTGATGCCCATCCGCTTGCCGTCTTTCATTGCTTTTTTGGTAAACATAGCGGCCTGGACGAGAACCAGAACGATAGCAGGAGTACAAGCGGCCCACATAACAGGGCTATTGGCTATTTCTAAATAATCCATGAATACTCACCTCACTGAAAATATAAGAACCTTTCGACGGAAAACCTGCGGCTGTTTCTCCGACTGATTTTAGTTTCAGTGGAAACGCCCGGCGGAGCCCTGCACAAATTATGACTCTACACTTGTTGGCGCTGCGGCTACAACCCTCCTACTCTGAGATTTTTGTCCAAGCACAATCATGAACAAATTGAAACTAAAATTTGAAATTTGAAACAAGCCTATGTGCATATTTTATGGGAATGAGATGGCAAAGTCAACAGTTTTAAAAAAAATCATAGATTTACTCAATATTTCTCCAAAAATATTGGGCACAATTTAACGACTGGATGAAATGTTTCTCATCATTCTGCCCAAATAATTGATAAAATAATATCAATATTGCTAAAATGAGTATTTTTTAGCAGAACTGTGAATTCTTTTCGCCAGAAACCCTTGGTTTTCGTCAAGAATTATCCCATCTTTCTCGGCAAATTGCACAGCGGTTCGTCAGCTTTTTCCACACAGGCCGGGGAAGAAGTTTTCTCATTTTCAATAGGCCGCAATAATTTGGCACGCATTGGGGAAACTAGTTTTGAGGGGAAACCTCATAGCAAAGGGGGAAAAACTGTGAAACAACAACAGCCCTGTTGTCAAAAACTAAATGCCCAGCAGGCAAAAGCCATCCTGGACAGCTGCCAGGAAGTAGTCCTAGTGGACGTCCGTACCCAGCCGGAGTATGAAAAAGCCCATATCCCTGGCAGTGTTTTGCTGCCTGAACAAGAGGTTCGCCAGCTTGCCCCGGGAATCATTCCCAATTTGGATGCCAAAGTGCTGGTTTACTGCGGCACTGGAAAACGCAGTGCCAAAGCCGCGGCGGAATTGATCCGCATGGGGTACCGGGATGTCAGTGATTTTGGCGGACTGGATCAGTGGACTTATGGGGTGACTGACCAGTAATGGGGGAGAAACAGGGATAACCGCCTTTCCGGAAAAAAGGAGTCCGGGAGCCATTCGGCTCCCGGACTCCTTTGCAGTCTATATTTGGTTTGGGGATCAATCGTCCTCCCACTCCTCCCGTTCCCGCTGATCCAAAAAGCGCAGGGAACCATAGACGACCCCCAAGCATACAGCGGCCAATGCCAGTTCAACCCCTAAGGCTCCAGCAATGAGTATGGGGGGAAGCATACCGAAAAATCGGGGGAATATTAGGAGGGTAATCCCCATCAGCAGGGTAAAGGCAGCACAAATTCCGTCCCCCCAACGCTCCATGCCGGACAGGGAGGCAAACTTTGCGGGGACCAGTATCAGGGCGAGTCCTTCCCACAGGAGGAAAAACACCAGGAAAAAATACAGATACCCTTTGGGAAACTGCCCGCTGGTGACCAGCCAGAGGGACAGGCCAGTATGGGCGATGAGACATATGGCAAATAGAATCCAGCGTTTTTTCATTCTTAGAACTCCTGAATCGGGTATAGGCCGAAATCCCCGCCTGGAAACGGCGGGTAGAAGATAGCCAACCTCCATTTTTGAGCCTTAGTATAGCATAATTAGACGGAGGGGACAAGGAGAAATTTGTTAATTTTCCCCATCGGCTTTGCTGGCAGACAGGGTGTTTTTATGGTATAATAACCACAGTGGAGCTATGGCGTTGGAAGAATTTCTTGCTGGGTGAGGTCCTTTGCGGCAGAACTGCACCGCAATTCTTAAAATATGTGTAGGCTTTGTGGTACAAGGATCCCAGATAAATTCTTTGCAGTCGCTCCCCCATTGCTGTCAGCAAGGCTTGTAGTGTGGGAAGGCCCTCCGGCACTTGTTTTTCTGGCCTGCCAGTTCGCCAGAAGGGTTTAAGATGCCGGGGAGTTCCCCAATTGCACGACGGCTGCGCAGAGTAGAGGAAAATGTTCCCTATATATAATAAGGTATAAATGAGGTTTTTATGAGATTACTGGTATTGATTCTCTCCCGAGTTCAGGTGCTGGAAGAGCTGCTGGGGGAGCTGGTCAAGGCAAATATCCGAGGCGCTACCATCCTCAACAGCACCGGCATGGTCCAAGCGCTTTCCAGTTCTGGAAACAACAGCTTTTTGCGTTCCCTGCGTTCCATCACTGACCCAGACCGGCAGGATAACAAAGTGGTGTTGATTGTTTTGCGGGAAGACCAAGTGGAAACGGCGGTTCAGGTGATCGAACGGGAAGTTGGCGACCTTGACCAGCCGGACACCGGGATTGTATTCACCCTGCCCATCGATTTTATACGGGGAATCCCCACGGCATAGGGAGTTGCTGGCGATGGCAGTTCAATGGCACCGGTTTGTGGGGATAGGAGCCAAGAGGCTTCTAAAATAGAAAATTTTGGTGGCAAACCGGTTGACATTTCTTTTTTTTCGGATATAATGGGGTTATAAATGATAACAATTCTTAATCTTAAAACAAGGATTGTTTCAGAAACCCATAAAAATGATGTACATGACGAAAGGAGCGCACGACTATGAGCAATTTGAAGGGTAGCAAAACTGAGGCCAATCTGCTGACGGCGTTTGCGGGAGAGTCCCAGGCAAGAAACAAATATACATACTATGCATCCGCTGCAAGAAAAGAAGGCCTGAACCAGATCGCGGAGATCTTTGAGGAGACCGCTGGCAATGAGAAAGAGCATGCTAAGATTTGGTTTAAGCTCCTCCACGATGGAAGCGTTCCCACCACCGACGTCAACCTGCTGGATGCCGCTGAGGGCGAAAACTACGAGTGGACTGACATGTATGCAGGCTTTGCTAAAACCGCCAAAGAAGAGGGCTTTGACAAGATTGCGTTCCTGTTTGAGGCCGTAGGCAAGATCGAGAAGGAGCATGAGGAGAGATACCGCAAGCTGCTGTCCAACCTGAAGGAAGGCAAGGTCTTTGAGAGAAGCGAAAAGAAAGTTTGGATCTGCGCCAACTGCGGCCATATCCACTTTGGCGAGAAAGCTCCCGAAGTCTGCCCCGTCTGTGATCATCCAAAAGCATACTTCCGCATTAAAGCTGAAAATTATTAATTTCAATCAAAATACCGGGGAGCATAACGCTCCCCGGTATTTTTTACACTCTGTTTCGGTGCAGGGCGGCAAGAAGAGCTTTTCCAAGGCCTGTTACGAGAACAGTTGCGGCGATTGCCTCCGGGATGCCAGAGGCGGCAATTGTACCCATAACCAGCCCTTTTACCGCAGATAGAGCCACGTTTTTGGCCTGAGCATATTCAGGGGCCAACAGAAAATAAATGCTGCCCATTACAAGAAAGGTGTTGGCCATAGAGCTTATAAACCCGGTGATAGGGAGGGCAATCCAAGGGTTGAATCTGCATTTTTGCAGAAGCATCCATAGCCATCCGGCGGCAGCACCCATCAGTACACGGCAGCCCACAGAGATCCAAAGGGCTTTCAAGCTTCCAATGGGAGTGCTGCTTAGAAAAGGAGAAAATGCAAAGGAAAGCAGGGTGGGGGTCAGAGTATTGCTGATTACCGAGCAAAGGCCGAAAGTTCCGCCTAAAATGGCTCCTGCTGCAGGACCCAGCAGCAGTGCCCCTAGAATAACGGGAATGTGAACGGTAGTTGCTTTAATAACCGGCAGCTGGATCATGCCCAGGGGAGTGTTGGCCAAAACTACCACCACTGCTGCCATAAGGGAAACTTGAACCATCCATTGGGAGTTTTTTTTCATCGATTTCATGCTGCGTTGCCTCCTTGGTTGTGTATAAATCCTGTAAAGTTCCGTGAGAGTATAGCATAAAACAACCGGTGTGTAAAGGAGGCGTATTTTTCTTTTTTCCACCGAATAAAATATTCCATATAAATAAAGAAGAAAATATGGCGGAATACTCGTGAAAATGGAAAAAATATGGCAGAATTCAAGGGAGATATCAAAGCTGTGGAAAATGCTGTATTGTTTTTGTGGGAATAAGGGAAAATCTTCGTTGGTTTTGATAAAAAATCCCCCCGGCGTTAACGCCGGGGGAATTTTGGGAAGAAGTTAGCAGACGTTGAAGTTGGTGCTGCGGTAGGTGACCAGGGTGTCGGCCATCTCTTTGCCGTACTCTTTCTCAAAATCAGCCAGAACCTGGGCATTGACCGCTTCGCCTTCTGCGCCGAAGATAGCAGCAGTCACTTCCGAGTAAGACCAGTAGGAGTGGGCGCAGTGATAATCCCATTCCTTTACATACTCCATCTTCTTTTTCAGATTGGAATCAGGGGACAAGCCGGCATCACGGATGATATGCAGGCAGTACTCGCTCTTGTGCAGTGTCTGAGGAACCTCATACACAATGTAGGGGTTGAAGCCGCGGCAGATGGAGTTATCCAGGTGCTTGCAGTACTCATGTCCAGCTTCTACCAGGCCCATTTCCTTAAACTGGCTGTGCCAGGGGCAGCGGGTGATCTTAGAGACGCTATCAGGAGCGACAGACACAACCTCGGAGGTGTGGCCTTTCTCGGCGGCAACTTCAGGGGAATTGACCCACTCACCGTATTGTTTATAGACCTCATAGGTCAGAGGATTGCCGTCCCGGATGGCGCGCTGAGCCATTCTGCGGCCTCTCTGCTCGGCGTAATACTGGGTTCCGTGGATGAAAGCCAAACGGCCCCGCTCGCCGAATTGCTCGGTCAGATGGACATAGAATTTCGCTGCGATAAATGCGTGGACTTTTTCATTGAATCCCATAGTAATAACTCCTTTCTAATTTGCCTTAGCTTTTTTCTGCTTCATGTTATACATTTGCTTGGCGACGAATACGCCAATCAAGACACAGAGAAGGATCTGGGCATAACCGCCGCCCAGGGGGAGCACCTTGAAGACGCCGCGGGTGTTGAGGTACCGCAGCACACAGGCGCAGGGAACAACGATAGCCGCAGAGCGGTAGTCCGCCATGATGCGCTGAATACACATAGCGCCGAACAATGCGGGCAGCAGGTAGTTGAGGGCCCGAATGATTGCATCAGGCAGAATGCTCAGAATCAGGTTACCAGCCACAGCCACCAAGGTCATAACGGCCAAACTGATAAAGATGGAAACAGTGATGGCGATGCAGGAAATGACGGTGCCCTGCTCGGTGCCGGCTTCCACATCCGCAGAGGAGAGGGCGGCAGTGGCAGCTGGGGCACGAATCTCCTTGGAGTTACCGGCGATGTAGGTCAGATACATGCCGGGCACATGGAGGATGGGGAACAGGGTAATGGGGTCGACGATGTACCAGGCCACCATGGCGGAGAACAGGGAGATAAACCCGGTTAGAATACCGGACATAGAAGGCCGCGCACCGTAAAAGACCATCAGAGCCACAGTTGGAATGAAGATCAGCGGGATGGAGACCCAGCAGGTGATCTTGCCCCATTTGATAATATAGGGCATATACTCGTTATCAAATACGCTTTTTTGCGATTGATCCAATTTCATGACAAATTCTCCTTTCCTCAAGTTCTAGGCATTATGCCGGCAGGAAACCCATGCCCTCGGTGACAGTAGCGCAGATCATACCGAAGACCATGCAGATGGTAAGGCCCCACTCTTTCAGCCATTGTTTGTTGGCTTTTTTATTGTACTTGGTGATAAAAGCCATGACAAGAGCGGAGGAAAAGACGGCTACAACCTGGTTTTTCATAGGGTAAATCTTATCCAGAGTCATGGAGGAGTACACGCCGATGAGGGCGCCGGTTCCGAGGACTGGAACCAGGGCAGCGTTGCCGCCGGCCATTACCGAGTTGACCTTATCCATCTTGTCAGAGAAGAGGGCGGCGAAGATAACCCAGCCGATACAACCTGCGGACATGACGATGGCAGCGGTTGCCAGAAAGTCGGCATTCATGGCGCTGGATCCTAGTTCAATGCCCATGCCGTCAGCGGTGAAGTTTGCGCCTTGCAGTTCGTAGGAGACCGATCCGATGAAGTCCACACGCAGCCAGGCGAGAGGGGCACCCACATAGAGCATCAAGCTGAGCATGGCGGTCAGCATGACGAAACAGGGGCCTACAGAGGTGACGGTTGCGCTTCGAATAGCGGCTTTGACCTGTTTGTCTGTCAGACCTACTCTAGGAGCATCCTTGATGCTGCGTCTGAAAAACAGCCAGGATTGGTATAAAACGATTAAGACACCGGGTGCGCAGGCAAGCCACATGACTAGGCTATTTGCCATACTGTTATATTCAGGTGTCATGAGAACGACCTTCTTTCCTCAGAATTTTATTTTTTCGGGTTCCTTCAAGGGCAATCCAGCTGTTCCCGGCGCCTGGGAGCCTAGCCGGTCCGCGCCCATCAAAGCACACCGATAAAAACACGGACAAAAGATATAAAAAAATTTATATGTTTTAACAACCAATATGAAGAAAGAAAAGAGGATATACTAAAACACAAAAATTATTACTGTAATAAAACATTATCTCTATAACTAGAATTATACTCTATTCGACAGATTAGTCAATAGAAAAGATTGAATCTGAAATTTGTGATATTTTCATAAAACATTAATAATTACGTCATAGAATTAAAGAAAATTTGCATAATAAAAAGCTGTTAATTTGTCCTTTTTCAACAATGTATTGCAACCGAATAAGAGATGTAGCATATTATTACTAGTAAATTACTGATTTACTAGTAAAGAATACAAGAGGTGAAAAAATTGAAGATTCCAACAACGTTGAAACACAAGCCGGTCATTGTAGCGGAAAATTATGAAAACATTGATGGCCGCTATCAATACGATTCTGATGCGAAGGGCCTCTCCCTGGGTCTGGCCCAGTGGAATGACCGGGGACGGGTGGATATTTCCGCCAAGGTGTGGCGGTACACCGGGGAAAAATGGTCTCGCCAATCGGAGGAACTGCCGATCCACCGGGTGTTGGACATGGCCATTTTGGTGTGCCGTGCAAGGGCTTACTTTATGGATGCCTACCGCTATCCCAAGCTGTACGATGAGGAAAACCCGGTCATTGACCGCATTGGCCTGCAGGGGGATGCGATGACCGTGGAGGTCTGTACCGACAACAAAATGATTGACGGAGATATCCGGCTGTTTCAGGAGGCCCTCTCCCGGGACGATGAGATGCTGTCTGAGCGGCTACACCTGTTGGCAAACCTCCTAAATGAAGCGGGCTACGGCCGAAGGAGTAGGGATTAACTATGGAAAAAGACCGAAAAAAAGAACTGATCCGCCAATACAAAGAGATGAAAAAACCAATGGGTGTGTTCGCCTTCCGCTGCGAAGCTACCGGGCAGGTATTCGTCGGAATTACCCAGGATTTGAAGGGCACCCAAAATAGTATGCGGTTTCAGCTGAATTTAGGCTCCTACCGCCACCGGAAGTGGCAGAACGCCCTGCAATCCGCTTGGAATACCTATGGGGAAGAAGGCTTCCAGGTGGAGGTTCTGGGGGAGCTGGAATACGACGAGGACCCCCAAAAGACCGACTACACTGAGGATCTGGAGATTCTGCGGGAATTGCTTGCACCGCCTGGAGAAGGGGTATTCTATCTGTAAAGATCTCCTTGAATTGAAACAAAAAGCGGCAAAAGCGCTCGTTCCTCTATTCAAGGGGAGGGCGCTTTTCCATTGGCTGCAAAAGGGGAAAACATTCTGTAAACAATGTAAAGAACCGCTGTACAAACCGCCTTTCCAACATTATAATAAAGAAACAGGATAAAAACTGCTCAATTTTAGCAAAATCGCCAACAATCCCTGAGGAGTCCTTTGTGGGAGCGGCTTTTTCACTCGGGGAGATGATCGGAACAAGAAAGGGTGTGCAGTATGAAATACGGTTTGAGATGGCTTGCGGCAGCTTTGGCCGTTTCAATGCTTTTCACGGTAGCGGGGTGTAAACCCAAAGATGAGCCGGTAAACAACCCCTCCCGGCCCTCCAGCCAGGAGGAGGTAACCCATCCCATCGACCCTGCGATTCAGAAGGATGTAGACTTGCTGATCGCCCGGTATATCCTTCCTTATGAGACCACCCTGCGGGGCCAGGCGTTCTCTGACGTATCCCAGATCCCCGACCGGCTGCTTTACCGGTATGCTATGGGGATTGTGGATAGCGTCTTTGTTTCGGAGGATTTCCTGCTGACTGATTTGAAGGGGGAGAACTCCTACCATGCCATCCCCGACGATTTGATTACAGAAATCATCAAGCTGGATTTTGACCTGGATGGTTTTTTATACAACAAAGCCCTGTATTATGATGACAGCCAAGGGGTCTACGACCGGGGTAACTGGTATGTGATTGAAGGAACTACCGAAGTCTTTGCACGGGAAGCCAAGCTGCTGGACAACGGCGATATCTGGATTTTAGTGGGCCGCCGGGCAGGAAACCATGACTTGGATTCGGTGGAATATGTGTTCCGCCCTCAAAAGCCGTTGGATCTGACCTATGTGGACCTGGGGTCTATCCGTTCCGATGGGGACTGCAACTACAGTTTTGTATCGGTGACCCCCCGAAAGGATATGGAGGATTATTCCAAGGTTGTGGAAATCTCCACCCCCCAGCAGCTGGTGGAGCTGTCTGAGCTGGTCTCCAGCGGGGATACCACCCACGGCGCCTATACCTACCGCCTGATGGGGGACATCGATATGCAAGGGGTGGAGTTCCGGCCCATCGGTATCCTGCCCCAGGGAGACGAGGAAAGCGAGGGGGCGAGCCACCCGTTCCAAGGGGTGTTTGACGGCCAGGGATACACTATCAAGAATTTGACCATCGACCTTCCCGACCACAGCAATGTAGGCTTTTTCGCCCACATTGGGGAGCATGGCCTGGTAAAAAACCTGAACCTGGAGAACTGTGTTGTCACCGGCGGAAACCAGGTGGGTACTTTGGCGGGCACCAGTTCCGGCGATGTAGTCCAGTGCACAGCCGAAGGCGAGGTCAAAGGGTCCTATGAAGTGGGCGGCCTGTTGGGCATCACCTACGGTGACCGCTTGGCCCAGGTGAGCTATTGCCAGTTTGACGGCAATGTCAGCGGCACTCAGTCGGTAGGCGGCCTGATTGGCAGCCCCACCTGTGCGGACATCACCCGCTCCTACGCCAGCGGCCAGATAGACGTAGCTGCCAGTGAGGAGTTTGAAAACGGAATGCACATCGGCGGCCTGGTGGGGTTAAATAACTGTAGCTACATCGACAGTTCCTTCGCTTCGGTGGAGATCGAGACCCAGGTTCTGACCAAGTCGGTGGGGCGGTTTCTTGGGTACAACAATTACGGCGATGTGACCAACTGCTTCTATAACAACGGGGTAGCGGCCCGGTGGCCGGCTGCCAGCACCCAGAACACCGGAACACACCAGCTGACCGGCCTTTCGGAAAAGGAGTTTGCTTCCAAACTGGAGCAGCTGATCTATCCGGGAAAATAGAGCACAGAGAATTATCCCAGGGGGGTATGGATTTTCCATGCCCCCCTTTTTGATCCCCGGGTCGAATCCACCCCGGACATCAATGGCGGATGTCCCTCCGGGGACCTTACAGGCCATATGGGACAGGAAAAATAAACCATCCTCTATGGCAATTTGTCCAAAAAGTTTACATATCCAATCGGCCCATGGTAGAATGCCAATAATATGGGCTGAAAAGGGTATCCCCCGTATCTGTCTGGGCCAATGTGTCCCGGGCGGATATTTACCTTGTGGATATTGGGGACATCCTGCTGAAAACAGCGGCAAAAGGAACCCTGCGGGTTATCATCGGATTGGCCGAAAAAATCCCCTTACCCGGCTCAACCCGGAAACAAGGGCGGCTGGTGTATCGGGGAATAACAGACATTTTTGAGCCGGGCATTCTTCCCGGCAGTCTGCTGGAGCGTCGTTCCGGCTTGACAAAATGGGGTAAGGGAGGCTGCTGGGATGCGGGGATTCAGGGAATTGTTTGGAGCATATGGCGCAAATTATCAGAATAGGATGGACCGCTTTCTGAGGAACGAGAAAACGCGCCTCAAATTTCTGGAGCTGTTTTTTGAGGACTTGAGTGTAGAGAAGTTGGGCAATGCCCTTCCTTGCGGGGACAGCACTAGTGCCTTTGAAGACGCCCACACCCTCAAAGGGGCGTGGTCCACCATGGGGCGGATGCCCCTTAATGAAGCGTATTGCGCCATTGCGAAGCCGCTGCACCAAGTCATCCAAGCGGATTGCCAGCGGACCAGGGGACTGTGGGAAACTTGGAAGGGAGGGGAAACGGCATGATGGGAAAAATGCCTCTCCCAAAGCTCACTGCTGAACAGGTGGTCATTGTGCTGGACAATGCGCCGGTGGCCGTCTATGTCAGCGCGGTGGACACTTTGGAACTCCTTTATGCCAACCAGCTGGCAAAACAGCTGTTTCCGCGCAGCGCGGATACCTCCGGGCTCACCTGTTATCAGGCGGCGGGATTTGACCGCCCCTGTCCCTTCTGCCACGTCAAGGACTTGACCGAGACAAAGCTGCTGGCCCGTGAGTTTCACCACCCGGATAACGGCCGGATCTATCAGCTCAGCGGGAAGATTATCCGCTGGGGCGATGTCGATGCCCACATTGAATATTTCGTGGACATCACTGACAAAAAGCGGGAGGAGAACCGCTCTAAGCTGATCAGCGAGGAACTGCAGGCTACCTTTAGCAATATCCCCTGCGGGCTGTGCGTCTACCGGTATGCTGGCGGCAACATCTCCCCTCTATTCCACAACCCCGCGTTTTATGAGATCATGGGCTACTCGGACGAGCACATCGACGCCGTGGAACGGTCCACCAGTTTTCTGGGTGTCCACCCGGAAGACCTGCCCCGGCTGCGGGAGCTGATTCAGAGGATTCTTGTGACGGGGGGCACCATGGGGCATACCTACCGTTTATGGAACGACAAACGTGGGGAATACCGGTGGATCCATCTGGATAGCTCGGTGAAAACCCAGGCGGATGATTCCAGGCTCCTCTATGGGGTGTACAGCGATGTCAGCGAACAGCGGCATTTGGAAGGAGAGCTTGTATACGCCAATGAGAAGATGCAGGACATTGTCAATGCCATCCCAGGCGGGGTTGCCATCTACAAAATGACCAATATCTTCGAAACTAAGTATTTTTCCGATGGGTTGGCGGAGATGACCGGCTACTCGGTGGAAGAATACCAGGAGCTGGCCAAGAGGGACGCGGCAGAACTGGTCTATTGGGAGGATACCTCCAAGGTGGTGGCAAAGGCGTTGAAGGTCATCGCCACCCATGAGGTAGCCAAGATGGAATTCCGTCAACAACACAGGGATGGCCAGGTGGTCTGGGTCCGTGCACAGATCAAATGGATTGGCGAGGAAGGCGGCTGCCCCTTGCTTCACTGCGTCTTCCACAATATTTCCGACCTGAAAGAAGCCCAGCTGGAGATGGATCATTTGATCAACTCCATCCCCGGCGGCATCGCCAGCTACCGGATCGAAGGGGAGAGGTTCATCCCCACGTTTTACTCCGACGGGGTGGTGGCCCTGTCTGGTCACACCCGGGAGGAATTCCAGGAGATTGTCCAACAGGATGCCCTGGATGTCATCTATGGCCCAGACCGGGATAGAGTGATGGCGCAGACCAAAGCCGCGGTTCTCAGCGGAGAGGTGCTAGACATCTCCTATCGGATGCGCCACAAAAACGGCAGCTTGATCTGGATTCATCTCAACGGCCGCCGGATGGGCCCCCTTTCGGACTCCACCCGGTTCTACGCGGTGTTTACCGGCATGTCTGCGGAGGCGCGCCTCTTCCAGAGCATCGCCAACGAGACGGCGGACGGGATCTATGTCATCAGCCGAGATACTTATGATCTGCTGTACCTCAACGAATCGAAAAATTTCTTCGCCCGGGGAGAAAATGTCCTTGGGCAGAAATGCTATACTGCCCTTCACGGGATGAGCGGGCCCTGTCCCTTCTGTACCTTAAAGGACCGTCCGGCAGATGGGCAGGAGTATATGATGCAGATTGACGGCGCCGACCGCTTTTACACCACTTGGTGCCGGGAAAGTGACTGGAACGGCATCCCAGCTTATGTGAAATACGTACGGGATGTAACCGAAGAGGTGAAGACCCGCAAGGAGAAAGAGCGCCTGGAACAGTATTTCCAAACGGTAGTGAAAAACCTGCCCGGCGGCATTGGGGTCATCCGGTATGAAGAGGACGGCAAAATGACGCCGGAGTTCCTATCCGATGGGTTCGCCGCCATGACTGGCATGACCTTGGAGGGCGCATGGCAGTTGTATGAGAAAGATGCTATGGCCGGCGTGTATCCCGGGGATGTTGCAGCTGTGAAGAGGCAGGTGCGCGACTACATCGCCAGCGGGGATTCCCACCGCGAACTCAACTACCGGCTCAAGACGGGCGACGGGGCGTATATTTGGATCAAAAATACCATCTCCCTCATTGAGAACGAGGGCGGGGAGCGCCGTCTCTACACCGTCTACCGGGATGTGACCAAGGAGCGGGAGGAGCAGGAGAACATCCGCCGGCAGTACAACGAGTTGATCCTCCAGCACTATCGGACGCCGGGGCCCAACGCCTTGGTGGTTGGCCACTGCAACATCTCCCAGAGCAGGATTCTAGAGATCATCGACTACACCGATTCCGGCCTGCTCGACATGTTCGGCACTGTCCGGGAGGACTTTTTCACCGGCCTTTCCACCCTTATTGTAGACGAGGGGGAACGGCAGAAGTTCCGAAGCATCTACCTGGATGCCCCTGCCCGCGCCGCCTTTGAGCGCAACGAGACCGAGCGGATTATGGAGTGCTTTGTCCAGTTCCCCAAGGAGGACAAAGGGCGCTATGTCCAGGTGGAGATGAATATGGTCTCCACCCCCGACACTGGGGACATCACTGGCATCCTCACGGTGACCGACACCACTGAGCGGACCATCTCCGACCGGATCCTCCACCAGCTGTTGGTAACAGGATTTGACTTTGTGGTTGACGTCGACCTGACGAAAGACACCTATTCCATCCTCTCCAGCAGTGACAACCCCTGTTTTATTCCCCCTGTGCAGGGGTGCTACTCCCAGTGGATTGAGCACATGGCGGAGTCAAGGGTCGTCCCGCGGGACCAGGAGGCATACCGGCGGGGCCTTGCCCCTGGATACCTGCGCCAGCGGCTGGAACAGCAAGGCTCTTACACCTTTACCTTCTCCCTGCTGGACGACAACGGGGACATCCGCACCAAAAACATGACCGTATCCGCTGTGGACCTCCGCCTTGGCAGGGTATGCCTTTCCCGCACAGACATCACCGAATCGATGCGGGAACAGCAAGGCCTTCTGCGGATGATCGCCTACACCTTTGAATTGGCAGGCTTTATCGACGTAGGCACCCGGCATCTGACCCTGTACGCCAGGAATACGGTGCTGGAGAATCTGTCGCCCTATCTGGTGAGCCAGTACGACCAGGCCGTCGAAGGGTTTGTCAGCCAATACGGGGCACCGGAGGGACAGGAGGAAGCGCGGAATCAGTTCCAGATTGAGACCATGCTCCAACGCCTCCAGGAAAAACCCTCCGGCTACGACTTCCCCTTCCCCTACCGAGGGGAAGAGGGAGAGCGGTTCAAGCAGGTTACGGTTCTCTGGGGAGACTCCAACCACCGGACCATCTGCATGGTGCGTGCAGACGTCACCGACATGCTGGCTGCGGAGCGGCAGTCCAAAAAGGAGTTGGAAAGCGCACTGGCCTTGGCCGAAGAGGCTAATCAGGCAAAAAGCGACTTCCTCTCGGCCATGAGCCACGATATCCGCACCCCCATGAACGCCATTATGGGAATGACTGCTTTGGCAGTGGCACATATGGGTGACCGGGACCGGGTAGCAGACTGCCTGCAAAAGATCTCCATCTCCTCCAAGCACCTGCTCAGCCTAATCAACGACGTATTGGATATGAGCAAGATTGAGCGGTCGAAAATCACCTTAAACCAGATGCGGATTTCCCTCCCCCAGCTGATGGAACAGCTCTCCGCCATTATGGCGCCCCAGGCGCGGGCGGCGGGACTGGAGTTTTCCATCCACAATGGGGAAGTCCAGCACCCGTGCTTCTATGGGGATTCTCTGCGCATCAGCCAAATTCTCATCAATCTCCTGAGCAACGCAGTCAAATTCACGCAGGAAGGCGGAAGGGTGGCGTTTTTGGCGGAGGAGCTCCCGCCAAGTGAGGAGGGAAAAGCGCGGTACCGCTTCACTGTTAACGACACCGGTATGGGGATGCCGGAAGAATTTCTCGCCCGCATCTTCGACCCCTTTTCCCGCAGCCGCGCTGCGGCCCGTATGGAAGGAACTGGCCTCGGCTTAAGCATCACCAAAGGGCTTGTCGACCTGATGGGCGGGCAGATAGCGGTGGAGAGCCAGGTGAACCAGGGAACCACCTTCCGGGTGGAACTGGAGGGGGAGATTGCCCCCCAGGAGGAAGCCCCGGCCGAGGAGGCGCAGTCCCGCAGCCCCTCTAGCGATAGGCTCTTTTTCGGCCGCCGCTTTTTAGTGGCAGAGGACAACGCCATCAACGCGGAAATTCTCTGCGAACTGCTCCAGATGTACGGGGCGGAGACTGTGGTTAAAACTGATGGCACCCAAGCGGTGCGGGAGTTCCAAACCGCGGCCCCGAGGAACTACGACGCCATTTTGATGGATATTCAGATGCCGCAGATGAACGGCTATGAAGCTACCCGCATTATCCGGGAGATGGAGCGCCCAGACGCCAAAGACATCCCCATTGTGGCCATGACTGCCAACGCTTTTTCCGAGGACGTCCAGGCGTCCTTGGCCGCTGGGATGACTGCCCATGTGGCAAAACCTCTGGATGTAGACGTCCTGCGGGACACTCTGGATAAAGTTCTGGGACGGCCTAACGTCCAGCGGGGATAGTCTTTGCCGGGGAATAACACCTCTCCATAGAAAATGTGCCATTATTTGAGCTCCCATCCAACTTTGGCTGGAGATTGCAAAGGCAGCCGGAATTTCCGGCTGCCTTTTTCATAGGGCTTTTAGATGTATAGGGAGGGACAATGGTCGGACTGGGTCCCCATGGATGGATGTGGACATTTTCGCTGAAACAGAAAAGATTATTCCGAAAAAAATGTGTGGATTGACATAGGCGATTTCCACAGATATACTAAAAAGTAAAACATTTTTGGACAGCAAAATGGATTTGAAGGAGGGCAAAACATGGACAAGCAGGCACTTAAACAGGCTGTGTGCGCGGCCATCGACCAGCACCGGGAGAAAATCTTTGAAATCGGCGAGGCCATCCGGGTCAACCCGGAGCTGGGGTACAAGGAGTTTAAAACCGCCCAACGGGTCAAAGAGGTATTTGAGGAGATGGGCCTTCCCTATCAGGAAAAGGTGGCTCTCACCGGGCTCATCGCCCAGATGAAAGGCCGTTCCCCCGGCGTCAAAATGGCGGTTATGGGGGAATTGGATGCGGTGGTCTGCCCCGGACATCCCCAGGCGGACCCAGTCACCGGTGCGGCCCATTCCTGCGGGCACCACGCCCAGGTGGCGGCGATGCTGGGCATGGCTATGGGCCTTCAATCCGGCGGCGCCATGGAGTATCTGGACGGCGACCTTTCGCTGATGGCGGTCCCCGCTGAGGAGGCGGTGGAAATTGAGTGGAGGCAAAGCCTCATCGACCAGGGGAAGATCCGCTACATCGGCGGCAAACAGAACATGATCAAAGATGGGTATTTTGACGACATCGACCTGGCGATGATGGTCCACGGCACCACCGGCGACAAGATCGAGATGGCCGACACCAGCACTGGGTTTGTGGTGAAGTTTGTCCGCTACCTGGGCAAAGAGGCCCATGCAGGCGGTGCACCCCACCTGGGCATCAACGCCCTCAATGCGGCCCAGATCGGCCTTGCCGCCATCAACGCCAACCGGGAGACCTTCCAGGACAAGGATACCATCCGGGTTCACCCCATCATCACCAAAGGCGGGGATTTGGTCAATGTCGTCCCTGCCGATGTGCGGATCGAGACCTACATCCGCGGCAAGACCATGGAAGGGGTGCTGGACGCCTCCAAAAAGGTCAATCGGGCGCTCAAAGCCGGCGCTGATGCAGTGGGAGCCCAGGTGGTCATCCAGGAAATCCCCGGCTATATGCCCCGGATGAACGAAAAGCGGATGAACCAGCTGTTTGAGGCCAATGTCACCCCGCTGGTGGGGTCGGACCACGTGGTCAACAACGGCCACACCACCGGCAGCAGCGACTTTGGCGATATTATGCACCTGATGCCGGGTATCCACCCCTACATCGGCGGCGCAGTGGGCCGGGGCCACAGCAGCGACTACCAGATTGTCGCCCCGGAGATGTTCTACATCGTCCCCGCTAAAGCCATGGCTATGACGGTTATCGATTTGTTGTGGGACGGCGCGGCGGAGGCCAAAGCCATTGTAGAATCCTACCAGCCGGTGTACAAAAACAAAGAGGAGTACCTGGCCGCTTGGGAGGAACTGATGAAGGGCTAACCAAAATGAAACAATTTGGGGCGGGGGAGAATTCCCGTCCTGTTTTTTGGAGGAATTGGTTGTGGAAGAGGGATTTTTTACCCGCGTGTACCAGATCGTAGAGCGGATTCCGCCGGGAAAGGTGGCTACCTACGGGCAGGTCGCCTTCCTGGCAGGCAGTCCCCGGGCCGCCAGGGCAGTGGGGGAGGCGATGCGCCGCTGCCCCTATTTTGAAGTCCCCTGCCACCGGGTGCTCAATCGCAGAGGGGAGCTGTCCCCCGCCCCGGCATTTGGTGGCCCAGGCGTCCAACAGGGCCGCCTGGAGGCCGAGGGAGTCGCAGTCGGCCCAGATAACCGGGTGGATCTGACCCAGTTTCAATGGGATGGAAAATGAAAGCAATCCTTCACAGCAGAGTTGGATTTGGGGAAAACGGAGAGTTCTCTCCCCCAATTCCGGGAAAGTCACCGGAGAAATAGCGGATATGTGCAAATGTTATGCAAGAATTTATGCATTTTACATTTTGACCGGAACCACCAAAAAAGCTATAATGGAATCAGAAGATTTTGGACAACAATGGGAAAGGTGGTACTAGTATGAATCCGATTTTACAAAGAGCCAAAGAGTTGGAGAGCGAGATCATCGCCAACCGGCGTTACCTGCACCAGCACCCGGAAATCCGGGATGAACTGCCCAACACCACAAAATTCGTCATGGAAAAACTGACCGAAATGGGCTATGAGCCCAAGGAAATCTGCAAGGGCGGCATCGTCGCCACAGTGGGCAACCCTGGAAAGGTGTTTCTGCTGCGGGGCGATATGGATGCCCTCCCCATGGAGGAGGACACCGACCTGGAATTCCGCTCCTGCAACAGCTATGCCCACACCTGCGGCCATGATACCCACACCGCTATGCTGCTGGGTGCGGCAAAAATCCTCAAGGAGCATGAGAAGGAGCTGAAGGGCACCGTCAAGCTGATGTTCCAGCCCGCGGAGGAGATTTTCACCGGCGCCCAGGCGATGATTGATGCCGGCGTTATGGAGAATCCCCACGTGGATGCGGCCCTGGCTACCCACATCGCCTCTTCTGGCCTGCCCTGCGGCATGATCTCCTATAAGGAAGGCCCTTCCGGCGCGTCGGCTGACATGTTCACCATCACCATCAAGGGCAAAGGCGGCCACGGCGCCTATCCCCACGCTGCGGTGGACCCGGTCAACATTGGCGCCCATGTCGTCCTCACCCTCCAGGAGTTGGTGAGCCGGGAGGTCAACCCCTTGGAGCCCTGCGTTCTGACCATCGGAGCCTTCCAGGCCGGCGACGCTGGAAACATCCTGCCGGAATCTGCTGTGTTGCGGGGTTCTATCCGCACCTTCAACAACGATGTGCGCAACTTTATCAAACAGCGCACAGTGGAGCTGTGTGAGGACACTGCCAAAAAGTTCCGGGCCGAGGCCAAAGTGGAGTTCACTTCCGGCGTCTGCCCGCTGATCAACGACGGGGAATTCACCCGGGAGATCGTCGGTTACCTGGGGGATTTGGTCCCTGCCGACAAGCTCTGCACCCGGGAGCCGGAGATGGGCTCTGAGGACTTTGCCCTGGTCACCCAGATGGTGCCCGCCACCTTCCTGTACCTGGGCGCTGAGGTGGAGGACCCGGCCCAAGTGCGCCGCGGCCACAACCCCAATGTCCTGTTCAACGAGGACTGCTTCCACCTGGGTACTGCTGCTCTAGCCCACTGTGCCATCCAGTGGCTGGATCGCCACAGCAACTAGCAGATGCTGAAAAAGGGGCTGACCCTGGGCGGCCCTCTCAAACAGATTTGAATATTTGAAGAAACGGCATAGCTTTAAGCTATGCCGTTTCTTTGTGGAAAAGGATATTGTGTGGGAATGCCTACGCTTTTCTTTGAGGAAAGGTTACACCCCTAAGCTGTGTTTCACCTGGTCGAGGGCCTTGGTCCGATCTAAGGCGGTGAGGAAGGCCACTGATAGAAGAGCGCCGCCCACCGAGCTGATCAAGAAGGGGAGCACATAGGCAAAAAGGGCGGCCTCTTTGCCGAGGAGCAGGGTGGCCACTGGGTAACAGAGCAGGCCGCCCAGGATGCCGGTGCCCACCGTCTCCCCCAGGAAGGCGGCCCACATCTTATGGGTTCTCTGGTAGAGGAGACCGCACAGCAGGGCCCCCACCATGCTGCCGGGGAAGGCAAGCAAGCTCCCGGTGCCCATCAGGTTTCGGATCAGCGAGGTGGCAAAGGCCATGGCAACGGCATATCCCGGGCCAAGGATGACACCTCCCAGCACATTGACCGCATGTTGAATGGGGAAGCACTTAGATGCCCCCACCGGGATGTAGAACGCGGAACAGACCACCCCCAGGGCGGTCAGCAGGCCGGCAGTGGCCAGCTTTTTGACAGAATGCTGCATAAAAAGTCCCCCTTTTTGAAAATGCCGGGAGGTAAAGAGAAAGCCGCCGATCCCAATAGCGGAATGGCGGCAGAAAATCACGATCAAAGCTCCCTCCGCCGGCATTATCCGTATCAGGTTAGCGGGTCGAGACGGCATTACGTCTCCTCTCAGCCTGCTGCGCAAGCTCCCCGGATGCAATTGTTCCTATTTAGGATATCCAGTTGTGCTGACCTTGTCAAGGGAAAACGGAAAAAATGTAACCAACTGTTACAGAAATGGGCAAAAAAAGTCGAAATACGGCAAAAAATTAACAGAATCTTTATACTTTGGACAAATATCGGTTACATGCTGTTCTTGACTATTCCTTTTTAATTAGTATAATGGGGGCACATAGAAAATGTTGAAATAACACAAAAAAACCAGAATTTTCCCAAAAACGGTCTAAATTATTTGTGAGTATTTGACATAGTGAAAAGATGAAGTGTTCTGTAATTGGAGGGTCGGCTATGGGCCTTAAACTGGGAATTGACATCGGTTCCACCACGGTCAAAGTGGTGATCATGGATGGGGATGCTATTTTATGGCGGCGTTATGAACGCCATTTTTCGCAGGTGCGGCAGAAAACGGCGGAATTGCTGGAGGCCGCCCGCCAGGTGGTGGGAGACCAGCCTCTTCACGCGGCAGTGTCAGGCTCTGCGGGGTTTGGGGTGGCAAAACTGATTGGAATGCAGTTTATCCAGGAGGTGTTTGCCACCGGACAGGCCATCCGTTACTTCGGTATAGATGCGGATGCGGTCATTGAGCTGGGGGGAGAGGACGCCAAGATCCTCTTCCTCACCGGCGGGGTAGAGGAGCGGATGAACGGCAGCTGTGCTGGCGGCACCGGCGCGTTTATCGACCAGATGGCGACTTTATTAAATGTCACCACCGATGAACTGGATGAATTGAGCTTGCAGCACACCCGGATCTACCCCATTGCCTCCCGGTGCGGGGTGTTTGCTAAAACCGACATCCAGCCCCTTCTCAACCAAGGGGCCCGCAAGGAGGATCTGGCCGCCAGCATCTTCCAGGCGGTGGTCAATCAGACCATCACCGGCTTGGCCCAGGGCCGCCCCATCGAGGGGAAGGTGGTCTTCCTCGGGGGGCCGCTTTACTTTTTGAAGGGCCTGCGGGAACGGTTCCAGGAGACGTTGAAACTGGATGCTGACCACGCCTTTTTCCCCGAGTGGAGCCAGTACGCCGTGGCCATCGGCACTGCGGTTTACGCCGATGAAAATGCCCCGGAGACCACCCTCTCTCAAGTGATGGAACGGATAAAGAGCGCTTCAGAGGAGAGCCACAGCGGCCGGTATCTGGAGCCGCTTTTTCAAAACCGGGGAGAATACGAAGAATTCTCCCGCCGCCACAGCTCTGCCACGGTGGAGGAGCGGGATCTATCCAGCTATGAGGGATCTGCTTACCTGGGCATTGACTGTGGAAGCACCACCACCAAGCTGGTGCTCATCGGCCAGGAGGCGGAAATTTTATACCAGTACTACAGTTCCAACCAGGGCAACCCGGTGGAGCTGGTTCGCCGGCAATTGACCGAGGTCCGCCGGCTCTGCGGGGACCGGGTGGCCATCCGCGGGGTGGTGACTACCGGTTACGGGGAGGAATTGATTCAAAACGCCTTCCACGCCGACGCCGGCATTGTGGAAACGGTGGCCCACTTCCGGGCGGCCCGGTTTTTTGATCCGCAGGTGGATTTTATTTTGGACATCGGCGGCCAGGATATCAAATGCTTCAAGGTGCGTTCCAACGCCATCGACAGCATCATGCTCAATGAAGCTTGTTCCTCCGGGTGCGGCTCTTTCATTGAGACTTTTGCCAAATCCATGGGCTACTCCACCGAGGAATTCGCCCAAAAGGGCCTCTTCGCCAAGTACCCAGTGGATTTGGGTTCCCGCTGTACGGTGTTTATGAACTCCTCGGTCAAGCAGGCCCAGAAAGATGGGGCCACAGTGGAGGATATCTCCGCCGGGCTCTCTATCAGCGTGGTGAAAAATGCGGTGTACAAGGTCATACGGGCCACCAGTGCCAGCGAGCTGGGACACAATGTGGTGGTCCAGGGGGGCACCTTTTACAACGACGCGGTGCTCCGGGCCTTTGAGCGGGAGCTGGGGGCCAACGTCACCCGCCCGGTCATCGCCGGGCTGATGGGCGCTTATGGGGCCGCCCTCAGCGCCCGGGAGATAAACCTATCCCAGTCGAGCCTCCTCTCCCTTCAGGAGCTGGAGGATTTCACCCATACCGCTAAACCGGCAGTCTGCGGCCTCTGCCCCAACCGCTGCAATTTGACGGTGAATTCCTTTGCCGGCGGGGGAAAATACATCTCCGGCAACCGGTGCGAGCGCCCGCTGGGCAGCCGCCCCAAGGAGAGCGCCCCCAACCTGTACCAGTTTAAACTGAAGCGGCTGGTGGACCTCTCCGCCCAAGGAAAACCCGGCCCGCGGGGCAAAATCGGTTTGGCTCTGGGGATGAATATGTATGAAAACCTCCCCTTCTGGCATACCTTCTTTACCCAGCTGGGGTTTGAAGTGGTGGTATCACCGCCTTCTACCGTGGAGCTGTTCGCCAAGGGGCGGTACACCATCCCATCCGATACCGTCTGCTACCCGGCCAAGCTGATGCACGGCCATATGGAGTACCTGCTGGAACAAGGGGTGCCCACCATCTTTTACCCCAGCCTCACCTACAACTTCGATGAGAAGCGGGGGGACAACCACTACAACTGCCCTGTAGTGGCCTATTACCCAGAACTGCTTCACGCCAACCTGCAAAAGCTTTCCCAGGTGCGGTATCTGTACCCCTATTTGTCTACCGATGACCCAAAATCTTTTGTGCGGGAAATATATACCTATCTGCGCCAATACGTGGCTGACCTGACCAAAAGAGAGGTCAAACAGGCGGCAGAGCAGGCGTACCAGGTTTATTACCGCTGGCATGATGACCTGCGGCTGGAGGCGGAGAAAGCCATCGCTGAGACCCGCGCCCGCGGGGGCAAAATTATCGTGCTGGCCGGCCGGCCTTACCATGTGGACCCAGAGGTCAACCACGGCATCGACCGGCTGATCAGCGGCCTGGGGGTGACCGTCCTCACCGAGGACAGCATCTTTGAATTGGCCGCGCCCCAGAGGGTCCGGGTTCTGAACCAGTGGACCTACCACGCCCGGATGTACTCCGCTGCCCAGTATGTGGCCACCCAGCCGGATATGGAGCTGGTGCAGCTGGTCTCCTTTGGCTGCGGCATCGACGCCATCACCACCGACGAGGTGCGGGACATCTTGGAATCGGCGGGGAAATTATACACTGAGTTGAAAATTGATGAAATTAACAACCTTGGGGCGGTAAAAATCCGCATCCGAAGCCTTCTGGAGGCCATGGAGGAACGCCGCCGCGCCCGGGAGAAAGGGGAGAACTGATCCATGGAGCAATGCACACGGCCCTGTAGCCAATGCGCAGGCGCCCTTAAGGAGGAGAGGGTGGTCTTCACCCAAGAGATGAAGAAAACCCACACCATTCTAATTCCCACCATGCTGCCCATCCACTTCCGGTTTATGGCCAACATCCTGGAACAGAAGGGCTATAAGGTAAAGATACTGGAGAATGCCGGCCGCAGCGTGGTGGACGAAGGTCTGAAGAACGTCCACAACGACACTTGTTACCCCGCCTTGTTGGTCATCGGCCAGATGATCGACGCCCTGAAAAGCGGGGAGTATGATCTGGACAAAGTCGCTCTGCTGATCACCCAGACCGGCGGCGGCTGCCGGGCGTCCAACTACATCCACCTGCTGCGCAAAGCCCTGCAAAAAAGCGGCTTCGGCTACATCCCGGTGATCTCCCTGAACATCGGCGGATTGGAGAAAAACCCTGGCTTTACCCTCTCGGTCTCCGACTATGAAAAGCTGATGTACGCGGTGATCCTGGGGGATTTAATCATGCTCCTTGCCAACCAGTGCCGCCCTTATGAGGTGGAAGAGGGGGAGACCGACCGCACCGTCAACCGGTGGATCGAAGTGATGAGCGAATTCTTCCGGGGCAAAAAGGTGCTGAACTGGGGCAGAATGAGACCCTACTGCACCCAGATCCTCCGGGATTTTGCCGCCATCCCCAAGGCTGGGAAGCAGAAAATCCGGGTGGGGGTTGTTGGGGAAATCTACGTCAAGTACTCCCCTTTGGGCAATAACAACCTGGAGGACTTCCTCCACAGCGAGGGCGCTGAGGTGGTTGTGCCCGGCCTTCTGGACTTTTGCCTCTACTGTGTGTACAATATGATAGAAGACCATAAGCTCTACGGCGGCCCCAAGGGGAAATACTGGGCTGCCCAAGCGGTCTACCGGTATCTGGTGGGCAAAAAGCGGAAGCTGATCGAGTTGATCCGGGAAGAGGGCACCTTTGACCCGCCGGAGGACTTTGAAGCGATCCGCGCCATGGCAGAGGGGTACATCAGCACCGGCATGAAGATGGGGGAGGGCTGGCTCCTCACCGCAGAGATGGTGGAGCTGATCCACAAGGGGATCAACAACATTGTTTGCACCCAGCCCTTTGGGTGCCTGCCCAACCACATCGCCGGCAAGGGGATGATCCATCTGATCAAGGAGAAAAACCCTCAAGCCAACATTGTGGCGGTGGACTACGATCCCGGCGCCAGCGAAGTCAACCAGCAGAACCGCATCAAACTGATGCTGGCCAATGCGGCGATGGCCCAATAGCGGGCCTAAGATTGGATTGGGCAAAGGAGGAATTGGGATGAAGTCAATGATTTTAGTGGTGGAGGACGACAAGGCAGTCCGCAACCTGATCACCACCACCTTGGAAACCCAAGGCTATGCCTTTGTCACCGCGGAAAAGGGGAGCGACGCTATCTCCGCAGCGGTGTCTTACCGGCCGGATGTGATGATCTTGGACCTGGGCTTACCGGACATAGATGGGGTAGAAATCATCAAAAAGGTGCGGTCCTGGAGCAACAATCCTATTATTGTAGTCAGCGCCCGCAGCGAGGACCGGGATAAGATCGACGCCTTGGATGCCGGGGCGGACGATTACTTGACCAAACCCTTCAGTGTGGAGGAGCTTTTGGCCCGCATCCGGGTGGCGCTGCGCAAGATGAATTACGACAACAGCCCGGTGAAAAATAGCCCAGTGTTTGTCAACGGCTCCTTAAAAATCGACTATTCCGCCGGGTGCGTCTATGTGGACGGCAGGGAAATTCACCTCACCCCTATCGAATACAAGCTCCTGTGCCTGTTGGCCCGCAACGTGGGCAAGGTGCTCACCCACAACTACATTCTGCGGGAGGTGTGGGTCAACGCCTTGGAGAGCGACACCCCATCTCTGCGGGTGTTTATGGCTACCCTGCGCAAAAAGATCGAGAAGAACCCCTCCCGGCCCGAGTACATCCAGACCCATGTGGGGGTGGGGTACCGGATGATCCGCCTTCAAACCGAAGAGGAGAGCGCTTCTGAAAAGGATGAATAATCAAAGGTCCCGGCTGGAAGGATACCCCATGTGGGGGGATTCTGTATGGCCGGGGCTTTTTTATATAAAAGACAAAATTTGCACTTTATTCACAGATTCCTCAAACCACGTCCTCTACAATTCCCTGGGGCTTTGTGATACAATAGTCACAAAGTGGTAACAAGGGAGAAATTTCTCCTTAGGCCAGGGCGGGGGAAAAGTTTCCCAGCAGCGCCGGTTCTGCGACACTGTAAAATTGTGACCGTTTTGTGAAAGCCAAGGCGGATCAAAACGCGGCCAAAGGCCGTGAGGAGGAAAAAAGGTTGGAGTTTGATAGGCGTACAACCAAAACTTTATTTGCCCTAGTGGCTTTTGGAGTCCTGGGCTTTTGGGTTCTGGAAAATTTTAAAGCAGTTTGCTCCGTTTTAGGTGGGATACTCGGGCTGTTCTCCCCTTTTGTAGTGGGTGCGGCAATCGCGTTTATCCTCAATGTGCCCATGCGGGCGCTGGAGCGGGGGCTGTTTTCCAAGGTGGGCAAGAATGGGAAGCCCCCCCGGTTTGCCCGCCCGGTATCGCTGCTGCTGTCCCTTCTGGGCGTGCTGGCGACCATTGGGGTGGTGCTTTTTTTGGTGATCCCCGAAGTGATGCGCACTTTCCGCACCATTGGGGAGGGCATTCCCATTCTGCTCAATTCCCTGTACCAGTGGGCCAGCCAGTTTGAAGGGGAGTGGCCGGGTTTCTCCCAGTGGATCCTCTCCCTCCAGGTGGATTGGGAGGGCTTTGCCCATTCCGCTCTGCAATTTCTCCGGAGCGGTGCGAGCAACTTCCTTTCCTCCACGGTGAATGTGGCCACTTCGGTGGTGGGCGGTGTGTTCCGGGGGATCATGGGGCTAATTTTCGCCATCTATATCCTGCTGCGCAAAGAAACGCTGGCAGTGCAGTTTAAAAAGATGACCTATGCCTTTTTGCCGGAGCGGGTGGCGGATGAGATGATCCGCATCCTCACCATGGCGGAGAAGACTTTCTCCAACTTCATGGCAGGCCAATGTGTGGAGGCGATGATCCTAGGGTCGCTGTTTTTTGCCGCCATGCTGCTGTTCCGCCTGCCCTATGCGCTGATGATTTCAGTTCTTATCGCCTTTACTGCACTGATTCCAGTGTTCGGCGCCTTTGTGGGTTGTTTTATAGGCGCCTTTTTGATTTTGGTCACTAGCCCTATGAAAGCGGTTGAGTTTGTAGTGCTGTTCTGCATTTTGCAGCAGCTGGAAAACAATTTGATCTACCCCCGGGTGGTGGGCACTTCAGTGGGCCTGCCCGCCATGTGGGTGATGATGGCGGTGACAGTGGGTGGCAGCACTACCGGCGTGGTGGGCATGCTGGTAAGCGTCCCCCTGGCATCGGTGCTTTATTCCCTGTTGCGGGAGAAGGTCTATCGGAATTTGCGCGTCCGTCGGGTTCCCGCTGGGAAGTGGAAGCCCCGGGAGCGATAATCGGAACCGGATTTTTAAGGAAAGAAGGGGAAAGACGTGAAAAAGGTTTTACAGTTTTTGTTCCATCGGGTGGTCATCGTCGCTGTGTTTATCGCCATCCAGGTGCTGATCTTAGTGGGGATCATCTGGCGGTTCAACAATTATTTCGTGTATTTTTATGCTTTCTCCATTCTGCTCAGCGTGTTGGTTCTTCTGTGGATCATCAACAACCGCAGCAACCCTGCGTATAAAATTGCTTGGATTATACCAATCCTGTTGTTCCCCATCTTTGGCGGCTTGTTCTATTTGATGTTCGGTGGGAACAATCTCACCCAAAAGACCCGCTCAAAGATGCGCGCTTCCGAGGAGAAAGCCTATTCCCTGCTGGAACCCTACAACAGCATCGTGGAGGAAATTGAGGTGCAGAACCGGGAGGCGGCCAACCAGTCCCGCTATATTACACAGTATGCCCACTGCCCGCCCTTCCGGGAGACCTCCAGCGAGTTCCTCCCCATTGGCGAGGTAAAATTTGAGCGGATGGTGGAGGAACTGAAAAAAGCAGAGCATTTTATCTTCCTGGAGTATTTCATCATCCAGGAAGGGAAGATGTGGAACACCATTTTGGAGATCCTCAAGGAAAAAGCTGCCCAGGGCGTGGATGTGCGGGTCATGTATGACGATGTGGGCTGTATTATGACCCTGCCCTACAAGTACAATGAAAAGCTGGAGTCCATGGGCATAAAATGCTGTGTATTTAACCCCTTTATTCCCATCTTGTCCTCTAAGCTCAACAACCGGGATCACCGGAAAATCTGTGTCATCGACGGCTGGGTGGGCTTTACCGGTGGTATCAACCTAGCTGATGAATACATCAATGCCTACGAAAAACACGGCCATTGGAAGGACTGTGCCATCCTCCTCAAAGGAGAAGGGGTGTGGAGCCTGACATTGATGTTCCTCTCCATCTGGAACTACATCCGCCCCACTGACACCGACTACGACTGCTTCCGCCCCAGCCTGTACCAGAAGCAAGAGATCGAGCAGGACGGCTATGTCCAGCCCTTCACCGACAGCCCCTTGGATGGGGAGACGGTGGGCCGCACTGTGTACCTCAACCTGATCAATAAGGCCCAGAGGTATGTCTACATTGCGACACCCTACCTGATCATCGACAACGAGATGATTACCGCCCTGACGGTAGCGGCAAAATCCGGCGTGGATGTGCGGATTATCACCCCCCATGTGGCGGACAAGTGGTTTGTCCATGCGGTCACCCGGGCGTATTATGATGTCCTGGTGGATGCGGGGGTCAAAATCTATGAATACACCCCCGGCTTCATCCATGCCAAAACTTTTGCAGTGGACGATGAATATGGGGTGGTAGGTACCATCAACCTAGACTATCGCAGCCTCTATCTCCACTTTGAGTGCGGCGCATGGCTGTATCAAACCAAGAGTATCTTGGATGTGAAGGAGGATTACCTGAAGACCCTGGAAAAATGCCAGGAGATCACGGCGGAACAGTGCCGCAGCGTTCCGTGGTTCGTCCGGCTGTGCCGGGCAGTGCTTCGGGTATTTGCCCCGCTGATGTAATAAAAATAAGGCCGCCGATGGCATCCATCGGCGGCCTGTTTGCATCAAGATGAGTTTAAGCAAGCACACGTCCCCAGCAGAAAAGGATTGGAAATCCCCTATGATGGTTATTCCAATGGCCTATTTTACAAAGCCTATTTCTCTATGTTATACTGAGGTTACATTGGATGAGACCCGTATTTTGGAAGGAGGATAATCTTGATGAAAACTGTAATTGTCGGCGGTGTAGCCGGCGGCGCTTCGGCAGCTGCGCGGCTGCGGCGGTTGGATGAATCCGCAGAGATTGTGATGTTNCGGTATCGCTGCTGCTGTCCCTTCTGGGCGTGCTGGCGACCATTGGGGTGGTGCTTTTTTTGGTGATCCCCGAAGTGATGCGCACTTTCCGCACCATTGGGGAGGGCATTCCCATTCTGCTCAATTCCCTGTACCAGTGGGCCAGCCAGTTTGAAGGGGAGTGGCCGGGTTTCTCCCAGTGGATCCTCTCCCTCCAGGTGGATTGGGAGGGCTTTGCCCATTCCGCTCTGCAATTTCTCCGGAGCGGTGCGAGCAACTTCCTTTCCTCCACGGTGAATGTGGCCACTTCGGTGGTGGGCGGTGTGTTCCGGGGGATCATGGGGCTAATTTTCGCCATCTATATCCTGCTGCGCAAAGAAACGCTGGCAGTGCAGTTTAAAAAGATGACCTATGCCTTTTTGCCGGAGCGGGTGGCGGATGAGATGATCCGCATCCTCACCATGGCGGAGAAGACTTTCTCCAACTTCATGGCAGGCCAATGTGTGGAGGCGATGATCCTAGGGTCGCTGTTTTTTGCCGCCATGCTGCTGTTCCGCCTGCCCTATGCGCTGATGATTTCAGTTCTTATCGCCTTTACTGCACTGATTCCAGTGTTCGGCGCCTTTGTGGGTTGTTTTATAGGCGCCTTTTTGATTTTGGTCACTAGCCCTATGAAAGCGGTTGAGTTTGTAGTGCTGTTCTGCATTTTGCAGCAGCTGGAAAACAATTTGATCTACCCCCGGGTGGTGGGCACTTCAGTGGGCCTGCCCGCCATGTGGGTGATGATGGCGGTGACAGTGGGTGGCAGCACTACCGGCGTGGTGGGCATGCTGGTAAGCGTCCCCCTGGCATCGGTGCTTTATTCCCTGTTGCGGGAGAAGGTCTATCGGAATTTGCGCGTCCGTCGGGTTCCCGCTGGGAAGTGGAAGCCCCGGGAGCGATAATCGGAACCGGATTTTTAAGGAAAGAAGGGGAAAGACGTGAAAAAGGTTTTACAGTTTTTGTTCCATCGGGTGGTCATCGTCGCTGTGTTTATCGCCATCCAGGTGCTGATCTTAGTGGGGATCATCTGGCGGTTCAACAATTATTTCGTGTATTTTTATGCTTTCTCCATTCTGCTCAGCGTGTTGGTTCTTCTGTGGATCATCAACAACCGCAGCAACCCTGCGTATAAAATTGCTTGGATTATACCAATCCTGTTGTTCCCCATCTTTGGCGGCTTGTTCTATTTGATGTTCGGTGGGAACAATCTCACCCAAAAGACCCGCTCAAAGATGCGCGCTTCCGAGGAGAAAGCCTATTCCCTGCTGGAACCCTACAACAGCATCGTGGAGGAAATTGAGGTGCAGAACCGGGAGGCGGCCAACCAGTCCCGCTATATTACACAGTATGCCCACTGCCCGCCCTTCCGGGAGACCTCCAGCGAGTTCCTCCCCATTGGCGAGGTAAAATTTGAGCGGATGGTGGAGGAACTGAAAAAAGCAGAGCATTTTATCTTCCTGGAGTATTTCATCATCCAGGAAGGGAAGATGTGGAACACCATTTTGGAGATCCTCAAGGAAAAAGCTGCCCAGGGCGTGGATGTGCGGGTCATGTATGACGATGTGGGCTGTATTATGACCCTGCCCTACAAGTACAATGAAAAGCTGGAGTCCATGGGCATAAAATGCTGTGTATTTAACCCCTTTATTCCCATCTTGTCCTCTAAGCTCAACAACCGGGATCACCGGAAAATCTGTGTCATCGACGGCTGGGTGGGCTTTACCGGTGGTATCAACCTAGCTGATGAATACATCAATGCCTACGAAAAACACGGCCATTGGAAGGACTGTGCCATCCTCCTCAAAGGAGAAGGGGTGTGGAGCCTGACATTGATGTTCCTCTCCATCTGGAACTACATCCGCCCCACTGACACCGACTACGACTGCTTCCGCCCCAGCCTGTACCAGAAGCAAGAGATCGAGCAGGACGGCTATGTCCAGCCCTTCACCGACAGCCCCTTGGATGGGGAGACGGTGGGCCGCACTGTGTACCTCAACCTGATCAATAAGGCCCAGAGGTATGTCTACATTGCGACACCCTACCTGATCATCGACAACGAGATGATTACCGCCCTGACGGTAGCGGCAAAATCCGGCGTGGATGTGCGGATTATCACCCCCCATGTGGCGGACAAGTGGTTTGTCCATGCGGTCACCCGGGCGTATTATGATGTCCTGGTGGATGCGGGGGTCAAAATCTATGAATACACCCCCGGCTTCATCCATGCCAAAACTTTTGCAGTGGACGATGAATATGGGGTGGTAGGTACCATCAACCTAGACTATCGCAGCCTCTATCTCCACTTTGAGTGCGGCGCATGGCTGTATCAAACCAAGAGTATCTTGGATGTGAAGGAGGATTACCTGAAGACCCTGGAAAAATGCCAGGAGATCACGGCGGAACAGTGCCGCAGCGTTCCGTGGTTCGTCCGGCTGTGCCGGGCAGTGCTTCGGGTATTTGCCCCGCTGATGTAATAAAAATAAGGCCGCCGATGGCATCCATCGGCGGCCTGTTTGCATCAAGATGAGTTTAAGCAAGCACACGTCCCCAGCAGAAAAGGATTGGAAATCCCCTATGATGGTTATTCCAATGGCCTATTTTACAAAGCCTATTTCTCTATGTTATACTGAGGTTACATTGGATGAGACCCGTATTTTGGAAGGAGGATAATCTTGATGAAAACTGTAATTGTCGGCGGTGTAGCCGGCGGCGCTTCGGCAGCTGCGCGGCTGCGGCGGTTGGATGAATCCGCAGAGATTGTGATGTTTGAGCGGGGAGAGTACATCTCCTTTGCCAACTGCGGCCTGCCCTATTACATCGGCGGGGAGATTGTCAAAAAATCGGCCCTCACCCTGCAAACCCCCCAGAGCTTCCGATCCCGGTTTAACGTGGATGTGCGGGTGAACAGCGAGGTAACCGCCATTGACCGGGCGGCGAAGACGGTCACCGTCAACAGCAAGGAGAGAGGGGAGTACACCGAGAGCTACGACAAGCTGATCCTCTCCCCCGGAGCGGCTCCTATCGTCCCCAACATGGAAGGGGCGGACCTGGACCGGGTGTTCACCCTGCGCAACATCCCGGACACCATTAAAATTAAGGAATATGTGGAAGAGGAATTCCCAGGCAGCGCCGTGGTGGTCGGCGGAGGGTACATCGGCGTGGAAATGGCTGAAAACCTGAAAAAAGCCGGCGTGGAAGTTACTATTGTGGAGCTGGCCGACCATGTAATCGCCCCCCTGGACTACGACATGGCCTGTGACGTCCACCGCCATCTTCGGGAAAACGGGGTAACCCTCATCCTCCAAAATGGGGTGCAGTCCATCGCCGAAGAGGGCAGCAAGCTGAAAGTCACCCTCTCCTCCGGCCAGGTGGAGACCGATATGGTCATTCTGGCCGTGGGGGTACGGCCGGATACCGCCTTAGCCAAAGAAGCTGGCCTCACCCTCAACCCCCGCGGGGCCATTGTGGTGGATGAACACATGCTCACCAGCGACCCGGACATTTACGCCGTGGGCGACGCGGTGGAGATCACCGACTTTGTCACCGGCCAAAAGGGCTACATCCCTCTGGCAGGACCTGCCAACAAACAGGGCCGCATCGCCGCCGACAACATCTGCGGCATCCCCTCGGTTTACAAAAATACCCAAGGTTCTTCGATCCTCAAGGTGTTTGACATGACCGTGGCTACCACCGGGGTCAATGAGCGGACCGCCAAGGCCGCCGGCCTCAACTACGACAAAGTATACACCTACTCCAACAGCCACGCTTCCTATTACCCAGGCAGCACCGGTATGTCCATCAAGACCATTTACGAAAAGGGCACCGGCCGCATCCTCGGCGCCCAGATTGTGGGCTTCGACGGGGTGGATAAGCGCTGTGATGTGCTGGCAACCGCCATCCGCGCCGGGATGACCGCCTCCGACCTGTGCGACCTGGAGCTGTGCTACGCCCCGCCTTTCGGCTCGGCCAAAGACCCGGTCAACTTTGTGGGCTATGTCATCGAAAACACCCTCTCTGGCCAGGTGAAAAATTTCTTCTGGGATGATGTGGCCTCCCTGCCCCGGGATGGCAGCGTCACCTTGTTGGATGTGCGCACCGACTCCGAGCGGGCAAATGGCCAGTACATCGAAGGGTTCCTCCACATCCCGGTGGATGAGCTGCGCCAGCGGGCTGGGGAGCTGGACAAATCCAAACCGGTGTATATCCACTGCCGCACCGGCCTGCGCAGCTATGTGGCCTGCCGGATGCTCGCCGGCATGGGCTTTGACTGCTACAACCTCTCCGGCGGGTGGAGATTGTATGAATCCATCCTCAGCGAGACCAAATCCCCGGAACACGGCTGCTACGACCCCAACTGATCGGCAGGCAACAGCTCCCCGAGGAATGCCCGCAGGGGTTCCGACAGGAATTTGTTTTTGTGATAGATCAGGTTGAAGGTCCGATGGAGCTTCACATCTTCTACGGGGAGGATGTGAAGCTCTTTTGCGGACTGCTCTGCCAGCTGGCGGGAGACCACTGAGAGCCCTTGGCCTTGGGCCACCGCCGCCAGGATAGAGTCGGAGCTGTGGCAGACCCACTTCTGCCGCACCGAAATCCCCGCCTGGTCAAGGAGGGTTTCAAACCGCTCCCGGGTGCCGCTGCCCGGCTCCCGCAGGATAAAATCCTGGCCGGAAAGTTCGGACAAGGCCACCGACTGCCGCCCGGCAAAGGGATGGCAGGGGCCACAGATCAGCACCAATTCATCCTCCAGCACCGGGCGGACGATCAGATCCGGGCTGGCGACCTCCCCCTCCACCAAAGCCAGGTCCAGGCGGCTCTCCAGGATCATCCCTTCGATGACCTGGGTGTTGTCCACCCACACCTGGGTGGTGACGGTGGGATGGCGCTCCTCAAACCGGCGGATGATAGAGGGCAGGGCGCAGCTGCCCACCGTTATGGTGGCTCCCACCCGCAGGGCGTGATGGGTGGAGGCATAGCTTAAATTCCGCTCCATCTCGTCGAAGAGTGCGATGATGTGGCGGGCGTAATCCAAAAGCTGCCGCCCTTCCTTGGTGATGTACAGCTTTTTGGAGAGCCGTTCGAACAGCTTTACCCCGTATTGCTCCTCAATCTCTGAAATCACCTGGCTGACGGTGGGTTGGGAGATGTAAAGCTCTTTGGCGGCAGCCCCCATTTTGCCGGTTTGAGCCACAGCAATGAATACCTTCAGGTGGCGGATGGTCACGGCGGATTCCCCCTTATCAATAGCAATAATCCTATGAGTTTGATTTGATTTTACTATTTTACCCATGGAATTACAAGGAGTATAATCAGAAATAACTGCGAAAGAACAAGAAAGAAGGATGTACAGTGGCACTTTTGGAACAGGATATCAAACGGGTCAAGGGCTTGGGCTTTTTGCTCAACCGCGGGACCGAGGAATTCTCCGGCCGGATTATCACCGAGAACGGCATCCTCACCGCCAAGCAGATGCAATGCCTCAGCGAGGCTGCCGAGAAGTTCGGCAACGGCAACATCACCTTTACCTCCCGGCTGACGGTGGAGCTGCCCGGCATCTCCTACGACAACATCGACCCCTTCATCGACTATGTGGCCGGTGCCGGTATGGTCACCGGCGGAACCGGATCCAAGGTCCGGCCGGTGGTCTCCTGCAAAGGCACCACCTGCGTGTTCGGCCTCTACGACACCCAGGCCCTGGCCAAGGAGATCCACCAGCGGTTTTATGTGGAATACCACGATGTCGTATTGCCCCACAAGTTTAAAATCGCGGTGGGCGGCTGCCCCAACAACTGTGTAAAACCCGACCTCAACGACCTGGGCATCGTCGGCCAGAGGGTACCTAAGCTGGATGCCGGCAAGTGCCGGGGCTGCAAAAAATGCGGTGTGGCTGACGCCTGCCCCATGGCGGCGGCGGCCGTGACCGGGGAGACACTGTCCATCGATGCAGAGCGGTGCAACAACTGCGGCCGCTGTGACGGAAAGTGCCCCTTTGGCGCCCTGGAAACTGAGGAAACCCTATACAAGGTGTATGTGGGGGGACGCTGGGGCAAACAGGTGCGGATCGGCAGCGCTTTGAACAAGCTCTTTACCCGGGAAGAGGTGCTGGATGTGGTGGAAAAAGCCATCCTCCTCTTCAAGAGCAAAGGGGAGTCCGGAGAGCGTTTTGGCCAAACCGTGGACCGGCTGGGCATCGCCAAGGTGGAAAAGATGTTGATTTCTGACAACCTGCTGAAACGCAAAGAGGAAATCCTTGAGATAGAAACGGTGGGAGGGGCCAAATGCTAATGAGACGTCTTGCAGCCCTGGCCCTGGCTGGTGTGCTGGCCCTTGTACTCTTGGCGGGGTGTGGCCAAAAGCCGGCGGAGCAGGGGAGTTCCTCTTCCCAAAGCGCCCAAGCTGAGGCTTTTTACTCCTTTACCGATGACTCCGGCAGGGAGGTGTCCCTGGAGAGCCAGCCCCAGCGGGTGGTGGCGCTGATGGGCTCCTATGCCGAGACCTGGATGCTGGCCGGCGGCGTACCGGTGGGTGTCACCGAGGACGTGATCTCAGAGCGGGGCCTCACCGTAGGGGAGGAGACCAAAGTGATTGGCACCGTCAAGGGCCCCAGCACCGAAGAAATTTTAAACCTGGACCCGGATTTTATTCTCCTTTCCACCGATGTGGCGGAGCATGTGGAATTGGACGGCATGCTGACCCAGGCAGGCATCCCCCACGCCTATTTTAAGGTGGAAAACTTTGAAGATTATCTGAATATGCTGAAAATCTGCACCGATCTCACCGGCCGGGCGGATCTGTATGAGGAGAACGGAATCGCCGTACAGGCCCAGATAGACGCCATTTTGGAGAAGTTGCAGGAGAATCGGCCTGAGGAGCAGCCCACGGTGTTGTTTATCCGCGCCCTGTCGACGACGGCAAAGGCCAAATCGGATGACAACATGACCTGCCGCATCCTCAAGGATTTGGGCACCGACAACATCGCCGCCCGCCACGACTCCCTTTTAGAGGAGCTGAGCATGGAGACCATCCTCGCAGAGGACCCGGACTATATCTTTGTCACCACCATGGGCAACTCCCAGAAAGCCATCGACGCCCTGAAGGCGGGAATCCAGTCCAACCCCGCCTGGGGGAGCCTCTCGGCGGTGCAGAACGGCCGGTATGTGGTGCTCCCCAAAGAGTTGTTCCATTACAAACCCAACGCCAGATGGGCCGAGAGTTATGAGTACCTTGCAAAGATCCTCTATCCCGACCTCTTTGCATAAGCGGGGGCGGCGGGAGATGGTTTTGGCGGCCTCTGCCTGCCTGTTGCTGGCTTTGGCGGCATACAGCATCTGCGCGGGTGCGGTGCCCATCTCCCTGGGGGAGCTCTGGCAGGCCCTTTCCACCGGGGATACCGCTTCCAAAGCCGGGAGGATCATCCACTTTGTCCGGCTTCCCCGCACATTGGCCGCCCTGCTGGCCGGGTGTGCCCTGGCGGTCTCCGGCGCGACGCTGCAGACGGTGCTGAGCAACGCTCTGGCCAGCCCCAACATCATCGGAGTGAATGCCGGGTCCGGCCTTTTCACCATCGCGTTGGCGGCATTTTTCCCCGCTTATGTCCAGTATACCCCTTTGGCTGCCTTTCTGGGGGCGCTGTTCGCGCTGCTGATCGTCTACGGCATCGCCTGCAAGACCGGTGCCTCCCGGATGACCATTGTCCTCTCCGGCGTGGCGGTCTCCAGCTTTTTGGGGGCGTTTACCGACGCCATCCTCACCTTTATCCCCGACACTCAGATGAACCGGATGGCCTTTTTGGTGGGCAGCTTTGCCGGCGCCTCCATGGAGCAGGTGAAATTTGCAGGCGGGTGCATCCTGCTTGGCGTCGCAGCAGCCATGGTGCTCAGCTATGACATGAACGTCCTCGCCCTGGGGGAGGAGACCGCCTCCTCCCTGGGGATGCGCACCGGGCTGTATCGGATGGCCTTCCTAGCTATAGCTGCCCTGTTGGCGGGCAGTGCGGTCAGCTTTTCCGGCCTCATCGGCTTTGTGGGACTCATTGTCCCCCACGCCGCCCGGGTGCTGGTGGGGCAGGATAACCGGTATCTCATCCCCTTGTGCGCCCTGCTGGGCGGGGCTTTTACCTTGGGGTGCGACATCGCCGCCCGGACCTTATTTGCCCCCTTTGAAATCCCAGTGGGGATTGTCATGTCCTTTTTGGGCGGGCCGTTTTTCATCTATCTCTTGCTGAGCCGAAAGGGGAGAAGAGCCCTTGATTAACCTGGAATCGGTGACCGCTGGATACGGTGGGAACCCAGTGCTCCGCGGCCTTACCCTCCGATTTGAGAAAGGTGGAATAACCGGTATCCTCGGACCCAACGGCTGCGGGAAATCCACCTTGCTCAAGGTGGTGTCCGGCCTACTGAAACCTACCTCCGGACAGGTGTGTTTGGGGGGGAAGCCCCTCCTCAGCTACTCCCCCAAGGAGCTGGCGAAAGAGGTGGCGGTGCTCCCCCAAAGCCGGGAAATCCCCGCCATCCCGGTGGAGGCGCTGGTCTCCCACGGCCGGTTCCCCTATCTGGGGTTCCCCCGGAAGCTTGCCCCCACAGACCACAGCGCCGTAGAATCCGCCATGGAGCGGGCTGGGGTGCTGGAACACCGGCATAAGCTGCTGTCTGCCCTCTCCGGCGGGGAGCGGCAGAAGGTGTACTTAGCTATGGTCTTGGCCCAAGATACCCCCATTGTTCTCATGGACGAGCCTACCACCTACCTGGATATCAACCACCAGTTTGAACTGCTGCGCCTTGTCCGGGAGCTGGCGGATTCGGGGAAAACGGTTCTTGTGGTGATGCACGACCTGGCCCAGGCCCTGGAAACCTGCGACCGGATTCTCCTGTTGGATCACGGGGAAGCCATCGCTTATGGCCCCGCTGGGGAAGTGGCCGACTCCCGGGCCATTGACCGGGTGTTTGGGGTTGTCTCCCAGCGGGTGGAGGACCTTAAGGGCCGCGGCCACTACCTTTTTTCCGAGCAAGCGTAAGGTATCCATTATGATACTACAAAGAAAAAGCCCCTCGGTTTTTTGAAAACCGAGGGGCTTTTTGCCTTTTGTTTTATTTGAAAAGGTTGACCAGCTTCTGCCAGAAGGAGGGCTTAACCTCCTCCTGGATCACGGGGGCCTCCTCTTCTTCTATCTGAATTTCGGCCACCTTCATGACAAACTGCACCGAATCCACCTGGGTGTTTTTATCGCTGACAAAGGATACCATATCGAAGTCGCCGCCCCGATATTCATCCAGCATCTTGTCGATTTCCTCATCCACCTTAGAATCCATCTCATCGGACTGATCCCGCAGTTCGGTGGTGCCGTCGGTCAACTCGATAGTGCCGTCCTTGAGCTCGGTGGTTCCATCAAACAGCTCATCCACACCATCCCGCAGGTCGCTGGCCCCATCGAACAGCTCCTTAGAGCCGTCCAGCAGCTCCTGTACGCCGCCTACCAGCTCGCTGATGCCGGATCGCAGTTCCAGAATGCCATCATAAAGGCTGGTATAACCGGTGCTCAGCTGTTCGGTGCCCGCCATGTATTGGAGGGTGCCCATGCACAGGGTGTTGACCTGTTTGAATTGTTTCAGGCTGGCCAGCTGAGTTTGGAGGATTGCCAATTGGTCACCGGGATCAGCCAGTTCGTTTTGGTGTTGAGGGAAACTCGGGGAGGGGTTTGCCGGGGCCGATGGACGGTTGGCGTTGCCTCCTTCATCGGCGGGAGGAAGGAGCTGTCCCTCTCCAGAACTGGAACCCTCGCCGGTGGAATTGCCGCCAGAATTGCCCTCAGAGCCTTCCCCGGTGGAGCTGTCACCAGAGTTGCCCTCGGAGCCCTCGCCGGTGGAGCTGTCACCAGAGTTGCCCTCAGAGCCTTCCCCGGTGGAGCTGTCGCCAGAGTTGCCCTCAGAGCCTTCCCCGGTGGAGCTGTCACCAGAGTTGCCCTCGGAGCCCTCGCCGGTGGAGCTGTCGCCAGAGTTGCCCTCAGAGCCTTCCCCGGTGGAGCTGTCGCCAGAGTTGCCCTCAGAGCCCTCGCCAGTGGAGCTGTCACCAGAGTTGCCCTCAGAACCCTCGCTGGAAGTATCTTCAGAACCCTCCTCTGAAATGGAGCCATCCTCGTCAACCGAAACGGCTGCACTGAGAACCCGGACGGTCATCTCTGGGGCGAGTGCGGCCAGTTCGATGGAGGAACCTCCGCTTTCCAGTTGTTTGATGGCGGCCTCTATCTGGCCGATGGCCAGGTCAAAGCCTTTGTCCAAGGCCATTCCCACCTGGAGCAGATAGGTGGTATCCAGCGGGTCAGAGGGGGTGGGGGGAAGTTGGATGGGCACCCCGCTGCCCTCCAAGGCGGAGATCATCTGCTGCTGGGTGGCGGCGATGCCGGCCTTCAGCTCCCGGGAGCTTTGGTTCAGTTGGTCAAACCCTGCTTTCAGCTGGTCAGCCCCCTCTTTCAGATCGCCCGCGCCGCTGCGCAGCTTATCTGCCCCTTCATCCAGGTCCTTGACCCCATCGTAGAGGTCATCGGTGCCGTCATAAAGGTCGGCAGCGCCGTCTTTCAGCTCTAGGGCGCCATCCTGCAGCTGGGTGGCTCCGTCGTCTAGCTGGAAGGCGCCATCGTCCAGTTCTTTCGCCCCATCCTTTAACTCGTAGATTTTATCCTTGATCTCGGTGGTGTCCGGGTCGTCGATGTCCAGGGTGAGGGGGATGCCGTTGATCTGGATGGCGTCCATCTCAAAGTCGGTTACATCGGCGGAGATGGTGAAGTCCTTCTCTTTGCCCGGCAGGACGATGTAGGACATCTGCTTGTCGCCGCCCACATTGGCTAGGGTAGCGCTGGGGGCGGTGATGTTTTTGCACCGCTCGCTGTCCAAGAGCACTGTGGCCTGGATGGCGAAGTTGTCAAAATACACCGGATTGGCGTCTGGGTTCTGCCGCAGGGAGAGGGTCATCTCCAGATGGCCTTCTTTGCCAGCCAGTTCCTCGCCAGATATGGGCTGGCCGTCCAGCTGGTAGGTGACGCTGACCAGCCAGGGGATTTGGGCGCTGTCCAGCTCCCCTTGGTAATAGAATTTGCCCTTTGGGGCGGTGAAGGAGATGGCGCCATCCTGAACCGAAAGCTCCTCGGTGGTGGTCAGGTTTTTGACCTCCCGGTAATTGCCGAAGTCGGTGACCGGCTGCTCTTCGGTTAGGTCATAGGCGTTGACCACATAGATGCTCTCCACCGACCCGTCGTGGGAGAGGTTGATGTAGACGACCTCGTCCTTTTCCACCGGATCTTGGGCAAAGGCGGTGGAGGCCGTTGATGCGATGAGGATGGCGCTCAGCACCAGGGCAAGCGCCTTTCTGCCATAGTATTTCAAAGGAAAGACCTCCTGTTGTTAATCGTTGATGGTAAAGGAAGCTGCCAAGGGGAGGGGAAGCTGGCTCCCCTGAGGGGAGGTGGTGTAGACTTGGCGGTTGCCCGCCTTGTCGGTCAAGGTGGCTCGGGTCAGGCGGTAGGTACCCTCCTGCTTGGTCTGGAAAGATTTGACCTTCCCTTCGTAACCGCTGCCTTTTTCCTTGAGGGTGACGTTGATGGATTTGCCCTCCGCATTTTTAAACTGGAGTTTGACACTGTCCACACCGGATAAGTCGTCCCTTGCCTTGGCGGTGATGGTCAAGTCGTCCCCTGCGTCGATGGACTCCTTAGAGGGAGCTACCGACAACAGCTGGGGTCCATTTTCATCCGCTTGGGAGACACCGCCGCTGAGGGTAAAGGACACCGCCTGGGGCAGGGGGAGCTTATGGTTCCAATCCTTGATGTCAGCAGGGCGACAGTAGGCTTGGTAATTTTTGGCCTCGTCCATCAGCGCCACATTGTCCAGCTGGAAGGTGCCGTCCGGCTCATAGCGGCTCACCTGGAGCCAGCCGGTGTACACCCCGCCCAGCCGGTCATCCTTGGTCAGCACCTTGGTAACCGAGTGGTCGTTCTGGTCGTTTTGGAACCGCAGGGTGATGTGCTCCACGCCGGAGAGGTCGTCGCTGGCTTTGACCTGTACCCGGTATTCCCGGTTGTTGCCCTTGCTGCGGCTTTCCACAATGGAGATCGATTGAAGTGCCGGAGGGGTGTTGTCCCCGGTTTGAGGCCCCACCTGGAAGGAGCAGCTCACCGGCAGGGGGAGGCTGTCCTCCTCCCCGTTGGAGGCGTAGGTCACCGATTCGCCGGCCCGGTCTTTTACCGTGATTTTGAGAAGGGTGTAGCTGCCTTGGGGCTCGTGGTCCGGGATGTCCAGCTCCGACCGGTAAACCCCGGCGGCCACCTGATCCTCTTCTTTGATATCGTAGATCAGCCGCCGCCCGTTTTGGGGGTTCCAAAAGACAGTAGTGGCCTTGTCAAAGCCTATGGGAGCTTGGGGCAGTGTGAGGGAAAGGGCGGTGGAACATCCGGCTGACAGGTCCTGCCGCTCCACCTGGCAGGCGAGAGGGGAAAGGGTGCCAGGGTCCTTCACCACCTGGAAGGAAGGGATCTCCTCCAGGGCTTCTTCCTCGTCATCGTCCCGGATGTCCTCTTCCCGCCGGTACAGGCTGCGGTTGCCGGATTTGTCGGTGAGGGAGGCGCTTTTGAGGCGGTAGACCCCC
>NZ_LT629939.1:751726-840157 GCF_900104615.1 Merdimmobilis hominis | reverse complement strand
TTGCCCTCAGAGCCTTCCCCGGTGGAGCTGTCACCAGAGTTGCCCTCGGAGCCCTCGCCGGTGGAGCTGTCGCCAGAGTTGCCCTCAGAGCCTTCCCCGGTGGAGCTGTCGCCAGAGTTGCCCTCAGAGCCCTCGCCAGTGGAGCTGTCACCAGAGTTGCCCTCAGAACCCTCGCTGGAAGTATCTTCAGAACCCTCCTCTGAAATGGAGCCATCCTCGTCAACCGAAACGGCTGCACTGAGAACCCGGACGGTCATCTCTGGGGCGAGTGCGGCCAGTTCGATGGAGGAACCTCCGCTTTCCAGTTGTTTGATGGCGGCCTCTATCTGGCCGATGGCCAGGTCAAAGCCTTTGTCCAAGGCCATTCCCACCTGGAGCAGATAGGTGGTATCCAGCGGGTCAGAGGGGGTGGGGGGAAGTTGGATGGGCACCCCGCTGCCCTCCAAGGCGGAGATCATCTGCTGCTGGGTGGCGGCGATGCCGGCCTTCAGCTCCCGGGAGCTTTGGTTCAGTTGGTCAAACCCTGCTTTCAGCTGGTCAGCCCCCTCTTTCAGATCGCCCGCGCCGCTGCGCAGCTTATCTGCCCCTTCATCCAGGTCCTTGACCCCATCGTAGAGGTCATCGGTGCCGTCATAAAGGTCGGCAGCGCCGTCTTTCAGCTCTAGGGCGCCATCCTGCAGCTGGGTGGCTCCGTCGTCTAGCTGGAAGGCGCCATCGTCCAGTTCTTTCGCCCCATCCTTTAACTCGTAGATTTTATCCTTGATCTCGGTGGTGTCCGGGTCGTCGATGTCCAGGGTGAGGGGGATGCCGTTGATCTGGATGGCGTCCATCTCAAAGTCGGTTACATCGGCGGAGATGGTGAAGTCCTTCTCTTTGCCCGGCAGGACGATGTAGGACATCTGCTTGTCGCCGCCCACATTGGCTAGGGTAGCGCTGGGGGCGGTGATGTTTTTGCACCGCTCGCTGTCCAAGAGCACTGTGGCCTGGATGGCGAAGTTGTCAAAATACACCGGATTGGCGTCTGGGTTCTGCCGCAGGGAGAGGGTCATCTCCAGATGGCCTTCTTTGCCAGCCAGTTCCTCGCCAGATATGGGCTGGCCGTCCAGCTGGTAGGTGACGCTGACCAGCCAGGGGATTTGGGCGCTGTCCAGCTCCCCTTGGTAATAGAATTTGCCCTTTGGGGCGGTGAAGGAGATGGCGCCATCCTGAACCGAAAGCTCCTCGGTGGTGGTCAGGTTTTTGACCTCCCGGTAATTGCCGAAGTCGGTGACCGGCTGCTCTTCGGTTAGGTCATAGGCGTTGACCACATAGATGCTCTCCACCGACCCGTCGTGGGAGAGGTTGATGTAGACGACCTCGTCCTTTTCCACCGGATCTTGGGCAAAGGCGGTGGAGGCCGTTGATGCGATGAGGATGGCGCTCAGCACCAGGGCAAGCGCCTTTCTGCCATAGTATTTCAAAGGAAAGACCTCCTGTTGTTAATCGTTGATGGTAAAGGAAGCTGCCAAGGGGAGGGGAAGCTGGCTCCCCTGAGGGGAGGTGGTGTAGACTTGGCGGTTGCCCGCCTTGTCGGTCAAGGTGGCTCGGGTCAGGCGGTAGGTACCCTCCTGCTTGGTCTGGAAAGATTTGACCTTCCCTTCGTAACCGCTGCCTTTTTCCTTGAGGGTGACGTTGATGGATTTGCCCTCCGCATTTTTAAACTGGAGTTTGACACTGTCCACACCGGATAAGTCGTCCCTTGCCTTGGCGGTGATGGTCAAGTCGTCCCCTGCGTCGATGGACTCCTTAGAGGGAGCTACCGACAACAGCTGGGGTCCATTTTCATCCGCTTGGGAGACACCGCCGCTGAGGGTAAAGGACACCGCCTGGGGCAGGGGGAGCTTATGGTTCCAATCCTTGATGTCAGCAGGGCGACAGTAGGCTTGGTAATTTTTGGCCTCGTCCATCAGCGCCACATTGTCCAGCTGGAAGGTGCCGTCCGGCTCATAGCGGCTCACCTGGAGCCAGCCGGTGTACACCCCGCCCAGCCGGTCATCCTTGGTCAGCACCTTGGTAACCGAGTGGTCGTTCTGGTCGTTTTGGAACCGCAGGGTGATGTGCTCCACGCCGGAGAGGTCGTCGCTGGCTTTGACCTGTACCCGGTATTCCCGGTTGTTGCCCTTGCTGCGGCTTTCCACAATGGAGATCGATTGAAGTGCCGGAGGGGTGTTGTCCCCGGTTTGAGGCCCCACCTGGAAGGAGCAGCTCACCGGCAGGGGGAGGCTGTCCTCCTCCCCGTTGGAGGCGTAGGTCACCGATTCGCCGGCCCGGTCTTTTACCGTGATTTTGAGAAGGGTGTAGCTGCCTTGGGGCTCGTGGTCCGGGATGTCCAGCTCCGACCGGTAAACCCCGGCGGCCACCTGATCCTCTTCTTTGATATCGTAGATCAGCCGCCGCCCGTTTTGGGGGTTCCAAAAGACAGTAGTGGCCTTGTCAAAGCCTATGGGAGCTTGGGGCAGTGTGAGGGAAAGGGCGGTGGAACATCCGGCTGACAGGTCCTGCCGCTCCACCTGGCAGGCGAGAGGGGAAAGGGTGCCAGGGTCCTTCACCACCTGGAAGGAAGGGATCTCCTCCAGGGCTTCTTCCTCGTCATCGTCCCGGATGTCCTCTTCCCGCCGGTACAGGCTGCGGTTGCCGGATTTGTCGGTGAGGGAGGCGCTTTTGAGGCGGTAGACCCCCTCCGGCGCAGTGGCGGGGATGGAGAGTTCCCCGTTGCAGAGGCACTCCTTTTCCGCTCCTTCGGCGGATGTCTTCAAGGTGACGGTGAGGGTTGTTTTGGTGTTTTCCTCTTCAAACCGCAGGAGGATGGAGCGGATGCCGTCCTCATCCCAACCGTTGGCCCCGATGGAAAGGGTGGACCCAGGGGAGACTACCGAGCGGGAAAGGGAGAAGTCATAGAGTTCCGGCCCACCGTTGTCGGTGTCGGCAAAGGCGTTCACCGGCGCGCCTATTAAAAGGAGGGCAGTGAATAGGGAGATCAGTTTGTGGGGGTTTTGCATGGTTCCAGCTCCTTTCCAGTTTTTTGGTTCTCGGGATAGAATTCCTGTTTTTTGGTGGTTTTTCGGATCAATCCCTCCAATGTGGTCAGCAGGGTGGGCAGGAACACCAGCACCAGGATGGCCGAGAGGACGGCGCCCCGGGCGATGAGGATGCCCAGCTGGCTGATGACCCCGTTGGTGGAGACAAAGCCCAGCACCAGGCCGGCGGAAGTCATAATCCCCGCCGAGGTGAGGATGCTGCCCGCTGTGCCCTGGATGGTGCGGAAGGCAGCCTCTGATTTAACCATGGAGGTGCGGTTTTCAAAATACCGGTTGGCAAACAGGATGGCGTAGTCCACCGTGGCGCCAAGCTGCACCGAACTGATGATCAAATAGCCGATGTAGTTGAGGGTCTGGTCGGTGAAGTAGGGTACCGCCATGTTGATGTAAATAGAGGATTCAATGGTCAAAAGGAGCAGGATGGGCAGGGAGAAGGAGTGGAAGGTGAACAGGAGGATCACCGCGATGGCCCCGATGGCGATGGCGTTAACCTTGATGCTGTCCGCTGTGATGGTGTCCTTCATGTCGTAGACATTGACGCTCTCACCCGCCAGGTGGTAAGCGCCGGGGTAATACTCCTCGGCCATATTCCGCACCTTTTCCACAAAGGAGAAGGTCTCGTTGCTCTCGCTGGGGAGCCGGGCGGTGATGACCATGCGGGTGTATTCGTCGGAGTTGAGCTGGCTGAGCTGGTCTTTTGGAACATAAGCCTCTGGGATGGATTTGCCGGCGTTTTCCACATAAGAGAGCACCGAGGATACCTCTGGCAGGTCTTTGAGCCGGTCGTTGAGCTCCTGCTCATAGGCTCGATTCCCTCTTGGCACCATCAGGGCGAAAGTGGAGGACTGGCCAAACAGATCCTCAATAGCTTCCCGATCCATGGCAACCTGGGAATCCGGGCTGGCCATACCGGAGGTGCCGTACATATAAGAGATTTGGTGCTGTGCCAAAAAGCAGGGGATCAGCAGTACCGCAACCCCAATGGTGACCAACCTCTTTACCCGATTGGTGCCTTTGGCCAGTTTTTCAAAGGAGGGCATAAAGGAGCGGTGTGCAGTCTTGTCAATCCACTTGTAACAGCAGATGGTCATGCAGGGCATAAACACCAAGGTGGTGAGCAGGGAAATGGCGATGCCCTTGGCTAGCACATAGCCCATATCCGGGCCGATTTTGAACCGCATGGCCACCAGGGCTACAAACCCAACTACAGTGGTCAGGCCGCTGGATAGGATGGAGGTGGCGGAACCGGCCACTGCCTTGGACATGGCGTCCAATGGAGCAAGACCCTCTGCCCGGGCATCCTCAAACCGCTCCAGCAGGAAGATGGCGTAGTCCATCGAGCAGGCCAGCTGCAATATAGCGCCTGTGGTGTTGGTAATGAAGGAGATTTCGCCGAAGATCAGGTTGGTGCCCATGTTGATGATGATGGCCACACCGACATTGATCATAAACAGCACAGCTTCAAACCAAGAGGTGGTGGTGAACAACAGGATGCAGAACATCAGCGGTATGATGATGGACATCATGTGCTGGATCTCCACATCGGTGGTAATCTGTGCATTGACCGTATCCACCGGGTTACCGCTCATGGCGCCTTCTTCCCCAATGATAGCCCGGATGGCTTCCAAGGTCTGCTCCTGGTTTTCATCGGCCACCGTTACTGAAAAAAGGGCATTGCCGTCTTTGTAGTAATCTTCCACGGTTTTAGCGCTTTGGATCTCTAGGGGAACCTGGATATTCACCTGGTCATCCAGCCAGATGACATCTTCCACCCCGTCTACTGCGGCGATCTCTTCCTTGTAGGAGAGAGCCTGGGGGATGGAGACATCCCGCACCATAACCCGCACATTGGGTACCGCTTTGTCATAGGATTCATTCATCACATCCAAGGCGATGGTGGAGGGAGCTTCATCTGGCAGGTAATCCACCAAGTCATAGTTGATGCCGACCATGGTGGTGAGGACGCCACACAGGATTGTGCCGCCCAAAAAAAGGGCCAGCACTGCGCCCCGCCATTTTAGCATCTGTTTGATAGCCCGTTCCAAACGATTACCTCCTATAAACTGTAGAGTGTTTAATAAACAAATGTTGACTATCTTGGCAAAAATCATTATAATCAACTTATGGACAGTTTACCATATTCAAATAAGGATGGTTTTGTCCGATACTAAACAAAATTTTCCTATCTGTCTTTTATCTCGCCTTTGGAGGAGGTAAACTTTTTATGAACACAAAAAATGACGACCGACGGGTCCGAAAAACCAAAAAAGCCCTGCGGCAGGGTCTGTCGGAACTGCTACTGAAGAAGAACATCAAGGACATCTCGGTGCGGGAGTTGACCGATTATGTGGACATCCACCGGGGGACGTTTTATCTCCATTACCGGGACATCTACGACCTGTATGCCCAGATTGAGGCGGAGACCGCCCAGGAGGTCAAGGGCATCTTGGAGCGCTACACCCCGGAGGAGGTGGCCGGAACCCCCTTTCCCATGATTTTGACTTTGATTGAATACATCGCCGAGAACGTCAGCCTCTGCCGGATGATGCTGAGCCAAAATGGAAATATGTCCTTCACCAAGGAACTGAGCGACATCATCTATCAAAAATGCATCCATGACTGGATGGCCTTGTTTAAAGAGAGCACCATGGAACAGCGTGAATTTTATGGGGCTTATGTGGTTTCCGGATGTATCGGGGTGCTGCGCAAGTGGCTGGATACCGGCATGGCCCAGACCCCTGAGCGAGTGGCCACCATTATTGAAAAGATCACCGTTCAGGGGATGAAATTCCTCTGCCAACCCTTGGCAGCAGAATAGGGGGATATAAAAAAGCCAGGCGTACCCTTATAAGGGTACGCCTGGCTTTTTTGCGCCTCAGCTGTGAGCGGGGGTGGGATCGTCCACATAAAATTGGTCTCGAAGTTCCAAAATTGCCCGTTTTTCAATGCGGGATACATAGGAACGGGAGATTCCCAGCTTTTTGGCCACTTCCCGCTGGGTGAGGGGAGGGGTCCCATAAAGGCCGTACCGCATGGCGAGAATCTGCCGGTCCCGGGGTTCCAGGCACTGCTGGAGCAGGATATACAGCCGGTCGGATTTGATCCGCAGGTCGATGATGTCAAAAATGTTGTCATCGGTGGCCATGATGTCCAGTAAGGTCAGGGCATTGCCGTCCTTGTCGGTGTCGATGGGGTCGGATATGTACACATCTTGGGCCGATTTTTTCTTGTTGCGGAAATACATGAGGATTTCATTTTCAATACAGCGGGAAGTGTAGGTGGCAAACCGGGTGCCCTTGTCACAGTCAAAGGTGGAAACCGCTTTGATCAGGCCAATGGTTCCAATGGAGATCAAATCGTCTTGATCCTTGACATTGGAGTAATACTTTTTGATGATGTGGGCCACCAGCCGCAGATTGTGGACAATCAGGGTATTGCGGGCCTCCTCATCCCCCTCCTTTATTTTTTGCAGGCATTCCCGTTCCTGCTTGGGGGTCAAGGGTTTGGGGAAAGAACCTCCCGTCGTGACGTGGAGCGTCATGTACAAAAGGTTGCACAAAGCCATGGGAACAAAGATAGAAACCATTCGGATCACCTCCCTGCATGGTATGCAGCAAGGGGATTGTTCGGTGCATGGCCGGGAAAAAACAGTGGTTTTCCCGTTGTTTATCGGGGAAACTGCCCTATGTTATTGTGCTTTTTACAGGGATACACTATAATTATCGGTAAAAGCGGATTGCTTTCCCGCTGGATCTCCCCTGCGGGCACCGACCAGACACAAAGAGAGAAAACCACCAGGGAACTGGCGGCATCGATGGAAGGAGCTTGAGATAATGGAAGAACTGACCATCCTCCCTGCGGGAGAGGAACACCTGGATACGGTATATGACATGATCTGCAAGTTGGAGGAAACCCGCCTTTCCTATCCCGGCTTCTGCCATGCATACCGCACCAACCTGGCGGAGAAGCGCATCCGGTATTTTTTAGCGGCCCGGGGGGAGGAGCTCTTAGGATTTGCCAGCCTCCACATCGAGGAGCTGCTCCACCACGCGTCCCCAGTGGGGGAGCTCCAAGAGCTGATTGTCCGGGAGGAGGCACGGGGTACCGGTGCGGGGGTGGCTTTGATGGCGGCAGTGGAAGCCGCAGCACGGGCGGCGGGCTGTACCCAACTGGAAGTCTGCGCCAATGTGCGCCGGAAAGCCACCCACCGGTTTTATGAAAACCGCGGGTTTGTGAACGATCACTTCAACCTCTGCAAACCTCTGCGGTAGCGGGGCAATGACCGCTTGATTTAAAAAGCAGAAAGGCGCCTGCAAGGCCGAATCCCACTGTAACTGGGAAGGGCCCCGCAGGCGCCTTTTGAAATTGCCGCTCTGTGCGGCGATGGTTTTTGATTGCTATGTTAGCCTGTTAGAAGTTGGGCATTTTTGCCGTGGGCATCATCAGCACTTTTCCAGTGCCGCGGTAGACGTTGACCAGCCCCTCGCCGGATGCGGCGGAGCCGATGAGGCTTTTGCCGGAACGCTCCACCGTGAATTCCAGGCTTTTGCTCCACGCGATGGCATAGTTCCCGTCTACCTTCAATACGTCGTTCTGCAAGGTGATTTCAATCAACTCTTCCATAGGGCAGCTGGACTCGATGCAGAAAACGCCTCTCCCGTTCAGGCTCAGGTTGAAGAGGCCCTCCCCACCGGCGACAGCGGAAGAAAAGCTGGACCGCATCACCGCTTTGTGCTCCAGGCTGGATTCGCAGGCCAGGAACAGACCGTCGTCCAGGATCACAGAACCGCCCCAGTCCTCAGCGCTCATGAGAATGAGATGTTTATAGGTGGGTTCCAGCACCAAAATGCCATCTCCAGTGTACTCTGGCTTGATCGCCGATTCGCCGCTGGTTTTGCCCCGTACAGCTTTGCCTAGAAAATCCCCGACCCCTTTGACCCCGGTGGTGGCGCTGACATTGCCAACCATCCATTGCATGGCTCCCGCCTGTATGGTGACCGGCGCCTTGCTGAGGTCACAGACCAGCTGGCGTTTTTTTACATTCATCTGTGCGCTGTAGTAGGCAGTCACCGCAGAATCAGGCGTTACGCTCAAATCCCGCTGGTACTCAATGACCTGAAAAGCCCCCAGCTTTGAAATGGTTTTGACATCATCGTTGTCTGTAAAATTGGAAATCTGATACATCGGTTCCCTCCGTTCAATTCAGTGTTTCCTCGATTCGGGTTTAATCCCATTATAGTTCTCCCACGGGAAAACCACAAGGCCCGACAGAGATTTTTGTTTGGCCTTGATCCTGTGGGTGAAAGCTCCCTCCGTGAGATGGAAGGGGAGAGGAGGCTTTCTTTGCGGCGGTGGATTTGCTATAATGAAGGAAAGAGACTCGATCCTCCTTGGAAAAGGATGAATCAGAAGGAAAGTGGTGAGAGTTGTGAAAAAACCAGGCAAAAACCCGGTCTTTTGGGAGATCCTGGCGGTCTGCCTGTCGGCGGCGGTGCTGCTGGCCGGGTGTGCGGAGCGCACGGACAAAGAGAATCCGGGGAAGGCGGAGGGCAGCTCCTCTTCTTCTGGCGTTGAGGTGGATGAGGCTGTTGCATCGCGGCTGCTGGAGGAGTTTATTCTCCCCTATGAGGCGCTGGCAGGCGGGGCAGCTTTTGCATCTCCTGAAGAGATCCAGCCGGATGTGATGGCGGCGTTTTGCTTCTATGCCGCCCAGGCGCAGCTGGGGGAGGAGCGGTTTTTGGCAGGGGATGAAAACCACCAATACATGCTCCTGCCAGAGGAATGGCTGGACGGATATGCCCAGATTCTGTTTGGGGCCTCTGCGCCTGCCGATCTGGGGGATACCGAACTGGTGTACTGCGATTCCGAGTTTAGTGACGAGGGGAAAACCATCCTTCCGGAAGAACTGCGGGGGTATACCGGCCGTGTGTATGGCTCCTCCTATGTGAAGAAGGGGATGGTGCCTGACTACCAGGTGTCCCTCCAGGAGGTGAAGGACACCGGTTCCGGCGTGGAGATCCAGGTGGGCCGCAGGGTGGACAGCATCGACCTGCCGGATGTCACCTACTCTTTTGTGTTTGTGCCGGCGGTGGAGAACCCGCTCCTGGGGGAACAGTTCCCCGCTGGGGCCTACCGGCTGACGGAGGTGCAGGCGGACATCGGCCCGGAGTTCACCCAGATCAGCACGCCGCAGCAGTTGGTACAGCTGAGCAAGATGGTCAACTGTGGGGATAAAACCTATGTGGGGAGCACTTTTGTCCTCACAGAGGACCTGGACATGTCCGGGGTAAAGATGGAGCCCATCGGCGTGGTGCGGCGGTTCTCCTACAAGGGGGTTAACCCCTTTGCCGCCACCTTTGACGGCCAGGGGCACACCATCTCCCATTTGGCGATGGATCACCCCTTCCAGCCAGCCGACTCCAATGGGATCAGCCTCCCGGTGGGCTTGTTTGGCAGGACCGCCCAAACCGCAGTGATTCAGAACCTCCACCTCAAGGATCTATCCATCCGGGGAGACAGCGGTGTAGGCGGCTTGGCAGGGAGTTTTTCCGGGCGGATGTACCACTGCACCGTCTCCGGGGAGGTGAGCGGGAAATCCGACGTGGGCGGTATGGTAGGCGGAACTATGGTGGGCGGCACCGGCAATGCGGAGCTGGTGGACTGCCACGTGGACGTGCAAGTTACTGGCACCGGCGGGACAGGCGGTTTTGCCGGGTATGCAGGCCATGCTTGGTTTGAGGGATGCAGCGCCAAAGGGACAGTGTCCATTGGGGCGGATGAGCCGGGATCAGTCTCTGGGGTAGCGGGCGGCTTTGCCGGGCACCAGCAGGGCAGCGTCATCCGCAACTGTTTTGCTTCGGTGAATGTGCGCACCATGACCAATGCCAGCATGGTGGGCAACTTCATTGGGCTCAGCGAGTATGCCACCACCATCCACTCCTACTGCAACGCGGATGCTGGCAGCGCCTGGGACCTGGTGGATGACGACTATGGCGGCTATATCGACGTGACCGCCCTGCCAAAGGCGGAGTATTGGAAAAAGCTGGAGGAATCCATCCCGGAGGGATATACCAAGGACAACGGTATTTTCGGCACCAACTACAACAGCAAGGTGGCTTTGGTGGGCGTGGTGGATTTTGACAAAGACACCTTGGCTGCGCTGATCTATTACCCGGACGAGCGAACCAACAACTATGTGCAGGACTGTGACTCCTTAGATGTCAGCGAGGGGAAGATGCTGCTCATCCCCATCCACAAGGATTTCCAAGTGGCGGTGTACGCCGATTTCCCCGAAGGGCGGCAGGAGATCTACCGGGCCAGTGCAGAAGATAAACTGGCTTGGCGGACCAAGGGCTACGCCCTGCGGCTGGATTGCGATTACTTGTTGCTGGAAGAGAAGGTCCCCATCATTCTACAGCTGGAGCAGGATGGAAGAACGGTGGAGTATGTCCCTGACCCGAGCCAAGCTGGTGGCCAGATGCAGGTGGTATACCTGGATGCTACAGAAGAAGGCCCAGGATTTTAATCTGCTATATGGAGATGTTAGGGGATCCCTCTGTGGCAGTTGCCGGGGGAGAAACGGGTTGCCCGATGAAAAATCCTCTAGAAAATCTAAAAAATAGGAAAAAGAACGACTTCTATTTTTACAGAGGTCGTTCTTTTTTTATCCATGTGGGGTGATCACAGTGTGCGGCTTTCGAGCCTGCGCTTGGAGGTCAATGTTCTCGCCCTTTTGTATACAGTTCGCCGCCGGTCAATAGCGGGGGCCCCCCTTATCCGGCCAATTGTGCCAAGTCGCCAAGTCGGATTTAACGGATCCGGGTACTGCCATGGGGGAGAAGCCCACAAGGGTAAACAAAAAGCCTAGCCACAGTGGATGCCATAGGAAAAAGAAGAAACTACTATTTTGACGCATGCCATCCAGTATCATCAAGGCATACCAAAATGAAATGCCATCCATAACAGGGCGGCAAGGGAGGAAAAACTGCATGCCAAATTATTGCTTCCAAGGGGTACTGCCTGTTGAGAAAGGTGGGGAACAGATTTAGAGATACCACCGGTTGCCCTACCGAAGTGCATATAGATCCAATGACAGGGGGCAGACACATGATACTGGATGAAGTAGCCGAGCTTTTTGAGAAACAACCCATCCGAACCATCAGCCGGGCAACAGGGCTGTCCCGGGCACGGGTTAGCAGCCTGCGCTGCGGATGTTCCTTCCGGCTGGACTATGATCTGATCCATGCCCTGTATACTATGGGCTATGAACTGAAATTGGAAGAAATCCAGCCATCAGGGGGGCCGGAAAACCAGCCGCCTAATCCGCTATACTGACATTAGGGATAGATTCCCTAGTGTTTTTCTTATCGCACTGGGGCTCCCGGTTGGGTGTCAATCACATAAAGAAAAGGATGGAGGTGATTGAGGCTTCTCCAGAGATGACGGCAACGCTGTTCAGTTCCTTTTTTCTGAGGACGCTCGGACCTATGGCTCAGATGGATTATCCGTTCCCTGTCCGCGAAACAGCGCCCCACCCTGTACATCACCTTGGAGGGAGGGACGGGTGGAAAGCCTCTCCCAACGCGAGGATCTGTGAGTAGATAAGGCTATCAGTGGAGACCTACTGTGTAGTGTATCAATGACAGTTTCAGCAAACTTTCCATCTGCGCTTCCCCCAAAGGGGCCAAGGTGAGTTACCAAAGCAAGCATTAAGTGAGATCGACGCCAACACCTACGAGCCCGGTGTCTACGGCTGGGCACAGAATTGATAGTTTGAAAGGAGAGAAAACCTATGGCAACACAGACAGCCAATTTGGGGCTGGCACTTCCAGGCTATGAGGATGCGGCGGATATTGCTGTCCTAAATCAAAATGCTCAAAAGCTGGACGAGCAGGTTCTCCATTGGAACATGGCACCCTATCCAGCCACCGCAACCCTGAGCCCATCGGGCACGCTGGAATTGACCGGCGGCCTGCCCGCGGAAAAGGACGGCCTGACGGTGCAGTTTGTAAGCCCCGCCGCGGCTACCGACGGCCTACAGATGAAGTTTGCCGGGAGCGACACCCTGTACCCCATCCTGACCACCGGGGAGGGCAAGGAGCCCATCTCCGCCGGGGCGTGGGACCAGGGGGTGCCGGTGACCCTGACGGTGAGCGGGGGGAGCTGCTACCTTGCCCAGGTCAAGGTAGACGCCATGCCCACAACAGGCGGGGAGTTTACCGGGCCGGTGACGATGCCGGAAGCGACCATCTCCGGTACGCCGGAGATAACCCAGCAAAAGGTGCGGAACATCTATGCGGGGACAGCCGACATGACAGCAGGTTCTTCCGCCCTGCCCACCGGAACCATCTACTTGATGTATCAATAGGGGGTGACGCAGTGGGGAAAGCGGTTTATCTGGGCGTTGACGGCAGGGCCCGGAAGGTGAAAAAGATGTACCTGGGCGCCGGCGGCAAGGCCCGCAAAGTGAAAAAGGGATACATCGGAGTTAGCGGCGTTGCGAGGCCGTTTTTTACAGGTGGCAACCCAGAGTTCTATGGGACTAGGACTTTACCCAATGCAAGTTTTCATATTGCCAGTGCTAGTATAGGCACCTATGCAATATTTGCTGGTGGACGTAATGACGATTACGATTATTACGATTCCGTTGTATGCTATAATTCTTCGCTAACAAGGAAATTAGCTACACCTCTAGAAAAACCAAATGCTGAAATGAAAGGTGCTTCGCTAGCTGACTTTTCCACTGGAGAAATAAAAAGAGCTGTTTTTGTAGGAGGCTCACAAGGGACTGGCACACAATTACAAGTATATTCGCAAACACTAACAAAGCAAACTCTTTCAAACGGTATTGACAGCATTAGAAATGCTTCTGCTTCTGTTACTTATTCTGGGCGTATCTTTTTCACACATGGATATGAAGGAGGTACTATTGTAAACAATGTGAGTACCTATGACGAATATCTTACTAAAAAGGAAGTAGATCCTTTAGTAAACAGGGTTGCTGATTTAGCAGGGGCTTCAGCTGAGGGTTATGCATTGTTTGCTGGGGGATTTATCCGAGGTGGAAGAGCTTCTAAAATGGTAGAAGCTTATGAGTCAACATATACAAAAATCAATGTTTCTGAATTAAGGGATGGCGTGGCTGAATTAACTGGGTCTTCATTAGGTCAATATGCCATATTTGCTGGTGGGAAAGACCCAAATAAAGCTAACAATTATGCAAGTTCTTTTTCCAATCAAGTAGTATCATATGACCGGAGCCTTACACAAAAATTCTTAAGTAATTTAGGTGTAGCGAGACAGCAATTAACTAGTGCTTCTGTAAATGACCATGTCTTTTTCTCAACTGGATTCTGTTATAGTGGTGGCCCTAATATGGACATATCAGAATATATAGACGTCTATGACATAAATCTTACTAAAGTTTCTACGATAAAAGCGAAACGTGGAGTTCGTGGTGCTGCTGGTGCTTCTGTAGGTGATTATGTTCTGTTTGCTGGCGGTCAGATTGATTCTGGTCAAGAATGGGACGATGTATATGTTTACACTGCTTAGATAAAAAGGAGGATGAATACTATGGCTAGATATGCAATTTGGGATAAGAAAACGCCCGTTATCACCCCAGTTGGTGAGGTTTTAACACCTGAACAATGGATTGAACGTTATCCTGTGGCAGGACTTGACAGCATTACAATTCTTTGCTCTGCTGGAGAAGTCAATGGTGGTTTCTTTGGCACATTAGGACAAATGAAAGCAATGTATGAAGATATGGGAGCTGATTTCTCGGAATGTACCACGGATCAGGAAGTTCTTGATGTGATCGAAGCTTTCGAAATCGCTATGAACACCCCCAGCGACGAACCCTCTGCGGAGGAGCGGATCGCGGCGGCAATGGAATTCCAGAATTTGATGAACCTGTAAAGGAGGCGGGCGCAATGACCTTTGAGATGATCAAACGCAATTATGAGCGGAAGCTGTGGAACAAGCAGATGGTGGCGGTGGCGGTGGCAAAAGGGGTAATCACCGCGGGGCAGTACAAGGAAATCACCGGCGAGGACTACAAAGAATAAAGGAGGGATGCAGATGGCATATCTGCGGGTAAACAGCTACGGCCCCTTTGGGCGGGCCTTTTCCAGCCTGGCGGCTGCCCTTGGCACCTGCGCCAATTTCCTGCTAGGCGGCTGGGATCTGATGGTCCAGGCCCTCATCGCCTTTATGGCCCTGGATTTTGTGCTGGGGTTCGCGGCCAGCATCAAAAACCACACCACCGACAGCCAGGTGATGTTCTGGGGCGGGGTAAATAAGGTGCTGGTGCTAGGCTTGGTGGGGGTAGGTGTCCTCCTGGACAGCCTCCTGGGGGCCGGGGAGCCTTACATCCGCACAGCAGTGATCTGGTTTTACATAGCAAGGGAACTGCTCTCCATCCTGGAGAACTACGGCAAGCTGGGGAACAACATCCCGCCCATCTTAAAGACAGTGCTGGCCCAATTGCAGGACAAAGGAGGACAAGGCCATGAGTAAGAAAATCATCTTAGACCCTGGCCATGGGGGCAGGGACACCGGGGCGGGGACAAGCCCGCCCTATGAATCCCAACTGGCGCTGGAGTTCAGCAAGGTGCTGGCCCAAGCCTTTGAGACCCAGGGTTTCCAGGTTGCCATGACCCGAACCGAGGATGTCCATGTCCCCCTGGATGACCGGTGCAAAGGGACAGAGGGAGCGGCGGCCTTCCTTTCCATCCATATGGACGGTGCAGTCTCCGAAAAGGCCAGCGGCCCCAGCGTCTGGGTACACAGCAAAGCCCCCAAATCCTATCTGGACTGGGGGCAAGCCGTAGTAGATGGCCTCAAAGGGGTGGGGATCACCTCCAACCGGGCCCAGGCTGTCCACCGGGGCCATGTGGATGGCCCTCAATACGATTATAAGGTCAACCGGGATACCATCCCGCCCAGCATGCTGTTGGAGATGGGGTTTGCCACCAACGAGGCCAACCGGCGGGAGATCACCGGGCACGCCCAGGAATATGCCCAGGCGGTGGTGCAGGCTACTTGTAAGTTCCTGGGGGAGGATTACACCCCTCAGGAGGGAAAGCCCAACCCCGACACCAAGACCATCTCCCTCCAAGAGCTGGGGGAGATGCTCAAGCAGTACGGGGTTTATCACATCACCCTGGAATAAAAAAGCCCCCAGTCAGGCGATGGAACCTGGCTGGGGGCTTTCCCTTGATATTGGATAGTGTCCACTTAAATTATACCAACTAACAGCGAAATTACAAGAGCTTTTATCGCAACAATATAAGAAAATTTTACAAATTGACAATAAAAAATCGGAGTACCCTGAAGGATACCCCAATGGTACACGTGTCATTATAGGACTTCGGGTGGTGGGAAAAGAAACCCAAATCACAACCTAACGCAGCGGTTGCGATTTGGAGAGGAGGAGCAAGGGAGTGGGCAGATGACGTCTTTTTGGCCGTAGGCATAAAAAGACGTCGGAACAAAGCGGACTTTGCTCCGACGTGGTGCCGGTGGTGGGACTCGAACCCACATGGTTTCCCGAACGATTTTGAGTCGTTTGCGTCTGCCATTCCGCCACACCGGCAACTTACTTGGATTATTATAACGGATTTTTCCGAAAGAATCAAGTGGTTTCACAAAAAATCCCTCATCCCATAGGAAAGGTGCGGCTGATCCGTGGAAAAAGAGAGAATTTGCCAAAGCTGCAGGGGATATGCTATAATAACCGCAAGATAGTGGTTGGCGAAAAATCCTTCCCGAAATGAGGCGGCAAACAGGCTTTTCCGGTTTGAGCAAGGCTGTTTGATAGAGGAATTCTGCCGTCGCTGTGATGGCTTCCATCCCCCGTGGGGAGGGAGTCTTTTTGTATTTCGAATAACTTGTGGAATCAGCCCGCAAGTAAGGCTTTGCCCCCAGTTACAGGCTGTGAAGAGAGGATGCGTGACAACATGTCCATTTTGGTACGGGATCAAACATTTTATAAAAAGCTTGGAGCCATTGCAATCCCCATCATGCTGCAGAACTTGATCACCTTTGGGGTCAGTATGATGGATACCTTGATGCTGGGCCGCCTAGGAGAAGTTCAGATGAGCGCGGCAGCCTTGGCCAATCAGCTGTTTTATATGCTGATGGTCATTGGGTTTGGCATAGCAAATGGCTCTAACGTGCTCATCGCCCAATATTGGGGCCGGGGGGACACTGAGAAGATTCGCAGCATCCTCTCGGTGATGTATAAGGTAGTGCTCGTGGTGGGGCTGATTTTCTCCGCGGTGGCGCTGTTTGCCCCCGGTGCAGTGATGTCCTTCTTTACCACCGATGAGGCGGTCATCGCCGAGGGGATCAAATACCTGAAGATCATGGGCTGGGTGGCAGTCTTCTACGCCATGACCACCAGCACTGCTTGTATGTTCCGCTCAGTGGGCAGCGTGACCATTGCGGTATTGGTCAACGCCACCAGCTTGGTTGTTAACACCAGCCTTAACTGGGTGCTGATCTTCGGCCATCTGGGCTTCCCCGCCATGGGGATCTCCGGTGCGGCCATCGCCACCGCCATTTCCCGGGCTCTGGAATTTATCATTATGATGACTTACTTATTTGTCAAGGATCAAAAGATCGGGTTCCGTCCCAAGGATTTGGCCGGGTGGGAAAAAGACGTCGTCCACCGGTTTGTGGGGACAGCGGCCCCGGTGGTGTTCAATGAGGTGCTTTGGTCCTCCGGCGCCATCACCGTCACAATGATCATTGGGCGGATGGGCACAGAATTTGTAGCGGCCAACAGCATCTATTCCGTGGTGAACCAGCTGGCTACTGTGGCGATTATTGGACTTTCCAATGCGGCGGCGGCAGTCATCGGCCACACCATCGGCGAAGGGGAGCCCATCAAGGCTCAGGAGCGGGCCAAAACCTTGCTAGCCATGGGGCTGGGGATTGGGCTGATAGCCTCAGCCATCGTCTTTTTTGCCCGGCCCATTGTCATCAATTTCTACAATGTGTCAGAGGTGACCAAGGGCTATGCCTATGACATCATGGGGGTAGGGAGCTTGATCATCGTTTTTTTAGCACTGTCCAGCGTCTCGATGATGGGGGTGCTGCGGGGCGGCGGCGATGTGAAATTCGTCCTCTTTATGGATGTCTTCTTCATGTGGGTGGTGGCCATCCCTTTGGGGTATCTGGCTGGCCTGGTTTGGAAGCTGCCGGTCCTGGTGGTCTATCTGATTTTGAAGTGTGATGAGATTTTAAAATCCACCTTTGCCTGCATTCGGGTGCTGCGGGGGAGATGGGTGCGGGATGTGACACTATAGCTAATTTAAAAGGGGTAATTTGCATATTTTTCGGGTATTTTCTGAAAAGTATTGACTTTGCCAAAGGCAGGGTATACTATCAGAGGTGCAGAGAGATCAATGAACTTGAGGATACAATTTTATGGAGAAAACCGGCCGCGGCGCTGCCGCAGAACCGCCATATACCGATCAAGAGGCCGCCTATTTGGCCCAAAGGGGAGATGAAGATGCGGCGGCGTATCTGATCGCCCATTACCTGCCTGTGCTCCGGCGCCAGGCCCGGTCTATCTGTCCCGTCGGCATGGAGTGGGAAGACCTTCTCCAGGAGGGACTGATCGGTTTCCTTTTTGCCATCAGCCGGTATGATCCCCAGCGGGAGGCTGCGTTTAAAACCTTTGCCAGCCGCTGTGCCCTCAACCGGATGCTCACAGCCATGGAGGCGCAGGGCCGGGAAAAACGCGCACCCAAGCTTCCGGGATTCCCTTTGGAAGAAGGGGAACGGCCAATCCCCAGCCCGGGCAGCGACCCGGAGGAGATCTTCATCCAACGGGAATCCTTATCCCGTTGGCGAGAACAGCTTTCGACCCTGTTGTCCCCGTTTGAACAAGCGGCACTCAAACAATATCTCAGCGGTTATTCGTACCAGGAAATAGCTCTTGCTACCAACTCTACTGCCAAAGCTGTGGATAATGCCCTGCAACGCGTTCGGCGAAAGCTTCGTACCACCCTCTGGTGAGGGGGAAACATCCCTTTGTAGCATTTGGCCCAAGCGGGCTGGATCGCATAGCTTTACCCCAACACGGGGGCAAGGCGATATCATCTATTCATAAGCGAGGTAGAAAAGCAATGTACACTGACAAAACACTGGTATGCAAAGAATGTGGGCAAGAATTTATCTTCACCGCCGGCGAGCAGGAGTTCTATGCCGAGAAGGGCTTCGTCAATGAGCCCCAGCGCTGCAAAGCCTGCCGCGACGCCCGTAAAAATGCAGCCAAACCGGAACGCGAGATGTTTGACGCCGTCTGTGCCGAGTGTGGCAAACCTTGCAAAGTCCCCTTCCAGCCCCGGGAAGACCGCCCGGTCTACTGCAGTGAGTGCTTTGCCAAGAGAAGAGGGGAATAACCTTTTCTATTGGTTGGAAAAGCGCCCCGCCAAGTGCGGGGCGCTTTTTTTCGTTTTCCTTCGGTTGACGGCATCCCTTTGGGGCTTTATAATGAAACCACAAGCAGCAAAAGGAAAGGGGCGAGCCCATGGCTAAAGCCATCACCAAAGACACCATTGTAAAAGAAGTGCTGGACCGGGACGCAGGGCCGGCCGCCCTGCTGGAACAGCTGGGAATGCACTGCCGCACCTGCCCGGCTGCCGCCCGGGAGACGTTGGAACAAGCTTGCCGCCTCCACAAACAGGACTGCGGGGCCCTGGTGAAAAATCTGAACGCCTATTTTTTGTTCCGCCCTTAACAGGGCCCCTTTAGGAGGACAATCTATGGAATATCCGGTTTTGGACAGCCGCCTTTCAGCCATTGCCGCCCTGGTGCGGCCCGGCCGTCCCGCGGTGGACGTAGGGGCAGATCACGGCTATCTGATCTCTTATTTGGCGGCTAAGGGGATTGTGCCCCGGGGCATCGCCTGCGACATCAACCCCCAGCCCTTGGAAAAATCCCGGGAGACGGTGCGCCGCTGCGGTTTGGAGGGCAAGGTCCGGTGCGTCCTCACCGACGGCCTTTCCGGCATCGGCCCCCAGGACGCCCAAGAGGTGATCATCGCCGGGATGGGAGGCGACCTGATCGCCGACATCATCCGCCGGGCGGATTGGCTCAAATCGCCTCAGTTCCACCTGGTGCTCCAGCCCATGACCAAGCCGGAACACCTGCGCCGGTTCCTGGCCCGGGAGGGCTATGCCATCCTGCTGGAACAGGCGGTGCGCAGCGGCCGGTTTGTGTACACCGTTTTTTCGGTGGAATACACCGGGGAGCAGCGGGAGCTCTCCCCTCTGGAAAGCTTTGTGGGCGGGGTGCGAAAAGGGGATTCCCCGGATACCTCGGCTTACTTGGAGCGGGTAGCCGCCAACCTGACCGAACGGGCGGAAGGGCTGGAAAAATCATCGGGAAGAGAGGCCGAGGCGGCAGAATACCGCCAGGTGATCCGGCGGCTGGAACAGTGGATAGAGGAGGGAAAAGCGTGACAACCATCGGTGCAATCTACAGTTTTTTAGACGGGTTTGCCCCCTTTGCCCGGCAGATGAGCTGGGACAACAGCGGGTTGCTGGTGGGCTCCCCGGAGGATGAAGTGGGGCGGGTGGTTCTCGCCCTGGACGCCACCGGCCCGGTGGTGGAAGAGGCAGCCCAGAAGGGAGCGCAATTGATCCTCTCCCATCACCCGGTGATTTTCCACCCCTTAAAAAAGGTGGAGCGGGGCACCCCCGTGTATGAGGCCATCCGCCTTGGAGTGGGGATTCTCTGTGCCCACACCAACCTGGATTTGGCCGAGGGCGGGGTCAACGACGCCCTGGCAGAAATGCTGTCTTTGCAAAAGCTTCAACCTTTCGAAAATTCCCAAGAGAACTATGTTAAAATAGTGGTATTCACCCCTGAGGCAGAGGCTGGAAAGGTGGCCAAAGCCATGGGGGATGCCGGTGCGGGGGCACTGGGCGCTTACAGCCACTGTTCCTATTCCGCCGGCGGGGTTGGGGCTTTCCTCCCCCTGGAGGGGGCAAGCCCCCACATCGGGCAGGTGGGCAGGCTGGAACAGGTGGAGGAGACCCGGGTGGAGATGATCCTCCCCCGTAGCAAAATCCCCGCGGTGGTGGCGGCGATGAAAGCCACCCACCCCTATGAGGTCCCGGCCTATGACTTATTCGAAGACCAGGCGGTGCGGGAGACCATATCTTTGGGCCGCATCGGCGAGCTGGAAACCGCCTTCTCCCCCCGGGAGTTTGCCCAATTTGTGAAGGAGCGGCTCCAAGGCGGGGTGCGCCTGGTGGAAGGGAACCGCCCGGTGAAGCGGGTGGCGGTCTGCGGAGGCTCCGGCGGGGATTTGGTGGAGCTGGCCGCCCGGCTGGGGGCAGATGCCTTGGTCACCGGCGATGTGAAGCACGACCAGCTGCTGACCGCCCAGTCCCTGGGGCTGACCTTAGTGGATGGCGGGCACTATGCCACCGAAGCGCCGGTGCTCACCAAACTCCAGGAGAAATTGCAGGAGGCGTTCCCCGGAGTGGAGTTCCTGCTCGCCCAGGCGGGGAAAGATCCCGCCAAAACCCTATAGCGGGGGATTCTCTCCCGCCGATGAAATGAAGCAAAGGAGGCGAAGCCGATGGCGCTGGATGGCGCAATGCTGAGCCAAATCGCATATGAGATACAAGAGGTCCTTCTGGGGGCGCGGGTGGACAAGATCTACCAGCCCTCCCGGGAGGAGATCGCAGTGGCATTTCGAGCCCATGGGCAGACGGTGAGGCTGCTCCTCTGTGCCGGGGCGGATACCGCTCGGGTCCACTTCACCCAGATGGCCATGGAAAACCCCAAGGCCCCGCCCATGTTCTGCATGTTGATGCGCAAGCATTTGGGCTCGGCCAAGCTGATCGGGGTGGAGCAGGTGGGGATGGACCGCATCCTACACCTGAAATTCAGTGCGGTCAACGAGATGGGGGACGAGGTGGTCCTCACCTTGGCCATTGAGATCATGGGCCGTCACAGCAACATTATTCTAATTGGGAACGACGGCCGGGTTATCGACGCGGTGAAGCGGATCGACCTTACCATGTCCTCGGTGCGGCAGGTGCTGCCCGGCATGGTGTACGAGCTGCCCCCCCGCCCGGAGAAGCGGATCCTCCCGGAATGCACTGCCCCCCAGGTGGTGGAAGCGGTGTTGGACACCCAGAAGGAGATCCTCCTCTCCAAGCGGCTGCTGGAGGTGCTGGAGGGTTTTTCCCCTTTGGTCTGCCGGGAGATGGCTTATTTCGCTGGCCAAGGGGAGGATCTGCGGGTGCAGCAGCTGGGGCAGGAGCAGCTTTCCCGGCTGGAATTCTATCTAGCCGCCCTCATCCGCCAGCTGCGGGAACACACCGGGGTACCCACCTTGCTGGTGGAGCCTTCCGGCCGGCCCAAAGATTTCACCTTTATTGAGGTGCGCCAGTACGGCTCGGCCCTCCAAAGCCGGACCTATCCCACCTACAGCCAGCTGCTGGACGCCTTCTACGGAAACCGGGATACCCTGGAGAGGATGCGCCAGCGGTCTGGGGATCTGGTGCGGACCCTTTCCAACATTTCTGAACGGATCGCCCGGAAGTTGGCCTCCCAGCGGGAAGAGTTGAAGGAATGCAAAAACCGGGAGACTCTTAAGATCTACGGAGAGCTTCTCTCCGCCAACCTGTATGCCATCCAGAAAGGCGACCGGGAAGCGGTGGTGGAGAATTATTATGAAGAGGGGATGCCCAAGGTGGCCATCCCCTTGGACCCGATGCTCACCCCAGTGCAGAATTCCCAAAAGTATTACACCGAGTACCGCAAGGCGGACACGGCGGAGAAGAAGCTGGTGGAACTGATTGCCCAAGGGGAACAGGAAGCGTTGTACATCGACGCAGTGATCGACTCCTTGGCTCGGGCACGCACCGAAGCGGAACTGGACGCTATCCGCCGGGAATTGGCGGACGGTGGTTATCTGCGCCATCAAAAGGGAAAGGCCAAAAAAGAGGAGAAGCTCCCGCCATTGCGTTACCGGTCCAGCGATGGGTTTACCATCCTCTGCGGACGCAACAATGTGCAGAACGACCGGCTCACCTTAAAGGAGAGCCGCAACTACGATGTGTGGTTCCACACCCAGAAGATCCCCGGCTCCCACACCGTGGTGGTCAGCGACGGGCGGGAAGTGCCCAACTCCACTTTGGAGGAGGCTGCGGTGATTGCCGCCTACAACAGCAAAGCCCGGGAGTCCACCCGTGTCCCGGTGGACTATACCTATATTAAAAATGTCAAAAAGCCCAATGGAGCCAAGCCAGGCATGGTGATCTATGAGACCTATGAGACCGCCATCGTTACCCCCGATGAGGAGCTTGTGCAGCGTTTGGCTGAAAAATAAAGTAGAGGAGAACATGCCATGAATGCCATTGCTACAGCAGTCAAAGCCTACTACGATTCCCAGGGATGGAAATACGACTACAATGAGGATGAAAATGTCTTCTATATGCGGATGAGCTTGAAAGTCGTAGACGGCTGCCGGGTCATCACAGATGTGCAGAATGATAAGACCTTCATCACCTACTCCATTTTCCCCATCAAGATCCCGGTGGATAAACGCCTTGCCATGGCAGAGTACTTGACTCGGGTCAATTATGGCCTGATTCACGGCAACTTTGAGATGGATTTTGAGGACGGCGAGGTCCGCTATAAAGTTACCACCTGCTGTGGCCCCATCGAGATGGATCTCAACAGCATGGAGACGGTCATCGACTGCGGTTTCTATATGCTGGACCGCTACGGCGAGGGGATTTTGTCGATTCTGTATGGCAATGTCACCCCGGAGCAGGCCATCAAAAACATAGAGGGCAAAGACAAATAGGAAAAGGCGCTCTCCGTCAAGGAAAGATGTATCATAGATATTGGGGATGGGGAAGAATTTTCCCCTCCCTTTTTCTATGGCTTTCTTAGGTGTTGCGGGCAGTTTTTCTATTCTGAGGGGAATGATTTTAGATAAACTGCATATTCTTCTAAAGTTGTCGAAAAAAGAGTTGACATAAGGGAAGGGGTGTGGTATTATAACTAAGCTGTTTCGCGAGAGACAACACGACAAAAGGAAACGGCGGTCGGGCCTGGCGGCCTGAAAGAAGTTTTCAAAAAAAGTGTTGACAAATGCAAGACAGTGTGATATGATATCAAGGCTGTCTCGTGAGGGCGGCACTGAAAAAGCAAAACAGGGATTTGGGCCTGGCGGCCTGAAAAAAGTTTTGAAAAAAGTGTTGACAAGAGCGAAGCAGTGTGATATAATAAAGACCTGCTGTGGGAACAGCAAACGGACCTTGAAAATTGAACAACATTTAGCTTACAAGATAAGCCCTTGAAATGAATTTGAAGTTTCGAAAGAAACTTTGCGAAGCGAAGAAATTCGCTAGCGTGATAATTGAGCTAACAAAGCTTGGTTAAATGATTATAAGCCCGGAAGGGTTTTTAATACCATTTATCTAAGAGTTTGATCCTGGCTCAGGACGAACGCTGGCGGCGCGCCTAACACATGCAAGTCGAACGAGCCGAGGGGAGCTTGCTCCCCAGAGCTAGTGGCGGACGGGTGAGTAACACGTGAGCAACCTGCCTTTCAGAGGGGGATAACGTTTGGAAACGAACGCTAATACCGCATAACATACCGGGACCGCATGATTCTGGTATCAAAGGAGCAATCCGCTGAAAGATGGGCTCGCGTCCGATTAGCTAGTTGGCGGGGTAACGGCCCACCAAGGCGACGATCGGTAGCCGGACTGAGAGGTTGATCGGCCACATTGGGACTGAGACACGGCCCAGACTCCTACGGGAGGCAGCAGTGGGGGATATTGCACAATGGAGGAAACTCTGATGCAGCGACGCCGCGTGAGGGAAGACGGTCTTCGGATTGTAAACCTCTGTCTTTGGGGACGATAATGACGGTACCCAAGGAGGAAGCTCCGGCTAACTACGTGCCAGCAGCCGCGGTAATACGTAGGGAGCGAGCGTTGTCCGGAATTACTGGGTGTAAAGGGAGCGTAGGCGGGGTCTCAAGTCGAATGTTAAATCTACCGGCTCAACTGGTAGCTGCGTTCGAAACTGGGGCTCTTGAGTGAAGTAGAGGCAGGCGGAATTCCTAGTGTAGCGGTGAAATGCGTAGATATTAGGAGGAACACCAGTGGCGAAGGCGGCCTGCTGGGCTTTTACTGACGCTGAGGCTCGAAAGCGTGGGGAGCAAACAGGATTAGATACCCTGGTAGTCCACGCCGTAAACGATGATTACTAGGTGTGGGGGGACTGACCCCTTCCGTGCCGGAGTTAACACAATAAGTAATCCACCTGGGGAGTACGACCGCAAGGTTGAAACTCAAAGGAATTGACGGGGGCCCGCACAAGCAGTGGATTATGTGGTTTAATTCGAAGCAACGCGAAGAACCTTACCAGGTCTTGACATCGAGTGACGGCTCTAGAGATAGAGCTTTCCTTCGGGACACAAAGACAGGTGGTGCATGGTTGTCGTCAGCTCGTGTCGTGAGATGTTGGGTTAAGTCCCGCAACGAGCGCAACCCTTATTATTAGTTGCTACATTCAGTTGAGCACTCTAATGAGACTGCCGTTGACAAAACGGAGGAAGGTGGGGATGACGTCAAATCATCATGCCCCTTATGACCTGGGCTACACACGTAATACAATGGCGATCAACAGAGGGAAGCAAGACCGCGAGGTGGAGCAAACCCCTAAAAGTCGTCTCAGTTCGGATTGCAGGCTGCAACTCGCCTGCATGAAGTCGGAATTGCTAGTAATCGCGGATCAGCATGCCGCGGTGAATACGTTCCCGGGCCTTGTACACACCGCCCGTCACACCATGGGAGTCGGTAACACCCGAAGTCAGTAGCCTAACCGCAAAGAGGGCGCTGCCGAAGGTGGGATTGATGACTGGGGTGAAGTCGTAACAAGGTAGCCGTATCGGAAGGTGCGGCTGGATCACCTCCTTTCTAAGGAGTTTAGATTCGGTTGAATCTACTCTGGTCAGCAAGGATTATCAAAGTTAAATGTTGTTCGATTTTGAGGGCTCGTTTTGAGTTCTCAAAGGGTGAGAAGCGGAAGATTTCCGAGGCTCCTGCCAATATGGGGGTGTAGCTCAGCTGGGAGAGCACCTGCCTTGCACGCAGGGGGTCAGGAGTTCGATCCTCCTCATCTCCACCAAAGCCTTGAAAAAAGGCTGCGGGAGACGAGGGAATAACCGAGTCTGACCAAACATGGGCTAATAGCTCAGCTGGTTAGAGCACACGACTGATAATCGTGAGGTCGGTGGTTCGAGTCCACTTTAGCCCACCAGCTTTTCCTTGAGAAAAGCAATCTGTACATTGAAAATTGAACAATGAAACATCTGTAAATCAGGTAAAAGTGAAGTATTCAAATATTTTTCTTATTTGGGTAACAAAACTACAATTGCCAGAGGAAACAACAGAACCAAAAGATTCGAAGCATAAAGGTCAAGCTAATAAGGGCGCAGGGCGAATGCCTTGGCACTGAGAGCCGATGAAAGACGTGACAAGCTGCGATAAGCTGCGGGGAGCTGCAAGTAAGCTTTGATCCGCAGATCTCTGAATGGAGCAATCCACATGGGGTAATTCCCATGTATCATACACTGAATCCATAGGTGTATGAGGGGAACCGCCTGAACTGAAACATCTAAGTAGGGCGAGGAAAAGACATCAACCGAGATTCCGCTAGTAGTGGCGAGCGAACGCGGAAGAGGCCAAACCAAGGGTAGAAATACCCTTGGGGTTACGGACTGCAATATGTATGGCAAATCTTAACAGAAGTGCATGGGACGGCACACCGAAGAGCGTGAAAGTCGCGTATGTGAAAAGAAGAGCCAGCAAGCAGGATCCAGAGTACCGCGGGACACGTGAAACCCCGTGGGAAGTCGGGGGGACCACCCTCCAAGCCTAAATACTCCTCAGTGACCGATAGCGTATAGTACTGTGAAGGAAAGGTGAAAAGCACCCCGGGAGGGGAGTGAAAAAGAACCTGAAACCCTGTGCCTACAAGCACTTAGAGCACGTCAATGTGTGATAAGGTACTTTTTGTAGAACGGTCCGGCGAGCGAATGTATGTAGCAAGGTTAAGGACTTCAGGTCCGGAGCCGAAGGGAAACCAAGTCTGAATAGGGCGTAGAGTTTCATGCATTGGGCCCGAAACCGGGTGACCTATCCATGTCCAGGTTGAAGTGGAAGTAAAATTCCATGGAGGACCGAACCGACCTCCGTTGAAAAGGCGGCGGATGAGGTGTGGATAGCGGAGAAATTCCAATCGAACTCGGATATAGCTGGTTCTCCCCGAAATAGCTTTAGGGCTAGCGTTGCAGATCATTACTGGAGGTAAAGCACTGAATGGGCTAGGGGCCGAGAGGTTACTGAACCCTATCAAACTCTGAATGCCAGATAATGCCGACTGCAGCAGTCAGACTGCGTGAGATAAGTTTCGCAGTCAAAAGGGAAAAAGCCCAGACCCACAGCTAAGGTCCCCAAGATGGTTTAAGTGGAGAAGGATGTAGGATTGTGAAAACAACCAGGATGTTGGCTTAGAAGCAGCCACACATTTAAAGAGTGCGTAATAGCTCACTGGTCGAATGATCCTGCGCCGAAAATGTAACGGGGCTAAAATCATCACCGAAGCTTGGGATGCATCGCAAGATGCGTGGTAGGGGAGCGTTGTATGAGGGGTGAAGCGTTAGCGGAAGCGGGCGTGGACTTCATACAAGTGAGAATGCCGGAATGAGTAGCGAGAATTATGTGAGAATCATAATGGCCGAATGCCTAAGGTTTTTGGAGGAAGGTTCGTCCGCTCCAAGTTAGCCGGGAGCTAAGGTGAGGCCGAAAGGCGTAGCCGATGCACATACGGTAGAAATTCCGTAGCCGCCAAAAGATTTAAGCAAAGGGACACATTGAAAGGGCATGACCCGGGCGTTGGTAGCCCCGGGCGTAAGGGACCGAAATTTAGTAGGGAAGCATGCTTGGACGGTGGCGAGAAAAGCTTTGTGTATATCTTAGGCGCCCGTACCGCAAACCGACACAGGTAGGTAGGAAGAGAATTCTAAGGCCAACGGGAGAAGGGTTGTTAAGGAACTCGGCAAGTTGACCCCGTAACTTCGGAATAAGGGGTGCTCACGAGAGTGAGCCGCAGAGAATAGGTCCAGGCGACTGTTTAGCAAAAACACAGGTCTATGCTAAATCGAAAGATGACGTATATGGGCTGACGCCTGCCCGGTGCTGGAAGGTTAAGAGGAGATGTGAGAGCATTGAATCGAAGCCCCAGTAAACGGCGGCCGTAACTATAACGGTCCTAAGGTAGCGAAATTCCTTGTCAGGTAAGTTCTGACCCGCACGAATGGCGTAACGATCTGGACACTGTCTCAACAGCCCTCCCGGCGAAATTGTAGTACCGGTGAAGATGCCGGTTACCCGCGGCTAGACGGAAAGACCCCATGGAGCTTTACTGTAGCCTAATATTGGATTTCGGTATTTCATGTACAGCATAGGTGGGAGGCTTGGAAGCCAGGACGCCAGTTCTGGTGGAGCCACCGTTGGGATACCACTCTTGAAGTACTGAAATTCTAACCTGCAGCCATGAATCTGGCTGGGGGACATTGTTAGGTGGGCAGTTTGACTGGGGCGGTCGCCTCCAAAAAGGTAACGGAGGCGCTCAAAGGTTGGCTCAGCATGGACGGAAACCATGCCCTAGAGTGTAAACGCATAAGCCAGCCTAACTGCGAGAGCGACGGTTCGAGCAGTAACGAAAGTTGGAGTTAGTGATCCGGTGGTATGTGAGTGGAAATGCCATCGCTCAACGGATAAAAGCTACCCTGGGGATAACAGGCTGATCTCCCCCAAGAGTCCACATCGTCGGGGAGGTTTGGCACCTCGATGTCGGCTCATCGCATCCTGGGGCTGTATTCGGTCCCAAGGGTTTGGCTGTTCGCCAATTAAAGCGGTACGCGAGCTGGGTTCAGAACGTCGTGAGACAGTTCGGTCCCTATCTGCCGTGGGCGCAGGATATTTGAATGGAGCTGTCCCTAGTACGAGAGGACCGGGATGGACGCACCTCTGGTGCACCAGTTGTCACGCCAGTGGCACAGCTGGGCAGCTATGTGCGGACCGGATAAACGCTGAAAGCATCTAAGCGTGAAGCCGACCATAAGATAAGATATCCCACTGTTTTAACAGGTAAGACCCCTTGAAGACTACAAGGTTGATAGGCTGGATGTGTAAGCGCAGCGATGCGTTTAGCTAGCCAGTACTAATCGGTCGAGGGCTTGACCAAAATCTTTTGGATTCTTAGTTTCATTGTTCAATTTTGAGTGTGCAGAGTATTGTGCTCACCCAACCCTGCACCATTAGCTCAGTTGGTAGAGCAGCTGACTCTTAATCAGCGGGTCCCGGGTTCGAGTCCCTGATGGTGCACCATGCGGCCCGTTGGTCAAGCGGTTAAGACTCTGGCCTCTCACGCCAGCAACGCGGGTTCGAGTCCCGCACGGGTCACCAAAAAGAATGATCGCTTCCTAGCGGAGCTTTCAGATATATAGTCGGTGTCTATGACGATGAGGTCCCACCTGTTCCCATTCCGAACACAGAAGTTAAGCTCATCCGTGTCGAAAGTACTTGGCGGGAGACTGCCCGGGAGGATAGATCGACGCCGGCATCCTGCAAACGACCACTTATGTGGTCGTTTGTGTTCTTCTTAGCTGTGGAAAACGCCACAGCGTCTTGTGAGAACGCCTCATATTGAGGCTTTCTATACAATCGGTGCTTATGACGACGAGGTCCCACCTGTTCCCATTCCGAACACAGAAGTTAAGCTCGTCCGTGTCGAAAGTACTTGGCGGGAGACCGCCTGGGAGGATAGATCAGTGCCGGTATCAAAGGGCTGTGCTTTTGCACAGCCCTTTTTTCTTTTGTATTGATAAAAATTGAAAAAAATCCTTGACATTCAACGGAGGTTTGGATATAATAATTTGTGTTGACTAGATATTCCTCCTTAGCTCAGTCGGTAGAGCATGCGGCTGTTAACCGCAGGGTCGTTGGTTCGAGCCCAACAGGGGGAGCCAATGGTTGTGGTATCGCCATTGGGCGGTACCACAGCTTCTTTCTTCTTTGTTTTATGGGCCATTAGCTCAGTTGGTTAGAGCAACCGGCTCATAACCGGTCGGTCCCGGGTTCGAATCCCTGATGGCCCACCAATATAGGGGTATAGCTCAGTCGGTAGAGCAGTGGTCTCCAAAACCACGTGCCGAGGGTTCAAGTCCTTCTGCCCCTGCCAAAAAGCCGTTTAAGTGAAGAAGCTTAGGCGGCTTTTTTTGTTTGGTGGCCTACCGCCTAACTTGATCTTCCGTGCCAGGGATTGCCTTGGACCGCAAAGAAAAATCGGCATATAACATTGGGGAAGGCTTTTCCCAATTATTAAAGGGAAGTGGTACTTACGGGCGGAACAGCAAAAAAGGATATGGAAAACAAGCAAAGATATTGTCAAAAAAAATGAAAAAAAGCTATTGACAAATAGGGGCAAATCCGATATAATTAAACACGTTGACCGACAACTTCATATGCTGATGTAGCTCAGTAGGCAGAGCACTTCCTTGGTAAGGAAGAGGTCGACAGTTCGAATCTGTTCATCAGCTCCAAAAAGAAAGACACGCCGATGGCGTGTCTTTCTTTTTGGGTTCCGCTCCCGTTGGTCGCTCCACCCTCCGGTATTTAAATGCTCAGGTGGGCAAAGCCCGCCCTGCGCAATTCGCCGCTTCGCGCCGAATTTACGGCGCAAAAGCGCCGCCGGCCAGAAGGCCGGTTGGTCCAACCCCAAAAATCGATTTTGCCGCCTTAGTCCAAAATCCATCTAGGCTTGTGATTGGGTGGATTTTTTCATTGGTGGGCAGTTTAAATTCTGGTTTAAAAAAAGCCGGCTTGCGTTAAGCAAGCCGGCTTTTATCTGTTGTTTAGGGAACGGGTACCTCTTCCGGGATGGGGCAGACATAGGGATGGCCAGCAGTCTTTTCTTCAAACTCAGCTTTGGCCGCTTGGATGATGGAAGGATCTTCTACGGCTTTGAGAGCGGCTACCGCCATAACCCGGGCGCCATAGAGCATCCCCTTCATGCCGATGGAATGACCAGCGCAAGCGGCATTCTGCCAGCTGTGTCCAGGGGCACCGATACAACTGGAGGGAGTTGTCAACATCATAGTGGGGCAAATATGCTGTACATCTGCGACATCGGTGGAGCCGCCGCCGGACACAAGGGTCTCATTCATGTCAAATACCAGGTTTTCTTCCAGCTGGGTGCCTGCTTTGATCTTGCCGGAATCTATCATTTTCTGGTAGATGGGGCTCTGCTCGTTCAGGGCTTTAGCAAAGTCAATATCTTCCTGGCTCCAGACAGTGGGGACAACATCTTTGACCACCTGGTTGCACAATTCAAACAGAACTTTGTTGTTCAGCATCTCGTAGCAGCCACCGGTGAACTCCACCTCCAGCTGGGTATCTGTCATATGGGCAGCGCCTTCTGCAACCCGGACAATACGTGCATAAGCATCTTCCACTGCTTCACGGGAAAGAGCACGGCAGAAGTACCAAACGCTGGCTTTGCCGGGAACTACATTGGGAGAGCTGGGGACATCGGTAAAGGCATAGTGGATACGCACATCATCGGTGACATGCTCCCGCAGGAACTCACAGCCCATATTCATCAGCTGAACAGCATCCAAGGCACTGCGGCCGTTTTGAGGATCTGCCGCCGCATGGGAGGTAACACCCTTAAAGTGGAATTTTGCGCTGTTCAGAGCGGTGGTAACGGTGCCTAGGGTGGTCATGCCGCAGGAGGGTCCGCCGTGCCAGGAGAAAGCCAGATCCAGCTCCCGGAAGGCGCCGCCGCGGGCCATGAAGACCTTACCGGTCAAAACCTCCTCTGCGGGGCAGCCGTATACCACAATAGTACCAGAAAGTCCTTTTTCCTCCATCTCCTTTTTCAGCCCCAGAGCAGCGCCGATGCAGGCGGGAGTCATCAGGTTGTGCTGGCATCCGTGACCAGGTGCACCTTCCACAACAGCTTCCCGCTGGGTGGAGACCTTCTGGCTCAGAGCGGAGAGGGCGTCATACTCCCCCAGGAAGCCGATCACCGGCTTACCACTGCCCCAAACCGCCCGAAGCGCAGTGGGTACGCCGGCATAGGCGCGCTCTACTGCAAAGCCTTCCTTTTCAAGGAATTCGGCAATCCATTGGCTGGCCTTGACTTCCTGGAAACTCATTTCAGGGTTTTCCCAAATCTTTTTTGCCAGGTCGATCAGTTCTTCTTGTTTGGCGAAGATTTCGTCTTGTGCAATTTTTCCGAACATAATAACTACCTCCATTTCTAGTTTAGCTAAATAGCCTAATACTATTTTCTATGATTCTCTTTCCATAAACAATTCATAGAATTGACCCTTTGCCCAAAGGTGTGTTACAATACAAGAAAGATGTCACAATTTGCAGAGAAAGGGAGATGAGGTTTGAAGGAAGCACAGTCGAAACGGGCATTTTCGGAAGCATTGGAACGGCTTATGGAGCAAAAGCCCATTGCAAAAATTCGGGTGACTGACCTTGTTGAGGAAAGCGGCCTCTCCCGGCAGACCTTCTACCGCCATTTCCGGGATATATACGATTTGATTGACTGGACTCATCAGGAAAAAACCCGTCTGGCTTTTGAACTCATTGACGTGGATGCAGATATTACCCATGTCTGGGTGGTCTGCTTGCGGCTTATGGCCCGGAGCAAGACTTTTTATCAACAGGTGATCACTACATCGGGATGCAATTCTTTTTATAACGGGTATTATCTGCGTTGCCAAAACAACCTTCTGCGGATGGCGGGTGGCCGGGAGCGCTGTGACGACGCCATGCTGTTTACCATCCGATTCACCGCTGCTGGGATCACCCAGATGATTACCGAATGGATTACAGACGGCATGGCTCAGCCTCCAGAGGAGATGGCCAAGCTTTTGGTAGAGAGTATGCCCGCCAAATATTTGCAGGCCCATAAGAGCCAAAAATCTAGGGGATAGGCAGATCCATTGGCATAACAAATCCCTCCGTCAGTCTTCCCGTTTGACGGAGGGATTTGTTATGCCCTGTTTTGGAACTTGGCCGGGCGATCTCTGCCAAAGGGGAAAGAACCCCGGTTAAGGAGCAGTTTCCCCATCCTGCACAATCTGTTCCAAGACGGCGATCAGGTCGTGGAGGGTCTCAATGCGGACATCCCGCCGGAGAATTTCATTTTTTAGATCCACCGAGAGGGTCTCAAACCGGGGGCGCATCTTGGGGCTGACATAAGACATGCATATCACCTCACCAGTAGTTTGCCCCGCTTGGAAGGCGCCCATGCGGCACAGGGCAAAGGAGTGCCAGAGAAAAGCCTATGGGTCCGCGGTTTTGAAGGGGAACTTTTGACAGGAATTGTTCACTGTGGAAGATTTGGATTTCGAAAATGACAGGGGAATTGCATTTTATAGAATAATTATGCAATGTATATAGAGAAATATTCTTTTATCTACGGCTATTTGGTGGAAAAAGCTCTTGATATAGAATAAATATGTATATATAATGTATATAAATTCAACAAGACCATCCCCACTGGGTTGGCATCCCAACAAAAAAGGAGAATCCTTATGAAGATGAAACAGCTGCTCGCCCTTACCCTTGCTTCCTTGGCGCTGGCTGCAACCATGGCCGGATGCAGCAACTCCGGTGCTGGGGAATCCAGCTCCGCCTCCAATCCCAGTTCCTCTGCAGGGCAGAACCGGTTGGAACAAATCAAACAGGCGGGGAAGATTGTTTTTGTCACCAGCCCGGATTATGCCCCCTATGAATTCATTGACCTGGATAAAATGGGCCAGGGGGATGACCAATATGTGGGTGCGGACATTGAACTGGCCAAGTACATCGCCCAAGAGCTGGGGGTGGAATTGGAAATCCACCCTATGGACTTTGATTCGGTTCTGGCTTCGGTCACCGAAAACAAATGCGATATGGCCATTTCCGGCATCGCTTCCAAGCCGGAGAGGGCTGAAAAGATGGATTTCTCCACCCCTTATAAGAACAAACAAGAAAACAGCCAGGGCATCATGATCCGCAAAGAGGACAGCGGAATCTACACCTCTGTTGAAACAGTCAACAAACCAGAGGTCAAAGTGGGGGCCCAAAACGGCTCCATCCAGATGGAAGGCGCCCAGCAGATGTTGCCCGATTCCAATATTGTGCCCATTGCCAAGCTGGGGGACGGTATTTTGCAGCTGCAATCCGGCAAGATCGATGCCCTGGTCATCTCCACTACCACCGGGCAAGGGTATTGCGACAGCTACCCTGAGCTGATGATGGCCGACATCCCCTGGGATCTGTTCAGCGACGGTTCCGCCGTAGCCATCCCCAAGGGCAACCCGGAACTGTTGGAGGAGATCAACCGCATCATCGGCGATGTGAAGGAACAGGGCCTGTATGAGAAGTGGCTGGAGGAGGCCCAGGTCCTCGCCGCCCAGCAGAAAGAAGAGTAATCCCATTGCCGGCGGGGAGGCCCTGTATGGGTCTTCCCGCCAGTCTTTGCAGGAGCAGATGGGGCGGAGACCTCCCACATATTATGCAAATATTCTGCATAATCTTGCCTATGGTTTTGACCGGTTGGCGAAGATTGGGTGAAAGTTGTGTAAAAACCATAGAAACGCCAAAGAAACCCCGGGTGAACTTGTGAAAAAAACCACTTGATTTGTTATAAATATGCGTATATAATGTATACATATTCAAGATGGGGAATCGCCCAATCCATGATAGTATCGCTCAAAGGAGATTGTCGTATGAAAAAGCTTCTTGCTCTGATTCTCGCCACCCTGACCATGACCTCTGTCCTGGCCGGCTGCAGCAATGGCGAGGGAAATTCCAGCAGCACCCCTTCCGAAGGGTCCAGCCAGTCTTCCAGCGGCGGGGTTGACCGCCTGGAGAAGATCAAATCCTCCGGCAAGCTGGTCTTTGTCACCAGCCCGGACTACGCCCCTTATGAGTTCATCGACCTGGAGAAGATGGGCCAGGGAGACGAGCAGTATGTGGGCTCGGATATTGAACTGGCCAAGTACATCGCCGACTCCCTTGGAGTGGAGCTGGTGATCCAGCCCATGGATTTTGACTCGGTTTTGGCCGCCGTCTCCGAAGGCAAATGCGATATTGCCATCTCTGGCATCGCCTCCAAACCGGAGCGGGCTGAGAAGATGGACTTCTCCATCCCCTATAAGAAAACCAGCCAGCAGGGCATTATGATCCTTAAAGAGAACGCAGAGAAGTTCCAATCGGTGGAGGATCTCAACAAACCGGAGGTTAAGGTGGGAGCGCAGAACGGCTCCATCCAGATGGAAGGCGCCAAGGAGAAGATGCCCGACGCCAACATTGTGCCCATCGCCAAACTGGGCGACGGGGTCATGCAGCTCCAAGCTGGGAAGATCGACGCTTTGGTCATCGCCAACATCACCGGCGATGGCTACTGCGAGACCTATGACAACCTGATGATGGCCGACATCCCCTGGGAGCTAAAAAACGACGGTTCCGCAGTGGCCATCCCCAAGGGCAACCCGGAACTGGTGGCTGAGATCAATCGGATTATTGAGGAAACCCAGGAAAAAGACCTGTATGAGCAGTGGCTGGCCGATGCTCAGGAGTTGGCGCTCTCCCAGCAGCAAGACCAGAAATAAATCTTGTCCTTTGCCAAGGCAAACGCGGTCCCCCCGGGATGAGCCTCATTCCGGGGGATCGGTTCTTTGCCGGCAAAAGACTTCCATAAAGAGGTGGGTATAACAGATGGAAACCATCACAACCATCATTAGCTTATTATCCCGGTACGGCATGATGTTCGTCAAGGGCACCGGCGTGACCCTGTATATGGCGTTCCTCACCGTGCTGTTTGGGGCCATCCTAGGCTCCTTGATCTGCCTAGCCAGGCGGGTCAATTTCGCACCGCTGCGGTGGGTGGCCGCCGCCTATGTGGAAGTGATCCGCGGCACCCCCATGCTGCTGCAGATCACCCTGTCCTATCTGACGCTTCCAGAGCTCCTTCACATGGACATCCAGCCGCTGTACTGCGTCATCCTGGCGCTGATCCTGAACAGCGCGGCCTATGTGTCTGAGATCATCCGCGCCGGCATCCAAGCGGTGGATGTGGGCCAGGCGGAGGCGGCCCGTTCCCTGGGCCTCTCCAGTTCTATGACCATGAGGGAAATCATCCTCCCCCAGGCCATCAAGAACATCCTGCCCGCCCTGTGCAACGAGTTCATCATGATCGTCAAAGATTCCTCCCTGGGTTCCACCTTCTTCGTCGGGGAGCTGATGACGGTGCAGGCCACCATCAAGGGCGCTTTGTACCTGACGCTGGAACCGCTGATGATCGTCGCAATGATCTACTTCTGTTTGACCTTTACCCTCTCCAAGGGTGTGGTGCTGCTGGAAAGGAGAATGAGCCGCGGTGATTAAGGTAACCAATCTGCACAAATATTTCGGGGAGCTCCACGTCCTCAAGGGGATCAATGAAGAGATCCACAAAGGGGAAGTTGTCTCCATTATCGGCCCATCGGGAAGCGGCAAGTCGACCTTCCTGCGCTGCCTAAACCTGCTGGAAAAACCAGAGGAGGGCCAAATCCTCTTTGAAGGGGTGGACATCACCGCCAAAGGGGTGGACATCGACAAGCACCGCCAGAAAATGGGCATGGTGTTCCAGCACTTTAACGTCTTCCCCCACAAGAGCGTGCTGGAAAACATCACCCTGGCCCCCATCCTGGTGAAGAAGATGCCAAAGGATGAGGCAGAAGCGATGGCCATGGAATTGCTGGCCAAGGTGGGGCTGGAAAGCAAGGCTCAGGAGTACCCCAAGCGGCTCTCCGGCGGGCAGAAACAGCGGCTTGCCATTGTCCGCGCCTTGGCCATGAACCCGGATGTGATGCTCTTTGACGAGCCTACCAGCGCCCTGGACCCTGAGATGGTAGGGGAGGTGCTGGAGGTCATCCGGGACTTGGCAGTGGGAGGGATGACCATTGTCATCGTCACCCACGAGATGGGCTTTGCCAAGGAGATCTCCGACCGGGTCCTGTTTATGGACGGCGGTGTCATCGCCGAGCAGGGAAGTCCCCAAGACATCTTCGGCAACCCCCAGAACCCCCGCACCAAAGAGTTTTTGAGCAAAGTCCTCAACGCGTAAAAAAACATCCCCAGGCCTTGACGGCCTGGGGATGTTTTTATTTGCCCGATGCTTCAGTTGCATGGCCGCGCAGCTCTTCATACAGGCTGCGATCCATCTTGTGGACTTGGAGCTTGCAGGGCATCCCATCGCGGAAAATCTCCCGCTCCAATACAAAGCCGTTGCGCTGGAGTGCCTTTTGGGAACCGATGGTCCGCTCCAGCACATAGCCCCGCAGACAGACCCCATCCAGCTGAGTGAAGACGAAATCGGCGGCTGCCCCCAGAATCTCGGTGAGGTAGCCGTGGCCCCAGCTGTTTTTTCCGAAGAAGGCGGTCATCTCATACTCGCCGGGGCGCTCTTCCAGGTGGTCGCCCTTGATGACAAACACCCCCACAAACCTGCCGTCCTCTTTGGCCCAAACAGTGAAGGGGAACTTGCTGCCGTCTTTGGCCCCTGCCAGGTACTCCTCTACCATCTGGCGGGTCTCCTCCAGGGACTTATGGACCGAAAAGCGCATGTTCTTGGCCACTTCCGGGTCGCTGGCCAGCTGGTGGACTCGGTTTAAATCCCGGATGGTCAGGGGCTTCAGCACCACCTGTCTGGTGTCCAGGGTGACCATGCTCTTCCCCGTAACCCCTTGGCGGCGCAGATACAGCCCATAGAGATAAGCGGCGGCGATAAACTCCTTGGGGGCAGCGGCTGCGGCCAGCCAGAGGTAATTTTTCCCGCCGTTCCAGGCTTCGTCTATCCAGTCGCAGAACAGGGCGGCGATCTGCCGCACATCCAGAGATTTGATTTCCTCGGTCAGACCGGCGGCGGAGCGGGCGTCCCGCACTGTGCGGACTAAGGTTTCCAGCTTTTCCACCGAGACCCGCTCCAGCTGATCCATCTGTTCCATCAACTGGGTGTTGAACTCCTCCCACTCATACATCCGGGCTGGGGGAAGGGAAAGGACCTCGCCGGCGATCTCCGCCGCCCGCTGCACCACCCGGGGGGAATCAAACCGCAGCCGCTTGCCGTCTTTCAGGTGGCGGGAGAGGCGGAGCTTCACCAGTTTTTCCATGGGGTTGCGGGCCTGGCGGGAGACGTCAAAATCCAGGTAAGCGCCCATCTCTTGGAGGACAGGCCTCATGGCCTCATAGTTAGCCTGGGCGGAACCCAGGGGAAAAGCGTAGGCCACCCCTTCGATTTTGCCATAAGAGCGCATGGTGTCAAGGTACCCCAGGCGCATGTTGCGCAGGATGCGGGGGCTGTCGAAGTTGAGGAAAATCCCCAGATTCCAGTAGCTGCGGATGTACCGCACCGGCACGTCGCCGGCCTGGAGCTTGGGGATAAAGCCGATGGATTTCAGCTCCACTGCGATGATTTCGTTGGCGCCCAGTTCTACAGCCATATCGATGGGCAGGTTGTTGCGGTACCCGCCATCGATGTATTTGCTGTTTTCAATCCTGCGGGTCTCAAAGGCGGGGAAGCAGGCGGCAGAGGCGAGCAGGTATTCCGCCATCATCCCGTCGGGGATTTCCTCCTTGGTCAACTCCACCTCTTTGATGGTGGGGAACTCCACTGTCACCAGGCCGAACTCAATGGGGGAAGAGCGCACCACATCCTCTTTTAAATGGGTGCGCACCAGGTTTTCCAAGGGGCCGATGTCCAGCGCCCCTTTGGAGACCGCATCCCGCAGGAAGCTTTTGAAAATTTTAGAAGCCCCTTCCAGAGATTCAAAATCCCCTTCCGACACCGAGCCCAGCACCGAGTCGTATCGGATGGTCTCCCACATGGATTTGGCCGCTTCAAAGTCGTTCTGAACCATCAGCGCGCCGTTGAGGGCGCCGATGCTGGTGCCGGTGACGATCTGGTAATCGATGCCCAGCTCCCGCAGGGCCTCCCAGACGCCGATCTGGTAGGAGCCGCGGGAACCGCCCCCGCCCAATACAATAGCTCGTTTCAATGTTGTCTCATCCTTTCTAAGCGAAGCCGGAGGGAATGCCCCCCGCCTCTGCTGCAATCCCCCATCCAGCTGGTGGAGGAGGGAGAAAATCAATGGGTTTGTACCGCCCATGTCGCCGTGTTTTTTGGACCACATAGGGGCCAATCTGCCTCCATCTTCCTTCATACAGCTCTTGGAAAGGGGAAGCCAGATGGGCAAAAACAGCCGGCCTTCCGGATGCTATAAAACACTGCCACTATTTTTTAACAATACCACACTTTCCCCCCAGAAACAACGGGCAAATTGTTACGAAATCCCATGGAGGACAAACCGTTTTGTACGCCCTCTTTCCGGTAGGATGAAGCCATACCAATGGGAAAGGAGGAGGTGCCAATGCGCCGCCTTTTGGAGGAGTACCGGGAATCCCGGCGGATGCTGCTGGAACGGATTGCCCAGCTTTCTGCCCAGCCGCCGCCCGGGGAACTGGGGGATTCCCATGGGCTGGATCGCCGCATCCGCATGCTGCGGGAGGAAGTGGCAGACCTCAACTGGGCGATGGGGCAGATCGCCCGGTATCTGGGCAAGCGCTGATGAGACGGGTCGCCTTATACGACAGCCTGGACCACCTGACCGAGCCCACGGGGGAGGACAACCGCCGCCAGCGCCAGTTCTACCGCGCCATTTTGCAGGAGGGGATGAAAACCCAGCTGACCGCCCGCCAGAGGGAAGCTATCACCCTGTATTACGGAGAGGGCCTGACCCTCGCCCAGGTGGGGGAGCGGCTGGGGGTCAGCCCTTCCGCTGCCTGCCGCCGGGTTCAGGGGGCGAAAAAACGGCTCCAAGGGTTTGCCAAAGGCTGTATCGCCCTGCAAAAATACAATCTCCCTTGAAATCGCCCGCCGTTTTTCTTATAATAAGGATGTGGCAACGATCTGCCCCCAGAAAAATGCGTGGGCCTGTCTGTCCGGCGGCGGACAGTGCCGAAACTAGGCCGCCGGAGAAATGGTGGAACGATATGAACATTTGGCATGACATCAATCCCAAGCGGGTCTCCCCCACAGATTTTATGGCGGTCATTGAGATTGAAAAAGGCAGCAAGAAGAAGTACGAGCTGGATAAGGAAACCGGCCTCATCATGCTGGACCGGGTGCTGTATACCTCCACCCATTATCCGGCCAACTATGGCTTCATCCCCCGGACCTATGGCGACGACCGGGACCCTTTGGATGTGCTAGTTCTCTGCTCCGAGGCCATCGATCCTCTCACCCTGGTCCGCTGCTACCCCATCGGGGTGATCTCCATGATTGACAACGGCCGCCACGATGAGAAGATCATCGCCATCCCCTTTGACGACCCCACCTACAACGGCTACAAGGACATCTCCGAACTGCCCACCCATATTTTCAGTGAGATGTCCCACTTCTTCCAGGTGTACAAGTCCCTGGAAGGCAAGGAGACCGCGGTGGAGGAGGCCAAAGGCCGGGATGCCGCCATTGAGGTGATCTCTCAGGCGATTGAGAGCTATATCGAAAATTTTTGCCGATAACCCCCCGCGCGGATGAATGAGAGAAAAAGAGGATGGCGTTAGCCATCCTCTTTTTTGTTCTTTTACATGGTGTGCTCCTCTTGGATAGGAGGACACCGGTAGGTGGGCACCAGTTGGTGGAGCAGGGCGAGCACCTGGGAACCGTCCCCGGCAGAGGCGGCTTCCTTGAGCTTCTCAAACAGCCCCTCCGCTGCTGGGGAAGCCCATTCCCTCCAGGAAAAGGCGGTGATCCGAGGGCAGGAGGTGGGGTGGGTTTCCTCCTCCGGGAGTTCCAGTTCTTCCAGCAGTTTCTCCCCAGGGCGGGGGCCGGTGAACTGGATTTCAATATCCTGGTGGGGGCGGTAGCCGCACAGGCGGATCATGTCGCAGGCCAGGTCGTAGATGGCCACCGGCTCCCCCATATCCAGGACAAAGGTCTCCCCGCCATGGCTGAGGGCAGCGGCGTGGAGCACCAGCTGCACCGCCTCCGGAATGGTCATAAAATATCGGCGCATCTCCCGGTGGGTGACGGTCACCGGGCCTCCCCGGGCGATCTGTTCCCGGAAGATGGGCACCACGCTCCCCTGGGAATCCAGCACATTGCCGAACCGCACCGCGCAGAACCGGGTGGCGGGATGCCGCCCCCACAACAGCTGCAAACAGAGCTCCGCCCCCCGTTTGGTGGCCCCCATGACGCTGGAGGGATTGACCGCCTTGTCGGTGGAGATGAGGACGAACAGCTCCGCCCCCGCGGCAATCGCCGCCTCGGCCGCGGTCTTGGTGCCCAGGAGGTTGTTTTTTACCGCTTCGCTGGGGCAGGCCTCCATCATGGGCACGTGTTTGTGGGCCGCTGCGTGAAGGATGATGGCTGGGCGGTATTGTTCCATCAGCTGGTTCATACGGCTCTTGTCCCGCACCGAGCCCACTTCCAAGGTGTAACGGTCAGCGGGGTAGAGGGAAGAGAGCTCTCTGCCAAGCTGGAAGAGTCCGTTTTCCGAAATGTCAAACGCGACGAGATGATCCGCCCCCAGCTGAAGGGTTTGGCGGCAGAGTTCCGACCCTATGGAACCCGCACCGCCGGTGACCAGCACTGTTTTCCCGGCGAGCAAGGCGCGCAAGGGGGTGGCATCCAGAGCTACTGCTTCCCGCCGGAGGAGGTCCTCCGGGTGGATCTCCCCCAGCCGTGCGGCGGACATTTCCTCCTGCTGGTCAAAGAGCCCGAACCGCTTGAGGGGAAGACCTTGGGCCGCCGCCAGCTGGATGGCCTTTTTGAGCCTCCGGGGGGAGAGCTGGTCAATAGCCACAACAAGGCAATCCACCTTGCCCGCCAAACGGGGCAGGGTTTCCAGCCCACCCACTACCCGCACCCCTTTGTAGCGGGTCCCTTTTTTCGCCGGGTCATCGTCCAGGAAGAGCACCGGCCGGGGGCCTTGCATCCCGCCAAACCGATCCACCAGGAGGCAACCCAGCTCCCCGGCTCCGTAAACCGCCGCCCTCATGGGCCCTTGGCGCTGGGGCCGGTCCTTGGAGAGGAGGATCCGCCCAGCGAGTGCCAGAGCGCACAGGGGGGTAAAGGTCAGGACGAGCACCGCCGGCGTCACCCCCCATTCCCCTGAAAGGAGGGAGAGGGAAAACCCTGCCGCCAAACTGGCACCCACCAGCCGCAGGGGCATGGCGAAAATGGAGGGCCGCAGTTTGCGCCGGTAAGCACCGAAGAGGGCAAAGAATACCCAGGCCACCAACAGCGTCCCCAGGGCGTACTGCCAATGGTAGGGGAAATCGGGCAGCGCCAGGTAGAGGCCCAGCACGGAGGAGAGGATGGCGGAAACCCCATCCCAAACCAATAAAAGGGAGATGACACCCATAAAAAACTTCCTTTCGCACAAATGGGAAACATTCACTAGTCTTTCCCGTTTTTTGCCCAAAACACCCATGGGAATCCAGCCGGGCGTTTGGGCCCAATTCCATGGGAATCAAAATCGGGAAATTGCCATCAATCGGGTGAAAAACGGCGTCCGGCTTCATTTTGGGGGATTAAAACCGGAATTTTGTATTAAAAAGGGGATTTTTGCGGGAAAATCCCGGTATTTCTCTTGCAATCACGGTTGGAGATTGGTATAATAACCACAGGCAAGCTGTGGAAGAAGCAGGGGCCCGCCGGCATATTGGCTGGGCGGCCTGCCAAAACTCCCCATGGGGGGCCACCGCTTGTGGGATGGCCGGGGAATCGTCCCCACGGCCGTTTTTTGCGTATGGGCGGATAAGCCGTTCCGCCCTATTTGGTAGAATACCACATTTTGGGGGAGGTTTGCCCCAAAAGCACGTGATTTTTCACCGCCGCTGGAAAAAAGCGGCCCCGGGCAGGACCGGAGGCACACAGCTTTGCAGTGGCTTTTGTAGGAAAGGAGGTGGCGCCGTGAATCCCGACCCTGGCAGCCAAAGGCAGAGGAAAGCAAAAATACCAGGCGGCGCTCACCTTGTAAGTGTCCGCCCAATTTGAGGGGGAGACATATGCTGAACTATTTTAAAACTGTAGATGGCCGGATCACCCGGCTCTCCGCCCCGGAGGATGGGTGCTGGGTTTCCGCCGTAGCGCCCGACCCACAGGAGGTCGCCTATCTGGTGGAGGAACTGGGCCTTGACTCCGGCTTTGTCCGCTCGGCGCTGGATGAGGAGGAATCCTCCCGCATTGAGGCGGAGGAGGACCAGACCCTGGTGATTGTGGACGTGCCAGTGGTGGACGATTCGGTCACCGATTCCCAAGAGGAGAAGACCATCCTCTACACCACCATGCCCATCGGCATCATCCTAGCGGAAAAGTTTGTGGTCACCATCTGTCAAAAGGAGTTTGCCGTCATTGAGCAGATGGAAAACGGCGCGGTGAAAAACCTGCAAACCGCCCAGAAGACCCGGTTCCTGCTCACCATCCTGCTGCGGGTGGCAAGCCGGTTTCTGTTGTATCTGAAGCAGATTGACCGGATTTCCAGCTCCACCGAAAAGCAGCTGCACCAGTCCATGCGCAACAAGGAGCTGATCCAGCTTTTGGGGCTGGAAAAATCCTTGGTTTACTTTTCCACTTCCCTGAAATCCGATGAGATCACCATGGAGAAGATCCTTCGCGGACGGATCATCAAGCTCTACGACGAGGACCAGGACATCCTGGAGGACGTGCTCATCGAGATCAAGCAGGCCATTGAGATGTGCAACATCTACTCCGGCATCTTGTCGGGGACGATGGATGCCTTTGCCTCTATCATCTCCAACAACCTGAACATCGTCATGAAAATCCTCACCTCCATCACCATTTTGATGGCCATCCCCACTATGGTGTCCAGCTTCTACGGCATGAATGTGGAAGGGCTGCCTTTCCCGGTGTTTTGGATGCCCATCCTCCTGTCGGTGGTGCTCACCATTTTGGTGGCCATCGCACTGGTGAAAAAAGGAATGTTCAGCTGATTGTATCATAGAAAAAGCCCAGCCAAATCCGGCTGGGCTTTTTATTTTACTCAAAAAGGATTAGTTCTTTGGCGTAGGGAAGGGTCTCTGCCCAATGGCAGAAGTCGTGCCACTCCTGCAGCTTGTGGTTTTTCCGGGAACGCACCATCCCCACCAGGTTTTCATAGTTCATGGTGACGGTGCGCATCTGGTTGTAGCTGGAGGGCAAAAATTGGATGATGCTGTACCAGATGTCCTTGTCCTTGGTTTTCTGGTACTGCTGGCGCAGCTCCTCCAAAAAGGCGATGACCCTATCCATCTGCTCCAGGGTTTGGGGATTCATGTGGTCGCAGCTGAAATCCTCCCGGGAGAAGGGCTTGGCGTGGATTTTGTGCATGGTACTGGTGGAGTTGGCCACCGTCCCCACCTTGTAGGTGTCAAACTCTTTCCACCAATAGAGGGGGGCAGTGATGTCCACTGAAACAAAAATCTGCCGGATAAACTTGCGGTGGTCGCTGCCGCTGCGGCAGAGGCGGGCAGCCAGATCCAGGTCGTTGGGGCCGAGGACAAAGCGCCCGTCCTCAAAGGAGCTGTCGCTGCGGTCCCAGCTGTTCATAGGGTTGCGGGCGCCGCGGATGGCGTTGTGAAGGTTCATGACTTCGGTGCGTTCCAGGTTGATCATGGGGGGCTCTCCTTTCGCAAGAGGGCGGGTATTACACGTTGAATCGGAAGAGGATGATGTCCCCATCCTGGACCACATACTCCTTGCCCTCCAGGCGGACAAGGCCCTTTTCTTTGGCGGCGGCCATGGAGCCGCAGGCCATCAGGTCGTCAAAGGAGACGATTTCTGCCCGGATGAATCCCTTTTCAAAGTCGCTGTGAATTTTACCGGCGGCTTGGGGGGCCTTGGTGCCCCGGGTGATGGTCCAGGCACGGACCTCCTGTTTGCCGGCGGTCAGGTAGGAGATGAGGCCCAGGAGTTCGTAGCATTTCTGGATGAGCCGGTCCAGGCCGGATTTTTCCAGCCCCAGCTCTTCCAGGAACATGAGCTTGTCCTCCCGGGACATGTCGGCGATGTCCTCTTCCAGCTTGGCGCAGATGGGCAGGACCTGGCTTTTCTCTGCGGCGGCGATCTCCTGGACTTCCTGGTAGAAGGGGTTTTCCTCCACATTGCCGGAGAAGTCGCCCTCGCTCATGTTGGCAGCGTAGATGATGGGCTTGGCGGAGAGCAGGGGAATGTCGGAGAAGATTTCCTTTTCCGCGTCGGAAAGGAGTTCAAACCCCCGGGCGGAGAGGCCCTCCTCTAAATGGTGTTTCAGCCGTTCCAGCATCTCCACCTCTGCCAGGAATTTTTTATCCCCTTTGGCAGCTTTGGAGGCCCGGTCGATCCGCCGGTCCACAATGTCGATGTCCGAGAAGATCAGTTCCAGGTTGATGGTCTCAATGTCCCGTTTGGGGCCGATGGAGCCGTCCACGTGGACGATCTCCCCATCCTCAAAACAGCGGACCACGTGGACGATGGCGTCCACCTCCCGGATGTGGGAGAGGAATTTGTTCCCTAAGCCCTCGCCTTTGGAGGCTCCCTTGACCAGGCCGGCGATATCCACAAACTCAATCATCGCCGGGGTGTATTTGTCCGGTTCATACATTTCGGCCAGCTTGTCCAGCCGGTAGTCGGGGACAGCCACCACACCCACGTTGGGTTCAATGGTGCAGAAGGGGTAGTTTGCGGCCTGTGCGCCGGCGTTAGTAATTGCGTTAAACAGGGTGCTTTTGCCCACGTTGGGCAGCCCCACAATACCTAATTTCATTGTTTTCCTCCAGATTATTTCCCTGCCTGCCCGCATGGCGGCGGGCAAGGGGGAATATTAAATCCTATTATACTGTGTGCGCCCAGTTTTTTCAACAACCACACGTTTACTCCGAGGGGGGAAAAGGTTCAAAAATTATTCACCTTTCCATCGCAAAGTATTGTATAATAAGAATAAAACAGGGAAAAACCGCGGGATAGCCGACTTTTTGCCCCGCGCGCCATAGAATGAGAAAAGGAAGGTAGATTGCCATGTCGATGGGTAAAATTCTTGTTGCGGACGACGACCGGAACATAGCGGAGCTGTTGCGGCTCTATTTGGAAAAAGAGGGGTACACCGTGTCGGTGGCCGGGGATGGGGAAGAGGCCCTTGCCCGCTTCTCTGCTGACAGCCCAGACATGGTGCTTCTGGACATCATGATGCCAAAGCTGGACGGCTGGCAGGTCTGCCGGGAGATCCGGAAAAAAAGCAACTGCCCCATCATCATGATCACCGCAAAAGGCGAGACCTTTGACAAGGTCCTAGGCCTGGAGCTGGGGGCGGATGACTATGTGGTCAAACCCTTTGACGCCAAGGAGATCATAGCCCGGATCAAGGCAGTCATGCGCCGCACTGGCAAATCTTCGGCCGAGAACGACATCAAAGAAGTCAGCTACGACAAGCTGGTGGTCAACATGACCAAGTATGAACTGAAGGTGGATGGCAAGGTGGTGGACACTCCGCCCAAGGAGCTGGAGCTCCTCTACCACCTGGCCAGCAATCCCAACCGGGTTTACACCCGGGATCAGCTGTTGGACGAGGTCTGGGGCTTTGAATACTACGGGGATTCCCGGACAGTGGACGTCCACGTCAAGCGCCTGCGGGAAAAGCTGGAGGGCGTCTCCGACCAATGGAGCCTAAAAACCGTTTGGGGCGTGGGCTACAAATTTGAAGTGAAGGAATAATGCAGAATGCAAAAAAGCCTGTTTTCTAAATTCTTCACCGTCTGTTTGTCCATCATTCTGGCCAGCATCTCCATCCTCGGGGTGGTGTTGCTGGTCTTTGCTTCCCAGTATTTTAAAAATGATAAGTTTGACCTGCTCAGCCGCAACGTGGTGCAGGCAGTGGCCATCACCAGCAACGTCACCACCCAAGGGGAAGGCGGCTACTATGTGGACTCCACCAGGGCCATGTCCGGATATTCTATCCTGGGAAATGCCATCGACGCCGACATCTTCCTAGTGGACCAGTACGGCAAGACCTTGATCTGCACCCACCGGGCCTCTTGCATCCACACCACCTATATGATCAGTGAAAAGATTATGGAGGAAGCCCGGGAAGGGGAATACCGGGAAATGGGCAGTCTCGGCGGAATCTACAGCGAGCCATATTATACAGTGGGCCGCCCGATTAAAGCACAGGATGGCTCGGTGATAGGGGTGGTATTTGCCTCTACCAGCGCCGAAGGCATGACCTCCTTCCTCCTGGAGATTTTCAAGATGTTCCTGTTCAGCGCCATTGCGGTGCTGGCTCTTTCTTTTATTGTCATCTACTTTGTCACCGACCGGCTGGTCCGTCCCCTGCGGGAGATGGCCGACGCCACCCAAAGCTTTTCCAAGGGGGACTTTGCAGTGCGGGTGCCGGTGGAGGGGTATGACGAGGTGAGCAAGCTGGCTATGGCCTTCAACACTATGGCTTCCAGCCTGGCGGCACAGGACCAGACCAGCCGCAGCTTCATCGCCAATGTCTCCCACGAACTGAAAACCCCCATGACCACCATCAGCGGCTTTATCGACGGCATCCTGGACGGCACCATCCCAGAGGAGAAGCAGCGCCACTATCTGACCATTGTCTCAGAGGAGGTCAAGCGCCTTTCCCGGCTGATCAAATCCATGCTCAACATCGCCAAGATCGAGGCGGGGGAGATGGTGATCAAGCCGGTGCCGGTGGACATCAACGACATTGTCTGCCGCACGGTGTTCACCTTTGAGAAGGCTATTGAGGAAAAGCGCTTGGATATCCGCGGCTTGGATGTGGATAAAATCATGGTGGAAGCTGACCCCGACCTGATCCATCAGGTGGTGTACAACCTGATTGACAACGCGGTGAAGTTTGTCAATGAGGGTGGGTACATCGAATTCAGCTACACAGTGGATACCGCCATGACCTACATTGGGGTGAAAAACTCCGGCCAGGGGCTGACCAAAGAGGAAGTCCCCCGGGTATTCGACCGGTTTTACAAGACCGACAAATCCCGCAGCCTGGACAAAAACGGAGTGGGCCTCGGCCTGCATATTGTCCGGTCTATCATCAACCTCCACTCTGGGGATATTATGGTCCGCAGCGTGGAAGGGGAGTACTGTGAATTTGTCTTCAGCCTGCCTACCCTCCACCAAAAAAATGGCCAATCCATCTTCCGCAAGGGGGAAAAAGGGAAGTAGCGGGGTGCTCCTGTTAAAAGTTTCTGTCAAAAACGTTTTCCCAATTTTCAAAAGATGTTATTTTTACATTCAAAATTGCGGGTTATACTGATACCAGTAGCTCAGATAAGAGCAAACGAGATTGACTGATCCGCAGTCAGGAAAGGGAGTAACCACCATGAGTGATACCAATTACAACGACCGCGACCCGTTTGAAGGGGATACCCCAAAGGATGAGAACGGTTTTCAGGATTCTACCGCATCAGGGGAAGGCCCATACGGCCCCAATTCCAGTGCAAACGGCCAGCAGCCCGGCTGGGGGCCGGGGAACCAGCAGCAGGGTTCGTCATACCAATACAACCCCAATGCGGGCTGGGCAGGTGGCTCTTCTGCCGACCGGGAGGAATACAAATGGAATTTCGCAGACTATGAAAGTGCCTCCGAACCGCCCAAAGCCCGGGCCAAACGCTCCCGCGGGTTCACCGTCTTTGCGTCGATCCTCTGTGTGGTGCTGGCCATCGGCGTCTTAAGCTTTGCCGGATACGGCGTCTACAGCATGGTGGGCGACCGGGATCAGAAAAATGTCGATTCCAGTTCCAGCCAGACCCAGATGCCCGGCCTCTCCATCCAAGAGAAACCTGCCACCAGCGAACAGGCTGCGGCGGACGGCAGCCTGACCACCACCCAGATCATCAAAAAGGTGAAGCCCTCGGTGGTTGGCATCGTCACCTACCAGGGGAACAACAGCTTTGCCTCCTCCGGTGCGGGCAGCGGTATTATCATGACCAGCGATGGCTATATCCTCACCAATGCCCATGTGGTGGAGAAGGCTGTGGGCATCAAGGTGGTGCTGGATAACGGGGAGGAGTACTCTGCCTCTCTCATCGGTTCCGATACCCGGACGGATATCGCAGTGATTAAAATTGAGGCCCAGAACCTGACCTATGCCGACTTCGGCAACTCCGACCAGGTGGAGGAAGGGGAACGGGTGGTGGCCATCGGCAATCCCACCGGCATGCAGCTGGCAGGCAGTACCACCCAGGGTATCATCTCCGCCCTGGATCGGGCTGTCAAGAGTGAAAACGGCTATACCATGCGCTTCCTTCAGACCGATGCGGCTATCAACCCCGGCAATTCCGGCGGCCCCTTGGTCAATGAATTTGGCCAGGTCATCGGCATAAACTCCGCCAAGTATGTCAACGAAGGGTATGAGGGCATCGGCTTCGCCATCCCCATCAACGACGCCCTGCCTATCGTGGAGCAGCTGATTACCAATGGCAAAGTCACCGGCCGCCCCATGCTGGGTATCACCGGTGAACCCATTGATTCGGTACTCTCCCGGATGTACAGCGTCCCCACCGGCGTTCACATTTTATCGGTGGACCCCAATGCCGACATCGCCTCTAAGAACGTGGTCCCAGGGGACATTATCACCCAGGTCAACGGCACGGCGGTGGCTTCGGCGGACGATATCAGCCAGGTGCTGGATGGCTTTAAACCCGGCGATAAGGTGAAATTGACTATCTACCGCCGCTCCAACTCCAGCGTGGGAGGACGGACCTTTGAGGTCTCGGTCACCCTGATGAGCGACAACGGCGATGGCACCGTGAGCCCCGCCAGCAAATAAGGCTCTACAAATTCCGGCCGGTCTCCTTTGGGGGCCGGCTTTTTGTCTGCCTTTTCCAAAACGTGTAAAATTTTTCGGGGAAGGAAATGGAGGTTCCCCCCTCCTGCCTCCACTGGGATTGTGGAAAAAGACGGCTTCCTCTGGAAAACGGGGGCCCTCCGTCCATCCCGCCAAGGGAGCGCCGGGGCGGTTCCCGCATAGGATGGAGGGTACCCCAACAAGCGGCGGGGTCCGCAAGGGTGGCAATTGTTGCCCAGGAAGAGCCATACGGAACCAACTCTGCCGCATCCAAATAAGCCGGGGCCCAACTGGGCCCCGGCTTTGGGTGATGGGACAAGCCACACCGGATTTTATCCGCATTTGACAAGGAAAAACCGAATAATTTGTAAATTTTCCCTGGCTGGCGTGGGGGATGGGGGTGCCGCAGTTGACCTTTTGCGCCCTGTGGTTTAAAATAGTATGCGTCTAAATCTGCGCTGCGGCCAGTATTTTATTTGACAGGAGACGTTTTTATGATACAGATTTCCCCCTCCATGCTATCCTGTGACTTTGCCCATATGGCCGACGAGGCGAAGGCCATTGTGGACGCTGGGGCGGACATGCTTCACATCGACGTGATGGATGGCCACTTCGTCCCCAACCTGACCCTGGGTGCGCCCATCCTCAAGTGCTTATCCAAGGCAGTTCCCGCCTTCTATGATGTCCACCTGATGATCAGCGACCCCCTGCGGTATGCAGAGGACTTCGCCAAAGCCGGCGCCGACCTCATTGTATTCCACCTGGAGAGCGACAGCGACCCGGACAAGACCATTGCGGCCATCAAGGGGCTGGGCAAAAAGGTGGGCATCGCCCTGAAACCGGGAACCCCGGCCCAGGCGGCTTTCCCATACCTGGACCAGGTGGACCTGGTTCTGGTGATGACCGTGGAGCCCGGTTTCGGCGGCCAGAGCTTTATGGGGGACATGATGCCCAAAGTTAACGCCATCCGCAGGGAGTGTGATGCCCGCGGCCTTTCCATGGACATCCAGGTGGACGGTGGAATCAATGGGGAAACCGCTGCCATTGTGGCCCAAAATGGGGCAAATGTGCTGGTGGCTGGGTCGGCGGTGTTTGGCAAACCCGACTACCGGCAGGCAGTGGCCGCCATCCGGGAGAGCGCTCAGGCGGCCTATCCCCGGGCAAAATAATAAGAGAGTTTGTCAATGGCATTGCCCAGGATGACCGGTGCGCCGTGTTCTTCCACCACAGCGGCGGCGGCGGGGCCTTCCCCGGCCAGTTCGCCGTATTCAGCCAGCAGGGTGGAGGCCCGGGAGCCGGTGCGGTCCAAGGGGTAGAGAATCATCCGGTAGCCCTTGTCCATTCGGTACAGGGAACTTTTATAAATCCGGTGGCAGCACAGCCGGAACAGCCTAACCGACCCGTCGATCACCGTGTCGATGTCCTCGAAGGCGTAGACCAGGGGGCCGAACCCCCCTTTCCCCAGAGCAGGGCGTCCGGGAGGGGGAACGGCGGTAAAGAGGAGGGTGCAGCCATCCTCCTCGCCGGGATAGGCCTCGATGAGAAGCCGCCCATCCCCAGGGGTAAAGCCGCACTCCAGCCGGGCGCGGCTCAGGATCTCGCTGACCATCATGCGGGTGGCGGAATCGGCATAGTCCATCCCGTCGTAGGTGACCAGGAATTCCTCCAGGTCCTCCGCGGTGAGCCGCACCCGCAGTTTGTTGCCGTCTAGGCGCTCAAAATACATAACCCAACCACCTTCCGCCGCCTCAAATGCGGCGTTATTGCCCAAATGTGGGATATTGGAAACCCTAGAAAGGGGGAGTATCGTTTCGTGGAAGATATTTTTACCCGTGGAATCGTGTTGGAACAGCATAAAGAGCCAGCTCTTTCCCGGAATTTGCAGGAATTTACCAGCCCAGGCCCATCGGCTTTGATGGAGCGGGAACCAGCTGCCGACCCCGATGCCCTGACCGCAGAGGAGATCATCACCATCGCCAAGGAGGCGGGCATCATCGATGAATCTGACGGCATGCCGCTGTGGGAGAAGCTCCGGCAGGGCAGAAGCCAGGGAATTTCCGTCCTGGCAGTGGATGCCATCGACGACGAGCCCTATATCTCCAGCCAGCTCTGCCCAGCCATCCAGCTGGGGGATCAAATGGCGGGAGGGGCGCGCCTGGCTCAAAAAGCCCTGGGCGCCCAGGAGAGCTTTGTGGCCATTTATAAGCACCTGATGGATGTGGAAACCAAAATCCCCCAGGAGATCGCTGGACTCCCCGTCCACCGGATCACCGGGGGCTACCCTGCGGAATACCGGGCGAACCGACAGTTGCAGGATAAAAACACCCTGCTGCTGGGGGCCTGCGCTATGATTCACCTTTGGCGGGCCGTTTACCAAAACCGGAAACAGGATACTTGTTTTGTCACGGTGGCCGGCAACTGCATCGCCAACCCAATGAACCTGGAAGTCACCATCGGCATGACAGCTATGCAGCTTCTGGAGCGGTGCGGCCTGGCCCAGAACCCCACCCGGATCGTCGCCGGTGGTTCGATGATGGGCTACGGCGTGCTGGACCCGGAGAAAACTTTGGTGGGCCCCACCACCCGGGGGCTCATCGCCTTCCGGGAGTACAGCAAGCATGTGGGGTACACCTGCATCGGCTGCGGCCGCTGCACCAAGGTCTGCCCTCAGGGACTTTCACCCTATTATCTCTACCAGTTTATCACCCGCAAAAAGATGAAGTACATCGACCGGTTTGACCTGGAGCGCTGCATCGGCTGCGGGACTTGCAGCTATGTCTGCCCGGCCAAGCTGGACCTTTCCACCATCATTTTCACCGGAAAAGTGGAACGGCTCGCCAAGGCGGGGAAGGAGGTCACCTATGAAACTGATGCCCAGTAGCCCGCCCCACATCCGTTCCCAGGACAGCAATGCCACGGTGATGTTCTATGTGATCTGCGCCCTGGGGTCCCTCTATTTTATGGGGACCTTCTTCTACGGCATGCGCGCTTTGGTTCTGGGGGTTCTTTCGGTGGTCACCTGCCTGGCGACCGACCTGCTCTGCACCCGGCTGGCAGGGCGGAAAATCTGCCTGTGGGATTATTCCAGCATAGTCACCGGCATGTTGATCCCCTTGTTTATGCCTGCCTCCATCAGTTATTGGATTGTGGTTGCGGCAGGGGTGTTCGCCATTGCAGTGGCCAAGCATCCCTTCGGCGGTTTGGGGCAGAATATCTTTAACCCGGCTGCGGCGGGCATCGCCTTTGCCACAGTTTGTTTCCCAGTGGCAATGTTCACTTACCCTGCCCCTATGGGAAAGCTGGCCCTTGACCCAGTCCTCACGGTGAAAGCGGCCCAGTCCGCCGCCCAGACGCTTCAGCTGGGGGGGATTCCCAAATTCAGCACCATGGAGATTTTCCTGGGCAGCATGCCCGGCTCTATGGGAGCCACTAACATCTTACTTTTGATTGCCTGTCTGATATGCCTTGCGCTGATCAATGTCATCGACATCAAGCCGGCCCTTGCCTTTTTGGGGGCGTCGGCCGTGTTTGCCTTGGTGCTGCCCCGGTCGGGAATGGGGGCGGTCCAGTCCATCCTGATGGAGCTGACCAGCGGCAGTCTGCTGCTGACAGCGGTGTTCCTGCTGAACGACCCGGCCACCACCCCCAAACGGGAGACCTCCAAAATTTTTTACGGGGTGCTCTGCGGCGTGGCGGCTATGCTTTTCCGCCGGGCGGGGGGCTACGAGGAGACGGCGGTGTTCGCCATTTTGCTGATGAACGCCTTCTCCTTTGCCATCGACCTGAAAAATGAATCCATCCACAGCGAGGGAAGGAGGCGCCGCGTTGAAACTGACAAATCTCAGAAGGCATAGGGATGCCATGGCCCTGACCCGTGGGGTGCTATCGGAGAACCCGGTACTCCTGTGCGGCCTGGCCCTTCCCATCGCCATCATGGGTACGACCAGCCTGCGGAGCGGGGTGGCCCTCTCTCTGGCCATGTTCTGCTCTATGGTGCCCGCCATGTGGGTGGCCTGTGTGTTCAGCCCCCAAATCCCCAAGATGGCCCGGATGCCGGCATGCGTTGTCACCGCTATGGCAGCCTTACAGGTTGCGGCCCTGTTCATCCGGTACATCAGTCCCAGCATCTTCGACTCCATGGGGATTTACTTCCCCTTGCTGGCGGTCAACTCCCTGATGATCACCCGCGCTATGCAATACGCGCCCCAGGTCAAACCCCAGTATGCCCTTTTGGACGGGGCGATGCAATCCCTAGGATTTGCGGTGGTGGCGGTGCCTCTGTCTGCTTTCCGGGAGCTGTTTGGTTCTGGCACCCTGTGGGGGAAAGCAGTCCCGGTCCCCTTTACGTCCGGCGGATTGCTACTGCCCTTTTTTGGATTCCTTGTGGTGGGGTTTCTCTCCGCCTTTTTCCGCTGGGCAGACCGGCTGATTAAGCAATTTTATATTGTTCGAGAAAACCGGGAGGCCGCCCCGCCCCCCAAACGCCGCCGGCCGCGGCCCGCTGCAAAGGAGGGATAGGCCATGTTGCAACTGCTCGCTGATTTTTTTGTGGCCGCGCTGACGGCCATTGCCCTGGAAAACGTGGTCTTTGCCCGCGGTTTGGGGCCGTTCCATCTGGGGGAGTCCGCCCCCCAGGATTTGGTGGTGTTCGGGGCGCTGGTCACCGGCATCACCACCTTATCCAGCGTGTTGTGCTGGGCGGTGGACACCCTGCTAAAACCCTTCGGGCTGCCCCTGTATGTAAGAAGCATCGCATTTTTGCTCTGTATCTGCATACTCTATTTTGGAAGCTATGCCGGACTCGCCAAAAAGGCGCCGGGTCTCCTCGCCCAATATCAGGGGGAACTCTCCCGCGCAGCCTTCAACAGCGCGGCTTTTGGGGCTCTCCTGGTGGCTGCCTCTGAGCGGTACAGCCTGGGCGGTTGGATCGGCTTTGGCTTGGGTTCCGGCATCGGGTACACCGGCGCCCTCCTGCTTCTCTACATCGCCCAAGAACAATTCCAGATGATGGACATTCCCAAAGTGTTTAGAGGGCTGCCCATCCTTCTGGTGTATATCGGCATCATCAGCCTGTCCATCTACGGGCTGATTGGCCATCAGCTCCCCGCATAACCAAGACTGGAGGTGGAAGGTTCCATGGCAAAACCCCAGAAGATCAAACGGCATCAAAAAATCAACTGGAGCGGCCGCGGCCGCAATCGGAGGGCAACCCTGCCGGAGACGGCATTGGTGGTCGTCCTGTTGGCGGTAGTAGCCGGGTTGGGTTGGCTTTTGTACACCCCTGTATACAATTTTATCATGGGGCTTACGCTGGAGCCTTCCCAACAGCCTACCCAGTCTCAGAGCGCTCCGGAAACCCCGGAACCCTTGCCCCAGGAATCCCAGCCGGAAGAGGGGAGCTCCTCCCAGCCAGAGGAAAACCATCCCCCAGTGACGGTGCTGGGGGAGATCCGTGGGGTGTATATGCCCGCCGCCTACCAGCAGAGCGACCTGCTCGCAGACCGGTTTTTGGACAGCCTCCAGGGGTCGGATATCAACGCAGTACTGGTGGATTTGAAGGATGCCAATGGCGTGGTCCATTACCAAAGCAGCTTGGAACAGGTGGCGGCAAACGGCGCCCAATCGGAACAGGCTGTGGATGCGGCCTGGCTGGTGAAAAAGCTCAAGGACCGGGGCTATACCCCCATCGGCCGGGTGTCCGCTTTCCAAGACAAGACCGCCCCCCGCTCCATGGCGGACAGCGCGGTGAAATACCAGGGCACCCAGACCAACTGGATTGACAATTCCCTGCAGAACGGGGGGAAGCCCTGGCTCAACCCTTATAGCCTGGATGCCCAAAACTATATCTCCGACATCGCTTATGAAGCGGCGGAAAAGGGATTTGAGATCATCATCCTGGATTCGGTCCAGTTCCCCACCGGCTACAGCTTGGAGTTGGCCACCTATGGGGACACCGGCGGCAGAAGCCGGCAGGAGGTGCTCACCCAGTTTGCTGACCGGGTGAGCGAACGGCTAGCAGGCCGCGATTGCCGGGTGCTGGTCCAGGTGTTCTCCGGCACCATGCTCACCGGCGACGCTTACGGGGAGGACCCGGCAGCGCTGATCCGGGACCGTGGGGTCATCGACCTGTCCCCCGCCATGCTGGGCGCTTGGTTCCAGCTGGGGGAGGAGCGGATCGAAAACCCGGTGCAAAAGCCCTATGAGATCGTCAATTTCCTCTTGGAGCACATAGGGCCTCAGGCGGGGACTATCGCCATCCTACAGGATTACACCGCCTCCTGGCTGGCCGGCGAACCCTATGGCCGGGCCCAGGTAGAGGAGCAGTTGCGGGCTTTGCGGGACAATGGGCTCAACAGCTATATCCTATACGACCCAGAGGGAACCTACGATTTAAAATAGCGCAGCGGCCGGGGGCGGCAAAACCCCCGGCCTTTTTATGCCCCGGCACCTTGGTTTAGAAGATGAAAATGAGGGACGCCGGGGAAAGCTTTTGACCTGCCACAACAGCTGTGATACAATAATCGCAAAGCAATTATTGGGGAAGAAAATTGCTTTTTGCCACACAGCGGCAACGCAATTTTGAGGGGCCGCACCGCAATTCTTACAGTTTATGAAGATTTTGTGGTATATTAAAGTTAGAAAGAGAATCTATACGAACAATGGCATTGATTGATAGGAGGTATTTATCATGGCAGTTCCAACCCCGCACAACGCGGCGAAAGCCGGTGACATCGCATCCACTGTCCTCATGCCCGGCGACCCCCTGCGGGCCAAATTTATCGCGGAGACCTTTTTGACCGATCCGGTCTGCTACAACACCGTCCGGGGGATGTACGGATACACCGGGTATTACAAAGGCAAGCGGGTCTCAGTCCAGGGCAGCGGCATGGGGGTGCCCTCCATCGGCATCTACTCCCATGAGCTGTACAACTTCTACGGGGTCGAGAACATCATCCGGGTGGGCTCCGCCGGCGCCATCGACCCCAGCTTGAAAATGCGGGACCTGGTCATTGCCATGGGGGCCTGCACCAACTCCAACTATGCCGCCCAGTATGAGCTGCCGGGCACCTATGCCCCCATTGCCAGCTATTCCCTGGTGGAGAAGGCGGTAAATGCCGCCCGTGCCCGGAACCTGCCGGTCAAGGTGGGCAACGTGCTGTCCAGCGACATCTTTTACGACGAGTCCGCTCCTCTCCTGAAATGGCAGAAGATGGGAGTACTGGCGGTGGAGATGGAATCCGCCGGCCTCTACATGAACGCCGCCCGGGCGGGCAAGAATGCGCTGACCCTGCTGACCATCTCCGACTGCCCCTTCACTGGGGAGGAGACCACCGCCGAGGAGCGGCAGAACACCTTCACCCAGATGATGGAGATCGCTTTGGAAATAGCGGAATAACCGAAAGGAAGAAACCAATATGAAACGGCTGTTTTTAATTGTGCTGGACAGCTTTGGCATCGGCGAGCTACCCGATGCGGCGGAGTATGGTGACGCCGGGAGCAACACCCTGGCGGCCATTGCCGCTTCCCCGGAATTTGACACTCCCAACCTGAAAAAGCTGGGCTTTTTCAACATTGATGGGGTAACTTGTGGAGAAAAAGAGCCCGCCCCCACCGGCTCCTATGCCCGGATGGCAGAAAAAAGCAAGGGCAAGGACACCACCATCGGCCACTGGGAGATCGCCGGGATGGTCTCGCCCCGGCCGCTGCCCACCTACCCCGACGGCTTCCCCTTGGAGGTCATCGAAGAGTTTGAGCGGCGCACTGGCCGAGGGACCCTCTGCAACAAGCCTTACTCCGGCACCCAATTGATCCTGGACTACGGGCGGGAACACGAGAAGACCGGGTCCCTCATCGTCTACACTTCAGCAGACAGCGTGTTCCAGATTGCCGCCCATGAGGAGGTCGTCCCTCTGGAAGAGCTCTACCGGGATTGTGAAATCGCCCGGGAACTCCTCCAAGGGGAGCACGGGGTGGGCCGGGTCATTGCACGTCCGTTTGTGGGGCAATACCCCGACTACAAGCGGACCAGCAACCGCCACGACTTTTCCCTGATGCCCCCCCGGGACACCATGCTGGACCATCTGCGCCGGGCGGGCAAGGAGACCATCGGGGTGGGTAAAATTTACGACATCTTTGCCGGGAAGGGGATTTCCCGGTTCACCCGCACCAAAGACAACGCCGACGGCATGGAACAGGCTATCGCCTTGGCAGGGGAGGACTTCGAGGGCCTCTGCTTTGTCAACCTGGTAGATTTTGACATGGTCTACGGCCACCGCAACAATGTGGATGGTTACGCCGCTGCGGCCACTGCCTTTGACCGGGATCTGGCCCGCCTGATGGGGAAACTCCGGGAGGGGGATGTAGTCATCCTCACCGCTGACCACGGCTGTGACCCCTCCACACCCAGCACCGACCACAGCCGGGAATACACCCCCATGGTGATCTTCGGCGACCGGATCAAAGCCGGGGTAAACTTGGGCACCCGGCCCACCTTTGCGGATATCGCCGCGACAGTACTCGACTATCTGGGGGCACAGGGGGAGACCGACGGGACCTCCTTTCTGCCCCAAGTGCTGCGGTAAGGGGGATGAAAATGGAGTACCAGCCTTTGATTGAAGCAGCCCTGGCAGCCCGGGAATTTGCCTATGTGCCCTATTCCGGGTTTGCGGTGGGTGCCGCCCTTTTAACCAAATCCGGCAAGGTGTATACCGGCTGCAATGTGGAATCCGCCTCCTATACCCCCTCCAACTGTGCTGAGCGCACAGCGGTGTTCAAGGCGGTCTCGGAAGGGGAGCGGGAGTTTTTGGCCATCGCCATAGCTGCCGGCCCGGTGGGGGAGAAGGCCCCTCTCTCCCGGTATGTGTCCCCCTGCGGGGTGTGCCGGCAGGTGCTGCGGGAGTTTGACAAAGGTGACATGCAGGTAATATTATGCAGGGATGTGGAGGATTTTCAGGTCCACACCCTGGCAGAATTGCTGCCTTTTTCCTTTGCAGAGGAGGATATGGGGCGTTGAATTCGTCCCAATTCCCTATAAATTTCATTGATGCAATAAGGATTTTGGATAGATTTTTAAAATGACAAACGGTTAAATTTTAGTAAAAATCCTGTAACTTTCTTGCAAAGATTCCTGGGATAGGGTATATTGGTAATAGTCGTGAGACGTGAAAACCATTCCAAACAAATGGAGGTAAACGGAAAATGAAAAAGTTACTTGCAATCCTGATGGCGTCGGCCATGGTGCTGACGGTGGCAGGCTGCGGCGGCGGTGGGAATTCTTCCTCCACTGGCAGCGAGTCTTCCAGCACCCCCGAGGGCGGCGAGGAAGTCAAATTCTCCTCTGCCATGGTCACCGACGTGGGCGGCGTAAACGACCAGTCCTTCAACCAGTCCGCCTGGGAAGGCCTGCAGACCGCTCAGAAGGACATGGGGATCGAGGTCAAGTATATCGAATCCAAACAGGAAGCAGAGTACGGCCCCAACCTGGAAATCCTCTCCGATGAAGGTCACGACCTGATCTGGGGCGTTGGCTTTATGCTGCAGAGCGCTGTTATGGATGCGGCGGCCAAGAACCCCGAAACTATGTATGCCCTGGTGGATTCCGACTTCGGTGCGGATGCCCCCAAAAACACCATCGGCGTTCTGTTCCGTGCGCAGGAGCCTTCCTTCCTGGTTGGCTACATCGCCGGTAAGGTCACCGAGACTGACAAAGTCGGCTTTGTGGGCGGCATGAAGAGCGAGACCATCGACCAGTTCGAGTACGGTTTCCGCGCCGGCGTCGCCTATGCGGCAAAAGAGCTGGATAAAGAGATTGCCGTTGATGTGCAGTATGCCAACAGCTTCGGCGATTCTGGCCTTGGCAAATCCATCGCCCAGAAGATGTATGCTGAGGGCTGTGACATCGTCTTCCACGCGGCGGGCAACGTCGGCGTCGGCGTTATCGAAGCCGCCAAAGAGAACGACAAATGGGTCATCGGCGTCGACCAGGATCAGAACCATCTGGCTCCTGACAACGTGCTGACTTCCGCCATGAAGATGGTGGGCAAAGCCATGAATATCGTCATCCAGGACATGATCGACGGCAAGGATCTGGGCGGCCAGACCCTGGTGTTCGGCATCAAAGAGGGTTGTGCAGGCATCGCTCCCACCTCTGAAAAGAATGTTCCTGAGGATGTTTTGGCCGACACCATTGTCCTGGAGGAGAAGATCGTCTCCGAAGAGATCGTTCCTCCCTACAGCGAGGATACCTTCAACGCGTTTATCGAATCCTTGGCCAAATAATTTCACGTTTCAAAAACAAAGGCAGGGGGCCGGTGGGTCCCCTGCCTTTTTGTGTGCTTGGTCATCCTTTCCAACAGGAATTTCATCAAAAGCAATAGATTTTTGCCGCAAGATCAGGTATACTGAATACAGAATACGGGGAAATTCTTCCGGCTTTTGCCGGAATAGGAGGAGGAATCAATTTGGAGCAGGATGCGAACCGTTATGCGGTACAGATGAAAGGCATCTCAAAATACTTCGGCTCGTTCTGCGCCCTTGACCAGGTGGATTTGGAGGTTCAAAAAGGCACCGTCCACGCCCTGTTGGGGGAAAATGGAGCGGGTAAATCCACCTTGATGAATGTGTTATACGGCCTTTACCAGGCGGAGGAGGGCGAAATCCTCATCAACGGAAAACCGGCGCAGATCACCAGTCCTAACAAAGCAATTGAGCTGGGCATCGGCATGGTACACCAGCACTTTATGTTGGTGGAACCCTTTACCGTAGCCCAGAACATCATCCTGGGCAGTGAGAAAACCGGTGCTTTGGGCACCATTGACACCAAGGCGGTCCGGCAGGAGATTTTGGAACTGAGCGAGAAATACGGCCTCTTGGTGGACCCTGACGAGAAAATAGAGGACATTTCGGTGGGGATGCAGCAGAGGGTGGAGATCCTCAAGGCCCTCTACCGCGGGGTGGACATCCTTATTTTGGATGAGCCCACCGCCGTCCTCACCCCCCAGGAGATCCACGAGCTGATTGAGATTATGCACAAGCTGGTGGCAGATGGGAAAACCATCATCATCATCACCCACAAGCTGGGGGAGATCAAGCAGTCCTCCGATTGGTGCACCATCATCCGCCGGGGGCAGTATATCGACACGGTGAAAGTGTCCGATACCACCGAGGAGGAACTGGCCTCCAAAATGGTGGGCCGGGCAGTCAACCTGCACATTGAAAAAGGGGAGGCCCACCCGGGGGAGGAAATCTTCCGGATAGAAGGGCTGACTGTCTCCGACAGCCGGGGGATCGACAAGGTTAAAAACCTATCCCTCTCGGTGCGCCGGGGGGAAATTCTGGGCGTGGCTGGCATCGATGGAAATGGCCAGAAAGAACTGGTGGAGGCCATTACCAACCTGGTGAAAGCCAAGGGCGGTACCATTTCCATTCTGGGGCAGGAGATTCAGAACACCACCCCCCTGAACACCATCAACCACAAGATTTCCACCATCCCCGAAGACCGTCACAAACACGGTTTGGTGCTGGATTTCACTGTGGCGGAGAATATGGTGCTGGAAAATTACCACAAGGCGCCCTTTTCCAAAAAAGGGGTGCTCCAACTGGGCGCGATCAACAAATTCGCTAAGGAGCTGATTGAAAAGTTCGATGTGCGGCCCACCGGCTGTGAAGGGCAATTGGCCCGCGGCCTTTCCGGCGGCAACCAGCAGAAGGTGATCATTGGCCGGGAGGTGACCAACGACCCTGACCTACTCATCGCAGTACAGCCCACCCGGGGCCTGGACGTGGGCGCCATCGAGTATGTCCACCGGTCGTTGGTGGAACAGAGGGACAAAGGCAAAGCGGTGCTGCTCATCTCCCTGGAGCTGGATGAGGTCATCGACCTCTCCGACCGCATCGCCATCATCTATGACGGCTCCATTGTGGATGTCATTGACGCCAAAGGAGCAGATGAAAACGAAATCGGGCTGAAAATGGCAGGAGGTGGAAAGTGATGGACACTGTGCAGAAATGGCTGAAAAAACCCCTGACCTCCATCGTCATCTCCATTGTTCTGGGGTTTGTAGTGGGGGCTGTGGTTCTCTCAGTGGCGGGGTATAACCCCCTTGAGGCCTATGCCGCCATGTTTCGGGGCATCTTTTCCAAGCCCAAATACATGGCCCAGGTGGTGATCAAATCCACCCCCCTTATCCTCACCGGCCTGTCGGTGGCGTTCGCCTTTAAAACCGGCCTCTTCAACATTGGGGCAGAGGGCCAGTACATCATCGGCAGCGTGGCCGCCGTTCTGGTTGGCGCCAAGCTGAGCCTCCCTCCGGTTCTCCATTTTTTGGCGGTGGTTCTGGCCGCCATGGTGGCCGCTGGGCTGTGGGGGTGCTTTGCCGGCTTCCTCAAGGCTAAATTCGGCATCAACGAGGTCATCACCTGCATCATGCTCAACTGGATCGCCTTGTACTTCAACAATTTTATGATCCAGATGCCCTGGCTGAAAAAACCGGGAGCGGAAGCTTCCTACGAGGTGCAGCGCTCCGCCTGGTCCATGGTGCTGGGCAACTACAAGGCCACTGAGGAGGGGCGGCAGGCTCTTTTGGCCAACCCCACCTTGGCGGATGTGGTGTTAAAAACCGACCTCAACTACGGGATTTTATTCGCCATTTTGGCGGCGTTGCTGGTCTGGTTCGTCCTCAACCGCACCTGTAAGGGATTTGAACTGCGGTCGGTGGGCTTCAACAGCGACGCGGCCCGGTTCGCCGGGATCAACGTCAATCGGAACATCATGCACTCCATGTTTATTGCCGGGGCCTTAGCGGGCCTGGCAGGGGCCTTGCAGATGACCGGCGTCATGCCTCACCGCATCAGCATGCTGGCGGCCCAGGAGGGCTATGGCTTCGACGGCATCTCGGTGGCGCTGATCGCCAACAGTTCCCCCATCGGGTGCATCTTCTCCGGGCTTTTGTTTGGCGGGTTGAAATACGGTGGTTCGGCGATCCAGTCCACCACCGGGGCTCCCAGCGAGGTCATCAACATTGTGATCGGCACCATTGTGTTCTTCATTGCGATGTCCACCATGTTCCGCGTCCTGGCGGACAAACTGGCAAAGAGAGGGGGAAAACGCCATGCTTCTCACACTGACTCTGGCAATTAACATCACACTGATGTACTCCGCCCCGCTGATCTTCACCTCCTTGGGCGGCGTGTTGTCCGAGCGCTCCGGCGTGGTCAACATCGGCCTGGAGGGGATGATGGTCATCGGCGCCTTCACCGGCGCGGCGGTGGGTTATTTCTCCCAAAACCCTTGGCTGGGGTTCTTGTGCGCTGGGTTGGCCGGCGGGTTTTTGGCCCTCTTCCACGCCATCGCCTGCGTCAGCTTCCGGGCCAACCAGACGATCTCCGGCGTGGCCCTCAATTTTATCGGCTTGGGCGCGGCCCTCTTCCTCTCCCGCATCTTCTTCGATGGGGCGACTATGACCAAGCCGGTGCCCAATAAGATGCCCAAAGCCTTTACCTGGCTTTTGGGGGATACAGAGAACCAAATCCTGCGAAACTTAAATGTGGACATCACCGTCCTTCTTGCTATGGGTATTGCGGTCCTTTTGTGGTTTATCCTGTACAAGACCAAATGGGGCCTGCGCATCCGTGCAGTGGGGGAACACCCCGCGGCGGCGGATACCCTGGGCATCAACGTCTACCGCATCCGGTACATTGCGGTGATCCTCTCCGGCGTGTTGGCCGGGTTCGGCGGTGCGGCACAAAGCTTAGCGGTGGTTTCCATCTTTTCCCCCACCGTGATCAGCGGCCACGGATTTATCGCCTTGGCGGCGGTGATCTTCGGCAAATGGACCCCCCAGGGGTCGGTGCTGGCCTGCCTGCTTTTTGGCTTCGCCCAGGCATTGGTGGTGCTTTTGGGCGGCGGGACGGTCAACATCCCGCCCCAGCTGCTGTCCATGTTGCCCTATGTGCTGACCATTGTGGTCCTGGTGTTGTTTGTGGGACGTTCGGCGGCGCCAAAAGCCAGCGGCACCCCCTATGAAAAGGGTGTCCGGTAGGGAATTTGAAACGCGAAAAAGGCCGCCGGGGAGCCTCACTGGCTCCCCGGCGGCATCCTCATTGCTTCACTTTTTGGGAGGTGTTTTGCATGCGCATGTACGATCTCATCCAGAAGAAACGGGATGGTGGTATACTGACTGAGACGGAGATCCGTTTTTTGGTGGACGGGGTGGTGGATGGCTCCATCCCCGACTACCAGCTGGCTGCAATGATGATGGCAATCTACTTCCGAGGCCTCAACCCAAAGGAGACGGCAATCCTCACCGACGCCATGGCCCACTCCGGAGACGTGGTGGACCTCTCCTCCATCCAGGGGGTCAAGGTGGATAAACACTCCACCGGTGGGGTGGGGGATAAGACCACCCTGGTCATCGCCCCCATTGTAGCCTCCTGCGGGGTGCCAGTGGCCAAGATGTCCGGCCGGGGCCTGGGCCACACCGGCGGCACCGTGGACAAGATGGAATCCATCCCCGGCCTTCGCACCAGCATGGATCAGGGGGAGTTCACCCGCATTGTCAACCAGGTGGGGGTCTGTGTGGTAGGCCAGTCCGGCAACCTGGCCCCCGCGGACAAAAAGCTCTACGCCCTGCGGGATGTCACCGCCACGGTGGAGAGCAAGCCCCTCATTGCGGCCAGCATCATGAGCAAGAAGATCGCCGCCGGGGCCGACTGCATCCTCCTGGATGTGAAGACCGGCTCGGGGGCGTTTATGAAGACGGTGGAGGATTCTATCGACCTGGCCAAGATTATGGTGGAGATCGGCAGCCACGTGGGCCGCACCACCGCTGCGCTGATCACCGACATGGACCGTCCTTTGGGCCACGCGGTGGGCAACTCCCTGGAGGTGGTGGAGGCCATCCACACCTTGCAAGGGATGGGCCCCGCCGACTTGACCCAGGTCTGCACCCAGCTGGCCGCTGGCCTTCTGGAGCTGGCGGGCAAGGGGGGCCATGAGGACTGCGTAGAGCTTGTAAAAGAGGCGGTGTCCTCTGGCCGGGCGCTTGAAAAATTGCGGGAGATGGTACAGGCCCAAGGGGGAGACCCCAGCTACATCGACCATCCGGAACAATTCCCCAGGGCGGCAGTGGAGTATGAGGTCCGCTGCACTAAGGGTGGGTACATCACCCACATCAACACCCAGCAGGTGGGCATTGCCTCAGTGATGCTGGGGGCTGGCCGGGAGGTCAAAGACGCCCCCATCGACCACAGCGCCGGCATCCTTCTCTACAAAAATATCGGCGACCGGGTGGAGGAAGGGGAGCCCTTAGCCCTCCTTCTCACCGGCGATGGGAAGAAGGCGCGGGAGGCAGAAAAAACCTTGTTGGCGGCGCTCTCCGTCGGGAGGGAAAAACCGGTAGTGCCTCCTCTGATCCACGCGAAGGTGGATGGCTCCGGTGTCACACGGTACGAAGAGTAAATACTATTTGTAGAATTAAATCAAGATATGACAATTTTCCGAGGGTTGCTGCGCCATCCAGTCGGAAGCAGTTTCTTTGGAGAGGGGGCCGAATATGGCGGCAGAAGTTGTTTTGGGGAATGTCATGGTGGACTGCGGCGACGAGCAAAGCCTGCGGGAATTCTATGCCTCGTTGCTGGGGTGGGAGAGGTGCGAACTCTATGGACATCCCGCAGTGCGAAGCGGCGGCGTGGTGTTTTTGTTCCAGCAGCTGGAAGGGTATACCCGCCCCATCTGGCCGGAAGAAGAGGGGAAGCAGCAAAAACAGATGCACTTTGACTTCCAGGTGGAAGACCTTCCCCAGGCAGTGGAGAGGGCCTTGTCCCTGGGCGCTGTAAAGGCGGGGGCTCAGTTTGGGGGGGAGGACTTTGTCACCCTGCTGGACCCTTCGGGGCATCCCTTCTGCCTCTGCCGGAAATAGGGCCAATAAAAGAGGCATCCCGCTCCCATAGGGGCAGGATGCCTTTTGTTTTTGCATTATTCGGCGGAGCCCTCCGCAGGGGCGGGCATGCCATCGGGGATTTCCTGGGACTCCTCTTCTACAGAAGGGGTCTCGGGATTCTGGGCTTCCTGTGGGGCGGCAGCCTCCACCACCTTGCGGATCAAGCCCATAGGGGTCTGCTGGGTGGACTGGCCCAGGGGGTTGTCCTTCAGAATCTTGCAGAGCCAATCCCGGTCCATGTCCGGCGAGGAGGTGCCCAAAATCTGCCCCTCCAGGTCGTTGATATCGGTGATGGCCACTGGCGCACCCATCCGGTCGCTGATTTCCTTGGCCACTTTGTCTGGGTCGGCGGGGCCCAGCACCACATACTCGTTGTAAGGGGGCAGCGTGTAGTCACAGGGGCCGTCGATGGAGCGGGCTTTGTACCCAGCTACTTTGTAGAACCAGCCCCGGATGCCGAACAGCTTGCCCACAGCGGATACCGCCGCAGCGAATAGGATGCGGATGGTGCCGCACTCCTGGAGGGCCATCTCCATGGTCTCTGGGATGCCAAGGCCGATGCCATAGGGGGTTTTCAGCACAAATTTGCAGAGGAATTTGGCCAGGGGGCGGGGGTGGATATCCTTCATGGGGATAGCCCGGCGCTGGGTACAGGCCACCGCTTTTTCGGTGATGAAGATGATGTCCCCCGGCTGGAGGGAGGGGGTGACATATTTTTCCACAACATCCAATATGTTGTCCTGATCGGTGATGACATGGGTGCGGATGCACAGCCGGCGGTAATCGGCCCCATCCACGGTGATGACTTCATGTTTGCCGTCGTTGACAAGGTAACTCATAGGGATTCAACCTCCAGAATCCCGCGGTCAAGCGGGTTATTGATTGGATTTAAGATTGTGCCAGTTTGGCGTTCTGCACACACCAGACGGTGATGGTGACCACAACGATGCCGCAGCCGATGAGGGCGGTGACACTGGGGCGCTCCCCCATGACCACAAAAACCCACAGCGGGTTGAGCAGGGGTTCCACCCCGGCCAGCACAGAACAGATCAATGGGGAGCATGTCCGGCTGGCGATCCCGTAAAACACATAGGGAAGGCCCAGCTGGAACACCCCCAGGATGAGGATGCTGGCCACCGAGGTCGTGGTAAAGGCCGGAGGGTCTAAAAATAGGAAAGGTGCGCCGCACAGGGCGGCAAACAGCTGTCCCAACAAGATGCCGCTCATGCTGTCGCTGGCGGTTTCGCACCGGGCGGAGTTTAAGAACAGCACTGCCAGGAAGAAGCCGCTGAAAAGGGCCAGCAGATTGCCCAAAAATCCACCGGCATCCATGCCGTCCAGGAAGGAGAGGGCCACTCCAAAGAAAACGGTGCCCACCAAGAAGAGATCCCGGCGGGAGAACTTCTGGTGGAGGAACAGGGAGCTGAGCAGCACCACAAACACCGGGTTGGTGTATTGGAGAACCACCGTGTTGGCGGCAGTAGTCAGCTTGTTGGCGGTGACATAGCAGAAAAACACCGAACACAGGGCGATGCCGCTGACGATGGACCGGCGGTTGATTTTTAAAGAAAGATGGGCCAGCTTCATGTACACCATCAGCACCGCCGCGCCGATCAAGCTGCGCGCCCCGGCAATGAAAAAGGGGTTCCAGTCGATGAGTTTGATAAACAGCCCGCCGATGCTCCACAAGAAGGCGCAAGCCAGCATGTAGAAGATGCCGCGGGATTGGGTTTGGGACAAGGGGCACACTCCTTTTCTGAGTCCATAGGCAATGCCCTTTGCACCGGATGGAGGCAAAGGGAGTTTCCTATGTGATTTTACCGCAATTTGGAAGGTAAATCAAGGAAAGCAGGAATAAAAGGAAAAGAAAAGTTCTCAAAGGCGGTTCTATCCCTATATTTGCCGGTTTCCGGCGGAATCATGCGGGGCAAAGGGCCGTTTGGGCACAAAACCTCCTCCCTTCCGCCGCCGTGGGAGGGAAGGGGATTTTACCCTTCAGAGTCTGGGGGGAAAACAAGGGGGAGAAAGGCGAAATTCTTGGAAATTCCCTTGCGATCTACCAAAACTAGGCTATAATAATAGATAGTCTGTACAATTAAAGGAGACAATCATGGTTTTTGCCAACTTATTTTTCCTCTGTTTGTTTTTTCCGCTGAATTTGGCGTTTTATTATTCTTCCCGGAGCCTCACCTATCGAAACGCGGTTTTAGTGGCTTTTTCCCTGTTTTTCTACGCCTGGGGCGAACCGGTGTGGATCACCCTCCTGCTCTTTTCTGCGGCCATCGACTACTTCCACGGCCTGTATGCGGAAAAATACCGGGGCACCCCCAAGGCCAAACGGGCAGTGATCTCCTCTTTGGTGCTGAACCTGGGCCTTTTGGGCATCTTCAAATACAGCGGCTTTTTGGTCAGTACCATCAACTCGCTGCTGGGCCTATCCCTGCCGGTGCCGGGATTCTCCTTGCCCATCGGCATTTCCTTTTATACCTTCCAGACCATCTCCTATGTCATCGACGTCTACCGGGGGGAGGTCAAGGCCCAGCGGAGCTTTGGCAAGTTCCTCTTGTTTGTCTCCTGCTACCATCAGCTGGTGGCTGGGCCTATTGTCCGGTACAGCCAGGTGGCCGCGGAGATTGAGGACCGCAAGGTGACCATTCACGATTTCAGCGACGGGCTGACCCGGTTCTGTTTGGGCCTTTCCAAAAAGGTGATTGTGGCCAACTACGCTGGCAGCTTAGTGGGCCGGTTTATGGATGGCGACCTCTCCACCCTGTCGGTGGCGGGGGCGTGGTATGGCATTATCCTGTTTGCACTGCAAATTTACTTTGACTTCTCCGGCTACTCCGACATGGCCATCGGCCTGGGGCGAATGTTCGGCTTCCACTATGCGGAAAACTTCAACTACCCCTACATCTCCACCTCTGCCACCGAGTTTTGGCGCCGGTGGCACATGTCTCTGGGGGGCTTTTTCCGGGATTACCTCTATATCCCTTTAGGGGGCAGCCGCCATGGAGCGGCCCGCACCTACATCAATACCTTCATTGTCTGGTTTGCAACCGGCCTGTGGCATGGGGCCAGCTGGAACTTTGTGCTTTGGGGCCTGTTTTACGGCTTCTTGATTATGATTGAGAAAGCATTCCTCCTCAGGGCCTTGGACCGGCTGCCGGCGGTGTTTTCCCATCTGTATTTCCTGGTGGTCATGCTCACCGGCTGGGTGTTCTTCTACTTCACCGACATGAGCCGGGTCTGGGCCTACTTAGGGGTGATGTTCGGCCTGTCCGGCAACCCCTTGGGGGATGTTTCCACCCGCCTTCTCTTCTTCAACAACATCTTCTGGTTCCTATTGGCTATTGCCTTCTGCCTGCCCTTGGTGCGGTGGTTTAAACGGTATTTCTCCAGGCTGGAAAGCCGCAAGCAGGACATTCTCTTGTATGTGCAGCCGGTGATGAATGTCATTCTTCTCATCGTCTGCATCGCCCAGCTGGCGGGGCAGAGCTACAACCCATTTCTGTATTTCCGCTTTTAAGGAGGGAGAGCCATGGCACATTTTTCTCACAAGCGCCGGGCGCGCCGCGCCCAGGAGGAACCGGAGGATTACCCGGTCCTGGCCTCCGCCCTCAACATCGGCCTGTGTGTGGGCCTGCTGGGGCTGTTTGGGGTCCTTTCCCTCGTGATGCCCAAGCCCACTGTTTCGGAGTTTGAAAAGNGGGGGCGGGGGTGGATATCCTTCATGGGGATAGCCCGGCGCTGGGTACAGGCCACCGCTTTTTCGGTGATGAAGATGATGTCCCCCGGCTGGAGGGAGGGGGTGACATATTTTTCCACAACATCCAATATGTTGTCCTGATCGGTGATGACATGGGTGCGGATGCACAGCCGGCGGTAATCGGCCCCATCCACGGTGATGACTTCATGTTTGCCGTCGTTGACAAGGTAACTCATAGGGATTCAACCTCCAGAATCCCGCGGTCAAGCGGGTTATTGATTGGATTTAAGATTGTGCCAGTTTGGCGTTCTGCACACACCAGACGGTGATGGTGACCACAACGATGCCGCAGCCGATGAGGGCGGTGACACTGGGGCGCTCCCCCATGACCACAAAAACCCACAGCGGGTTGAGCAGGGGTTCCACCCCGGCCAGCACAGAACAGATCAATGGGGAGCATGTCCGGCTGGCGATCCCGTAAAACACATAGGGAAGGCCCAGCTGGAACACCCCCAGGATGAGGATGCTGGCCACCGAGGTCGTGGTAAAGGCCGGAGGGTCTAAAAATAGGAAAGGTGCGCCGCACAGGGCGGCAAACAGCTGTCCCAACAAGATGCCGCTCATGCTGTCGCTGGCGGTTTCGCACCGGGCGGAGTTTAAGAACAGCACTGCCAGGAAGAAGCCGCTGAAAAGGGCCAGCAGATTGCCCAAAAATCCACCGGCATCCATGCCGTCCAGGAAGGAGAGGGCCACTCCAAAGAAAACGGTGCCCACCAAGAAGAGATCCCGGCGGGAGAACTTCTGGTGGAGGAACAGGGAGCTGAGCAGCACCACAAACACCGGGTTGGTGTATTGGAGAACCACCGTGTTGGCGGCAGTAGTCAGCTTGTTGGCGGTGACATAGCAGAAAAACACCGAACACAGGGCGATGCCGCTGACGATGGACCGGCGGTTGATTTTTAAAGAAAGATGGGCCAGCTTCATGTACACCATCAGCACCGCCGCGCCGATCAAGCTGCGCGCCCCGGCAATGAAAAAGGGGTTCCAGTCGATGAGTTTGATAAACAGCCCGCCGATGCTCCACAAGAAGGCGCAAGCCAGCATGTAGAAGATGCCGCGGGATTGGGTTTGGGACAAGGGGCACACTCCTTTTCTGAGTCCATAGGCAATGCCCTTTGCACCGGATGGAGGCAAAGGGAGTTTCCTATGTGATTTTACCGCAATTTGGAAGGTAAATCAAGGAAAGCAGGAATAAAAGGAAAAGAAAAGTTCTCAAAGGCGGTTCTATCCCTATATTTGCCGGTTTCCGGCGGAATCATGCGGGGCAAAGGGCCGTTTGGGCACAAAACCTCCTCCCTTCCGCCGCCGTGGGAGGGAAGGGGATTTTACCCTTCAGAGTCTGGGGGGAAAACAAGGGGGAGAAAGGCGAAATTCTTGGAAATTCCCTTGCGATCTACCAAAACTAGGCTATAATAATAGATAGTCTGTACAATTAAAGGAGACAATCATGGTTTTTGCCAACTTATTTTTCCTCTGTTTGTTTTTTCCGCTGAATTTGGCGTTTTATTATTCTTCCCGGAGCCTCACCTATCGAAACGCGGTTTTAGTGGCTTTTTCCCTGTTTTTCTACGCCTGGGGCGAACCGGTGTGGATCACCCTCCTGCTCTTTTCTGCGGCCATCGACTACTTCCACGGCCTGTATGCGGAAAAATACCGGGGCACCCCCAAGGCCAAACGGGCAGTGATCTCCTCTTTGGTGCTGAACCTGGGCCTTTTGGGCATCTTCAAATACAGCGGCTTTTTGGTCAGTACCATCAACTCGCTGCTGGGCCTATCCCTGCCGGTGCCGGGATTCTCCTTGCCCATCGGCATTTCCTTTTATACCTTCCAGACCATCTCCTATGTCATCGACGTCTACCGGGGGGAGGTCAAGGCCCAGCGGAGCTTTGGCAAGTTCCTCTTGTTTGTCTCCTGCTACCATCAGCTGGTGGCTGGGCCTATTGTCCGGTACAGCCAGGTGGCCGCGGAGATTGAGGACCGCAAGGTGACCATTCACGATTTCAGCGACGGGCTGACCCGGTTCTGTTTGGGCCTTTCCAAAAAGGTGATTGTGGCCAACTACGCTGGCAGCTTAGTGGGCCGGTTTATGGATGGCGACCTCTCCACCCTGTCGGTGGCGGGGGCGTGGTATGGCATTATCCTGTTTGCACTGCAAATTTACTTTGACTTCTCCGGCTACTCCGACATGGCCATCGGCCTGGGGCGAATGTTCGGCTTCCACTATGCGGAAAACTTCAACTACCCCTACATCTCCACCTCTGCCACCGAGTTTTGGCGCCGGTGGCACATGTCTCTGGGGGGCTTTTTCCGGGATTACCTCTATATCCCTTTAGGGGGCAGCCGCCATGGAGCGGCCCGCACCTACATCAATACCTTCATTGTCTGGTTTGCAACCGGCCTGTGGCATGGGGCCAGCTGGAACTTTGTGCTTTGGGGCCTGTTTTACGGCTTCTTGATTATGATTGAGAAAGCATTCCTCCTCAGGGCCTTGGACCGGCTGCCGGCGGTGTTTTCCCATCTGTATTTCCTGGTGGTCATGCTCACCGGCTGGGTGTTCTTCTACTTCACCGACATGAGCCGGGTCTGGGCCTACTTAGGGGTGATGTTCGGCCTGTCCGGCAACCCCTTGGGGGATGTTTCCACCCGCCTTCTCTTCTTCAACAACATCTTCTGGTTCCTATTGGCTATTGCCTTCTGCCTGCCCTTGGTGCGGTGGTTTAAACGGTATTTCTCCAGGCTGGAAAGCCGCAAGCAGGACATTCTCTTGTATGTGCAGCCGGTGATGAATGTCATTCTTCTCATCGTCTGCATCGCCCAGCTGGCGGGGCAGAGCTACAACCCATTTCTGTATTTCCGCTTTTAAGGAGGGAGAGCCATGGCACATTTTTCTCACAAGCGCCGGGCGCGCCGCGCCCAGGAGGAACCGGAGGATTACCCGGTCCTGGCCTCCGCCCTCAACATCGGCCTGTGTGTGGGCCTGCTGGGGCTGTTTGGGGTCCTTTCCCTCGTGATGCCCAAGCCCACTGTTTCGGAGTTTGAAAAGCGGGAGCTGGCCAAGATGCCGGAATTTTCCGCCAAATCCCTCTTTGCAGGGGAGTATACCCGAGATGTGGATCTGTTTTATTCAGACACCTTTCCCTTCCGGGAAGGCTTAGTCAGCTTTGCCTCCACTTTGGATGAGATGAAAGGCATCCGGATGGACGACCTTCGCATCCACAGCGGCGGCGCCTCCAGCAGCCAGTCAGAGGAGGGGCTCCCCGACATCCTTCCCCCAGGGGAAGGGGATGAGAGCACCTCCAGCGCCCCTAGTGTGGCCGACGATGGAGCCGAAGGGGAGTGGAAAGGGGATATGTTTATCTACAAGGGCCAAGCCCTCTCCGCCTTTGGGGTAGGGGGCAACATGAGCATGGCAGACTCCTATGCGGCCACCATCAACGCCTACCACGCCGCCCTAGGGGATTCGGTGAAGATTTACAACATCGTCATCCCCACCCATGTGGAATTTGCCCTGCCTGAGCGGTACCAGAGCATTACCCAGCCCCAAAAACCCAACATCGATTACATCTACGGCAAGCTGGACCCAGCAGTTACCGGGGTGAACATCTACGACACCTTGAGCCAGCACCGGGATGAATACCTCTACTTCAATACTGACCACCACTGGACGGCCCTGGGGGCTTACTACGCCTATGTGGAGTTCTGCAAGGCGGCGGATTTAACCCCGGTGCCCCTGTCGGATTTCACTGTCAAGACCAAGCCGGATTTCCTGGGTTCCCTGTACAGCCAGTCCCAGGATTCCCAGCTGAGGAATAACCCCGACCATGTGGATTACTATCTGCCCAGCACCCCATACCAAGCCTACCTGTACCAGCGCAACCAACCTTTTACCCCTTATGCCACCAGCCTGTTTGCCGAGTACGCCAGTGGGGTCAACTCCTATTCGGTGTTCTTGGGGGGCGACCTGCCCCTCATCCGAATCGACACCGGGGTGAAGAACGGCCGCAAAATCCTGATGGTCAAGGAATCCTTCGGCAACTGCTTCGCCCCCTTCTTGGTCAACCACTATGAACAGGTGTATGTGGTGGACCAGCGGTATTTCCAGTTGGGGCTGGTGAACTTTATCCAGGAAAACGGCATCAATGAGCTTTTGTTTATCAACAACATCTTTGCCGCCAACACTGGCATCCGCATCCAAGAGATCCGAAATTTGATGTACCAGCAGTATGTCCCCTATGTGCCGCCGGTAGAGGAGCCCTCCTCTTCACAGGAAGCCCCGCCTGAGGATGAGGAGGCTATGCCCTCCTCCCAGGAAGGGGGAGCCAATGGGGAGAACCCTTCCCAGGAGGAACCCCTGCCGGAGGAGGAAGAGGATTCGGTTTATTACGACGACGAGGAAGAGGAATAGCCCTTCTCCCCGTCCCGCTTCCAGGGGAGAAGGCCGCAGACAACCTCTGCGGCTTTTTTCCTTCCACTGCATAAGGAGGATATCCAAATGAACGCCCTGTATGAAACTACCCCCATCTCCACCCAGGAGGAGCTGCACCAGCTGCTCCAGTCCCTCTGTGACACCAAATACCGGGAGTTCCACGCCGCGTTGGTGCCCGGCCTCGATGACTTTTATGGGGTGCGCACCCCGGCGCTGAGAAAATTGGGGTCTGCCCTGTTAAAATCCGACCCTTGGGGCTTCCTCGCGGAGTGCCGGGGCCGGAATTATGAGGAGAAGATGCTCCGTGCCCAGGTGATCGGCGGGGTGAAGACCGACCGGGAAACCCTCCTGGGATTGATCGAAGACTTTATCCCCCTGGTGGACAACTGGGCGGTCTGTGATGGATTCTGCACCTACCTCAAGGCGGTGAAGAAGAACCCGGAGGCGTTTCTCCCTTATGTCACATCTTTGGTGGGGGCCGACCCGGAGCGGGAGCCCTACCGGGTGCGGGTAGGGCTGGTGCTCCTCCTCAAATACTACCTGGGGCCGGATTATTTGGAAAAGAGCCTTGCACTCTGCGATCAGGTGGAGAGCGGCCACTACTATGTCAATATGGCTCAGGCGTGGCTGGTTGCCACTGCAATGGGGGCGGATTTTGACCGCACCCTCGCCTATTTGAAGGGCTGCCGCCTGAACCGGTTCACCTACAACAAGGCGATCCAAAAATCGGTGGAATCCTATCTCGTTGACGGCGAGGCCAAGGAAATGCTAAAATTGATGCGGAAAAAGGGATGAGAAAGGGGGATTCCCCATGAAAAAGCGATGGATACGTTGGCTTGCCCTGCTAGGGGCGGCTGTCTTCCTGTTGGCGGGCTGTACCCCCAAAGGGGGCAACGGCCAAAAAAACCTGCGGATTGAATTGCTGACTCCCCGGGTGCGGCTGACTTTGGCCACTGACCAGGAGGTGGATGAAATTTCCATGAAAGGGCTTCAGCTCTTCGCGGAGAAGATGGCCACCCTCTCCGGCGGGGAGTTGATGGTGGACATTGTCACCAGCGACAACCCAGTGGAGTTGTACACCTCCGGCGAAGCCCAGCTCCTCTTTGTCCCCAGCCGGTTGCTGGAGGAGAAATCCGGCGAGTTTGCCGCCTATTCCTCCCCCTTTTATTTCCGCAGCTATGACCACATGACCATGACCCTAAACTCCCCCACCTTTCAGGATTTGGTGGAAGAGGATTATCGGGAACTGCTGGGTGGGCGGCTTCTGGCCGCCGCCTATGGGGGTTCCTCTGTGTTTTTATCCCGGAGCCGGTATTTGAGCGACATTGGGGATTTTGATGGCCTGAGCCTTACGACCGATGAAGATGAGGACGAAAACCTTGTCCTCCGGGAGATGGGGGTGAACCTTGTTTTGGCGGCAGAAGATCAGCGGATTCAAGGGTTTAACAGCGGCTTCTATGAAACCATATCCTGCCCGGTACAGCGCCTGTCTGAAATCTACCTGGCAGAGGACAGCCGCCTGTACTTGGCGGACTTCTTCTATGACCCCACTATTCTGTGGTTGTTCACCTCCCAGGAACTGTATGACACCATGGATGACCGGCTGAAGATGGTCCTCGCCGAATCCGCAGCCTATCTGGTGGGGACCATTGACGAGGGCCGTTTGGCAGAGATCGACACAGGCCGGGAAAAACTGATCCAGGCGGGGGCGGAGGTCACACGGATCTCCGCTGACAGCACCCGGAAAAAGGCCAAGGAAATCCTGAGGGCGAGCCCGGCCTTTGCCAACCGCTGGAGCTGGGAACGGTTTGACACAGTCCAGGAGATTATTCGGTAATTGTATTTTTTGTTCCTTTCCCTTGACAGAATCCATTCTTATTTTTATACTAGAGGAAAGCCATTCCCAGGTGGAATAGCCCAATTGGTGTATTTTAACACGGGGTGTCAGCCTCAAAAACAGTCAAGATCAAGAGCCGTCTCTGGAGGAGTAAACATGGAGAAATTGAGGAGATTTTCCCGGCAGCGCCAAATGGTGCTGGATGTGGTAAAGAACCGCACGAAACATCCAACTGCGGATAAAGTATATGAAATTTTAAAGAAAGACCACCCGGAAATCAGCCTTGGCACCGTTTACCGCAACCTGAATTTGCTGGCGGAGATGGGGGAGATCAGCCGAGTGGAGACCAGTTCCGTCAAGGATCATTTTGACGGGAACCAGCATCCCCATGCTCATTTTGTCTGCCGCAAGTGCGGCGGGGTGTTCGACCTGAATTTGGATATCTCCCAGCTGCTCCAGTCCGCCAAAGGGGTGGAGGGATCGTTCCAGGTGGAAGACTGTAAAGTCCTAGTTCAGGGCGTGTGTGAGGACTGCCTCAAGAAAGAAGAATAGCTCAGGTTGTTTTGAGAAAGGAGAGGAGTTGACCCCATTGGGTTTGTGGGGGATTGTAACGTTTTTGTCCACGGGGGCTGTCACTCCGGGGGCGTGCAATCCCCAGTTTTGATTGGGACAAGGGAAGAAAAGGCACCCCTATGGAGAGCCGCTCAGGATAAATAAATAGAAGGCCGCCCCTTTGAAAAGGGCGGCCTTTTTGACGCCATGGGAAAGTGGAAAATAAAAAGGAGAGGGCGCTGTCAAAGCGCCCTCTCGCTAGCTTATGGATTTATTCGTCCTCGTCCTCATCCTCATCGCGGCGGGAAGAAGAGGAGCTTTCCGAAGAAGAATCGTCCTCCTCATCCTCATTGTCTTCATCTTCTGGGACGGGATGGGTGCCGTCGCAAACCTCAGGCAGATTGTTGTTGTCGTACCATCCGGATGCGGTATTGGCACAGTCCTCCCCAGCCAAAAGGCCGGTTTCCATACAGTAGGTCTGGACTGAGACATCGCCATAGGTGGGGAAATCCACCACCGCCAGGTTTTGGTGGATGGGGCCCATCACATTCTTCCAGACGATGGGTGGGGGATAGGATGCATAGCGGATGGTGGCGTCGGTGTCATAACCCATCCAGCAAGCGCCCACATAATAGGGGGTGACCCCGATAAACCACTGGTTGTAGTCATACTCGGAGGTACCAGTTTTGCCAGCCACCGGCATGGCGCCAAATTTAGCGGTGGTACCGGTGCCCTGGGGGGCGGTGGTGACCTGCTGGAGCAGCCGGTTCATCACAGTGGAGGTCTCGGGGGAGATGACCCGGGTGGGGGTGAGGTCCTTCTCCAACACCACTTCGCCGTTGCTGTCCAGCACCTTAGTGTAGGAGTGGGTAGGGGTGAAGGTGCCGCCGTTGCCGAAGATCTGGTAAGCGCCGGCCATCTCCAGGGGAGTGACGCCCACACTGAGGGCACCTAATGCCATGGGGGCTCGGTCGATATCGGTGACCACCCGGCCGTTGATGGTTTCCCGCTCCACCAGATTGTACATATTCAGCTTGTTTTTGAGGAAGTCAAAGCTGGTGCGGGGGCCCATCATCTCCACCAGCTGGGCGGGAATGGTGTTGGCGGATCGGCGGATGGCAAACTCCACGGTGATGGGGTTTTCATAGTAACCGGAATAGAAGTTAGTGGGCCAGTACTTGCCGGGGGAGATCTCGAGGGGGGCGTCGTTGAACAGGGTGGACCAGGTGATCAAATCCTGCTCAAAAGCCGGGCTGTAGGACGCTATGGGCTTGATGGTGGAACCGGGGTGCCGCCGGGCGCTGGTGGCCCGGTTGAAGAGCCTTGCGCCTTCTTTAGGCCGGTTGGAGCCAGCCAGTGCCTTGATCCCGCCATGAAGGTCGGTGACTACAAAGGCAGACTCCGGATATTCGGCATTGTACACCGCCGGGAAAGTATTGGTATTGTAGAGGTAGGTTTCTTCCAAGTAATCCTGCATCTCCACATCAATAGTGGTGTAGATGCGGTACCCACCCTTGTAGATCTGGTTTTCCGCATACTCCTTGGTGTAGCCTTTTTCTTCCACCAAGTCATTGATGACCTCTTCGGTCACATAGTCCACAAACCAGCTTTGGGTGTCGTTGATCTTTTCAATGTGCTCTTCTTTTTTGAATTCCAGCGGGTAGTTGAGGGCCTCTTCATACTCCTCGTCGTTGATATACCCTTGTTCATGCATCATGTACAGGCAGTCCTCTTGGCGGGACTTGTTGTTTTCCGGGTTGTAGAAGGGGTTGTACACCGATGGGTTTTTGGTAATGGCTACCAGCGAGGCGCATTCGGCCAAATTTAAATCTTTGACATCCTTGCCGAAATACAGATTGGCCGCCGCCTGGACGCCGTTGGTGCCGCTGCCCAGGGCGATGGTGTTCAGGTAGGCCTCCATGATTTGTTCCTTGGAGTAGCGCTTTTCCAAATTGAGTGCCTGGAAGATTTCCCGCACCTTGCGGTCCACCCGGAGGGCATTGTCGCCGGTGACGTTTTTAATCAGCTGCTGGGTGATGGTAGAACCGCCGGGCTTGCCTTCATAAATGGGGATAAACAGGTTGACAGCCGCCCCGATGGTGCGCTTCCAGTCCACACCGTGGTGGTAGGGGAAGCGTTTGTCCTCCAGGGCGATAAACCCTTTGACCAGGTTGGTGGGAATGTTGTCGTAATCCACCCAGATGCGGTTTTCCACATCGTGCAGCCGGTGGAACTCATAGTATTCGCCGGTGCTTTCATCCATGGCATAGAGAATGGTGGAATAGCTGAGTTTGACATCGGTCAAGTCAAGGGTATCATCCGACTTGATGTATTTGAGGATATAAACCGTCAGCACCGAGGCAACAATGGAGCCTGCGATGATGCAAACAAGCAGGATGATGATCAAAACCCGGGCTAAAGGGGAGAGTTTCCGCTTTTTTCGGGCCTTGTTTTTTTTCTCCGGCTGATCATTGGCAGGATGGTTGTCTTTTTTCTTCATGGTCTTCGCCTCCTTGAAGCAAACAGGATTTGGCCGCCGGTACGGCCCGATTGCCGGAATGGTTCCATCCGGCATAGGATTAAACAAAGACAGCAGTGCAAAAGGGCAGGCATATCCCTTTTGCGGAAAATAGAATGGGTGCCGCCAGAAAAGCCCGCACCTGTAGGCATTATATCATATCTTGACGGGAAAGTGTTAATAAAAATCAAAATCCTGTAAAATCCCCTTTCCCAAAGTGGAATAGAGATGGAAAAAATGGGCCAAACTACCGGGTGAAATCAACTTTTTGGCATATGGAGGCTGTGATGAAAAAAACATTGTTCTTTACCTTGGCAGCCATGGTCATCGCAGGGTGTTTAAGCGCCGGCCTGGCGATTGCATGGGAACAGAGAAACAGCGCCCAGCTCCCGGCCCAGGAACAGGCCAAGCAAGTTCCGGTGGGGGAATATGAGTATATCCTGCGGGAACACGAGGGCCGCCTGGCGGTCTTTTTGAAAGATAAAGACACGCCCGAGATGGTCTTTGATGTGTATGTCCGCCTGCTGCCGGAATATGACCGGGGCCAGCTGAACCAAGGGGTCTATGTGAAGGACTACGAGGAACTGATCAACCGCATTGAAGATTACATCAGCTAAAGTGTTGCCCGCGTTACCAAATTGTAATCGGGAAGTCATGAAATAAGGGGGAAATTTCAGCGGGATTCCCATATAATAAAACCATAGAAGAAATGGAACCACAACCGTGTGCTGGAGGGGGAATCGCCCATGAGTTTTAAATTTGCCCACAACAACATCAATGTGCTGGACCTTGACCGCAGCTTGGAATTTTACCAGAAGGCCCTGGGCCTCACCGAAGTCCGGCGCAAAGAGGCGGAGGACGGCAGCTTTATCCTCTCCTATCTGGGGGATGGGGTCACTCCCCACAACCTGGAGCTGACCTGGCTGCGGGACCGCAAAGACCCCTACGACCTGGGGGACAACGAAATCCATCTGGCTTTCTCCACCGATGATTTCGACGGCGCCTACAAGACCCATAAAGAAATGGGATGTATCTGCTATGAGAATCCCAAAATGGGCATCTATTTCATCAGCGACCCCGATGGGTATTGGCTGGAAATTGTACCGGTCCGCTAATCCCCACATTGGAATTTTCCTTGGAATTTTACAGATAATCAGTTAAAAGGCTCCGCTTGTGCGGGGCCTTTTGATTTTGCCCGGCATGAAAGCCCGGCCCCTTTTCATATACAAGAACAAAGCATATGGGATGGGGAGGAAACTTCAGATGAATTGGTACCAGTGGCTGGAGGATTTTGTATGGGGCCCCTGGATGGTGGCCCTTTTGTTTGGCATCGGCCTATATTTTACCGTGGGCAGCGGTTTTTTCCAGCTGCGCCGCATGGGGGAGGTTTTTCGCAGCACCTTGGGCGGCCTCTTCTCCGGCCAGCGGGAGAGCAAAGGGGGGATCAGCCCTTTCCAAGCGGTGTCCACCGCTTTGGCAGGCACGATGGGCACCGGCAACATCGCCGGGGTGGCCACCGCCATCACGGCCGGCGGGCCGGGGGCTATCTTTTGGATGTGGGTCAGCGCCCTGTTCGGGATGATGACCAAATATGCCGAAGTGGCCCTGGCGGTCCAGTACCGGATCACCGGCCCGGGCGGGGAACACAAAGGCGGGCCTATGTACTATATGGAAAAGGGATTGGGGATGAAGCCGCTGGCCGCCGTCTTTGCCGCCCTCTGTGTGGCTGCTTCTTTCGGCATTGGCAACATGGCCCAGTCCAACTCCATCGCCGAATCGGCCTACGCAGCCGCTGGGGTGCCGCCCATCCTCACCGGGACGGCGGTGGCCGCTGTGGTGGGGTTCGTGGTGGTTGGCGGGGTAAAACGGATTGGAAAGGTGGCGGAAGCCATCATCCCCTTCCTGTCAATTTTGTATACTGGGGCCTGTCTATACGTTTTGTATTGCAATTGGGGGCAGATCCCGGCAGCTTTTTCCCTCATTTTCCACAGCGCTTTCCACCCGGTGGCGGCCATGGGTGGGGGATTGGGCTACGGGGTTTCCCAAGCGGTGCGGCTTGGAGTGGCCCGGGGGGTGTTCTCCAACGAAGCGGGCCTGGGCTCCGCGCCCATTGCCCACGGCGCCGCCGATGCCAAAAGCCCCCGTGTCCAGGGGATGTGGGGCATTGTGGAGGTGTTTTTGGACACCATCCTTTGCTGCACCCTCACCACCTTGGTGATCCTCACCGCAGAGGAAGGGAAGCTGTGGCGCTGCGGATTGGATGGCGCCCAGCTGACCACCGCCGCCTTTGGGGTGGTCATGGGGGACCTCTCTGGCTATTTAGTGGCATTCTGCATGCTGTTTTTTGCATTGGCCTCTATGCTGGGCTGGTGCTTTTACGGCGAGAAGGCGCTGGAATACCTGTTCCCCCACAGTGGGAGAGCCATAGGAATCTACCGGTTTGGGTTCATCGCCTTGGCGGTAGTGGGGGCTTGCGTCCGGGTGGAGGAGATTTGGAACCTCTCCGACCTGCTCAATGGGCTGATGGCAGTCCCCAACTTGATCGCCTTGGCCCTCCTTTCCCCGGTGGTGTTCGGCACCTTGAAGGAAGGAAAGGCCCCTCGCCGGAAGAAAAAGCTGTAAAGGCATGTCCCTTTTCACTAGTTGGCCAAAACGGGTGAAAAACGTTGGGGATCCCCACGGGAAATAGCCGCTCTCGCCGAAAAAACGGGGGCGGCTGTGGCCAGGTTAGGGGCGGTAGAGGGTGATGATCCCCTCTTCGTTGAGGTGTTTGATCAGCAGCACGGCTAGCGGGGCAGTCAACATCCCGCCGAAGCCGGCCAGGTTGAGTCCTAGAAACATAGCGGTAATGGTGGCCAATGGGTGTAGGCCGATCTCCTGCCCTACCAATTTCGGTTCAATGGCGTTGCGCACCACCGTGACAATCCCGTAGAGGATGAGAAGTCCAACCCCCAAGGGATACCCGCCTCGCAGCAGCTCCAAAAGGGCCCAGGGGATGAGGATGCCCCCGCTGCCGATGAGAGGGAGGATGTCCAAAAAAGCGATGATGGCGGCAATGACCAAAGCGGAGGGCACCCGCAGCAGCCACAGCCCGGCAAAGATCTCCAAAAAGGTAAACAGCAGGATGTAACAGTAGGCTCGCCCCATGCTGAACAGGGAGGAGACCATAAAGTTTTTGACCTCCAGCACCACCGGGCGCCAGCTCTCCGGCAGCTGGCGGAAGAGGAAGGAAACCACCGTCTGGTAGTCGATGCATAGGAACACCGAGGAGACCACAGTGAAGATTGCTGCCATGAAGAAGTAGGGGATTTTGCCCGCCAACCCGGCTACCCATTGGGCTAAAAACATGGGGATGGCGCTGGTGAGCTCTTGGAAGAAGGCGATCACTCCGTCTTGGAGCTGGCGCACCGGCTCGGAGATCTCGGGGGAATAGCGGGAAAAGAGGGAGAGGCTCCACCGGTTGATCCGCTCCACCAAGGGAAGAATCTCATAGAGGAAGAAGTCAGGGAGCTGCTGGGCTAGGGTGGCAAACTGACCGAACAGGAAGGTGGAAAGCAGCCAGATGAGGGCCCCCAACAAAGTATAGAACAGCACAGCCGCACAGATGGCTGAGGGCTTGCGGCGCATCCGGGTCACCCGGGCGATCCACTCGGTGGCCGGTTTGAGGCAGAAGGCGATGGCAAGGCCCAGCACGAAAGGGAGCAGCCAGCACAGGGCGCAGCGGAAAAAAACGTAGAGGCACAGCGCCACTGCCAGTAGGAACAGAACGTTTAAAATGAATTTTTTCTTTTGGGAATCCCGCAAGCAATCTCCCTCCTTTAAAAAGAATTCCTGTGCGCCGCATCCTTCACCCGGGGAAAAGATGCCCCAAAATGGGAACAAGTGGAAGGCAGCGCACAGCGTCTTTGGCTATTATCCTATGCGGACAAGCTGGGGAATATGAAGGGGCCGCGGGAAATTTTCCGGCGGAAAAACCAACAGAAATTTCTTCTAAAATTTGGAAATGCAGCTTATTTCCTATGGAATATCAACAAATTTTTCTTATAATAGAAAATTTTTTGAGCGAATGCAATATCCGGCAGGATAAGACAAAGAAAAACACAGCATGGGTGGTATAATCACCCTTGAAGAAGGAATTTCCAGACAAATCCGGAAAAATGGGGGAAATTTCCCATTGAATTTGGGCGCTTCCAATGGTATATTGTTTCCATTCATAAAACACTCGTATGCTGGAGGCGGACAATCTATGGATAAGCCCAAATACTTACTCGTGAATACCAATGTGCTGCCCGATGTTTTTTTTAAGGTGGTACAAGCCAAAAAACTGATTGCTCAGGGCAAGGCCAAAAGTTCCTCTGAAGCTGCCAAACTGGCGGGGATCTCCCGAAGCGCCTTTTACAAATACAAGGATTCGGTATATCCCTATGACAACCGCCTCTCGGAGCGGATGGTGACCTTTAACACTACCTTGGAAGACGAGCCCGGCGTGCTGTCCGCCCTGCTGACCCAGCTGTATCAGGTGGGGGCCAACATCATCACCGTCAATCAGAACATCCCCACTGACGGGGTGGCGCCGGTCTCCATCTCCGCCCGCATCAATGCGGAGGACATCGACGAGGATCAGCTCATCGAGATCGTCCGCCACCAGCGCGGCGTGGTAGACGTGCGCAAGATTTAATGCGGTTTTCACCAAATCCTCCCATTTTCCATAGAATACCAGTAGAAATGGGCCCAAGGGGATACCTTTGGGCCTTGTTTTGGAAATATCCGGTAGGGAGGATGGCTCTATGGCAATACTTGTACAGAAATTTGGGGGGAGTTCGCTGGCCAATGGGGAGAAAATCCGCCGCGCGGCAGGGCTCTCCCTTTCCGCGGTTAGGCAGGGGTTTCAGGTGGTGGTAGTAGTCTCCGCCCAAGGGGATTTGACCGACCAGCTCCTGACCCAGGCGGGGGAACTTTGCCGCGCCCCCAGCCCCCGGGAGTTGGATCAGCTGCTCAGCGCGGGGGAGCAGATGTCCGCGGCGCTGTTCGCCATGGCATTGGAAGAGTTTGGCGCACCGGCAGTGTCGCTCACCGGCTGGCAGGCGGGGATTTTGACCGGGAGAACCCACCAGAACGCCTCCATTCAAACGGTGCGGCCGGGCCGTATCTTAGCGGAGCTGAACCAGGGAAAAATCGCCGTAGTGGCGGGGTTCCAGGGAATTTCTGCTGCAGGAGAGGTGACCACCTTGGGCCGCGGCGGGTCGGATATCACGGCAGTGGCGCTGGCCGCCGCCCTCAAAGGGGAGCGGTGCCAGATTTACACCGATGTGGACGGGGTGTACACCGCCGATCCCCGGCTGGTGCCCACAGCCCGGAGGTTTGAAGCCATCGGCTACGACGACATGTTGGCCTTGGCGAAAGCAGGGGCCCAGGTGCTCCACAGCCGGTCGGTGGAACTGGCCCAAAAAAGTGCTGTGGAGGTGGAGGTTCTCTCCAGCCAAACCGGCGCGCCGGGAACCAAAGTGGTGGCAGGGTGTCCGCCAGTGTCCGCCGCCGCCCGGGAGGAACGGTCGGCACTGGTGGAAATCGAAGGCCTCCCCGACCGGCCCGGGGCAGTGTTCCGGGTGTTTTCCCTCCTTGGTGCCAAAGGGATTGAAGTGGATGCCATCGCCCAATCCCCCGCCCAGGAAAGCCGCCGGAAGGTAGCCTTCTCGGTGGGGGAAGGCAGGATGGCTGCGGCTCAATCCCTGCTGGAATCCGCCCGTGGGGAGCTGGGTTACCAGTCCCTTGCTGCCTCCAGTGGCCTCTCCAAAATCACCCTGCTGGGGGAATGCGGGGAGGGAATTGCCCCATCCTTAGAAGATCGGGGCATCCCTGTGCTGCTTTCCTCCCAGGGGAAGCGGCGCAGCTGCGCCCTAGTCCCGCGGGAGGATTCTGTTGCCGCCTTGGAGGCGGTACACCGGGACTTCCTCACCGGGGAAGTTCCCCAAAGGGAGCTGCCCGCAGCCCAAAGCTGACACGCCAAATCTGGAATCCCCTGCCCAGCTGGGCAGGGGATTTTTTGTATTTCCTCAGAAAAACAAGAAAAACTATGTAATTTCACTATTATTTTATTTTGAATTTTATTTACTTGACATAAAAATTTTCTTTCGGTACAGTGTGGGTATGAGGTCGGCGCCGGCTCTCAAATACAAATTAGGAGAGCGAAAGTATGCTTCATTTTGAATGGACAGGGTCCCATTACGAGGCGGGCCTCCGCTATGGCACCGCCCGGCGGCAGNGGGATACCCGCCTCGCAGCAGCTCCAAAAGGGCCCAGGGGATGAGGATGCCCCCGCTGCCGATGAGAGGGAGGATGTCCAAAAAAGCGATGATGGCGGCAATGACCAAAGCGGAGGGCACCCGCAGCAGCCACAGCCCGGCAAAGATCTCCAAAAAGGTAAACAGCAGGATGTAACAGTAGGCTCGCCCCATGCTGAACAGGGAGGAGACCATAAAGTTTTTGACCTCCAGCACCACCGGGCGCCAGCTCTCCGGCAGCTGGCGGAAGAGGAAGGAAACCACCGTCTGGTAGTCGATGCATAGGAACACCGAGGAGACCACAGTGAAGATTGCTGCCATGAAGAAGTAGGGGATTTTGCCCGCCAACCCGGCTACCCATTGGGCTAAAAACATGGGGATGGCGCTGGTGAGCTCTTGGAAGAAGGCGATCACTCCGTCTTGGAGCTGGCGCACCGGCTCGGAGATCTCGGGGGAATAGCGGGAAAAGAGGGAGAGGCTCCACCGGTTGATCCGCTCCACCAAGGGAAGAATCTCATAGAGGAAGAAGTCAGGGAGCTGCTGGGCTAGGGTGGCAAACTGACCGAACAGGAAGGTGGAAAGCAGCCAGATGAGGGCCCCCAACAAAGTATAGAACAGCACAGCCGCACAGATGGCTGAGGGCTTGCGGCGCATCCGGGTCACCCGGGCGATCCACTCGGTGGCCGGTTTGAGGCAGAAGGCGATGGCAAGGCCCAGCACGAAAGGGAGCAGCCAGCACAGGGCGCAGCGGAAAAAAACGTAGAGGCACAGCGCCACTGCCAGTAGGAACAGAACGTTTAAAATGAATTTTTTCTTTTGGGAATCCCGCAAGCAATCTCCCTCCTTTAAAAAGAATTCCTGTGCGCCGCATCCTTCACCCGGGGAAAAGATGCCCCAAAATGGGAACAAGTGGAAGGCAGCGCACAGCGTCTTTGGCTATTATCCTATGCGGACAAGCTGGGGAATATGAAGGGGCCGCGGGAAATTTTCCGGCGGAAAAACCAACAGAAATTTCTTCTAAAATTTGGAAATGCAGCTTATTTCCTATGGAATATCAACAAATTTTTCTTATAATAGAAAATTTTTTGAGCGAATGCAATATCCGGCAGGATAAGACAAAGAAAAACACAGCATGGGTGGTATAATCACCCTTGAAGAAGGAATTTCCAGACAAATCCGGAAAAATGGGGGAAATTTCCCATTGAATTTGGGCGCTTCCAATGGTATATTGTTTCCATTCATAAAACACTCGTATGCTGGAGGCGGACAATCTATGGATAAGCCCAAATACTTACTCGTGAATACCAATGTGCTGCCCGATGTTTTTTTTAAGGTGGTACAAGCCAAAAAACTGATTGCTCAGGGCAAGGCCAAAAGTTCCTCTGAAGCTGCCAAACTGGCGGGGATCTCCCGAAGCGCCTTTTACAAATACAAGGATTCGGTATATCCCTATGACAACCGCCTCTCGGAGCGGATGGTGACCTTTAACACTACCTTGGAAGACGAGCCCGGCGTGCTGTCCGCCCTGCTGACCCAGCTGTATCAGGTGGGGGCCAACATCATCACCGTCAATCAGAACATCCCCACTGACGGGGTGGCGCCGGTCTCCATCTCCGCCCGCATCAATGCGGAGGACATCGACGAGGATCAGCTCATCGAGATCGTCCGCCACCAGCGCGGCGTGGTAGACGTGCGCAAGATTTAATGCGGTTTTCACCAAATCCTCCCATTTTCCATAGAATACCAGTAGAAATGGGCCCAAGGGGATACCTTTGGGCCTTGTTTTGGAAATATCCGGTAGGGAGGATGGCTCTATGGCAATACTTGTACAGAAATTTGGGGGGAGTTCGCTGGCCAATGGGGAGAAAATCCGCCGCGCGGCAGGGCTCTCCCTTTCCGCGGTTAGGCAGGGGTTTCAGGTGGTGGTAGTAGTCTCCGCCCAAGGGGATTTGACCGACCAGCTCCTGACCCAGGCGGGGGAACTTTGCCGCGCCCCCAGCCCCCGGGAGTTGGATCAGCTGCTCAGCGCGGGGGAGCAGATGTCCGCGGCGCTGTTCGCCATGGCATTGGAAGAGTTTGGCGCACCGGCAGTGTCGCTCACCGGCTGGCAGGCGGGGATTTTGACCGGGAGAACCCACCAGAACGCCTCCATTCAAACGGTGCGGCCGGGCCGTATCTTAGCGGAGCTGAACCAGGGAAAAATCGCCGTAGTGGCGGGGTTCCAGGGAATTTCTGCTGCAGGAGAGGTGACCACCTTGGGCCGCGGCGGGTCGGATATCACGGCAGTGGCGCTGGCCGCCGCCCTCAAAGGGGAGCGGTGCCAGATTTACACCGATGTGGACGGGGTGTACACCGCCGATCCCCGGCTGGTGCCCACAGCCCGGAGGTTTGAAGCCATCGGCTACGACGACATGTTGGCCTTGGCGAAAGCAGGGGCCCAGGTGCTCCACAGCCGGTCGGTGGAACTGGCCCAAAAAAGTGCTGTGGAGGTGGAGGTTCTCTCCAGCCAAACCGGCGCGCCGGGAACCAAAGTGGTGGCAGGGTGTCCGCCAGTGTCCGCCGCCGCCCGGGAGGAACGGTCGGCACTGGTGGAAATCGAAGGCCTCCCCGACCGGCCCGGGGCAGTGTTCCGGGTGTTTTCCCTCCTTGGTGCCAAAGGGATTGAAGTGGATGCCATCGCCCAATCCCCCGCCCAGGAAAGCCGCCGGAAGGTAGCCTTCTCGGTGGGGGAAGGCAGGATGGCTGCGGCTCAATCCCTGCTGGAATCCGCCCGTGGGGAGCTGGGTTACCAGTCCCTTGCTGCCTCCAGTGGCCTCTCCAAAATCACCCTGCTGGGGGAATGCGGGGAGGGAATTGCCCCATCCTTAGAAGATCGGGGCATCCCTGTGCTGCTTTCCTCCCAGGGGAAGCGGCGCAGCTGCGCCCTAGTCCCGCGGGAGGATTCTGTTGCCGCCTTGGAGGCGGTACACCGGGACTTCCTCACCGGGGAAGTTCCCCAAAGGGAGCTGCCCGCAGCCCAAAGCTGACACGCCAAATCTGGAATCCCCTGCCCAGCTGGGCAGGGGATTTTTTGTATTTCCTCAGAAAAACAAGAAAAACTATGTAATTTCACTATTATTTTATTTTGAATTTTATTTACTTGACATAAAAATTTTCTTTCGGTACAGTGTGGGTATGAGGTCGGCGCCGGCTCTCAAATACAAATTAGGAGAGCGAAAGTATGCTTCATTTTGAATGGACAGGGTCCCATTACGAGGCGGGCCTCCGCTATGGCACCGCCCGGCGGCAGATGGGGATGACCTTAGGCCGCCCAGAAATTTTACAACTCACCTCGGAGAAACTGGCCTTTGGCCGGGCCAGTATGGAAATCTGCCGGCGGGAATATCCCGAATTCTTGGAGGAACTGGAGGGCATCGCCCAGGGGCAGGAGATCCCCTTGGAGGAATTGTGCGCCTTTTTCTTTGGGATGTACAACTTTATAGGCGGCCATTTCTGCACCTCCTTTGCCTATCGCGGGCCGGATGGGGTGGTCTTTGGCCGGAACAGCGATTTTGCCGTGGCGCTGGAACCCACCAATGAAAACAGCTATTACCATCTGACGGATGGAAACGCCTTTGTGGGAAACAGCACCGCCCCCTCCCAGATGGAAGACGGGGTCAACTGCCACGGCCTGGCGGTGGGGCTGACCTTGATCTACCCCACGGTGAAGCGGCCGGGGCTGGGGGCGGGCATCCTCACCCGCTATCTGCTGGAGAGGTGTTCCACCGTCCCCGAGGCGGTGGAGGAATTGGGCCGGCTGACCATTTCCTCCAATCAGACCCTCACCTTGGCGGACCGGGCCGGTCGGATGGCGGTGGTGGAGTGCAACTGCCAGGGGATGGAGGTTCTGGAACCGGAACCTGGAACGGATTTTGTAGTTGCCACCAACAGCTTCCACGGGGTGGGGATGAAGCGGTACAACCCCGCCTTGGAGGACACTGTCTTTTCCGGACTGCGGTACCAGGTTGCCAAGAAGGCCCTAGACGATCGGTGGGGGGAGCCGGTGGCCTTTGCCCAAGAGCTGCTGGCGGGGAAG
>NZ_LT629939.1:700265-748759 GCF_900104615.1 Merdimmobilis hominis | reverse complement strand
CCCCACGGTGAAGCGGCCGGGGCTGGGGGCGGGCATCCTCACCCGCTATCTGCTGGAGAGGTGTTCCACCGTCCCCGAGGCGGTGGAGGAATTGGGCCGGCTGACCATTTCCTCCAATCAGACCCTCACCTTGGCGGACCGGGCCGGTCGGATGGCGGTGGTGGAGTGCAACTGCCAGGGGATGGAGGTTCTGGAACCGGAACCTGGAACGGATTTTGTAGTTGCCACCAACAGCTTCCACGGGGTGGGGATGAAGCGGTACAACCCCGCCTTGGAGGACACTGTCTTTTCCGGACTGCGGTACCAGGTTGCCAAGAAGGCCCTAGACGATCGGTGGGGGGAGCCGGTGGCCTTTGCCCAAGAGCTGCTGGCGGGGAAGTTCGGCTTTCTCTGCCAATACGACCGCTCCAAGGGGATGGACACCGTCTGGTCGTCCATTTATTGCCTGTCCTCCCCGGGGGAAATCTACCGGTGCGAGGGGAACCCCTCCCGCCAATCCTTTGAACGGGATTGCCGGCTGAAATTTTAAACGCGCAAGAGAGTCCCACGGCCCTGGCTCTCTACGCTTGAATTAGCCCCTCTGCCGGGGTTACAGCCGCCGGATCACCTTGGCGGGCACCCCGGCGACGATGCAGCCCGCCGGGACGTCTTTGGTAACCACCGCGCCGGAGGCGATCACCGCATTGCTGCCGACGGTGACCCCGGGGTTGAGGATGGCCCCGGCCCCCACCCAGACGTTGTCCCCGATAAAGACCGGCTTGCCAAACTCCAGCCCCGCCCTGCGCTGAGCCGGGTCCAGGGGGTGGGCGGCGGTCAGAACCATGGCCCCGGGGCCGAAGAGGCAATCGTCCCCGATTTCAATGGGGCAGACATCCAGAAACACACAGTTGTGGTTGGCGTAAAACCGGTGGCCCACCCGGATGTTGCAGCCGTAATCGCAATGGAAGTCCGGCTCCACCCAGGGGTCGTCTCCACAGCGGCCCAAAAGCTCCTGGAGGAGGGATTGGCGCTCCCCACCATCCAGGGTGTGGTTGAGCTGGTGGCACAGCTCTTTGGCCCGGCGGCGCAGTTCCGCCAGTTCCGGGTCTGCGGCATCATACATCTCCCCAGCCATCATCTTTTCCCATTGAGTCATAGAACAACCTTCCCTTCTGCCGGTTGCTCCCGGCACAGATCAAACAGTTTTATGCTTCATCCTACCAGGCGGGAGACATAAGTGCAAGGGGTTACAGCCGCAGGATGTTGCCCTCCTGCGCCCCTTGGGTCAGGTTGCGGGTATCCAGCACCAGCCGGGCTTTTCGGGCGATCTGCTCGGGGTCGAAGGCGCTGTGGGCGGTGAGGATGACCGCGGCGTCCGTCTCCTCCAGCAGCTGGTCGGTGAGGGGGACACAGGGCAGGCGACGGCCATCCAAGGGGATGGAATCGAAAAAGGGATCACAGACGGTGACGTCTGCCCCCAACTGGATTAGGCAGCGGATCACCGAGAGGGCAGGGGATTCCCGCAGATCCCCAATATCTGCTTTGTAAGCCGCCCCTAGCGCTAGGATTTTAGAGCCGTTGACCGGTTTTCGATAGAGGTTGAGGGCACAGGTCAACCGATCGACCACATAGGCGGGCATGGAGCGGTTGACCTCGCCGGCGGCCTCAATTAAGCTGGCGGAGCAGCCGTACTGTTTGGCCTTCCAAGAGAGATAAAAGGGGTCGATGGGGATGCAGTGCCCCCCCAGCCCTGGGCCGGGATAAAAGGGCATAAACCCGTAGGGTTTGGTGGCTGCGGCGTCGATGACCTCCCACACGGGGATGCCCATTTTGTGGCAGATAACCGCCATCTCATTGGCCAGAGCGATGTTGACGCAGCGGAAGGTGTTCTCCAAAATCTTCTCCATCTCTGCCACCTTGGGGGAGGAGACGGGGATTACCGGCGCATCCAGCGCTTTTTGGTAGAGGGCACAGGCCAAACGGGTGCAGTGGGGGGTGCAGCCCCCCACGATTTTCGGGGTGTTCCCAGTGCGGTAAACCTGGTTTCCTGGGTCCACCCGCTCGGGGGAGAAGGCGAGAAAGAAATCCGCCCCCACCACAAATCCCCGGTCGGTGAAGAGGGGCGCCACCACCTCCTGGGTGGTGCCAGGGTAGGTGGTGCTCTCCAAAATGACCAGCATGCCGGGGTGGGCGTACTGGGCGATGGTCCCGGCCGAGTTCTTGACATAGGAAATATCCGGCTGGCGGTAGGCGTCCAATGGGGTAGGGACGCAGATGATGGCGCAGTCGCAGCCCCCCAGCCTGGAAAAATCACAGGTGGCGGTCAGCTTGTCCCGCACCTCTCGCAGGGCACAGGAGGGCACGTCGCCGATATAACTGTCGCAGGCGTTGACCCGGTCAGCCCGCTCCTGCTGCAAGTCAAACCCCAGCACCTGGTACCCAGCCTTGGCCAGATTTACTGCCAGGGGAAGGCCCACGTACCCCAAGCCCACAACGGCGCAGACCGCTCTGCCCCCGGTGATTTTTTCCATCAGCTGTTCTGTCATCATAGGATAACCCCTCCACGCAAAAAAATGCCACGGGCGAAAAACCCATGGCATTAGTGTGAGCATTTTTTAGCCGCCTATTCCAGTTTTTGCCGGCAGATGGGGAATTATTCCGCCGCCAAACTGGAGAGATAGGTGGAGGCGTTGACCGCGGCCACCGCGCCGTCGCTGGCTGCGGTGACGATCTGACGGACCGCTTTGGTGCGGGTGTCCCCAGCCACAAAGACCCCGGGCAGGTTGGTGGCACAGTCCTCACCGGCCTTGACGTAGCCATTTTCCAGTTCCAGCTGGCCTTCCACCAGATGGTTGTCCGGGGCGAGGCCAACCGCCACAAACACCCCGCTGACGGGGATGGTCTCGGCGGCGCCGGTTTTCACGTTGGAGATGGAAAGCCCTTCCACTGTGCTCTCCCCGACGATCTCGGTGGGGATGGAATCGTAGTGGATGACGATGTTCTTGCGGGCGATGACCGCATCGGAGAGGATTTTGCTCCCCCGGAAGGAATCCCGCCGGTGGATCAGGTGGACCGTCTCGCAGTTGTTGGCTAAGAAGAGGGCGTCCTCCAAGGCCGTGTTGCCCCCGCCGACGATGGCGGTAACCTTGCCCCGGTAAAAAGCACCGTCGCAGGTGGCGCAGTAGGAGACGCCTTTTCCAGACAGGCGTTCCTCCCCAGGGACATCCAGCTTGCGGCGTTTGGCGCCGTTGGCTAAAATCACCGCTTTGGCCTCATAGAGGGTCTCTCCTGCCCAAACCTGTTTCACCGGCCCAGTCAGATCCACCTTGGTAGCCCCGGCAAACTCCACCTTGGCCCCTAGTTCCGTGGCCTGATTGTAAAGGTTCATCGAGAATTCCACCCCGTCGATCTTGCGGATTGCAGGGTAATTTTCCACTTCCGGGGTGGTGGCAACCTGGCCGCCGAAAACCAGTTCCTCCAGCACCGTGACAGTGTGCCCAGCCCGGGCGGCATAGATGGCGGCAGAAAGGCCGGCCGGCCCAGCGCCAATGACAATGAGATCCACCATAATGTCCATCCTCCTTTTTCTACTATTTTACTCCATATTAACCCCTTTGCATACGAATGTCAAGCAAATCCCCTAATGTGCCTAAAATCTCTTGTTAGTTTTCGGTGATAGCTCCAAAATATTCGGCCTTTAGGCAGTTTCGGTTTGACAGGAGCCCGGGATGGGAGTATAGTAAAAACAACTTAATTCAAAGGAAACGCGGTTTTCGCGCAGGGAGTTTACCACGATGATACAGCTTAGCTACACAACTGTACATTTTGTAGTATTTTTTGCTTGGGCCTACTTTTATGGCGCAGGCTATTTTTGCTGTCATCAAAAGCTCCCGGTTCCAGTGGCCCAATAGGGCAGTCGAAACGGAATCCAAGGGTCGGTGCTTGATGAACAGCACCGGCCCTTTTCTTTTTGCTTGGAGGATGTGTATGGAAGTCACCATTTCCCCCGGACGGTTGGCTGGCAAGGTCGCCGTACCCGGTTCCAAATCCATGGCCCACCGAGGGCTGATTGCCGCCGCATTGGCGGACGGTCCCAGCCGGATTCAAAACGCCACCCCTTCGGGGGATATCGAGGCCACTGTCCGCTGCCTAACCGCTTTGGGGGCAGAGATCCGGCGGGAGGGCGAGGACTTGGAAGTCACCCCGCTCCATAGGCGATGGCGGGAGCGGATCGTCCTCCCCTGTGGGGAGAGCGGCTCCACCCTCCGGTTCCTGCTGCCAGTGGCGGCGGCACTGGGCGCCCCGGCCCGGTTCACTGGGGAAGGGAGGCTCCCAGAGCGGCCCCTGGGCCCATTGGGGGAGACCCTCATCCGGGGCGGGGCGGAACTCTCCGGTTTCCAGCTGCCCCTGGAGCTTGCAGGGCGGCTTCGGCCGGGGGAATACCGGCTGCCGGGGGATGTCTCCTCCCAGTATGTCACCGGCCTGCTGCTGGCGCTCCCTCTATTGGAGGGGGATAGCTCCATCCGGTTGACCACGCCGCTGGAATCGGCCGGGTATGTCAGGATGACCCTACAGGTTCTCGCCCAATTTGGGATCCAGGTCTCCCCGGAGGAGGGGGGATGGCGCATCCTGGGAAACCAAATCTACCGCGCCGCTGATTTTGAGGTGGAGGGGGATTACTCGGCGGCGGCCCTCTTCCTCACAGCCAACGCCATCGGCTCCCAGGTGGAATGCCTGGGCCTCCGGGAGGATTCCACCCAGGGGGACCGTGCCATCCTCCGCCATTTGGAGACCATTCAATCCCTGGGAGGGGGTCGGGTGGAGATTGACCTCTCCCAGTGCCCGGATCTGGCCCCTGCCTTGGCGGTGGCTGCCGCCTACGCGGACGGGGAAACCGCCCTCACCCACGCCGGACGCCTCCGACTCAAGGAGAGCGACCGGCTGGCCGCCCTTTCGACCGTCCTCACCCAGATGGGGGCGGAAGTAGAGGAAGGCCCCGAAACGTTGACCATTCAAGGAAAGCCCGCCCTCGATGGCGGGGTCACCATAGAACCCTTCGGCGATCACCGCATCGCCATGGCGGCTTCCATTGCCGCTTTGGGGGCCAAAGCCCCCGTCACCATCCAGAACGCCCAATGCGTGGGCAAAAGCTACCCCCAATTCTTCCACCATATGAAGTTGTTAGGAGGCGTATGTCATGTCGTCAACCATCGGTAATTCCATCAAAGTCACCTTGTTCGGAGAATCCCACGGCGAGGCCGTCGGGGTTGTCATCGATTCCCTGCCAGCTGGTGAACCCATCGACCTGGGGGAACTGGAAGCCTTCCTCGCCCGCCGCGCCCCGGGGGGACGGTATGCCTCCCAGCGCAAGGAGAGGGACATCCCCCACATCCTGTCCGGCTTGGTAGATGGGATCACCTGCGGCTCCCCCCTCTGCGCTGTCTTTGAAAACGGCGACACCCAGTCGGAGGAGTATCTGAAAAACCGCTTCCTCCCCCGGCCCGGCCACGGGGACTACCCCAATTTCATCCGCCATGAGGGCTACAGCGACGTCCGGGGCGGCGGACATTCCTCCGCCCGGCTCACAGCCCCCCTAGCCTTGGCGGGAGGCATTGCCAAGCAGCTGCTGGAACGCCGGGGCATCCAGGTCCAGGCCCGGCTGCTGTCGGTGGGCGGGGTGAAGGACATCCCCCTAGACCCAGTGCGGCCCGACTGCCAAGCGCTCCAAGCCGCTTCGGAGAGGGAGATCCCCGCCCTGACCCAGGAGGCCGCCGGCCGGATGGCCGCCCTTATCGAAGAGGTCCGGGGGGAAGGGGATTCCATCGGCGGCGTGGTGGAGTGCTGTGTCACCGGCCTGCCCGCCGGCCTGGGTGCTCCCATCTTCGACGGGGTGGAAAATGAGATCAGCCGGATGGTGTTCGGCATCCCGGCGGTGCGGGGCATCCAGTTTGGGGCGGGGTTTGACGCCGCAGGGATGCGGGGCAGCCAGCACAACGACCCCTTCTGCATCGACGAGACCGGGGAAGTCCGCACCGAGACCAACCGCCACGGCGGAGTCCTGGGCGGCATGACCTCCGGCATGCCTCTCCTGTTCCAGGCGGCCTTTAAGCCCACCCCCTCCATCGCCATGGAACAGAAGACGGTGGACCTCCTCACCCGCACCGAGACCACCATCCAGATCAAAGGCCGCCACGACCCCTGCGTGGCCCTGCGGGCGGTCCCCTGCGTGGAAGCGGCCGCAGCCCTTGCAATTCTCTCCTTAATCGGGTAGGATAGAAGTATTCCCATATCAATAAGGAGAGACCTGCCATGGATTTGAATGAGCTACGCCTTCAGATTGACGACATTGATTCCCAGATCCTCGCCCTGTTCCTCCGCCGGATGGAAGTGGTGGAGCAGGTGGTGGATTACAAACAGAAAAACAACCTCCCGGTGTTCCACCCAGAGCGGGAGGCGGCGATTTTAGAAAAGATGGCCTCCCGGGCCCCCGCCCACCTGAAAGAGGGCACACGGGAGCTGTACGCCACCCTGATGAAGGTGAGCAAAGACCGGCAGTACCAGCTGCTGGGGATGGAGCCTCCGAAAGAAGGATAGCGGGAGGCTGTCCTTTGTGGAGAATGGCTTATCGGCAGAATAAGGAGCTTTTATGCTGGGCTTAAAAAGGGGAAAGGTGGAATTGCTCCCCCACCAAGAGGAGTGGGCAACAAAAGCCGGGGATACCGCGGCGGAGCTGTGGCAGATTCTAGGGGATGCGGCCGTTGATATTCAGCACGTTGGCAGCACGTCTATCCCCGCTATCTGTGCAAAGCCTATACTGGATCTTGTAGTGGGCGTCCGGGATTTAAAAGATGTGCTCCCCTACCGGGGCGCTTTGGAACAGTGCGGCGTGGTGTTCCGGGGGGAGGATGCCCCTGGGCAGCTGTTGTTTGTCATGGGGGATTTTGAGAAGGACCTGCGCACCCACCACATCCACGTTGTACAATGGGGCGGAGAGGCGTGGGAGAATTATGTCAATTTCCGGGATTATCTCACCTGCTTTCCTCAAAAAGCATGGCAATATGACCGCTGCAAGAAGGAATTGGCTGCGGAGTTTTCGGATAATCGAAACGGCTATACGGCGGGGAAGCAGGAGCTGATCCGCCTGTTGCTGCAAGAGGCCCACACTTGGCGAGCGGGGCAAAGGGATCAAGGGAAAAATGAACCCTGTTGAGGCCCATTTGGAAAAAGAAAAGGGGATACCCTTGCCAAATTCGCCAAAAAGCGTGTATACTATTTTGTATGAAATGGGATACGCGCTTTTTTGCGCCCAAAATTCGGGAAACCATGTAAAAAGGGAGAATTGCGCTTTGAATCGAAATTGGATGGCGGCGTTTTTGGCCGCGCTGCTGCTGACAACCTTTGTGGGCTGCAACAAACGGGAGGGCGGGGAAGCCTCGGGCAGCGTGCCTGGCTTCCAGGATGGAGAGTACACCGCAAGCTGGGAGGACCCTGCCGGGAATTCCGGCTCCATCAAACTGACGGTGGAGAAGGGCAACCCCACCGTGGCGGAATACGTCCCGCCCCAGGGGGCGCCTGCCTCTTTCCAGGAGACAATGAAGCAGGAACTGCTGGAGGCCCGGGCCCGTTCCGGCGACACCAGCCACTACCGCCTGCCGCTATACAGCCCCGGCACCTATACCGTCCGGGCTGAGAAGCCGGAGGAGGACTACGCTGAATACCTTATCCTCACCGCCACCGAGGACACCCTCACAGTGGTGGAGTTTGACGGCAAAAATAAGGCGGGAGAGCTGAAATCCGCCGACCAAGCCCTCAGTGAGGAGATGCGGACTGCTAAACTGTATGGGCCCAATGTCTTCCTGCCGGCTATTGTCAAAAATTTTGAGGAGGCCGGGAGCCTGGAGAAAATGGACGGGGTGACTGGGGCCACCAAGTCCCTGGAGAATTTTAAAACCCTGTATGCCACGGCGGAGAAAAATGCAAAATTCCGCTTGGCCCAGGAGGAGACCATCGGCCAGTATGTAGACGGCACCTACCGGGCGGAGATGCGGGACTTTGACCACGGCTGGAAGGATTATGTGATCCTCTCCATCCAGGACAACGTGGTCACCATCGAGGAGTTTGACGCAGTGGACGAAAAGGGCCAAAAGAAGAGCGAGGATAAAAACTTTCAGGATACGATGATCCGCGCCAACAAGCGGGCGGGCCTACCGGAGACCTATCCCCAAAAGTACAACCCGGAAATCCTCGCCTTGTTCGAAGACGCGGGGAAGAACGTGGTGGCTATGGACAATGTGGCTGGGGCAACGGTGAGCACCAACCATTTTAAGCTGCTGGCCGGGGGGATTTTATCCTATAGTGCCCGGGTGGGGGATACAGAGACCTTGGTGGTTGACCCCTTGTAAACAGGAAATACAACAGCAAAAAAGCCGCCGGACAGTTCCGGCGGCTTTTTGAGTCAGCTTATAAGGGGGGTTATTCCCCATCCTCCAGGTCAGCGAGGCCCAGGGCTTCATAGGTTTGGGCGTCGATGAAGTCGTTCACCTCCGGGTAGAAGGCAAAGGCAGGGGAAGGGGAAGCGAACACCTTGTCCAGCAGCGGTTCCATCCGCAGCATCTCCCGCAAGGGGAAGAGGGCGGCGTTGTTGGGGTCGTTAAGGTACTCCTCGTCCTCATCGCCGTAGAAGAGCTGCCAGCCGCTGTCCACCTCGTTGACCGGCTCGCCCCGTGTCACCCAGTTGATCTCCCCCTGTTCCAGGGCCTTGCGGGTGATGATGCACATCAGCTCCCGGTCATAGGAGGGGTTCCCCCGGAAGATGTCGGCCACATTTGCCACTTCAAAGGCGATGGGGTCGCCCAGCTTGATCTCCTCAATGAAGTGGGGTTCGTTGGCGAGAATGCCGCCCAGGCGGTCTTCCTCCCGCGCGGTGACCTTCACCCACATCCGCTCGGCGCGGCAGCCCTCAGCGGTCTCCTGAGGCAGGACAAATACCAGCTGCACCAGGCTCTCCGGGCCGATGGCATCCAGATCCGCCTGGCAGGGTACGGGGAAGTGGCGGGGGTCGGCTTGGTGGCGCTCTTGGGCGTTTTCTAAGATAAATGTTTCGTACATAGTGCGGCACCTCAATTTCTTATGTTGGCTATCCAGTAGTATAGCATTTTCGGAGATGGGCTGCAACCGGGGGCGGCCGGAACCCAGGGGGAAAGGGAAAAAGGAGCGGTTTTGCCCGCTCCTTTTTGGCTTTTTACAGCTTTGGAAGCTCCACCTTTTCAAACTCGGCGATGAACTCGCACAGGTATTTGCCGGTGGCATCCAGCATCTCATTTCCCCAGGCGGCGGTGGCATCCCGGGGATCATCGGGGCCATACCAGCCGCTTTCGGTGACGCTCTGGAAATGGCGGGGGATGATCACATCCACCCCTTTGAACCGGACGGTCTTGACGCTGGAAACCGGCAGGTTCTCGCTCAAGTCGTTGGGGACAAGGGGCATGTAGTCCTCCATATGGACATACTTTTCATCAATGGCCAGCATGGCTGCGGTCTCCTCGCCGCCGCCATGGCCGCCTTTCCAGGCAGGGTTCAGTTCCCCGGCGATCTGCCACCAATTGAAGAGGGCAGAAATGCCGCCGTTGTCCTCAATTTCCAGCCCCAGCTTGTTGAGCACCACATCGTTGCCGCCGTGGCCGTTTAAAAAGACAAATTTGCGGATGCCATACTCATATAGGGCCCAGACGATTTTGCTCATCACCAGGTAAAGCCCTTCCTCCCCCAGGCTGATGGTGCCGGGGAAACCCTGGTGGTGGTTGGCCACGCCGTAGGGCACGCCGGGCAGGATGAGGACATCCAATTCCCGCTCCACCCATTCGGTGAGCTTTTTGGGGATGAGGTAATCGGTGCCCAAAGCCAGTTGGGAGCCGTGGTTTTCAATGCTGCCCACAGGGATGACGGCGATGTCCTTCCGCTCAAAGTACCGCTCTGCCTGTTTCCAGCTGATTTCTTCCAAGCGCATGATGGAAAACCTCCTAACATTTCTCGTTGACGGCTTACAGCCCGAAATAGCTCTTTGCCTTGATCTCTTTGTCCAGCATCATCACCTTGCCCTGGGCGAAGAGAGAGTCGATGTCCAGCTTGTTGTCCAAGAGGAGGACATCGGCGTCGCTGCCCTCTAAAAGGGCACCCTTGCGGGGATAGATCTCCAAACCTTTGGCCACATTCTCGGTGACCAGCTTGAGGGCGGTGGTCATGTCCACCCCCTGCTCGGTGATCAGCGCCTTGATGGAGCCGTAGAGGGTGTCCATCTTGCCCACACCCATGCCGATCAGTTCGTTTTTCTCATTCCAGATGGGCATGCTGCCGTTGGAGTCGGAGCTGAGGGTGATTTTATCCAGGGGGGCCAGCTCCAGGGCCTTGGCCAGGGTTTTGGCCACTTCCGAAGTCTCCACCCCGGAGGTGAAGTCTATGTTGCCGCCCATCTTTGCAAAGGCGATGGCGTCGTCAAAACAGTTAGCCACGTGGGTGGGGCGGAAGTGCTTGATGGGCACGTTGCTCTCCTCCACTACGGCCATCACGTCCTGGAGGCCGCCTTTGCCCTTGCCGGTGTGCATGTGAAGCACGCCGGGTTTGCCGCCAATGAGGCTGCCCAAGCGGACCTGGGTGGCCAGGCGGAGCAGCTCCTGCCGGGTGACGTGGGAGGAGCGGTGGTCGCTGATGGCCAGTTTGCAGCCGATGACCTCGTTGATATAGGCGATGTCCTTATCCACCCGGCCGGTGAGGGTGGGGGAGGGGTACTCGTAGGCGCCGGTGAGGCAGTAGGTGGTGATGCCCTCCTCGTTGAGGCCCTTGGCCTTGGCAACCAGGTTCTCCACCGAGCGGGTGAAGGAATCAGTGCCCAAGAGGCCCACGATGGTGGTGACACCGCTTTGGATGATGTCGCCCAGGCACAGTTCGGTGACCCGGCTCTTCATGCCGCTTTCCCCGCCGCCGCCGGTGATGTGGACATGCTGGTCCATCAGGCCGGGGACCGCTTTTTTACCTGCGGCGTTGATGATCTCCATCCCTTCATAGGTGAAGTCGATGTGGGGGGCGATTTTTAAAATTTTGTCTCCGGCGATCAAAATATCGTTGATGCCGATGTGTTCCGGGGTGTAGACATCTGCGCCGCGAATGAGTTTAAACATGGTATTACTCCTTCTTTCCCTCTGTTTTTAATGCTCAGGACGCCAAATTCCTGTTGATTTCACAACACCATTTTAGTACAATTGATGAGGGATGTAAAGCACACTCAAGAATTTTTTCCTCCAAAAATGGGCCGAATTGCAAATTTATTCTGAAAAAACGCAGGAAATATTGCAAAAAAGTATGCGGTGTGCTACCATGAAGCTACCAACCAAAGATCTTGCGCCATCCAGCGCAAACTTGACAACAAAAAGAAAGGGAGTAACCATTATGCTGCTGAAACAATTGATGGAAGTCTACGACATTCTGGACGACAGCAAGGCCAGCGCCGAAGGAGTCGCCGCCTACCTGCGGGGTATCCGCGCCGACGCCAACATCGAGATCAAAGAGCTCTCCACCGAAAAGGGGAGCACCAAGATGATTAAAATCCGCATCCCCGGTACAAACGGCAAGTCGGTGGGCGGAACCGCCCCCACCATCGGCCTGTTGGGCCGCCTGGGCGGACTGGGCGCACGGCCTGAGATGACCGGCTTTGTCTCTGACGGCGACGGCGCCTTGGTGGCCCTCACCCTGGCAGCTAAAATTTTGGATATGCAGAACAAGGGCGACACCTTGGAAGGGGATGTCTTCATCTCCACCCACGTCTGCCCCGACGCCCCCACCCAGCCCCATATCCCCGTCCCCTTTATGGGCTCCCCGGTCAACATGGCCATGGTGAACAAAGAAGAAGTCACCGAGGAGCTGGACGCCATCTTGGTCGTGGACACCACCAAGGGCAACCGGATCATCAACAAGCGTGGCTTCGCCATTTCCCCCACCGTCAAGGAGGGCTACATCCTGCGCACCAGTGAGGCCCTGTTGGATATCATGCAGATCACCACCGGCGAGCTACCTGCCGTTTTTGCCATCACCACCCAGGACATCACCCCCTACGGAAATGACCTGTACCACCTGAACAGCATCCTGCAGCCCTCCACTGCCACTAAGGCGCCGGTTGTAGGTGTGGCCATCACCGCCGAGACCGCCGTCCCCGGCTGTGCTACCGGCGCTTGCCACTTCACCGACTGCGAGGAGGCCGCCCGCTTTATGCTGGAGGTCGCCAAATCCTTCGGCAAGGGCCAGTGCGCCTTCTATGACGAGAAGGAGTACGCCCTCATCCAGAAATTGTATGGCTCCATGAGCCACATCCAGACCCTGGGCAACCGGGACTAAACCATATTGCCCTCCCCGGGGTGCGCCCTGGGGAGGGCTTCTTCCGTTTCCCCTGGGGGGAAGCATTTACTGGAAAAAAGGAGGATACACCCCATGGAAAAGGTTAAAATCGGGGCCATCACGGTGGGCCAGTCCCCCCGGGTGGATGTGACCCCTGACCTGTGGCCAATTTTCGGCCCCAATGTGGAACTGATCGAAGCCGGAGGCCTGGACGGACTGAGCCGGGAGGAAATTGAAACCTTTGTCCCCGAGGAAGGGGACTATGTGCTGGTTTCCCGCCTTAAGGATGGAAGCAGCGTCACCTTTGCGGAGCGGTATGTGCTGCCCCGCTTGCAGCAGTGCATCGACAGGCTGGAGGAGGAAGGGGTCCGGCTCATCCTCTTCTTCTGCACCGGGGATTTCCCCGACAACTTCCGCCACAAGGTTCCGCTGATCTTCCCCAACCAGATCCTCTTCGGGCTGGTGCCGGTCCTCTGCGCCGGCAAGCTGGCTGCTGTGACCCCTTCCGAAAAGCAGCTGGAGCAGTCCCAGAAGAAGTGGGGCGGTTACGGCTTGGAGGTCAAGTCTTACGCCGCTTCCCCCTATGGGGAGATGGAGGCGGTGGAGGCAGCGGCCCGGGAGATTGCCAAAACTGATGCCGACCTGGTTCTTTTGGACTGCATTGGCTACACCGCTGAAATGAAGCGGATGGTGGCAAAAATCACCGGCAAAAACGTCATCCTCTCCCGGACCATCCTGGCCCGGGCGGTGATGGAGCTTTTGGATTATTAACAACGGAGGGACAACCCCATGAATTTGATTGAAAACGCAAAATCCATCCTTCTCTCCTCCATGGCGGCCAAGCCAGGGGAGAATGTACTGGTCGTCACCGACGACAGCAAGTTGGAAATCGGCAACGCCATCTACCTGGCGGCCAAGGAACTGGGCTGCGAGGCCATGCTCATGGTGATGGGGGAGCGATCGGTCTCCGGTGAGGAGCCCCCGGCGGCGGTAGCTGCCGCCATGGCCGCGGCGGACATCGTCCTCTGTCCCACCGCCAAATCCCTGACCCACACCAACGCCCGCATCAATGCGGTGAAACAGGGCGCCCGCATCGCCACCATGCCAAACATCACCAAGGAGATGTTTGAGAAAGGGGCTATGACCGCCGACTACACCCGGGTGGAGGCGCTGACTGCCGCTGTCACAGAGCTGCTGACCAAGGCATCCACCGCCCGCATCGTCAAAGAGGGGTGCGAACTGACCCTGGACCTGCGGGGCCGCGACGGCGTGCCCAGCCCCGGCGTCTACAAAGAGCCGGGCAAGAGCGGCAACCTCCCCTCCGGCGAAGGGTATATCGCCCCGGTGGAGAACGGCTCCAACGGCGAGATGATTATCGACGGCTCCATGGTGGGTATGGGCACCCTGAAAAAGCCCCTCAAGGTCACCGTCAAAGACGGCAAGCTGACCAAGATCGAAGGGGATGAGGAGGGCAAGCTGGATATCCTCCTGAAGAATGAACGCAACGCCACTTTGGGGGAGCTGGGCATCGGCACCAACGAGAAAGCCATCCTCTGCGGCATCATCCTGGAGGATGAAAAGGTCTACGGCACCGTCCACATCGCCTTTGGCACCAACACCTCTTTTGGGGGCACCAACAAGGCGGACTGCCACATGGACGGCATTATCCTCAAGCCGGACCTCTACCTGGACGACCAGCAGATCATCAAAAACGGGGAGTTTTTGCTTCAATATTAAAAAGGAATACCCCAGCCCCGGAGAAGCTACTCCGGGGCTTTTTCCATAATAGAGAAAATAGATCTATAATTGTGGAATAGTTCTATGGAATGTGTCTATATATTCTGTTATACTGATGTTACCAGAAAACAGAATATGCCGAGGGAAGCACCTTCGGCGACATAGAAAGGAGAGCATCTCAAATGAACGGGACAATTGCGTACCAGGCCATTGAAAAGAACCGGGCCATGCTGGAGGGCATCGCCAAAAAGATGTGGGAAAAACCGGAGGGGCCATACCGGGAGTTCAATGCCTGCCAATGGATTTCCACCGCCCTCAAAGAGGCGGGCTTTGACGTGGAGATCGGCGCAGGCGGCGTCCCCACTGCCATCAAGGCCACCTGGGGCAGCGGCCATCCAGTCATCGGCATCTTGGGTGAATTGGACGCCCTGCCCGGCATGAGCCAGAAGCTGGTCACCCACAAGGAAGCGGCGGTCCCCGGCGACTATGGCCAGGGCTGCGGCCACAACCTGCTGGGTGTGGGCGCATTGGGCGGCGCTCTGGGCCTGAAAGCGGAGATGGAGGAGCGCAAACTTCCTGGTACAGTGGTTTATTACGGCTGCCCAGCTGAGGAAGTTCTAACCGGAAAATCCTTTATGGCCCGGGGCCATGCCTTTGACGGTCTGGACCTGTGCGTGGACTTCCACCCCGGCACCACCAACGCGGTGCGCACCGGTAAAAACACCGCCCTCAATTCGGCGATCTTCCACTTTAAAGGCAGAACCGCCCACGCCGGCGGCGACCCCCACAACGGTCGCTCCGCTTTGGACGCGGTGGAACTGATGAACGTGGGAGCCAACTACTTGCGGGAACACGTCACCAGTGATGTTCGGATTCACTACATCATCCTGGAGGGAGGCACTGCCCCCAACATCGTCCCCGACAAGGCCAGTTCCAAATACTTTGTACGCGCCCTGACCCGGGATGCGGTGGTGGATGTGTACGACCGGTTGGTCAAGGTGGCCAAAGGCGCTGCCATGATGACCGAGACTGAACTGGAAATCGAGTTCCTGGGCGGCTGCTACAACCGGCTGTGCAACATGGAGCTCTCCAAAGTCCTGTACGACTGCCTGGCTGAGGCCCCCAAAGAGGCGTTTACCCAAGAGGAAAAGGATTTTGCCCACGCCCTCAACCAGACGATGCCCGAGCTGTATGAGCAGCTGCGCACCAAGGCTTACGCCCCCGAGGGGACCGACCTTCATGAGGGGCTGCTCCCCATCGAGCCTGTCGACGGCTACGGCTCCAGCGATGTGGGCGATGTGCAGCACATTGTGCCTGGAGGCTCCTTCTCCACCGCCTGCTTTGCCATCGGCGCCCCCGGCCACAGCTGGCAGAATTCTGCCTGCTCCGGCCACTCCTTGGGCCTCCGCGGCATGATCTATGCCTCCCGGGTCATTGCCCTGTTCGGCCTCAAGGTCATAGAGAACCCCGACATCGTTGAGAAGGCCAAAGCGGAATTTGTCAAGGAGACCGGCGGCAAGCCGTATATCTGCCCCATCCCCGAAGAACTGCCGATCCCGTAAACCGGTTACAGATCACATAGCGAAGACCCCGCCTGAGCATCTCAGGCGGGGTCTTTTTCATGGGACAAGGCTGTAGATATAGCAACCACGGCCCTTTCCCTGGATGGCCGTGGATAAAGATACACGACGGGGACCCACCCCAAAGAAAAACCGCCCGGGGAATCCCCTCGGGCGGTGGGTTTACCAATCTTCCAGGTGGTCTTCTGGCCCCAGGCCGGGGCGGGGGAGGGGCTCGTAGCGGCTGTTCTCCGGCCCATTGGGATATTGCCTGTGGGTTTTGTTCCCACCAGGGGCGGAAATGGGCTTCATGTTGTCAAAGCTGCGGTAGAACTCCCGGGGATCTACCCGTTTGAGCTGTTCCAGAGCAGCGGCCAGGGCCTCCGGCTTGTGGATGGAATCCCGATAGATCCGGCAGAGGAAATACCAGCAGTCCCCCTCCTCTGGGTTGAGGGCGACTGCCCTTTGAAAGGCTTCCTCCGCCTCTGCAAACCGGGAGAGGCGGAAATAGGAGTACCCCATCCGGTACCACCAGACCCAGTCCTCCCGTCCCTCATCTGCAATGCTCTCTAACAGGGCAAGGCCCTCTTCATAGCGGGCCAGGTTGTTGTAAGCCCGGGCCAGGTACCCGGTGATCTGGTAGGTGCGCTCCTCCTGGGGGAGCTGCAGGATGGCGTCTACAATCTTCTGGTGCTGGTCGGCCTCGTGCCACTGGGAAATTTGTTCCAGCAAGGGTTCCATGGCGGGTCGTCTCCTCCTTTCCAAAATGGGAAAACTGCCTGGGGGAATCATCCCCCGAACGGGATGGAGCAAAGGCTATTTCATCATGACGGCGCGGTCGATGGCGTCGATGAGAGTGGCGCGGATATTGCCATCCTCCAGGGCGCGGACGCCGCGGATGGTGCTGCCGGCCGGCGAGCAGACATTGTCCTTCAGCTTGCCGGGGTGTAGGCCGCTCTCCGCCAGCATCTTGCCGGAGCCCAGCACCATCTGGCTGACCAGGGTGTAAGCCATATCCCGGGGCAGGCCGTGGAAGACGGCGCCGTCGGCCAGAGCTTCCATAATCACATAGAGGAAGGCGGGGCCGCAGCCGCTCAAGGTGCCGCCCACATTCATCAGGCTGGTTTTCACTGGAAGAAGTTTACCAATGCTTTCAAAAAGGCCCTTGGTGAATTCCAGTTCTTCGGGGGCGAGGTTGTTGGTTTCCTCCAAAAGGGCCATCCCCTCGCCCACCATGCAGGGGGTATTGGGCATGACAAAGGCCACCCGGGTCTCTTGGGGGAGGATTTCCCGGTATTTTTCATAGGTCCAGCCCAGGGCGATGGAGATGATGGCTTTGCCTTTGAAAGCGTCGTAATGCTCCTTGACAACTTCTTCGATGTTGTAGGGCTTGACTGCCATCAGCACAATATCCGATTGGGCCACCAGCTCTTCCGCAGTGGAAGCGGGGTGGATGCCGGTCTCTCGACCCATGGCCTCCACTTTTTTCTGATCAATGTCGTAGGCGTAGACCTGCTCCGCATGCAGGTAGCCCGCTTTGAGGGCGCCCAGCAGGATAGCGGAAGCCATGTTGCCCATGCCGATAAATCCAAGTCTTTTCATAGGGTGTTCTCCTCCCAATTTTGTGTTGCCGCAGGGCCGTCCGTAGGGGGCAGAACGCCCCAGGAATCTGCATTCCTCAAAAGGCCGGCCCAATGGATTGTACCTGCAATTATAGCATGGGGAAGAGGAAAGTACAATCCAAGCCCCACAGAAATCCCCTAAGCGGTTTGTTGAGAGGCGAACAATAGTTTCTGAAAATAATGACGAATCTTTGTTCACATCGTCCATTGAAAACCGAACGCACGTTCTGATATACTGAGAACACAGGGAACGAACATATGATCGAACGCGCGGTGGCCCGCTGGCGGGAGGAGGAATTGGAATGAGAAAAACCTGGATACACTTTTGGAAAGATACCCTTTTTTTGGTGTGCCTCCTGCTGGCGCTGGGATCCGCAGGCGGGTTTGAGACCGGCGCTTTCTCCCTGGGGAGATGGATTGCCTACACGGTGGGATTTGTCCTCCTTGCAGGCTGCTGCCTCCTCAGTAATCCGGGACAAAAACAGCCCCGCAGGGCCCGGAATGTGGTCCCTCTTTCTGGAAAGCACACCCCTCACCGGCCTACTGCCGCGTAGGAGGGCACCTATCTTTCCTACAGCAGTCCACCGGAATTCCGGTTGCTATATTTGAGGATGAAAGTGGGAACCCTCTTTTGGCGCAGTGTTTTGAGCAGACCCAGTTCACACTTGGTGAGCTGTTGGAGAGGCGGGGAGGAGTTTCTTCCTGTGAATGATCCAAATCCGCTGGATGCTAAAGCCGCCAATGGGAAAGGGAAACAGCAGGAGGACAGCAAAATGGCCGCCCTTGTTGGGCGGCCACAGGATATTGGGAATTATGGTTTGGGAAGATCATCGAGGATGGACTGCATCTGGGTGATCTCTTCTTGTTGGGCGTCTACAATGTTTTGGGCCAGCTTTTTGACTGCTTCATCTTCGGTGTGAACCAGGATGGCATTGGACATGTCCACCGCCATCTGGTGGTGGAGCATCATCCCCCGGGCAAAAGCTTCGTCTAAGCTGTCGCCGTCTGTGTGCACCGCATGAGAGGACAGCATCAGTTTGTTGTATGCATCCAGATAAGCGGATTCCTGCTCTTCATCTTTGACCGCGGTGGTCTCACGCTCCTGAATCATGGCCTTCATCTCATCGATCTCCGCTTTTTGAGCGGTGATGATCGACTCGGCTAGAGGTTTTAATTCCGGATGGGAACCGCCGTTGTTCAGATAGCTTTCGGCCATGGAAATGGCAGATGCGTGGTGAGGGATCATACCCGCGAGGAAGTCGACAGCAGCACTCCCCGAATGTTGAATGTTCCCCATGTCATCCATCATGGTGGACATGATAGTGTTTTGCTCGTCCAAGTAGGCTTGGAGGCTGGGGTCCGAATGGGAGCTCCCATGATCCATCTGGCTGTGATCCATCTGCCCGGCGCTGCCGCTGGCGTTAGGGGAGGCTGGGGAACACGCCCTCCAAATCAAAACCACAAGGATAAGGGCCGCCAAACCGGCAATGGCCCAATACCAATTTTTTTGCTTCATAATATCTCTCCTGTTCCAGCATTTCAGCTAGTTGTATCCCCATTAGAATCTGTATATCTCAACTTTTTATACCTAAAAAAGCAGACAGCTTTATGAAAGGAAGATAGAGGGATCCACTAGCTTTTACCAGAGCCCATGCCGCGGCGGTGCTGGAATACCCAGGAATTTTCTTCCAGAAACGAAAGTCCAACTCCGACACCAAGACCATCTCTCTCCAAGAGCTTGGGGAGATGCTGCGGCAGTACGGGGTTTATCACATCATCCTGAAATAAAAAAAGCCCCTGGTTCTCCTAAGAAGGAGGATCAGGGGCTGTACTTTTTAGCCTGTGATTAAGCCATACGGGCTACTGCCCAGTAGCCAATTGCTGGGTCGGCCAGTAACATCAACATTTTTTCAAATACAGGTTAGGTAAAAGACGACTTTTAGAGACGAAAAACCCGCTTAAACAAACTGTTTAAGCGGGTTTTCTTTGGCGGAACGGTTAAAATCGATATTTTCGGCTTTGAGACTATTCGAAGAAATGCAACCCAACGGCCCTTCTGGGCCAGCGGCGCGTTTGCGCCGTGGAAGCGTTTTGCCGTAGGCAAAACCTTGGCGCAGGGGCAATTCATTTGCCCCGAGTATTTAAATCACCGGAACCCAAAAAGAAAGACACGCTTTTAGCGTGTCTTTCTTTTTGGTGCGAGAGAAGGGACTTGAACCCTCACGGTAGTTACTCCGCCAGCACCTCAAGCTGGTGCGTCTGCCGATTCCGCCACCCTCGCATATTCACAGATACTACCTGCAAATGCAAGGATTATTATAGCATCGCAGAGAATACTTGTCAAGGGATAGCGCATAAAATTTTAAGGCATCACCAGTCATTTCCCAAGCGCCTTCTTCGGCCCCCGCCCCATAATATAAAGTGGTGGGGAAACGCTGGGCGTTCCCACAAAATTCCGCTGGGAGAGGATAACTGAGCAATCACTATTGGTATAATAAAAGAGAACATATCTTCTGTGGAAAACGATTTTCCTTATAAAAATCGGGGAAATTGGATTTTATGTGGAAAACTCTGTGGAAAGTGTTTATAACTTTTTGTATAATGGAGGGATTCACTCCAGATTTCCAAAGAATTGTAAAATATTTGTGTTTATAGTTTGGCCCCTTTGAAAAATTCCGGAAATATGGTAAAATAGCCAAAGAGCCACCCCCTTCATCGGGAAGGGAGATCGTGCCCTTTTTTCATTGGCACGCCGGGCCTGGTTTCAGGCGGCAGTCCAGTGGAACATCCAAATACAGGAATCCCTGGGGAATCTTTTTTAAACGGCGCCGATTTGGCGGGCGGGTCTGGAATAGAAACCACAGGGGGACGGATAAAAGGAGCAGGTATGACAAAACGAGATACGGATAAAATTTATCGGAGGCGCAGGGGAAGCCCGGCGCTTCTCGCATTGATTGTGCTGTTGGTTTTGACTGCGGCTTCGGCGCTCATCGCCTTGGCTTGGCAGGGGATTCAGGGGACCGACCCGCCCCAAAATTTAGTGGTCCGCTTGGAGGACCGCTCTTCTTCTCAGGAGGAAAGTTCCTCCTCTGAGCAGCCGCCCTCCTCTCAGGAATCTCCGTCTGAGCCAGAGGAACCCCAGGGCCTTATGGGAGCGGTGCCGGAGAGCCCCCGGGTGCGCAGCGATTACTTTGACGATGCCATGTTTGTGGGGGATTCCATCACCACCGGCATCGAGCTATACGAGGTGATGTCCAATGCCACTGTAGTGGCAGCCACTGGTATCAATCTGGACAATATCATGACTAAAAAGGTCATTGAGCTAGAGGGGCAGGAGCTGACAATCCCCGAGGCCATGACCCATTACCATCCTAAGAAGATCTACATTATGCTGGGGGCCAACGGCGTGGGAGGTTTGACGGCGGAGCAGACAGCGTCCTACTATGCCAACTTTGTCGACTTGGTTAAGAGCCAGCACCCGGGCGCCATCATCTATGTCCAGTCGATCCTGCCCATCAACGAGGCAAAGTTCGCCCAGAAGTACAATGGGGCGATGACCAACGCCAAAATCGACGAGACCAATGCAGCTATTTTACAGATGGCCCAGGAAAAACAGGTGTATTACCTCAACGTGGCCGAAGCCTTTAAGGATGAAACCGGCGGCTTGCCCGCCAGCGCCACCCCCGATGGGCTTCATTTTGGGACAGAGAGCTATACCAAATGGTTCGATTATCTGAAAACACATACAGTAACGGAGGAATAACGGCTATGAAAAAACTGTTGACCATCACCATGGCGGCCCTGCTGGCGGCGGCATTGTTGCTTACCGGCTGCGGCAAGAGCGAAAAGACCGATATTGACATGGAGGCCACCATGAAAGCCATGATGGATGCCACCGAAGTGGAGGACGAGATGAAGAAGATGGAGGGGGAAGTAGTCGGCAACTTCTACAACATCGACGACAGCGCTGTGGACAGCTATCTCATCTACTCCAGCGCATCCGGCGCCACCGCAGAGGAATTCGCCATCTTTAAGGCAAAGGATGCCAAAGGGGTGGAGACCATTAAAACCATGCTGGATAAACGGGTGGAAGACCTAGGCAAGCGGTTTGAACAGTATATCCCCGCGGAGATGGCCAAAGTTCAGAACGCGGTGATCACTGAAAACGGCAACTATGTGCTCTTTGTCTGTGCGGGAGATCCCTCCCAAGCGGAGGCGGCCTTCGACAAAGCCTTCCAGTAAAATAGAGTGGAGAGGCTCCTTCCCTTGCGGCAATGGGAAGGAGTTTGCCCAGCGGATACATATTCCAATGGGGGTGGCAGCCCCCAGGCGGAGACCGTAGAGGAGGGATCGGTTGTGATAGCAGAGTGCTGGACGGTGATTTTGGTGATCTTGCTGGTGGTGGGGGTGTACCTTCACCGGGGCAAAAACCGGCTTGCCATGGCGGTCCTCCCCCTGGTACTGGTGCCTTTGGCCCATGTGATCGGGGCGCCGGTGTCGGTGTGGGTAGAGGATGTCTTCCCCGGCGATTCCGCTTTTTTGCAGATTGCCATTGATGTGGCGGCACTGGTGGTGGCCAACATGATTTTCGGCGCATTCTCCCGGGGATACCAAGGCAAGGGGAGCCGGCGGGCCTACATGGTTCTGTGCGCCGGGTTCACCGTCTTGTTCTCCTGGGTGCTGATCTTCAACACCTGGCCGCGCTGATGGAGAAATGATAGGAACCGGGATGGCAAGTCTGCCGTCCCGGTTTTGTTTTTCCTTCAGTTCTGATAAATCTGATAAACAGGATGCCCGCACTTCATGGATTGGTGAAACCTATGAAGAGAGGGATATGGATTTGGGGAAATTGCCAAAATCTGTCGAAGTATAAGAAAAAATTTAAGGTTTATCCATAAAAAGCCCTTGCAGAATCTACTTTTTTTTCATATGATAAAGAAAAAGGAGGAGTCAACATGTTAAAATCAATCCTGTCCGTATTGGGGAAAACGCTCTTTGCCATTGCTGCTCCTGTCCTGGTGGTTTGGATGCTGGTGGCGCGGCAAAAAGAAAAAACCATGGGGGCCCAGCGGCCCATTTATCGGTAAAAGGATAGCCAACCTGACAAAAACCAAAAGCCCAGCCGGGACTTCCCGGCTGGGCTTTTTTGCGGGTCCCCTCCAGGGGGGAAACACCTTTTAGTGGGTGTGGCAGGCTTCGCACTCCCCGATTTCCCCAACAATGGGGGTGGGGTCGATGCCCTGGCGCTGGTAGTAGTCGGCAATGGCTGCTTTAATGGCCTGTTCCGCCAAAACGGAACAGTGGATCTTTGCCGGCGGCAGACCATCCAAAGCTTCTACTACCGCCTTATTGCTCAGTTTAAGGGCGTCGTCAATGGACTGGCCCTTGACCATCTCGGTGGCCATAGAGCTGGTGGCAATAGCCGCGCCGCAGCCAAAGGTTTTAAACTTCACATCCTCGATGACGCCGCCGTTTACCTTAATGTACATTTTCATAATATCGCCGCATTTGGCGTTGCCCACCTGGCCGATGCCGTTGGCGTCGGCCAGCTCCCCCACGTTGCGGGGGTTGGAAAAATGGTCCAAAACTTTCTCGGAATACATATGGTCACAATCCTTTCTGAAACAAAGGTGGCACTTTCAGTTTATGCGCGGGCATCAGCCGCGGCAATTTCCTCCCAAACTGGAGACATGGCCCGCAGTTTTTCCACGATGGGGGGCAACGTGGCGAGGATGTAGTCCACATCCTCCTGGGTGCTGGTATCCCCCAAGGTGAGCCGCAGGGAGCCATGAGCGATCTCATGGGGCAGGCCGATGGAGAGGAGCACATGGCTGGGGTCCAAAGAGCCGGAGGTACAGGCCGAACCGGAGGAAGCGCAGATGCCGGACATGTCCAGCCACAGGAGGAGGGCTTCCCCCTCCACCCCTTCGAAGGAGAGGTTGGCGTTGCCGGGCAGCCGCTGGGTGGGATGGCCGTTGAGACGGCTGTGGGGGATGGCGGAGAGGATGCCGTGAATCAGCTGGTCCCGCAAATCCCGTTCCCGGGCGGTGCGCTCTTCCAGATTGCCCACCGCGTCGGTGATGGCAACCCCCAGCCCGACGATGCCGGCCACATTTTCGGTGCCGGCCCGATGGCCCCGCTCCTGGGCGCCGCCGTCCATAAAGTTGGGCAGCACCACCCCTTTGCGGACGTACAAGGCTCCCACCCCTTTGGGGCCATGGAGCTTGTGGGCAGAGAGGGAAAGCATATCGATGTTCTGGGCCTTGACGTCAATCTTCACATTGCCCACTGCCTGCACCGCGTCGGTGTGGAAGAGGATCCCCTTCTTCCGGCACAGGGCGCCGATCTCCGGGATGGGTAAGATAGTGCCGATCTCGTTGTTGGCGTACATGATAGAGACCAGGCCGGTGTCCTCCCGCAGGGCGTTCTCCACGTCCTTAGCGGTGAGCAGGCCATATTCATCCACCGGGAGATAAGTCACCTCGAACCCCTGTTTCTCCAGAGCCTGGGCGGTGTGGAGGATGGCGTGGTGCTCAAACACCGTGGTGATGATGTGGTTTTTGCCCTTTTTCTTCATCTGAGCGGCGGCACCTTTCAGCGCCCAGTTGTCCGATTCGGAACCGCAGCCGGTAAAGTAGATTTCGCCCGGCTGGGCGCCCAGGGCATCGGCTACCTGCTTGCGGGCCTTGTCCAGGGCTTCTTTCGCTTGGCGTCCAATGGAATAGACGCTGGAGGGGTTTCCATACTCCTCTTTATAGAAAGGAAGCATTGCCTCCAGTACACGCGGGGAAACTTGAGTGGTTGCGGCGTTGTCCGCATAAACAAACCGTTTTTCCATAGGGGGAACACTCCTTGTAGGCGCGGGAGATTGATTCCGGGGGAAGCCGCGCCGCCGCCCGCCGGGAAATGGGCATATGCCCTTTTCAACTACGCTCTTATTGTATACCTAAAAAGTATAATTTTCAAGAGGGAAATGAAAAAAATCACAACTTTTTTCCGGTTTTGTAGGGAATTGGGGGAGAATGGCAAAAAACGGCTTTGCAGATCTGGAAGTCCCCGCATCTCCATTTCTAACGCGGCCTATCCCCAGGAGGGCCCCCGGCTGGGGGCTGCCCAATTTGCCAAGGTGCTGCGGCATCATCCCTTGTGTTTTTCCGACTGGGCCACCGCCATCTGGTCGCAGCGCTCGTTCTCCGGATGCCCGGCGTGGCCTTTGACCCAGACAAACTCCACCTGGTGGTAGGCCAGGAGCGGGAGCAGCTGTTCCCACAAGTCCACATTGAGGGCTGGCTTTTTGTCGCTTTTGACCCAGCCTTTTTTCTTCCAGCCGTAGACCCATCCCTTCTGGATGGCGTCGATGACATACTTGGAATCGCTGGTCAAGGTGACGTCACAGGGCTCCTTCAGGGCGGACAGGGCCTCTATGACCGCGGTCAGCTCCATGCGGTTGTTGGTGGTCTCCCGCTCCCCGCCAGAGAGCTCCCGGGTGTTTCCTTTGTAACGCAGCACCGCACCCCACCCGCCAGGGCCAGGGTTGCCGGAACAAGCCCCGTCGGTGAAAATCTCCACATGTTTTCGTTGTTGTGTCATCTTGTCACTCCTATAGCATTCCCAACCTCCGGCTATTTTTCCGGGCGGGAAGCAAATATTGGGCCGGATGAGGGGAAGCAGCGATTGCAGGCCATATGGAGGCAAAATCCCCCGCCCGCTGGGACCAAGCAGATTACTTTCTTATTATATCGGCTGCCCGGCCAGGTGACAAGGGCAAAAATTCTCCCCTGAAGGACTGAACCTCCAGTTTTGCAGCCATACTAATGGAAAAAGAGCCCCGTCTGCGGGGCTGCTGGGATTGGCCTTCTGCGGCCAAACCATACAAAGGAGATGCAAAACCATGTTTCAAACCGTAATACTAGCGGGTGGGGAGGGGACCCGTCTGCGCCCCTTGACCTGCGATCTGCCAAAACCCATGGCCCCGTTGTGCGGCCGCCCAGCCATGGATTATATTTTGGATCTGCTGGAGCGCCACGGCGCAAAAGAGGTCTTTGTCACTTTGGGGTACCGTCCCCAAGCCATCACCGGGTATTACACCGACCGGCCCCGAACCGGGATGGACCTTCGCTTTGTGGAGGAGGATCACCCCTTGGGTACGGCGGGGAGCGTGAAAAACGCCTGCCCCAACATAGAGGATCCGCTGCTTGTGATCAGTGGCGACGCCCTCTGTGATTTTGATCTGACTGCCGCCCTCGCCTTTCACCGGTCTCGGAACGCCGACGCCACCCTGCTGGTCAAACGGGTGGAGGATCCCCGGGAATATGGCCTTGTCCTCGCTGGGGAGGACGGGCGGATCGGCGGCTTTGTGGAAAAGCCATCCTTTGGGCAGGCGGTCACCGACCTAGCCAACACGGGCATTTATATTGTGTCCCCTAGAGCGCTCTCGATGATCCCCACAGGGGAGAACACCGATTTTGCCAAGGACCTGTTCCCTGTTATGCTGCGGACGGGGATGGCCCTATACGCCTATGAGGACCTGGGCTACTGGTGCGACATTGGGGACTTAGACAGTTATCGGCTCTGCCAGAAGGAGCTGATGGCCGGCTTGTGCGCCTGCCGCCCCTTGGGCATGGAGCTGGAGCGGGGCATCTACCTAAAAGAGACCATGCCTGCCGGGGCGTTCACCCTGCTGCCCCCGGTATATCTGGGGGAGAATGTGACCATTGGCCCCGGCGCGGTGATCGGCCCCGGCACCGTGGTGGGGGACAGCTGCCGCATCGGCGCAGGCGCCCGGGTGGAGGACTCTATTTTGCATGACNCACCGCGTCGGTGATGGCAACCCCCAGCCCGACGATGCCGGCCACATTTTCGGTGCCGGCCCGATGGCCCCGCTCCTGGGCGCCGCCGTCCATAAAGTTGGGCAGCACCACCCCTTTGCGGACGTACAAGGCTCCCACCCCTTTGGGGCCATGGAGCTTGTGGGCAGAGAGGGAAAGCATATCGATGTTCTGGGCCTTGACGTCAATCTTCACATTGCCCACTGCCTGCACCGCGTCGGTGTGGAAGAGGATCCCCTTCTTCCGGCACAGGGCGCCGATCTCCGGGATGGGTAAGATAGTGCCGATCTCGTTGTTGGCGTACATGATAGAGACCAGGCCGGTGTCCTCCCGCAGGGCGTTCTCCACGTCCTTAGCGGTGAGCAGGCCATATTCATCCACCGGGAGATAAGTCACCTCGAACCCCTGTTTCTCCAGAGCCTGGGCGGTGTGGAGGATGGCGTGGTGCTCAAACACCGTGGTGATGATGTGGTTTTTGCCCTTTTTCTTCATCTGAGCGGCGGCACCTTTCAGCGCCCAGTTGTCCGATTCGGAACCGCAGCCGGTAAAGTAGATTTCGCCCGGCTGGGCGCCCAGGGCATCGGCTACCTGCTTGCGGGCCTTGTCCAGGGCTTCTTTCGCTTGGCGTCCAATGGAATAGACGCTGGAGGGGTTTCCATACTCCTCTTTATAGAAAGGAAGCATTGCCTCCAGTACACGCGGGGAAACTTGAGTGGTTGCGGCGTTGTCCGCATAAACAAACCGTTTTTCCATAGGGGGAACACTCCTTGTAGGCGCGGGAGATTGATTCCGGGGGAAGCCGCGCCGCCGCCCGCCGGGAAATGGGCATATGCCCTTTTCAACTACGCTCTTATTGTATACCTAAAAAGTATAATTTTCAAGAGGGAAATGAAAAAAATCACAACTTTTTTCCGGTTTTGTAGGGAATTGGGGGAGAATGGCAAAAAACGGCTTTGCAGATCTGGAAGTCCCCGCATCTCCATTTCTAACGCGGCCTATCCCCAGGAGGGCCCCCGGCTGGGGGCTGCCCAATTTGCCAAGGTGCTGCGGCATCATCCCTTGTGTTTTTCCGACTGGGCCACCGCCATCTGGTCGCAGCGCTCGTTCTCCGGATGCCCGGCGTGGCCTTTGACCCAGACAAACTCCACCTGGTGGTAGGCCAGGAGCGGGAGCAGCTGTTCCCACAAGTCCACATTGAGGGCTGGCTTTTTGTCGCTTTTGACCCAGCCTTTTTTCTTCCAGCCGTAGACCCATCCCTTCTGGATGGCGTCGATGACATACTTGGAATCGCTGGTCAAGGTGACGTCACAGGGCTCCTTCAGGGCGGACAGGGCCTCTATGACCGCGGTCAGCTCCATGCGGTTGTTGGTGGTCTCCCGCTCCCCGCCAGAGAGCTCCCGGGTGTTTCCTTTGTAACGCAGCACCGCACCCCACCCGCCAGGGCCAGGGTTGCCGGAACAAGCCCCGTCGGTGAAAATCTCCACATGTTTTCGTTGTTGTGTCATCTTGTCACTCCTATAGCATTCCCAACCTCCGGCTATTTTTCCGGGCGGGAAGCAAATATTGGGCCGGATGAGGGGAAGCAGCGATTGCAGGCCATATGGAGGCAAAATCCCCCGCCCGCTGGGACCAAGCAGATTACTTTCTTATTATATCGGCTGCCCGGCCAGGTGACAAGGGCAAAAATTCTCCCCTGAAGGACTGAACCTCCAGTTTTGCAGCCATACTAATGGAAAAAGAGCCCCGTCTGCGGGGCTGCTGGGATTGGCCTTCTGCGGCCAAACCATACAAAGGAGATGCAAAACCATGTTTCAAACCGTAATACTAGCGGGTGGGGAGGGGACCCGTCTGCGCCCCTTGACCTGCGATCTGCCAAAACCCATGGCCCCGTTGTGCGGCCGCCCAGCCATGGATTATATTTTGGATCTGCTGGAGCGCCACGGCGCAAAAGAGGTCTTTGTCACTTTGGGGTACCGTCCCCAAGCCATCACCGGGTATTACACCGACCGGCCCCGAACCGGGATGGACCTTCGCTTTGTGGAGGAGGATCACCCCTTGGGTACGGCGGGGAGCGTGAAAAACGCCTGCCCCAACATAGAGGATCCGCTGCTTGTGATCAGTGGCGACGCCCTCTGTGATTTTGATCTGACTGCCGCCCTCGCCTTTCACCGGTCTCGGAACGCCGACGCCACCCTGCTGGTCAAACGGGTGGAGGATCCCCGGGAATATGGCCTTGTCCTCGCTGGGGAGGACGGGCGGATCGGCGGCTTTGTGGAAAAGCCATCCTTTGGGCAGGCGGTCACCGACCTAGCCAACACGGGCATTTATATTGTGTCCCCTAGAGCGCTCTCGATGATCCCCACAGGGGAGAACACCGATTTTGCCAAGGACCTGTTCCCTGTTATGCTGCGGACGGGGATGGCCCTATACGCCTATGAGGACCTGGGCTACTGGTGCGACATTGGGGACTTAGACAGTTATCGGCTCTGCCAGAAGGAGCTGATGGCCGGCTTGTGCGCCTGCCGCCCCTTGGGCATGGAGCTGGAGCGGGGCATCTACCTAAAAGAGACCATGCCTGCCGGGGCGTTCACCCTGCTGCCCCCGGTATATCTGGGGGAGAATGTGACCATTGGCCCCGGCGCGGTGATCGGCCCCGGCACCGTGGTGGGGGACAGCTGCCGCATCGGCGCAGGCGCCCGGGTGGAGGACTCTATTTTGCATGACGGGGCCTTTGTGGGGGAGGGGGCCCACCTCTCCGGGGCGATCCTCTGCCAAGGGGCATCCGCTGAGGCCAAGGCAGTGTTGGAAGAAGGGGCTGTTTTAGGCGCCCACGCAACGGTGGGGCGGGGGGCCAGCCTGCGGGCCAAGGTCTGGCCGGGCCGCCGGGTGGAGGCGGGGGAGACCCTGTCCGCCGACCGAAAAAAGGGGCATCCCGGTTGGGCCAGCTTTGGGGAGCAGGGCCTCTGCGGTGAAATCGGGGTGGAGATCACCCCGGAATTCTGCGCCCGGTTTGGGGCAGCGGTGGCCACAGCGGCCAAAGGGGAACCGGTGGCCCTCTGCGGCGGGGATTTTCCAGGTGGGGAGCCGCTGTTGGACGCCTTGGCATCCGGCCTGCGCAGCGCTGGCAGCGACGTGGCCGACTTTGGCAAAGGGGTGCTGGGGTTCCTCTCCTACGGGATGCAGTTCTGCGCCCTCTCCTGGGGTGTCTACCTGGGGGGAGGCAAAGGGGTATCCCTGCGGCTGGTCACTTCCGGGGGCCTGCCTGCGACCCGGCCCATGGAGCGGTCGGTGGAAAAGGCGCTCACCGGCGAACTGGCCCGGCGGTCAGGGGATTCCTTTGGCCGGCGGGAGACCCTTGCCGGGCTCCAGGGCTTTTATCAAGGGGAACTGAAAAAGTTGGCGCCCCAGGGCCTGGGAGGATTGTCCGCCCGGGTACAGGCCCAAAGCCCCGGCGCCCAGCGGCTGTTGGAGGACACCCTCTGCCAGTTGGGCTGCGGCCTTTCAGGAGGGCCGATCCTCCTCCTCGACTCCAGCGGGGAACACCTGACCATTCTGGAAGAGGAATGGGGGGCCATCCCCGCTTACCGGGCCCTGGCCCTCTGCTGTGAGGAGGCCTTTGCCTGTGGGGAGACCGTCTCCCTGCCCTTTGAAGCCCCCCGCGCCCTGGATGATTTGGCCAAGGAGCGGGATGGCCATCTGCTGCGGTACCTCTGCTGCCCGGCAGACGACAGCGACCGCAAAGCCCGCCAGTCGGCCCGGGATTGCCTCTGGCCCCGGGATGGGATGATGCAGGCGCTCCTTCTCTTGGCGCGGCAGAAGCGCACCGGGGAGGATTTCTTCCAGATGGTGCTGGGACTGCCCTCCTTTGAATTGGTTTCCCGGCAGGTTGCCACCAAAGGCAGCCCTGCCCGGCTGATGCAGCGTTTGGGCCCCGTGGAAGGCATGGTGGAGGGGGTCACCCTCTCCCTAAAGGGGGGGCGCGTTTTGGCTCAGCCAGACCGGCGGGGCAGGGGAATCCGCCTGTATGCTGAAGCGGTAAACGCCGAGGCTGCGGCCGAACTGTGTGAAGATGTTGCCCGCCGGATAGCAGCCCTCAGTGAAGAAGACTAGCGGCAAGGATTTTTAGATAGGGCTTGACAGTTTATTACCGAGAGTATACAATTTAAACAATGATGTGTTCGTGTTAAAGGCGGCCGGCCAGCCCTTTCCACTGCTAGGTGAGCGGAAATCTTGTGCAGATGGGTTTGGCCGCCGCCAATCCTACAGGAGCGTTTTGCGACGAAAGGCGAAAACGATCCGGCTGTCTTTTTGCTAGAAAAAGAGAGCCCTTATTTTGTTGTTGCCTTTTTCCGATGGGGTCCCCATCGGCAGGGTGCTGCCTGTTGTCCCTTTAAAACTGTCCCGCGGTTTTAGAACGGAAACGCGGATTTCATACCACTATTACATATTTGGATAAGGAGGTACTATAGTGCCAGAAGAATTGAAACAGACAGATATTTCGGAGAAAGCCCCAGCCAAGCCCCGGTCTAACAGCCGCCGCCGCAAGCCCAAAGCAGAGGCCGGAAAAGAAAAAAAAGCGGCAATTCCAAAAGAGGGGACTTCTGAAGCCCCGCTAGAACTCAGTGCAGAGCCGGCGCGGAAAAAATCTTCCCGCGGGGGGAAGAAGTCCGCTGGCCGGGAAAACCGCAAGCCCCCAGTTCGGATCATCCCCCTGGGTGGCCTCAATGAGATCGGCAAGAACATGACCCTTTACGAGTGCGGCAACGACATCCTCATTGTGGACTGCGGCATCTCCTTCCCCGACGATGAGATGCTGGGGGTGGATTTGGTCATCCCCGATTTCTCCTATGTGGAAAAGAACCGGGACCGCATCCGCGGCCTGGTGGTCACCCACGGCCATGAGGACCACATCGGAGCCATCCCCTACCTGCTTAAGATGGTGGACATCCCGGTGTATGCCACCAAGCTGACCGCCTGCCTCATCGAGGGCAAGCTGAAGGAACACGGCCTTTTGGGCCGGGCCAAGCTCAACATTGTGGAGGCGGGGGACACCGTCAAGCTGGGCTGCATGTCGGTGGAGTTTATCCACGTCAACCACTCCATCCCCGACGCCTGCGGCATGGCCATCACCACACCGGCCGGCGTCATCGTCTACACCGGCGATTTCAAGGTGGACTACACCCCCATCGACGGCGGGATGATCAACCTGAGCCGGTTCGGCGAACTGGGCAGCAAGGGTGTTCTCGCCATGCTCAGCGACTCCACCAATGCCGAGCGCCCCGGAACCACCGCCAGCGAGCGGACGGTGGGCGCCAGCTTTGACACGCTGTTTAAAAAATCCGGCAACCGCCGGGTGATCATCGCCACCTTTGCATCCAATGTACACCGGGTGCAGCAGGTGGTGGACGCGGCGGTGAAGTACGGCCGCAAGGTGGCCGTCTCCGGCCGCAGCATGGTCAATGTGGTGGCCAAGGCCACCGAGATCGGCTATCTGAAAATCCCAGAGGGGGTGCTGATCGACATTGAGCTGATCAACCGCTACCCCGACAACCAGCTGGTCATCATCACCACCGGTTCCCAGGGTGAGCCTATGAGCGCCTTGACCCGCATGGCCTTGGGGGATCACCGGAAGGTCAGCGTCACCCCAAACGACTACATCATTATTTCCGCCAGCCCCATTCCCGGCAACGAGAAGGGCATCTTCCGGGTGATCAACGAGCTGATGAAGCTGGGGGCTGAAGTAGTTTACGAGAAGATGTACAACATCCACGTCTCCGGCCACGCCTGCCAGGATGAGCTGAAACTGATGCTGGGCCTGGTCAAGCCCAAGTACTTCATCCCGTTCCACGGTGAATTCCGCCATCTGAAAAAGCACGCCGACATGGCCATCTCCATGGGCGTCCCCGCCGAGAATGTGTTTATCACCGACATCGGCCGGGTGCTGGAAACCGATGGGGTGGATATGAAATTCACCGGCATTGTCCCCGCGGGCCGGGTGCTGGTGGACGGCCTGGGGGTCGGCGACGTGGGCAGCATTGTGCTGCGGGACCGCAAACACCTGGCTCAGGACGGCCTGATGGTGGTGGTCACCACCATCGATTCCGCCACCGGCGAAGTCATCGCCGGGCCGGACATCGTCTCCCGCGGGTTTGTCTATGTCCGGGAGGCGGAGGAAATGATGGCCGAGGCCAAACGGGTCTGCCAAAAAGCCCTGGAGGAATGCCGCTACGGCAACGTCCGGGAGTGGGGCGCCATGAAGCAGGCCATCAAGGATCAATTGGGCCAATACCTGTTCAGCAAAACCAAGCGCAACCCCATGATCTTGCCGGTGATTCAAGAGGTATAACTTGCCCTTTGGCAGGCCCACAGCCCGATAAAGTTTTTGAGGCACACCCTATCGCAATCTGCGGTGGGGTGTGTTATAATATGGGGTAAGATTGGCCCGGGTCCCTTTGGCGGCCTGGAATTCCCATCGCCCCTATGTGGGGCCCCGGAGGTTTTGGATGAAAAACAAGGTACAGCTGTTTAAACCGATTTTTTATATCCTCATCGGCACAGCGGCGGCCATGGCTTGTTTGGCACTTGCCCGGGACGTGCGGCTGTTTTATGCAAGCGCCTCGGTTTTGTTGCTGGGCATCTCCTTCGCCCTGCTCAAAATGCTTTCTATCAATAAGGAATTGCAATATTTCCTCAACCAATTGGGGGATCAGATCAACTCCCTCCAGCGGGATTCGATGATTGAATTCCCCCTGCCGGTGCTGGTTTCAAGCCCAGAGGGGGAGATCCTCTGGTTCAACGACCGCTGCCGGGCGATGTTGGAAGATCCAGACACGGCTTTCGGCCAGGATGTATCCCAGGTGGTGGGGGAAATCGATTACCACGCTGCCTGCCCAGAAAAAGGGTTTAACATCCGCTACCGGGACCGGATGTATTCGGTCTACACCTCCGTCGCCGAGGAAAAGCGGGGCGGTATGGTCTCCTTTTATTTTGTGGACGACAACGACCTGAAAAAATACACCGCGGAGTTTTTCCAGACCCGGCCGGCGGTGCTCTCCATCCTCATCGATAACTATGAGGAACTGGTTCAGAGCGCCAAGGACGATGAGCGTTCCCAGGCCGTCAGCGAGGTGGAATATGAAGTCAGCCGGTTTGTCCGGCAGAACGACGGCATGTTCATCCGGGTGGAGCGGGATCGCTTCCTGGCGGTGATAGAAGAGCGGAACATGAAGCAGATTGTGGATGGCCGCTTTGAGATCTTGGATCGGGTGCGGGGGATCGTGGCCGGCGACCGGATGCCCGCCACCCTGTCCATCGGCGTAGCCCGGGATGGGGGCAGCTTCCTGGAGTCGGAGAAGATGGCCCGCCAGGCCCTGGATATGGCCCTGGGCCGGGGCGGTGACCAGGCTGCCATCAAGACCCAAAACGGCTACGACTTCTTCGGCGGGGTGGCCAAAGGGGTGGAAAAACGCACCAAGGTCAAAACCCGCATTGTGGCCACGGCCCTTTGCGAGCTCATTGAAAACAGCGAGCGGGTGATCGTCATGGGCCACCGGTTCGCCGACATGGACTCCTTCGGCGCGGCGGTGGGGATGCTCAAGCTGGCCCGCAACATGGGAAAGCCGGCGGTGGTGGCCATCAGCCACGACAAAAACCTGGTGCAGCCCCTTTACCGCAAGATGGAGGAAAACGGCTACACCGACGCCTTTTACGAGCCCAAGGACCTGATCGAAGGGGTTACCGATAAAACGCTGCTCATCGTGGTGGACACCCACATTGAATACATGCTGGAATCGCCGGAGCTGTACCGCCAATGCAAAAACGTGGTGGTCATCGACCACCACCGCAAGATGGTGGGCCACATCGACAACGCGGTGATCTTTTACCACGAGCCCTATGCCAGCTCCGCTTCGGAGATGGTGACCGAGCTGGCCCAATACTTCAACACCAAGCAGCAGCTGGGCCGGGTAGAGGCAGAGGCGGTGCTGGCCGGCATTATGCTGGACACCAAGAATTTCATCATCGGCACTGGGGCCCGCACCTTTGAGGCGGCCGCCTACCTGCGCAAGCTAGGGGCGGATATGGTGGAGGTCCGCAAGCTGTTCTCCACCTCCATGGACGATTACCAGAACCGCTCCAAACTGGTCTCCTCTGCGGAGATTTACCGGGGCTGTGCCATCGCCAGTTCCAGTGCCGGGGTGGGGGATATCAAGATCGTTGCCCCCCAGGCGGCGGATGAGCTGCTCAGCATCAGCGATGTGGATGCCTCCTTTGTGCTGTATGAATACGACGGCGGCGTCTCCATGTCTGCCCGTTCCTTGGGCGCCATGAACGTCCAGCTGATTATGGAAGCTTTGGGCGGCGGCGGCCACCAGACTATGGCTGGGGCTCAGCTGGCAGGGGTCAGTATGGAAAACGCCCGCCAGCAGCTGCTGGAAGCCATCGACAACTTCTACGACAAGCGAAGTTAAGCCACTTAAATTCACGCTTTCCCCCCTGCCCCATCCCTCTGCGGGGGCGTCGGGTTTCAAAATTCTCTAGCCGGGCAGAGCGGCGGAATGGAGTACAATATGAAAGTAATTCTCACACAGGATGTAAAAGGCAGCGGCAAAAAAGGCGAGCTGGTCAACGTCAGCGACGGCTACGCCCGTAATTTCCTTTTGGCTAAGGGCCTGGCCATCGAAGCCACCGCCCAGGCTATGAACGACCTGAAGAACAAACAGGCTGCCAACGAGCACCGCATCGCGGTGGAGAAACAGGCGGCTATGGACACTGCTGCCAAGCTGAAGGACAAGGTGGTCAAGGTCACCGCCAAAGCCGGCACCGGCGGCCGCCTGTTTGGCTCGGTCACCGCCAAGGAGATCGGCGAGGAGATCGAGAAGCAGTTCGGTGTCAAGGTGGACCGGCGCAAAATTGAGCTGGATGCCGACATCAAGGCCTTCGGCGGCTACAAGGTGGAGGTCAAGCTCTACCCCGGCATCACCACCAGCGTCCAAGTGCTGGTGGCAGAAAAGGAATAGGCAGATTTGCTATGATTTGTAAGGAGGGAATGCAGGATGGAAGCCGTGGGCATCACCGAACAGCTCTACACCCAGCAGCTCCCTTATAGCCTGGAGGCGGAGCAGTCAGTGCTGGGCGCCATTTTAATCGACCCAGCTTGCATCACCCGGGTGATGGAATACATCAAGCCGGAGAGTTTCTACCGGCCCCAGCACCAGGAGCTGTTCTCGGCGCTGACCCGGATGTTTGTCTCCTCCCAGACCATCGACTTTATCACCGTGTTGGAGATGGCCAAGCGGGAGGGGATATTTGACACCGATGAGGACGCCAAGATTTATCTGACCCAGCTGGCCCAGATCGTCCCCTCTACCGCCAATGTGGAGTCCTATGCTAAAATCGTGCAGGAGAAGTCCTACATCCGCAGCTTGATCCTGGCCTCCCAGAAGGTCATCGACCTCTCCCGGGACGGTTCCACCGACGCCCGCACCCTCCTGGACATGGCGGAGCAGAGCATCTTTGACATCCGCCAGGGGAGGGATGCCTCCGGCCTCACCCGCATCGACGAGATCATTTTGCAGACCTATGACCGGCTGCAAAAATTAAGCGGTGAGGACAAAGAGCAGTACATGGGCCTGCCCACTGGCTTTGCGGCGCTGGATTCCATCATCACCGGCCTGAACCGGACTGACCTGATTTTGGTGGCGGCCCGCCCCGGTATGGGAAAAACCGCCTTTGGCCTCAACATCGCCGCCAATGTGGCCACCAAGACGGGCAAGCAGGTGGCGGTCTTCTCCCTGGAGATGGGCAAGGAACAGCTGGTGACCCGCCTTCTTTCCAGCGAGGCGCTGATCCAGTCGGGGAGCCTTCGCACCGGCAACCTGAAGCCGGATGACTGGGTCAAATTGGCCATGAGCGCCCAGGTGCTCTCCCAGGCGCCCATCTACATCGACGACACCCCCGGCATCACTGTGGCGGAGATGAAAGCCAAGCTCCGGCGCTTTCGGGACCTGGGGCTGGTGGTCATCGACTACCTGCAGCTGATGAGCACCGGCAAGCGGAGCGAAAACCGGGTCCAGGAGGTCTCGGAGATCACCCGCTCTTTAAAGATCATGGCCAAGGAGCTCAACGTGCCGGTCATCACCCTTTCCCAGCTGTCCCGCGGCCCTGAGTCCCGGACCGACCACCGGCCCATGCTCTCCGACCTGCGGGAATCCGGCTCCATTGAGCAGGATGCCGATATCGTCATGTTCCTCTACCGGGAAGCATATTATAACCGGGAGTGTGAGGAGCAGAACACCGCCGAGTGCATTGTGGCCAAAAACCGCCACGGCGAGACCGACTCGGTGAAGATGGGATGGGACGGCCAGTTTACCCGATTTAAAAGTTTGGAGTATTTCCGCAATGAACCATAAGGCGTTTGACGCAATTGTGAAGCTTGATTTGATCCACCAGGGCGACAGGGTGTGCGCTGCTCTTTCGGGCGGCGCCGATTCGGTCGCCCTGACCCATTTTCTCTGGAAAAACCGGGAGCAGCTGGGCATCACCCTCACCGCCTGCCACCTAAACCACTGCCTACGGGAGGAGGAGAGCTTCCGGGACCAGCGGTTTGTGGAGGATTTCTGCCGGGAGCGGTCCATCCCTTTGACCCTGCGCACGGTGGACATCGCCGCCCTGGCCCGGAAAAACGGCCTCTCGGTGGAAGAATGCGGCCGGGAGGAACGGTACCGGCTGTTTGAAGAGCTCTGCGCCGGGGAACACTCTTTGGTAGCTACTGCCCACACCCAGTCGGACAACGTGGAGACGGTGGTGTTCCACCTCTGCCGGGGAACCGGCCTTAAGGGGCTTACGGGGATTCCCCCCAAACGGGGGAAAATCATCCGCCCGCTGATCCTGGCAACACGGGAAGAGGTGGAGGGCTACTGCCAAAGGGAGGGCCTGCCCTATGTGACCGACAGCAGCAACTTGCAGGATGTCTACAGCCGCAACCGGGTGCGTCACCGGGTGCTCCCGGAATTGGAGGCCGTCCACCCCGGCGCAAAGGAAGCCATCGCCCGCCTTTCCCGCACCCTTGCCCTAGAGGAGGACTTTCTGGAAGAGGAGGGCCGCAGATGCCTTGACAGCATCCGCTTGGGGGAAGACTGTTCCCGGCCGGGGTTTCTCGCCCTCCATCCGGCGATGCAGGGCCGGGTGCTGGCCCTGCTCCTGAAGGAGCGGGGGCTGGAGGTCACCGCCCAGCGCCTCACCCAGCTGATGGGGCGGGCAGAGGCAGGGGAAGGCCAGGTGAGCCTCCCCGGCGGATGGATTTTTGCCGCCAGCCCCACCACCCTGGCCTTTTTAGAGGAATCAGCCCAACAAAGCGGGGAATCCATCCCCCTTCCGCGGGAGGGCCTGCCCGATTTTTCTATTCAGTCTGCATCGGGGAAACAACTGTCTTTTTGGGAGCTTCAGGATTGTGAACAAATTAAAAATTTTATACAAAAAAAGGATTCCCGCTTAAAAAACATCCTGGACTATGATAAAATATATAATACTGTTTTGATCCGCCACCGCCTTCCGGGGGATGCCATCCAGCTGGTGGGCAGGGGGTGCCAAAAATCGTTGAAAAAACTCTTCAACGAAGAAAAAATCCCTCCGTGGAAGCGGCCGGGCCTGTGGGTCTTAGCCGATCCAGAAGGCCCGATTTGGGTGGAGGGGTTCGGCGCAGCCCAGCGGGTTGCCGCAACGGGGGAAACCCGGCAGGGACTGGAGATCAAAGAGGGGGAGGACAACGAATGATGGCTGATATGAACAATGATATTTTAAAGGTGCTGATCACCGAAGAAGAGCTGAAAAACAAAGTCCAGGAGCTGGGCGCCGCCATCAGCAGGGACTACGAGGGGAAAAACCTTCTGATGGTCAGCGTGCTGAAGGGCTCGGTTATTTTTATGGCCGATTTGATGCGGGCTATCACAATTCCGGCCCAGATTGATTTTATGTCTGTCTCCAGCTATGGGGCAGGGGTGAAATCCTCTGGCGTGGTTAAAATACTTAAAGACCTGGATGCCCTCTTGGAGGGAAAAGACCTGCTGCTGGTGGAGGATATCCTGGACAGCGGCCTCACTCTTTATTACCTGCGGGAGATTTTGACCAAGCGCAATCCCGCCAGTATAAAAATTGCCACCCTGCTGGATAAGCCGGAGGGGCGCAAGGCGGATATCCACCCCGATTATGTGGGATTTACCGTCCCCGATGCATTTGTGGTGGGTTACGGCCTGGATTATAACGAGATATACCGCAACCTGCCCTATGTGGGCGTATTGAAACCCGAGGTTTACAGCAAATAAGCCTCCCGTATTCCGAATCCAAAAGGGGAGTGAATGCATTTGAAATCCAACAAGAACAAAGGGCTGGGCATCTATCTTGCGGTGCTTTTGGCGCTGATGCTGACCCTGACCGCCGTGTTTTCCCAGGATACGACGCCAAACCTGGTAAAATACTCCACCATCCTCGGGTATTTTGAAGATCAAAAAGTCCGGGATTTTGAGCTGGATTATGGTACTGGCGACTTGAGCCTGGTTATCGAAGAAGATGGCAAGCGGCGCACTGTGGTGTCCAGCGTCCCCAATTCCCTCTATTTTATGGATCAAATCCAGGATGACATCGACAAGTACAACGAGGCCAACCCCGGCGATAAACTGACCTATCAGATCCTGCCGCCAGTGGAGGCCCCCTGGTGGGTACAGATGCTGCCCACATTGCTGCTCATCGGCGCCATGGTGGTTTTCTGGTTTATGATGATGCGCCAATCCCGCGGCAGCGGCGGAGGCAATGTCATGGGCTTCGGCAAGGCCAAGGCCCGCACCCCCGACGAGGGGCGCAAGGTCACCTTTGCCGATGTGGCCGGCGCAGATGAAGAAAAGGCCGAACTGGTTGAGATTGTGGAATTCCTCAAAAACCCGGCTAAATTCAACAGTTTAGGCGCCCGGATTCCCAAAGGCGTGCTGTTGATGGGCCCTCCTGGCACCGGTAAAACCCTGCTTGCCCGGGCGGTGGCAGGGGAGGCTGGCGTGCCTTTCTTCTCCATCTCCGGTTCCGATTTTGTGGAGATGTTTGTGGGCGTGGGTGCGTCCCGTGTCCGCGACCTGTTTGAACAGGCCAAGAAGAACGCCCCCAGCATCGTCTTCATCGATGAGATCGACGCTGTGGGCCGCCAGAGAGGCGCTGGTTTGGGCGGCGGCCACGACGAGCGGGAGCAGACCCTCAACCAGCTGTTGGTGGAGATGGACGGCTTTGGGGCCAACTCCGGGGTGATCATCATCGCCGCCACCAACCGGCGGGATATTCTGGACCCTGCCCTCCTGCGGCCCGGCCGGTTTGACCGCCAGATCCTGGTGGGCTACCCGGATATCAAGGGCCGGGAGGAGATTTTGAAGGTCCACACCCGCAACAAGCCCTTGGCCCCCGATGTCAACCTGAAGACCATCGCCTCCACCACCGCTGGATTCACCGGCGCGGATCTGGAGAACCTGGTCAACGAAGCGGCGCTGCTGGCTGCCCGCAAGGATAAAAAAGCCATCACTATGCAGGAGATCGAGGACGCCACCATCAAGGTGGTGGCCGGCCCAGAGAAGAAATCCCACGTGGTCACCGAGAAGGATAAGCGGCTCACTGCCTTCCACGAGGCGGGCCATGCGGTTTGTACCTACTACATGCCCACCCAGGACCCTGTCCATCAGGTGTCCATCATCCCCCGGGGCATGGCGGGGGGATTTACCCTCTCCCTGCCCAGCCAGGACCGCAGCTATATGACCAAAACCGAGATGGTGGAGGAAATTGTGGTGCTGCTTGGTGGCCGGGTTGCGGAAAAGCTGGTGCTCAACGAGATTTCCACCGGTGCCTCCAACGACATTGAACGGGCCACTAAAATTGCCCGCAATATGATCACCCGGTATGGGTTCAGCGAGAAGCTGGGCCCCATTGTCTACGGCCAGAACGAGGAAGAGGTCTTCCTGGGGCGGGATATTTCCCACTCCCGCAACTATTCCGAGACGGTGGCCGCTGAGATTGACGGCGAGATCCGCGAGGTGATTGACACCTGTTATGAAAGCACCCGCCAGGTGCTGGAGGATCATATGGATCAGCTGCACCGGGTGGCGGAATACCTGATGACCTATGAGAAGGTGGATGGCGAGAAGTTTAAAGCCCTGATGGAGAACCGGGAGGTTCCCCCTTCGGCGGAGGATACTTTCGTCCCCCTCTCCAAGTTGGCGGAACAGGCCAAAGGCAGCGATGAGCCAGAACAGGTCATCGGTGAAGAACCTCCGGTGGAGGAATACCCGGCAGATCCCTCCGCCCCAGATGCTGAGTAATTGAAAACAAATAGTATAAATCAGTACCATCTATCTGGATGGTACTGATTTTTTGCTTCTCCCTCCCAAAGCTTTGGGGGAAATCTACTGGGGAAATGTGGGCTTTTTCAATGAATTGACAGATTTTCCCTGCTGCCGCACTTGTGTTCGCGGGCTTGTCCCGGTATAATAGATTGGTAAGCTATTCCAACATTACACCTGCCTTTGGGCAAAACGATAGATTCGGAGGTCCTTCATGGCAAAACGCACCCAAACCCAATACGACAACGAAAGCATCTCCGCCCTCAAAGGGGCAGACCGGGTCCGCAAACGGCCGGCGGTCATCTTCGGCTCCGACGGGCTGGAAGGCTGCCAGCATTCGGTGTTTGAAATTCTCTCCAACTCCATCGACGAGGCCAGGGAAGGATTCGGCAGCAAAATTATCATCACCAAATACCAGGACGGTTCCATTGAGGTGGAGGATTTCGGCCGGGGCATCCCGGTGGATTTTAACAGCCGGGAGGGCCGGTTCAACTGGGAACTGGTTTTCTGCGAACTGTACGCCGGCGGAAAATACAACACCAACGACGGCGAGAGCTATGAGTTCTCCTTAGGCCTCAATGGCCTGGGTCTTTGTGCCACCCAATATTCCTCACAGTATATGGATGTAGAGATATTCCGAGATGGATTCCGATATGCCCTTCGTTTTGAGCAGGGGGAGAATGTGGGCGGCCTCCAGAAAGAGGAGACCCGCCGCAAACAGACCGGAACCCGCATCCGCTGGAAGCCGGATCTTGCGGTATTCACCGAGGTCGATGTGCCGGTGGCTTATTTCCAGGACGTGCTCAAGCGCCAGGCAGTGGTCAATGCCGGGCTCACCTTCCTCCTGCGGGTGGAGGGAGAGAAGGGCTTTACCGAAGAGGAGTTTTGCTACGCCGACGGCATCACCGACTATGTCAAGGAGCTGACCGGCGGGGAAGAGACCCTCTGCCCGGTGATCTACTGGCAAACCGAGCGTCGGGGCCGGGACCGGGAGGACAAGCCGGAATACAAGGCCAAACTCTCGGTGGCGCTGACCTTCTCCAACCGGCTCCACCTGACCGAGTATTACCACAACTCCAGTTTTTTGGAGCATGGAGGCTCCCCGGAGAAGGCGGTGAAGCTGGCCTTTGTCTATCAGATTGATAGCTTTCTGAAGCAGAGCGGCAAATACCTGAAAAATGAGAGCAAGATCACCTACCAGGATGTGGAGGACTGCCTGGTTTTGGTATCCTCCTCCTTCTCCACCCAGACCAGCTACGAAAACCAGACCAAAAAGGCCATCACCAACCGGTTTATCTACGAGGCGATGAACGACTTCCTCCGCCATCAGCTGGAGATTTACTTTATCGAAAACCCGGATGACGCCGCCCGCATCGCTGAACAGGTGCTCATCAACAAGCGCAGCCGGGAAAATGCGGAGAAAACCCGCCTCAATTTGAAAAAGAAGCTGGCGGGCACCATCGACCTTTCCAACCGGGTGCAGAAGTTTGTGGACTGCCGCTCCAAGGACGTCTCCCGCCGGGAGATCTACATCGTGGAGGGGGATTCGGCGCTGGGCTCCTGCAAAATGAGCCGGGATGCCGAGTTCCAGGCCATCATCCCGGTGCGGGGCAAAATCCTCAACTGCCTCAAAGCGGATTACGACAAAATCTTTAAAAATGAGATTATCACCGACATCATCAAGGTGCTGGGCTGCGGGGTGGAGGTCAAGACCAAGGCCAACAAGGATTTATCCAGCTTTGACCTGGACAGCCTGCGGTGGAACAAAGTGGTCATCTGCACCGATGCGGACGTGGATGGGTTCCAGATCCGCACCCTGATTTTGACCATGCTCTACCGGCTGACCCCCACCCTGATCGAAAAAGGGTATGTCTATATCGCAGAGACCCCCCTTTATGAGATCACCACCAAAAACAAAACCTACTTTGCCTATTCCGACGGGGAAAAGGCCACCGTTCTGGCCCAAATCGGCAAGGAAAAATATGACATCCAGCGGTCCAAAGGGCTAGGTGAAAACGACGCCGATATGATGCGGCTGACCACCATGAACCCCCAGACCCGCCGGCTCATCCGGGTCAGCCCCAGCGATGCCGCCGCCACAGCCCGGATGTTCGACCTGCTGTTGGGGGACAACCTATCCGGCCGGAAGGAGCACATCGCCCTCAACGGCCATCTGTATCTGGACGAGGTAGATGTGTCCTAACCGCCAGCGCGCTCCATTCCGGCGCAACAAATACAAGGGACCCGAACAGGGGGTTCCCAACCGAGGTGAACCGCTATGCCGCCAAGAAAGAAAAAAGAACGCGCCTCTGCCCCCGCCAAAATGGGGCCGGACGTTTACATTGAAAACTCTGGGGTAGTGATGGATCAAGCCATTGTGGACACCCTGGAAAAAAACTATATGCCCTATGCCATGAGCGTCATCGTCTCCCGGGCCATCCCGGAGATCGACGGGTTCAAGCCCAGCCATCGGAAAATATTATATACGATGTATACAATGGGGCTGTTAAACGGAAATAGAACCAAATCCGCCAACATTGTGGGCCAAACCATGAAGCTGAACCCCCACGGCGACGCCGCCATCTATGAGACGATGGTCCGCCTCTCCCGGGGATATGAAGCCCTGCTGTACCCCTTTGTGGACTCCAAAGGCAACTTCGGCAAGGCGTATTCCCGGGACATGGCCTACGCCGCCCCCCGGTACACCGAGGCCAAATTGGAGCCCATCTGCAGCGAGCTGTTCGGGGACATCGCCAAGGACACGGTGGATTTTGTCCCCAACTACGACAACACCATGATGGAGCCCACCTTGCTGCCGGTGTCCTTCCCCACCATCCTGACCAATTCCAATGTGGGCATCGCGGTGGGCATGGCCAGCTCCATCTGCTCCTTCAACCTGGCTGAGGTCTGCGAAACCACCATCGCCTTGATGAAAAATCCGGCCCACGATGTGGCCACCACCCTGCAGGCCCCGGATTTCCCTGGGGGAGGGTTTATCCTCTACGACCCAGAGGAGATGCGCCGCATCTACGAGACCGGCAGGGGTGGCGTCAAGGTGCGTGCCCGCTATTCCTATGACAAGGCGGAAAACTGCATTGAAATCACCCAAATTCCCCCCACCACTACGGTGGAGGCGATTATGGACAAGATTGTGGAATTGGTCAAATCCGGCCGGGTGCGGGAGATCTCCGACCTGCGGGATGAAACCGATATCAACGGCCTTAAACTGACCATCGACCTAAAGCGGGGCGTGGACCCGGATAAATTGATGGCCCGCCTCTACAAAACCACCCCGTTGGAGGATGCCTTTGGCTGCAACTTCAACGTCCTCATCGGGGGGATGCCCAAGGTCCTGGGGGTGGCCCCCCTCCTGCTGGAATGGATCGCCTTCCGGGAGGAGTGCGTCAAGCGGCGCATCTTTTTTGACCTGACCAAGAAAAAGGAGAAGCTCCACCTGCTCAAAGGATTGGCCCGCATCCTTCTGGACATCGACAAAGCGGTGAAAATTGTCCGGGAGACCGAGGAGGAATCGGAGGTTGTCCCCAACCTGATGATCGGTTTCGGAATCGATGAGATCCAGGCGGAGTATGTAGCGGAAATCCGCCTGCGCCACCTGAACCGGGAATACATCCTCAAGCGCACCCAGGAGACCGAGCAGCTGGAGTCGGACATCGCCCAGATGGAGGATATCCTGAAAAGCCCCAAAAAGATCCAGGGCATTATGGAAAAGGAACTGCGGGAGGTGGCGAAAAAATTCTCCCAGCCCCGCCGGTCCATGCTGATCTTCAAATCCGAGGTGTCGGAGGAAGGCGGGGAGGAGGAGATCCCCGATTACCCGGTGCGCCTCTTCCTCTCCAAAGAGGGATATTTTAAGAAAATTACCCCCCAGTCCCTGCGGATGAGCGGGGAGCAGAAGCTGAAAGAGGGGGATGCTATCCTGGAGGAGCTGGAGGCCACCAACAACACCCATCTGCTGGTGTTCACCAACCAATGCCAGGTCTATAAATGCCGCGCCAGTGATTTTGATGACGGCAAGGCCAGCCAGTTAGGGGATTACCTGCCCGCCAAGCTGGGGATGGACGAAGGGGAATCGGTGGTCTATCTGGCAGCTACTGCTGATTACCAGGGCGCCATGGTTTTTGTCTTTCAAAACGGCAAGGTGGCCAAGGTGGAGATGAGCGCTTACGAGACCAAAACCCGGCGCAAAAAGCTGATCAGCGCTTACTGCGACAAATTCCCCTTGTGCCAGGCCCTCTACCTTCAGGAGGATCGGGAGCTGATGCTCACCTCCTCCGGCGGGAGGGTGCTTCTGGTGCATACAGCAGCGCTGGAATCGAAGTCCACCAAGAACACCCAGGGCATCCAGGTGATGCAGCTGAAGAAAAACGCTGTGGTGGATTCGGCGAAAGTGTTCTGCGAAGGGATGCTGTCTAACCCTCACCGGTTCCGGCCCAAGAGCCTTCCCAGCCAGGGGCAGTTCCCCCGCGGGGAAGAGGAAGGGGAGCAGCTGACCCTCTCGTAGCCGAAAACCCTCCAAAAAGGGGAAAAAGAGAGCCGGCGATGGGAAAGCCCCAAAGTCGGCTCTTGGTTTTTCGTTTTGTACGAGCAAACGCAAAAGGGTAAAACGAAAAACCAATGATAGTATCGGTCAAATCCTGTATTTTATACTGGTTTTCCGCAAAAAATAAGGTTGCAAATGCACCTTGAATATGCTATGATATTTTAAGCTGGATATAGAATGCACAAAAATATCGGAGGTATACAATGAATACATTTCAGATAGCAGGCGGAGTGTTGCTCCTTGTCATCAGTGTCATCATCATCGTCAGCGTGCTGATGCAGGATCAGCCCAGGGCTGGCTTGGGTTCCCTGGCTGGCGATTCCACCGGTGATACTTTTATGGATCGCAACAAGAACCGCACCAACGCAGCCGCCCTTTCCCGCATTACCAAGTACTGCGGCTTTGCTTTCTTCGCGGTGGCCTTGGCAATCATGGCCGTTAGCGTCTATGCCAAATAAGTAAGCACGATGACTGCCCTGCTTCCTTAGCAGGGCAGTTTTTCACATTTTGAATCGAGACCGCCGGGCAAACCCGGCCAATATAGATTGGAGTAACTATGCAACAAAACAAACCCAAAAAGAAACTGGGACAGGTTCTGACCCAGAAAAAGCCGGAAATCCAAAAGCAGGTCCCTCAAAAGGCGGTGCAGAAGGGCCCGGCGAAGCAGAAAAGAACTGCATCCAAACCGGTGCCCCAGAAGGCCGGGCCGCAACGGCCAGCCTCCCCCAGACCGGGGGCGCAGGGATTGAATAGCCGCCGCAGGACGTCCCCGGTAAAAGTCACCTTAGAGGTGCCGCTGATGGAGGGGGAGACCTTAAAAAGCAATCTGGTGCAGGTGCTGCGCCGGCAGAAGAAGGCCCCGCTGAAGCTGAAAGAACTGGCTCAGAAGGCCAAGGAAAAACAGGGCCCGGAGCTGGTCGCCGCTGTGGAAGAGCTGGTGAAGGCAGGGGAAGTCCTTCTGCAAAAGGGGGGATACGTCCTCAGCCGGAGCTTGGGGCTGCGCCCCGCCACAGTGGTGAAGGTGCTGCCCGCCTTTGGCTTTGCCCGCCCCGACGGGGAAGAGGAGGATGTCTTTCTCCCCGGCCGGGCGATGAAAGGGGCTATGCCTGGGGACCGGGTGCTGATTTCCAGCCGCCGCTCCAACGGGGAGCTGACCGAAGCGGAGGTGGTCCGCATTCTCCAGGAGGGGGATTACCGGTTCACCGGCGTGGTGGTCAAGGAGGAGGGGAAGCTCTCCATCCTGCCCGACCGCCAGGTGCGGTTCGCAATTGAGATCGGCCGTTCCAGCAAGATCAAGGTCAAAGAAGGGGACAAGGTGCTGGCAAACCTCTGTTACCGGGGGGACCGGCATTTCTCCCACAAAGCGGCGGTGCTGGAGAACTTCGGCGACGCCCAAAAGGCCAGCGGCTGCTGTGAGGCTATCCTGGCCGCCAACGGCATCGAGCGCCAGTTCCCGGCCGAGGCCATCGCCCAGGCCCGGCAGATCGAGGCCGACGGCAGCCACCCCAAAGAGCTGGCCGCCCGGCTGGACCTGCGGGGGGAGGACATCTTCACCATTGACGGGGCCGACACCAAGGACATCGACGACGCCATCTCCCTGAAAAAGTTGGAAGACGGCTGGCTGCTGGGGGTGCACATCGCCGATGTCAGCTATTACGTCACTGCTGGCAGCCCCCTGGACCAGGAGGCGTTTGAGCGGGGAAATTCGGTGTATTTCCCGGGTTCGGTGGTGCCCATGTTGCCCCCGGAGCTCTCCAACGGCATCTGCTCCCTCAACCCCGGGGAGGACCGCCTTGCCTTCTCCGCCCTGGTGGAGCTGGGGGAGGACACCTCCATCCGCTCCTACCGGTTTGTCAAATCGGTGATCCGATCCCAGGTCAAAGGGGTGTACAGTGAGATCAACACCCTTTACGATGGCACCGCCTCCCCGGAGATCCAGGAAAAATACGGGGAACTGAAGGACACTTTGTTCCTCATGAAGGATCTGGCCTCCCGCCTTGCCCAGGACCGCACCCGCCGGGGCGCACTGGACCTGGAATCGGTGGAGTCCAAAATCAAGCTGGATGAAAACGGGGTCGCGGTGGATATCCAGCCCCGGATACAGGGCATCAGCGAGGGGATGATTGAGGAATTCATGCTGGTGGCCAACCAAGCGGCTGCCCGCTTTGCCGGGGAGAGGGGCCTGCCCTTTGTCTACCGGGTTCATGAGTCCCCCAACCCAGAGAAGCTTCAGAACCTCAAAGAGACGCTGGACGCCCTGGGCATCCCCTCCAAATCCATCAAAGCAGGGGTGGCCCAGGGGGAGCTGTCCCGGATTTTGCGGGAATCCCGCCAAACCCCCTTTGGCAAGATTGTCAACAACACTCTGCTGCGGTCGATGGCCAAAGCAAAATATTCCGAGAAGAACATCGGCCACTACGGCCTTGTCATGGCGGATTACGCCCATTTCACCTCCCCCATCCGCCGGTATTCCGACCTGATGATCCACCGGATTATGACTGCCAGCCTGACCGGCATGCGCAAAGAGAACATCGAGCGCCGGTTCCGGGAGCAGGTGGGCACAGTGGCCCTGCGCACCAGTGAACGGGAGGTGCGGGCTATGCAGGTAGAGCGCAGCTGCGACGACTGCTACAAGGCGGAGTATATGAAATCCCACCTGGAGGAGGAGTTTGACGGGGTGATCTCCTCTGCGGTGAACCATGGGGTCTATGTGGAGCTGCCCAACACGGTGGAGGGCCTGATCCGGGTGGCGGATCTGGGCGATTACCAGTACGACGGCAAAATGGAGTTTGTGGACCAGCACAGCGGCCGGAAACTGCGGGTGGGCGACCCCATCCGGGTGACGGTGGCTGGGGTGGATGTCTCCGCCGGGCAGATTGACTTTGTCCCTGCGGATGAGGGGGAAGGCCAGTAGGCCTGTCCCCTTGTAACCGGGGGAAAAGTGTGATACTATGGACGTAGCAATCTGATTAAACAGTGATATAGGAGGCTTCGTTATGAAAATTGTATTGCTGGAATCTCTGGGCGTTCCCCAAGAGGTGTTGGAAGAATGTGCCAAACCCCTGATCGATGCCGGCCACAGCTTTACCGCCTACCCCAAGGACACCGACCCCAAGGTGCAGATTGAGCGGGCTAAAGACGCCGATGTGATCATGCTGGCCAACATGCCGCTGAAAGGGGAGGTCATCTCCGCCTGCGATAACCTGAAATACATCGATATCGCCTTCACCGGCGTGGACCATGTGGATCTGGAAGCCGCCAAGGCCAAAGGGGTCAAGGTGAGCAATGCTGCCGGATATTCCACCCAGGCGGTGGCCGAGCTGAGCATCGCTATGATGATCTCCCTGCTGCGCAACGTTCCCCAGGTGGAAGCCCGCTGCCGTGCAGGCCAGACCAAAGACGGCCTGGTGGGCAGCGAGCTGGGCAGCAAGACAGTGGGCATCATCGGCACGGGTGCC
>NZ_LT629939.1:649241-700063 GCF_900104615.1 Merdimmobilis hominis | reverse complement strand
TCGCCGCTGTGGAAGAGCTGGTGAAGGCAGGGGAAGTCCTTCTGCAAAAGGGGGGATACGTCCTCAGCCGGAGCTTGGGGCTGCGCCCCGCCACAGTGGTGAAGGTGCTGCCCGCCTTTGGCTTTGCCCGCCCCGACGGGGAAGAGGAGGATGTCTTTCTCCCCGGCCGGGCGATGAAAGGGGCTATGCCTGGGGACCGGGTGCTGATTTCCAGCCGCCGCTCCAACGGGGAGCTGACCGAAGCGGAGGTGGTCCGCATTCTCCAGGAGGGGGATTACCGGTTCACCGGCGTGGTGGTCAAGGAGGAGGGGAAGCTCTCCATCCTGCCCGACCGCCAGGTGCGGTTCGCAATTGAGATCGGCCGTTCCAGCAAGATCAAGGTCAAAGAAGGGGACAAGGTGCTGGCAAACCTCTGTTACCGGGGGGACCGGCATTTCTCCCACAAAGCGGCGGTGCTGGAGAACTTCGGCGACGCCCAAAAGGCCAGCGGCTGCTGTGAGGCTATCCTGGCCGCCAACGGCATCGAGCGCCAGTTCCCGGCCGAGGCCATCGCCCAGGCCCGGCAGATCGAGGCCGACGGCAGCCACCCCAAAGAGCTGGCCGCCCGGCTGGACCTGCGGGGGGAGGACATCTTCACCATTGACGGGGCCGACACCAAGGACATCGACGACGCCATCTCCCTGAAAAAGTTGGAAGACGGCTGGCTGCTGGGGGTGCACATCGCCGATGTCAGCTATTACGTCACTGCTGGCAGCCCCCTGGACCAGGAGGCGTTTGAGCGGGGAAATTCGGTGTATTTCCCGGGTTCGGTGGTGCCCATGTTGCCCCCGGAGCTCTCCAACGGCATCTGCTCCCTCAACCCCGGGGAGGACCGCCTTGCCTTCTCCGCCCTGGTGGAGCTGGGGGAGGACACCTCCATCCGCTCCTACCGGTTTGTCAAATCGGTGATCCGATCCCAGGTCAAAGGGGTGTACAGTGAGATCAACACCCTTTACGATGGCACCGCCTCCCCGGAGATCCAGGAAAAATACGGGGAACTGAAGGACACTTTGTTCCTCATGAAGGATCTGGCCTCCCGCCTTGCCCAGGACCGCACCCGCCGGGGCGCACTGGACCTGGAATCGGTGGAGTCCAAAATCAAGCTGGATGAAAACGGGGTCGCGGTGGATATCCAGCCCCGGATACAGGGCATCAGCGAGGGGATGATTGAGGAATTCATGCTGGTGGCCAACCAAGCGGCTGCCCGCTTTGCCGGGGAGAGGGGCCTGCCCTTTGTCTACCGGGTTCATGAGTCCCCCAACCCAGAGAAGCTTCAGAACCTCAAAGAGACGCTGGACGCCCTGGGCATCCCCTCCAAATCCATCAAAGCAGGGGTGGCCCAGGGGGAGCTGTCCCGGATTTTGCGGGAATCCCGCCAAACCCCCTTTGGCAAGATTGTCAACAACACTCTGCTGCGGTCGATGGCCAAAGCAAAATATTCCGAGAAGAACATCGGCCACTACGGCCTTGTCATGGCGGATTACGCCCATTTCACCTCCCCCATCCGCCGGTATTCCGACCTGATGATCCACCGGATTATGACTGCCAGCCTGACCGGCATGCGCAAAGAGAACATCGAGCGCCGGTTCCGGGAGCAGGTGGGCACAGTGGCCCTGCGCACCAGTGAACGGGAGGTGCGGGCTATGCAGGTAGAGCGCAGCTGCGACGACTGCTACAAGGCGGAGTATATGAAATCCCACCTGGAGGAGGAGTTTGACGGGGTGATCTCCTCTGCGGTGAACCATGGGGTCTATGTGGAGCTGCCCAACACGGTGGAGGGCCTGATCCGGGTGGCGGATCTGGGCGATTACCAGTACGACGGCAAAATGGAGTTTGTGGACCAGCACAGCGGCCGGAAACTGCGGGTGGGCGACCCCATCCGGGTGACGGTGGCTGGGGTGGATGTCTCCGCCGGGCAGATTGACTTTGTCCCTGCGGATGAGGGGGAAGGCCAGTAGGCCTGTCCCCTTGTAACCGGGGGAAAAGTGTGATACTATGGACGTAGCAATCTGATTAAACAGTGATATAGGAGGCTTCGTTATGAAAATTGTATTGCTGGAATCTCTGGGCGTTCCCCAAGAGGTGTTGGAAGAATGTGCCAAACCCCTGATCGATGCCGGCCACAGCTTTACCGCCTACCCCAAGGACACCGACCCCAAGGTGCAGATTGAGCGGGCTAAAGACGCCGATGTGATCATGCTGGCCAACATGCCGCTGAAAGGGGAGGTCATCTCCGCCTGCGATAACCTGAAATACATCGATATCGCCTTCACCGGCGTGGACCATGTGGATCTGGAAGCCGCCAAGGCCAAAGGGGTCAAGGTGAGCAATGCTGCCGGATATTCCACCCAGGCGGTGGCCGAGCTGAGCATCGCTATGATGATCTCCCTGCTGCGCAACGTTCCCCAGGTGGAAGCCCGCTGCCGTGCAGGCCAGACCAAAGACGGCCTGGTGGGCAGCGAGCTGGGCAGCAAGACAGTGGGCATCATCGGCACGGGTGCCATCGGCCTTCGGACCGCACAGCTCTGCAAAGCTTTTGGCTGCAAGGTGATCGCCAACGCTCCCCATCCTAAGAAAGAGGCCGAGGGCATTGTGGAATATGTGGACTTGGAGACTTTGCTCAAAGAGTCGGACATCATCTCCCTTCACTGCCCCCTCAATGACAGCTCCCGCGGGCTGATCAACAAGGAGCGCATCGCCCTGATGAAACCCACCGCCATCGTCATCAACGCCGCCCGCGGCCCCGTAGTGGATTCCCAGGCTCTGGCTGACGCCCTCAACGAAGGACGCATCGCTGGCGCAGGCATTGACGTCTTTGAGGTGGAGCCTCCTTTGGATGTGAACCATCCCCTGCTCCACAGCAAAAACACCATTGTCACCCCTCATGTGGCCTTCGCTTCCGCCGAGTCTATGGAGGCCCGGTGCCACATCGTATTTGACAACATCACCAAATGGCTTGCCGGTGAGCAGGTCAACGTGATCCTGTAATTCCAGCCGCTAAAGTGACAGCGGGCCCTGGCTCTGTCTCCCCATGGGAGGCGGCCAAGGCCCGCTTTTTTCTTTTGGGGCTGCGCCCCCAGCCAGGCGGGCTTTGGCAAGATTCCATCTTGTGATTAGTTTGTAGGGGAGCGCACCCCCACACCCCGATTATGCAGGCGCTCCGCCCTGCACCCGGCACTATTTTCTTCAGGAAAGTTTCCCTGATACCCGGTAGCCTGGGGCTTCCAGCCCCCGCACCCCCGGCCAGGCGCCTTTTTATGTGAAAAAGGCCCTGGACCCAAAAGCACATTTAAGGGGGGCCGAACCACTCGCGGCACAGGCGAAGTCAGTACGGTCAGCATCAGCTGACTGTGCCCCCTTAAAAATCCCCCTGTTCCTGGGATAGTATCATATAAAATTATGTATTTGTCTCCGTTTTGGGTTCTTCCAATAAAATGGTACCATGTTCTTCTTCAAATACCGAGATATATTTTTTGATTAAATGCAAAATCTGCCGATTCATTGATCGGCCCTCATAACGTGAAATATATAGAATTTTTCTATGTATCATGGCATCTATTCGAAGACTTAAATATTTCACCTTCGCCACAATCTCTCCCCCGCTTTCCAATTTGTAAATATTGTATCATGAAAGAGGGAAGAAAGGCGAATATGCGACCACTTGGTAGCAGAGTAGAAATAACTTTTACTATGCCCCGCGAGGGCATCCGCGAAGCGGAAAAATCCTTCGCTCGAGGCGTGGAGAGCCTCTAAGAGGGATTTTCCGAGCGTACTAATTGCCGCGAAGCAGGGGGGCCGGGGTCTCCCCGGCGAGCTTTTGTCCCTTTCTCTCGTTAGAAAGGCACCACGGGGGTTTGGGGGCGTGTAGCGCCCCATAAAACTGGCCTACAAGATGGAATCTTGAATGGGCGACCGGGTGCAGGGCGGAGCGCCTTCAAAAACGATTGTGAGATGGAATCTTGAATAAGACGCTGGGTGTGCAGGGGCGAGCAGCACCCCATAAATCAGTCGGATATGGCTACGATGGGGTCAAAAATATCATACTTACGGTAGTATTCCTTGGATTCCTCATCCCGTTCTACCGTGGCCTTGTTCTGGGAAAGGAGCCGGACAATCTCATAGGCGTTGATCCAGATTTCATTTTCCTCGGCTTGGGATTCATCGAAAATCAGCTGGATGCCGAAGTGAAGATGGGGCCGGGTCATGCCGTTGACGTTCTCGCTGGTGGAGTAGCCGGTCATCCCCAAGTAGCCGATGACCTCCCCAGCCTTGACCACCTTTCCTTCATATAAGTCTCTGTGATAGGGGTGGTCTTTGCGCATGTGGGCGTAGTAGTAATACCGTTTGCCATCCAGGCTGCGGATGCCAACCCGCCAGCCGCCGTATTGGTTCCAGCCCAAGTGCTCTACAATGCCGGATTCCACTGAGACGATAGGGGTGCCCACCGCCCCCAGCAGATCGTTGCCCAGATGCCGCCGGCGGTAGCCGTAATCCCGGGAGTTTCCGAAGTCGTCATAATGGCTGTAGCCGAATCCTTCTGCAATCGGGCAGTAGGCTTTAAGGCCGTATTTTTCCACGATGGTTTTTTCCCCAGGCCGGCTGGGATCGGGGGCTTCCTTGCGGTAGGGGCCGACCATCCCGCCCAGCACCGCTTCATAGGCTTCGGCATAATAGCTGTAGTATTTGTTGTCCGCCATCAATTCTTCAGCGGAGGTGGAGGAGAGGGTATCCGCCATCTTTTGCAGGTCAGCATACCGGTACTCTCCCCAATTCCCGCCATATTTGACCCCCAGACAGGCCAAAAGATCGATCCAGCTCACCGGGTGATTGGTGTCATAGGTGTCGATGTCCACTTCCAAAGCGGCGTTTAAGGCGGAGTAGGGGATGTCAAACTCCACCCATTTCAAGTAGCCTTCTGCCGGGAGGGATTCCTCTTCCTTGGGCGACAGGAGAAAGAGGGAGAGGCAGCACAAAAGCACAGCAGCTAGGCAGATTTTTTTCTTCACAAAGCTTCCCCCTTATTCAGACGTTCCTCTGAATTCATATGCGACGGGAGGGGGGAGGAATGCCCATACAGGGGATATTTTTGAAAACGATAGGGAAAAAGCCTCCCTTCCAGATGGAAGGGAGGCTTTTTCTCTTGGAAAGCAGGATTACTTGTTGAATACGTATTGGTCGAACCGGCGCATGGCCTCTTCGCACTGGCTTCTGGGGCAGGCCAGGTTCATGCGGACATGGGTCTTGCCGTTGAAGGTCCGGCCGTCGTTGACGATGACGCCGCAGGCATTCATCCGGTCCAGAACTTCCTGGATGTCCATGCCGCAGCCGGAGCAATCCAGCCACATTAGGTAAGTGCCTTCAGGGATATAGGTCTTGACCCCTTTGAAGTGTTCGGTGATGTAGTTGTATACATACTCCTGGTTGCCGCGGATGTAAGCATTGAGTTCATCCACCCACTCAGCACCGCCTTCATAAGCGCCGATCAGCGCGGTGCAGGACAGCACGTTGTTCTGGTTGTAATGAGGCATGGAGGCCACTTTGGCAACCCGGTTGCGGATGTACTCATTGTAAATCACCGAGTAGGAGCCCACCAGGCCGGCCAAGTTGAAGGTCTTGGAAGGGGCGTACATGGCCATGGTAATCTCCTTGGCCTTGTCGGAAACGGTGACGGTGGGGATGTGTTTCTTGCCGGAGGGGGTGAAGTCCGCCCAGATCTCATCGGCCAGCAGGATGACTTTGTGCTTGTAGCACAGGTCGACAACTGCCTCGATCTCCTCTTTGTCCCATACGCGGCCGGTGGGGTTGTGGGGAGAGCAGAAGATGTACAGGCCGATCTTGTTCTCCACGATCTTCTTCTCCATGTCCTCCAGGTCAAGGCGGAAGATACCGTCCTTATCCTGCACCAGTTCGCTCAGGCACAGCTGGCGGCCCAACCCTTTGACGGTGTTGGTAAAGCCGGTGTAGGTGGTGGCGTTGCAGAGGATCTGGTCGCCGGGCTGGGTAAAGGCGGAGATGCAGGAAGCCACGCCGCCCAGGACGCTGTTTTGGTAAGCGATGTATTCTTTCTTCAAGGTGTCGTTGCCAAAACGGGTTTTGTGCCAGTTGATGATGGCGTTAAAATACCGGTCGCTGAGAATGAAGTAGCCGAAGATGGGGTGTTCAATTCTCTCTTTCAGGGCGTCAATCACCGAAGGGGCGGTGGCGAAGTCCATGTCCGCAACCCACATGGGAACGATGTCGGTGGTGCCGTGGTCTGCAGCGGGCTTATCCCATTTGCTGGAATCCTTGCCAATGCGGTCCCATTTTTTGTCGAAATCGTATTTCATTTCAATCTACCTGGCCTTTCTTACAATATTGGAAAAAAGTAGTTCACTGCAAAGCGGCAGAACCGCCTTTAAAACGGGGAAAAAGCCCTTGTTCAGCGCGTAAACAATAGCCTTGTATCAGGATAGCACTGTGCCAAATCAATTGTCAATAGAAAACAAAATAGATAATCCCTATAGAAAATAGCCTTCTATAAAGGAAGAAAATACCACTTTTCTTTTCGAGAAAACACTGGGAGGACTACCGCCCCAGGCCCTCCTTCAGTTCTACAAACTGGCGGATCAGCTTCACCGCACCGTCGATGCCGATGAGGCCGCTGTTGATGCACAGGTCATAGTTTTCCAAGTGGCCCCATTTGCGGCTGGAGTAATAGTTATAGTAGCTGGCCCGTTTTTTGTCGATCTTATGGACGGTATCCTCTGCTTTTTCAGGCGAGATACCGTATTCGGTGGTAGCCCGTTGGATTCTTTTTTCCAGTTCCGCATGGATAAAGACCCGCACTAGGTCTGGGTTTTCCCGCAGGATATAATCGGCGCAGCGCCCCACGATGACACAGGGGCCCTCTTTGGCAAACTGCTTGATCAGATCCGCCTGGACAATGAAGAGGCGGTCGTTCATGGGCAGGTTGTAGAGGGTGGGGCCGGTGCCGGTGTGCAGGTTGACCATGCCGGTGGATAGGGAGTACAGCAAGCTGTTGCTGGCCCGCTCATCCACTTCTTTTAACAAATCTGCGCTCATGCCGCTTTTTTCTGCAGCGAGGGCAATCAATTCTTTATCATAAAAGGGGATGCCCAGCTCCTTGGACAGTTGCTCGCCGATGGCTTTGCCGCCGCTGCCGTACTGTCTGCCGATGGTGATGATGGTGTTGTTGCTCATGTGGATCCCTCTCTTTCTCATAGGCGGATCATCGCTGGTGCGCAGTTGATCCTTTCTTTAAGGATAGCACAAAATTATACAACATACAATATAAAATAGATATTATATTGTAAAATTTTAGATAGATTGATGATAATGTACCCCTGTTTTTGGCGATTCTATTTGAGACTTCCCCTGCATACAATGGGGAACAAGGCCAAACGACAAGGGAGTGGATTGCATGCAGGAACAATTGGACCGTATGATAGAAGACCTAAACCGGGAAATCGATATTTTTTTAAATGCTTGGAGCAAAACCGGGGTGCAGCGGGAGATGAAGGACCTGCAGATGCAGCTGGGCAACGTAAAACGCCAACTCTCCGCTATCCGGCTGGGGGAACGGGAGGCTCGGCTCAATCTGCAATCGGTGCGGATGGCCCAGCGCTCGATCAACAATGTACAGCGGATGATGCGCCCCTCCATGCTGCGCCCGCGGCCCATGTGGGCCATCAACCGCACCCAGGGTATCGCCCAGCGGATGGGGCGGATTTTTCAGTATGTCCAGAGCCAATCCCAGCAGCAGCCGCAGCAGCAGAACCGGTTCCAGCAGTTTTCCCGGCAGCAACAACAGCCGCCGGTGGAGAAGACCCCCACCCCCCGCAGCCAGCCAGGGAACTTTTCCCGGAGCTTTTCCCCTTTCCGCACTGGGGTGTACAACGGGGATGGCACCCCCACAGCCCAGCATGTGGAGGACGATCTGCCCGAGGAATTGGGCGGCGGTGTGGAGTACCAGCCCAACAAGACCTTTACTCCCCAAGAGCTGGCACGGTTTTACAATGGGATGGGGGGCCGGCCAGCCTACATCGCGGCAGCGGGGTATGTATTTGATGTGACCGCCCATCCTTCCTGGCGGGCGGGGAGCCACCACGGCATATTAGCGGGCCAAGATGTGACTGACCGCCTGCTGGAAAACCACCCGGAGGGTTTGCAGATGCTTTTGGAGAACCTACCTGTGGTGGGCCGCCTGCGCCCCTCCCCAAAGAAAGGGTTTTAGGGGGCACTTTGATAAAAAAAGCCGGCAGAACCCGAGCACCGGCCGATGGGTTCCGCCTTTCCTAGATTGTGTTCGGGTGGAAGGATAAAGCCCCTCTGCTCCCCAAGGAGCAGAGGGGCTTTATCGCGCTGTCAGCTGTGGAGGGCTTTGCCCCCAAATGGATCCAATGGGCCAGCCATTCCCGTCCGAAGCTTGGAGTCCAACCCGCCGGCGGGCGGTACGTAGCCGCTGCATTTAGGGTCGGGCGATGTAAGCAAAGCCCACTGCACCCGGCCCAGCGTGAGCGCCGATGACCGTCCCCACCTCCACCTGGACGGCGCCCGTGCAGTCCACGCCCTGCTGGCGCAACAGCTGAACAAACTGGTTGAGGCCCTCCGGGGAATCGGCGTGGGCGAGAGCGATCGGGTAATCCGGATCGGCGGGACAGGCCCGGTACTGGTCCAGCATCCATTGGAAGGCCCCGGAAGAGCCTCGGGCTTTGGCCACAGCCTCCAATTTTCCATCCACCAGGGAGACAAGAGGCTTCACCCCCAGCAGTTCCCCGATGACCGCAGTGGCGGCGGGGAGGCGTCCCCCCATTTTCAGGAATTTGAGGGTGTCCACCATGGCAAAAAATTTCATCCGGCCTTTGAGTTCCTCCGCTTTGGCGGCGATCTCTCGGGCGGAAGTGCCCTCGTCCCGCATCCGCGCCATCTGGGTGAGCAGCAGGGCCATGCCAAAGGTGGCGCTGTGGGAATCCACCAGGAAAATCCCCTCTTCCCCAGCCATTTGGGCGGCGATCACCGCCGATTGGTAGGTGCCGCTGATCTGGCTGGACAGGGTGAGGACCACAATCTCATCCCCCTGGGCCCGGTAAGTTTGAAATAGGGAGAGAAATGCCTCCGGGTTGACCTGGCTGGTGGTGGGCAGGGACTTAGCCTGGCGCAGCCGGTCATAGAATTCCCGCCGGCCCATACCGGTGCCGTCGGCATATTCCTGCCCGTCGAAAATCAACTTTAACGGCAGCACATCAATGTGAAGGCGCTGGGCCTCTTGAGGGGTGAAATCACAGGTGCTGTCGGTGATGATGCGAATTGCCATAACTGTTTGCCTTTCCGCCCTGCGGAACCCGCTGGGGCTTAGGTTTTTTCTTTGTTTTTGAAATACCGCTGGATGGAGTGAAGGCCCCGTGTCAAGGCCACCAGTTCCTCCGGGTTCAAAACTTCAATGATCGAGGCGGCCATCTCGTGGTGGAAGTGGCTGTGAATCCGGTTGACCTCCAAGGCGGATTGGGTGGGGAAGAGGCGGACCACCCGTTTGTCCCCGCTGTCCCGCCGCCGCTCCAGGTAACCTTTGCGTTCCAAGGTGTTGACCGCCACCGTCAACGTGCCGGCGGTGACCCCCAATGCTTCGGCGATGGCGCTGGCCCGGTTGTCCCCACCGGTTTGGGAGGCGTTGCACACCGCTTCAATGATGTGAATCTCCTTGATGGAGAGGTTTTTAAACTCGTTGCTGCTCAGGCAGTGCTCTTCAATGCGCAGTATGTCGTTGAACAGGTTGACCAGAAAATCATTGAGCTGGGTATAGCTGTCCTCCGGCATCCTTTCATCCCCTTCCCAAAATAGTTTGAACTTCAAAACAATTGTATCATAACACAAACGGATGGGGTTGTAAAGCGGGGCTGAAACAAAACCGGCGGCACAAACGGCCGCCGGATGAGGGGTTATAGGCTGTAGTAGTCCCGGTTTTCGTTTTGCAAAAGGTCGATGGCCCGGGCCAGCTGCTGGGTCATGGTCTCTTCATCCGGGGCGCTGGCCACCACGTTGATAAAACCCGCTTTATCTTCGGGGGAGAGGCAGGCAAAAAAGTGCTGGGCCGCCGGGTTCTCCGCCAAAGCCATGCTGAAGTTGATGGGGATAATCTCCGGTTCTCCATAGTTCTGCAAACAATCACCTCCTTTGGGCTGTTTGGTGTTAGTTTGACCCAAATGGCGGCGAAAGATGCGGCTTTTCCGCAAATTTTGGGGGAATGGGAACAGGAGTGTCCCTCTCTTAGTATTTTGGTGGGATACAGGGGATTTTTTCCGACTAATTTGCCAGGATATATCGCGAACAAATATTCCTTATTTTCTGCAATCCGGTTGATTTTAGCCGCCTGGTGAGCTATAATGTTTGTAATGTGGGCTGGGGAGAAGAAGGGGAAGAACCCTTGCCCGGCCGCACATATTTGCCCTGTGACACACAAGAAATTGAGAAAACAAACGCCACTGCGCCGCCTTGGGCTGCGCCGCTGGATGATGGAGGAGAAAACGCCTATGGCAGACAAGGACAAGGCACAAGCGCTGGAAACTGCGCTGAACCAAATTGAAAAACAATTCGGCAAGGGCGCGGTGATGCGCCTGGGGCAGAATTCCACCATGAATGTGGAGGCCATCCCCACCGGGTCGCTGGCGCTGGATATCGCCCTTGGCATCGGCGGCGTGCCCAAAGGCCGCATCATCGAGATCTATGGGCCGGAGAGCTCCGGCAAGACCACCGTCGCCCTGCACATCGTGGCGGAGGCCCAGAAGATGGGCGGCGACGCGGTGTTCATCGATGTGGAGCATGCCCTCGATCCGGTTTATGCCCAGGCGTTGGGGGTGGACATCGATTCCCTGCTGGTCTCCCAGCCGGACACCGGTGAGCAGGCGCTGGAGATCGCCGAAGCCTTGGTCCGCTCCGGTGCCATCGATGTGGTGGTGGTGGACTCGGTGGCCGCCATGGTCACCAAGGCGGAGATCGAAGGGGAGATGGGCGACTCCCATGTGGGTGTCCAGGCCCGCCTGATGAGCCAGGCCCTGCGCAAGCTGACCGGTGCCATCAGCAAATCCAACTGTGTGGCTATCTTCATCAACCAGCTGCGGGAGAAGATCGGCGTGGTCTACGGCAACCCGGAAACCACCCCCGGTGGCCGGGCCCTGAAGTTTTATTCCTCGGTGCGGCTGGATGTCCGCCGGGTGGAACAGCTGAAGCAGAACGGCGAGGTGGTGGGCAACCGCACCCGGGTGAAAGTGGTGAAAAACAAGGTGGCCCCGCCCTTTAAAGAGGCGGAGTTTGACATCATGTACGGCCAGGGCATCTCCAAAGAAGGGGAGATCCTGGATATGGCGGTGAAGCTGGACATCATCAACAAATCCGGCGCCTGGTTCACCTATGGCGACGCCCGGTTCCAGGGCCGCGACAACCTGAAGGAATACCTGAAGGAACACCCCGATATTGTGGAGGAACTGGCCCAGAAGATCCGGGAGAACGCCGACAAACTGACCGGGAAACCTGCCAAAAAAGGTGGAAAAGCTCCGGCAGCGGCAGCTCCCGCCCCGGCTCCTGCGCCTTCCACTGCCAAAATTGACATCACGGTGGAGGATGAGGCGTAAGGATGCGGATCACCGACCTTTCCCGGACCAAACGGGGCCGCTACGCCGTAAGCGTGGAGGGGCAGTACCTTTTTTCGCTGCACGAAGAGGTCTTTTACACCGCTCGCTTGGCGGTGGGGATGGATCTTTCGGTGGAGGAATTGGAGGCGCTGCGCCGGGAATCCGATTATAAAACCGCCAAAGAGCGGGCGCTGCGGCTCCTCTCCGCCCGGGGATATACCGCCCATCAGCTGAAGGAGAAGCTCTCCCGCTACGCCGATGAGGAGGCTTCCCAGGCGGCGGTGGACCGGATGGAGGAGCTGGGCTTGGTCAACGACGGGGACTATGCCTTCTGCTGCGCCCGGGATCTATACAACCTAAAGCATTATTCCCCCCGGCGGATCGAGCAGGAGCTGCAAAGGAGGGGCATCCCCCAGGACATCTGCCGGGAGGCCGCCGCCCAGTTCGACGAGGAGGAGACCCAGTCCCAGCTGGAGGGAGTCATCCGCCGCAAATACCTGCGGTACCTGGGGGAAGAAAAAGGCTGGAATAAAACAGTCGGGGCCCTTTCCCGGCTGGGGTATTCCTACGACCAGATTAAATCCGCCATCCGGCGGGTCATGGAAGAGGAAGAGGCGGATTAGCCTTTTCCCAAGTTGCCGGGAACCCGGCGGAATGGAGAGAATACAACTATGGCATATAAAGTGGGCATGGTCTCCCTGGGCTGTTCCAAGAACCAGGTGGACGCGGAAATCATGCTGGCCCTGATCCAGGAAAATGGGTTTGAGCTCTGCGCCGACGCCGAGCAGTGCGACGTGGTCATCATCAACACCTGCGGCTTCATTGAGGACGCCAAAAAGGAATCCATCGAGACGATTTTGGAGTTCTGCCAAATGAAGGCGGAGGGAAAAATCAAGGTGGTGGTGGTTACCGGCTGCCTGGCCGAGCGGTACCAAAAAGAAGTGGCTCTGGAGATCCCCGAGGCGGATGTGGTGCTGGGCATCGGCTGCAACGGGGAAATCGTCAAGGCCATTAAACAGGCGCTGGCAGGGGAGCGGGTCGTCTCCTTTGCCGACAAGACCCTGATGCCCTTAAGCGGCAACCGGGTGCTGGCCAATGCGCCCTTCTTCGCCTATGTGAAGCTGGCCGACGGCTGCAACAACCGCTGCGCTTTCTGCGCCATTCCCCTCATCCGGGGGGACTTCCGCAGCCGCCCCATGGAGGACGTGCTGGACGAGGTCAAACGGCTTGCCGCCCAGGGGGTGAAAGAGGTCAACGTGGTGGCCCAGGACACCACCCGCTACGGCGACGACCTCTATGGGCGGTTGGTGCTGCCCGAACTTCTGCGGGAGATCTGCAAAATCGATGGCATCCGCTGGGTGCGCATCCTGTACTGCTACCCCGACCGAATCACCGACGAGCTTCTGGAGGTCATGGCCCAGGAGGAGAAGATCGTCAAATATGTGGATGTGCCCATTCAGCACGCCAGCGGGGAGGTCCTCAGGGCCATGAACCGCAAGGGCAACGCGGACACCCTCAAGGCGCTGCTGCAAAAGATCCGGGACAAGGTGCCCGGCGTGGTGCTGCGCACCACCATGATTGTCGGCTTCCCCGGGGAGACGGAGGAGCAGTTTGAAGAACTGTGCAACTTCATCCACGAGGTGAAATTTGAGCGCCTGGGCTGCTTTACCTACTCCCGGGAGGAGGACACCCCCGCGGCGGAGATGGCGGATCAGATTGATCCGGAGGTGATGCAGCGCCGGGCGGAGGTGCTGATGACCGAACAGCTCTCCATCGCCGAGGAGATCAACAAAACCTTTGTGGGGAAAACCTTCACCGTCATGGTGGAGGATATGGACGAGGAGTCCGGCCTCTATTACGGCCGCAGCTATATGGACGCCCCGGACATCGACACCAAGGTCTATTTCTCCAGCGAGGAAGACCTCTGCCCCGGCGATTTCGTGGAGGTGGTTATCGAAAATTTTGTGGAGTACGACCTTGTGGGCCACATCAAAGAATAAGGGGGGCTGCTGATGAACACGCCCAATAAGCTGACCTTGATCCGGGTAATCCTCATCCCGTTTTTTGTCCTGTTCCTGATGACCGACCTGCTGCCAGCCTCCCAGCTGTGGGCGCTGGCGGTGTTTGCCATTGCCTCCTNCTTCATCAACCAGCTGCGGGAGAAGATCGGCGTGGTCTACGGCAACCCGGAAACCACCCCCGGTGGCCGGGCCCTGAAGTTTTATTCCTCGGTGCGGCTGGATGTCCGCCGGGTGGAACAGCTGAAGCAGAACGGCGAGGTGGTGGGCAACCGCACCCGGGTGAAAGTGGTGAAAAACAAGGTGGCCCCGCCCTTTAAAGAGGCGGAGTTTGACATCATGTACGGCCAGGGCATCTCCAAAGAAGGGGAGATCCTGGATATGGCGGTGAAGCTGGACATCATCAACAAATCCGGCGCCTGGTTCACCTATGGCGACGCCCGGTTCCAGGGCCGCGACAACCTGAAGGAATACCTGAAGGAACACCCCGATATTGTGGAGGAACTGGCCCAGAAGATCCGGGAGAACGCCGACAAACTGACCGGGAAACCTGCCAAAAAAGGTGGAAAAGCTCCGGCAGCGGCAGCTCCCGCCCCGGCTCCTGCGCCTTCCACTGCCAAAATTGACATCACGGTGGAGGATGAGGCGTAAGGATGCGGATCACCGACCTTTCCCGGACCAAACGGGGCCGCTACGCCGTAAGCGTGGAGGGGCAGTACCTTTTTTCGCTGCACGAAGAGGTCTTTTACACCGCTCGCTTGGCGGTGGGGATGGATCTTTCGGTGGAGGAATTGGAGGCGCTGCGCCGGGAATCCGATTATAAAACCGCCAAAGAGCGGGCGCTGCGGCTCCTCTCCGCCCGGGGATATACCGCCCATCAGCTGAAGGAGAAGCTCTCCCGCTACGCCGATGAGGAGGCTTCCCAGGCGGCGGTGGACCGGATGGAGGAGCTGGGCTTGGTCAACGACGGGGACTATGCCTTCTGCTGCGCCCGGGATCTATACAACCTAAAGCATTATTCCCCCCGGCGGATCGAGCAGGAGCTGCAAAGGAGGGGCATCCCCCAGGACATCTGCCGGGAGGCCGCCGCCCAGTTCGACGAGGAGGAGACCCAGTCCCAGCTGGAGGGAGTCATCCGCCGCAAATACCTGCGGTACCTGGGGGAAGAAAAAGGCTGGAATAAAACAGTCGGGGCCCTTTCCCGGCTGGGGTATTCCTACGACCAGATTAAATCCGCCATCCGGCGGGTCATGGAAGAGGAAGAGGCGGATTAGCCTTTTCCCAAGTTGCCGGGAACCCGGCGGAATGGAGAGAATACAACTATGGCATATAAAGTGGGCATGGTCTCCCTGGGCTGTTCCAAGAACCAGGTGGACGCGGAAATCATGCTGGCCCTGATCCAGGAAAATGGGTTTGAGCTCTGCGCCGACGCCGAGCAGTGCGACGTGGTCATCATCAACACCTGCGGCTTCATTGAGGACGCCAAAAAGGAATCCATCGAGACGATTTTGGAGTTCTGCCAAATGAAGGCGGAGGGAAAAATCAAGGTGGTGGTGGTTACCGGCTGCCTGGCCGAGCGGTACCAAAAAGAAGTGGCTCTGGAGATCCCCGAGGCGGATGTGGTGCTGGGCATCGGCTGCAACGGGGAAATCGTCAAGGCCATTAAACAGGCGCTGGCAGGGGAGCGGGTCGTCTCCTTTGCCGACAAGACCCTGATGCCCTTAAGCGGCAACCGGGTGCTGGCCAATGCGCCCTTCTTCGCCTATGTGAAGCTGGCCGACGGCTGCAACAACCGCTGCGCTTTCTGCGCCATTCCCCTCATCCGGGGGGACTTCCGCAGCCGCCCCATGGAGGACGTGCTGGACGAGGTCAAACGGCTTGCCGCCCAGGGGGTGAAAGAGGTCAACGTGGTGGCCCAGGACACCACCCGCTACGGCGACGACCTCTATGGGCGGTTGGTGCTGCCCGAACTTCTGCGGGAGATCTGCAAAATCGATGGCATCCGCTGGGTGCGCATCCTGTACTGCTACCCCGACCGAATCACCGACGAGCTTCTGGAGGTCATGGCCCAGGAGGAGAAGATCGTCAAATATGTGGATGTGCCCATTCAGCACGCCAGCGGGGAGGTCCTCAGGGCCATGAACCGCAAGGGCAACGCGGACACCCTCAAGGCGCTGCTGCAAAAGATCCGGGACAAGGTGCCCGGCGTGGTGCTGCGCACCACCATGATTGTCGGCTTCCCCGGGGAGACGGAGGAGCAGTTTGAAGAACTGTGCAACTTCATCCACGAGGTGAAATTTGAGCGCCTGGGCTGCTTTACCTACTCCCGGGAGGAGGACACCCCCGCGGCGGAGATGGCGGATCAGATTGATCCGGAGGTGATGCAGCGCCGGGCGGAGGTGCTGATGACCGAACAGCTCTCCATCGCCGAGGAGATCAACAAAACCTTTGTGGGGAAAACCTTCACCGTCATGGTGGAGGATATGGACGAGGAGTCCGGCCTCTATTACGGCCGCAGCTATATGGACGCCCCGGACATCGACACCAAGGTCTATTTCTCCAGCGAGGAAGACCTCTGCCCCGGCGATTTCGTGGAGGTGGTTATCGAAAATTTTGTGGAGTACGACCTTGTGGGCCACATCAAAGAATAAGGGGGGCTGCTGATGAACACGCCCAATAAGCTGACCTTGATCCGGGTAATCCTCATCCCGTTTTTTGTCCTGTTCCTGATGACCGACCTGCTGCCAGCCTCCCAGCTGTGGGCGCTGGCGGTGTTTGCCATTGCCTCCTTCACCGACTTTCTGGACGGCTACCTGGCCCGGCGGGATCAGCTGGTCACCAACTTTGGCAAGCTGATGGACCCCCTGGCCGACAAGCTGTTGGTCACCGCCGCTCTCATCTGTTTTGTGGAGATCGGCCTAGCTCCGGCTTGGGTGGTTATCATCATCATCTCCCGGGAGTTTTTGGTCACCTCCATCCGGCTGGTGGCCGCCGGGGAAGGCAAGGTCATCGCCGCTGACAAGTCCGGCAAGTACAAAACTGCCACCCAGATGGTCTGGGTCTGCTACGCCATCCTTTTGCAGTTTCTGGCCGGGCAGATGGCGCTGCCTTCATTCCTCTGGGGGCTCCATTACGCTTTGATGGCCGCTGTGGTGATCCTCACCGTTTACAGCGGGATGCACTATGTATTGGGCAACCGGGAGTTCTTCGCCCAGTAAAAATTCCCTTGAATTTCCTGTCCCTTTGTGATAAAATAGCTACCAAAGCGGTGGATATTCGATTTATCCCATCCCAAAGGGAATCAGGACAGCCACTGCGGCATATACTAGGAAAATAGACCGATGCAACGACGCGGGAAGAGTACCGCCGACACCCCCTTGGCAGAGAGGAAATGGGACTGCGCTGAAACCGTTTCCAGGGGAGGATGGCCGGGAAGTGCGCCCGAGGAGCACGGGGTGGGAACCGGGAAAGGGATTTCCCCCAGTATCACCCTGCGGGATGGCTTCCCGTTACCACCGCCTGTGGAGTGAAAAACCAGAGTGGAACCGCGAGTCCCCATCGCCTCTGTTTCGGGAGAGATCCCGGAACGGGGCGTTTTTTGTTGGCTGGCAAATGTACCCCGCTGGGGGGAGTTTTTTGGAGGTAATCATGAAGATTTACAACACCCTGACACGGCAAAAAGAAGAGTTTGTGCCCATTGAGCCCGGAAAGGTGAAGATCTACGCCTGCGGCCCTACCGTGTACAACTACATCCATATCGGAAACGCCCGGCCCATCTGCGTCTTTGACACCCTGCGCCGTTACCTGGAGTACCGGGGGTATGAGGTCACCTTTGTGCAGAACTTTACCGACATCGACGACAAGCTGATCAAAAAGGCCGCTGAAGAGGGGATCACCGTCAAAGAGGTGGCCGAGCGGTACATCAAGGAATATGAGGTGGACGCCAAGGGCCTTGGGGTCAAGGAGGCCACCTTCCATCCCCGCGCCACCGAAACGGTGGACACCATCATCGAAATTGTCAAGACCCTGGAGGACAAGGGCTACGCCTATGCCAAAAACGGGGATGTTTACTTCCGCACCAAAAAGTTTCAGGACTACGGCAAGCTCTCCCACATGCCGCTGGAGGAGCTGGACGCCGGAAACCGGATCGATGTCAGCGACCAGAAGGAGGACGCCCTGGACTTTGTTTTGTGGAAGGCTGCCAAGCCCGGCGAACCCGCTTGGGAATCCCCCTGGGGGATGGGCCGCCCCGGCTGGCACATTGAGTGCACCGCTATGATCCACAAGTACCTGGGCGACACCATTGACATCCACTGCGGCGGCAACGACCTGGTGTTCCCCCACCATGAAAATGAGATCGCCCAAGGGGAGTGCTGCACCGGCAAGCCCTACGCCCACTACTGGATGCACAACGGCTTTATCAACGTGGATAACCGGAAGATGAGCAAATCTTTGGGCAACTTCTTTACCACCCGGGAGGTGGCGGAAAAATTCGGCTATGAGCCCATCAAATTTATGATGCTCCAAGCCCATTACCGCAGCCCCATCAACTACAGCTACGACGTCATTGAACAGTGCAAGGCATCCCTGGCGCGGCTGTATAACTGCCGGGAGAATATGGATTTCGCCCTGAAAAACGCCCTGCCCGAAGCTGGGGAAGGGGATGAGGCCTTCTTTGCGGCTATCGACAACCGGGTGGCACAGTTTGTGGAGGCCATGGACGACGATCTGAACACCGCAGACGGCATCGCCGCCCTGTTTGAAATGGCCCGGGAGATCAACACCTACCTGTCTGAGCCCCGGTCCAAAGCCGCAGTAGAGTATGCCGCCAAAAAGTTTGACGAGTTGGCCGACGTGCTGGGCCTTCTGTACAACCGGGATGACGGAAGCTTGGATGCCCAGGTGGAGGAGCTGATTGCCAAGCGGCAGGAGGCCCGGAAGAACAAGGACTTTAAAACCGCCGACGCCATCCGGGATCAGCTGGCCGATATGGGCATCGTGCTCAAGGACACCCCTCAAGGCGTCCAGTGGAGCCGGAAATAACAGTATTTTTACAGATAAAAAAGGGCTGCCAATCGGCAGCCCTTTGCTTTTTAAAAAACAAGGTGGAAAGGGAGAGCTCTTCCTTGTTTCGGTTTATAAACTCATCCAAAGAAGTAGGCGATGGCACAGGCGGCGGCCGCCATCACTAGACAGCCAGCGCCCATCCGCTGGAAAGAGACGGTGAATTTCTGGGATGCCGATTCCTCTTTGACATAGTAGTTCTGGGGGTTGCCAGGCTGGAAGTACACCGATACCGGGTCGCCGGGTTCAAACTGGGAGGTATACCAGGCGAAGCTGGATTCCACCGTGTATTTCTGTCCTTCTGCGAAGTAGGTGAACACCGGGTAATAGGCAACCTGCCCCCGGCGGTGGGTGCGGGTGTGGATTTCCGCCACGGTACCTGCGGCTAGTTGGGTACACAGCTTTTGGCGGCGCTTTTGATCCCGGGAGATGTTCCACCCCACCAGGAACAGAACAGCCCCCACCAACCCCCAGATCCCGCCAAAGGAGAGGGCGAACATAGTGCTTTGGCTCATTAAAAAATCCTCCTTATCCTATGTGAACTTGGAAAAACGCGCGAAAAACAGCTGGGTGCTTAGGGTTATGAGGAACCCTTCGCTGGGAGCCTGCTGTGTCCCCCAGCCTCAATTCCATCTTTCCCGTCAATCCGAAAAGATGGTGGTGGCGTAGGCGATGGTCATATCCCCCTCCTGGGCCAGGTAGATGCCCACCCCGATTTTGGTGTAGGTGTCCCGCAGCATGTTTTCATAATGGGGCGGGCTCTCGATCCAGGTGGTGACCCAATAATCCCCATCATAGGCGTAGGTGCCGCTTGGGTCGTTGTACTCTACCGAGGCCAAGTTTTCTCCTGCGTGATGGAAGGCGTACAGAAGGTCCTGGGTCAGCACGGTGACCCAAGAGTCCCCGTTGGGCCGGGTGTGGTCAAAGTGATCGTTTTCATACAGCTCCCGGCTGCGGATGCGGGCTGCCTCCCCTAGGGTGGAGTCGGTCTCCAAGCGGTTGAGGCCGTTGCGTTCCCGCTCGTCGTTAGTGAGCTCGATGACCTTCTTTTCCACCTTGCTCAAAAAGGCGTCACCGCTGGCATATGCGGAAAAGTTTTCCAATTTCTGCTGTTGTTCCATTTCCTGGGCCTTGTGCTCTTCTTCCGCCTTCTGAGCGTCAGCCTGCTGTTCAGCTGCCCGTTGGGCGGCAACCTGTTCCCCTGCGTCCTCCTGTTCCGATTGGTTGGATTCAGAGGAACGTTCCGGCGCAGAGGATGCTGGGCGCTCCTCCAGCTCCTGGAAGGAGGGTTCAGAGGAGGACTCCATGGTACTGGACAGGTCCCCCGGTTGGGAGGGCTCCTCCGCCGGCTGGCAGCCGGCAAGGACCAGCGAGAGGGCGGCCAGCCATATGAGGACAATTCGTTTCAAACACGGTCACTCCTTTCTAAGACGAAGATAGTTGGGGATGGGAAGAGAATACCACCCCTCGGTGACAAAAGGGTGAAAACCGAATCCAGATGATAAGATTTTATAAATCGGCGCAGACGGCACCGGTCAGTTCCGCCAGATAGACGGCTTGTTTTAGGTCGATTTTTGCCTGCTTAAGCCGGCAGGAGAGCATGTCGCAACCGGACAAGGTGGCGCCTCGCAGGTCAGCTTTGTCCAGTTTGGCGGCGGATACCACCGCTTGGGAGAGGTCGCATCCCCGCAGGTCGGCTTCACAGAGGTCACAGCGGGAGAGATCGGCGTGGTCCAGCCGGGCGCCGTCGAACTTCATCCGGGAGAGGTCGCACTCCGAAAAGCAGACATAGGAGTAGCTGCCGCCGGAGAACTGGGTGCCGATTAAGGTGGAACCCATAAAGGAGCTCCCAGTGCATTTACACTGGTGGAAAGAGGCGCAGAACAGGCTGGTGGAGAGAAATTCGCAGTTGATAAAGGCGCTGTTTTGATGGTCGGAGCCGTTGAGCTGGGCCATGGAAAAATCGCAGCTTGTAAACAGGCAGCGCTTGGTGGAAAGGTCGCTCAGTTTACAGCAGCGGAACTTGCAGTGGGAAAAGGTGTAACCGCAAAGATCCATGCCAGAAAAATCCATGCCGGAAAAGTCCTCGTGCTCGTATTGGGTGCAAAGCTCGGTGATCATGGCGGTCCTCCCTGGAATATTTGTTCTTATTGTATCACGAATGCTCTCCCTTCGCAAGGTGGGAATCCCCCCCCGGGGCAAGGAGATGATAAATTTGTCAAACGATGAGAAGGGATTTACAATCCTTGGCAGCTGTGGTACCATAGAAGCATCGGTTGCGACAAAAAACAGGGGGGATGCCGGTAAAAAACTGGCGGGATTTTCCGAAGAATACGGCCTTTTGGCCGACTTTGACAAGGAGGCGGATTTGATGTTTGATTTATTGCTGATCAACGGTTGTGTCATCACAGTGGACAGCGCCCACACCGTCTATCAGCCTGGATATGTGGCAGTGGAGAAGGACACCATTGCGGCTATCGGCCCCATGAGCGACCTTCCTGTTCTGCCGGAGGCGGGTCGGGTCATCGACCTGTGCGGCCATGCGGTTCTGCCCGGTTTGGTGGACGCCCACGGCCACGCTGGCCATTGCCTCATCAAAAACCTGTTTGAATACCGGGACGACTGGGATGATCTGGCGGAGCAGGTCTATTACCAATGCACCGACACCGAATTCTGGCGGGCGGAGGGCTCTCTGGCCGCAGCGGAGCGGATAAAATTCGGCATTACCACCGGCGTTTCCATGGTGGGGAGCACCCCCCGCATCGACATCATCGAGCCGGTGGGGGCTAACCTGGAGGGCTCCAGCCGGGTGGGCATCCGCCAGCTGAGCGGCATCGGCTGTGCCAATGGCCCCTGGCCTAAAAAAGCCCGGGCCTGGAATGGGAAGGAGTACACCGAATCCACCGTCACCCCTAAGATGGCCTACCGTTCCACCGAAGAGGCGCTGAAGGCTTACAATGGCCGCCACCCCTTGGAGACCTGCATCGTCGCCCCCGGCCGGATGGGTTTGCGGCCAGGGGAATCGGCGGAGGACAACATCGCCCACAACAGGGAGATGTACCGTTTGGCGGAGGAATATGGGGTGCCGCTGCACACCCACGCCTTTGCTGGGGATATTCAGTTCCTCTACGACACCACTCCGGAGGTCCTCAAGGTGGGGCTTTCCCTGACCCACAGCACCGGACTCTCCCAGGAGGAGATCGCCATCCTGGCCAAGACCGGGGCCTATGTGTTCCACGGCCCGGCCACCCACTCCAACATCCTGAAAACCTGTCCGGTTTACGAGCTTCTGCAAGCTGGGGCCCATGTGGCGGTGGTCACCGACGGCACCGCCCCCGACCGCAGCTACGACATCTGGCGGGATATGAAGATGCTCCAGGTCTTGCAGCGGGGCCGGTTCCACGACCTGTCCCTGCTGCCCTGCGGCAAGGTGCTGGAGCTGTGTACCATCGAGCCGGCCAAGGCCCTCAAGCTGGATCATTTGATCGGCTCCCTAGAAGTGGGAAAGAAGGCGGACATCATCGCAGTAGATGTGGAACAGCCCCATCTGGCCCCCTTTGGGGATATGCCGGTACAGCGGCTGGTGTACCACGCCATGGGCCAGGATGTGGATTTGACTATTGTAGACGGCGCCGTGGTCATGGAGGGCCGCAAGCTCACCAAGGTGGATGAGAAGAAGATCATCGCCGACGCCCGCGGGGCATACGCCACCATGCTGGAGCGCCTGGGCGACCCGACCGTCACCCAAAACCCAAAACTGTACGAGCTCACCCAGAAAATGTAATCCAATGGGGGAAGAACCAGTGGAACGCCCCGCCTTGGCAGCACCGGGGCTTTCGGGCGTCCAGTGGTTCGCCCAAACAAATAATGATTAGGGGGAAACACAACCATGGCAACCAAACGGGATGCCGTCATCATCGGCGGGGGCATCATCGGCTGTTCCATCGCCTACTACCTGGCAAAAAAGGGAATCCGCCCCATCGTGGTGGAGCGCCGGGGCGTAGGGGAGGGGACTTCCAGCGCCTGTGACGGCTTCATTTTCATGCAGACCAAAAAACCGGGACTTCCATTGACCTTGGCGATGGAGAGCGCCGGCATCTACCAGACCCTTTCCAAGGAGTTGGGGAGCGAGGTCTATTACCAGCGCCCCGGCGGCTTGATTTTGATTGAAACAGAAGAACAGCTGGCCGTCATGGAGGAAGTGGTGGCCAACCAGAAAAAGTGCGGCATGGAGGTGGAGATCATCTCTGGGGACGACGCCCGTAAAATGGAGCCCTACCTCTCCAAGAACATCGCTGCCGCAGCCTACAGCGCCTTAGACGGCCACGCCGACCCCATTGCCACCACCTTGGCCTTTGCCAAGAAGGCAAAGGAATTGGGGGCGGAGTTCTGGACCCACACCCAGGTCACCGGCATCACGGTGAAGAACGGCGCCGTCCGCGGGGTGCAGACCAGCCGCGGGGAGATTGAGACCGAATGTGCGGTGGTAGCCGCCGGGGCATGGTCCCCCTTCATCGGGGAGATGGTGGGCCTGGATGTGCCCATCCGCCCCCGCCGGGGCCAGACGATGGTCACCGAGCCGCTGCCGCCCATCTTCCACAAAGAGCTGCTCTGTGCCCGGTACATCGCCATCAAGCACCATCCTGAACTGGCCAAGGGTTCCGACGATCCCGGCCTGAAGCTGGGGGTGGGCCTCTCTATCGAACAGACCGAACATGGAAACCTGCTCATCGGCAACAACCGGGAATTCGCCGGGTATGATGTCTCCACCAGCTTTGAGGTCCTCCGGGAGGTCTGCAACTATGTCACCCGGTTTGTGCCCTTCCTCAAGGATGTCAACATCATCCGCACATTTTCCGGCCTGCGGCCCTTCTGTGAGGACGGCTCCCCGATTATCGGCGCCACCAAAGCACTGCCGGGCCTGATCTTCGCCACCGGCCACGAGGGGGACGGCATTGCCTTGGCCCCCATCACCGGGGAACTGGTTTCTGACCTGATCAAAGAGGGAAAGACGAAGCATGATATCTCGTCCTTCTCCTACGACCGGTTTATCAAATAGCGGGAGGGAGAAAAGCGACCATGAACCGAATGGAACAACATCCTATCCTCACCTTTGACAAGGGGAGGAAGGTCACATTTACTTTTGAAGGCAAAACACTGGAGGGCTACGAAGGGGAGTCAGTGGCGGCGGCGCTCCACGCAAACGGCGTGCGGGTACTCCACGAAAGTGAGGTCAAACACCGGCCCCGGGGCCTTTTCTGCGCCATTGGCAACTGTTCCTCTTGCATGATGAAGGTGGACGGCGTGCCCAATGTGCGAACCTGTGTGGAGCCCCTTCGGGAGGGGCTGCGGGTGGAGCGGCAGGAAGGCCATGCCCATCCCAAGCTGGATGTGGAGATCGAGAGCCGCCTTGGGGAAAGACGCAACCTGATCGAAACCGATATCCTAGTGGTGGGCGCGGGCCCGGCTGGCATGTGCGCCGCCATCGAGGCCGCCAAAGGCGGGGCCAAGGTCATCCTGGTGGAGCGGGGTCAGAAGCTGGGCGGCCAGCTGGTGAAGCAGACCCATAAATTCTTCGGGTCGGAGAAGCAGCAGGCCGGCACCCGGGGCATCACCATCGCCGAAGGTTTGGAGAAGGAGATCGCCGCCAGCCCCAACATCGAACTATGGGTCAACACCTCCGCCTTAGGGTATTATGCAGATGGCATCGTCATGGTGGAGCGGGATCACCAGGTGGAGGGCATCCTCCCCAAGCGGGTGATCGTGGCAACCGGGGCCTTTGAGAAGAACCTGGTATTCCCCAACAACGACCTGCCCGGCGTCTACGGCGCGGGCGCGGTACAGACCCTGATGAACCTGGAAGGGGTGCTCCCCGGCAAGGACGTCATCATGATTGGCGCGGGGAACATCGGCCTCNCTCAAGGTGGGGCTTTCCCTGACCCACAGCACCGGACTCTCCCAGGAGGAGATCGCCATCCTGGCCAAGACCGGGGCCTATGTGTTCCACGGCCCGGCCACCCACTCCAACATCCTGAAAACCTGTCCGGTTTACGAGCTTCTGCAAGCTGGGGCCCATGTGGCGGTGGTCACCGACGGCACCGCCCCCGACCGCAGCTACGACATCTGGCGGGATATGAAGATGCTCCAGGTCTTGCAGCGGGGCCGGTTCCACGACCTGTCCCTGCTGCCCTGCGGCAAGGTGCTGGAGCTGTGTACCATCGAGCCGGCCAAGGCCCTCAAGCTGGATCATTTGATCGGCTCCCTAGAAGTGGGAAAGAAGGCGGACATCATCGCAGTAGATGTGGAACAGCCCCATCTGGCCCCCTTTGGGGATATGCCGGTACAGCGGCTGGTGTACCACGCCATGGGCCAGGATGTGGATTTGACTATTGTAGACGGCGCCGTGGTCATGGAGGGCCGCAAGCTCACCAAGGTGGATGAGAAGAAGATCATCGCCGACGCCCGCGGGGCATACGCCACCATGCTGGAGCGCCTGGGCGACCCGACCGTCACCCAAAACCCAAAACTGTACGAGCTCACCCAGAAAATGTAATCCAATGGGGGAAGAACCAGTGGAACGCCCCGCCTTGGCAGCACCGGGGCTTTCGGGCGTCCAGTGGTTCGCCCAAACAAATAATGATTAGGGGGAAACACAACCATGGCAACCAAACGGGATGCCGTCATCATCGGCGGGGGCATCATCGGCTGTTCCATCGCCTACTACCTGGCAAAAAAGGGAATCCGCCCCATCGTGGTGGAGCGCCGGGGCGTAGGGGAGGGGACTTCCAGCGCCTGTGACGGCTTCATTTTCATGCAGACCAAAAAACCGGGACTTCCATTGACCTTGGCGATGGAGAGCGCCGGCATCTACCAGACCCTTTCCAAGGAGTTGGGGAGCGAGGTCTATTACCAGCGCCCCGGCGGCTTGATTTTGATTGAAACAGAAGAACAGCTGGCCGTCATGGAGGAAGTGGTGGCCAACCAGAAAAAGTGCGGCATGGAGGTGGAGATCATCTCTGGGGACGACGCCCGTAAAATGGAGCCCTACCTCTCCAAGAACATCGCTGCCGCAGCCTACAGCGCCTTAGACGGCCACGCCGACCCCATTGCCACCACCTTGGCCTTTGCCAAGAAGGCAAAGGAATTGGGGGCGGAGTTCTGGACCCACACCCAGGTCACCGGCATCACGGTGAAGAACGGCGCCGTCCGCGGGGTGCAGACCAGCCGCGGGGAGATTGAGACCGAATGTGCGGTGGTAGCCGCCGGGGCATGGTCCCCCTTCATCGGGGAGATGGTGGGCCTGGATGTGCCCATCCGCCCCCGCCGGGGCCAGACGATGGTCACCGAGCCGCTGCCGCCCATCTTCCACAAAGAGCTGCTCTGTGCCCGGTACATCGCCATCAAGCACCATCCTGAACTGGCCAAGGGTTCCGACGATCCCGGCCTGAAGCTGGGGGTGGGCCTCTCTATCGAACAGACCGAACATGGAAACCTGCTCATCGGCAACAACCGGGAATTCGCCGGGTATGATGTCTCCACCAGCTTTGAGGTCCTCCGGGAGGTCTGCAACTATGTCACCCGGTTTGTGCCCTTCCTCAAGGATGTCAACATCATCCGCACATTTTCCGGCCTGCGGCCCTTCTGTGAGGACGGCTCCCCGATTATCGGCGCCACCAAAGCACTGCCGGGCCTGATCTTCGCCACCGGCCACGAGGGGGACGGCATTGCCTTGGCCCCCATCACCGGGGAACTGGTTTCTGACCTGATCAAAGAGGGAAAGACGAAGCATGATATCTCGTCCTTCTCCTACGACCGGTTTATCAAATAGCGGGAGGGAGAAAAGCGACCATGAACCGAATGGAACAACATCCTATCCTCACCTTTGACAAGGGGAGGAAGGTCACATTTACTTTTGAAGGCAAAACACTGGAGGGCTACGAAGGGGAGTCAGTGGCGGCGGCGCTCCACGCAAACGGCGTGCGGGTACTCCACGAAAGTGAGGTCAAACACCGGCCCCGGGGCCTTTTCTGCGCCATTGGCAACTGTTCCTCTTGCATGATGAAGGTGGACGGCGTGCCCAATGTGCGAACCTGTGTGGAGCCCCTTCGGGAGGGGCTGCGGGTGGAGCGGCAGGAAGGCCATGCCCATCCCAAGCTGGATGTGGAGATCGAGAGCCGCCTTGGGGAAAGACGCAACCTGATCGAAACCGATATCCTAGTGGTGGGCGCGGGCCCGGCTGGCATGTGCGCCGCCATCGAGGCCGCCAAAGGCGGGGCCAAGGTCATCCTGGTGGAGCGGGGTCAGAAGCTGGGCGGCCAGCTGGTGAAGCAGACCCATAAATTCTTCGGGTCGGAGAAGCAGCAGGCCGGCACCCGGGGCATCACCATCGCCGAAGGTTTGGAGAAGGAGATCGCCGCCAGCCCCAACATCGAACTATGGGTCAACACCTCCGCCTTAGGGTATTATGCAGATGGCATCGTCATGGTGGAGCGGGATCACCAGGTGGAGGGCATCCTCCCCAAGCGGGTGATCGTGGCAACCGGGGCCTTTGAGAAGAACCTGGTATTCCCCAACAACGACCTGCCCGGCGTCTACGGCGCGGGCGCGGTACAGACCCTGATGAACCTGGAAGGGGTGCTCCCCGGCAAGGACGTCATCATGATTGGCGCGGGGAACATCGGCCTCATCGTCAGCTACCAACTGCTCCAGGCCGGGGTCAATGTCAAAGCGGTGGTGGAGGCCGCCCCCCGCATCGGCGGGTATGAGGTCCACGCCGCCAAGCTGCGCCGGGCCGGGGTGCCCATCCTCACCAGCCACACCGTCTCTTACGCCTATGGCGAGGGGAAGCTGGAGGGTGCGGTCATCCATCAGCTGGATGAAAAGTGGCAGCCCATCCCCGGTACCGAAAAAGATATCAAGGCCGATATTATGTGCATGGCAGTGGGCCTTTCCCCCCTGGTGGAGCTCTTCTTCCAGGCGGGGTGCGAGATGAAGTTCGTCCCCGAGCTGGGGGGCTATGTCCCGGCTCTGGACGACTGCCGCCGCACCAGCGTGGGGACCATCTATGCCGCCGGCGATGCCAGCGGTGTGGAGGAGGCCTCCAGCGCCATGCTGACCGGCAAGATTGCCGGGTTGTCCGCTGCCAATGACCTTGCAGCCGTCGATGGATTCGAGGAAAAATTCGCCGATTACCAGGGCCAGCTCCAGATGCTGCGCCAGGGTCCGGGCGGAGCAAAGATCCGCAGCGGCGTTGAGAAACTGAAGGAAGGGAAGTGCGTTGACTATGCCAAATAGCCATGCCATGGAAGTGGAACAGAAAGTGCGGGAGCGCCTGCCCTCCCCCGAACGGCGGAAACAGGGCCCTTATGCGGTGTTTGAGTGCTTCCAGTCCATCCCCTGCAACCCCTGCTACACCGCCTGCAAATTCGGCGCGGTGAAGCCTTTGACCGACATCAACGACCTGCCGGAGGTCTACTACGATAAATGTACCGGCTGCGGCCTGTGCATGACCGCCTGCCCGGGCCTTGCGGTTTTTGTCATCGACGAGACCTATTCGGAGGACAAGACGGTGGTCCGCATTCCCTATGAGTTCCTCCCCCTGCCCCAGGTGGGGGATACCGTCGACGCGGTGGACCGGGACGGCCAAGTGGTGGGAAAAGCCCAGGTGGTCAAGGTGCAGAAATTCCCCAACAAGACCTCCATCGTCTCCTTGGCGGTGGACAACAGCCTGGCACAGACTGTCCGCGGCATGAAGCTTGCGGTTACCGAGGGCAACGGGGCATTCTCCGCTCCCCGGTGCAAAGGCTGCGGGGAGAGCATCGTCTGCCGCTGCGAGGACATCTCTATGGAAGAGCTGCTGAAAACCATCGGCGACGGCAACTTGACCCTCAATGAGGTGAAATTGGCAACCCGGGCCTCCATGGGCCCCTGCCAAGGCAAGACCTGTATCTCTCTGATTATGAAGGAACTTTCCACCGCTGCGGGAAAGCCGGTGGAGGAATTGGGCGGCCCGCGGTACCGGGTGCCGGTGAAGCCGGTGACCATCGGGGCTATCCGGGGGGATCGCTCCAAGTAAAACCCCAATATTTAAGCAGCGGCATGGCTATGGGGCCATGCCGCTGCTTCCTTTTTGAAAGAGTATCGAGGATGAATTCGTCAAAAAGACGGAAAAACCATAAAAAAATTGGAACAAAACTCTTTTTCCAACAGGTAGAATGTGCTATAATATCAAACTGGACTGCCGCAGAACCTTTGCCGGCAGGTGCGGAAAGGAAGGGGCGTATTGTGGAGACGGCCCTTCCAAGACCAAATCAGGCGGGTTGCTTCTGCCCGCCCCCGCCAATATCCTAATTTTTGGAGGTACTTGACCCATGTGGCTACTCTTTTCTCTGTTTTCCATCCTTGCCTGGAGCGGCTCCGATCTCTTTTCCAAACTGGGTTCCCGCCCCGACGATTCCTACAGCCATTGGAAGATGGTGATGGCAGTCGGCCTGGTGATGGGCGCTCACGCCATCTTTGAAATGACCATTGGCGGGGTGGACTTCGACTGGAACAGCGTGATGATCTACCTGCCGGTCTCCGCCCTATATATCCTCTCGATGATCTTCGGCTATGCCGGCCTCAGATACATCGAGCTTTCCATCTCCTCCCCCATCTGCAATTCCTCGGGGGCGATCACCTCGCTGCTGTGCTTCTTTGTCCTGGGCCAGAGCATGACCGGCCTCCAGTTTGTGGGCGTCACCCTGGTGTGCCTGGGGGTCATCGGCTTGGCGGCGCTGGAGCGCTCCCAGGCGGTGAAGGAGACGGTGGACAGCGGGGAGGAGGTCCCCTCCAAGTACTCCAAGAGCTTCTTGGCGGTGCTGTTCCCCATCCTGTACTGCATCATCGACGGCCTGGGCACCTTTGCCGACACGGTGGTGCTGGACAGCGGTATGCTGGCGGAGCGCCAGGCCAACATCGCCTATGAGCTGACCTTTTTGTGCATGGGCATCGCCGCTTTCATCTATGTGGTGCTGATTAAGAAACAGCCCCTGACGGTGGAGCGGGAGCGGCCCAAACTCCTTGCCGCCCTCTGCGAGACCGCCGGCCAGTTCACCTATGTGTTCGCCATCGGGGCCAACGCCATTCTGGCGGCTCCCACCATCGCCTCTTACAGCATCTTCTCGGTGCTGTGGTCCCGCATCTTCCTCAAGGAGAAATTGACCCCCAAACACTATGCCATCATCGGCATGGCAATGGTGGGCATCTTCATCCTTGGCATGGAATAATCAAATGGAAAAAATCCCCTCTCCTTCGATACGCACCAATAAAGAAGTTTCAGGCCGCCGATTCCATCGGCGGCCTGAAACTTTGAAGGGGCGCAAAGGAAACCAACCATTGGAACCGAGAAGATGCGCCCCTTGTGGAGGGGGGATTTTTTGCTGCAATTACAGGGTGTAGGCGCGGATCAGGTCGTAGGTGGCCTGGACCCCTTCCAAGTGGGTGCGCTCGTAGCCGTGGGAGACATAGACCCCCGCCCCGATGAGGGCGTGGCGCAGGTCGTGGCCGGCTGCCAGGGCGCTGTCGGCGTCACTGCCATAGAAGGGGTAGACGTCGGCTGCGTAGGGGATGCCCTTCTCCTTGGCAAGGGCGATGAGCCGGCTGGTCATCTCATAGTTGGAGGGGCCATTTTTGTCCTTGACGCAGATGGAGACCATGGTCTCATCGCACTCCAGGCCGTCGCCCACGCAGCCCATGTCCACGCAGAGCATCTCGGTGACACCGGCGGGGATGGATGCGGCGCCGCCGTGGCCCACCTCCTCAAAGACGGTGATGTGCAGGTAGGTGGGCCGGGCGGGGGTGAGATTCTCCTCCCGGAGGGATTTGGCATAGCCCAGCAGGATGGCCACGCTCAATTTGTCGTCCAGGAAACGGCTTTTGATGTATCCGCTGGCGGTGCGGATAAACCGGGGATCAAAGCATACAAAATCCCCGTTTCCAATGCCCAGGGCCTTGGTCTCCGCCTTGGACTTGGTCTTTTCATCAATGACCACCTCGGTGGTGTCAAAGGTGCGCTGGATGGTCTTGTAGTCCTCATTGACGTGAACCGATGGGTTGATCAACTGCAAGGTTCCGTCGTAGACTTTGCCCCCCCGGGTGTAGATGCGGCAGGTTTCGGCCTCGCCATTGTTGGCTTGCATACCGCCCACCGGAGAGAGGCGCAGCCGGCCGTTCTCTTTGACTTCGGCCACCATGGCGCCCAATGTGTCGATGTGGGCGCTCATGAGAAGGCCCTCCCCCTCCTTGCCGCCCAGGGCGCAGAGGACACCCCCTTTGGCGGTCTGCTGGGGCTGATAGCCCAGGCGGGTCAGTTCTTCTATGACATACTGGGCCGCCTTGTGGGTAAAGCCGGAGGGGCTGTCGATGGAAATCAGGTTCTGGAGCTGTTCCAGGATATAGTCGGTTGTGTTCATAGGATACCTCTCAATTCTGTATTTGGGGAGGGGAGCTCCCCACTCCCCCTTAGTATATCATAAAACCAGCACAAATCGGAAAAATCTCGGTGCCGGTATGTGGCAGGAGGGGCGTGCAAACAATCCTTCCAATTCACCCCTGGGGCGGAAAGGTGACATCAGCCCGGACGTGTGGTAATCTAAAGGAAAAGGAGGGGAAGGAAGATGACAAGCCGGTATTTAAACAAGCTGCTTCTCCACTGGGAACGGGTGGAGGGGGAGCCCTACTTCGCCAGCATCCCGGCCATCCGGTCGCTGAAAGAGCTAAATTTCCCCAGCAATGTCACCTTTTTTGTGGGGGAGAACGGCACTGGGAAATCCACTTTGCTGGAGGCCATCGCAGTGGAGTACGGCTTCAACCCAGAGGGGGGAAGCCGGAATTTCAACTTCACCACCCGGGACAGCCACTCGGATTTGTACCGCTGCATCTCCTTTCATAAAGGGCCAGTGCGGCCCAAAGATGGGTTCTTCCTACGGGCGGAATCCTTTTATAACCTGGCCAGCCAGGTGGATGAGTATGCTTCCGTCCCCGCCAGGGGCAATTTTTACCAGAACTATGGGGGGAAGTCCCTCCACCAGCAATCCCATGGGGAGAGCTTTTTCTCCCTCCTGAAAAACCGGTTTTGGGGCAATGGCCTCTACCTTCTAGATGAGCCGGAATCCGCCCTCTCCCCCCAGAGGCAGCTGGCGGTGCTGGCCCTTCTGTATCAACTGGGCCAGGAGGGTTCCCAATTGATCATCGCTACCCACTCCCCCATTCTGTTGGGGCTGCCGGAGGCTGCCATTTACTCCTTTGATGGGGAAGCTGTCCATCCGGTGTCCTATGAAGAGACTGAGAGTTACCAGGTTACCAAAATGTTCCTCACCCGCCGGGAACAGATGCTGGAGGAACTGCTGCGGCAATGATTATTTTGGAGGTAAGGAAAAATCTGCCGGTTTTTTGGCACTGAATAGATGAACCAAAAAATCGGGTCAGAAAGGGGAATATACTATGAAAAAAGCAATACTCGCCCTTGTGCTGGCAGGGGCTCTGGTGATGTCTCTGGCGGGGTGCGGGGCGCAGCCACAAGGGATGGCAGCCTCGCAGACGGTGACGGTCAATGGCACCGGTGAAGTGGAGGCCATCCCGGATATCGCCATCCTGCAATTGGGGGTCGAGTCCAAAGGGGCAACTTCAGAGGCGGCCCGCAGCGCCAATGCTGAGGCCATTAACGCCACCGTTGAGGCGGTGAAGGAACTGGGGGTAGCCGAGGAGGATGTACAGACCTCAAATATGTATCTGCGCCCCACCTATGGGGATGCGGGCAACGTCACCGGCTACCGGATGAGTGTGGATATGGAGATCACGGTGCGGGATATTTCCAAGGCCGGTGAGGTCATCGATGCGGCCATCGGCTCCGGCTCCAACACATTGGACCGCTTTTCTTACTCCATCAGCAATGAGAGCGATCTGTATGGCCAGGCGCTGGAGGCCGCGGTAAAGAGCGCCCGCCTCACGGCGGAAAAATTGGCCGCCGCAGATGGCCGGACAGTGGGCAAGATGATTTCGGTCACCGAGTACGGCTCCGGCGTGGTGGTACGGGAAAATCCTGAAACTGGAGGCGGGGCCAATAAGGCGCGGGCTATGGCGGACACCACTGTGATGGCGGGAACCGATACCATCTCCGCCCAGGTGGAAGTGGTATTTGAACTGCAATAGAGGTGAGTTTGAGAGAGGCTAGAAGTTGGAGGATCTGAAACAGTAAGGCGTGACTGGTTATCCCTTTGCCAGGCATGTCAACACCGCTAAAAACTTGAGGGAGATTCCCTTTGTGTCGTTGGAGCCCTCTGCAAAGTTCACCCCAGCTCTCTATGAGAAAAAGGGGCGTTCTGGGAAGGTGGGAGCATCAGCATCTTCTCCCCAGTGCTGAAATTAACCTTGTTGGAGCGCTTCTCCCAGGATGGCCTGGAAGTGGTGGAGACCATGGAGGTAAACGGTGTGTGGACCCTTGGGTGTGATCGGCCCCTGGAGTACCGCCGAATCAACAACCCCATACAATAAACTTATTGAAAGCCTCGGAGGAGCTTGTACAGCCTCCGGGGCTTTTTCGTGGAGGGCGGGCGCCGCCAAGAGTGGGGGACAGGGTGGTGGGGACGCAGCGCAATCCTCACCGTTTGTGCGCATTTTGTGGTACAATGGCCACAGGTTCCCTGTGGCTATCCGAAGAGCCGCTGTCAGGCCAGGGGCTTCCTGCCGCAAGGCGGCACCGCGGCGCTTCGGGTTTCAATGGTTTTTGTGGTATAGGAGGCAATTATGAATCATCTGTTGATCGTGGAAGACGACCGGGCATTGGGAGAAGGCGTCCGCTTGGCCCTGCAGGGGCCGGCTTTGGAAGTCAAGCTCTGCCACTGCCTGGCCGATGCCCGGGTTTTGCTGAAAGAGCAGTCTTTTGATTTGATCGTTTTGGATATCAACCTGCCCGACGGAAGCGGCCTTACCTTTTTGCAGCAGCTGCGCCAGGGCGGCGGTCCTCCCATCATCCTGCTGACGGCCAACGACCTGGAGACCGATATTGTAGCGGGTTTGGAGCTGGGCGCTGACGACTACATCACCAAGCCCTTTTCCCTGGCGGTGCTGCGGGCAAGGGTCAATGCCCAGCTGCGCAAAGCCGTTTCACCCGCCCGGTACGCAGGGGAGGGGCTGGTCTTTGACTTTGACCGGATGGAATATTTCAAAAATGGGGCTGCGGTGGAGCTGAGCAAGACCGAACAAAAACTCCTGCGGCTGTTGGTGCAGAACCGGGGGAGGACCCTCTCCCGGGCGGACCTGGTGGACCGCATCTGGACCGACGGCGCCGACTATGTGGATGAAAACGCCTTGTCGGTGGCAGTCAAACGGCTGCGGGATAAGCTGGAAGACACCCCGTCCAAACCCCGTTTCCTCAAGACGGTATACGGCGTGGGGTACACATGGGCGGTGAAGGGATGAATCTATGGGAAATTCTAGCCCTGGTGTCCATCTTAGGGGCAGGGGCCGTTGTGGTGTGGGACCGCTGGAGACTGCGGCAGACCTTGCGCCGGATGGACGCCATGCTGGAGAGGGCTATCCGGGGGGATTTCACCGAGGATACCTTCGATGAAACCCTCCTCTCCTCGGTGGGGACCAAATTGGCTCACTACCTCACTGCCTCGGCGGTATCCGCCCGGAATTTGCAGGCGGAAAAGGACGCCATCAACACCTTGATCGCCGATATCTCCCACCAGACCAAGACCCCCATCGCCAACCTGCTGCTCTACGCCCAGCTCCTTTCGGAACAGGATTTGCCCCAGGACAGCCGCCGGTGCGCTGCCGCCCTGGAACAACAGGCGGAAAAACTCCGCTTTTTGGTGGAGTCCTTGGTGAAAATGTCGCGGTTGGAGACCGGCATTCTGGAAATGCACCCCAAACTGTCACCCCTTCAGCCCATCCTGGAGGATGCGGTCTCCCAGGTTACCCCAAAAGCCGAGGCCAAAGGGATAGCCCTGACCATGGAGCCCACCGGGGAGGTCGCTTTATGTGATCCCAAGTGGACAGCAGAGGCGTTGTACAACCTGCTGGACAATGCGGTGAAGTACACCCCTGCCGGCGGGAAGGTCGCCGTCCGGTCAAAGAGTTATGACTTCTTCTGCCGCATCGACGTGGCGGACACCGGCACCGGCATCCCGGAAGGGGAACAGGCCAAAATCTTCCAGCGGTTTTACCGGGCGGACTCCGCTTACCAAGAGGAAGGGGTGGGCATTGGGCTGTACCTCAGCCGCCAGATTGCCGCTGGGCAGGGGGGATACCTTAAGGTCTCCTCCGCACCGGGGAAAGGCTCGACCTTTTCCTTGTTCCTGCCCCGCAGGTAGGGCGGACCCAAAAATCTTGCAGAACTGTTAGATTTCAGAAAGAACCTGGAAAGATTGGTGTGGTAAAGTCTGTATTGTGGAAACCCGATACAGACTTTTCTTTATGGAGGAAACCCAGTATGATTATTCTACAAACCAAGGATTTGCGGAAAACCTACGGCGCCGGAGAGGCGGAAGTACACGCCTTGGACGGGGTGGACCTGGCTGTGGAAAAAGGCGAGTTTGTGGCGGTTGTGGGGACGTCCGGTTCCGGAAAATCCACCCTGCTCCACATGCTGGGGGGATTGGACCGACCCACCAGCGGCACCGTCACGGTGGACGGCAAGGAGCTCTCCACCCTGAAAGATGAAGAGCTGACCATCTTCCGCCGTCGGAAGATCGGCTTTGTGTTCCAGAATTACAACCTGGTTCCGGTGCTCAACGTGTATGAAAACATCGTGCTGCCTATCCAGCTGGACGGCAGCCAGCCGGATGAGGCCTACGTGGGCCGCATCATCGAGATCTTGGGCCTGCAAAGCAAGCTGCAAAACCTGCCCAACAACCTTTCCGGCGGCCAGCAGCAGCGGGTGGCCATCGCACGGGCGCTGGCGGCCAAACCTGCCATCATCCTGGCCGACGAGCCCACCGGCAACCTGGACAGCAAGACCAGCCAGGATGTAATGGGCCTTTTAAAGGTTACCAGCCAAACCTTCAGCCAGACCATTGTGATGATCACCCACAACGAGGAGATCGCCCAGATGGCTGACCGGATCATCCGCATTGAGGATGGCCGCATCGTAGTAAGGGGGTAATCGCCGTGGTAAAGGTATCCAACCGCTCCTGCATCCGGCGCCTGGGCATGAAGAGCATGAAAGCGGCCCGCACCCGGAACATCATCGCCATATTGGCCATTGCCTTGACCACCGTGCTGTTTACCTCCCTGTTCACCATCGCCATGTCCATCAACGATGGCTTCCAGCAGAACAATTTCCGCCAGGTGGGGGGCTTCTCCCACGGCGGGTTTAAGTACCTGACCCAGGAGCAGTTTGAAGAGCTGCGGGAGGACCCCCTCATCCACCAGTGGGGGCTGCGGCGGTTTTTGGGCATGCCCAATGAGCAACCCTTCAACAAATCCCATGTGGAGGTGGGGTACTCCGACGCCAACCAGGCCCACTGGATGTACTGCGACCCAGTGGAAGGCCGCCTGCCCAAGGAGGGCACCGACGAGGCTGCAACCGATCTCCATGTGCTGGAACTTCTCGGGGTGGAGCCCCGGCTGGGGGCGGAATTCACCCTCTCCTTTGAGGTGGATGGCCAAAAGACCACCCAGACCTTCACCCTCTGCGGCTGGTGGGAGTATGACAGTGCCATCGTGGCAAACCACATCCTCATCCCAGAAAGCCGGGTAAATGCCATTTTGGAGGAGACCGGGGTAGACCCTGCCTCTTCCCAGGACGGTATGACCGGCTCTTGGAACCTGGATGTGATGTTCCAAAACTCCCTGCACATCGAGCGGGATATGGAACAGGTGCTGCAAAACCATGGCTATCAGAATGAGAGCCGATCTTCAGGGGATAACTTCATCCGCACCGGTGTCAACTGGGGCTACTCTGGCGCCCAGCTGGCGGAAAGTTTAGATCCCACTGTGGTCATTGCCATTGGGGTCATGCTCCTGCTGATCATCTTTACCGGGTATTTGATTATCTACAACGTGTTTCAGATCTCGGTGACCAACGATATCCGGTTTTATGGCCTTTTGAAGACCATTGGCACCACGCCCCGGCAGCTCCGGCAGATCATCCGCCAGCAGGCCCTGCTCCTGAGCGCTGTGGGGATTCCCCTAGGCTTGCTTATCGGCTGGTTCGTGGGCGGCAAACTCACCCCGGTGATCGTCGACCGGCTCAACGGCATCTCCTGTGTGGTTTCGGTTAACCCGGTTATCTTTATAGCTTCGGCCCTGTTCTCCCTGTTGACCGTAACCCTCTCCTGCCGGAAGCCGGGCCGCATGGCCGCTAAAGTCTCCCCGGTAGAGGCGGTGCGGTACACCGAGGGCAGCGGAAGCATCCCCAAAAAGCAGGTGAAAAAATCCACCAAAGGGGCGGGCCTCTTTTCCATGGCTTGGGCCAACTTGGGCCGCAGCCGGAGCAAAACAGTGGTCACCGTCCTCTCCCTCTCTCTGGCGGTGGTGCTGCTCAACATGACTGTCACCTTTACCGGCGGCTTTGACATGGACAAATACCTGGCCAACAATGTGGTATCCGACTTTATTTTAGCCGACGCTGGGTATTTCCAGGTGGGCGGCGACCTGTTCCACGCCGGGATGAGCCTCCCTGAGGATGCCATCAAGACGGTCACAGCCCAAGGTGGGGTCGCCGACGGGGGCCGGATTTACGGCCGGACCAGCAATATTCAGGAGTTTGTAGACGAGGATTACTACCGCTCCATCTGGAGCCGCTGGAACCCCGCCGATGTGGTGGATCAGCTGGTTGCCCGGGAGGACCGGAACGAGGCGGGGCAGCTGTCGGTGAATGCCCAGCTCTTTGGGATGGAACCCTTTGCCCTGGATCAATTGACGGTGTTGGAGGGCGACCTTTCCAAGCTCCACGACCCGGATGAAAGGTACATTGCCGCCGTATATGGAGAAGACGACTACGGCAACCCGGAGATGGGCTCCCATTGGGCCCGTTTGGGCGACACAGTGACCCTCCGGTACGTGGACGAGATCGAGTACTACTACACCGACACCGGTGAGATCATTGCGGATTTTGACCAGGTGGACCCAGATGGGGCCCGAGACTTTGATTCCCGTGTGGTGAGCTACCGGGATGTGGAATACACCGTGGCGGCCCTGGTCTCGGTTCCCCATGCCATCAGCTACCGCTATTATGGAAGCGATGAGTTTGTGCTCAATGCCCAGACTTTTATCCAAGATACCGGCACCGACAAGGTGATGCTCTACGCCTTCAATATGGAGGACGATGCTGCCAATGACGCCATGGAATCCTTCTTGGCCGATTATACCGAGACCCAGGCGCCCCAGTACGATTACGAGAGCAAGGCCACCTATGAGGCGGAGTTTGAGAGCTTTCGTTCCATGTTCTTCCTGCTGGGCAGCGTCCTCAGCTTTATCGTCGGCCTGGTGGGCATCCTCAACTTTTTTAACGCCATCCTCACTGGCATCCTCACCCGCCGCCGGGAATTTGCCGTGCTCCAGTCGGTGGGAATGACCGGTCGGCAATTAAAAACCATGCTGGTCTGGGAAGGGCTTCTCTATGGAATCGGCGCCATCGGTTTGGCGGTTCTTCTCAGTGTGGTGGCTGGGCCCCAGTTAGGCACCGCCATGAACAGCATGTTCTGGTTTTTCAGCTACCGGTTTACCCTGTTGCCTATTTTAGCAGTGCTCCCAGTATTCCTTCTGCTGGGTGTAACTCTTCCACTGGGCGTCTATCACTTTGTGGCCAAATCCACCATTGTGGAGCGGCTTCGGGAGACAGAGTAACCCCAATAAACGTGAGAGCAATCCCCTGGTTCCAGCGTCGGAACCCAGGGGATTGTTTTAACTGTGGGGAAAAGGGCAGAGGCATTTTGATTGAGCGGTACCAACACAAAACCGCACCACAATAAGAGAGGTTGCTATAAAAATAAGCCGGAGCAAAGCGAACTTTGCTCCGGCTTATCTATTGAGGATAGAAAAGATGTCTTATATCCAGCGGCAGGCCGAATGGCATTTGCCGCTTTCCCCTTCGGGGGTGTCAGGAGGTTTTTAGAGCGGTAGCGGAGAAAACCGACATCCAAAGGGGGCAGAGCCCCATAGGAAAAATGCGGCATATGAATCTCTGTTTCCAGAAAACTCATACGCCGCATTTTTGGCAGGCGGGAACACTTTAGATCTCCTGTCTGGCCTTGCCTATTTATGTCCTATCACATTTTCACCATGCATACCCATGCGGAACGATCCCTCCCTGCCATGACAGTAAACTGATCATAAATAGATAACCATGGAGATATTTTCTGCCGGGCGTTTTTACTCCATAAAACCCTCCCAACCACTTATGCTTGTTCCTCACTTTTTCCAATCACATCCGCCAATTGAGCACTGACAGTATCTATGTAGAGATACACCCCGTCCCTGTCGCAGTGATACAGGTTGGAATAGCTTGTACTCTCATTCGGACTGATGGGGTTTGGCTCTACCACTTCAGTGGCTTCCAGCAGGCCGGCGCCCAGTTCTGCAGCGGCAGAAAGTGCTTTTTTCAGCACAGCAATCTGTCCATTGCTCCAAATCCTCTCCAGATCTTCACACACTTTGGGGTCCTGCTCCATGTCTTTGAGAAGCTGCATAACTTGATCTGGAGACAGATATACACCGGAGCAATAGTTTTCGATGATTCGGTTCTGCATGGGGTTTGGAAAGGAAACAGGAGTCACTTGATCCCACGAGGTGAAGTACCGCTCATATTCTGGCTTTTCTTCCACCAGGAAAGAAAAGGCACTGCCTCTGGTGTAATAGTAATCCCGGAAAAAACCCTGGATCACTGCAATATAGAAGCCATGGCTTTTGTCAAACAGCTCGTCGGATTCTGTTCCAGCTCCAACCCGCAGGGTATCCAGATATTTTTCTGCATAGAAATCCTCTATTCCATACTGTGCGGCGAGTGCCAGCACCTTTTCCTCCTGTCCCTGCTGTATCCAGGTTAAGGGAGTAAAATACCATTCCCGTATTTCCTCTGGTGAAATCGGGTGAAAACTCACATCGTATCCCATAAAAAAACCTCCTTAGTAATCCAGCAGGATGGGCACCTGCTGTTCCTCTGCAAACCGCATAGCCTGCCAGAACATGGAGAAGGCAAACTTGGCCAGGGATTGGGTATCAAACTGGGTATGCTCCTGAATATCTGCCCTGCTGATTTTCCCATGCGCGGGAATAATGCCGTCTGTCGGATAGCCTTCCGTTTCACTCCAGCTCAGAATGGTATCCTCATCGGCCTGCCACGCCAGTTCGTTGAGCCGTTCCAGCTCTTTGCGCAGGGCACCTACTGTACTGAATACCGCTGTATTTCCATTGGGTACCGGTCCATGGAACATGATGGGATCTGACAGGGGAATCCACCACGTCGCTCCATGAAACAGCGACCACACCCGCTTCTCATCCGATCCAAGGCGGGTGATCAGGGGATGCTCCCCGAAATCCCAGTCCTTTTCCACCGTGGGGGGCACCGGCTCATCGTATGTATGGCAGGCGGCCACCAGCAGCATAGCACCGAAGGCATCCCAATCAGGTTTATCGGTGTAATAGGGTTTCTCATTATCCTCCAGCCAGGGGGCATAAGGGGGCTGGTCTGGCTGAGAAATGGCAGTCAGCACCTGATCCCGCCAGTTCTCCACCGCCGCCTGGACCTCAGCTGGGGACATTTCTTCCTCGTTGTCAGCAGGTTCTCCATCCGGCGTGATTTTTTGAAAGCCCCACCCGTTTTTCTCCGCCCACAGCTGTGTGACGGTCTTCCAGTTGTGAGAATAGTACCGGGTCAATGTTCCGGCATAGATGTCAAGTCCCATAACAATTCCTCCTTTTGCGTTCTGTCAAAGCCGTTCCAGGGTACAGTCGTGCCCGGAATGGTCCGTATCCAAAATGATTTCCACAATGGTGTCCATAGTCTCTTTCCCGAGATTACGGACGCTTTTTTCATAGGCCAGCCACTGGATGTGGATGGGTTGTCCATACGCATGCCGCCCAAAGCCGCCCCGGAGAATATCGTTGAAAGCGTTCAGGTTCCGACCGATCTTCCAGTCCAGGCCGCAGGTAAACACCCGCTCCACCTCGTCATAAAAACCTGCCATGTTAGAAAAGCGACGACCGTCGATGGTAAACTCTTGCCGCTGTGGTTGCTTTGCCAGCATGGTATTCCTCCGCACTTATATCATTTCATACAGCAGGGCAGTGTTATCCTGTACCAGTTCCAGATGGGAGCGCAGCGCTTCAAGTCCGCTTTGCACCGCCTCGGTGGACAGATCCCAGTCTGGAGCAATTTCAGCAGCCAGCTCCGGGAGGTCCTGCTCCCGGAGAACTGCCAGCAGTTTAGATGCCAGCTCTCCTTCCAGCAGAGCACAGTCCAGAGTATCCTCCGTCTGGGGAGCAGGAAAACGGACATCCAGATCCAGCTCGCTCTCACACCAGTCCCAGATGGCCATATAGACCGCGCCGGAGCAGTCACCGTTAGACAGTTCCTGCCGCTGGCCGTCTTTGAGAAGATAAAAGGATGCAATCTGTGACATAATTGTTCCTCCTGCATGTTATTCTTTTTCCATCAGCCCTTCTGCCTGCATCCGGATCACATAGAAGGCCCGCACCCAGTCCAGCTCCTGCTCCATGGATTCCTCCAAAGCCAGCAGGCGGCGCTTTCCCAGCCTTCGATCCAGGAGAGCAAAGATGCGGACAAGAGGATTCTCGCTGACAAGGCTTTTCTCGATGCTCTGGTTGTCAAATTCGTGAAATGCCTCATAGAAAAAAATGTTGTCAAAACAGCCGTCGTTCAGCGTCCCTTCATGGGCCATCCGGAAGGGGGCCTTCGGGTCGTCCTCTCCGACACCCTCCCGCCGCAGGGCCTGATATCTGTTCCAGTAGTTCTGTTCATAGGCGTAGTAGTTACTTCGCAGCACCTCCACGCCGTCCAGTCGAATGGCCGCCCGGCCTGTTTGGTCATGGCTTTCCCAGTAACTGGTGGCAAAATACTGGATGCGGCCCCGGAGCGCCGGGCACAGGTAGTCACTCTCCAGTTTGTTTCGGATTCCGTTCCAGGTTGACATAGGTACTTGTTTCCTTTCTGATGCCGTTGCGGGCGTTGCCCTTTCCGCAGAATTTGCCTTTTGTGTTTGAAGTGTTATCCGTTGAATCCGCCGACTTCAATTTTATATTTGCAGTCGACCTCGATACAAACTAAATGTCCCATGAAATAGTCGGGTTCCGCATCCAAATCGATGTAAAAGCCAGTTTCACTTCCATTTACAAATATTGCTACATTGTTTACGAATAGTGCTTTTACAAACTCATCTTCTGAAATCTTCCCATCTGCTTCCAGCGTTCCATCTTCGATCATTTCATTCACGACGTCTATGCAGTCATCGTTTTCCTCCAAAAATGCTCGAATAATGGTATCTTTATGGTCATTGACCCAATTTACCTTTTCCAAAACGATATCGCCTATATTTCCCTCTGTGCTCTGAAACTCAAGGAGAATTTTAGTCTTTCTATCCCATACGGTCCATTCTCCAACATGAAAGCCGAGTTTGCGGTCAAATACAAATTCCGTATTCCCCAAAATGATCTTATCCGGCATTTCGACCCTTTTCTTCAAAAACAGTCCCATAATACACCTCTAAAAGTTCCAATTTATTGTCCAGTATGATAGCCCATTCGATTACTGCTTTTGGAGATACTTCCGGAAGCATTCGATGAACTCCCGATTCCGCTTTGGAACATCGAATCCCTTCCGATGGGGAAAGAATCCTTCCCGTTCCACATCGTCCAACAGCTTCGGCAAGTCGGAAAACCGGGCAAAGAACGGTAGTGCATAGTCCTGGATCTGCCCGGAAATCTCCTGGATGGAGCGTTCCCGCTCCAGCAGAGTAGATACCTCATAGCGGGGGAAGTCATCATACCGGCGGGTCAGCCGGGCGATGGAGGTACCCACGATACCATCATAGGTTTCCTCCGTCCCTTCCTGCTCACTGCGCCATTGGGCAATCACCGGGGAACTCACATCGAAGAAGGCAGTAAAAGTGGTGGAGCCAAAGCGGATGGAGGGGGAAAAGTAAAAGGAGAACACAAAGATGCCGTCTTTTTTGTAGATGTCATTTTTGCTCTTGCGGTATTTGTAACCCAGCGGGATCAAGGGCTCCGCGATCCGCTCACAGGTATAGACGAAGATCTCGCGGGGCTTGGTTCCCTTGGGGAAATCCTTCTTCTCCATGTTGCCACCTTCCTTCACTCATTTACCGTTCCACTCTCAACCGCCGCATTGTTTTTATTGCTCATTGAGATACCTCGCCAGTTTCTTCTCCAGCAGTTCTGTCATATCATTGCAGAGGCGCTTTACCTTGTCCTGCTCATGGGCGTAGTACCAGATGGTTTCCTCTCCGGGGCGGAGCAGGAGCTGGTCGCCGTCCGCTTCTTTCCAGAACTCGCCCAGCACACAATACCGCTCGCCATGAATGGTCAGATCAAACATCCCGGAAAGGGTAAGGATCACGCCTGTGGATACATTGATGCCTGCGGTCAGCAGGAAGAACTCCCGCACCTGGGACGGGAGCGTGAAGCCCAGCACGCTTTCTTGATTCCCAATCTGCTCCTCCGTGGCGGCAGGCTTGATCTCATCAGAGGTGTCCAGCACCTTTGCCAGCGTCTTGGAGAACTTGGGGTAGCGTCGAAACATCTCCGGGTTGTCGGCCTTGAATTTCGCTTGCTTTTCCCGCTGCACCCGCTCCTGCTCCTTGCAGAAAGCGTCCAGTTCGGCCAGATACCGCTCCTGGTAGAGATTGCTGGCTTCAAATGCTAAGCCGCTCTTTTCCAGAATGGCGATGGCTCCCTTTTGGCTGCCAAACACCGGGACCCACTGAAAACCATGCCGGCAGGGCTTCAGTTTCAGGAATTCACCCCGACTCAGCAGGGCTTCCAACTCCGTCTCATGTTCGTCCCACCAGTTCCGCCAACTTTCCGGTGTTTCCCGGCCTTCGACCAGGTCCAGGAGCTTTGCTGTCAATGATTCTGTGTTCATAGGTGTCCACGCTCTTTCTCCGCCATCACTTCCACATTACTCGGTAGCACAAAGCTCATTCATTTTTGGAATCAGTATTTTATCCATCCACTGACAAACAATCTCAAAGGCATTGTAAATCTTTTCTTCATTTCCTATATCAAGATATATTTCATTGTCTCTTAAACTGTAAAACAGTGGTTGTGTGTTGGCGTCTGGTTTGGCGTAACCATAAGGGTCGTATGGACGGGTGTTGATTATATAGCAAACCTCAATGCTTATGTTATCCTTTGTGTTCCCGCCAAATGAAGAAAACGCAATCATATAGGTGAAATTTTTACTGTGCTTCGTAAGCGTTTTGTCGGATTTTTTATACTTAAAGCCTAAATGTCCGTATTTTCCTTGCAACTTGCTTCCAAGCATTTGCATTGCTTCGTTAAAGGTCATTATGCCCCCTCCATTTTCCCATTGTAAGTTTGTTTGTGGCGGGGTTGAGGAAGTTTTTTCCATCCTCATTCCTGATCCGCGAAGTTACCGGAAAAATCGCTCTCATCATCATAAAAGCCTATAGATTCCAGCCTGGCCTGGTTGTAGGGAGAAATGCCTTCATAGGGTCCCACATAAAGAATCCGCTCACCGCTGATGGTGATTTCCAAGCCGTGCTCTACCTCCCAAGCGCATCCACATTCCACATGGAAAGCAATGCCGTCTGTATTCGGATGGGTTTCGGCCATCAGCAAAGACGGTGTGATGTAAGAAAGTATGTCTCTGCCATTTATGCCGGTTGGGATTTCGAATTCGTCCTCATCGAAAAATTCCGCAGAGCATCACAATAGTGTAGGCAGTAAGCACATAGGCGGTCAACCATCTCCTGCGGAAGATTGCTAAAATACTCGGCACACTGCTGGGCGTATGCCTGATCTGCCTCTCCAGGGAAACAAATGGTCAGATCTGTCTGGAACAATTCGTTCCAAACTGTCCCCTCAAACTCTCCAAAATCATTTTTATGTATCTCACGAATCATAGCCGCATTTTCCTTTCTTCATTTTCTAGAACAGAGGCAGTATCTCTGCATGATTCCCAGCAGTACCTCCGCTTCCCAAATTTCCTCATTGAGCAGGTCATCATAATCATGTTCCAGCTGCTCCGCCTGGTCGGAGATCCAGCCAAGCTGTTCCTGTGCCTGAGCATACTGCTGATGGACAAACCAGTATTCACCCAAAAGGCAGCGGACTTGGGTTTCGCTGACGGTATCTCTGTCCTGACAGGCAAAACCCGCCAACAGACTTTCCAGGCTTTTGGGAGATATAATTGTGCGGTCATAGGGAAACTCCTCAATCAAAATCCATCCAGACCAGGTGTTTTCCGCAGTGGAGGCACTGAAACAGATAGCATTGCAGATGCCCGCCATTGACGGATTCCTGAATCATTTCCCTCTGCTCCTCGTCCCACATGGAATCGTCCAGCACATCCTCCAGCACACCCAGCGCCCGCAGTTCTCTGGCACCCACATGGCCCAGATAGGCGCAGTAGTCGCCGCAGTGGGCACGCCAGTATTCCTGCTGCCAGCCGGAGTAGCCGGGAGTTCGGTGGATGAGCTCGTCCAACCGAGCCTGGTCCTCCACCCCATCGTCCACGGAGCAATCATCCTGAAAGCTGCCGTTGTATTTCCGGGCCGCTTCACCGCTGGCGATACACTCCGGGCACAGATACTCAATATCCTCCACAGCATAAAAAGGGCCTGTATAGAAAATGTGGGTCGTCTTGCCGCAGCAGTCGCAGGCAACGCCATCCGCGGACTCCTCAAAAGCCCCGGTATCCAAAGGGTCTGGATGATACCGAAAAGAAGGGAGACCAAGGTTGTCCCGCTTTTCCTTGTCTTTTTGTTTCTCCGCTTTGGTTTTAGGCTTGCGGAGGGCAAAGGAGTCTCCCCAGTCATCGGCACATTCTTTCATAATCGCCAGACGCCGGAAAATTTTTGGATTCGACCGATCTCCAATTTTAGAAAGCAATTCATAGGCACTTTTTTTGAAGTCCAATAGGTCATAAACATACACCAATACTTCTTTAGCCTGTGTATCTTCGCCCTGCTCTAGTTCTTCTTTGAACGCATAAAGCGCACGAACACTGTCCGCTTTTCCTTTTGTCTCCCGAAACTGCTTTTGGAGTTCGATATATTGCTTCAGGTATTCGTTCATGGTCACAATCTCCTATCAATCCCACCAGAAGTACCAGACGGTGGACTGCCACAGGGCATCTGCCAAGGAGCCAATGCTCCCATCCTCATTCTGATCCAGATCCGGGCAGAAGCCATACAGTTCCACCGCTGCATCCATGGCCTTCTCCTTGGGGACGGGAGCCGGGAGCAGGAACTCCAGCTCATCGTGGCTCATGGCGGCAGGCACTGCGCCGTACTGCTCGAACCAGTATTTGGCCGCAGCCATCAGCTCCGGTGTGTCGGGGCAGTCGTTCCAGTTTCCGAAGGGCAGGTAAGCGAAGATCTCCCAGGGATTCTTCACCGGGATCTTGGCCAGGATAAGCGGATAGGTCATCTCGGTATCATCATCCCAGTAGCTGGAGAAGCGGTCATTGGGTCCTCCTCCCTCCATCTCGCCCAGGACTTCCTCCTCCCAGTCCATATCGTCATCTTCGGCCTCCGTTTTCCGCTGACCGATCAATTCCTCCAAAACCGCCTTTCCGTCCTTATCAGGGGCGGAGAGCATCTTCTTCCGGTACTCCGTTACAGTTTTGAGGTCAAATTCGTAAATGTCCGCATCATTCTCCGGGTCGGCGTTCATCACCAGACATTCCAGCAGCGTTTCGTCATCCGCCTTGATGAACACCGGCACAAAGCCTTCTTTGACACTTTCCCGTTTGGCATAGCTGTATGCCGACATGATGGGATCATCGTCCTTCATAGAGGGGAAATAGGTGCATTCACAGTCCAGATACTCCATGATGGCCTCAGCCACCTCGGAAGGCTCCAGCGTGTCCTCGTCGAAGTCCTGTCCCTGCCAGTTGGTGAAGCGTTCCTCGATCACCTTTGCCATAGCCTGGTAGTAGTCCTCGTCAAAGGGGATGAACAGGTAGGCTTCATCTTGGAACTCATTGGAGTGATACCGTTGCGGGCCGAAGAAGCGGAGGGCGTTGTCATCAACATCGGCAGGATAGTAGGGGCTGTCGCCCTCTCCATAGTAATAGCCTGCAAAAGCACGGCCTTGCTGATTGAATAGCACAGAGAACAAGCAGCCGTCCAACTCATTCTGGATGAATGCCCGCAGGTCCACACTGACAGGGTTGGCTTTGACCTGCTTGGCCACTTTGCCGTATTCTTTCAGGAAATCCTCGCCCATCAAATCATGCTCCATACACCAACGCAAGTAGATGGCCATATGGTTGTAGGCATTGATGGGGTCAATGGGCAGCCCCTTCTCCTCAATACTCTCGATATGATAGGAGGCATCGTCCATCTCACCGTCAAAATCATCATTGGAAAGGGTGCCACGAGTGATAGCATCCTGACGGTCAGGCTCCACCACAAAGCTGATGCCGTTCATTTTGTCCAGCAGAGCGTCCGCGTCATGGGCCAGCTTATATTCCAATTCATCCCGGTAGAGAGGGATCACCTGATAGAAGTTGACCTCCTCGCCGCTCGGCAGGATGCAGACCTCGCTGCCATCTTCGGTGTCCTGGGGACCGGTCAGAATGGCGGCGCACAGCTTTGTATCCTTTGCAAAGTCCTCTTCATTGTCCATGGTATGGCCGAAGCCCAGCCAGGTATCACTGGCAATGGGCAGACGGGCAAGGGTTTTCAGCAGGCGGATGGGCCAATACCACCGCTCATTCTTCAAATCCTCATGCTTCAGTTTCCAGTTCCCCGGCAGCGCAATAGTCAGCTCCGCCCGCTCCAACTTGTATTTCGCCAGTTCCTCCGGCACATTCATCCGGTGAGCACCCATGCCCATGGTGACCAGGGTGTAGTAGTCCCGCTCCTCGGAGGGCGGAACAACACAGATATCCACATGGATGTCCGGGGAAGCAAGCTCATGGAACACATTCTCAACCGTGCCGAAATATTGCTCAATATGCCCCTCGACGGCTTCCATCTCTTCCTCAGTGTAGGCCTCGGGAACACCGGTTTCTTCATCCTCGGGTGCTTCGCCGTCCAGGTCATCATCAGGGTCACCGTCCAATGACGCCCAGGAGATTTTCAGAGTCATCTGCTCCTCCGGCAGGCCGACGCCCGGGCTGCGGGTGATGGTGTGCTTATCATCTGCCGCAAAACCGATGGTCTCCCCATCGTGCAGTTCCACATCATTCTCCAGCACATAGGAGGTAAGGTTTGCCAGGAAGTTTCGCAGATCGCTCGGCTTGGCATTGGTGCCCAGCACCTCCATCTCGTCTTTGCCAAACACATCCAGGCCGTAGGTGTAGCCGTTCATGCCATTTTCATCCCGCCAGAGACCGAACCAGATCCAGTTGAAGATGGGCAGTTCGTCCTCCTGCATCATGTCAGCAAAGCCTTCATAGAACCGGGGCTCAAACACCACGTCGCTGGTATAGATGCCGGTGGCATATTTCTGGCGGCAGCAGGCAGCCACCACCTTGGCGAACAGCTTACCCTTTTCCAGCAGGTCCTCCTCTTTGCCCAGCACCGCAACCATGATGTGGGCGCTGTGTTCCTTGGCAACCTTGACTGCATCCTCCCACATATAGTTATTTTCCGCATTGGCCTCGGCCTCGCCGCCGGGAATGGGATAGGTGGCCAAGCTGACAGCGGCCAACATATCGCCCACTTCAAACACCAGTGCGTCGTCGTCTTTCTCCTCGCTGGCGTCGTATTCCTCCACTGGGATGTCCCATTTTTCCTTCATGTCCCGGATGAACTGCCCTTTATCCCATTCTGCCTTGGACAGCAGCACAAAGCCGGTGAAGACACCTGTGTGGTCACTCTCGTCTTCGTTCTCTGCCTCGGCCCGTTTTTCTATCTCCTTCTGACACTCCTGAATCACCACTGGGGCATCCTCGTCCTCAGGGTCCAGCTCCGCCCACCGCTGGGCGTAGGGGATGGCCTTTTCCTCCTGCCCATAGAGATACTGGTAGGCATAGGCCATGCGCATATTCCACTGGGCCTTGTCCTGGCCCTCCTCCCGGACAGATTCCAGCACCTGGATGGCACGCCGCAGGGCCTTGTCCCCCTTGTAGTTGGGGGTTCCCTCATTGTGGTCGCCCAGGATGGCATAGTTCTCCAGCGCCCGTGCCATGGCATAGGCAATGCGGTAGTTCCGCCAGTCCTCCGGGATGGCGTTGAGCGCCTGAATACAGCGGGTGTACTCGTCCTCATCGTTCCACTGCTCGATCTGTGCGAAGAATTCTTCCTCATTCAGCTGTGTATAAGGGATATAGTCCATATCCGTCAGCGTTTCGTCCAACTCGGGGGCCTGATCCTCATCATCTGGCTCCTCCTCGTGCGGTGTTTTCAGGTTCACAGTGCCTGCCTCCCGGCGGAAGGTGTGGAAGCTGGCCCAAGGGATGTCACTGCCCTCAAAGAATTCCTTGGCCATCTGGAGCGCCGTGTGAATATCCCAGGCGATGAAGTCCACATAGCCGCAGTAGAGTCCGGTGGCTCCGCCGGTGAGGGTGAGTATCTCCGGGCCATCGCCGGTGGTGAACACTTCTTCCAGCTTATCCCGGAAGTCGAAGATCTTATCCGTTCCTTCCTCTTCCCGCAGAGTATCCAGAGGATAACAGAAGAAGCCCGCTACCGCTCCGTCGGCATGGAGATCGTCCATGAAGTCATTGTCAGCGTTCAGATAGCCGTTGATGAGCGGAGCACAGTTAGTGGAACCGGCAATTACATCCAATCGCCAGTCGGCTTCCGGGTCCTTGTTGGGTTCCATTTTGTAGCCAAGGTAACTGTCCAGATAGGCTTCCGGGTCGGTGGAGAGGTTCGTTCCCTTTTCCTTCAGCATATCGGGCAGCTGGGACAGGAGGAAGGACTGCTCTGCCTTGGGCTCTTCCAGCACATTGAAGTCATCAATGTACCACATGTGGGAGATCTCGCCCAGCACTTGATCAGTGAGGGTGGTGAGCATCCACCAGGCTCGGCCTTCCGCCTCCCGAAGCATGGGCAGCAGCTTTTCGCAGTAGGCGGAGATGGCGAAGCTGTTTTCACCCTGCTCCTCCAGCCAGATCTGCACATCATCCCCAGAGATATTCCATCCGTCCTCGGTACGCAGGCCGATGTTTTGAATCGGTTGACGGCCCACCAGGATATTCCAGTGCTCCAGCACCTCCTTGGAGGCGTGTTTCTGGAAATAGACCAGTTCAAACAATTTGACCTTGTCGCCCTCCGGGGTGAGGATCAGTTCATATTTTTCGCCGTTGAAGCCCATCTCGAAAGAGATTTCATCAAAAACCAGATTCAGGGTTTCCTCCATTTGGGCCACGATCTCCGCTCCACGGGTGTGATCCTTGTCGTCGTCCATCATCTGGCGCAATTCTGCTTCCATCTCGGCAAAGGTTTCCCACCAGTCCTCTGTCCGTTCCCGGAAGCACTCCGAGAACTGAGGCAGAGAAATGCCCTTCTTGCACCCATCGATCAGCTGCATGGTGTCCTCGTCGTCGGGGCGGGCCTCCAATGCCTTTTCAAAGTAACGAAGAGCCCTGCCCTCCTGATCCAGATAGTAATAGGAATAGCCCATGCGAAAGTTCCAGTAGTAGTCTCCCTCAAAGTATTCCTCATGAGGTTTCAAGAGAGCGATGGCCTTTTTGAGCATAGCTCTGCCTTCCGGCGTTCTGTGATCTGCCTCGTTGTTGTACGCCCTTGCAAGCTGGCTGTCCATTTCCGGAGTGTGCTCCTCAATGCCCTCCAGTGCTTCAATGATCTTGTGATGCTCGTTATTCTCATGCCACTTCTGGCACTGTTTCAAAATGTCCATATCAGGGTCCTCCTCGTCCTCATCCGATTTCCAGTCTTTGATCTGCTGG
>NZ_LT629939.1:605199-646573 GCF_900104615.1 Merdimmobilis hominis | reverse complement strand
TTCTCATGCCACTTCTGGCACTGTTTCAAAATGTCCATATCAGGGTCCTCCTCGTCCTCATCCGATTTCCAGTCTTTGATCTGCTGGAACACGCCGTTCTCATCCCGCTCAAAGGCGCAGGGGGCGGGGGTGTTCAGCAGAGGGATGATGTCGGGATCGTCGTTGCAGATTGTGTTCAGCTTATAAATCCCGGCATTGTTGGGGTCGTCCATGTACGCTTCACTCTCATCACCAGCGGTGAAGCGCCAGCCACTGTCCCAGTCGCCATCCGGCTTTTCCCGGTAGCAGCAGCCGACCTTGCAGCCCTCCACCGTGATACGGTTGGTGGCGATACAGCCATCTGCTCCCTCCCAGCCAGGAAGGAGGTATTTCACATCCTCCGCTTTCACATGGTAGTCCCGGTTGCGGCCAGCGGCCTCGTACAGCTCCTTCCGCAGCGCCTCCACATCCCAAGCCATCTCTTGGATCTCCTCGTCGTCCATCATCTCACTGAGGTCATATTCCAGCGGATTCTGGGCAAAATCTGCCAGGGCCTTGTTCATGGCGTCGTGTTCCTCTGGCGTGGCGGTGATGCGGATGCGGCGGGAGGGGGTGTTGTACTCGTCCAGATCGTGGAGGTTCACACTGCCGCTGACGCTGCACTCCAACAGGATGGCGGCCAGGTCGGTGACCACATCAATGGCGAAATGGAAGTCCATCTCCACGCCATCGGAGTGTGTAAATTCCAAATACCCCACAGTCTGACGAAAGTTCCAGTTCTGCTTGTCCAGCCCAATCTTGGCGAAAATCTCGCTGAGGGGGATTTCCTCTTTCTTCTGGTCTTCCAGAAACGCCACAAGGTTCAGGCTGTCATCGGAACCTCCGATAAAGTTGCCCCAGTATTTTTTGATATACATCCGTCACGCCTCCTTTTATTCCGGCCACTTATCTCCGTTACAACGGCTGATGAAGTCATAATGCAAACTCTCAAAATAGTCGTTGGGATAGGATTCACCGTCCTGATGAAGCTCCAAACCATCCAAGTCCATCATTTTATTGATATAAGCAAGGGCAGTATGGATACCCGCAATATGTTCGTCCTGAAGCATCTCGGCCAGCACACCTTTCTGCTCCGGTGTCAGTGTGGCGAGAAGATCTTTCTTCGCCTTGTTGTCCTCCGTCTTGGGAAAGCCATCACCCTTGACACAAAGTGCCGTCATGCTGTCTTTCCGCTCCACAAGGCCATCAATAAATGCTTTATACAGTTCCAGCGCCTTGCTCATGGCAGATCCCCCATTCCCTTTATTTCCGGATTAAGCTCCCGTCATCAATGAAGGCAGCTTCCCGGATGCGCCGAAGGGATTCCGGCTCCAGCAAAAATTCCCGCAGATTCGGGTCCTCAAAAAAGGACATGGGACGCACCTGCGTCGGCCCGGCAACCGCCCACAGCCGTGATGTTGCCAACCGCTCTGCTGTCTGGAGCGCCTTCTCCCGGTCACCCAAATAGAGATAGCGGGCGATTGCGTCCCGATAGGAGGAGTCAGCCATGGGTACACCCTGAATCTCCTCAAAGAGATCTACGGCATCCCTGGCGGTTCCGAACATACAGCAGTGGTTATAGAGTTTCCGCCTGGCATCGGAATCGTCTGGCGAGAGCTTCTTATTCTGTTCCACCAGCTTTGCCCAGAGCTGCTCCTTCGTTTGAGGTTCCTCCGGTTCATGGTAGGGGTAGTTTTTGCCGTTGTCCGCAAAGGGCATAACGCCCCGCTTGAGGTAGTCCATCAGGATGTCACAGAAACGATCCCGCTGGGGGAGGCCGTTCTCAGCCCGGATGCGCGCCTGTTCCTTCGTCAGCGCCTCAATCAGCTCCTGCTCCCGGTGGAGCTGGATGGCGGCCACCGTCATGGCAATCATGTGCTCATCGCTCACATTGCTGTAATACCACTCTTCCAGCCAAGGAAGGATGGTCAGATCCAAAGCCAGCGCCTTTTCATAGTCCAGGTTGAAATAGGCGACCTCGGCCTTGACCGCCGCAACCTGATGGGGGTATTTATCGGCAAAGGATTCCAGCGTGTCCAAGGCTTCTTCTTTGCCGTCCATGATCTCATAGCAGACCATACGGACTTTCTTGGGAAGTTTCACGACATCCATGTTGACGCCTCCTTCAGTCTTTTTTCTGTAAATAATAGGTTCCACACCGGCCCCACAGCCGGGTGTCCAGATTTTCCTTTTTTATATCTGCCACCTGCCGAAAAACCGGCTTGATTGCCTATCAGCAAAGACAGTCGAGGCTGTCAGCGGCGGCTCATGAAATGTGCAGTTCATCTTGACCATTGCTGGCTCGGTTGGCTTTGCTATCTCCCCGATAAATGGGAAGTTATCGACCTGTTTTTGATAGTCTGTTCTGCAAGAAGATAACAGCGGCTTCATGTACTTCTTCTCTTAATTCGCCCTGTGTAGGACTTTTTGCAATCCTCTGTATATCTGAGAGAATACAATTTATGCTCTCATCGGAAAAAAGAGGTGCCAGACAGGTGATAATCCAATACTTCCATATGTCGTCTTTTTCATGTGGACTTAAAACTCTATGAATTAAAGGGACAAGGGCTGATTGATGTAAAGCGAGCACCGGCAAAATATCACCAGCAACAGGCCAATTACAGTCCTGTATCCACTCCAAAAGAGAGGGTAATATCGGCTCAATCTCATTGTCAGTAAGGTGTTTTAGCCTCTCTATATTTGAACTATCAAATTTATTTTTTGGCACCAAGTCGTGAATATCTGTCATATTAGCTCTTAATCTCCATCACAAATTTTATTTTATCGTTCTCCAAATACCTTTTTCTTTCTTAAAGCGGAATAAATTTTCGTTCACAGTAGTCCTCCTTCGATCCTTTCTGCGTGTTCCAGCAGATAGCGCCGGCCATCCTGCCTGGCCTGCTCCAAGTATTGTGGAAGCAGACTGGAATGGATGGCGTACAGCGAGACCAGAACAGCGATCCGCTGGTATTCTTGTAATTCGAGGGAATAACAGTTCCGCTCCCAGAACAGCGGAGCGAACTGTTCCACACAGTCAGGGCGCAGAGCGGGCATTGCCAAAAGCGCCCGCCGGCTCACATATTCATTGGGGTCCTTTGCGAAGTCCAGGATCATGTCTTTGACTTCCTGACTACATGTGCATTCCGGCAGATACGCGGCAAACTGCCACTTGGCCTCACTCTCATTGGAGGCTGCGGCCCTGCGGCAGAGGCACTCAAACCATTGTGGATGGGAAGTGGTCTCCTGCATAAAACCCTCCGCTTCGTTGTCCCTGGCGATCAGATAGACCATCTCATCCAGTAGGACGCTGTCTGCCGTTTCTGCATCCATTTGGGTCAACACATGGCAAAAGGCACTGTAAGTATCATTCCAGTATGGATAATCGACTTCCCATTCACCGCCGAGTTCCTCGCTGGTTTTGCCGGGATAAGTGGCTTCCTGCCATTGATGGAATTTTATTGCCTGCTCCAGTAGGCGTTCACGGATGCCCTCTGCCATGTGCTCACCTCACAATTTTCCGAAATGCTCCAGATATAACTCCCGCACAGAATAAGGGCCTACAAGGTTCGTTTCCTGCCGGCCATCCCAGGAATACATATGAATTTTGCCCTCGTCTCCAATGTACTGTTGCTCCTCAAAGGGTGCGGGAAAGGGAAAACTCTCTACCATGCTCCAGTCGATCTTGGGTTTCAGCTCATCAAACTCCTCGCGCTTGAGCCTTTTGAAGTTAAACACCAATGCTGCCCCAATCCCATCGAACAGCAAGTCTGCGTATTCTCTGGGGGTGATGCTTTCGCTCACATTGGCGGCATCAATATTGACATCCAGAACCTTGTTGCCGCAGTTTGTCCAGATTTTATCGGGAGAGAACCAGGTGGCGCGTTCCGCAGAGTCTGCAAAGTCCTCACGGGGATACCATCCGTTTGCGCTGTCCGGCTTGACGCCTTCCCGAAGCGGTCCGTTGTACGGGGAAAGCGGATAATATCGGTGCCGCACCGGATCAAATTGTCCAAAGGCAATTTTCAGCAAATACCTATGCTTTTCGCTGCGCATGAGCTTATGGGGCTTCACGATATGTTCTTCGATCAAACTCCAAATGTACTCATCCACATGGATGGATACACGGGGGCGGCCGAATAATGTGATTTTGTTGGTGTCTGTATCCACATTGAGCCAGACACGATTGATCTCAACCATTGTCATTCCTCGCTTTCACCAAGTACCCCGCCATAGAGAACGCCGTTTTTTCCGAGGAACAGCATCTGGCTGCGAAGCAGGCTGCACTGCTCCACAGCGACCTTGTTTCCATCACAGGTGGGAATCGCCTCCCGCTTTTGCCCAAGGCGATCACCATGAGCGATAAGGAAGTAGAATTTGTCCCGTTGCTGGTATCCTCCTTGAAACAGGAAGGCATTGCCGGACGGGGCAACAGAAAAAGCTCCGCTTCCTTCGATTGGCAGTTCAAACACAAAGTCCTCTTTGAAGTTCGTCCGCACCAGCCGGAATTCATCGTAATAATAAAACCACAGGTTTTCTTCTTCGTCCAGGCTGATGGCATAGCAGTCGTAGATGGGATACTTCTCATTCTTCCAGAGAGGAGTTCCCCCCGATGTCCATGCAATCAGGCCGCAAGCGCCCAGAGGTTCATCCCAACCGTAATTACCAAATACACCTTCGTCAAAGTAGCTGGTAATGATGGTGCCATCTTTTTTTACCACACAGTCTTGAATGCCATCCCCCAGGCAGAAACGGGACAGCACAGCTCCGTCCCGGCTGATGATCCAGGCGTTCTGGTCGGGGCCGTTTTCCCGATAGGCGCACCTTGCCCCCAGCAGGAGGAAGTGTTCGCCAACAGGCCGCAGATAATGAAACTGGAACTTCAAGAGGCCAAGAGGAAACAGCGTCGTTTCCAGCACCCGCTGTTCCGCCCAATCCAGCTGGATTTCCACTGCGGTATAGGTGGAAGGAGTGCTGAGCCAGTCCTTACCCTGTGTTTCGGACAGCTGCTCCATGAGAAGATAAACTTTTCCATCCCTTGCCGTGAAAAAGTCTGTCACTTCTGTGCCCTCCAGATGGTTTTCCCGGCGCAGCTGGTCCAGGTCAATGATGGAGAACAACGGCAAATTTTTGGCTTTTAAGGATTTGTTCATAGGGACTCCTCCTGGTTACTTTAACGCTCCATCATAGGTGTGAGTTTCCCAGATGGACTCAAATTCTGCTTTCTCTATTACACAGGCGTGGAACTCCTCACCCCAGACATGGGAGTTTAATTCCTCTACGGTGGGGATCGGCGTAATCTCGATGGCGCCGTCGTAAAGGTCAGGAATATTATGGGTGCGGCCATCCGCAAAGATGTCAATAGAGCGATGGACCAGCCGCTTATTTTCGGTATCCACTTCATAGAGGATGACCAGTGGTTCACCCTCCGGTGCGCCCTCCCAAAAGAGCTTGATGTATTCGTTCTTGCCAAGATAAGTCCGCATCGTTTTTTCATTGTCACAGGCCGCCCGGATCATTTTGGACAGTAGCATCAAATCGTCGATGTATTGGGAGTACACGCAGAACACATCTTCGTCGGAGTCGAAGTGAAACAGATCCACGCCGCTGTTATTTTCCTCAAACTCCCGGATCACGCCCCGAACAAGCCGTTTCCAGTCTTCGCTACTGCCGCTCAGTCCCAGCCTGCGGAATTCCTCCGTCCGGAATCCGTCGCTGATTTTCAGAAGAAGGGAGATCGCATAGGGGTGGTGGGGAATGAGAAAGAACGGCGCGATTTGCTCCGGCTTCACCCAGATTTTGAAGGGCGGGCGCGGATCGGGAATCCAGGGCAGAACTTCCCATTGGTCATCCTGTCTATTTCCATATTGGTAAAAGTCTTTCATGTCTTCCCTCCCTTTCCAGCATATCAGAAACTGAGCTGTCCCCCATTTATCGACTGGAAAAGCCTGCGGCCCGCTAGCAACTCCTCCAACTTCTTGGCCAGAGCCTCCACAATGGCGTGGCAAGGGTTTTCATAACCCATGATTTCCAGCTGTTGCAGCTCGACGCAGTGTAGCGTTCCATAGAAGCCCAGCATGAAGTCCGTCAATTCAGCGATCATCTGGTAGCCTTCCATGTTGCTCACATCCGTCTGACCCTCTTTTGCGGTCATCAGCCCAATGATTCCCACCACCACGGTGAAGGCGCCGCAGCAGGACTGTTCGGTCTGCATCCCAAGTCCCATGACGGAGAACATCTTCCGGGTCTCTTCGGACAGGTTCAGATGATAATATTCATTGCAGGCCATGAACATCGCCTCGGCACAGGTCAGTTCCGTGCCGATGTGGTAGTGGTTGACCAGTTCATAGAGTTTCATTTCTGCCATACTGTACTCCAATCGCAAAACATTTCATTCTGTGTCACCCGGCGCAGCTCGTCCCGCACCTCCATCAGCGCAAAGCCCAGAAGATTTTGTCAGAGCCACTTCATGGGGTCCTGAGCCTCGGGGGAATTGGCGGAAAGCCGAATTCCCCAGATGGCATCATAGGGGCTGGCCTCCACCAGCACGCTGTCCCCGGTGGAAAGGAGAAACTCCCGCAGTTCGCGGTTCTGGCTGAATTTGTGCCAGTTGCCAAGCAGCACAATGGCGTATTTGAACTTGTCCCATACCTTCTGGTCAAAGCCCCGCACCTTGCGGCCCAGGGCCTTGATCTGCTTTTGGTCGCTACATTTCAAAATCTGGTCCCGGATCTCTTTGTCGCCGAACAGCTCGGCCTTGGCAGCCATCATATACTGCTCCATGCAGAGGTAGGAGTCAGCCGTCGTATAGAAGTCCTCCATCCACCACTGGCTGAGGCAGCTTTTTGTCAGCTGGCTGTCCTGGGTAGGCTGATGGCCCCAGAACAGGCACAGTTCCCGCTTCCGCCCGGCGGCAAACTCCTGCCGAAGCCACTGGCGGGTGTACTTTGGCTGGCCCTCCGGCTGCCACGCATCCACCAAGAAGTCACCGTGCTCAAGCACCTCGCCGCTGTCCTCATTATCCCACCAGCCCTTCCAGGTCACCGGCTCAGGAAAGAGGGTGCGGTATTCCGTCTGCTCCTCTGGTGAGAGGGTGTCCAGCCAATCGCCAAATCGGTATATGTAATCCTCCCCATGGCCCATGCGCCAGCCAATGGAGTATCGCTCAATCTCCGGGAAGGCCAGCCAAGGGGGAGGCATGATTTTCTTATCTTGCAGTGCCATAGGGTTTGTCCTTTCCTGTTAGATGCTGCTGCAGTTCTTCTTTCACATCCAGCGGAACGCCGTCCAGGGATGTGATCTGTGCCAGCTCTGTTTCAGTCAGATTTTTCAGAAAAATGCAGTATTCGTCCGGGTGGCCTCCCACAAATTCCATTTTAGGCATCCCGATCTGCTCCGGGTCAGTGATCCAAAGGCAAGGCTCTCCCGTCGCCCAAAAGCGCGTCAAGGTAAGAATTTGGCCATTGTAAATTACTGTCTGGTCCATTCTCGCCCCTCCTCAAAAATCACGAAGCTCATCAAACTTCTCAATCAGGGAATCTTTCTGAAGCGTATCGCCTGGCAGGGCATCCAGGATACCACGCAGGGCCATGTAAATTTCATCCCGTTCCTCGGTTTCGATAAAGCCCATCTTGTTGAAGGTCTGGGTATAGGCTATCACCGCATCCAGCGCCTGGGCCTGGGCGTCCTCGCCCGGTTCAGCGGCCAGCTTCATCAACTGGGAACGGGTCTTGCGGTATTGATTGGCTGCCTTTTTCGCAGCGGCGGCAGGGATATGCTCCGCACCGTCCCAGCCCCGGAAGGGATTGTCCAGGTTTTGCGCCAGCCACTCCGGTTTCCGGGCCTTAGTGATCCGCAGATCCATTCCCGGCTTGCTTTTCCAGAGCTGCTTTGCCGCTTTTGCTGCCGTCTCCGGCAGGCTGGTCATCCAGAACCAGCGAAGCTCCGGCATCTGCTCCGGGGTGGGGATGTCAGCTGCGCCGAAGCCGAACAGGTCGAAGGTGGAGAGGTTCGTCAGTTCCCGGAACCCTCCTACGGCTGAGAAGTTCCCCAGGTTTCCCGGCGCGCCCCAGAGCCGCAGTTCCTTCAGGTGGGGATGAACCGCAGCCAGTCCGGTCAAATCAAAGTCCTTCAGCTCGATACCATGCAGCCCCCGTAAGTTCGGCAGTTCCGTGTGCGGGCGGTATTCCCCGATAAATTGGAGGGTCAGACCGCTGCCATCTTCGGGGGCATGGATGGCACAGGCGTCCAGCCCCTTGTTCTGGAACAGGAGTTGCTCTGTTCCCTCACACAGCCACAGCTCCTCCAGCCCGGTCATGTCCAGCATCAGTTTTCTGATGCTGGTGCCCCGCAGATCAAGTGTCCTCTGACCGTGGTTCAGCAAAGTCACTTCATCAACAAAGGGATTTCCCCGCAAAAACTCCAGCAGATCTGGGTGCCACCGCTCGCAAATGAGTTCGGAGAGGCAAGGCAGCGCCTTTAGTTTCAGCGCCGAATCAAATGGTGTATACTGGTCCGTCACCCGATGGCTGTTGACCTTCAGCTGGATACCGCCGATCTCCGTTTGCTCGTCACTGTCCATGGCCTCCTTGAAGGCCCGCCGCCGTTCCTCCGGAATGGCCTGCCACCGGATCTGGAGATACACATCATAGCCGTCACTCCAGCCTCCGTAGGAGCGGCAGGGCTGGTCGGTGAAGGGCGGAAGTGTGCCCACCAGCTTATACTGGGGCGGAACCTCCAACGGCACCCGCAGCAGATGAAGGTCGCGGGACCAGTACATGAAGTCCTTGTAGAGCGGGCGGAGATGGGGCAGTTCCTCCGCAGTCAGAGGGGCGTCGCCCACCCAATCCAGAGAGAGGATCACCGCCCAAGATTCTTTGCTCACCGTGTCCGGCGGCGCAATATAGGCCACCTGACAGGCGGTGTAGCGTTTCAGATATTGGTTGTAGACTGTATAGACCTCTCCGTCGCTGGCTTTCATGGCGCCACGCTCCTCTCATCCGTTCTTTTCCAGATAGAATCCCCATACGCAGTTGGAGAACTCTCCAGCAGCAAAGCGGTGGATCTGCCCGTCAATCTCCACCTGCCAGACCTCGAAGGTATGGTCTTGGTGATAGATCGGGTCTTGGACTTTTACTCGCTTGCCGGTGGTTTGCCAGTCGTAGTCAAAGATGTTCACACCGAACAATTTGCATTGACCGTCTGGGCCAAAGGCTTCATATACCCAAGGCATACGTATCCCTCATAATCCAGTCCACTGTCCGCACCCGTTTTGGCCAATCCATCGCTGCTTCCCTCCTTACGCCTGCTCCTTGTAGCTGGCTTCAATGTCGATGAAGCGCAGATACACGGCGCAGATTTCACCTTTCGCGTCATAGCCGAAGTAGACCGGATAGTAGCCGTCCCCCCAGCCAGAGGCAAAGATGGGCAGATTGCAGTCCGTGTCCGGTACCGTCCAGTTGAGCCAGTCTCCGTAGTCCCCCTGATATTTGGGGTGGGCTTTGGCGTTTTCCTCCAGAAGATCGCAGAACAGGTCGTTATAGGGATCGATATCCGGGTCTTCTTCCAGTCGCTTGGCCCAGTAGGTCTTGAAGGCCGCCTGGGTCTGGATGTCCGCAACACAGCCCATCCCAGCGTCTACGCCAAAGCCAAAATACTCGTCCTCTCCCAGCTCCTCATCCAGATCCTCTCGCCCTGTCATACCCAGCTCATAGCGGACAGGCTTTTCTCCGCTTACCTCCACCTCGACGCAGGCGTAGCGGTCGCCGTATTTCTCACTGGGCACCACGCAGATCTTCACAGGATAAGTCCCAGCGGGGATGGTCTGGATAAAGGGCGGTGTGTCCTCCAGTTCCACCAGCGGATCGCAGGCGAAGATCGTCCCGGTGGGGAAATGGACGGTGCCAATGTCCAGCACATCCACGCCCATATTCCCGATCACTTTCTCTGTGAAATGGGCGTCCAGGTCCGTTTTGCATGCCAGTTTGTCCTTGATGGATTCGTATTTGTTCAGCCATTCAGTAGTCGGCATGGTAGTTTCCTCCTGTTGATTCGGTTTAAGCATAGGTCAGCTCTCTACAATGCGAACCTGTTTTCCTCCAATTTCAATTTCCAGCTTTACGCCGTAGTCCTCCGCCCACGCAGGGCACTTGCTGAGCAGGGCCAGGATGCGCTCATCCGGCTCCCGGCCAAGGGTCACACGCAGAATCACTGGCCAGCCACTATATTCCTTTTGAAATTCCTCACTCTGGGTGTAGTTCAGATAGCCCTCCATCTTGCCCAGCAGGGCCTTCTGCGTTTCCGGGGAGCCATCAATAAAGCCATTACAGACCAAAACCATCACCACTTCTCCGGTTTTGGTTTCTGCCAGAATGTCGATCTTATCCAGTTCGCCAAACATATTTTCAATGGACATTGTCTTCACCAGTCCCTTTTTGACTCAATCCTCCTCTAAATGCTTGATGTACTCGCTCTTAGAGCCGTCCCAGTAGCAGTTCACACACCGGCCATTCAGGAAACGATGGGGACAATTTGGGTAGCCATAGAGAACATGAGCACATTCCGGGCACAGTCCCATCATCTGTGAGGAGCCTTTGAAAAACAGGCTGCCGCACTCATCACAGACTGCCAGCTCTTTTTCTGCCATGGATATTACCAGTCCCTTTCCCGGATGGCCTCCTCCATATCAATAGGAATGCCAAACCATTTCAAAATGTAGTCCACAGTAACGCCGATGCAATCCCGTGCCACGGTTTCGATCTCGCTGTCGTTCTCATAAAATTCATCCTGGAGGTCATTGATGCCGCAGACAGCCTCGTCCAGTTTTTCCTGCACCGCTTCGGTGTCGGTTTCGCCGCTCTCCAGCAGGTCGATGACCTTCTGAAGTTCGTCCTTTACCTTGTCCACCAGAAAGGCAGGATAGTAATCGTCCTGATACATCTCGTCCAGCAACTTGTAGTTGGGATCAAATGCTTTCATAGGGATTGCTCCTTTCTCATTCAAACATCAAGCCGTATGATTCGGTCAAGCTGCCATCATCCTCATGGAAAATACACTGATACAGAGGCTGGCGCTGTGTTGCTTTGCGAAATCGCTCCAGAACCGGAGCCAGCGGCTCATCGGTAGGGAGGCCGAGAGCATCAGCTACCCGCCGCCAGCTGTCCATATCCATATCTTCCAAATTGATGCTGCGCTGCCTCTGCTCGTATTCCTCCAGTGTTTTGGAGTCCGCATACTCCTTTGCGTCACAGCAGTCGTGCCAGCAGATGCAGCTCACAATCAGTGAAAAAAGGTCATCCATGCTCTCAGCCAGACGGCCTGCCTCCCCCTCGCTGCTGTAATAGCCGATGGAGCCATCTTCCAACAGGTGATATTCTCCGCCGGAGCCATCTCTGGCAAAAGCCATACCGGGCAGTGTGAAGGTTGCTCGACCATCTACCTCATCCCTCGGAGACAACTCATCCAGCAGAAAGAAGTCAAAAAGGGAATCAAACTTCTCTGCCAGATCAGGGTCATCACGCAGTGCTTTCAAATAATCCATAGCCGTTTCCCTCCGTCTACTGTTCTGGTTTTAACTCATGCAGCCTTTCCAGCCACAGCGGTTCTTCAATTATCTCATCGTTTTGGTAAAAATGTTCCTTGTCACGGGCAAGATGATCGGCAAGCGGTGGTGCGTCCGGCGGGGTGCATACCGTAAAACTGTCCCGATCCGCCCCCTTGATCTCCCGGTTGAGGTAGTACACCCGCCTAGCATCGCGGGAATACCAGTGACTGAGCAATTCCCATGAGAGCAGATCTGCCTTGGGAAGCTGCTTACCATAAGCATAGATTCGTTTCTCATCCCTGGCAAAATAGGTATCGCCCAACGAGCGGAAAGAGGAAGCTTCCGCGCCCTTGATGATCTTCACCTTGCCGTCTCCGTTGTGGAAGTAGACCTGCCGGCCGTCCTTTGCATATCCCTGGGGCGCACCCGAATCGTTCTGGCCGTTGTCCAACACCTGGAAGGCTGCCAGCTCTACATCTGGGATTCTCCCGCTGGTGGTGTAGACGGCTGTTTTGTCCATCGCGTAGGCATAGTTTAACACCCGAAATGATGCCGGGTCTGCTCCACGCAGGCGAATCCCACCGAGAAAGCAGGCCGTAGAGGATTTGCCCCAGTAATGCCAACAGCAGAAGTCTTTGGGCGAAATACCCTTCAACAAGCCGTTTTCATATAGGCCAGAGAAATAAACGGCTTCATCCTGAAGGAAAAACTCATTGTCCACCGGCTCTGTGCCGGTGATCGGCTGCAGCAGTTCTTCGTGTATGCCAGTTATGCTCAGTTCGATCTCATCGTCGCTGTAAATCAAATAGAGCCCATGAGGGGCCTTTCTATCGAAATGCAGTTCAATGTCATGATATTTGAGGATCAAAGGTTTCCTGTCGCTTCTCATGGTGGAAACAGCATCGGGATTCCCGAAGATTTCTATGACCTCATCTTGTGGCATACCAAATTTCAGCGGTAAAATGTTCTGGGGATTCTGCAATATTTGATTGCGCCAAATAGTAAAGTCCTGTTTCATAGTTTTCCATCCAGTGCCTCAACCGTTTTCATGGCAGCGGAATCAAATTTACACTGCCGCAGGTCCCGCTCAATCAGGGCAAACACATCCGGAAAGCACTCGATCTCATCCTGATACTCATATTTCGCATACAGTTTCCCGTACTCGGAGATCCAAACCTCCGCCGGGTAGTAGTAGCCGATATGACCGATAGGCTGGCATTTTTCACCGGCAGCCTGTTCGATCTCTGCCAGTTCACAGCCGGACATATCCCGAAAATAGGCTTCTTCCAAATGGTTTTTGATCCCGTTGACCAGGTAAGGAAACAAAGCGAATTGAAAGTCAGCCGCCCAGTTCAGTTTTTTCTGCTCCAGATACCACTCACAGCACAGGCCGAAATACTTGCGGTAAAACCGCTGGGTGGTCTTCATCATCGGGACGCCATGATCGGCGTAATACTTCTCCGCAATGGAGATGTCCACTTTTCGTCCTTCCCGCCATCCGGCGTACTCCATCAGCTGCTTGACCTTGCTGCCCAGATCGCCGGAGATGGGGATGCGTTCTTTGATCATTCGAATCCTCTCCTGTCGGCTGCCAATCAAAGTTCATTTGGATACCCGATCTTGTCCAGACCCGCCTTTATTTCTTCCCATTCATTACGCTTAGGGCTCAACACAGCGACCAGTTCTTTTGTTACCGGAACCCCATCAGCAAGCTGGCGCACAGCCTCCAAAGGCAGGTCTGCTGGGTAAAACCACTTCCCGTAATCCACATAGCTCTGTGGATTACCATCAATCGTGGAGAGCAAATCTTTGGATGCGTCCTCGCCGTCCATGGGATTGCAGTGCCAGGTGGTGCCATCTTCCGTCCAGACGCAGAAGGTACTTTTCATCTTTTTGACTTCACGGCTACCCATGAGCTTTTGTAAAGCAGAGGGCATTCCATCCGTCAGGTCTTCGATACGGGGAAATTTTTCCTCCCAGTCGTAGAGTTCGGAATCCACACCGTTGATTACACAGCCTTCCGGCGCAAACATGACGATCATGCTCTGGTCACTGCCATCAGTGGCAAAAAATGCCTCTTTGCCTTTTCGCCATGCGGGGTTGTATGTATAGTGGCGGATGAAGCTCCATTCCTCCTCCACCATGATGATGTCCAGAGCAGCCAGCCCTTTGCAGAAGTTTTTCAGGCGCTCCGCATTGGGAAGGCCAGATAAATCTTTTGTGGAAATCATTATGCTATCCTCCTTACCCCTCAATGTTGGCAGCTTTAAGGCCCTTTTTCAAAGAGCCGTAGACCGTCACAGCATGGTCGGTGAACATCTCGTTGCAGTCAAACCAGGCGGTGAAGCTGCCGCCGGAGGTGACGGACAGGCTCGTCATGCTGATCCGTCGGGCCAGTTCTTCCTCTGTGATTGGGTCTGTTTCCGGATTTCGGGGGTTTCCCTCATCCTGGGAGAGCCAGTTGTTGGCCAACTCGGTCAGGTTCTTGGCTGCCAGCTCCCGCATGGCTTTGTCCCAGGTTTCACAGTCGGCCAGCAGCTTCTTGGCGGCACTGCGGGCGCGGGTCCAGGAGGGCTTGCTCTCAGCATTGACCTCCAGAGAAAGGCTTACATTCTTTCCGCACCACTGGATTTCACCCTCGAAGGTATCATAGTCCTTGTCCAGTGTCAGTTCTCCCAGCACCTGGTCCTGGATCACCACCGGCTTGTGGTACTCGTCCAGAACGGCCTGAAGTTCCGGGCAGTCCTCATGGGCATTGACTATCTCGGAGATACACCAGGGGCGCACCACCAGATCCTTTGCCCATTCTTCTTTCATCCGGCGGATCTTCAGGCGGCAGATCTGCTCCTTGCCAAAGCGTCCCCAGCCTTTGTCACTATTGCGTTCCTCCTCGGTGACCGGCCAATCCAGCCGCTCCTCTTTGGTGCTGACCTTGCCGGTGTCACAGAACACGATACCCAGCGTCACAACGGTCATTTCCCAAAAGTTGCCTTTCCAGTTATATCCGCCCCCAATGCAGCGATTGATCAGCGCGACCACTTCCTGCTCCTCGGGCTCATACATCTCATAGAATTCTTCAAACATCTGTGCAGCCTCCTTTACAGCAGTTCCAGCACTGCGGCAGCAGGCTGGGCAAACTCTGCCGGGACTTGCTCCAATACATCCTGGTAGGCTTTCACCGCCTGCCAGGAGTAGTAATAGAAGCTATAGAACAGGTCATCGGGGAAGACCTCATCCTCCTCGTAGCGCATCTCATCTTCTTCCTCGTCGTATTCCTCCGACCATAGGTATTCTTCCTTCAGCAGATCGGAGAACAGCGGCAGCGGCTCGGCGTGTTCCATCTCATCCCCGTCGTGGAAGCACTGGAGGATGCAGGAGAAGAAGTCCAGCAGTTCCCCGGCCAGGAAATGGGCTACGGGGTTCTGCCCGCTGTCTGCGAGGGCCTTCTCCAGAATTCGGCTCAGGAACACCATGCCAAAGGGGGTGGCGTGCCAAAGGGTACTCTGGTGCTCCATGTTGGTGGTGAGCTCGTAGAGGGACTCTTTGACGGACGCCAAATCCCCCATCTGCTCCAGCACTGCCAGGTGTGCGGGAAAATTCGTCCCCCGGCCATAGGCGGTGGTGAGCCGGTGCCACGGGACATCCGTGACCTTGAGATGGGTGATGTAGATTCTGTTTTCCTCTGTCATGTTGTCGCCTCCTTATCCCGTTATCTGGCTGCGGTACTCTTTCTCCAGAGCGGTGTACCACCGTTTCAGCATGGTTTCCAGACTGGTTTTTCCTTTGCGATCTGTAAAAACGAGGAACTTGTCCAGCAACTCAGGAAACAAATTCTTACCGATATTTGTCAGGTCCTGATTGAGATAGACCATCCGCAGGATGCGGCCATGCCGGTCCAGAGGGTTCTTTTTCAGCAGCTCCTTTTCAAAGCAGAAGCGCAGGAATACCACATTCTCGTCGTAGAAGTCCTCCACCACTGCTGCGCCAATGCTGGTGTATGTGATGTCGTACACCAAACGGCTCCAGTCGAATTTCTCGGCATAGAGCAGTTTCAGCGCCTTCGCCCAGTGTTCCTCCGGAATCACCAACATCCTGTGCAGGGCGGTGCTGGAGTAGCCTCGGTAGACGGGTTCCGGCTGTCCCAACAGCTCACTCACGCTGTCGGCGTAGACGAAGCACAGCTCCTCATCGAACAGGCCGCCGATGAAGTTGCCGTTGCAGTACAGCATATAATTCTTGGACTTGTCCGGAGAATACGAGAGGCTATATTCCTGCGAGTCCAGGCTTTTATGTACCTTGTTCAGAAAGTCTATTGATGTCATGGCTTTACTCCTTATTCCAAATCCAACTCGCCATTGCAAAGCATTTGCAGAAAATCCCGAAAAGAAGGGGCAACCTGCGTTGTTTCTTCAAACTCCGGTTCCTCTCCGGTGACAATGGTTCCATCTTTCAGGCACAGGGCATAGTAGGAATATCCATCTTTCAGTGACAAGCAGATAGGCAGATGGTCGTTCCAGAATGATTTGATTTCCGCTGTCCAGCTATTGTCTCCTTCGGCGGCATCCAGACTCATTTTTTCAAACTCGTTCCAGGCAAATCCGTCTTCTCCCTGTGGAGCAAAGTCATCTGGACAAAGCATCCACACGGTTTCTGCACTGTTGACACACGCTTTCATGTTTCGGAGAAAATAAATATAATCTGTCGGAAGTAAATCATAACGCTGAGCAATCTCTGCTGGAATTTGATTGTTTTCCTGAATCTCGACTTTCCAACCCTGTTCTGTCAGAGATTTGGTCAGGCTTTCAAGTAATGCGTTCATCGCCTTCTCCTCATTCCTCAAACTCACCCTCGATCATCCCGTTCAGATACCGGCCGGGATCTGCGATGAAGTCATCCCATTTGGCCAGAGGGTGGAATTCCTCATGCTCGATGTCCAGATACCACAGCCTTTTGTCCCTGGGGCTCCACAGCAGCAGATAGTCGCTGTAGTTGTCCATCTGCACCATCAGGGAGAGCAACTTCTTCCGTTTCCAAGTCATCTCCTGTACATCCATGAAGGAGTAGAGTTCTGCCCACTTCACCCATTCCTGATCCGGGAACTCCAGCCGCAGGGGGCCGGTCTTCAAGTATTCCACCAGCTTAGCGGGCAGCTTGTAGGGCATGAGCTGCCGAATCTTTTCCTGCTCGTTGTGCCATTCCTCCGGTTCCAGGGCCTTCAGGTAGTCGGCCAGTTCCTGATTTTTGTTCTGTACCGCCACGGTGTAAGGTCGGTCACCATATTTGTCAGCAATGGTGATGTCGGCTCCTTGCTCAATGAGCCAGTGCACCATGGGGAGATTTTTGTGTCGAACAGCTTCGGTGACAGCGGTGGGGGCGTTTGGAAACACCATGTCCGGCTTGTGGTAATTGATGTCTGCCCCTTTTTCCAGAAGCAGTCGGGCAAGTTTGGTATTGCCCTCAGACACAGCCGCCCGGAATGCCTCGCCGCCAAACTTGTCCACTGTGATCCCGGCCTGTTCCAGCACCGGGATGTTCTCCGGGCGCTTGCCCCAGCGCACTTCCTGGAAGGCCCGCTCTTTCTGCTTCAGGGTGAGTTTTGCGGCCTGTTCAGAAAAGAGCGCCACCACCTCCGGCCCACAACAGCGGGCGGCGGTGAGCAGCAGGGGCTGTTCCTCTGCCAGACTGGGATCGGCTCCATGCTCCAGTAGGAAGTGAATCATGGGCACATCATTCCGAAAAACCGCAATCTCCAATGGCATCAGCTTGATGTATTCGCTGAGCTGGATGGGAACATCTAAATCTAAACCGCCTTTGAGCAGCGCCTCCAGCTTGGGAGTGTCATGGTCACAAATGGCGGCAGCCGTTTCCGGGAGGGTCTCCCAACGGCCAATATATGCAATTTGGTACATAAGGCACCTACTTTCTCTATCCCACAATGGTGGTTTCCTTGACAGACAGATTGTCGTAATCCATGGCGATCAGCTTCCCGGCGGCCTCTGGGGTACACATAAACCAGGTGCTCACGCCCCAGGCGTCCATCCTTGTAACGGTGAAAAAGTCGGTTTGGGCAGAAGTAGGTTCTCTTGCGTCAATATAGTAGTCGGAGTAGAGATACACCAGATCGACCTCTCGCTCCGGCAGCCACTTGGCCCGGCGCGCACGCGGTTTACCATTTTTCAGAGTCTTTTCTCTGGGGTTCTCAAACCAAGCCAGTTCCTTGAGCTTCAGACCGGTGAAGGTATCCATGAGCCGCTGGGCAATCTCCCGGTGGGTAAATACTCCGCAGTTCCAGGAGCCCATCAGCCATGTCTTTATAAAATCGCCCACCTTACTGCCAGGAGCAGGCGGCCCGTAGACGCTCTCATCCGCCCACATGACCTCCATCTTTTCACATTGGTCTGGCCGGGGACAGGACTGCTTGTTGCCATGGCGGTACATGATATTTACATAGCCATAGTCTTCGCCGGTTCGGTCATGACCGACGGCTTCCACTTTATAGGCAGTTATGGACATTGCAATTCCACCTCCTGAGCCAGTACAAATCCGCACAGCCCAAGGGAAGAGTCGATGACAAATACCCGGATGTGCTCCCGTTCCATGCGCTCCCGCAGTTCCTCGATGCTGCAGCAGGCGGGAAAGCCATAAGAGATGGTCCCACCCAGCAGGTCTTTGTACTGCTGGGAAAAACCGTCCACGGTGATCTCGTCCATGCCGAAGAGGATGTTGTCCTGGATCACATTTTCAAACCAGTGGGCCAGCAGTCCGGTGAAGCGGATGGATACTTTCTCTCCGGCCTCGGTCTGGGTATCCATGTGCAGAGTATGGGATTCAAAGTTAGCGCAGTAGCAGAGGACTCTGTTGTCGTGAAGACCATCAAAAGAGCAAATCAGCGTACTCATAGGGATTCCTCCTCGTCCATGAGCTTCTCCTGGACCTCTTTGGGCAGGTCGTTCCATAAAATGTCGTATGTAAAATCCCGAATCTCCGGGTAACACTCTCGTGCGGTCTTTTCCGCCGTTTCCCGATCCAGGTAGTGCATCTCTTGGTGGAAAAACCAGTTGAGCTTTTCCATCAGCCGATAGAGGCGGATCTGTTCTTCTTGTGTCATGGGATACAGCCTCCTAATTCAGCGCCATTACAAGGCTCCAGATGCTGACTACGATCAGTACGACTCCCAGTAGGAAGAAGATCGCCCGCCTGGAACCACGACCGTAGCGGTGAGAATCCGGTTTGCCGGTGGGGTCACAGAGCCAGTTCCAGTTCATGATTGCCCCGATCAGCAGGACAGCGCCGATGATCAGGGTTACCCAGTTCCAATGTTCCTGTAAAAAAGCCGTGATCTGCTCACTGTTCATTTGGGTTTCCTCCTCTGCTTATCCCTGTATATCAGCGTCAACGGGGCCTTTTTTCAGCGTTCCATCCACTGTGATCACATGGCCCCAAAACATATCGTCATCCTCATACCAGGCGGTAAAACGACCGCCGGGAGATACTGTAAACTCAGTAAGCAGGATGCGCCGGGCGAACTCCTCCTCGGTGATGGGGTTTTTCTCCGGGTCCCGGTCGGCCTTGTCATTGTCCGCCAGCCATTCATTGGCCTGAGCAGTAAGCTTCTGGGCGGCCATCGCCCGCAGGGACTTATCCCAGACTTCCTGCTCAGACACCAGTTTCTTCATCACATTGGTGACACGGGTCCAGGACGCTTTCCTTTCAATCTCCACATCCAACGAGATCCGGACTTCTTTTCCCATCCATTTACAGGTTCCCTCGAATATGCTCATCTCACGCTCCAGCGTGAGGGTCCCCAGCACTTCATCCTCCAGAAGAATGGGCTTTGTATATTCCGCCCAGATCTCCTCCAGTGCCGGACAAGGTACGCCTTCCTCCAGTACCTCCGTGACATACCACTGGGGTTCGCTGAGGGCATCCCCTTTCCAGGCACGGGCTTTGATCCGGTAGATCTGACCCTTGGCAAACCGCTTGGAATAGTCACCTGCTTCCCGCTCCTTGTCCGTCAGCGGCCAGCTCAGGTAGAAGCAGCCGGAGATCACCTCTCCGGTCTGGACATCCGCCATGGCGAGGGCATGGGTATGGGCTGTCCAGTAGGTATCCAGAAAGGTTTTGTCCGCACTGATGCCGCTCTGGATCAGTACCAGTTTTTCCTCATCTTCTGGGGTATACAGGGCAATAAAGTCCTTGACCGTTCTCTTTTTCATGATATTCTCCTTACGCAAATACTTGCTGGTATTTCTCTTTCAGTTCCTTCGGCGCTGACTTAATGACCTTGCTGCCGCCGTTTTCAGAATCTTTGCCCCAAATGGCCCAGAGCAGGCTCTGCCAAGCGATAGCCCGGAATTTCGGGTCCTTGTCCTCTTCCGGCAGGAGATAAGCGGAAAAGCGGCGCTTGACTGTCAGCAGCGCATCCAGGCTTTCCGCATTGGCAATCAGGCTGCGGAATTCCTTGGCAGGCTTCAGCCACTGCATAGACAATGCGCCCCGTACCAATACGCCCAACGTCCATGTTTGAAAACCAAACTTCCGGATAAAGGCATGAAGAAATTTCTCTTGCAGGGAGGAGTGCTCGTCGTCACAGAGATCCAGATACTCCGTTACCAGCGGCGCCCACTGTTCTCCCTCCAGCCCCAGAGCGAACACAGCAAAAGAGCCGGGCATGGCGCAGGCTTCATCCGCGAGGTTTTGGTACCACTCATACTCCCGCATAGCCAGACGAGCGTATCGCTCTATCGCCGGATGCAGATTGGGGTGCTGCACAGCGCAGGCAAAGAGCTGGTTGACTCCCTTCTTGGGCAAGCCGGGAATGGGCAGATAGATCTTCTCCTTTCCTCTGAACTCCACCGAGTAACTGCGGGGGAATTCCTCCTGCTCCAGCACCGCACACAGGTAGTCCAGGATTTCAGAATAGCACTCCTCCGTGGAGTCCCTGGCGGTGATACGGATGGTGGCGAAAGCATCGTTGGCCGATGCGGTGAAATGCTCCGTCTTACGCTGCTGGATGTCCTTTGGTAATTTGCCGCTGCCGGCTGTTTTCAGTTGCTTCACCATATCTGGGCGAAGCTGTGAGACCAGGCCGAGGATGTGCTCGGTGGTGAGGGATTCAAAACTCTGCCCGTACACCGTATGGCAGACCGCCACATAGCAGGCAAAGCGCAGCAGGCCTTCATCCACATCCTCCGGGTGCAATTCTGGCCGCACTGTACAGGGTGGAAAGACGGTAAAGCCGTCATCCCGCTCTCCCACAAGGAAGAACCTCTCCTGCACTTGCTTTTCTATGTACTTCTCCAATGTATAGCGGATCTCCTGCCAGCTCACCAGCCGCCGCATGGCGTCGCAGAATATAACAGCTTCCTCATAGGGAAACCCCTTCAAAGGCAGTTTGGACAGATACCGATCCAACAGCTGGCTGGGAAGAAAGGGTGTTCCATTATGATTTCGCACCACGGTCGGGTAGGCGGAGTGATTTTCACGGGCCATGCCGTTCAGCACATCCTGAATGCAGAGATCTGCCTCCGCCAGCACCTCCGGGGAAGTATCCGGCTTGTGGATCAGATAGTAACGGTCATGTACGCCGTCACGCTTTGGCAAACTCATGGCAAAGTCTCCTCTCAGGTCTGCTGATGCTGCATGGATACGATCTGGCAGTCCGGGCAGAACTCCACATAGAGCGTGCCCTCTGCGCAGTCAAACACCGTATCCCACTGAATCTGGGCCAGATATTTCATAGGTTTCCCGCAGTGGGGGCAGGTCGTATATTCCGCGTCCTGTACCCAGTTGGCAAAGCCGCCGATGGTGTTCACATCCTGACAGGCCGCACCGTAAAACAGGGGCACAGGCATCTTGCCCAGCACAAAGGGATTTTCCGTGAGGGCCTTGTAGTCCTCGGGACTGACATAGCAATCCGTCTTCTCCGCTCCGTCAAAGAGTTCGGAGGGAAAGACCTCCACGCCGCCATCCAGGGTAAACCGGTTGAAGGCGGGGCCTTTGAGGAATCCCACACAACTGGGGCAGCATGTGGCAGTCAGGACACCATCCAGCCCCAGAAACCGGAGCCGCTCATCCCGGCCATCCAGCACCAGTATATCCACCATGCGTCCACCGCAGTGAGGACAGGCATCTTCCCGTTCTCGGCCAATGCGGACGGGAGATTTCTCGTCGGTGGTTCCTTTGACCATAGGGTAGCAGGTATCGAAGCCCAGTTGGATTCTCTGGCCCTCCTTGTCAAAGGTCCAGCCTCCGATCTGCGCATAGCTGGATGGATCTACATAGAGGCCCTTGCACCAGGGCCGGGGATTTCCCTCCAGCTCCAGCAGAGTCTCCATTGCCTTGTCATCTCCCTGCATAGCAAGGCAACTCATCAGGTTGGATGCCTCGCTGGAATATTCCGCAGACAACAGCGCATGAATCAGACCATCCCGCACATCGGCGGGGGCATGATAATAGATTTCACAGGGCCAGAACACCTCTGCGGCCAATGCCGACCGCTGGATCTCCGGGGTGATGGCATCATGGTAGCCAAGCAGCTGCCAAAAGTCGGTGAACTCTGGGTCATCCATATCTGCCAGCCGCTGAATGTTCTGAATCAGGTTTCTCTGTTTTTCGGCAATTTGTTCCGGTGTCCAGGCAAGAGCAGCCTTCCGCTCCTGTTCAGATTTGCATTTCCAGCACAAGCCTTCGTAGCCCAGAGGCGTTCCACAGCTGGGACAAGTATATTTGAGTGCCATCGAATCCATCTCCTTTCAGAATACAAAAAACACCTTACATCAGCCTGTCACCGAGACAGACCGACACAAGGTGTGAAAGACCGCAAGAGAGGAACTGTATCCTGTTTCAGATACAGAAAACTTCTCAGACTTTATTCTTTTTTCTATCTGAACGGTGGTCTGCCACCTATAGATACTACACATCGGAACCTCTCATTGCTGCAGTCAACTAATAAGTCCAGAATATGCACAGCTGCAGGCACTGCATAATCTCATATCTTCCCTATTCAAATACATCTGTTTTTAAGGTAAGTATATCATATCAATTTACCGATTGCTATAGAAACATTCTTAAAAATAGGCATAAATGTATTTTTTTAAGCGTATACGCATTTAAACTTTTGAGAAAGGAATAGTATTCTTAAAGGAAAGAGGTGATGGAATGGCAGCCGAAGATATCAATATTGCATTTGGGAAACATCTGAGAGGTATCCGAATTCAGCTTGGAATGAATCAGGATGATGTTGCTGCTGCCTGTGGGATTGATCCTACATCCATCAGTCGACTGGAACGCGGCGAAACAAATGCTACACTTACCACTCTGCAGCGTCTTTCCAAAGGATTATGTATTCCTCTGCAGGATCTGATGGATCTTAGAGAGGTATATCAGGTCACAGTTGTGGGCGAGGAACTTCTGGGTGAAATACAGTCGCTCCTGGGAAAGCTCAGTCCGGAAGAGCAGCAGTTTATTCTGAATTTTATCAGAAGCTTTGTATCACTAAGGAATGATTCCAATGACTAATATGAAATAACCCCTTTCCCTTTTGAATCCTCTTTAATTGTAAGCAGCTTGATTTTACTGAAAAGCAAAAGGCACCTATCTGCTGGTATCCAAAACCAGCGGACAGGTGCTTCTTTCCTGTTATGAATTTTTGGGGGTATATAAAAACAGCGCCCTTTTTGAAATGCAAAATCAAAAAGGGCGCTGGGATTTTTTCTGAAAACAAAAGGTTCGAATCATGCCAGTGCCCGAAATCGGCCATAAGCGATCTTTTGTTTCAGAGCTGAAATTTGGGACACAAAAACCCCGGAAAAGGGCGATCGGATGCGGGTTTATCCGCATCCGATCTAAAGTGTTCCCGCTATATGGTTGGGCTGGCTGGATTCGAACCAGCGGAATGCAGGAGTCAAAGTCCTGTGCCTTACCGCTTGGCGACAGCCCAGCAATATATAGAAAAAAGGCCGAAGCCTTTTTCTTTTTAAATGGGGTGGATAGTGGGATTCGAACCCACGGTCTTCAGAGCCACAATCTGACGCGTTAACCAACTACGCTATATCCACCATATGGTGCGCCAAAAGGGACTCGAACCCCTGACCTACTGCTTAGAAGGCAGTTGCTCTATCCAGCTGAGCTATTGGCGCATACTGTAAAATTATAGGATTCCCAGAAGGGTGTGGAGCGGGTGATGGGAATCGAACCCACGCGACCAGCTTGGAAGGCTGGGATTCTACCATTGAACTACACCCGCAGGAATTTGCCTAAGCAACGAACTATATTTTAGCAAAATAGGGTGAGTTTGTCAACAGCTTTTGCATAGAAATTTAACCTTTCCCCATATTTCCAGCAAATCAGCAGGGAAACAACTTTTGAAATGGGCCAATAGATAGGGGCGGCCCGTTAAGACATGCTGTTGAGGGACCGGTCTTCCACCCGGGGGAGGTTCATGTCATACTTCAGGCTGATCATCCGCACAAAGAACACAACCGCCATGGCCCCATAGGTGGCGATGGTCATCCCCAAATAGGGGTGGGCAAACCACAGGAAGAGAGCGCCCGCCACCCCGGCGGAGGCATACACCTCTTTGCGCAGGATGACCGGAACCCGCTGACAGAACAAGTCCCGCAGGACACCGCCGCCCACACCGGTGATAATGGACACAAACAAAAACTGAGGCATGTTGTATCCCTGGCGGATGGATTTGACACCGGCATCCACCACAAAGACCGCCAGGCCAATGGCGTCGCAGGCGTTCATCAGAAACTGCCAATGGACCCGGCGAAAAAGCTTGCCGGACAAGCTGGCCGCNACCATGCGTCCACCGCAGTGAGGACAGGCATCTTCCCGTTCTCGGCCAATGCGGACGGGAGATTTCTCGTCGGTGGTTCCTTTGACCATAGGGTAGCAGGTATCGAAGCCCAGTTGGATTCTCTGGCCCTCCTTGTCAAAGGTCCAGCCTCCGATCTGCGCATAGCTGGATGGATCTACATAGAGGCCCTTGCACCAGGGCCGGGGATTTCCCTCCAGCTCCAGCAGAGTCTCCATTGCCTTGTCATCTCCCTGCATAGCAAGGCAACTCATCAGGTTGGATGCCTCGCTGGAATATTCCGCAGACAACAGCGCATGAATCAGACCATCCCGCACATCGGCGGGGGCATGATAATAGATTTCACAGGGCCAGAACACCTCTGCGGCCAATGCCGACCGCTGGATCTCCGGGGTGATGGCATCATGGTAGCCAAGCAGCTGCCAAAAGTCGGTGAACTCTGGGTCATCCATATCTGCCAGCCGCTGAATGTTCTGAATCAGGTTTCTCTGTTTTTCGGCAATTTGTTCCGGTGTCCAGGCAAGAGCAGCCTTCCGCTCCTGTTCAGATTTGCATTTCCAGCACAAGCCTTCGTAGCCCAGAGGCGTTCCACAGCTGGGACAAGTATATTTGAGTGCCATCGAATCCATCTCCTTTCAGAATACAAAAAACACCTTACATCAGCCTGTCACCGAGACAGACCGACACAAGGTGTGAAAGACCGCAAGAGAGGAACTGTATCCTGTTTCAGATACAGAAAACTTCTCAGACTTTATTCTTTTTTCTATCTGAACGGTGGTCTGCCACCTATAGATACTACACATCGGAACCTCTCATTGCTGCAGTCAACTAATAAGTCCAGAATATGCACAGCTGCAGGCACTGCATAATCTCATATCTTCCCTATTCAAATACATCTGTTTTTAAGGTAAGTATATCATATCAATTTACCGATTGCTATAGAAACATTCTTAAAAATAGGCATAAATGTATTTTTTTAAGCGTATACGCATTTAAACTTTTGAGAAAGGAATAGTATTCTTAAAGGAAAGAGGTGATGGAATGGCAGCCGAAGATATCAATATTGCATTTGGGAAACATCTGAGAGGTATCCGAATTCAGCTTGGAATGAATCAGGATGATGTTGCTGCTGCCTGTGGGATTGATCCTACATCCATCAGTCGACTGGAACGCGGCGAAACAAATGCTACACTTACCACTCTGCAGCGTCTTTCCAAAGGATTATGTATTCCTCTGCAGGATCTGATGGATCTTAGAGAGGTATATCAGGTCACAGTTGTGGGCGAGGAACTTCTGGGTGAAATACAGTCGCTCCTGGGAAAGCTCAGTCCGGAAGAGCAGCAGTTTATTCTGAATTTTATCAGAAGCTTTGTATCACTAAGGAATGATTCCAATGACTAATATGAAATAACCCCTTTCCCTTTTGAATCCTCTTTAATTGTAAGCAGCTTGATTTTACTGAAAAGCAAAAGGCACCTATCTGCTGGTATCCAAAACCAGCGGACAGGTGCTTCTTTCCTGTTATGAATTTTTGGGGGTATATAAAAACAGCGCCCTTTTTGAAATGCAAAATCAAAAAGGGCGCTGGGATTTTTTCTGAAAACAAAAGGTTCGAATCATGCCAGTGCCCGAAATCGGCCATAAGCGATCTTTTGTTTCAGAGCTGAAATTTGGGACACAAAAACCCCGGAAAAGGGCGATCGGATGCGGGTTTATCCGCATCCGATCTAAAGTGTTCCCGCTATATGGTTGGGCTGGCTGGATTCGAACCAGCGGAATGCAGGAGTCAAAGTCCTGTGCCTTACCGCTTGGCGACAGCCCAGCAATATATAGAAAAAAGGCCGAAGCCTTTTTCTTTTTAAATGGGGTGGATAGTGGGATTCGAACCCACGGTCTTCAGAGCCACAATCTGACGCGTTAACCAACTACGCTATATCCACCATATGGTGCGCCAAAAGGGACTCGAACCCCTGACCTACTGCTTAGAAGGCAGTTGCTCTATCCAGCTGAGCTATTGGCGCATACTGTAAAATTATAGGATTCCCAGAAGGGTGTGGAGCGGGTGATGGGAATCGAACCCACGCGACCAGCTTGGAAGGCTGGGATTCTACCATTGAACTACACCCGCAGGAATTTGCCTAAGCAACGAACTATATTTTAGCAAAATAGGGTGAGTTTGTCAACAGCTTTTGCATAGAAATTTAACCTTTCCCCATATTTCCAGCAAATCAGCAGGGAAACAACTTTTGAAATGGGCCAATAGATAGGGGCGGCCCGTTAAGACATGCTGTTGAGGGACCGGTCTTCCCCCCGGGGGAGGTTCATGTCATACTTCAGGCTGATCATCCGCACAAAGAACACAACCGCCATGGCCCCATAGGTGGCGATGGTCATCCCCAAATAGGGGTGGGCAAACCACAGGAAGAGAGCGCCCGCCACCCCGGCGGAGGCATACACCTCTTTGCGCAGGATGACCGGAACCCGCTGACAGAACAAGTCCCGCAGGACACCGCCGCCCACACCGGTGATAATGGACACAAACAAAAACTGAGGCATGTTGTATCCCTGGCGGATGGATTTGACACCGGCATCCACCACAAAGACCGCCAGGCCAATGGCGTCGCAGGCGTTCATCAGAAACTGCCAATGGACCCGGCGAAAAAGCTTGCCGGACAAGCTGGCCGCGCAGAGCATGATGGCCAATGTGGCCGCAGCCACAATCAATGCAATGGTGGTGTAGCTGCTGAAGATAGCAGGGATGCCATTGTCCATAACCACATCCCGGATTACCCCGCCGCCACAGGCGGTTACAGTGGCTAAGACATAGATGCCGAAGACGTCCATCTTGCGCTGGATGGCGACCAAAGCGCCCGAAAGAGCGAAGACAAACACGCCGATAAAATCAAAGATGCCAAGAATGGGCACAGATGTTTCCCCCTTGTTTTGTAGTGGTGGAGGTGAATCTGCGCCCATTATACAGCAACTTTTTTGGTTTGTGAATATCTTTTAAAAATTTTAAAAATCTTTGTGCAAATAACCAAAAAACCCGAGGAGAATCCGACGCCCTACTTGGATTTTTTCAGCATTTCCAGAATGATGGCTGCCGAATGACCCGCTGCCAGCTCGATGAAGTTGTCATAGAGATCGTTGGCATTGTCTTCGGCGTTGTCGGACATGGAACGGATCACCAGGAAAGGCTTATTGTTCATGACGGCAATCTGGCCCACAGCCGCACCTTCCATCTCCACACAGAGTGGGTGGGTCCGGGAGACGATGTCGTCTTTGACCGCTTTGCTCTCTACAAACTGGTCGCCGGTGGCGATCCGGCCCACATGGAAATGGAAGGGCTCCTCCAGCACTGCCTGGCAGGCTTCCTCAGCCAAGCGGAGCAGGGTTTCATCCGCCCGGAAGGTCTGGGTGAAAGGATAGTATTCCTCCATGGCTTTGCAGGTGTCATGGAAGACAACCTCATCCGACAGAACCACATCCAGAATGTTCATTTGGGGTGCGGCCGCACCGGCGATGCCCACATTGATGATAGCGTCGGCCCCAAATTCCCGCAGGACAACGCTGGCGCAGGCTGCGGCGTTTACCTTGCCGATGCCGCAGCAGACCAAAACTACCTGTTGCCCATAGACTTTGCCGGTATAAACGGTGGTGCCGTAAATCTTGGTGGCACTTTCAATCTCCATATTCTGCTGGATGAGGGCGACTTCTTCGTCCAGAGCCCCCAAAATTCCCCATACCATAGCGGTTTCCTCTTTCCCCGGCAGATGGGCCGGTGTTGTTTTTTCCCTTATTATAGCGGGGGAGGGGGAATGCTGTCAACGAGGCAGGGAAAATTCGGGTTGCAGCTCATTGAGCGCCCATGGTATCATGGTGCCAGAAGGATCCATTGCGCTCCAAGGCTGTGAGGAGGGGTTTTATGAAACAACGGGTGTTACAATTTGGGGCTGTCTTGGCATGCTATCTGACAGCCTATCTGGTGAGCCGGCAGGTGTTCGGCATCGGTATGCCTTTCTATGCCTACACCCCGGACTGGGCGGCGCGGAACATCCTGCTCCCTTGTGCCCTGGTTTCGGCTTTCCCCACCTTGCTGGGACGGTTCCGGTTCGCCTGGGTCACATCCGGCGGCTACCTATGCGGAGTTGTTTTGGGGGAGTTGCTGGGCGGGTTCCAAAGCCATCTCCCTCCCCAATACCCTCATTACGGGTGGATTATCTGCATTGCGGTTTATGGGTGCTCGGCTTTGGCCGGGGCGGCGGTGGAGAAAATAGGAGGTAAGCAGGTGTCCCGGTAAGCGGGGGCTGTTTGCGCGGAATCCCACTAATTTTGGAAGAATCCGCCGGGGAGAAGGGTAAAATCGCCAAGGAAACGAAAAAAAGTTTGGAGATGTAAAGGAATTTCCTTGACAGCCATCCCATCCTCTGGTAGAATACAAAAGGATTGTCTGTAAAGAATATCCCTTTACACAATGGGATGCGGGGAGGCGGGGCGATGGCAAAGGATTTGAGCATCTCCATCCTGCTGGATTTTTACGGCGACATGCTCACCGAAAAACAGCGGGAGGTCATCGAGCTCTACTACAACGCCGACCTCTCCCTGGCGGAGATTTCAGGCCTTTCGGGCATCACCCGGCAGGGGGTGCGGGATTCCATCAAGCGGGCGGAGGCCCAGCTTTTGGAATATGAGGAGCGCCTCGGCTTGGCCAAACGGTTCCGGGAGATTGAGGCCGGCCTTCGGGAGATCATCGAGGCCGCCCAGGACATCGACCTGTATGAATCCCGGTTCTCCACCAATGGCGAAGCGGTCCGTAAAGCCCGCCGCATCATTGAAATTGCAACATCTTTAAGCGAATAGAAACGAGGTGGACCTGCCATGGCATTTGAAAGCCTTTCCGATAAGCTGAGCGAAGCGTTTAAACGGCTGCGCTCCAAGGGAAAATTGAAAGAATCCGATGTGAAGGAGGCCATGCGGGAGGTGCGCCTCGCCCTCCTGGAAGCCGATGTCAACTACAAAGTGGCCAAGGATTTCATCGCCGCGGTCACCGAAAAGGCCATTGGAGACGAGGTACTGGAGAGCCTGACCCCCGCCCAGCAGGTCATCAAGATTGTCAACGATGAGATGACCGCTTTGATGGGTTCGGTTAACGCCCGGATTAACATGTCCTCTAAAATCCCCACCATCATCATGATGTGTGGCCTTCAAGGCGCAGGCAAGACCACCCATTCCGGCAAGCTGGCCCTCTACTTTAAAAACCAGGGCAAGCGGCCGTTGCTGGTCGCCTGCGACGTCTACCGCCCTGCGGCTATCAAACAGCTCCAGGTGGTGGGGGAGAAGATCGGCGTCCCGGTGTTTGAGATGGGTGCTGGAAACCCAGTGGAGATCGCCCAAAAGGCGGTTTCCCACGCCAAAGACCACGGCAACGACATTGTGATTTTGGATACCGCCGGCCGCCTCCACATCGACGAAGAATTGATGAACGAGCTCAAGACCATCAAGGCGGAGGTCAAACCCCACGAGATCCTCTTGGTGATCGACGCCATGACCGGCCAGGACGCTGTCAATGCGGCACAGGCCTTTGACGAGGCCTTGGGCATCGACGGCACCATCCTCACCAAGCTGGACGGCGACACCCGGGGCGGCGCAGCCCTCTCGGTGCGCGCGGTCACCGGCAAGCCCATCAAGTTTGCAGGCACCGGCGAGAAGCTGGAGGACCTGGAGGTCTTTTACCCCGACCGGATGGCCTCCCGGATCCTAGGAATGGGCGATGTGCTGACCCTGATTGAAAAGGCCCAGACCACAGTGGACGAGAAAAAAGCCCTGGAAATGGCCAAAAAACTGAAGCAGAACTCCTTTGATATGAACGACCTGCTGGACCAGATGCAGCAGATCAAGAGCATGGGTCCCTTGAGCCAAGTGTTGGGGATGCTCCCCGGCCTCTCTGGCAAGATCGGGGATGCGGAAGCTGCCCAGGGCGAGGCCGAACTGAAAAAGGTGGAGGCCATCATCAGCTCGATGACAAAGCTGGAGCGGGAGAAGCCCACCGTCATCAACCCCTCCCGCAAACGCCGCATCGCCGCCGGCAGCGGCACACGGGTGGAGGATGTCAACCGGTTGCTGCGCCAGTTTGAGCAGATGCAGAAGGTGATGAAGCAGCTGGGCGGAAAGTCCGGCAGCGGCAAAAAACGCCGCCGCATGCCCTTTGGCGGCATGCCCTTTTAACTGCGGTTTTTCCCCATTAGGGGTAAACATAAATCAACCAAAAAAGAAAGAATTCAGGAGGAACATACATGGCTGTTAAAATCAGACTGCGCCGCATGGGCGCCAAAAAAGCTCCCTTTTACCGCATCGTTGTCGCCGACTCCCGGTACCCCAGAGACGGCAGATTCATCGAGGAGATTGGCACCTACGATCCCAATCAGGAGCCTTCCGCTGTGAAAGTGGACGCTGAGAAAGTGAAAAAATGGATCGCCAACGGCGCTCAGCCCACCGATACCGTAAAAGCCCTGCTGAAGAAGAACAACGTTCTGTAAGACAAAGACCCAATCGCCGCGGCCGGCCCGGTTTTAGCGCCGGACCGGCCGTTTGCACAAGGCCCACCAAATCGGGCAGAACGGAGAAATGCTATGGAACTGGACAAACTGATTGTGACCATCGCGCGGGGCTTGGTGGAGGACAAAGACGCTGTCTCGGTCACCCGGGACGAGCCCTTGGAAGACGGAACCATCGTCTACCACCTCCATGTGGCGGAGGACGACATGGGCCGTGTCATCGGCAAACAGGGCCGGATCGCCAAGGCGATCCGCACTGTGGTACGCGCCGCCGCCAACCGTGCGGAGGAAAAGGTCGCTGTGGAAATCGACTAATGGCACACCGGACAGGGGAAGCGGCTTTGCTTTCCCTGTTCTTCTATAAAAGGGCGGGCTGCAAAAAATCCACAGCCTTCGGGCCGCGGACTTTTTGGAAACCGCCTGCATTACACCGGCAACAGGAGGGACAGTATGAAACTGGAGTTTTTGGAGTGTGGCGAAGTGGTCACCACTCATGGCATCAAAGGGGAGCTGAAGGTGTATCCTTGGAGCGACACCCCGGATTTCCTCAAGGAATTTCGGACGGTGTACACCGATGGCGGCAAAACCCCCTGGACCATCACCAGCTGCCGTGCCCAGAAAAATATGACCCTGCTCAAGCTCAAAGGGATTGAGACCATTGAGGAAGCGGTCAAGCTGCGGGGCAAAACCCTGTATATCCGCCGGGCGGACGCCAAGCTGGAGGAAGGGGATTACTTCATCCAGGAACTGATCGGCCTCTCGGTGGTGGACAGGGACACCGGCCGGGTGTACGGCACCTTGACCGACGTCTCCCAGACCGGGGCTAACGACGTCTACCACATCACCGACGGGGAGGGGCAGGAGTGGCTGATCCCCGCCATCCCCCAGGTTATCCAATCGGTGGATTTGGAGGGGGAGAAAATGATCATCACCCCCCTGGAGGGCCTGTTTGACGAGATGGAAGAGGTAAACGACTGATGCGCATTGAGATTGCAACCCTTTTTGTGGACATGTGTGAAACAGTGCTGGATACCAGCATCATCGGCCGGGCCCGCCGGGCGGGCAAGCTGGACATCCACTGCCGGGACATCCGGGCCTACACCCTCAGCAAACAGGGCCGGGTGGACGACGCCCCCTATGGCGGGGGCTTTGGCCTGGTGATGCAGACCGAGCCCATCTACCGCTGTTACCAGAGCATTGTGGAGGATATGGGGGCCAAACCCCATGTCATCTACATGAGCCCTCAGGGCAAGCCCTTTACCCAGCAAAAGGCCATTGAACTCTCGAAGATGGACAACATCTGCATCCTCTGCGGCCACTATGAAGGGGTGGACCAGCGGGTCATTGACGAGATTGTGGACGAGGAGATCAGCATCGGGGACTACGTCCTCACCGGTGGGGAATTGGCTGCTTTGGTGGTGGTGGACGCGGTGGGCCGCCTCTGCGAAGGGGTGCTGGCCGATGAGAGCTGCTACACCGATGAGAGCCATTACAATGGACTGCTGGAATACCCTCAGTACACCCGCCCGCCGGAGTGGATGGGCCGCAAGGTGCCAGAGATCCTCTTCACCGGCCACCATGGCAACATCGACAAGTGGCGGCGGCAGAAATCCCTGGAAAACACCCTCAACAAGCGGCCGGACATGCTGGAGAAAGCAGACCTCACCCCCGAGGACCGGGCCTATTTGGAGGAATACCGATTCCGCCAACAGGCCCAGAGCGGATGGCGGGAAGAGGAGTGATTTTGCAGGAATTCTTGCAAAATAGGCGCAAAACCGGGGAGAATCCAAACAAATCCCGGAAAAGCCCCCGCTGCGATCAGCGGGGAAAGACAGGGCTTGTGTACAAGGCATAACTGGAACAGCGGATATTTCCCCCTATGGAGTGTATAATCTGCTTATTATGTTGAAAACTTACTAGTGATTTCAACCAAACAACTGGGGGATGAATGTGCAGGTTATGGAAAACAAGCAGAAATTTGGGAAAACCTGCCCCATTCCCAGCCTTTCGGATTGACGATCGCTTTGGATATGTTATAATGAACTTAATCAATGCAGGTTTTGGCGGGGATTTGCCCTATCAGCGAAGAAAACCGCCGTGCAGATACAATACGTCCCAAACATTACGTGTATAGGAGAGTATGAACCATGTTTGTGAAAGAAGTTTTTGTTAAGAATCAGGTCGGTTTGCACGCTCGTCCCGCTACTTTTTTCATCCAGAAAGCCAACGAGTACAAGTCCTCCATCTGGGTGGAGAAAGAGGAGCGCAGAGTCAACGCTAAGAGCCTTCTGGGCGTACTCTCCTTGGGTATTGTCGGGGGGATCACCATCCGCATCATCGCGGACGGTCCCGACGAGGAGCAGGCTGTGGAAGGCCTGGTAAAACTGGTGGATTCCGGTTTCACTGAGAACCACTAGGCTTTTTCTTACAAATTGCATGACAGGAGGGGGCTGACCATCGTCAGCCCCCTTGTTGCATATTTTGGAAAATAGCCGAATCCCCTCGGACGGATGGGAACTACTTCCCGACCTGGTGGAGAGCGGCCATCTGCCGGTACTCCTGGGCGGAGCGGCGGATGGATTCCACCTCCTCCGGGGTCAGCATCCGTTTGACTTTAGCCGGGGACCCAAGTACCAAACTCCCCGCCGGAATGACGGTGTTCTGGGTGATGAGTGCCCCGGCCCCCACCATGGAATCCCGGCCGATGACCGCCCCGTTGAGGAGGATGGCTCCCATCCCAATGAGGCAGTTGTCTTCTATGGTGCAGCCGTGGAGGATTGCCCCATGGCCCACTGTCACCCCTTCGCCTACCAGGCAGGGCATGCCTTCGTCTAGGTGAAGGACGCAGTTGTCTTGGATATTGCTGCCGGCGCCCACCTGAATGGCGGCTAAGTCGGCCCGCAGCACGGCGCCGTACCAGACGCTGGCGCCGGGGCCGACCGAGACTTTCCCCACAAGGGTGGCGTTTTCCGCCACAAAGGCGGTAGGATCGATGGAAGGGCAGTGGGAACCAAGGGATTGTATCATACCAAAAAACTCCTTTTAGGTGGACTTTGTTTCATCATAGCAAATCGTTGGCAGGTTGGCAAGGATGGGGGCACTGCTTTTTCTCTCCGGTATTTTGTGGTACAATAGCCACAGCGAAGCTGTGGCATTCGAAGAATTGCTTGCAGGGCGAAGCCCTTTGCGGCGAGAGCCGCACCGCAATTCCTATCGTTTGTGCAGACTTTATGGTACAATGGCTTGGGATGCGCTTCATTCACCGGCAAAGGTTCGGAGTGCGGCGGCTTATGGAAAGGAGGGGAACCATTGACCGATGAAATTCTGGCCCGGCTGAAAAAGCGGGTGAAAAACCTGCCCATGCAGCCAGGTGTATATATCATGAAGGATAAATCGGGGAATATTATCTATATCGGCAAGGCAAAATCCCTAAAAAACAGGGTTTCCAGCTATTTCCGATCCATTGACAAACACCTGCCCAAGGTGTATCAGATGGTGCAGCACGTGGATGACTTTGAATACATCGTCACCGATAGCGAATTTGAAGCTTTGGTGCTGGAATGCAGCCTGATCAAATACCACACCCCAAAATACAACATCCTCCTCAAGGATGACAAAGGGTACACCTACATCAAAATCACCAATGAAGAATACCCCCGCATCGAATCGGCCAAACAGCGGCTGGACGATGGGGCAACCTATATCGGACCCTATATCTCCGGATTTGTGGTGAAACAGACGGTGGATGAGGCAAACCGGGTGTTCGCCCTGCCCTCCTGCAGCCGCAAATTCCCCCAGGAATTCGGCAAGGGAAGGCCCTGCCTCAACTTCCACATGCGCCGGTGCATGGGCCTGTGCCAAGGTAAAATCTCCAAAGAGGAGTACGCCGAGACCCTCTCCCAGGCTATGGATTTCATCAAGGGGGGAGGCAATGCCACCCTAAAAATCTTGGAGAAAAAGATGGAGGAGGCAGCGGAAAACCTGGAATTTGAAAAGGCCGCCCACTACCGGGACCGGATCAAAGCTATCCAAAAAATCAACGAACAGCAAAAGGTGGTCTACGCCAAGGCGGTGAACCAGGATGTCCATGCCTTTGTTCAAGGCAGCGGCGACACCTGCGCCGTGGTGCTAAAATTCCGGGAGGAGCGGCTGGTGGACAAGCAAGACTTCTTCTTGGGGGAGGTGGACAGCCTCCCTGAAGCCCGCAGCGAATTCCTAGTGCGGTATTACTCGGGCAACAGCGACATCCCGCCCTTAATTGAAATCGACGACCAATATGAGGACCCGGAGCTGGTGGAGGAATACATCGCCCAGCAGGCGGGGAAAAAGGTGACCCTGCACATCCCCCAGCGGGGGGAACAGCACAAACTGGTGCAGATGGCCATTACCAACGCCGCCCAGCAGATCTCCCATCTGACTGAGCAGTCCGGCCGGGATGTAGCCGCCTTGGCAGAACTGGCCAAACTGCTGGGGCTGAAGAAGCCCCCCCGGTACATTGAAGCCTACGACATCTCCAACATCGGCAGCGATACGGTGGTGGCGGGCATGGTGGTATTTGAAGGGGGAAAACCCCTCAAATCCGCTTACAAGCGGTTCAGCATCAAGACGGTCAACGGCATCGATGACTACGGCTCCATGCGGGAGGTGATCACCCGCCGGATGAAGCGGTATGAGGAGGAGAAGGAAAGCGGGGTCTCCTTTGGGCGGCTGCCCGACCTGATCCTGCTGGACGGCGGCAAAGGCCATGTGAGCGCCGTCGCCCCAGTGCTGGCCCAGTTCGGGGTGGAGATTCCCCTTTTTGGCATGGTCAAGGACGACCGCCACCGCACCCGGGCCATCGCCTTGGATGGGGGAGAGATCGCCATCGGTTCCCAGCGGGGGGCGTTCACCCTGATTTCCACCATCCAAGAGGAGGTCCACCGGTTTGCCATCTCCTACAGCCGGCAGAAGCATCAAAAAGCCGGGCTGGAGCTGGCCCTTACCACAGTGGAGGGAATCGGACCCACCCGGGCTAAGGCACTGTTCCAATATTTTAAAACCAAGAAGGCCATGACCGAGGCCACAGTGGAACAGCTGTGCCAGGTGAAAGGCATCAGCCGGCAGAAGGCCCAGGCAGTGTATGAATACCTCCACCCGGAGCTCTTCCCCCAAGAAGAGGAAGAAATTGCAGAGGATGGGGAGTGATTTCCCCTGTTCCCTACAGGGTTGACAAAAATCCCCAAACTTAGGATAATAAGAACAAAGCGGATCTTTATCCGCTGGGAGGTACCATGAGAGTTATCACAGGATCTGCCCGCGGCAGAAAATTGGAAGCGCCCCAAGGGCTGGAAACCCGCCCGACTTCGGACATGGTCAAAGAGGCCATGTTCAGCATCATTCAGTTTGAAGTGGAAGAGGCCATGGTGCTGGACCTGTTTGCAGGTTCCGGACAGCTTGGCATTGAGGCCCTGAGCCGCGGGGCAAAATTCGCGGTGTTTGTAGACGCCTCCCGGGAGGCACAGGAGGTCATCCGGGCCAACCTCCAGTCCACAGGGCTGGCGCAGAAGTCCCGGGTTGCCGCTATGGACGCCCTCGGGTTTTTAAAGTCCACCGGCGACCGGTTTTCCATCGCCCTTCTGGACCCGCCCTATCAAAAGGGTCTTTTGGATGAAGCCCTGCCCCTATTGGCCGGCAAGATGGAGGAAGACGGCGTCATCCTCTGCGAGAGCGAGAAGAATGAGGCCCTTCCCACAAAAGCAGGGGCTTTTAGCCTGTATAAAGAATACCGCTACGGCAAGAAAAAAATTACCGTGTATCGAAAAGAGGAAGCATAATTGGAAACGAGAATTGCGGTCTGCCCCGGCAGCTTTGACCCCATCACTTTGGGACACCTGGACATTATCCGCCGGGCGGCCACCCTGTTTGACCAGGTGATTGTCCTGGTGGTGATCAACCCCTCCAAGACCCCCAGCTTCACCCCCGAAGAACGGGTGGAGATGATCCGCAAATCGGTGGAGGGGATGCCCAACGTCAAGGTGGACGCCTATTGCGGCCTGCTCATCGACTATGTGCGGGAGAAGGGGGCGGTGGCCATTGTCAAAGGCCTTCGGGCCGTATCGGATTTTGAATACGAATTCCAGATGGCCCTCACCAACAAAAAAATGCTGCCTTATGCGGAAACCGTCTTCTTGACCACCAGCACCCAGAACATGTACCTGAGTTCCAGCTTGGTCAAGCAGGTTGCCATGTTCGACGGCGATATTACGGATTTCGTCCCCCGGGCCATTTACAACGAGGTGCGGGAGCGGCTTTGCAAAAAGCAGGGGGGCCCACAATAGAAGGAGGATTTGTCATGAACATCGAAGAAATTCTGGATCAGCTGGACGATCTGCTGGACAAAGCCTGGAGCCTTCCCCTATCCGGCGGACGCTGTGTAGTGGATGCGGACAAGGTCCGCGACCTGTTGGACGATGTCCGGCTCAACCTGCCCACCGAGATCAAGCAGGCCAAAGCCATTGTGGTGGACCGCACTGACATCATCACCACCGCCAAACGGGAGGCGGAGGCCATCGTCCGCAAAGCGGAGGACCGCGCCCGGGCCATGATCGCCCAGGAAGAGGTGGTCAAACAATCCCAGCTGCGGGCGGCGGAGATCATCAGCCAGGCCCAGAACAAATCCCGGGAGATGCGCCAGGCTTCCCAGGAATTTTCGGATAACCTGCTCAAGCAGACCGAGGACACTATGCTCAAGGCCCTGTCGGACATCAAGACTACCCGGCAGGCCATCAAAGGGGCCCAGAAGCAATTGCAGCAGGCTATGCAGCACCAGCAGCAACAGGGCCCCACAGAATAGAAAAAATCCCCCTCTCCCAATGGGAGAGGGGGATTTTTGCATTTTTATTCATCCAGCCGGCCCACAATTTTTCCTTTGCGGGTGTAGAACCGGGGGATGCGGGGGCTGAGGATGCTGGTCAGCTCCCCCACCGAGCCGGGATAACAGGCCGCCAGTTCATAGGACTGGAAGGAGAGGCCGCCGTCCTCGCCAAAGACGGTGACCACGTCCCCTTCCTGGGCCTCTGGGATGTCGGTGACATCCAGCGTGGTGTAATCCATGCAGATTTTACCCAGGATGGGAACACGCTTTCCATGGAGAAGGAAGGGCACCTGCCCGGCGATGGAGCGGCGGATGCCGTCGGCAAAGCCGAGGGGGATCACTGCCATGATCTGCCGATCCGGGCCGATAAACCCACAGATGCGGCGGTAATTCTCTTCGATGGCATCCAGGGAAATCTCCATCCAAGCGCGGTCTTGTTGATATTTCATCCCTCGGTCCTCTCTTTCTAATATCGGTTGGGGAAAGGGGAACTCCCCATTCTCTATGAAATTACTCCAATTCCTCGGCAAAGGAGACCCCGGGCAGGGTGCGGATCTCCGCCAAGACCCCTGATTCGTTGCGGCCTTTGGGAAGCCGCAGGATGAGAAAAATCCCCAGGATGTCGTGGCCGTGGCCTGGGTCTTGGCCCTTTTCCACATCAATGCTGTCAATTTTGCGGTGGGACTCCTTTAAATAGGAGATCAAATCCTTGAAATAAAAGGTGTTTTTTAGCTCAATATACAAAGAGATGGTCCGGGAACGGCTGTAAAAATAATCGTCTAAGCTGCCGAGCATGGTGACCACCACAAAGATGAACCCAAAGGCGATGACAGCTGCTAGGTAAAACCCTGCCCCAATAGCCAAGCCCATACAAGCGGAGGCCCATAGCCCGGCGGCAGTGGTTAGCCCCTTAATCTGCTGCCGCCCGGTGACGATGATGGTGCCCGCCCCCAAAAAGCCGATGCCGCTGATCACCTGTGCGCCCAGCCGTCCCGGGTCCCCTGCGCCATTGCTGACCACGGTGAACAGATACTGGTTGGTGATCATGGTGACGGAAGATCCCAAACAGACCAAGATGTGGGTCCGGAACCCGGCGGCGCGGCGTTTTTTCCCCCGCTCCATGCCGATGAGCCCGCCGCATAAAGTGGCCAACAGCAGCCGCAGAAAGATGGAGACAGGGTTCAGTTCAGCCAAGTATGCGGTAAGTTGAACAGAATCCACAGGAAATCCCCCTTACAAAATAGCAATTAAGTCTAGTATATGGAAAAATAGGGGAATTTACAAGGGAATTCTATCAACCATCAAAAAATTGGAAAATTTTATCAACGGTGTTTTTGATGGGCTGCATATTTGCCGCAACAGCCAGCCATACTAATGCTGCGTGACAGAATGGAACGCTCATCTTACCAGCAAAAGGAGCTGAAAGTATGCTGGATAAAATCGCTTTGATATTGGTGATCATCGGCGCCCTCAACTGGGGCGGCATTGGAATTTTCCAATTTGACACCGTCGCTTGGCTGTTTGGCGGCCAGGGGGCGATCATCAGCCGCATTGTATACACCTTGGTTGCGCTGGCTGGCATCTGGACGATTTCTCTGCTGTTCCGGGACCCCGAAGAGGGAGCTATCCGGGACTAATCCCATTGTGGAAATCCCGGCAGAACATTTTCCCCAAACAAAACAAGGCGGCGGCCACTAGGCCGCCGCCTTGTTTGCATCCTACAACTCCCGCAGGGAATCCAGTTTTTCCTGCCACTTTGCCTGGAGCACCTTGGCGTAAGGAGCCGCCGCAAGGCCGCCGACACAGGCGCCCCGCAGCTCGGTGGGGAGCCGTTCCTGGGTGTCCTTGAGGGCAGCGACCACGTCGTCCGGCGGCATGACGCTGCGGATGCCGGCAAGGGACATCTCCGCCGCCATCATGGCGACCGAAACCCCCATGGCGTTGCGCTTGATGCAGGGGACCTCCACCGGGCTGGCGGGCGGATCGCAGATGAGGCCCAGGGTGTTTTTGATGGCCAAAGCCGCCCCATGGGCCACTGCCTCCGGGGAACCCCCCGCCAGCCAGACGGCACCGCCTGCGGCCATGCCGGCCCCAATGCCGATCTCCGCCTGGCAGCCGCCGATGGAGCCGGAGAAGCTGCAGGTGTTGCCCACCACCATGCCCACAGCAGCTGCAACCAGGAAGGACTCCGCCAAGGCGGTTTCATCTTTGTGGAGCTGCTGGGCTACGGTGAACAGCACGCCGGGCAGGGTGCCCGCTGACCCGGAGGTGGGTACCGCCACCAAAAGCCCTGCCGAGGCGCTGATCTCCGCCATGGAGAGGGCCCGGGCAATGGCCATGGAGAAGGTCTCCCCCAGCAGGGTGCGGCCGCTTTTGGCGTAGTCGGCCATGGCCTTGCCATCGCTTCCGGTGCACAGGCCGCCGATCAATTGGTTGTTCCCCTGGATGCCCTGCACCATGGACTTTTGAATCACCCGCACCGACCGCAGGGCTTCTTCCAAAATTTCCTGACGGGTGCGGTGGCTGCGCTGCTCCTCATAGGCGTAGACGGTGTCGATGAGGGGACGGCCTTTACATAAATCCATCCACTCTTCAAAAGTGGTGAACAGCTGGGGTGCATCCCCCTTGTCCGCAAAGGGGTAGAGAGGCTCCACCCGGCGGGAGAGGATCAGGTTTTCCCTGCCGCCCAGATCGATCCACCCGGCAAGCTCGTCCTGGGAGACGGCGTCCCGGGTCTCGGCGATGAGCAGGACTTCCTTCTTGTCCGACCCAAAATACAGGTGGAACAGGTCTTTGCGCCCGGCCCGGATGGCCTCCTGGAGAACGGCGCAGTCGGTCCCTGGGCGGAATAGGAGCAGGGTGAGATAGCAGTTGCCGTCGATGTCGGTTTTCACCTCGTTGACCTGGTCAAAGACGATGTTGCCCCCGCCCACCGAGATGCCGTTGAGCAGCCAATCCACCCCGTCTACCCGGCCGGTGATCCGCATGGTGTTGCGGTCGACTTCCTCCCCTTCGATGGGCCGGCAGGCGAGGGTGATCCCCTCTTTGTCCGCCAGCTGTTTGGAGAGGTTACAGGCTTCGTCATACTCCCGTAGGCCCAGGCACCCGGCCAGCATGGCGATGTGGGTGCGGTGTCCGGGGAACATGCCCATAAAGATGGGGTGGAAGCCGAAGGTCAGTTGCCGGGGCGCGCCGCCCATGATCTGCCGGGCCAGGTACCCAATGCGGTTGGCGCCGGCGGTGTGGTTGCTGGAGGGGCCGTGCATAATCGGCCCTACCACGTCAAATAAACCCAGGCTCATAGGGGTCAACTCCTTTTGTTATGATAAAGTTCTTCAGCGGCAACGGAAAAGGGATTCCGCGGTGGATGTACCCGCCCAAAGGGGATTTTGGGTAGAATTGCCGGTTTAGTCCGCCGCTTCCTCCGAGAAGGTGACGGTCACTGCCAGGCCGGCGTTGCAGTCCACCTCCCGGAAGTTTTCCGAGAGTACCACCGACAGGCCGTTTTGATCAGTGCCAAGGCGCAGCCACAGGGGGATCTCCTTCCCCGCTGCAATGGGGGTGGGATTCGATAGGCGGGATTGCCC
>NZ_LT629939.1:499509-604102 GCF_900104615.1 Merdimmobilis hominis | reverse complement strand
CCTGCCACTTTGCCTGGAGCACCTTGGCGTAAGGAGCCGCCGCAAGGCCGCCGACACAGGCGCCCCGCAGCTCGGTGGGGAGCCGTTCCTGGGTGTCCTTGAGGGCAGCGACCACGTCGTCCGGCGGCATGACGCTGCGGATGCCGGCAAGGGACATCTCCGCCGCCATCATGGCGACCGAAACCCCCATGGCGTTGCGCTTGATGCAGGGGACCTCCACCGGGCTGGCGGGCGGATCGCAGATGAGGCCCAGGGTGTTTTTGATGGCCAAAGCCGCCCCATGGGCCACTGCCTCCGGGGAACCCCCCGCCAGCCAGACGGCACCGCCTGCGGCCATGCCGGCCCCAATGCCGATCTCCGCCTGGCAGCCGCCGATGGAGCCGGAGAAGCTGCAGGTGTTGCCCACCACCATGCCCACAGCAGCTGCAACCAGGAAGGACTCCGCCAAGGCGGTTTCATCTTTGTGGAGCTGCTGGGCTACGGTGAACAGCACGCCGGGCAGGGTGCCCGCTGACCCGGAGGTGGGTACCGCCACCAAAAGCCCTGCCGAGGCGCTGATCTCCGCCATGGAGAGGGCCCGGGCAATGGCCATGGAGAAGGTCTCCCCCAGCAGGGTGCGGCCGCTTTTGGCGTAGTCGGCCATGGCCTTGCCATCGCTTCCGGTGCACAGGCCGCCGATCAATTGGTTGTTCCCCTGGATGCCCTGCACCATGGACTTTTGAATCACCCGCACCGACCGCAGGGCTTCTTCCAAAATTTCCTGACGGGTGCGGTGGCTGCGCTGCTCCTCATAGGCGTAGACGGTGTCGATGAGGGGACGGCCTTTACATAAATCCATCCACTCTTCAAAAGTGGTGAACAGCTGGGGTGCATCCCCCTTGTCCGCAAAGGGGTAGAGAGGCTCCACCCGGCGGGAGAGGATCAGGTTTTCCCTGCCGCCCAGATCGATCCACCCGGCAAGCTCGTCCTGGGAGACGGCGTCCCGGGTCTCGGCGATGAGCAGGACTTCCTTCTTGTCCGACCCAAAATACAGGTGGAACAGGTCTTTGCGCCCGGCCCGGATGGCCTCCTGGAGAACGGCGCAGTCGGTCCCTGGGCGGAATAGGAGCAGGGTGAGATAGCAGTTGCCGTCGATGTCGGTTTTCACCTCGTTGACCTGGTCAAAGACGATGTTGCCCCCGCCCACCGAGATGCCGTTGAGCAGCCAATCCACCCCGTCTACCCGGCCGGTGATCCGCATGGTGTTGCGGTCGACTTCCTCCCCTTCGATGGGCCGGCAGGCGAGGGTGATCCCCTCTTTGTCCGCCAGCTGTTTGGAGAGGTTACAGGCTTCGTCATACTCCCGTAGGCCCAGGCACCCGGCCAGCATGGCGATGTGGGTGCGGTGTCCGGGGAACATGCCCATAAAGATGGGGTGGAAGCCGAAGGTCAGTTGCCGGGGCGCGCCGCCCATGATCTGCCGGGCCAGGTACCCAATGCGGTTGGCGCCGGCGGTGTGGTTGCTGGAGGGGCCGTGCATAATCGGCCCTACCACGTCAAATAAACCCAGGCTCATAGGGGTCAACTCCTTTTGTTATGATAAAGTTCTTCAGCGGCAACGGAAAAGGGATTCCGCGGTGGATGTACCCGCCCAAAGGGGATTTTGGGTAGAATTGCCGGTTTAGTCCGCCGCTTCCTCCGAGAAGGTGACGGTCACTGCCAGGCCGGCGTTGCAGTCCACCTCCCGGAAGTTTTCCGAGAGTACCACCGACAGGCCGTTTTGATCAGTGCCAAGGCGCAGCCACAGGGGGATCTCCTTCCCCGCTGCAATGGGGGTGGGATTCGATAGGCGGGATTGCCCAGTCATGGTCGCGGCGCTGAAGTCGGCCTCGTTGGGAAAGCTGGATTTGGTGTGGCCGCTCTTTGTGATCTCGTAGAGGTCGCAGGTGGAATCGTTGACCCGGACGGCGATCCGGTGGCTGCCAGGGGAGGCGTCGCCGTAGACCTTGCCGGCGCTCCGCCACTGGCCCTCCTCATAAAACCACAGGTCATAGGAAACCGACTGGATGGGCTCCTCCACCACGTAGTCGAAGAAGGCGATCTCATCGTCTAGAATTGTCAGCACATCCCGGGTTTCCTGGGAGAAGGATGCGGGGGAGACCTCCATTTTAGCGGGAGAACCGCCGCAGGAGGATAAGGCGAGGGTTGCGGCGAGGGCCAGCAGTGCAGAGATGAACTTTTTCATGGCAGTTGCCTCCTTTACCTACGGGCTGGAAAAGACCAGCTGCCGCAAAACAAAAGGGAGGCGCAAAAGCGCCCCCCTTATACTACCCCTGTGATGCGGGGGCAATGGTCCAATGGAAAATTTACAGAGCGGAAACGATGTCCCGGGTGTCGCGGGCAATGAGCAGTTCCTCGTCGGTGGGAACAACCCAGCACTCGACCTTGGAATCGTCGGTGGAGAATTTCATCTCCTTGCGGGAAGCCTTCTCGCAGCAGTCTTTGCAGACCTTGATGCCCAGGAACTCCATGTTGGAGCAGACATTGTACCGCAGGGAAGCGTCGTTCTCGCCGATGCCGCCGGTGAAGAGGATGGCGTCCAGGCCGCCCATAGCAGCAGCAAAGCCGCCGATGTATTTCTTGATCTGGTAGGCCAGAATGTCCACGGTCAGCTGGGCTCTCTCGTTGCCCTGCTCAGCGGCGGCGATGACCTCACGCATATCGCTAGAAACGCCGGAAACACCTTCCATACCGGACTTCTTGTTGAGCATGTTGGTGACATCCTTAATGGATTTGCCCTCTTTCTCACAGATGTAGTTGAGGATGGAGGGGTCCACGGAACCGGAGCGGGTGCCCATGATCAGGCCGTCCAGGGGGGTGAAGCCCATGGTGGTGTCCACAGACTTGCCGCCGTCCACCGCGGTGATAGAGGAGCCGTTGCCCAGGTGGCAGGTGATGATCTTCAGGTCTTTGATGTCCTTGCCCATCAGCTCAGCCAAGCGGGCGGACACATAGCGGTGGCTGGTGCCGTGGAAGCCGTAACGGCGCACGCCGTATTTCTCATAGTACTCGTAGGGGACGGGATAGGTATAGGCTTTTGCGGGCATGGTCTGATGGAAGGCGGTGTCGAACACGCCGACCATGGGAACATCCTTGCCAAAGACAGACTGGCAGGCTTTGACCGCCTTGACACCGGCGGGGTTGTGCAGGGGGGCCAGGTCGGAAAGGGCGTCGTAAGCGGCCAGCAGCTCATCGGTGATGGGCTCGGACTTGGTGAATTTTTCGCCGCCGTGAACCATGCGGTGGCCAACTGCGTCGATCTCTTTCAGGCTGTCTACCACTTTATACTCGCCGGTGGTGAGCAGTTCAGTCAGTTTTTCAAAAGCCTCGGTGTGGGTGGGGAAGTTGCAGTCCAGCTCAACTTTTCTTCCATCGGGCAGTTTGTGGATAATGCGGCCGTCGATGCCGATTCTCTCACAGAGGCCCTTGGCCAGGACAGACTCGTCGGACATGTCCATCAGCTGGTATTTCAGGGAAGAACTGCCTGCGTTGATAACCAATACTTTCATCGGGTGAAATCCTCCTACTATTTTTTACAATGGCGGGGTCCCCGGAAGGGGAATCCGGTCCCTGGCTTGACACCATAGGATACTATTCTATATTATTACAATACTGGGAAAAATTCAAGCGTTTCCCCTTAGCAGGGCGAAAAAAGCCCCGATTCCCCTCGGCTCCGAGGGGGCTGCACAGGCGGGGGAGAGAAGGAGGGGAGTTTCATGAGGATCGGCGGGGTGGTGGCGGAGTACAACCCGTTCCACAACGGCCACGCCTACCAGCTGATGGAGCTGCGCCAGGCTGGGGCAACCCACATCGCGGTGGTGATGAGCGGCAATTTTGTCCAGCGGGGGGAACCGGCCCTCCTGGATAAATGGACCCGGGCAGAGGCAGCCCTCCTCTGTGGGGCGGATTTGATTTTAGAACTTCCTCTTCCCTATGGGGCGGCCACAGCGGAACGGTTCGCCTTTGGGGCGGTCTCCCTCCTGGAGGGGCTGGGCTGTGTGGATCTGTTGGGGTTCGGATGCGAGTCAGGGGATCTCCCCGCCCTGCAAAGGGCGGCCCGGGCGGTAGAGGACCCGGAGGTCTATGAAGCGGTCCGGGAGAGAATGGCGGAGGGGATTTCCTTTGCCGCTGCCCGGGAAGAGGCGGTTCGGGAGCGCTGGGGAGAAGCCGGGGACGCCCTTCGCCGGCCCAACGACATCCTGGCAGTGGAGTACCTGCGCCAGCTGGGGCGGCTGGGCTCCCCCATCCGGCCGGTGGCGGTGGCCCGAAAGGGGGCCGGCCACGACGGTGGAATCGGGGAGGACGGCTTTGCCAGCGCCTCTTTCCTGCGGGCCCGGTGGGAGGATGGGCTGGAGGCGGTTCTGCCCTACCTCCCCCAGCAAGTCCACGGGGGATATAAACAGGCCAGGGCGGAGGGCCGGGGTCTGGACCGGGAACGGGGGCAGTGGATGGAGCTTTCCGGCCTGCGGACCCTCTCCATAGAGGCGTTTGCCCAGGGACCCGACCTCTCAGAGGGGCTGGAAAACCGGCTCTACGCCGCCTCCCGCCAGGCGGGGAATTTATCGGAGTTCTACAGCCTCTGTAAGGCCAAGCGGTATTCCCACGCCCGGATGCGAAGGCTGGCCTTGGCCGCCTTTTTGGGGGTGGAAGGGGATTTGTGCCGCCTGCCTCCGCCCTACCTGCGGGTGCTGGGCTTTAATGGGCGGGGCCGGGAGATCTTGGCAAAGGCGGCGAAAACTGCCCGGCTGCCCATCTCCCACTCCCTGGCGCGGTTGGAACAGCTGGGGGATGCAGCTGCCCGGTTTGCCGCCTTGGAGGCAAAGGCCGGGGATCAATACGCCCTTGGGTTGCAGTCCCCCCGTCCCTGCGGCTGGGAGTACACCCACAAACCGGTGATCCTGACAAAGGCAAAGGATTGAGTCCCCCCCCTCAGAAAAGACCTTGTGCATTTGGTTTTTGCCCGGTATAATACAGGGTAAAGCGGCATTTTCCAGGTTGAGGGGGAGAAAAAATTGGCAAGTGGAAAATTTATCCTCAAGAAGACGGTATCCGGCGCTTACCGGTTTAACCTTCTAGCCACCAACGGACAGGTAATCGCCACCAGCGAAAACTACAAATCCCTGGAGAACTGTAAAACAGGGGTGGAAAGTGTGCGGAAAAACGCTTTGGCGGAGGTGGAGGACCAAACCGCCCAGGGGTATGAGGCAAAGGCGAACCCCAAGTTTGAAGTCTACCGGGATAGGGCGGGGGAATACCGTTTCCGCCTTAAAGCTGTGGGCGGGGAGATCATCGCGGTGAGCGAGGGGTATAAAACCAAGGTGAGCTGCTTGGGCGGCATCCGCAGCATCGGCCGCAACGCCCCAGAGGCAGTGCTGATCCAGGTGGAGCGGTAACAGTCTGCCTGGGTGGAATAGAATATGGGTATGGGGGGAGAAAAGTGATGAAACAAGCGGTGGTTTTGGCCCCTTGCAAGGTGAATCTGACCCTGGATATCACCAGGCGGCGGTCGGACGGTTACCATGAGATGGAGATGATCCTCCTGGCGGCGGATCTCTGCGACCGGGTGACGGTGACCCTCCATTCCGGGAGGGGAATCCGGGTAGAGTGCGACGACCAGATGGTCCCCTTGGACGAGGGAAATTTGGCGGTGCGGGCGGCCCGGATTTTTTACCAGAGGACAGGGTTGCCGGCACAGGGGACGGATATCGCCATCGAAAAACGGATCCCTATGGAGGCGGGCCTCGCCGGGGGGAGCGCCGACGCGGCCGCAGTTCTGGTGGCCCTCAACGCCCTGTGTGGCACTGGGCTCCCCTTGGAGGAACTGGAGGCGATGGCACTCCCCTTGGGAGCGGACGTGCCCTTCTGCCTGCGGGGCGGGGTGGTCATCGCCCGGGGAATTGGGGAGGAATTTCGGATTCTCCCGGCGCTGCCCGACTGCTTTTTGGTCATCGCAAAACCCTGGGAAGGGGTCTCCACCGCCGCGGCTTTCCGCCGGGCAGATGAGTTGGGCATCCCCCGCCACCCCGACACCCAGCGGATGGAAATGGCTATCTGGTCCCGCAAGCTCCCCAAAATCGCCAAGCACCTGTACAATGTCTTGGAACCCGCCGCAGGTTTGCCCATCATCTCGGAACTGAAGCGGCTCCTTTTGGAGCAGGGGGCGCTGGGTGCGGTGATGACNGGCAGGCTTTGACCGCCTTGACACCGGCGGGGTTGTGCAGGGGGGCCAGGTCGGAAAGGGCGTCGTAAGCGGCCAGCAGCTCATCGGTGATGGGCTCGGACTTGGTGAATTTTTCGCCGCCGTGAACCATGCGGTGGCCAACTGCGTCGATCTCTTTCAGGCTGTCTACCACTTTATACTCGCCGGTGGTGAGCAGTTCAGTCAGTTTTTCAAAAGCCTCGGTGTGGGTGGGGAAGTTGCAGTCCAGCTCAACTTTTCTTCCATCGGGCAGTTTGTGGATAATGCGGCCGTCGATGCCGATTCTCTCACAGAGGCCCTTGGCCAGGACAGACTCGTCGGACATGTCCATCAGCTGGTATTTCAGGGAAGAACTGCCTGCGTTGATAACCAATACTTTCATCGGGTGAAATCCTCCTACTATTTTTTACAATGGCGGGGTCCCCGGAAGGGGAATCCGGTCCCTGGCTTGACACCATAGGATACTATTCTATATTATTACAATACTGGGAAAAATTCAAGCGTTTCCCCTTAGCAGGGCGAAAAAAGCCCCGATTCCCCTCGGCTCCGAGGGGGCTGCACAGGCGGGGGAGAGAAGGAGGGGAGTTTCATGAGGATCGGCGGGGTGGTGGCGGAGTACAACCCGTTCCACAACGGCCACGCCTACCAGCTGATGGAGCTGCGCCAGGCTGGGGCAACCCACATCGCGGTGGTGATGAGCGGCAATTTTGTCCAGCGGGGGGAACCGGCCCTCCTGGATAAATGGACCCGGGCAGAGGCAGCCCTCCTCTGTGGGGCGGATTTGATTTTAGAACTTCCTCTTCCCTATGGGGCGGCCACAGCGGAACGGTTCGCCTTTGGGGCGGTCTCCCTCCTGGAGGGGCTGGGCTGTGTGGATCTGTTGGGGTTCGGATGCGAGTCAGGGGATCTCCCCGCCCTGCAAAGGGCGGCCCGGGCGGTAGAGGACCCGGAGGTCTATGAAGCGGTCCGGGAGAGAATGGCGGAGGGGATTTCCTTTGCCGCTGCCCGGGAAGAGGCGGTTCGGGAGCGCTGGGGAGAAGCCGGGGACGCCCTTCGCCGGCCCAACGACATCCTGGCAGTGGAGTACCTGCGCCAGCTGGGGCGGCTGGGCTCCCCCATCCGGCCGGTGGCGGTGGCCCGAAAGGGGGCCGGCCACGACGGTGGAATCGGGGAGGACGGCTTTGCCAGCGCCTCTTTCCTGCGGGCCCGGTGGGAGGATGGGCTGGAGGCGGTTCTGCCCTACCTCCCCCAGCAAGTCCACGGGGTATATAAACAGGCCAGGGCGGAGGGCCGGGTTCTGGACCGGGAACGGTGGCAGTGGATGGAGCTTTCCGGCCTGCGGACCCTCTCCATAGAGGCGTTTGCCCAGGGACCCGACCTCTCAGAGGGGCTGGAAAACCGGCTCTACGCCGCCTCCCGCCAGGCGGGGAATTTATCGGAGTTCTACAGCCTCTGTAAGGCCAAGCGGTATTCCCACGCCCGGATGCGAAGGCTGGCCTTGGCCGCCTTTTTGGGGGTGGAAGGGGATTTGTGCCGCCTGCCTCCGCCCTACCTGCGGGTGCTGGGCTTTAATGGGCGGGGCCGGGAGATCTTGGCAAAGGCGGCGAAAACTGCCCGGCTGCCCATCTCCCACTCCCTGGCGCGGTTGGAACAGCTGGGGGATGCAGCTGCCCGGTTTGCCGCCTTGGAGGCAAAGGCCGGGGATCAATACGCCCTTGGGTTGCAGTCCCCCCGTCCCTGCGGCTGGGAGTACACCCACAAACCGGTGATCCTGACAAAGGCAAAGGATTGAGTCCCCCCCCTCAGAAAAGACCTTGTGCATTTGGTTTTTGCCCGGTATAATACAGGGTAAAGCGGCATTTTCCAGGTTGAGGGGGAGAAAAAATTGGCAAGTGGAAAATTTATCCTCAAGAAGACGGTATCCGGCGCTTACCGGTTTAACCTTCTAGCCACCAACGGACAGGTAATCGCCACCAGCGAAAACTACAAATCCCTGGAGAACTGTAAAACAGGGGTGGAAAGTGTGCGGAAAAACGCTTTGGCGGAGGTGGAGGACCAAACCGCCCAGGGGTATGAGGCAAAGGCGAACCCCAAGTTTGAAGTCTACCGGGATAGGGCGGGGGAATACCGTTTCCGCCTTAAAGCTGTGGGCGGGGAGATCATCGCGGTGAGCGAGGGGTATAAAACCAAGGTGAGCTGCTTGGGCGGCATCCGCAGCATCGGCCGCAACGCCCCAGAGGCAGTGCTGATCCAGGTGGAGCGGTAACAGTCTGCCTGGGTGGAATAGAATATGGGTATGGGGGGAGAAAAGTGATGAAACAAGCGGTGGTTTTGGCCCCTTGCAAGGTGAATCTGACCCTGGATATCACCAGGCGGCGGTCGGACGGTTACCATGAGATGGAGATGATCCTCCTGGCGGCGGATCTCTGCGACCGGGTGACGGTGACCCTCCATTCCGGGAGGGGAATCCGGGTAGAGTGCGACGACCAGATGGTCCCCTTGGACGAGGGAAATTTGGCGGTGCGGGCGGCCCGGATTTTTTACCAGAGGACAGGGTTGCCGGCACAGGGGACGGATATCGCCATCGAAAAACGGATCCCTATGGAGGCGGGCCTCGCCGGGGGGAGCGCCGACGCGGCCGCAGTTCTGGTGGCCCTCAACGCCCTGTGTGGCACTGGGCTCCCCTTGGAGGAACTGGAGGCGATGGCACTCCCCTTGGGAGCGGACGTGCCCTTCTGCCTGCGGGGCGGGGTGGTCATCGCCCGGGGAATTGGGGAGGAATTTCGGATTCTCCCGGCGCTGCCCGACTGCTTTTTGGTCATCGCAAAACCCTGGGAAGGGGTCTCCACCGCCGCGGCTTTCCGCCGGGCAGATGAGTTGGGCATCCCCCGCCACCCCGACACCCAGCGGATGGAAATGGCTATCTGGTCCCGCAAGCTCCCCAAAATCGCCAAGCACCTGTACAATGTCTTGGAACCCGCCGCAGGTTTGCCCATCATCTCGGAACTGAAGCGGCTCCTTTTGGAGCAGGGGGCGCTGGGTGCGGTGATGACCGGTTCCGGATCGGCGGTGGTGGGGCTGTTCGAAGAGGAATCCGCCGCCCAATCTGCCCGGGAATGGTTAGCCCCCCTCTGCCAAGGGGTGTTTGTGGCCCGGCCCTGCGCCCAAGGGGCGCACTTGGTGCAATTGGATGGCCAATGAATAGAGTGCAAAATCCCGCCCATACTGTCACTGGAAACAATTGACAGGAAGGCGGGACTTTTTATGAAACGTTGGGAATGGGCGATGGCCATCGGTTTGGTGCTTTCGGTGCTGCTGAGCGGGATGACCGCTTTTGCCGGGGAGTGCCAGGAGATCCGGCAGGAGACGCTGCGGCTGCACATTTTGGCCAATTCTGATTCGGCAGAGGACCAGCAGCTGAAATTGGCGGTGCGGGATGCGGTCCTCACCCAATGGGGGAAGGAATTCTCCCGCCCCATGACCCAGGCGGAAGCCCGCGCCCTGGCCGAGGAACTGCTCCCCCAGATGGAGGAGACCGCCCGGAAGGAAATCGCCGCCCGGGGGTATTCGTACCCGGTAAAGGCAAGCTTGACCCGGATGTACTTCACCACCCGAAGCTATACCGGGTTTGCCCTGCCCGCCGGGGAATATGAGGCCATCCGGCTGGAAATCGGCGAAGGGAAGGGAAAGAACTGGTGGTGCGTCATGTTCCCGCCCCTGTGCGTCCCCGCGGCGCAGCCGCGGCAGGAGACCCCGTTGGAGGAGGAGATCTACAGCCTTGGAACCCCCACCTATGAACCCCGCTTTGCCTTAGTGGAGTGGTGGGAATCCCTGCAAAAGAACCGGTAACCTCCGGGCGGGTGCACAAATTCGAAAAAGCAGAGGATGCCGGGGGATCTTTCCCGGACATTCCGCCCTTACAATGTAGTATAATAAAAAGAGCCGCCTTATATGCGGCTCTTTTTTTGCGAAACAGGGGATGGCTGGTGCCATTGGAACTGCCGTCCCCGCACAACCCTGCCGAATATAGGTGTTAATTGAGAAAGGATGGAGTGAACATGGAGCGGATGACCAAACGCCTGGAAGGGGATTTCCCATGGGTGGATGAGGGAGCGGTACAAGCTGTGGAGGGCGGATATACCGGCCCAGCGGTGGAGAAGCTGGCCAAACTGGAAGAACTGTGTGAAATGCTGGCAGCCCAGCAGGTGCAGCTCTCCGGGGAGCTGGAAACCCTGCGCAGGGCAGGGAAGGCAAAATCCCACAAATTTAACGAGCTGTTGGGGAAAAAGCTGACCAACAGCTACTTCCTGGGCCTTTTAAAGGTGTATGGGCTGGATGGGGAATAGCACTGCCCCAGAAATTCGGCGCCGATAATTAGATGGGTTGATAAGTATTCCAAAATGATGTCATTGGCGTACGGAGCATTTGTGGTTATGGTACCATACAGACAAACATCCGCTTGATATGCAGCGCGAATTTGGCCATACTCCTCACTGATCGCCTGCACAGATGGCATTCCCATAAACGGGCCGGCAATTTTGCCATGCAGGGCATTCAATTTGTGTGCTCCCTCTTATAAACATTCGCAGAGGATCTCATAAATATCATCTCTGCTCAATTCGCGGGGATTGCACTTGATGATATTGCAGGTATCCGCTACCTGGCGCAGCACTTGGGGAGCAGTCTCCACTTTGGATTCCAGCTGGCTCATTTTTAATGAGATATATCTTGGAAATTGGCCTGAATGATTTCCTCCAAAGAGATGTGCTCATTGCGGTAGCGGGCCTGGGGGTTCTTCTCCTGGACCGTCAGCTGAATGGCTTTGTGGGGGCAGGCATGGACACAGGCCAGACACGTTTGACAATGTCCAGGCGTATGCCCCGCCTTGCCATTCACCATATGGATAGAGCCGGAGGGGCACACCTTCTCACAAATCCCACAACCCACGCAGCTTTCCGTCATGCGCAATAGGTGTTGCCATGTGTCTGGTGGCATCTGGCTCATGCGGTCCAGGAACTCTTGGTGGGCTGCCCGGTCCCGATCGGTCACAGGAGAAATCCAATGTCGGCGGATTTTTATATCCGCCAAGATATGGGCCAGTTGATTCTCCACCTGTTTATCCAGCAGCATTTGTTCCCCCATGTCAAAACTGGGCAGCCAATTATCTACCATCAGCACCACATTGATATAGGCTACCGGAATGCCGCATTGCCGGCAAAGCTGATGGGCCAGTTCGGCGGCACCGCCATGCCGGTTTCCATAAGTAAGGATCATGTAGAAATACTCTGTTTGGAAAGTTGCCTTTTTCAAGAACTCCTTCACCATAGGAGGCACTTCGTGGCCATAGACAGGAGCAACCACACCGATGGCATCTGCTGCAAAGGCCATGTTCTCTTGCCGCATTACCTGTGGAATGCTGATGGGGCTCCCCTCCAGTTGTTTTGCCACATACAGGCTGTTGCCAGTTCCCGTAAAATAGAAAACCATAAATCTATCTCCTTTCTTCCAAAAACTTGCAGCGCAAATGAATTTCTGTTATAATCGGGTGGATTCAATCGATTGTTACCATCGATTATAAATTCCGATTGTTACAATCGGTCAAGAGGTTTTTCAAAAAAACTTGAATTTTCTGTGAAGAAGCTGGAGGCTACCATGATTTACACCATGATGCAGGTCTGCAAGGAGGCAGACCTAACATATCAGGCCCTAAAGTTCTACTGCAATGAAGGGCTGATTCCCAATGTCAAACGGGATAAAAACAACCGGCGCATCTTTGATGAAAAGGATTTGAAGTGGATTAAGGATCTCGTTTGCTTAAAGAAGTGTGGCATGAGCATACAGGAAATGAAATCATACCTGGATTTGTGTTTGAAAGGGCCGTCCTCCATCCCGCAAAGAAAGGTGATGCTCGCCCAAAAACAAGAATTGCTCCGCCAGTCAATCCGGGAACTGGAGGATAGTGTTGCCTATATCGACTGGAAACAGAATTTCTATGATGAGGTGCTCTCTGGGAAGCGTCCTTATGTGAGCAATCTCATCTATGTAGAAGAATAAAGATGCACAGGAAATGTTTTCGGGAATAAATAAAAAGATATAAACAGATGCAATGCTGAAAAGGAGAAGCCAAGCTTCTCCTTTTTTCCTTTTAGAGAAGAGAGGACCGTTATGGCGCGATGGCGAAGGACGCGGATATACAGAACAGCCCTAAGAGGGGGGATGGTTCGTTTTGGCAGAAAAGGGAATCCCATCCCCCACGCTTGACAAACGCAGAAAAGAACCGTATACTTAAGTAAAGCTACTGAATCAGTATAGAATCCCAATTAAAGGAGCTACTGCAATGCATATTACGCTGGAGACCGACTATGCAGTGCGCATTGTCTACTGCTTGGCAATCAACCGGGAAAGAAAACGGATGGACGCCAAGACAATCGCGGAACAGACGGGGGTAACCCTGCGTTTCTCTCTAAAAATTCTGCGCAAGTTGGTGGCCTGCGGTATTGTGCGGTCTTTCAAAGGGACCCAAGGTGGGTATGAGTTGGCCAAGCCATTGGAGGAAATCACCCTCAACGATGTGATTGAAACGGTGGAAGGGCCCTATGCTCTCAGCCGCTGCCTCAACCCGGAGTTCTGTTGCCCCCGCAATGGAGATGGCATGTGCAAATTCCACGCCATCTACGACGACATTTCAGAGATGGTGCGGGAAAAGCTGAAAGCGGTACGCTTTTCCGATTTGGTGAAATAAATCCGCCGTTGTTTTGGCAAAAGGGTGCTCATTGGAGCGCCCTTTTTCTGTGTTTTAGGTGCAAATGGAGCCAGAATCCAGTATAATGGAATCATTCCAATGGAAGGAGGGGGCGCTATGGCCCGCGCTGCCGGCATTTTGCTGCACATCACATCCCTGCCATCCCCCTATGGGGTTGGCACCCTGGGCCGGGAGGCCTGCCGTTTCTTGGATTTCCTGGAGCGCTGCGGGGTGAAGGTTTGGCAGATCCTCCCCTGGGGGCCCACTGGCTATGGGGATTCCCCCTATCAGTCCTTCTCCACTTTTGCGGGAAATCCCTATCTCATCGACCTGGAAGAATTGGCTGAGGAGGGCCTGCTGGAAAAAGAAGCCCTCGCCGCCATCGACTGGGGGGAGGACCCCGGCAGAGTGGATTATGAGAAGCTGTTTGCCCACCGGTTTGCGGTGTTGGAAGAGGCTTTTTCCCAGGGATTTGACCCGAGCGAGGAGGGATATCGCTCCTTCTGCCAAGAGCAGGCCCACTGGCTGCCTGATTACGCCCTCTTTATGTCCATCAAGGAACAGTATAGCCAGCGGCCTTGGTGGGAGTGGCCCCGCCCCCTGCGGCTGCGGGAGGCGGCAGAGCTTGCGGATTTTGCCCAGGAACACCGAGGACGGATCGCCTTTTGGCAGTTTGTGCAATACCTCTTTTACCGCCAGTGGAGGGAGATGAGAGCCTACGCTGCCGCCCGCGGGGTGAAAATCCTGGGGGATTTGCCCATCTATGTGGCACGGGACAGCGCCGACGTCTGGGCCCGGCCAGAGCTTTTTCTCCTGGATGGGGAAGGGTTCCCCACCGAGGTGGCTGGGGTGCCGCCGGATGGGTTCTCCGCCGACGGGCAGCTCTGGGGGAATCCTCTGTACCGCTGGGACGTGCTGGAAGCGGAGGGGTTCGCCTGGTGGATCAGGCGGGTCCAGGGGGCTTATGCTTTCTGCGACACCCTGCGGATGGACCACTTCCGGGGGTTTGAGGCTTATTATTCCATCCCGGCAGGAAATGCCACCGCCGCCGGCGGGGAATGGAGGCCCGGCCCTGGGCTCAAGCTTTTCCAAGCGTTGCAGGATGCCCTGGGGGAGCTGCCTATCGTCGCCGAAGACCTGGGCTTTTTGACCCCTGCTGTCCACCGGCTTCTCCAAGAGACGGGCTTCCCTGGTATGAAGGTGCTTCAGTTCGCTTTTGAGCCCTGGGGGGACAGCATTTACCTCCCCCACAAATACACCTCTGACTGTGTGGTTTACACCGGCACCCACGACAACGACACCAGCACGAGCTTTTTACAGGGAGGAGGCCCCCAAGCCGCTTTCTGCCGCGAGTATTTGGGGGCGGGGGAGGAGGCCGGTTCCTGGGCGCTGATCCGGGCAGCTTGGCAAAGTGCAGGGGATTTGGCCATCGCCCCGATGCAGGATTTCCTGGCCTTAGGCAGGGAGGCTCGGATGAATACCCCCTCCACTATAGGTGGCAATTGGCAGTGGCGCCTCCTGCCAGGGCAGCTGACCGATGATCTGGCCCTGCGTATCCGCCGGATGGGGAGGCTCTATGGCAGGGATGAAGGAAAAACGGAGGATTGGAAGTAAAAATTCAATGATTTGTTAACGAAATTGTCATATTTCTCCTGGGGAATTGTGCTATAATAAACGCAAATCCTTTTTCAAAATGTCCCAAAGCTGGAAATACCCCAGAATCCAGGGCAACACGGCCTCAAAAATATGAGGAGGAAAATTCATAGAAAAACGAACTGTCCCCGGAGATTGGAGCGTTGGTGCAGTGCGTTGGCAGTCCAGGTCCCTTGGGGCTTGGTAGTGCGCGCGCCTCTAAGCGGGGGAGTTTTTCCATCTGCAAGGCTCAGCGCAAGCTGGGCTTTTTCTATTACCCAAGGCGAAGATGCAGCCTGTGCAGAAGTTGCTTTCAGATTGGAGGGTGGAGGGGGAACCGGCAGGCGGCTTTGTGCTCTGGGTGGAAAAGCGAAACCCCCAAATATCCAAAAAATTCGTGGGCCGATAAGTTTTTGTCAAGATTATGGGAATCGTAAAATAATCTTGCAATTTCCACTAAAAATATAGTATAATATTTTAAGTAATACCAAAGGAGAACAAAAAGCAATGTCCAATCAGAATAAGATGGCCAGGGCCTTAAAAAACCTGGCGTATGTGACGGAACTAGGCTTTTTACTTGTAATTCCGTTGGTACTTTTGTTGTTTTTGGCCAATTTCCTGCAATCCCGGTTTGGGTGGGGCCAATGGACCACAATGGCTGGCCTCCTGCTGGGGATTTTGTGCGGAGTGGCCAATTTTTGGAGTTTTGCCAAATACTGGACCCGTGAAGCCAAGAAAAATGAGGACGAAAATCTATGGAAGTAGTGCTTCAGGAGGCCCGCTTTGTAACAAAAGGGGTGGCCGTCTGTTCTTTTTTGTTCTTGGCGGCTTCTTTGCTGTTTGATTTTTTCAGCCTTCCCCTCCTGTGGGGGGCGGTTTTAGGAGGGGCCTATGCAGTGGCAAACTTCCTGTTGATCGGGTATTCGGTTCAGGAGAGTTTGACCAAAACGCCGGAGAAGGCCAAGGGGTATATGTCCCGGCAGTACTATCTTCGTCTAGCGTTGACAGCATTGGTGCTGTTTTTGGCCATCCAGGTGGATTTCATCAACCCCTGGGGGGTGATTCCGGCACTGTTTTACCCCAAAATTTCTATCTATGCCCGCAGTGTCTATCAATACGCCACTCGCGACCGGTAGCGGCCGGCATCCTTTTTGTTAGAATCGGCATAGGCCGGTTTTATAAATTCTATCAGGATTCCATCTCTTTGTGAAACCAAATGGAAACACTGGGCATCAATCAAGAAAGGAGGCGAGAAAAGTTGAATATCACCGGTCCAAAGGTAATTTTCACCATTCCAGTTCTGGGTGGGATCCCCATCTCGGAAACGGTGGTGAACTCCTGGATTGTCATGGCAATTCTGGTGATCGGGAGCATGCTCCTTACAAGGAACCTTCAGAAGGTGCCGAAGGGGGCGCAGGTCCTGGTGGAAAAGGTTGTTGAGACCTTATACAGCTTTGTGGAAAGCACCATGGGCAAGGACAAAGTGTTTTTTGCACCTTACATAGGCACCCTGTTCCTGTTTTCCTTCTTCAGCAACATGCTGGGGCTGTTTGGTCTGCGGGCTCCCACAGCCGACATCAATACCACGGCTTGCTGGGCATTCATCGAGTTTATGCTGGTGCAGATTTTCAGCATCAAGCGCAAGGGTGTTATCGGCAGGATTAAAGGTCTATGCGATCCGCCCATTGTCACCCCGCTAAACTTGATCAGTGAGTTTTCTACACCAGTTTCGATGGCATTCCGTCACTTCGGCAATATTGCCGCCGGTTTGATCATCACCACCCTTTTGTACGGCGCCTTGACAGGGCTCACCCATATGGTGTTTGGCGCCAACTTCCAAATTCCGATCCTCGCGATCGGCCTGCCTGCTGTGCTTTCGGTCTACTTTGACCTGTTTACTGCATTTATGCAGGCGTTCATCATCAGCATGCTCACCATGGTATTCACTTCCATGGCGATGGATTAACTCTGATTGCCTCAGAGCAAAGGAATTATGTTTTTATATTAAAGGAGGATTTTTCTCATGGAAAGAGCTATCGTACTTGCCGCTTCCGCCATTGGCGCTGGTATCGCAATGATCGCAGGTTTTGGTCCTGGTATTGGCCAGGGTTATGCAGCCGGTAAAGGCGCTGAAGCCGTCGGCCGTCAGCCCGAAGCCCAGTCCACCATCACCACCACCATGCTGCTCGGTATCGCTTGTGCTGAGTCCACTGGTATTTACTCCCTGGTCGTTGCTATGATCCTGATCTTTATGAACCCCCTGGTGAACATGCTGTAAGAAGCAACCCCACTTGGAACTTCATGAAAGGAGGATAAAGCATGACTATGCCATTTCTTTCGATTGATTGGACCTTGGTTGTTCAGTTGATCAATACCGGTATCCTCTTTCTTCTATTGTCAAAGTTTCTCTTCAAACCCGTCAAAGCAATGATTGACTCCCGGGAAGCCGAGGTCTCCAAGATGTATGAAGATGCAAGCGCCGCCAAAGAGCAGGCTGACCGCCTCCAGGCGGAGTACGCCGCCAGCATTTCCGGCGCCAAGGAGGAAGCCAATCAGATCGTCAAGGACGCCCAGAAGAGAGCACAGATGCGCTCCGATGAGATCCTGACCGACGCCCAGACCAAAGCCTCGGCGATGATGACCAAGGCCGAGGAGGAGATCGCTAGAGAGAAGAAGAAGGCTGTCAATGAGATCAAGGATGAGATCTCTGACCTGGCTGTGATGATCGCCACCAAAGTGGTGGGCAAAGACCTTAACACCCAGGACCATGAGCAGCTTATCCAGGAGTTTATCGACGGCGCAGGTGATTTGTCATGGAAGGAATAGTAGCACAAAGATACGCCGCTTCTCTATTTGAGGTCGGTGTGGAGCAAAACTGCCTGGACAGCTTCCTGGAGGAGATGACCGCCCTCAATGAGGTCTTTACCCAGAATGAAGAGTTGGTCAAGCTGCTGCACACCCCCACGGTCTCCAAAGAGGAGAAATTGGAACTGGTTGAGAACATCTTCGGGGGCAAAGTGTCCCAATATGTGCTCAACTTCTTAAAAATTATGACCGAAAAGGGCCGGATGGATCAAATCTTCGGGGTGTACAACCAGTTTAAGCTGTTGTACAACAAGGAGAAAAACATCCAGGAGATCACCGCGGTGACCGCCATCCCCTTGCAAGGTCCTTTGTTTGACAAACTGAAAGAGAAGCTGGAACAGGTGACCGGGAAACAGGTAATCCTAACCAACCAGGTGGACCCTTCCATTTTGGGCGGCGTGATTATCCGGATGCAGGACGACCAGGTCGACGCATCGGTCAAGACCCGCCTGGAAGACCTGAAACAGCACATTTCTGCAATTATTGCGTAAAGGAAAGTTGGTGAGACCATGCAGTTGCGCCCTGAAGAAATCAGCGCGATTATCAAGGAGCAGATAAAGAACTATCACTCCCAAATAGAGCTCAACGATGTCGGCACCGTTGTGGAAATCGGCGACGGTATCGCAACCATACATGGACTGGAAAAATGTATGGCCAACGAGCTGCTGGAATTTGAAGGCGGCATTTATGCGATGGCACTCAACCTGGAAGAAGACAGCGTCGGCGCGGTTATGCTTGGCTCTGATGAAGACATCAAAGAAGGCGATACCGTTAAGAGAACTGGGAAGATTGTATCCGTCCCGGTCGGCGAGGAACTTCTTGGCAGAGTTGTAAATGCACTGGGCCAGCCCATTGACGGCAAAGGCCCCATCGCTTCGGACAACTTTATGCCCATCGAGGCAGTTGCCCCTGGTATTATTGAGCGTAAATCCGTATTTGAACCCCTGGAAACCGGCATCAAGGCCATCGACGCCATGATCCCCATCGGCCGCGGCCAGCGCGAGCTGATCATCGGCGACCGCCAGACCGGTAAAACCGCCATTGCCCTGGACACCATTGTCAACCAGAAGGGCAAAGACGTCATCTGTATCTACGTTGCCATCGGCCAGAAGCGGTCCACCGTAGCCCGTGTGGTCAGCACTCTGGAGAAGACTGGCGCAATGGACTACTCTATTGTCGTAGCCGCTACCGCTTCTGAGCTGGCCCCCCTGCAGTACATAGCTCCCTATGCAGGCTGCACCATGGCGGAGTTCTTCATGCACAAGGGCAAACACGTCCTCATCATCTATGATGACCTGTCCAAACACGCGGTCTCTTACCGCGCCATGTCCCTGTTGCTGAAGCGTCCTCCGGGGCGTGAAGCTTACCCCGGCGACGTCTTCTACATCCACTCCCGCCTGCTGGAGCGCGCGGCGAAGCTCTCTGATGAAAAAGGCGGCGGTTCCATCACCGCGCTGCCCATTATCGAGACCCAGGCCGGTGACGTTTCTGCATATATCCCCACAAACGTCATCTCCATCACCGACGGCCAGATCTTCCTGGAAACCGAGTTGTTTGCCGCCGGTGTCCGCCCCGCTGTCAACCCGGGTATTTCGGTATCCCGTGTCGGCGGCAGCGCCCAGATCAAGGCCATCAAAAAGGTTGCCGGTTCGCTGAAACTGATCTACTCCCAGTATCGTGAGCTGCAGGCATTCAGCCAGTTTGGCTCCGATCTGGATGACGATACCAAAGCCCGTCTGGCACAGGGCGAGCGGGTGGTTGAGGTTTTGAAACAGGGCCAGAACAGCCCCCTGACCATCGAGCATCAGGTTATCATCATCTTCGCGGTGGTCAACAACTTCCTCACCGATATCAAGGTCGAGGACATTGCCCGGTTCCAGGATGAGCTGTTCGAATTCATCGACAACACCCATCCCGAGATCATCGAAAGCATCCATACCACCAAGGATCTGAAACCGGAAAACGCCGAGGCGATTAAAGCTGCAATCAATGAATTCAAAGGGAAGTTTGTGGCATCCAAATAATGGAGGGAGGTAGTATATCCGATGGCAGGCGCTAACACAAAGGATATCAAGCGGCGCATCAAAAGCGTCGAAAGCACCATGCAGATTACAAAAGCAATGGAGCTTGTCGCTTCCTCTAAATTGAGAAAAGCCAAAGAGCGGGTAGAAACTGCCCGGCCTTTCTTCACCATGTTGTATGACACCATGCGGGATGCTGCGATCTCCAACCGCGACTTCTCCTCCGCCTACGTTGCAAAACGGGAAGTGAAGAAGAGCGCGTTTGTGGTCATCGCCGGCGACCGCGGTCTGGCTGGCGGATACAATGCCAATGTGCTGAAATACGCCACCCAGCTGATGGAAGGTAAGAATGCCCTCGTCATCCCCATTGGTAAAAAAGTCGGCGAGTATTTCTCCCGCCGCGGCTACGAACTTCACACCGAAAAATACCATGAGGCGGAAGGGCTTTATCTGGAAGATGCTTATGACATTGCCCAGATGCTCACCGCTATGTACCGGGCAGGCAAAATTGATGAGATCCGCATCGTGTACACCAAGTTTGTATCGATGCTGACCCAGACTCCCGACGATCTGAAGGCGCTCCCCCTGAACTTTAGCGAGGAGCTGACCGAGAAACCCGCCGCGAAAGAGACTTTGTACGATCCTTCGATGGTGGAAGTCCTGGATGTGGTCGTACCCCAGTATGTGGGCGGCCTCATCTACGGCGCGGTCACCGAATCCTTCGCTTCGGAGCAGGGTGCCCGCCGCACCGCCATGGAGGCGGCCAGCGACAACGCTGACACCATGATCTCTGATTTGAACCTGAAGTTCAACCGTGCAAGACAAGCTGCCATTACCCAGGAGCTGACCGAGATCGTCTCGGGTGCAAACGCCCTGCAGTAATGTGCTTCCCATTTGGTCCCGTTCCCCTTCCGGCGCGGGATCCCTTGGCCCTTTTGCCAAGGCCAGCCGATGCTTTCGGCCAGCCGGAAAATATGGGTAGAAGGAGAAGATACAGATGAACGAACCAAATATCGGCACCGTTGTAACCGTCATCGGGCCAGTTGTGGATATTCGTTTCAAAGCTGGCCAGCTTCCCAACCTTCTCAACGCCATTGAGGTCATGAACAACGGCCAAAAGCTGACCTTGGAGGTCGCACAGCACGTTGGCGACGATATTGTAAGATGTATCGCAATGAGTTCTACCGATGGCTTGATGAGGGGAGTTGACGCGGTTGACACCGGCGCCCCCATTTCCGTTCCTGTAGGCAACGAGACTCTGGGCCGCATTTTCAACCTGCTGGGAGAAGCGGTTGACAACAAACCCACCCCCGTCACTGAGGAAAGATGGCCCATCCACCGTCCCGCGCCTTCCCTGGAGGAGCAGGGTGGAACCACCGAGATCCTGGAGACCGGCATCAAGGTCATCGACCTGATTTGCCCCTATGTCAAAGGCGGTAAAGTCGGCCTGTTCGGCGGCGCCGGCGTGGGCAAGACCGTTTTGATCATGGAGTTTATCCGGAACATCGCCCAGGAGCACAGCGGCCTTTCGGTCTTTGCCGGCGTCGGCGAGAGAACCCGTGAGGGCAACGACCTGTACAATGAGATGCTGGAGTCCGGCGTTATCAATAAGACCGCTTTGGTCTACGGCCAGATGAATGAGCCTCCAGGGGCGAGAATGCGGGTTGCCCTGTCTGCTTTGACTATGGCGGAGTATTTCCGCGACAAAGAGGGCCAGGACGTGCTGCTCTTCATTGACAACATTTTCCGCTTTACACAGGCGGGTTCTGAGGTGTCGGCTCTCTTAGGCCGTATGCCTTCGGCAGTAGGTTACCAGCCCACCCTGGCCACCGAGATGGGCGCTCTGCAGGAGCGCATCACCTCCACCAAGAAGGGCTCCATCACCTCCATCCAAGCGGTCTATGTCCCTGCGGATGACTTGACTGACCCGGCCCCTGCCACCACCTTCGCGCACTTGGATGCAACCACCACTCTGTCCCGTGCGATTTCTTCGCTGGGTATTTACCCTGCGGTTGACCCTCTGGATTCCACTTCCACTGCGCTGACCCCCGAAATCGTGGGTGAGGAGCATTACCAGGTGGCCCGTGCGGTCCAGTCTATCCTGCAGCGGTATAAGGAGCTCCAGGATATCATCGCCATTCTGGGTATGGATGAGCTGTCTGACGAAGATAAGCTGACTGTATCTCGGGCGAGAAAGATCCAGCGTTTCCTGTCCCAGCCCTTCTCGGTTGCGGAGCAGTTCACCGGTATGGCTGGCAAATACGTCCCCATCAAGGAAACCATTCGCGGATTCAAAGAGATCATCGAAGGGAAACACGACGATCTGCCTGAGTCTGCATTCCTGTTTGCCGGAACCATTGACGATGTAGTGGAGAAGGCTAAGAAGGGGGTATAGCAAATGGCTAATACCTTTCATCTTCAGATTGTCACCCCCGATGGGCTGGCTTTTGATGGAGAGACCGAATCTCTCATCGTCAAGACCACTCAGGGAGATGTGGGCATTTTAAGCGGACACGCCGACTATTTTGCAGCCATCAGCGTAGGGCGCATCCGGGTGAAAAACCCCGATGGCAGCTACCGCAAGGCGGCGGTCAACGGCGGGTTCCTGCGGGTAACCAAAGAAGTAACCCGCGTGGTGGCCACCAGCTTTGAATGGGCGGACCAGATCGACCTGGAGCGGGCACAGCGGGCAAAATCCGGCGCAGAAAAGGCGTTGGCTTCTGCCTCTGACCCCGGCGAGGTGGAACTGCTGAAGCTTCGGCTGCGGCGGGCCAACAACCGCATCAATGTGGTTGAAGGCAAGTAAATAAAGAAAAGCGACTGGCTGTATGAAAGGCCAGTCGCTTTTTTATGGATAGAGAATCGTTACAGATTTACGCAGGCTTTTTCTCTCTGATGGAGGGTTAGGGCCATGGTGATTGCGATCACCGAACCCAGCCAGGAAGCGCGGATGCCCATTTGGGTGCAGACCAGAGCACCGACCGCGCATCCAACGGCAAAGGAAAAGGCAACCATGACATACCGGGCAAGCTTGGACCATTCCTGGTTCTGATTTTTATCCAAGGCGTCATAAAGATACAGGCCAATGGAGCGCAGGTTTCCGGTAGAAACAATGGTGTTGTGGGCAGCGCCTTCCCACTTGCGGAACAGACAGGACTGAAAACCGGCCAAAAAGGTGAAAGCTGCCCCCACATACACATGGGGGATGGTGGTGGGAACAAACCCGGATAGAAACAGAGCAAACGCCAGAAGCAGCAGCCCCCGCTTGCGCCAATCCCCTTGAAACCAGTGGAGCTTATGCTGCACCACCTGGGAGAAGCAAGCACCCAGAACGCAACAGAACATGACAAAGAAGCATTCATTGACCCCTTTCCAGTTTTGCTGAGCAAAGTGGATACCCAGTTTAGCCATATTTCCGGTTTGGTTGTTGGCGAAGATCCCCCCGCGGGTCATGAAGGTATAGGCATCCATGAAACCGCCCAAGAAGGTGATTCCAGCCATAAAAATGGTCCCTTCCACTAAGGAAGATGTGGTGTTTTTGGTCATACAGCACCTCAAATCCGAAGTATTTCCGGGAAAAAGAAAAAATCGCCTCCCGGTGATTGATACATAACCCATTATATAGCGGTTGATGTCGGATGTAAAGGCTTAGGGGAGAAATTGGAAGGGGATCGGAGCAAGAAAAAACGGCCCCTTGGCCAAAAGCTAGGGAAACCGTTTAATACCCAATTATTTGAGATATTTTTGAAACCGGGGAAGCAGCCCTTCTGCGTCTTTAAGGTGGGCGGGAATCTGCATCAGCAGATGGCCGGGGTACTCGTTCCCCTCGATGAGCTGGGCGCTGTCTTCGGTGACGGCGATATCCCACCCCACATAGCGGATCTCAGGAATCAGCCGGGCAGCAGTGGAAGCGACCTCCTTGACCGCGTCAAAGTTGGGAATTTGGAACCCCACAATCTTGACCCCGGTGTTGGGATGATTTTCAAAAACCATCCCGTCGTAGTTGGCGGCGGGGGTGGTGATTACACCGGTATAGCGGTCTGCCCAAGCGCAGATGCCGCCTTCCGCAACGTTGTCCACCACCGATCCGTTGCTCCCGATTTTCAAACCTACCCACATAATGTCCACCACCGTGCCGGTGAGGATGGTCACCACCCGGACGGTGTTGACCCCTTGGGGGTACAGCTCCTGCAAAGCGTGGTGCTGCTGGATGACCTCTTCCACTAGAGTGCGTTTTTCCTCCAACAGGGAATTATAGAGCTGTTCCACATCGGTGTTCTCATCAACGCCAATCCGTTTGACCCCATGGCCGCCGATGCCGTCCACTGGCTTGGCGATGATCTCGCTGCGTCCTTTGAGGAAGCGGCGGAAAGATTCCACATTCACATCCCGAACATCCAAGTAAGGGCGGGTGACCAGCGGGGAGAACAACTGGTTAAACTCCAGCTTATTCTGAAAACAGTGGTAAAACCTCCGGTCGTTGAGTTTGCGGACCAATTCATTCTGGATGGTGCGGGTCAAGTAGGTTTTGCGCTTGTCCCCATTCAATTTGTAAAACTGGCAGTAGGTATAGTCGGTATACCCTGCCCCGTACTTCAAACCGCACCAAGCCATGTCACAGACCAAGCTGAGCTTGCCTTTGCCAGAACGTTTGGAGACGGTATCCAGTGTTTGGTTTAGATTTTGAAAATCAATGTTGACCACCCGGTCGATCAGGTAGGAGAATTTCATAGGGGAATGGACTCCTTTCGCGAAGTTTCCGTATTCTTATTCAGTCAGGGCTGCCGGCACAAAAAATAGGGGAAGGGGGATGCTCCTGTAAGCCCTTGTGAAACACGATAGCCCAATATGCTGCTGGGAAAACAGATGGCAATGCCACCCCATCAACCATTTGATGATGGAGGTGGTGCTTTCATTGTCGGGGAATTCATCCCCAGCAACCGCTTTGCAATTATTATACCACAAAGTCTGCACAAACTGTAAGCATTGCGGTGCGGCTGTTGCCGCAAAGGGCTTCGCCCTGCAAGCAATTCTTCGAATGGCACAGCTTTGCTGTGGCTATTGTACCACAAAACCCGTATGGAAAACAGTGGGGATTCCGTTTTCCTCTAAAATTATTTCCCCATTGAGCTGGGTTGTCCGGATCAGGGGCTCCACCGGATTTGAGCTGGAGGCTGTTTCTATCTGGGGGTTGCAGAGGAGGGATGCCCGCTGGGCGCACAGGGCGGCGCCTCCCAGAGAGGAGACAAAAACGGCGGCGGCAATCCATAGAGAACAGCGGGTAGTCAGCTTCATATTCATATAAATTCCCCTTCCCTTTCTCTTTGCCCAAGCAACAGGCGGCAACATTGTTCTATCTCTAGGATACTGCAAAAAGGGAATCTTTTTGGGGGGAAATTCCAGTCGGTTTTCTTACGATTTCAGTGGGACAACAAAAAGCGGGCAGGCCAAGCCTGTCCGCTTTTTGCAGGGTGCGAATTGCTCGCTGCACTGCTCTTGTTAGAGCCGTTCCCTAATTATCTTTGGCAAAGAACTACTTAATGGAGTTCTCGTAAGCCTCGATCATTTTTTTGACCATCTGGCCGCCCACGCTACCAGCCTCACGAGAGGTCAGGTCGCCGTTGTAACCCTGCTTCAGGTTTACGCCAACTTCGTTGGCAGCTTCCATTTTGAATTTGTCCATAGCCTCACGAGCTTCGGGAACGACGATACGATTGGAACCGCTGTTATTAGAGTTGCTAGCCATAATAAAATACACTCCTTGATTTTTATTCTTTCAGATTGAAGTTTTGCCGCTTTGCGTTTGCAGTAATAGTATCCTCCTGACCGCTTGTGTTATGACTGTCAATTTTTGTGAAATTTTTAGGAAGGATTCGACGTGAGCTGCAAACAGGGAAAGCGGTTCTACAAGGAGAGTTGGGCAAATTGGGGCAGGTGATCCAGTAGGAGCAGGACAGCGGCCACCGGCAACACCAGGAGCGGATTGCGGGGACAGGAGAGGGTGAGGGGGATTTCCACCGGCTCCACTGGGGCGCCGGAGAAGCTGGTGATCCCCCGTTGCAGGCTGATCAGAAGGCTGTCTGCAGTGCTGCTGGAAAGAGTGATAGTATCTTTGGCGGAAAGGCCGCAGGTAATGGCGGGCAGTCCACTTTGGGCCACGGCCTTTCGCACCTGTGGGGAGGCAGTTGCCACCACAGCGATCCCGTGTTTGGGGATTGCGGGCGGGCGATCCATGCTGCCGGTATAGATCGCGATGGCGTTGCCCGGCAGTTCCACCCGGAAAAAGTCCCCTTCCACAATCAAAAAATCCGGCGGGGAGCTGCTGGCTGCAATCCGTTCCCGGGCGATCAATGCGGTGGAGTGAAATGGGCGCAGCGCCCGCCACAGGGCGGTGGAAAGGCGGCATTCCGGATCGCCGGATTGAATGACAATGGGTATCATATAACATTCACCTCGGCCTTAGTTTGCCCATCTAGCCGCATAATAATGCCAAAATCCCCTGGAAGGCCAGCCTTCCAGGGGATTTTTACCAGTCGTGCAACTAGGCGCGATGAGTCAATTCAATGATTTTTTGCTTGGGCATCAGGCCGATTTCCCGGCTGACCTCTTTGCCATCCTTAAACAGCACCAAAGTGGGGATGGTCATGACGGAGAATTTGGAGGCGGCAATAGGGCAGGCATCCACATCCAGCTTGCAGACGGTGACTTTGCCTTCCAGCTCTTTTTCCGCTTCTTCCAAAATAGGGGCCAGCATCCGGCAGGGACCGCACCAGGTAGCCCAAAAATCCACCAGGACAATGCCTTTGGATTCCAATACATCAGTTTTAAAGGTTTCTTCAGTCAGATGAACAATAGCCATACGTAACACTCCGTTTCTCCGGCGGCAGCGAAGGGCCTGTCCATTTCCGCCGGTCTTTGGACAAGGTGCTCCCGACCGCAATCCGGCGGAAGCGTTCGCCCTTATATGCAAAATTTAGCACATCCTAATCATACACCAGAATGGTATGAATTGCAATACCTTAGGCGTGCCTTTCGGGGCTAGTTTTCACAAAAATCCTCTAATTATGAGGGCAGTAGGCATTCTACCGCGCTTTTATGCCAAATTGCAGGGCAGCCCAATGGATTTTTTGAAAAAACCGGTATGGCAACGAAAGCCATACCGGTTCCTTGGTAGGACTTCACCTTTTCATTAGATGCGGGCGTCACAGTATTCGCAGCAGGTGTGTTCCCCGTCTTTGTGGCAGGCATGGGGAAGGTATCCTTCGCTCTTGGTGATGCATTTGGGGTTGGGGCAGCGGAAGGAAGCATCCTCGCCGCCAAAGGTAATGCCTTGGGCAGGGGTTTCTTCCAGCAGGTGGAGAATGAGGGACATCCGGGCGTAGACGCCGCATTTAGCCTGGTAGAAGTACAAGGCGCGGGGATCGTCATCCACTTCATTGGTGATCTCGTCCACCCGGGGCAGGGGATGGAGGACGATGAGGTCGGCTTTGGCTTTTTTCATCTTCTCAGGGTCCAGGACATAAACATTTTTCAGCCGCTCATACTCCTCCAGGGAATCAAACCGTTCCTTCTGGATACGGGTCATGTAGAGGACATCCAAGGAGGGGATAGCCTCCTCCAGGGAATCACAGAAACTGTAGGTGCAGGGGGAGTGGTCTAGGATTTCGGTGATGTATTCCGGCATGGTCAGCTCCTTGGTGGAGATAAAGACAAAGTGGGCCTTCAAGCCGAATTTGGCCATACTGTTGCACAGGGAGTGGACGGTGCGGCCGTTCTTTAGGTCGCCGCACAGGCCAATTGTGAGGCCCTCCAAGGTGCCTTTCTGATCTTTGAGGGTAACCAGGTCAGTGAGGGTCTGGGTGGGGTGGAGATGGCCGCCATCTCCGGCGTTGATGACAGGGCAGGAAGCATACAATGCCGCGGCTTTGGCAGCGCCCTCCATGGGGTGGCGCATGGCGATAATATCCGCATAGCCGCTCATGATGATGGTGGTGTCTTTCAGAGTTTCCCCCTTGGAGACGGAAGTGCTCATGGGGTTGTCAAACCCGATCACCTGGCCGCCCAACCGCAGCATAGCGGTTTGGAAGGAGTTGCGTGTCCGGGTGGAGGGCTCATAAAACAGGGTGGCAAGGATTTTGCCCTTGCAGCGGTCGGCATAGGCGGCAGGATTTTTTTTGATCTCCAGTGCCTGGTCGATGACTGCCGTCAGTTCCTCCAACGAAAGGTCGGTCAAATCGATGATGTTTTTTGCACGCATTGCATTACTTCCTTTCATTTTATCTCCTACCATTTTAGCAAGATCCGGTGGGAATGGCAATGTTTCTGAAAGAAATATTTTGGCGGATTGCAGGAAAGAAAATGGCTATTTTCCCGAAAATGGGCGAGTTGGGGCCTATGAAGAAAAAGAGAAAAAATCCCAAATAATAGGTTGACAAATAGTGGCTGGCATAGTATAATAATAAAGTCGATTGAGGGAATACTTCAAACGATTGGTTGTTGCCCGATTGTGTAAAGGTAGCACGACAGACTCTGACTCTGTTTGTCTGGGTTCGAATCCTAGTCGGGCAACCAATGAAGAAACCTTGGAAAATAGCTTGAAAAAGCGGTTTTTCAAGGTTTCTTTTTTTGTAAACTGCCTACATTAGGCCGCTCTATATTTTGGTCGGAGACCTGCTCTGAGAGCTTCTCCAACAGGTAGGGCGAGGGCCTGCCGGACTGATTTTAGCTTTTGATCCCCCAAAATAATGGCCGCCCCCAACCAGAATTTTATGATGGTTGGGGGCGGCTTTGTAGTTTTCTTAGCTGTGTATTTGGATAGCTTTCAAACAGCATCCTTTATGGATGGCATGGATGCAAGAACTGGGGTACCTATCCATTCTTGCGCTCTGGGTAGGTGTAATCGTCCACCAGCCAGATACCGTTTTGTTTGACAACAGTGAATGGAACCGTATCATATTCCGGGACATAGGCGGGGTCCTCGCCGGCGCCAGCGTACCCGGGATTTTTGATATAGGTGGCCTCTGCCACAATTCGATCCGGCTGAACCTCTAACCCGCGCAGGTCAGTCAGCGCCCATGCGTAGGAGTAGCCGGTGCGCCATGGCCCTAAACGGTATACTTTGCCGTCAGCGGTCTTTTGAATGAGGACGACATCGCTGGCTTCATATTGGGCGATGGCGCGGGGGGTGAAAATCTTCGGGAGCACTTCATCATAATTGGTCAGTTCGATGAACTGGGGATGGTTATCCAAAAGGCTGACCCAATCCCCGGTCTCAAACACCACCATTCCGTCTACGTCATAAGCGTCGCTGGCACAATACCACAGGTCGATTAGGATTTTGGATACATCGTTTCCATCAGCATCCAATACTTGAATGCCGCTGTAATCCCGGTCGGCGTAGGCATCGCCAAAGCGTTTGCCGCTCAGCCCATATTCAGAAGGCATCAGATGCAGGCTTTGGGCGATGGTGCGAAGGGTCCCCTCATCCACCCCATAGCCCTCAGCGAATTGTATGGCTGTATAGACAGTAAGGTCATCGTTGTAGCAGAGAATACCGGGAACTTGAACCTGAGGAACTTCTGCCATGGCTCCAGGATGGTTCTCCAGCTGAGTGGGGTTTAAATAGGTGACGGTGGCCAGGGCGCTTTCTGAGCCCTCCTCGGTGCGCACCGGGGTGTAATCCCCCCAGTTCACAAAACTGCCAAGGCGCAGGTTGGGGTATACGGCCTTGTAGTATTCCTCCCGGGGCAAATCGCCGCCTTCGTACCGCTCATAGCGGGAGAACCCCATGGTGGCCACCGGGCCATTTTCATCATAGATTTCCACCGAGGTCCAAAGGGGGCCGCCAGTTGCCCGTTCTTCCCGAGCGGGGAGGGAGACCTTCCAGTTTTGCGGGAGCTGCAGGACTGCGTCAAATGGCTGTGTATCATACTGGAAGCTGTTGTCTGCCGTGCGCCCGTCCTGGTAAGCGGGGAAGGTGACGTAGACGGTGTTGTAACCATGTAAGGTGGTATCGCCTCCAGTTTTGGCCAAAAGGTCTACCGTGCGGGAAAGAGATTCGTCACTGTATAGGGAGATATCCATAGAGAGCTCTAGGTACTGTGCTTCTGCCAAGTCGATGGTGTAGGTCTTGCCCGCTTGCCAGCTGCGGTCGCTGTTTTCCGCTTCGAATAAGTGGATGCTCATACCTGCGCCGTCCATTCCGGCCCTGCCGTAGACCTGGATGTTCCAATCTTCGGCATTGGCATAACCGGCGGGCAGGGTGAACGCGATGCTGTTGTCCTGGAAATGGATGCTCTGTTCCAAACTGTCCACAGCCTGTGCCCCAGTGAGGGTTTTGCCGGTAAAGGTACAGCTCACCAGCAGGGCAAGGCATACCAGGACAGCCGCCAGCGCCGAACAAGAGGTCTTGGGGGATTTGACGATCATAAGAATCCGCTCCTTCATATTGCTTTGGCCCAAGGCCATAGTGGTGGCGGTGTAGGCCAGGTGGGAGAACCGGGGCTTCTCCCGCACCAGCTCCACCAGGGTTCTGCTGTAGGCCAGCTTTTGTTCCTCCCCCAGGGTGGCTACCGCGAGTTCGTCACAGGCCAATTCACAGTCGGACCGGCTATAGGCAGCAGCGGCCCACACCAAGGGGTGGAACCAATAGAGGGACAAACATAGTGTCCGCACCAACGACCAGATATGATCCCATTGGCGGAAGTGGCAATACTCGTGGGTGAGAACATGGGACAGGGTGCTCTCATCCTCTGCCGCCTGGGGGGAAATGTAGATGCTGGGCCGCAAGAGGCCGAAGAGGCAAGGGGAGGGGATATCCTTTGCCAGATAAACCGGCAGAGGGCATCCGGGCGCATCAAAAGGCTGTCGTTGGCGCCGCAGCCGCCGGGAGAAGGAAAGGTTCACCACAGCAAAGGTGAGTCCGGTGGCAACGGCTCCCCCCAGCCATACTGCGTGCAGCAGCATTCCCCTAGAAATGGGGGAGGCCGCAGGTTCCCTTGAAGGGGAATCTTCCTCTGTGGAAAGGGCATCGGAAAGGTCCGGGTTGACCCGGATGACCTGCTGGTTGATAAATTGCTGTGCTCCGGAAGGGTCTACCGCATTCATGACACTGACGGGAGAGGGGATTGAAATGGGCAGAAGAAGCCGCAGAGCCACCACCAGCCACAGACCATACAGCATACGCCGGCTGACCCGCCCGCGGAGCAGCATCCGCAGCAGCAGCACCGCCAGGATGAGGAAGGATGAAGTGATAAGCTGTTCTATCATGGCTGCTCCTCCTCCGCTTTCTTTAAAATGGCATAGAGTTCGTCGATTTCCTCTTTGGAGATCTCCCGTTCCTGCACCAAGGTGTTGAGCATCAGGCCAAGGCTGCCATTGTAAAGCCGTTCCAAGAAGCTTTGTGTCTCCCGGATTTTGGTCCCCTCCGGGTCGATGGCCGGGTAAAACTGTTTGGCGCGGGCGCCCTCCTCATGGCGCACAGCTCCTTTGGCCTCCAGCCGGGAGAGCATGCTGATCACCGTGTGCTTGCTCCAACCGGTGTCCTCCTTAAGCTGGTACACCAATTCGGTGATGGTGCGGGGGGCATCTGCCCACAGCAGGTTCATCAATTTCCACTCGTTGTCCGATAGATTGACTGTCTGCATTTGATGTCTCCTTCCATTCATTTGATTGGTATACAAACGTCTACCTTTGATTCCAGTATAGACTATAGGTAGACAAATGTCAACCCAAATGGGGAAAATTTGCCCGCCGGATGAGGGTGGCCTTGTTGCAGCAAAGAGGGAAGAGCCTTAAGATAATTATGGTTCGATGACCGAAACCCATGAAAAAAGGTGCGGCAGTTGCCGCACCTTTTTTGGAATCTCTGATTTTGTTAAATTATGTAGAGATTATCTGCGTTTCCGGGAGAAGGTCGCACCGGCAACAGATACTGCGGCAAGGGCAGTAATCAAAGCAGCCATAGGATAGGCATCGCCGGTGGAGGGGTTGGACTTATCGGGTTCAGAGGGCTGTTCAGGGGTTGTGCCGGGTTTGTCTTCAGAAGGCTGCTGGCCTTTGTACAGCTCTGCCAGAGAGGAGAGAGGCCAGTACAGGCGGGACCCCTCTGTGGACTGGGCTTTGCCAGCGGGGATGGTGATGGTATCACCGCCGTCCCACTCGATAACCAGGGTGACATTGTGTTTCCCCAGCAGCTCCATAACAGTCCAGGGCATATTCTCGTAGCTCTTAGCGTCGATCTTGATAGTGTCGCCGTCTTTGGATTCGGAGATCTGGTCTTTCACATCCTGCCAGAAGTCATCGACTTTATCCTGGTAGGAGCCGCCGCTGTGGCCGCTGGAACCACCAGAGCTGGGTTTGGAATCGGTGAAGGTCAGGGTGAAGGGGCTGAAGTGGGTGGCGGACAGCTCAACGTATTTGGCGCCGCCTTCGCTCAGGATATCAACATACTGAGTTTTGTCGCCTTTGTGCTCAACTTTGGCATACTTCGCGGTGACGGAGGAAGGAACAGGCAGACGGAAGGTAATGGTGTTGCCGTTCAGGTTCGAGATGAGGCCGCTTGTATTGCCGACGACCCATTTGGGCTCTACGTCGAACTGAACAGAGGTGACAACGACAGACACGGTGCCATCCTCATTTTTGACTTCTTTGGTCCCTACTTCTTCCACCACAGTGGAGATGACCACTTTGATCTCAGCGGCATTCTGCTCTTCCGCAGCTTTTTTCGCCTCTTCGGGGATCACAACAGTCTCAAGGCCGGTGGGCGCAGTGGTAGCAGCCGGGTTGTCCCGAGAAGTCAGGTCGTTTTTGGCTTCTTCAATGGCCTTCTTCTCTTCCTCGGTTGCGCCGGAGGGAATGGTCACTTCATCTGTGGGGGTGCTGGGGGTGGGGTCTACTTTAACGTCATCGTCTGCGCTCACTACCACAAATTTGTCGCCGGACTTTCTGCACTCATAGCCGGGAACCAGGTATTTGGCATCGACTTCTTTGTTAAAGGTGCCGCCGGAGATAGAGGGGGCATGGGGGGCTTCGGGCTTGGTGGCAGTCGAACCGTTGAAGGTGCCGCCGGTGATGTTGAGGTGGCCGCCTTTGGGTTGGTCTGCATTGATGTCGCTCGTCACAACACCATAGCCAAACAGGGAGCCTTCGCCATTGTTGGCCGCAGTAAAGGTGCCGCCGGTGACAGTCATTTGGCCTTTGTCTGCGTTCTCGTCTATATAGCCGTTGGCGAGAACAGACTTGGAAGCGTTGTTTACAGTAAAGGTGCCGCCGGTGATGGTGGCTTTATTCCAGTTGAGGACAGCGGGGCCATCGGTGTTCTCAAAGGTGCCGTCCTCAATGGTCAGCACGCCGTAGTCGTCGTTCTTGACGGTGTTCATGCCGCCGGAGAAGGTGCCGCCGGTGATGGTCAGGGCGATGGTGTTATCTACAGGAGGTCTTACTCCAAGGTCACCGTCACCGCCGCTACTACCAACAAAACCATTGTCGATGGCACTGGAGCCAGCATGCTCCTGAACCAGGTCGGCGCCGCTCATGGTGAGTGTGCCCAGGTTTTTGATGACATACCATGTGTTACCGGTAAAGGTGCAGCCCTTCAGGGTGGCGGTGGCGCCGGGGTAGTTGGCCAAAGCCGCTCTGCTCCCGGTAGTATTTTCCACTGTGCCGGAACCGGTGACGGTCAGGGTACCATGGTTTTCAATGGTATGGCTGCTGGTATTTTTCAGGGTTATACCGCTGGCAATATCCAGGGTGATGGTTGTTTTTTCCGGGATCACCACGTCCTCGGAGATATCCTTGGTGATGGAAATGGTCTTGCCGTCGCCTTCCTTAATGGCGTCAGCGATGCTGTTGTAATACTTGCCATCGATGGCAATGCCGGTTTCTTGGGGAGCGGGAGCAGCCGGGGTCAAAGGCTGAGCCGGGACCTGCTCCTGGGGAGCTGTAGGGGTAGAGCTGCTGCTCTCCCCGGGCACTTCAGGAGTAGAGCTGGAAGCATCTTCTCCTTCAGGGGCTGTGGGGGTGGAGCTGGAAGCATCCTCCCCTTCGGGGGCTGTAGGAGTAGAACTGCTATTCTCCTCTTCGGGAACTGTGGGAGCGGAGCTGGAAGCATCCTCTCCTTCAGGGGTTGCGGGAGCGGAGCTGCTGCTCCCCTCTTCGGGGGCTACAGGGGCAGAACTGACCTCTTCAGCAAAGACAGTCATGCCGCTCATGGTTACAACAACCATAGCTGCCAGAATCGCAGATAGGATTCTGTTTGCCCGTTTTTTCATGGTTAATTCCTCCTTGTTCTCACAATAGTTACCAAAAACCCAATATGAAACCACTGGGAAAATGGTACAACAAAAAAAGCGATTGTCACACGGAGGTCACAAATTCACTTTTCTCCAATATTATACACCATAAAAGGCCGAATTTAAAGGGAAAATAGAAAAAATTAGGGAGAATAGGCTGGAAATAAAATAATCCTACCCTTTTATAATCAGGGTTTTTGACGGATTTTATCGAAAAAAGACAGCACGGATATGGAACCATCCTGCGGAAAGCCAGATAGGGGAGGATTCTGTGATGGTCTTGTGAACAAGTGATAGGTCTATTCATATATTTCTGGAATTTCTTACAAAATGTTCACAATGTTTCCTTGACACTCACAAAATCCTCACGCTATAATAAATAGCGTGCTATTTCCCATTCTAAAAGGAAGGAGGACTGTAATTGGTGTATAGCGTCGGGACAGAGGGGCAGCTTCTCCAATTGTTTAAAATGGTACACAATGCTATGGTGGAGGAGTTTAACCGCAAGGTCAAAAGCTTAGAACTCACCTCCGCACAGGTCCTGGTTCTCGGGTGTTTGGATCAGGCCGAGGAAAATGAGCTTTGCCAAAAGGATTTGGAAGAAATCCTGAATCTATCCAACCCCACTATAACAGGGATTGTCAAACGTTTGGAGGCCAAAGGCTTTATCGAGCGGCGCTCTTGGGAGAAAGATGCCCGCTATAAGCGGATTTGTTTGACCGAAAAAGCCCGCGACATAAAAACAGAAGCGCTTAGCTGTGTTTCTGAGGTTTGGGGCAGATTCCTCTCATGTCTCACCCCTGAGGAGGTTGACACGTTGATTTCCTTGCTTTACAAGATTCAAAATAATCAGCAAAATCACTGAAAATAAATATATAGCTTGCTATGTATTTGTAAAATAGAAATAGTATCTCTCTGTGTATTGTTTCTATACCGTCCACAAACCCACTACTATTTACTATCTAGGGGGCGTACTCAATGAATCAATCTCATCGTTTCCAAAGAAAAACTCTCGCCATTTTGTTGGCGGGCCTCTTGGTTTTTGTCGCCGGCTGCGGCAATGAAGCAGCTCCGGCCTCCGCTCCAGTGGAGTCAGAGGCTGAAACCTCGGCGATCCGTGTACTGACTACCACTGCTAGCCGCGGGGATTTGAGCCGGGGCACTGAGTTTGTCGGTCGCTTGGAAGCTGCGGAAAGCGTCAAGGTTTTCCCCAAAAACCAGGGGCAGATTGTACATACCTATTTTAGTGCAGGCGATGTAGTCCAAGCCGGAGACCTCCTCTTTGAGCTGGATACCGAGGACTTGGAGACCAACCTGGAACTGGCCTATTTGCAGTATCAGACTGCGGTGATTGGTGCGGAGACCAGCTTGATGAATGCGGAGCGCACCAAGGAGAACAGCGCCCGGCAGTATGTGACCGTCAAGGACAATTGGGAAGACCTGGAGGAGGACTACGACGACCAGCGCAGCGCCCTGCGGGATGCTAGGGATGCGGCAAAGGAAAAACTGGAAGCTGCCCGAAAAGAGCTTGCAGATGCAGAACTAGCAGGGAAGACAGAAGAAGAATTAAAGACATTCAAAGAGCAAGTCAAAACGGCCGAGACGGCATACGAAACAGCCGCCACCGCTTTCACCACCTTTGTCAACACCTATGAAAAAACCGAGGACACCTATAAAACCAACAAGAAAAACGCCAAAACCGATTTGGAGTACGCAGAGCGTGCCTATGATTTGGTCAGCGGCGGTGGAGATGGGGAGACCCTGGGCTCTGCGGAAAGCGCTATTCGCCAAGCCCAGCTGAGCTACGAAAGAGCCCAAAAAGCTCTGGAAGACGCCAAGGTTTACGCCCCTATCTCCGGGGTGATCACCACCAAAAACGCCGATGACAGCGATATGGTCGCCATGACCAACCCGGTGTATGTCATCTCCAGCCAGGACAAAGCCCCGGTGGTCTCCTTCAACCTGTCGGAGGACGGCGCCAACGCCCTTTCGGTGGGGGATGGGGTCACTGTGGTGTACAACGGCAAGGAGTACCAGGCCACTATCATTGAGATGGCTGCAGAGGCCGATGCTGCAACCGGCTTGTATGCGGCGAAAGCCCAGCCAGTGGTCCCCCTGGAGTCCGTTCGCTCCGGCGCTGTAGTAAAAGTGAAAGCTTCCACCGCCAATGCCCAGGACGAGCTGATCCTCCCCTTGGACCTGATCGAATACGATGAAAACCAGCCCTATGTCTATGTATACCGGGATGGGGTGGCTGTCCGGGTAGACTTGGTCACCGGTGTGTCTACCGCCGATTCCATTGTCATCGAAAGCGGCCTCACAGACGAGGATCAAATCATCACCACCTGGCATCCCGATCTGAAGGATGGCGCGGCGGTTTATGCCCCCTCTTTGGAAGCCAGTGCTTCCCAGCCGGAGGAGGCCCCTTCTGGGGATTCCAGTGAAGAGCAGCCTCAGGAGAGCTCTTCTTCTGCAGGCGATGAGAAAGGGGAATAAGGAATATGTTTTCTCTCCCCAAGTTTTCCATCAAACGGCCGGTCTGCATTCTTATCTGCATTGTCAGCCTGGTGACCTTTGGTATTTCTTCCATCTTTGAGATGCCTTTGGAATCCACCCCGGAGATTGAAATGCCGGTGCTGATGGTCATGACCCAATATCCAGGCGCCTCCCCTGAAGAGGTGGATAAAATGGTCACCGATCGGGTGGAAGCGGCCATCGCCAACGTGTCCGAGGTGGACAGCACCCAGTCGGTCTCCAGTGAAGGGGTGTCCATGGTGGTCATGATGTTCGAATATTCAGCGGACATCGATAAAAAATATCAGGATGTCTCCTCTGCCTTGGCATTGGTCCCGCTGCCGGATGATTGCACCGACCCAGTGCTCATTGAAGTCAACACCAGCAACCTGAACAACAGCATCATGTCCCTCTCCATCAAAGCGGAGGCGAACGACAATGTCAAGGCCTATGTGGAGGACAACGTGGTGCCGGAGATTGAGAAGATTGAAGGCGTGTCTGACGTGTCGGTGAGCGGCGGATCCCGAAAATACGTCCAGGTACTGCTGGATGAGAACAAGCTCTCCCAGTACAAAATCACCATGCAGCAGGTGGTCTCGGCCATTGCCACTGCCGAATATGAGGTCACCCTGGGTGACCTGGACCGGGGCAACGTCACTGTCGGTTTGATCGGCAGCCAGGAGTTCACCGAATACCACAGTTTGGAAGATGTGCCCATCACCCTAAGTTCCGGGGACATTATCCACGTTTCGGATGTGGCCCAGGTCAACCTGGCCGACGAGGAAATCTCTTCCTACTACCGCCAGGACGGCAAAGAGACCATCGGCATCTCGGTAGCCAAAAACCAAAGCGCCAACACGGTGGACATCTGCAACCAGGTGCTTAAGGTGGTAGACAATCTGAACAGCCAGCAGCTGGGCCTGGAGATTGAGGTCACCAGCAACAGCGGCGAGGATATTATGGAGAATATCCGCAGCGTGGCCTCCGCTTTGGTGGAGGGCCTTGCCATCGCCGTAGTGGTGCTGTGGGTCTTCCTAGGGGAGTGGAAAGCTTCCCTGATTGTGGGCCTTTCCATGCCCTTCTCGGTGCTTGCTACCTTGATCCTCATGTCCTTCTTCGGCATGACCATCAACCTCATCTCCCTGGGCGGTTTGGTCATCGGCATCGGCATGCTGGTGGATAACTCCATCGTGGTTATCGACAGCTGCTTCAAAGCCCAGGCAGGGGAGCGCAGCTTTGAAGAAAACGTCATCAAGGGCGCGGAGCTGGTGCTGGGGTCCATTGTGGCTTCCACCTTGACCACCATCGTGGTCTTCCTGCCCATCGGCATGATGCAGGGGATGAGCGGCCAGCTCTTCCACGACATCTGCTATACCATTGTGTTCTCCTTGACCGCTTCTCTGGTCAGCGCGTTGACTTTGGTACCCCTTCTGTTCGTCCGCCTCAAACCGGTGGAGCGCAAGGACTTCTCTTTTGCCCGGGCTGTGCGGCGGCTGGAGGAGCGCTACGGCCAGCTGATGCGCAAATTGCTTGATAAGCGCGCCCTGGTGGTGGTCACCGCCATTGTGCTGTTTGTGGCGGCCTTGGGCATGTATTCCCAGATTGACATGGAATTGATGCCGGCTATGGAAAACGGCCGGATCTCTATGAGCGTCGATGTAAAAAACGGCCTCAACCTGGAATCCACCAGTAAGATCATGACCCAGATTGAGGACATTGTCAAAAAGGAGCCGGATGTGGAGACCTACTCCATGTCGGTGGGCGGCGGTTCTGGCCTGGCCAGCATGATGGGCAGCGGTTCCGGCGGCTCCATTTCCTTAAAGCTGAAGGACGACGCCTCCATGACTAGCGACGAGTTTGTACAGCGGATGCGGGACTTGACTGCCGGCATCCCCAACTGCAGCGTGGAGGTCAGCAAACAAAATATGATGTCCATCGGCACCGGCGACTCGATACAGCTCACCTTGCAGGGCAAAAACTTGACTTCCCTCAAGGAGCAGGCAGAGCTGGTGCGGGAAGAACTGGTGAAGATGCCGGAATTCCAGACGGCCAGCACCAGCCTTTCCGATGGTAGCCCCCGCGCCAAGATCGAGGTGGACCCCATTTTGGCCGGTTCGGTGGGGATGACCCCTTCCTCGGTTTTAACCAATGCCAGAAGCAAGATCTCCGGCTCCCAGGCGATGACCCTTCAGCAGGGGGACACCGAATACTCGGTCATGGTAGAATATGACCCTGAGCGGTTCCAGGATATCAGCGACCTGTACGGCTTGATGATTGACACCCCACGGGGCGGACAGGTGGCCTTGACCGATGTGGCCACCATCACTTACTCCACCGCCCCCTCCTCTATTATGCGGATGGACGGCGAGTATCTGGTCACTGTGACAGCGACCCCTCCCGCCGGGTCCAACATCAATAATATGACCCGGCTGGCCATCCAGCAGGTACAGAAGATGGGCCTTCCCGAAGGCATCAAGCTGGGGGAGGGCAGCAACATGGAGATGATGTATGAGGAATTCGCGGCCATCGGCCGCGCCTTGGTCATCGCCATCTATCTGGTGTTTGCCGTTATGGCCATCCAGTTTGAATCCCTGCGGTTCTCCTTGGTTGTCCTGATGTCGGTGCCTTTTGCACTGACTGGGTCCTTCTTTGCTTTGCTTCTCACTGGGAGCTCCATCAACATGGCATCCCTCCTTGGCGTTGTCATGCTAGTAGGCATCGTGGTAAACAACGCTATCGTCCTCATCGACTACGCCAATATCTTGCGCCGGGATGAGGGGATGGAGATTCGCGACGCTTTGGTAATGGCGGGAAAATCCCGTCTGCGCCCCATCCTGATGTCCACCCTTACCACCGTTGTGGGGCTGGTTCCCATGGCCTTTGGCTCTGGCGTGGAGATGATGGAGAGTATGGCGGTAGTAGTCATCGGCGGCCTGTTGTTCTCCACCTTGCTAACCTTGATTTTGATCCCCACCTTGTATTTGATTTTCGACAAAGAGGACCGCAAGTCCCGAAAACAGCAGAAACGGCAGAAGAAGTTGGAAGCCGCTGCGAAATAAAATCCATCCTAGCCAAAAGCCACCCCCGGAGGGAATCCTCCAGGGGTGGCTTTTGCTGTGTGGGTGGAAGGGGGAGATACTCTGGGGGGTTAAATAGGTAGGGATTCGCAAAGGCAGCGCCGCAGCTGTTAGACAGCGGTCACCAAGAAGAGGGCAGACCCTATGCTAAAGGAAGGCAAAAAGAAAAACAGCACACCCTTATAGGGTGTGCTGTTTAATTCCGGATGATTATAATTATCTTCTGTTTGCAAAGCAATCACTGCAGTAAACAGGGCGATCCTCTCTGGGCTGGAAGGGCACTTTGCAGGGTTTGCCGCACTCAGCGCAAACAGCATCAAACATCTCACGGGTGCCGTTGCTGGATTCGCCTCTGGCGTTTTTGCGAGCGTTGCGGCAAGCTTTGCAGCGCTGAGGCTCGTTGGTGAAGCCTTTCTCAGCGTAGAACTCCTGCTCGCCAGCAGTGAAGATGAATTCGGATCCGCAGTCTTTGCAAATTAAAGTTTTGTCCTGAAACATGGAGTAGTATACCTCGTTTTTTGAAAAAATTTTCTGAACCATTCGTTCAGCTTGACTTTAACTATACGTGAAAAATGTGAAGCTGTCAACTGTTTTGGCAAATTAAATATTTTCGCTGTAGGATGTTCCAGAAATTCATTGATTTTTTATCCAGAGATGTCAAAAATGGCTATGGCACGGTAAAAAGATGGGAAGGAACTTTCCCGCCTAAAGGCGCTGGATGACAGCTTTTCCCCGGTGGTACACGGCTCGGATATCCTCCGGCTTGGTGACCTCCAAACCGGGGATTCCCCTCGCTGCCAGGAAGGTGGCCTCCATCCCCGGCAGGAGCTGCCCAAACCGGTTTTCGCATCCCATGACCTTGGCGGGGGCGGCGGTCAGCAGGCGCAGGCAATCGTTTTCGCTCCAGCCTTTTTCCCGCAGGAGGACCATGGCCGGCTGGGCCAGCAGCATCAGGCTTTCGGTTCCGTAGAGCTTTCCGGGGGAAAGGCCCAGCCCCTCCGAAGGGGGCAGGTAAGCGTCGGTGGCGATGGCGACCTCCACACCGGCTTCCAGGAGGGATAAAATCTCCTCTGGCTGGTTGGGGGAAAGGTGGGTTCCCCCCAAGGGGGTGGCCACCACCATGGCCCCTTGGAGGGCTGCCTGCCGCATTTGGGCGGGTGTGATGCCATGGGCGTGATGAAGGACATCCACCTTGCAGTCCAGGGCCATCTGGATGCCCTGCCTGCCGCCCACGTGGACCCCGACCCGCTTGCCCTGGCGGTGGTATTCCTTGACGATTTGCAGCAGTTCCTCCCGCCGGAAGACCAGTTCCCCCGCCTGGGGGGTCAGGGAGAGGGGCAGGTTGGCTGGGGTGGCGTTGAGAAAGACATTCTCCCCCGGGTAATCGTTCCCCTCTACCAGGTCCCCCAGCAGCTTGGGGGAGAGAAGGTCGGATTTCCCCACAGGGGTACTTCCTGTCAAGGCGGAGTAATGGGGTGCCCCTTCGGTGCCCAGGGTGATGCCGCAAAGGGCAAACCGGACGGTGAGAGGAAGCCCTTCCACCGCTTGGCGGTATTCCTCTACCGAGAGGCCGCAGGCCGGGTGCCCGCAGATCTGTTCCCCCAAGGCGGTTACGCCGCTGCAAAGGGCGTTCAGCAGGAGGGCTTTCCCCGCCAGCAGATGGGCCGGTTCCGCTACCGGATACAAAGACCCGGCTGCGTATTCCAGCAGGTGGCAGTGGCAGTCCGCCAAGGCGGGGGTGACGGTCAGTTCCCCAAAGTCCACCAAGGGGAGGGCCCGCTCTTCGGGCGTGAGCTCCCCTTCCGGGACAACCCGCAGCAGGATACCATCCTCCACCACCAAGGCGCCTTGTTCGATGGCGCCAAGAGGCCCTGCTGTGACAATTTTTTTGGCGCGGACCACATACGTTTCCTTCATGGCGCTACCTCAAGATGAAAGGGGTGAGCCAGTAGGCGAGAGCCGCCGCTGTGGCCAGCCGGATGCCGCAGCCCAGCACCGCGGCGATGAGGCCGTCCTTCTCCGGCAAGCCGGTGGACTCCGCCCAGGTGGCGGGGACTTGACCCAGCACCACTGAAAGCGGGAACCCGGAGTTGGCGAGGACGAAGCCTCCTACCACCAAGCGGGGGTCGATGCCGGTGAGGGCCGGCAGCTGGGCTACCGCCAGGGTGGGGCTGACCAAGACGCTGAGCACCCCAGTGCCGGGCTCAATGCAGAGGGCGGAGAGCAGGGAGCCAATACCAGCCTCTATGGCGGCCCAGACGCCCAGAAAATCCAGCACGCCGATGAGGGTGAACACAACGGCCACTGCGGGGATGATCACCAAGAGGAGAAGCTGCATCCCCTCTATGCCGGAGTCGAAAAGGACCTTCATCATCGGGGTTTGGGGGGTGAAGCGGGGAAGGGTTTCCAGCTCCACCGCTTTGGTGTCCCGATACAGGGTGCGGGAGAGGAGAAAGGGCACCACGATGAGGGGCAGGAAGATGGAGAGGAGAACCACCGGCAGCGGGTTGATGCCGAAGGCGGTCAGGGCCACCAAGCCGATGGCAAAGGTGGCGAAGGACTGGGGGTTCTGGATCATAGTGGCGATGGAGAGCTTGATCTCATCCCGGGTGGCGCCCGCTTTGACCAGGATGGGGCCGGCGATTTTGCCGGAGGCGTTGATATCCCCTAGGATATTATAGACGCTGGGGATGATCACCGAGGGGTTGATTCCCATGGTCCCCATCACCGGCAGGAAAATGCGGATCAGGGCGTCGGTGAAGCCAAGGCGTTCCAACACCCGGCCCACAATGACACTGACCACAATGGCTACTCCTACGTCGCTGGTGAGAAAGACATCCACCACAATGGGGCAGACCCGCGCGGTGATGGCGGTGAAAAGGCCCGACAAGCTGTCGGGGGCATAGAGCAGTGCCGCGAGAGAGGATAGAACCAGGGCTAGGCCGGTCAATTCCATGGCGGACCACCTCTGGCGGCTCGGTTTGGATGGTTGGTTGTTCATAGGTTTGCCTCCACAACTGCATGTATTTGCCGCATGCCCTGCGGCGGAAAAAGAAAAAAGGCGCTGCGCCTATTGGTATACTATGAAGGTTTGGGGGTGGAGGCTCCCCTACAGGGTTGAGTTCCAGGGGGGAAGGATGTCGAAATAAGGGGATGGTGTTTCCGCCAGTCGTCAGTAGGGCAGAGGGAAGAGGTGGAGGGAGCCGGTCACCGAAATGGGGGCCGGGCTGTTGGTGGCCAGCTGCAAAGTCAGGTACATTGGGTTGGCTGCGGGGAGTAAAAACCCTCCGGAGACTCCTACCCGTTCCTCTTGGATTCCGCTGTGGCCGGAACTGGAAAAGGGGATGGGGTCCTCGCTCCCAAAGTAAGGCAGCACTTCCAGGGATGCCCGGGGAGGAAGTACCCCTTGAATCAGGTAGGAGACAAAATAGTCCCTGCCCGGAGTGAGGGCTAACGTAGCTTCATCCGGGGAGATCCCCACTCCTTCCCCTCCACGGTAGGACCAGCGCAGGGAATCGCCGCTCTTGTACCAGGAGGGTTCCACCAGCCATTGGGATGCAGAATAGGGCACGGGGTACTCCCCTGGGCAGGATGGGCTAGAGGGAGCTGCCCCACATCCGGCACAAGTCCCGCTGTAGAGAGGGGTGCAGTAAAAGAAAGGGCTTGATTGGTTTCGATAAATGTTCATCAGCATAACCTCCTATCCCCAAAGTATGCCGGGGGCAATGGCAGGGTTCCTCCTCAAATGGGGAGAAACTGGCGGAATTTTGCCTCCAATTTTAAAATTTGGGGTGGATTTGCATTTTTGAGTGTTTTCAAAATAAACAAGGCCCCCGCACATAGCGGGGGCCAAAAAGGAGAGAAAAGTGGGATGAAAGCACGACCTCATCAGAGGAAATTGGAAATATCAGTTAAAAATCTGTTCTTCTGTTCAAGCCGATTCTACACGATTCAAAAAACGAATATATAGGTTTTCTGTTTACTGATGGCTTAGATTGCTCATCATTCGGGTAAATCACTCAAACGGTTGAGCGTCAGCGCAATATCACTGAGTAAAAACCCAGGTGTACTAGAAGAAACCTGGATTGTGGAAGAGGTTTCTGATACCGCGAATGCGGTACTGAGAGAAACCGTTGCATATTCATTGCTTGACTGGAATGTGTGGCGAGCTACACCGCCAGGAAGAATATCACCATCTTGTAGAATTGAAATTTGTATTGCCGCAGGCGTCACCTGGGAAGCGGAAACGGTACAGTGGAAAAACACTTGATAGATACCAGATTGGTTGATTACGATATTTCCAGAATCGATGGTGTGGGTGATGTTGCTTCCGGAGAATACCACATTGTCATGAAAAGTCATCGGCAAGTTATTCCCACTGGGCTGCGGTGGCGCATCAGCTACAGTAATGAGCTGTGGTATAGCAGCACTACTACCAGTAGCACCACGAGGAATAGTAAACTCAAATACGGCGTGAGCGGAAGAGCCAGAATTTCTAACTGTGGCCTCAGTGCCGGGTTCCGTAGTTGTCACAGAGCCAATTTGAACGGTAGCAGCATCCCCGTCACTCCCAGTGGGTCCAGTTGGGCCGGTAGGACCTGTGGGCCCGGTCGGCCCAGTCACACTGGCGCCAGTTGCACCTGCCGCACCGGTAGGACCAGTTGCGCCAGTAGGCCCGGTTGGGCCGGTAGGACCTGTGGGCCCGGTCGGCCCAGTCACACTGGCGCCAGTTGCACCTGCCGCACCGGTAGGACCAGTTGCGCCAGTGGGTCCAGTTGGCCCAGTCACACTGGCACCAGTTGCACCCGTCGCACCGGTAGGACCAGTTGCGCCAGTGGGTCCAGTTGGCCCAGTCACACTGGCGCCAGTTGCACCCGTCGCACCGGTAGGACCAGTTGCGCCAGTAGGCCCGGTTGGGCCGGTAGGACCTGTGGGCCCGGTCGGCCCAGTTACACTGGCGCCAGTTGCACCTGCCGTACCGGTAGGACCAGTTGCGCCAGTGGGTCCAGTTGGCCCAGTCACACTGGCGCCAGTTGCACCCGTCGCACCAGTAGGACCAGTTGCGCCAGTAGGCCCGGTCACACTGGCGCCAGTTGCACCAGTGGCACCGGTTGCACCCCGGGGGATAGTAAAGGAGAGCACGGCATTGCTGGCGGTACCTACGTTGACTACGCTGGCTGGGGTGCCAGGCTCACCAGTGGTCACGGTACCGATAGCCACAGTGGCATTTTCACCGGCAGGGCCCTGTGGGCCTACAGGCCCCGGGCAGCAGCAGACCGACGGGCAGGGCGGAGGACACGGCCTAGGGCAGGGAGGAGGACAACAGCCATCGTTGGGACGATATATATTCAAATCGAATACCCCCATTTGGATAAAATTTTGGATTACTCCACTGCCAGTATATGAAAATCCCAAAAAGTTGCTACAGCAAAAGAGGGTTTTTTCTCGGCTGTGGGAAAAAATCTGTCTTTTCAAGGGGAGAAAATCCTCTTTTTTATCGAAGTGGCACCCATGGGATCCCTCCCGTGGGGAAAAGAAAACAACCGGAGCTCATCCTTTGAGCTCCGGTTGGAATGGTTAGCGCGCGATGCCGTTTTGGAAGGCGTTGTACTCCACTACCCGCCAATCGATAAGGGGGAACCACTGATCTAGGTATTCGGCCCGGCGGTTTTGGTACTGGAGGTAGTAGGCGTGTTCCCAGACGTCCACCAGAAGGAGGGGCCGCAGCCCTTGGGGAAGCGGCGTGTCCTGATTGGCGGTGGAGAGGATTTTGAAATCCCCTTTGGGGTCTTGGACCAGGTAGGCCCAACCGGACCCGAAGCGGGCTAGGGCCGCCGCCTTCAGCTGCTTCTGGAATTCCTCCAGGGAGCCGAAGCAGCGGTTCAGTTCCCGCTCCATCCGCGGGGAGGGGGAGGTCTTATCCCCGGTCATACACCGGAAATACAGCTGGTGGTTGTACACGCCGCCGGCGTTGTTGCGCACTCCGGTGGCAGCTTGAGGCGGCAGGGAGCCGTAATCAGCGCAGAGGCGTTCCAAGGTCCAGTCTTGAAACTGGGGATAGGGTTCCAGCGCCTTGTTGAGATTATCCACATAGGTTTGCAGGTGCTTGTCGTGGTGGAAGTGGAGGGTGGTCTCGTCGATGTTGGGGGAGAGGGCGTCATAGCTGTAAGGCAGGGGTTCCAGCTGAAAGGGGTAACGGGAGTTTTCCATAAAATCAAATCCTTTCCCATGGGTATTTCCCCAATAGTTTTTGCAGTTGCGGCTGGAATATCAGCAAATAAAGGAAATTGAGCTGTGAACAATTAGACAATTTTAACACGGTAAACAATTGACCAAGCGGCGGAAACCTGCTACAATAAGACCGTCCCCAAACGAGACAAATTTAGTCGAGAAAAGAAACGGAGAAAACACAATGAGCGATTTGATGAAACGAGCCGAGGAACTCAAAGACGTGATTGTCAAGGATAGAAGAACCATCCATGAGACTCCTGAAATCAACGCTGAGCTCCCCGAGACCACAAAATATGTGATCAAGTGCCTCAAGGAGATGGGGTACGAGCCCAAGGAAATCTGCAACTGCGGCGTAGTGGCCACCACCACCCCCAAGCCCGGCAAGGTGCTGCTGCTGCGGGCCGATATGGATGCCCTGCCCATGCAGGAGACCAGCGGTGTGGATTTTGCCTCGAAAAACAACTACGCCCACACCTGCGGCCACGACTGCCACACCGCCATTCTTCTGGGCGCTGCCCGCCTGCTGAAAGAGCGGGAGGACGAGCTGGAGGGCACTGTGAAATTCATGTTCCAGCCCGATGAAGAGGGCCTGACCGGCGCCCAGGCTATGATCGACGCCGGCGTTATGGAAAACCCCAAAGTGGATGGCGCCTTTGGCATGCACATCACCGGCGAGGGCCTGCCCTGCGGCCACATCGGCTTCCATGAGGGGCCCTTCATGGCTTCCTCTGACCGGTTTACCATCACCATCCACGGCAAAGGCGGCCACGGCGCTTACCCCCACACCAACATCGACCCCATCAATGTTGCGGCTCATACCCATATCGCATTGCAGGAGATCATCAGCCGTGAAGTCAACACCGCGGAACCCGCCGTGCTGACCATTGGCTCCATCCATGCCGGCGACGCCCCCAACATCATCCCCGAGTATGCGGTGATGGAGGGTTCCATCCGCACCTACAACAACGATGTGCGGGAGTACATCAAATCCCGCCTGGTGGAGATCGCCCAGTACACTGCCCTGAAATTCCGCTGCACCGCTGAGGTAGTGTACACCGGCGGCGTCTGCCCGCTGATCAATGAGAGCGCCTTCACCAAGGAGATGCACGGCTACATCAGCGACTTCCTGGGTGCGGACAAGCTCCACGAGATCCCCGCAGTCATGGGCTCTGAGGACTTCGCCCTGCTGACCGGCCTGGTGCCCGGCGCCTTCTTCAACATCGGCGCTGAGGTTGCTGACCCTGAGGGCCGTTACTCCTGCCACAACCCCAACGTGGTCTTTGACGAGAGCGCCCTGCCCATCGGCGCCGCCACCTTTGCCAACTGTGCCATCCAGTGGCTGAAACACAACAAATAACCTGGTAAAACGGCGAAAGAGGCCGGCCCAATTTGGGCCGGCCTCTTATTATTATGCGGGGACTTTGGAAAAGATGCCAGGGGTTAACCTACTACATTGATGGGGTTTCCCGCCAAATACGCATCGATATTCTTTTTGAGGAGGGAGAGGAGCCGCTGCCGGGTCTCCAGCCCTTTCCAGCCCATGTGGGGAGTCAGGATGACATTCTCCATGGTGTAAAGGGGGTTGTCCTCTGCCGGGGGCTCAGTCTCCTGGACATCCAGCGCCGCGCCTGCGATAACCTTGTTTTGCAGTGCCTCAATGAGGGCGGCCTCATNCGCACCGGTAGGACCAGTTGCGCCAGTAGGCCCGGTTGGGCCGGTAGGACCTGTGGGCCCGGTCGGCCCAGTTACACTGGCGCCAGTTGCACCTGCCGTACCGGTAGGACCAGTTGCGCCAGTGGGTCCAGTTGGCCCAGTCACACTGGCGCCAGTTGCACCCGTCGCACCAGTAGGACCAGTTGCGCCAGTAGGCCCGGTCACACTGGCGCCAGTTGCACCAGTGGCACCGGTTGCACCCCGGGGGATAGTAAAGGAGAGCACGGCATTGCTGGCGGTACCTACGTTGACTACGCTGGCTGGGGTGCCAGGCTCACCAGTGGTCACGGTACCGATAGCCACAGTGGCATTTTCACCGGCAGGGCCCTGTGGGCCTACAGGCCCCGGGCAGCAGCAGACCGACGGGCAGGGCGGAGGACACGGCCTAGGGCAGGGAGGAGGACAACAGCCATCGTTGGGACGATATATATTCAAATCGAATACCCCCATTTGGATAAAATTTTGGATTACTCCACTGCCAGTATATGAAAATCCCAAAAAGTTGCTACAGCAAAAGAGGGTTTTTTCTCGGCTGTGGGAAAAAATCTGTCTTTTCAAGGGGAGAAAATCCTCTTTTTTATCGAAGTGGCACCCATGGGATCCCTCCCGTGGGGAAAAGAAAACAACCGGAGCTCATCCTTTGAGCTCCGGTTGGAATGGTTAGCGCGCGATGCCGTTTTGGAAGGCGTTGTACTCCACTACCCGCCAATCGATAAGGGGGAACCACTGATCTAGGTATTCGGCCCGGCGGTTTTGGTACTGGAGGTAGTAGGCGTGTTCCCAGACGTCCACCAGAAGGAGGGGCCGCAGCCCTTGGGGAAGCGGCGTGTCCTGATTGGCGGTGGAGAGGATTTTGAAATCCCCTTTGGGGTCTTGGACCAGGTAGGCCCAACCGGACCCGAAGCGGGCTAGGGCCGCCGCCTTCAGCTGCTTCTGGAATTCCTCCAGGGAGCCGAAGCAGCGGTTCAGTTCCCGCTCCATCCGCGGGGAGGGGGAGGTCTTATCCCCGGTCATACACCGGAAATACAGCTGGTGGTTGTACACGCCGCCGGCGTTGTTGCGCACTCCGGTGGCAGCTTGAGGCGGCAGGGAGCCGTAATCAGCGCAGAGGCGTTCCAAGGTCCAGTCTTGAAACTGGGGATAGGGTTCCAGCGCCTTGTTGAGATTATCCACATAGGTTTGCAGGTGCTTGTCGTGGTGGAAGTGGAGGGTGGTCTCGTCGATGTTGGGGGAGAGGGCGTCATAGCTGTAAGGCAGGGGTTCCAGCTGAAAGGGGTAACGGGAGTTTTCCATAAAATCAAATCCTTTCCCATGGGTATTTCCCCAATAGTTTTTGCAGTTGCGGCTGGAATATCAGCAAATAAAGGAAATTGAGCTGTGAACAATTAGACAATTTTAACACGGTAAACAATTGACCAAGCGGCGGAAACCTGCTACAATAAGACCGTCCCCAAACGAGACAAATTTAGTCGAGAAAAGAAACGGAGAAAACACAATGAGCGATTTGATGAAACGAGCCGAGGAACTCAAAGACGTGATTGTCAAGGATAGAAGAACCATCCATGAGACTCCTGAAATCAACGCTGAGCTCCCCGAGACCACAAAATATGTGATCAAGTGCCTCAAGGAGATGGGGTACGAGCCCAAGGAAATCTGCAACTGCGGCGTAGTGGCCACCACCACCCCCAAGCCCGGCAAGGTGCTGCTGCTGCGGGCCGATATGGATGCCCTGCCCATGCAGGAGACCAGCGGTGTGGATTTTGCCTCGAAAAACAACTACGCCCACACCTGCGGCCACGACTGCCACACCGCCATTCTTCTGGGCGCTGCCCGCCTGCTGAAAGAGCGGGAGGACGAGCTGGAGGGCACTGTGAAATTCATGTTCCAGCCCGATGAAGAGGGCCTGACCGGCGCCCAGGCTATGATCGACGCCGGCGTTATGGAAAACCCCAAAGTGGATGGCGCCTTTGGCATGCACATCACCGGCGAGGGCCTGCCCTGCGGCCACATCGGCTTCCATGAGGGGCCCTTCATGGCTTCCTCTGACCGGTTTACCATCACCATCCACGGCAAAGGCGGCCACGGCGCTTACCCCCACACCAACATCGACCCCATCAATGTTGCGGCTCATACCCATATCGCATTGCAGGAGATCATCAGCCGTGAAGTCAACACCGCGGAACCCGCCGTGCTGACCATTGGCTCCATCCATGCCGGCGACGCCCCCAACATCATCCCCGAGTATGCGGTGATGGAGGGTTCCATCCGCACCTACAACAACGATGTGCGGGAGTACATCAAATCCCGCCTGGTGGAGATCGCCCAGTACACTGCCCTGAAATTCCGCTGCACCGCTGAGGTAGTGTACACCGGCGGCGTCTGCCCGCTGATCAATGAGAGCGCCTTCACCAAGGAGATGCACGGCTACATCAGCGACTTCCTGGGTGCGGACAAGCTCCACGAGATCCCCGCAGTCATGGGCTCTGAGGACTTCGCCCTGCTGACCGGCCTGGTGCCCGGCGCCTTCTTCAACATCGGCGCTGAGGTTGCTGACCCTGAGGGCCGTTACTCCTGCCACAACCCCAACGTGGTCTTTGACGAGAGCGCCCTGCCCATCGGCGCCGCCACCTTTGCCAACTGTGCCATCCAGTGGCTGAAACACAACAAATAACCTGGTAAAACGGCGAAAGAGGCCGGCCCAATTTGGGCCGGCCTCTTATTATTATGCGGGGACTTTGGAAAAGATGCCAGGGGTTAACCTACTACATTGATGGGGTTTCCCGCCAAATACGCATCGATATTCTTTTTGAGGAGGGAGAGGAGCCGCTGCCGGGTCTCCAGCCCTTTCCAGCCCATGTGGGGAGTCAGGATGACATTCTCCATGGTGTAAAGGGGGTTGTCCTCTGCCGGGGGCTCAGTCTCCTGGACATCCAGCGCCGCGCCTGCGATAACCTTGTTTTGCAGTGCCTCAATGAGGGCGGCCTCATCCACCAACGGCCCCCGGGAGGTGTTGATCAGATAGGCAGAGGGCTTCATCAGAGCGAGGGCTTCCTTGTTGATGATGTGGTGGGTGGAGGGCAACAGCGGGCAGTGGAGGGTGACATAGTCGCTTCTGCGCAGCAGCTCCTCCAGGCTGACAAAGTGGACCCCATCGGCGTCCTCCTGTGCAGGCACCGTGTAAGAGATAACCTCCATCCCCAGGGCCTGGGCGATCTTGATGACCTCTTTTCCGATGTTGCCTGCGCCGATGACCCCCAGGGTCTTGCCGTTGACCTCGGTATGGGAAACCTGGAGGCACTTGGTGAAGTTGTCGTGATTGCCCCGGGTGAGCATCGCCTGCTGGATTTGCAGGGAAGAACTCAGGTTCAGAAGCAGGGCGATGGCGGTGTGGGCCACCCGCTGGGTGCTGTAAGCGGGGATGTTGCAAACGGTGATCCCCTTCTTTTTGGCGGCAGCTAAGTCGATGTTGTTGTAGCCGGTGCCGGCCTCGCAGAGCAGTTTAACCGAATCGGGGAACTGAGCGATCAGTTCCGCTCCCACGGGGATTTCCTTGGTGACCACGATGTCATACCCTTGAATCCTCTGGAGGAATTCCTCCGGCTGGGTGTCATCGTAGACGGTGGTGTGGGGGGTCAGGGAACTAAAATCCACATTGCCATCAAAGTTGGTTTTTTCTGCGTTGAGAACTACTACTTTGTCGTTCATCTTCATCATCCTCTTGTCAGTTTTGGAGAATTGTCCTACCTTTCATTATACCGGCCATGGGAAGGGCCTGTCAACGCAAAGAGGGGCTTGTTTGGCGGGGCGGCATTACTCCTTGGCCTTTCCAAAGTTGTACCGATAGTTGACCCAGGTGAAACAGAGGATTTCCAGGAACAGAAATCCCAATAAAAAGTAGACTGCTAGGGAGGATTGGGTTTTGTATTCATAAACCCATGCGGCGATCAGCACGAAGGTACTGATTGCCCGGGAGGTATAATCATAAAGCTTGGAATCCCGGAATTTGTCTTTGGGCCGGAACCAGGCATTGTGGGTCCGCAGCAGCCAGAGGACTCCCCACCACAAGAGAAATCCCCCCGCCAGCCATGGGAGCCAACCCACTTGATTCCAACAGACTATGAGAAGAGAGAACGCACAAAAACCCAATGAAATCAGATGTTCGGCAAGGAATTGCAGTTTATCTTTTCTGCGGTTGTCTTCCATTTACAATCCCTCCTTCATCGCTCCTCGGGAAGGAGCAATTTGTAGAAGTTGTGCGAGTTTAAAACGACTGGGGAATAGGGGTTCGCTCGTAAAACATACAGGAAAAAGCGATGTTGCCGTAAGGAAACAGCAAAAAAACCCTTTGTATGGATAATATGACACGGCAGTTCTCCCCCTTTCTGGCATGGCAGATGGCAGCGATATACACTATAACTTTATTATACCATAAAGTCTGTATAAATTGGGAAAACTCGGCTTGGTTTTACCCTTGTAACGGGAGCACAGCGCTGGGGGAGAAAAGGCCACTGCCCCCTGGCATCCTGGGCGGGGATCCGCTATTTGATGCGGATTGGCCGCCACGAAACGCTTCTTTGAGGAGGGCCACTGGTTTGTAGAGGGGAAGGACGCCCCAGAGAGGGAATAAAAAATCCCCCGGCCAGATGATATATCTGGTCAGGGGATTTCTTGCTGTCAATCAAAGCATGCCATTGGACAGCAAAAATGCAATAGTCTTGACTTGCATCTTTACAAAAAACACCCTGTTTTTGCCCTGTTTTGGCAAGGGTATAAGCCGTTTTAGAAGATAAGAAAAACCCGCTAAAGGCTGATTCTAAAGCCATTTAACGGGTTTTTTCTGTTGGTCGAGATGACAGGATTCGAACCTGCGGCCTCTGCGTCCCGAACGCAGCGCTCTACCAAACTGAGCCACATCTCGGTATGGAAATATAAGATAGCTGTATTATGATATACCAAATTTGGGCAAATGTCAACCCTCCCGGTTAAAACGTCCGGCTGTATAGTGGACGTTAACATTCTTTTAAAAACCATGGAATAATCTGGAACCCCAAGTTTCCCATTTTTCCACGGCTTTGCATATCCTGTTTAGGGGGCCGGCACCCCTATCTTTCAAAACTTTACTTCGATAAATGAAGGTGGCATGAGGGATCATGCCGCCTTTTTTGTGGATATGTTGAGGATCGCCCCCTCAAATTGAAGGAATCCCTTCACATAAAGAATGATTTGAGATATTTTACACAGAAAATAACCGACAAAATTAGGAGATATCACAGCAAAATTTCCAAAAGAACCCCTTGCTTTTTACAAGTTGGGGGACTATAATGAAGAAAATGACGCAAATCATGCATCAAAAACATGAATTCACATTTTTTGAAAGAGAAATTTCAATAAGGGAGAGAGCGATATGGCATTTCGTACCGAAAGCGATTCCATCGGCAGCAAACAGATCCCCGCTGAGGCTTACTATGGGGTTCAGTCCCTGCGCGGCGCGGAGAATTTCCACATCACCGGCGCAAAACTCCACCCCGAATTTATCAACAGTTTGGCGGCCATTAAAAAAGCTTCTGCGTTGAACAACCTAGCGGTGGGCGAATTGGACAAGTCCATCTGCGACGCCATCTGCCAGGCCTGCGATGAGATTATGGCCGGTCAGTTCCACGATCAGTTTATCTGTGATGCCATCCAGGGGGGAGCCGGCACCACAGCCAATATGAACGCCAACGAAGTCATCGCCAACCGCGCCATTGAAATCCTCGGAGGTACGAAAGGCGATTACAGCGTGGTTCATCCCAACGACCACGTCAACCGCGCCCAGTCCACCAACGATGTCATCCCCACCGCGGGCAAAATCACCACCATTAAATTGCTGCAGGCCGCTGTCAAAGAACTCCAGCGGCTGGAGAAATCCCTGGCGGCCAAAGAGAAGGAGTTCGACTCGGTGGTGAAGATGGGCCGCACCCAGATGCAGGATGCCGTCCCGATCCGTTTGGGCCAGGAATTCGGCGCCTACCGCTCGGTAGTCGCCCGCGACCTGAAACGGTTCAGCGAGCTGATGCCCTATCTGTACAGCATCAACATGGGCGGCACCGCCATTGGCACCTGCCTCAACGCCAACCGGGGTTATGTGGGCCACATTGCTGTCACCCTGGGGGAGATCACCGGCCTGCCCTTGGTCAAAGCCGACGACTTGGTGGATGCCACCCAGCATGTAGATGTGTTTGCCCAGGTCTCCGGGGTGCTGCGCACCTGCGCCCTGAGCCTTTCCAAAATGGCCAATGACCTGCGCCTGATGTCCTCCGGCCCCCGCACCGGCTTTGGCGAGATCAACCTGCCTGCCAAACAAAACGGTTCTTCCATCATGCCCGGCAAGGTAAACCCGGTCATCCCCGAAGTGATGAGCCAGGTGGCCTTCAATATCATTGGCAACGATGTGGCCATCACCATGGCAGCGGAAGGCGGACAGCTGGAGCTCAACGCCTTTGAGCCGGTGATCTACTACAACCTGTTCGAATCCATCATGACCTTGACCAATGGGGTCAATACCTTCATTGACAACTGCATTGACGGCATCACTGCCAACGAGAAGCATTGCGCCGATCTGGTCCACGGCAGCGTGGGCATTATCACCGCCATCTGCCCCAAGGTGGGGTATCAGCTGGCGGCCAGCATTGCCAAAGAAGCCATCAAAACTGGGGCCTCGGTCCGGGAACTGCTGGAACGGGAGAACATCTTCACCAAAGAGGAGCTGGACGAAATCCTGGACGTCTATGCCATGACCAAATAACTAGACCAATCGACAACAATAGGGGCGGGGGAATTTCCCCCGCCTTTTTCTTTTTCTCAGGTTTGGGAACAGATTCTCTCTACTGGTAAAATTTTAACCGTTTTTTCACAGGATTGTGTTATAATAATCTCAAAGGGCGATGATTCGTCAAAAAGCCTTTGTCCATTGCCGCAAGCAAAGCCTATGGCATGCTATGAGTTGCTGTTGGGATGGAATCCCTCCCTCCTGCCGTGTACCGGCAGCGCAATTCTTTGAGGGCATAGCCCATCCCGACGCGAAGTGTCAACGGGCTTTTTCTAGCCTATGGGAATTTTATGCCACAATAAAAACTATAATCAGCAGCGGTTTGCAAAGAAAGGGGGGAGAGAAGATGCCGCCTTATCGGGATTCGGATATGATCCATATGTTTGGGGCGCTGATGCGTACCCACGACATCCTTCTCAACAGAATTTTAAACCGCTATGGGCTGTACAAAAGCCAGCCCTTTATCCTGGAATTGTTGGAACGTTACCCGGGAATCACCCAGCAAGAGCTAGCCGATTGCCTGAAGGTGAGCAAGGCCACCATTGCCGCCTCCCTTAAGCGGATGGAGAAGGTGGGATTTGTCCAGCGGGCTCCTGACCCCCAGGACACCCGCCGCAACCGGATCACCATCACCGAGCTGGGGCGCAAAGCCTCCCACGACTGCCGCCAGGAGGTAGATCACCTGCGGGATACGCTGTTTTCCCAGGTGACCCCCCAGGATGAAGAACTGCTCACTGACCTGCTGCGCCGGATGTACGAGAGCCTCAACCGCCTCCGGGAGGAGGATGAAGACACGGAAGGGATGCGGCCGCGGAACCACCACCAGAACCCGCGCTGGGAGGAAGGACCGGACATGTAGCTGCGTCCAAGTTTGGCAAGACATCCGCGATAAAACGGATATATTTCAATGGAAACAGCCCCTTGAAAAAGGAGCTGTTTTTATCTTTGGTAGCCCTGTTGAGGGATTGGGGAGTTTAGGCGCCAAAAAACGATGTTCGCTTTATAGGGAAAGCGGCTTGGGGCAGGGCGTCTACCGCCAAAAAATATTCTTGTAAGTCCTACGGCAAGGGGCTAGATGCACAAAATTTGCTGTCCAATAGGTTTGATATCGACTACTTTTTAGGCACATATGATTATTTTGTGAATTCGTATCTGTGCGTATTGACAATTAAAATCCGGTGAAGTAGAATAGGATAACAATAAATAGTAAGTCGGCTTACCAAATTGTAAGCCCTTCCTAACATTAAAGAGATATGGGGTGAAAATATGATAAAAAAATTTGCGCCCTACCTATCCAAGTATAAAAAATGGGTGGGTATGGGCTGCCTGTGCGGCATTATGGAGGCAGTGTTTGAGATGCTGATTCCTTTGGTGATGGCAAACATTGTGGATGTGGGCGTGCAGAACCACGACGCGGCCTACACCATCCGCATGGGTTTGCTGATGGCCGCAATGGCTGTAGTATCCATGGAGTTTGGCATGGGTTTGGCCCGCTGCTCCTCCATCGCTGGGCAGAGCTTCGGCGCCGAGCTGCGGGAAGCCCAGTACAATAAAATCCAGGAGTATTCTTTCAGCAACATTGAACGGTTCAGCACCGCCTCGCTGATCACCCGCCTGACCAATGACGTCAACGCCATGCAGATGAGTATCACCATGGGCATGCGGATTCTGGTTCGCGCCCCTGTGATGCTGGTCAGCGCCCTCTTTTTGGCGGTGATGATCAACGCCAAGCTGGCCATGGTGTTCCTGGTGGCCATCCCGGTATTGCTGGGGTCGCTTTATTTCATCATAAGCCACGTGCGCAAACGCTTTGGCATTCTCCAGGGCCGGATTGACAACATGAACACCGCTGTGCAGGAGAACCTGATCGGCATCCGTACGGTAAAGGCCTTTGTCCGGGAGGATTTTGAGCGCAAAAAGTTTGAGACCGCCAACGGCAACCTGCGCAAGGCTTCGGAAGAGGCTTTCGGGTTTGTGGTTCTCAACATGCCGGTGATGCAGATGGTCATGTTCTCCACCATCATCGCCATCCTGTGGTTTGGCGGCGGAATGGTGTACACCGGCGCGCTGCAGGTGGGCAAACTGACCAGCTTCATCACCTATGTGACCCAGATTTTGATGTCCTTGATGATGGTCTCCATGATCTTCATGATGCTTTCCCGGTCGGTGGCATCCGCCCGCCGTATCCTGGAAGTGCTGGAAGAGGTCCCCGATATCAACGACAACGCCTGCGACCCACAAGCACAGGTGGCCGACGGCTCGGTGGTCTTCGACCATGTGAACTTCAGCTATGATGGAAAAGAGGACGATCTGGTCCTCACCGATGTCAACCTCACCATCCCCTCCGGCTCTACAGTGGGCATTTTGGGGGGCACCGGTTCGGCCAAGACCACCTTGGTGCAGCTGATCCCCCGCCTGTACGACGTCACCTCCGGCCGGGTGCTGGTGGGCGGCCGGGATGTGAGGGACTACAGCCTGGAACACCTGCGCAACACCGTCGCCATGGTGCTCCAGCAGAACACCTTGTTCTCCGGCACAATCCGGGAAAACCTTTTGTGGGGGGATGAATCGGCCAGCGACGAAGAGATCTGGGCGGCCTGTCAGGCGGCCTGCGCCGATGAGTTCATCAGCCGGATGCCCCAGGGATTGGAAACTGACCTGGGCCAAGGCGGCGTCAACGTCTCCGGCGGCCAGAAACAGCGGCTCTGCATCGCCCGTGCCATCCTGAAGAAGCCTAAGGTTCTCATCTTGGACGACAGCACCAGCGCCGTGGACACCGCCACCGATGCCAAAATCCGCCGGGCCTTCCGGGAGGATCTCTCCGGCACCACCAAGATCATTATCGCTCAGCGGGTCAGTTCCATCAGCGACGCCGACCAGATCATCGTGCTGGATGACGGTCATGTGGCGGCCCATGGCACCCACGAGGAGTTGCTGGAAAGCTGCGATATTTACCGCGAGGTCTATCAATCTCAACAGGAAGGAGCTGGTTTGAGTGAGTAACAATACCAAAACTGCCGCACCTATGCGCGGACCCGGCAACGGACCGGGCAAACACGGGTATGCGCGCCCTCAGAACATGGGAAAAACTCTCCGCTTCCTGATGGGGTATATCGGCAAACACAAGCTGCTGCTGGTGGTAGTCATTGTATGCCTGTTTGCCAGCTCCTTTGCCATGGTGGCGGGGAACTACTTCCTGCGGCCATTGATCAACAATTACATCCTGCCCGGCGATTTTGCCGGTTTGGCCAAGATGCTGACGGTGATGGCCCTAGTTTACCTGACCGGTGCCTGCTGTTCCTACGCATACGCCCGCATTATGGTTCACATCTCCCAGCAGACGGTGTATGAGATGCGCCGGGACTTGTTTGACAAGATGGAACAGCTCCCCCTGAGCTATTTCGACAGCCACACCCACGGCGAATTGATGAGCCGTGTCACCAACGATATCGACACCGTCAGCGAGGCGGTCAACAACAGCTTCGCCTCGCTGATCTCCAATGGGCTGACTTTTGTTGGCACCCTTTCTATGATGGTCTTCCTAAGCCCTGGGCTCACCCTGATTTCCCTGGGCTTTTTGGGGCTCATGTTCCTGCTCATCAAAGTCATCGGCGGTAAGAGCCGGTTTTACTTTGGCCAGCAGCAGCAAAAGCTGGGCAATGTAAATGGATACATCGAAGAGATGATCGAGGGCCAGAAGGTCATTAAGGTCTTCTGCCATGAAGAAGAGGCTAAAGCCCAGTTTAAGGAGCGCAACGATGCGTTGCGCCAAGCGGCCATCAGCGCCCAGAGCTATTCCGGCATCATGATGCCTATGATGGGCAACCTCTCCCACGTCAACTACGCAGTCACCAGCTGTGTCGGCGGCCTGATGGCCATTGCCGGCGGCTTGGACCTGGGTTCCCTGATTTCCTACCTCCAGTACACCCGTCAGGTGGCGAACCCCATTTCCCATCTATCCCAGCAGATTAACACCATTCTGGCGGCTTTGGCCGGCGCGGAGCGGGTGTATGAAGTGATGCAGGTGGAGCCGGAAGTGGACGAAGGCACCGTCACCCTCACCGAGGCCATCCGCAAAGAGGACGGCACCCTGGAGGAAACCAGCGAACACACCGGCATTTGGGCCTGGAAAGCCCTAGGCCCCGCCGGTACTGTGGTGCTGGAGCCGGTTCTGGGGGATGTGCGGTTCCACAACGTGGTGTTTGGCTACAACAAGGATAAGACCATCCTCCACGACATCAGCCTGTTTGCCAAACCCGGCCAGAAAATCGCCTTTGTGGGTTCCACCGGTGCGGGCAAAACCACCATCACCAACCTGATCAACCGGTTTTATGAAATCCAGTCGGGCACCATCACCTACGACGGAATCGATGTCCGGCTGATTGAAAAGGACTCCCTGCGCCGCTCCTTGGGGATCGTCTTGCAGGATACCCACCTGTTCACCGGAACCATCGCCGACAACATCCGCTACGGCAAGCTGGATGCCACCGACGAAGAGGTGGTCGCCGCGGCCAAACTGGCCAACGCCCACGCCTTTATCAAGCACCTGCCCCAGGGGTATGACACCGTCCTCACCGGGGATGGCGACAACCTCTCCCAAGGCCAGCGGCAGCTGCTGTCCATCGCCCGGGCAGCGGTGGCCAACCCGCCTGTGCTGATTTTGGATGAGGCCACCAGCTCCATCGACACCCGGACCGAGAAGCTTATCGAGAAGGGCATGGACCGCCTGATGGCCGGCCGGACGGTGTTTGTCATCGCCCACCGCCTCTCCACTGTGCGAAATGCCAAGGCCATCATGGTCTTGGAGCAGGGGGAGATCATCGAGCGGGGCACCCATGAGGAGCTCCTGGAGAAAAAGGGCCGGTACTACCAGCTCTACACCGGCAAAGCCGAATTGGAGTAAAAAAGATCCCTCGCTGCGGCGGGGGATTTTCTTTTTTTGCTCGGTTGTGAAAAGCCTGGCGGTGTGGTACTATAAGACCGTAGAATTGTATCGGAAGGGGGAGCGCTGTTGTGAGAGGAGCTGTCAAAATTGTGGTTTGCATAGCTTTTGCTGCGGCAATTGCCGCTTCGTTCTTCCTAGGAAGCTACAAAAAGGAGCAGGAGTATACCGAAAGTAGAATACAGCGCTGTAACACGCTAATTCTGTTTGCGATTGATAAAGCTGAGAAGGAGGATCTGTCCAATCAGGAGACGATGAAGGCACTAATTAGCAACATCTATGCCGCTTACGAACTTTGTGACAACCCCATTGGAGCGCAGCAGCTGCATGATTTGTGGAATACCATGATTTTTGAAGGTGAAACCTATATTGGCAAAGAGGATATGTTGGCTGACCAGCTGAGAGGTATTTTAAATAGAATGCAGGCAGCGGAATAACAACCCAAAACTTTTGAAGGAAAAGAGAGCTTGCACCCGGACTTTTCAACAAACCGGGGGAAGTGTATAATAGGAACGGTAATAAGGGGGATGAGACATGTTTTTGCCAGTAGGGGTATCGGGCCTTTTGGAGGCGCTGGAAACAGCCGGATTTGCCGCCTATGCGGTGGGCGGCTGTGTCCGGGACAGCCTTTTGGGCCGAGTCCCCCAGGATTGGGACATCGCCACCTCTGCCCGCCCGGAGGAGGTGCTGGCCCGGTTCCCCCACGCCATACCTACCGGTATCGCCCACGGCACTGTTACAGTGGTGTGGGAGGGGGAGCCCTTTGAAGTGACCACCTTCCGGGCGGAGAGCGCCTACACCGACCACCGCCATCCGGATCAGGTTCGGTTTGTCCCGGATTTGGAGGCGGACCTGGCCCGGCGGGATTTCACCGTCAATGCCATGGCATGCCGCCGGGATGGGCAGGTGATCGACCGGTTCGGCGGCCGGGAAGATCTAAAAAATGGGATCATCCGCTGTGTGGGGGACCCAGGGGAACGGTTCCGGGAGGACGCCCTCCGGATCCTGCGGGCGCTGCGGTTCGCCGCCTGCTATGGGTTTCGGCTGGAGGAAAAAACTTCTGCCGCGGTGCTGGAATCCCGGGAACTCCTCTGTTATGTGGCGGCGGAACGGATCTGGGCAGAGTTTTCACGCCTTCTCTGCGGCATAGACGCCGGTCGGGTGCTGAGGGAGTTCCCTCAGGTGATTTTTGCAATTTTGCCAGAGCTTTTCCCAATGGAGGGATTTTTGCAGTACAACCCTCACCACGACCGGGATGTGTGGGAGCACACCTGTGCCGCAGTGGAGGCATCCTCTCCTGAATTGGCAGTGCGCCTTGCCATGCTGCTTCATGATTGCGGCAAGCCCGGCTGTTTCACCTTGGACGGAGAGGGAACAGGACACTTCTATGGCCACGCTCAAAAAAGCTTGGAACTGGCTGGGACGGTGCTGAGGCGGTTGCGGGTTCCCCGTTTATTGGGGGAACGGGTACTTCTCCTCATCCATCTTCACGACCGGCCGGTGTTCCCGGAGGAGAGGTGGGTCAAGCGCCAGCTGGGCCGCTGGGGGGAGGAGGTCTTTTTCCAGTGGCTGGCGGTCAAGGAGGCGGATACCCTGGCGCAAGCCCTGGCTTTCCAGCCGCCCCGTTTGGCAAACCTCCGGGAGGTGGAGGCCGCCGCCCAAGCCGTTTTGCGGGAAGGGCAGTGCTTCAGCCTCAAACAGCTGGCGGTCACCGGCTGCGATCTGTTGCAGCTGGGCATCCCCCAAGGGCCTCAAGTGGGGGCGCTGCTGGAACAGTTGGTTCAGGCGGTCATCGACGGCCAGGTGGAAAATCAGAAAGAAACCCTGCTGGCTTATGTGGCGTTCCTGTCCACAAGCACAGGGGAGGAGCCGGGAAAAGGAGGGAACCCATGGCCCAATATGTAACCGATTTCCCTGGGAATTTGGATGTGTTTTCCCAGGAGCTGCAAAACGGGATACTAGGGGGGAGCGCCTCCGCCAGTTTGGAGGAGGAAAGCCGCTGCCGTATCGGCAATGTGCGATGCTGTGTCCAGGCATACGAGCGCTACAGTTACACTGGGGGCAATCGGGTCAGCCTGGGGGTCACTATGCTGGAATCGGAGGGGAAGATCCACCTTGTAGCCATCGCCACCGGCGGCAGCCAGGCGATGTTCTTCAAAATCAACACCTTTGGCGAGGAGGCCTTTTTGGAACAGTTGGTGGAGGTGGTGGAACGGTTCCGGTCGGCAGCGGCGATCCCTCGTTAAAAATCCAATGCATTTATTTAATATGTAACCTATTTGACAGGAGGTTGTTTCCCTATGGCAAAGACCCAAGAAGTGCAGAAACAAATGATGATGGCGCTGAAAAACAAGGAGCACGCCCGAAAGGACGCACTGTCCCTTCTCCTCTCCGCCCTGAAGGCCAAGGCCAAGGACAAGCGGGAGGATTTGACCGAGGAGGAGGAAGACGCCATCATCCTCAAGGAGATCAAGCAGGTCAAGGAAACACTGGAGAGCGCCGCCGGCCGCCAGGACATCATCGAGGAATGCGAGTTCAAATTGAAGGTCCTCTCCGAGTTCGCCCCCCAAAGCATGAGCGAGGAGGAGATCCGGGCGGCGGTGGAATCGGTGCTGTCCAGCCTTGGCATTGAGGTGCCCACCGTCAAGGAGAAGGGCCTCATTATGAAAAATCTGATGCCTTTGGTGAAAGGCAAAGCCGATGGCAAGCTGGTCAACCAGGTAGTGGAGGGCTTTTTCCAAAAATAAAGCAAGCAAAACAGGGGAGGATACCTATATCCTCCCCTGTTTTTGTTTCAAAGATTATTCCTCTACTGTGATGACCGAGACAGGGCAGCTCTCCTGGGCAGTGATGGCCCCTTGTTTGGCTTCTTTGGGCACAGGGCTTTGGTGGACAGCGGCAATGCCGTCCTCCGCCATGCAGAAAACTTCTGGGCAGAGTTCCACGCAAAGGCCGCAGGAGATACAGCCCTCCCGGTTGATATGAGCGAACATACAATCACATCCTTTGGTTACAGCGTTTCTTTGAGATGCTCGGCCACCTGCATCAGTTCCCCCAGGGTGGAAATCTCCACATTGGACTGGAGAATGAACATCTGCACATGGTTGGGCAGGGAATTGAAATAGGCGGAAAGGTCGGAATTTGCCTGATAATACTCTTGCATTTAATCACCCTGCATTAGTTTGTGCGCCGATGGCACAGCCATGCCCGGCAAATTTCGGGGAACTGGCGAGAAAACCTTGGCAAAATCCATTGCATACCTTCTGGGAATGTGATACAATACCCATGAAATTCATAGATAAAATAAATTAAAATTATAAAATACATAATATTTTACCTATGATAAAAATGACGGATACCTTTCCGCCAATCAAAGGGGAGAATGAAGTTGGAAAAAAGTAGAGTGGAATTGGCGGCAAAGCGCCATGCGGGAGGCTATAACTGCTGCCAGGCGGTGGTCTGCACCTATTGCGATTTGTTGGGGATGGATGAAGTGACTGCGTTCCGCGCGTCGGAGGGGTTTGGCCTGGGAATCGCCGGCATGCAGGAGACCTGCGGCAGCGTTTGTGCCATGGTGTTTTTGGCGGGCCTCCGGAACAGCGACGCCAACCTGCAAAAGCCTGCAACCAAATTGGCGACCTTTGCTTTGGGCCGCCAGATGGCCGAATCCTTTGCAGAGAAGAACAGCACGGTGGCCTGCAAGGTGCTCCGGGGAACCGATGGGGTCACTGACCGGCTGCGCAGCTGCCGCGGCTGTGTCATCGACTGCGCCCGGATTGTGGAAGAGACCCTTTTCCCCGGAAAATTCGCGGCCTATGAAGGCCCGGAGGATGAATCCCCAATATCCAACCAAAAAGGCACCAGCTTATAGCCGGTGCCTTTTTTCGCGCAGGACATAAAAGTTATTGGTTGGTCCAAGCGGGGAGGTAGGAGCCTTTGTAAGTTTCTTCGATCACCTTGGCCACAGCGTCGGTGTGGTAGGCGTCCACCACTTTTTTGTACACCTCATTGTCTTTATCTGCAGTGCGGGCGACGATGACGTTGATAAAGGGGTTGTTCTCCGTTTCGCTGCTGTCGGTGGACTCCAGGAAGATGGCATCCTGGGCGGGGATCAACCCAGCGTCCACTGCATGGCCGCCGTTGATCACTGCGATAGCTACGTCAGGCAGAAGGCTGGGGGTCTGGGCAGCTTCCACCTCATAGATATCCAGGTTTAGGGGATTCTCGACGATGTCGGCCTTGGTGCCCAGGTACCCCACCTCTGGGTCTATCTTCAAAAGGCCGGCGGATTCCAGCAGCTTGAGGGCGCGGCCGCCGTTGGTGGCGTCGCTGGGGATGGCCACTTTATCCCCCTCCTTGACCTGGGAGACCTCCTGGACGTTGACCGAGTAGATGCCTAAGGGGGCGATGATGGTCTCGCCAATCACTGTCAGATCCAGGTTCTTTTCCTCGATTTCCTTGTTTAGAAAGGCGTAGTGCTGGAAGCTGTTTAGGTCGATGTCCCCATCGGCCAAAGCCTGGTTGGGCAGGCTGTACTCGCTGAATTTGACCAGTTCAATCTCAATGTTGTCCGCAGCGAGGGCAGCTTTTACTGGCTCCCACTGCTCGCTGTTCTCCCCGACAACGCCGATCTTGACGACGGTTTTGCCACCCTCCCCAGAGGAGGAATTTTCAGCGGGTTTTCCGGAACAGGCGGTGAAAGAAAGAGCTAGGGCTGCGGCCAACAGGGCGGATGCGAGGCGTTTCGTGGTTTTCATAATGGATTCTCCTTTTTTCATTGGTTTTGGATTAATGGGTGGTTTTCTTGATGATATAATTGCCGATCCCTTGGATCAGGCTGATCATGAGAAGGATGATCACCACAGTGACATAGGTGATGTCCACCATGTTGCGCTGGTGGCCGTAGCGGATGGCGAAGTCCCCTAAGCCGCCGCCGCCCACAGCGCCAGCCATGGCGGTGAGACCAACCAAGCTGACAAAGGTGATGGTGGTGGCCCGGACGATGCCCGGCACGCTCTCCTTGAGATAGACCCGGAAGATGATCTCCCAGGGGCTGGAGCCCATGGCCTGGGCGGCTTCGATGAGGCCCTTGTCCATCTGGGCTAAGGCAGTCTCAATCTGCCGGGCGAAGAAGGGCACGGTGCCGAAGATCAAAGGCAGGATGGCCCCCTTGGTGCCGATGGCAGTCCCCACCACCGCGCGGGTGAGGGGGATGAGGGCGCCGATGAGGATGATGAAGGGGATGGAGCGGAACAGGTTGATCACCCGGTCCAATGTAGTGTATACCAGTTTGTTTTCTAGGATGTTGCCCGGTTTGGTGACGGTGAGCACCACCCCCAGCACCATGCCGATGACAAAGGAGATCGCGCCGGAAAAGGCGATTAAATACAAGGTCTGCTGAAAGCTTTTGACCAGTTCGGGCACCCGGTCGAGGACGTTAGGGATCAGGCTTGCGATTACTTCTGGCATTGTTTGAGTACCTCCACTTCTACCTTTTGCTGCCGCAGATAGGCGATGGCCTGGGCGATGTCCCCCTCCCGGCCGCTGGCAATGATAATGAGCCGGCCCAAGGGGGATTCCTGGATGATTTCAATGGAACCGAAGACGATGTTGCAGTTGATGGAAAACTTCCGGGACACTTCAGAGATCAGCGCTTGGGAGGCCCCCATCCCCAGGTAGGTCAGCTGCAAAATCTGTTCCCCGGGTTTCAAGGCCACCACGGGGGAGCCTTCCCGGTCCAACTCCTCCACCTTCTGGGCCAGGGAGGAGGTGTTGATAAACCCTTGGGTCACCGGGCTCTGTGGGGTGGCGAAAAGGCTGTACACATCCCCTTGTTCAATGACTTCGCCGTGTTCCATCACCGCGGCCCGGTTGCAGATTTCCTTGATCACCGCCATCTCGTGGGTGATGATGACGATGGTCACCCCCAGTTCCCGGTTGACCTGTTTCAGCAGCTTGAGGATGGCAGTGGTGGTCTGGGGGTCCAGAGCGCTGGTGGCCTCGTCGCAGAGGAGGACTTGGGGGTCGGTGGCCAAAGCCCGGGCGATGGCCACCCGCTGCTTCTGCCCGCCGGAGAGCTGGGAGGGGAAGACATCCCGTTTGTCCGAGAGGCCGACCAGCTCCAGCAGGGAGGTGATCTTCTTCTCAATCTCCTCTTTGGGGCGGCCTTTGAGGGGATAGGCGATGTTTTCAAACACTGTGCGGGAGGGCATCAGGTTGAAGTGCTGGAAGATCATCCCGATGTTTTTGCGGGCTTGCCGCAGTTCTTTTTCCGAAAGGCCAGTCAGTTCCACCCCGTCTACGGTGACGGTGCCTTCAGTGGGGGTTTCCAGCAGGTTGATGCAGCGCACCAAGGTGGATTTTCCCGCGCCGGAAAAGCCCATGATACCGAAGATATCCCCCTTGTCGATGGAAAGGGTGACGTGTTTGACCGCTTCCACCACCTTGCCAGGGGTTTCAAACCGTTTGGAGATGTTGCTTAATTGAATCATTGGGTGTGTGCCTCCTTTTGTGATTGGGCAAAATTCAAAGACAAATGTGGGAGCGGCGAAAATCACAATAAAAAAGCCCCCGTCCTCGAAAAACAATTTCAAGGACGAGAGCTAAAATAGCTTCGTGTTACCACCTTAATTCACCCATGCCTCACGGCATGAGCCTTGACAAGTACGGGCCGATGAGCCGATACTCTGACGCGATTACGGGCGCACCCGTCGTATCCTATGCCGGGGAAACCGGCGGTCGGTACGCAGCTCCGAGACCATGTTCAACCACATTCTTTGTACCTCTTTCCACCAGCCGAGGCTCTCTGTGACACGCCTTGTGATCTACTCTTCTCTTCACAGCTTTTGTCTGTGTTGAATTTTTCTACATAATACTGCGTCTTTTGGAATCTGTCAAGAGGTTTTTTTCATCAAGTTTGGAAGGAGAGGGAAGAAATCCTGATAAAAAGGCGTTTGAGCCATAAAAATTTTGTCCTCTCAAAGGATTGGTTACCGGCTGCGCGGCGGATTGTGCCGGGCGGCTCTGGCGCGGTTTCCATGGGAAGAGAGGTCGGAGAGCTCCTTGATGCTCCACAGACAGGTGAAGCCCAGCACTCCCAGTACAGCGGAGAGGAGAGGGGCGGCGGTGCGCAGGGACAGCACCAAGAAGAGAATCCCTGCGGCGAGGAAGGCAACCCAAATTTTGTTGGAAAATTTCTCCTCAGCAAGGACCACCAAGGGGTGGAACAGAGCGATGATGAGGAAGGTGGCAAGGCCGGTCCACAGGCCGATAGTCTGCATGGGAAATCCCCCTTTGGCGAAAATGGTGGGCATTTTTGTGCCGCTTGAGGAAATTGTATGCGGCTGCAGGGGAAAGAATGCGAAAAATTTTTGGAGGAGCAAGGCGAAAATTTGAGAGTTCGCACCAAATCTTGAAAAAAGGGTTGCAACTTGGAGCGAAATGTGGTATCTTAAATAAGCAGTTTCTGGGTATGGCGCAGATTGGTAGCGCGCTACCTTGGGGTGGTAGAGGCCGTGGGTTCAAATCCCGCTACTCAGACCAAAAACCAGGTTCAATTGAGCCTGGTTTTTTTGCTGTATTGGGATATCTATCTAAAGAAAAGCGCCTTTTGGCAATTCTCCCATTTCCTTGAGAATGCTCTCATATCGGCATCAAAAGGCCTGTCTGCAGATCTTCATACTCAGTATTGAGGAGTTTTTGCATGGACGATAAAATTGATATATATTCCCCCAACAGAACTCCCATGTGCTTTCCGTCGTCCATATCGCCTGCAAACTTATATTCTTCATCGGTTTCCACCCAGAGCATCTAAGTGGAAACTCCCAAATCTTAGGGAGCTGGCTGACGGTCACGACATAGTGGGTTCTCCCACTTCTGGATTTCATAGAAAATGCAGCACAGTGTTAACGTCAAGGGAAAATGTATCAATCCTTGGCAGCCGTTATGTTTTACTAAGAAAAACTGTTCCGCGGGGCTGGGGCAAAAAGAAAGCAGCCGGTGTACAAGTGTACACCGGCTGCTTTGGTCTGAGTAGCGGGATTTGAACCCACGGCCTCTACCACCCCAAGGTAGCGCGCTACCAATCTGCGCCATACCCAGAAAGCTTTATTATTATAGCATGGCGCTTTTCAATTTGCAAGCCCTTTTTGCAATTTTTGTCGGGAGAGGGCGTGAGTATTTAAAAATTATGTTGGGAACCGGGCACAACACACATACCTTTACCCTCTATTCTTCTTCCCGCCAGCCTTTGCAGACGTCCACCCACCCGGCGGCCCGGGAATAATCGAACAGCTCCTGAGGGGTTAATTCAATGGCGTTGTGGCTGCTCCCGCAAGCGGGGAACACAGTGGAAAACCGCTGGAGGGAGACATCCAGGTATACCGGAATCCCTTCAGGAAGGGCAAAAGGGCAGACCCCGCCGACAGCGTGACCGGTTTTTTCCAGCGCCTCCTCTGGGGTGAGCATCTTCGCCTTGAGGCCGAATTGGGCTTTATAAGCGCCGTTGTAGAGTTTGGCATCCCCTGCCATCACGATGATCAGCGGGCTTTCTTTCCCTTGAAGGGAAAGGGTTTTGGCAATGCGTGCAGGCTCTACTCCCACTGCTTGGGCAGCCAGTTCCACGGTGGCGGTGGTGGCTTCAAAGGTGAGGATATCCCCACCCCGGCCAAATTGATCCAAATATTCTTTAACTGCTTGGGTAGACATAATAACACGACCATCCTTCGCTTTTACTTTTGTTTGCAGGAGACGCTCGACTGGGCGGGATTCCCGCTGGGAATCGCTTTGCGATTATTGTAGCACAAATTCCCCTGCCTGTGGAAGAGCGGCGGGGAGAATCCGCCTGAATTCGGGAGGAAAAAGCATCCGGTGGAAGGGCAGTGTTCCCTTGCAAAAGGCCACCTTTATAACATTGGGAAAAAAAGGAAAATATGAGTGGTGAAAACCGATGATTCTTAGAGAAAATCAGAGAATTTTTGAGAAAAACAGGTGGTTTTACCCAAAAAATCGGCAGAAATCCCGCAAAATGCAGATAAATATGGATTTTTTGCGAAAAATCATTGACAATTCTAAGAATTATGTTATATTGGTTTTTGCATCTGTGTAAACAGTAAAAATGAGCACAGCGACGTATGTACCGCCTAACAACGGGCGCCGGTTTTCCGGCCGCCACGATTAGAAACTAACCTTTTGCGGGGAGCGGTCAAAAGGCGCTGTGGGCCCATGGGGCCCCGTAGGGGCCGGCAGGGCTAAAAATCCGCAAAGGGGGATGCAGAATGGAAAACTGTATTATCAATTTAAAAGACATCGTCGTCGAATACGACGGCGAGCGTGTACTCAACGGGTTGAACCTGGAGATACACGACAAGGAATTTGTCACGTTCCTTGGCCCCTCCGGTTGTGGGAAAACCACAACGCTGCGAATCATCGGTGGATTTGTGGAGCCAAAGGAAGGCGACATTTTTTTTGACGGGGTGCGGATCAACGACCTACCCCCTCACAAACGCCAGCTGAACACCGTGTTTCAGCGGTACGCCTTGTTCCCGCATTTAAACGTGTATGAAAATGTCGAGTTCGGCCTGAAGTTGCGCAAAATGCCGGAATCGGAGCGCAAACAGCGGGTGCGGGAGATGCTGGAGCTGGTCAACCTCAAAGGGTTTGAGCGGCGCAACATCAACCAGCTTTCCGGCGGCCAGCAGCAGCGGGTAGCCATCGCCCGGGCGCTGGTCAACCATCCCAAAGTCCTATTGCTGGACGAACCCTTGGGCGCCCTTGACTTAAAACTGCGCAAAGAGATGCAGATCGAGCTCAAACGCATCCAGCAGAGCCTGGAGATCACCTTCATCTATGTCACCCATGACCAGGAAGAGGCACTTACCATGTCCGACCGGGTAGTGGTCATGAAGGACGGTTACATCCAGCAGATCGGCACCCCTCAAGACATTTACAACGAACCGGCCAACGCCTTTGTGGCCGACTTCATCGGTGAAAGCAACATCATGGACGGCCTGATGTACGACGATTTTAAAGTGCAGTTTGCCGGCAATGAATTTGAATGTGTGGACAAGGGCTTCGGCCAGATGAAACGGGTGGACGTGGTGGTCCGGCCTGAAGACGTCAAGGTCGTTGCCCCGGATGAGGGCCAGCTCAACGGCGTGGTCAATTCGGTCATCTTCAAAGGCGTTCACTTTGAAATGATGGTGGAGGCCGCTGGCTACAACTGGATGATCCACTCCACCAAAATGGAGGAGCCCGGCTCCATCATCGGCATGCGCATTGACCCCTTCGACATCCACATCATGCACAAGATGGAGGATGAAGAATGAAAAGTAGATACTCTGCCTACCCATACGTAATTTGGATGGTCATCTTTACCGTGGTGCCCCTCCTGTTGGTGGCCGCCTTTGCGATCACCGATTCCTCCGGCGCCTATACGCTGGAAAACATCTCTGCGGTGGGGGAGTACACCCCGGTTTTGATGCGCTCCATCTGGCTGGCGGCCATTGCCACGGTGCTCTGCCTGGTGATCGCCTATCCGTTAGCCTACATTCTGTCGCGGAAAACCGGGAGCCAGCAGCGCACCATGCTGATGCTGGTGATGCTGCCCACCTGGATGAACTTTTTGCTTCGCACCTACGCCTGGATGACCTTGCTGGAAAAAAACGGCATCATCAACCGGCTGCTGGGCTTTATCGGCCTTGGGCCCTTTGAGATGATCAACACCCAGGGTGCCGTGGTGCTGGGCATGGTGTACGACTACCTGCCCTTTATGATCCTGCCCCTGTATTCCATCATGACCAAGATCGACAACAGCGTCATCGAAGCGGCTCAGGACTTGGGGGCCAGCACCCCGCAGATTCTGCGCCGGGTGCTGATCCCCCTGAGCATGCCGGGCATCACCACCGGTATCACCATGGTGTTTGTACCGGCGGTCTCCACCTTTATTATCTCCCGGATGCTGGGCGGCGGCGGCAACCTGCTGATCGGCGACCTGATTGAGCTCCAGTTCCTGGGCAACGCCTACAACCCCAACCTGGGTGCGGCCATCGCCTTGGTGCTGATGGTTCTAATCCTCCTTTGCATGAGCATCACCAACCAGTTTGACGGTGAGGATAAGGAGGATATGATCATATGAAAAAGACTAGCTGGTATTCCAAAGCATATATGTCGGTGGCGCTGGGCTTCCTTTACCTGCCCATCCTGGTGCTGATTGTGTTCTCCTTTAATGAGAGCAAATCCCGCGGGGTGTTCACCGGCTTCACCTTGGATTGGTATGTTAAACTGTTTCACAACGAGATGATCCTCTCCGCCCTGTTCAACACCCTTGTCATCGCGGCTATCGCCTCGGTGGTGGCGACGGTGATTGGCACATTGGCGGCCATCGGAATCAACGGCATGAAAAAATGGGCGAAAAGCCTGGTGATGAACGTCACCTACCTGCCCATCATCAACCCGGAGATTGTCACCGGCGTTTCCATGCTGCTGCTGTTTGTCTTCATCCGGGACAAATTCAACGTGGACATGGAGCTGGGCTTCTTCACCCTGCTTCTGGCCCACATCACCTTCTGCACCCCCTACGTCATCCTCAATGTGCTGCCCAAGCTGCGGCAGATGGACAAACACACCTTTGAGGCGGCCCAGGATTTGGGGTGCAGCCCGGCACAGGCCATCTGGAAGGTGGTCATCCCGGAGATTATGCCCGGCATTATGGCGGGCTTCCTGATGGCGTTCACCTATTCCATCGACGACTTCATCATCTCCTACTTTGTCAGCGGGCCCACCTCCCAGACCTTGCCCATCGCCATCTATTCCATGACTCGGCGCAAGGTCAGCCCCCAGATCAACGCCCTATCTACCATCATCTTTGTGGTGGTGCTGCTGGTGCTGTTAGGGTCCAACATTGTGGAGGCCCGCCGGGAAAAACGGCTGAACCGGAAGGAGGAGGACTAGGATGAAACGGATTTTTGCCCTCCTTTTGGCCCTCGCATTGGCTGCCGGCCTTTCCAGCGCCGCTTTTGCCTTGGAGGAAGAAGACCTGGATATGGAATACTACACCCGCTTCAAAGGACAGAACATCTCCATCAACGTCTACAACTGGGGCGAGTACATCTCCGATGGGTCGGACGACTCGATGAATGTCAACAAAGAGTTTGAGGAGCTGACCGGCATCAAGGTCAACTACACCAACTTCGCCACCAATGAGGAGCTCTACGCCAAGCTGAAAACCGGCGGCGTCAGCTATGACGTGATCATCCCCTCCGACTACATGGTCGCCAGGATGATCAACGAGGGGATGCTCTCCCCCATAAACTTTGACAACGTCCCCAATTTTAAGCACATCAGCGAAGAGTTCAAGTACCAGCCCTATGACCCGGAGAATCTCTATTCGGTGCCTTATACCTGGGGTGTGGTGGGCATCATCTACAATACCACCCTGGTGGATGAAAGCAAGGATATGGAGACCTGGGACATCCTGTGGGATGCGGACTACGCTGGGGAAATCCTGATGTTCTCCAACCCCAGGGACGCCTTTGGCATTGCCCTGAAAAAATGCGGCTACTCTATGAACCCCGACAGCACCGATCAGCTCCGGGAGGCCACCGAGGCCCTCAAAGACCAGAAGTACCTGGTGCAGGCCTATGTCATGGATGAAATCTTCGACAAGATGACCGGCGGCGAGGCAGCCATCGCCCCCTACTATGCCGGCGATGCGGTCACCATGATCGACGACAACCCCGACCTGGCCTTCGCCATCCCCCGGGAGGGGACCAACCGGTTCCTGGACGCCATGTGCATCCCCAAGGAGGCGAAGAACAAAGAAGCCGCCGAGATGTACATCAACTTTATGTGCGAGCCGGAAGTGGGCGCCGCCAACGCGGAGTACATCGGCTATTCCTCCCCCAACGACGCGGCTTTTGAACTGCTGGATGAGGAGACCCAAGAGAGCCCCATCATCTACCCCAGTGACGAGGTGATCGAGAAATCGGAGTTCTTCAACGAGCTCCCCACCGAGATCAACCTGGCCATGGATAAGATGTGGACCGAAGTGCTCAGCAACGATGAGCAGTACAGCGAGTGGTTTATTCCCATTTTGCTCGTGGTCTGCATCGGCCTCTCCATCGCCATCAATGTGGTGCGCACCTTGCGGCGCAAGCGGGAATCCCGCAATTATTAAACATTTTTTCCCATTTTGAGGAGCCTTCCGGCGGGAAGGCTCCTCTTTTCGCCGTTTTGGTGAATTTTTCTTGCTAATTTCTCACAAAATAAGCAGGAATACAACCAAAACAAAGGAAGTGGCAGACGATGGACCGGCAAACCTTAGAATGGGACGACAGCGCCTATTCCCTGATGATACAGTGCAAACGGGCCCAAAAACAGCTTTCCCTGCGGTATCACGAGGCGAAAAACGCCTCTTCCCCCAGCGGGGCTGGGCAGTGGCTGGTGGATAATTTTTACATCCTTTCCAGGGAGGAGAGGGAGACCCGCACTGCCCTAAAAGCCAACCCCAAGGGAGTGGCCAGGCTGGCTGTTCTCTTTTTTGGGGAACTGCGCCGCCACCCCTTGGGCGAGCAGGAACTGCGGGATTTGATCCTTATGGAAGACAGCCGCAGCCGCCTCACGGTGGAACAGCTGGAGCAGGTGGCACTCTCCCTGAAAGTGGCATACCTGCTATTGGCCGCCGACGCCTTTGGGGAAGAGGAGCGGGAGGAGTGGATTTCCCGGGCGGTCNCATGCCGGGCATCACCACCGGTATCACCATGGTGTTTGTACCGGCGGTCTCCACCTTTATTATCTCCCGGATGCTGGGCGGCGGCGGCAACCTGCTGATCGGCGACCTGATTGAGCTCCAGTTCCTGGGCAACGCCTACAACCCCAACCTGGGTGCGGCCATCGCCTTGGTGCTGATGGTTCTAATCCTCCTTTGCATGAGCATCACCAACCAGTTTGACGGTGAGGATAAGGAGGATATGATCATATGAAAAAGACTAGCTGGTATTCCAAAGCATATATGTCGGTGGCGCTGGGCTTCCTTTACCTGCCCATCCTGGTGCTGATTGTGTTCTCCTTTAATGAGAGCAAATCCCGCGGGGTGTTCACCGGCTTCACCTTGGATTGGTATGTTAAACTGTTTCACAACGAGATGATCCTCTCCGCCCTGTTCAACACCCTTGTCATCGCGGCTATCGCCTCGGTGGTGGCGACGGTGATTGGCACATTGGCGGCCATCGGAATCAACGGCATGAAAAAATGGGCGAAAAGCCTGGTGATGAACGTCACCTACCTGCCCATCATCAACCCGGAGATTGTCACCGGCGTTTCCATGCTGCTGCTGTTTGTCTTCATCCGGGACAAATTCAACGTGGACATGGAGCTGGGCTTCTTCACCCTGCTTCTGGCCCACATCACCTTCTGCACCCCCTACGTCATCCTCAATGTGCTGCCCAAGCTGCGGCAGATGGACAAACACACCTTTGAGGCGGCCCAGGATTTGGGGTGCAGCCCGGCACAGGCCATCTGGAAGGTGGTCATCCCGGAGATTATGCCCGGCATTATGGCGGGCTTCCTGATGGCGTTCACCTATTCCATCGACGACTTCATCATCTCCTACTTTGTCAGCGGGCCCACCTCCCAGACCTTGCCCATCGCCATCTATTCCATGACTCGGCGCAAGGTCAGCCCCCAGATCAACGCCCTATCTACCATCATCTTTGTGGTGGTGCTGCTGGTGCTGTTAGGGTCCAACATTGTGGAGGCCCGCCGGGAAAAACGGCTGAACCGGAAGGAGGAGGACTAGGATGAAACGGATTTTTGCCCTCCTTTTGGCCCTCGCATTGGCTGCCGGCCTTTCCAGCGCCGCTTTTGCCTTGGAGGAAGAAGACCTGGATATGGAATACTACACCCGCTTCAAAGGACAGAACATCTCCATCAACGTCTACAACTGGGGCGAGTACATCTCCGATGGGTCGGACGACTCGATGAATGTCAACAAAGAGTTTGAGGAGCTGACCGGCATCAAGGTCAACTACACCAACTTCGCCACCAATGAGGAGCTCTACGCCAAGCTGAAAACCGGCGGCGTCAGCTATGACGTGATCATCCCCTCCGACTACATGGTCGCCAGGATGATCAACGAGGGGATGCTCTCCCCCATAAACTTTGACAACGTCCCCAATTTTAAGCACATCAGCGAAGAGTTCAAGTACCAGCCCTATGACCCGGAGAATCTCTATTCGGTGCCTTATACCTGGGGTGTGGTGGGCATCATCTACAATACCACCCTGGTGGATGAAAGCAAGGATATGGAGACCTGGGACATCCTGTGGGATGCGGACTACGCTGGGGAAATCCTGATGTTCTCCAACCCCAGGGACGCCTTTGGCATTGCCCTGAAAAAATGCGGCTACTCTATGAACCCCGACAGCACCGATCAGCTCCGGGAGGCCACCGAGGCCCTCAAAGACCAGAAGTACCTGGTGCAGGCCTATGTCATGGATGAAATCTTCGACAAGATGACCGGCGGCGAGGCAGCCATCGCCCCCTACTATGCCGGCGATGCGGTCACCATGATCGACGACAACCCCGACCTGGCCTTCGCCATCCCCCGGGAGGGGACCAACCGGTTCCTGGACGCCATGTGCATCCCCAAGGAGGCGAAGAACAAAGAAGCCGCCGAGATGTACATCAACTTTATGTGCGAGCCGGAAGTGGGCGCCGCCAACGCGGAGTACATCGGCTATTCCTCCCCCAACGACGCGGCTTTTGAACTGCTGGATGAGGAGACCCAAGAGAGCCCCATCATCTACCCCAGTGACGAGGTGATCGAGAAATCGGAGTTCTTCAACGAGCTCCCCACCGAGATCAACCTGGCCATGGATAAGATGTGGACCGAAGTGCTCAGCAACGATGAGCAGTACAGCGAGTGGTTTATTCCCATTTTGCTCGTGGTCTGCATCGGCCTCTCCATCGCCATCAATGTGGTGCGCACCTTGCGGCGCAAGCGGGAATCCCGCAATTATTAAACATTTTTTCCCATTTTGAGGAGCCTTCCGGCGGGAAGGCTCCTCTTTTCGCCGTTTTGGTGAATTTTTCTTGCTAATTTCTCACAAAATAAGCAGGAATACAACCAAAACAAAGGAAGTGGCAGACGATGGACCGGCAAACCTTAGAATGGGACGACAGCGCCTATTCCCTGATGATACAGTGCAAACGGGCCCAAAAACAGCTTTCCCTGCGGTATCACGAGGCGAAAAACGCCTCTTCCCCCAGCGGGGCTGGGCAGTGGCTGGTGGATAATTTTTACATCCTTTCCAGGGAGGAGAGGGAGACCCGCACTGCCCTAAAAGCCAACCCCAAGGGAGTGGCCAGGCTGGCTGTTCTCTTTTTTGGGGAACTGCGCCGCCACCCCTTGGGCGAGCAGGAACTGCGGGATTTGATCCTTATGGAAGACAGCCGCAGCCGCCTCACGGTGGAACAGCTGGAGCAGGTGGCACTCTCCCTGAAAGTGGCATACCTGCTATTGGCCGCCGACGCCTTTGGGGAAGAGGAGCGGGAGGAGTGGATTTCCCGGGCGGTCCTGGGCCTTCAGCAGCTGGGTGGGGTGGACTTCGCCGCCCTGGAGGAACTGGGCGCGGTGGAGGAAACCCTGTGGGAGGACCCCGCTGGAATCTATCCCCGGATGACGGTGGAAAGCCGCCGCCAATACCGCCGCACCGTGGCTTGGATCGCCAAGCTGCAAAGGGAAAAAGAGGAAACAGTGGCCCGCTGGGCAGTGAACCAAGCCCGTGCCGGCGGCGTGGAGCGCACCCGCCACGTGGGGTATCCCCTCCGCCACCAGGTCCAGATGGAGGAGGCCCGCCGCCGGCGGGGGAGACTCCTCCTGTGGGGGAAGGGCCTTCTTCCGCTGGCCCTCTCCTTGGCGGGTGGTTGGTGGGCAAAAAACGGGTGGATTGTCCCGGCTCTATACCTTCCCCTGTGGGAGGCGTGCGGCCCCTTTTTGCAGCGCCTTGCCATGGCCGGCGTCAAGACGGATTACCTCCCCCGGATGGAGCTCACACCAGGGGAAGCCCCCCGGTGCGCCGTGGTGGTGACCACCCTTTTGCCTTCCGCTGCCCGAATGGGGGAACTGGGGGAGCACTTGGAGCAGCTCTATCTCTCGAACCGGGAGGAAAATCTGGTGTTCTGCGTGCTGGCAGACTTTCCAGAGGGTCCGGCCCTCACCGCGCCAGAGGATGATTCCCAAGCCAGGGCCGCCCGGGAGATGATTGAAGAATTGAACAGCCGTTGGGGGAGCCGGTTCCTGCTGGCCCTGCGCCCTCGTACCTATTTGCGGCAGGAGGATTTGTACCGCGGCTGGGAGCGCAAACGGGGCGCCCTGGTGGAATGGGTCCGGTTTTTGAAGGGCTTCCCGGTCACCTGGCACACCTTCTGTGGGGATGCCGCACTGGTGCAGGACTGCCCCTTAGTCATCGCCCTGGACAGCGACACCCAGCTCCTCTTCGGCTCGGCCAAGCGGATGATCGCCGCGGCGGTCCATCCCCTTAACCGGCCGGAGGTGGACAAGGCCCTGGGGCGGGTGACCGAGGGTTACGGCATCCTCACCCCCCGGATGGTCACCCGCATGGAGGGGAAGACCCGGTTTTCCCGTTTGATGGAGGGCTGGGGAGGGGTGACCCCCTACGACCTGGTCAGCCGGGATGGGTACCAGGATTTGTTTGGCGAGTCCATCTTCTGCGGTAAGGGAATTTTCTGGGTGGATACCTTTTTCGACCTTCTTTCCGAGAGGTTCCCCCAAAACCAAGTCCTCAGCCACGATGTGCTGGAAGGGGAGATTCTGCGCACCGGCTTTTTGTCTGACATTGAGCTGGCAGACGCCGCCCCCCGCACCGCTACCGAGTGGCTGGAGCGGCTTCACCGCTGGGTGAGGGGTGATTGGCAGAATGCCGGCTGCTTGTGGGATGGGCAGTTTTCCCCTCTTTCCCGCTATAAGATTGGGGACAACCTGCGCCGCTCCCTGACCCCGGCGGCGGTTCTGCTGGCGGTGGTCTTAGCAGCCTGCTCCACAGGCCGGACTGCAGCCGCCCTCGCTGTCGCGGCGCTCTTGGCCCTTTGCCTCTCCCCGGTGGTATCCGCCCTGGAGACTGTCTTGGCCGGCGGGTGGTTTGCGGTCAGCCGCAAATACTTCACCGGCGCCATCCCCAAGGCCTTTGAACTGCTGGGACGGGCGGCCTCCTCCCTCATCTTGCTGCCCCAGAGGAGCTTTGTCGCCCTGGATGGAGCAGTCCGAGGGGGGATCCGGCGGTTTTTTACCCACCGAAAATGCTTGGAGTGGAGGACAGCCGCCCAATCCGGCGGGGGAGGGCTGGCCCTCTCCCGGTATCTGCCTGCCCAGATGCTGGGCCTACTCCTCCTGTTTTCCCGCAGCGGGGAGGGGCGGTTTTTCGGCCTCTGCTTCTCCTTGATCATCCCCTTTGTCTGGTTCACCGCCCAGAGCGGAAGCCGCAAACGGGGGAAGCTGACCCCAGCCCAGCGGGACGCCCTTCAAAGCCAGGCGGCGGCCATGTGGAATTTTTACGAGGACTATGTGAACCGGGAAAACCACTTCCTGCCGCCGGACAATGTCCAGTTTGCCCCGGTGCTCCGGGAGGCGCGGCGCACCAGCCCCACCAACATCGGCATGTACCTGCTCTCCGCCTTGGCGGCCCGGGATCTGGGGCTCATCGATTCCAAGGGCCTGGCCCTGCGGGTGGGGAGGACAATCGCTTCGGTGGAGAGGCTGGAAAAATGGCAGGGGAACCTGTACAACTGGTACGACACCAGCTCCCTCACGGTGCTGCCGCCCCGTTATGTCTCGGCGGTGGACAGCGGCAACCTGGCCTGCTGCCTTGTAGCGCTCAAAGAGGGGCTCAAGGAGTACCGGGGGGAGGAACCGGCCCTCACCGGCCTGATCCGGCGGGTGGAGGCGCTGGTCGATGGGACAGATCTATCCCCCTTTTACAACAAAAAGAGGAACCTCTTCTCCATCGGGTACGACAGCGAAACGGGGGAGCTCAGTGCCTCCTGTTACGACTTCTTGATGAGCGAAGCGCGGATGATGAGCTACTTTGCCCTCAGCATGGGTCAGGCCCCCCGCCGCCATTGGGGGGCGATGAACCGCTCCATGAGCCGCAGCGGTTTCTATGCCGGACCCCTCTCCTGGACCGGCACCATGTTTGAATACTACATGCCCCACCTGCTGCTCCCCGCCGGGGAGGGCACTTTGCTCTGCGAGGGCCTGCGCTACTGCCTCTACTGCCAAAAGAAGCGGGTTCGGGCCAAAAAACTGCCTTGGGGGATCAGCGAAAGCGGGTACTATGCCTTCGACGGGGAGCTCAACTACCAGTACAAAGCCCACGGGGTACAGCTGTTAGGGGTAAAGAACGGCTTGGACCAGGAGTTGGTCCTCTCCCCCTATTCCACCTACCTGGTATTGCCTTTCAGCCCCCAAGGCGCCTTTGCCAATTTGAAAGAGCTGGAAGCCCTTGGCCTGTGGGGGAAATACGGCCTTTATGAGGCGCTGGACCTGACCCCCTCCCGCCTGGAGGGGAATAGTTCAACTGTGGTGAAGAGCTATATGGCCCACCACGTGGGGATGAGCCTTGCCGCCTTGGACAACGCCTTCTTTGAAAATGCCATGCAGCGCCGCTTCCTGCGGGATAAGCGGATGAAGTCCGCCCGGGAGTTTTTGGAGGAGCCAGTGTCCGGCGACCCAGCCGTCTGCCGCGGGGAGGGGGAGGAGGGGCCTGCCCCTGCCATACAGCCCCAGTTGGAGGAATATGTGGGGAAAGTGCATCCCCAGTCCCCCCGGTGCGTCTTTCTCTGCAATGGGGAGGTGACCGACGTTCTCACCGACGTGGGGGCAGGGTTCTTCCGCAAGGGGGAGATTGAGCTCACCCGGAGGGGGGAGGACTTGCTGTGCCACCCACAAGGGGTTTACGCCTTTTTTCAAGGGCCACAGGGCTGCTTGGCCCCCACCGCCGCCCCTTTTTATCAAGAGGGGACAGAACACCAGGTCAAGCTCCAAGGGGGTGGGGTGACCTACTTTGGACAAAAGGGGAATCTGGCTGCCGAGCTGTTCTGCGGGGTGTACCCCCGCCTACCGGTGACTTCCCGGACGCTGACCCTCCACAACCGCGGGGGGGATGCCATCCAAGGGGAGGTGCTCTTTTACCTGGAGCCGGTCCTCTCCACCCAGAGGGAATATGAGGCCCACCCCGCCTTCTCCAAACTCTTTTTGGAGTTTGACTGGGAGCGGGAGAGCCGGGTGGTCACCGTCACCCGCCGCCTGCGCCACGGGGGGAAAGGGGAGCCGCTGACCGCCGGCCTTCTGGAGGAATTCCCTTATGAGCTGGAGTGCAAGCGGGAAAACCTGACCCCCAACGGAAAGGGGATGGAGGCCCTGAAAGATTTTGCGGGGCTCCCCTTTTTGGGCTCCAACAGCGTACCGGATGGGGCCGTGGCCCTGCGGGTGAAGGTAGAGCTCCCCGCCGGGGGAAAGAAGAAGTTGACCCTTCTGTTGGCGGCGGGCGGCCCGGATACCCTGATTGCCGCACGGCGGGAAGGGGAGCTAACCGCCAAAACCGCCGCCCAATCCCCCATGCTGCGGGACAGTGGAGAGGGGCGCCTCGCCATGGCGGTGCTGGGGCAACTGTTCTACAACAAGAGGGATGGCCGCCACAACCTGGCGGCGCTGCGAAAAAACACCCTGGGACAGCCTTCCCTCTGGCCTATGGGCATATCTGGTGACCTGCCCATCGCGGTGGTGGAGACCGGCGACGCTCCCGATCCCCAGCGGCTGGAGGCATACCTGAGGCTCCACGCCATGCTGCGCCTCTGCCTCCTCCGCTTTGACCTGGCGTTGCTCTTCGATTCCCGCAAAAGTCCCCTCGCCGCCGGGGAAATCCTGGAGATGGTGCAGGCCTCCGGCGGGATGGAGGTCCTGGGCGCCCGGGGCGGAATCCATTTGGTGGACTCCCAAAACTACCCGCCGGAGAATATCCTCCTCCTCAAGGCGGCGGCGCGGCACATCTCCCCAAAGTCGATGGTTCTCTTTTCCCATCCCGCTGGAAGCTACCGCCCGATGGAGATTCTGCCGGTACAGGGGGATTTGCTTCCCTCCCAAGGGGTGAAAACCAGCGGGGGAATCTTGGCGGGGGATCGGTTTTATGTGGACCGCTCTTCCCCTCTGCCGTATTCCCACATCCTGGCCAACCCCGCCTTTGGAACCTTGGTTTCCGACGGGGAACTGGGATTCACCTGGGCAGTCAACGCCCGGGAAAACAAGCTGACCCCCTGGAAAAACGACTTCGCCTCCGGCAACGATGGGGAAAAACTGCTCTGCCGGGTGGATGGACGCTGCTTCTCCTTAACCCGGGGGGCCCTCGCCTCCTTCGCCCCCGGCGATGCCCGGTATGAAGGGGAATTCTGCGGAATCCGCTTCCGGCTGACGGTAACGGTGCCAAAGAAGGGGAGCGTCAAGCGGATGCATCTCTCCCTCACCAGCGGGCAGGGTGTGCCCAAACAGGTGGAGGTCGCCTATTACACCGAGCCAGTGCTGGGCCCAGGCCGGGAATACGCCCGGTTCCTGAAAACCCGGTTCACCGGCCGGGAGCTGATTCTGGAAAACCCCTACCAGACCGCGGTGCCAGGGGTGGTTGTACTCAGCTGCGGCAGGCGGGAGTTGACTGCCACCTGCGACCGGGCCGCCTTCCTCTGCGGGTCTTGGGAAACCGGCCCTATGGCTCCGGTCAGCGACCCCTGCGCAGCCCTTGTGGCCCGGGCCGCCCTCCTCCCTGGGGAGGAAGAGGAGATGGAATTCCGCCTGGCCTTTGGGGCAGAGGAGAAGGCCGCCCTCTACCTGTCGGGGATGGACTTCCCCGCAAATCCGGCGGACGGGGATTTTATCGCAGTCCGCACCCCCGATGAAGGGTTTAACAGCTTGGTCAGCCACTTCCTCCCCCATCAGATCCTCAAGGGAAGGGTGGAGGGCCGCACCGCCTTTTACCAGTGCGGAGGCGCCTATGGATTCCGGGATCAGCTCCAGGACGTCTGCGCCCTGCTGCTCACCCACCCAAAGGCCGCCCTACGGCAGATTACCCGCTGCTGTGCCGTCCAGTTTGAAGAGGGGGACGTCCTCCATTGGTGGCACCCCCTGCCCAAGGCCGGCGGCGGTGTCAAAGGGGTGCGCACCCGTTTCTCTGACGATTTGATCTTCCTGCCCTGGGCGGCAGCCCAATACGCCAAAGCCACTGGAGACACCGGTTTCTGGGATACCCCCATCCCTTACCTGAAGGGGGAGGAGCTGGAACCAGGGGAGATGGAACGGTATTTCGCCCCCCAAAAAAGCGGCCTGCGGGAACCTGTTTACTGCCACTGTGTCCGGGCGCTGGAACGGGCGTACCGGCTGGGCAACCATGGCCTGCCTCTCATGGGCTGCGGCGATTGGAATGACGGTTTCAGCGCCGTGGGCTCCGGCGGCAAGGGGGAGAGCGTCTTTGTGGCGCTGTTCCTCGCCATGACGCTGGAGGCTTTCGCCCCTGTCTGCGAGGGGAGGGGGGATATCCAGCTGGCCGCAGAGCTACGTGAGCGGGCACAATTTCTAAAAGGAGCGGTGGACCGCTCCTGCTGGACCGGCGCTTGGTACCTGCGGGCTTACTTTGACAGCGGCAGTCCCATGGGGGCCGGCGGAAAGGAATGCGCCATCGATTCCCTGCCTCAAAGTTTTGCCGCCCTGGCCGGCATGCCGGACAAAGAGCGGGTGAAAACTGCCCTGCTGGCCGCCTACGAACATCTGGCCGACTTTCAGGTCGGCATTGTCCGGCTGTTTGAAGGCCCCTTTGTAGGAGGAGGGGAAAATCCCGGTTACATTGCGGCCTATAGCGCCGGTGTGCGGGAAAACGGCGGCCAGTACACCCACGGGGCCATCTGGCTGGCCCTGGCTCTCTATCAGGCGGGGTTGGAGGACAAGGGGTGGCAGCTGCTACAGCTGCTAAACCCCATCCGCCGGTGCCAAAACCCCCAGTGGGCACCAAGCTATAAACTGGAGCCCTACTATCTGGCGGCAGACATCTATTCCAGCCGGGAAGCCATGGGACGGGGCGGCTGGAGCCTTTACACCGGCGCGGCTTCTTGGTACTACCGGGCGGCGGTAGAGACGGTGCTGGGCATCCGCCGGGAGGGGGGACGGCTCTTCCTTTCGCCCCATCTGCCCCCAGAGTGGGAGACGGCGGCCTTCTCCGCCCGGATTGCCGGGACGCCCTTAGAGGTTGAGTACCGCCGGGGGAAGGCCCTGCGCCTCACGGTGGATGGGGCGGAACGGGAAGACATCCCCCTGGATGGTATCCCCCATCGGGCGGTGCTGGAAATCCCCCGGCCAATTGAAAACAAACCCTGAACATTATAGGGTAAGATTGGAAAAAAAGAAGGGCTTGTGCTATAATAGTCGCCAAGCAGCGATTGGTGAAAAAGCTTTGTTGGGGAGTGTCTCTTCCGCCGCAGTGCGCCGCCAAGCTTTTTCGGATCTGTGCAAATTTTTATGTTGTCAACAATTCCAGCAGTATTTTCTACCGGCGCTTGGGTCCCCAAAAAGCGGACCCAAGGGCCTGCAACCCATTTTGATTGGAGATGGACAGATGAACAACACATTGCGCCGCCGGCGCATCGGGGAAGAGGTCTACTTCAGTTCGGTGACCGACCCCAAATTCAAACACAACCGCATATCCGTCAACTATATTCTGCCCCTTGAAAAAGAGACGGTCTCCGCCAATGCCCTCATCCCCTTCCTGCTGCGCAAAGGTAGCCGGGAATGCCCGGACTTTACCCTTCTCAACCAAAAGCTGTATAGCCTTTACGGGGCGACCCTTTCCGCGGACGTCTCCAAATACGGCGGCTACCAGGTTTTGGATGTCTCTATCTCCGGGCTGGATGACAAATTCACCCTGGATGGGGAGGCGATGGTGGCCCAGTGCGCCGGCCTGCTGGCAGGCTTGGCCACCGACCCCAACCTGGTGGACGGCGCCTTCCCAGAGAAGGACGTGGAGCTGGAAAAACAGTATCTGATTGACTCCATCGAGGCGGAGATCAACGACAAACGGGCCTATGCCATCAACAAATGCCGCACCATCATGTGCGAAGGGGAGCCCGCTGCCCTTCGCAAATACGGCTATGTGGAGGATGTAAAGAAGATCACCCCCCAATCGGCGGCCGAGACCTTCTTGCGAGTCCGCCGCACCGCCCGGGTGGAGATCCTCTTTGTGGGCTGTGGCGACTGTACCCCTGCTGAAGAGATTATGGAGGCCACCTTTGCCAAGCTGGACCGGGCGCCCATCGCCCTGCCGGAACAGGTGCGGGTCCCCGCCGCCGCCCAGGTGAAGCAGGAGGTGGAGCGGATGGATCTGAGCCAATCCAAACTGGCCATGGGTTTCCGCACCGGCGCAGCTCAAAACATGGACGAGCTCTCGGCCATGCGGCTGATGGTGGCCATGTTTGGCGGCACCCCTTTCTCCAGGCTGTTTGTCAACGTGCGGGAGAAACTCAGCCTCTGCTATTACTGCGCCGCCCGGTTTGACCGGATCACCGGCATCATGCTGGTGGACAGCGGGGTGGAAGCCCAGAATCGGGAAAAAGCCCAGGCGGAGATCCTCAACCAATTGGAGGTCATGAAGCGGGGCGGGTTCACTGACGAGGAATTGGAGAACACCCTGCTCACCATGAAGAATTCCCTGTATACTGTGTCCGACTCCCTCTCTGGGCTGGAGGACTGGTATATGGCCCAACTGATGCAAAGCACCGCCCGCTCCCCCCAAGAGGAGGCAGAGCTGATGGCAAAGGTCACCCGGGAGGACGTGATGGCGGCGGCCCAAAAGGTCACCCTGGACACCGTGTATTTCCTCACCGGGGAAAAGGAGGATTAGCCCAATGAAAGAGATCATCAAATCCCAGCGCCTGGGGGAGGAGTTTTTGCGGATTAAGCACAAAAGCGGCCTGACCCTCCTTCTGTGCCCCATGAAGGGCTATTCCAGCGCCTATGCCCTCTTCGGCACCGAGTACGGCTCGGTGGAGTCCAGCTTCATCGACAAGGACGGCGCCCTTATACAGATCCCCGCCGGCACCGCCCATTTTTTGGAGCATAAAATGTTTGAAAGCGAGGAAGGGGACGCCTTTGCCCTGTACGCCAAAACCGGCGCTTCGGCCAACGCCTACACCTCCTTTGATAAAACCGCTTACCTCTTCTCCTGCTCGGACAATTTCAAGGAGTCCCTCTCCATTTTGATGCACCTGGTCACCGAGCCTTACTTCACCCCCCAAACGGTGGAAAAGGAGCAGGGGATCATCGGCCAGGAGATTAAGATGTACGACGACAGCCCCGAGTGGCGGGTGATGTTCAACCTGATGGAGGCGCTGTTTGAGAAGCACCCCCTAAAGATCGACATCGCCGGCACGGTGGACACCATCGCCCAAATTACCGCGGACACCCTGTACACCTGCTACAACGCCTTTTACAACCTAAACAACATGGCCTTGGCCATTGCCGGCAACTTTGAGGTGCAGGACGTCCTGGACCTGGCCGACGAGATCTTAAAACCAGCCGAGCCCATGACTGCCCAGCGGATTTTGGTAGACGAGCCCGCCCAGGTGGTGAAGCACCGGGTGGAACAGCAGCTTCCGGTGGCTACCCCTTTGTTCCAGATTGGATTTAAGGCGGTGCCCAAGTCCAAGGAGGAAAATCTGATCAACCAGGTGTACGATGAGATCCTCTTGGACACCATCGCCGGGGAGCACACCGCCCTCTACCGCAGCATGTACGATGAGGGAATCATCAATTCCACCTTTGTGGGCGAAGTTATGGCGGGCCGCGATTTTGCCGTCACCTTGTTTGAAGGGGAATCCCGGGACCCGGACAAGGTGTATGAGGCCCTGTGTGGCGAGATTCGCCGGATGCAGCGGGAGGGGATCGACCGGGATGCCTTTGAACGCAGCCGCCGGGCCATTTACGGCCGCTACCTGGGGATGTATGCCCGGGTGGATTCGGTGGCCAGCCTGATGCTCACCACCCAGTTTGGCGGCGCGGATATGTACACGGTGCTGGAAGCCGCCGCCGGGGCGACCTATGAAATGCTGACCGCCCGCCTCCTGGAGGCCTTTGACCCGGAGCGCAGCGCCCTTTCAGTGGTGACCGCCCCCAAGGAGGCATAGCGCCATGAAAGAGACCCTTTTGTTCCCCGGCCTGGGGCTGGAATTTGAACTGAGCCGGGTGGCTTTCCAGCTGGGGCCGATCACCGTGTACTGGTACGGCATCATCGCCGCCACTGCCCTCACCCTGGGGATGCTCTATTGCTACCGCAAGGCCCGCTCTTTCGGGGTGGACCCGGATAAGATTGTAGACCTGATCCTGGTCACCGTCCTTTTGGGGGTGGTGTGTGCCCGGATTTACTATGTGGTCTTCTCCTGGGACCAGTATAAAGACGACCTAATGAGCGTCTTCCGCATCTGGGAAGGGGGTATCGCCATCTACGGCGGGATCATCGGCGGGCTGATTGGCATAGTGATCATGTGCAAAGTCACTGGCATCAAGCTGCTGCCCATGCTGGATCTGGCGGTGGCCCCCTTGATTCTGGGCCAGGCAATCGGCCGGTGGGGGAACTTTGTCAACATCGAAGCATTTGGCTCTAACACCACCCTGCCCTGGGGGATGACCGGCCCGTCCATCGTCAACTACCTGGCCAGCCATCAAAAATCCCTGGCGGAGATCGGAGTCGTGGTGGACCCCACTCAGCCGGTCCACCCAACCTTCTTTTACGAATCCGCCTGGTGCTTCCTGGGCTTCCTGATCCTGCTTTACCTGACCCGCCACCGCCGGTTTGACGGTCAGTTGACCCTCTTTTACGCGGGGTGGTACGGCGCGGGCCGGTTTGTCATCGAAGGGCTTCGCACCGACAGCCTGATGTGGGGCGGGGTGCGGGTCTCCCAGGCGCTGGCGCTGGTAGGCTCTGTGGCCGCCTTTGTCATTCTGTTCGCAGTGATGTCTAAGATCAAAAAAGCCGGCGACCCGGAGTACCTCAAGGTCTTTGCCCTGACCCCAGAGGGCCAGAAAATCGTCCTGGGCCAGCCGGAAGGGCCAAAGCCAGAGCCGTCCCCCCAGGAGCCCTCTGGGGATACATCTGGCGGCGGGGAAGAGCCTAGCCCATCCCATGGGGAAGGGAAGCCGCAAGACTAGCCCCTGGGGGTCCCCCTGCGGGGTACATACTTGAAAAATCTCGTGGTGCGCAAAAAGCGGTTGACAAGCCCCTTGCAATATGGTAAAATCTATTCTGCCGCATGTTCCGGGCTCAAAGTGCGCCGTTTTGCGCCGCCTTAGGAGACAGCGAGTTTAAGAAAAGGGCAGGTGCCTTATTGATGTACGCTATTATTGAAACCGGTGGAAAACAGTATCGTGTCAGCGAAGGCGATATTCTTTACATCGAAAAACTGGATGCCGAGGCTGACTCCACCGTTGAGTTTGACCGCGTTATGGCAGTCGGCAAAGAGGATGGTACTGTGATCGGCGCTCCCGTTGTCGAGGGTGCTAAAGTTTCCGCCAAAGTTCTCAAAAACGGCAAAGCGAAGAAGATCACCGTCTTCACCTACCGCGCCAAGAAAGATTCTAAGCGCAAAATGGGCCACAGACAGCCTTACACCAAGGTTGAAATCACCGCGATCAACGCCTAAGTTTTTTCGATGATTACAGCCAGGTTCACAGGGAAGCCCATCGCATCGGCCAGCATATCCGGCCACGCCGGCTTTGCCGACTACGGCCACGATGTGGTATGCGCCGCTGTGACGTCCGCTGTGCAGCTCACCGCCAATGGCATCACCGAGGTGTTAAAAGCCCCTTGCCAGGTGTCGGTGCTGCAAGATAAGATTGTATTGACCCTTCCGGGCAATTCCACCAGGGAGGCACAGGCTTTTTTGGAAGCTTTACGGCTCCATTTGACTGTCCTTTCAGAGGACTACCCGGGCACGATTGAAGTATTTGTTTCGGAGGTGTAGATATGTTAAGACTTAGCATGCAGTTCTTTGCTCATAAAAAAGGTGTCGGTTCCACCAAGAACGGCCGTGATTCCGAGTCCAAACGCCTTGGTGTCAAACGCGCCGACGGCCAGTTTGTCCTCGCCGGCAACATCCTGGTTCGCCAGAGAGGCACCCACATCCATCCCGGTACCAACGTTGGCATCGGTTCGGATGACACCCTGTTCGCCCTCACCGACGGCAAGGTGAAATTTGAGCGCTTGGGCCGTGACCGCAAAAAGGTCTCCATTTACCCGGCCAACTAGTTTTACAGAACGAAGTGAGAAATCCCCGGCCTTACCGCTGGGGATTTTCTTTATGGAAAAATGGCGGGAACGAAGAAAAGTTTGGATTTTTTTCCGCTTTTTTGATATAGTAAAAGAGATAGAATAGATCAAGTCCCCTCTTTGGCGCGCTCAAAGGGGGATAAAGGAGTAAAAAGATGTTCGTAGATGTTGCGAAAATCAGAATAAAAGCCGGGGATGGAGGGGCAGGCGCCGTCTCCTTCCACCGGGAAAAATATGTGGCGGCCGGTGGCCCTGACGGCGGCGACGGCGGCAAGGGCGGCGATGTCATCTTCCAGGTGGACACCAACATCTCCACCCTGGTGGATTTTAAGTACAAGCGCCGGTATTTTGCCCCCAATGGGGAGCCGGGCCGCGGCTCCAACTGCTCGGGGAAAAACGCCCAGGACCTGATTATCTATGTCCCAAAGGGCACAGTGATCAAACACGCCGAATCCGGCCGGGTGATGGCTGACCTCTCCGGCCCGGAGCCGGTGGTGGTGGCCCGTGGCGGCAAGGGGGGGTGGGGCAACCAGCACTTTGCCACCCCGACCCGTCAAATTCCCCGGTTTGCCAAACCCGGCCTGCCCGGGGAGGAATTTGAGATCACTTTGGAATTGAAGCTCCTGGCGGATGTGGGCTTGGTGGGGTTCCCCAACGTGGGCAAATCCACCCTGATCTCGGTGGTCAGCGAGGCCAAACCTAAGATCGCTAACTACCACTTCACCACCCTGACCCCAGTGCTGGGGGTGGTGAAGATCGCCGAGGGCAAGAGCTTTGTCATGGCGGATATCCCCGGCCTGATCGAAGGCGCCAGCGATGGGGTTGGCTTGGGCCATGAGTTCCTGCGCCATGTGGACCGTTGCCGCCTGATCGTCCATGTGGTGGATGTCTCCGGCATCGAGGGCCGGGACCCCAAAGAGGATTTTGAGGCCATCAACCGGGAACTTTACAACTTCAGCGAGGAGCTTTCGGAGCGGCCCCAGATTGTGGCGGCCAACAAGTGCGATATGGCCTCCCCGGAGCAGATCGAGGCATTCCGCCAGTTCGTGGAGGAGAAGGGGCTGGAGTTTTTCCCCATCTCCGCCGCCACCCGGCAAGGGGTGGACGCGCTGATCGGCGCCGTAGCCGCCAAGCTGGATACCCTGCCCCCCATCAAGGAGTATGAGGTGGAACATGTGCCCTTCACCGAGGTGCTGGACCGCCAGCGGTTTGAAATCACCGTGGAAGATGGCGTCTATGTAGTGGACGCCGATTGGCTCAAGCCTGTATTGGGTATGGTAGACGTGGAGGATTATGAATCCCTCCAGTACTTCCAGCGGGTGCTGCGCAACAGCGGCGTCATTGACAAGCTGGAGGAAATGGGCATCCAGGAAGGGGATACCGTCAGCATCCTGGGCTTTGATTTTGATTATGTCCGCTAGCGGCGAAAGGATGAATAACCACGTTTGATTTAAAAGAGCACATCACAAACCCCAAACAGCTCAGCCCGCTGACCCTCGCTTTTTTGGGGGATGCAGTGTTTGAACTGCTGGTGCGGGAGCGTTTGGCTGCCCAAGGCAGCATGCCCGCCCACATCCTGCATAAAAAAGCGGTGAAAAAAGTCTGCGCTGTAGCCCAGGCGAGAGGGTACGACCGGGTGGAGCCTCTCCTCACCGATGAGGAGTTGGGGATTTTAAAACGGGGGCGCAATGCCAACTCCACCCATGTGCCCAGAAGCTGCGACCCTTCGGATTACCGCAAGGCCACCGGGGTGGAGGCGCTGTTTGGCTACCTGTATTTAAAGGGGGATCTCCAGCGGCTGGAAACCCTGTATGAACGGATGGAGGACGACGGGACAGAGGAGGATTAGGCTTTGAAGGAACAGGTTTTTTCCAAGGGAAAGGATTTCCTGCTGGATATTCTGTACGATGTGGCTAGTTCGATCATGATGGCCATCAGCATCAATGTGTTTACTGCCCCCAACGGCATCGCACCGGGCGGCATCTCCGGTATTGCCATCATTATCAACCACTTTACCGGGCTGCCCATCGGCACCCTGAACCTAGCTATGAACATCCCCTTGCTGCTTATTGGCTACAAAGTGCTGGGCAGGCGGTTCACCTTCAACACCCTAAAGACAATTGCCATCGGCACGGTATTTTTGGATGTCATCCTGGTAAACCTGCCCACCTATACCAGCAACCCTCTGTTGGGGGCGCTGTTTGGCGGCGTCTGCCTGGGCGCATCTCTGGGCTTAGTGTTCCTGCGGGGCTCCACCACTGGCGGCCTGGATATTGTCACCCGGCTGGTGCAGAAGAAAAGGCCGCATCTCTCTATGGGCCGGGTCATGCTCATATTGGATTTCTGCGTCCTGGGGGCATCTATGGCAGCCTTTGGCAGCATTGAGGTTGGCCTTTACGGACTTATCAGCATCTTTGTCACCTCTCAGGTGGTGGATGCCATCCTCTACGGCGCCGATGTGGGCAAGTTGGCCCTCATTATCTCGGACAAATCGGATGAGATCGCCCGGGCGGTGATGAGCCAACTGGATCGGGGTGCCACCCTTCTCAAAGGGGTAGGGGCCTATTCCAGCGAGGAAAAACACGTCCTCATGTGCGCGTTGCGCAAGCAGGAGTTCTACCGGCTGAAAAAATTGACCTATGAAATTGACCCTAAGGCATTTTTGATCGTCACCGAAGCCGGCGAAGTGGCGGGGGAGGGCTTTAAATCCCTGGAGGGATGAGGAATTTTCTCACCCCACAATAGAAGAAACCCCAGCCTGGGATACTTTACAGTATCCCAGGCTGGGGTTTTGTAGGTTTGGAAGGAAAAAGGAGTTAGAACTGTTCGTTGTTTCTCTTCTTCTGCTCAATTTTAATGGGAACTTCGTTGTTGGCGTTTGGGTTCTGTTTGTTTTCTGCCTGGTTCTGTGCTTTCTGCTTTTTCTCTTTTTTTGCCATTTTGCGTACATCCTTTCCGCCGCCGTACTGCGGCACTGGGTTTTGTTTGAGAGAGATTTCCTCTCGTCGCTGTTAGTATTTGAGAAGCGGCACGGCTTATTCTACCGGTGGGTTTGCAAAAAATGCCAGCTTTGGGAAATCTTTTGAAAAAAACGTTACAATGTGTTAAAGTATACACGCTATACTGATCAAGAAGGGGTTGCTGAAGGCTTTTCTTCGGAACCCAGCGCAGAGGAGGATTTGGCGTTGGCAAAAGTAATCCGGCCAAACGGCGGCAACAGCGTGGGCAGGCAGTATCTGAAAAAAATGTGTTGGCTGGTCCTCTGTTTGGCTGCTGGCATCGGCTCCGCCATCCTTTGCGCCAGGGCCTCTCAATGGGCCGCCAGCGCATTTTGTCTGGGGGCAGCGGGGATCGGCGTCCATTTTCTGTGGCGCTCTGCGGCGATTTTGAAAGTGGGGGCACAGGGGGAAAGCGAGACCCTTCGGCTTCTGAAAAAGCGGCTGCCCGGCAGTTATACCGTCCTGCCTGACTTGACCCTTGACCACCGGGGGCACAAAAGCCAGCTGGATTATGCGGTAGTCTGTCCGGGGAGAGTGTATGTGGTGGAGTGCAAAAACGTCTCCGGCCAGATCTCAGGCAGCAGTAGTGGCAGCAATCTCAACCAGACCAAATACCGGGGTGGTCAAATTATCGAGAAAAAGACAATGTACAACCCGGTTTTGCAGGTAGAAGGCCATGCCCGCACCCTGCGGGGCATCCTGGAGGACCAAAAGCTCCATGCCCAGGTGACGCCGGTGGTCTACTTCGCAAACCCCCGCGCCCAGCGCAGGATGGATTTTGCGGGCCGTCCAGTGTTCTTCCAACAGGAGGGCGGGGCGGATTCGTTGATCCGGTACCTCACCTCCGGGCCACCTGCCCGAGGAGGGAGCACCTCTGAAGAATTAATAAAAGGAATTATTCTAAAAAATGTTAGTAAAGGGTAAAAAATCCCCTTGACTATGATACACCAAAGTGGTATACTTTAGCCATGGAAGAAATTCCCCTGAATCCGACAACAAAAATAGAAACATTACATAGGAGGAAACTGCAATGAAAAAATTTATCTGCACCATCTGTGGTTACGTTCATGAAGGCGAGACCGCTCCCGAGTTCTGCCCCCAGTGCAAAGCCCCCGCATCCAAATTCCAGGAGCAGTCCACCCAGACCATGAGCTGGGCTGACGAGCACCGCATCGGCGTTGCCGCTGGCGTAGACGCTGAGGTCTATGAGGGCCTGCAACAGAACTTCATGGGCGAGTGCACTGAAGTTGGCATGTACCTGGCTATGGCCCGTCAGGCTCATCGTGAAGGCTATCCTGAGATCGGTCTGTACTACGAGAAAGCCGCTTACGAGGAGGCAGAGCATGCTGCTAAGTTTGCCGAGCTGCTGGGCGAAGTAGTTTACGCTGACACCAAGAAAAACCTGGAGCTGCGGGTCGCTGCTGAGAACGGCGCTTGCGACGGCAAGAAGAAACTTGCTTCCAGAGCAAAAGAGCTGGGCTTGGATGCTATCCATGACACCGTTCACGAGATGGCTAAGGATGAGGCCCGCCACGGCTGCGCTTTCCAGGGCCTGCTGAACAGATACTTCTCCAAATAAGTTGTTTCATAAAAAACCGCTGGATTTTATCCGGCGGTTTTTTGTTTTCCGCCCCGAAATGTCAAATCATGCCAGGGTCATTTCAGAAAACTGGATTTTATGGTACAATAGCCACAGCGAAGCTGTGGCATTCGAAGAATTGCTTGCAGGGTGAGGCCCTTCCCTCTACTTTGCAGCAATGCAATTTTTCGGGCAGCATGACTTTCTGTGGCAAGAGCGCACCAGGATTTATCCAATCGGTGCTGTGGCATCGGAGTTACAGTGATCGTTCGGGGGAGAACCCTCGCCAGGTTCTCTTCCAAAATTTCTCATTTACAGGCGGGAGGATATTATGGACGAGCTCAACATCGGAAAAAAACTACAGGAGTTCCGCAAACAGCGGGGCCTTACCCTGCGGGAGGTGGCGGAACAGACGGGCATAACCCCTTCCATGCTCAGCCAAATGGAGCGGGGCCTGGTAAACCCATCCATCAATACCCTCAAGGCGATCTCCAAAACGCTGGATATTCCCCTGTTCCGCTTCTTCCAGGAGGGGGAGACAGGCCGTACCCTGGTGGTTCGGGAGGGGATGCGCAAAACCATCGGCTGGCCGGATCAGCACGATGTCCAGTACGACCTGTTGACCCCGGATGTCTCCGGGAGCATCGAATTCTGTTTGATGAAACTCCCCGGCCGGTGCAGCTCTGGCCAGGCAAACCAGCGCCACGATGGGGAGGAAGTTGCCTATATCCTCGCCGGGCCGGTGGTGCTATCTGTGGAAGGGGAGAAGACCGAACTGTGCACCGGAGACAGCGTCCGCATCCCCGCGGGAAGCGAACACCGGTGGGAAAACCCTGGGAAGCAAGATGCCCAGGTGATTTTTGCAGTGACGCCCCCCAGCTTTTAATGGGGGATGGAAGAAAAGCCTTGACTTTTCTGCAAAGAATGTTAATATAAAATTAAAATAATTAATTTAAAATTAAACACAAAATGGGAGGAATTGATTTGCTGGACGTTCTGATTCAAAATGCCTCCATAGTGGATGGAACTGGTGTGCCCGCCTACCAGGGCTCGGTGGGCATCCGGGAGGGGAAGCTTACCCTCGATGTGGACAATCAACCCGCTAGGGAGACCATTGACGCGGCCGGCCGGGTCCTTGCACCCGGATTCATCGACGCCCACTCCCACGGGGACTTGATCCTGGGGGAGGAGTTTGCCCGCCTGTGCAAGACCAGCCAGGGCGTCACCACCGAAATCGGAGGCCAATGCGGCCTTTCTATTGCACCGGTCAACCCCCAGCGGCTGGAGCTTCTGCAGGGGCAGCTGGCAGTGGGTGCCCTCTCCTTTCCGGAAGAGATGGCTGGGTTTACCAGCTTTCAATCCTACTGCTCCTATGCGGACCGGGTCCCCAAGACGGCGAATATGGCTATGTACATCGGCCACAGCACCCTTCGCATTGCAGTGATGGGCTTTGACAACCGGGAGCCTACCCGCGATGAACTGGAGCAGATGAAAGCCCTCCTGCGGGAGGCTATGGATCACGGGGCCATGGGCCTTTCCACCGGCCTGATTTACACACCCTGCTGCTATGCCAAAACTGAGGAGATTGTGGAGCTTGCCAAGGTGATCCGCCCCTATGGCGGCATCTACGCCTCCCATATGCGCAACGAATCCTACGCTGTGGTGGAGGCCGTCCGGGAGACCATCGACATCGGCCGCCAAGCCGGGGTGCCGGTGTTCATCTCCCATCACAAGGTCTGCGGCAAGGACAACTGGGGCCTGCAAAAGGAGACCCTCCGCCTGATCCACGAGGCCCGGCAGGAGGGGATCATGGTCACCAGCGATCAGTACCCCTACGCTTGCAACATGACCCACCTCAACGCCTGCGTACCCCCGTGGCATTTTGACCAAGGGGTGCAGACCATGGCTGAGCGACTCAAGGACCCTGCGACCCGCCAAAAGGTGCGGGCGGAGATGGAGGATCCGGCATCCCCTTATGACAACTACTACCGCAATGCCGGCGGCTGGGAGGGGGTTCTGGTCTCCTCCAGCCCCAAGTGCCCGGAAGTGGAGGGCAAGACCATCGCCCAATATGCCAAGGAGACTGGGCGGGACCCCTTTGAGGCATTCTTTGACATCCTGGTGGCCAACCAGGGAGCCAGCAGCGCGGTGTATAGCAGCATGTGCGACGAGGACGTCTTTGCCATCGCCAAAGATGAAAACACGGTGGTGGGCACCGACGGCCTGACCCGCAAACCGGGGGAGAAGGGCCATCCCCGGGCCTACGGTTCTTTCCCCAGGGCTATCTGCTATTATGTGAAGGAAAACGGCATCTTCACCTTAGAGGAGTGCATCCACCGGATGACCGGCCTCCCTGCAGAGCGGCTCATGCTGCCCGGTAAAGGCCGGATCGCCGAAGGGTATGATGCCGACCTGGTGCTCTTTGACCTGGAACGGCTTCGCGACCGGGCTACCTATACCGATCCCTGTGCCTTGACCGAGGGCTTGGACCTGGTGATGGTCGCTGGGGAACCGGTCTGGAAAGACGGCAAGCTCACCGGGAAAACCCCCGGCAAACTGCTGCGCCACAACCAACGATAACCTGTAAACAGCGGGAGGAAATACGCCATGAAGATTCTTGGAAAACCCATCGGCCAGTGGGAAGAGGAGTTCCCCATTGTCCGCGATCTGATCGACCTGAAGGAGACCCTTTGGATCAACCCGAAAAAGCTTCCCATCGATGAGGCTGTCGCCGAAAGCTCGGTGACCATGGAGGACGTTTTGGATGCCTCCGCCCGGCTGGAGCGGTTTGCACCTTATCTTGCTTTGGCTTTCCCTGAGACGGCTAAAACCGGCGGCATCATCGAATCCCCCTTGGCAGAGATTGAGAATATGCGCCCCTACCTGGAGGGGGAAGCCGGCGGCAGCATCCAGGGCCGTCTGTTGTTGAAGCTGGACAGCCATCTGCCCATCTCCGGCTCCATCAAGGCCCGGGGAGGCATTTATGAGGTGCTCCACCACGCTGAGGACATCGCCCTTCAGTCCGGTCTGCTGAAGCTGGAGGACAACTACGCCGTCCTCATGGAGCCCCGGTTCCGGGAGCTCTTTTCCCAATACTCCATCGCGGTGGGTTCCACTGGAAACCTGGGCCTCTCCATCGGCATCATGAGCGCCAAACTGGGCTTTAAGGTCACTGTGCACATGTCCGCCGACGCCCGCCAGTGGAAGAAAGACCTGCTCCGCTCCAAAGGGGTGCAGGTGGTGGAGTACGCCGATGACTACAGCAAAGCTGTGGAGGAGGGCCGGCGCCAGGCCCAGGGGGATGACCACTGCCACTTTGTGGACGATGAGAACTCCAAAACCCTGTTTATGGGCTATTCGGTGGCGGCTCTGCGGCTGAAAAACCAGCTGGCTGAGGCCGGTATCCCGGTGGATGAAACCCACCCCCTCTTTGTCTACCTGCCCTGTGGCGTAGGCGGCGGCCCCGGCGGCGTTGCCTTCGGCATCAAGCAGGTATTCGGAGGGGCGGCCCACTGCTTCTTCGCCGAGCCGACCCATTCCCCCTGCATGATTCTAGGCCTTTCCACCGGGTATCACGACCAGGTGTGTGTCCAGGATTTCGGCATCGACAACCGCACTGCGGCCGACGGTCTGGCGGTGGGCCGGGCCTCCAGCTTTGTGGGCAAGGTGATCCAGCCCTTCCTCAGCGGCAGCTACACCGTCACCGATGAGCGGCTGTACCAGTATCTGGCGGCCCTCACAGACCAGGAGGGCATCCGCCTGGAGCCCAGCGCTCTGGCTGGTATGAAGGGCCCTGGCAACGTCTGTGCCACCGAAGGGGGCAAGGCTTACCAGTCCAAGGAAGGCATCACCTCGGCGATGGCCGGCGCCACCCATCTGATCTGGGCCACCGGCGGCAACATGGTCCCGGAGGCGGAGATGAGCGCCTATTATCAAAAAGGGAAATCCCTCCTGACAAAATAAATACAATGCTATAGAACCGGGTCTTGCAGGACCCGGTTTTTCCTTTTTGCAGAGGATAGGGGGGCCGATGACGGCTCTTGCTTGGCTTTAGATTCGGGTGAGGGGGGCCAAGCGGCTGGGAAAGAATTCAAACCTGGGGCCATCCCAATTCTGGTACGTGCCAAGGAGCAGCTGAGGGAACCCGGCCATACAGGCGGGGTCGATCTCGGGAAGGGCCTAGGGCAGGGAAATTCTGGATGAAGCCCCAGAGCCGCGGAAAAATTCCCCATATTCTGGGGCGAAGGTTGGGTTTAGCGCCAGGTTCTGCCGGTTTTCCCTGCAAAAGTGCACTTTTGTGGCCTCTATACGCATAGAATGAAGGGCGGAGCCGATTGCGGATTTTACTTGAACAAATAGGAAAAAGCTGTCATAATAGGGGCAAGGCGAAAAAACGGCCCAAAAGGAGGGATGGATTTCGGCCAGTGAGCCCCAGCGCCATGTACCGCGCCAGGCGGTTGACGAGGCGGGAGAAGTATCGAATGTTTCGGCGGATGTCTCCCCGTCATGCTTCCAGACGTACGGCAGGACAAAGCCCGCAGGTGACTGCGGGGACAAATCCCGGGCCGGGGAAGCGCAAGGACTACAAAATAACATCGGACGGACCACGGTGCCGAAGCCGCGGTTTCTTTGGCGTCCGCACAGTATGAAAGCTTGGAGGAACACAATTATGTGTGGTATCGTTGGTTATAGCGGCCCCCAAAATGCAGTGGACATCCTTTTGGAGGGGCTGGAAAACTTGGAGTACCGCGGGTATGATTCCGCGGGGATTTCGGTGTTTGCCGGGAATGGCATCACCACCGTCAAAGCGGAAGGGCGGCTCAAATGCCTGCGGGAGAAGCTGAACACCTCCCCGGTGAGCGGCCACTGCGGCATCGCCCACACCCGCTGGGCCACCCATGGGGAGCCCAGCGACCGCAACGCCCATCCTCACGGGACAGAGCGGGTCATGCTGGTTCACAACGGCATCATTGAAAACTATCTGGAGCTGCGCAGCCGGCTCACCGCAGAGGGCTATGTATTTAAGACACAGACCGACACCGAGACGGCCGCCCTGCTGCTGGATTCCCTCTATCAGGGGGACCCGCTGGCCGCCATCCGGGAGATGATCCGGCAGATCGAGGGGGCTTATGCCCTGGCCATCCTGTTTGCCGATCGACCGGGGGAGGTCTACGGGGTGCGCAAAGACAATCCCCTCATCGCCGCTCTAGGAGAAGGGGAGAACTTTATCGCTTCAGACATCGCAGCGGTGCTGAGCCATACCAAACGGTTCTTTACCCTGGAAGAAGGGGAGATCGCCGTGGCCTCCCGCTGCGGCATCACCGTCTACTCCCCTGAGGGTGCGCCGGTGGAGAAGAAAGTCCACACCGCCACCTGGGATGTGGAGCAGGCCCGGAAGGACGGTTACCCCCATTTCATGCTCAAGGAGATTTTTGAGCAGCCCAAGGCCCTGCGGGATACCATCCACCCCCGCCTCAAAGACGGCTTGCCCTCCTTTGAATACGACGGCATCCCCGAATGCCTGTTTAAAGGCCGCGGCCGGATTCACATTGTGGCCTGCGGTACCGCTATGTACGCCGGCCTGGTGGGCCGGGATTTGATCGAAACCCTGGCCCGTATCCCGGTGGAGGTGCAGATCGCCTCGGAATTCCGGTACCGGGACCCCATTTTATCCAAAGATGACCTGGTGGTCATCATCTCCCAGTCTGGGGAGACCGCCGACAGCTTGGCTGTCTTGCGGCTGGCCAAACAGCGGGGAGTTCCCACCCTTGGCGTGGTCAACGTGGCCGGCTCCACCATCGCCCGGGAAGCGGACTATGTCATCTACACCCACGCGGGCCCGGAGATCGCCGTAGCCAGCACCAAAGCTTATTCGGTGCAGGTGTCGGTGATGTACCTGCTGGCCTTCGCCATGGCTCGCTCTGCCCGCACCTTGGGGGAGGAAGAGATCCGCGCCAAGGTAGAAGAGCTGCTGCAAACAGTGGAAAAACTGCCCCGGGTGCTGGAACAGAACAATGCAATCGCCTCCATCGCGGGGCGTTTCCAGGAGAGTGAGAGCATCTTTTTCCTGGGCCGGGGGCTGGATTGGGCCCTCTCCCAAGAGGGGGCGCTGAAGCTCAAGGAGATCTCTTATATCCACTGCGAAGCCTATGCCGCCGGTGAGTTGAAGCACGGAACCATCTCCCTGATCACCAATGGGGTGCCGGTGGTGGCGGTGGCCACCCAGGAACATCTGCTGGGAAAGATGGTCAGCAACATCAAGGAGGTCAAGGCCCGGGGCGCTTGGGTGCTGCTGCTGGCCCAGGAGGGCTCCCCCATCGACGAGGAGGTCTACGACCAGGCCATCCGGCTGCCAAAGGCCCCGGATCTCTTCACCCCCCTCTTGGCTGTTGCGGCCCTTCAGCTGCTGGCTTATCACACTTCGGTGTGCCGGGGCTGCGATGTGGATAAACCCCGCAACCTGGCCAAATCGGTCACTGTGGAATAGGGATTCCCAATCGAACAATAGATGAAAAACTCCCCTGAGGATTGGAGTCCTCGGGGGAGTTTTTTGCGTATTGATGGATGGCGGGGGAGAAAGGCTTATTCCCCCAGCATCATATGGGCGCATTTGTAGACGTCTCCGCAGCCCAGGGTGATGACCAGGTCGCCGGGCTGGGCCTCTTGGATCACGTAGCGGGCAATCTCAGGGAAGGTCTCAAACCAGACGCAGCCGGGGATTTTATCCGCCAAGTCTTTGGCGTAGATCCCATAGGTGTTGACTTCTCGGGCGCCCATGATGGCCGAGAGGACCACCCGGTCTGCAATGGGGAGGACCTTGGCAAAATCCTCCAAAAGGAGGGCGGTGCGGGAGTAGGTGAAAGGCTGGAACACCGCCCATACCCGATTGAAATCCATCTCTTTGGCGGCCTCCAAGGTGACCTTCAGCTCAGCGGGATGGTGGGCGTAGTCGTCGGCGATGGTGACGCCGTTCACCTGGCCCAGCACCTCAAACCGCCGGTGAGCGCCCCGGAACTGGGGCAGATGCTCCTGGATCTGGGCGGGCGTGGCCCCTACAGCCAGGGCGGCGGCAGCGGCGGCCACCGCGTTGAGGATGTTGTGCCGCCCGGGGACATTCAGTTCGATGTGGCCTAGGTTTTCCCCGCGGCACATCAGGTCAAAGCCGCACTTGACCCCGCCTTTCTGGACGATATTAGCAGGGTAGAAGTCATTGTCCTCCCTCCAGCCGAAGGTGGTCTTGGGCTGATCAAGCCCCTCTACCGCTTTGCAGGTGTTGGGGTCATCACCGTTGTAAAGGATGGCCTTGGTGGCCATTCCAGCGAATTTGTGGAAGGATTTGATGATGTTTTCCAGAGTGCCGAAGTAATCCAAGTGATCGGCGTCTACATTCAAAATCACCGCGTAATCTGGGGCCAGGTGGAGGAAGGTGTCCACAAATTCACAGGCTTCACAGGTCATGATGGAGCTGCTGCCAGCCCGGCCGCTGCCGCCGATAGCAGGGAGCTTCCCCCCGATCACAGCGGTGGGGTCTAGGCCCGCGCCGTATAAAATTTGGGTGAGCATCGCTGTGGTAGTGGTCTTTCCGTGGGTGCCGGAGACACAGATGCAGTCGCTGTAGTGCCGGGTTAAAAGGCCCAACATCTCCGACCGCTCCACCACCGGCACACCCATCTGCCGGGCAGCTACCAGTTCAGGATTATCTTCCATGATGGCGGCGGAGTAGACCACCAGCTCCGCCCCTTTGAGATTCTCCGGGCGCTGGCCCATGTATACAGTCACCCCCATAGCCTGTTCGGCGTCCAGGGTTTCCCCGGGGTTGTTGTCTGACCCGGAGATGGCATACCCTTGGGAAAGCAGAATCTGCACAATGGGGAACATGCCGGAGCCGCCCACCCCAATGAAGTGGATGTGGTGTTTGCCGGCGAGAATGGTATCGTCAATATGTGTCATCGTGGCACCTCTTTGTCAGCGATTTTTGGCCGAAGCCTTCCTTTTCCATTATAGGTATTATAGTGCTTTTTGGCTACAAAATAAACAGCAAAACCAAGATTTCGCCGCAAAAGGGCATTTCTCCCCGTTGGGGTGATCGCCCGGCTGAGGGGATAGGCGCCCACCGGGGGGCAAATTTTCCATCTTTGGGTTTCGATTCGGCACAGCGGGAATCCCCGTCCGCGGGTGCTCCGCCTTTGCCAGGAGGACCATCTATTGGGAAAAATGGCTAAAACGTGCCATCTGGTATGTAAAATCCCCCGCTGGGGGATTGGCTACAGCTGTGCGGCTTCTGGGGTGTCCACCTTCGGCGGCTCCTCTTCCTCCAAAGGCAGAAATTCCGCCGTGGCCAGGTATTCCTGGTAAGCGTGAATGATGGCGTCTTCCAGCTGGCGGCGGGCCGCGGTGGTGATGGGGTGGCAGATGTCCCGGTACACCCCGTTTTCATCTTTGCGGCTGGGCATGGCTACAAACAGGCGGTCAGGCCCCTCGATAATTTTGATGTCATGGACGGCAAAGTCGCTGTCCACCGTCACCGAGACCATGGCGCGCAGCCGGTTGGCGGAATAGGTTTTGCGAATGCGGATATCGGATATTTTCATGTAACTACGCCTCCTTTTGTTGTCTGAACCTAGTATTCAGCCACAAAGGAAGGTTTATACAATTTCTTCTAAAAATTGGGAATGTTAGGGGTTGGAATCCAAAAGAAACTGGGAGGCCAGTTGGCGGCACAGCTCCAGGAAGGCCTTGGCCGACCGGCTCAAATACTTGTTTTTATGATAGATGATCTTTAGTTTTCGCCGGAAATCCATCCCCTCCACCGTCAAGGCGGTCAGCCGGCCTGCGGCCAGGTCCTGTTTCACCAATGCGTAGGGGAGGGCGGTTACCCCCAGCCCCTGGACCACCGCTTCCACGATGGATTCTGCGTTGATGCTCTCCCAGGATGGTTCCACCGAAAGGTCGTGGGCCAGGAGGACACTTTCAAACAGCTCCCGGACGCCGCTCCCCCGCTCCCGCAGCAAAAACCGTTGGCTTTTCAGGTCCTGGGGGAGGAGGGGCTGCTCTTTCTGGGCCAAGGGGTGGCCGGGTGCAGCCACCAGCAGCATTTGATCCTCAGCGAAGTCCTGGGCCACCAGGTTGGGGTCGTGGACCGCCCCCTCCAGCAGGCCGAAATCCACCTCGTTGGCCAGCACCTTTTTCTCGATGACCTGGGAGTTGTCGATGACCATTTTGATCTCCACATCGGGGTATTGCTGGGAGTAAAGGGCCACTGCTTTGGGGATGAGGGCCGCACCGATGGTGATGCTGGAGCCGATGCGCAGGGCGCCCAGGGTATCCCAGTTCTGGATATCCCGCTCCATTTCATCGAATAGGGAAGAGATGTGGACGGCATATTCCAGAAACCGGTTCCCCGCACTGGTCAAATAGAGCTTGCGGGAGATGCGGTCGAAGAGTCGCACCCCGTAATGCTCCTCCAGCTCGTGGATGGCAAGGCTCACCGCCGGCTGGGAGAGGTAGAGCTTCTCCGCCGCCAGGGTGACGCTGCCCTCTTCGCAGACCGCCACAAAAATCCGCAGGTGGCGTAGGGTCAAAGAGATCCCCCCCTTTTATATGAAAAACAATATAAATATAATAATATTATATTATTTTACTTATGGAAAAACAAGGAGTATACTGGAACAAGATTGAACAAAGGAGACAATTATATGGAACAGCAGAAGCGGGACCTTTCTTTTTATTGGAAACTCTTTTACGCCACCTTGACCTTGAGCGCTTTCACCTTCGGCGGCGGCTATGTCATCGTGCCGTTGATGAAGGAGCGGTTTGTAGACGACTACCACTGGATTGATGAGGAGGAGATGATGGATCTGGTGGCCATCAGCCAATCCTCCCCTGGGCCGCTGGCCATCAACGCCTCCATCCTGGTGGGCTACCGGATGGCCGGAGTGGTAGGGGCGCTGATCACCATCCTGGCGACGGCGTTGCCGCCCCTGGTGATTATCACCATCGTCTCCTATTTCTATGAGGCGTTCCGCTCCAGCCCCATCGTGGACGCGGCCCTCAAGGGGATGCAGGCGGGGGTGTCCGCCGTCATCCTCAACGTGATTTACACCATGGCGGGCAATGTGATCAAACAAAAGGATGCCCTGGCCATCGGCATCATGGTGGCGGCGTTTGCGGCCACCTACATCTTTAAAATAAACGTTATGTTTGTGGTGCTGGCCTGCGCGGCGCTGGGGGTGGCCCTCTCGCTGTCCCGCAAGCCGGGAAAGGAGGGGGAATAAGATGGTTTTGCTCAAATTGTTTTGGAGTTTTGTCCAGATTGGCCTGTTCAGCATCGGGGGAGGCTACGCCGCCCTGCCGTTGATCCAGCAGCAGGTGGTGGATATCCACGGCTGGCTGACCATGACCGAATTTGCCGATGTCATCACCATTGCAGAGATGACCCCAGGGTCCATCTCCATCAACTCCGCCACCTTTGTGGGCACCAAAATCGCCGGCATGCCGGGGGCGGTCATCGCCACCATCGGCTGTGTGCTGCCCTCCTTTGTCATTGTGTTGACCTTGGCCTTCTGCTATTACAAATACAAGAATTTGACGGTGGTACAGGGGGCGCTCTCCTGCCTGCGGCCGGCGGTAGTCTCACTGATTGCCAACGCGGGTTTGGCTATTTTGCTGCTGGCGGTGTTTGGGGGAAAGACCTTCTCTGGGCAGGTCAATCCTGTCGCCATCGGCATCATTTTGGTCTGCCTGTTCTGCCTGCGCAAATGGAAGCTTTCCCCCATTCAGATCATCGCCGGCTCTGGCGCAGCGGGAGTGGTGATCTATTACCTGATGGGGATTGCGTAGGGGAAATGTGGATTCGGCGCCCTGCCTGCCGAACGGGGGCGAGTAAAAAACTGTGGATGATTGGGGAGGGGGACTGCGCGCTCCCTCCCCTTTTTGCGGCTAGGCGCAGGAAAAGCGCCATTTGAAGATTTTCCAGGCAAAGTATGCACAGGATGATACAAAAATAACAAGAATGCCGCCGCACACCCATTTCTATGGAGATTTTTTCCATTTTTAAAGGGATGAGAGACCATTTGTGCAGGAAGTCTAGCGAAATCCTGCAATTCAACTTGCATTTTCCGGTAGATTGGTATAAGATAGGGATACCACCCCACAAATGGGGAACGACAGGTACAGGAGGATCTTGTATGAGCAAAGATTTACTCTCGTTGATTGAAGATCGGATGCCCGAATTCTCCAAAGGGCAGAAACTGATCGGAAAATTCATCGTCAACCATTATGATAAGGCGGCGTTTATGACCGCTTCCAAACTGGGGACCACCGTCGGGGTCAGCGAATCCACTGTGGTCCGCTTTGCCTCCGAAGTGGGGTACAAAGGCTATCCCCAGCTGCAAAAGGCCCTCCAGGAGCTGATCCGCAACCGGCTGACTTCCGTCCAGAGGATGGAGGTCACCAACGAACAGCTGGGGGAGTCGGATGTGCTCTCAAAAATCCTCTCCTCCGACATCGAAAAAATCCGCAAAACCATGGAAGAGATCTCCAAGGAGGAGTTTGAGGCAGCAGTGGAGTGCATTGCCGGGGCGAAATCGGTGTACATCATGGGCAACCGCTCGGCTTCGGCTTTGGCCAAGTTCATCCACTTCTACTTCAATCACATCTTCGACCACGTCAAGCTCATCGAAACTTCGGGCACCAGCGAGATGTTCGAGGAGATTTTCCGCATGGGGCAGGGGGATGTATTTATCGGCATCAGTTTTCCCCGGTACTCCAAGCGGACGGTAAAGGGGATCAAGTACGCCAAACAATGCGGCGCCAAGGTGGTTGCCATCACCGACTCCACCAGTTCCCCCCTGGCGGAGAACGCCGACCACCTGCTTTTGGCCCGCAGCGACATGGCTTCCTTTGTGGATTCCCTGGTGGCCCCTTTGAGCCTGATCAACGCCATGATTGTGGCGGTGGGGATGAAGCGCAAGGAGGAGATCAGCCAGACCTACGCCAAGCTGGAACGGATTTGGGACGAGTTTGAAGTCTACGAAAAAGCAGAGGAGAACAACGCTTAATGGCAAACCACTTTGATGCTGTGATCATCGGCGGGGGAGCTGCCGGCCTGCTCTGCGCCGGTTTTGCCGCCCGGCGGGGGATGCGGGTGGCGGTGCTGGAGAAAAACGGCCGGCCCGCCCGCAAGGTGCGGATCACCGGCAAAGGCCGGTGCAATGTCACCAACAACTGCGACAACAACGATTTTATCCGGGCGGTGCGGGGCAACGGCCGGTTTTTGTACAGCGCCATCGCGGCTTTTTCCACCGCCGATACCATGGCGTTTTTTGAAGGGCTGGGCGTCCCCCTCAAGACTGAGCGGGGCAACCGGGTGTTCCCGGTCTCCGACCAGGCCACTGACATCGTTGACGCCTTGGTGGGTTTTGCCAAGGATGGCGGGGCTAAAATCTTCACCGGACAAGCGGCGAAGGAGGTCCTCGCCGAAAACGGGCAGGTGACCGGCGTGCTGCTGGAATCGGGGGAGGTCATCCCCTGCACCCGGGCGGTAATCGCCACCGGCGGCAAGAGCTACCCCCTC
>NZ_LT629939.1:454289-499495 GCF_900104615.1 Merdimmobilis hominis | reverse complement strand
CGTGCCGTTGATGAAGGAGCGGTTTGTAGACGACTACCACTGGATTGATGAGGAGGAGATGATGGATCTGGTGGCCATCAGCCAATCCTCCCCTGGGCCGCTGGCCATCAACGCCTCCATCCTGGTGGGCTACCGGATGGCCGGAGTGGTAGGGGCGCTGATCACCATCCTGGCGACGGCGTTGCCGCCCCTGGTGATTATCACCATCGTCTCCTATTTCTATGAGGCGTTCCGCTCCAGCCCCATCGTGGACGCGGCCCTCAAGGGGATGCAGGCGGGGGTGTCCGCCGTCATCCTCAACGTGATTTACACCATGGCGGGCAATGTGATCAAACAAAAGGATGCCCTGGCCATCGGCATCATGGTGGCGGCGTTTGCGGCCACCTACATCTTTAAAATAAACGTTATGTTTGTGGTGCTGGCCTGCGCGGCGCTGGGGGTGGCCCTCTCGCTGTCCCGCAAGCCGGGAAAGGAGGGGGAATAAGATGGTTTTGCTCAAATTGTTTTGGAGTTTTGTCCAGATTGGCCTGTTCAGCATCGGGGGAGGCTACGCCGCCCTGCCGTTGATCCAGCAGCAGGTGGTGGATATCCACGGCTGGCTGACCATGACCGAATTTGCCGATGTCATCACCATTGCAGAGATGACCCCAGGGTCCATCTCCATCAACTCCGCCACCTTTGTGGGCACCAAAATCGCCGGCATGCCGGGGGCGGTCATCGCCACCATCGGCTGTGTGCTGCCCTCCTTTGTCATTGTGTTGACCTTGGCCTTCTGCTATTACAAATACAAGAATTTGACGGTGGTACAGGGGGCGCTCTCCTGCCTGCGGCCGGCGGTAGTCTCACTGATTGCCAACGCGGGTTTGGCTATTTTGCTGCTGGCGGTGTTTGGGGGAAAGACCTTCTCTGGGCAGGTCAATCCTGTCGCCATCGGCATCATTTTGGTCTGCCTGTTCTGCCTGCGCAAATGGAAGCTTTCCCCCATTCAGATCATCGCCGGCTCTGGCGCAGCGGGAGTGGTGATCTATTACCTGATGGGGATTGCGTAGGGGAAATGTGGATTCGGCGCCCTGCCTGCCGAACGGGGGCGAGTAAAAAACTGTGGATGATTGGGGAGGGGGACTGCGCGCTCCCTCCCCTTTTTGCGGCTAGGCGCAGGAAAAGCGCCATTTGAAGATTTTCCAGGCAAAGTATGCACAGGATGATACAAAAATAACAAGAATGCCGCCGCACACCCATTTCTATGGAGATTTTTTCCATTTTTAAAGGGATGAGAGACCATTTGTGCAGGAAGTCTAGCGAAATCCTGCAATTCAACTTGCATTTTCCGGTAGATTGGTATAAGATAGGGATACCACCCCACAAATGGGGAACGACAGGTACAGGAGGATCTTGTATGAGCAAAGATTTACTCTCGTTGATTGAAGATCGGATGCCCGAATTCTCCAAAGGGCAGAAACTGATCGGAAAATTCATCGTCAACCATTATGATAAGGCGGCGTTTATGACCGCTTCCAAACTGGGGACCACCGTCGGGGTCAGCGAATCCACTGTGGTCCGCTTTGCCTCCGAAGTGGGGTACAAAGGCTATCCCCAGCTGCAAAAGGCCCTCCAGGAGCTGATCCGCAACCGGCTGACTTCCGTCCAGAGGATGGAGGTCACCAACGAACAGCTGGGGGAGTCGGATGTGCTCTCAAAAATCCTCTCCTCCGACATCGAAAAAATCCGCAAAACCATGGAAGAGATCTCCAAGGAGGAGTTTGAGGCAGCAGTGGAGTGCATTGCCGGGGCGAAATCGGTGTACATCATGGGCAACCGCTCGGCTTCGGCTTTGGCCAAGTTCATCCACTTCTACTTCAATCACATCTTCGACCACGTCAAGCTCATCGAAACTTCGGGCACCAGCGAGATGTTCGAGGAGATTTTCCGCATGGGGCAGGGGGATGTATTTATCGGCATCAGTTTTCCCCGGTACTCCAAGCGGACGGTAAAGGGGATCAAGTACGCCAAACAATGCGGCGCCAAGGTGGTTGCCATCACCGACTCCACCAGTTCCCCCCTGGCGGAGAACGCCGACCACCTGCTTTTGGCCCGCAGCGACATGGCTTCCTTTGTGGATTCCCTGGTGGCCCCTTTGAGCCTGATCAACGCCATGATTGTGGCGGTGGGGATGAAGCGCAAGGAGGAGATCAGCCAGACCTACGCCAAGCTGGAACGGATTTGGGACGAGTTTGAAGTCTACGAAAAAGCAGAGGAGAACAACGCTTAATGGCAAACCACTTTGATGCTGTGATCATCGGCGGGGGAGCTGCCGGCCTGCTCTGCGCCGGTTTTGCCGCCCGGCGGGGGATGCGGGTGGCGGTGCTGGAGAAAAACGGCCGGCCCGCCCGCAAGGTGCGGATCACCGGCAAAGGCCGGTGCAATGTCACCAACAACTGCGACAACAACGATTTTATCCGGGCGGTGCGGGGCAACGGCCGGTTTTTGTACAGCGCCATCGCGGCTTTTTCCACCGCCGATACCATGGCGTTTTTTGAAGGGCTGGGCGTCCCCCTCAAGACTGAGCGGGGCAACCGGGTGTTCCCGGTCTCCGACCAGGCCACTGACATCGTTGACGCCTTGGTGGGTTTTGCCAAGGATGGCGGGGCTAAAATCTTCACCGGACAAGCGGCGAAGGAGGTCCTCGCCGAAAACGGGCAGGTGACCGGCGTGCTGCTGGAATCGGGGGAGGTCATCCCCTGCACCCGGGCGGTAATCGCCACCGGCGGCAAGAGCTACCCCCTCACCGGCTCCACCGGGGATGGATACCGGATGGCCCAGCAGCTGGGCCACACCATCGCGCCCATCAAGCCTTCTTTGATCCCCATTGTGGCCAAGGAGGGCTACTGCGCCGCCATGATGGGCCTTTCGCTGCGCAATGTCACCTTGAAGGTGTTGGATTCCGGGAAAAAGAAGCCGGTGTTTGAGGAACTGGGGGAGATGCTGTTCACCCACTTTGGGGTCAGCGGCCCCCTGGTGCTCAGCGCATCCAGCCACATGACCGGGGACCTCTCCCGCTACCGGATGGAGATCGACCTGAAGCCGGGCCTCACCGCCCAGCAGCTGGATGCACGGCTGCTGCGGGACTTTGAGGAAAACCGCAACCGGGACTTCGCCAACTCCCTGGATGCCCTCCTGCCCCGGAAGATGATCCCGGTGGTGGTGGAGCTGTCGGGCATCCCGGCGGGGGAGAAGGTTCACCAGATCACCAGGGAGCAGCGCCAGGGCCTTTGCATCCTCATCAAAGCCTTCCCGGTGACCCCCAAAGCCTTCCGGCCCATCGAGGAAGCGATCGTCACCTCCGGGGGGATCAAGGTGGGGGAGATCAACCCCAAAACCATGGAATCCAAACTGGTGGAAGGGCTGTTCTTCGCCGGGGAGGTCATCGACGTAGATGGCTACACCGGGGGGTACAACCTGCAAATCGCCTTTTCCACTGGGTATCTGGCGGCCCAAAATCTGTAGCTGCCTATTTTGTTGTGGGAGGAATTGTTCAGTGACTGCAATTGCAATTGACGGCCCCGCAGGCGCGGGAAAGAGCACCATCGCCAAACAGCTGGCAAAAGACCTGGGGTATATTTATGTGGACACCGGAGCGCTGTACCGGGCGGTGGGGTATTATATGGACAAGCAGGGCGTCGACCTCGGGGCGGAGGACCAGGTGGTTCCGCGGCTGGGGGAGCTGACGGCTGAGCTGAAATACATCGACGGGGAACAGCGGGTGCTGGTGAACGGAGAGGATGTCACCCAAAAGATCCGCACCCCCAAAATGTCCATGGCGGCCTCCAAGGTGTCTGCGCTGCCCGCAGTGCGGGATTTCCTCTTTGAGCTCCAGCGCAAAATCGCCCGGGAAAATGACGTGATCATGGACGGCCGGGACATCGGCACAGTGGTGCTCCCAGACGCCCAGGTGAAAATCTACCTCACCGCCTCTCCCCAGGAGAGGGCCCGCCGCCGCCATGCAGAGCTGCTGCAAAAAGGGGAAAAGGCCTCTTTCGAGGAGGTCTTGGCTGACATCGTTGAGCGGGATTACAATGACTCCCACCGCGCCGTCGCCCCCTTGCGGCAGGCCCAGGACGCCATTTTGGTGGACACTACCCACCTGGATTTGGAGAAATCGGTGGAGCGGATTCACCAGCTGATAAAGGAGAGACAAAGCCATGTGGATCGCCTATAGGTTCTTTTTGTTCTGCGTCTCGGTGGGGCTGCGGTTCTGGTTCTCCATCCACTTTGAAGGCCGGGAGAACATCCCCCATGGGGGCGGCTATATTATCGCCAGCAACCACACTTCCAACATCGATCCCCTGTTGCTGGCCATGGGGGTGCCCCATCCCATCAACTACATGGGCAAAGCGGAGTTGTTCCAAAACCCCATTTTAGGGGCGCTGTTCCGCTCTATCCACGTGATCCAGGTGGAGCGGGGCAAAGGGGACACCGGCGCGGTGGAGGAGTGTGCCAAACTGGTGGAAAACGACCATGTGCTGGGCATTTTCCCCGAGGGGACCCGCTATAAAATAGGGGAGCCGGGGCGCCCAAAATCCGGCATGGCCCTCATCGCCAAGATGACCCAGGCGGACATCCTGCCCTGCTGCGTGCTCTATGAGCCGGGCAAGAAGTTCCGCTCCAAGGCGGTCGTCCGGTTTGGGGAGCTCATCCCCTTTGAGGAGCTTGGCTTTGAGACCGACTCCCCCCGGGAGATCAAAACCGCCACCAAGAAGGTGTGGGGAACCATACTGGGTTTGATGGGATTGGAGGAAAGCCATGATTAAAGTGGCAAAAAGCGCTGGGTTCTGCTTTGGGGTGGACCGGGCGGTCAACCTGGTTCTTAAAGACGTGGAAGCGGGCAGACCGGTGGCCACCTTGGGGCCCATTATCCACAACCCCCAGCTGGTGGGGGATCTGGAGCAACAGGGCGTTTTGACGGTGGACCGCCCAGAGGACTGCCCTCCCGGGTACACTTTGGTAATCCGCTCCCACGGGGTGCCGGGGGCGGTGTACGACGCCCTCATTTCCCGGGGAATCCCCTATGAGGACGCAACTTGTCCCTTTGTGGCGAAGATCCATAACATTGTGGCACAGGAGGCCCAAAAGGGCCATCGGGTACTCATCGCCGGGGATAAAAACCACCCGGAAGTACAGGGTATTGCCGGCCACTGCCCTGGGTGGCACCGGATTGTCAAAGACGCATCAGAACTGGAAAAATGCTTGATACAGGAAGGCAGTTTTGATCAATTTGTCTATGCCTTGGTGGCCCAAACCACCTTTCATACAAAAGAATGGAAAAAATGCGTGAATTCCATAAAAAAGGTGTGTACAAATCCCGTAATATTTGATACAATATGTAATGCTACAGCGTTGCGCCAAAAAGAGGCAGAGCAGCTGGCAAAGGAATCCGACCTCATGGTGGTGGTCGGAGGGCGGCACAGTTCAAACACGGCCAAACTCAGGGACATTTGCAGCAGCTACTGCCGCACCATCCTGATCGAGACTTCGGCGGAATTGGCTGGCCTTGATTTGAACGGCGTGCATCGGATTGGCGTTACGGCCGGAGCTTCCACTCCGGCTGGCATAATTAAGGAGGTACGAAAAACAATGAGTGAGATTCTGAACGAGAACAATCAGATCCAGGAAGAAGAGCTGAGCTTTGAGGAAATGCTCAACCAGTCCTTTAAAAGTACATATACAGGGGAGAAGGTAACCGCAGTTGTCACCGGCATTGCGCCCAATGAAATTTCGGTTGACATCGGCACCAAACACGCCGGCTATGTCCCTCTGTCCGAGCTGACCGACGATCCCTCTGCTAAAACTGAGGATCTGGTCAAGGTTGGGGACAAGCTGGACCTGATCGTCCTGCGGGTCAATGATGTGGAGGGCACCTTGATGCTCTCCAAGAAGCGCCTGGATGCCATCGCCGGCTTTGAAGCTGTCTGCGATGCCGCTGAGTCCGGCGCCACCCTGTCCGGCGTTGTCACTGAGGTGGTCAAGGGCGGTGTCCTTGCCCTGACAAACGGGGTGAAGGTGTTCATCCCCGCTTCCCAGGCAACCATGAGCCGCGCCGACAACCTGGAAGACCTGCTCAAAAAAGAGGTTGAGTTTAAAATCCTGGAAGTCAACCGCCAGCGCCGCCGCGCTGTCGCCTCTATCAAGGCTGTCCTCAAGGAGCAGAGAAAAGTTCTGGAGGATCAGTTCTGGAGCGAAGTAGAGATCGGCAAGAAGTACAACGGCGTTGTCAAATCCTTGACCGATTACGGCGCATTCATCGATTTGGGCGGCGTGGACGGCATGGTCCACATCTCCGAGCTGAGCTGGAGCAAGATCAAACATCCTTCCCAGGTTGTCAAAGTGGGCGACATGCTGGAAGTGTATGTAAAGGATATTGACACCGAGAAGAAGAAGATTTCCTTGGGCTACAAGAAAAACGAGGACAATCCCTGGGAGATCATGAAGCGGGATTACAATGTCGGCGACGTGGTCAAAGTGAAAATCGTCTCCCTGACCACTTTCGGCGCCTTCGCCCAGATCATTCCCGGTGTGGACGGTTTGATCCACATCAGCCAGATCGCCCGCGAGAGAATCGCCAAACCTTCTGATGTCCTGTCTGTTGGCCAGGAAGTTGATGTTAAGATCACCGAGCTGGACTTTGACAGAAAACGCATCAGCTTGTCCATCCGCGCTCTGCTGGATGAAGAGTCCGCTGAAACCGAAGAGGTTGTGGAGGACTAATTCCCCAAAACTCAAAAGCGGAAGAACCAAATCGTTCTTCCGCTTTTTTCCTGTCTTGGCAGGCAAATAATTTGTTGATTTTTTGAGGAGGGCGAATACATGAAGAAGGCCGACTTTGCCGCATGCGCAGAACAGCGGGGATTGCGGGTAGTCAACAACATAGCCTATGGTGTGGTGGGTAACTACCCTGTCCAGGTGCAGCTGGTGCAGGACGCCAATCTCCAGGTCGTCGTATCTTTGGAAGAGGGCGGCGAGGGCCTGGATAAAACCAGCTCTAAGGAGATTGTGAAGGAGATCCGGGGGGAGCTACAGGTGAAGGCCACCGTAAGCCTTCATAATGGGCGGCTGACCGCTTTGGTGGGCAATCCTTGGGGCAAGGCGAAGAAAGTGGAAGAGGGTTTGGACGACCTGTTGTCGGTTCTTCCCGCGGTGCTGCACCGACGCGGGATTTCCCCGCAGAAAACCTGCCCCATCTGCCACCGTGAGGACTGCGAAATGCTGGCCGCTTTCGATGGGTCCTATCAGCCTATCCACCAGGGATGCCTGGAGGGAATTGCCCAGGCTGCAGGGCAAAAGATGGCCCAAAACCAGGAGTCGGGAAGCTACCTCACCGGGTTGTTGGGAGCGATTATAGGCGGCTTGTTGGCCACAATCCCAGCAGTGGCAGTCATTTGGTTCACCGAGACGGCCTATTCGCTTCTGTACTTCCTCATTCCGTTGGGGGTCTATCACGGATACCGGCTGGCCCGGGGCAAAATGGATGGAATTGTTCTGCCGCTGACCTGTGTCCTCTCTATTGTCTTCGGGGTGGCGACCGACATCATGAATCTGGCCATATCCATGGTGGCCAATGAGATCCCCTTGAAATACCTGGGCGTCATGCTCACCAACGGCGAGGTCCAAAGGCTTTTGATGGGGGATATGGTTTCTTCGCTGCTGTTTGTTGCCTTGGGAATCGCGGTCACCTGGAATCAGATCAGCCGCACTGCCCGCAGCAGCATGGATGATGCCCTCGCCATCCAGCAGTCGGCCATGGTCAACCCCCTTGCGGGACAGGATGCAAACCGGTACTGATCTTGCTTTTCCTAGAATAATTCTGCTCTTCCCGTCAAAACTAGAAGTGATGCAATAAAGAAAGAAAAATTTGCCACTGATAGCATATCCGCGTGGCAGCGGATCGACACAGATAGTATGCCCGCGGAATACCATTTGATGAAAAGAGGGAATGATTTTCTATGAAAAAAGTTACAGCTATCATCTTTGCGGCGATGCTGATCGCCTCGGTTACCACCGGTTGTTTTGGCAGAGATGACAATTCCAGCTCATCCAGCATGTCCAGTTCTTCCAGCAGCATGTCCAGCTCCTCGGAATTGACCGCTTCTGAACGGCTGGCCGCCGCCCATAAGGCGGTCCGGGAAGCCTATGGCGAGGATTATATCCCCTCACAGGCCATTGAGAAAGAAGCCCTGTCGGAAGTCTACGGTGTCAACCCGGACGATGTGGAGGAGTTCATCGGCGAAGGCCCTATGATGAGCGCCCATGTGGACCAGTTTATCGCCATCAAAGCCAAGGATGGCAAAGGAGCTGATGTGGAGAAGCAGCTGAACGCCTATCGGGACAAGCTGCTGGAGGACACCACACAGTATCCTTCCAACATGGCAAAGATTCAGTCCAGCGCCGTGACCCGGTATGACGACTACGTGTTTTTCACCATGCTGGGCAAAGCAGACGATGTTTCGGAAGATGAGGAGAGCGCTTTGGAATTCGCCAAAAACGAAGCCAAAAAAGCGGTGGATGCCATCGCCAATCTGTTTCGGTAATTCCATCTATTGATTTCCTAAGAACCACCCAGCCGGCCCGGCCCTTTCGCCGGGCTGGCTTTGTGGTTGCTTTTTCAGGCAGATTCATATAGGTGCATATGCATCATTGACTTTAACAACTGGCCCAATAGGCGCAGGGAGGCAACCGATGGTTTTTTCTAGCATTTTGTTTTTATTCCGTTTTTTGCCGGCGGCGTTCTTGGTCTACTATATTACGCCGCGGCGGTTTAAAAACGGTGTGTTACTTATTTTGAGCCTGATCTTCTACTCCTGGGGGGAGGCGCGGTATTTCCCCATTATGATCGCCTCCATCCTGGTGGATTATTTTTGCTCCCGGGGGATTGAGTCCCACCGGGACAATCCCAAGCTCTGCCGGGTGTTCCTCATCCTCTCGGTGGTGTTCAATCTGGGTATGCTTGGTTTCTTCAAATACACCAACTTCTTTGTGGAGAATCTCAACGCGCTGTTTGGCCTCTCCCTGCGGGGGATTTCCCTGCGGTTGCCTTTGGGTATTAGCTTTTACACCTTCCAGACCATGAGCTACACCATCGATGTGTACCGGGGCAAGGTGAAGGCGGAGACCAACATCATCGACTTCGGCGCTTTTGTAGTGCTGTTCCCACAGCTGATCGCCGGCCCCATCGTCAAATACACCGATATAAACCGGGAGCTGAAGGAGCGGCGGATGGATCTGGTCCAGATCGAGGACGGCATCAAGTATTTTATCCTGGGCCTTGGCAGCAAGGTTCTCATCGCCAACAGCATCGGCATGCTCTGGACCGAACTGGAGGGGATGGGCTTTTCCGGGATTTCCACCCCCTTGGCGTGGATTGGAATCCTCGCCTATGCCCTGCAAATTTACTTTGACTTTTCCGGGTATTCCCTAATGGCCATTGGGCTGGGACGGATGCTGGGGTTTGACTTCCCCAAAAACTTTGATTTCCCCTATATCTCCAAAAGCATCACCGAGTTTTGGCGGCGCTGGCATATGACGTTGGGTTCCTGGTTCCGGGAATACCTCTACTTCCCTCTGGGCGGCAGCCGCAGGGGCCCGGCACGCACCTATTTCAACTTGTTTGTCGTGTGGGCTGCCACCGGCTTCTGGCACGGGGCCAACTGGAATTTCATCCTCTGGGGGCTGTATTTCTTTGTCCTCTTGGTGATTGAGAAGCGCTGGTTCCTCACCCGTCTCAACAGCAGCAAAGTGGTGTGCCATGTGTATCTGGCCATCGCACTATCCATCAGCTGGGTGCTGTTTGCCATCACCGACCTTTCCTTGGTGGGGCAGTACCTCTCCCAGATGTTTGCCTTCCAGGGGGGCTCCGACTGGATCTACTACCTGCGCAACTACGGGATCACCTTCTTGGTGGCCATGGTTTTGGCCACCCCGTGCCTCAAACCGCTGTATCAAAAATGGGAGAACAACCTGTGGTTCTCCATCCCGTTCTTCGGGCTGATTTTGGTGCTGTCGGTTGCCTATCTGGTGGATGCATCCTACAACCCGTTCCTCTATTTCCGGTTTTAAGGAGGGTGACAACCGATGAAAGAGATACTTCGCTATCCGCTGGTGCTGCTGTTTGCCCTGTTCATCCTGGGCTGCACCGCCATGGACTTGACCCAGACCAACCGGGAATTCTCTGAGATGGAGAACCGGTACCTTCAACAGAAGCCCAAGTTCACCGTCAAGACCCTCCTCAACAACACCTACACCCAGAAATATGAGGAGTATATCAACGACCAATTCTTCAACCGGGACAGCTGGATCACCATAAAATCCATGGCGGAATCGGCCATCGGAAAAATTGAGAACAACGGCATTGTCTACGGCGCCGACCACTATATGTTTGAGAAGTACCGCACCTTGGATGAGAAGCGGTTCTCCGACAACATCCGCTATGTAAAGGAATTTGCCGAGAAATACCCAGACCGGCATATCTCTCTGATGATCGTCCCCAGTTCCTACATGGTGCTATCGGAGAAACTCCCCACCGGCCTTGGCAACCTGGATCAGTACGCCCGTATGGAGGAGCTGTTTGCCGGGGCCGCTGCCCCCAACCTGACAGCTGTAGATCCCACAGCCCTGCTCACCGCCCACAAAGAGGACTCCATCTACTATAAAACAGACCACCACTGGACCTGCTATGGGGCATACCTGGGCTATCTCTCCTATTTGGAGAGCGTCGAGGGAAAGACCCCAGTGGAGTATGAGAGCCTTCCCAAGCATCAGGTTGCTGATTTCTATGGAACCTACTACAGCAAGGCCAAGCTATTTAACACTGTCCCGGACGTGATTGAATGGTTTGATCCGGCGGTGGAGCAGGTGACTATTGATGGGGAAGAGGTGGACGGCCTCCACGACCTGCAAAAATTCGAGGAGCGGGATAAATATGGCGCCTTCCTCCGGGGAAACAACGGCTTGACGGTGATAAAGAGCAGCGCCGGCCCCGGGGATGGGAGCCGCATCCTGGTCATTAAAGATTCCTATGGCAACAGCTTTGTGCCCTACCTGCTGTACAACTATGATGAGGTGCAGGTGGTGGACCTGCGGGCGATGGCCGGCAAGATGAGCGATCTGTTGGCGGAGAATGACTATGACGACATCCTTCTCCTGTACAGCTTCATGAACTTTGCCAGCGACCAAAACATCCCCAAACTGCGCTATTAAGGAAAGAAGGCATCCACAGTGGTGGATGCCTTCTTTTTGCGCTGAAATGGAGTGTCCGGTTCTCCATAGCGGCAGCTGAGGTGATGCCCCTTTGCTGTGACAGCAAAAAAGCCTCCACAGCAGTGGAGGCTTGGGCGGGAGAGAAAGGTCAAATCTTCCGCAGAACCTTAACCCGGAACCAACGGACATAGAAGGTGACCAAATTGGTCAGCGCCCGGTCGTAGAGGAAGAAGACCAGGTTGCCCATCCCCAAAAGGATGGCGATGGAGTACTTGCCAAGTTCGCCCAGCTCCTCCAGGATGTCCGGCAGGCCCAAAACATAGATAATCACCCAATAGGTGGCGATTATGGCCAGGTTGAAGATGCCGTATTTGGCGAGGAGTTCCAACAATTTGGGGCGGATCTGCTCCAGTTTGGCCTTAATCACCGGGTAGTAGCCGAAAAAACACAGGAACATCAGCGCGGCCTCCTTGTCTGGGGAGAGGAACAGGGAGAGGAGGGAAACGCTGACATACACCAAGGCCGCCGTTTGGGTACCGTTCTCAATGACCACGGCAATCAGCACGATGCCGGCCATAGCGGGCAGGGCATAGGTGGTGAAGGGGATCATCCCGGTGAGGAACATCAACAGGAGGCAGAGGGCGGATGCCAATCCCCCCACTGCTACTTGGGTGCTTTTTTTCACGAGTATCCCTCCTTCCTAAAACGAAAAGACAGGGGCCGCTAGGCCCCCGTGCCGTCAAAAAATTGGGTTAAAAACACCGGCATAAGTCGCAGCCTGCACATTCACAGCAGCAGTCAGCGCAGTATAGAGAGGCGCAGACGTCACACAGATCACAACCCGCCACATGGGTGGTAGTGGTGTGGTACCCACCCCCATAATAAGGGTTGCCGCTTTGCCGCTGATAGGCCATCCGATTGAGGGCATCCCGATACTCTTGGTTGGAAGGGTTCAGCTGGTTGGCCCGCATGAAGTAATTCATCGCCTCGTTGAGCCAGCCCCTGGCGTAAAAGGCACGGCCCTTGAGATAATACCACTCGGCGTCCCGGCTGGCAGCGGGGATACCGTCCAAGATCTCCTCCGCATCGGTGATGCGGCCGGCGTTGAGAAGGCTTCGCACATCGCTGAACTGGGAGGAACCGCTGTAGGAACCTCCGCCGGATTTGCGCTGCCGCTGGATTTCATCGTAGGCGGCGTTGATCTCCTGCATTTTTTCTGCGGCCAGGTCGGCCAGAGGGTTGTTGACATAGGCGTCGGGATGATATTTTTTGGCCAGGTCCCGGTAAGCGGCTTTAATCTCTGCGTCGCTGGCGGTGGGGGATACCCCTAGTACCTTATAGGGATCACTCATCCTTCTGCCTCCGTTTCATAATAATTTGGTTGACGCTGTTTTTCATCCCCAGGTGGACCACATTGGATAAAATGGGACCAAACCGGGTAAATTCCAATAGATCGATGGCTTTGCATGCCTCGGCGATGGTGAGGTATAAGGAACCCACCGCCTGGCGCCGGACAGCAGCGGTTTTTTCCTCATCCCCAGCAGTCAGCCCCTCTGCCAGGATGAAGGGGTTGTAGCGATGCTTTTTTAAATCGGATTCGATGTCGTCCAACGCGTCGCAAAGATAGACATACCGGCCCATAAGGTACCCCAGCCGGTACAGCACCCGGCGGGAAAGCTCATCTGGCCCCTGCATCTCAAAAAGGCGGGCTAAAAAAATGGCGGTTGGTTCACTGGCCTCGTCCACCGAAGAACAGCCTGCCGCTTCCAAAGCCTGTTGCCGCGCCATGGTTTCCCCCAGTATTGTGTCCACTTCCGGGTGGTTTACCATCGCTTTTTTGCGTGCGCGCCCCACAAACGGAAGGACAAGATAGCCCAGGATGCGGCCTTTGAGGCCATCGTCTGCCATATTGTCCCGCACCTTGTGGTAGAACATAATCATCGCCGCGTCGGCGGCAAAAGAAAGGCCGCCGCAGGGGAAGAAGCAGGCTTTTTTCTTCAGGGGGTTCACAAAACACCGCTGGCGGGACCAAGAGGGCTCGTCCTCTGTAAGGCCCATGCCAAGCATGGCCAAAAAGGTGAAGTCGTAACTAAGGGTCAAGCGGGAAAAAGGCCCAAACGAACGACCCAGCTGTTTGCACAAACCGCAGTAAACGGCTTTGTAGGTGTCAAACTCTGCAATCTTCAGTTCGGGCTGAAAGGGTTTGATGTATCCAAACAAATAGAAAACTCCCAACAGGCCCAAAAGGGCCAGGAATACCAAAATTTCAAGGTGAGGAATGTATTTATTGTACAATAAATTGGTCCAAAATTGATGAAGAAACTATGAACAAGTCGTATCCTTTCCACCGGGGAAAAGAAAACAATCTATGAGAAAATCATTCGACAGCGACTCCGGTTTTGTGGTACAATGATCGCAAAGCGATCATTGGGGAAGAAATTCTCTCTCCATTGTTACAAGCGCCGCTTGTAACATGCACAAAATTGCTTCCTGCCACACAGTGGCACGCAATTTTGAGGGGCCGCCCTCCCGCCGCAAAGCGGCATCGGAATGTTTCCGGTCTGTGCAGGCTTTGAGGCATTATTGCCGCAAGGCGATCCTTGGGGAAGAAATCCTTGGTTTACTGCCACAGGTTTGGGACATCCCTGCGGAGGTGACCCGAGGCGAGCCATGGATCCCATCCAGGTTTAAAAAGAGGATAGGCCGATTTTCACAGGGCTATTCCACTTGTTTTAAGGCTTTAGGGCCCTATAGCAGAGGCAACTCTCTGTGCGGGATGGGGAAAATCTTTTCCCCGGGGGGCTCTAAGGGGAAACCTAGATCTTAACCGTTCCACATATACATGAAAAAAGCCGAGGGAGGAATCTTCATCGGGGAATATCATCGGGAAGGTGTGGAACAATCGTTGGGATTGCTGTTGTTGTTTTTGACGGCGCTTGGCCTCTCCATGGACGCCTTTGCCGTTTCGGTCACTAATGGGCTCTGCCTCAAGGGGAGCAGGGGACGCCATGGCCTGTATACCGCGGGGGCCTTCGGCCTCTTCCAAGGGATGATGCCAGTTCTGGGCTTTTTGCTTGGGCAGGGGTTTTCCCAGCCAGCCAAACAGCTGGATCACTGGATGGCGCTGCTGTTGCTGGGAGGCATCGGCGGCAAAATGGTGAAGGAGGGGATTGCGGAACTGCGCAATCCCCAGGTGAGCCATCCGCGGGTGTTCCGCTGGGGGACACTTCTTCTCCAGGCGGTTGCCACCAGCATTGACGCTTTGGCAGTGGGGATTGGGTTTGCCATGCTGGAGGTGGAAATCCTTCCGGCGGCGCTGGCCATTGGGGCGGTTACCTTTTGGTGCTGCCTAGCGGGCTTTTTTATCGGCCGCCAGTTCGGCGGGCTCCTCAAGGAGCGGGCAGAGATTTTCGGCGGGGTGATCCTCATCCTGACCGGGATTAAAATATGGTTGGAACACACCGTTGGCTAGGACTCATCTAAGTCTAGCTGTGTGGGAAAGGAGGGGTATGGTATGCAGCTGTCAGCTGTAAACGTCGGCGAGCAGTTTAAAGCCCATTTGGATGATCTTCTGCTGTATTTGGGGGACAATTTGGGGACGCTTTTGTGGAAGGCGTTCCTCATTCTGTTAATTCTCTTTTTGGCGCGGGTGGTTCTCAACCTGATTTCCCGCCAGACCAAGCGGGTGATTGACAGCAAGAGGTACCACCGAAGCGAGCAGCAGGGCCGCCGGGTGGACACCATGATGACCTTGGTGCGCAGCGTGGCCCGGTATACCGTTTATTTTGTGGCGTTCTTGCTGGTGTTGGGGCAGCTGGGCGTAGGGGATTATATGGGAAACCTGCTGGTCACCGCCGGCGTCGGAAGCCTTGCCATCGGCATTGGCGCCCAAAGCCTGGTGAAGGATGTGGCAACGGGCTTCTTTATGATGTTTGAAAACCAATTCTCCGTTGGGGATTACATCAAGCTGGACACGGTGGAGGGGACGGTGGAGGCCACTGCTATGCGGGTGACCTATCTGCGCACCTTCCGCGGGGAGCAGATCATCATCCCCAACGGAACCATCAACCGGGTGATTAACTACTCCAGGGGGAATTGCCTAGCTTTGGTGACCGTCCTCATCCGATATGAAGACGACGCCCAGCAGGCGATGGACTGCATCCAGGAGGCCATCACCCAATTTGCCAGCGACCATGAAGAATTGGTTGCGGAACCCCCTGCGGTTCGGGGAATCACCGGATTTACCAACCTAGGAGTGGAGATCGGGGTGATGTGCCGGGCAAAACCCATGCAGTTCTGGGCGCTGGAACGAGGGCTGCGCCTCGCCATAAAAAGGGCACTGGATCAGGCTGGGTTTGTCATTCCCTCCCTGTATGTCTCGCCAGAGAACTCCCAGGCGGGCAGGGCAGAGGTGATCCTCCCCCCTCCCCAGGAAAATCCCCCTGTGTAAAACCGGCAGGCAAGCGATATGGAGGGAGTTCTGTTTTCGGTTGTTTGGGTGGGTGCGGGCCTAGTTGGGTGGACTGGCGTCAAATCGCCTAGACGAAATGTTTCCGATTGTAGAAAAGTTATAAAAAGGGCGGAGCCTTCGATAGTCGAAGGCTCCGCCCTTTGGTACAACGGAAAAAGAATTACAACGCGTGGACCATCAAAAGACCTAGGATGATTCCCATGATGGTGAACACCGCCGGTCCCCGCTCCTGGTTGAGCAGGATGACCTGAGGCAGGATTTCACAGTAGGTGACATACAGCATCGCCCCAGCGGCCAGGGCTAGGGAGATGGCTACCAATGCATCTCCACCGCTGCCCAGGTAGGCACCCAAGGCCCCGCCTACCAATGTCGGCGCGCCGGAGAGGGCGGTGAGCAGCACTGCCTTCCACTTGGCCATACCGCCGGCGATCAGCGGGACGCCGATGCTCATCCCCTCAGGGATGTTGTGCAGCGCAATCAGCACGGCCAGGGTCAGCCCCATCTGGGCGTCATGGCTGGCCCCAGAGCCAATGGCCATCCCCTCCGGCAGGTTGTGCAGCGAGATGGCGGCAAACATCACAAGGCCGGACATCAGCATCGACTGCTTCCGCTGGGGGTTGAGGATCTCCTCCTGGTGGTGGAGCTCCTCCAATTCCACATGAGTTTCGGGGGTGCGGGAGAGCCGGTCGATGAGGGCGTTGAGGAACTGGACGATCACCGCGCCCAAGATGATGCTGACCACCACAGTAGAGAGGCTGGCCAGCTCCAGGGATTCGGGGATCAGGTCAAAACACACGATGCTGACCATCACACCTGAAGCAAAGGACAGCAGATAGCTCATCGACCGCTTGGAGCTCTCCCCCAATAAGAGGCCGATCACCCCGCCGGTTCCGGTTCCAATCACCCCCGCCGCACAGGATATCAAAAGGGTCTCTAGCACAGAATAACATCTCCTCCGCCAATGGAATCCGCCGTTGCCTCACCTGGGAAAAGGCTGGAAAATCCCTAGAAAAGGGGGCGTGTCCACCTTAGCAGGAGCAGGGGGAGGCCGCAGAACCACCCTTTCTAATCTCCAGATATTCCCAAATGTGAGCCTAGGCTATCATTTCTGTTTCCCATTCTAGCAGTTTCTGACAGATTCCGCAACTAAAATCCTATGGACTTCTGGGTTTCAGCTATTGACTTTGAAAGTTTATGCGTTTAAAATGTATAGTAATTCAACAATAACCAGGGTTGGGATAGGAGGAAACAAGAGTTGGATAAAGTCGCACAGATCAAACAATTTGTCGAAGATAAAAAGGACTTGATCATCGACACCAGCATGAAAGTGTGGGAGGCCGCGGAACTGGGCTTCCAAGAGACAAAATCCGCCGATGCCATCATCGCCGCTCTTAAGGCGGAGGGATTTGAGGTGACCACCGGGTTGGGCGGTATCCCCACTGCTTTTAAAGGGGTATTTGGAAGCGGCCACCCGGCGGTGGGCATTCTGGGCGAATATGACGCCCTGCCCTCCCTGAGCCAGAAGCCTGGATGCACCCATCACGACGAGCTGGTCGCCGGGGGCAATGGCCACGGATGTGGGCACAACGCCTTGGGGGCGGGCTCCCTGGGGGCTGTCATCGCCGTCAAGGAATACATGGAGAAAAACGGCCTTAAAGGCACTATTGAATACTATGGCTGCCCCGGCGAGGAGACCGGCAGTGGCAAGATGTTTATGGCGCGGGAGGGTTGCTTTGACCATCTGGATGCCGCCTTTACTTGGCACCCCGGCAACGCCAACTCGGTTTGGGGCATCAGCAGCCTTGCCAATGTGTGCATCTTCTTTAAATTCAAAGGGAAGACCGCCCACGCGGCAGCAGCTCCCCACCTGGGCCGCAGCGCCCTGGATGCCTGCGAGATCATGAGCGTGGGTACCAACTACCTGCGGGAGCATATGCTCCCCGAAGAGCGGGTCCACTATGCTTACACCGATGTGGGTGGTCCCGCCCCCAATGTGGTGCAGGACCACGCCTGTGTGTTCTACTATATGCGCTCTCCCCGGGTCTCCCAGGTGCTGGCCCTCTGTGAGCGGGTGAAGGACATCGCCCGCGGCGCAGCCCTCATCACCGGCACCGAGCTGGAGATCCAGATTTCGGACGGCCTGTGCGATTACCAGCCCAACACGGTGCTGAGCAAAGCCCTATCCGACGCTTTTCTTGCCACTGGGGCCCCGGAGTTTGACGACGCCGACAGGGCTTTGGCTGCCCAGTTCCGCAAGGGCTACAGCGACGACGAAGTGGAAGCTTCCCTCAAGCGGCTTCGCCCCCAGTACACCCCCGAGCAGATTGACACATACCGCACGGCACCTCTCGTGGAAGAGGTAGCACCCTTTGTCAAAACCGACTATGTGCAGCCCGGTTCCACCGACGTGGGAGATGTCAGCTATGCCTGCCCTACCGCCCAGCTCAACGCGGCCTGTTATGCCAATGGGACCCCTGGCCACTCTTGGCAGGTAACCGCCCAGTGCGGCTCCTCTATCGCCCACAAAGGCCTCTTGGCCGCGGCAAAGGCCATGGCCCTAGCCTCGGTCAACGTAATGGAGGACCCCGAGACCCTCCAGGCAGCCCGGGCGGAATTCAATAAACTGGCAGGTGGGAAATACATCTGCCCTGTGCCGGATGACGTGGTACCCCTGCTGTAATTTTGTAAAAAACAAGTGCCTCCGCATGGAATGCGGGGGCATTTTTTCTACGGGTAAGACATACAATCAACAGTGCTAAAGTTCGTCTATTATCACAGAATAAATAAAAATGATTAACGCGATAAATATTTTGTATTGACATTTCAACAAAAAGGCCGTACACTAAAGATACAAGCAAATCTGAATTAAATGAAAGGGAGGAAATTGCACAAATGACTAGAGTTGAAGAAATTAAAAAAATAGTCGAAGGCAAAAAGGACGTTCTGGTTAACCTGAACGACGAGATTTGGGCTACCCCTGAACTGTACTTCCGTGAGGAAAAATCCGCTGCGGCGCTGATCCGTGTTCTGAAAGAGCAGGGTTTTGAGGTAGAGGAAAACGTTGACGGCATCTCCACTGCGTTCATCGGCACTTATGGCAGTGGCCATCCCATCATCGGTATCTTGGGCGAGTTTGATGCCCTGCCTTCCCTGAGCCAGGAAGCATGCAAAAATGTACATAGCCCCATTGAAGCGGGCGGACCTGGCCATGGCTGCGGCCACTGCGCACTGGGTGCTGCTGCTCTGGGTGCTGCTATTGCGGCAAAAGACTATATGCAGGCTCATGGCATTAAAGGTACAGTAAGATATTACGGCTGCCCTGCTGAAGAAGCTGGTTGGGGCAAAATGTTCCTGGCGAGAGACGGTTACTATGATGATCTGGACGCCTGCTATACCTGGCATCCCGGCAACTGCAATACCGTTCAGTCCGCCAGCAGCTTGGCGAATATGTGCGCCTACTTCACCTTCAAAGGCAAGACCGCCCATGCCGCTGCTGCTCCTCACCTGGGCAGAAGCGCCCTGGATGCCTGCGAGATCATGAACGTCGGCGTCAACTACCTGCGTGAGCATGTAATTGCTGAGGCTAGAATCCACTACGCATACCAGGATGTGGGCGGCCCCGCTCCCAACGTGGTGCAGGATCATGCCCAGACCAAATATTTCATCCGCGCCCCCAAGATTAAACAAGTCCTTGAGATTGCTGAGAGAATCAAAGACATCGCCCGCGGCGCAGCCCTGATCACCGGAACCACCGTCGAGATGGACTTCCCGGCCGGCATGTGCGATTATGTCCCCAACGACGTTCTGTCCGGCGTTCTGTCCGATGCTTTCCTGGCAGTGGGCGGCCCCGAGTTTGACGATGCGGACCGCGCTTTGGCTGAGAGCTTCTATAAAGACCTGAACGACAATGAGAAGGAAGCTGCCCTGAAACGTTTGGCTCCCAACTACCCCGATCCTGACAAATACCGCGGTGTTGCCCTGATTGAGGATGTTGCTCCTTACGTGAAGAGCGATTCCTACGGCTTCGGCTCCACCGACGTTGGCGATGCCAGCTACGCCTGCCCCACCGCTCAGTTGAACGCTGCTTGCTATGCCAACGGCACTCCCGGCCACAGCTGGCAGATCACTGCACAGAGCGCTTCTTCCATCACCCACAAGGCGATTTTATGCGTAGCCAAAGTTATTGCTCTGGCCACCATCAATTCCTTGGAAGATCCCGAGATGCTGAAGAAAGCTCACGAAGAGTATGTCAAAGTCACCGGCGGCAAGTACATCTGCCCCGTTGGCAAAGATGCCAAACCCAGAATCTAACACAGAATTGGAAAATGGCTCCCCCAATTGGGGGAGCCATTTTTGTGTTTATTCCGGTATTTTCTCTGTAGAAGGCATAGCCTCTGGAAGCGGGCCCATGGTGGCAACGCAGCGGTTGATAGGAACTCCCTCGCTGTGGAATTTGGCCTCATAATCGGTCATAATGCCGCAGATCCCTTGGGCGTGGAGGTCGTTGGTGACCTCAGACAAGGTGAAGCCAGCGGCAGGGAACTCCTCCAGAGAGAAATCGAACAGGGGGCGGTTGTCGGTTTTAAAGTGGATTTGCCCGCCCTCTTTGAGCACCTTGCGATAACCCATCAGGAAGTTTTTATGGGTCAGCCGCCGTTTGGCGTGGCGTTTGCTGGGCCAGGGGTCGCTGAAGTTGAGGTAGATGCGGTCCACTTCGCCGGGGGCAAACAGGTCGGAGAGATAAGCCGCATCCCCGCAGACAAAGGCGACGTTGGTCAGCCCGGCCTCTATCGCCCGCTCCATGGCAATGAGGGCGGCATCGGGGGACCGCTCCAGCCCCACCAAAAACACATCCGGTTCATTTTGGGCAGTTTTGACGGTGAAAGCGCCCTTTCCACAGCCGATTTCCAGCCGCAGTTCACAGCCGGGGCGGAACCGCTCCCGCCAATGGCCCCGAAGTAGGGCAGGCTCCCGCACCCAAACGGCCTGGCACCGCTCCATCCGGGCGTCCCGGTTTTTCTTTTTGCGCATGCGCATGGGTTTTTCGCCTCGTTTCATCAAAAGAAATCGGTTCCCATTGTACAATGGGAACCGAAAAATGTCAAAGGCTTTTCTTGCGATTATAAAAAGTGCAGAAGAAAGCCGTATTGCTGGGATAAAAGGAAGAATCCCAACCCCCAGCTGGCCAGATTTGCCGCTGCCCCATAGGCGGTGCGCCTGGCGGGTGAGCGGCCTTTTAGGAACCGGCGGTAAAGAAGGGCCTCCGCTGCTAAAATGGCGATCTCCACCGGGAATTGGGTGAAGTAGGCGGCCAACGGACCTTGTTTTAGAAGGGTCGCCCCCAACGTGGCGGTGAGGAGCAGCTGGGTTGCCAGGTTGACCAGGAAAAAGACCTTCCCGTTCTCCTTCAGGGAGAAACCGAACAGAAGGAGAATCACCCCCTCAACAGCCAGCGTGGGGATATAGGTGGAAAGGAATTGGACAAGATAAGCGATCCACAGGGGTGGGCTGGTCAGTTCCCCAGTGGCGTAGTCAAAGGTCACCGTCCCCTGAAGGACCTGACGTGTGCGCGGCTCTGAAACAATGACTTGGCCGTTTTGGGCAGCTACAATGATCCGGTAGGTACTGGGCAGCCCAAAGTAGGAAAAGGTGTGAATCATGGCGTCCCCATTGGGCTCCCCGGTCAATTTCCCGAACAGAGGGATGCGGGTGCCGCCGGCCAAAGCCGGGAACCAGTCTTCCCCCTCATACTGGAAGAGGCAGGAGAGGATGTCCGGATCCAGGGTGTACCTCTTTTCCCCCAGATTGTCATAATCCCCTGGGGATTGGGTGAGCAGGTCTAGATAATAGGGCTCGTCCGGCGGGTTGGTAAGGCGGATGGTCAGGCGGTCCTTGGGGCCCATGTCCCCAAAGGCCACTGCGGAACAGCAGAGCAGGGCAAATGCCATCAGAAGAACACGCTTCCAGGTTTTCATCAAATCGCCTCCCGGCATCAAGGAAAGGTGGGTTAGCGTTTGGCGGTGGAGAGCTCTGGGTGGTCTTTGGCAAACTGGATGTGCAGGTTCAGCTCCTTCAAAAACTCCTCCTCCCGCATGGGGGAAATCTGGAGGATCTGGGGGCCGTCAGGGCGGAGGAACTCAATGCGCAGCCGCTCTTTGGAGAGGGCGGGGGCAAACTTGCGGCTCTGGATGGCATCCACCGCCACAATTTCCCCGTAGTCAAACAGCTTATTGAAGAAGAAGCCGCTCTTGACCCGCAACCCCTCTTTTTCCAGCCGGTAACAGGTGTCGAAGATGGGCCCGATGAAGTAATAGATGCAGACAAAGGCGATGACTGCGCTGAGCAGATAGAGGGGCAGGCTGCGCTTGGCAACCGCAACCACAATCACCACCGCGGTAAAGGCGGAAAACAGGATGGCAAAAAAGTTGCTGGACGGGTCGATTTTGCTGGGAAAATGCATACAAAAAATCTCCTTTTTTAAAACATAGCTATAAGCATGCCACCAGAGCTTCCGCGATGGCAGATGCCTCTTTGCCGATGGAAAAGGCAGTGGCAAGATCGGAGTATTCCCCCGGGTTGGGCAGGTACCCCAATTCCACCAGCACCGAGGGGGCATAGGTCATCCGGGTGACCCGGTAATAGCTCTCCATGGCCCCGCCCATGGGCCGGCCTGCCGCGGCGGAGAGGCGCTGTGCGATCTCTTCGGCTAACTTTTGGGAGGGGTGGGGCTCATGGTAATACACCTCCACGCCGGACGCTTTGCCGGAATCCACCTGTTCAGCGGTGCTGTTGTGGTGCAGGGAGAGGAAGAAGTCCGCCTCCGCCTTTTCCGCCAAACGCATCCGGTCGTTTAGGGAGATATGGCCGTCCTCTTGCCGGGTGAGGATCACCGAAGCCCCCAGCTGTTCCAACCGGAAGGAGAGGGCCTTGGCCACCGCCAGATTGAGCTCCGCCTCCATGGGGCCGTTTTCCCCTGGGACACCCAGTGCGCCAGGGTCTTGGCCGCCATGGCCTGGGTCCAGAACCACCTTGACCCCCGTTAAGGGCTTGCCGTAGATGCTGGAAGGCTCCGGTCGGCTACGGCAGGTGAGAAGGAGGTCATTCCCCTGGTAAGAGAACTGGTATCCCCACAGCTGCTGCCCCTCTTGTAAGGTGAAGATGAGGCGGCAAACGCTTCCCTCCCGCTCCGCTTTGGCGGTGGCAAAGAGGGAATCCTCCGGCAAAGTGGGGTCGGGGAGGCCTTCGGTCTCATACAGAGTCAGGGTGAGGGATGTCCCGTCAAACTGGGTCTCCACCGGCACCGGAACAGTGGAGAAGAGCAAGATTTCCTCCCGGCGCCCCTCCTTATAGTGGGTGTAGCCCCCCAAGCGCCCATGGGTTTGGGGAGGCGGGCCGGTCAGCACCTGGCAGGCGGATTTTTTGACCATTCCGCCGGCGATCTGATAGTGGGATTCCGTCTCGTCCAAGATTTCGGCGGTCATCCCTTCCTTGACGGTGAAGCGGAAGTCCCCCTCCACCGGAGGATCGCCGTAGACAGCGGTGAGGTAGTCGGTTAGACGAAGGGAAGGTTTGGCGCCCTCTCCGGCCAAGAACACCTCCCCGGAGGAGTCCACCCGGGAGGATTTCCCCTGGTAGGTGAGCTGGTAGGTCACCGGCCCGATGGATTGGGTTTCCCCGGGGAAACCCGCTGGGGCGAGGAAACTCCCCTCAAACCTAGCAGGCAGGCCATCGGCTTTGGGTTCCACCTGGGAAAGGGGGATCGCCGTCCCGCCCACAGAGGCAGTGACCGAACCGCCGGACGGGGCGGTGCAGAAGAGGGTAAGCCGCTCCCCAGACCAGGCCAGAGCAGAATCCTGGGGGTAAGGGGAGAGGATTCCCCCGATGGTGGCAGCGGGCTCGGCCTGGGTGATAACCGCAGTGCAGGTTTCATCCCCTTGGCGCAGGGCGAACCGGTTTTCCCCTGGGGAGAGGGGGAGAAGGATCCCGAACAGGCCGGTGCGGGGGTCGGATGGGATTTCTTCCCCATCCAGGAGAACCGGCTCACCGGGCCGGGATGTCCCCATCAGGTAATAGTTGGAGAGGGAAGTCCGCAGCGGGGCTTGAGGGCGGGTGATCTGGAACTCCTGGGAAATGGGGGTGAGATTCAGGTCAGGGATTTTTACTTGGTAGGCGAGAAGCAGCTCCGCTGTGCTTTGGTAGGGTTCCCGAAGGGCGGTGTAACTGTCCAGCAGAAAGCCGCTGCTGCCCAGCTCCCAGCCGATCTCCCACTGGGCGGCCAATTCCCCAGGGGAGGAGAATTCCCCGCTGGAATCCGAGGGGATGAAAAGGCGCACCGCATCGGTCTGGGTGTAAAAGGGAATTCCCCCCTCCTGGGCGGCTTCTGCCCAAGGGCGAAGGGATTCCCGCACAGCCCGGCCGTCTGCCCCGGTGGCATGGGTCACCTGGGGAAGGAGAAAATCCACCGTCCCCTCCTGGGCCAGTTGAAAAAGAGCAGGGGCGAGGGGGGAATCATCCGCTACCAGTACCCCCAGAGGAGTGGACGGCAGTTTGGCTTTGGTGGACTGGAGCAAGGCGGTGAACCGGCCCTCATATCCCGTCAGGGAAAGGAGGGGTTGGTGATCGGCCTGGTGGTAGGCGATCCCCGCCAGTGGGTAGCGGGCAGCTAACTCTGCCGCCAGGTCGGAGACGGCGTTTTCCACCTCTGCCCGGTTGGGGTCCAGATAGACGGTACGGCCAAGGGTAATCCGGTTTTGTGGGTCGGCGGCGGGCCCCGATGTGGGGAGAGGTTCCGCCACATCCCCCACCAGGTAGGGATTGATCACCGCAACCACCCGGATGGAGCGCTTGTCCGCGAGGCGGATCAGGGTTTGCAACGGATCGAAGCGGGGGGTGGAGCCTCCGGCTTTGACCCAACTCCGGCTGGCGGGATAGCTTTTGGAGAGGAACAGCCCATCCGCCGAGGGCACCACTTCAAAAAAGATGGTGTTGATCCGGTTTTGAGCGGAAAACTCCACCATGGTTTGGAGCTGCCGCTTCAATTCCCGGGGCGATTGGCCCGGCGCCGTGGGGAAATCCCGGTTGTTGCGGGTGCGGATCAGCATGCCGCGCATGGAATCCGCCGGTTCCTCCGGTGCGGCAAAGGCCACCGGGCTGGGGAGCAGGGAAGAAAACAGCACAAGAAGCAGGGTGAGCGCGGTCAGGAATCGCTTCAAGGGGGACACCTCCCAGGCCAAGATTTACAATTCAAACTCCGATGGATCGTATTTGGGGAGGGGCCTGGCCCGTTTGGGCACCCGTTTCAGCGGCGCATACACAAATTTACGGCAGCTGTAAAATGGGGCCACTACCCCTTTGGATTCACATAGCACCATGTTCCCGTCTTTGGAGGCGGTCCCCCGCTCGCAGTACCCGCAGGCGGGTTCGATGTGGTTGCCAAACAGTTTGGTGCGAAACATTGCTAATCCTCCATTCAGCCCCAAGGGGCGGCGAAAATCGAAGAGAAATTACTTTTTTATTGTACCAGATTGCCCCGGAAATTACTATGGTCCCCCTTGGAAATTCCACAGGGCTTTTGAATGGCGCAAAAGAAGAAGGACCGCTTAGGCGATCTGCCCCAGCGGTCTCTCTTTTAAAAAACAGGGTCACTTCTTGGCCTGCAACGGGGCGGTGGAAGCGGTGAGCAACAAAATGGCGCACATGGCCAAAATACACAGCGCCCGCAGCACTGACGTGGGGGAGACTTCCAGCGACAGACGGGCCGCGGTGCCCAAGGCGGTCATCACTTCCCGGCCCCACTTCAGATACAGGGGGTAGGCGATGGCCGAAGTCAAAAAGGCGTGGGCAAACCGGGAGAGGACAAAGGGGGAAAGGCGAACCCCGCTGCCCCGCAGGCAGGAGGCCACCTGGAAGATGACCGACACGCCGGAGAAGGAGATGAGCAGGCTGATCACCACAAAGGGGAGATCCCCCTTGAGTCCGGCGGCGGCCACACAGCCGCTGGTCACTTCCAGCAGGCCGCCCAGCAGGGCTTCAAAAAGGTTGGGGTCCGCAAGGGAGGAGGGGGCGATTTTGGCCAGCAGGCAGGCGATTCCGCTCAAGACCCCGCTGGAGCGCAAAAGGGCCAATATCCCAGAAAAGGCGGTGATGAAGGCGCACAGGCCGAACATCCCGGAAGCGGCCCCGCTGACCGCCTCCACAAAGGCGGCGGAGAAGGGAAGACCCACCCCACCGGTCTCGCCCCGGGAGATTTTTGCCCGGCGGGAGACGATCCCCCCAATGAGGAAGGCGGACACAATCTGGGCAAAAAGGAGAATCCACCCCAGCCGGGGGCTGCCCAGCAGCGCCACCCCCACGGTGCCGATCAAAAAGGAGGGACCGGCGTTGACCGAGAAGCAGAGCATCCGGGCAGCGGTCTCCTGGGAAAGCTTTTTTTCCCTCACCAGGGAGGCGATGGTCTTGGCCCCCACCGGGTAGCCGCCTACAAAGCTCATCAGTACAGTGGCCCCCAGCTCCGGCGGCAGGTGGAACAGGCGGCGGGTGATGGGGGAAAGAGGCCGGGAGATCAGCTCCGACAGGGGAGAGAGGGCCAAAAAGCTGGAGAGGATCATAAAGGGGAACAGGGATGGAATCACCACATTGGTGCAGATGGAAAGCCCTTCCCGCACCCCATCCCCTACTTCTTTGGAGAGGACCAGGAGGGCTGCGGCCAGCAATAGGAGAATCCCCGCCCCCAGCAGGGAAGGGGCCCGGCGGAGGAGAAAACGGTGTTTTTTCTTCGGCATGGCTTGCATCAACAATCACCTCGTACTTGTTTGTATGCGGCCAGGCTGTGGAAAATGCCGGTTTGCTCCCTCAGCCATAAAAACGGGCTTTGCCGCATATAGTGACTTAGAAAGGAGGGATGGACATGAAACGGCAGAACAAGCGCCCCCGCAAGGAGTCCCCCAAGGAATCGGGCAAACTCCGGTTGGCCGGCATGCTGGAAATGCCGGCGACCTCCCTTTCGGGGATGGCGTCGCTCCAGCTCTCCGGCAATCGGGAGGCAGTGGTGGAGGGGTGCCAGGGCATCTTGGAATACGGGGAGGATACCGTTCGGCTCAGCACCGAGGGGATGGTGGTCCGCTTCACCGGCCGGGACCTGCAAATCCGCTGCATGACCCAGGAGAGTGCAGTGGTTACCGGCTTTATCACCTCCATTGAATTTCTCACCTAAGGGGGAGGGGCTATGTTTTTTGTTAAGCTGCTCCGCTTTTTGCGGGGCACCGTTTTATTTAAATTGACCGGGGGATTTTCTGAGCGGTTCATTAACTTGTGCGGCCGCGGGGGAATCCCCCTGTGGGATTTTACTGCCCATCCGCTGGGCTTTTCCGCACACACCACCGCCAAGGGCTACAAAAGGATGCGTCCTTACGCCAAAAAGACCGGGGTGAAAATCCGCATCCAAAGAAAGGAGGGGGTGCCCTTCCTCCTACACCGGTACCGCAAACGCACCGGCCTTCTGGCGGGCCTTCTGGCCGCAGTGGTGCTTCTTGGCTATATGAGCGGGTTTGTCTGGAAGATTGAAGTCACTGGCAACGAGGCCATTTCCACCCAGGAGATCCTAGCTGCCCTTGACGAGCTGGGCTTCCGGGAGGGCACCCGCAAACATGGGGTGGACGCCCGGGAACTGGAACAGCGGATGATCCTCAAGCTGGGCGGCCTCTCCTGGATCGGGGTCAATATCCAAGGCTCCACTGCCCGGGTGGAGGTGAGGGAACGGACCTTGCCACCGGATTTGATCGACCAGGACGATGTGCCCACCAACGTGGTGGCCGCCGAGGATGGGCAGATCATCTACCTGGAGGTTTACGACGGCCAGGCAGTGGTGGCCTTGGGGGATACGGTGATGCAGGGAGATCTGATTGTCAGCGGCATCACCGAGGATAAACATGGGAATTCTGCCCTGAAACACGCCAGGGCAAAGGTGGTGGCCCAGGTGGTGGGGGAGAAGGAGATCCGCATCCCCTTGGAGGAGACCCTGCGGGTGCCCACCGGGGAGGAGAAACAGCAGAAATTCTTGTCTCTTGGCTCCTTTCAGCTGCCTATCTCCTTTGGCGGGCCGCCGAAAACCGGCTATGAGACCAAAGTGGAGTCCAGCCGGCTCACTGTGTTGGGCAGAGAGCTTCCTCTCGTCATCGAGACCCGGCGGCACTTCCCCTATTACGAGGAAAACGTCCACCTCACCGCCGAGCAGGCCAAGGCAAAAGCCCTGTCGCAGTTGGAAGAATGGGAGAAGGAGGAATACGAAAGGGGAAAAATCATTGACCGCACCTTGAGTGGCCAGGTGGAGGGAAAACATTTTGTATTAAATGCACAATACATAGCCGAAAAAAATATCGAAAAACTACAGGAAATTTTGATAAAGGAATAGCAATTTGTCACACCTCTGTGTTATAATAACGATAAAAGCATGGATTTTGTCTGCTTTTCTACAAAATTTGCCCCATGGAACACTACATTTTACCATCTGCTGGGTTTTTCCCGGTGGACGCTCGACGATACACCCCAAAACCAAAGCCAGCCTGGGGCTGGCTAGAAGGAGGAATCCAGCATCGAACAGGTCGTAAACATCGAACGGATGGAACATGCCCTCGCGCTGTTCGGCAGCTTTGATGGGAATATAAAAATTGTGGAAGATGCGTTCTCAGTGACCATCGTCGCCCGGGGTACCGAAGTAAAGATCTCCGGCGATCCGGAGAACGTCTACCTCGCCTCCAAAACGGTGGAGGGGCTTTTGACCCTTATTGACAAGGGGGAGGCCATCACCGACCAGCGGGTCCACTATGTCATCGGCCTGGTGCGGGAAGGGACTTCCGACCAGCTCTCATCCCTAGCCAGCGACGTGGTCTGCATCACCGCCAAGGGAAAGCCCCTGAAGGCTAAGACCTTGGGCCAGAAAAAATATGTGGACGCTATGAAGAACAACACCATCACCTTCGGCATCGGACCCGCTGGCACCGGCAAGACCTATTTGGCGGTGGCCATGGCGGTTCGCGCTTTCCGGGCGAAAGAGGTCAACCGGATCATCCTGACCCGGCCGGCGGTGGAGGCTGGGGAGAAGCTGGGCTTCCTGCCCGGAGACCTGCAAAATAAGGTGGACCCCTATCTTCGCCCCTTGTACGATGCCCTCTTTGACATGCTGGGGCCGGAGAATTTCCAGCGCTACCAAGAGAAGGGGAACATCGAAGTCGCGCCCCTGGCCTATATGCGCGGCCGCACCCTGGACGATTCGTTTATCATCCTGGATGAGGCCCAGAACACCACCCCTGAACAGATGAAGATGTTCCTGACCCGGCTGGGGTTCAACTCCAAGGCGGTGATCACCGGGGACATCACCCAGATCGACCTGCCGGACACCAAGCGGTCCGGCCTAGTGGAGGCATCCAAGGTGCTCAAACATGTAGACGATATTTCCATCGTCTACTTCACCGAGAAGGACGTGGTGCGCCACCGCTTGGTACAGGCCATTATTAAGGCTTATGAGAAATACTACGATGAAAGACGCCGCCGGGATTAGCACCGGCTTAGGATAAATGGAGGATGTAACATGGCCCAGAGTGTGAAAGTGGTAATCACCAATCGGCAGAAAGACGTAAAAATCCCATCGGGTATCCGGCTGCTGATCCGCCGCTGCTGCCACGCGGTTTTGGCGACCGAAGGGTTTGAAGGCCCCGCTGAAGTCAGCGTCAGCTTTGTCAACAACGAGCAGATCCGAGAGCTGAACAACGAGTTTCGCCACAAGGACGCCGCCACCGATGTCCTCTCCTTCCCCTTGGGGGAGAACGGGGTGTATGACATCAATGAGGAGACCGGCGCCTACCAGTTGGGCGATGTGGTGATCTCGGTGCCCAAAGCCATGGAGCAGGCGGAGCAATATGGCCACTCCCTCCAGCGGGAGATGGGCTTTTTGACCGTCCACTCCATGCTGCACCTGTTGGGGTATGACCATGAGGCCGGAGGCCTGGAAGCCCTGCGGATGCGGGAAAAAGAGGAGACAGTGATGAGTAAGCTGGGCCTGGCCAGAGACCAGAGCTATACCATGCAATGATCGGGCTCCTGAGAAGCTTCGGGTACGCTTTCCAAGGGGTGGTAGCCTGTCTCTTGGGGGAACGGAACTTCCGCATCCACACCCTGGCAGGCGCCATGGCAATTGCCATGGGGGCCTACTACCGGCTCTCCGGCACCCAGTGGGCGGTGCTCCTTTTGGCCATCGCCTTGGTGCTTTGCTGTGAGGCGGTCAACACCGCGGTGGAAGCTGCTGTGGACCTTGTCTCCCCTGGGGAGCACCCCCTTGCCAAACTGGCCAAAGACTGTGCCGCTGGGGCGGTGCTTCTGGCGGCGGCGGGTTCCGTTGGGGTGGGGTTCTGCCTTTTCGGGGACCTGGGGTCTTTATTCGGCTTTTTCTCTTTGTGGGTGGCTTCCCCTGCAAGAGCAGTGGGAAGCGCCCTTTTGTTGTCCCTCTGCCTCCTCTATGTGTTCTGCCCGCCCTGGTGGGCGAAGAAGAGGTAGGTCCCCGTAAGGGGAAGGACGTCCCTTGTTTTCCAAGCTGTTTGCCCCGCAGGGAAGCATCCCTGCGTTTTGGCTTTCTACATTATGATCAACTCCGGCCTAAGGCCGGACCGCTTCACGCGGAGAAAGGAGGCTGAACTGTGGAAACACGTTCTGCTTTTATTGCCATTGTCGGCCGCCCCAACGTGGGCAAATCCTCCCTCCTCAACGCCATGGTGGGGGAGAAGGTGGCCATTGTCTCGGACAAGCCCCAGACCACCCGCAACCGGATTGTGGGCATCCTGACCAGAGGGGAGACCCAGCTGGTATTCATCGACACCCCCGGCATGCACAAGCCACGTACCAAGCTCAGCGAGTTTATGGTGCGCCAGGTGCGCCGTTCGGTGGCCGACGTGGACGCCGCGGTTCTGGTCACCGAGCCGGAAAAGGAGGTCACCAAAGCCGAGCGGGAACTGCTGGACAACATCAAGGCCATGGGAATTCCAGCTGTTTTGGTCATCAACAAAATTGACACCTTGAAGCGGCGGGAGGACATGCTGGAAAAGATGCAGGCCCTCTCTGCGGAATATGAGTTTGAAGCGGTGGTGCCCCTCTCAGCCCTCACAGGGGATGGGGTGGACATCCTCCTCGCCGAGCTCTCCCAGCTGGCGGAGGAAGGCCCCCACTTCTTTGACGACGACGATTTCACCGACCAGCCCGAGCGGGTCATCGCCGGGGAGATCATCCGGGAAAAGATCCTCAACAACATGCGGGAGGAGATTCCCCATGGCACCGCCGTTTCGGTGGAGTCCATGAAGGAACGGGAGGATAAGGACATCATCGACATCGACGCCGTTATCTACTGCGAACGGGACAGCCACAAGGGAATGCTCATCGGCAAACAGGGTTCGATGCTCAAAACCATCGGCTCCCAAGCCCGGGAGGAAATCGAGGCGTTTTTGGATGCCAAAGTCAACCTGAAGCTTTGGGTCAAGGTGAAAGAGGATTGGCGCAACAAAGAGGGGCTGATCAAACAGTTCGGCTTCACCGAAGAATAACGTCCCAAAAAAGTTACAAATATTTACAATTCCCCGCGCCAAGCCTTGGCAGGGGAACCGACAAGAACTACCGGTAATATTCTATCACCAAAGGCAAACAATCTTATTAAAGAGGAATGTGCGAGGTGAGAGGGATGAATCCGGATACCGCATGGCGGCGTTTTGAAGCCACCGGAAAAATAGAGGACTATCTGCAGTACAAGCAGACCGAGCAGGGGGGATGGCAGTCCGCCCAGCCGGCCGGAGGGGACGGCAATGCAGATCACAACCTATGGAATGGTCCTGCGGGAGAAAACCATTGAGGATGACCGCCTGCTGACCATTCTGACAAAGGAATACGGCGTGATCTTCGCCTATGCGAGAGGGGCCAAGCGGCTGCGGGGGAAATTGGTTTCCAGCACCGAGCAGCTTTGCTACTCTCGCTTTGTGCTGTTCAAAAACAAGGACCGTTACTCAGTGGACAGCGCCGAGGCGGACACCATCTTTTTTGGGGTGCGGCAGGACATTGAAAAGCTGGCCCTGGCCTCCTATTTCTGTGAGCTGTGCATCCAGGCCATCCCACGGGAGGAACCGGCGGAAGAGTACCTGCGCCTCCTCCTTAACAGCCTCCACTTCCTGGAAAACGGGAAGCGGAGCCCCCTTTTTTTAAAGCCGGTTTTTGAGCTGCGACTGTTGACCTTGGCTGGGTTTATGCCTGACCTGCTGGGCTGTCGGGAGTGCGGCACCTTTGAGGACCCCCAGATGAAGTTCCTGCCCCGCACCGGGGAGCTCCTCTGTGGGGCGTGTGCCCCAGAGCCGGGGGAGGGGGTTCCCATCCCGGTGCCTCCAGGGGTGCTGACCGCCATGCGCCACATCATTTATTCGGAATTTGACAAGCTGTTCCGCTTCTCCCTGGATGAAGGGGGGCTGCGGCAGCTGGCCGCCGTCAGCGAGAGTTATCTGATCGCCCAGCTGGACCTTCGACTGCCCACGCTGGATTTTTACAACTCTCTGTTCCGCGGCCGCTAAAGACAGATTTACCCAAAGGGGGTACCAACAATCATGGAAACAATGGAACGACACTACCGAGCACTGGAACTGGATAAGGTGCTTGCTATGCTGGCCAGCCACGCCACCTGCGAGGACAGCCGCAAACAGGCCCTGGCCCTGCGGCCGATGACCGATTTTGAGGAGGTCCGGCGGGAGATGGCTATGGTCGGCGACGCCAACAGCCTGACCAACCGCTACGGCACCCCTACGGTGCTGGATATGAAAAACTGCGACGGCCCCCTGCGCCGGGCGGAGATGGGTTCCTCCCTCTCCCTGCGGGAGCTGCTGGACGTCTGCCATGTGCTCAAAGCCATCCGCAACCTGGCCAGCTGGAAACGCCAGTCTCAGGAGAGCGAGACCAGCCTGGATTACCTCTTTTCCAACCTGTTCCCCAACCGTCCGCTGGAGGACCGGCTGGAAAGCGCCATCCTCTCGGAGGAGGAGATCGCCGACAACGCCAGTCCGGAACTGGCCCAGATCCGGCGGAAGATCCGCAGCACCCAGACGGGGGTCCGCACCCAGCTGGACAAGATGATCAAATCCCCCACCTACGCCAAATTTTTGCAGGAGCAGATCGTCACCATGCGGGACGGCCGGTTTGTGGTGCCGGTCAAATCGGAGCACCGGGGGGAGATCCGGGGCTTGGTCCACGACACCTCCTCCAGCGGAGCCACCGTGTTTGTGGAGCCTATGGCGGTGGTGGAAGCCAACAACGAGATCCGGGTGCTGCAAAGCAAGGAAAAGCAGGAGATCGACCGGGTGATCGCCAAGCTCTCCGCCGAGGTGGGCCAGGCGGCTTCCGCCATCAAACACAGCTACGATGTGGCGGTGGAGCTGGATCTCCTCTTTGCAAAATCCCGGCTGGCCGACCGGATGAAAGCATCGGTCCCCGCCCTCAACCAGGAGGGAAGGGTCAACCTGATCAAGGCCCGCCATCCCCTCATCGACCCGGATAAGATTGTCCCCATCGACCTGAACTTGGGGCTGGAATTTGATACCTTGGTGGTCACCGGCCCCAACACCGGCGGTAAGACGGTGGCCCTCAAAACCCTGGGCCTCCTCACCCTGATGGCCATGTGCGGCCTGATGATTCCGGCGGCGGAGGGCAGCGCCCTTTCGGTGTTTGACAAAGTCCTGGCCGACATCGGCGACGAGCAGAGCATCGAGCAGAGCCTCTCCACCTTCTCCGCCCACATGACCAACATCATCGACATCCTGGACAAGGCGGATTCCTCCACTCTGGTCCTCATCGATGAGCTGGGGGCGGGCACCGACCCGGTGGAAGGCGCCGCCCTGGCGGTTTCCATCATCGAGAAGCTGCGCTCCCTGGGGGCCAAGGTGGTCTCTACCACCCACTATGCGGAGATCAAGATGTACGCCCTCCAAACTGAGGGAGTGGAGAACGCCAGCTGCGAGTTTGACGTAGCAACCCTGCGGCCCACCTACCGGCTGCTCATCGGGGTGCCGGGCCGCTCCAACGCCTTTGCCATCAGTGAACGCTTGGGCCTGACCGGGGATGTCATCGATAGGGCCAAGGAGCTGATCTCCAGTGACAACACCCGGTTTGAGGATGTAGTCTCCGAGCTGGAGGCCGCCCGGCAGGGCCTGGAGAAGGAGCGCAGCCAGGCTAGTATTCTGCGGGCCCAGGCCGAGCGCACCCACAAAGAGATGGAGGAGTACCGGCAGAAGCTGGAAAAGGACGCGGAGCGGGAGATTGAAAAGGCACGTGCCCAGGCCCGTTCTATTGTGGAGCAGGTCAAGTTCCAGGCGGAGCTGGTGATGGAGGAAATCGAGGAGCTGAAAAAGCAGAAAAACAGCGCCGATATCGCCCAGCTGGCCAGCAAGGCCAAGGCCCAGTACCGCAGCCAGATGAAGAAATTGCAGGATATGGCCGACCCGGTCACCGGGCGCAAAAGGGAGTCCAGCTACCGCCTGCCCCGTCAGCTGAAACGGGGCGACCTGGTGATCATCAACGAGCTGAACAAGGAGGGGACGGTCCTCTCCGACCCGGATTCCAGCGGCAACGTCATGGTCCAGGCCGGAATTCTAAAAACCCGGGTTCCAGTGGGCGGCCTGCGGCTCATTGAGGATCAGGAGAAGAAGAAGATCACCTACAACGGCGGCGGGAAAAGTGGCGTCTCCTACCGGGACGTCAAAGCCAGCGCCGGCCGGGACGCCAAAACGGAGGTGGATCTGCGGGGTATGACCACCGACGAAGCCCTTTTGGAGTTGGACCAGTATTTGGACGGCGCCGTCCTCGCCGGGCTGAACACTGTGACCATCATCCACGGCAAGGGGACCGGCGCCCTGCGGGCTGCGGTGCACCAGCACTTGCGCAAGCACAAGGCGGTTCGCACCTTCCGCCTGGGGGTGTATGGGGAAGGGGAATCCGGCGTCACTATCGCGGAATTAAAATAAATTAGTTTCTATCGTGAACTAATTAAATCTATGCTATGACAGACAGGCGGCCCGTTATAAGGCTGCCTGTCTTTTTTTGTCTGCGGGTCGCCGTGCGCCCTTGGGGAATGAGGCGTAAATGGGAGACAATCCCCCAGTGGGATTGTCGTTTTTCAGCAAAGGAGTGAGTGGTTTGGGACATGACACAAGGCAAGCCGATGAAGCTGATCTTCGACTTTGCCATGCCGATGATGATCGGCAGTTTGTTCCAGCAGCTTTACAACACGGTGGACGCGGTGATTATGGGGAAGTATGAGGGGCCGGATGCACTTGCCTCCATCGCGGCGGCCTTCCCACTGATGTTCTTTATGATGTCGGCGATCACCGGCATGACCATGGGCGTCTCGGTGATTATCTCGCAGCTGTACGGCGCGGGGGATCAGGAGCAATTGAAAAAGGCCGTATCCACCTCGATGATCTTCCTGGTGGGGATGTCGGCGGTCATAACCGCCGTGGGGCTTGTGATCATCATCAAGGAGCTCACCTTTGATAAGGAAATGTTCCGCCATATTGTCAGTTTCAGTGTCCCCACCGCCATCCAGCAGAGCATAGTATCCTTGGGAATGATGTCGGTGCAGGGGACTTTGAACGGTCCCAAAAGGGCCTGCGGGGAACCTTGAAGATGTCCGTCGCCTTCTGCGTAATGGCTTCAGTGATCATGGTGGCATTTTCCCACCAGCTGCTGAGCATCTTTATGGGCGAGGGAAATGAGGTGGTGATCGCTGTGGGCGCAGAATACCCGACTGTGATGGCCTCCTGTTATTTCTTGATGGCCACTATGTATGCATTTTCCGGCTTTTTCCGGGGATCCGGCTACACCCGGATGGCGCTCTATATGAGCATTACCTCCCTGGGGGTGCGGATTGTCACCTCCTACGCCTTGGCGCCTACCATCGAGGCCAGCGCCATTTGGTGGGGTTTACCGGTGGGCTGGCTGACCACCGTGCTGCTGGGGATATTCGCTTACCGCCAAGGCAAGTGGAAGAACTTTGCCTTGGTGAAATCTAAGCACAAGGAATGGGAAGGCGATGTGCCGGGGGAGATGTTGGTAGAAAATGAGTAATTTTCCCCAGGGATAGAGCGCCCTCACAAAAGAAAAGGAGCATTTTGCCTTCTGTCCCCCCATATATCCTACTACTGGGGGACGGAAGGCTTTTCTCAAAATGGAAGCCAATTTTTTCATATACGGCCTTTTTCCAGCCCTTGGCTGAAACAGGGAAATGAGGGGGGCACCCCAAAAATGGGTTCTTACAAAACAGGAGGAATCCAACTTAAACCGGCGAATTTTCTAAAAAACGAATATTGTTTTCATCATTTTAACAATTTTGTAAAAATTCTATTTGGATGGGGAGAAGATTATGTTATACTAGGGTAAAATGTGTGAAATCAATGGGCTGTTTTGCCAGATTTCCATCGGACTGCCAATCCAACAAAAAACCGGAATAGGAGTGTTAGTCATGTCATCCAACGATTTGGAAAAGGAGGTTGGGATACCGGCTGCGGCAGAAGCTGCCGTGGACGACTTTGAGCCGGATCCCACTACCATCCCCATCTGGAGTAAGAATTTAGTTCTAGCCATCTTGTGTTCCATGTGTATCGGCCTGGCAGGTCAGATGCTAAACCCAACCCTGCCTCTTTACACGGTTGAAATTGGCTTCCCGGAGCAGATGGCCGGCATCATGCTCACAGCATTTTCCATTGGCTCGCTGTTGTTTCGTCCCATCGCCGGTCAGCTGGTGGACTACATCGGCCGCCGGAAAATGGTGTTATGCGGTTCCCTTTTGGTGGCGTTCTCCTTCCTTTTGTACTTAATGTCCACCAACTTTTATATGATTCTCTGTGTCCGCGTTATGCAGGGCATCGGTTTCTGCCTGACTAATACAGGAATTGGCACTGTGGCATCAGACATCATCCCCAAGGCCCGTATCACCGAGGGTATCGGCTACTATGCGTTGGCGGGGGCTATTTCTATGACTGTGGGCCCGGCAGTGGGCTTGGAGCTGAAAAACATGTTCTCCATGCGGGGCGATTTTATCGGCGGCCTCCTGTTGGCCAGCATTTGCATTGTGGCCAGCCGCTTCATCTCCTATGAGGAAAAACTGAAAACCCGCAAACCTGGAGAGAAGATCAAAATCAGCCTGTTTGAGAAAACCTCCCTGCTGCCTGCCAGCATGATCTTTACCGCCACTGTGGCCCAGACTTCCCTGACCGCTTACCTCGCCTTGTACGGCCGATCCATCGGCCTGGAGGGGGTCAGCAGCTTCTTCCTCTTCACATCAGTTGGAACCATCTGTGCCCGTGCTTTCGCAGGTAAGGTCACCTACCGCCTAGGGGAGAAAAAGGTGCTGTGGGCCGCTGTTTTAGTGACCACTTGCTGCTTCTTTGCGGTTTCGTTTGCCAAGACCATGCCGGTGTTGATTGCCATCGCCATTGTCTATGGCTTCGGTTACGGCGTATTGTATCCGGTGACCAATGCCATGTCCATCCGCAACGCCATCCCGGAAAACCGCGGCGCAGCCAATGCCACCTACTCGGCGTCCTTTGACCTGGGGACCATTGTGGGCGGCTCGGTGTGGGGGATCGTAGTCGCCAACCTGAACTATCCCTGGATGTACAGATTGGCGGCGGTCCTTACGTTGTTCATCATTCCGCTGACATTGATTTACCAGCGCAAATTTGTGGAGTGGAGATAAATCTTTGACAAGATTTGCGGGGGAAGAGGATACTATCCTCTTCCCCTTTTTAGAAGGGAGCTTTTCTCCCTTTTTACTTTTGGACTGATTGGTTTCAACTCCGGCAGGTACACCAAGCATTGATGCGGACAGAGAAATATGATAAAGTAAATTGAACTGAATGATAAATAAGGAGCGTTTGGTTGTATGGAACAGAATGAAAAGCAATTATCCTCTAAACAGAAACGAAACATCTTGTTTGCAACTTTAGCAGGACTTGGCATTGGCGGTTTATTGGGAATCGTGGCATATTATCAACATTGGCTTGGATAAAGTATTTTTACAAATTTCGTTTCAGCGAGCAGATGTTTTCTGTAAATATACCTCCCTTCGTCAAAATGATGAAGGGAGGTTGTTCATTTTCTGAATCAGTCCAAAGGGTAAAAGGGAAGGATTTTTTCCCACATTGACAGGAGTTCCGGCAAGTGGGTATAATAGAAAATACGCTAGGCGCCTGTTTGGCGCGGCTATTTGTTAAAAAAGGGGGGACAGAGCTTGGAAAAGCAGATTTCCTGGAGCCGGCTGGACAACACAGCCAAGCTGTTTCCCGCCATCAGTGGGGAACATGCGGCAAATGTGTTCCGCCTTTGGGCGGACCTGGAAGAAGACATCCACCCCAAGGCGCTTCAGGAAGCGGTGGAACAAGCTTTGAAGGACCTTCCGGCCTTTGCAGTAAAGATGCGCCGCGGGGTGTTTTGGTATTACTTTGAACAGAATCCCGCCAAGCCCGTGGTCCGGGAGGAATTCTGTCCCCCTTGCTTCCGCATAGAGCTGCGGCGCAACCGGGGATTTTTGTTCCGAATCACTTATTACCAGAGACGGGTGAATCTGGAGGTATTCCATGCCCTGACCGATGGGAATGGGGCGCTGTATTTCCTCCACCACATCCTTTTTTATTATTTAAAACAGGTCTGCCCGGCGGCATCCCATTGGGAAAAGCCGGCGGAACTGGAGGATGTCTCCGAGCAGGAGATGTGGGAAGATGGCTTCGCAAAGAGCGATGAAGAATCGGCGGGTGCCGCTGGCCAGCCGATGATCTTTGCCCCCCGCGCTTACCACTTGGACGGGGAGATGCTGCCCATCGGCGCCCAGCAGATCACCGAGGCGGTGTTTTCCGCCAAAGAGATTGCCGGCTTGGCCAAAGCTTCCGGTGCCACAGTGGCCCAGTATTTTGCCGCCTTGCTCATCGAGGCAATTTTGGAGGAGAGGTGCAGGGAAGTTCCGCCCAAAGAGAAAATTGTCATTAGCCTTCCAGTCAACCTGCGCAACTTTTTCCCCAGCAAAACCCTGCGGAATTTCTTCATCTTTGTGCGGATTGGGGTGGATGGTTCTCAGGGGAACCCTGGCTTTGACAACATCCTCGCCCAGGTGGGGGAACAGATGAAAGGGGAGATCACCCGGGAGAAGTTTTTGGCCCGCATCCGCCAGCAGCGCCGCTTGGAGGAGATCCCCTTCCTGCGGGTGGTTCCTCGGGTGATCAAGGACTTTTTCATGCGCCGCACCTACCGGCGGGGGGAGCACACCTACACCTGCACCTTGACCAACATGGGCCGGGTTCCAATGCCCCGTGAATTTGTCCCCCATGTGAAGCGGATCGGCACCATGCTGGGGGCTTCCCGCAACAACACGCTGAAGGTGGCGGTTTCCTCTTTGGGGGATGTGATGACCGTCGTTTTCAACTCCACCTGCCGGGAGGAGGACATCCCCCGGTATTTTATCCGCAGGCTGACAGCAGAGGGCCTAGCCGCCGTGGTCACCTGCAACGAGGTGCCGCGATGAAAACATGCAACAACTGCCGTATACAGGTCAACTCCAGCCGGGAGTTCTGCCCGCTCTGTGGCCAGACCATGGCCCGATCCACTGGGGAGGGGTATAGCGCCTATCCCAAGCTGGAGCTGCCCCGCCGCCGGTTTGGCCGGTTAAAACTGCTTTTGATTTTCACCCAGGTGTTTTTGGGGATCACCGTCCTTGTGGATGGGTTTATCCGCAGCACCTCTTATTGGTATCTGGTGTTGTTGGCTGGCTCGGCGTATACTGCGGTGAGCGCCCTCTGGGCGGCCCGGCGAAAAAACAACCCCGGCGGGGTCATCCTCAAAGAAGTGTTGCTGATCTCAGCCCTTTCCTTTTCCGTGGATTATTTCAGCGGATTTTCCCGCTGGTCCACCAATTATTTGATCCCTCTGCTGGTCATGGGCAGTGGGGCGGCCATCACTGCCATTATCCTGCTGCGGCCGGTCTGGTTCCGGGATTATTTCTTTTATCAATTCACCCTCCTGGTAATGGGAGGGTTGTGCATGCTCCTGTGGGTAATGGGCTTAGCCACTGTCCGCTGGACGGCGTTCTGCGCCCTGCTTCACTCCCTTGTCACATTGACCGGCCTGATGTTGTTTGCCGGCGCCGGTACCCGGGAGGAGCTGAAAAAACGGTTCCATTTGTAGCGGACAACATAGAAAAACCGCCCTCTTCCAGTCGCAGGAGAGGGCGGTTCTTTTGGAACTTCTAATTATCGGTTACATAAGTGAGGGTGTAATCAGCCTGCTGGTCAGCCTGTAAGACGGTCACTGTGACCTGTGTACCTTCGGGGCCTAGGAGGCGGTATTGGGGTTCGTGGGCGGCAAGGCGCATCTGCTGCACCGAGAGGCCGTCAATGGCGAGGAGTTCGTCTCCAGCCTGGATTCCAGCCAAGGCGGCAGGCGATCCGGGCTCCACCGACCCAATAAGGACGGTGCCGTCCTCCTGGTTTTCGCAGACGATTCCCACTGCGGCCTCGGTTTTGGCTGCGATCTCGGCGGCGGCATCTGGGTTTTCCCCGGTGAACATGCCGCTGATTTTGCCGTCGGCCATCTCAATGCGAACTTGACAAGGGTAGGCGTCCCGGTCCATACCAAAGACCATAGAAGTCAAATAGTTGGGCATCAGGCACTGAAGGACAGCGTAGTTTTCCCCAGTCTCCACCACTGTAATCTGGTTGTACTCCTGTTGTAAGGCGGAGAGGCGGTCAATCTCCTCCTCCATCTCCTGGCGGGTCAGGGTATGGGACGCCCCGCCCAGCTGTCCGAAGGCGACCTCATCAGCCAGCATGGCTTTGGCGGCCTCCAAATCATCCGCCCCGATGGCGGTCAAATATTGGGTGGCAGCCTCCCCGATGGCTTCGCTGGAAACAGGGGTAGTCCCATCTTGAGAGGGGAGTTCCCGCTGGGAGGAGCAGGCCGAAACCTGCAGTGCCAATAAAACCGTCAATGCGATGGTCAAAAAACGTTTCAAAACAATCCCTCCGTTCCGTTGCTTTTATGGTAGCACAGCGGGGTGGAGAAAGTCAAATAGCGGGGCCAAACCTTCCCAAAAAATTCAAATTTTTGACCGCTTCCCTCGGTTGGGGCGATGGAAAAAACTTGCTTTTTAGGGCAAAATCTCCTACAATAGGGAAAGATGACAAGGGGGAAAGTTGTTCCCCCGCAATAAAATCCCCCCAGCTGGCCACTATTGGGTTGGACGCGCCCAAGATTTCCCCGCTATTGGCGGAATTGATGAGGAGGAACCCAGATGAAAAAAATGCTTGCAGCCCTTGCGTGCCTTGTGATGCTCACAGGCTGTTCCGGACAAAACGCCAAGATCGGGGTGGGGATTTCCACCAGTTTGACCAAGTCTGCCTCCGCTTCGGAGGAGAGCGACGGCAAGGCCGTGGCCGATGTCGCGGTGGCGGCAGTCACCTTGGATAGCAAGGGGAAGATCGTCAAGCTGACCATCGATGCGGTGCAGACCCGGGTGGAGTTCGATGGCCAGGGTGAAATCCTCTCCGACCTGGAGGCGGACGTTCTCTCCAAACGGGAGATGGGGGCAGACTATGGGCTGAAAAAGTCCTCCTCCCTGGGCAAGGAATGGGATGAGCAGATCGCCGCCTTTGAAGAGTGGGCGGTGGGGAAGGACGCCGCTACTGTTTTGGCGATGACCGACCCTTCCCAGGATGAAACCCTCAGCACCCAGGTAGACTTGGATTTGACCCCCTACCTGAAGGCGCTCGAAAAAGCTGTGGAGAATGCAAAATAAACACAAAGAAAAAAATCTGCCCCTCACGGAAAGCCCAAAGCAACGGTGAGGGGCCTTTTGTTGCCTAAAAACTGTTTCCGGAACAATAAAAACTTCACAGTTTTTTAAACTATTATTGTATTTAGAAAGGGAGCAATGGTATACTGAAGGAAATAAAATGTACGGAAAGGCGTTGTATGCGGCTCTCTGTTAGGGGATAGCCGCACCCTTGTATTCCCCTTGTGCGGCCCGGATCATTCCATGGCAACCCTTCTCTCCGGGAGGCAGACGGGGAGGGAGGCGCTGTTCCCCAAATCTAGATGGAAAAGAAGGCGTGGCAAATGGGCAATATCCTACTCACACTGGCGGTGGGCGCATTGGGCGCCATCATCGCCCTGAAGCTGAAAATCCCCGCGGGCGCCATGATCGGCTCAATGGTTGCTGTGGCCATCTTCAGCGTGTTCACCGGCATGGCGTTTTTCCCCAACACAGTGAAGTCGGCCATTCAGACGGTCACCGGCGCATTTTTGGGTATGTCGGTGTACCGCAAGGATTTGAAGGAAATCCGCTCAGTGGCGGTGCCGGCGGTCATTATGATCGTGGGCCTGGCCGTCACCAACCTGCTGATTGGTTTCGGCATCACCATGGTGTCGGACATTGACCTGGTTTCTGCACTCTTGTCCTGCACCCCTGGCGGCGTAACAGATATGTCCATTATCTGTATGGACATGGGTGGCTCCAGCTCCACTGTAGCCCTCCTGCAAACGGCGCGTTTGATCTTTGTCATCGCCTTTTTCCCCGCGATGATGACCTTTATGTCCGCTCATTTTGACAAGGCGGACCACTCCAACGCAGCGGAAGAAAAAGAGGAGCTGTTGGAGGAACAGCAGGAAGAAAAGGTGGAGAAGGACCGTTCCCTGAAGATGATTCTCGTCACCCTCGGCTTCGCGGCCATCGGCGGCATCATCGGCTATAAAATTGGGATGCCCGCCGGCTCCCTGACCTTTGCCATGCTGGTGGTGGCCACCTTCAATGTCTTTACCAGCAAAGCTTACATCCCCATGAAGGTCAAGCTGGCGGCACAGACTTGTTCCGGCGCCATGATCGGCTGCACCATGACCATGAACGACGTGCTGCGCCTCCAGACGATGATCGCCCCCATGATCATCATTGTGGTCGGCTATTTGATTTCCAACATCACCCTGGGATTCTTCATCCGAAAAGTTTCCAATTTGGATTTGACGACGGCTTTGTTTGCCACCACTCCAGCAGGCGTCTCTGACATGGCGCTAATTGCCTCAGACATCGGCGGCGATGCCCCCAAGGTGGCTGTGCTGCAGATTTTCCGCTTGGTGATGGTCATTGCAACTTTCCCCATGATGATTTCCATGGTGGTGAAATTTTTCGGTTAACCATTTGTACATAGGCTAGAACCGGCCCCCGCTCAATTGAGCGGGGGCATTTTGCTTTTCATGCATTTTGTGATGTATTCTCTGGTGTGAGGAACGGATTGGGCGGCTCTACTGGAAGAAAAAAGCCGTTTTTGAGGGAAATAATCAGGAGGAAAACAAGCCCTCAGATTGGGTGTTCCAAAAAATGGGTAGTCAAAATGCACATTATAATTGCATATAAACTGTTTATTTTCGATAATTGCTAACCTTGAAATCCGAACCAATGAGGACTATACTAGAGACCGGCCTGAAAGAGTGGTTGCAAAATATACAAAGAAACGTGAGGGATTTTTGTGGAATCGTATGAGTTTTTGTTTAACGTGGCTTTGGTGTTGCTGACCACAAAAGTGTTTGGGATTATCACCAAAAAGATTGACATGCCCCAGGTGGTGGGCGCTCTGGTGGCTGGCCTATTGCTGGGGCCGACGATGCTCGGCATTATGCACGAGACGGTTTTCCTGGACCAGATGGCGGAAATCGGCGTCATCGTGTTGATGTTTACCGCCGGTTTGGAAACGGATATAGCGGAGCTGAAAAAGTCCGGCAAAGCGTCTTTTGTCATCGCCTGCTTCGGCGTTGTGGTTCCCCTCTTGGGAGGATACTTCCTAGCGGCATTTTTCAGCCCGGAGCCAGATACCTTTTTGCAGAATGTATTTATGGGCGTAGTGTTGACGGCGACATCGGTCAGCATTACGGTGGAAACCTTAAAGGAGATGGGCAAACTCTCCACCCGATCGGGCAATGCCATCTTAGGCGCTGCGCTGATCGACGATATTCTGGGCATCATCGCCCTGACCTTGATCACCAGCCTTTCTGACCCCAGTGTCAATGTGGGGGCGGTGCTCTTCAAAGTGGTTGCTTTCTTTGTTTTGAGTTTGGCCCTGGGTTTATTGCTCCATAAAGGGTTTGAAAAGTGGATGAGCAGCTACAACCGGGATAAAAAGCGGTTTGCCATCATTGCATTTGCCTTCTGCCTGATCTATTCCTTTGTGGCAGAGACGGTCTTTGGGGTGGCAGACATCACCGGGGCATTCATCGCCGGGCTGATTATCTCCAACACCACCCGGGTCACTTATGTGGCGTCCCGGTTTGAGATTATTTCCTACATGCTCCTTTCGCCGATTTTCTTCGCAAACATCGGCATCAAGGTAGAACTGCCGGAACTGACCGCCTCCATAGTGATCTTCTCTGTGCTGCTAGTGGTGGTGGCAGTGTTGTCCAAGGTAATCGGCTGCGGCATCGGCGCCAAGCTGTGCCATTACACCAACGAGGAGTCACTGCGCATCGGCGTAGGTATGGTCACCCGAGGCGAGGTCGGCCTGGTGGTTGCCAGCAAAGGCGTTGCCACTGGGCTGATGCACCCCGACTTTTTCGGGCCGGTGATCATCATGGTGGTGTTCACAGCGGTGGTGACCCCTGTGCTGCTTAAAATGGTGTATCGGGATAAAAAGACCGATTACAGCGACCTGGAATACAGCGAATTGGCGGAACAGTACCAGGAGGTCAAGGATTTCGACCTGGCTGCCCAGGTATTGCTGGATATGCACGACCGGATGCGCGATCAAGGCAAGGAGAAAGAGGAAACTTCTCCTGCCGATACCAAAGTACAATAAGGGTTTCATCCAAAAGCAGCCCCTCTGCCCAAAGGCAGAGGGGCTGCTTTTTATTTTTGGTTTATGATTATGCAGGTACAGACAGCAACTGCCATGTAGATTATTGATGTACAAAACCCGATTGCCCGTATCGCTAAATCGTCAGCTGCACAAGGGAAGAAACCCAACATAGCGCCAACATAAAAATGATAACGCCTCCAAAAACGCCGGCAAGCAATACATCTGATTTTGAAATCCAGTTACCGAAGTTAGCCAAAAATATCAGCCAGAAGAGGGCCGTTTCCTTTCGCCTGGGGTGATTAAAGGGGGATTTCCAAAAATTGAAGCAGCCGTTTGCCCGCCGGGGAAATGGGGGCTTTTGCCGGGGTGATCAGGCACATTTTCCGGGGCGGGAAGGGGGGCTGGATGGAGAGCTCGAAAAGGGTGTTTTCCTCCAGCTGCCCTTGGGCGAAGTTGCGCACCACACAGCCAATCCCCATACAGCGCAGGGCAAATTGAACAATCAGCTCGCTGGTGGCCAGCTCGAATTCCGGGTCCAGGGAAATGCCGGCTTTCTCCATGCAGCTGTCTACAAAGCGGCGGGTGCTGGTGCGTTT
>NZ_LT629939.1:221615-451288 GCF_900104615.1 Merdimmobilis hominis | reverse complement strand
CCGGCGGCTGGAAAACCCCCCCCCCCGCCACAAAGCAGTCCTGAATCTGGGCCACCTCCCGAACGGTGAAATCCGGGTCTGGGTCTAAGGGGGCAGTGACCACCCCAAAATCGATTCCCCCTTCCTTCAAAAGGCCGATTGTCTCCGGGGTGGGGGCGTTGGACACCTTGATTTTGATTTTGGGGTAGCGGCGGTGGAATTCTTCTAAATAAGGAAGGAGGTAAAATTGCAGGGTCATGTCGCTGGCGCCGATGCGGATTTCCCCCGATTCCAAGTCCAGCATCTGCTGGAACACCGCTTCCGCCTGGACAAAGCAATCGTACCCCTTGGCCACATAGGAGAAGAGGACTTCCCCTTCCGGGGTGAGGCGGACCCCTTTGGTGGTGCGGAAAAACAGGCTGCTGCCCAGGTCGTTTTCCAGGTGCTTGATGATCTGGCTCACCGCTGGCTGGGAGATAAACAGCTGCTGTGCCGCCGCTGAGATGCTGCCGCACCTGGCCACATAATAAAAAGTTTTGAAGTATTCCAAATTGGTGTTCACAGCGTCACTCCTTTTTATAGGTTGAAAAGTCCGGGGGAATACCAATATCTTCAGTATAGCAGATTGAAGGGAAAACACAATTGTTTTGCCGGTATTTGTGTTTTTGCACCGGATGGTTTATAATAAAAAAATAAATTCCCGACAATTGAAAGATTGCATAGAACAAGGAGAAGCCCGGCTGGGGGAATTTTTTCCCATCCCCTGCCTGGGTTTGCAACAAAAGGCCACGACCGGCACACTTTATAGATGAGCCGCTTTTAGAGATGGTGGTGTAAAGATGAAGATTGAAACAGAACTGGTCCGTTCCGCTAGGCTGGGAGATAAAGAGAGCTTTGCCCAGGTGTACGACCAGGTGGCGATGGATTTATATAAAGTCGCCCTGTATACCTTAGGCAACGCCCACGACGCGGAAGACGTGGTGAGCGAAACCTTTATCGAAGCGTATAAAGGAATCAAAAATTTGCGGGATGACTCCAGCTTTAAACCGTGGATCATGCGGATCCTATCCATCCGCTGCAAGCGCCGCATCGGCGGCTATGTCAAAGAGAAGGGCAACATTGACATTGAAGAATGCATCAATGCCCCAGCGGAGGAAGGGGATCTGGCCGGAAGCGCCTCGGAACGGGTCACCGTGCTCCAGGCGCTGGACAGCCTATCGGAACAGGAGAGGCTGATTATATCCCTTGCGGTGATGCAGGGGTACACCACCCGCGAGGTGTCAGAAATGCTAAACATCCCCCATGGGACGGTGAGCTCCAAGCTGCACCGGTCCCTCATCAAACTGCGTAAAATCTTAGAATAGGGGGAAAGGAGTGAACGCGATGACCGACAGTGACAAAAAGATGGAAAATATGGCCTGGCTGCAAGAAAAATTCCAGGCGGAGACAGAACGGATCGAGCTTCCTCCCTCCCTGACCTCCCAAGCCCTTCTCCACCTCCTAGAGGATGTAGAGCCGGAGGAGGAGAGCCCGCCTCCTCAAGGACCTGCCAAGGTGGTCCACCCCCGGTGGGGGAACTGGAAGCCTTGGGCCGCAGCCGCGGCTATAGCCTTGGTGGCTGCCACAGCTTTCCACCAATTTGGCGGGAGCCTGGTTGCAAACGGCAACTTGATCACTTCTGCCAGCTCAAGTGCGGCGTCGGCCTCTGCCGATTCTGGGAAACCGGACGAATCCGCTCCAGGAAACACCGCCTTATTCTCTGGCGCCGCAGGCATCTCCTATGCCAGCGACTACAGTCAGGTGCGGACCTTATTGGCGCCCAAGGAATCGGAGCGGGTAGAGTATTACCAGGAGGAAACGGGGGAGCCAGCCTCCGGTGCCACAATGGACGGTGTCTCCCCGGAAGAAGGAATGCTGAAGGCCCCTGTGCCTACCAACCCTCTGACGGCGGGTGAGCCTACCCCCCAGATGGAGGAGGAAAGTGCTGCCATATCAGAGGGCGACGCAGCTACAGGGAGTGCCAGTGAAAAGAGTACCGCTCCACCGGCCCCTATGGCCGGCAACGCCCTTGTCACAGGGGATGCCGGTTTTACCGCGGCCAACCAGCAGGTTGCCGGCGTGGAGGAATCCGATATTGTAAAAACCGATGGCGACAGCCTTTTTATTCACACCAATACAGCAAGTTCCACCCCGGAGGTTGTGATCGTGGATGCCTCTTCCATGGAAAAGCTGTCCACCATCACCTTGGAGCCCAGCTATGGGGCCTCAGAACTCTACCTGTGGGATGAAACCCTGGTGGTCATGCAGACCGAGGCTCCCAGCGCGCTCCCCTTCCAGAAGGGGATATCGGAAGCCGTGGCTTCCGATAATAAGTCTTATCAGAAAGCCGCGCAAGGGGAGACTCCTTCCCATTCCGGCATGGCAGAATCGAATACGTCTTATCGGGATGCATTTGTGATTTCTGCTACCCTGTTTGATGTTTCAGACAGGGAGCAGCCCAAGGAAATCCGCCGGTTTGAACAGGACGGCTCCTATGTCTCCTCCCGGGTCAGCGACGGGACCCTGTACCTGGTTTCCCAGAAATACGTGTGGGGGGACTCCTCCGACGAGGATACCCCTATGGATGAACTGGTGCCGGTCACCGGCGACAGCCTCAACCAGGCAAGTCAGCTGCTGGAAGCCCAGTCCATTGTCTACTGCCCAGACGTGGAAATTGACCCAGTGTACACAGTGGTCTCGGCGTTGAACCTCAGCGATTGCCAACAGCCAGCCAACACCAAAGCGGTGCTGGGCAGTGCCGATGAGATTTACATGAGCAAGGACAATTTGTATTTGGCGGGCTCCTCTGACGGTTCTTCCACCAATCTGGTGCGGGTGGCAGTGGAAGACTCTGATATCCACTTTGCCGCCACCGGCAAAGTGCCGGGGCAGGTGCTGGGTCAGTTCTCTATGGATGAGAGCGGCGGGTACTTCCGGGTGGCATCCACCAGCTTTTCCGACAGCGGCACAGTGAACAACCTGTATGTACTGGATCAATCGTTGAAGCAGGTGGGCAGCGTAGAGGGCCTCGCCCCAGGCGAAAGCATCAAATCGGTCCGTTACTTGGGGGATACCGCCTATGTGGTCACCTTCCGGGAGGTGGATCCCCTCTTCGCCATTGACCTTTCCACACCCAGCAAGCCAAAAGTGCTGGGCCAGCTGAAAACCCCTGGGTTTTCCGAATACCTCCACCCAGTGGACAGCAGCACCCTCATCGGGTTTGGGACCAACACCACAGTGGCTGAAAATGGGGCTGTGATGGAAAATGGGATGAAACTCTCCCTCTTCGATGTCAGTGACCCACTGCATCCCAAGGAGAGCCAGGTGTTCTACCTGGGCAACCAGGGCAGCTCCAGCGAAGGCAAGGAAAACCACAAGGCATTCTTCTATGATGGACAGCGGGGCCAGATCGGTTTCCCAGCGACCATCGCCACCCAGGTGGACAAAGATAAAGCCGATCCCTTATCCAGTCAAAATGAGATCACTTTCAGTGGCTACTTGCTTTTGGACTTCTCCAAAGAGGATGGATTCTCCATCGCCGCCTATTTCCCCAACGGAGGGGAAGGCAACGGTGTCTCCGCCTTGGGGGATCGGATCCGGCGGGGCGTGCGGATCGGCGAAAGCTTTTACACCATATCGGGCCAGCAGTTGATCCGGTATTCTCTGAAAGACTATGAGCAGTCCGGTTCGGTTGCTTTGTAGGTTTTTTTGCCATTGCAAAATTTAATTCTCCGCCCCATCCTTAAAATGTCCCCTGGCACGGTTTGTAATTCTTAAGATTTCCGAACGGCTTTCTGTCGATTTTGGCAGGAAGCCGTTGGTTTTTTGGAGAAAACAGGAAAATGGCAGAGCGGGCCCACCCCGCGGTTTGAATTGGGCTGGCGGGGGAGGGGGCGGAGCCTATCCGTCTGGGGATTTCAGCCGCTTGCTGGGTCAATTGACATACTTCCCCAAAGGGGCTATGATAGAGTCAATGGATGAAAGAATAAAACAAATGAGAAAAGGAAGTGCTCACCGTGGATAAAACCCTGCCCCACGACCTCCACCAGCCGGTGGAAACGGTGTTGGCAAACATGCCGGATACCGGCCGCTTTGCCCAAGCTGCTGCGGTATTCCAGCAGGTGAGCGACGGCTCCCGCCTTCGCATCTTCTGGTTTTTGTGCCACTGTGAGGAGTGTGTCTCAGACATTGCCGCGGCCATGGGCATGTCCTCGGCGGCGGTTTCCCACCATCTCAAATCCCTGCGGATGCATGGGCTGATCACCAGCCGGCGAGTAGGGAAGGAGATGCACTACACCTTGGCGGACACCGGCCCGGCCAAACTGCTCCACCGGCTCATCGAGGATTATCTGGAGATGAACTGCCCGTTATAATAAAAAAGGACCCCAGCATCTTTGCTGGGGTCCTTTTTAGCCGATGGCATTTTATTTGTACTCTTTAACCGAAAGCGCCCGGATGGCGTTGAGGATGGCGATGACCGAGACCCCCACATCGGCGAAGACTGCCGCCCACATGCTGGCGTATCCCAGTGCGCCCAAGAGGAGGACAATGGCCTTGACCCCCAGGGCGAAGACGATGTTCTGCCGGACAATCCCCAGGGTTTTGCGGGAGATGCGGATGGCAGTGGCGATCTTGGAGGGCTTGTCGTCCATGAGGACGATGTCTGCCGCCTCAATGGCAGCGTCGGAGCCGAGGCCGCCCATGGCGATGCCCACATCGGCCCGGGTCAGCACCGGTGCGTCGTTGATGCCGTCTCCCACAAAGGCCAGGTTCTCCCCTTTGCCCTTCTGGCGGAGGAGCTTCTCCAGTTCGTCCACTTTGTCGCCGGGGAGCAGTTCGGCATGGTACTCATCCAGTCCCAAGTTCTGGGCCACGGATTTGCCCACTGCTTCGGCGTCGCCAGTCAGCATAACCGTCTTGCGGACACCGTTTCTCTTGAGGGCCGTAATGGCCTCTTTGGCATCCGGCTTCACAACATCGGAGATGATGATATGGCCTTGGTACACCCCATCCACCGCCACATGGACGGCGGTTCCAGCCAGCTCACAATCTCTGGCGCCTTGGACGCCCAGCTTTGCCATCAGTTTGCAGTTGCCTGCGGCCACCCGTTTGCCGCCAACGGTGGCCACTACCCCGTGGCCGGCGATTTCCTCCACTTGGGAGAGGGCGCTGGAATCCAGTTCCTTGCCCCAGGCTTTTTTCAGGGAAAGGGAGATGGGGTGGTCGGAATAGCTCTCCACTAGGGCGGCCAAGCCCAGGAGCTCCTGTTCCGTGGCGTGCTCCGGGTGGATGGCGGTGACCTCAAAGCTGCCCTGGGTCAAGGTGCCGGTTTTGTCAAAGACCACAGTAGTCACCTGGGCTAGGGCCTCCAGGTAGTTGCTGCCCTTGATGAGGATGCCGCATTTAGAGGCACCGCCGATGCCGCCAAAAAAGCTCAGGGGGATGGAGATGACCAGGGCGCAGGGGCAGGAGATGACCAGGAAGGTCAGCGCCCGCTGAATCCAGGGGAGGAAGGAGCCGCCCATCATCAAAGGGGGCACCACTGCCAACACAGCAGCAGCTACAACCACAGCCGGGGTATAATAGCGGGCAAATTTGGTGATAAAGTTTTCGCTTTTGCTTTTTTTGCTGCTGGAATTTTCCACCAAGTCCAGGATTTTTGCCACGGTGGATTCCCCAAATTCCTTGCTGACCCGGATGGTCAGCATGCCAGACTGGTTGATGCAGCCGCTGATGACCTCATCGCCCTCCAGAACCTCCCGCGGTACCGATTCCCCGGTTAGGGCAGAGGTGTCAATGGTGGAGGTGCCGGTGAGAACCACCCCGTCCAGGGGGATGCGCTCGCCGGGTTTGACCATGATGGAATCCCCCACGGCCACTTCCTCCGGGTCCACCTGGACCAGCTGGCCGTCCCGTTCTACGTTGGCATAATCCGGCCGGATGTCCATCAAAGAGGAGATGGACTGGCGGGATTTGCTCACCGCGTAGGATTGGAACCACTCGCCCACCTGGTAGAACAGCATGACGGCAATGCCTTCGCTGTACTCCCCCAGAAGCAGGGCGCCGATGGTGGCGACGGTCATCAGGAAGTTTTCATCGAATACCTGTCCGTGGGAGATGTTCTTGGCCGCTTTGAGGACGATGTCCCCGCCGGCGGCCACATACCCCACCAGGAAAAGCGCCACCTGGACCGCCCCGGTGAGAGGCAGGATGAGGGCTGCCGCGTAGATGGCGGCTGCGAGAAAAATGCGGGTCAGTTGCTTTTTTTGTTTCCTTGTCATAACAGGTGCTCCTTTCTGGTGGGTCGCTGCGGATGGGTTACAGCTGTACAGTCACATCCGGTTCCAGTTTGTGAATAAGCTTTTTGGCTTCCTGCAAAATGGCGTCCATCCGGCCTTCAGGGGCTTCAATGGTCATCTTTTGTGTCATAAAGCTGACCGAGGCTTTTTCCACCCCGTCTATCTTTTGAATGGCGTTTTCGATTTTGGCAGCGCAGTTGGCGCAATCTAGGTCGATCAATTTTACGATTTTTTTCATGAGGAACGCTCCTTTCCATACTTTCGGATGTGTTGTGATCAACTATTAAATAAATGTTTGATTGATCATGTGTTTATTATATTTGGAGAAGTGAGACCCGTCAATAGGTTCTGTGAAAATGTGTCCACTGGGATTCAAATGCTGTCCAAATGGAGCGAAACTACTGAAATTTCATTGCGTTTCCTCTTGTGATCTGCTAGGATGAGGGAAAGAAGCCTAAAATAGGGAAATGAATGGGGAAGAGGAGTTGAAATAATGCATTGGGAATATGCAAAAGTTTTGCCTTTATTTGTTTCCATCGAAAATGCGGTTCTTCAATCCGATGGGGGGATGCTTTGCCAATTGAGTTGTGAAGAAGGTTCCGCCCAAATGGAGCTGTTCCCAGTTCTGCCGGGGGTGTTCTTTTTGGATTACAAGATGGATACCCACTCCTGTTCTTCCATGAAGCCTGTGGACTGCCCTTGGGTGGAGATTAGTTATTGTGCCTCGGGCCGGATGGAGTGCCGCATGCAGGACGGCTGCTGCCTTTACATGGGGGAGGGGGAGGTGTTCCTCAGCCGGGTGCGCAACCACAGCCAGCGGATGGACTTTCCTCTGGGCCATTACCGGGGGCTTTCCATCCTGGTGGATGAGGAGGAGCTGATGGACCATCTGCCGGTTGCCCTCCAAGAAGCGGGGGTATCCCTTCCCAAGCTGTTCCAGCGGCTTTTCGCCGAGGACGACTGCTGCCTCATCCACCGGGGGGAGGAAGTGGAACGGGTTTTTTCCGGCTTGTCTTCGGCCCCTCCCTTGGCCCGCCAGGCATATTTACAGCTGAAGGCCCAGGAATTCCTCCTGTACCTGTCCTTTTGGGAGGGGATAGGCGGCAAAAAGCAAAGGGCCTTCCCGCCGGAACAGGTGGAGATTGCCAAACGGGTACAGCAGCGCCTCACCCAGGATTTGCGGGAGCCCATCACCATCGAACAGTTAGCACAGGAGTTTAACATCAGCGCCACCGCATTGAAAAGCTGTTTCAAAGGGGTATACGGCATGCCCATCGCCGCCTACCGGAAGGACTGGCGGATGAGGCGGGCCGCCTTGCTGTTGGAGAAGGAGGGAATGACGGTGGCACAGGCGGCCCATATGGTGGGGTACGAGAACCAGAGCAAATTTGCCGCCGCCTTTAAAGAGAGTATGGGCGATAGCCCGCTGGAATATCGGCGCAAAAGCAAGGAAGAAATCCCCAGGGGATGATAACTGGCCCACTGCAAGGGTAGGAATAAAAAACCTCCGGGTAAGCATGACGCTTATCCGGAGGTTTTTCCATATTGGCAGCGATAAAATGAGGCGGCGAAGGCATATGCCTTCGCTTTTTGCAATAACCGGTCAGAACCGATCTTCTTTCAGGTTCGCGCCCAAAACCAAACCGCAACCCACCGCCAGCACCCGCAGGGAGCACGCCGCATCTGTAAGGAGGCAAAGCGGTTGCGGTTTGGAAGCGAGGAGCGGCAGAGTGAGCGCACGATAGCTTTGTAATAAAATGAAAAAGCCCGTCGCAAGCGATACGTCGCTTGCGACGGGCTGGAGCTGGTAGTCGGACTCGAACCGACGGCCTGCGCATTACGAATGCGCTGCTCTACCAACTGAGCCATACCAGCAAAAAACCCTCCCCCATCGGCGGATGGAGAAACAATAATTGCTCATTTAGTATACCGGTCTTGAGGCAGGCTGTCAACTCATTTGCTTAAAAATCTTTGAAAAACATGGGAGTCCGGCGAAACAACGGGGGATTCTGCCGCCGCAGGAAGGGGGAGGATTCCCTGAATTCCCCCGGATACAGCCAGATGGGCAGAGAGCTTTGGACGGTATATCCATCCGAATCCACCGCATACTATTGGATAGATACGCCGCTTGGAAAGTGGCTTTGGAGGAGGGGAATCCATTTGAAGAGGATTCGGTATGGACTGGTCGGCTGCGGCAGGATTGCCGCCAACCATCTCAAAGCGGCCTGCGCCTGTGAAGGGATAGAAGTGGCGGCGCTGTGCGATCTTGCACCATCCAAAGGGGAGGACTTGGCGGAGAAGTTCTCCCTGCACCCGGTGGTATACCGGGATTATGAGAAGATGCTGGAACAAGAACACCTGGATCTTGTGGCGGTCGCCACCGACAGCGGCTCCCACGGTACCATTGCAGCGGCCTGCCTTTGGGCGGGCTGCTCCACGCTGGTGGAAAAACCCATTGCACTCTCCATTGCGGAGGCGGAAAACCTCCTTTCTTTGGCCAGCAAAAAGGGGTTGGTGCTGGCTGTCTGCCATCAGAACCGGTTCAACCGGGCGGTACAACGGGTGAAGCAGGCAGTGGACAGGGGGGAGTTGGGCCGGATTTTCCACCTGTCCGCCTCGGTGCTGTGGAACCGTGGGGAGTCCTATTACCGCCAGGCGGATTGGAGGGGACGGTGGGAGTCGGACGGCGGGGTTTTGATGAACCAATGCATCCACAACATCGACCTGCTGCGGTACCTGGGCGGGGAGGCTGCCGAGGTGTTCGCCTACACCGACCGGCTGAACCATCCTTACATCGAGGGGGAAGACCTGGGCCTAGCGGTTGTGCGGTTCGCAAATGGGTCTTATGGTCTGCTGGAAGGCACCAGCAATATCTTTCCCGAAAACTTGGAGGAAACCCTTTCGATCTATGGGGAAAAAGGGACGGTGCGGATCGGGGGGAAATCGGTGAACCGGTTGGAGATCTTCCGCACCAAATCCGGCGAGGAGGATCTTTCCGCCTTTGAGGAAGTCCCTGGCAATATCTATGGATTTGGCCACACCGCTCTTTACCGGGATGTGGCGGAGTGCATCCAAACGGGTCGGCAGCCCCTCTGTAATGGGGAGGATGGCTTGCAGGCCCTGGAGCTGGTTCTAGCTGTTTACCAGTCGGCGGCGGAACACCGGCCGGTATCCCTCCCGCTGAAAGAAGGGTGGTCCGGCGCTTACAAGGGCCGGTTTGACCGATGAAGTTTCGAAAGCCCATCCCCCGCGACGGTTTTTTCCGCGCTGCCGCCGCTTTGACTACCGGTTCCGCCCTGGCCCAGCTGCTCCCCATGCTGGCGTCGCCCCTTTTGGCGAGGCTGTACACCCCAGGAGAATTGGGAGCCTATGCCCTTTTTGTCTCCACTCTCAACTTGACCGGGCAGCTGGCCTGTTTAAAATACGACCTGGCGCTGATAGTGGCCCCAGGGGAGGGACAAGCCTCCGGCCTTTTGCGCATCTCCCTCTCCCTGTGCGCTGGAGTGTCGCTGCTGCTTCTGCCCCTGGGCTTGTTTGCCCGGCCTATCGCCGCTTATTTTTCCGCGTCTTCCTATAAATGGGTATGGCTGATCGCCCCGGCGACCTTTGCTGTGGGGGTTCACGCCGCCTTTGTGGGGGCGAACCTAAAGCTGCAAAACACCGGCGCCATCTGCCGGGCCAATGTCACCCGGGGGGTGGCTCTCGCCTTGGGACAACCCATCCTTTCCTCTTGGGGGGCAGAGGGCCTCTGCCTAGGGCATATCCTCGCCTATGGGGCCGCCTGTTTCCCTTTGTGCCAAGGGGCGTGTTCCTTATTTGGAAAAAAGGTGGAGGGGCAGTGCCTTCTCCCCCTTTTGCGGGACAACCGGAGCTTCCCCCTATACACGCTGCCCGGCTCCCTGTTGGGAAACCTCGCCTACAGTTTGGCGGGGTATGGCTTTGCCCGCCTCTTTTCCGCCGGGGCCCTGGGGAGCTATTCCTTGGCGGTGCGGCTCCTCTCGGCCCCTATTTCTTTGGTGTCCTCCCCAGTGGGGCAGGCGTACCTCTCCCGGGCGGGGGAAAAGGGGCTCCTTGCCAAGGTGACCCGCGGGCTCCTTCCCTTGGGTACGCTGGGATATGGGGCGCTGTTCCTGCTGGCTGGCCCGGCGGTCCGTCTGTTGTTTGGGCCGGGGTGGGAACCAGCCATCCTCTACCTGCGCCTTCTGCTGCCTCTTTATTTGGTGCGGTTTGTCACCGTGCCCACTTCCACCGCAGCCATCGCCCGGGGCCGGCAGAAGGCCACCGCCCTGTGGCAGGGGGGGATGCTCCTCTTGGCGGCGGTGCCCTTAGGGGTACCGGGGATTGGGCCGGCCATGTTTTTGTTTTACCACGCAGGGCTGCTTAGCGTGGGATATCTGGGGTTCTACCGCTACTGCCGCGGACTGGACCAACGATCTGCAAAGGGGATGTGACCGATGGAAAAACGCCTGCCTGTCCTCTTCCACCTGGCGCTGTTTTTCACATTTTTTGAACTGGCAGCGGGGAGGTCTTTCCACTTGATGGAACTCTCCCTGCTCCTGCTTCTGGGGGCAGCGGCCCTTTCTGCCAAGTACCTGTGGGAACGAAAATGCCTCCTGCGGCCGCTGACCGATTATTGGCTGTTCTGGGGATTCTCCCTCTACCTATTTTTGGATGCCTTGGGGGCGTTGGCGCCAGCGGACTGGGCCCTCTCTTATGAAAAATACCGGGTGGTGGGATTGATGGCGGTGCTGACCCTGCTGGGCGCCCTGCTGCTGGACAGCCGGGAAGCCATCGACCGGGTATTTGCCACTTTGGCCTTGGCGGCGGTGGCGGCAGCCCTCCTCAGCGTGCTGGGCCGGATGGGTGCCGGCCCCTTCCCCTCGGAGTACGACCTGCGCCTTTCCCTGCGCAGGGATTACAACATGTTTGCCGTCACCATCCTGTTGGGGTGGAGCGGCGGGGCTTTTTTGCTGCTCCGCCAGGGAGTTTCCGCCAAAAACCGGGGCATACTATTGCTGATTGCTGGGGTGTGCCTCCCTCCGGTCCTCCTTTCCGGGTCCCGGCGGGCGGTGCTCCTATTCCTGCCCATCGGCCTTTTGGTCACTGGAACCGCTTTGGTGCGGGGCTGGAAGGCGGGAAAGCTGCTGAGCGCCATCGGGGGGGCTGTTTTGGCTTTTAGCTTGGTTGCGGCGCTGACCATCGCCGGTTCCTCCCTGCTCCAAAACCTGCCGGAACAGGCCCCGGGCTTGCCGGGGGGAGGTGGGGAGACCGAGCTCCAAGACCGGTATGAAACCATAGCGGAAGGCTCCTTCCTCTCCAAAAGGCGGATTTTGTGGCGGATAGCCTGGGAGGAGTATTCCGGTTACCCTCCCTTTGAGAAACTGACCGGCCAGGGCTTGGGGCGGGATGTGGTCCTCTACCGGGAGTCGGGGGACCAGGAGCTTTGCGCCACCTATCCCCAGGCAGAGCAGCGGGAGGCGCTGAGCGCCCACAATTTCCTCCTCTCCGACCTGCTCAGTGGCGGGTACCTGAAGGCCGCCGCCGGGCTGGCCCTGCTTCTTGCGCTGCTGGTGGACGGCTTGACCCTCCTGCAAAAGGACCCGGCGCGGGCCCTGCCTTACGGGGTAATTCTGGGGACGGCAGTGCTGCAAAACGCGGTCAGCGGCCGGTACGGCTTTTTGTATGACAAGTGGTTCTTTTTCTTTTCCTTCCTGCTGCTGCGGGAACTATCACTCATCCGAGAAAGGGGGCGAAGCCTGTGAAATCCATCTGCATCCTGACCACTGTCCACCGCCACGACGACGTGCGGATCTACTACCGGCAGGCCCTCTCTTTGGCCAAAGCCGGGTACCGGGTGACCCTCTGCTGCCCGGATTATGAGGGCAAAGACGAATATGGGGTCCGTTTTTGCAAGCTGGAGCTGCCGGGAGGCCGGTTCGGCCGGATGTGGAAAGCGTCCCCCACCGCCTTGAAGGCCGCGCTCACAGAGGAATACGACCTCTATCACGTCCATGACCCGGAGCTTCTGCCTGCCGCCCTCAAGCTGAAAAAGCGGGGCAAACGGGTGATTTACGACGCCCATGAGGATGTGCCCCGGCAGATTTTGGGGAAGGACTGGCTCCCGGAATGGAGCCGAAAACCCCTCGCCCGCCGGTTTGAGCGGTATGAACAGAAAGTCGCCCGCCGGCTGGATGGGGTGATCGGCGCCACCGAAATCATTGCGGGGCGGTTTCCAGGAGGTGTGGCGGTGCGGAATTTCCCCGATCCCCAGGAGTTTTTCCCCCAGGGGCTGCCCCCCTATGAAAAAAGGCGGCGGGCGGCTGTGTATGCCGGTTCTATCACACAGTTGCGGGGCATACATCAGATGGTGAAAGCTGCCGGCCAGGCAGGGGTGCCCCTGATTCTGGCCGGGGAGTTTGAAAACCCGGCCCTGCGCCATGACATCACTTTGCTGCCGGGGTTTGACCAGGTGGAAGAGCGGGGGAAGCTCTCCCGGGATGGGGTGGCGAAGGCCATGGGGGAAGCCCGGATGGGGCTGGTGGTGCTGTTCCCCACCCAGAGCTACCAAGAATCCCTGCCAATCAAGCTGTTTGAATACATGCTCTGCGGCCTGCCGGTGATCGCCTCCGACTTCCCCCTGTGGCGGGAGCTGACCGGGAAGTCCTGCGCCCTCTTCGTCGACCCGCAAAAGGTGGAGGAGATCGCCGGGGCGATGACCTTCCTGCTGGAAAACCCAGACCGGGCCAAGGCCATGGGGGAGGCGGGCCGGAAGCTGGCCCTGAAAAAATACTGCTGGCAAAGCGAGGAAAAGCGGCTTTTAACCCTATACCGCAAACTGCTGGAAGGGGAGAAAGCATGAATATTCTCATCGTCAACCAGTACGCCGGCTCCCCAGAATTGGGGATGGAATTCCGCCCCTATTATCTGGCCCAGGAATGGGGGAAGATGGGGAATCACCCGGTGGTCGTCACCGGGGATTTCTCCCACCTGCGGCAGAAGAACCCCCGTGCCATTCGGGATTTTGAGGAAAAAACGGTGGAGGGGGTCCGCTATTGTTTCCTCAAAACCCCCGCCTACGCAGGCAACGGCCTGGGGCGGGTGAAAAACGTCTTCGCATTTTGCCGCAAACTGTACAGCGGAGCGGCTCGCCTCGCCAAAACCTACCGGCCGGATGTGGTCATCGCCTCTTCCACCCACCCTTTTGACGGGCGGGGGGCAGCTCGGATCGCCCGGATTGCCAAGGCCAAGCTGATCTATGAAGTCCACGACCTGTGGCCCTTAAGCCCCATGGAACTCTACGGTTACAAGGCGGGCCACCCGCTCATCCACCTGATCCGGCGGGAGGTGCGCCGCCTCTCCCGCAAAAGCGATGGGGTGGTCTCCATCCTGGAGAAAGCCGACCTCTACCTGGCTTCCATCGGGGCGTCGCCCAAAAACTACCAGCACATCCCCAACGGAGTGGACTTCCGGGAAGAGCCGGAGAACCTGCCCCCAAAAAAGCACCAGGAGCTGCTGGAACTGCTCCACAGCCGTGGGCATTTTGTCCTCTTGTACCTGGGGGGGTTCTCCGCTGCCAACGCCTTGGAGGATTTGGTATTCGCTGCCGCCCTCGCCCCGCCCGGCATCGCCTTTGTATTGATGGGGGACGGCCCCTACAAGAATGAGCTGCGAAGCCGGGCAAAAAAACTGCGGCTAGACAACCTTTATTTCCTGGACCCGGCGCCCAAAGGGGAGGCAACCGCCCTTCTGCCCATGGCGGACGCCCTCTATTTGGGGGCAAAGCGCTCCCCCCTCTACCAATACGGGGTGGGGATGAACAAGCTGTTTGATTACCTGCTCTCTGGCCGTCCCATCCTTTACGGCGTGGCGGGGGCGGGAAATTTAGTGGAGCGGTCGGGCTGCGGCCTCACCCTCCCGCCGGAGGATCCACGGGCCATTGTAGAGGGAGCAAAGGCCCTTTTGGCACTCTCCCCTGAGGAACGGGCAGAGTTGGGGAAGAGGGGGAAAGACTATGTACGAGATCACCACCGATATGACCGGCTGGCGAAGGAATACATCGACTATCTCACAGGGCTGTAGGCGGTCTTCGCCACAGCCTGCGACAGAATAAGGAGGCCAAACCATGAACGTTCGGGAAGAATTTTTGCCCTATGCCCAGCCAAGCTTGACCCACCGGGAACTGGAAGAAGTGCTGGAAGCGGTGCGCTCCCTCTGGTGGAGCAGGGGGGAGAAGTGCCAGCGGTTTGAAGAGGAGTTCGCCCAAAAGGTGGGGGCCAGGTACGCTGTCTCAATGAACTCCTGCACCGCCGCCTTGGAGGTTGCCCTTTGTGCCTATGGAGTCAGCCCAGGGGATGAGGTCATCACCACCCCTATGACCTTTTGCTCCACTGCTAATGTGGCACTCCACCTGGGGGCGAGGCCCATCTTCTGCGATATCGACCCACAGACAGGCCTCATAGACCCGGCGGGCATCGAGCCATTGATCACCGATAAAACCAGGGCCATCCTGCCAGTTCACTACGGTGGCCAGCCCTGTGATTTAAAGGAAATCTACGCCATAGCGGATAAAAATGGCCTTGTGGTCATCGAGGATGCAGCCCATGCGGCGGGGGCCTTCTATCATGGGGAACCCATCGGAAACTGCCGGGATGCAGCCGCCTTCAGTTTTTACGCCACCAAAAACCTGGCCACCGGCGAGGGGGGCATGCTGACCACCAACGACCCAGAAGTGGCGGAAAAAGCGCGGGTGCTCTCCCTTCATGGAATGGACAAAAACGCCTACAACCGGTACCAGGAAGGGGGGAGCCACCTGTACGACGTGGTCTACCCCGGCTACAAATTCAACATGGGGGAATTGGCCGCGGCCTTGGGCTTGGCCCAATTGGAACGGCTGGACCAGATGCAGGCTACCCGCAGGAGGTATGCCGCCCTGTATGAGGAAGGGTTTGCCTCCATCCCGGGGATCAAGACCCTGCGCCAACTGCCGGAGAGGGAAAATGCCTGGCACCTGTTTGTGATCCAGGTGGACCCCCGGGAATTCGGCATGGATCGGGAGGGGCTGATCCGGTTCCTCACCGGGAAGAAGATCGGCACCAGTGTCCACTTTAAGCCGGTACACACCATGACCTATTATGAGGAGCATCTGCCTCAGAATCCAGTGCCGCTTCCCCATGCCGAGGCGTTTTACCAAACCATTATCTCGCTGCCCCTGTATCCATCCATGGGCGAGGAGGATGTTCAATATGTCATTGAGAGCGTTCGGGAAGCTTCCCAGCTCGATGCAAAATGACACCACACGGCTGTACTACGACAAGCTCTCCCGCAAACGGTTCCAGCTGGCGCTGAAGCGGGGGATTGACATCGCCTTGTCCCTCATCCTCATCCTGGCTCTCTCCCCGGTGATGGCCTTCTGCGCCGCTTTGGTGAAAGCCGATGGGGGGAGCATCCTGTACCGGCAGGTGCGCATCGGCCGGTACAGCAGGCCCTTTGTGATCTATAAGTTCCGCACCATGACCGAACGGGCCTACTTGGGCGGGGAGCTGACCCGGGGGGAGGACCCCCGCATCACCAAGGCCGGGCGCATCCTCCGGCGCACCCGTCTGGATGAGCTGCCCCAACTGTTCAACGTGTTGAAAGGGGAGATGTCCCTGGTGGGGCCCCGGCCGGAGGTCCCTCGCTACGCCCAGTTGTACACCGACCGGATGCGGGCGACCTTGCTTCTGCCGGTGGGCATCACCTGCCGGGCCAGCTTGCGGTTTAAGGACGAAGCCGCCCTTTTAGCGGGGGAAGATGGGGAACAGGTCTACCGCCAACGGGTGCTCCCCGCCAAGATGGAGGAGAACATCCGCTATCTGCAAGATTACTCCCTGTGGGAGGACGGCAAAATCCTGCTGCAAACCGCCCGTATGGCAATCAAGGAGGTTTTTTGATGGAGTTTGTGGATTTAAAAGCCCAGTACCAGCGCTTGCAGCCCCAGATGGAGGAGGCGGTGCTCGCAGTGCTGCGCGGGGGAAATTACATTTTAGGCCCAGAGGTGGAACAGCTGGAGCAGGAGCTGGCCGCCTATGTGGGAGCGCCCTACTGTGTGGCGGTGGCCAGCGGGACCGATGCCCTGCTCCTCTCTCTGATGGCCGCGGGAATCGGCCCCGGCGATTTGGTGCTGACCACCGCCTTCAGCTTTTTTGCCACCAGCGAAGTGGTAGGGCTTCTGGGGGGGGAAGTCCTCTTCTGCGACATCAACCCCGACACCTACAACCTGGATCCCTACTGCTTGGAACACCTGATCAAACGGATCCGCAAGACTACCAACCGGGTGCCCAAGGCAGTCATCGCAGTGGATTTGTTCGGCCAGTGCGCCGAATATGACAAAATAGAAGAAATCTGTGGAGAGAACGACCTATTGCTCATTGAGGACGCAGCCCAATCCATGGGGGCGGAGCTGCGGGGTAAAAAGGCAGGAATCTTTGGGCGGTTCGGCTGCACCTCCTTTTTCCCCTCCAAGCCGCTGGGATGCTACGGGGACGGGGGCGCGGTCTTTTGCCATACGAAAGAAGATTGGGATATGCTGCGGTCCCTGCGGGTTCACGGACAGGGCGGGGACAAATACGACAACCATCGTTTTGGCCTCAACGCCCGTTTGGATGCCCTCCAGGCCGCAGTGCTGCGGACAAAGCTCCCCATTTTGGAGGAGGAGCTTGCCGCCCGCCGGCAGCTGGCCGGCTGGTACGACCAGGGGCTTGCAGGGATTGTAAAAACCCCCCGGGTCAAGGAGGGGTTGACGAGCAGCTATGCCCAGTATACAATAGCAGTGGACGCAGACAAGCGGGACGCCCTTCAGGCCAGGCTGGCCGCCCAGGGGATTCCCGCCCATGTGTACTACCCTACGCCGCTGCACAAACTCCCCGTTTACTGCGGCGGCTTGGATCAAAATCTGCCCAACGCCCAGCTGGCTGCCCAAACGGTCCTCTCCCTGCCCATGCACCCCTACCTAACCCAAGGGGAGGCCCGGCAGGTGGTGGATGCGGTCCGCTTCGCGCTGGCGCGGGAAGACGAAGGAGAAGACCCCCATGCTGCTAGCAATTGACATCGGCAACACCAATATCGAATTCGGTGTGTTTGAAGGGGAAACCCTGCTGCGCTCGGCACGCCTTGGCACCAACCGGGACGCCACAAGCGATGAAATCGGCATCTTTATCCGGCAGTTTCTGCTGCTCCACGGCATCGACCACCAGAAGGTTGAGGATGTCATCATCGCCTCGGTGGTGCCCCAGATCATGTATTCCATGAACAACGCCATCCGCAAATACCTCAATAAAGTCCCCCTGGTCGCCGGGGAGAGCGTCCCCTATTACGTGACCAATCACTATGACAACCCGGCCCAGGTGGGCGCAGACCGGCTGGTCAACGTGCTGCCGGCGGTCAAAAAGTACGGCGCGCCCCTCATCGTTGTGGACTTTGGCACCGCCACCACATTTGATGCGGTCAGCCGGGAAGGCGCCTATGAGGGCGGGGCCATCTACCCGGGGGTGAAGCTCTCGATGGACGCCCTGGCGCAAAAGGCATCCAAGCTGCCCCAGGTGGCTATCGACGACCCAGGGGTGCTCATTGGGAAAAACACTGTCCAAAGCATGCAGGTGGGCGCGGTATACGGGTATGTGGGTGCGGTGGAGAACATCTGCCGCCGGATGAAGCAGGAATTGGGGGAGGACGCCAAGGTCATCGCCACCGGTGGGCTGGCCACGATGATCGCCGCCCAGACCGGCGAGATCTTCGCGGTGGACAAAACCTTGACCCTCACCGGCCTACAGATGATTTATGCCGCCCATTGTAAAGAGAAGGCAGAATAGAATTCGTGGAATTGGCCCCGGGATATTCCCGGGGCTTTTTGGCGTTTTTGGGGGAAAGCATCCCATGGCTGTTGGGATAGAATACTGTGGATTTGTTTGTGAAAAGGGCAAAAAAACGCCGCCTCGGTTTCCCGGGGCGGCATTAAGCGGACATCCGATGGGGTTTGTGGTCGATACGGTACAGGGCCCCCCTGCAGGAGAGGGGTCATTGGGCGGAGCCGGCAGCCTCTTCTTTGGCAAAGCGCAGAAACGCCGCTGCCGCTGGGGAGAGGGTGTGGTTTTGGTTGCGCACCAAGTAGAGCTTGCGGCTGAGGACCACATGGTCAAAGTCAAAGGTTTGAATCAGTCCGAAGCGCTGAAAGTCCGCCGCAGCGGTCTTAGACATGATGGAGATGCCAAGGCCCTGGCTCACCGAGTTTTTGATGGCGTCGGGGTCATCCATTTGGGCTACCACATGGAGGGAGGCAGGGTCCAGGTGCATGCTTCGCAGAAAGCGCTCGGTCTCCCGGCGGGTGCCCGAATCGGGTTCCCGAATAATGAAGGGCTCCCGGGCCAGATCCTGGAGAGTGAACCCGTGCTCCCCAATTTTGCGGTATCGTTCGGTGTTGGGGGTGATGACCACCAGCCGGTCGTCTAAAAACTCCTCAAAGACGCATTTGGCCGATTCGATCACCGCACCGGTCATCCCGATTTCCGCCTTGCGGTTGACAATGCTGCGAACCACCTCGCCGCTGTCGCATTTGATGACATTGAAGGAGACATCCGGGTACTTGCTGCGAAAAGCGCTCATCATCTGAGGTAGCACGTATTGGCTGGGCATAGAAGATGCCGCGATGCACAGGGTGCCGCTGACATTGCGGCTGATGTTTTGGAAGGCGGACAAGGCGTTGTCCCGCAAGGTGAGCATGTCCTGGGCGTATTCATAGAGGACTTTGCCCTCCTCAGAGGGGAGGGCTTCCTTGGCCGAACGGACAATGAGCTGAACCCCCAGTTCTTTCTCCAAAGAGCTGATGTGGGCGCTGATGGTGGGCTGGGTCAGGTAGAGCTTCTCCGCCGTTTTGGAAAAGCTTTTGAGTTTTACGACGTATACAAAGGCTTCTAGCTGTTTAAAATCCATGGGATTCCTCCTCAAAATGGATGTTGCTGGGATGCCGCGATTTATCTGGCGGAAAAATAGGGCGTTTTTCCCATTCTTCCGCAGATATTAGTATTATACCAGAAGTTTCCCGTTTGGTCACCCTTTTTTGTCGAAGTACATGGTTTTATGCCGCAGCATCTGGCCGAATTGCCAATGAAGCAAGCAGAATGTTTGGCTTTGCCAAACCTCCCCCGAGAAGGGAAGGTTGAACTTCCTCCCAAAAGAGTGTACAATAAAACCGAAGTAACGGGACAGGAGGTGCATTGTGTTGGCAAAAGTACAGCGGTTGACACAAATGACAAAAAGCGCAGGCTGAGCATCCAAAATAGGACCGGGTGTCCTTTCAAGCATTTTAGAGCGGCTGCCCAAGTTTTCTGACCCCAATCTATTGGTGGGGTTTGACACCAGCGACGACGCCTGCGTTTACCAATTGCGGGAGGATTTGGCCATCATCCAGACGGTGGACTTCTTCCCCCCGGTGGTGGACGACCCCTACACTTACGGCCAGATTGCGGCCACCAATGCCCTCAGCGACGTCTACGCCATGGGAGGTTCGCCCAACCTGGCCATGAATTTGATCTGCTTCCCCAACTGCCTCCCCTTAGATGTGCTGGAGGGGATATTGCAGGGCGGCTATGACAAGGTCCGGGAGGCTGGAGCTATCATCGTAGGAGGCCACACCATCGAGGACCCGGAGCCCAAATATGGCTTGTGCGTCACCGGGTTTCTCCATCCCAAAGACGTCTTAGCCAACAGCACGGCCAAGGAAGGGGACCTGTTGGTGCTCACTAAGCCCTTGGGCCTTGGAGTGATGACCACCGCCAACAAGGCCGACCTGGCCAGCCCGGAGGAGTATCAGGAGATGGTCCGGCTGATGACCACCCTCAACAAAGGCGGCCAAGAGGCGATGCTGCGGGTAGGCGGAGCCCACGCCTGCACCGATGTCACCGGGTTTGGCATGCTGGGCCACACCTATGAGATGGCCAGCGGCTGCGGTATGACAGTGGAACTTTACGCCAAAGACCTGCCGCTGATCCCCAGCGCGGTGGAGTATGCCAAAATGGGCATTATCCCCGCTGGGGCTTATGAAAACCGCAATTATCTGGAGGAGAAGGTCTCCTTTGGGGCAGATGTCCCGGAAGTGGTGATCGATCTGTTGTGCGACCCCCAGACGGCCGGTGGATTGCTCATCGCCCTACCGGAGGATAAGGCAGTGGAGCTGGTCAAGCAGCTGGATGGGGTAACCCCCTGTGCTAAGGTGGTAGGTGAAGTAAAAGCCTACAGCGGAAAATCCATCGAGGTGCGCTAGCTGCCCCTTGAGGGAAAACCGCATAGAAAAAGGGAGGGGACTTACGGGTCCTCTCCTTTTTTGCATGGAAAAGGGCCGGGGAGCGCTTTTAGACACTCCCCGGCCATATAAATGCGACTAAGCTGATAAGCCGAGTTCTGTATCAAACAACAATCTATCTAGGCCGTGCGTCGCCGCACGGCTCCAGCCACCTTCCCGAGGACGCGACGGGCCGCCGCTTCATGCCCTCCTATGCGGTGTTGCTTCGGATAGGGTTTACATAGCCGGGCAGTCGCCTGCCCGCTGGTGAGCTCTTACCTCGCCTTTCCATCCTTACCACTTGCGTGGCGGTATCTTTCTGTTGCACTGTCCCTAAAGTCGCCTTCGGCTGCCGTTAACAGCTATCCTGCCCTGTGAAGCCCGGACTTTCCTCACGCACAGCCTTTCGGCTTTGTGCCCGCTGTTGTATCGCTTACTCGCATACCACATTGTACCTTGTACTGGGGTAAATGTCAATGCTAGTCTTTTAAGGGGATGCCATTTGCATCCACGGCGATGTTTCCGGTGAGGAGCATAATCCCTTCTACCAGGGCCCAGATGGCCACTGCGCCGGCGGATAAGCCGCAGGTGAAGATAGAACCCACGGTGGTCAGCAGGATTTGCAGAAGGCCGCGGTCGTTATATCCCAGGTAAAAGTTGTGGATGCCCAAGCTCCCTACAAAGATGGCCAGCAAACCGGCGATGAGCCGGGATTTCTGCGGGGGGAAGAAGGGCATGCCTTGGCCGTCCCCCACCTGGGAATTGCACCGGGGACAGATGGTGCATCCCGGAGGGAGGGGAAGGCCGCAGTTGGGGCAACAGCGGCCCGCTGCAGTGGAGGGGGCGCCGCATTTCTTACAAAAACGGTCGCCTTCATCCAGGTGGCCGCCACAATTTCGACAGAACATAATTCACACACTCTTTCAGCAGTCAAAATGGGTGTAAAGGGGGAACTGGAAGGCTAACAGGCCGGACCGGAATTTTCAGCGTGCGGGGGTATATCCCCCAAGGATGCCCTGCGGTTATTCTACCATAAAGTCTGCACAAACGATAAGAATTGCGGTACGGCCCCTGCCGCAAAGGGCTTTGCCCTGCAAGCAATTCTTCGAATGCCACAGCCCCGCTGTGGTCTGTATACCAAAAATCTCCACAGGCTGGAAAAATCCTAATGCGGCCTTGCCGCAGGAGGGCTCTCAGCCCGACAAGGATTTCTTCCCCAATGATCGCCCTGCGATCATTGTACCATGGGCTGATTCAAAACTCAACAAAAGGAATTCTTAAGGTTTCATGGCCAGGAGGGAAGAAAGGGGAGAAAGTTTTGTCCAACGCGTCAATACAATTTTTTTGAATCCTGAAAAGATAAATCTTGCAAAAATGGGAAGAACCCACTATAATAAAAAACAGCGATCGTCGCTTTAACCCTTTGCATGGAAAAATTGAAAACATGGCGAAGGCAGCGCGGCTAATGGGAAACCGGGCCGCGGATAGAAAGGTGGAATAAACAATGGAATGGAAGAGCGAGTACTTGAAAAAAGTGTATCGGGATGTCTGCGCCCGTGATGGCCATGAGCCGGAATTTTTGCAGGCAGTAGAAGAGGTGCTAGCTTCCTTGGAGCCGGTGGTTGCCGCCCGCCCCGCCCTGGAAAAAGCCGGGATTGTAGAGCGTTTGGTAGAGCCGGAACGGGTCATCACTTTCCGGGTATCCTGGGTGGATGACAGCGGCAAGGTGCAGGTCAACCGGGGCTACCGGGTGCAGTACAACTCCGCCATCGGGCCTTATAAAGGGGGCCTTCGGTTCCATCCTTCGGTCAACCTGTCCATCATGAAATTCCTCGGGTTCGAGCAGACCTTTAAAAACAGCTTGACCGGCCTGCCTATGGGCGGTGCCAAAGGCGGTTCCGACTTCGACCCCAAGGGCAAATCCGATGGGGAGGTCATGCGGTTCTGCCAGAGCTTTATGACCGAGCTGTACCGCCACATCGGGCCCAACACCGACGTTCCCGCCGGCGACATCGGGGTGGGCGGCCGGGAGATCGGCTACCTGTTTGGCCAGTACAAGAGGATCCGGAATGAATTCACCGGTGTGCTCACCGGCAAGGGCCTCACCTATGGCGGTTCTCTGGCCCGCACCCAGGCCACCGGCTACGGCCTCCTCTACTTCACCGAGGAGATGCTCTCCTGCATGAAGGGGGATTCGGTTCGGGGTAAACGAGTTGTGATCTCCGGCTCCGGCAATGTGGCCATCTACGCCGCGGTCAAAGCCACCGAATTGGGGGCGAAGGTGATCGCCCTCTCCGACTCGAACGGCTATATCTACGATGAAAAGGGCGTGGACATCGCCGTAGTCAAACAGATTAAGGAAGTGGAGCGGGGCCGCATCAAGCTCTATGCCCAGCGGGTTGCCGGATCCACCTACACCGAGGGATGCCGGGGCATCTGGTCCATCCCCTGCGACATCGCCCTGCCCTGCGCCACCCAAAACGAGCTGGATGAGGAATCGGCCAAACTGCTGATTCAGAACGGGGTCATTGCGGTGGCCGAGGGGGCCAATATGCCCTCCACCCCCGGTGCAGTGGAGCTGTTCCAGAAGGGCGGCATCCTCTTTGCCCCGGCCAAAGCCTCCAATGCAGGGGGCGTAGCCACCAGCGGCTTGGAGATGAGCCAGAACTCCCTGCGGTATTCCTGGAGTTTTGACGAGGTGGATGAGAAGCTTCGCGGCATCATGCTGGGCATCTTCCACAACGCCTACGACGCTGCCAAGGAGTTTGGCGCCGAGGGCAACCTGGTGGTGGGCGCCAACATCGCCGGATTCCTCAAGGTGGCCGACGCCATGCTGGCCCAGGGAATCGCCTATTAATTTTGCAGGATACACAAGGGCTCCGGAGCAGATCCGGGGCCCTTTTTCTGTTTATAGCTTGCAGCGGTGCAGAAGCTGGAGATTTGCTGGAGAGGGGAAGAATTCCCCGGCGGGAGTTGTAAAAGCCTCCCTCTTTCCTTTTGATGCGGCTTTTGGTACAATAGGGAAAGCTTAGATTCAAACCCATCCAATGGAAGAATAGGCCCGCCGCGCCGGGCAAGAGGAGCAATCTGCCATGAGAACCATTCGATATATTGTGGAGCCCCAGGAGGATGGCCGCCGGGTGGGTTCCTACCTGCGGGGGGTGGCGGGCATCTCCAACCGCCTGCTGGTGGACTTGAAAAAAACCGATTACGGCATCCGCTGCAATGGGGTCCATGTGCGGGTCATCGACCGGGTACACGCCGGGGATGAACTGTGCATCACCATCGACGACCACCCTAAGGAATACCTGGCCACCCCCATCGAGGTGCCAATCCTCTTTGAGGACGAGGACCTTTTGGTCTACAATAAGCCGGCGGGGATGGCCTCCCACCAATCCCGGCGCAACCAGACCGACAGCTTGGGCAACGCCTTTGCCTGGCACTGCCAGCAGATGGGCCTCGCCATCAGCTTCCGGCCGGTGAACCGGCTGGACAAGGACACCTCTGGCATTGTGTTGGTGGCCAAGAACCAGCATGCTGCCTCCCAACTGAACGGCGCGGCGGAGAAGGCGTATTTCGCCGTGGTCTGCGGCCGGATGGAGGAGGACCAGGGCACGGTGGAGGCCCCTATCCGGCGGATCAACGAGGTCTACACCAAGCGGATGGTCTCCCCAGATGGGCAGTATGCCAAAACCGACTGGGAAGTCCTCTCCCGCGGGGAGGGGTATTCCCTGCTCCGGCTGAGGCTCTCCACCGGCCGCACCCATCAGATCCGGGTGCACATGGCTCACATCGGCCACCCCCTGGCCGGGGATGACCTGTATGGCGGCGATTTGGCGATCATCCCCCGGCAGGCCCTCCACTGCGGATGGGTGAGGTTTCCTCATCCCGTGACCGGGGGCTGGCTGGAGTTTTCTGCCCCTCTGCCGGAGGATATGCAGGCTATTTTACCCCATGCGGGGGCGGATCCCCAAACAATGATGAACGTTTTGTAAAAAACCGCCTGGATCTTTGCAAACCCCGGGCGGGAACAGTATAATAAACCCTGTAGCCCCTGGCTGCGGCCAGGGATTTTACAGGCAAAGGAGCGGGTGTAATGATACGGGTATTGATGATCGGCGACGTGGTGGGCCAGGGGGGATGCGATGCCGTCCGGGCCAAGCTCCCAGCCTTTAAGCGGGCCCAGAAGATCGACCTGGTCGTCGCCAACGGGGAGAATTCTGCCGAGGGCAACGGCATTCTGCCACACAGCGCTGAACACCTCTTTGACAGCGGGGTGGACGTGATCACCACCGGCAACCACGCCCTGCGCCGCCGGGAGATCTACGAGTATTTTGACGAGGGCAAAAACCTGGTCCGCCCGGCCAATTTCCACCGGGAGGCGCCGGGGGTAGGGTATTTGACCCTGGACTTTCTGCGGTACCAGCTCTGCGTGGTCAACCTGCAGGGGGTGGTGTATATGGAGCCGCTGGAAAACCCCTTCGACTGCATCGACCGCATCCTGAAGGAGGTAAAAACCCCCAACATTCTGGTGGATTTCCACGCCGAGGCCACCTCGGAAAAGCTGGCCCTGGCCTATTACCTGGATGGCCGGGTCACCGCGGTGGTGGGCACCCACACCCATGTGCAGACTGCCGACGAAAAGGTCCTGCCCCAGGGCACCGGCTACATCACCGATTTGGGGATGTGCGGGGCCGAGCACTCGGTGCTGGGGGTGCGTCCCGACCTGGCCATCAAGCGGCTGCGGACCCATCTGCCGGTGCGGTTTGAAAACGAGAGGGAGAATTGCATCCTTCATGGAGTTGTGTTAGAGATCAACGAAAAAACGGGCAAAACAAACAAAATCATTCGACATGAAATAAAATAACTGTCAAAAACAATCAATTCCCCCTTGTAATTTGCCACGGAATGCTATATGATGAAGGTAACATCTAAATCGTATCGCTACAATTGGGCAGGAGGGGTATCATGGAAATACTAAAAGTCTCAGCTAAATCCATTCCAAATTCCGTAGCAGGCGCCATTGCCGGAGTGATCCGGGAAAAAGGTTCGGTGGAGGTACAGGCCGTGGGTGCAGGGGCATCCAACCAGGCGGTCAAGGCGGTCGCCATTGCCCGGGGCTATTTGGCGCCGTCGGGGATTGACTTGGTGTGCGTCCCTGCCTTCGCCAATGTGCTGATTGATTCGGAGGAAAGGACTGCGATCAAATTGATTGTCGAGCCCCGGTAAAGGGCGCCCGGTAAGAAAAACACGCAGGCGGAGCTTTGGCTGGCTCCGCCTGTTTTCATCGATGGAAGGAGGGAAATCGCCCCATGAAAAAGCGTTGTATTGCCGCCTTGCTGGCCCTGCTTCTCCTAGCGGGATGCGCCTCCGCCGCCCCAGGGGAAGACAGAGGACAGAATCCCCAAGGGGAGGCAGACTCCCGGCAGGAGGCGGGGGAGGCATTCTCCATCCGCATCGCCTTCAACAAAAACGACAGTTTAAACCCTTACTTGGCCTTTTCCCAGGCCAACCGGCTGGCCTCCAGCCTGCTGTTTGACCCTCTAATCAAGCTGACCCCGGAATATGAAGCCCAGCCCTACCTGGCCCAATCGGTGCAGAACAACGGCTCCGCTTTGACGGTGTCCCTGCGGGGCGATGCCCGGTTCAGCGACGGCTCCAGCCTCACTGCCGCCGATGTGGTCTACTCCTTTGAGCAGGCGCGGGCCAGCAGCCTGTACCAAAGCCAGCTTTCCCCATTCACCTCCTGTGCCGCCGCAGAAGACGGCACCGTGGTGTTTCAGCTGGCTTCTGCTGACCGCCTGGCGGAGAACCTTTTGACCTTCCCCATTGTAAAAAGCGGCTCGCTGCTCACCGGCTCCGGGGTGGCCAAAGGGGTGGAGGGAACTGGCCGGTACCGGCTCCGGCAGGAGGAGGGGGAGTATACCCTCACCGCCAACGAAAGCCACTTTTCCGGCAGCCCGTTGGTAAACGAAATCCACCTGGTCTCCATCACTGACGACTCCGCCCTGGCCTATAGTGTAGACGTTGGGCTGATTGACTACCTGTTTTTGCACCTCTCTTCTACCGAGGAATACAGCATCGGCTCTGCCAATGTGCCAGTGGCGATGAACAACCTGGTCTACCTGGGGATGAACGCCAACCGCACCTTTTTCCAGGACGCCCGGTTCCGCCGGGCCATCGGGGCGGCCATCGACTACTCCGACCTGCTCCAGCGGGCTTATTCTGGCCACGCCCAGGAGGCTAAGACGGTGCTCAACCCCGCGTTCCATGAGCTTTCCGATCTCTCGTTGGAGAACCGCCGGGACACCGCCGCTGCGGCCGCCCTCCTGGACGAACTGGGGTATCTGGACCGGGATGGGGAAGGCTACCGGATGAGTAACGGCCGCCGCATCACCTTGAATTTGGTGGTAAACGAGGAGAATGCTGCCCGGATTACCATCGCCCAGCGGATGAAGGAATACCTGAGCTCGGCAGGTATCGACGTGAAGGTGGAAACGCTGGATTATGAGAGTTACCGCCTGCGGATTCTACGGGGGGAATACGACCTCTATGTGGGGGAAGTGAAGCTGGAGGACAATTTTGACCTCACTCCTTTTTTCAGTGGCAGCGGTTTCTCCGCCAGCATGGATATCAGCCCGGAGCTGCTGGCCGCTTACCAGGGGTTCCGCACCGGGACCGGTTCCACCCAGGGGCTGGTGGAGGCTTTTGAAGAGGAGCTCCCCTTTGTGCCCTTGGCTTACCGCAGCGGCATGGTTGCCTTCTCCCGGGATTTCCCCGCAGAGGTCACCGCCACCGAGCAGGATGTTTTTTACCGCATCCAGCCCAGGGGAGAAGAGGTTTCCGCCAGCCAGGAGCAAAGGTAGAAGGCCCTTGTGAGCGCCTTTGGCTCCCACCGGCACAGCTTCCCCAAGGTCGGCTTCGGGCAGAGAGGCGGGGGATGCCCTTTGGAAACCAGGCGAAGGTGCAGCGCTCAGCCCCGCGGGATTGACAAGGCCGCCTTGCTGATGGGAAAAAGTGCTGGGAAATTTGTGATTTTCCGATGCAATCGCGAAAATATATTGTTAATTTCATGGAAACCTGGTAAAATCTATACTGTATGGGTAGCTTTGGCGCCCTTGCTTCTGCGCAAATTTGTTGCTCTATTTCAAATAAGGAGGGGCTATTTATGATAAAACTGGAAAACCACCTGGGAACCATTGAAATCTCCCAGGAGTATTTTGCCAATCTGGTGGGCCATGCCGCATCCGAGTGCTTCGGTGTTTCCGGCATGGTGTTCAGCGACCCCACCCAGGGGATCCGTTCCGCCCTCAACCGCCAGGATGTGGCCGATAAAGGGGTCAAGGTGAAAACCATCGGAGGCCGCCTGTCCATTGAGCTTCACATTGTAGTGACCTATGGCGTCAACATTGCCGCCATTGTCAAAAGCATCGTGAACAAAGTCCGCTACACCGTAGAGGAGGCCACCGGCCTTGAGGTGGAAAAAGTGGATGTATTTGTTGACGGAATGAAATCTGAGTAGTATTCTAGTGGAATGCGCCCAGATTTTGTTGGGGGCAGCCAGATAAGGGAGAGTTGATTGAACGTGATACATGGTTTGATGCTTCGGGATGCCTTTGTCTCCGGGGCCAATAATATCGCCAATTTGAAACAGTCGGTAGACGCGCTGAACGTCTTCCCAGTGCCGGATGGAGACACCGGCACCAACATGTCCATGACCATCGGCGCCGCCAAGCGGGAGGTCGCCCGCCTGGCCGACAACACCCCGGTGGGGGAGGTGGCCCAGACCGCTGCTTCCGCTTTGCTGCGGGGTGCCCGGGGGAACTCCGGCGTCATCCTGTCGCTGTTGTTCCGGGGCTTTTCTAAGGGCCTGGCCGGCAAAGAGACCGCCGGCGCCAAGGATTTGGTAGAGGCCCTTTCCCTGGGGGTGGAGGCCGCCTACAAAGCGGTGATGAAACCCACCGAAGGCACCATCCTCACCGTGGCCCGGCTGGCGGCAGAACACGCCGCAGAAGTGGTCACCGACGAGACCACCGTCCCGGAAATTTGGGATGAAATCCTCTCTGCGGGTCGCATCGCCCTGGAGAACACCCCCGAGCAGCTCCCGGTGCTGAAAAAAGCCGGGGTGGTAGATGCCGGCGGCCGGGGCCTCATCGTCATTTTTGAAGGGATGGGCCAGGTGTTCCACGGCGGGGAGATCATCCCCTTGGGTGAGGAGACTGTGAAAAAATCGGTGGCGGAGTTTGAGATGCCCAACGAGCGCAACGCCGCCGGGGAATATGAAGGGGAGATCACCTTCACTTACTGTACCGAGTTCATCGTGCTGCGGGCGGACAAAGAGGCCGACCCCCAGCCCCTGCGCAGTTATTTGGAATCCATCGGCGACAGCGTGGTGGTGGTGGACGACGAGGACATCATCAAGTGCCATGTCCACACCGACAATCCGGGCAACGCCTTGCAGAAGGCACTGGAATACGGCATGCTCACCAATATGAAGATTGAGAACATGCGGGAGCAGCACGCCAACCAGCGGGCGGCGGTCACCCCCCAAGCTTCACAGGAGAACACCTTTGCCTACCAGCCGGTGGACCCCAGCCAGGAGTACGGCTTTGTGGCTGTGGCCGCAGGAGAGGGCCTCCGGCAGCTCTTCCTGGATTTGGGCGCCGAGAACGTTGTCAGCGGGGGCCAGACCATGAACCCCTCCACCGACGACATCCTTTCGGCCATCCAGGCGACCCCAGCCAAGAACGTCTTTGTGCTGCCCAACAACAAAAACATCATTATGGCAGCGGAACAGGCGGCCAAATTGGCCGACCGCAACGTGGCGGTGCTCCCCACCCGGACCATCCCGCAGGGATTATCCGCTATGCTGGTGTTTGACGCTGGCACCGGGGTCAACGAAAACCTCCTGGGCATGACCAAGGCCTTTGAGAAGGTTGGCACCGGCCAGGTGACCTTCGCCGCCCGGGACAGCGAATACGATGGCCACAAGATCAAGGAAGGGGAAATCCTCGCCTTGGAGAATGGAAAGGTCTCCTTTGTGGAGAAGGACATTTCCAAAGCGGTGGTCCGTCTGACTCGGAACTTGGTCCGCAAGGATGGGGACAAGGAAAACTGCTTTGTCACCCTGATTTACGGCGAAGAAGTCACCGAGGAGCAGGCTGCCCAGGTGGAGGAAGCCCTGCGGGCGAAGCTCCCGGAGGAGATTGAGATCGCTTTGGTCAACGGCGGCCAGCCGGTTTATTACTACATTATCTCGGTGGAATAATGAAAATAAAAAGCCCTGGGGGGAGCTTTCCCCTTGGGGCTTTTTGCGTCAGGATGGCAAAATTTATAGGGAAAAAGGCAAGGGTATCCTGCCCAACCTACCGGAAATCCTCAAAAACCTGCGGAAAATAGGGAAGAGCAGTTGCTTTTTGAAGAAAAATGTGGTATACTATCGGAAATTTGCGGCCAGGTTGGAACAGAGGGGCAGAAAAGCCCTCCTTCCGGCTTCAAACCAATCTAGGAAAAAGGGATGGGATTCTTTTATGTTGACACCGGCAAAAAAGGAATTTATTGAGTTTATGATGAGTGCGGATGTGCTGCGGTTTGGCGAGTTCATCACCAAGAGCGGCAGAAAAACCCCTTATTTTGTCAACACCGGCAACTACAAGACCGGCGAGCAGATCTCCAAGCTGGGCGACTTTTATGCCACCTGCATCCATGAGACCTGCGGTGGGAACTTCGACGCCATGTTCGGCCCCGCATACAAAGGAATCCCGCTGGCCACTGCTGCAGCCGGCGCTCTGTACCGCAACTACGGTGTGGACAAGCCCTATTTCTTCAACCGCAAAGAGATCAAAGACCACGGTGAGGGCGGCGGCCTGATCGGCTACAAGCCCAAGGATGGGGACAACATCATCATCGTGGAGGATGTCATCACCGCCGGAACTGCGGTTCGGGAGACCATGCCTCTGCTCAAAGCCTGCGCCGATGTCTCGGTCAGCGATATGTTTATCTCGGTCAACCGCTGCGAGATCGGCAAGGACACCACCAAAACCGCGGTGCAGCAGGTGAAGGAGGAGTTCGGCATCACCGTCCACTCCATCATCTCGGTGGAGGACATCCACGAGTACCTGATGACCAAAGAGGAGTACAAGGACGTTGTAAAGGCCATGGAAGCCTACATGGCAGAGTATTGCGTGCTGGATAAATAATAGAAATTTAGCCCCCCCAGAGCCATCCTCTGGGGGGGCTTTTTTGTCTCTCCTAAGAAAAGGCATTTCCGGGCCCGCTTAGTTGGGCCGCTCCCCAGCGGAGAGCAGAATCCGGGTGACCCGCTCCTTCATGGCCTGGTGCTGGGGCAGGGTCAGCTTGGGGTCGGCGGCGAGAATTGCTTTGGCTTCTTCCTGGGCCGTTTTGAGAAGGGACACATCCGAGGCCATGTCGGCAATTTTTAATTCTGGTAGGCCGTGCTGGCGGTACCCAAAGAAATCGCCGGGGCCCCGCAGCCGCAGATCCTCCTCGGCGATGCGGAACCCATCCCCGGTGGAACAGAGCACCCGCAGCCGCTCTACGGTCTCTGGATTTTTCGCATCGGAAAGGAGGATACAGTGGGACTGCACCGGCCCCCGGCCCACCCGTCCCCGCAGCTGGTGGAGCTGGCTCAGGCCGAACCGCTCGGCGTTTTCGATCATCATGATCACCGCATTTGGCACATCCACCCCCACCTCGACGACGGTGGTGGACACCAGGAGCTGGATCTCCCCAGATTGGAAGGCCCGCATGGTCTTTTCTTTGTCAGCGGCCTTCATCTTCCCGTGGAGAAGCCCTACCCGGTATCCGGAAAAGGGCCCGTCAGCCAGTTCCTTTGCGTATTCGGCAGCAGGCTTCAGGCCCAGGTCCACCTCCCCGGTCTCGATGAGGGGGCAGACGATATACGCCTGGTATCCCTGGTCCAGATGGGAGCGGATAAAGCCGAAGGCCCGCTGGCGTTTTTCACTGTCGATTTTATAGGTCTTGATGGGTTTGCGCCCTGCGGGCAGCTGGTCGATGACCGATAGATCCAGGTCGCCGTAGATCATCAGCGCCAGGGTGCGGGGAATGGGGGTGGCCGACATGACCAGGGTGTGGGCATGTTGCCCTTTTTCCGATAGGGCGATCCGCTGGGCCACCCCGAACCGGTGCTGCTCGTCGGTGATGACCAGAGCCAGGTTGCAAAACTCCACCCCGTCGGAAAGGAGGGCATGGGTCCCCACGCAGAGGTGGATGGAGCCGTCCTGTAAGCCCGCCTTGACCAGGCGCTTGGCCTTGGCGGTCATCGAGCCGGTGAGCAGCTGTATATTCAGCCCCAAGGGGGAGAGAATAGCGTTGAGGGTTCGGAAATGCTGTTCTGCCAGAATTTCAGTGGGGGCCATCATAGCAGCTTGCCCGCCGTTCAGCACGGCGAAATAAGCGGCTGCTGCACCCACCAGTGTCTTGCCGGAACCCACATCCCCTTGGACGAGGCGGTTCATCGGGGTGCCGGAGCACATATCCTGGATGGCGTCCCCGATGGCCCGTTTTTGGGCTTCGGTGGGGGTGAAGGGCAGGGATTCGTAAAAGGGTTCCAGGGAAATTGGTTTCATCTTTGGGACGGCATAGCGGATCTTGTCCTCCCGGGAGGAGCCAAGGGCGAGGGAGAGGAAAAACAATTCTTCAAAGATTAGCCGCCTCTTGGCAACTTCCGCACAGAAGGGATCAGGCGGCCGATGGATGTTTTCCATGGCGTACCCGATGGCAGAAAGGCCGTGGCGCCGGCGGATCTCCCCGGGGATAGGGTCGGGGAAATGCTCCCCTAACTGCGCAAGGGCTTGGGCCACGTTGGCCCCGATCATCCGTGAGGAAAGGCCGGCGGTCAGCGGGTAAACAGGTATAAGCCTGCCTCCTTCCTCCAGGCGGATGACCATGGGGGCGGACATCTCCTTCTTGAGAAAATTCCCCCCCACCTTGCCGTAAAACAGATATTCCTCCTCCAGTTGGAGGGCTTCCACTGTGAATTTTGCGTTGAAAAAGGTAAGATTCATCAGACCGGTGTCGTCGGAAATCAGCACTTTAAACACCGAGAGCCCTTTGCGGATATGCTGCTCCCGGGATTTCTTCACCACCATCCCGCGGACAGCAGCCGCCTGGTTGAGGGGCGCTTGATCGATGGGATAGGGGGTGGTTAAATCCAGATAGCTCCGGGGGAAGTGATACAAAAGATCTTCCACCGTGCGGATATTCAGTTTTTGATAGAGCGCGGCCCGGCGCTCCCCAACGCCCTTGAGGTATTGGACGCTGGTATCGGGGGTTAAGGCCATGGGACTCCCTCCTTGGGCGATGAACGTCCGCCAATTGCCTAGGCCCGCCCAGCAGAAGCCCATCTGTTGGGATGCGAAGGCAAGCCTCTCCTTATTGTACCCTGGTTGCGAGAGTTTGTCACGGAAAATTATGAAAAAATAATTTGCAAAACCTGTTGACAGACAAGGCAAGAACTGCTATAATAATCAACGTTGCAGCAAGCAACCACACAATTTGACAGCAGTTTACAAGTTTTTTAATATGAAAAAAAGTTGTTGACAAGCTTGTGAAATTGTGATAGAATAATCAAGCGCTAATAAATGAACCATTAGCTCAGTTGGCAGAGCATTTGACTTTTAATCAAAGGGTCCGGAGTTCGAGCCTCCGATGGTTCACCAACAAAAACCTCTGAAAACCGTGTATGTATGCGGGTTCAGAGGTTTTTTGCTGTCCTGGAGTAAATTGCAGCCAGGGTTAGCGGGCCGGACGCCGGGGATTTTCCCCCTAGGCCCGAAAAGGCGGGAACTTCTAGTCAACGAAGGCCGTCCGCAATGCGTAAAAATTCATCGGCCATGGCTTCGGGACTCTCCTTGGTTCCACCCTCCAGCCAATGAAGCATCATATTGTAAAACGCCCCGGCGTAGTAGTACAGCTCATACCGGCTGATGGAATTGGCCGGCATATCCCCGCAGGCATCGATTTCACAGTCGGTGATGATTTCCAGGAGAGAGGCGGTCACCTTTGCGTGGTGGAATGCTAAAATTAGGCCGGCATGTTGCTGATAAAACCGGAATTTGTAAAGCATCAACTCCCGGCTGTGGAAGTCTTCCGGGATAGGCGGCTTCCCATCATGGTATTGCTGGGAAAGCTGCTGGATCCCATAGTGGACGATCTCCTCCGCCGACTTAAAGTTCCGATAGAAGGAGGCTCGGGCTACCCCGGATTTTTCAATCAGCTCAGTGATTGTCACCTTGGAGAGATCCTTTTGCCCAGCAAATTCCATTAGTGCGGTAAACAGCCGGTCTTTTACCTGTTGATTGGCCAGTTTTCGTTTGTCCATGAAACAAATCGCCCCTTTTTGTATCAGGTTAGGTGGTTGACAGCGGAAAATGATATGATACAATATGTATCATATTAAAAAGGGCTGCAAATGTCAACAGGAGGAATACTATGATTTTTTATTTCAGCGGCACCGGCAATAGCCAATTGGCGGCCAAGGAGATTGGCGCAGTCACAGGGGAACCGGTAGTTTCCATCAACCAACTGCTAAAAGAGGGGGCAAAGGGCTCTTTTCAATCGGATGGGCCGCTGGTGTTTGTCACCCCGACCTATGCCTGGCGCATGCCAAGGGTGGTGGAGCAATGGATTCGCGAGGCCCACTTTGAGGGCAATCCCAATGCGTATTTCGTACTGACCTGCGGCGTGGGCTGCGGCAATGCAGCGGCCTATGCCCAAAAGCTCTGTACCGAAAAAGGGCTGCGTTTTTGCGGGCTCGCCCCGGTGGTCATGCCGGAGAATTATCTCGCCATGTTTGCAACCCCCAGCGAGGGGGAGTGCCAGGCCATTCTGGAAAAGGCCGTGCCGGAGATTCAGATTCTCGCCCAGAGAATCCAGCGGGGGGAAAATTTCCCCGCTGTTCCAGGTTCGGCAAAGGATAAGCTATTAAGCGGGCCAGTCAACACCTTGTTCTATCAATTTGCGGTGACGGATAAGGGGTTTACTGTGTCAGACAGCTGTATCTCCTGCGGGAAATGCGCACAGCGATGCCCCCTTGGCAACATTGGCATAGCAAGCGGAAAACCAGTTTGGAAAGGGAATTGTACCCACTGTATGGCCTGCATTGCAGGATGCCCCACCCAGGCGATTGAGTACAAATCCAAATCCAAGGGGCAGCACCGCCACTACATTATGGAGGACTAATGCCGGGAGACCGCAGTGAAGGGCGAGGGAGAATCTATGGAGGAACACATCATTACAAGTGGACCAGCTGCACCGGGTTCGGCCTCCCCCAAAAGCGTTGCTCCAAAGTTCGGGGGGAGGGTTCAGTTGAAGACTTTCCACCCCAAATTGGATGGCAGAGACCTGGAGGATATTCCACGTATCCCGATGGCGATGCCAGGGTATGATAACCGCAAAAGAAGAAGGCATAGGGAAAACCGCTCCAAGAATTGGGGCGGTTTTTTGTTTTGCCAACAGCCAATACTAAAAAATTGTATTTAGACTTTGTTGACGCTTTGATCACAATTGAGAAGTGAGGCCTGCTTTATTTGATGGAGTCTTTCACATTATTGCAGCAACTTAATTCAATCTTTTAATATTTTTACATCGTTTTAATATCAGGTGTGATATACTTTTGAAAACGAAGCGAGGAGGCGCATGGGAATGATCGAGTTCAAAAATGTCTATAAAGCATACAAAAACAAACCGGTGCTGTCCAACATCAGCCTCACGATCCAGGACGATGAATTCTTTGTTTTAATTGGGTCCAGCGGGTGCGGCAAAACCACCCTGTTGAAGATGATCAACAAACTCAATAGCATTGACCAGGGGGAAGTCCTCATCGACGGCATCTCTGTGGAAAGAATACCAGAGGTGGACCTGCCCCGGCGGATCGGATATGTGGTCCAGGAAGGAGGGCTTTTCCCCCATATGACCATTGGGGACAACATCGCCCTCACCATGCAGCTGGCGGGGATTCCCAAGGAGCGGATTTTGCCCCGGGTCAATGAAATGCTGGAGATGGTCTCCCTGGACCCAGGCACCTACCGGGATTTGTACCCATCCCAGCTCTCTGGCGGACAGCGGCAGAGGGTCGGTGTGGCCCGGGCTTTTGCCCCCGATCCGCCCATTATCCTGATGGATGAACCCTTTTCCGCCTTGGACCCGGTCACCCGGGGAGAATTGCAGGACGAAGTGTTTAAACTGCAGAAGCGGATGAACAAAACGGTGGTGTTTGTCACCCACGACATGGATGAAGCCATCAAACTGGCGGACCGCATCTGCATCATCCAAAGCGGGCATATCGTCCAGTGCGACCGGCCGGAGGAGATTTTGAAGCACCCTGTCAACAACTATGTGGAGGAGTTTATCGGCAAAGATAAGTTGTGGAGCAACCCGGAATTTGTCAAGGCAGAAGACATCATGCTGAAACGGCCAGTGCAGGCATCTGCTGACCGGACGGTGGTGCAGGCGATTCACATTATGGGCCATTACAATGTGGACAGCCTACTGGTGACAGAGGATGGGAAGCTGAAGGGCATTGTCTGGATCACCGACCTGAAAAAAATACAAAATGGGAACGACCGGATCAGCGGCTATGTTTCCGACGACTACATCTCGGTGTTTACCGACACCTCCCTCAAGAAGATTTTATCCACCATTGACTACAACAGCTCCGGAATCATCCCGGTTATCGACCGGGAAAACAACTTGAAAGGGTTCTTGACCAAAGGGCGGATGCTCTCCATCCTGAGCAGGCAGTTCACACCAGAGGGATCGGCAGAAGAGAGGAGTGGTATCATTGGCTGAGTTTGTACAGCTGTTCCTAGATCGTAAAATTGAGCTGTTGGAACTGTTCATCGAGCACATGAATATGACCACGCTGGCGGTTTTTATCTCCCTGGCTATCGGTGTCCCGGTGGGCATCCTCATCACCCGCAGCAAGCCAGTGGCCCAGGTGGTCATCGGCGCTGCCAACGTCATGCAATCCATCCCCTGTATTGCGCTGCTGGCTTTTTCGGTGCCCTTTGTGGGCATCGGCACCAAACCCGCGATCCTAATGGTCATTGTGTATGCCCTTTTGCCTATCATCAAAAATACATACACCGGCATCATGAGCATCGACCCCAAAACCATCGAGGTGGCAAAGGGGATTGGCATGACCAAGTGGAAGCGGCTGCTGCGCATTGAAATCCCCATCGCGCTGCCTTTTATCATGTCGGGCATCCGCATCTCCGCTGTGGCGGCAGTGGGCACCATGACCATTGCGGCCTTTGCCGGTGCGGGGGGCCTGGGTTGGTTTATCAACCTGGGGCTCAACTCCCAAAACATCGACCTGGTGTTGCTGGGGGCTATCCCCGCCTCGCTGATGGCTTTGGGCCTTGATTTCCTGTTGGGCCGTCTGGAACACGCCATCACCCCCGAAGGTCTGCGTCCGCCGGAATTGATCCAGAACATCTCTAAGGAAAAGCGCCGCCGGGAGCAGGTGGTGGCCTTTGGCCTCTGCGCCCTTCTGGTGCTGCTGCCAGTGGGTTTCTCGGTGGCCGAGGCGGTGGACAGCCAGGGCAAAGACAAAATTGTGGTTGGGTCCAGCAACTTCACTGAGGTGATGATCCTCGGTTATATGTACAGTGACCTCATCGAATCCAACACCGACATCGAGGTGGAGGAGCGGTTCAACCTCAATGGCGGCGTAGTCTGCTTCAATGCCATCCAAAATGGGGACATCGACATGTTTGTGGAGTACACCGGTAGCATCCTGCCCAACTACCTCCACGAGACCATCGACACCAACGACCCCCAGGCGGTGTATGAGAAAGCGGCGGAGCTCCTCAAACGGGACTACAACATCCTCTTGTCGGAGCCTTTGGGATTCAACAACACCTATGTGATGAGCGTCCGGCCCGACACAGCGCAGAGATACCAGATTCGGACATTGTCTCAGCTGATGCAGGCGGCGCCCCAGCTTCGGCTGGGCTGCACGGTGGAGTTTATCCAGCGCGGTGACTGCCTACCCTTGTTAGAGGAGCGGTTCGGCACCTCCTTCCAATCGGAAAAGGGATTGGACAGCAGCATCCGCTACCAAGCCATTGCGGCGGGGGAGATCGATGTGATCGATGCCTTTGCCACCGACGCCCTGTTGGAAAAACAGGGTTTGACCCTGATTGAGGACGATGTGGGATTCTTCCCGCCCTATGATGCGGTCAACCTGGTGCGGCAGGAGACTTTGGACAAATACCCGGAACTGGAGCCGGTCCTCGCCAAGATGGACGGCCTCTTGGATGAGGAGACCATGCGCGCCCTCAACGCCAAGGTGGATATTGAGGGCATGGATGCCAAAGATGTGGCCCATCAGTTCCTGGTGGAAAAAGGATTGGTGGCGTAACTCCTCCCGAAAAATACAGCACTCCATTGAGAAAATCCCCCTGGCCAACGGTTGGCCGGGGGGATTTTTGCAGCTCGCCGCAGAAAAATTACAGCCGGACCAGATTTCTGTGCCACAATAGGGGAGATTTTTTGCACAATGAGAATAGGAGGCACGCGCTGGGCCGCCCTGGTGTTGCGCAGAAATGTTTTTAAAACCCTTCCTGTTCTGTGCAGTTGATGATACAATTGGGATAACAGAGGGGATTGGCGCCGGTTCAGCGGGGCTGCCCTCCACAGGGGCTGTACCCGCTAGCGGATAAGATGCCGGGACCGCTCAGTGCTGTAATTGGTTTGCTGTGAGTAGGAGAGGAGGATAACATCTATGAAAAAAAGGTTTCTTCGGGGAGCGGCACTCCTGTTCGCCCTGATTGTAGTCGGGGTGCTGGGGGCCTGCGGCACTGGCGGCGCTGAAACAAAAGCGGTCCCCGTTCCGCAAGAGGTGGAGGCCCTCGCCGACCGGAAGGCGGACGCCGACCTTCTGGTGTCGCTGGACCCCCAGGTCACCCGGGATGACTTGGGGGTGACAGTGGACATTGCCCCCCATAAATTCCGGGAGATTCTGCGGGTGCTGATCGGTGCAGAACTGCGCCCTTGCCAAGAAGGGGAGGATGCGCTGGACATCTCCCATCCCTTTACCTTGTCGTTCACCTTTGAGGGGAAGGAGTACCGCTATTCCTTCTCCCAGGAGAAGATCGTCGCCAACGGGGCCGACTGTTATCCAGAGAACCCAGCGGCGCTGGCGGAGCTTTATGAGGACGCAGAGTATGAGGGCATTCTGACCGAGGAGCTCTATTATCTCCGGCAGGACATGGGCTTTTCTGCCGAAGATGTGGAGTCGGTGGAATTTCTACATGGCAACATGCTCAAGGAGGAAAAAACGAGTCTCTCCGACCAGGCGTCCATTCAAACGGCCCTGGACAGCTTGGGGGGAATGGTGGTCTGGCGCCTTTCCCCGGATGTGCCGCCCAATCCCAAGACCGGCGGTTCTGTCACCTGTACATTCCGCCTCAAGGATGGCGCCTACTGGCATTATCAGACGACGATTCCCCAGTCGGTGGACACCCAGGGAAATGTGACCCTCTATGGGGAAGCCTCCGGCTACGGGGAGCTTAGCACCTTGTTCGGCGATGTGCAGGGCGGCCCGGTACTGACCGTTTCCCAGGCAGGAATCCAACTGCCCGTCCACCAAACCGCCTTGGACTATGAGGGCAGTTTTCGCGCCACCACCTTCCCCGACAGTTTCCAGTGGCTTTTTTACGGCGGTGGGGAGCCGGTAGTCCCGCCGGGAGGGGACGCCGTCTGCACGCTGGCCTTTGCCAGCACGGAGGGGGAGCCTCTCATCCCGGATACCGTCGCAGTCGCCCTGTGGCGGACGGAGGATGACTTTGGCACGTTGACAGCCCTTCCGGAAGCGGAGTATTCAGACGGCAGGCTGGCCCTGCCCAACGCTGAAGGGAAATACTATGTCCGGGTGCAGGCTCAGTTCCCCAAAGGCTCGGCGGAATACTATTTTTCTTACCGGGTCACCGGCTTCCCCGCCTTTTTCTGGGATATTGAGTACGGCAACGGCGAGGGGGACGTCCTCTTCACCCGGAAGGATACCGGGTTACAAATCCCCGGCGGCCAAAACCGCCAGTATGTCAACTTCATCCTCTCCCTGGGGCTGGAGAAGGGGGAGCCTCAGCCGCTGGAAGTATCCCAACCGTTCTCCATGGAATTCTCCCACCAGGGGGAAAAGGTGGCGTTTGAGTTCTCTTCCCAAGGGGTATCCATGGACGGGGAGCCTTGCACGGTCCGCCACCCGGAAAACATCGCCCAGCTCTACCTCCCCTTGACGGCGGAAAACGCATACCAAGTCGGAGACGGCCTTTTGGACTATGGCCTGCGGGGGTTTCTCACCAAAGAAGTGTCCTCTTTTTCCGGTGCGTTCCCCATCGAGAAGGGGGAACTGGAATCGGTGGAGGTCACCGAGGAAAAACCCCGGGAATTCACTGTTTTTGACCTGACTTCTGGGTTAAAAGAGGATCTATCCTGGATGGACCACATCATTTTGGCGCGGGAGTGGTCGGAAAGCGACCACTACTGGCCGCGGCGTTTTTTCCTCTCTTATTGCATCACCCTCCAGGACGGGACTGTCTATGAACTGGGGGAGCAGCTGCTGAAAAATGGGGAAGAGACCGGCTGGTATGTGGTTTACAGCGACCTGCCGGAGGTAAAAGAGAAGATCAAAGGCATGGAGGGCCAGCCCTTCCAGAGGGAGGAACGGCTCCCCACGACCCTCACCGCAGACGACCAGGGGAACATCAGCTTCCATTAAACCCAAAACGGATTTTCCCTTTCCCAAGGGTGCGGCGCTGCTGCCAGGTCAACCCGGTGGATTTGGCAGCGTGCGGGGGAAGGAATCCCTCCAAAACAAGATAAAACCAAATGATAAAAGCGGGGCCAAACTGGCCCCGCTTTTGCGGTTAGTTCTTTTTGCTGAGATTGTCAACAAAGGCTTTCATCTGCGCCACGTCGCAGAACTCCACGCCGCTTTGCTTCATCGACTCCTGGACAAATTTCGGCAGTGAACAAAAATATTGCTCCATCTGGGAGTTTTGGTTATTCATGTTCTGCATGTTCCATCACCTCGTCCTTAGTATGGATCAGCAGGACGAGATTATTCTGTTTTAAAGGCAAGGAGTTTTTGAGAAAATGTACATGTTGCTGTTTGTTTTTTAAATTTCCAAGCCCATCCAAGGGAAAAGAGACCCTTTGACAAATACTGGAATGAAGCCCCAGTACCCTGCGGTTTGTTGCCGGGACCAATTTCACCCGCGGGGCTGGAAGCCGATCTTCCGCGGGGCGGGCCACGGACAGCCCCGCCACTGGCCGCCATCCCCTTTGCCAGTCAGGAGGTCGGTTGCAGCGTCGGCCAAAAAGCCAAGGTAGCTCTCTGCGGAACTGTCGCCGCAGAGCAGTTTCCACATCATTCCCCCCAAGAGATAGGATTCTGCGAATTCGCGCCAGCTGTGCAGTTCTTCTGCCGCTTTTTGGGAGAGTTCCCACAAGATTCCCAGGGCCTCGCCTTCGGTGATCCAGCCCAGGAAGCAGCCCCAGCGTGCCAGCATGGCCGCCCGGCCCACATCCCAGCCCACCAGGAATTCCGGGCCAAACCGCAGTTTGTACCACTGGGCGAACCGCCACCCCCGGCAGACGGAGGCACACTCTTCTTCATCGTCGGACTCCTCCATCAGCGCTTCTGGGGAGGACGCCTCGCCATACAGGCGGCAGCGCAGGACATACCCCTCCTCCGCCAAATACCGGATGGTGTCCAATAGTTCTCCTCTTCCGCTGATGCCCCAAGAGCGGCGCACCAAGGAGGCGATCTGCTGTTCCATCACCGGGATGTGTTCTTCCACATCCATACCGTCCAACCGGTGGTCGTTGAGGTGGGAGATGATGCCGGAGAGCAGGATGCCAAACTGCTCCCAACGGGGGTCGCCCTTTGGATACACAATGGGCTCCGGTTCCGGCAGCCTGTCGATTTGGGCCAGTTTTTCCTCTAGGATGCGGTAGAGTTCCTCCTCTAAGGCTTGGTCCAGCTCCGGATCCTCCTCTTCCATTGCCAATGTCTCCAGGGCGGCTGCCACCAGGGCTGTGTCATCGCCGAAGAACTGGTTCATCATGCCTTCCACTCCCAGGGCTGCCGCTTCCGCGACCTTTTCATCCACCGCCTTTTGGATCATCTCCTCGGTGGCAGCCATCTGCGCCATGACGTCTGGGCTGAACATCTGCCCGAGAATTTCCACCTGGCGCTGCTGGGCAGCTGCCTGTTCCGCGTCCTGCTGTTGGCCGGCCTCCCGAGCCGCTTGGGCCGCTTCCATGTCTTCTTGCATCTGTTCGGTGATCTTCCGGCTCTTTTCCATGGATTCGTTGAGCTGCCGGGATGCCGCATCGCTGGCCGCTTGGGCCCGCTTCCTGATCTCGTTTATATCAAACATCCTTATTCTCCTTCTTTTCCTGCTCCGGCGGAAGGGTGTGCCATACAATTGGCCTTTGCCTGCCAAGAAGCCGTTTTAGGCTGCCCAGCACCCCCTCTACAATGGAAAACCACATGTGGCCGAGGGTGGACAGCAGCACCAGAACAGCCAGCACAGCGCCGATTTCTCCCCACGGCATGACGCCTTACTTTGTTTGGAAGCGGTTGAGGAAGAAGTCGGTAAATGCCTTTACCGCCTCCTCTTGGGAGACATAGACATACAGTTTTTCGTCATCCAGCCAGTCGTAGATATTGATGCCGATGTAGCCTTTCCGGTCCGGGTAGATGATAAAGGCGTCGGTGGGGTATTTGTTGCGGTAGGCTTTGTGGATTTCCGACCGGCGGTAATAGGCGGGGTCGCCGCAGCCGGAAAGATCGGGGACGGTGGGCACCACCACAATGGTTTCACTCTGCTCGTTCCAGCCCACAATCAGGTTGCCGATTTTGGTTTTGCTTCCATGGACAAAACCGTAATTGAACCGGCTTACATCCTCGGTATAGCCATACACCAAATTGTAGTCATCCCCATTCTCCACCACGTGGTTGAACAAAGCCCGCATTTTTTGGCGGTTGGCCTCACTTTTTTCCAGATCTACTTCCGGTTCTTTGAACAGTTTGCTGAACAGTCCCATAATAGATTTCCCCCTATGTCGATTCATTTGTTTTTGAGAGTAATAAGAATAGATTGCGAAATATCCAAAGAAAATCAAGACTATGTGTCAAGGGCGCCGTTTTGCTGCTCCCGCAGCGATTCCATAAAATTGACCAACCCGTCGATTTGGAACTCGGCCATCGGGTCAGCGGCCTCCGGGAAGAGGAATGGCAGGCTGTCCGGGATCGCCTTGTGGACTATCACCATCGACAGTACCAAGTTTGCCAAAAGCTTTGTGGTTGCTTCATCTGAATGGATGCCGAAGGTCCTCAAAATGTCAGAAAAGAACCTAGGCAGTTTTTCTTGCAGCGCCCGATGCTTTTCCGGGGAAAGACGTTTAAATGTGGTCTGCTGTTCCTCCACCGTCATAATGGTAAAGCGGCCCTTATTGGTATAACAGCAGTCGTACAGGAACTGCTTGACCCCATCCCTCCAGCTCAAATGAGGATCTTCCATCAAACTTTTTGCATGTTGGAGGATTAGAGGTTGCTGCCGGTTGAATACCTGGATCATCAAATCCTCCTTTGCCGGGAAAAAGGAATAGAAAAAGGTTCGGGAGATTCCCACTTGGCGGTAGATCTGTTCGACAGTGGTATGCTGGATCCCCTGCTCTACAAATAAGTTGTGCGCTGTAGTGATCAGTTCCTCTTTGATTTTTTCCCGCTCCTGCTCAGAGTAAGCGACTTTCGGCATGTTGGATCACCTCCTTTTCTTGTACAAATAAATACAAAATAATTTTTATGTATTTATTTTACCATGCCAAAGGCAACTTGGCAAGGGTGGAATTTTATATCCTTAAGGAAAGACGCTCCCTGCGCCCTTTGGCCAATGCCTGGGCGGCAGGGAGCAGATATTTTGCGGGAAGAAGTCCCAGGATTATGGCATCGAGGCAAGCAGAATCACCGGAGTGATGTAGGTTTCGATCACGGCGGCGACGGCAAACAAGGGGACCATCCAGAAAAAGAAGAGGCGGACGATACTTTTGAGGGTGACGAAAAACTCCCCCGGATAGGTTTTGCGAAAAATCAGCCGGATGACGGTGAGGCACAGCCGGATTCCCAAAGAGATGCCAAGTGCCAGCGCGGGGATTTCAAAGATCCCATGGGGGAGGATGCCCGCCAAAAAGGGGAGGAGCCCCAACCCGGAAACCAACATCACCGCCCCCATCACCCCGACCACAACCCCATTGACAAACAGGGAATAGATAGGGAGAAACAAAAAGGGGATAATGCCCAGCCCAATGGAAAAAGCGCCCGCATTTACATTGTTGAGGAAAAGGGCCAAGAGGGAGATATCCCCGCCCTCGACAATCTCTTTTTCCGCAAACATGGCCGAGACCTGCTGCCATAACTCGGCTAAAACCTGCTGGTTGTTGTTCAACAGCACCATGGTCAGGGCGGTGATCAGGACCATGCCCAAAATGGTAAAGAGGAAGACCTTTTTGACTCGGGCACAAAAAAAGGCACCGGCCCCTCTCCACTGCAAAAATAGCCATTGCCGCCAGGTGGAAGGGGAGCTATCAAAGGGCCGCTGATCCGAATCGTTCATACACATGCCGCCTTTCAAACGGAGTTCTTTCCCTCTATTATAACGGATGGGGAATGGATTGACGAGCAAATTTTGTTTGAAAATTTTTCAAAAAAGGGATGGACAATCCATTCAAAAAGTGATATACTTTTAAACGTTCCACTAAGGAGGCGTAGCTCAGCTGGTCAGAGTGCCTGCTTCACACGCAGGAGGTCCACGGTTCGAGCCCGTGCGTCTCCACCAAGGAATGATCCCGCAAATCCTGATTTATACAGGGCTTGCGGGATTTTTTTGTTGTGCGGAAGGCCGGGACGGGAAGCCATAAAATCAGCAAAAATCAGGGGAGGACAGGGGCGGGCACGAACAAATCCTGAGGGATAGGAGGAACGCTACATCCAAAGGGCATAGCTCTCTAGGGGCATACTGCGCGGATGGAGTCCTTTGTGAGCAGAAGAAAAAACGTCCCCGGCCTGGATAGTCAGGTCGGGGACAAGCTGTATTTAGATGTGGAAAAGAAGCCCCCACCAAGGGGAAAGGAAAACCCCGGCCGGCTTTATCACCTGGTCGGGGCTTTCCCTACATATTGGTAAGTGTCAATTTATAGTATAAGCAAACGGTGGCAGTATGGCAAGAAAACGGACAAAACTGAACGCGCTATCCTCTATAGGAATGCCCGGACACTGCTTCGCCTCCCCCTGGAGGATGATCCATACGCGGCACATCCTCCTATTTGTCCGGATGCCAGCTGTGTGGTTGCAAAAGCCCTTCGAAGCATTTGTGGAAGAGGACAAGAACTTGCCGCGCAGTGTTTTGGAGCTGGGGGCGGGGATCAATTCCCCGAGGACAATACGCCACCTCTTCCAGTGGTTGACCTACCGGTGTCCCCAGGCTATGCTGACCTATTGCAACCTGGATTACCCCAAAGTCCCGGCGCCGATAGAAGGAAAATCCATTTGGTTTTTTATACATGGGGGAGCTGTTCGCCGAAATGACGAAGCTGTACATATCTGCCCCCAGGCGTGGGACCGGATGCCATACCCTTTGGACTTTGCCCGGCGGGGATGAGCCACCAAGTCTCCTGAGGAAGTACAGATGTAGGGAGAATAAAGCAAATAGGAATAAATCTCAATGTTAGCTGAGGGTATAGTTGTATAGGCAAAATGTAAAAATATTTTGCCCCTGCTTTGGCAGGGGCATTTTAAATGTGTATTTCAAGAGAAAACAGTAAAATTTTCCCCATTTTGGCAGCCGAAAAATATTGTTTGAAAATGTCTGCTTTTCACAAAAATAGAAAAAGGGCACAAATTTTCACCCCTTGTTCCTTGTAATCTTGTATAGGATCGGCTATAATGGACGGGTATTCAAGTCCCCCTGCCGAAGGGCGGATGCGCCATAAATACGGGGCTGTCCCTGTAGGGGAATAACGCCCAACGATTCATCTCTGAATCACAGTATGGCCACGCCTTGGCATCCGGGCCTTGCTCCTACAAACAAATACCATATGGAGGGAAAAAATATGATCGGTGAAATTGCTTATAAAGCAATCGAAGACAACCGTGCCAAATTGGTTGAGGTTGAAAAAAATATTTGGGAAAATCCCGAGGGCCCCTATCGCGAGTTTAAAGCTTGCCAGTGGACTGCCGACGTCCTGAAAGACGCTGGATTCGATGTGGAAATCGGTGTTGCCGGCATTCCCACCGCTATCAAAGCCACCTGGGGCTCTGGCCACCCGGTGATCGGCCTTCTGGGCGAATACGACGCTCTGCCCGGCATGAGCCAGACCCACAGCACCCACAAAGAGCCCATCGAGGGCCAGGCTTATGGCCAGGGCTGTGGCCACAACCTGCTGGGTGTTGCCCACCTGGGCGGAGCCATCGGCCTGAAAGCGGAGATGGAAGCCAAGAATCTGCCCGGCACTGTGGTGTTCTACGGCTGCCCCGCAGAGGAAGTTCTGACCGGCAAGCCCTTTATGGCCCGCGGCGGCGCTTTCGATTGCCTTGATATGTGCATCGCTTTCCACCCCGGCAAAGCCAACCAAGTCCTCTGCGGCAGCGCAGTGGGTATCAACTCGGTGAAATTCCACTTTAAGGGCAGAACTGCCCATGCTGGCGGCGATCCCCACAACGGCCGTTCCGCCCTGGATGCTGTTGAGCTGTGCAACGTAGGTGCTCAGTACCTGCGTGAGCATGTCACCAGCGACGTCCGCATCCATTACATTATCCTGGAAGGCGGCACCGCCCCCAATATCGTCCCCGATAAGGCTTCCACCTGGTACATGGTTCGCGCCCTGACCAGAGAGGCTGTCGTCGATGTGTATGAGAGACTGCTCAAGGTCGCCAAAGGCGCTGCTATGATGACTGAGACCGAACTGGAGATCGAGTACCTGGGCGGCTGCTACCCCACCCTGAACAACCAGGTGTTTGCAAAAGTTCTGTACGATGTCATGGGCAACACCCCCAAAGAGGCGTTCACCGAAGAGGAGAAGGCTTTTGCCCACGAGATCAACTCCGCTACCCCCAAGCAGTATGAGACCCAGCGCAAAGCTTGGAACCTGCCCGAAGGCACCGAGCTGCATGAGGGCCTGCTGCCTAACGTCCCCTTCAACAGCTATGGCTCCTATGACGTCGGCGATGTCCAGTACATCGTGCCCGGCATCATGTTCAATACCACCTGCAATGCTTTGGGTTCTGTCAACCACAGCTGGCAGACCACTGCTTGCGTGGGCTCCTCCATCGGCGAGAAGGGCATGATCTACGCCTCTAAAGTCATGGCGCATTTCTGCCTGAAAGTCATCGAGGACCCCTCTATCCTGGCGGCTGCCCAGGAGGAGTTCAAACAGGTGATGGGCGACAAGAAATACGTTTGCCCCATCCCCGCAGAAGTTCCCGTTCCGTAATCGAGAATAAAATTGCCAAAAGAGGCCGGAATATTCATTCCGGCCTCTTTTTTGTACTATTGAGAGCAATTGTTATATACAATAAAAAAATTATAAATAGTTGATAATTTTTGTTGTATATTTTTAAAAACTGCGATATAATGGGGGTGTAAGAAAAGTGCCTTGCCTGCAGTGGATGTAGGTGAACGATAAAAAACCATCTGTTAGGAGGAAATTAACATGCTTGGTCAAACCGCTTACAAAACCATCGAAGCCAACCATGACATGCTCAAGAAAATCGCCTTAGACATGTGGGCAAATCCCGAGGGCCCATATCGGGAGTTTAAAGCCTGTGAGTGGATTTCAGAAGCCCTGAAAAAAGCTGGCTTTGATGTGGAAATCGGCGCAGGCGGCGTCCCCACTGCCATCAAAGCTACATATGGTTCCGGTCATCCCGTCATCGGCTTCCTGGGTGAGTTGGATGCTCTGCCCGGCCTTTCCCAGGAACTTTGCACCGAAAAGAAACCCATCGAAGGCCAGACCTATGGCCAGGGCTGCGGCCACAACCTGTTGGGTGTCGCTCATCTGGGCGCTGTCATCGGCCTGAAAGAGGAAATGATTGAGAAGAACCTGCCCGGCACCATCGTTTATTACGGTTGCCCCGCTGAGGAGCAGTTGACTGGTAAATCCTTTATGGCCCGCGGCGGTGCTTTTGACTGCCTGGATTTGGCTATCCATTTCCATCCCGGCAAGACCAACACCGTGTCCCTGGGCACCTCCAATGCCCTGAACTCGGCAAAATTCCACTTTAAGGGCAGAACTGCCCATGCCGGCGGCGATCCTCACAACGGCCGTTCCGCTCTGGATGCTGTTGAGCTGATGAATGTGGGTGCCAACTACCTGCGGGAACATGTCACCAGCGACGTCCGCATCCATTACATCATCACTGAAGGCGGCACTGCCCCCAACATCGTCCCCGATAAAGCTTCCAACTTCTACTTCATCCGCGCCCAGTCCCGTGAAGTGGTGGAAGACACCTATGAGAGACTTTGCAAGATCGCCCAAGGCGCTGCCATGATGACCGAGACCGAGCTGGAGATCGAGTATCTGGGTGGCTGCTACAACACCCTGCCCAACAAGGTTCTGGGTAAAGTGGTTTATGACTGCCTGAAGGAAGTCCCTGTTGAGCCCTGGACCGAGGAAGAGCTGAAGTTTGCGGATGCCCTGAACAAGACAATGCCGGAAGTTTATGCCAAAAACGTGGCAGCATCCGGCGCCCCCGAGGGCACCATCCTCTTTGAGGGTGTTGAGGAGCCTAAGGCGGTCAACAGCTTTGGTTCCACCGACGTCGGCGATGTCCAGCACATCTGCCCCGCCATCATGTTCAACACCGCTACTTATAACATTGGCGCCCCTGGCCACTGCTGGCAGATCACAGCCAGCGCCGGTTCCAGCATCGGTATCAAGGGTATGCTGCTCGCTTCCCGCGTCATGGCTCTGTTCGGCTTGAAAGTCCTCACCGATCCTAAGATTTATGAGAAAGCCAAAGCTGAATTTGACAAGGCGATGGCAGGCAAAAAATACAAATGCCCCATCACTCCCGAACTGTTGGTTCCGTAATCCAAACAGGTTTACAGAAGGGATGGCCATTTGGCCATCCCTTCTTCTATGTTGCACAAAATTGAGTCGGGGAGATCCCGTTTCTTTATTGCAAAATGATGGGGAAAATGCTATACTGAACCTAGATTTCCCAGGAGGGGAAGGGGAGGGAAAAACTGTGATGCATCCCTTCTTTCTCCCGGGAGAAGAGCAGCAAAGAGCGGGAGAAATCCCCGCTATTTTACAGATTATGGAAAGGAAGTTGATGTTGTGTTAGGAAATACCGCCATGCAAGCAATCGACCAATACCGCTCCACCCTGGACCAACTTTCCAAGGGGATTTGGGCCCATCCCGAGGCCGGGTACCGGGAGACCTATGCCTGTGACGCAACGGCTAAAGTCCTGCGGGACGCCGGCTTTGAGGTGGAGATCGGCGCGGGCGGGGTGCCCACTGCCATCCGCGCATCTTTTGGTTCCGGCCATCCGGTGATTGGCCTTCTGGGCGAGTATGACGCTCTACCGGGTTTGAGCCAGGAGTGCTGCGGAACTGAAAAAAAGCCAGTGGAGGGCCAGGGTTACGGCCATGGCTGCGGCCATAACCTGTTGGGGGTCGCCCATGTGGGCGCTGCCATCGGCATCAAAGAGGAGATAGAGAAGAACCACCTGCCCGGCACTGTGGTCTATTATGGATGCCCCGGTGAGGAACTCCTGACTGGCAAGCCCTTTATGGCCCGGGGCGGTGCGTTCCGCGACCTGGACTTGGCCATGGCCTTCCACCCCAACACCAACAACTCGGCGACTATGGGGGTTTCCACTGCTCTCAATTCGGCGAAATTCCATTTTAAGGGAAGAACTGCCCACGCCGGCGGCGATCCTCACAACGGCCGTTCCGCTTTGGATGCCGTTGAATTGATGGACGTGGGCGCCAACTACCTGCGGGAGCATGTGACCAGTGACGTCCGGATCCATTACACCATCTTGGAGGGCGGCACTGCCCCCAACATCGTCCCGGATAAAGCCAGCGTGTGGTATTATGTCCGCGCCCTCTCCCGGGATGCGGTGGTGGATTGCTACGACCGGTTGGTGAAGATCGCCAAAGGCGCGGCCATGATGACCGAGACTGAGGTGGAGATCGAGTTTTTGGGAGGCTGTTACAACCGGCTCAACAACAAGGTCCTCACCGAGATGGTGGACGGCATTATGCGGGAGCTCCCCCAGGAGCCCTGGACCCAGGAAGAACTGGATTTTGCCAAAAAGCTCAATGAAAGCAGCGCTTCCCAGTGGAAAAAGTTCCTCCAGAAGCACAACCTTCCGGAGGATACCCAGCTCCACACTGGGGTGCTGCCCATCCAGTATGAGAATACCTTTGCCTCCAGCGACGTGGGTGATGTGGGGCACATTGTGCCTACTGTCAGCTTTACTACGGCCTGCTTTGCCATCGGTTCCCCCGGCCACAGCTGGCAGTTTACCTCCTGCTCCGGCAGCTCCATCGGTGAGAAGGGCATGATCTACGCGGCCAAGGTGATGGCAGTGGCCGGCGCTCGGATTCTGGAGAACCCGAAAATCGCTGAGGAGGCCATGGCGGAGTTCAAAGCTTCCATGGGCGGCAAAGAATATGTCTGCCCCATCCCAGATGAAGTCCCGCTGCCTTAATTTCCCGGGAAAAGGGCATTTTCTTGTAACAAATGAACTGAAGATGCAGGCTGCCGATTGCCGTCGGCGGCCTGTTTTTTCGATGGGATTTGGCAGCAGGGCAGACGGAAAGATAAGAGAGCTGGAGGGGATGGGGACAGGGAAATTCAAAATTTTTGAAGAAATTATGAAAAAACTATTGACAAACCAATTTGAGATTGGTATTATGAAAAACAACATAACAAAAGCAAAACGCAGTGACAAGGATAAGTAGCCAGTGTCAATGTCCATACAGAGAGCCGCAGGTAGCTGGAATGCGGTTGGCAGGCATTGTGTGAACTCACCTTCGAGTGGCCCGCTGAACTAGTAGTAGGTAGGGACGAATTCCCATCGTTACAGGGGAACGTGTTTTTTGACACGGCAAAGCGGCATGGTTCATGCAATAGAAGTGGTACCGCGGAAGTATATTAGGCTTTCGTCTTCTTGGATTACAAGAAAGACGAAAGCCTTTTTTATATCTCTCTCACTTGGGGTGGGCTTGCGGGCTGTGGCTAAACTGCTACCGGATTGCTTTTGGTTGTTACAGCGTCTAAGTGATAACATGTTAAAGTATTTGCAATCTTCTTGGTGATGTTGTGCAGATTAGGGCAAAGCCCTATGCAGTGTGAAAAGATTATGGACAATATGACAAAAGTGTGTATAAGCATTGACAAATCCTGTTTTTTGCAACATAATAGATGATAATTTATCACATAAAAGCGCTACAGTTTAAAACGTTAAATTCTTATTGGCACCAATCACACCTGGGAATGGGCACTGGTTTTGAATCTTTCCAAATGGCTGCTGCAAACAGATGCAGTCTAAGGAGAAGGGGGTGAGGGCATTCATTACCGGAGACATTCGTGGCGGAGAGGCTGATCTATCGGATGTAGGCGACTATACCCACTTTCGAAAGACCCTAGATCATCTCCTAAGAGCCAAAGAGCACGCTTATAAACCGTCGAACGTTACGCATTTTCTTGCAGCAACCCGTTGGTTTTGGGTGCCCAGCCATCCCGTGGTGTTTGGATATTAAACCGAAATTTTTAAGTTAGGGTGATTCAATTGTTACAACAGTTAACAGCAAATTTCTGGAACCCAGTTACCTGCTTCATGGTCTGTGTCCTGATCTATGTAGCCGGTGAACAGCTTTCCCGCTTGAGCAAGGGCAACATCTCCTCTTTGATGTTTGCAAGCTTCTTTTTCCTGATTGGTTTCTGGACCGTTCTTCCGCCAGACGTCACCACCAAAACCGGACTGCCCGCCTTAGCAAGCAACTTTGTAGTGGCGTTGCTCATCACCAACCTGGGTGCCAAGATCAGCTTGGAAGAGCTGCTCGCTGAGTGGAAGACCGTTGCCATCGCTGTTCTCGGCCTGGGCGGTATTGCCTTAGTGGCCTTCACCGTAGGCACTTGGATGTTTGGTCAGGAATACGCGCTGACCGCTGCTCCGCCCATCTCCGGCGGTACCATCGCCGGCGTCATGGTTCAGGCTGCTGCTGCGGACGCTGGCCGGCCGGAACTGGGGGCCTTCGCCGTACTGGTGCTTTCTTTCCAGAAATTCTTCGGTATGCCCATCGCAACCTTGGGTATGAAAAAAGAGGCCAGCCGCAAACTGGCAGCGGGCGATTTCGACCGAGACATCAGCGTGTCCAGTGGTTTGAAACTCCCCTCTATGCGCATCTTCGGCGAGACTCCTGCCTACTTCAAATCCGATAACTCCTACCTCTTCAAATTAGCTTTTGTAGCCACTTTGGCTAACTTGGTTGGCCTTGCAACCCGCATTCCCGGCGATGGCCCCGCAAACTACTGGCTGAACCCCAACATCGCATATCTGCTGTTCGGCCTGATCTTCGCCCGGATCGGCTTCCTGGAGAAAGACTCCCTGGCCAAATCCCATTCCGGCGGCTTGGGCAACCTGGCTTTGATGATTATGCTGCCCGGTTCCTTGGCTTCTGTCACCCCCTCTGGTTTGATGGAAATGATCTTCCCCCTGTTCGGCATGCTGGCCATGTCTACTGTTGGCATCGTCTTCATCGCTGTTATCGTTGGTAAAGTGGTCGGTTACTCCCCCTACATCTCTGCCGCCATCGCCTGTACCTGTATGATCGGCTACCCTGGCACTGAGATCCTGACCAATGAGGTGGTCAACTCCTACACCGACATCACCCCCGAACAGCGGGAGAGAATGAGCGCTTACCTGATGCCCAAGATCATCGTCGGCGGTTTTGCCACCGTTACCGTGGCTTCCGTTATCTTCGCCGGCATCATCTGCCCCATGATTTTCGCATAATTCATCCATACTGTATATTGAGATTGACCGAAAAAAGGTACAGAGATACATAGATGTACTTTGAAACAGAAAGGGTGTACATGAATGGCTAAAACAGCTGTAAAATGTTCCAAAATGTTCGATTCCACCACCGGCACAGTGCTCCATGACCAGGTGATTTTTGTTGAAGACAACAAGATTGCCGACGTCGTCCCGGCGTCCCAGGCGGGTTCGCTGGAAGGGTGCGAAGTCATCGACCTGACCGGTAAATTCGTTACCCCTGGACTGATTGACTGCCATGTGCATCTCGGGAGCAACGGTGAGGGCAACTCCTCCGCCCAGCGGCCCTACCAAACGGTTGGCGATGTGACGCTTAACTGCCTCAAACACGCCCGTCTGGATCTGATGGCCGGATTCACCACCTTGCGCAGCTGCGGCGACATGGGATATGCCGCCATCGCTGTCCGGGATGCCATCAACAAAGGGAAGCAGTGGGGTCCCCGTATCATGGCTCCCGGTTCCCCCATCAGCACCACCGGCGGCCATGCGGACAGCCACTATAACCCCTATATCTCCGAATCCATTCAGCCCGGCGCTGTAGGCGACGGCCCCGATGAACTGAAAAAATGCGTCCGCATGAACATCAAACACGGCGCGGACTGCATTAAATTCATGGCCACCGGCGGCGTCATGAGCCGCGGCACCACTGTGGGTGCCCAGCAGATGACCTATGAAGAGATGAAGGCCATCTGCGACACCGCTAAGATGTACGGCCTGATCACCGCCACCCATGCCCATGGGACCAGCGGCATCAAGGACGCCATCCGTGCGGGGGTCACCTCGGTGGAGCATGGCATGATGATGGATGAAGAGTGCATCCAGCTGATGAAGGAACATGGGACCACTTTGGTTCCCACCATCATCGCTGCGGAGCGCATCATCGTCAAAGGCGCGGAAATTGGCACCCCCGATTGGGCCATCGCCAAGGCGAAACAGGTGTATGCCCGGGCGAAATGGGGTTTCCAGCGCTGCATGGAGGAGGGGATTCCGATCGCCTTCGGCACCGACTCTGCGACACCGTACAACTTCCATGGCAAACAGGCGTATGAGTTCGAACTGATGATGGGCTGGGGTATGACAGCGCTGCAGGCGCTGACTGCCGCCACCAAAACTGCATCCGAGCTGATTCGCAAGAACGATACCATCGGCTCCCTGGAGAAAGGCAAATTTGCGGACATCGCTGCCTTTGACGGGGATCCCACCGAGGATATCAAAGCCATGACCCGTTGCTGCTTCGTCATGAAAGACGGCGTGGTTTACAAGGGCTAGTTTGTACCGAAAGGTGTATCAAAGAGAGGAGTGTCATCATGTCCAAAAAAGCGTTACAGTGTTCCAAGATGTTTGATTCCGTCAACGGCACCGTTGTCCGCGACGTTGTGATTTTTATAGAGGGCGACCGAATCACCTCGGTTGAGCCCGCCGCCACCGCCAAACTGGATGGGTGTGAGGTCATCGACCTGACCGGCAAGTTTGTCACCCCTGGCCTCATCGACTGCCACATGCACATCGGCATGAACGGCGCAGGCAGCAGCCTGGGCACCAAGCCCTACACCTCACTGGGGGATGCGACCATGGAGGGGCTCACCAATGTGTACAGCGACCTGATGGCCGGATTCACCTCGGTCCGCACCTGCGGCGACATGGGCTACAGCGATGTGGCTATCCGCAACGCCATCAACCGGGGCGATTTCGCCGGTCCCCGCATGATGGTGGCAGGTTCCAACCTGTCTTCCACTGGCGGCCATTCCGACACCCATTACAACCCATACCTCCATGAGGTGGAAGTCCACTCCGGCGTCGCCGGCGATGGTCCCACCGAGATGGTTAAACTGGTGCGGACCAACATCAAACACGGTGTGGACTTCATCAAGTTTATGGCCACCGGCGGCGTCATGAGCCTGGGCACCACCGTGGGCGCACAGCAGATGAGCTATGAAGAGATGAAAGCCATCTGTGACACCGCTAAAATGTACGGCATGATCACCGCTACCCACGCTCACGGCACCAGCGGCATCAAAGATGCCATCCGGGCTGGCGTCACCTCGGTGGAGCACGGCATGCTGATGGACGAAGAGGGCATCCAGCTGATGAAGGAACACGGAACCACTTTGGTTCCCACCATCATCGCCGCCGAGCGGATCATTGTCAAGGGCAAAGAGGCAGGCACCCCCGATTGGGCCATCGCAAAGGCCAAACAGGTATATGACCGTGCCCATTGGGGTTTCACCCGCTGCATGGAAGAGGGCATCCCGATCGCCTTCGGCACCGACTCCGGCACGCCCTACAACTTCCACGGCAAACAGGCCTATGAGTTTGAGCTGATGGTGGGTTGGGGGATGACTCCCCTTCAGGCGCTGACCGCCGCCACCAAGACCGCTTCAGAGCTGCTCCGCAAGCAGGATGAGGTCGGTTCCATCGAGGCCGACAAATACGCTGACGTAGTCGCTTTTGACGGCGATCCCACAGAAGACATCAAAGTTATGACCAACTGCACCTTTGTCATGAAGGGCGGAGAGGTTTACAAAGCGTAACAATTGAATCCCTGTTAAAAATCCCCCCAGCGATGTTAGCTGGGGGGATTTTGTTTGCCTATCGTCTTTTATAGCCCCTGGAGACCACAAAGGCCCGGCGCTCCTCTTTGGTGTACTGCGTTGCGGGGTAAAGGAGGTCTGCCATCTGGTCGATCTGTTCCTTTGAGTACAGGTTTTCCGACGCCGCTGCCCGCAGATCCTCCACCTGGCACGGGTAGAGGATGGCGTGGGGGAAGGTCAGGGTGGGGCAGTCGTAGAAGCAGTCAATCCCACTTTCATAGTTGGCCATAAAAATAGCGTTTGTGTAGGTTGTGCTGTCTGCTAAACTGCTTATTGAAGAGCCAATATGGCTGTTTATATAATTTTGCAGCACAAAAATATGAGTTTCATTCTGCATAATGGGATTTCCCATAGGATTCTCACATCCCGGCAGGATCTGGACCCATTTCGGATCAGAGAGGTTGCCGCGCAGCCGGCCTCCTCGATTCTTGCTTTCCACCACCATGATGCGCCCAGGGGTGAGACAGATCAAATCGATTTCGGAGAAATCGCCGTTTTCACGGGGGATGATGGCGTTCATCAAAACCCGATTGTAAACGGGAAGGTCTGAAAAATACAGGTAGGCGAGGAACTCCCCACAAAGTCCTTTATCTGCGACCATCTCGTGGAACGGGATGTGGGTCTGCCTGTAGTATTCTGTGTCCTTATAATGAAGGACCTTCCACAGCTTTTTTCTGTCATATAAATACAGAAGGGGGGCCAGGGCCATAAACGCAAGGAGCAGGATGTAAAACACAACATCCAAAACCGCCAGCAACCCTTTTTCTCGCCAGGCCGTCTGTAGATACGGCCCAAACAGCAGCCCAAAAAGGAATGTCGAGACGCCGATGCAGAACATCGGAAAGAGTTGATATATTTTGAGGGCGTCGATGTGAAAAGCTCTGTTTAGCGAGTCTTTTTCTGATTTTTGGACAACGCCGCGGCGGAACATCCCTCCTGCAAGATAGCGGCAGGAATAGCAGGATAAAAGCACGGCTGCCGTGCATAGCAGGGTCCAGCGCGACACTGCAAATATGGCTGCCAATACAGCTAATGCCTTTATAAAAGGAAAATTTCGCGCTGCTTCTGTGCGGGTGCTTGCATTCATTTCTCTCCTCCTCCTCCCCCTGACCGATTTCTGCATCGAAGGATCTTTTTCAGGGATTTTTCTGTTGTTTTTTTTGTCTGTCTGCTATTTGGCTAGTTATTCCTGCCAATTGGTATGGAAATCCCCCTCCCGGTCTGTCCGGCGGTAGGTGTGGGCGCCGAAGCAGTCCCGCAGTCCCTGGATCAGGCCCACCGGCATGGGGTCGGTGTGGCAGCTGTCATAATAGGTGAGGGTGGAGGAAAGAGCGGGGACCGCCAGACCGTGGATGATGCAGCGGCCCACAATCTCCCGCCAATCAGCTTCTTTTTGGGCGAGGGCGGGGGCGAATTCTTTGGATAGAACCAGATTGGGGCAATCTTGAGGGCGGTGGAACGCCTTGGCGATGGGCTCTAAGAGATCCGACCGGATGATGCAGCCGCCTCGCCACAGGTTGGCGGCGTTCTCCAGGTTGATGTTCCAGCCAAAGTCCGCGGAAGCCTTGCGGATGATCTCCATCCCCTGGGCATAGCAGCAGACCATGGCGCAGTATAGGGCATTTTCCAGCTTTCCGCCTATGTTTTCCACCGAAAATACCTTGCGCACCGGGGAGAGCTCCCCGATCTTTCTGCCCAGGGATCGGGTGGCTTTCTCTTGGGAGAAGAACCGGGCGTACACCGCCTCCGCGATGGTGGGGGCATACACCCCCCGGGTGATGGATTCCATCATGGTCCAGCTTCCGGTGCCCTTCTGCTGGGCGCTGTCCAGGATTTTGGGCAGGAGGAACTGCCCATCCTCATCCCGCTTGCGGAGCACATCGATGGAGATGTCGATGAGGTAGGAGCGAAGAGGCCCGTCTTTCCACCCGGCAAAGATGGCGGCGATCTCCTCTTGGGGGAGGCCCATCCCTTGGGAGAGGATGTGGTAGGTGTCGGCCAGCAGCTGCAAAATAGCGTATTCGATGCCGTTGTGGACCATTTTTACATAATGGCCGGCGCCAGCCTGCCCCACATATTCGCAGCAGGGCTCTCCATCCACCTGGGCGGCGATGGACTGCAAAATCTCCCGGCAGCGGATCCAGCCTTCGTAGTTCCCTCCGACCATCATGCTGGGGCCGTACAGCGCCCCCAGCTCCCCGCCGGAGACCCCCACCCCCAGGTATTGGATCCCCTGTTCCGCCAAAGCGGCGCCCCGTCGGGCGGTGTCCTCAAAATGGGAATTGCCCCCGTCGATGATCACATCCTCCGGCTCCAGATAGGGGAGGAGCTGTCCGATGACCGCATCTACCGCTTTGCCGGCGGTCACCATTAAAAAGATGACCCGGGGCTGAGAAAGGCTGTGGACAAAGGCTTCTTCGGTGGGGAAAACCTCATAACGGCCCAAGGGGGCTTCTACCCTAAAGGCGGCCCGTTCGGCCTCTGGTTTGCTGTAGAGGGCTACATCGAACCCGTGCTGAATCATATTTTTGGCCAGGCTGCTGCCCATGACCCCAAGGCCGTAGAGGCCGATTTCATACTCCTGCATTGAAACAACTCCCTTTTGGTTGGATTCTTCCCGCAGCGGGGAAAACACTCTATTTGTATTATAGGGGAACAGCCGGGGAAATGGAAGGATTTTTGCCTCTTTTTGCACAATTGCCAAGGATGGGATTTTCGTGTATAACTGTAGTATAGACAGAATAGATGAATGGGACGGTGGAATGTGTGAATATTTTGGTATTGGAGGCCAGCACCAGCTCGGCCAAGGCCATGGTGTATTCCAGTGAAGGGGAAATCCTGCGGGAGCACAGCGCCCCCTACCGGGGCAGGAAATTCTCGGTGGCAGTGCAGAACCCTCAAAAAGTGTTGGAAGGGCTGCTCACCGTGGGGAAAGAGGCGGCAGAAGGTTTCCCAATAGACGGTATCAGCCTGGGTGGGACCTGGCACAGCCTGCTGCTGGCCGACCGGGCGGGCCGTCCCAAAACCGACTGCTACACCTGGGCCTACACCGGCGCGGCGGATACGGCGGCCCGTTTTCGCCAAGACGAGGGGGAGACAGTGCGGTATTACCACAAAACCGGCTGTATGACCCACTCCACCTACCCTTTTTTTAAATGGCTTCACCTGGGGGAGGAGGGGCTTTCCCTCCGACCAGGCGACCAGTTGATGACCCAGGGGGCCTACATCTATTACCAGCTGACCGGACAAGCTGTGGAATCGGTTTCCATGGCCTCGGGCAGCGGGTTTTTAAACCTCCACAGCCGCACCTGGGATGGGGAGCTGCTGGAGAGGGCCTCCCTGGGGGAGGAGAATTTCCCCCGGCTGGAGGAGCACACCTACACCTCCTCTTTACGGGGGGATATGGCCGGCATCCTCGGCTTGCAAGCGGGAATACCGGTCATCCCCGCCCACCCGGACGGTGCCCTCAACCAGGTGGGCAGCGGCGCTTTGGGGGATGGGGTCATGACTCTTTCTGCCGGTACCAGCGGGGCAATCCGCATGGCCTTTGACCGGCCTTACCTGCCGGTGCACCCATCCATCTGGTGCTACTGCGCCCCGGGAAAGTATCTGGCTGGAGCCGCTACCAGCGGCTGCACCAACTGCTTGGACTGGTTTGCCGGTCAGGTGTTGGGCGGGCGGTATTCCCTCCGGGAACTGGACCAGATGGCTGAGGCCAGCGGGCCGGATACTCCGGTTTTCCTACCTTTTTTGTTTGGGGAGCGATGCCCAGGCTGGCATGACAGCCGCTTGGGGGGATTTTTAGGGGTGAAGGGGAGCCATTCCCCTGGGCAGCTTTACCGGGCAATCTTAGAGGGGGCACTGTTCAACCTCTACCAGTGCTATGAGGTGCTGACCAGGGAAGCTTACTCCCCCAGGGAGATCCGCGCCTCCGGCGGCGTGATGAAGTCCCCCCTGTGGCTCCAGATGCTGGCGGACATCTTCGGCCGGGAGATCACCGTACACCCCAGCGAACAGGCCTCTATGCTGGGTGCAGCGGCCCTGGGGCTCACTGCCTTGGGAGCGATGGATTCCCCGGAACGGTTCCCGGTGGGGGAGGGGAAGGTCATCTGCCCCAACCCGGAGAACCGGGTGCTTTACCAAGAAAAGTATGCCCGCTACCGGGAAAGCTACGCCCGTGTTCTTTAAGGGGCGTTGTGTCAAACAACAGAAGGGGGGAAGGGTCTTGTGCGATCACGAGGAGCAGAACGCGCTGCGGGTGGTGACATCAGCCATCCGGAACTGCGAAAAGGTACAGCCCAAATTTGAGAAAGGGACACCCCAGCACACCCTTCTCCAAAACCGGCTGCGTGCGCTGTATCTGGCAAAATCGTTGCTGGCAGGGGAAGGCGCCGGGGCATACTCCAAGGGGGATTTGGAACAATCGCTGCCTCCAATTGCCTCCATCCTTCACAAGTGCAGCACTGCCCAGCGGAAATTTTCCGCGGACAATCCCAATTACCTGCGCCTGGAAAAGATGATCCGGGCTATGGTTGTAGTGGAGAGGTTGATCCGCGGGGAAATCGCCAAGGGAGGCGGGCAGGACCAATCATAAATGCAAGAGTATTACAGGAAAGGGGGAAAACCATGGCCGGCTTTGTGGAGATGAACCATGTGTACAAGCGCTATCAGATGGGGGAGGTGACCATCACCGCCCTGTCTGATGTGAATTTCTCCATCCAACAGGGGGAGTTTGTGGTCATTGTAGGGCCCAGCGGCGCAGGGAAAACCACCGTCCTCAACATCCTTGGGGGCATGGACCAGTGCGACGAGGGGGAGATCCTGGTGGATGGGGCCAAAATCAACGAGTACCGGCCCAAACAGCTGATCGGCTACCGCCGGTATGACATTGGGTTTGTGTTCCAGTTTTACAACCTGATCCCCAACTTGACCGCCAAGGAGAATGTGGAGCTGGCTTCCCAGATCTGCAAGAACCCTCTAGACGCCAAAGAGGTGCTGACCCAGGTGGGCCTGGGGGAGAGGATGGACAACTTCCCCTCCCAGCTCTCCGGCGGGGAACAGCAGCGAGTTGCCATCGCCCGGGCCTTGGCCAAGAGCCCCAAATTGCTGCTCTGCGACGAGCCCACCGGCGCTTTGGACTACAACACCGGCAAAAATATTCTGAAACTGCTGCAGGACACCTGCCGCCGGGATGGGATGACGGTGATTGTCATCACCCACAACTCAGCCCTGGCCCCCATGGCCGACCGGGTGATCCAGTTTAAAAACGGCCGGGTGGATAAAGTGGAGCTCAACCCCCATCCCACCCTGGTGGAAGATATTGAATGGTAGTCCCCCGGCATGGGTTCCCTCTAGGGTTTGGGGAAGAGGTGTCTAAGGAAAAATCCCCTATCCCCATATGCCATGGGGCCAGGAAAGGAGGAAAGGGTTATGAAATCCGCGCTGTATAAAGACATTTGGCGGGAGATCCGCCGGACCAAAAACCGCTTTCTCTCCATCTTCGCCATTGTGGCCCTGGGGACCGGGTTCTTTGCGGGCATCAAATCCACCTGCCCAGATATGCTGCTCACTGCCGACCAGTATTTTGCCGTCCAGCAGCTGATGGATGTCAAGATCCTCTCCACCTACGGCTTTGATGAAAAGGACGTCGCCGCCGTCCGGGAGAGCGGCCAGGCTCACGGCTTTTATGCAGGGTACTCCGCTGATTTGTTCCTCAAAACCGCTGGGCAGCCGGATGTGATCGCCAAAGTTTACTCCCTCCCCAGGCAGCGGGAGGGGAAGGATTTCCTCAACCAGCCCGTCTTGCTGGAGGGCCGGATGCCGGAAGCTCCCGGCGAATGCCTGGTGGAAAACAACATGCCCATGGATTATGCCTTCTCCCTAGGGCAGACGGTCACCTTAGCCTCCGGCGACCCAGAGGAACCGGTTTCCGACCGCCTCGATCGGGATACCTACACGGTGGTAGGCATTGTCCGCAGCCCCCTGTACCTCAATTTTGAGCGGGGTTCCGCCAGCATTGGCAACGGCGCGGCGGACTGTTTTGTCCTCATTCCAGAGGAGAATTTCAACCTGGAGGTCTACACCGACCTGTACCTCACCTTGGAAGGGGCCCAGGGCCTTTCCGCCTTCTCCCAGGAATATAAAGACCTGGTGAAGGAACAGATGGATTCCCTGGAAGAATTGGCAGACCGCCGGGAGGAGGAACGGTTCCAGGAAATTCTGGAGGAGGCTTACGGGGAGCTAAACGACGCCAAGGAGGAACTCCGGGATGGGGAGGAAACCCAGCGCCGGGAACTTGCCGACGCCCAGGCGGAATTGGAGGATGCCTGGCAGAAGATCCTGGATGGCCGGACAGAGCTGGAGGATGGCCGCCGGGAATTTGAGGAAAAGATTGCCGAGGCACAGGAGGAGATTGCCAAGGCGGAAGAGGAGCTGGCCGATGGCGAATCGGAGTATTTGGCGGGGTATCGGGAATATCGGGAAAACCGCCCCGACGCCATCCAGGAGCTGATCGACGGCCACGAACAGATCAAACAGGCCGAGGTGGACATCCGCAACAACACCTACACATTGGAACAAACCGAACAGACCTTGATTGCCGCCCGCACCCAGTTGGAAATGGGAAAAGGGGAGTTGGCCCAGAAGGAAGAGGAGCTCCAAGCCGCCCAGACGCTGGTTTCCGGCGCCTTGGGCGTAGCCACCGGGCAGATCCCGCCGGAAGCTCTGACCCCTGAACTGGTTGCCCAGCTCTCCGCCGGCCTTTGGGAACTGGATGAGAACCTGGGCCTCTTGTTTGATGAGGCGATGGCCGGGAACCAGGAAGCTTCCGCCCAGCTTGTCCCCCTCCTTCTGGGGCAGCAGCAAGCCCTTTTGGAAGCCGGGGCAGCGCTGGAACAGGCCAAACAGACCCTCGCCCAGCAGGAACAGGAGCTGATCGCTGGGGAGAAAGCCCTTGCCGATGGAAAAGTACAGCTCTCCCAGGGGGTTCTCGCCCTGGAAAAGGCCAAGCGGGATTGGGAAGATGGCAAAGAGGAGCTTTTGGAGGCCCAAAAGGAGTTGAGCCGAGCCCGCAAGCGATTGGACAGAGGATACAAGGCATTGGACGAAGCCGTCGCGGAACTGGAGGAGGAGAAAGCCAAGGGCCTCCAGGAACTGGCAGACGCGGAGCAGGAGCTGCTGGACGGGGAGCGGGAATACAATGACGGGGTGGCGGAATATTGGCAGGCCAAACGGGATTCTGACGCAGAACTGGCGGACGCCCGGCAGAAAATCGCCGACGCGGAAAAAGAGATCGCCGGCCTTAAAGCCCCGGAGTGGTATGTCTTTGACCGCTCGGTCAACCCGGGATACTCCAGTTATGAGGACGATGCCCAGCGGGTGGATGCCATCGCCAAGGTGTTCCCGGTGTTTTTCCTGTTGGTGGCGGCACTGGTCTGCCTCACCACCATGACCCGCATGGTGGAGGAGCAGCGCACCCAGATCGGCACCCTGAAGGCCCTGGGCTACAGCGAAGGGGCGATCATGCTCAAATTCCTGGTGTATGCGGCCGCAGCCAGCCTGCTGGGCAGCGCCTTGGGCTTGGGGGTGGGCTTCCAGCTGTTCCCCAGGGTCATCTATGCCGCCTATGGCATCAGCTATGTGACCCCGCCCCTTATCGCCCCTTTCCGGGCAGATTATGCGGTCTGGGTCACCTTGGCCGCCCTCGCCTGCACCTTGAGCGCCGCTTTCTTTGCCTGCCGGCAGGAGTTGCGGTCCCAGCCCTCCCAGCTGATGCGCCCCAAAGCCCCCAAATCGGGGAAACGGGTGCTGCTGGAGCGGATTCCCCCATTGTGGGATCGCCTCTCCTTTTTGCAAAAGGTGACGGTGCGAAACCTGTTCCGGTATAAAAAGCGGATTGTCATGACGGTGCTGGGAATCTCCGGCTGCACGGCTCTGATGCTCACTGGCTTTGGGCTCAAGGAGTCGATCTCCACCATCGTCCTCAAGCAGTTTGACGACATCTTCACCTATGACGCCCTGGTGGTGGTGGACGACACATCCAGCCGGGAGGAACTGCTGGCGGTGGAAGAATCCCTTGGGGAGAGCCCTCAAATCCTGGGGTGGATGCCGGTGCGCCAGCAGACTATGGACGCCGGGGGAGAAGGCCGTTGGCAGCAGGTGTACCTTTTTGTCCCCCAGTCGGTGGAGGAGATGGGGGAATACGTCAGCCTGCGCACCCGCGGGGAGGAGACGCCGGTCCCTCTGACCGATGAGGGAGCGGTGATCACCGAGAAGTTCGCCAAACTGGCGGGGCTCTCTGTCGGGGACAGCCTCTCCCTGCGGGACAGCGATAACCAGATGGTGGAGGTCCCGGTCACCGGCATCACCGAGAACTACGCCATGCATTATGTATACCTCTCCCCCAGGGCCTATGAGCGATTGTATGGAGGGCCGCCGGTGTACAACGCCTACACGTTGCAGTTAGCCCAACTGGACAAGGAGGGGAAGAACCATCTCTCCACCCAGCTGACCGCTTGGGATCCGGTGTTGGCGGTCAGCTACTCCCAGGACAGCAAGGACAATTTTTCAGATGTCATCAGCAGCCTCAACTATGTGGTGCTGGTGCTGATCTTCTGCTCTGGGGCGCTGGCTTTTGTGGTTCTGTACAACCTGACCAACATCAACATCACTGAGCGCATCCGGGAGATTGCCACCATCAAGGTGCTGGGGTTCTACGACCAGGAGGTCTCCGCCTATGTCTACCGGGAAAATCTCATCCTCACAGTGTTGGGGGCGTTGGCTGGGTTGGGGCTGGGCATCCTCCTCCACGGGTTTGTCATCCAAACTGCTGAGATCGACACGGTGATGTTTGGCCGGGTGATCAGCCTGCCCAGTTACCTTCTGTCCTTCGCTCTTACCATGGTCTTTGCCGCACTGGTCAACTTCTTGATGTACTTTAAGCTGAAAACTATCAGCATGGTGGAATCGCTGAAATCCATAGAATAAGGAAAGCCCCCGGCCGCCGATTTATCCGGCGGCCGGGGGCTCTTTCTCTATGCCTATTTTGTGCCTTGGGGATATGCCACCATTTCCCGTTCGCAGGTATACCAACTGGGCAGGAGGAAAAAGGCTTGCAGGGGCAGGGCGATCAAAATGAGGTAAAATAGTTTCCACTTCATAAAAGATCCCTGCTCATCAGGAGAAAGCGGATTGCGGGTTAAGGTTGATCCGGGTGCTGATGCACCCCGAACCCATACAATACCAATAGCCCGGAAAACAACAGAAGGGAGACGGCATAGCCGGCGTAGTAAGGCAGGCTTTCCTCAAACAGCAGATCTAGCGCCCAGCAGAGGGACAGGTGTGGGATTTGCAAAGGCGGAAGCAGGTACCGGATTACGGGAATGGAAAACTCCAGCCCCAGGGCTGTCTTGACGCCCAGCAGAAGATTGGCCCCCAGCAATGCGAGGAAGAACTTCCTGTGGTACTTGCCGCTGGGGTAAGCCAGGGGAAGCCAGGTGAACAGGATCAGCGCCAGGAGCAGAAGGCAGGCCAGGATGCCAATCCAGCGAGGGAAGGTGAAACCGATCAGCCCCGCCTGGGTGATGAAGAAACACAGCACGGTCGGAAGCACCAGATAACACAAAATCACCCAAGAGATGCTCGCTTGGCTGCCGTCAAATTCACGTTGGATGTCTTGCACCATAATCTTACCCCTCAAACCCTCGATCTCTTTATTTGCCCTTGATAAAATCCAAAAGATTTTGGATGGATTTTTCCGAAAGCCGCTGGGTGCACTGCACCGAGCTGCCGGCGCACACAGGGGAGTAAATCACGTTGTCAAACCCGTCCCATTCTCCTTCGGTGCCTAGGATCCCCACATCTTCACAGATGTAGAAGTTGCCGGGCCGCCGGAGCCATTCCTTTATGGCGTCAAGGTCAAAGGTGGGGCCGATGGACATGTTGAGAAGGATTTTCCCATCCCCCAGCAGCTGGAATTCCCGCCGGCCCAGCAGGGCGGTTTTTTTGGGCAGCTGGGTGACAACCACTTCCGCCCAGGGAAGGATTTCCTCCAAGGGGCAGAGGGAGAAGCCCTCCGCTTCCGCCTCCGGTTTGGGGTGGCGGCTGTAGTAGCGGACACTGCACCCAAAGAACTGGAGGGCCTTGGCCACCAATTGGCCGGTAGTTCCCATGCCCAGCATGGCTACCTTGATGCCTCCCAATTCGTAGGGGCGTTCCCGCCACTGTTTGCCATGGAACCCGTGGAGCAGATCCACCAGGGAAGCAACGGCGAATTCATACACCCCTACATCGCCGTAATCCCGGATGCCGGTGACCACGATGCCCCATTCCCGGGCGGCGGCGATGTCCACATTGGCGCTTTTTTCATTGTAGAGAGTGCAGCACATGCCGATGTACCGCAGGTTGGGCGCAGCCTCAATGGCTTCCCGGGGGATCAAGGTGTTGTAGGAGACCATGACGCAGTCCGCATCCTGGATGCGGCGAATGACCTCGGCGGTGTCCTTGGGGAAGTCGTCGTAAAATACTACTTCCCGGGAAAGCGCCCGCAGCTGGTCTTTGGCCCAATCATTCATACCAGTGAAGTCCACCACAACTGTTTTCTGAAACATACCATCACCCTTTCCAAAAATTCTGGCAAATATTACAAAATTCTCTACTATAAGTTTATCAGATTTGGAAAGATATTACAACCCCTTTTGCTTAGATTATCACATCGGAAAAAGTAGCCCGGCTGATCGCGGCCAGATCCGCTGGGGATAGGGTGACTTGAGAGCCGATCCGGCCTCCACTGACTGTGATAGCGGGGAAGCCCTGAGCTGAAGCATCGATGACGGTGGGATAGGCTTTTTTCATCCCCACTGGGCTGCAGCCGCCCCGGATATAGCCGGTCAGCTTGTTGATCTCCTCAATTTTCACCAGCTCAATGGATTTTTCTCCCACCGAACGGGCTGCTTTTTTCAGGTCCAATTCCTTAGCTACTGGCAGCACAAAGACGTAAATCTCCCGGCTGGCGCCCCGGGTCACTAAAGTTTTGAAGACGGTATCCGGGTCCAGCCCCACCTTGCGGGCTACGCTGATCCCGTCGATCTGGCCATCGCTGTGGTCGTAGGTGTGCATCTCGTAGGGTATTTTCGCACGCTCCAGCATCCGCATCGCGTTGGTTTTGGCCTCTGCCATGGACAACTCCTCCTTATAAGGTATAGGGAAAGCCCTAAAATCTTTCCGCTTTATCCTACCTCTTTTCCCCGGAAAATGCAATTTTAACAAAAAGTTTTCTCCCTTTCTATTGCCTTTTTGGCCGCAAAAGGGTAAACTGTTTTACAGATTTGATAAATATATTATCGGAAAGGAGTTGTTTTTATGAAAATTGACAATCAAGCGGTTTTGGATCGGTTTTCCGGCATGATCCGGTTTGCCACCGTCTCCAACCCAGACCCGGAAAAGATGGATTATAAGGAGTTCTACAAATTCCACCGGTATCTGGAGGAGACTTTCCCTCTCATCCACCAGCACCTGGAGAAAGAGGTGGTCAGCCGGGCCAGCCTCCTGTACCGCTGGAAAGGGGATGGTTCCAGCAACCGGCTGCCTATCGCCCTCACCGCCCATCAGGATGTAGTCCCAGTGGGGGAGGAAAGCCAGTGGGAACATGGGCCGTTCTCCGGCGACATTGACGACACCTACATTTGGGGCCGGGGCACCCTGGACACCAAGTGCCAAATTTCCGCCCAGATGGAGGCGGTGGAACATCTGTTGGCCGAGGGTTACACCCCGCCCTGCGACGTCTATCTCTGTTATGGCCACAACGAAGAGGTGATGGGTGCGGGCATCTCCGGAGCCAAGGAGATAGTCAAACTGCTGGAGTCTAGGGGCGTGCGGCTGGGCTGCGTCATCGACGAGGGCGGTGCTGTGGTCAACGGGACCATGTTCGGCATTCCCCAGAACATTGCCACTGTGGGTTTGGCGGAAAAAGGCCACGCGGATTTTGAACTCTCGGTCACCGATGCGGGAGGCCACTCCAGCGCCCCAGGCAAGGGGACTGCTTTGGGCAAAATCTGCCGGGCGGGCGCGGCCATTGAGGCCAATCCCTTCCCCCAGCGGCTGATTGACGTAGTGGCTGGAACCGTTGCGGCCATCGGCCCGGCGATGGGGCCCCAAGTAGCGGCAATGGCAGCCGACCCTAAGACCTATGCGGGGCAGATTTTGGCCGTGTTGGATCAGGCGCCCACCACAGCGGCCATGACCCGGACCACCATGGCGCTGACTATGGCCTCGGGCAGCGCCCAGTCCAACATCCTGCCGGAGCGGGCCACCTTGACGGTGAACTGCCGCCTGCTGCCGGGGGATACCCTGGAATCGGTGAAGGCCCACATCCAGTCGGTGGTGGGGCCGGAAATCACAGTGACCCTGGTCAAAGGGAATGACCCCTCCCCGGAAAGCCCCAGCGATTCCCCGGAGTTTGCCCTGCTCAAAGAGGTGACGATGGAGAAGTTCCCCGGTGCCATCTTCGCCCCCTATCTGATGGTAGGCGGCTCCGATTCCCGGAATTACTACCCTATCTGTGATAATGTATTCCGATTTGCCCCCTTTGTGGCGGATGACGCCACCCTGCCAACTACCCACTCAGTTAATGAGCGGATGCTGAAGGATGGGTTTGCAAACGCGGTGGAATTTTATGTGGAAATAATCCGGCGTTACGGCAGTTGCTAACAGAATAGCCAGGCCAGTAAGGCGCAGCCATGCAGCTGGCTGTGCCTTTTTGCATTTGTGTTTTCTGTGACAAGCTATCCAGTGTTTTGCCCTACAATTTCCAAATATATAGATGAAAACCCCCCTAAAAGATGCTATAATGGTACAGAAACAACGGGGAGGAGGCGCGAGAATGGCGGGAATCAACAATGCTGATATTTCTAAAGTCCAAATTACCATGTTGGGTAGCTTTGAGATTCGACGGGGCGACAAAGCTATTGGAGATAATATCAGCAGAACACATAAGATTTGGAATCTTTTGGAATACCTAATCACTTTTCGGGATAAAGATCTTTCCCAAAATGATCTGATTTCCGCATTATGGCCGGATGGCAGCAGCGATAATCCGGCAAATGCACTGAAAAACTTAATCTATCGCATTCGCACCACTTTAGCGGCAAGTGGGATTCAGACGGATGAAGAGTTTGTCACTTACCGGCGAGGTTCTTATTGTTGGAACAAAGAGATAGACTGTCAGATTGACGTCAGTCTGTTTGAGAACCTCTGTAAGGAAGCCCAGGAGGCCGGCCTGGAGGAAGAAGCCCAGATTCAAAAGTACCTCCAGGCAGTAGATATTTACAAGGGGGATTTCCTCCCCAAATCCTCCTTTGAAGAGTGGGTAGTCCCGGTCAGTACCTATTACCACACCCTTTATTTGAATGCGGTCCACCGCCTCTTGGACCTTTTAATGGACCGGCGGGATTACCAAAAGGTGGTGGAGGTCTGCGAGAAGGCGATCATAATCGACCGCTTTGATGAGAAGCTCCACGAGCAGCTGATCCTGGCCTTTTACAATGTGGGTTGGCAGCAGAAGGCGTTGGAGCACTACGACTATATTACCAACCTGTTCTACCGGGAGCTGGGGGTCAAGGTATCCGACCGGCTGCGCTCTATCTACCGGGATATCATCAAGACCGAAAAAAGCGTGGAGACCGACCTGGACATCATCAAAAATGACCTGCGGGAAGCTACTTCGGTGGAAGGGGCTTTCTTCTGCGAGTATGAAATCTTCAAAGATGTGTACCGCTTACAAGCCCGCTCCATTGCGCGCAATGGGCAGACTGTCTACATTGGCCTTTTGACTGTCACCGACTTCAACAGCGGCATCCCGGACTCCAAGCTGCTCAACAACGCCATGGACCATCTGGAGGGGGCCATTCGCCTTAGCCTGCGCAAAGGGGATGTGGCCGCCCGGTTCAGTGCAGCCCAGTATGTGGTGCTCCTGCCAACGGTGACCTTTGAAAGTGGGTCCAAGGTTCTGGAGCGGATCGTCAAGCGATTCTCCCGGGAACACCGCAATATCCCGGTGATTATCCACACAAAATTGCAGCCATTGGACCCTATTCCGCTGTAACAGAATAGCGGGAGGTCACAAACAAAGAGCGAAATGTGAAACTGTATTGTAATTGTTTTGAATTGTTTACCTCAGCATGACCATTTGTTGGTATATTGATTACGATTGGGAGGCGAAGCCGTGGCTGTTCCGTACTTGAAATCTACCTTTAAGGTCTGTGTGGATAATGTTCTGGAACAAGAGATTTCAGGCAGGGTGTACAACCCTTTTGTCCCCCGTATGGCAGAATTTCCCAATATCTATCTCCTTATTGATCGAATGGAAAGGATAATAAACTATCTGGGATTTCCCCAAAGCGCCCAAGATTACCGCAGTTTTGGGAAATCCAAGGCCATTGATGGCCAATCCAAGGGGAAAGGGGACTTTAATAAAATTATGGATGATGAGACCTTTGAGAATCTGATAGGGGAAAAAGCAACTTTTATCGTTCAGGTACAGTTCCGGCAAAACGCCACTTGGCAGGGATCCATTTCCTGGGTAGAGCAGAAAAAAGAGCAAAAGTTCCGCAGCGCCCTAGAAATGATTAAGTTGATGGACAGCGCCCTCAACGAATGTACAAAAGAAGAATAACTAAGTTTGAGGGCGGCACAACAGCCGCCTTCTTTCTTTTTAAGGTGAGCCGGCCGGCCTGGAAAATCCGAGGCAGGTATTGGTAAAATCAATACAAGCGCCCCGTGGGATAGAAATTACCATTGGCTAGTTGCTTGCAATGGGCTGGCAGCGAGGGGTATAATGGAGCCATGAGCAAAGGACGATCCGCCCTTTGGGCGCGATCCCATATAGGAGGAGACAAATATGACCAAACGGATTGATGCCAAAGGCAAAGCCTGCCCCATGCCGGTAATCTTGGCGAAGAAAGAAATCGACGGCGGCTGTGCTGCTTTTGTAGTGGAAGTGGACAATGAAACCGCAGTGAAGAACCTGCAGAAACTGGCAGAAAGCCAGGGCTATGCTTCGGCAGTCTCCGGTGGGGAAGGCAGCTATGAAGTGGCCTTTTCCGGCGATCCCAACGCAGTGCCGGAAGCCGCGGTGCCGGATCGGGCGGAAGCGGGCGGTTCCTGGGCTCTCTTTGTGGGCAAGGAGACCATCGGCGCCGGCAGCGATGAGTTGGGCGGCAACCTGATGCGGATGTTCTTCTACACCTTGTCCCAAGGGGATGACCTGCCCAAATCCATCCTGTTTATGAACGGCGGCGTCAAACTGCCCGCCCTGGATGAGCAGGTGGTTGGCCACCTCAAAGAATTGGAGCAAAAGGGATGTGAGATTCTGGTCTGCGGCACCTGCCTCAATTTCTTCGGCATCGCCGATCAGCTGAAAATCGGCACCGTCAGCAACATGTACGACATCACCAAGCGGATGTTCGACGCGGCAAAAGTCATCAGCTTGTAGGGATGGACGGAATTATGAATTTTGAGTATTGTTTGATTGTGTTCAATTCCACCCATGCCGCCATGGCGGCGGAAAAAGCGCTCAAAGGGAGTTTTGAAATCACCATCATGCCCACCTTGCGGGAAATTTCCCAGTCCTGTGGGATTTCGGTTCGGTTCCTGCCCGGGGATTATGATGCGGTGAAGGCTTTCCTGCCCGGTTCCCCGGTGCCGGAGGGCAGCTATACCATCTATGGGGTAGCCCGCGTGGATGGCAAGGTGATCCCCCAGCAGCTTTACCCGGAATTGGCTTAGAGACAAAGAAAAGCACCGGCAGGTTTGCCGGTGCTTTTTGCATTTTGCCATCAAGTCCGGGGAGAGGGGGATGGTTCCGCCTGTTCCAGCTGGTCCAGGTTAAGAAGGTAGATCTTCGCCGGCCGCCCCCGCAGGTTGATTTGTTCCTTGTAGGCCAGCTCCGCTGCCCCGGCGTCCACCAAATGGTTCAGGATGCGGCTGGCACTGCGTTGCTCCACCCCTAGGTAATAGGCCAGTTCTTCACTGGAGATGTGGGGGGAGCGTTTGGCGATGGAGAGGATTTTTTGCATGTTGCCGGAGGAGATGGAACACCGTTTGGCCAGGGCGCGGGCCTTGGCGCTGATGCCCCCCAGTTCCACTGACAGGGTTTCGCTTTCCAACGGAGGGGAGAGAATCCCCTTTTCATCCAGGATAAAGGCCCGGTGCTGCCGGTCGCCCCGGGACTCCAGCAGGGCCTGGGAGGCATTTTTCCGGGCGGAGGCCAGTTCACGGCCCACCCCCCAGCCCACGCAGACTTCAAACTCAAGAACCTTTTTCAGGTAGGCGGTTAGGCGGCACTCCCTGCGGCCCGCGGTCAGCTCCGAGAGGCGGGCGTTAGAGGTGGTAAGCTCAAATACCGATTGGTTCCGGCGGATGACCAGCACCATGGAGGATAGTTTGTTGAAATCCCGCAGGGCTTTGGAGAGCTGGGTTTTGCGCAGGTCGTCCAGCTCATCCAGAGCCGATACCACCCCGGAGACGGTCAGAGCCCCGTCCATCTCCACCGCTTTCAGATGGGAAAGGACGTCCAAGGCCGCCCGCTGAATGCTCTCTTGGGAGGGGTGGACGACACGGCAGGGGATACCCGCCCGCGCGAGGGGCTCCTCCAAGGCGAACAGCTGGGTGATAATCAGTTTCAGATCATCCCGGCGGCAGAGCTGGCGGTAGCGGGCGAGAATCTCTTCCTGGGACGGAAAAAGGCCGCCCTTCTCCGGCTTGGAGAGCTCGATCACCGGGCTGTGCCCTTCGGGGAAGATGCCATTCATCTTTAGGTTGAGCTGGGTTAGGCCGATGAGGACCTGGGCAAAGTCCAGTGTGGGGTACTCCACCGCCACCTGGAACAGGGTGCGGTACAAGTCGCACTCGTCGATGGAGAGGCAGCCGCAGTACCGCTCCAGCTTGGGGATGCGGTGGAGCACGGCGTGGTAAAGCAGCGGGTTGGAAAACACAAAGCCTTGGCATCCCGCCTGGTTTTCCCGGTAGAGGGCGGCGGCCTTGGCGGGGTCGGTACAGGGGAGGAAGAGAAGCTGGCAGCGGCTTGCAAGGCCGGGCCGAGCCTCCTCCAAAAGCGGGGCCAGCTGGACAGGCCCGATCCATCCAATTTGCGGCAACATCTGTGCCCCTCCTTTCCCTCAAATCTCTTTTCCCCATTATACGGGATAACAGGGGAAAATGCAAAGGGAAATGTCCGTAACCTGTCTCTAAATCGGGGCAAAATTGCCATCATCCCCCCTTCTGCCGTTGACAGCCCCTAGGGGGAATGCTACAATTAAAAACAGATTTTTGTGTGGATTTTGGTGGAAACCCCTCCGTTTTGCCGGAGTTTTCCCCCCAAGATAAATGCCATTGTCAGCCGCACTGCGGCGGAAAGAGAGGGACCCAATTATGGACAAAATGCAAGCGCTTGCTGTCATCGACGGCAAAAAAGATTGGCTCGATCATCTGGGAGACCAGGTTTGGGATTGTGCGGAAACTGCGTTCCAGGAATTTGGATCGATGAAAATCCTGTGCGACGCCTTGGCAGAAGCGGGGTTTGAAGTCGCCCAGAATGTGGGGGATGTCCCCACTGCCTTCACCGGACGGTATGGCTCCGGCAAACCGGTCATCGGCTTTTTGGGTGAGTTCGACGCCCTTTCCGGCCTGAACCAGAAGGCCTGCTGCACTTCGAAAGAGGCGTTCCAGGCCGGTGCCCCCGGACACGGATGCGGCCATAACAACTTGGGTGTGGGCTCCCTGGGCGCTGCTATTGCGGTGAAGGAGTACCTCTCTGCCAACAATCTCCCCGGCACCGTCATCTACTACGGCTGCCCCGGTGAGGAGGGCGGCTCCGGCAAAGCCTTTATGGCCCGGGAAGGCGTCTTTGACGAATTGGACATCGCCTTGACCTGGCATCCCGGCGATGTCAACTGCGTGGCTTCCGGAAGCAGCTTGGCCAACTACCAGGTCTCCTATAAATTCAAGGGCATCAGCGCCCACGCCGCCGGCTGCCCCCACCTGGGCAGAAGCGCCCTGGACGCGGTAGAGTTGATGAACGTGGCGGTCAACTTCCTGCGGGAACACGTCATCCCCGAGGCTCGGATGCACTACGCCATCACCAATTCCGGCGGGTTCTCCCCCAACGTGGTCCAGGCGGAGGCGGAGGTTCTCTACCTGCTGCGGGCCCCCAAGACCCCCCAAGTGGCAGAGATTTACGACCGGGTCAACGACATCGCCAAAGGCGCTGCTCTGATGACCAGCACCCAGCTGGAAACCCGGTTTATCAAGGCCTGCTCCAATGTGGTGCCGAACAATGTGCTGGAGCGGCTGATGCACAAAAACCTGAGTGAACTCCCCTTGCCCACCTACACGGACGAAGAGATGGCCTTTGCCAAATCCATCCGGGAGAGTGTGGAGAACCTGAGCAACACTCTGGAGAGCAAGGCCGACAAATATGGCATTGAGGGCAAACGGCTGGCCAAGGAGCACAAGGACGACATCATCAACAACTTTGTGGTCCCCTATGTGCCGGATGACACCGCCATGCCCGGTTCTACCGATGTGGGCGACGTCAGCTGGGTCTGCCCCACCGCACAGGTCAACACCGCCACCTGGGCCTCCGGTACCCCTGGACACTCCTGGCAGGTTGTTGCCCAGGGCAAGTCGGAGATCGCCCATAAGGCCACCATTCTGNAGCTTTACCCGGAATTGGCTTAGAGACAAAGAAAAGCACCGGCAGGTTTGCCGGTGCTTTTTGCATTTTGCCATCAAGTCCGGGGAGAGGGGGATGGTTCCGCCTGTTCCAGCTGGTCCAGGTTAAGAAGGTAGATCTTCGCCGGCCGCCCCCGCAGGTTGATTTGTTCCTTGTAGGCCAGCTCCGCTGCCCCGGCGTCCACCAAATGGTTCAGGATGCGGCTGGCACTGCGTTGCTCCACCCCTAGGTAATAGGCCAGTTCTTCACTGGAGATGTGGGGGGAGCGTTTGGCGATGGAGAGGATTTTTTGCATGTTGCCGGAGGAGATGGAACACCGTTTGGCCAGGGCGCGGGCCTTGGCGCTGATGCCCCCCAGTTCCACTGACAGGGTTTCGCTTTCCAACGGAGGGGAGAGAATCCCCTTTTCATCCAGGATAAAGGCCCGGTGCTGCCGGTCGCCCCGGGACTCCAGCAGGGCCTGGGAGGCATTTTTCCGGGCGGAGGCCAGTTCACGGCCCACCCCCCAGCCCACGCAGACTTCAAACTCAAGAACCTTTTTCAGGTAGGCGGTTAGGCGGCACTCCCTGCGGCCCGCGGTCAGCTCCGAGAGGCGGGCGTTAGAGGTGGTAAGCTCAAATACCGATTGGTTCCGGCGGATGACCAGCACCATGGAGGATAGTTTGTTGAAATCCCGCAGGGCTTTGGAGAGCTGGGTTTTGCGCAGGTCGTCCAGCTCATCCAGAGCCGATACCACCCCGGAGACGGTCAGAGCCCCGTCCATCTCCACCGCTTTCAGATGGGAAAGGACGTCCAAGGCCGCCCGCTGAATGCTCTCTTGGGAGGGGTGGACGACACGGCAGGGGATACCCGCCCGCGCGAGGGGCTCCTCCAAGGCGAACAGCTGGGTGATAATCAGTTTCAGATCATCCCGGCGGCAGAGCTGGCGGTAGCGGGCGAGAATCTCTTCCTGGGACGGAAAAAGGCCGCCCTTCTCCGGCTTGGAGAGCTCGATCACCGGGCTGTGCCCTTCGGGGAAGATGCCATTCATCTTTAGGTTGAGCTGGGTTAGGCCGATGAGGACCTGGGCAAAGTCCAGTGTGGGGTACTCCACCGCCACCTGGAACAGGGTGCGGTACAAGTCGCACTCGTCGATGGAGAGGCAGCCGCAGTACCGCTCCAGCTTGGGGATGCGGTGGAGCACGGCGTGGTAAAGCAGCGGGTTGGAAAACACAAAGCCTTGGCATCCCGCCTGGTTTTCCCGGTAGAGGGCGGCGGCCTTGGCGGGGTCGGTACAGGGGAGGAAGAGAAGCTGGCAGCGGCTTGCAAGGCCGGGCCGAGCCTCCTCCAAAAGCGGGGCCAGCTGGACAGGCCCGATCCATCCAATTTGCGGCAACATCTGTGCCCCTCCTTTCCCTCAAATCTCTTTTCCCCATTATACGGGATAACAGGGGAAAATGCAAAGGGAAATGTCCGTAACCTGTCTCTAAATCGGGGCAAAATTGCCATCATCCCCCCTTCTGCCGTTGACAGCCCCTAGGGGGAATGCTACAATTAAAAACAGATTTTTGTGTGGATTTTGGTGGAAACCCCTCCGTTTTGCCGGAGTTTTCCCCCCAAGATAAATGCCATTGTCAGCCGCACTGCGGCGGAAAGAGAGGGACCCAATTATGGACAAAATGCAAGCGCTTGCTGTCATCGACGGCAAAAAAGATTGGCTCGATCATCTGGGAGACCAGGTTTGGGATTGTGCGGAAACTGCGTTCCAGGAATTTGGATCGATGAAAATCCTGTGCGACGCCTTGGCAGAAGCGGGGTTTGAAGTCGCCCAGAATGTGGGGGATGTCCCCACTGCCTTCACCGGACGGTATGGCTCCGGCAAACCGGTCATCGGCTTTTTGGGTGAGTTCGACGCCCTTTCCGGCCTGAACCAGAAGGCCTGCTGCACTTCGAAAGAGGCGTTCCAGGCCGGTGCCCCCGGACACGGATGCGGCCATAACAACTTGGGTGTGGGCTCCCTGGGCGCTGCTATTGCGGTGAAGGAGTACCTCTCTGCCAACAATCTCCCCGGCACCGTCATCTACTACGGCTGCCCCGGTGAGGAGGGCGGCTCCGGCAAAGCCTTTATGGCCCGGGAAGGCGTCTTTGACGAATTGGACATCGCCTTGACCTGGCATCCCGGCGATGTCAACTGCGTGGCTTCCGGAAGCAGCTTGGCCAACTACCAGGTCTCCTATAAATTCAAGGGCATCAGCGCCCACGCCGCCGGCTGCCCCCACCTGGGCAGAAGCGCCCTGGACGCGGTAGAGTTGATGAACGTGGCGGTCAACTTCCTGCGGGAACACGTCATCCCCGAGGCTCGGATGCACTACGCCATCACCAATTCCGGCGGGTTCTCCCCCAACGTGGTCCAGGCGGAGGCGGAGGTTCTCTACCTGCTGCGGGCCCCCAAGACCCCCCAAGTGGCAGAGATTTACGACCGGGTCAACGACATCGCCAAAGGCGCTGCTCTGATGACCAGCACCCAGCTGGAAACCCGGTTTATCAAGGCCTGCTCCAATGTGGTGCCGAACAATGTGCTGGAGCGGCTGATGCACAAAAACCTGAGTGAACTCCCCTTGCCCACCTACACGGACGAAGAGATGGCCTTTGCCAAATCCATCCGGGAGAGTGTGGAGAACCTGAGCAACACTCTGGAGAGCAAGGCCGACAAATATGGCATTGAGGGCAAACGGCTGGCCAAGGAGCACAAGGACGACATCATCAACAACTTTGTGGTCCCCTATGTGCCGGATGACACCGCCATGCCCGGTTCTACCGATGTGGGCGACGTCAGCTGGGTCTGCCCCACCGCACAGGTCAACACCGCCACCTGGGCCTCCGGTACCCCTGGACACTCCTGGCAGGTTGTTGCCCAGGGCAAGTCGGAGATCGCCCATAAGGCCACCATTCTGGCAGCTAAGGTTATGGCAGGTACGGCCATCGACGCCATCCTAGACCCCTCCATCATCGAGGCGGCCAAGGAGGAACTGAACGACCGGCTGGACGGCGGCAAATACGTCTGCCCCATCCCCAAAGGGGTGAAACCCGCCGCTATCAACCCCGGCAAATAGCACAGCTGTCCGCACATTGTTTATGATGATATCCTTAGAAGGGGGCCGGCTTCCCATAGCCGGTCCCCTTTTTTATTGGCCCTGTTTGGGAGAGACAAGGGGCTTCCCTTGACTTTTCCCCCGTTCTGTACTACACTTTTTAAGAAAAAGAAGATATGTGCTTTGGGTCTTCGCTTTGCGAAGGGAAGAGGGAAGCGGGTGAAATTCCCGCACGGTCCCGCCGCTGTGTGGTGGAGCCTCCGGCAATGGGCCACTGGTTTACGGGAAGGCTGTCGGAGGCGAGGAAGCCAAGTCAGAATACCTGCCCAAAGCCCGGCTGACCGCCGGCAGAGGCGGCCCCTGCGAGAGACAGTGTGCAGCCCAAGATCTCCGGTGTTTTGCCGGGGATACGGGATTTTTTGCGCTCTCCCTGGCAAATGCTGCCGGGGAGGGCTTTTTTATTTGAAAAAGGGGAGTGAGAGGATGGGTATACCGCGCCTTATGATCGCCGGGACGGGCAGTTCCTGTGGCAAGACCACCATCACCTGCGCCCTGCTGCGGGCTCTGGCCACTCGTGGGAAACGCCTATCTGCCTTCAAATGTGGGCCGGATTACATCGACCCCATGTTCCACACCGAAGTCACCGGCGTGCCCTGCCGGAACCTGGATCTGTTCCTCATGGGGGAAGAGGGAGTCCTCGGGGCCCTTTCCCGCTCTCAGGGGGACCTGGCAGTAATAGAAGGGGTGATGGGCTATTACGACGGGGTGGGGGAGAGCTCCTTTGGCAGCGCCTGCCACCTCTCTCAAGTGACCGATACCCCCGCTGTGCTGGTTTTAGGGTGTAAAGGCATGGGACTTTCCGTCGCTGCGGTGGTGTCCGGATACCAAAATTTTCAGGAAAACAACATCTGCGGGGTGATTTTCAATCAGATTTCCCCGGGGATGTACCCCTATTACAAAAAGATTGTGGAGGAAAACACCGGCCTGCGGGCCTATGGGTTCCTCCCTCCGGACCCGTCGGTGACCCTGAAAAGCCGCCATCTGGGGCTGGTCACCGCCCACGAAACCCAGGAACTGAAATCCGTTTTGACCTGCCTGGGCAACCTTGGGGCCAGGTACCTGGATTTGGACGGCCTCCTGGAGCTGGCCCAGTCCGCGGGGGAGCTTCCCGCCTGCCCCGAGAGGGAACTCCCCTCCGGCCCCCCAGTGCGGGTCGCCGTGGCCCGGGACCGGGCATTCTCCTTTTATTATGCCGACAACCTGGAACTGCTGGAACGGCTGGGGGCAGAACTTTGCTTCTTCTCCCCTATGAAAGATGAGGAGATCCCCCAAGGCTGTCAAGGGCTCATCCTGGGGGGCGGCTACCCGGAACTCTATGGGGCGGCCCTCTCGGACAACCATCCCATGCGGTCCAGCGTCAAAAGGGCGGTGGAGGCGGGGATGCCTACCATTGCCGAATGCGGGGGGTTCCTCTATCTCCAAGAGAGCCTCACCGGGCCGGATGGCCGGGCATATCCCATGGTAGGAGCGCTGCCGGGCAGGGCCAGCATGACCAAAAAACTGGTCCGGTTTGGATACCTGACTTTGGAGGCCAAGGAGGATTCCCTGCTTTTGGCCGCTGGGGAGCGGATACCCGCCCATGAGTTCCACTATTCCGATAGCGACTGCTGCGGCGACGGGTACCTGGCACAGAAGCCCAGCGGCAAGTGCTGGGAGTGCGGCGTGGTCAACGAGAACCTCTACGCCGGATATCCCCATATCCACTTTGGGGGGAATCCCCAGGCGGCCCACCGCTTTTTAAACCGCTGCCGCAGATTTGGAGGAATGTAACATGACCCTGGAAGAAGCACTTACCCTTTTGCGGGACAAGCGCCCGGATGCCTCTGCTCAGGGGGAGGCCCAGGCCCGGCTGGACGGCATTGCCAAACCGCTGCACAGCCTGGGCCTTTTGGAGGATATGGTGGTGAAGATCGCCGGCATCACCGGGTCAGCGGAGCTGGACCTCTCTAAGAAATGCGTGGTGGTCTTCTGCGCAGACAACGGGGTGGTTGCCGAAGGAGTGACCCAGACCGGCAGCGAGATCACCGCCTTAGTGGCGGAAAACCTGTCCAAAGGGATCACCACTGTCAACCGGATGGCGGCCTGTGCCGGGGCGAAGGTTCTCCCGGTGGACATCGGCGTCGCCCGGGAGGTGAAGGGCCCCCTTTGCCGAAAAATCGCCTTTGGGACCAAAAACCTGGCTGTGGAACCGGCCATGACCCGGCAGCAAACTACCGCAGCCTTGGAAGTTGGCATCCAGCTGGCTGGGGAGCTGAAACAGGAGGGCTTTTCCATCCTTGCAACCGGGGAGATGGGCATCGGCAACACCACCACCAGCAGTGCGGTGCTGGCCGCTTTGCTGCAAATCCCGGCAAGGCAGGTCACCGGCCGGGGGGCAGGGCTCTCCACCCAGGGCTTAGAGCGGAAAATCCAGGTGATTGAGCAAGCCCTCGCCCTCCACAGGCCCGACTCCGGCGACCCGCTGGACGTCCTCTCCAAGGTGGGGGGGCTGGACATCGCCGGGATGGCCGGTCTGTTCCTGGGCGGCGGGGTGTACGGCATCCCGGTGGTGATCGACGGCTTGATCTCCGGGGTGGCGGCCCTCATCGCCCAGCGGCTCGCCCCTGGCATTGAGGCGTATATGCTCCCTTCCCACCAGTCGGCAGAGCCCGCGGGGGAGCTGGTCCTCTCCGCCCTCGGCCTGACAGCGCCTCTGCGGTGTGGCATGTGCCTTGGGGAGGGGACAGGCGCGGTGGCCTTGTTCCCCCTGCTGGACATGGTGGAGGCGGTCTACCGGGAGACCAGCACCTTTGCGGAAATCTCTATGGAGCCCTACCGGCCCCTTGTTTAGGAGGATGTTATGATCGCCCTTGTCACCGGCGGCGCCGCCAGCGGAAAATCGGAATATGCGGAGTCTCTCGCCTGCCGGTGGGGGGACGGTCCCCGCATCTACTTGGCCACCATGGAGGCGCGGGACGGGGAGAGCCTTTCCCGGGTGGACCGGCACCGGCGCGCCCGGGCAGGCAAGGGGTTTTGTACGGTGGAATGCCCCCGGGATTTGGAGAGGCTTTCCATCCCTTCCGGTTCCACTGTACTGTTGGAGTGTCTGACCAACCTACTGGCCAATGAGATGTATCCCCAAGGGGACTTTATCCCCGACCCCACAGGGAAGATCCTAGCGGAGCTGGAACACCTGCTGGAGCGGGCCGCCCACTTGGTGGTGGTTTCCGGGGAGGTGTTTTCCCAGCCGGCGCCGGAGGGGATGGAGGCTTACCTCTTTGCTTTGGGAACCCTCCACCGGGAGCTGGCCCGCCGGGCGGATCTGGTGGTGGAATCGGTCTATGGCATCCCCGTATACGGGAAATGCCCGAAAGGATGGGTGGAATGAAGGGTTTTTGGGAGACTGTCGTGGTGGCGTTTTCCCTCTATTCGGCCCTGCCTATGCCCCAAATCCCTTGGAATAAAGGGAACATGGGTTATGCCATGGCGGCTTTCCCCTTGGTGGGCCTGTTGGTGGGCGGGGCCCAGGTTTTGTGGGCATGCCTCGTCCCCCAGATGGGGTTTAGCACCCCTTGGGTCGCCGCAGCGGTGGCTGCCATCCTGCCGGTGGCAGTGACCGGGGGCATCCATCTGGACGGCTTTTGTGACGTTTCAGATGCCCTTGCCTCCCACGCCAGCCGGGAGAAAAAGCTGGAAATTATGAAGGATTCCCACGCTGGGGCCTTTGCCCTCATTGCGCTGGGGTGTTATTTTGTCCTAACCTTTGCCCTATGGGCGGAGCTGTACGCCGCCCCCTCCCGACGGGCGGAGATCCTAGTGGGCTTGGGGTACCTCCTCTCCCGGGGGATGGCCGCCTGTTCGGTGGTGTCCTTCCCTAAGGCAAAGGACAGCGGCCTTCTGCGCACCTTTTCCGACAGCGCCCAAAAACGAGGGGTATTCCTGTGGGGGATCTCCTGGTCGGCTTTGGCCGCTGTGGGTATGGTTGCCCTCCAGCCGGTGCAGGGGGGGATCGCCCTTTTGCTGGCAGCCCTTTGGTTTTGCTATTATTTCTACAAAAGCCGCCGGGAATTCGGGGGGATCACCGGGGATCTGGCCGGTTGGTTCCTGACGGTGTGCGAACTGCTCATACTGGCAGGGGTTCTCATTGGGGGGAGGATTCTGGGATGATATTGCTGATTGGCGGGGCTTTCCAGGGGAAAACCGCCCTCGCCTTAGAAAAACTGAACGGTTCTCCCACGTGGATTCTGGGGGAGGAAACCGCTTGGCAGGGGGAAGGGCAGATTGTCTCCCACCTGGAGCGGTTCATCCGCCGGGAGATGGAGGCGGGCCGGGACCCGAAAGAGGAGGTGAAGGCCCTCTTAGAGCGGTCCGATCCCCGGGTTGTCATCGCCGATGAAATCGGCTGCGGCCTGGTCCCCATCGACCCTTTTGAACGGGCTTGGCGGGAGGAAACCGGACGGATCCTCTGCGCCCTGGCCCGGGAGGCGGAGGCGGTGGTGCGGGTACACTGCGGGTTCCCCCAGGCCATCAAGGGGGAGTGGCGATGAAGGTTCTCCTGCTGCGCCACGGCGAGACCCCGGGCAATCGGCGGCGGGCCTACATCGGTTCCACCGATGAGCCCCTCTCTCCCCAAGGGCGGGAACAGGCCCAGGCTGTGGCCGTCCCGCCGGTGGAACGGGTCTATGGAAGCCCCATGCTCCGCTGCCGCCAAACAGCAGAGATTTTGTTCCCCGGGGCGGAGTATCACCCGGTTCCCGATTTGCGGGAATGTGATTTTGGAGCTTTTGAGGGCAAGTCCTATGAAGAGTTGAAGGACGACCCTGCTTACCGAAGTTGGATTGATTCCGGTGGGGAAGGGGAGATCCCAGAGGGGGAATCCGCCCCAGCATTCCGCCTCCGCTGCACAGAAGCCTTTGCCTCCCTTGTGGAGGACGCAGTCGGAAGGGGCCTTTCCTCCTGCGCTGTGGTCTGCCATGGGGGGAGCATCATGGCAATTCTCGCCCACTACAGCGGCGAGGGGGATTTTTACCGCTGGCAGGTGAAAAACGCCGCCGGCTATTTCATTCTATGGGAGGAAAGCGCCTGGCGGGAGGAAAAGCGGGTCAAGGTTTTGGGCCCCTTCCCACCGGTGCCAAAGTAACCGATGTTGTATCACACGGCTGCCTTAGCAGCGGGCTTTTTATTGGATCAGATTTTGGGAGATCCCCGCTGGATGCCCCATCCGGTGCGGGCCATGGGGTGGTGTATCCAGCGGGGGGAGGCCCTTCTGCGCCGGGCGTTCCCCCAAACGCCTGGGGGAGAGCGGTTGGCTGGGGCGGTTCTCGCCCTCTCGCTGCCAGTGGGAACCTTCTTTCTCGCCGCTGGGGCAATTTGCCTGGCGGGCTGGGTTCACCCCTTGGCCGGATTTTTGCTGGAAGCGTTTTGGTGCAACCAGATCCTGGCTGCCAAGGGCTTGCGGCAGGAGAGCGGCCTGGTGTACGACGCCCTGAAGCGGGGCGACCTGGAGGGGGCCCGCAAAGCGGTGTCAATGATCGTGGGACGGGACACCCAGCACCTGGATGAAACCGGGGTGACCAAGGCAGCGGTGGAGACGGTGGCGGAGAACACCTCCGACGGGGTGGTAGCCCCCCTCCTGTTCGCGGCCATCGGAGGGGCGCCCCTGGGCCTGGCCTACAAGGCGGTCAACACCCTGGACTCGATGATCGGCTATAAAAATGATGCGTACCTCCACTTTGGCCGCTTTGCCGCCCGGCAGGACGACCTGTGGAATTTTTTGCCGGCCCGCATCTCCGGCGTTGCCATGGTGCTGGCTGCTTATCTTTTGGGATTTGATGGGAAAAACGCTGCCAGGATCTTCTGCCGGGACCGGCTTTGCCACAAAAGCCCCAACAGCGCCCACACTGAGGCCGCCTGCGCCGGGGCGCTGGACATCCAGCTGGCTGGAGATGCCTATTACTTCGGGGTGCTTCACCACAAGCCCACCATCGGTGACCCGCTGCGCCCGGTGGAGGCGGAGGACATCCCTCGCGCCGGGCGGCTGATGAACGCCGCAGCGGTGCTGATCCTGACGGCAGTGGTGCTGATTCGAATGTGTCTCTATTTCATGTAAAGGGGGATTTTTATGGATCTGACCGCCCACGGCGGGGACATTTACACCTTGGCCCGGGAGCTGGGCCGCGCCCCGGAGGAAATTTTGGATTTTTCCGCCAACACCAACCCTTGGGGCACGCCGCCCCAGGTGAAGGAGGCCATCAAGCGGGCGGCGGAGTTCTGCTGCCCTTACCCAGACCCGGCCTGCCGGGCCCTCTGCCAGGCCATCGGGGAAAAAGAAGGGATTCCGCCGCAGGCTGTCCTCTGTGGGAATGGCGCCGCCGATCTCATCTTCCGGCTGGTTTGGGCTCTTCGGCCCCGTATAGGGCTGGTTTTGGCCCCCACCTTCAGCGAATATGAAAAGGCCCTCCGGTCGGTTGGGGCCGCCGTCCAGTATATCGGCCTGTCCCGGGAGGAGGACTTTGCCTTGGCCGGTTCCAACCTGGAAGTCCCGCTGGATGGGGTGGAGCTGGCATTCCTGTGCAACCCCAACAACCCCACCGGCCAGTGCACAACCCGGCGGGAACTCCAGCCCTTTTTGGAGCGCTGTCGAGGGCTGGGGCTCCCCGTCCTGGTGGATGAGTGCTTCCAGGACTTTCTAAAGGACGGAGCAGGCTTCACCTTAGTCCCCTTGTTGGAGGAGTTCCCCAACCTGGTGGTGCTCAAAGCTTTTACCAAGATGTATGGGATGGCTGGAGTCCGGCTGGGGTACTGCCTCTGCTCCGACCCTTCCCTCCTAGATAAGATGGCTGCTGCTGGGCAGCATTGGGGGGTCTCCACCCTGGCCCAGGAGGCGGGTTTGGCCGCCCTCTCATTGGAAGGTTATGCTCAGCGCACCGCTGGCTACGTAGCCGCAGAACGAGAAATCCTCCGCCAGGGATTGGAAAGACTGGGTTTGCGTGTCGTTCCCTCCCGGGCCAATTACCTGCTGTTTCACAGCCATGTTCCCGACCTGGATAGGAGGCTTCGGCCCCATGGCATCCTGCTGCGCAGCTGTGCCAACTACCGGGGCCTCGGGCCCGGTGATTACCGCTCGGCGGTGAAGGACCGGGAGAAGAACGGAGCCCTATTAGCCGCCCTCCAAAAGGTGCTCCTCTAACTGGAAAGAGCATTGGCTGGGGGCGGTTTTTCCCTTCGCGTTTGCAGGGGCGCATCCCTGCCAAGGCGAAGGGGAAAACCCGGACGGCGGCAAAATGCCAAGCCCTCCAGCTCCCAAAAGGCGTATGGGGGAGGGGATAAGAACCAAAAGGGGAACGGGGGATTTTTCCCGTTCCCCAGACGAAAATCGATCGATCCATCAAAGGGGGAGCAGCATGGCAAAATCCATTATGGTGTGCGGCACTATGTCCAGCGCCGGCAAGAGCTTTGTCACCGCAGGGCTGTGCCGGGTGTTCCGGCAGGACGGCCACCGGGCCGCGCCCTTTAAATCTCAGAATATGGCCCTCAATTCCTTTATCACCCAGGAGGGGCTGGAGATGGGCCGCGCCCAGGTGATGCAGGCCCAGGCGGCGGGCATCCGCCCCCGGGTGGAGATGAACCCCATCCTTCTAAAGCCAACAGGCGACCGGATGAGCCAGGTCATTGTAAACGGCGAGGTCTTTGGAACCATGGAGGCCAAAGAGTACTACACCAAAAAACAGGAGCTGATCCCCCATATCCTGGGGGCGTACCGTAAATTGGAGGAGGAGTACGACATCCTGGTCCTGGAAGGGGCGGGCAGCCCGGCGGAGATCAACCTGAAAGAGCAGGACATCGTCAACCTGGGGATGGCCAAGCTCTCCCGCAGCCCGGTGGTGCTGGTGGGGGACATCGACCGGGGCGGGGTTTTCGCCTCCCTGGCCGGCACCCTCCTTCTGCTGGATGAGGAGGAACGCAGCATGGTCAAAGGGATGGTCATCAACAAGTTCCGGGGGGATGTCTCCATCCTTGAGCCCGGCCTCAAGATGCTGGAGGAGATCACCGGGGTGCCGGTGCTGGGGGTCCTCCCCTATGGGGATATCGACCTGGACGACGAGGACAGCCTCTCCGACCGGCTCACTGCAAAGGGGAAAGGTGGGTTGGTGGACATCGCCGTGATCCGCCTGCCCCGCATCTCCAACTTTACCGATTTCAACCCCTTGCAGATGCTCCCCCAGGTGAACCTGCGGTATGTAGCCCGCCGCCAGGAACTGGGGAACCCCGACCTCATTATCCTGCCGGGCACCAAAAACACCATGGCGGACTTGAAGTGGATGCGTCAGAATGGCCTGGAAGCAGCGGTGCTCAAACACGCTGCCCGGGGCGGTGCGGTGCTGGGCATCTGCGGCGGTTATCAGATGCTGGGGAAGGCCCTCCACGACCCCGATGGGGTGGAGGAAGGGGGATCCCTTTCTGGAATGGGGCTCCTGCCGGTCACCACCCGCTTTTTGAACGAGAAGACCCGCACCCAGGTCACCGGGCAGTTCCGGCGGTTGGAAGGGGCCTTTGCAGGGCTGTCCGGCCGGGAGCTGGCAGGGTATGAAATCCATATGGGGGCTACCGAAGGGGACTTCTCGCCGGCGGTGGAGCTCACTTCCCAAACTGGGGAAAGCAAAGGGGACGGCGCCCAGGCAGGCAACGTGCTGGGCTGTTATGTCCACGGCCTGTTTGACCGGGAGGACGTAGCCCAGGGGCTGCTCCAATCCCTTTTGGCGGCCAAGGGCCTAGACCCGGAGGAGGCAAAAGCCTTTGATTTGGACTCCTACCGGGAGGAACAATACGACAAATTGGCCGATTTGGTCCGGCAAAACCTGGATCTGCCATCCATTTACCGAATTATGGAGGAGGGGATTTGATGGAGAATCAACAGGGCCTTGTCCACCTGTACTGCGGCGATGGCAAAGGAAAGACCACAGCGGCCATCGGCCTTGGGGTGCGGGCAGCGGGCCGGGGTCTAAGGGTGTTGCTGTTCCAGTTTCTCAAGGACAGCGGCACCGGAGAGCTGATCCCCCTCCAAAAGCTGGGGGTGCGGGTGCTGCCGGGGGTGGAAAAAGCGGTGTTCACCTTTCGCATGACCGACGCCCAAAAGGCGGAGAGCCGACGGTTTCACGACCATAGGCTGCGGGAGTGCATCGACCTCTGCCAGCGGGGGGAGGTGGACCTCTTGATCTTGGACGAAGCAGTGGGGGCCTACAACAAGGGCCTCCTGGACCGGGAGATGCTCCTAGCCTTTCTGGATAACCGCCCCCAGGGGTTGGAGGTGGTGCTCACCGGCCGGGACCCTGCACCGGAGCTCCTCTCCCGGGCGAATTACATCACCGAGATGAAAAAGATCCGCCATCCCTTTGAACAGGGGATCCCCGCCCGCTTGGGTATTGAAAAATAAGGGGAAGAGGGTGGGCCTTTCTTTGGCCGCCCCCCATAGACATGGATAGAATTGGAAGTTCCACTGCGCAGTGGGACAAGGAGGTTTTGCCATTGAAGATCGAACGCATCCCCCCAGGGGAGATTGAGGCTCGCAGCTTTGCCATCATTGGGGAAGAATTGGGAGGCATCCATCTCGATCCCAGGGAAGAGCCCATTATTAAACGGGTGATCCACACCACGGCGGACTTTGAGTTCGCCCGGACCTTGGCTTTCTCCCCTGGGGCGGTGGAGAAGGGGATAGAGTCCCTGCGGGCCGGGGCCGCGGTTGTCACCGACACCAACATGGCCAAAGCGGGCATCAACAAAGGCAACCTGGGCAAATTGGGCGGGGATGTCTTTTGCTTCATGTCTGACCCCGATGTGGCGTCGGAGGCCAAAAGCCGGGGTGTCACTCGGGCGGAAATCTGTATGGAGCGGGCAGCGGCCCTCCGGCGGCCGGTGATTATCGCGGTGGGCAATGCCCCCACAGCGCTGATCCGCCTTTCGGAACTGATGGAAGAGGGGAGAATTTCCCCCGCATTGGTGGTGGGGGTACCGGTGGGGTTTGTCAATGTGATTCCTGCCAAGGAGCTGATTCTGCAAAGCGCCGTCCCCCACATCGTCATCAAAGGGCGCAAGGGGGGAAGCAATATCGCCGCCGCCATTGTCAACGCATTGATGCTGCAAGCCCTCGCCCAGGGAGAGGAATCCTCCATTTTGTAAGTCGGCTGTCTTTTTGGAGAAAAATGTGGTATACTTATACATAAGGCGTGTAGTTTGGCAAATGTGAGTCCAGTTGCCAGCCTGCACGTTTTTCTTTGAGGAGCCCCCTGCGAAAAGGAGCAGAAGGGGAGCCATCCTGGAAGCAGAAACGGAAGGACTTCATGGAGGTGTGACCAGTGTTTGCAGTAGGAGATTGGATCATGTATGGGATCAGCGGTGTGTGCCGGGTGGCCAAGATCGGCAAGCCGCAGTTTGCCAGCGGCGATCACAAAAAGCTATACTACACCCTGGTTCCCGAATATGGGACTGAAACGATCTATGCGCCAGTGGATACTACCGTATTTATGCGGCCTATCTTGACCAAAAAAGAGGCGGAGGAGCTTGTCTCCAAAATCCCCGATATTCCAAAAGGCGACTGCAGCGGCCGTAGCATATCGGTGATCAAAGAGCGGTATGAATCTGCCCTCAAAGCCCACCGGTGCGAGGATCTGGTGGGGATGATCAAAAGCATCTACGCCAAAAGCCGGGAAGCGGCCCGATGCGGGCGGAAGATCGGCCAGGTGGACCAGCGCTACATGAAGCGGGCCGAGGATCTTTTGTACGGTGAACTGGCGGTCTCTTTGGGGATTGACCGGGAGGAAGTTGTGCCCTATATTGAAAAGGCGGCAGGCGTCGCCGGCGAATAACCAGTGTTTGCTGCATAAAAAGGACCTTTCCTTTTGGGGAAAGGTCCTTTTCTTTTTGCTTTTAATATTCCGCAGTGCCCACAGTCCGGGGGAAGGGAAGCACATCCCGGATGTTGGATATGCCGGTGATGTACATGATTAGCCGCTCGAAGCCCAGGCCGTAACCGGCGTGCTTAGTGCCGCCGTACCGCCGCAGATCCAAGTACCAGCTGTAGTCCTCTTCTTTGAGGCCCAGCTCCGAAATGCGGCTGGTCAGAACATCCAACCGCTCCTCACGCTGGCTTCCGCCGATGATCTCGCCAATGCCGGGGACCAGAAGGTCCATCGCGGCAACGGTTTTGCCGTCGTCGTTGAGCCGCATGTAGAAGGCTTTGATCTCCTTGGGGTAATCGGTGACAAACAGGGGCTTTTTGAACACCTGCTCGGTGAGGTAACGCTCATGCTCAGTCTGCAGGTCAATGCCCCAGGAGACAGGGTATTCAAACCGGTCGCCGGCCTGCAGCAACAGGTCGATGGCCTCGGTGTAGGTCACATGGCCAAACTCGGAATGGATGATAAAGTAGAGGCGCTCCAGCAGCTCCTTGTCGTAGAAGTCGTTGAAGAACTTCATCTCGTCAGGGCAGGTCTCCAGCACATAAGAAAGGACGTATTTCATCATGGCAGTAGCCAGCTCCATGTTGTCCTTCAGGTCGGCAAAAGCGATTTCCGGCTCAATCATCCAAAACTCGGCGGCATGGCGGGCGGTGTTGGAATTTTCTGCCCGGAAGGTGGGGCCGAAGGTGTAGACCTTGGAGAATGCCATAGCCATAGCCTCCGCTTCCAACTGTCCGGAGACGGTGAGGCTGGTGGCTTTGCCGAAGAAATCCTGGCTGAAATCCACTGAACCGTCGTCGCAAAGGGGCGGATTGACCGGATCCAGGGTGGTCACCCGGAACATCTCGCCGGCGCCTTCGCAGTCGCTGCCGGTGATCAGGGGGGTATGGGCGTAGACAAAGCCGTTTTCGTTGAAAAATTTATGGATGGCAAAGGCAGCGGCCGAGCGGACTCGGAACACAGCGCTGAAGGTGTTGGTGCGGGGGCGCAAATGGGCGATAGAGCGCAGGAACTCTAAGGAGTGGCGTTTCTTTTGCAGGGGGTAATCGGGGGTGGAAGCACCCTCAATGAAAACATCGGTGGCATGAATTTCAAAGGGCTGCTTGGCATCCGGGGTGAGGACGATATCGCCATCCACCACAATCGCCGCGCCCACATTGAGCTTGCTGATCTCTTTAAAATTGTTCAATTTATTCTCCTCAAAGACCACCTGCAAATTCTTGAAGCAGGTGCCGTCGTTGAGTTCGATGAAGCCCAGGGACTTGGACACGCGGATGGTCTTGACCCAGCCGCAGACCGTCACCGGTGCGCTTGTGTAGCTTGCAACGTCACTGAACAATTTTTTCAGTTCTGTTTTGGTCATGGTGATACCTCCAATGATTTTTCTTTGTTTCCATCCTCTTCCCAGTGGGGGAACGGAGGCGGCCGGGCGTCGCCGCAGCCTTTCTAAAGATAAGTGCGCGCTCCCTCCTGCATAAAAAAGAGTGCGCACCAACAATAGCTTGCAGAAAGCTATTGTTTATTATAGTACAAATCCGGATAGGGAACAAGGGAAAAGTGATTTTTTTCAGGGAAAAACAGGCAATCCTCTCCATTTTTTTCCGGCAATGTGACGGATATGAGCTGGTTTGCTGCAAAAAACCGGCGGCACCGGCGGATTCTCTTGATTTTTGCCCCCACAAAGCATACAATGAAGCCAAGCAGACGATTTTGGGAAGGAGAGGGAACACTATGGCATATAAGGTGCTGATCCCCGAGGAAATCGCCCCAGAGGGCAAGGAATACCTCCGGGAAAAAGGGTATGAAATCAAAATGGGCAGCGGCCTCACGGAGGATGACATTGTCCGGGATGTGGCGGACTGCGACGCCATTTTAATCCGAAATCAGCCGCTGACCCGCCGGATTATCGATGCCGCCCCAAAACTGAAGGTGGTGGGCCGCCATGGAGTGGGGGTGGATGCACTGGATATCCCCTACGCCACTGAAAAGGGGATTTGGATCACCAACGCCCCTTTGTCCAACTATAAAGCGGTGGCGGAGCACACCTTGTTTTTGATGCTGTCCTGCGCCAAATACATCCATGTAGTGGACCGGGAATTCCACGCCGGCAACTTTGAAATCCGCAACAGCTTGATGACCATTGAATTGGAGGGCAAAACCCTGGGCCTGTTGGGCCTTGGACGCATCGGCCGCTCGGTTGCGGAGAAGGCCCGGGTGTTTGGGATGAACATCGTCGGCTATGACCCCTATCTCCCCCAGGAGCTGGTGCCTTCCTATGTCAAGCGGCTCTCCACCAAGGAAGAGGTGCTGCGGGAGGCGGACTTTGTCTCGCTGCACATGCCCTCCACCGCCGAGAACCGCCATTTGATCGGGGAAAAGGAACTCTCCCTGATGAAGCCCACCGCCTTTTTGATCAACACCGCTCGGGGCGGCATTGTGGAGGAAGGGGCCCTCACCCAAGCGCTGAAGGCGGGGACCATCGCCGGGTGTGCGCTGGATGTCTTTGAGCAGGAGCCGCCGGACACCACTGCTGAGCTTTTCCAGCTGGAAAACGCCATCCTCACCCCCCACAACGCGGCCCACACCTGGGAGTCCACCGCCCGCATGGGCTTGCACGCTGCCCAGGGCATCCATGAGGTGCTTTCGGGGCAAGAGCCCACCTGGCCGGTGAACCATCCCCAAAAATAGTTTTTTAAAGGTTCGTTCTTTCGCGGAACGGGCCTTTCTTCGGATTTTCTAGAAATTTATCGGCCCTATTTGCAGGTTTTAAAATATTATCCTGCATATTGCAATTTGACTGGAGAGCCAGTATAATGGAACAAAGACAAAGAAACACCACGGTTAGGAGGAACACTATGACCTATCAAGAATGTTCCAAAGAGGAGCTTGCTTCCCTTTTGGAAGAGACCAAAGCCGCCTATGAAGCCTTAAAAGCCAAGGGGATGAAATTGGATATGTCCCGGGGCAAACCCAGCGAGGAACAGCTCAATTTCTCCAATGGGATGTTTGACTTGTTTACCAGCTCCACTGATTTTAGAGATGAAAACGGGGTAGATGTGCGCAACTACGGCAACCTGGACGCCATGCCCGAGGCCAATCGTCTGTTCGCCGCGCTCCTTGGCGTCGGGGAGGATGAGGTCATTGTGGGGGGGAGCTCCAGCCTGACCCTGATGCACGACGCCATCTCCCGGGCGGTGACCAACGGGGTTTTAGGCGGCCGGCCCTGGGGCGAGTGCAAAGACCGCAAATGGCTCTGCCCTGTGCCTGGCTATGACCGCCATTTTGATATCACCGAGTTTTTTGGCTTTGAGATGATCAACATTGAGATGGATGAAAACGGCCCGGACATCGCCAAGATCGAGGAATTGGTCTGTGCCGACCCCTCCATCAAAGGCATTTGGTGTGTTCCCCAGTACTCCAACCCGGGCGGGGTCACCTATTCCGACGAGGTGGTCCGGCGGTTGGCAGCCTTAAAGCCCGCCGCTCCGGATTTCCGCATCTTTTGGGACAACGCCTACTGCGTCCACGACATCTACCCTGAACAGAAGGAACGGGTGTTGGACATCCTAAGTGAGTGCAAAAAAGCTGGAAATCCCAATATGGTTTATCTGTTTGGCTCCACATCCAAGATCACCTTCCCGGGCAGCGGTGTGGGGGCCATGGGTGCCTCTGCTGAAAATATCCGGTTTATCAAATCCCAGATGACCGTCCCGGTGATCAGCTGGAACAAGGTCAACATGCTGATGCATGTCCGCTTTTTTAAGGATAAAGCGGGAATTGATGCCCACATGCTGCGCCACGCGGCCAGTGTCCGCCCCAAGTTTGAGGCAGTGGAAAACACATTAACACGAGAGCTGGAAGGCAAGGGGATCGCCCAGTGGAGCCACCCCAAAGGGGGCTATTTTGTCTCGGTCGACCTGATGGACGGCTGTGCCAAACGGACCTATACCCTCTGCAAGGAGGCGGGTGTCGCCCTGACCGACGTGGGGGCCACCTACCCCTATTTCAATGACCCGCGGGACCGCAATCTGCGCCTGGCTCCCACCTATCCCACCTTGGAAAATTTGCAGGCGGCTTTGGATATTTTCTGCGTGGCGGCCCGTCTTGCCTGCTTGGAAAAATTGATGGCCCAGTAAGAAGTTTTCCACATTTTTTTCACAACCTAGATTCCACAGCTAGCGTCTGGGTGGCTTTGGCCACACAGGCGCTTTTTCCAAGTAAAAATCAGTATTTTTTGTTACTTACATGAAATATTTGGAAAATGTACAAAGAATGAAATTGACTTTTGTTTCCAATTGACATATAATAGCCCCATGAATGCCGGTGGAAAAGCAGGTAGCAGACGGTTGGGAACCTTGCCTCCATCGGGAATGGAACAAGGGGGGATCGCCAGTGAAACGGGGTAAGCGCGCAGTATTCTTTGTGGTGTTGTTGTGCATCGCCGTGTTGGGTTATGCGTCGTTTTTGGGCGTCAGCAACACCTATGGCGATCTGACCCGAGTTTATGTCAAAGGGGCCGGCGACATCCAGCTGGGGATGGATCTGCGCGGTGGCGTGGAGGTGGTATTCGGTCCGCCGGAAGGGGTGGATGCCACAGAAGCGGAACTGCGCTTGGCGCAGGCCATATTGGAACGTCGGCTGCTGTCCCAGGACATCACGGATGGTGAAGTATACACCGATTTTGACCAGGCCAGAATCCTTGTCCGCTACCCGGCGGATGTGATGGAGGGTATGGAGGAAGACCTTTCATCCACAGTGGCGGAATTGGGGGAGACCGCCCAGCTGACCTTGCGGGAGGGTTCGCAGCGGGATGAAAACAACCGCCCTTCCGGCGTCACCAAAGAGACGGTGATTTTGACCAGCAAGGATGTGGTGAGCGCTTCGGTGGAGCCTTCCCAAAAGGACGTGGGGCAGTATGTGGTTCTCTTAGATTTGACCGAGGAAGGCGCCGCCAAATTTAACGAGGCGTCGGAACGGCTCTCCGGGACCGACACCACCATTTCCATCTGGCTGGATGACACGATGATTTCCGCTCCTTCTGCGGACACTCGGACGTTGGGCGGCAAGCCTGCCATCACCGGCCGGTTCACCCAGGAGAGCGCTACCCGCCTGGCGGATAAGATCAACCTCGGGCCTATGCCCTTCCGGATGCGGGTAGTCAGTTACGGCCCCATCGCTCCGGCGCTGGGGGAGGGGGCCAGGGGAATTCTTGCCAAGTGCGGCATCCTTGCCTTTGGGCTTACCGCGGCGCTGTTGGTGTTCCGCTGCCGGCTCCCCGGAGTTGTGGCCATGATCGCCCTATTCGGACAAGCAGCCCTGCTGGTGGCAGCAGTCACTGGATTTATTCCCCAATTTCCGGCCACGACCCTGTCCCTCCCCAGCATTGCCGCCATGTTGTTGGCTCTTTGGTTTGGCATTGACACCAACGTCCACGTGGCCGAGGGGATTAAAGAAGGCTTGCGAGACGGTAAAAATTTAGATGCAGCTGTGGACTTCGGGTTCCGGCAGGCATTCCCTTCCCTCTGGAATGGGTGTCTGCTCACCGCTTTGATTGCCTTTTTGCTGCTGGCGGCGTTCAGCCCGGAAAGCAGCCTGCTGGCCCGGCTCCCCTTCCTGGATTGGTTGGGCACGGCTTCCTCGACAGGGATTTCTTCTTTTGGCTTTGTGCTGTTGGCGGGGGCTCTTTCCAACCTGGCTATGAACGGATTTGCTTCCCGCCTGATGCTGAAATCCCTCTGCCGGATGAAGTCCCTGCGGGACCCGTCCCTGTACGGAGGTGGGAGAAGATGATGAATTTTTCAGCCAACCGCAAACGCTTCCTGGCAGTATCCGCCGTGTTTTTGTTTATTGCCCTGGCCGCCATCGCCTTGCTGGGGGTGCGCCGCGACCTCCCTTACCAAGATGGGTTTGTCCTCACTTACACTTACCAAGGGGAGCTGGACAGCCGTCCCTTCCAGGAAGCGGTGGAGACGGTGGTGGGCAGACGGGTGACCGTCCAGGCGAAAACCGATTGGGCGGCGGGGCTATCCAGCTATGAGGTCTCCTTCCCTGGGGACGTGGCGCTTACAACCCAGGAGCAGATGGGGCTCACCGCCACCTTGGCCAGCACCTTCCCCGAAAACGAAATTGCACTTGATTCCGCCCTTGTGCTGAAAGCTGCAGTGGGCTGGGATTTTTGGTTGAAATGCCTCCTCTGCATGGGGGTGGCCGCCGCAGTGACTGTCCTGTTTTTCTCCCTTCGTTTTCCCTCTATCGGCGGCTGGCAGGCTGGGATTCTGACAGTTGCCGCCTTTGCCCATAACCTGCTGCTGGCAGCGGGAGGATATGCCCTGTTTCGTATCCCTTTTGGTGGACAGTTCTTCGCGGTAGCCCTGGTAATCCTGTTTTTCACCTTGTACAGCGCCGCCGGGCTCTTTGGCCACATCCGGGACAACCGGAGGCTCTTGGGGAAAAAAGTCTCCCCGGCTGAGCTTGTCAACCAGAGCATTGTGCAGTACCTGCCCCGGCTGCTGACGGTTTTGGCCTGTGCTGCTATGATGTTGGCCGCCCTTTCAGTGATGGCGCTTCTGGGGCAAGCAGACGCTATCCTGAGCTTTACCTTCCCATTGTTGGTCGGGATTCTTTCCTGCGGCTATGGGGCAATCTGCTTAGCCGGTCCCCTTTGGGCTGGGTGGCAGGGGGAAAAAAACTCTGAAAAACAAGGGTAAAATGCAAAAAAGGAACACCAACTTGGTGTTCCTTTTCTCATGTACAGGGCTGGATTAGCGCTCCCTGTCCTTTTCCTGCACCAAGGCTAGGTCGCAGATCAGCCCGGCCGCCACTCCAGCGGCAAAGGACGCAGGCGCGGCTTCCAAGCAAGCGCGGCGCAGGGCGAGCATTCCAAGATAGCTCTGGGCGTGGGGAGCCAGGAACAACGCGAACTGGGCGCAGATAAAATAGGCAATCATCATGGCAAAGCCCGCTTCGATTACCCCCAGCCCAAAGGGGTGAATTTGGCAGAGCTGCCGGTAAAACTGTTTCATGGGTGCACTCCCTTTCCTGGAATGATGGTACCACGAATGGGGGAGAGGGTGCAACGGCAACTTTTTTCCAGCATGGTGGGGGTCCAGTGGGGTTCATCCGCGATGGAACGAGAAGGGGATTGTCCGCTTGGGCAATAGGAGAAAGACAAAAAATACTTTTGTTGTTCTCCACCAAGAAGAAGCGAAAAATTCTGCACAAAATCGAGAGAAAACAGAAAAAACAAGAGTAATTCTCCTCAAAAAAACCTTTGCCTAAGACAAAGGTTTACACAAAGTTTTGTCGAGGCGTGTCGACATCTTTTTGTACCCACGACCTTGAAAAAATTGGCAGATTATGTATATAATGGTACTGCTGTCAAAAAACAGTTTGGGGAGGTAAGAGCACATGGGCCTACAAGCCGGTCCAAGCATACGCTACAGCGCGTTGCGTGAGGAAGTGGAATTGGATGCGATTGGAATACGCCGGACATTTGCAATATGCGGCCATGATAATGGCGGATTTGAAGTGTTTCGCTTGGGGAATGTGACGGTGAATAGCGATTTTGCCACCTGGATAGCAGAACTGCTCACAGCCAACCAAGCTTCGGCAATACATGCAAGAGACATAATCGAAGATTTGGTGGCGGAGTACGACCCAGAATTGCCAGAGAATGACAGCACTCTTGGCAATTTATGCAGAGACTAACCCTGCACATGCAAAAATGCGGCCTTTTGCCGCGGTGGGAACAACCTAAAATCACGGCCAGAATGACCTAGTCGACGGATTCTGAATCTGCGCAGAGCGGAACTTGCACCTTTTGGTACCAAAGGATGTAAAACAAACCGCAGAGACAGCCTCATCCAATTTATTTTGGCAATATGCTGAAAATTCTTGTGTTATATGGGCACTTTATGCTATACTTGTCCTGAAAGTATCTCTCGGATTTTTCTAGAATTCCAAGCGGAAACTGCGGCGTTTCCGGGAAAAATCCCCCTTTTTGTGAAAGAGACCTGTTTGTCGAATTTTGCATAATTATGGGCAGTTTTGTATTCTTTCAAGGACTGACAAGAACGTTTTAGAACGACACGATCTGCCGGGGGACTGCTGTACACCAACTGTACTGTAGCAGATTTGACAGAGTGCTTGCGGCATCGTGTGATTGGAGTGAGCTAGAGTGAAGTGCCCGTATTGCGGTTACCAAGAAAGCAAAGTAGTTGATTCCCGCCCCACCGACGAAGGGGAGCGCATCCGCCGCAGGAGAGAATGCCTTTCCTGCGGCAAACGGTTTACCACCTATGAGGTGATTGAAACCACGCCGTTGATGGTGATCAAAAAAGACAATTCCAGGGAGCCGTTTGACCGGAACAAACTGTTGTCTGGCATGCTGCGCGCTTGTGAGAAGCGCCCGGTCTCCCTAAACCAGTTGGAGCAGGCTATTGACGAGATTGAACAATCCTGCCAAAACAGTTTGGTGCGGGAAGTCTCCTCCCAAAAATTGGGGGAGTATGCCCTTGCCAAACTAAGGGAGATCGACCAAGTCGCCTATGTGCGATTTGCATCGGTGTACCATCAATTCCAAGACATCCATTCCTTTTTAGAGGAGTTAAACAACATCCTGGACTCCAATATCCACTGACGTCTACCTCCATTTTTCCACTGGAGCCATCAATTATGGCCGGCTATGGTAAGTTACGCCTATCTGCCCCGACTGTTTTTGCACACCGGTCTGCTTCGGCAGACCGGCGCGGGATTACCTCCGGCGCGGAATGTCCCCCATAGGACAATATTTTCCTCCTAAAAAATCTATAAAATATTGCGCATCAGGGGAAGTTCCGATTCCCATAAATGCAGAATCAGATACCGAATCTGGCTGACCTCGCTGAGAAATTCAGCGGGGTCTTTGTATTTTACCAGGTAGGGGAGACGGGCCATCCGGCTGGAGATGCTGTCCAGGTCGGTGTGGCGGACATAGCGGATCAGCCGGTTCTCCTCTTCATCCCACCGGTGAAAAAGCTGTTCTGACAATTCGTGAGCCCTGTCATATTCCTTGTCCTCCACCATCTGGGTCAGCTCATCCAGGCTGGCAATCATCTCATCCTTCACCTGGGTGAGCCCATAGAGGACCACCCCGCTGCTGCCCAGCATAGCGGCCATGATGACCACGGCAATTACAAAGCGTTTCATAAGGCTATTTCTCCTTTGGGATGATGTGGTATTGGGCCTTGCGGTTGCAGGTCATCAAAAAGATGTCTTGGGGCTGATACCCATTTTCTGACAGTACTTTGTGCAGCCATTCCGGTTTCAGGTTGCAAAAGCGCAGGCTGTCCTCCACCACCTCGCCGTCGCTGATCACCGCCACCGGCAGGAGGGCATCCTCCCCAGGGCTTTGCAGATTCAGCATCTGAGGGGTGACGTTGCGGGCCTCAAACCGCTGGTAAACTGAGAGTTTCCCGGTGGTTTCCACTATGGCGAAGGCCACGTCCTGGATATCGAACACATTGTTGGTGCGCAGCTGCTCCAGCAGATCATCCACCGAAAACCGCAGGTTCTGCATCTCCTGCTGATCCACTTTGCCATCCCGGATTAAGACTCTGGGATTGCCGGAGATGACCTTTCGGGCGGTTTTGCTCTTTAAGATGAGGGTGGAGATAAACACCTCAAAACACATCAATGTTAGAATGGGGATGGCTCCGCACAAGAGTGGGACGTTGGTATCCTCAATGGGCAGGGTGGCAATATTGGAGATGAGAATGGTGATGACAAACTCCGAGGGCTGTAGCTCCCCCAGCTGGCGTTTGCCCATAACCCGCAGGCTGAAGATGATTAAAATGTAAAGCAGGATGGTTCGAAACAAGACAACATACATAGGCCAGCCTCCCCAAAAAATCTAGTTGCAATCGCAGTTTAGTATGTGCCCTGTCCCATTTTTTATGCGATTTTGACGGTGTGCTGGACCATGGAAGGGGAAAAAATCCTCCCAAAACACATAAAGAGGCGCAGGAATGGCCATACTTGCCATAGAAATGGCTGCGGCGATGCCGCTGTTCTTGGGAGGGATATTCCAGTGTTTAACCTAAAAAAGTCCATGAAATCCATGGATTATGAGCCGCCGCAGGACGATGCCGCCCTGGAGGAAAAGCTGGGGGTCAACCTGCTTGACAACATCATCAAAGTGCGGGAGCTGTGTTCGGGGACCAGCGACCTCCTGGTCCGCCAGATGGAAGTCTGCGGCATTCCGGTGGCGCTTTTGATGTGCGAGGGGATGTTCAGCCTGGCCAATACCACCGAATTGATCATCGAGCCGCTAACCCATTTGAAGCTGGAAAAAGCCAAGCCGGAGGACCTGCTTTCCTGGATGCGCCATAAGACGATTCTCTCCGGTGATACCAGCGAGTGCTATACCTACGGGGAGTTGTTCCGGTTTATTATGTCCGGCTTTGTAGTCATCCTTCTGGACGGGAAAAATGTTGGCATGGCTTTGGGGCTCCAGGGTTTCCAGTCCCGCTCCATCTCGGAACCGTCCTCAGAAACCAATGTCCGCGGCTCCCGGGAGGGGTTTGTAGAATCCCTGCGTGTCAACATGTCCATGGTGCGGCGCCGGATGAAAACCCCAAAGCTCAAACTGGAACTTTCCACTGTGGGGGAGAAGAGCAAAACCGATATCTGCCTGGTGTACCGCACCGATATGGTATCTTCAGAGCTTTTAAAAGAGGTGAAGTACAAGCTCTCCAAGGTGAAGCTGGATGTGGTGCTGGAATCCGGCTATGTCCAGCCTTATTTAGAGCGCAAGCCCCTTTCCATCTTCTCGGAGGTGGGGGTGACCGAACGGCCGGACACCATCTGCGCCAAGGTCTCGGAGGGACGCATTGGCATTTTGTTTGACGGAACCCCCTTCGCCTTGGTGATCCCTTTTCTGTTCACCGAAAACTTCCAGAGCTTTGACGATTACGCCAACCGGCCCTATTATGCCACTTTTATCCGGTGGCTCAAATACGTGTCCTTCTTTCTGACCATCCTGTTGCCGGGGTTTTATGTCTCTATCGCCACCTTTCACCCGGAGCTTTTTCCCAACGCCCTTTTGTTCAATGTGGCGGCGTCGGAGGAATCCACCCCGTTCCCTATTATGATGGAAGCGCTGATCATCCACTTTTTCTATGAAGTGATGCGGGAGGCCGGCCTGCGGCTTCCCCGGCCGGTTGGCCACGCGGTAAGTATTGTAGGCGCCCTGGTTATTGGCGATGCAGCGGTGACTGCCGGATTGATCGGCGCACCCATGGTCATGGTGGTGGCTCTGACGGCTATCAGCTCCTTTGTGGTAGCGCCCTTGTATGAGCCGGTAACCATTCTTCGGTTCACCTTTATTTTATTAGGCGGCCTGCTGGGGATGTTCGGCATCACCTTGGGCCTCGCCGTGGTGATGGTCAACCTCTGTGCCATCAACACGATGGGAATCCCCATCACCAGTCCGGCCTCGCCCTTTGATTTGTACTCTATGCGGGACGTGCTGTTCCGCTGGGGCTGGAAGAGTCTTGGGAAAGAGGATCTCAGAGTGCAGGATCTTCCTGGCTCCCAGATCAAAGGGGGGAATAACGATGACTAAGCGCGTGGAGATTTCCGCCTCTCAGCTTGTGACCCTCCTCTTTTTAAGCCGCGCCTTCACTCTGCTGACCTACTCCACCAAGACCGACCAGATTTCCCAAAATGCCGGCATCATTTTCGCTTTGGCCTTGAGCGCGATGCTGTATGTGGCAGCGCTGATCCCCACCTTTCTGCTGGTTCGCCGAAGAAGAGATTACAGCATCATTGAATGGTCATTTGCAGTAAAACCTTGGTTTGGCAAAGGTGTGGCAGCGCTGTACTTTGCGTTTTTAGTTCTGGTGACCGCCAACACCATTAGCCACTTTGAGTTTTTCCTCACCTCCTCTATCTACCCCAACGCCTCTCCCACTTTGTTTGTAGTGCTCTTTCTCTTGGCGGTTGCCTATGCCGCTTACATGGGGCTGGAGGCGTGCGCCCGGATGAGCGGATTTGTGTTTTGGGGTGTGGCCGCAGGGACGGCATTCCTCTTTTTGTGCCTTTTTCAAAAGGCCGACCCCATCTTCCTACGAAGCCCTTTTTCCATTGATTTAAAAACCACTGTCGCCACCGGATTCAGCGGGGTAGGGGCCTCCCTGGAGATCACCACCATCCTTTTGCTGATCCCCATGGTGCGGGGCAATTTAACCAAGGCTTCGGGCGCTCTTTCCGCTATGATTATGGTCTATTATCAATTGATCAGCGTATTTGCCATCACCAGTCTGGGGGAGTACGCCCAAAGCCATCTGTTCCCCATATACAGCATGGCTGCCGTAGCTGAGTTTTCGGTGATGCAGAGGCTGGATTCCCTTTTTATGGCCATGTGGGTGTTTATCGCTTTTGTGCGCACAGCGCTGTTCTTTTACCTGGCAGTTCATATGTTGGGGTATCTGGCGCCAAAGCCGGTGGCTTCCCGCGGCATTGGCATCGTGGGGGCCCTGGTGTTGTTGCTTTCCCTCGTTTTAGCCAACAACTACCAAGCGATGCGGCTGATCCGGAGCTTTTTTGCCTCCGGTATCGCTGTGGTACTTTTCCTGCTGGTGGTGCCGGGGATCGTCCTATGCACCGCTGCCCGCAAAAAGGAGGTTTCTCAATGAGGCGATGGATGGCGGTAGTTCTCCTGTTTGCTGTTCTTTTATGCGGCTGCATGCAGAGCGTTGAACTAAAGGAGCGGGGGATTGTCCAGGCCATTGGGGTGGATTATGACGACGGATTTTACACCGTCACACTGCAGATTTTCAACCCTCAAAGCACAGGGCAAACCTCCTTTGACGCAAGTAAACTCAACAACAAGGTAATTCAGGTGCAGGGCTCCAGCATCTCTGATGCCCTGCGCCGGGCCACTTTACAAAACGGGCGGAAGATGTTCCTGGGCAACAACAAGATCATCGTCATCGGCAGGGAAACCGCTGAAGGGGGGATCTCCCGGGTGCTGGATTACTTTGATTCTGACCACGAGACCCGTCCGGGGACGGTGGTCCTCGTGGCCGACGGCCGGGCGGATGAAATTGTCTCCGCCCAAATCAACCAGGGAATCGTCCCCGCCAATGCTATTGAGATGGTAGTGGACCAGTCCCTGGAGGATGGGAGCGCGGTGAAAAGCACCTTGATGCAGATGAGCCGCGCACTGGAATCCGATCCCAAAGCAGCCTACGCCACCTACGTCAAGGCGGGCAAGGATTATAGTGGGGAGGATGCGGTTGCCATTGAAGGGACGGCGCTGTTCCTCAATGACCGTATGGTGGACACCTTTGATACAGAAGAAACCCGCGGCTTTCTCTTCCTGAAGGAGAGCCCCCAAAATACCATTTTGGTGGTGGAGAACGACCAGGTGGGCCGGGTTTCCGCCAATATCAACGAAAGCAAACGCAAGATCCAGTGCAATATAGAAAATGGAATCCCTCGGTTTACCGTAGAAATCCAAGCGTGGGGCACCTTGGAGGAATTGGTCCAGGAAGGGGAAGAGGCCCTTTCGCAGCAGGGGGAGGCAGACATTGAAAACCTGTTGGCCCGCAAAATCCTGGAGGATACCCAGCGGGCTATGATGAAAGCCCTGCGGGAGAATAAAATGGATATCTTTGACCTTTACCAGGTGGTGGACCGCAAGGACCACACATTCTGGGAGGAAAACAAAGAAAATTGGGGGGAGATGCTCACCACAGTGCCGGTGGATATTGAGGTTTCTGTCCATATCCAGCGGATCAGCACAGACAATAAGGAAAAGAAGTGAAACACCCTTCTGTGGGCTTGAACATGTGGTGCGCCGGCAGTTTGCCGGCGCCTTTCTTTATGTTAAAATTGACCAAAGAAATTGGATAAATAGCTATGACCATATAGTAAAAATCTATATGAGATTCTCAACAAAAATCTCTAAATGGAGTTTGGTTAAGGTTCTGAAAAGATCTGGGAACCATTGCTTTTCTAATTTTTAGGTGATACGATGAAACCCGTAAGATTATATAATCTTGCAAAGGAGTTGCAGCTCTCATGACCTGCCCAGGGGGAATCCTTCTTCCGCCATGCTCGAGATGGTTTCTGGGATGATGAATGGAGGGAACAACTATGTCTATGTATCTGGCTTTATTTATTGTCCTCGGCTTCTTTGCCATAGGCGACATTTTAGGTGTGGCCACCAAAGCAAAGCTTTCCTCGGTGTTTGTCGCGCTGATGCTTTTTATGATCTGTTTTATGACAGGCCTCATCCCCGGCGATATCATCGACCAGGCCAACCTAACTGGCGTCAGCAAAATGGCCAGTGCTTTTATTGTGTTTAACATGGGCACTTCGGTCAACCTGGATGAGATGAAACGGGAGTGGAAAGTCGTTGTCATGTCCATTGTCGCTATGGGTATCGCCATCGTATCGGTTCTGTGTGTGATTCCCATTATCGGCAAACAGGCGGCCATTGTCAGCATCCCCATCGTAAATGGCGGTTTGGTCGCCACAAACATCATGACCTCCGGTGCTTTGGAAAAAGGCTTTACCATGGCAGCTGCCCTTGGCACAGTGGTTTTTGCAGTGCAGAAGTTTGTGGGCACTATCCCCGCTTCCCGGTTTGGGTTGAGTGAGGCGAGAATCCTGGTGAAGAACTACCGGGATGCCCAGGCGCAGGGGATTGACCTGATGGCCAAGGAGATGGCGGAAGCCTCTGCCGGCAAGGCGCAGAAGGTGAGCTTTGCCCAGAAAAACGACAAATATTTCACCCAGTACACCTGCATTGCCATCGTCGCGTTTTTCGCTTGGATTGGATTTTTGATCGAGGAGGCCACTGGTATTTCCATGTCCATCTGGTGCCTGCTCCTAGGCATGCTTACCAACCAAATTGGCCTCATCCCCGCCAAGGTGCTGGACAAAGGCAAGGCATCTGGCTTGTTCATGGCCGCTATGTTCTGCACTTTGATTCCATCCCTTGCAAAAATCTCCATCTCCGATTTAATGGAGCTGAGCGTGCAGACGGTCACCGTATTTGCTGCGGTTCTGGCAGGTACCTTCCTTTTCATGTACATCCTGCCCCTGTGGAAGTTTGTGGGTTCCAAAAACCTGGCTATGGGCATTGCCATGAGCCAGTTGCTGGGTTTCCCCGCTACCTATTTGATTGTCAATGAGGTGGCGACCGCCGTGGCCGAAACCGAAGGGGAGAAGGATTACATCGTCAAAAAGCTGACCCCTGCCTTTGTCATCTCCGGCTTTGTGTCGGTGACGACCATTTCCATCCTGATTGCAGGCGTGTTTGTTCAGTTTATCTAAGCGGGCTTCCCGTCCGTTTTGGCATTACATAAGGAGGACACTATCCTATGAGCTTTCAATTCGATTCCCTCAAGTACAACTATCCCACCACCCGCAAGGCTGTCTTTGGGAGAAAGGGCATGGTTTGTACTTCCCAGCCGCTGGCTGCCCAAGCCGGCCTTGATATCCTGAAAAAAGGCGGCAACGCCGTCGACGCTGCCATCGCCACCGCCGCCTGCATGACGGTACTGGAACCAACCAGCAACGGCATTGGCGGAGACGGCTTCGCCCTGGTTTGGATGAAAGACAAATTATATGGCTTAAATGCCAGCGGCCCCGCCCCCATGGGCATTGACCCGGAGGAGCTGCGGGCCAAATACGGTGATACCCTCCCCAAACGGGGCTGGGTGCCGGTGACGGTTCCTGGCATTCCCTCCGCTTGGGCGAGCCTCTCCGAACGGTTTGGAAAGCTCCCCTTTGAAGAACTGCTGGAGCCCGCTATCCGCTACGCGGAGGAAGGATACCCGGTTTCCCCGGTGATCTCCCGGCTGTGGGACAACGCTTACAACGAGTTTAAACCCACCCTCAAAGACGATTATTTTAAATATTGGTTTGAAACCTTCTGCCCCAAAGACCGCGCTCCCAAGCCGGGTGAGATGGTCTACCTGAAAGATCACGCGAAAACCCTGCGGGAGCTGGCGGCCACCAAGTGCGAATCTTTCTACCGGGGCGCCATCGCTGAGAAAATCGATGCCTTCTCCCGGGAATGCGGGGCCTACCTGCGCAAAGAGGATCTGGCCGCTTTCCACGCCGAGTGGGTGGAGCCGATCAGCACCAACTACAAAGGCTATGACGTTTGGGAGATTCCCCCAAATGGCTATGGCATCACCGTGCTGATGGCGCTGAACATCCTCAAGGGATTTGAGTTCAAGGATCCCCATTCGGCGGAGACCTACCACAAACAGCTGGAAGCTATGAAGCTGGCCTTCATCGACTCCCAGAAATACGTGGCCGACCCCCGGTTTATGAAAACCACGGCGGAAAAAATGTTGGATCAGGGCTATGCGGACAGCCGCCGCGCCTTAATTGGCGACACTGCCCGGATGCCTGAGGCAGGTGACCCCAACTGCGGCGGAACCGTCTACCTCTGCGCCGCGGATGAAGAGGGCAACATGATTTCCTACATCCAGAGCAATTACAACGGCTTTGGCTCCTGCGTGGTCATCCCCGAAACCGGCATCTGCCTGCACAACCGGGGCCGGAACTTCTATCTGGATCCCGCCAGCGGCAACTGCATCGCCCCCGGTAAGAAGCCTGCCCACACCATCATCCCCGGTTTCCTCACCAAGGATGGCAAGGCAGTCGGCCCCTTTGGGGTCATGGGTGCATTTATGCAGCCTCAGGGTCAAGTCCAGGTGCTGATGAACACCATCGACTTCCATATGAATCCTCAGGAGGCGTTGGACGCCCCCCGTTGGCAGTGGACTAGCGGCATGAATGTAGAAGTGGAGCGCGCCTTCCCCTACGCGGCCACCGAGGAACTGATCCGCAGAGGGCACAAGGTCACCGTCCCCGCGGAGTCCCTGCTGTTCGGCAGAGGGCAGATCATCTGGCGGGATGAAGATGGCGTTCTTTGCGGCGGAACCGAGTCCCGGACCGACGGCACAGTTGCCGCTTGGTAGCCCTATCACACTGACTTATATTTTTAAAAAAAGAGGGCCTGTCGCCAAGTGACAGGCCCTCTTTTTTGATGGCAAAAGCCATTATTTTTGAAAAAACCGGGCAATCTAACAAGGTATACAGGCACTGTTTGATTTCGAACAGCGCCCCTGTCCCTTGGGTGTATCCGAAGTCCCAAAGGAGCGGAAGTGCTTTCATAAAAATAGGGAAAAGCCATATTTTTGCGGCACGCCGGCGAATTGGGAAAACTCCAACAAAAACATATAAAGGGCCGTGCAAGCCGGTTGCAGGGCATCCGGTTTTTGGAAACCCCCAAAAGTGGGTTTGTGCAAAATCCCCGACTTTATCGGGTAAGGGTCTCCCCCTCGGGCAATTCGTATTCGTGAAGGGGGAAGATGCGGAAGGGGACCCTTTTTTGGATGCAGAGGTTCAGCGTACCGGCGGTGCCGCGGGAGGAAAGATCCCAAAAGGCGAGGACCAGGTCCGCCCGCCCCACAATCTGCTGGTTGCGCATCATCGGCGCTTTCGCCCCGTAGCGGCTGTACTCAGGTGGGAACTCGGTGTAGATGGCCCCTAGCACCTGGGCAATGGTTTTGGCTGCGGCGTCCACACCCTTGGCCCCGCCGCTGATAATCTCCGAGCAATTGCGGGGCACCCGCTGGATCATCTGAAAAATATCCAAATTTTTGGCGTTCCTCGATCCGATGATAGCTACGCGCATGCCGTTTCCCCTTCCCTTTATCCTGCATATAAAATGAAAAAATTGGCTTGCAAACGGGCTGTATGAAGGAAAATTCCCTGTGCCTCCGCCTGTTTTCAATGGTGGCGAGTAAAAACAATTCCAATTAAGAGGAAGGACTTGCCAGGAAGGATCCCCCAAAAATCAAATTTACCTGTATTGTAGCACATTCCCGCCGGTTGTGGGAATTCTTTCCCCCGAAAAGTTTTGCTAGGCGGGGAACATTCCGCTAATAGACGGTAATTTTACATCCCATATCGGCGGCCATCGGTGGAACAGTAAGAAGGAACTTAAAATGGGGGATGCTTAAAATGAAAAGATTGTATCAAAAGTTTGCGTCGGTGACCTGCGTGGCCATCGCCGCCCTGCTGTGTTTTACCTTATATATGCAAGTGACCTTGCCCGATGATTTTTATGTGGTGGAAGGGGAACCCTTTTCCATACGGGCCGGGCGGTATATCACCGCCATGGAGCCGGCAGAAGGGTTGCCTGCCCACGCATACGATCAATCGGGGAACAGCTACCACCTGGACCTGAAAATGTTTGGCGCCATCGGCATCAAACAGGTCAACGTCCAGGTGGTGGAGCGCAACTATGTAATCCCAGGGGGAAATCCTTTCGGGCTGAAGATGTTCACCGAGGGGGTGATGGTGGTGGGCCTTTCCGACATCAATCTGGACGGCCAGGCGGTCAACCCGGCGAAAGAGGCGGGCATCGCCACCGGGGATATCATCCTCTCTATTGGCGGGAGGAAGGTCTCCTCCAATGAAGATGTTGCAGCCGCGGTCTCCGGTTCCCAGGGGAAAGCAGTCGCTGTGGAACTCCGCCGCAAAAACACCCGGATGAAGGTCAGCCTGAAGCCGGTGAAATCCCCGGATGACGGCAGCTATAAAGCTGGAATCTGGGTGCGGGACAGCTCCGCAGGCATTGGCACCATGACCTACTACAATCCCACTTCCATGGCTTATGGAGGGCTTGGACACGCCATCTGCGACGTGGATACCGGCGAATTGATGCCCCTTTCCAGCGGCGAAATTGTGGGAGTGACCATCACCGGTGTTGGAAAGGGGGTCAGTGGGAAACCTGGCGAACTGCGGGGTTCCTTCAACGGCTCCGGACGGATGGGTTCGCTGGAGATGAACAACGAAACCGGCGTTTTTGGCTTGCTGGAACGGATTCCCGTTTCTGGGGAAGCCATACCGCTGGCCGTTCGACACGAGGTACAGACAGGACCCGCAGAGATTCGCACCACCCTTTCGGGGGATAAACCACAAAACTATTCCATTGTGATTGAAAAGATCAATTTTAGCGATTCCAACCCCACCAAGAACATGGTGATTCGTGTCACAGACCCCACTCTCTTGGAAAAAACAGGGGGAATTGTTCAGGGGATGAGCGGCAGCCCCATCATCCAAAACGGCCGTTTGGTAGGGGCGGTGACCCATGTTTTTGTCAACGATCCGACACGGGGGTACGCAATTTTTGCAGAGAATATGGAAAAATCCTCGAAGATCGTCGAAAGTGGAAGCAGAAAAGTCTCGTGATAATTGACAATTTTTACCTGGAATTTTATAATGGTGTTGGAACTTCTTTTATTTGACAAACTCTTGCAATCACTTCCAAAATATGGTAATCTATAGACATGGAAAAAATTTACAATTGAGGTGCGAATATGACAAACAAAATCAAGGTCCTCATCGCAGATGACAACAAAGAGTTTTGCGCCCAATGCTCTGCACTCCTTCGGACCTATGGCTATGAGACGGTCGTGGCCCCAAAGGATGGATTCCGTGTTGTGGAGCTGGTGGAAGAAAATCAGCCGAATATTGTCCTTTTGGATGTGTTCATGCCTCGGCTGGATGCCATCGGCGTGATGAAAACCATCCGCGAATCCCAAATTTCAGTCCAGCCCTTGTTCATGATGATGTCCACCTTCGACAACCCAGTCCTGGAGCGGGAACTGCTCAACTCCGGCGCCTCTTACTACTTCCTCAAACCCTTTGACACCGACGTGCTGGTGGAGCGGATTGTCCAGATCTCCGGGTACAAAAAAGCGGACATCCTAGACCTGCCCGGCGCTGGTAAACTCCAGCCCGACCTGGAAATGATGGTGACTGAGATCATCCATCAAATCGGGGTGCCCGCCCACATCAAAGGCTACCATTACCTGCGGGAATCCATCCTGTTGGCAGTGAACAACGCCGACATCATTAACTCGGTGACCAAACAGCTGTACCCCACTGTAGCCAAAAAATTTGGCACCACCTCTTCCCGGGTGGAGCGGGCCATCCGCCACGCCATTGAAGTCGCCTGGGACCGCGGGGATGTGGACATCCTCAACTCCTACTTCGGGTATACCATCCACAACGGCAGAGGGAAGCCAACCAACAGCGAATTCATCGCGATGATCGCCGATAAGCTGCGCCTGCGCCTCAAAATCAGCTAAATTCCTATTATTATGCCAACCACAATTGAATCATACAACCGCAAAACCGCCAAAAGACAGAATTGTCCTTTGGCGGTTTTGCGTTGGGGGAGAGATTGTGGTACAATGGTCGCAAAGCGACCATTGGGGAAGAAATCCTCTCTCCATTGCTACAAGCGCTGCTTGTAACATGCGCAAAATTGCTTCCTGCCACACAGTGGCAACGCAATTTTGAGGGGCCGCCCTCCCGCCGCAAAGCGGCACCGGGATTTTTCCAGCCTGTGCGGACTTTGTGGTATCATAGCCACAACAAAGTTGTGTCATTCGAAGAATTTCTTGCAGGGCGCAGCCCTTTGCGGCGAGGGCCGCACCGCAATTTAAAAGGTTCTGAAAAATACAATCCGCAAAGCGGGCTATTGTCCACAGGTTGAGACTGCGGCCCTATTAAATATTCAACCGATCCGCGGGGAACACCCGCTCTTTTCATTTACGCCATCAGGAGGGGTGAAGATGCTGCATTTGATTTTAGGCCCGGCCGGTTCGGGAAAGACCACCCGCCTCTATGAGGAATTGGAACACTGGGTTCAAGGCGGGAAAAAAGCCATCCTCCTGGTGCCGGAACAATACTCTTTTGAAAGCGAAAAAGCTTTGTACCGCCGCCTTGGCCCCACTGGAGCTGCCCGGGTTGAGGTGCTCAGTTTTACCCGGTTGTGCGACCGCATCTTCCGGGAATACGGCGGCCTTGCGGTCAACGCCCTGACCGACACCGGCAAAGCGATGCTGATGAGCCTAGCCCTTGGGGAGGTGCGGGACACCTTGCAAATCTATGCCCGGCAGGTTGGCAGCGCCGCCTTTGTGGAGAGCTTGTGCGCCGCGGTTTCGGAATTTAAAAACGGCGGGGTCTCACCAGAGGAGCTGGCTGCTGCCGCCCGGGAGAGCGGTGATGCCCAACTGCGGGAGAAAGCAGCGGAGCTATCCACCATCTACGAGGTGTACAACGCCTTGCTGGAAAGCCGTTATACCGACACTGCCGACGATTTGCAGCGGGCCTGCCGTTTGGTAGAAGATCACCCCTTTTTTGCAGGATATGGGGTGTTTGTGGACTCCTTCATGACCTTTATGGCCTCAGAATTCCGCATGTTGGAACTGGCGATTGGGGGGGCGCCTCACTGCACCTGCGCCTTCTGCTGTGATGGCATGGCCGACCAGGAGGGGGGGAACGGGGTGTTTTCTACCGCCAAAAAAGCCATAGCCCGGCTGATCCGCGCCGCACGGCAAAGCGGGGTAGGGGTAGCTGTGCCGGAGGTGCTGGAGGGTTCCCACCGGTTTCAAAATGAAGAACTGTCCTGTTTGGAGCGCAGTTTCCTGCGGCCCCGGGTGATCCCCTGCCCCGGGACGTCCCAGTGGGTGCAGGTCGCCGCCGCCCCAAGCCCTTGGGAGGAGATCCAGTGGGTGGCGGCCAACATCGCCGGTCTCGTGCGGGAAGAAGGGTACCGCTACAGCGATGTGGCGGTGATCTGCCGAAGCTTGGAGCGGTACCGCACCCCGGTGGAGCGGATTTTCACCCGCTATGACATCCCTTGCTTCTTTGACCGCAGGGTGGAACTGGAATCCAAGCCCCTGACCGCCCTGCTGCTGTCTGCCCTGGAGGCGGTGCGGGGCAATTATTCCACCGAGGCCATCCTGCGTTTTGCCAAGAACCCAGCTCTGGGCCTTTCTGCACCGGAACTGGCCCGGCTGGAAAACTACTGCTACATTTGGGGGGTAGAGGGCCGCCACTGGCTCACCCCCTTTGAAAACCACCCCGGCGGCCTCTCGGAAGCCTTCGATGAGGCGGCGGTCCTCCAACTGGAGGAACTGAACCTTCTGCGGGCACGGGTGATCCAGCCGTTGAAAAACCTGAAGGGACAGCTGGCCCAAGGGGACGGCATCTCCTTTGCCGCAGGGCTGTTCACCCTTTTGGAGGAGGTGGAGGCCCCCCGCCACCTGGAGGATTTCGCCGCCTCCCTCCCGCCGGAGGAAGCTGCACTCTTTTTAGAAGAACAGTCCGCCCTTTGGGACGCCTTGGTGGATATATTAGATCAATTTGCCCAGATCGTGGGGGAGGCCGGCATGAGCCAGCAAAGGCTCACCGACCTGCTGCGCCTGGCCATCGGCAAAACTGACATCGGCCAGCGGCCCCAGACCTTGGACCAGGTGATGGTGGGCATGGCCGACCGCATCCGCCCAGGGGAGCCGAGGGCCACCTTTGTCATCGGTGCGGTGGAGGGGGAGTTTCCGGCGGTGGTCAATGCCGGCGGTGTGTTCACCGACCAGGAGCGAACCCGCCTTCTGGAGGCGGGGGTGGAGCTCGCCCAAAACATCGAGGAAAAATCGGTTTACGAAAAATTCTACGCCTATTTTGCGGTCACCACCCCACGGGAGCGGCTGTACATCAGCTACCCCAAAGAAGATGGAAAAGGCGGCGCCCTGGCGCCGTCGGTGATCCTCTCTCAGGCGGCGAAAATCCTGGGGTGTCGCCTGAGCCCCGCTGCCGTCGACCCCATCAAGGCGGCGGCCAACCTTCCGTCAGCGAGGGAGGCGTTCTCCTGGGTCTACCACCAGGACAGCCCCCAGCGGGCATCTCTCCAGGCGTTTTTGGAGGAGAGGGACGGGGAACTCCTGGACCGGATGGAAGCGGCCCAAAACCGGGATGGATATGCCATCCAGAGCCCGGTTCTCGCCCGGCAGCTGTTCGGCAAGCGGATGCGTCTCTCCCCCTCCCGGGTGGAGCAGTACTTCGCCTGCCCCTTTGGGTATTTCTGCGCCAGCGGCCTTCGCATCCGGCCCCGGCGCAAGGTGGAATTCTCCCCCCTGGAGTCTGGCTCGGTGATCCACTTTTTGCTGGAGCGGATGGTCTCCCGTTATGGGGGGAAGGGCCTCTCCCAGCTGACCCAGGAGCAGATGCACCGGGAGGTGGAGGAGCTTTTGACCCAATACCTCTCCCAGCGGATTGACAACATGGACGCGCTGCCCACCCGCTTCCGGTACCTGTTCAACCGGCTGGTGGCCCTGGTGACCCGGCTGCTGGAACAGTTGGGCGCGGAATTCTCCCAAAGCGCCTTTGCCCCTGTGGCCTTTGAGCTGAAAATCGGGGCGGATGGCCCGGTGAAACCTTTGGAGCTGACCACCCCCGACGGGGTCACCGTCTCGGTGGAGGGGGTTGTGGACCGGGTGGATGTGATGGAGAAGGACGGGAAGAAATACGTCCGGGTCATCGACTACAAATCCGGCTCCAAGACCTTCAACCTGTCGGATATCTTCTACGGCCTCAATATGCAGATGCTGATCTACCTCTTCTCCATCTGCCAAAATGGCACCGGGGAACTGGAGGGTGCCCTGCCCGCCGGGGTGCTTTACCTGCCGGCCAAAAATGTCATCGTCACCGCCGACCGGGGGGAGAGCGATGCATTGGTGGCCGCCCAGCAGCAGAAAAAACGGCGGATGAACGGCCTGATTTTAGAGGATAAAGACGTGGTGCTAGGCATGGAACAGGATGGCAAAGGGGTGTTTATCCCCGCAAAGCTCAAGGCGGATGGGGAGCTGGACGCCCGGTCTTCCCTGGCCAGCTTGGAAGAGATGGGTCAGCTGAAAACCAAAATCGAGGAGGAGATCCTCGCCATGGCCAAGGAGCTCTCCGCTGGGAAGGTGGAGCCGCTGCCAGTCTCTGGCCTGGGGTACGACCCTTGTGTTTACTGTGAATACCGACAGGTCTGCGGGTTTGAGGACGGCGACCGGGTGCGGACGATCGCCGAGCTGGACAAGCGGGCATTCTTTGCGGAAGGGGGAGAAGGGATTGACAAGCCGTAATTGGACAAAAGAACAGCTGGACGCCATCACTGCCCGGGGCGGGACCGTCCTGGTCTCGGCGGCGGCAGGCAGCGGAAAGACTGCCGTCCTGGTGGAACGGGTGATCCAGCGGATATTGGACCCCATCGCCCCGGTGGATGCCGACCGGCTGCTGATCGTCACCTTTTCCAAAGCCGCGGCCCAGGAGATGAAACAGCGGATCAGTCTCAAGCTCTCCCAGCTCATCGAGGAGAATCCCCAGGACGCCGCTTTGGCCCGGCAGCAATCCCTGTTGGCCCGGGCGCAGATTAGCACCATCCATTCCTTCTGCCAGGAGCTTCTGCGGCAGAATTTCCAGGCCCTGGACCTGCCGCCGGACTTCCGGGTGGGGGATGAGAAGGAGCTGGACCTGCTGCGGGCCGACGCCGCGGCGGAGGTCATCGAGGAATGTTATCAAAACCCCGAGGACAGCGCTTTTTTCAGCCTGGTGGAGCTGCTGTCCACCGGGCGGGACGACAAGCGCCTGACCCAGACAGTACTGCGCCTCTACGACTTTGTCCGCTCCCACCCCTTTTACCAGGATTGGCTGGCGGACAAGCTGGCCTTTTACGGCAGCGGCCTCCCGGTGGAGGAGACAGTCTGGGGCCAGGCGATCCTCGCCTATGGCAAAAACGCCCTGGAATATGCCGCCTTCACCTTAGAGGAAGCCCTGTGGGAGATCCGCTCCGATGAGAAGATGGAGGCGGCCTATGGCCCCGCCTACGAGAGCGACCTGCAGGGGGTGCGTGCCGCCTTAGAGCGTGTAGAAGCCGGCGACTGGGATGGGGTGAAAGCCGCCCTGGACAGTTTCAGTTTTCCCCGGCTCAAGGCCCTGCGGGGCTTTTCCAATGACCCTTTAAAAGAGCGGGTGCAGGCCGCACGCAAGCAGGTAAAAGAGCTGATCGAAACACTGGCGGAAAAGCAGTTCTGCGCAACCCGGGCCCAGTTCCGGGAGGATATCGACGACCTGCTGCCCAAAATCACCCGGCTGTTTGAGGTGACCCTGGCCTTCGACCGGCGGTTCACCGAAAAAAAGCGGGAAGGCAAGCTGGTGGATTTCTCCGACCTGGAACACCTGGCCCTCGCCCTCCTTTGGGAGAAGGAGGAAGGGGGATACCATCCCACTGCCTTGGCCAAACAGGCTTCACAGCGGTTTGAAGAGGTGTTTGTGGACGAGTACCAGGATACCAATGAAGCCCAGGACATGCTCTTCCGGGCGGTTTCCCGGGAGGAGAAAAACCTCTTTTTGGTGGGGGATGTGAAACAGAGCATCTACCGGTTCCGCCAGGCCATGCCGGAGATTTTCCTGGAAAAGAAGAGGCATTTTGCCCCATACGACGGGGAGCATTACCCGGCAAAGATCCTTCTGGGGCGCAACTTCCGCAGCCGGCCGGAGGTCACTGCGGGGATCAACTTCCTCTTTTCCATGGTGATGAGTGAGGAAATCGGCGAGATGGACTACACCGCCGAAGAGGCGCTGATCCCCGCTGCCAGCTACCCGGAGGCCCCCGGGATGGGTTGGCAGGTGCGGGTGCTGGATTCCTCCCAATTGGGGGAGGAGGACGGCGCGGCCCTGGAAGCGGAGTATGTGGCTGGACAGATCGCCCGGATGTTGGGGGAGAAGACCCTTGTAACAGATGGGGGGGAGCTTCGCCCCGTGCGGCCGGGGGATATCGCCATTCTGCTGCGCTCCACCAAAAATAAGGCGGAGAAATACCTGGAAGTCCTGCGCCGCCGGAAGATCCCCGGCTGGGCGGACAGCCAGGGGGGATTCCTCGCCCGGCGGGAGATCGCCGCGGTGGTCTCCCTCCTGCGGGCGGTGGACAACCCCCTTTTGGATGTGGATTTGACTGCCGCCATGCTTTCACCCCTCTTCGGCTTCACCGCCGATGAGCTGGCCCAGCTGCGGCTCTCTGCCCCAAAAGCTTCCATCTATGAGGCGGCCATCGCCTACAGCGGCACATCGGAGAAAACCGCCCGGTTTTTGGAGACCCTCGCCTACCTGCGGCGGGAAGCAGCGGTGCTCCCCGCCCAGGAGCTGGTGCAGAAGGTCTACGATTGCACCGGGTTTGAGCTGATCGCCGGAGCAATGCCAGGGGGCGCCCGCCGGAAAGAAAACCTGCGGGCCTTCCTGTCCTACGCGGCGGAATACGGCGGGGGAAAAGGCCTTGTCGGGTTTATCCGGTTTTTGGACCGGCTGGCACGCCAGGGGGAGGACTTGGCCCCACCCACCGGCAGCGGTGGGGAGGACGCGGTGCAGATCCTCTCCATCCACCGCTCCAAAGGGTTGGAGTTCCCGGTGGTCTTCCTCTGCGACACCGCCAAACAGTTTAACAAAGAGGACCTGCGAAGCCCTACCCTCCTCCACTCCCAGATGGGGTTTGCCTGCATGCGGCGGGATGAACAGCTGATGCGCCAATTCACCACCGTGCCCATGGAGGCGATGAAGATTGAACTGGAGCGGTCGATGCTCTCGGAGGAGCTGCGGATTTTATATGTGGCTCTCACCCGGGCCAAGGAGCGGCTGGTTGTCACCATGCAGCTCAAAAATCCGGAGAAGAAGCTCTCCGCTTTGGCGGGGGGCCTTGATAAGGGCGGCCGGGTGCCCTCCCGCCGGGTGCGGGCGGGGAGCAGCTACGCCGATTGGCTGTTGATGGCTCTTCTCCACCATCCGGATTCTGGGGAGCTCTGCCGCCTGGCCGGGTGTGAAGTCTCGGGCGGGGACGGTTCCAGCCATTTCTCCATTCAGGTGGAAAGTCTCCACCCCCGGGAAGAAGCTGGGGAAGAGGGGGGAGGCCGGTTGGAATCTCTGCCAGATCCTGGGATGGTAGAGGCCCTTCGGCGGCAGTGTGCTTTCCAGTACCCCAACCGGGCAGCGACCCTCATCCCCACCAAAATGGCGGTCTCGGCTATTTCAAAGGGGCAGGGGGAGGGAAACTATTTCATCCGGCGGCCCAAGTTCTTGATTGGAAAGGGGCTCACCGGTGCGGAGCGGGGCAACGCCGTCCACAAATTCATGCAGTTTGCCTCCTATGAAGCGGCTCGGGACAACCCCGCCGGGGAGATCGCCCGGCTGGTGGAACAGGGCTTCCTCCTCCCGACGGAGGGTGAGGCCATCCCAGTGGCCAAACTGGAGCGGTTTTTTTGCTCGGATTTGGCCCGGCGGATCTTCTGTGCCGACCAGGTGCTGCGGGAATACCGGTTTTTGGCCGAGGCGGGGGAGGAGCTTCTGGCCCCCTACCTGGACTGGGAGTTCGGGGGCAACCAAACCGCTGTCCAGGGCGTTGCCGACTGCATCTTGGTGGAAAATGGCCGGGGGACAGTCATTGATTACAAAACCGACTATGTCAAAACCCCTCAGGAGCTGACGGACCGGTACCGGGTCCAGGTGCTTCTCTATCAAAAAATATTGGAGGAGAGCTTGCATATCCCCATCGGGGCGTGTATACTATATTCATTCGCCTTGGATGAAGCCATACCGGTTTCACTGGGGGATGTCCGCGCGGACCCCACAAAGATCTTGTAAAAAGATCGTGGTAAAAGCCTTGACAAATCCCCTTTTGCCTGGTAGAATAGATTAGAAAACAAAGTAGAACAGAATTCCGTTCTCACCTATCCACGCGATAGTGGCCTGGGTCAATAGAAACACAAGGTGCGGCTAGTGGCCGTTCTTGGTTTGTATTGCAAGCGCAGACGGAATTGGTCTGCGCTTTCTTTGTTTTATCCGGCGGCTTTGCCGCCTTGTAAACCACGATTTATGGATTTTGGAGGTGCTTTACCATTAGCAACAAAGAACTGCTTATCAATGAGGAGATCCGGGATAAGGAAGTGCGTGTCATCGATGCCGACGGCAGCCAGCTGGGCGTAATCCCCACAAAGGACGCTCAGAAAATTGCCCTGGAAAAAAATCTTGACCTAGTCAAAATTGCTCCTCAGGCCACCCCTCCCGTCTGCCGGATTATGGACTATGGAAAATACCGGTTCGAGCAGGCCAAAAAGGAGAAGGAAGCAAAGAAAAATCAGAAGACCATGGACGTCAAGGAGGTTCGCCTCTCTTTGAACATCGACGTCCACGACTTTGACACCAAGCTCAACCACGCCAAGAAGTTCCTGGCCGGCGGCGACAAAGTCAAGGTTGCCCTGCGCTTCCGTGGCCGTGAGATGGCGCATCCCGAATTGGGCGAAGCCATCGTTAAGCGCTTCATTGAAAGTTGCTCGGAGTTGGGCTCGGTTGACAAACTGCCCAAGATGGAAGGACGCAGCATGGTCGCGTTTATCTCACCGAAGAATGCCAAGTAAATTTAAGGAGGAAAATCCACATGCCTAAGCTGAAAACTCATACCGGCGCCAAAAAGCGTTTTAAACTGACCAAAAACGGGAAGGTAAAAAGAGCGCACACCAACAGAAGACATATCCTGAACCACAAGACCACCAAGAGAAAGAGAGCTCTGCGGAAAGCTACCTATGCGGATAAGACCAATATGAGAGCACTCAAGCTCCTCATGCCCGCAAGATAATTTTTGAAGAACTACTTTTAAGAAAGACCAAAACGGAGGTATAACGATATGGCTCGTATTAAGGGCGCTACCATGACCCGCAAGAGAAGAAAAAAGGTACTGAAACTGGCCAAAGGCTACTTTGGTGCAAAGAGCAGACTGTTTAAAACCGCAAAAGAGGCGGTTATGAAATCCGGCCAGTACGCTTACATTGGCAGAAAGCAGAAGAAACGCAACTTCCGCTCCCTGTGGATCACCCGCATCAGCGCTGGCTGCAAGATGAACGGCACCAACTACTCCACCTTCATGAACGGCCTGAAAAAGGCTGGTATTACCCTCAACCGCAAAATGCTGTCTGAGATCGCCATCAACGATCCTGCTGCTTTCACCGCTCTGGTTGAGAAGGCAAAAGCCGCTCTGTAATTTTGACTAGAAAGAACGCCCGGGTCGCAATTGACACGGGCGTCTTTTACTACCTTAGGCGGGCTGCCGCCGGAAAGGGGAAGGGATGGAACGGATCACCTCACGGGAAAACCCCCAGATCAAACAGCTGATCAAATTGATCACCCAGAAAAAAGAACGGATCCGCACCGGGTTATTTGTAGCCGAGGGCGCGCGAATTGCTGCCGATGCGGTGAAGAGCGGCCTTGCTGTAGAGCAACTGTTCCTTACCCCTCAGGCAGGGGAACGCTATCCCCAGGAAACGGCTCTCCTCACAGAAAAGGCCCAGAAAATCTACGAAATCACCCCGGAACTGGCGCAGAAGATTGCCGATACCAACACCCCCCAAGGGGTTTTCTGCGTCCTGCCTATGCTTGACAATCACTTCCAGACTGCTACAATATGGGGTACAGGGCATTATTTGGTGCTTTGCTCCCTCCAGGACCCGGGGAACCTGGGCACCATTATCCGCAGCTGTGAAGCCTTTGGCATCGACCGGCTGTTTTTGACCAGCGATTGCCCGGATCTTTACAGCCCTAAAGTGCTGCGTGCCACCATGGGGGGCGTATTCCGCCTGCCTATTACAGTGGCGGACAACCTGCCGGATCTATTTGAAAGGTTCCGGAGGGAGAAGGTGCCGGTGTATGCCGCCGCCCTTCAGGAAGGGGCCAAGGACATCACCCGGCTGCCCCTGAACCAAGGGGGCGCAGTGGTCATCGGCAACGAGGGGAAGGGATTGCCGCCGGAGGTTGTCGCCTTGTGCGACAGCGCGGTAATCATCCCCATGGCGGGGCGGGCGGAGTCTCTCAATGCCTCGGTGGCGGCGAGCATTGTCGCCTGGGAGATGGCCCGGCCCTAGGGCAGGGAAAAGGGGGAATACCATGGAAGAAGCGCTTTATTGGATGTGGTTCCAGCAGGTGTTTGGCGTGGGTACCCGCCGGGCGGAGGAAGTCCTCTCCCGGGTCGGCCACCCGCGGAAATTGTATGAGATGGACCGCATAAACCTGGCCCGGCTGGGCATCTTCTCCCAGAAGGAGCTCTCTTTGTTGGGCAACACCACCTTGGATCAAGCGCGAAAAAACGCCGCCGAGGCCAGGCGGCTCGGGTTTGAAATTTTGACGCCTGAGGACCTTAAATACCCTAATTTATTGAAGAACATTTATTCCTGCCCCCTGGTGCTCTATGTGGAGGGGGAACTGCCCGACCTCTCCCAACAATTGCCCATCGCTATGGTGGGCACCCGCAATTTTACCGAATATGGCAAGCGGGTGGGAAAAACTCTCTCCGGCGACCTGGCCAGGGCCGGGGCGGTGGTGGTCAGCGGACTTGCAGTCGGCATTGACGCCATCTGCCACGCAGGGGCCATCGCCGGCGGCGGAAAGACAGTCGCTGTGCTGGGCTGTGGTCTCGATGTGGACTACCCCCGGCAGAACAGCGACCTTCACCGGCTCATCTCCCAAAACGGGGCAGTCATCAGTGAATATCCCCCGGGCACGCCGCCCAACCCCGGCCATTTCCCCTGCCGCAACCGGATTATCTCCGGCCTCTCCAAAGGGGTCGTGGTGGTGGAAGCGGGGGAGCGCAGCGGCTCTTTGATCACAGCGGGCCTGGCCCTTTCCCAAGACCGGGATGTTTTTGCGGTGCCCGGCCGGATTGAGGAGCCAAATTCCAAAGGGACCCATAAACTGATTCAGCAGGGGGCAAAGCTGACGGCCTGCGCTCAGGATGTTTTGGAGGAGTACCTCTATAGCGGGTACGCCTTCCACCTTCCTCAGCAGCCGGCGCCGGAGCGCAAATCCAAAGAAAGGCCCCCAACCATCAACCAGAAAACACAGCCTGCGGCGCGCCCACCGGAGTATCTCAATCCGCCGCAGCTTTCCATATACAAGCTGTTGGAGCAGGGCCCACGCAGCGCCGAGCAGATTGCCCAAGAGGGCCGGATGCCGGTGGCAAAGGTCCTCTCCACCCTAACCGAATTGGAGATCTACGGGGCAGTCACCGCCTTGCCTGGCGGCCGATACAGCCTGTAGCCATAGACCCCCCGGCCAACTGTGGCCGAATCCTTTCATGGAGGTATTGGATGTCAAATCTAGTGATTGTGGAGTCGCCGGCCAAGGCGAAAACCATCCAGAAATATCTGGGCGATAATTATGAGGTGGTGGCCTCCATGGGCCACATCCGCGACCTGCCCAAAAGCAAAATAGGGGTGGATATCGAACACGGTTTCACCCCCCAATATGTCAACATCAAAGGCAAGGAAGATCTGATCTCCTCCTTGGTCAAAGAGGCCAAGAAGAGCGACAAAGTCTATCTGGCCACCGACCCCGACCGGGAAGGGGAGGCCATCTCCTGGCATTTGGCCCACCTGCTGGACCTGGATCTCAAAGACGAGAACCGGGTCACCTTTAATGAGATCACCAAGACCGGCGTCCAGAACGGCATGGCCCATCCCCGGCAGATCGATCAGGCGCTGGTGGACGCCCAACAGGCCCGACGCATCCTGGACCGGATTGTGGGTTATAAAATCAGCCCCTTTTTGTGGAGGAAAATCCGCCGGGGGCTCTCCGCCGGGCGGGTTCAATCGGTGGCAGTCAAGCTGATCGTCGACCGGGAAGAGGAGATCCGCGCTTTCAAGTCAGAGGAATACTGGACCATCGATGCCAGCCTGCTCGCTGAGGGCAGCCGCAAGGCGTTCCCCGCCAAATACCACGGCCATGGGGGCAAAAAACAGGAGATCAAGGACAAGGAGACCGCTGATGCCATCCTGGCCGCCCTCCAAGGGGTGGAGTTCCAGGTGGGCACGGTGAAGAAGGGGGTCCGCAAGAAATCCCCTGCTCCGCCGTTTATCACCTCCACCCTCCAGCAGGAGGCTTCCCGCAAATTGGGCTTCCAGGCGCGGCGGACCATGAAAGCCGCCCAGGAGCTCTATGAAGGCGTGGAAGTGGAGGGGATGGGCGCCATGGGCCTCATCACCTATATGAGAACCGACTCCCTGCGCCTTTCCGACGAAGCGGTGAAGGACGCGGCCGCCTTCATTGAAGAGAAGTACGGCAAGCCCTACCTGCCCCAGACCAAGCGGGTGTACAAATCCAAGGCCAGCGCCCAGGACGGCCATGAGGCCATCCGGCCCACCGTGGCCAGCCTCACCCCTGACAAGGTCAAAGGCAGCCTGACCAGTGATCAATACAAACTCTACAAACTGATCTGGGAGCGGTTTATCGCCAGCCAGATGGCCACTGCCCTGCTGGACACCGTCTCCGCCGACATCCACGCCGGCGACTACCTCTTTAAAGCCTCCGGCTACTCGGTGAAGTTTGATGGTTTCACCGTGCTGTATGTGGAGGGCAAGGACGAGGAGGAAGAGGACTCCGGCGCCCTGCCGCCTTTGGAGACCGGCATGGCCCTCAAGGTCAAAGCCCTGGACGGCAACCAGCACTTCACCCAGCCGCCGGCCCGGTTCACTGAGGCTTCCCTCATCAAGACGTTGGAGGAAAACGGCATCGGCCGCCCCAGCACCTACGCCCCCACTATCACCACCATTTTACAGCGCAACTATGTAGAGCGGGACGCCAAGGCCCTCAAACCCACCCCTCTGGGGGAGGTGACCACCAAGCTGATGGAAGACCAATTCTCCAACATTGTGGATGTGGACTTCACCGCCAACATGGAGAAGAACCTGGATGGGGTGGAGGAGGGCAAGACCGACTGGGTCAGCACCCTTGACAACTTCTACAAAGATTTTGCCGCTACCTTGGAACAGGCGGAGAAGAATATGGACGGCACCCGGATCAAGGTCCCGGATGAGGAGACCGATGTGGTCTGTGAATTGTGCGGCCGAAAAATGGTGATCAAAATGGGCCGGTTTGGCAAATTCCTGGCATGCCCCGGCTTCCCCGAGTGCAAGAACACCAAAAAGATCGTCCAGGAAACCGGCGGCATCTGCCCCTTGTGCGGCGGCAAGGTGCTGGCTAAAAAATCCAAAAACGGCAAGGGGTACTACGGCTGTGAAAACAACCCCACCTGCTCCTTTATGACCTGGGATAAGCCTTTGACCGACCTCTGCCCCCAGTGTGGCTCCACCCTGTTTAAAAAGGCGGGGCGGTATGGCCGGATTCACTGCCTCAAGCCGGACTGCGGTTATGAGCAGGCCACCGGCAAAGAGAAAAAGGAGAAGGAAGAATGATCCGGGCCGCGGTAGTAGGGGCGGGCCTGGCCGGCTGTGAAGCCGCCTGGGCTTTGGCCCAAAGGGGAATCGGGGTGGACCTTTTTGAAATGAAGCCCCAGCGGTACAGCCCTGCCCACAAATACCCCGGCTTTGCGGAGCTTGTCTGCTCCAACTCCCTGAAAGCCTCCCGCCTGGGGTCGGCGGCCGGGCTTCTGAAAGAGGAGATGCGGATGCTATCCTCCCTCACCATGGCCTGTGCGGAAGAGACCAGCGTCTCCGCCGGCGGGGCCTTGGCGGTGGACCGGGAGAAATTCTCCGACCTGGTGACCCAGCACATCAAAAGCCACCCCAATATCACCGTCCATGTAGGGGAGGTTACCGCCATCCCGGAAGGCCCGGCGGTCATCGCCACCGGCCCCTTGACCGACGGCGCTTTGGCCCAGGCTATCCGGGAGCTGTGCGGCAGCGATACCCTCAGCTTTTTTGACGCTGCCGCCCCCATCGTCTCCTTTGACTCCATCGACCAAGAGCGGGTGTTTTTTGCCGCCCGCTATGGCCGGGGGGAGGATGACTACATCAACTGCCCCTTTAATAAGGAGGAGTATGAGGCCTTTTACGATGCCCTGATCCACGCGGAATCCGCCCCGTTAAAGGAATTTGACAAGCGGGATTTCACCGTCTACGAGGGCTGTATGCCGGTGGAGGTAATGGCCAAACGGGGGCCGGACACCTTGCGCTTCGGGCCTATGAAGCCGGTGGGACTCACCGATCCCCGCACCGGCCGCCGCCCTTGGGCAGTGGTGCAGCTGCGGCGGGAAAATGCCGAGGGCACCATGTTCAACTTGGTGGGCTTCCAGACCAACTTGAAGTTCCCGGAGCAGAAGCGGGTGTTTTCTATGATCCCGGGGCTGGAAAACGCATCTTTCCTGCGCTATGGGGTGATGCACCGCAACTCCTTTTTGGATTCGCCCCGGCTGCTCACGCCCACCTTCCGCTTCCGAGGCAGGGAGGACCTCTACTTCGCCGGGCAGCTGACCGGGGTGGAGGGATATACCGAGTCGGCGGCCTCCGGCATCCTGGCGGGGCAGAATTTGGCGCGGCAGCTGCTGGGACAAGCCCCTCTTGTCCTCCCCCGGGACACCATGTTGGGGGCTCTGTGTGCCTATATCAGCGACCCAAACGTAAAAGAATTCCAGCCCATGGGGGCCAATATGGGTATTTTGCCACCTTGGCCGGATAGAATCCGGGATAAAAGCCAACGCTATATGTTGGTGGCCCAGCGAGCAGTGGACAGCCTTCGGGCTTATTTGCAGGAAGAGACACCTTTGTATGGGAAAGGGGATAACTAGCATCATGCGGATTATTGTAGACGCTTTCGGCGGAGACAACGCCCCCCAGGCAGTCATCGAGGGCTGCCTGCTGGCAAAACAGGAATACGGTGTGGACCTGGTCCTCACCGGGGATGAAGAGAAAATCCGGGAGGCGGCCAAGGAGATGAACGCCGACCTCACCGGGATTGCCATTGAAAATGCCCCCGGTATTATGCCGGTGGAAGCTGACCCCACCGATATCTTGAAAACTTATAGCGATTCCTCTATGGCGGTGGGCCTCAAGATGCTCAGCGAGGGGAAAGGGGATGCCTTCCTCTCGGCGGGGAGCACCGGCGCACTGGTGGTCGGCTCCACCCTGATTGTCAAACGGCTCAAGGGCATCAAGCGGGCGGCCCTTGGCACTGTGATCCCCACCATGACCGGCCGGGGCAATTACCTTCTGATGGATGCTGGCGCCAACCACGAATGCCGGCCGGAGATGCTCTGCCAATTCGGGGTGCTGGGTTCGGTGTACATGGAAAAGGTCATCGGGGTCAAGAATCCCAAGGTCGGCGTGGTCAATATCGGCGCAGAGGAGACCAAGGGCCTTCCCTTGCAGATCGATGCAGGCGCCCTGCTCAAAAAAGCGCCGGTGAATTTCATCGGCAACGTGGAAGCCCGGGGCTTGCCCTTGGGCGAGGTGGATGTGGCGGTGGCCGACGGCTTCACCGGCAACGTCATCCTCAAATTGAGCGAGGGGCTTGGCAAATCCTTTAGCGGAGCCATTAAGGACCTGTTTAAACAGTCGCTGCTGACCAAGATCGGCTACCTTTGCGTGCGGGGGGGCCTGGACGGCTTCCGCAAGAAGATGGACTACACCGAACACGGCGGCGCGCCCCTGTTGGGCCTTACCAAGCCGGTGATCAAAGCCCACGGCAGTTCCAACGGCTATGCCTTTAAAAATGCCATCCGGCAGGCTAAGCTGTGCTGTGAAAGCGACATGATTGGCACCATGCAGAAAGCGCTGGAAGAACTCAAAACCAGCACGGCGGCAGTTGCCGAAGAATAAATGGAAGGCCCAAAAGGCGGGAGATCTGCTCCCGTCTTTTGGCGCATCCTGTGGAGGAACGAATGAAAGGAGGGTTTCCCGGTGGATTTGGAAAAACGGATTGGCTACCACTTTCGGGAAAAACAATATTTGCAGACGGCGGTCACCCATTCCTCTTATGCCAACGAGATGAAGGACCCGACCCCGTACAACGAACGGCAGGAGTTTTTGGGGGACGCGGTGCTTTCCATCGTGGTGTCCGACTACCTCTTTAAAAACTCCAGCTTGGCGGAGGGGGATTTGACCAAGCTGCGGGCGGCTCTAGTCTGTGAAAAATCCCTGTGCGGCTTCGCGGCCAAAATCGACCTGGGTTCCGCCATCCGGCTGGGCAAGGGGGAAGAGATGATGGGCGGCCGGACCCGGCCATCCATCCTGGCAGACGCCTTTGAGGCGCTGATCGCCGCCATCTACCTGGACGGCGGCATGGAGGCGGCCCGGGAGTTTGTCCTTCCCTTTGTCATGGACACCTTGGAGAGTGAGAGCAAAATCCGCTTCCACGACTACAAGACCGCCCTCCAGGAGATCGTGCAGAAAAACCCGGAGGAAAAACTCTCCTATGTGCTGGTGGAGGAATCCGGCCCTGACCACAACAAGCGGTTTGAAGTGGAAGTCCGCCTCAACTCCAACGTCATAGGCCACGGGGTGGGCAAGAGTAAAAAGGACGCCGAGCAGATGGCGGCCAAAGAGGCCTTGGAATTGATGGGGCAATGATGGGGCAATGATGGGGAAACACGCCAATGTAGCCATCTTTGTCCCCCATTTGGGATGCCCAAACCAGTGCAGCTTCTGCGACCAACGGGAAATTTCCGGGGCCGTGTCTGCCCCCACCGCCCAAGAGGTGAAGGCGGCCTGTAAACAGGCTCTCCGGCAGTTGGGGGAGGGAGCCCGGCAGGCGGAAATTGCCTTTTTTGGCGGCAGTTTCACCGCCATCGACCCGGCTTACCAGCGGGAGCTGTTGGAGGCGGCATTTTCCTTTGTGGGGCCGCAGGGCTTTGGGGGTATCCGCCTTTCCACCCGGCCGGACGCCATCGACCGGGACATCCTCTCGATGCTGAAAAGCTATGGGGTCACCGCTGTGGAGCTGGGGGCCCAGAGCATGGACGACCGGGTCCTGGAGATGAACCGGCGGGGCCACAATGCCCAGGCGGTGCGGGATGCCTCCCGGCTCATCCGGGAAGCTGGGCTGGAGCTGGGCCTTCAAATGATGTTGGGCCTCTACGGGGACAGCCCCCAAGGGGCCATGGAAACCGCCCGGGAATTCGCCGCTTTGGGGGCGGATACAGTGCGGATCTACCCCACGGTGGTGCTGCGCCGTACCCAGTTGGAAACGCTGTACCAATCGGGGGAGTACCTCCCCATGGAATTCGAGGAGGCGGTGGAACTTTCCGCCCGCCTGTTGGAATTTTTCGGGGAACAGGGGATTCGGGTCATCCGCTGTGGGCTCCACGACAGCCCGTCTTTGGAGGAGAACCGGGTGGCCGGGCCCTATCATCCCGCCTTCCGGGAGGTCTGCGAGGGGAGGATGTTCCTCCGGCGGGCTCTCCGGCTGCTGGAGGGGATGCCCCAAGGGGAGGTCACCCTTTGGGTGGAACCCCGCAACCTCTCCCGGATGATCGGCCAAAAGCGGTGCAACCTTTTGGAGTTGCAGCGACGGGGCTACCGGGTGAAGGTGAAAGCCGACCCTGCCCTTACCGGGGATGGAATCCGCATATCATTTTGATGGAAGACCGAAACGACCGCGAAAGGGGGGAATGCCGCATGCAGCTGAAAGTGCTGGAAATCCAGGGGTTTAAATCCTTTCCCGACCGCACCCGGCTGACCTTCGGCCCGGGGATCACCGCAGTGGTGGGCCCCAACGGCAGCGGGAAAAGCAACATCTCCGACGCGGTGCGCTGGGTACTGGGGGAACAGTCCAGCCGCACCCTGCGGGGCGCCAAGATGGAGGATGTCATCTTCGGCGGCACCCAGACCCGCCGCTCCCAGGGGTACGCCTTTGTGTCCCTCACCATCGACAACCGGGACCGCGCCCTCCCTATGGAAGAAGATGAGGTCACCGTGTCCCGCAAGCTCTACCGCTCCGGGGAGAGCGAATACCGCATTGGCAGCGCTCAGGTCCGGCTGCGGGACGTCTACGAGCTGTTTCTGGACACCGGCCTGGGGCGGGACGGTTACTCGGTCATCGGCCAGGGGAAGATCGCAGAGATCGTCTCCGCCAAGGACAGCGACCGGCGGGAAATTTTTGAGGAAGCTGCCGGAATCGCCAAATTCCGGTTCCGCCGCACCGAGGCGGAGCGCCGCCTGGCCGCCGCCCGGGAGAACCTGGACCGGCTGCGGGACATTTTGGGGGAGCTGGAAAGACGGGTGGAACCCCTGCGGCAGGAGAGCGAAAAGGCCAAGGAATTCCTCGTTTTAGCGGGGGAGAAAAAGACGCTGGAAATCTCCCTGTGGATGGATAACCTGCGCAAGGCCCGGGCCCTCATCCGGGCGGAGGAGGACAAAATCCTGGTGGAGCAGTCCCGCCGCAAGGAACTGGATGGGGAGATCGCCGGGGTGGAGGCTGAAATCGCCGCCCTGTACCAAAAGATGCAGGAGGCGTCGGTGAAGGCGGAGGAAGCGCGCTCCCAGGTGAAAAGCCGGGAGGAGGCCGCCGCCGCCCGCACTGCCGAGATCGCTGTGTGCGAAAACAACCGGGAGCACAACCAGCAGGCACAAAGGGAAATCGCTGCCCAGCTGGAAGAATCCGGCCAGGCCGGGGCGGAATCGGAACAGGCCATCGCCGCCCTGGAAAGCCTGATGCAGGAGAAATCTGCCGCTCTCGATGCCCTGCGTCAAGAAGGGGAGGCCCTGGGCAGGGAATTGGCTGCATCTCAGGAGGAGGGGACCGCCATCCAGCGGGAGATCGACCGGCAGCGCGCCCTGCGGGATGCGGTGTACCTGGACGTCTCCAAGGCCGGGGCGGAAAAGGATGCCTCCGCTTCGTTGTTGGAGGAGGCCCGGGCCCGGATAGAAGAAGGGGCACGGCAGGACTTCGCCTCCCTATTGGCGGAGGTGGAGGCCCAGCTGGCCCAGGCAAAAGAGGACCTCACCGCTTTGGAGGAGGAAGCCTCCGGGCTGGAAAATACCGGAAAGGGCTATCGCCTGCGGCTGGAGCGAAAGGCCGCCAAGCGGGAGGAGCTCCTCGCCCAGCGACAAAAATGGGAGGACCAGCTGCGGGAAAAATCCCAGCGGGCCCGCCTGTTGGAGGACCTGGAAAACAGCATGGAGGGCTTTGCCCAAAGTGTGAAATACATCGTAAAGCAGGGGAAGAAGGGCCTCTTGCAGGGCATTGTGGGGCCGGTCTTCCAATTGATCGCCGCCAAGGGGGAACACGCCTTAGCCATCGAAACCGCTTTAGGCGGCGCCATGCAGAATATTGTGGCTGAGGATGAGGAAGCCGCCAAGGCGGCCATCCGGCAGCTTTCCCGGGACCGGGCTGGGCGGGCCACCTTCCTGCCCCGCACCTCGGTGAAGGGAAACCGGCTGGACGTCCGCTCCCTCTCCCGCCAGGCGGGGTTTGTAGGGCTGGCCGCTGACCTGGTTACATACGATCCCCGTTTTGAAGGGGTCGTGGCCTGGCTTCTTGGCCGGGTGGTTGTGGCGGAGGATTTGGACGCCGCTGTGGCCATCGCCAAGGGGGCCAGGTATCAGTTCCGGGTGGTGTCGCTGGATGGCCAGGTGGTCAACGCAGGGGGCTCCCTCACTGGGGGTTCTACGGCAAAATCCGCCGGCGCCCTCAGCCGCCGCACCGAAATTGAAACCCTCACTCAAGAAGTGAGCGCCCTGAATGCCAAGATCGGGGAATTGGAGAAGAAGCTTCTCGCCGCCCAGGGGGAGATCGGCCGGGACCAGGCGGAATTGACCGCTCTGGAATCCCGGAAAAAGACCCTTTCCGAGGATGCCATCCGGCTGGAAAGCCGGTTGCAGCGCCTCACCCAGCGGCGGCAGGAACTGCGGGAGGCGAGGGACTTCGCCCAAGGGGAAACCCAGCGCCTCAGCGCCCGGGCCAAGGAGTTGGAGGGCCAGAACCAAGCTGCCCACCGGCTGTTGGAAGAGCTGACCGCCCGCCTTTCTGAGGTGGAAATCCAGTTGGAAACCGCCCTCCTGCGCAAGGAGAAGCACCAGGGCCTTCTGGGGGAACTCCAGGATCGCCTCTCCAAGAACAGCCTCTCCGCCCTGGCGGCGGAGAAGGACGTGGAACAGCTTTCCGGCCGGCGGGACCAGCTGCGGCAGCAGCGGGAAAACCAGGCGAGCCGGGGCCAGGAACTGACCGCCCGGGCGGAAGCCCTCGTTGGGGAAAACGCGGCCATCGGGAAGAAGATCGAGGAACTGAAATCCCAGCGAGCCCACAGCCAGCGTCAGGCCGAGGAGTTCCGGGGGAACATCCTGGGACTCATGGCCCAGCGGGAGAGTTGGGAAGGGGAAACCACCCAGCTGCGGGGGCGGGAAAAAGAGCTCTCCGCCAAGCGGGAGGACAGCGCCCGCAGCCTGGCCCGTTTGGAGGAGCACAGGCTGAATCTCCAGGGGAGTTATGACAGTGTGATCCAACGGCTGTGGGATGAGTATGAGGTGACCCGCACCGAAGCGGAAGCCTTGGCCCAGCCGGTGAAGGATCTGTCTGCTGCCCAGCACCGTCTGCAGGAACTGAAAGGGAAAATCAAGGCCCTTGGCAGCGTCAATTTGGGGGCTTTGGAGGAGTATGAAGAGGTTTCTGGCCGGTACAGGGCGCTGAAGGGGCAGGTGGAGGATGTCACCCAATCGGAGGCGGAACTCTCCCGCCAGATCGGCAGCCTCACCCGGGAGATGCGGGAAATCTTTGCGGCAAGCTTTCAAAAAATTGCGGATCAGTTCTCTAAAGTGTTTACCGAGTTGTTTGGCGGCGGCCGCGCCAGCCTCTCCCTTACAGGGGAGGATGTGCTGGAATGCGGCATTGAAATCGCAGTCCAGCCTCCCGGCAAGGTGATTAAAAACCTTTCCGCCCTTTCCGGCGGGGAGCAAGCCTTTGTGGCCATCGCTATTTACTTTGCCATTTTAACCGTCAACCCGGCGCCTTTCTGCCTTTTGGATGAGATTGAAGCGGCACTGGATGACGTGAATGTGGATAAATTTGCCCGGTACTTGCGCCGCCTGTGCGGAAAAACCCAGTTTATCGCCATCACCCACCGCCGCGGCACCATGGAGGAAGCCGACGTCCTGTATGGGGTCACCATGCAGGAAGAAGGGGTCTCCAAACTGTTGGAATTGAAGGTGAGCGAGCTGGAAAGCAAGCTGGGCATGAAATAACTATCGTGAGGTGATCCTGTGGGATTTTTTAGCAAAATCAGCGAGGGGCTCAAAAAAACAAGGGACTCCTTCGCAAAAAAGGTGGAGGCCATCACCAATTCCTTCACCACCATCGACGACGACCTGATGGATGAGCTGGAGGAGACTCTCATCCTCTCTGACGTGGGTGTGACCACTTCCCAGCACATTGTGGAGGCGCTGCGCCGCCGCATCAAGGAGCGGGGGGTCACCGATGCCCGGGAGGTCAAGGGGCTGCTCAAGGAGATCATCGCCGAGATGCTGGAGGGCGGCCAGGAGCTGAACCTCTCCACCAAGCCGGCGGTTATCCTGGTCATTGGGGTCAACGGGGTGGGCAAGACCACCACCATCGGCAAGCTGGCCCACCAGCTCAAAGAGGAGGGCAAGACCGTCCTGTTGGCGGCGGCAGATACCTTCCGGGCCGCGGCCATCGACCAGCTGGAGATCTGGGCTGACCGGGCCGGGGTGGACCTCATCAAGCACCAGGAGGGGTCAGACCCCGCCGCGGTGGTGTTTGACGCGGTAAATGCCGGCCGGGCCCGGGGGGTGGACGTCATCATCTGCGACACCGCCGGGCGGCTCCACAACAAGAAAAACCTGATGGATGAACTGGCCAAAATCAGCCGGGTCATTGCCCGGGAACTGCCGGACAGCGCGGTGGAGACCCTGCTGGTGCTGGATGGCACCACCGGCCAGAACGCCCTCAACCAGGCAAAGCTGTTTGGGGAGGCCGCCGGCCTCACCGGCATCGTGCTGACCAAGCTGGATGGCACCGCCCGGGGCGGCGTGGTCATCGGTATCAAGGAAGAATTGAAAATCCCGGTGAAATACATCGGCGTGGGCGAGGGCATCGACGACCTGCGGCCCTTTGACCCGGTGGACTTTGCCGACGCGCTGTTCGGGGAGGAGTCCTCTAAGGAGATTCCACAAGAGGAAGCCCCCATCCCCCAGGAGGAGGAATAATCATGGAAATCATTGTAGCAACCCGCAACCAAGGCAAGATGCGGGAATTCGCCCGCATCTTGGAAGAATTCGGCTGCACCGTCATCGGCATGGAAGAGGCCGGGGTGGACATGGAGATTGAGGAGGACGGCTCCACCTTTGGGGAGAATGCCACCATCAAGGCCATGACCATCCACAAGGTGACCGGCAAGTCGGCCATCTCCGACGACTCCGGCTTGTGTGTCGATTACCTGGACGGCCGCCCCGGGGTATACTCCGCCCGGTACCAAGGGGAGGACACCCCCTATCCCGAAAAGATCGCCGCCTTGCTGGCGGAGCTGAAGGACGCCGCCCCCGAGGAGCGCACTGCCCGGTTCACCAGCGCCATCTGCTTTGTGGGAGAGGATTCCACTCCTCATCTCTTTGAGGCCAGCTGCGAAGGGACCATCGGCTATGAGTGCCGTGGGGAGAATGGCTTCGGATACGACCCCATCTTCTACGTGGGGGAGAGGAGCTTTGCCCAACTCTCCGGCGAGGAAAAGGACGCCATGAGCCACCGGGGCAAAGCCCTGCGACTCTTTGCAGAAGAGCTGCCTCAATTATTAAAATAAACAACTAGGAGAATGCAAGTGATCACATCAAAACAACGCGCAAAACTCAAATCCCTGGCCAACCCGATGGAGACCATCTTCCAAATTGGGAAATCCGGCATTTCGGAAGCTACGGTGAAGCAGGTGAACGACGCCCTCACTGCCCGGGAGCTGATCAAGCTGCGGGTGCTGGAAACCGCCCCCGCCTTCGCCCAGGAGACGGCACAGGAGCTGGCCGCCCTGACCGGCTCTGAGGTGGTGCAGGTCATCGGCACCCGGATCGTCCTGTACCGCCGCAATGACAAAGACCCCAAAATCGAGCTGTAACTAAGGGAGGCGCAGCCTATGAAAATCGGCGTTTTCGGCGGCACCTTTAACCCCATCCATCAAGGACATCTGTCGCTGGCCACCCAATTTGCAGACCGGCTGGGGTTGGACAGGGTATTGCTCATCCCCACAGCCATCCCGCCCCACAAGTCGGCACAGGACCTTGCCCCAGCGGAGCACCGGCTGAACCTCTGCCGTCTGGCCGCCAAAACCGATCCCCGGTTTGTCCCCTGCGATTTGGAGCTGCGGAGGGAGGGCCCCAGCTATACGGTGATGACCCTGCGGGAACTGCGGAACGCTTATCCCAAGGAGGATGAATTCTTCCTCCTGATGGGGTCGGATATGTTTTTGACCTTTGAAAGCTGGTATATGGCCGGGGAGATCGCCCTTCTATGCACCCTTTGCGGCGGCGCCCGGGACGGGGGAGAGCTGGAAGCCCTCCAGGCTAAGGAGAAAGAGTACCGCGCCCGCGGCTGGAGCTGCCGGGTACTGGACATCCAGGTAAAGCCCCTTTCCTCCACCCAGGTGCGGAAGAAGATCCGTCAAGGGGAGCCGGTGGAAGGGTTTCTGCCGCCCCAGGGGGAGGAATACATCCGCCAAAACGGCCTCTATGGATTGGACCCGGGCAAGTATGTGTACGACATCGGGGGGTATGTGGCGCAGATGAAAACCCTGTTAAAGGACAGCCGCCGCATCCACTCCCTGTATGTGGCAAAGCAGGCGGTCCGCCTGGCCAAGCGCTGGGGGGAGAATGAAACCTATGCCTTAGTGGCGGGCCTTCTCCACGATATTCAGAAGAACGTCCCCGGCGACGAGCAGTTGCAAAGGATTGTAAATTCTGATATAATTTTTGAGAAAACTTTGCCGCAGCAGCCCAAACTTTGGCACGCGGCGGCGGGGGCCATCTACCTGCGGGATGCATTAAACATCCACAACCTTCAAATACTAAATGCAGTGCGGTATCACACCACTGGCCGGGCAAATATGACCCGGCTGGAGCAGATTGTCTACCTGGCCGATTTGACCTCCAAAGACAGAACATACGGCGGGGTGGAAAAGATGCGCGATTTGGCGGATACTTCCTTGGATGACGCAATGCGGGAGGCGATGGAGTTTATCATGGGCGACCTTTTGCAGAAAAAGGCGCTGATCAACTCCGATACGCTGGGCGCTTACAATTGTTATGTTGTGCGCTGAATAAGGGAGGCGCGGCATTTGGCCGGTGGGTTCAACAAGTTTCGGTGGCTTCTCATCCCTGTACTGTTGGGGGTGACGGTGTTTTTTCTGCGCTGGCCTGGGGCCGCGGTTCCGGATGGGCCGGACTCCCCTGGGGAGAGGGAAATGGAGTTTGAACCCCTCTCAGCGAAAGCGGTGACGGTGTTGGGCTGCGGCATCGACGAGACCGGTATGCTCACCGACGTGATCATCCTGGGCCGCTTTGACCTGGAAACCGACCGTATCAGCCTTTTGCAAATCCCCCGGGATACCTATATCGGGGACGGGTATGTCACCGGCAAGATCAACGCGGTCTACGGCCATCCCAAGGGGGACAGCGGCATCCAGGAGCTGAAAACACTGGTGGAAAAGCAGCTCCAGCTCCCCATCGACTACACAGCGACTATCACCCTTTCTGGCCTGCGAAGCATGGTGGACGCCATGGGCGGGGTGGAGGTGGAGGTCCCCTTCCAGATGGAGTACCTGCCCGGCATGGTGCTGGAGGAGGGGAAACAGCGGCTGAATGGAGAGCAGGCGGAGTGGTTTATCCGGTACCGCAAAGGCTATGCCACTGGCGATATCGGCCGCCTGGGCGCTCAGAAGGAGTTCCTTCACGGGGTATTAGATGCGGTGCGGCGGGAAGGGCGGCTCAAGTCCATCCAAATCCTTTTGGACCACGCCGGCGAGGTGAAAACCGACCTGCCCCTCGGGCAGATGGCCAGCCTTGCCAACCGGGCTTACCAGGTTCCGGACAGCGGGGTGGAGTTCTATCTGCTCCCAGGCCGGGGGACTTATCACAACGGCTACTCGGTCTATGAAGCGGATCGGGAAGCCCTGGCGGATCTTTTGAATGAAGCATTCCGCCCGGTGGGGGAGGAAGTTCCCCCATCCCAGCTGGAGGTGGCCGCAGTGCCGCTCCCGCCGCCTGAGCCGGAAGAACCGGCCAGTGAGGAAGAACAACCCATAGAAGAATCGGCCGGTGAGGGGAACTTACCGGGCGATTTGATAGAGAATCCCAGCGCTTTTCCCACAGATTAGGCGTATGGGACGGTAAAGGAGGGGAAAAGATGACAGCATTGGAACTGGCAAAAAAGGTTGCCGCCCTGCTGGATGCCAAAAAAGCCAAGGATGTAGAAGCCATTGATATCCATGGCCTGACCACCATCGGCGATTATTTTGTGGTGGCTTCGGGCAGCAGCACCTCCCAGACCAAAGCGCTGGCCGACGAGGTGGAGGAAAAACTCTCCCAGCTGGGCGTTGAGCCCAAACGGGTGGAGGGGTATAATTCCGCCGCCTGGATTTTGCTCGATTACAGCGATGTGATCGTCCATGTGTTTCTGGAGGAGGCCCGGGAGTTTTATTCGCTGGACCGACTATGGGCGGACGCGCCTCGCGTCGATCTGTCGGATGTGCTGACCCAGGACTGATTCCTGCCCGCTGTGACACAAAATCCATGCCGAACGGCATTTGGGAGGTACCTACATTGAAATATGAGTTTGCGGCCATTGAACAAAAATGGCAAAAAATTTGGGCGGACAAGCATGTCTTTGCCGCCACCAACGATTACACCAAGCCGAAATATTACGCCTTGGTGGAGTTCCCCTACCCCTCGGGGCAGGGCTTACACGTGGGCCATCCCCGCTCCTATACCGCCCTGGACATCGTGGCGCGCAAACGCCGCCTGGAGGGGTACAACGTGCTGTATCCCATGGGGTGGGACGCCTTTGGCCTGCCCACTGAGAACTTCGCCATTAAGAACCACATCCACCCGGAGATTGTCACCCGGCAGAATGTGGCCCGCTTCAAATCCCAGCTCCAGTCTCTCGGTCTCTCCTTTGACTGGGACCGGGAAATCAACACCACCGACCCCAGTTACTACAAATGGACCCAGTGGATTTTCCTCCAGCTGTTTAAACACGGCCTGGCCTATAAAAAGGAGATGAACGTCAACTGGTGCACTTCCTGTAAAGTGGTTCTGGCCAACGAGGAGGTCGTGGGCGGCGTCTGCGAGCGCTGCGGCGGCCAGGTCATCCACAAGGTAAAAAGCCAGTGGATGCTGAAAATCACCGAATATGCCCAGCGGCTGATCGACGACCTTGATATGGAGGGTCTGGATTACATAGACCGGGTCAAGACTTCCCAGAAGAACTGGATCGGCCGCTCCACCGGCGCAGAGGTGACCTTTGCCACCACCGCCGGCGATGACCTGCTTATCTACACCACCCGCCCAGATACCCTGTACGGCGCCACCTACATGGTCATGTCGCCGGAGCACCCCTTCCTGGAGAAGTGGGCGGACAAGATTACCAACCTGGAGGAGATCAAGGCCTACCAGCAGCAGGCGGCCCAAAAGTCCGACTTTGAACGCTCAGAAGTGAACAAGGACAAGACTGGCATCCGCATCGACGGGGTGCGGGGCATCAACCCCGTCAACGGCAAGGAGATCCCCATCTTCGTCTCCGATTATGTGCTGATGACCTACGGCACCGGCGCCATCATGGCGGTCCCCGGTCACGACACCCGGGACTGGGAGTTCGCCAAAAAGTTCGGCCTGCCCATCGTTGAGGTGGTCAAAGGCGGCGATGTGGAGAAGGAAGCCTTCACCGACTGCGAGACCGGCATTATGGTCAACTCCGGCATGCTGGACGGCCTGACAGTGGAAGAGGCCAAGAAGAAGATCATCGCCTGGCTGGAAAAAGAAGGAAAAGGACAGCCCAAGGTCAACTACAAACTGCGTGACTGGGTGTTCTCCCGCCAGCGTTACTGGGGCGAACCCATCCCCATTGTCTATTGCGAGAAGTGCGGCTATGTTCCCCTGCCGGAGAGTGAGTTGCCCTTGACCCTGCCTGAGGTGGAAAGCTATGAGCCCACCGAAAATGGCGAATCCCCCTTGGCGAAGATGGACGCCTGGGTCAACACCACCTGTCCCTGCTGCGGCGGCCCCGCCAAACGGGAGACCGACACCATGCCCCAGTGGGCAGGCTCCTCCTGGTACTTTATGCGCTACTGCGACCCCACCTGCGACACTGCTTTGGCTGCTAAAGAGGCCCTGGACTACTGGCTGCCGGTGGACTGGTACAACGGCGGCATGGAGCACACCACTCTGCACCTGCTCTACTCCCGGTTCTGGCACAAATTCCTCTATGACATCGGTGTAGTCAGCTGTCCCGAACCCTATGCCAAACGGACAAGCCACGGTATGATCCTGGGCGAAAACGGGGAGAAGATGAGCAAATCCCGGGGCAATGTGGTCAACCCCGATGACATTGTCAAGGAATACGGCGCCGATACCATGCGCCTCTATGAGATGTTCATTGGCGATTTTGAGAAGAGCGCCCCTTGGAACACCTCCTCCATTAAGGGCTGCAAACGGTTCCTGGAGCGTATCTGGGGCCTGCAGGACGTCCTCACCGATGGGGAGGGATACTCTAAGGAGCTGGAAACCTCTTTCCACAAGACCATCAAGAAGGTCAGTGAGGATATCGAGGAGATGAAGTTCAACACCGCTATCGCGGCGATGATGAGCCTGCTCAACGAAATCACCGACAAGGGGAGCATCACCCGTGGGGAGTTTAAAACTTTCCTCCTGTTGCTCAATCCCTTTGCCCCCCATATTGCGGAAGAACTCTGGGAGGTCTGCGGCTTCGGCGGCATGATCACCGACCAGAAATGGCCCTCCTATGATGAGGCAAAGTGCAAGGATGCCAGCGTGGAGATCGCAGTGCAGGTGAACGGCAAGGTAAAGGCCCGTGTGGTCATTCCCGCCGATTGCAGCAACCAGGATGCCATTGCCGCCGCCAAGGCCAATGAGTCCATCGCAGCGGCCATAGCAGGCAAAACAGTGGTCAAGGAGATCTGTGTCCCCGGCAAATTGGTCAACATCGTGGTAAAATGATCGCAAAGCGATCATTGGGGAAGAAATCCCTGTCAGGGTGCGGCCCTTCCTGCGGCAAAGCCGCATCGGGATTTTTCCAGTTTGTGTAGACTTTATATTTAAAATAATCAGTTCCGCTGGGTCTTGCTGCCCCTCTGGATGAAAGGGTTCTCTTCAAAAAAGAATTTGGAAGAAACTTGTATTCAATGGGGGCAAAGGTATTGACATCCTAGTGCATGATATTGTATAATATTCGATGTTATCCACTTGGGATAAAAACTCCTGCCGGTTGGGCGTAAGGAGGGATATTGTAAATGGCAGAAATTCGTATTAAAGATAACGAGTCTTTGGATAGCGCTCTTAGAAGATTTAAGAGACAGTGCGCTAGAGCTGGCGTTCTGGCTGAGGTTCGCAAAAGAGAGCACTACGAAAAACCTTCCGTCAAACGGAAAAAGAAGTCTGAAGCTGCTCGGAAACGCAAATTCAAATAGGGTTTGTGTCCTCTAAGGAAGAGAAAAGCGAACGGGGTTATTCCCGTTCGCTTTTTTTCGTATGATAAAAAACAAATCCCCTAAAGAGAAGGGGGAAATGTCTTCCTCCACCTAGGCGGGGAAGGGCTAGGATATACAAGAACGCCCCGTGGAACGTTTGCGTCCCGCGGGGCGTTTTGCTTTTTTAGTGGCTCCGGTCGGTATAATGGGTGTGGAGCAGTTCATGGGCCAGATGGCCGTTGGGCTCGCCCAGGAATTCATCGTACAGGGCGAGAATTTCCGGGTTTTTGTGGGACTGGCGGATTTTGCTGTCCTTATCCACCTTGTAGAGGCCGGTCATCCGGTTGGAGCGGATAGCCGCAGTGGTGCGGAAGGGCTGCCCGCCGCCGCCTACACAGCCGCCTGGGCAGCACATGATCTCAATGAATTGGTAGTCGGCCTCACCGGCGCGAACTTTATCCATCAAGATTTTGGCGTTGGAGAGGCCATTGGCAACTGCAACTTTCACGGTGGTGCCATCCAAATCCAAAGAGGCTTCTTTGATGCCCTCATGACCCCGCAGTTCGTTAAAATCAAGACTCTGGGGCTCTTTGCCGGTGACAATCTCATAGACGGTGCGGACTGCGGCCTCCATGACCCCTCCAGAGGTGCCGAAGATGGCTCCCGCACCGGAGGCAAGGCCCAACGGACTGTCAAACTCTTCTTCCGGCAGGGCGCCAAATTGGATGCCGGCCAGGCGGATCATCTTAGCCAATTCCCGGGTGGTAAGGACCACGTCTACATCCTGGTAACCACTGGAGTTCATCTCCGGCCGCTGGGCCTCATATTTCTTAGCCACGCAGGGCATGATGGAGACTACAAACATCTTCTCCCGGGGGATTTCCATTTTGTCGGCGTAATAGGTCTTAGCCACTGCGCCAAACATCTGCTGAGGGGATTTACAGCTGGAGACATGGTCCAGCAGGTCGGGGTAGTTCTTCTCCACATAGTTGACCCATCCGGGGCTGCAGGAGGTGATCATCGGCAGATTCTTACCAGATTTTAATCGGGAGAAGAGCTCATTGCCCTCCTCTACGATGGTCAGGTCGGCGGAGAAGTTGGTGTCAAACACTTTGTCAAAGCCCAGGCGGCGCAGGGCAGCCACCATCTTGCCGGTGGCAATGGCCCCTTTCTCCATGCCGAACTCCTCGCCGATGGCCACACGGACCGCAGGCGCGGTCTGGACCACTACGTGGAGGTCCTTGTTGGAGAGAGCGTCCCACACCTTTTGGGTGTCGTCTTTCTCATAAAGGGCACCCACAGGGCAGGCGGCAATGCACTGGCCGCAGTAGACACAGGGGGATTCGCTCAAAGGCTTCTCAAAGGCGGTGGTGATTTTAAACCCAGTGGATCGGCCGGCATACCCAATGGCATTGACCCCCTGAACCGCCTGGCAGGCATCCACACAACGGCCGCAGCGGATGCATTTGCTCATATCCCGGACCATGGCGGGATTGCTCAAATCTTTGGGGACCGGGCGGTAGACTGGGTCGAAGGCGTTTTTACGGATGCCGAACTCTTCAGCCAGGGTCTGGAGCTCGCACTTGCGGTTGCGCTCGCAGTGGAGACAGTCCTGGGGATGGTTGGCCAGCAGCAGTTCCAAAATAGTGCGACGGGCCCGGCGAATCCCTTCGGTGTTGGTGAAGATATCCCCGCACTCGTCCACAATGTTGTTGCAGGCGGTTTTCAGGCGGCGGCTCCAAGTGTCTTCTACCACGCAGACGCGGCAGAAAGCCCGGACGGTCAAGTCGGGGTGATGGCACAGGGAAGGGATTTTAATGCCGATTTTTTTGGCGGCTTCCATGATGGTGGTGCCGGAGGGCACAGTGACCGGGATGCCGTCGATCTTTACAGTGACCATTTTGTTGGGATCAATATGCATAGGTATCACCATTCTTTCTACTGTTGAAGCACACAGGGCAGACGCCGTTGATATGAGCGATAAATTCTTCCCGGGCGTGGATGAGGCAGGAATCCAGGGCAGTAGTAGCCGCCTGGCCAAGGCCACAGGAGGAGGCCATCGCCATGGTGAGGGAGAGCCGCTCCAGCCGTTCAAAGTCCTGCATGGTGGCCACACCGTCGGAGAATTTTTGGAGGATCAGGCGGATCTGGCGGTTGCCTTCCCGGCAGGGGACGCATTTGCCGCAGCTTTCATGGATGAAGAAGTCGGCCACCTTTTTCAGGTAATCGATGATGCAGACCGATTCATCCAGCACCACCACTGCGCCGGAGCCCACCGAAAGCCCCACTTTTTTCAGGGCATCGTGGGAGTAGACGGTATCCAGCTGGTGAGGGAAGCCGATGGGGCCGGATTGGCCGCCCAGGTGGAAAAACTTCAGTTCTTTGCCGTCCGGGATGCCGCCGCCCAGTTCTGGATCATAGATAATATCCCGCAGGGTGACGCCGTGCATGGGAATTTCATAGGTGCCCCGGTTGTTGACATTTCCAGAGAGGCAGATGAGCTTGGTGCCGCCGCTGTTCTCCGAACCAAGTTCCAGGAACTGTTTGCCGCCCATGGAGAGGATAACCGGGATGCCCGCAAAGGACTCCACGTTGTTCACCAAGGTGGGCATGGAGAAGAGGCCAACCTCCGCTAGATGGGGCGGTTTGACCCGGGGCCGTCCGGTTTTAGCTTCGATGGAGTTGAGTAGGCCGGAGTTCTCGCCGCAGATATAAGCGCCGGCGCCGGACACGATGTGAACTCGGAAGGAGAAATCCGTCCCGCAGATGTTGTCCCCTAAGAATCCAGCAGACTCCGCATTGGCGATAGCGGCCTGGAAGATCCGCTGGATCTCCCGGTATTCGCCGCGGATGTAGATGTAACCGTCGTGGGAATCAAAGACATAGCCGGCGATCAGCATGCCCTCGATGACCAAGAGAGGGTCTTTTTCCAGCAAGACTTTGTCCTTAAAGGTGCCGGGCTCGCCCTCATCGGCATTGCAGACGATGTATTTGGGGAAGGTGGGGATCTCATAGAGTTGCTTCCATTTTTTACCCGCTGGGTAAGAAGCGCCGCCGCGGCCTAGAAGCTTGGCGTCCATCACCTCGTTGATGATCTCCATAGGCTCCATAGCCAGCGCCTTGCGGAAGGCTTCAAAGCCGCCGGTGGCCACATACTCCTTGACCGAGTCCGGCCGGATTCTGCCGCAGCGCGCTGTCAGAACAGACATGGTTTTTGGCATGTGAAAAACATCCTTTCCTTCGATTTGGGGTCTAGCCCTCCAGGTTGTTGGTCAGGTCGGAGAGGATCTTGCGGATCTTCTCCTCGGTCAGGTTGCCATAGACCCGGTCACCGATTTTGATTACCGGGCCGATGTCACAGGCGCCGACACAGGGCATGTATTGAAGGGTAAACAAGCCGTCCGCTGTGGTCTGGCCGAAGTTGATCCCCAGCTCCTGGCGAAGGAACTGGGCAATCCGGTCGGATTTGGAGACGTAGCAGGGGGCATTGTTGCAGACCTCAATGAGGAAGCGGCCCCGGGGCTTTGTCTCCAACATGGCATAGAAGGTCAGGATGTCGTACAGCTTCACCAGGGGGATGCCCATTTCCCGGGAAACAATCTCTGCGGCCTCCTCACTGATGTAGTTTTTGCCTGAGGCCTTTTGGATGTCCAGGAGAATGGACAGCAACTTTTGTTGGTCGCGGCCCTGTTCGTCCAGAATTTTGGTGATTTGCATTTCGAACTGGTTGGCCATGGTGCTTCCTCCTTGTGGATTTTTTTTGAATGTTAAGAAGAAATTTCTTGCAAAATACAGCTGCGGTACAAGACTAGCAAAGGTATCAAATTTCGATTTTTTCTATCTTAATTTGCTTCCCATTGATGATACCTATTATAAGAGGAGAGGCTAAAGCAGTCAATAGATACAACATAAAAATAAAAGTTCCCAATCCATTGTTTGTCAAGTGTTGAACAATATGGGGGAAATGCATATTCTTCAAGAGAAATGCATGCATCCTGCATTTTTCAGCGCAGGAGCCGACCCGGGGAAGGTCTGGCATCCCTCCCCAGCGGAAAATGCAGATAAAAAACTGCTGGGGAGAAAAGGAGCTAACTCCATTATCGCACAACTCATATTTGGGCGCAATTGATGAAAAATAGAAATAAAACTGAACTTTTGTAGATATTTTGATAAACAAAGGGAAAGGAGACCATTTGGATGGAATCCAACGTCAAAAGGCAGGTTTTGCCCGATCCCAATGGCTTTCCTAGGAAGGGGGCTATTCCAGATATTTCTGGAACCAGTCTGTCATCTCCTTCAAGCGGCGGATGCGGTGCCTCGGAGTGCCGCTGCGGCTCAGCTCATGGTTTTCCCCGTGAAACAGGCAAAGGCGCGTCTGTACCCCGTGGAGCTTGAGGGCGGTGAACATCTGGAGCCCTTCGGCCATCCAGCAGCGGAAATCCTGGTCAGAATGGAGAAAAAGGGTAGGGGTTTTTACCTGGCTGGCGTATTTGAGGGGGGAACAGTCCCACAGTGGAGTGGGGTCCGGCCAGGGCATCCCCCCAACTTGGTCGGCGTTGTAGTAGTAGCCGATGTCGGTGGTGAGGATTTTGGTGATCCAGTTGGAAATACTCCGCTGGGAGACGGCACAGGCGAACCGGTGGGTGTGGCCGATGATCCAGTTGGTCATATACCCCCCGTAGCTGCCCCCGGTCACCCCCAGCCGCTCCCGGTCGATTTGGGGATACGCCTCCAAGACCTGGTCGGTAAAGTCCATAAAATCCTCATAATCTACCCGGCCGAACTGGTTCCGGATGTCTGAGAAGGCGTCGCCCCGGCCATCGCTGCCCCGGGGATTGACATAAAAGACAAAATACCCCTTGGCAGCCAGAACCTGCATCTCGTGGAGGAAGGCAGCGCCATAGGCGGTTTTTGGCCCGCCGTGGATGCTGAGTATGCCCGGATAAACTCTGCACTCATCAAAGTCCGCCGGAGGGATTACCCAGCCATCCAGACGCAGGCCCTTTTTTTCAATGGGGAAATAAACGGGTTCACAAACCGTATGGCTGTTCCGGTATTCCTCGTTGCAGGCGGTCAACTGGGTCTCCACCCCATCCCGGAGGCAATACAGCTCCTGTAGGCGGGTGCCCCGGGTGCCGATGAAGTAATACTCCCCCTCTTTGCCCCGGGCGAAGCACTCGATGGAGCCATTGTCCCGGCCCAGAAGGGAGATCCGGCCATCTTGGGAGAGGGTGGCGATGTAGTCACTGCCGCCCCGGGTTGTGATGTAGGAAAAAGTATCCCCTTCCAGGGAGAAACCGCTGCCGCCGCCCAGCTTGCAGTCCAAGGTCATGGAGCTGTGGATGCTGAAGTCGTTCTCTGCAAGTAAAACGAGGCGCCCCTCCCGCACCCAATAAAAATTGGGGGACTCATTCATGGCATAGCGCTTCATGTCGGTGGCGGCCAGGAAGATTTCCTCCCCCCAGAAGCCGGCATACTCCATTTTATAGACCCCGTCCTCCACCAGAACCTGGTGGGAGCCGCGCTGGATGTGGTAGCGGGTAAGGGCGCTGGTCAGGTTGTATTTCTCCCGGTAGGTGCTGGAGATGTAGAGGACTTCCTCCCCCTGGACTTGGTAGAAGCTGACGTTTTCCAGCTCCCCAGTGATGGGCCGCAGTTCCCCAGAGGAACGGTCGTAGAAATAAAGCCGCTGCCGCCACTTGCCGGTATACCCCCTGCCGTTGGAGCAGTAGGGAATTTCATCCAGGACGGTGTAGTCCTTCCCTTCCCGGAGGTAGGCGGCCTGTTCTTCTTGGGACAAGGCGTGGAAATCGGGCAGGGTGCTGTTGGTGCGGGCCAGCAGCACAAAGCGCCGGCTGTCCAGCGGCTTAGCGGAAATGACTTCCAGCGGGATGCGCATATGCTCACAGGCTTCACCGCCCCGGATGTCGATGGCGTAGAAAGCTGTCCAAGGCTCACCTTGGGCTTTTTTCTTCCGCAGTTCTGGGTCCCGCAGGCCGGGGAAAAGGATGGTGGAGCCATCCAGCCAGAAGAAGCTCTTTTCCCTCCCGCCGGAAGTGAGCATCCGGGTGGTTTGGCTCACGGTGTCGTAGAGATAGAGGCTGCCGATATAGCTGTTTTGATCGCTGGCAGCCTGCTGCACCACAAAAGCGATGTGCCGGTTGTCGGGGGACAGGGCGAGACCGGAGAGATACCGGTACTCCAACAGGTCTTGTATTTCAATAGGTTTCATAAGAAATCTCCTTGGGGCGGCGGGCCGCCGTTCTATTGATAAAATCGATTACACAGGCAAATTGGATTTGATTTTATTATCGCATGGCATTCGATTTGGCACAATAGACGGGAAAGAGAAATAGCAGAGGGATGTTTGTATATATTTTTTTGCTTTGGGGAAAACACGGCCAATTGAGGAAAGATGCCCCTAGTATTGGGGAAGTCTAAAACGCAAAAACGGGATGGCGCGGCAAAAGCCGCGCCATCCCGCTTGGAAACAGGAACGCTATTTCAGGAATTTTTCAAACCAATTGGTGATCTCGTCCAGGCGGCGGATGCGGTGGTTGGGCTTGCCACCGCGGCTCAGCTCGTGGTTCTCGCCGTGGAACATGCACAGGCGGCTTTCCACCCCGTGGAGCTTGAGTGCGGTGAACATCTGGAGCCCTTCCACCAGCCAGCAGCGGTAGTCCTCATCTGAGTGGATAAATAAGGTGGGGGTTTTCACCTGGTCGGCGTATTTAAGGGGGGAATGCCACCACATTTTTTCCACATTGTCCCAGGTGTTGGCCGCCATCTGGTCGTCGCCAAACCGGTAGCCGATGTCAGTGGTGTTGGAAAAAGACACCCAGTTGGAGATGCTCCGCTGGGAGGCTGCACAGGCGAACCGGTCGGTGTGGCCGATGATCCAGTTGGTCATAAAGCCGCCGTAGCTGCCGCCGGTAACTCCCATGCGGGCGGTGTCGATGGCAGGGTATTTGGCGATGACCGCATCGGTGAACTTCATCAGGTCGTCGTAGTCATAGGTGCCATAGGCGCCTCGCAGTTCAGCGAAGGCGTCGCCCCGGCCGTCGCTTCCCCGGGGATTCATAAAGAAGACAAAGTATCCCATGCCGGCCCAAGCCTGCATCTCATGGAAGAAGACGGTGCCAAAGGCAGTCTTGGGACCGCCGTGGATGTCGATAACCGCCGGGTACTTCTTACTGGGGTCATAACCGTAGGGAGGGATGACCCAGCCCTCCAGGGTGATGCCGTCGTTCTCAAAGAAGCAGGGCTCAGGGGTGGCGATGGCGTGGGTTGTGAAGTACTCCTCATTGAAGGAGGTCAGCCGCTTTTCCTCTTTGCCGCACAAGCTGTACAGCTCGGGGAGGCGCATGCCCCGCTGGCCGATAAAGTAGAAGCAGTCATCGCCCAGGTCAAAATCATCGATGGAGCCGATGGGTTCGCCGATGAGCTCCACCTTGTCACAACCCAAAGTCACTTTGCCAATGTGGTTGGCATGGCCCCGGGTGGTGATGAAGAAGAGGCTGTCGCCACTGGTGTGGTAACCGCCGTATTTGCCCAGCTTCACGTCGGAGCCCAAGGTGCTGGCGATGCTGTAATCGTTCTCCGCAATCAGTTCCAAGCCCTTTTCGCCAACCACATAGAAGTTGTAGGCGGTGTTCATGCCATGGGCTTTGCGGTCGGTGGCCGCCACGATGATCTTATCCCGCAGGAAGTCGGCATAGCCCAGTTTCAAATCCTCATCCTGGCAGACGAGGGTTTTCTTTTCGCCGGAGGCGATGTCATACAGGTAAAGGCCGCTGGCCTGGCCCAAGATATCGTCGTAGCTGGTGGAAATGTAGAGGAGTTTGCCATCTTTGGTTTTGAGGAGGCCCACTGTCTCATTCTCCGCAGTGAGAGAGGTCAGCTTCCCGCTGGACTTGTCAAAAAGGTAGAGGCGGTTGCGGTCTTTGTTGACAAATCCTGCGCCGTTGCTCCAGTAGGGGAGCTCATCTAGGACCTCATAATCTTTCTCCGCTTTCAGATCGGCGATGGCCTTTTCTTTTTCTTCGCCGTGAAGGCTGTGGAGATCGGGGGCATATTTGTTGTATTTGGCGGTAAGGGCAAACAGGTCGCCGCCCAAGGGTTTGACTGCGGTCACCGAGAGGGGGACCCGCATAAACTCGACTGCTTCGCCGCCGGTGACGTCGATGGAATAGTAGACCGTCCAGGGCTCGCCTTTTTTGGAGGCTTCCGTCAGAGCTTTATTCCGCTTGGCCGAGGGGAAGATCAGGGTGGTGTCATCCAGCCAAGTGTAGGACTTGCCATCCCCCTGGGAGGTGAGGCGGCGGACAGCGCCGCTGGCGATCTCATAGAGGTAGATATCCCCATCGTAATCGTTGTCCTTGCCGTTTGCTTTCTGTACAACCAGAGCAGCGCGGGTCTTGTCGGGGGACAGGGTCAGGGAAGACAGAAAATGGAACGAGAAAAGATCTTGGATTTTTACATTTTCCACGGAAAAGACCTCCTTCTGTCGATGTGAACGGATTTTGTAATTTCATTATCGCACATTATAAGGATAGTTTGCAATAGAACAACCTTAGAATCGACGCTGGAAATCTTGTGTATATTGCTTTTGTAGATGGGGGAGAAAGCAATCAGGTTTGGAACTATTGACGATGTGATGTGCACGGTGAGAGGACGGTGTGATTCCCACAGCAGCATGAGGGAGAAGGCTCCGTTTAAAGACGGCCTGGCTTCATGGCGGGACGGATATTTGCGGAGGGTCAAAACCGAAAGATGGTGGCTATGGGAAGGGTTTTGTGCTACAATAATCGCAAAGAGATTATTGGGGAAGAAATTTCTGTATTTCTTGGGGAAGATAAAGGGGAGAAGGGGCCGGCGCCTTTTTGAAGCTCCCAATCCAACTAGACAAACAAAAAATGGCGGAGGACAATATGCCCATCTTTTACCCGACAATTGATGTAAGAGGGGTCTGCGATATCACCCTAGAACTGCTGGGCCGTCTGGGGGTCCGGGCCTTGATTTTAGATGTGGACAACACCTTGACCACCCATGACAACCCCGTCCCCTCCCAAGGGGTGCGGGAGTGGCTGGCGAAGATGCGGCAGGCGGGAATCCCTATGATGATCGTATCCAACAACCACTATGAACGGGTCAAGCCCTTTGCCCAATTGCTGGGCCTCCCCTTTGTAGAGGACGGCAGGAAGCCCTTATCCAGTGGGATGAGCCGTGCGGCCCAGTCTATGGGGGTCTCCCCGCGGGAGATCGCTGTGGTGGGGGATCAAATCTTTACCGATATCCTGGGGGGGAACCTGTTTGGGGCAAAGACCATCCTCGTTCAGCCCATCGAGCTGGAGGACAAGCCCTTTTTCAAATGCAAACGGTTTTTAGAAAAAGGGGTGCTCCGCCGCTATCAAAGGAGGAAGACAAGATGATTCGTTTTGGGCCTGCGGGCAATTCCGACAGCTTTAAGGCTATGGGGTATAAAAAGACCATCCAGGTGCCGGAATATGTGGAAAAAATGGGGCTCAACGCCTATGAGTACCAGTGTGGCCGGGGGGTGCGCATCAGCGAGGAAGCCGCCCGGGAGCTGGGGGAGGAGGCAGCCCGCCGGGGCATCGCCCTTTCGCTGCATGCGCCCTATTACATCTCCCTCTCCAGTTTGGAGGAGGAGAAGCGGGAAGGCAGCGTGGATTACATCCTCCAATCGGCCAAAGCGGCCAGCGCCATGGGGGCCACGCGGGTGGTGGTGCACTCCGGGTCCTGTGCCAAAATCTCCCGGCAGCAGGCGCTGGAGTTAGCGGGGGACACACTGCGAAAGGCCCTGCGCGCCCTGGATGAAAACGGCCTTTCCCATATCCGGCTCTGCCCGGAGACTATGGGCAAGGTCAACCAGCTGGGCACTTTGGAGGAGGTGGTGGAACTCTGCCGCATCGACGAGCGGATGCTCCCCTGCATTGACTTTGGCCACCTCAACGCCCGGACCTTCGGGGGGCTCAAGGAATTTTCCGATTACAAGCGCGTCTTTGACCACATTGAGGACCGGTTGGGAGTCAGCCGCCTGCGGGAGTTCCACTCCCACTTCTCTAAGATCGCGTATACCGAAAACGGAGGGGAAAAGATGCACCTCACTTTTGCGGACACCGTCTACGGCCCGGATTTTGACCCGGTGGCAGAGCTCTTGGTGCAGAAAAACTGCGCCCCCACCATCATCTGCGAATCCGCCGGCACCCAGGCGGAGGATGCTGCCCAAATGTTCGCCGTTTACCGGGAAAAGGCGGCCAAACAGTCCTAATCGTTGGTTAAGCAGGCAAATTTGCATGCAAAAGCCCCATTTTAGGGGAAAAACAGCAAAAATATTTCGCTTTTTGCTTGCAAAACGAACCGAGATAGGATAGAATTAGTACGTTAAACATCTTACAGGAAAAGTTAATTTTTGGAGGTTTCATACATGATTTCTGCAGGTGAGTTTCGAAACGGCGTTACTTTCGATATGGACGGCAACGTTTTTCAGATTATCGAGTTTCAGCATGTAAAACCCGGTAAAGGCGCCGCCTTTGTGCGCACCAAAATCCGCAATGTAATTTCCGGTTCGGTGGTTGAAAAAACTTTTAACCCCACCGATAAATTCCCCACTGCATTCATTGAGCGCAAGGATATGCAGTACCTGTACCAGGACGGCGACCTGTACTACTTTATGGACAACGAGACCTATGAGAATATCCCTATCAACGCCGACAAGCTGGGTGACAACTTCAAGTTCGTCAAAGAGAACACCGATGTCAAGGTTCTTTCTTACAAAGGTGTGGTCTTCGGCGTGGAGCCCCCCTTCTTTGTAGAGCTGGAGGTCACCAAGACCGATCCCGGCTTCAAAGGCGACACCGCCACCAACGCCACCAAGCCCGCCACTGTGGAGACCGGCGCGGAGATCAAAGTCCCCCTGTTTATCGAAGAGGGCGACCGCATCCGCATCGACACCCGCACCGGCGAGTACATGGAACGCGCATAACAAGCATGTGGATTGAAGTGAACACCCAGGTGTTCACTTCAATTTCTATCAACACATGGGTATCCCAAAGTAAATTTTGGAATATCAATGCTAATTAGACCAATCCTATTATCGCAAAGGAGGAAGAACAAATGACTATCACGGAAAAAGTATCTTATCTGAAGGGCCTGGCCGAGGGTTTGAGCATTGATGACACCACCAAAGAGGGCAAGATTATCAAAGCAATCATTGACGTTCTGGATGACGTTGCATTTTCTGTAGCCGATCTGGAGGATGGTCTCGCTGAGGTTTGCGATCAGGTTGATCTGATTGACGAGGACCTGGAAGCTCTGGAAGAGGAGTTCTACGGCGACGAGGACGAGTGCGACTGCGATGGGTGCAGCGACGAGGATTTTGACGGCGACCTGTACGAGGTGCAGTGCCCCGCCTGCGGCGACACCATCTGCATTGATGAAGAAACTCTGGAGCAGGGTGAGATTGAATGCCCCAACTGCGGTGAGCTTCTGGAATTTGATCTGGAAGAGGAGTGCGAGGACGAGGGCTGCGATTGCGGCTGCTGTGGCCACGATCACGACGCAGAATAACGAATTTTCCCCAAATGGCGAAAGAAGGGCCTGGCCTTTCTTTCGCCATTTTTTTGTCATTGAGGGGCAGGAGTACTTATCTATTTATCCAAAAACCCCTTTTGTATTTTGGCAAAAGAGTTGAATTGGTAGATACTTCGACTAAGAATATGAATATTTTATTGACATTTGCATGAATAATCTTTAAACTTAGATGTTGGTGTATTGGGGTTTATGGCGAATTTTGCTGGAGATCCCACTGCGCTACAGAAGCATTTTCCATCCCCTTTTTCTTCGGGAAATGTTGTGTTTTTTGACGAAAAACAGTATACTTATCCTGTACAAAATGAGAGGGGGAACGCCGATGCAACCAAAGAAAAAAGCCGCTGCACTGCTGCTGGCATTTGTTTGTTTTCTGGGCGCCTGTACCCCGCAGCCTAGGCAGGAAATCCCTGTGAAATCGGGGATGACCTTCGCCTTTGATACGGTGATTGAACAGACCTGGTATGGGGAAGCGGGGAAAACTGCCTACCTGGACATCGCCAAAAAGCTGGGCGCCATGGAATCAAAATTGTCCCTTTACCGCCAGGGAAGCGAGATCGACCGCCTCAACCAAGCGGCGGGCAAGGAATACGTCCCCCTTTCAGAGGACACCTTCCAAATTCTCAAACAGGCCAAGGAATGGTCCATTGCCTCCGGTGGGGTGTTTGACGTAACCATCGCGCCGGTCACCACCCTGTGGGGCATCACCGGGGAAGACCCTAAAGTCCCGGGGGAGGAGGAACTGCAAAGCGCCCTCTCTCTGGTGGGGGCAGAGGGCATCCTCCTAGACGAAGCCACCCATTCAGCTATGTTGGCCCGGGAAGGGATGGCGGTGGACCTGGGCGGGGTTGCCAAAGGGATGCTTCTGGATCAAATCCGGGGTATTGCCCAAGAAGATGGGGTGGATTCCGGCTTTGTCTCCCTGGGGGGAAACATTCTGGCTATCGGCCAAAAACCCGATGGGAAGGAATTTGTCTTTGGCCTGCGGGACCCTAGGGGGGATGGTGGGGAATACCTAGGAACCTTGAGCATCCCTGGCCTCACCATGGCCACCACAGGGGACTATGAGCGTTTTTTTGAGCAGGATGGCGTCCGATACCACCATGTGATCGACCCCCGCACCGGCTATCCCGCCAAGACCGACCTCATCTCCCTGACGGTTATCTCCGCGGATGGGGGCCTGGCAGACTACCTCTCCACTACCTTTTTTATCTATGGAAAAGAGGTGGCTCTCCAATACCTGGATGAGGAGGAGTTTTCTCTGATTGCGGTGGATGAGGAGAAAAACGTCTACCTTTCTCCAGCGCTGGTGCCGAAGTTTACCCCCAATGAGCAAAAGACCGAGTATACCTTCCATCTGGAAGGGTAGGGAAAGGATCTGTGCCCATGCCAAAACCGCAGCCGGGTGGCAGAATCCCCACCATAAAAATTGCCCTGATGGGCCTGCTGTTTGCCCTTGCTATGGCCTTGAGCTATGTGGAAGGGCTGTTGCCCGTTCTGCCGGCTCTGCCCCCTGGGGTAAAGCTAGGGCTTTCCAACATCGTCACCATGTATTGCCTTTTCTGCCTGGGCGGCAAGGAAGCCCTCACCCTGGCAGTGCTCAAATCTTTGTTTGTGCTGTTGACCCGGGGCGGGGTGGCCATGGCCATGAGCTTGGCTGGGGGCCTCTGTTCCCTGGGGATTATGGCGGCACTTTGCGCCCTCAAGCGCTTTGCGCCCAGCGCTTTTTTGATCAGCGTAGCTGGCGCAGTATTCCACAATTTGGGCCAATTGGGGATGGCAAGTTTCATCCTGCGCTCCCAGTTTGCCCTTGCTTACCTGCCTATAATGGTGTTCTCCGGAATCTGTATGGGAGCCTTGACCGGCACCCTGCTCCGGGTACTGACACCTTATATGAATACACTCCATGTTTGTCAAACAAAAAATACATAGCACGGGAGGATACAGATTGTGTCAAAGTTAAAATCTTTGCATGGCGTCAAAGTGAAGCACTTCAAAAATACCGAAGACTGCTCCACTGAGATTCTGCCCATTCCGGACAGAGTTGTGATCTCCATGTCACAGCACATCGGCAAGCCCTGTGACCCGACGGTGAAAATCACCGATTTGGTCAAGGTTGGCCAGGTCATCGGGACCAGCGATGCCTTCATCAGCGCCCCGATTCATTCCAGCGTGTCCGGCAAGGTGGTGGCAGTGGACGAAATTTTGATGTCTAACGGCCAGAAGACCAAGGCGGTCACCATCGAGACCGACAAACTCCAGGAGGTGGACGAATCGGTTGTGCCGCCGTCCGTCAACAGCTTTGAGGAGTTCATCCAGGCGGTGAAAGCCTCCGGCCTGGTGGGCTTGGGCGGCGCCGGTTTCCCGACCTATGTAAAACTCAGCCCCAAAAACCTCAGTGAAGTGGATACCCTGTGCATCAACGCCGCTGAGTGCGAACCTTACATCACCTCCGATTACCGCACCATCATGGAGGATGCCGAGGATGTTCTGAACGGCGCCCGCCAGGTGCAGAAATACCTGGACCTGAAAAAGGTCATCATCGGGGTGGAGGACAACAAGCCCAAAGCCATTGCCCTCCTCAAGGAGATGACCGCAGGGGATGCTTCCATCGAAGTGGCTTCCCTGCCGGCCAAATACCCCCAGGGCGCTGAAAAGGTGCTGATTTACCACACCACCGGCCGTGTTGTGCCGGAGGGGAAACTCCCCGCGGATGTGGGGGTCATCGTGATGAACGTGGCTTCGGTCGCCTTCCTGTCCAAATACTTAAAGACCGGTATGCCCCTGACCACCAAACGGGTCACTGTGGATGGCAGCGCCATCGCAGAGCCTAAGAACTTGCTGGTCCCCATCGGCACACCCATCCAAAATTTGATCGACTTCTGCGGCGGTTTCAAGACCGAGCCCGGCAAGGTGCTGATGGGCGGCCCCATGATGGGCATTGCCGTCAACCGTCTGGATTACCCGGTGTTGAAAAACAACAACGCCATCTTGGCCTTTGATGAGAAGGACAGCCGGGAGCCGGAGGAGACCCCCTGCATCCGCTGCGGCCGCTGTGTGAACGCCTGCCCGTTCAACCTGATGCCCGCCTCCATTGAGAAAGCCTTTAAGGCCGGCAATGTGGATGCCCTGCGGGAGCTGAAGGTCAATCTCTGTATGGAGTGCGGTTGCTGCGCCTTTGCCTGCCCGGCCAAACGCCGGCTGGTGATGACCAACCGCCTGGCCAAAAAAATGCTGACACAAAAGAAATAATATGGGGTGAACACTTTGAGCAATAAACTGATTGTAACTCCCTCGCCGCATGTAAAGGATTCGGTCACCACCCAGTCGATTATGGGCAACGTTGTGTTGGCCCTCGCCCCGGCCATGGTGGCTTCAGTCCTGATCTTCGGCGTCCGGGCTCTTCTAATTTTAATTACCTGCGTGGTCTCCTGCGTCGCGGCGGAGTACCTGTTTGAGATGGTCTGCAAAAAACCCAATACCACCAAAGATTTGAGTGCGGTGGTCACCGGTGTCATCCTGGCCATGAACCTGCCTTCCTCCCTCCCCCTGTGGATGGCTGCGGTGGGTTCCATTGTGGCCATTGTGGTGGTCAAGCAGCTGTTTGGCGGCATCGGCCAGAACTTTGCCAACCCCGCCATCACCGCCCGTGTGGTGCTGCTGATCTCCTTTACCCAGCCCATGACCAAATGGGTTTCCCCCAATTTTGGCACAGCGGCTTTTGATGCCATGGGCGGCGCAACCCCTTTGGCGGTGATGAAAAACGCAGGGGAGACCCTGCCCTCCCTCACCGAGATGCTGCTGGGCTTCCACGGCGGTTCCCTGGGTGAGACCTGTTCCATCGCCCTGTTGATCGGCGGCCTGTACCTCATCGCCAAAAAGATCATCAGCCCCATCATCCCGGCCAGCTTCATCGCCACCGTGTTTGTGCTGACTGCGGTGCTGGGACAGAACCCCATCTACCACATCCTGGGCGGCGGCCTGTTCCTGGGCGCCTTCTTTATGGCTACCGACTATGTCACCTCCCCGGTGACCGATAAAGGCAAGTTGATCTTCGGCATCGGCTGCGGTGTGATCACCGTTCTGATCCGCCTCTTTGCCAACTACCCGGAGGGCGTCTCCTTCGCCATTTTGCTGATGAATATCATCACCCCTCACATTGACAACCTGACCCGGAACAAAGCGTTTGGAGGTGCGTACTAGATGAGCGTCTTCCAAGATTTTATCAAGCCCACCCTGGTGCTGGCGGTAATCTGCCTGGTGATCTCCTTCGCCTTGGCCAAGACCTACAGCATCACCCAGCCCATTATTGACCGGCTGGCCATTGAGACTGCCAACGCAGCCCGTGCGGAGGTTCTGCCCGGCGCGTCTGACTTTGAACAGCTCACCGTTGCCAATATGCCGGAAGGAGGCTTGGATGCCTACCGCGCCACCGACGGTTCGGGCTATGTGATCACCACGGCCTGGAAAGGTTACGGCGGCACCATCAAGGTGATGTTCGGCATGGATGCAAACGGTGTCATCACAGGGGCCAAAGTGCTGGAAAACTCCGAGACTGCGGGCCTTGGTACCAAAGCTTGCGACCCCAAACACATGGTTCAGTACACCGGCAAAACGGTGGATACCCTGGGCGAGGTCAATGCTGTTGGCGGTGCCACCGTCTCCTCCACAGCCATTATGAACGCGGCCAAAGCTGCTTACCGCGTCTACAACGAAGTGGGCGGAGAGGGGGCAGCAGCTCCCCAGCGCGCACCGGCCAAGGAAGAAACTCTGCGGGCCATTTACCCTGACGCCCAGGAGTTTATCCCTTTGGATATGGAGGTAGAGGCTTACCGCGTGGATGGCAAAGAGCACATCGTTGTCATCAGTGAGCCCAGTTTCCACGATGATATCGTGGCGGCAGTCGGTTTCGCGGAGGATGGCACCATCACCGGCGTGGCCCTGGACTATATCAATGAAAACCCGGATTATGGCATGAAGGTTGCCCGCCCGGAGTACCTGGAACAATTCATCGGCAAGACCAGCGCGGACGAGGTCGCCAGCATTTCCGGTGCCACTTCTTCCAGCGACGTGCTGAAAAAGGCGATCAACAAAGCCGTTGCCGCCCATCCTGCTGCGCAGCAGGCCCCCGAGCTGCAGAAAGGAGCAGAGTAACATGGGAAAGAGATTGAAGATTTTAACCAACGGCATCATTAAGGAGAACCCAGTATTGGTGCTGCTTTTGGGCACCTGTCCCACCCTGGCGACCACCTCCATGGCCATCAACGGCCTGGGCATGGGTGTAGCTGCCACTGTGGTGCTCATGTGCTCCAACCTGGCCATTTCCCTTTTGAAGAAGATTATCCCGGATAAGGTCCGCATCCCTTGCTACATTGTAGTAATCGCCGGCTTTGTCACCGTGGTTCAGTTCCTGGTAAAAGCCTTTGCCCAGGATCTGGACAAAGCCCTTGGTATCTTCCTGCCGCTGATCGTCGTCAACTGCATCATTCTGGGCCGGGCGGAAATGTTCGCCAGCAAAAACGGCCCGGTGGATTCGGTCTTGGATGGCCTGGGCATGGGCCTTGGCTTCACCTTGGCGCTGACCTTGATCGGCTCGGTGCGTGAGATCCTCGGCGCCGGCACCTGGATGAGCGGCACCCCTTTTATGGTGGACCTGACCGGCATTCTCTCCACCCCCATGAGCATCTTCACCCTGGCGCCCGGTGGCTTCTTCGTATTCGGTTGTATGATCGCTTTGATCAACAAGCTGACCAAGGGCAAAGCCATTAAGAAGAAGGAATTCGGCTGCGCCAATTGCCCCAACGCTTCCAGTTGCGGCGCTGCGAAAGGAGGCTGCTAACCCATGAAAGAAATGATGATCATCCTGTTTAGCGCCATCCTCACCGAAAACTTTATCCTGGCCAAGTTTATGGGCATCTGCCCCTTCTTGGGCGTTTCCAAAAAGCTGGATTCTGCCGTGGGAATGAGCGTGGCCGTAACCTTTGTTATGGCCATGGCCACTGCAGTTACCTGGCCCATCTACACTTACCTGCTGGTTCCCAATGGGCTGGATTACCTCCAGACGGTGGTGTTCATCCTGGTCATTGCGGCCCTGGTACAGCTGGTGGAGATCATCCTGAAAAAGTATGTCCCCGCCCTGCATAAATCCCTGGGTATCTATTTGCCTTTGATCACCACCAACTGCGCCGTGCTGGGCGTCACCATGCTCAACATCAGCAAGGAGTTGAACTTTGCTGAGTCGATGGTGAACGCGGTGGGCGCTGGCCTGGGCTTCCTGCTGGCCATGGTGCTGTTCTGCGGCGTGCGGCAGCGGCTGGAGGACATCGACACCCCCGAGTGCTTCAAAGGAATCCCCATCACATTGATCGCGGCTTCTATCGTATCGGTATCCTTTATGGGATTCGGCGGCCTGGTCGAAGGCCTGTTTAAATAACAAAACTAGAAGATAGGAGTCTGATACTATGAATGATTTTATGGTTCCTGTTTTGATTGTGACAGGCATCGGTATTTTGGCCGGCGTCATCCTGTCCGCCGCCGCTAAATTTATGGCAGTCAAGGTGGATGAGCGGTTTGAAAAGATCCGCGCTGAGCTTCCAGGCGCCAACTGCGGCGCTTGCGGCTATGCCGGTTGTGACCAATATGCCCAGGCTCTGGTGGAGAATCCAGATCTGGCTACCAATCTTTGTGTGCCTGGCGGCGCTGGTGCAGCCAAGGCTTTGAGCGAGATCATGGGCGTCTCTTTTGAGGCGACTGTGCCCAATTATGCGGTGGTCCACTGCAACGGCACCTGCAACAATACCCAGTATGCGGTGGATTATGAAGGCCCTGCCACCTGCGCTGCCTGCAGCACCTTGTTCGGCGGCCGCGGCACCTGCCCCAATGCCTGCCTCGGTTTTGGCGACTGCGTCAAGGTCTGCCCTTATGGGGCCATCGACCTGGTGGACGGGGTGGCTGTAGTGGATAAAAACCTCTGCGTAGGCTGCGGCCTCTGCGCCAAGACCTGCCCCAAAGCGCTGATCAGCCTGATCCCGGTGACAAGCAACGTCTATGTGCGCTGCTCCAGCCAGGAGAAGGGCGCCGCCACCCGCAAAGCCTGCAAAACCGGCTGCATCGCCTGCCGTAAATGCGAGAAAGCTTGCCCCTCCCAGGCGATCACCATTGTGAACAACCACGCGGTGATTGACCCAGCCAAATGCACAAACTGTGGCACTTGTGTAGCTCAGTGCCCCACCGGGGCCATCCACGAGTACAAATGCCCAGTAGAGTTGGCCGCCCAGGCGAAAGCGGAAGCCGCTGGAGAAGAGAAAGCGGCGGAATAACCCCGCGGATATAACCAATCAAAAACAGCACAGCCAACTTGGGCTGTGCTGTTTTTTCAAATGGGGATGGGGAGGAGCGCCCGTCTGATCCTCTTCTTAGGGCAGTGGCGCTCCCATTGGGCTGCTGTCCAGGAGAGCTGGGAATTTCTTATCAGGGGTTGGCTTCGCGTGATAAAGCCTGCGCTTTCCTTCCAAATTTGTGCCGGCGCGAAGCGACAGATTCCTTGCGCTACCTGCGCAGTGACTGCCCTGTGGATTTAAAGGAAGGGGAGTTGGAACAGTTCCGGCAGTGGCGGGTTACCACCGTCATCGACCTGCGCAGCGCAGAGGAGATTGCCCGCAAACCCTGCGCTTTTGCGGGGAGAGAAGGGTTTTACTACCATTCCCTCCCACTGGCAGGAGGCGGCCTGCCGGATACGGAGGACGATGTGGCAGTATTCTACTTTGACATGGTGGAGCCGGGGGAACGGATGAAACAGGTGATGAAAACCATTGCCGCCGCCCCTGGGGGGGCCTCTTCCACTGCACGGCGGGAAAGGACCGCACCGGCGTCACCGCGGCTCTGCTCCTCTCCTTGGCGGGAGTGGCGAAGGCGGATATTGTGGCGGATTATCAGGTATCCTACACCTATATCCAGCCGCTGATAGAAGCCATGCGGGGGGATCACCCCGATCTCCCCGCCTTCATCGGCCGTTCCAACCTGGAATACATGGAGGCTTTCTTGGACCGCTTCCAGAAGACCTTCGGCACGGTGGAGGAGTACCTGCGGGGTATCGGCCTCACCGGGGAGGAGATCGAAGCCCTGCGGGCAAAGCTCCTTCGCCCATGAATCCAAACAGGCGGCCGTACCCCCGCCGCAGGAGGATACCATAAGAAAGAACAGAGAAAGACCCCTTCCACCAAAACCTAGGTGGAAGGGGTTTGCTATTGGAGAAATTTGTTCATCAGGAGGATGTCCTGGTACTGGCCATCTACAAAAAAGGCCCGGCGGCGGACCCCTTCCTGCTCAAAGCCGAAACGTTCATACAGCCGAATCGCCCGGCCGTTGCCAGACAGCACTTCCAGCTCCACCTGTTCAAACCGGCCCTGGGCCTGGTTGAGGGCAGCCTTTAGAAGGCGGCCCCCGAGTCCGTGATTCCGGTAGGCGGGCAGCAGGCCGATCCCCAGCCGTCCCACGTGGCAACAGCAGTCCCCTGGCAGGGCGATGATGTCACACCAGCCCACCAGCCGATCCTGGTCGTCTACTGCCACTAGAATAGGGCAGTTGTCGTCAAAAGCGGAGCGGAAAAACGCCTTGGTGGAGGCCAGGGAGAAGCCGGTGGTGCGGGAAAGATACCGCCGTTCCCGGGCGACAATGTCCACAGCGGCGCAGTAGGCCTTGGCGTAGCGCATAGTGGCGGGAATAATTCGGATGTTTACCATGCCGCTTTCACCGGCTCTCCAATCAAATCCTGGACTGCGTCAAAGATGGCGGCGGCACAGTCCACAGTCCGGTCGGAACCGGCCATCTCCGCCGGGCAGTAGCCATACAGGCAGCCGATGAAGGGGATGGAATTGCCCCGGGCCGCCTCCATGTCGAAGATCCGGTCGCCCACCATCACCGCCGCCTCCGGCTCCTCCCGCTGGAGCAAAAGGCCCAGGGTGTCCACCTTGGTCAGGCCGGGGAGAAGGGGCTGGATGGCGTCGATTTTGTCCAGCAGATGCAGGGCGGTCAGCACCGGCACAATGTAGTCCCGGGCGGAGTTGGAGCAGACAGCAGTGCGGTACCCAGCTTGGTGCAGCCGGTCCAGTAATTCCGGGATGCCCTCAAAGCTGCCGCAGCTTTTTTCCATAATCACCTTTTCCCAATACAGCTCCCGCTCCAGGTAGCGCAGATGATCCTCATGGGTAAGATGGGGCAGGAAGCGTTTGGCGTAGTCGATGGGCCGCCCGCCGAGGCATCCCTTAAGATCCGCCTCCGGGATGCCGGTGACCCCGAATTCCTCTAGGGCCTTCTGTTGGGCCGCCACCGAATAGAGGTCAGTGCGGTTGAGAGTCCCATCCAAATCAAAGATGACCAGTTTGTCGCGGCTCATAAAAAATCCTCCTATGCTGCCGATGAAATCTTCTTTATTATACCAAGCAGGGTGGGAAAATCAATGGAGATCGGGTAAATTTGGGGAAAAGTCCTGGAAATATATGCAAAAAAACAGCATTTGTATTTTGGCGAATTCCTTGTTATAATGGGACAATGAGGAAAAAAACCGGGCTGGAATCATCCAGCCTGCGACCAATAGGGAGTAAAAACGCATGGAAGAACAAATTTTGTTTAAAACAACCGCCTTGGGCGGCTTTGAAAAGAAGGCAGTTCTCGCCTACATTGACGAGCTGACCGCCAAACACCACGCTGAACTTGCACAGAAGGAAGAGAGAATCAACAGCTTATTCGCCGAAAAGCAGGAGGCGTCCCACCGGGCATCGGAATCCCAGTCACTGGTCAATTCCCTGACTGGGCAGCTTCAGGAGGCGCAGAAGAAGCTGGAGGAACTGGAGCAAAAGCTGGCCAACCAGGAAAGGGAGACCAACATCCAAAAGACAGTGGTCAAAGAAAAGGACCAAGAGATCCGCGCCCAGGCGGAAAAATGCCGCCAGCTTCAGTTCCAGGTGGAGACCTTGGACCGGAAGAGCAAAAAGTTTGACGAAGCCGCCGCCCAAGTCGGCGCCGTGCTGGTGGATGCCCGCAGTACAGCCCAATCCATCATCGCGGAGGCAAAAGCCGAAGCGGATGCCCTGCGGGAAGAAACCGCCAGATCCGCCAAGGGGATGGAAGAGGAGATCCTGCGGTTCCAAAAGGAGCTGGGCGGGCTGCGCACTGCCTTGGGGGAGTTGACCCAGCAGGCGGTATCCCGCTTGAATGATGTGGATTCCCTGGCGGATACAGTGCTTTCCCACTGCGCCCAGCTAATCGGGGAAGAGGAGGCGGAGCTCTCCGCCCAGGAGGAGTGCGTCCGGTTATAAGCGTAAAGTAAAATACCACAGGGAGGCCCCAAAAAACTTGGGGCCTCCCTGTTTTTGCGAGGGGAAGGACGCCGCAGTGGATTTTAACAATCCAACAGGCGGCAGTCCTTGGCAATGAGGCAGCCGCGTCGGAATACCATCCGCTCCACTGGGGGTTGGGCTACGCACTGGGCGGGGCAAGAACCCTTGACCAGCAGGAAATCCGCGGGGCCGCCTGGCAAGGGCTCCCAGGATTCCAGTCCCAGAAGCTGGGCTCCAGACCGGGTGCAGAGGTCCAGGACCAAATCCAGCTCGCTGTCGTTGCGGCAGAGGTTTTTCATGGCGATGAGGGAAGCCCTCTGGAGCATGTCTGGGGTGCCGAAGTGGCTCCACAGGTCCTGGATATTGTCGTTTCCGCAGGCGGTTTTTACCCCGGCGGCGGCCAATTCCTGGATGTGGGGGAAGGTGGCCAATTGAGGCTGGCCGCAGGTGATGATGGTGATATCTGCCCGGGCCAGCTTTTCCAGCAGAGGGGGAACCAGGCCGGGGATGGGGGCGCCCAGACAGAAGGCGTGGCTGATAGCTACCTTGCCCTGCATGCCCAAAGCCTCGGTCCGCTGAATGATTTCCTCCATATCATAGGCGCCTAGCTCTGCGGGTTCGTGAAGATGGATGTCCACTGGCTTGCCGTGCTTCTGGGCCAGTGCAAAGATGGCATCCAGGCAGCCTTTGGAGTCCCGGTCCAAGGCGGAGGGATCCACGCCGCCCACCAAGTCGGCTCCCATCGCAAGAGCTTGGTCCATCAGCTCATAGGTGCCGGGGCGGCTCACAAGCCCACTCTGGGGAAAAGCCACCAGCTGGAGGTGGAACAGATCCTTGTACTCTTCCCGGGCGGCTAGGGCCCCCTCTAGGAGGGAGAGGCCGTGTTGGGTATCCACGTCGATGTGGCTGCGCATTGCCAGCACCCCGTACCCGAGAGAGCTGCGGATGTGGCGCACTGCCTGGCGGTAGGGGTCCAGCCCCCAGGCGATCCGGTGTTCCCTCTCATTGGCGATGAGGTTGACAAGGCCGGGCTTAACCTCGTTTTTGATCCAGTCAAGGCCCAGGGTGGTTTTGTCCAGATGGGCATGGCAGTCACAGAGGGGGGGAAGGAGAAGATACCCGTCCCCATCGATAGAGGACTCGGTGCCGGCAGCTAGGGAACCCGCTGGGCCTACCTGCTGGATCCGTCCATCCTCTAAGAAGAGGTCGGCACAGGAGCAGTCGGGATGTCGGACATTTTGAATGGTCATACTCACGCTGCATCCTCCTTTTTATTGTGGAATAGCACTGTTATTTTGATTATACCACAACGGGAAAGGGGTGAGAATAGGGGAGCGGTGCGAATAGCGTATAGAAAAACAAGGCCCCCAACCGGTGGGAAGCCCTGTTAAAAGTCTGCACAACAGTGTCGCTTACAGCACCTTGGAGAGAAAGTCGATGGTGCGGGGGTTCTGGGGGTTGTTGAATACAGCTTCGGGGGTGCCCTCTTCTAGGATCCGGCCTTCATCCATAAATAGGATGCGGTCACCAACCTCCCGGGCAAAGCCCATCTCATGGGTGACCACCACCATGGTCATACCGTTTTTGGCAAGATCCTGCATCACCGCCAGCACCTCGCACACCATCTCCGGGTCAAGGGCGCTGGTGGGTTCGTCGAAGAGCATCACCTCCGGCTCCATAGCCAAGGCGCGGGCGATGGCGATCCGCTGTTTCTGTCCGCCGGATAGGGAAGAGGGATAGGCGTCCGCCTTGTCGGAGAGCCCAACCATCTGCAGCAGCTCGTCGGCCTTGCGCCGGGCGTCGGTTTTGGACATCTTCTTGACATGGATGGGGGATACGATGATGTTTTCCCGCACCGTCATGTGGGGAAAGAGGTTGAACTGCTGGAACACCATACCCATCCGGGTACGGATGGCGTTGACATCGGTCTTGGGGGCGGTGATCTCCTGCCCGTCAAAGAGGATGGAGCCGCTGTCCGGGGTTTCCAGCAGGTTGAGGCAGCGCAGGAAGGTGGATTTCCCCGAGCCGGAAGGCCCGATGACCACCACTACTTCCCCTTTGGCCACTTGGGTGGAGATGTCCCGGAGCACATGGTTTTTGGCAAAGCTCTTGTTTAAGTTGGCGACTTTAATCACAGGTCTTCATCCTCCGTTCTGCAAAGCTGACCATCCGCCCCAAGGTGAAGGTGAGCACCAGATAGAAGAGGGCGGACACCATCAGCGGCTCCAGGGAGAGGTAGGTGGCACCTTGCACTACTTTGGCGGAGTAGGTTAGTTCACCCACACCCAGCACATAGGCCATGGAGGAACCTTTGATGATGGATACAAACTCATTGCCCAAGGCGGGCAGGATGTTTTTGATGGCTTGGGGCATGATGACCAGCCGCATGCTCTGCATCCGGGTCATACCCAGGCAGTGGGCAGCTTCCTCTTGTCCAGGGTCCACTGCCTGGATACCAGCGCGGATGATCTCGGAGACATAGACGCTGGAGTTAAGGGTGATGGCCAGAACCACAGCGTTGGCGGCGGATAGATCCCACCCAAACATCATTTTAAAGCCAGAGAAGGCGATGAGGATTTGCAGCAGCACCGGGGTGCCGCGCATCACTTCGATGAAGATTGTAGAGACCACCCAAAGGGGACGCACCTTTAAGATGGAAAAACGGGATGTGCGCATCCAGTAAACCAGGATGCCGATGAGCGTTGCGCCGATCACCGCCCAGACAGAGAGGACGATAGTCAGCTTTAAGCCGCTGATAAACTTGGGCAGATAATCTGCCACAAAGCTAAAGTTGAGTTTCATGGAATGTAGCCCTCCTGCGAGATTTCAGGGCAGCACTCTGCCCAAGAAAGGGTGCAGGATAACCCGCCTAAGTGGATTATCCTGCAAAAGGGGTATTTTGTTATGCTTCTTCCGCGCTGACATTGTTGGCTGCAATTTCGCAGGCGCGGTTCATAAATTCGTCGATCTTGCCCTCGTCTTTCAGGCGGATGATGGTGGAATCCAGTTGGGCTTTCAGAGCATCAGAGCCTTTGCGGATGCCCACCGCTGCACCGGGGGAGTTGAGGAAATCAAGGTCAAACTCAGAGCCTTCGGCGACGGTGAATTCCGGGTTGGCCGCCATGGCCTGTTTGCAGACGATGTCAGCGGTGACCAGCGCATCGATCTGATCGGCCTTGAGGGCCAGCATCAAGGTGTTCATGCTCTCGATGAGCATGTATTCGTCGTCGGGTTTATCAGGGAAGGCGTTGTTGACCGCCTGCTGCTGTAGGCTGGAGAGCTGGACCCCCAATTTTTTGTCCTTCAGGTCATCTAGGGTCTTGTATTGGCCGACGTTTTTCTTGTTGATCATCGCCACAGTTTTGCTCTTGTAGTAGGGTTCGGAAAAGTCGATCTGCTCCCGCCGCTTTTCAGTGGCGGACAGGCCGGAGATCAGAATGTCCACCTGCCCGGCGTTGAGGGCGGTGATCAGCGCGTCGAAAGCCAGCTCTTTGATTTCCAGCTCCACCCCCATGTCGTCGGCGATGGCTTGGGCGATTTCGATGTCCATGCCCACCAGCTTATCCTCACCGTTTTCCATGATGTGGAACTCATAGGGGGCGAATTCGGCGTTCATGCCGACGATCAGTTTTCCCCTCTTCTGAATATCGGAGAGGGAGGTGTCCTCCCCTTCACTGGATTCTCCAGAACTGGAGGAAGAGCCTCCGCCGCAAGCGGTGAGGGAGAGTGCCAGGGTAGCAGCCAAAAAGCCGGCCGCAAAGCGTTTCCATATAGTTTTCATGGTCATATTCTCCTTCTATCATTGGGAAGGGGACCGCGGGGGAGTTACCGGTTTAAGAAATCAACCGCTCCCTGGGCGAGCAGCGCGGTGCCCTCGTATAAAATCGAATCGTCAAGGACAAAACGGGCGTTGTGGCCGGGGTAGATTTCCCCATCCACAAAGGGGGCGGGGTTGTATAGCCGGAAGAAGCAGCCGGGCACCTTCTGGTAGAAGAAGCCAGCGTCCTCACCACCCATGGCCTGTTCGGTATACAGCTTCACCTTGTCATCGCCAAGCAGGTTCTTTGCGGTGGCGATCATGCCGTCGGTCATGGACTGCTCATTGAACACCGGGGGATAGCCGTAGTCAAATTTCAGTTCATAATCAGCGCGCATAGCCATGCAGGTGCCTTTGAGGATCTCGTCGATCCGCTGGAAGACAAACGCCCGGGTCTCCATGTCGCTGTTGCGGACGGTGCCGCGGATGTACACCTCGTCGGGGATGATGTTCTCGGCCCCCCGGCCGGCCTGCACGGTGGCCAGTGTGATGACCGCCGCCTTTCCGGGCTTGACCTCCCGGCTGATGATGTATTGCAGGTTGTTGATCACCAAGGCTGCCACCGCCACGGGGTCGACACAGAGGTGGGGCTGGGCTCCATGGCCGCCTTTTCCGAAGATGCGGATGTCAATCTGATCATCCGCCGCGGTGATATTGCCGTATTTGACTAACATATCCCCGTTCTGATAGCCCATACCCGGGGTGCGGTCGCAGTGGAGGGCCAGGATGGCGTCCACCTTGGGGTTTTCCAGCACGCCGTCTTCAATCATGGGGGCGGCGCCGCCGGGGCCCTCTTCTGCAGGCTGGAACAGCAGTTTAACCTGGCCGTTCAGCTCGTCCTCATGGGCTTTGAGAATTTTGGCTACGCCCAGCAACATGGCAGTGTGGGCATCATGGCCACAAGCGTGCATATATTCATTTTCCGATTTGAAATCGCTCTCCACAAGTTCCTTTATGGGCAATGCGTCCATGTCGGCCCGCAGGGCGATGGTTTTGCCGGTGGGTTTGCCTAAGAGGACCACGATGCCGGAATGTCGCTCAAACAGCTGGTAGGAAATGCCCATCTCGTCCAAACGGGCGGTGACGTATGCCGCAGTTTTGGGGAGGTTCAGGCCGATCTCCGGGATGCGGTGCAGGTCTCTGCGCCAGCCGGTGATCTCATCTGCAATTTCTTTTGCCAGTGTCAGCGCGTTCATAATGGTACCTCTCTTTCTCACAGATACTTTAGTCTGCTAATATGGTAAAATAATAGCATATAAAAGCAGGTTTGTCAATTCCACGGCCTTGGTTTCTAAATTTTTCGGAAATATGAGAAGAGAATCCTAGTTTTCCACTGCGATATCGGTCGAATTATCTAAAATTCTTCGAGATCATTCATGAAAGAATCCCCCAAGGCATATTGTTTTTTCAAAGGGAAAGGGGGAGGTTCTATGCGGATTTGGGTGATCGGCCGCCGGGAAAGTGCCCGGATGCTCGCCTTGATTGGGGTGATATTGGCGGTGCTGTTTTTAGGAGGAAACTTTTTCCGGGGCGTACAGGCAACGGCCGCATCCAAACGGCAGCTGCCTATCTACTCGGTGGAGCGGGAGGGAAAGACCATCTCTCTGGGGATCAACTGTGCTTGGGACAACGCCGACATCCCTCAGCTGCTGGATATTCTGGATAAGGCTGGTGTAAAGGCCACTTTTTTTGTGGTGGGGCAGTGGTGTGACAAATACCCCGAATCGGTCAAAGCCATTGGGGATGCGGGCCACGAGATTGGCAACCACTCTGACCGGCATAAGGATATGACCAAACTGGACCGGGCGGGAATTGTGGAAGAGATTGAGAATGCATCGGATAAGGTGGAGAAGATCACCGGGACCCGGCCCAAGCTGTTCCGAGCCCCTTCTGGCGCCTACAACGACTTGTTGGTGGAGACCGCCCGGGGCCTTGGTTATGAGGTGATTCAATGGGACTGCGATTCCATTGACTGGAAGGGATACACCGCCGACGAAATCTGCAACAAGGTGGAGAAAAAGGCGGGGCCGGGGTCGATTACCCTCTTCCACTCGGGGGCAAAGCATACGGCAGAAGCCTTGCCGCGAGTCATAGAATACCTGAAAGGGGAGGGGTATACCATCCTGCCGGTGTCAGAAATGATCTATTGGGACAACTACGAAATGGATGTCCAGGGAAGGCAGCACCCCCTCCCAAAGGCGCCGGATTCGGGGGAAACCCCCTCCTTCCAACCGGAAAAGGGGAGAAATTAGTTGAATCAGATTAAATTTTGAGGAATTTTATAAAAAATGAGACAAATATCGGAATAGGTGTCGAAATTTCAATTCGTCGATTAATGTCAATAAGAACATTTCTCGTTTCGTTCATCGTATAATCTCTTTAGAAAAAAGGGGAGAGTGCGGATGAACGAAATCAAAGAAGTCCTCAATTACTTTCGGATGCTTCCAAAATACAAAGGTTATTCCTATCTAGAGGATGCTATACAGCTTTGCCGGGAGCACTCGGAGTACTTAACCCAGATCACCAAAGTGGTATACCCTGAGCTGGCAAAGAAATACCACGTCACTCCATGGAGTGTAGAGCGGAACATTCGCACGATCATCGATAAATCCTGGCAGATGGACCGCCGTTTGTGCGAAGGCCAGGAAAGCCGGTACAACAAATTTTTTGAATACAATGTTATTATACGGCCGAGCAATGCGGCGTTTATCTCTATGGTCGTCGTCCGTTTGGAGGAAAATCAAGGGGTGCTGCAGGGTAAGGGCTAATTGGGGATGTAGACCTGATTCCAGATCCGGGCAAAAGGCTGGCAATTTGGGTTTGCCCACTTCCTGAATGGCAACAATCTGTTAAGGGAAACTTCCGCTGTAGAGAAAACGGCTGCCAACGCCGCACAACCAAAGCAGTTGTGCGGCGTTTTTGCAGGTGGGGATGTTAGATTAGGGGAGTTCTAAATGCCGGGAAGAAATTGGCGCAGCTTTTTAGTCTATAGCCGGTTTTCTATATAACAAAAAAACGACACAGCAAACGCTGCGCCGTCTTTTTAAAACAATATTGTGCCCTCTATGGGATTTCCCATAAGGGGCCCTGCAAGTTGTGTAGAATTAGCCTTTGATCATCTTTAAGATCTCATCCGGAGTTTTGCCAGAAGCTTTAATTGCTTTCATCAGTTCTTTATAGGTCTCTTTGGAGCTGGGCTTTAACAATTCATCTTTTTTCTTCTTCAATGTGGCAATACACTTGGTGTGATAGGCAATTTTCTCATCAAGCGCAGCAACCCGCTCCTCTTTGGTGCGAACGTTGCGGGTTCTCTTTTTGGTTTCTTCCATGGCGCTACACTCCTTTATCATTATAATTCTATTATACATAAGAATGTTAAAAAGTAAATATCCCAAATTGAAAAGATGACAAAAAAGAAGATAAAAGGGAAAGTGCCGCAAAAATCAGTGTAATTCCATACCAAACCGTTTTAACATCTGATCCAACTGAGAAACCATCTTTTCTTTATCTTGAGGGAGGGTGCCCGCCACAAGAAAACGATTGGTGGCGTGATCGGTGGCAAATGGGGTTGGAGTGTTTAAATCCAGGTTTTCCAGCAAAGTGCGCAGCTCTAAAAGGAGCTCTGCAAAGTTGGCTTCTTCGAATTCCCCGGAATGAACCCGGCGTTCCAGCTCGGTGGAGGGCATAATGGTCAGGCACATGGGGACAATGGCTACCGATTCCACCTGATTCAGCACGTTTGCAGTGGCCAGGGCGTTCTGGATGCCGCGGCCCCGCCCGCCGATGCCGTACATGATGATGGAGTGGAAGGGGATGCCCGCTTGATTGAGCCGCTTCAGCTGGCGGGCAGCTTCCTCCCCTGTGTGCCCCTTGTGCATCTCCTCTAAAATCTCATCGCAGCCGCTCTCCACCCCGATGTAGAGTTTGCCCAGACCCAAAGCTTTAAGTTCCGCCAGGTCTGCATCGGTTTTATCCGCCACGCTGCGGATGGAGGCGTACATGGATACCGCCTCGCAGAGGGGGAGCCTTTCCCGGATATACCGCAGGATCTCCTTGAGCTTGTCCGCTTTCAGGCAGAAGGACTGCCCTCCCAGCAGAAAGACCCGTTCGGAGCAGGGGCGGTATTCCGACACCTCCCGGATGGACTGCTTGATGTCCAGCAAAGAGACCTCCCGGTATGGGGTATCCTTGTACATGCTGCAGAAGGCGCACTGGTTGTGGGGGCAGCCGTAACTGGCGGGAATGAGGATGGAACGGTTTTCATAGGGGGGATAGTAGATGGGGGCGTCGTAATCAAATGGCATAGAATGGGCCTCTTTTCCAAAAAAGTGAAGAAAAGGAAGAAGGCAGAGAACGCCCTCTGCCTTCTGGAAGGATAATTCGATTACGCTTTGCCGGCGGAGCCGAGGACGTCGCTGATTTTGTGGGCGACCATGGATTTGACGGCGGCGCGGGCAGGGGTCAGGTATTGGCGGGGGTCAAAGTGGCTGGGGTTCTCCAACATGTGCTTGCGGATAGCGGCAGTCATGGCGACCCGGATATCCGAATCAATGTTGATTTTGCAGACAGCCATACCAGCCGCCTGACGGAGCATCTCCTCGGGGATGCCGATGGCGTTGGGCATTGCGCCGCCGCACTCGTTGATCACCTTGACCAGGTCCTGGGGAACGGAGGAAGCGCCGTGGAGCACAATGGGGAAGCCAGGCAGGCGGCGGCTGACCTCTTCCAGGATGTCAAACCGCAGCTGGGGCTTCTGGCCGGGTTTAAATTTGTAAGCGCCGTGGCTGGTGCCGATGGCGATGGCCAGAGAATCCACGCCGGTGCGGGTGACAAACTCTTCCACTTCAGCAGGGTTGGTGTAAGAGGCGTCTTCCGCTTTGACATTGACCGCATCCTCGATGCCAGCTAACTTGCCCAGCTCACCTTCCACCACAACACCGTGGGCGTGGGCGTATTCCACCACCTGTTTGGTCAGGGCGATGTTTTCCTCAAAGCTCTTGGAGGAACCGTCGATCATGACCGAGGAGAATCCGCCGTCGATGCAAGCTTTGCAGATTTCAAAATCCCCGCCGTGGTCCAGGTGCAGGGCAATGGGGATGCCGGCGGTGTCGGCGATAGCGGCCTCCACCAGTTTCATCAGATAGACGTGTTTGGCGTATTTCCGCGCGCCGGCGGAGACCTGCAGAATCACAGGGGAATTGAGCTCGGAAGCCGCTTCGGTAATGCCTTGGACAATCTCCATGTTGTTGACGTTGAACGCGCCGATGGCATACCCGCCATCGTAAGCCTTTTTGAACATTTCGGTTGTGGTGACCAGTGGCATGACAACAACTCCTTTTTATAATTCGGTGTAGGGGCAATCATTATCTCCATTATATCCAGTTTTAGGCAGTTTTTCAATAGAAACCGCCCAACTTCCGCCTGGGAAGGGGAAACCTAAGCAAACTAACCAAAAAGAGAAGGATTTTTTCCAGTATGGGGACAAGGTTCCCGTCGAGATTGGGGGCGGGTTGTCAATCCCTCGAGGTTGACATTCAGCAAGGCCGCCTTTACAATAAGGGGGAGGTGAAACTATGAAATTGATGTTTGTATCGGATATCCACGGCTCCCTCTATTACTGCCGCCTCATGCAGGAGATTTGGCAGGCAGAACAGCCGGACCGTTTGATTTTGTTGGGGGACCTTTTGTACCACGGCCCCCGCAACGACCTGCCCCGGGATTACAATCCAAAAGGGGTCATCGCCATTTTAAATGAGATGAAGGATGAAATCCTCTGCGTGCGGGGCAACTGCGACGCAGAGGTGGATCAGATGGTGCTCCAGTTCCCCATCTTGGCGGATTATTTGATGCTGATGCTGAAAAAGCGGACCTGCATTGTCACCCACGGCCACATCTACAACAAGGACAAGCTCCCTCCGATGAAAAAAGGGGACATCCTTCTCCACGGCCACACCCACCTTCAGGCATTGGAGGACATGGGGGACTACCTCTATATCAACCCCGGCTCCATCTCGCTGCCCAAGGGGGACGATGTCAACAGCTATATGATCTATGAGGACGGCATCTTCACCATTCGGGATTTGGAGGGGCGGCCCATCAAATCTATGAGCATTTTCCATTAGCTTATTGGAGGAATCCCCGGAACCACGGGGATTTTTTCAATGGAAAGGGGGAATGCCGGTGACACTGCAGGAATCGCTGGAACTGGCCCAGAAAGAGTCCGCCGGAGGCATTGGCACCTTGGGGGAGCGGACGCTCCACGCCGCGCTGAAATACTACCTCCAGCCGGACCCTGCATTCCACGAGATCAAAGTGGGGCGGTGGGTGGCGGACATCCAGGACAGCTGGGGCATCACCGAGATTCAAACACGGCAGTTCGGCCGCCTCCAAGCCAAGCTGGAGGCGTTTCTTGCCCTGGGTCCGGTGACGGTGGTGTATCCAGTGGCTGCCCAAAAGCGCCTTTGCTGGATGGACCCGGAGACTGGGGAGACCTCCCCTTGGCACAGGTCCCCTAAGAAAAAGGGGCCGGCTGATGTCCTCTATGAGCTCTATGCCATCCGGGATTTGCTTGGGAACCCCAATCTTTCCATTCGGATTCTCCTGCTGGAAATGGAGGAAATCCGCTATCTCAACGGTTGGAGCCATGACCGGAAACGGGGTTCCACCCGCATGGATCGGGTGCCGGTCTCCCTCTTGGGGGAGGTCACGGTGGGGGCCAAAGTGGGCTATGAGGCTCTCCTTCCAGCTGGGCTGCCGGAGGAGTTCACCTCGAAGGAGTTTGCCAAGGGGGCGGCCCTCAGCCTCCCCTCAGCCCAGCGGGGGCTTCTTCTTCTCCACCAACTGGGGGTGGTGGACCGCCTGGGAAAACAGGGGAGATCCTACCTCTACCGGGCTGTTGAACAACCAAAAACGCCAAGGGAGGAAATAGTTGAATGAAACGGGTGCTGTTGTTCGCCGGAGCCACCGAGGGGCGGGAGCTGGCGGAGTTTTTGACGGGATTCCCAGTGGGGCTGACTGTTTCCACCGCCACTGAATATGGGGCTTCCCTGCTGCCCCGTGGGGAGCGGGTTACCTGCCTGTCCGGCCGACTGGACCAGGGGGAGATGGAGGGGGTTATCCGCCAGGGAGGCTACCGCTGGGTAGTGGATGCCACCCACCCCTATGCCACCCAGGCAGGGGAGAACATCCGCCGGGCTTGTGAGGCGGTTGGGGTCCCTCTCCTGCGCCTCTCCCGGCAGCTGGATCGGCCTATGGAGGGGGCCATTGCCGTCCCAGATGCGCAAGCCGCAGCCCAGCTTTTAAATCAGATGGAGGGAAAGGCCCTTCTCACCACGGGGAGCAAGGAACTCCCTATCTTTACACAGGTGGAGGATTTTGCCCAGCGGCTGTATCCGCGGGTGCTGCCTTTGCCTGCGGTAGTGGAGGAATGCCTGCGTTTGGGGTATCTGCCCGCCCATATCATCGCCATGCAGGGGCCTTTTTCCCAAGAGTTTAACGCGGCTCTTCTGCGTCAGACTGGGTGCAGCATTCTGGTGACTAAGAACACCGGCGGCCCTGGAGGGTTTGCTGAAAAGCTGTCGGCCGCCCAGGAAGTGGGGGCCCAGGTGATGGTCATCTCTCCTCCTGTGGGGCGGGAGGGGATGACTTTGGAGGAAGCCAAGGCGTTTTTCCAAAGGAAGCTGTAAAGGGAAACAGGGTGGGGAATGTGGACTAAATCTTCCGGGAAAAAGGGGTAACCTATTGAAAAGGGGCAGGCCAATTGGCCTGCCCCAAAAATATTTTGTGTGTTTGTTACTCTTTTAAAGAAAGAACTGGACTTGACACTCGTTTTGCCAAGTCCAGTTCTCTGTTTTTTGGTGGAGACGATCGGGATCGAACCGACTACCTCTTGAATGCCATTCAAGCGCTCTCCCAAGTGAGCTACGCCCCCAAAGCTCTATTATAATACCACAGGTTTTTCCATTTGTCAATCATTACTTTATTGGGTTTTGGGGTTGGCAAATGGAATATTATTATCAGAAAAGCACAAAAACCTATTGACTTAGAGTTGGCTCCAAGTTTTATAATATAGGTAAACGAAGAGGGCGCGGATCCTGCACGGGCAGTTGTGGGGGCGGCGGCTCTTCCTGTAAGGTTGCGCACAGAGAAAAACATCCATATATCATATAGGAAAAGGAGCAATGAATGATGGAAAAAGCAAAAGTCTACTTCACCAAGGAGCTCACTCCTGAGGCAATGGTTAAGATGTATGAGGCGCTGGGGGTCAAGCTGCCGGGCAAAGTGGCGGTAAAGCTTCACTCCGGCGAAGTGGGGAACCAGAACTTTATCCGCCCGGCCTTTTTAAAGCCGGTGATCGACCACGTGAATGGCACCATTGTGGAGTGCAACACCGCTTATGAAGGCAAACGCAACACCACAAAAGATCATTGGGAGACCATGAAGCTCCATGGCTGGACCGACATCTGCACTGTGGATATCATGGATGAAGACGGGGACATGGAGCTGCCCATCCCCAACGGCAAATGGCTCAAAACCAACTATGTGGGCGGCCATTTAAAAAATTACGACTCCATGCTGGTGCTCTCCCACTTTAAAGGCCATCCCATGGGCGGATTTGGCGGCGCGCTGAAAAACATCTCCATCGGCATTGCTTCCGCATACGGCAAAGCGCATATCCATGGAGCCGGCAAGGCGGAAGAGATTTGGACGGCAGACCACGATTCCTTCCTGGAATCGATGGCGGACGCGGACAAATCCATTGTGGATTATTTCGGCGACAAGATTGTCTACATCAATGTGATGTGCAACATGTCGGTGGATTGCGACTGCTGCGCCGTAGCGGAGGACCCCAAGATCAAAGATATCGGTATTCTCTCCTCTACCGACCCGGTGGCATTGGATCAGGCTTGCCTGGATCTGGTGTACCGTTCCGATGATCCCGGCAAGGCGGATCTGATTGAACGCATTGAGTCGAGACACGGCATCCTCACAGTGGAGGCTGCGGCGGCTCTGGGCGTCGGCACCCGGGAGTATGAGCTGATTGAGCTGTAGAAACTGTGTATCTGAATTCACTTTAAAAGCGCGGGAGGCTGTAAAACAGCCTCCCGCGCTTTTGTTCTCCTGAATTTTTAGAATTCTAAAGGAATAGCACAACCGTAGCGGGCCTTGATAAGGTTTTGATCTGTCAAGGCAAATGGGGAAGGCCCCGGAATCCATCCGGGGCCTTTGGTATGTTTATTTCCCTGTTTCTGGTTGCGATCCTTCGGGGAGTTTTTCTGCCTCTAGCTGATGGGTAAGCCGTTTGAGCTGAGGGAACATACAGGCCACAAGGATAAGTGACAGAAGATCGGCGATGGGCTGGGCGGCCAGCACGCCGTTGAATCCGAAGAACCGAGGCAGGATTGTCACCAGGGGAATATACAGAAGGCCCTGGCGCGAGATGGCGATAATAATTCCCTGGACGCCTTTGCCCAGTGCCTGGAAGGCGACCATTATCAAAAAGGACATGGCAAACATGGCGCAGAAGATGGTCTGGGAACGAAGCAGAAGCTCGCCCGCTTGGGTGACCGAGGGGTCAGGAGAGAAGAGGGACATAATCCATTTCCCGCTGAAGAAGCAAGCGGCGCTGATGGACAATGCCACCAGTACTAACATTTTAGCAGAGTAGGCCAGCCCTTCCCGGAACCGCTTGCCATTTTTGGCGCCGGCGCTGAAGGCCAGGATAGGCTGCAGACCCTGGATGAGTCCCAAAAAGATGAAGGTTACAATAATTACCAGTTTTTGGATAACGCTATAAGCGGTGATGTAGATGTCACCGTCAGGCAAACCAGCCATGGCGCTGTTGGTGAAGGCGGAAGCACCGCTGATCAGCGATTGAAACACTGCCATGGGCAGCCCGATGGAGACGAGGTTCCGGTACATAGCCTTGTGATGGTGCACAGCAGAGAAGCGGATTTTTACCAAAGATTTGCCCCGGATGTAGTAGGAAGCCACGCACAAGAGGCTGACTGCCTGAGAAATGGTGGTGGCAATAGATGCGCCAGCAACCCCCAGTCCTAAGCCAAAATCAAAGATGAAGATGGGGTCCAGGATTACATTGAGCAAAGTGCCAATGAGTATGGAATTGGAGGCTACCTTTACAGCGGATTCGCCGCGGGCCGCGTTGTTGAGGCAGGCGGCAGGCATGGTAAACAGGATGCTGACAAACACCCAAACGCCGTATTGCCGCGCATAAGGAAGGACTTCCGCCGAAGCGCCGAAGAGCTTCAGCAGCGGGTCCATACAGAGGAAGGAAACACAGCAGAAAAAGATGCCAAACCCAATCGAGGTGGCCAGGGTAGTGGAGACGATCGAATCCGCCTCTTCTTTTTTGCCTTCGCCCAGTTTGCGGCCAACTAGCACACAGATACCCTGGGAGAGGACCGTCTCAAAGGATTGAAGGAGTACCAGAAGCGGGCTGACAATGCCCACAGCGGCCAAAGCGGCGTTGTTGCCCAAAAAACCGATGTACATGGTGTCCACGGCGCTGTACACCGACTTGGCGATCATAGTCAAGATTGCGGGGAGGGCCAATGTCCAAAAAGCTTTGGAGATTTTCATCTCCCCCAATATGTAAGATTCCCGATTTTCCATAGTCATAACCTGCGGGCGCCGCAGGAGGAAGTATCCCGTGCCGCGCCCATATCCTTTCTTTCTAGAATGAGTGGATGTAATTGTGTTGAACATTTGTTGAACAAAAAGGCGTAAAAAAATAGCTGAAACAGCTTTTTTGAACCCGCGTACAGGCACACTGTCCCCATTGAGGTCTTAAGCCCACAAAAATACAAGGCGCGCCATGCAGGTGTTCTATGGTGCGCATCCTATTTTGTCTGTATATGCCCAGTTGATAGGGCATTGGCCAGCACTTCAGAGGCCGCTGCATATTGCCTTGCTGTAAAAAACCCCCGGCCTCAAGGGCGAGGGATTTTCCATAAGCTGACCTGATACCGAATCAGCCGCGCCCGCTTTTGGGGATCGCTCAAATGGGGGGGGACGATACCCACCAATTTGGCCATCAAGTGATTTATCATCAAGGCGATGATGGTGTCGGCGGCGCTTTCGTAATCCATTTCCCGGATTTCACCCGCTTCCGCCCGCTGTTTCAGCAGTTCAGGCAGCCAGCGGTACCGGTTTTTGAGGATGGAGTCGATCTCATCCCACGAGATAAATTCCCGGACTTCACCTTCCCGGAAGAAGATTTTGAAGATGTCCAGATTGTCTCGGAGGATTTCGGCGAAGTTGCGGTAGACCTGTTCCAATACAGTTTCCAGAGGGATGCCGTCAAAATTGTCCTCCAGACTGCGCTGGTGGATTTCCTCTAGTATCCGGCGGAAGCTCTCCTCCACAATCACCTGAAAAATCTCCTTTTTGCCGCCGGGGAAGTAGTGGTACAGAAGGCCGTCGGCAAGGCCCACACTGCGGTTGATGCTCCGCACTGGAGTGCCGGAAAAGCCCCTTTCGGCAAAGAGTTTCCGGGCGGAATCCAGCAGCTTTTGTTTGGTTTCTGCGGCCTGTTCCTGCCGCATAGTGGCTTTTTCAGCCCGTGCCAAGGGATCATCTCACTTTCATTATACGTTTGTTCAATGAATAGGATAGCACCGTTTTATCCCAGCGTCAAGGGGAAAGTTGCAAATTTTTCATCAGTGTTTTGTGCTTTCTTCCAAAAATTCCGTGAATATCCCGAAAATTTTCTGGAAAAGATGGGCTAGAATGGCGGGTTTCTTTTAAAATAGGATGTGGTTTCCGCTTGCAGCAGGATTATGGCCATTTGGAAAACTGTGCGGATACTCGACCTCACCCTGATTTCTATGGTACAATGATCGCAAAGCGATTATTGGGGAAGATTGGAAACCGTTGAACAAACAGGAGGGCATGCCATGGAGCAGTTTGACATAGTAGTAGTGGGCGGCGGCCCAGCAGGGGCGACCTTTGCCCGCATTGCCGGGGAAAACCGAAAAATCCTTCTGCTGGATCAAAACGGCCGTCCCAAGCCTTGCGGCGGCCTGCTCTCCCCAGACGCCCAAAAGGCATTGGCCCGGTTTGAAATCACATTGCCCAAGGAAATCCTGGTGGACCCGCAAATCTTCGCCGTCAAAACCATCGACCTGGCCACCTGGAAGGAGCGCCATTACCAGCGGATGTACATCAATCTGGATCGGGAGAAATTTGACCTCTGGCTTCGGTCCATTCTGCCCCCAGGGGTGGAACAGGTCTGCGGCCGGTGTTGTTCCATCCGGCGGCAGGGAGGGGGCTTCCTAGTGGGCTATTCTGCCGGGGGAAGCCTCCACACCGTGTTTGCCAAGCAGTTGGTGGGGGCAGACGGCGCGGGTTCCGTAGTGCGAAGCCAGTGCTTCGGGCCGCTGAAAACCCGGCGGTATGTGGCCATCCAGCAGTGGTTTTTGGCCAAGGATGTGGCAACCCGTCCTTTTTATTCCTGTATCTTTGACCCGGAAACTACCGACTGCTGCGCCTGGACCATCCACAAGGATGAGTACCTGATCTACGGCGGTGCCTTTGCCCCCAAAAGCTGTCGCGCTCAATTTGAACGGCAGAAAGAGAAACTGCGGCAGTATGGCTTCCCCTTTGGGGAGCCAGTCAAGACCGAAGCCTGCCTGGTGCTCCGTCCCAAAAGCCCCAAGAGCTTCTGTTGCGGCGGGGATGGGGTGTTCCTCATTGGGGAGGCAGCCGGATTTATCAGCCCCAGTTCGCTGGAAGGGATCAGCTCCGCCATCAACAGCGCCGTGGCCCTTTGTGAAAGCTTAGGGGAACCAGACCCCCATCGGGCCTACTTCCAAAAAACCCGAAGCCTGCGGTGGAAGCTGCTCCTCAAAAACATCAAGTGCCTGGGGATGTACCAGCCTTTTTTTCGCAGTCTGGTGATGGCCTCCGGGATCACCAGCATCCGGCTCTTTGGAGAGGGAAAAGCCCGCTGACCAGTTGGCGCATGAGCGGGCACCCAGAATACCGCCGTGTGCAAATCGAAAAAGCGCCTCCCCGTCTCATCGGGATGGGGAGGCGCTTCTGCTTTAAAAGAGGGTCAGCTGTTCCATATTAGCCGAGCGTTTGGGGCCGGCGTGCTCCCGATCCAACTCCCTCAGACCGTTCAGGAAAGGGGAGGGCTCCGGGGAAGTGGTGAGGATCAATTCCTCCCGCGCCCGGGTGATCCCCACAAAGAAGAGCCGCCGTTCCTCCTCTGGGTCCGTGGGATGCTGGGGGGATTCCAAGGGGAGCATCCCGGTTTTTACCCCGCAGAGGAACACCACCGGGAATTCCAATCCTTTGGCGCCGTGGAGGGTCATAAGCCGCACTGCACCGGGGGCATAAGCCTTGCCCGAAGCCCGGCAGAGGTCGCCTTCCCTTCCCAGCAGTAGGGCATCCAACAGGGAGGGCATGGTGGAGTGGAAGGAGGCGGCGTGCAGCAGCTTCTCTACTGGACGGGAGGGTTTTTCCCCACCCAGCAGCCGTTCGAACAGCTTGCGGGGCTTTTCCCGGCAAAAATGGGGGAGGGTGTCCTCCACTGCACGCAGCCACAATTCCAGGTGGCCAAAGCCGGAAAATGCTTCTTTTAGGCTGTCAAGGTCAATTGCTTTACAGCTATTAAAAACCCCTTGAACGCGGGAGATTAAGTCCGCTGGGCAATCCCAGAGTTTGGAGAGGGCCTGTTCCAGCATGGCGGTGTCGCCGGGGTCCTTCATCCAGCGAAAGAAGCTGAGTAGCCCCCGCACTTGGGGGTCACAAAGGTAATCCTCCCGGCCGTAGATGAGGCAGGGGATGCTGTCGTGGCGCAGGCATTTTTCCAGTAAGTCCAGCTGGTGGTGGGTCCGGCAGAGCACCGCAATCTCCGAAAAGGGGTGGTACTCGCTGCGGGCCGCCGCCTGGTCGGACTCCACCATATCCACGCCGCCAGCCATCCGGCTGATCTCCTTGGCGAGGAAGATCCCTTCGGCCATTTCGCTGTCCGCCTCCACCAGCCGCACCCTGGGACCGCCTTCCCGGTTGGGATGGAGCACCCGCCCCTCCCCTGGATTGGGGGCGATGGCGGAAAGGGCACAGGACAGGATTTCCGGGGTGGAGCGGTAGTTTTCAGTCAGGCGGATGGTCCTCAGCTGGGGCAGATCCTCCCGCAGGCGGTCGAAGCACCGGCCTTGGGCGCCCCGGAACCCGTAGATGGACTGGTCTGGATCGCCGATGACAAAGAGGCTTTTTCCCCCTTGGCTCCACTGGCGCACCAGCTGGTATTGTAGGTCGTTGCAGTCCTGGAACTCGTCCACCAGCAGGTGGTGGAAAGCGGGATTCCCACCAAAGTCCTCTTCCAGCGCCCGCCGGAGAAGGTCGTCAAAGTCCAGGAGGCCGGTGGCCTGCTGGCGGCGGCAGTATTCGTCAAAAACATCTTTTTCCAGATCGGAGGGGCAGCCGTTTTTAAGCTGGGAGACCTGGCGGACCAGCTTTTGCGGGGAGCCCTTGCGCCCCAGGTCGGCGAGAAGCTGCTCCCCAAGGGCCAGCGAATCCTCCTCGGTCAGCAGGCGAACTTCCCCCAAAAGCCCCCGGCAGATGGCGTGGAAGGTGCCGATGGTCAGCCCTTTGACCGCTCGTTTGCCGCCCAGTTCCTGTTCCAGCCTCTGGCGCATCTCAGCGGCTGCCTGGTTGGTGAAGGTGACGGCGGTGATCTCTTGGGGTTTGACCCCCTCTTCCCGGATGAGGTGGACCACCCGGGCCACCAAGGTCTTGGTTTTGCCGGTGCCGGGGCCGGCCACCACCGCGACGGCCGGATCGAGACTTTCCACCGCCTCCTGCTGCTGGGGGTTGAGCCCTTGGGCCAGCGGCCGGGGCGCTTCCTGGGCAGGGGGGAGGACTTTGGGGTATTTCACCTGGGGTGCCGGTTTCTTTTTGCGGATGAGAGCGGCTTCTGGCGCGCTGAAGAGGGAGACCTGGCCGCTGATGCACTCAATTTCCTCGGGGGAAAGGAGGGAGATGGAACCGTATTCCCCATCGTACCCGGCGGACCGCTCCACCTGACCGAGCCGCATCCGGCGGATGCCTTCGGCCACGCAGGGGCCTGCCGCCTGCTCGATGTCAGAGATGGGGATTTCCCGCAGGATGGCGAATTCGGGGCCCAGTTCCTCCACCAACCGGTCGCAGAGCCGCTGGGTTTTCACCCCCAGGGAGGCCCCAGTGGAGGCGGCGATCACCTCGTCCACGGGGGCGAGGCTTTCAAAGGGCTTGCGGCCCTGGGGCAGAAAACCCGCCGGCCGGTCGGCCAGTTCCTCCACCCGGTGTTCCACCCCGATGGTAATTTTCTTGCCGCAGACCGGGCATTTGCCGCCGTAAGCGATGGTCTCCTGGGGGGTGAGGCAGAGGCCGCAGCTGCGGTGGCCGTCCAGGTGGTATTTGCCTTCCTCGGGGAAGAATTCCAAGGTGCCGGCAAAGCCCTCCCCGGTCTCAATGGCCTTGGAAAGGGCTGGGTAGGTGAGGTGGCAGGTGAGAAGGTTCCCCTCCCGTCCCAGCTTTTGAGGGGAGTGGGCGTCGGAGTTGGAGAGCAGGGTGAACCGGTCCAAGGCGGAGAGACGCCAGTTCATGGGCGGGTCGGAGGAAAGGCCGGTCTCCACCCCGTGGATGTAGGGGGTCAGATCGCCGTAGCACTCCTCCACCGTGTCAAAACCGGAGAAGGCCCCGAACATGGAGAAGTGGGGGGTCCAGATGTGGGCGGGGATGAAGATGGCTTCTGGGCAGGCTTCCAGGGTGATCTCCAGGAGGTCCCGGCTGTCCAGCCCCAGGATGGGCCGCCCATCGGAGTGGATGTTGCCGATGGCCTCCAGCCGCCGGGAGAGGGTGTCCGCCGCCTCCAGGCTGGGAAGGAGGATCAGGTTGTGCACCTTGCGGGTGCGGCCGTTTTTCTTGTAGATGTTGCTGATCTCCCCGGTGACGACAAACCGGGGCGGGGGTGTTTCCCCAGCTATGGAGAGAGGCAGGCGGAATCCCTCTTTTAAGGTGTAGTAGCCATCCTCTGCCGGCGCCAGGCGCTCCTCCAGCTCCTGGCGCCAAGCGGGGTGGGTGAAGTCGCCGGTCCCCACCAGTGCAATGCCCTTGCGCCGGGCCCAGTAGTCCAGGTGGGGGAGGTCGCCGTCCCGGCTGGTAGCCCGGGAGTATTTGGAGTGGATGTGCAGGTCTGCTATGTACATAACAATCCCCCTAACAATGTCAATATGTGTCAACAAAGCCTATGATAGCATCTTTCACGGCCCCCCGCAATGTGAAGAAAGGCTTTTTCAAAGGGGAAATCCCCTTTTCCACGGCAGGGGCTGTCGACTTTTCTGCCCTCTTGTAGTACAATGTTGCCAAATAAAGGGATGCCTGAGGCATTCCCGAAAGGAGGATGCACCATGAGCGATTTTCCACAGACGGAAAACACCCCAAAACTGGAAACCAGCCGGCTGATCCTGCGGCGGTTTGCCCCAGGGGACGAGGATGCCCTGTTTGCCCTTATGAGCGATAGGGAGGTCAACACCTTCCTCCCTTGGTTCCCACTTGTGGAGAGGGCGGAGGCAGAGCGGCTTTTGGGGGAGTATCTGGAATTTTACCACAAGCCTTGGGGATACCGTTACGCCGTCTGCCGAAAAGGGCACGAACAGCCCGTCGGGTATGTCCATCTGGGGGAGGGGGAGCCCTATGATCTCGGCTATGCTATCGCCCGGGAGCATTGGGGAAACGGCATGATCGCCGAGGCCTGCCAGGCGGTGGTGGAACACCTGCGGCAGAGGGGGTCGGTCCCCTACCTAACCGCCACCCACGACCGGGAGAACCCCGCCAGCGGCAGGGTGATGCAAAAACTGGGCATGGCCTACTGCTACTCCTATCAGGAGCAGTGGCAGCCCAAGGGCTTTCCGGTGGTGTTCCGGCTGTATCAGCTCAACCTGGATGGGCGGAGTGACCGGGTCTACCGGGGCTATTGGGAACGCCATCCTATGCATTTTAAAGAGGAGCTGTGAAGGAGCTCTCCAGCGCGAGGAGGAAATATGACAAAAACTTTATTCTCCATCGGGGAGATGGCCAAGCTGTTTGCGGTCAGCGTCCCCACCCTGCGGTATTACGATCAAATCGGCCTGCTGCCGCCGGAATACACCGACCCCGCCACCGGCTACCGGTACTACTCCACCCGGCAGTTTGAACGGCTCAACACCATCAAATACCTGAGGGGCCTTTCGGTTCCCATTGGCAAAATCAAATGCGTCTGTGAAAACCGGGAACTACCTGGCCTTGTCGGCCTTTTGCGGGAACAGCAAGGGGAGATTGCCCGGCACCGTCAGGAGTTGGAATTGGCGGAACAGAAGCTGCAAAACCGCCTTGCCCAGCTGGAGGAAGCCCAGACGGGGCAAAGGGAGGTCATCGAGGAGCGCTGGTTCGGCCCCCGCCCTGTAGCGTACCTGCGCCGGGAGATCCCGTTGGATGAGGATTTGGAACTCCCCATCCGGGAGCTGGAGCGGCAGAACCGACTGGAGGCGGCCATGTTTTTGGGGAAGGTGGGGGTGGCAGTCAGCCGGGAGGATCTCCTCACCCGCCGGATGGACCGGTTTTGCGGCATCTTTGTGTTCTTGGAAGGGCGGGAGCAGGCGGAGGCGCAAACCTGCCTTGCGGCATCGGAGTATTTGGTTCTTCGGTTTGGCGGGGTTCATCAGGATGCGGCGTCCTATTACCGGCAGATGCTGGCCTATCTATCGGAGCGGGGGTACCGGTTAGCGGGGGATTCGGTGGAGATTGCCCTTATCGACGGGGGCATCACCGGGGATGAAGCCCAGTTTGTCACCGAACTACAAATCCCTTTTTCCCGGTAAGAGGTTTCCCCGGGAAATTTTTTTGCCTCTCTTGACTCTCTAGCCACTTGAGGGTTTACTCTGTTCCTATACATCAGAAAAAGGAGCGTACCGCTATGATTGGAACCATTGTCAACACCGCCACCATCCTGACCGGGAGCCTCATCGGCAGCGTAGTGAAAAAAGGCATCCGGGAGGAGTATCAGGAGGGGCTTTTTCATGCCATGGGCCTTGCCGCCGTGGGCCTGGGGATCAATTCGGTGGTGCAGAACATGCCCAAAAGCCAGTATCCGGTGCTGTTTATTGTCAGCCTGGCGGTGGGCAGCCTGGTGGGGACTATCCTCAATGTGGATGGCCGGTTCCAAAAGCTGACTGGCAAATTCGCCTCCGGCAACCTGGGGCAGGGGCTCTCCACCGCCATCCTCCTTTTCTGTATGGGGACCTTGTCCATCCTGGGACCGATGGAGAGTGCCCTCCATGGGGACAACACCTTCTTGTTCACCAACGCCACCTTGGATTTTGTCACCTCTATGGTGCTGGCCTCCACCTATGGGGTCGGCATCGCTTTGGCGGCGGTGTTCCTCTTCTGCTGGCAGGGGAGCATCTACCTGGGGGCGGGGATGCTCTCCGGGTTTCTCACTCCGGAACTGCTGACCGAAATTTCAGTGGTAGGCGGGTTCCTCATCGCCAGTTCCGGCCTATCCATCCTGAAAATCAAGGACTGCAAAACCCTCAACTTGCTGCCTGCCCTGTTGGTACCGCCCATCTTCTTCCTGGGGAAGGGGTTGCTGGGTCTATAATCGAATGACAAAAACAGCCGCACAAGCGGCTGTTTTTTATTTTTTGGCAGTTTTAAAGAGATGCGTTGCCACAGTCGCCATTCAGGTGGAATCCGCGGGTGGAAACGGCCCCTAAAAAGCTCCCCGCCAGGAGACGCGCGAAGCCCCAGGAACCCACCGGTGCAAACCTGTTGGCGCGCCGGAGAAAAGCGGCGAAGGGAGGAAAACCGCCCCGAAAGAAGGGGGATTCCACCTTTGGTTTGCCCAAAATAGAGGGTGCAGCCGGTCAAAAAAGCGGGGAATCCGCTGGGGAGGGAAAGGGGCGGCCTTGAGTTTTTTGACAGGATTTTCCCACCGGTTCCGACAGCCTCTGCCCCAGGTCCCGCCCTATAATAGGAGACAGGATTAGAAACACCAAGGAGGCCGCTATGACACAGGTCGTTTATGTGGATGTGCTGCTGGCCATCAATTTTGTGGTCAACTACTTTCTTCTTTTGGGGACTTTCCACCTGGCCCGGCAGCCGGTGGTGCGGCTCCGCCTCTTTTGGGGGGCTCTGCTGGGGGCGGGGTTTTCCCTGGGGATATTCCTCCCCCAGGAAAGCGTGCTGGGCATGGGCCTTTTCCGTTTCGTTGCAGCGGCGGCCATGGTCTTTGTGGCTTTCCCCTTTGGGGGGTGGCGAAAATTCTGCAAGGAGCTGCTGATCTTCTTTTGCAGCTCTTTTTTGTTTGCCGGGGCGATGTTGGGCCTGTGGATGGCCTTCTCCCCCCGGGGGATGATCTACAACAGCGGCGTGGTGTACTTCGACATCCGCCCGGTGACCCTCATCCTCTTTACCGGGGCCGCTTATCTGCTGCTGACGGTATTCCAGCGGATATTCCACCGGGAGCAGGCCGCAGGGGAACGGCTAGCTGCCACCCTGCGCCGGGGGGAGAATCGTTTGGTTCTGCCCGCACTCTTTGACACCGGCAACCACCTGCGGGAGCCTTTTTCCGGGCTGCCTGTGGCACTGTGCAGCCTTTCGGATGTCCTCTCCCTCCTCACGGTGGAGGAGATGGAAGCCATCCAAAAGGGGGAGGGCTATCCACCCAGCCTGCGGCTGATCCCTTACCGGGATGCCACAGGGCCAGGCCTGTTGCCGGCGGTCCGGCTGGATGGCATGGAACTGCTGCGGGAGGGGAGGCATATCCCGGCGGGGGAATGCTTCCTCGCCATTTCCAATGCCCCGGTGGGGGGAGAGGGGTACCGGTTGGTGCTGCCGCTGGAGGTCTCTCACGTGCTGCAATGATCCTTTGGGCCGAAAAGGCTACATTATAGAAGGCAGGTGCTTGCTGGTATGGCAATGGAAACAAAAACAAAGGGCCGCCGGATGCTGGGCTGGCTGCGGGGGATTGTCCTGCGGTTTTTGGCCCATCCGGTCTACTACATCAACGGGCCGGAGACCCTCCCGCCGCCGTTGACCCAGGCAGAAGAGGCGGTGATCTTTGTCAAGCTGGAGAACAACGACGAATCCGCCAAGCAGGAGCTCATTGTCCACAACCTGCGGCTGGTGGTCTACATCGCCCGGAAGTTTGAATCCACCGGCATCGGGGTGGAGGACTTGATCTCCATCGGAACCATCGGCCTGATCAAGGCAGTGAACACCTTCTGCCCCAAGCGAAATATCAAGCTGGCCACCTACGCTTCCCGCTGCATTGAGAATGAAATCCTCATGCACCTGCGCAAATGCCAGTCCCAGAAGAATGAAATTTCCATCGACGAGCCCCTCAACGTGGATTGGGACGGCAACGAGCTGCTTCTATCCGATGTGCTGGGCACCGATTCCGACAGCATCAACCGCCCCATTGAACAGGATGTGGAGCGGGGCATCCTCATGGACGCCATCAACCGGCTGGGGGATCGGGAGCGGACCATCATGCAGCTGCGGTTTGGCATCTTAGACGGCCGGGAGCGGACCCAAAAGGAGGTGGCAGACGTCATCGGCATCTCCCAATCCTACATATCCCGGCTGGAAAAGCGGATCATCAAACGGCTGAAAAAGGATTTGGAAAAATTGGTGTAAGCTGCTCAAAAATTGGAAAACACCGCCCTGCATTTCTCCCCGAGGGACTGCCCATACTGAATTCTGTAGCAATCAGAAAAGGGGATGGGCCGGTGTACATCAACAAAGTGGAAATCTGTGGGGTCAACACATCAAAATTGACGGTGTTGAAAGAAGCGGAGAAGGTAGAGCTTTTGAAGCGGGCCAAAGCGGGGGATGAAGCCGCCCGGGAAGAATTGATCCAAGGCAATCTGCGCCTGGTGCTCAGCGTGGTGCAGAAATTTACCAACCGGGGGGAGAACATGGACGATCTCTTCCAGGTGGGATGCATCGGTCTCATCAAGGCCATCGACAACTTCAACCCGGATTTGATGGTCAAGTTTTCCACCTATGGGGTGCCGATGATCATTGGGGAGATCCGCCGCTACCTGCGGGACAACAACGCCATCCGGGTCAGCCGCTCCATGCGGGACACCGCTTACCGGGCCATGCAGGTCAAAGAGGCGCTGATCGCCGAGAACAACCGGGAGCCCACTGTGGAGGAGATCGCCAAGCGGATGGACGTCCCCAAGGAGGACGTGGTCCTGGCCTTGGAGGCCATTGTGGAGCCAGTTTCCCTGTACGAGCCGGTCTATTCCGACGGCGGGGACACCATCTATGTGGTGGACCAGGTGGGGGACCCTTCCCGGGACACCGACTGGCTGGATGAACTGAGCTTCAAAGACGCCATCACCAACCTGAGCGACCGGGAAAAGCGGATCCTCTCCCTGCGGTTTCTCACCGGAAAGACCCAAGTGGAGGTAGCCAAAGAGGTGGGGATCTCCCAAGCCCAGGTCAGCCGGTTGGAAAAAGGGGCCTTGGATCGGATCAAAAAGCAGATGTGACACGGCTTGAAGCTGTGGGGCGTGGTTCCACATGGGGATATCCTAGCAGATTCCCGCCCGATCTCCCCTTTGACAACCCCCTCTTTGAATAGGATAATAACTGGGTAGACCAGTTGTTGTCCTATTTTTGCTTTTAGGAGGGGTTTTGCGATGGGACGGATTCCCGGGCTAAGGGGGAGGAGTGGGGAAACCCTTTCCCGCCTAGCATTGGAATCGGAGGCCTATTGGGTCTATAGCAGGAATATTTGACGGTGTTTGTGGAGCAATATGGGGTAACCCAGGCGCTCCTGGAAAAGTACCCTGCTTTTGTTCTGGAGCGGGAGGGGGAACTCCTGGGATTTTACGCCTTCTCGCCCAAAGAAGGGGAGCTGGAGTTTTTCTATGCCTAATGGGTCAGGGAGTTGGAAGAAAGCTCTTCGACCACTGTCTGTCCCAGTGCCGGGCGCGGGGGATTTCAAATTTCTCCTTTGTCACCAGCCCCCAAGCGGTGGGGATTTATGGGAAAGTGGGCGCCCAGGTGGTGGGGGAAGTCCCCTCCTCCATCGACGGCCGGCCCATCCCCCGGATGGACGAGTAGATAAGGGGAGGGCAGCGTCTTTGTTTGGTGATACTTTTGGGGAAAATAGGCAACAAGCACAAAAAATATAACAAATTATAGCCAAGATACAGGATGACATTCCACTGGATTTAATTTATAATAAAAATAATTTAATTATTAATTAAAACCGTGAAAGGAGTCTGTGTCATGCGCGTATTTCTCAGTGCAGATATTGAAGGCACCGCAGGGATTGCCCGTTGGGAGGAGGCACGTGCCCAAGAGTCCTGCCATCAGTATTTTAAGGAACAGATGTCCCGAGAAGTGGCGGCCGCTTGCCGTGGGGCGCTGGCTGCGGGAGCAGATGAGGTGGTTATCAAAGACGCCCACGGCCCGGCCAGCACCATCATCCCTTCCTATCTTCCCAAGAACGTCCGGATCATCCGGGGCTGGTTTGGGAGCCCTCAGCTGATGATGGATGGACTGGACAGAACTTTTGACATGGTGGTCTGCACCGGCTATCACTCCGCTGCCAGCTGGGATGGCAACCCCCTTGCGCACACCATCAACGTCTCCAAGGTAGACAGGGTGGCCATCAACGGCGAGACCTGCAGCGAGTTTATGCTCAATGCCTACACCGCTGCTTACCACAACGTTCCCGTGGTGTTCGTCAGCGGGGACAAAAACCTGTGCCAACGCTCCAGTGAGTTCATTCCCGGCCTGACCACTGTCTCCACACTGGAAGGTATTGGAAACGCTAGCCTTTCCATCCACCCCGAAACTGCGGTGGAACAGATTGAAACTGGCGTCAAGGAGGCCGTTTTAGCCCACCGGACTGAAGTGGTAAAGCTTCCCAAGCATTTCTCAGTTGATCTGCGCTTTAAGGAACAGCATTTGGCTTACCGGGCCGCCCAGTTCCCGGGAGCTTCCCTGGCGGAGGCAAAAACTGCCCACTTTGAGTCGGGGGACTACATGGAGGTTCTGCGTTTCCTCTACTTTACCATATAAGCATAACCGGCGTCATTTTCTCATATAGTACAGGGGGAGGTGGCGCTCTTGTATTGCCGAGTGACCGATTTGCGGTACAAAGATGTGGTGAATATGCGGGACGGGATGCGCCTTGGCTGCGTTTGCGATGTGGAGGTGGACACCGCCACCGCCCGGATTGTCAGCCTGGTGATCTTTGGGCGGTACCGGTGGTTTGGGCTTCTGGGCCGAGAGGATGACATCGTCATCAACTGGTGTGACATCCAGCTGATCGGGGAGGACACCATCCTGGTCAACTTTAACTGCCCATCGCCGGGGCCGCGGCCGGGGTTCCGAATGTTCGGCCGGGGAAACCGATAGCCGGCTTCCCGTGCAATGGCTTTTCGTGGCCGGCGCACAACCGGAATAGGGACAACCCATATTCCAGAACACCCCTTAGGCAATCTGGGCCGAGAAGAGGGGAAAAGTTAAAAAAGTGCTTGTCAAGTGCATTTTGTTGTGCTATAATAATCCGGAAAAACGCATGCGGCATAATTGCCCTGGTTTGTGGTGTCCAAAAACGGATTGCCAGGCAAGGCGCATGCCGCAGAGGTCACAACCATAAGGAGGATTTATCAATGAGCGTAGTATCCATGAAACAACTTCTCGAAGCAGGCGTGCACTTCGGTCACCAGACCAGAAGATGGAACCCCAAGATGGCCCAGTACATCTTTACCGAGCGCAACGGCATCTACATCATCGACCTGCAGAAAACCGTCAAAAAGCTGGAAGAGGCTTACATGTTCGTCCGTGACGTTGCTGCCAACGGCGACACTGTGCTGTTTGTCGGAACCAAGAAACAGGCTGGCGATTCCGTTCGTGAAGAGGCTGAGCGCGCTGGCGTCCACTATGTCAACGCCAGATGGCTGGGCGGCATGATGACCAACTTCAAAACCATCCGCCGCCGGATTGAACGCCTGAACCAGCTCCAGAAAATGGAGGAGGACGGCACCTTTGACCGCCTGCCCAAGAAGGAAGTCATCAAGCTCAGACTGGAAATCGAGAAACTGGAAAAATTCATGGGCGGTATCCGGACCATGAACAAACTGCCTGGCGCACTGTTCGTTGTCGACCCCAGAAAAGAGAAGATCGCTGTTTCTGAGGCGAAGAAACTGGGCATCCCGGTTGTCGCCATTGTGGACACCAACTGCGACCCCGATGAAGTCGACTATGTCATCCCTGGCAACGACGATGCCATCCGCGCTGTGAAGCTGATTGCTCAGACCATGGCCGATGCGATCATCGAGGGCAGACAGGGCGTGCAGGAAGCAGCCGAGGATGCAGCAGAAGAAGCTGTCGCCGACGCTGAATAATCCCACTTCGCAAGAAGGATGCCCGGGCAGTTTTGTTCGGGCATCTTTGCAATATTCCTGTAAAATTACCTGAATTTTAAATATTATTGGAGGAATCAACATGGCTTTTACAGCGAAAGACGTACAGACCCTGCGCGAGAGAACCGGCTGCGGCATGATGGACTGCAAAAAGGCGCTGACCGAAACCGACGGCGATATGGAGAAAGCAATTGAGGTTCTGCGTGAGAAAGGCCTGGCTGCCGCTGCGAAAAAAGCGGGCCGCATCGCTGCTGAGGGCGTAGTTTACGCCTATGTGGACGAGGCCAAGAAAATCGGCGTTGTCATCGAAGTCAACTCCGAGACCGACTTCGTCGCCAAAAACGACAGCTTCATCGCTTTTGTGGACACCTGCGCCAAAACCATTGCCGAGCAGAACCCCGCTACCGTTGAGGCCCTGCTGGACTGCAAAGCGGCTGGCTCTAACGAGACCGTTGCCGACATGCTGCGGGAGAAGATCCTCACCATCGGTGAAAATATGAAGATCCGCCGGTTTGCCCGCTACGAAGGCGAGGTCGTCACCTATATCCACGGCGGCGGCAGAATCGGCGTCATGGTTGGCTTCGAGACCGACTTGGCCGACAAAGCGGAGTTCAAGGATTACGCCAAAGACATCGCCATGCAGGTTGCCGCTTCCGCTCCCACTTACCTGGACAAAGCTTCTGTCCCCTCTGAGACCATTGAGAAGGAGAAGGAGATCCTCACCGTCCAGGCCATCAACGAGGGCAAACCCGCCAACATCGCTGAGAAGATGGTCATGGGCCGTATCAGCAAGTACTACAAAGAGGTCTGCCTGCTGGAGCAGCCCTTCATCAAAGACGGGGATCTGTCTGTGACCCAGTACACCGAGAAGGTGGCCAAAGAGCTGGGCGGCAGCATCAAAGTCACCGGCTTTGTCCGTTATGAGAAGGGCGAGGGCTTGGAGAAAAAAGAGGATAACTTCGCGGATGAAGTTGCCAGCATGATCAAATAAGTTCTCCACAGAAATAAAAGATGGGGAAGCACCGGAATCTGTCATAGAATCCGGTGCTTTTTCTCTTCTGCTGGAAAAACGGCTGCGGGAAGATCCATTCGGTTTTTCTACTGCATTCACAGAACCTGCCTCTCTTACAGATACCTCCTGTGACGGGCGTTGACTGTTTTTGCCGGGATAGGGAATTCTATCAAAGGCGGGCCTATAGCCGGAAAGTGGCAGCGGCCCTTATATTTTAGCAGGGGGTATTGGCATGAACGAGAAAAAATACCAATTTACAGCGGTAATTCAAAAGGTGCCGGAAATTGATGGGGCCTATATCGAATTTCCCTATGATGTGAGAGTGGAATTCGGCAAAGGCCGGGTCAAAGTCCAGGTGGTCTTTGATGGCACAACCCTTTATGATGGCAGCCTTGTGCGGATGAAAACCCCAGGGCATATTTTGGGGGTGCGCAAAGACATCCGGGCCAAATTGGGCAAACAGCCGGGGGATTTGGTGGATGTCCTCCTGTGGGAGCGGCCTTGAGGGCTAAGCCCTGTAAAAAGATATCAAATCCCATAAAATACCATCTAGCGGTTTGGTCATTCTATGGGTGGCAATCCGGCGGAAAATAATGTACACTAAATAAGTAGAAAAATGTGCTGCCCAACTGATTGGGAAAAAGGCCGGCCGGTTTCTATCGCAACCCCCCTTAAGGAGGAATGGTTTATGAATTGGACAGAAAATATATCGGTGCTTACGGTGTTCCTTCAAGGGCTGCTCAGCTTTTTTTCCCCCTGCGTGCTGCCCCTTTTGCCGCTGTACATCGGCTATCTTTCCGGCGGTGCGCAGACGGTAGGGGAGGACGGCACAGTCGCATATCAGCGGGGAAAGGTGCTGACCAATACCTTTTTCTTTGTCCTGGGCATCAGCGGGACCTTTTTTCTGCTGGGACTAGGTGCCACTGCTATGGGCGAGTTTTTCAGCGGCCACCGGGTGGCGCTCACCCGGCTTGGCGGCGCTATTGTCTTGGTGTTCGGGCTGTTCCAGCTGGGGGTATTCCGCTCCTTCACCCTGAGCCGGGAGCGGAGGCTGCCCTTCCGGTTGGATCAACTGGCTATGAATCCCCTCACCGCCCTGGTCATGGGGTTCACTTTCAGCTTTTCTTGGACACCTTGTGTAGGGCCGGCATTGACAAGTGTTTTGCTGATGGTGTCTTCCGCTGCCTCCCGCGGGGAGGGAATCCTTCTCATCGGGGTGTATACCCTTGGTTTTGTCCTGCCCTTTTTGGCTGTGGGGTGGTTTACTTCTGCCCTCCTATCCTTTTTTAAAAAACACCAGAGGGTGGTCCGCTTCACCGCCAAAGCGGGCGGCATACTGCTGATCATCGTGGGTGTGATGATGCTGACGGGAATATACGGGGCAGGGGGGAACCTTGGCGGTGCCACTTCAGGAAATTCCCAGGGGGAGGAAAAAGCCAAAACGGAGGCCCCGGATTTCACCTTGGTGGACCAGTATGGGAATACCCACACCTTGTCCGAGTACCGGGGCAAGACGGTGATCCTCAATTTTTGGGCGACCTGGTGCCCCTACTGCGTCCAAGAGATGCCGGACTTGAAGGAAATCTATCGTGTTTATGGTTCCAATGAAGAGGATTTGGTGGTCTTGGGGGTCGCAAATCCCAAGACCGATGAATACGCCTTCGCCAACGACCAATCCCTGGAGTTCGTTGAAAACTTTCTGGAGAAGGGCGGATATGAATACCCAGTGGTAATGGATGTATCCGGTGAGGTGTTTGCCGCCTACGGTGTCACCAGCCTTCCCACTTCCATTTTTATCGACGACCAGGGGTATATCCACCGGGCGGTGCGGGGAGCGGTGTCCCGCTCCAGCCTATACACTTTGACAGAAGATGCATTGAAGGCCGCGGTGCCCAAGTTCCCGGAGGGGGAGAGCCGCCAGGGCTAGGACACTGCATGAGATTGTGAGGAAAAGCCGAGATGAAAAACTACCGAAGATCTGACCCGCGGTTCTCCCTGTGTGGGCTGAACTGCGGCTTGTTCCCCATTCACCACATGGAGGACGGTTGTCCAGGCTGCGGAGGAGGGGAGGGCCATCAGCCTTGCGCCGTCATCCGGTGCAGCCAGCAGCACAGTGGGGTGGAATACTGCTTTTTGTGTGAGGAATACCCCTGCCAGCGCCTGCAGGACAGTTTGGAATTCGATTCGTTCCTGACCCATCAGCACATGCTTCGGGATTTGGACCGGGCCCAAAAAATGGGGATGGAAACCTATCTCGAAGAGCTGGGGGAGAAGACCGCCATTTTAGAAAAACTCCTTGCGGGGTACAACGACGGACGGCGCAAATCCTTCTTCTGCTTGGCGGTCAACCTGTTGGAGCTTTCCGACTGCCAGGAGGTTTGGGAGGAGATTTCCAGCCAGACCACTGGCGCCCAATCCCCCAAGGAACGGGCCGCTTTGGCGGTGAGGCTGTTTCGGGAGCGGGCTGATGAGCGGGGCGTGGAGTTGAAGCTGCACAAGAAGCCCAAGAAGTAAAGCGGATATTCTTTTAAATTAGATACATAAAAAGCTGCCCATCCCTCTATGGGATGGGCAGCTTTTTGGTTACTGTTTTCCTTCCTCATCCAGCTCCTTGCGGCACTGGGGGCAGAGGATGTTGATCTTCAAATCATAGGATAAGACCGGGGTGCCGGTGTCCTCCTCCAGCTTTTGGAGAAGCCCCTGTAGCTGGACGTCCAGCAGCTTACCGCAGCGTTGGCAGAGCATGTGGTCATGGGGAAGAAGGGCACGGTCAAACCGGTCCGGTTCCCCAGCCAGCTGCACCCGGCGGATCTCCTCGTCCTTCACCATTAGATTGAGGTTGCGGTACACGGTGCCGATGGCGATGGAAGGCATTTCCTGTTTGGCCAAAAAGTAGATTTGATCGGCGGTTAGATGGTCGTCGGCTTCCTGAATAATTCGATGGATGAGTTGGCGGTGTTTGGTCATGGAATTGCCCTCCTTTCAGCACAGCTTTGGGGGATGTGTCAGCTGATTTGTTTAAAATTCTCCCTGCCCACGCCGCAGACTGGGCAGGTGAAGCCGGCGGGGAGCTCCTCCCCTTCATAGACGTAGCCGCAGACCTGGCACATAAATTTCGAGAGGGGTTTGCGGGGTTTGAAATTCTCCCTGCTCACGCCGCAGACCGGGCAGGTGAAGCCGGTGGGGAGATCTTCCCCCTCGTAGACGTACCCGCACACCTGACAGACAAAACCGCCGGAGGATGCCTTGGGTTTGGATTCCTCTTCTGGGGGTTGGTAGGTGGGGGCATTTTTGGGGCTCTTGCCTTTGAGCACGGCATGGTAATAGGCATAAGTCATAGCAGGGGCAGTCCGCTCGTAGACCTCGGCGGCGATGACCTCCCCCAGAAAAACGGTGTGAGTAGAGGTCTCCATTGTGCTGATCACCTTGCAGACCATATAGCCCATGCTGGCTTTCACCACTGGGATGCCTTCCGCCAATTCATAATCTACCCCGGCAAATTTATCCTTGTCCTTGCCGGACTGAAAGCCGAAAGCGCCGATCAAGACGGGATCGGTGTTTTCCGGCAGGATGGAGACGGCGAACTTGCCGGTTTTGGCGATGCAGCCATTGGTGAAATTGTCATGGTTGACGCTGACCGCCAAGGTAGCGGGGGAAGAGGTGATCTGCATCACACTGTTGGTGATACAACCAGTGGGGCGCTGGCCATCCAAGGTGGTGGTGATATACACGCCATAGGATAGATCTCGAAAAATTTTCGTATCCATGGTCAAATCTCCCTTTCCATTAGCTGATGGTAGCCCCATCTACCGACAGTACCGCGCCGGTGATGTAGCTGGCCATATCACTTGCCAAAAACAGGAATGCATTGGCAATATCCTCAGGTTCGCCCATCCGGCCCAAAGGGATGGTAGAGGCAATGCGCTGGACCATCTCCTCCGGGAGCGCGGCGACCATATCGGTGCGGATGACGCCGGGGGCTACTGCGTTGACCCGGATGTTGTCTTTGCCCAGCTCCCGAGCAAGGGATTTGGTCAATCCGTTGACGGCAAATTTGGAAGCGGGATAGCCGCAGCCAGCGGGTTGGCCATAAAGGCTGACCATAGAGCTGGTGTTGAGGATTACTCCACCGCCTTGTTCCTTCATAATTTTCGCGGCAGATTGGGTGCAGCGGAACACGGCGTTGACATTTAGGTTTATAATCTTCTCAAAATCGGCGGGATCGTAGTTGTAGAGGGAATCCCGCTGAGAGATTCCCGCGTTGTTGACCAAAATATCCAGGTGGCCAAAAGCTTCTTTTACCTGTTGGAAAGCGGCTTCCACAGCGGCGGTATCCGACAGGTCCGGGGCAATGCCCATAATCTGGGCGTCTGGGTAGCGTTCCCGCAGCTGGGCAACTGCTTTATCGGCGGTTTCCTGCCGGGAGCCGGCCAGAGCCACAGCAGCGTGATTCTCCAAAAATTTTTCCACGGTGGCAAGACCAATGCCACGGGTTCCTCCTGTTACAATGGCTACCTTACCTTTTAACATATGCATTCCTCCTGCTTTTTATATTTCTTAGTTTGACAGGAAAAGACCGCTTTATGAAAACCCTTTCCAGTTTGCAAGACAAATCTACGAGAATCATTCTTAATTTTATTAAACCACAGCGGCAAGGGAATGTCAACCTTTTTTGTATATTTTATTTTCCATTTTATCCGTTGAGGGACAAAGGTGTCCGGCAAAAAGGGTATGGCAGACAAAAAAGCCGCATAAAATGGAAGGAATTCGAAAAATTGGTCTCACCACAAGCGTGTGGAAACAAAGGAGGTTCAGCTGTGGAACAAAGCGGTTGGTTTAAATTGGAAAACAACGGGCAGGCCAAAGCCCCAGCCCCCAAGGCACAGTCCGCCGAGGTGCGCAAAGAGCCGGCGCCCAAAACCATTATGGAGGAAAAATATTATCCCATGCAGGGAAAGGGGCTTGCCACAAAAATCCCCCAGCCGGCGGCGCCTCTGCCCTCTATTGTGCAGAGCCGGGGCCGGGAATCCCAGACCGATCCCTATGGGGATGCGCCCCAGGAACTCCACTCCCAGACGGTTGGCCCCACCGGCCCGGTGTTGCTGCAAGACACGGTACTTCATGAAACACTGGAACAGTTCGTACACAGCCGCCCCCGGGACCGGGTGGTCCACACCAAGGGTTATGGGGCGACTGGGTATTTCCGCCCCTACCGGTCGATGGCGGAATACACCAAGCTGTGCTTTTTACAGAACCCGGAGGAAAAAACCCCGGTTGCCACCCGTTTTTCCCTGGCGGTGAGCAACAAAGGCACCCCGGATACCTCCCGGAATGTGCGGGGGTTTTCCACCAAGTTCTATACCAGCTGCGGGGTGTTTGACCTGCTCTGCAACCACATCCCTGTGTTTCTGGTGCGGGATGCCATTCGGTTCCCCGAGGCGATCCGTGCCCTTTCCGCCTCGCCGGTCAACGGCCTCATCGACCCCAACCGGTTTTGGGAGTTTGTGGCCCGAACCCCGGAATCCACCCATTTCATCACCTGGTTGTACTCCGATATGGGTACGGTAAAGAGCCTGCGGCATATCCGTGGCAGCAGCGTCAACACCTATGTGTGGTGCAATGAGGCGGGGGAGCGGCGGTTTGTCAAATACCACTGGATTCCCATGGCTGGGGAGGAATTCATCAACCAGGAAGAAGCGATGAAACTGGCTGGGGAGAATCCGGATATCGCAGGGCAGGACCTGTATGATGCCATTGCCAAGGGGCAGCCGGTGGAATATGAACTTCGGGTACAGCTTCTTCTGCCGGAAGAGGCGGAGTCCCTGTCCTTCGATCCGCTGGATGACACCAAGATCTGGCCAGAGGACAAAATCCCCCTGGTGCCGGTGGGGCGGCTCACCCTGGACCGCAATCCAGAGAATTTCCTCCATCAGGTGGAGGAACTGGCCTTTGCACCCACCAATCTGCTGGAAGGGGCGGAACTCTCGGCGGATAAGATGCTCCAGGGCCGCTCCTTTATCTACAAAGATGCCCAGCGGTTCCGCTTGGGGCCGGACTTTGGGGAGATCCCAGTCAACCGCTCCCGGGGAACTGGGCGGCCTCAGCCCACCTTGTCCAGTGGGAAGGGGATACGCCTCTCCGGGGACATTGTGCGGGAGGAAATCCCCAGGGCAGACGACTTTACCCAGGCAGGAGAGCGATACCGCAGCCTTACCCCTGAGGGGAGGGAGCACCTGGTGGAAAACATCGCTGCCCAGTTGGTTTCCGTCCAGGAACGGATCCGGGACATGGTATTGGGGTATTTCTCCAAAGCGGATTCCGACTTTGCCAAAGCGGTGGCAAAGGAGATGGAAGAGGGAGGGAAAAGACAGAATTAATAGGCGGTGGAGCCAGGGCAGTTGCCTCCGGCTCCATTTCTTTTTGTAATACGGACGGTGTTATCGGCTTGACAAACGCTGCGTGTCAGGGTACGATTATTCCATATCGTCCCTCTTGTTTGGGCTGCTGGCTGGTTGAGTCCGGGCATTCTGCCACAGGGGGGTGCAAGTCCACTGGGAGAGGAGGAAGATCCATGCCAAACACCCCAAAGGAAACCATAAAGGGTTTTTTTGAGGCTTATTTGGGACAGAGGGATCTAGCCAAAACACTGTCCTACCTGCTGCCGGAAGTGCAGTGGGTGGGTACGGGTAAACATGAAATTGTCCGTACTATCGGGGAGGCCGAAGAGGCGCTGAAGGCAGAATTTGCTGCTGAACCCCTGGGTTACACCCTTCGCTTTTGGGGGGAGAAAGAGACCTGCTTAGGCGGTGGATTTGCCATGTATTTCACCCATCTGGCCGTCTCCCGTGGGGAGGATGAGGGCAAGCCGGTCACCTTGGAAATCCGGGTGACCGCCGTCTGCCGGGAGGGGAAGATTGCCTCCATCCATGCCTCGGTGCCCACCTTTCTCCAGGAGGAAGAGGAGTACTTCCCCATGCGGTTTGGGGAGCGCACCTATTCGGAGCTGACCAAGGCGGTTCGCGCCAATGCGGCACAACTGCTGTATCGATGTATCCCCGGTGGGATTGTAGGCGGCTACATGGAAGAGGGACGCCCCCTGTATTACATCAATGAGGAGATGCTCTCCTACCTGGGGTTCACCTGCGATGAATTTTTACAGGCAACTGGCGGCTTACTAGTCAACTGTATCCACCCGCAGGATCGGGAAAAGGTGAAGGAACGGATCACCGCAATGCTTGATTCCGGTGATTTTTATGAGGTGGATTACCGGATGCTCTGCAAAGGCGGCCAGTATATTTGGATCCATGACATTGGGAAAAGGGTCCAGGCGGAGGATGGCCGGCCGGTGGCCCTCAGCGTCTGCTATGACATTAGTGACCAAGTCCGGCTGCATCAGGAGATGGAGCAGGCCGCCGTAGAACTACAGGGGAAAAACAGGGAGCTAAAGGAATTGGCCAACAACATCCCCGGCGGTGTGGTGAAATGCATTTTCGGCGGGGATCTGCGGACCATTTACCTATCCGAAGGGTTTTGCCGGATGCTGGGCTACTCCGCCCAGGAGATCGCCTTGGGCGGGAGTTTCTATGATTTTCTGTGGGAGGAGGACCGCACCCGGGTTCAGTCAGAGCTGGAGCGTGCGGCGGAAGACATCTGCGCCAAAGGGAGCAGCCTTTCTTTGGAGTACCGTCTCCGCACCAAAGGGGGCTCCCACATCTGGGTGCAGGAGACCAAGCGGGCCATTTTGGAGGACGGAGTACTGTATGGGTACAGTGTGCTGATGGATATCACCGCCCGCCATGAAATGGAACAAAAGCTGAAGGTCAGCGAAAAACGGCTGAGCATCGCGCTGGATCAGACCACCAACCTGGTATTTGATTACCACATCCCCACCAAGCAGATCTCCTTTACCGAAGGGCGGTACCAGATGGATTACAGCACTCTGGAAAACGTCCCGGACAGTGTGATCCAGGAAGGGCGGATCGCCCCGGAATCCCTAAAGGATTGCCGGGAGATGTTTGAGGACATCCAGCGGGGGGAAAAGGCCGCTTCCAGCGAAGTGCTGATGCGCTATACAGGCGAAGGGCCGTTTGTCTGGGTCAGAATTTCTTTGACTACCATCCATTGGGAGGATGGCCGGCCGGTGACCGCTGTTGGGGTGATGGAGGATATCACTGCCCGCAAAGAGGCGGAGCGTTCCTTCCTCAAAGAAGAACAGTACCGGCAGGCGATGCTCTCCTCCATGGACGCCTATGGGGAGATCAACCTGACTAAGAACCGGTTTGAAAAAATCTCCGGCTTGTGGGAGACCTACCTCGCCGTGAAAGGAACTTCCACCTACCAGGAGATTGCGGAGGCAAACAGCCGGCGGTTTGTCCATTTTGAGGACTGGGACAATTATGTCTCTGTGGTCTGCCGGGAGAATTTGCTCCGGTCCTACGCCGCTGGGAATCGGGAAATCCATTGCCAGCACCGCCGTCTCAATAGGGACAACCAGATGGTCTGGATGTTGCTGACCATCCACCTGCTGGCCGACCCGGATTCAGGAGACGTCAAGGCCCTGGCCTACTTGAAGGACATCAACCGGGAAAAACAGCGGGAACTGGAACTCCAATACCAGGCCAAAAAAGACCCCCTTACCCAGCTGTATAACAAAGGCACCGCTGAGGCGTTAATCCGCAACATCCTCCAAGAGCAGAAGGGGAGTCACACCTTCTTCATCCTGGATCTGGATCATTTTAAAGAGATCAACGACACCTATGGCCATATGTTTGGGGATATTGTGCTTTCCCAAGCGGGCAAAGTGCTGTCACAGCTGTTCCGTTCCAGCGACATAGTGGGCCGTCTGGGCGGGGATGAATTCCTGGTGTTTATGCGCAATGTTCCCTCTCAGGAGCTGGTTTTGCGCAAAGCAAAGGAGATGTGCAACGCCGTCTCCAAGCTGTTTGAACAGGATAAGGGGGTCTTTTGTAGCGTGGGCGTGTCCTGCTGCCCGGAGGACGGCAGAAGCTATGAGGAGCTATACCGCCGGGCGGACAAAGCTCTTTACGCCGCCAAAAACAATGGCCGCAACCAGTTTGTCCTTTACCGGGAGGTAGAGCACGGTTCCCAGGAGGGTTCTTTCCAGCTCACCAACATCGATCAAGAGGAGCCGGGGAACGCCTCCGGCCTGTCGGCAGTGCTGGAGCGCCGGTATCTGTCGGAACAGCTTCTCGACCAGTTGGACGCCATTGTCTACGTCAGTGACCCGGAGACCTATGAGCTCTACTATGTCAACCGGGCGATGTACTCCAGTTCTGGCTACGCCGAAGCAAGTGCTATGAGGCCATTATGGGCCGTTCGGAGCCCTGCCCCTTCCGCACCAACGACTGGCTGGGATCTGACAAATTCTACATTTGGCGGCATTACAATGAAGTCCTCCGCCGGGAGTATATCCTCAAGGACAAATTCATCCTCTGGAATGGCAAAAAGGCCCGGATGGAGATCGCCATAGACCCCAATACGTTGGTGGAATAAACAACATCCCCAGAGCGAAGGGAAAGGTCCCTTTCTCCGGGGATTTGTTCCGCTGGGGAGCCCGCCATTGCGCCTGCCATGCGGAAGGTATATAATGAGGGTATGTTGACTTTTATGTCTGCTGGCGCAATCTATTTTTATGCGCTGACGCAGGAACGACAACAACAGGAGGAAAAATCCATATGTATGATGTTTTGATTCAAAACGGCACCCTAGTGGACGGAACGGGGGCGCCCTGCCGCAAAGGGGACATCGCGATAAAAGATGGAAAGATCGCCGCCGTAGGGGAGAACCTCCCTGGGGAGGCTGCCCGGGTGATTGACGCCGCAGGCAAGGTGGTGTCCCCGGGGTTTATTGATTTCCACAACCATTCGGACGCGGGGATTCTCCTGGGCCTGGATGCCCATAACTACTTGGAACAGGGGGTGACCACCCAGGTCACCGGCCTCTGCGGCACCGGCGCAGCTCCCTGTTACCCCGGCATGGTGGATGAAAACAAGGTGGGACTCTCCCAAGAGGAGTGCCAGAAATGGGACGCCATCTGCGACAGCATCCCTTCCTTTTTGGATCATGTCTCCCAGATGGAGCTGGGGGCCAACATGGCCTTTTTCATCCCGCAGGGCAACATCCGGGGCCGGGTGATGGGGTTTGACCCCTCCGTCCCCACAGAGGAGCAGCTGGAGGAGATGAAAGCCTTAGTCCGGGAGGCGATGGAGGCAGGGTGCATCGGCTTCACCACCGGCCTGGTGTATGCCCCCTCGGTCTACGCCGGGGAGGAGGAGCTGGTGGAACTGGCCAAGGTAGTGGGGGAATACGGCGGCTGCTACGATTCCCACATCCGCGGCGAGGGGGCCAACGTGGTCGAAGCGGTAGAGGAGGCCATTCGGGTCGGGGAAAAGGCCGGCATCCCAGTGGTGATCTCCCATGTCAAGGTGATCGGAGCGGAAAATGAGGGGCTTTCCCAAGAGATCATCCGGGTGATGGAGGAAGCCAATGCCCGCGGGGTGAAGGTCCGGGCGGACCAGTACCCCTACTTGGCGGGGAGTGCCCCCTTTATCAGCTGCATCCCCCCAAAGTTCCATGTGGACGGGGACGATAAGCTGACAGAGTCCCTCAAAGATCCAAAAGTCCGCCAGGCGATCACCCATTCAGTTCTCCACGAAAGGGAGGAGTTTGAAAGCCATTGGGTCTCCGCCGGGTTTGAAGGCTGTTTGATGGTGGGCTGTGCCAAAACTCCCCAATATATTGGGAAAACCATCGCCCAGATCGCAAAGGAGGAGGGGAAAGACCCCTTTGACGCCTCCTATGACCTGCTGATCGCCAACGACGGCGTGGCCCAGGGCATCTACTTCTGCCAGAACGAATCAGATATGCTCCGTCTGTTGGCTCATCCATATGTCATGGGCGGCAGCGATTGGTCCAACTTCACCTCCCGCCACGACCCGGAGCAGGTGGGCGGCGCCCATCCCAGGGGGTACTCCACTTTTATCAACCGCCTTGCCCTGATCCGCGACCACCGGCTGATGACCTTGGAGGAATCCATCCACCGGATCACCGGCTTGCCTGCTGAGATGAGCGGCATCCAAGGAATTGGCGTTCTGCGAGAGGGCGCCCGGGGCGACGTCTGCATCTTTGACTACGATGAGCTTCGCGCCCAGAGCGACTATGTCCACCCCTTCCGGCCCAACCTGGGGCTGGATTATGTGTTGGTGGGCGGCAAGCCCGCGGTGGAGCAGGGCCGGTACACTGGAGTGAAAAACGGCCGGGTGCTGCGCCGCGGCCGCTAATGGGGAGGCCGATTTATGTACCATCAGCCCTTCCGCCATGTGTGGAGGCCCGGCCCTGCGACATCTTACTGTGTGGAAAAGGGATTCTCCACCACCTTTGGGGAACAGTGTGACGGGTACGCCCGTGCGGAAAACGGGCTGCGCACCCTGTTGGGCGGGCCTTGGCCCCAGCCCTTCCCCGGCCGCAAGCGGTATAACCTTTTAAAAGCCATCACCTTTGAAGTGGAAGAAAACCTTCTGCAAATCTTGGAGGACAGCGGCCTTCCCAAACCCACTAAAGTGGATCGAAGCCAGTTGAAAAGGCTGGAACCGGCCTACCGCCTCACCGGATATCGGGCCGTCTATACCATGACGGGGGAGGAGTTCTGCCCTTTTGCAGGGCTCTTAGATGGGGAGCTCCCCTGGTTTTTGGAGGGGGCGAAGGTCTTTGCCTCCAACTCTGCACATCGGGAGCGGGCCACCCAGGAGAATTTGATCCTGGCGGTGGCGGGTTTGCGTTGCCTCCTGTACGCCCAGTATGGGCCGGAGGTGGACTTGGCGATTGCCCCCAGGGACAAGGAGAAGCAGGGGATGGGCTACTTCAAGGCCCAAAGCCTGTTCCAGGTTATCCCGCCGGAGTGGGAGGAGGCAGAACAGTATGCCTTCGACCCCAGGGGAGAGCTCACCTTTGAAAACTACCCTTTTTAAAACGGAAAACCCCCTCGCTTCCAACGAAGCGAGGGGGTTTAAAAATATTACAGCTTCAAAATCCGCTTGGCATTTTCAGACAGCAGCTGTTCCAGCACATCTTCCCGGAAGGGGAGGGCCCGGAACTGCTCCATGCTCTGGATCATGGAGCGGATGGGATAACCAGTGGCAAACAACATCCGGTACTTGAGGAAGTAGTTGGCCGCTTTCACATACTCATCCGCAAAGGGCATGTTGGGGATGTAGCAGTAAAAATCGGGGAACAGGTAGACATTGGGGCAGATCAACGCCATGCCCAGCGCCTCCTGGACAAAAGGCCAGCAGCCGTGGTCCACAGTGAAGATCACATCAGGGTAGCGGTTGGCGATCCGCTGGATGTGAACCGGGTGGGCATAGCTCATATCCGGCCCCACAAAGATGCTGTCGGTCAGCGAGACGATCAGGCCCAGTTCCTGGCACTTGTCATAGATGGGGGTGAGGCACTCATCGTCGGTGTAGAGGCCAAAATACCCCGGCTCAATGGAAACGCCTTTGAAGCCGAACTCCTTGGCGGTGCGCTCAATCTCCCGGACGGCAGCGGGGATATCGGAAAGGTCGATGCCGGCAAAGCCCAGCAGCTTATTGGGGTATTTTGCGACCAGTTCAGCGATCTCATCGTTGGGGACATACCCTTCGGTGGGGGTCTGGCGGCCGTGGATTACCGCCAGGTCGATGCCAGCTTTCTCCATCTCCTGGAAGTAGAGATCCATATCGCAGGTGCGGGCCGATTCCATCTCGCCGCTGTTCATGTTGAGGGCGGGAACCAACTCGGGGCTCTCAAAATCCTCATCCACCTTGCGGGGGAAGAGGGCAGTGTTGGTGGCAAAGCTCTTGTACGGGGGACGAGAGCGAAAATCAATGACCACAGGTTAACCCTCCTTGACAGTGTTGGATTGGCGCATCTTTTGGATGCGCTTTTTCTCCGCCTCCTGACGGCGGATGGAGTAGAGCACCAGGCCCACGATGGTGGCCAGGTAGGGAATCATCAGCAGCAGTTCCGAAGGGATGCTAAAGGATTGCAGCACATTGGCCAGAGCATCTGCTACGCCGAAGATCGCCGCCGCAAAGGCCGCGCCAAAAGGATGGCCGCCTCCCATGGATTCCGCTGCGATGCCAATGAAGCCGCGGCCCGCCATCATATCCCGCACAAAGCGGCTGGCATAGGACATGGACATGAACATTCCGCCAAAGGAGGCGAACATGCCGGAGAGGGCCAGGGCGATCAGCTTGATCCGGTTGGAATTTTCCCCTACGGATTCCGCCGCCATAGAGTATTCGCCCACCGCCCGAATCCGAAGGCCCAGAGGGGTCTTATACAGGAGCACATACATGACGATGACGCTGACAATGGCCAGGTAGGTAAAAAAGCTGTGGCCAGAGAGGATCTCCCCCAGAATGGGGATGTCCTTTATGATGGGGATGTTGATGTTGGGCACCGTAAGGCTGGCCAGGCTGGCGGTGGAGCCCTTGTCGCCGGTGATGGCGAACATGGCGAAGACGGTGCCGCCGTTGGCGATCAAGTTGATGGCGATACCGGTCAGCCAGATGTCGGTGTCCATGATGATGTGGAAGTACCCCAGAAAGAGGCCGATGCCCACCCCGGCCAGCATCCCGATGAGGACGGCCAGCCAGACGTTTTTCAGGTAAGCGCTGGCCACGACGCCCGCCAGGGCGGAAACCAGCATGGTGCCTTCAATGGTGATGTTGCGCACCCCCGCCTTCTTGGCGATGAGGCAGGCCATAGAGGCGAAGATGATGGGTGTGGTGACCCGGATGATGGTGGCTACAAACCCAGCTGAGAAAATGACGCTCCAGAAACCGTTCATCTCTTATGCCTCGCTTTCTGCCGGCTGCGCTGCGGCGGCTTTGATGTTTTTCACGATCAGTTTCTGCTGGGTGCCAGCCAGGAAGCCTTTGGCTGCGATGAGCAGGATCATAAATGCCTGGATGACCACCACCAGCTCGCTGGCCACATCGCTGGTGCGGTTCATGATGTCGGCGCCGGTTTTGATGTAGGCGATGAACAGCGCCGCAATGGGCACAAACTTGGGTTTAAACCCGGCGATGGTGGCAATCAGGATGCCGTCCCATCCAAAGCCGGGGAGAGCCATCCACTGGAAGCGGTTGTGCCGCCCCAGGATCTCCGCCGCACCTCCCACGCCGCTGAGGAAGCCGCCCAAAAAGGAGCTGAGCATGCACATGGCGAAGATGTTGACCCCGGAGTATTTGGCAAACTTCATGTTGGATCCGATGAGCCGCATTTTGTAGCCGATGTGGGTCTTGTCCATCAGGACATAAACCAAAACCATGGCCACAATGGCTAAGATCAGGGCGCTTGTCACTTTGGTGCCCTTAAAGAGGGTCCCCAGTACCGCCCCGGAGGGGATGGCATAGGAGGCGGTCATGCCTACATCGGGGTCGCGGATGACATAGTTTAAGATGTACAGCCCCAAGTAGAGGAGCACGTAGTTTAGCATTAAAGAGCCTACAAACAGGTCGGCGTCAAACTTCAGCTTTAAATACATGGGGATCATGGCGACAACGCCGCAGACCGCGCCTGCCATCAGGAAGGAGGAGAGCTTTGCAGGCATCCCGGTAAAGCCGGAGGAGATGGCCACCCAGGCCGCCAACAAGCCGCCGAAGAAGACCGATCCCTCACCGATGACGCTGCTCATGCCCACCGAGAACATGACGCATACCCCCAATGCGGTAAAGCAGACCGGGATGAAGTACTCGATCAGGTTGCCGAACCGGCGCACCGTGCTGAAGGGGCCGGTCAGGAAGGATTTGATGGCGGCCAGAGGCTCCTTGCTCACCATCATGATAAACAGGAAGGCCAAAACCATGGCAATGAGGATGGCCAGCATGGTTTTGATCACCCCGAAGAATTGCAGCAGCTTTTTATTGCTCATAACAAACCTCCCGGATCTCGTCTTCGGTCTGGCGCTGAACGCCCAGCATGTATTGGCCCAACTCCGCCTCAGTGAGGGTGGAGGCATCCTCGAAGTAGGCGACGATCTCGCCGTCGTACATCACGATCATAGAATCGGAAAGCTCCATGATCTCATTGAGGTCGGCGGAGACCAGCAGCACAGCCACGCCGCTGTCCCGCAGCTCCACCAGCTTTTCGTGAATGGCCTTGGCGGTGCCCACATCGATGCCCCGGGTGGGCTGGTCGGCGATGACCAGAGAGAGGTCGCCAGTCAGTTCCCGGGCCACAACCACCTTCTGCATATTGCCGCCGGAGAGCATCCTGACCAACACATTCTCGTCAGCGCATTTGATCTCAAAATCCCGGATGAGCCGGGTGCAGTAGTCCTTGATCTTTTTGGCGCTCAAAAAGGGGCCGTTGCTGACAGTGGGGCTGTCGCTCTTGTCGGAGATCAGGTTTTCCGCGATGGTGGAATCCCCGGCCGCGCCGTAGGTCAGCCGGTCCTGAGGGATATGGCCCACCTTGGCGTCCCGGATCTGCCGCACGGTAAAATGGCTGGAGTCCTTGCCGCCAATTTTGATGGTCCCGTCCTCGATTGGGCGAAGGCCGGTAATAATCTCAATCAATTCCCGCTGGCCGTTTCCTTCTACCCCGGCAATGCCCAGAATCTCCCCGCCCCGGGCAGAGAAGTTGACGTTTTTCAGCATCATTTTCTCTTGTGCGTATCCGTAGGAGAGGTTTTTCACCTCCAGCACAGGGGCTCCAGGGTGCTTGGGTGCTTTGTCGATTTTGGAGACCACGTCCCGCCCAACCATCAGCCGGGAGATGTCCTCCACCGAGACTTCGTCTACATTATAGACGCCCATGGACCGGCCGCTGCGCAGAATGGTGATCCGGTCGCACAGCTCTTTAATCTCCCGGATTTTATGGGAGATAAAGATCACCGTGTGCCCCTGTTCCCGCAGCAGTTTGAGCTGTTTGAACAGCTCGCTGGTCTCCTGGGGGGTGAGGACGGCAGTGGGCTCGTCCAGGATGAGAATGTTCGCCCCACGGTATAGGGCTTTGAGGATTTCCACACGCTGCTTCATCCCCACTGCCAGGTCGGAGACCCGGGCGCGGGCGTCGATGGGCAGGTTGTATTTTTGGGAAATGGCTTCGGTCTCGGCCACCGCCTTTTCCATGTCCAGAAACATGCCTTTTCGGGGCTCGCTGCGCAGGACCATATTCTCCGCCACCGAGAGGGATGGGACCAGCATAAAGTGCTGGTGCACCATGCCGATGCCCAGTTTGAGGGCATCGGTGGGGGAATTGATCTCCACCTTTTGGCCGCGGCAGTAGATTTCCCCTTCATCGGGGTGTTCAATGCCGAAGATCATCTTCATCAGGGTGGATTTGCCCGCGCCGTTTTCCCCCATCAGCGCGTGGATCTCGCCGGCATTCACCGAGAAATCCACCTTGTCGTTGGCCAATATGCCGTTGCCGTAGATTTTTGTGATGCCCTTCATGGACAGTACAGGTTCGCTCACAGAAATGACCCATCCTTTCCTAGGTGGTTGAATTCGATGGAATAGAAACCGAAAAACGGTTTTCAGCAGCCTTTGCCTAGCTGCATGAAAACCGTTTGTGCCTTGGTGCAGGGGAAAGAATTAGGCATTTTTGAATGCATTGAGCTCATCCTGGCTCATACCATAGGCGGATTTGACCACGATTTTGCCGGAGACGATATCGGCTTTGATCTCATCCAGTTTGGTGCGAACCTCTTCGGGGACGAGTTTCTCATAGTATTCATTCTCGGCCAGACCGACGCAGTTTTCCGCAATGCCGACGGTCTCATGTTTGCCGAAGATGTTCTCTCCCTCCATGATGCGCAGGAAAGCTCCCTCAATGGAGTTGCCGACGAATTTCAGCACAGAAGTGGGCATGTATTCGCAGATTTCGGGGTTGGTTTCCTTATAGGAGATGCTGCGGTCCACGTCGCAACCCAAGTACATTTTCTGGGCGGCCAAACCGGCTTCAAAGGCGCCGGGATAAGCCTGGCCAGCGGCGGGGAACACCAGGGAAGCACCCTGCTGGTACTGGGTGTTGGCGATCTCTTTGCACTTGGCAACGTCGTTCCAGCTGCCTACAAAAGCGGAGTAGACTTCGATGTCAGGGTTGATATAGCGGGCGCCGTCGATGTAGCCAACCAGGAAGTCGTTGATAGCGGGGATCTCCATGCCGCCGATGAAGCCGATTTTACCGGTATCGCTCATCTGGGCGGCCATAGCGCCGGCCAGGAAGGAAGCCTCGTTCTGTTTGAACAGGCAGGAGTACACGTTGGGGTACTGGTCCTCGCTCTCCCGGACGATTTCAGCGTCGTAGACGATGAATTTCTGATCGGGGAACTCGTTGCTGGCCTCCATGACAGGTTCGACCATCTGGGCGGTGCCACAGACGATATAATCCCAACCTTCTTCGCAGGCGTCCAGGGTAGTGGGCAGGTATTTGGGAACGTCGGCAGCGGAGTTGCCCATCTCGACGATCTTGATTTCTGCGCCGTACTCATCGCGCATTTTTTCAACGGCAGCAGCTGCGGCGTCGTGGTTGCCGCCGTCGCCGCGGGTGTTGCTGATCAAATGCAGGATTTTTACACCGGCGAAGGATTTTTCACCGTCGGCCTCAGAGGAAGTGGAAGAGCCGGATTCGGGAGCGCTCCCAGAACTGCTGGTTCCACCGCCGCCGCAGGCGGTCAGGGAGAAGGCCAGGCTAAGGGAAAGAACTAATGCCAAAAGTTTCTTCATATTAGATCCTCCTAAAAGATAATGCTCACCGGCGCGTGGCAAATCCGCGCAGATGAACAGTTTGAACACAGCTAGGTCAGCCTGCTATGTTCTGGCGTTTTTATAGTAGCATTTTGTGTCGGCAAAGTAAAGATTTTGCAAAACTTATTGGAAAAATCCAGTGATTTTTCAGGATGTGTCGAAAAAAATACAGGGCTTTTCCCACAATTGTTGGTGATAATCCCTATTTCATCCGGGCAGGCGGATAGGATTTTGTCAAACTTTTGATGAACATTTCATCAAACGGGTTTTTTTCTGGTATAGTGATAAGAAGGGAATTTTGATACAAACCTGTAACAAAGTGGACCATTCTGCGACTCATTGGATGAAAGGAGGGGGAGGCCATGGTGGAGGAACTGTACCGCACCTATAAACAAGATGTCTACGGCTATCTACTCAGTTTGACCCGGGATCCCTCCTTGGCGGAGGATTTGCTATCGGAGACCTTCTTAAAGGCGATTCAAAGCCTCCCAAAGTTCCGAGGGGACTCCACCTCAAAGACCTGGCTACTGGGCATTGCCCGGAACGTGTGGCTCCAGGAGCTGCGCCGCCGCCGTAAGACGGTGGAGTACAGCGACCTTTTGGAGGTGTATGTAGGGGAGGGGATGATCGATCATTTCCTCACCCGGGAAGCAGTGGCCCGCGTGGGGGAACTGCTCCGGGAAAAGGAAGAGCGAGCCCGACGGGTGGTGGCCCTGCGGGTGGACGGCACCCCTTACCAGGAGATCGCCAGGGAGCTGGGCATCACCGAAAACTCGGCGCGGGTCATCGATTTCCGCACCAAAAAATGGCTGAAACAAACCTTGGAAAAGGAGGGGCTGCTATGAAAAAACAAGACGTTCCCTGCGGGGTGTGCCTCGACTTGATCCCCTTGGTGCGGGATGGAGTGGCCAGCGAGGAGAGCATACAGCTGGTGTTGGATCACACCGCCGTCTGCCCCAGCTGCCGGGAAGCCCTGGGGGAGGAATTCCGCCAGGAGGTGGACGACAGCAAGGTTTTGGCTTCCATCCGCCGAAAGCTGGCCCACATGGGGATGATGCTCCTGGCGGCTGGGGTCATTCTGGGGGTGGTGATCACCGAGTCATCGGCCATGTTCCACAACTTTCTGCTGATGCCTGCCGCGGGGGCGATGGGGTATCTCCTTCTGAAAAAAAGATGGCGCCTGGTGCCGGCGGGGGTGGGCCTCTTGACCTATCTGTGGCAGGTGGGGAGCGCCCTGGGACAGGGTGCTGGATGGGGGGCAAACCTCCTGGTGCCGCCCCTGTTTTTCGCCGTTATCTATATGGCGCTGACCGCCTTGGGCGCGCTGATCGCCGCCCTTTTCACCTTTGCCTTTCAAAGGGGGGAATCATAAATGAAGCCGCAAAAGCTCAGGAGAATCCTCGCCGGGGGGCTGGGGCTTCTGCTTGTCGTCCTGCTGCTTTTCCTGTGGAATGGCACGGCGGGGAACCCCATTTCCGCGTTGATCGCCACCCGAAACATCACAGCTTATGTAAAGGAGACCTACCCTGGCGCGAATTTTTCCGTGGAAAACGCCCATTACAATTTTAAAACGGGGGGATACAGCTGCTTTGTCACCTCGCCCATCAGCGAGGACACCGCTTTTTCCATCGACTACGGTGGGGGGAAAATCTGGGACCGCTATGAATCGGAGGTGGGGAACCGGTTTTCCACCTACCGCCGCCTGGATGGGGAGCTGGACGGCCTAGTGGAGAAGATCGTCCAGGAACAGTTCCCCCATAAGGTCAACCTGGTCATCGGCACCTTGGAAGCAGGGGAGGATATGTCCAATGACCTTACCTTGGATATGCCTTTTGACCGGTACCATCTGCCGTTGCCGGTGGAGGTCACCCTTTGGGTGGACACCGAGGATATCTCCTATGACCAGGCCGCCCGCCTGCTTTTGGAACTGGACGGCATCTTTCAAAGGGAGAAGCTGGCGGTGGCTCGGTACTCCATCCGCCTGTCGGATGTGGTGGAATATGATAAAAATGGCAATCCGGTCTATGACCACCAGCGGGAGGAAGTCAACATTTATGACTTCCCAGCTGCCCGCCTTGCTGCGGAGAACCTTCCCCAGGTGCTGGAAGAGCACCGGATCCAGTGGGAGAAGGAGGCCGATGCCTGGAAGGAAGAGTCCCCTGAGAATCGGGAATGAGACATGAAAAAAGCCCCGGGCCCTTTGGCAGGGCCTGGGGCTTTTGGGTTGCATGCCAAGGGCCTTTGTGATACAGTGAAATTATAGATTTCTAGAAAAAACGACAACACTACGACCCAATAAGGAAGAACAATGAGTAACAGCGCAAAAAAATTGGAAAAACTGGTCCGCATCGCCCAGCTGTATTACCAAGAGGAAAAAACGCAAAGCGAAATTGCCAAGATCTACGGGGTCTCCCGACCCTTGGTGAGCCGGATGCTCCGGGAGGCCAAGGAGCTGGGAATTGTAGAAATCCGCATCCGCCCCCCGCGGGAGCGAGACAGCCAAGTCCTCAGCCGGGCCAAAGCCGCCTTTGGAATTCAGGGCGGGGCATTGGTAGGGGATTCGGCCAATGACAACATGGTGAACCGGGAGCTGGCCGAAGCCGCCATCCACTACCTTTGTGAGCTGGAGGGGGCCAACTTCGGCATTGGCTGGGGGACGGTGATAGGGGAGTTCATCACCGCGCTGGAGGAAAAATCCCCCCGGCAGTCCACTTTGAAAACGGTCTGTCCCTTGGTGGGAAACAGCGGCATTTCCAACCGGAATTACCACCCCAATGAGAATGTGCGTATCTTTGCCCAGCAGACCTTTGCAGAGCCTTATTACCTGCACACCCCCGCCTTTGCCGAGTCCCAGCAGGACATGGAATTGATCCATCAGATGGAGCACTACAAGGCGGTATACCATCAATGGGAGCAGCTGGATGTGGCCTTGGTCAACATCGGCAACTACCCATCGGTGCCGGACTTTGCCGCCGCCGCCCGCTATGGTGAGATGCTGAGCACCCGCCGTCCCGCCGGCCGGCTGCTGGCCTATTTCTACGACGACGAGGGAAAAATCCTCCGGTCGGACACCGATTATGCCATCCAGATTCCCACCGGCGTGTTGGCCCGGTGTCCCAACGTCATTGGCATCTGCTCGGCCAACGTCACCCCCCGCACCCTGTTGGGGGCGCTGCGCACCGGGCTTATCACTCATCTCATCGCCCGGGAATGGCTGGTACAGGAGGCGCTGGAGCGATGCGGAGGTTCCATTTAAATTTGTTACATATGTAACACCGAGTTCCCCACAAAGGGGAACTCGGTGTTTTTTGTTGTCTTTCTCTCTAAAAACAAACGATACAGTTGCAAATTTTTATAGAAAATCCAGCTTTTGATTGACATCAGTGCTTGAAAACGATATCATCAAGTTACAGAGGTTACAACAGATGTTTGGAGGTGTTCCAATGGTTTTGGATAAACAAAGTTTGAAAGCTATGTTTCTAGGCGCGGCCAGGGTTTGGCAGGAGAACGCCGCACACCTCAGTGAGATCGACTCCCGGTTCGGGGACGGCGACCACGGTGTGACCATCGGCAAAATCGCCGCCCTGCTGGAGCAGGAGGCCGCCGGCTGGGGGGATGCCAGCATCCACGATTTCATTGAAGATCTAGGCATGGGCATCATGGGGGTCAATGGCGGCAGCGCCGGCCCCTTGTACGGCACCCTGATCGGCGGCTTGGCCGAGCCCTTGGGGGAGGAGGCGCAGATTGACGGCGCCCTTCTCAAAAAGATGCTGGCGGGCAGCCTCTCTAGTATGGAGGATATCACCACCGCCAAGGTAGGGGACAAAACCATGATGGATGCCCTCATCCCAGCAGTGGAGGCCGCTTTGGCCGCCCCTGACGAGGTGAAGGCAGTCCTGGATGCCGCTGCCTTAGCAGCGGCCGACGGGGCCAAGGCCAGCGAGGGGTTTGTCTCTAAATTTGGGAGGGCCCGCAGCTACAAGGAGCAGACCATCGGCACCCCCGATGCGGGCGCGGTGAGCACCGCCCTGTTTTTTGCCGGGATGGCGTCCGCCATTCGGTAAATCTACGGCAATCCTGCGGAGGAATCCGCTTTTCATCGAAATAGGACAACAGAAGTGGAGGAACAATGCCATGAAAATGAAAAAGTTTATCAACGACCCAGCTGATTTGACCAAGGAACTGCTGGAGGGTTTTGCCGCTGCCAACCGGGATCTGGTCACCCTTGCGCCCCAGAATACTGTGATCAACAACAAGTTGGAGAGCGCCGACCGGGTCACCATCGTCACCCAAGGGGGATCCGGCCATGAACCCGCCATCAGCGGCTTTGTCGGCGAGGGCATGGTGGATATCTCGGTGGTAGGCGACGTCTTTGCTGCGCCCGGCCCCAAGGCCTGCGTGGACGCCATTAAGATGGCGGACAAGGGCAAAGGCGTTTTGTACATCGTCCTCAACCACGCCGGGGATATGCTCACCGGCAACCTGACCATGAAACAGTGCAAAAAAGAGGGCCTCAACGTGATCAAGGTGGTCACCCAGGAGGATGTGGCCAACGCCCCTCGGGAGAACAGCGATGACCGCCGCGGTCTGGTGGGCTGCATCCCCACCTATAAAATCGCCGGGGCCGCTGCCGCCGAGGGCAAGAGCCTGGAAGAGGTGGCGGCTGTGACCCAGCGCTTTGCCGACAATATGGCCACCCTGGCTGTGGCTGTCCGCGGGGCGACCCATCCCTCCACCGGCAGCATGCTGGCCGACTTGGGCGAGGATGAGATGGAGATCGGCATGGGCCAGCACGGCGAGGGAGGCGGCGGCCGCCAGGCAATGAAATCCGCCGATGAGACAGCGGTCATCATGGTGGATGCCCTGCTCAAAGACCTCTCCATCCAAGAGGGGGAGAAGGTCATGCTGATCCTCAACGGCACTGGGGCCACCACTTTGATGGAGCTGTTCATCCTCTACCGCAAATGCGAATCCTATCTGAAGGAAAAGAACATCGAGATTGTCGCCAACTACGTGGGCGAGCTGCTGACCGTCCAGGAGCAGGCCGGTTTCCAGATGTTCATGGCCCGGATGGACGATGAACTCCTCCATTACTGGAACGCCCCCTGCAACACCCCTTATCTGAAAAAGTAATCCCGTTTGATAAAAGGAGAACCAACATGGCTGACAACCAGGGCAACAAAGTTGCCAAAGATTATCACCTGGATGTAAAACCCGCCCAGGAGGGCTTTTACCTCAAGGGCCTCAACCACTGTGATTGGGGGATGAAAAACCGGCTTTCCCGCATCTTCAACCCCAAGTCGGGCAACACGGTGATGCTGGCCTTTGACCACGGCTACATCATGGGTTCCACCGCCGGGCTGGAGCGGCTGGACGTCACCATCCCCCCGTTGATGGACGATGTGGATGTGCTGATGGCCACCCGCGGCGCGCTGCGCAGCTGTATCCCTCCCACTACCGACAAGGCCCTCTGCCTGCGGGTCACCTACGACTCCTCGGTAGTCAAAGAGGAGATGAGCGCCGGCGGAGGCTTTTCCTGCGACATTGAAAACGCCATCCGCATGAACGCCGCCTGCATGGCGGTGCAGACCTTCATCGGCGCCCCGGGGGAGAGCAACTCCCTGGAGCTCCTCTCCCGCACAGTGGACGCCGGAACCAAGTACGGTATCCCCACCCTGGGGGTGGTAGCGGTGGGCAAGCAGATGGCCCGGGATACCCGGTTCTTCCTCCTGGCCACCCGCATCCTGGCCGAGACCGGCGCCAGTTTCGTCAAAACCTATTACTGTGAGGATTTTGAAAAGGTGGCTGCCGCCTGCCCGGTGCCCCTTGTCATCGCCGGAGGCAAGAAGATCCCCGAGGACGAGGCCCTGACCATGGCTTACCGCGCCATCAGCGAAGGGGCCCACGGGGTGGACATGGGCCGGAACATCTTCCAGTCGGAGAACCCGCTGGCCATGACCAAAGCCATCGCCAAGGTGGTCCACGAAGGCTATACCGATAAACTGGCCTACGAATATTTCCTCGACCTGAAGAACAGCAAGTAATCTTGTGAAAGGAGCGATCCCCATGTCTGCAACCTATATGCACATCGGCATCCCGGTGACCAACAAAAAACCCGGCATGACCTACAACGAGGCCATGAAATTCTGGGTTAGCAACGTGGATGATTACGATTACAAAATCGAGTACCTGAAATTTGAGGAGGGAACCCCTTTCCCGGAGATCATGCACAAAAATCCCCATGTGGCTTATAAGGTGGACGACATGAAGCCCTATTTGGACGCCGCCGACCGGATCATCTTCGGGCCGCAGGAAATCGGCCCTGGGGTGCGCATCGCCTTTGTGATTCAGGACGACGCCATCATCGAGCTGTACGAGGAGAAATAGCGGGATTCTTTCCCCTGTAAAAGTACCTGCCCAGCGCCGGATGTGCCTGCATCCGGCGCTTTTTTATAGGGACATTCCCTGGGAGAGCGGAACCGTCAGACCCCTCAGATTCCCAGGGGGCTTTTGCCATCCGCCGGGAGAAGTTTTGTTGCGCTGGATTGGGAAACCGTGTATAATGAAAGACAAATATGGCTGAATCTGACAGGCCCAGGAAGCTGCCTGTTGTTTGGAACGACCAACTTTGTCCCACAGGGGACGGGGATATTAAAGGAGGAGACCACATGCCCAACGAGAAGAACCCCATCGAATTAGAGCTGGGGGAAGCCGCCCCCGTGCTGACCTTGGAACCCTATGAGGAGAGTTCCCTGGCGCTGAAGCCTGCGGCGGAGGAAGCCTTGGCCACCGCCCCGGAGGAGAACCCGGACTATCTCAGCGAAAGTTCCCTTTCCCCGGAGGAGAGGCAGATGGTCAGCGATTTTGCCGAGAAGATCGACGTGAATAACTCCACCATCGTCCTGCAATACGGAGCAGCCTGCCAGAAGAAGATCGCCGCCTTCTCAGAAAGCGCCCTTCAGAGTGTGCGGACCAAAGACCTGGGCGAGGTGGGGGATGCGATCACCGATCTGGTGGTGGAGCTCAAGAGCTTCTCCCTGGAAGAAGAGGAGAAAGGCGGGTTCTTTGGCCTCTTTAAAAAAGCCACCAACCAGGTGGAGAAGATGAAAGCCCGCTATGACAAAGCGGAACTCAATGTGGAGAAAATCGCCGGGGTGCTGGACGGCCATCAGGTGCAGCTGATGAAGGACATTGCTATGCTGGATAAGCTGTATGCCCTCAATTTGACCTATTTTAAAGAGCTGACCATGTACATCCTCGCCGGCAAAAAGCGGCTGGCCGATGTCCGCTCCACCACTTTGGAAGAGCTGAAAGCCAAAGCCCAGCGATCCGGCTTGGCGGAGGACGCCCAGGCGGCCAATGACTTTGCCGCCATGTGCGACCGGTTTGAGAAGAAACTCCACGACCTGGAGCTGACCCGGATGGTATCCATCCAGATGGCGCCCCAGATCCGCATGGTGCAGAACAACGACGCCTTGATGGCGGAGAAGATCCAGTCCACATTGGTCAACACCATCCCCTTGTGGAAAAACCAGATGGTGCTGGCTTTGGGCATCGCCCACTCCCGGGAGGCGATGGAGGCCCAACGGGCAGTCACCGATATGACCAATGAACTCCTCAAGAAGAATGCGGACACCCTTAAAATGGGCACAGTGGAAGCGGCCAAGGAGAGCGAGCGGGGCATCGTGGACCTGGAGACTCTCAAATACACCAACCAACAGCTGATCTCCACCCTGGACGAGGTAGTCAAAATCCAGGAGGACGGCCGTGCTAAACGCCGCGCTGCCGAAGCGGAGTTGGGCCGCATCGAAGGCGAGCTGAAGCAGAAGCTACTGGATATCCGGGGATAGAAGGGGAGAATTGCTGTGCGGGGAAATCCCGCACCCAAGGGCTTCCTCTGGCAGGAGGAACCTGGTTTGCCATCCTCCCTGCGCTTCCACATATCATATCCACTTGAAACGATAGGAGTTTCCTGTATGAATCTAAACCGTTACCTCCTCCCCGGCGTGTTGGGCATCCTGTCCGGCGCAGTGGTGTGGCTGTTTGCAGAAAATTGGCCCTTGGGCCTCCTGGCTGGAGCAGCCGTGTTTGGGCTGATGTGGGTGGTGTTCCGCCCCCGCAAAACCGAGATGGAGGCCCCTGCTTCTAAGGAGCGGGCCGCCATGCTCCAGCAGGTCCTCGCCGAGGGCAACCAATACCTAGACGCTATTTGGAAGGTGGAACTGCGCATCCACGACCCTGGCATCAAGGACGAGGCGGTGGCCATTTGTAAAACGGCTAAAAAAATCCTGGACGCCCTGGGGGAGCAGCCAGAAAACATCCCCGGGGTACAGCGGTTTTTCCACTACTATCTGCCCACCTTCCAGGCAATCCTGGAAAAATATGAGCGGATTGAGCGCAGCGGCACTATGACTGACCAGCGGGACAAGGTGGAAAAGCATCTCAAAGAGATCAAATCCGCCATGGAAAAACAGCATGCCAACCTCTATGAGGACGATATGCTGGATCTCTCGGTGGAGATGGAGGTCATGACCAGTTCCTGCAAGCAGGACGGCCTATTGACCGATGCGGATTTTGTCATCCAAAACGGGGAGAATAAAATCAATCTCACCCTGTGAGGGGGAAAACCGGGCGGGAGACCGTCCGGTTTTTGTTGCGTATGCCTAGAAAAACCGATATACTGGAATTACAATTAGACAATCAAAGGGGGATATTTGTATGAAACTCGCCGCTTATTCCTGCCGCCCATATGAAACAGCGGCATTTGACTGGTATGAAAAGGAGCTGGGCTGCACCGTCATCCGCTGCACCGAAACCCTGTCTCTGGAAAATGCAGAGCTTTCCAAAGGGTGCGAAGGGGTTTCCATCTCCGGCTCTGGCAGACTGGACCGGGAGCTGATGGAAGCCCTTGCCGGCAACGGGGTGAAGTTTATCGCCTGCCGCAGCATCGGCTACAACCACATTGACCTGAACGCCGCCAAGGAGCTGGGCATCCGGGTCAGTAAAGGGGCCTATGCCCCCAACGGGGTGGCCGACTTTGCAGTGCTGCTCATGCTTATGTGCCTGCGCCACGCCAAACAGGCCATCGCCCGGGAAGGGGTCAACGACTACACCATCGACGGGCTCCAGGGGCGGGAGCTGCGCTGCTTGACAGTGGGTATTGTGGGCACTGGGCACATCGGACGGACGGTGGCGAAAAATCTCACCGGGTTTGGGTGCAAGATCCTGGCTTATGACCCCTATCCAAGCGAGGAGCTGGAGGGGATTGCCCAGTATGTCTCTTTGGAGGAGATTTTTGCAGAAAGCGACATTCTCTCCTTCCACGTGCCTCTCAATGAGGAGAGCCGCCATATGGTGAACCGGGAGAGCCTCAAAAAAATGAAGGACGGGGTGGTCCTCATCAACACCGCCCGCGGGGAACTGATGGACACCCAGGCCCTGATCGAAGGGGTGGAATTGGGGAAAATCGGCGCTTTGGGACTGGATGTCATCGAAGGGGAAGGGGGAATCTACTTCCAGGACCACCGGTGCAGCATCCTGCAAAACCAGGCTATGGCCTATCTGCGCCAGTTCCCCAATGTGACCATGACCCATCACATCGCCTTTTACACCGACCAGGCAGGGGATGACATGGTGCGCAACGCCCTCACTAGCCTCAAACAGTTCGAGGAGGGGGGCGTCTGCCCGTTGGAAGTCACCGCCGAGTAGATCTTTTTTGGAAATGAAATTCCAACTGTTTCCACTTGCAGAAAGAGGGTTTGGTAGAAAAATACAAAAAATTCCTTTAAAATCCTTTTCCATCTATGGAACCCACTGAACCTGCGGCAAACTATTCAAAAAAGATTGATTTCTTGCCCCATATCCACTAAAATAAACCCTGTGATCCAAGCGGGCGTTTGGATCGGCTTTTTGGGAGATACAGCAAGAAGGAGGTTGTGCTTTATGCAAAAGTGCTGCAAATATGCGCTGCGCAAAATCGCATGGACCCCGTATACCCCAAAAGCAGATTTCTAAAAAACAAGGCCGAGGTGCAACTGCACCTCGGCCCTTTTCATTTTGAACAGGGGGTACTTTGCAATGGAAAAACGGGAGCAGCTCTACGAGGGCAAAGCCAAAAAAGTGTTCAAAACCGATGATGAGAATCTCTATCTGGTGCAGTACAAAGACGATGCCACCGCCTTCAACGGCCTGAAAAAAGGGACGATCCAAGGCAAAGGGGTCATCAACAACAAGGTGACCAACTTCTTGATGCAGATGCTGGAGGCCAAGGGCATTCCGACCCACTATGTGCAGCAGCTCTCCGACCGGGAGACCTTGGTGAAAAAAGTGGAGATCATCCCGGTGGAGGTGGTAGTGCGCAATATCGCCGCCGGTGGCCTGGCCAAGCGGATGGGCCTTCCCGAAGGGACCCCTATGGCTTCCACCGTGCTGGAGTACAGTTATAAAAACGACCAACTGGGCGACCCTATGATCAACGAGACCCATGTCTATGCCATGGGATTGGCTACCCCGGAGGAGATGAAGGCAATCCAATCCTATGCCCTTCAGATCAATGACATCCTGCGGGGGTATTTGAAGGAAGCGGATATCGACCTCATCGATTTTAAGCTGGAATTTGGCCGCACTCCCGATGGAGCCGTGATCCTGGCCGATGAGATCAGCCCCGACACCTGCCGCTTTTGGGACAGCACAACAGGGGAAAAACTGGATAAAGACCGGTTCCGCCGGGATTTGGGCAATGCGGAAGGCGCATACCAAGAGGTTATGAAGCGCCTGATGGGGGAATAATGATGGAGTGGCAGTCGGAACTCCATGAGGAGTGCGGAGTATTCGGGATCTACAGCCCTGACGGGGTGGATGTGGTCTCGGCCAGTTACCACGGCCTCTATGCCTTGCAGCACCGGGGCCAGGAGAGCTGCGGAATCGCGGTCAACGACCGGGGGGTGATCTCCTGTTACAAGAATTTGGGCCTGGTTGGTGAGGTGTTCCAACCATCCCTGCTGAAGTCGATGAAGCGGGGGCAGATTGCCATTGGTCATTGCCGTTATGCCACCACAGGCAGTCAGGTGCTGGAAAATGCCCAGCCGCTGCTCATCCGCCATCGCAAGGGGAATATGGCTCTGGCCCACAACGGCAACCTGACCAACGCCACCGAGCTGCGGGAGGAGTTTGAGCTTCAAGGGGACATTTTCTACGGCACCTCGGACACAGAGGTCATCGCCCACGCCATCACCCGGGCCCGCCTGACCGCGCCCAGCATCGAAGCGGCGGTGGAGGCCGCCATGCACCGGCTGTCTGGGGCCTATTCCCTGGTGATCACCAGCCCCCGCAAGCTGATTGCCGCCCGGGACCCTATGGGGTTCCGCCCCCTCTGCATGGGCCGGCTGGGGGAGAGCGTTCTCTTCGCCAGCGAGAGCTGTGCCCTGGATGCGGTGGGCGCTGTCTTTGTCCGGGACATTGAACCCGGTGAGATCGTAGTCGCCAGCCAGGAGGGGATTACCAGTCACAAATCCCACTGCGGCAGACGGGGTTCCCAGTGCATTTTTGAATACATCTATTTTGCCCGGCCGGATTCGGTCATCGACGGGTGCAGTGTCCATGAGGCCCGTTTAAGGGCGGGGGTGTTGCTGGCCCGGCGGCACCCTGTCCGCGCTGATGTGGTGGTGGGCGTCCCCGATTCCGGGCTGGACGCCGCATTGGGGTATTCCCAGGAGAGCGGCATCCCCTATGGGGTCGGGTTTGTGAAAAACCGGTACATCGGCCGCACTTTCATCGCCCCAGGGCAGAAACAGCGGGAAAATGCGGTGCGGATCAAGCTCAACCCCATGGCCAGCACCGTCCAAGGGAAGCGTGTGGTGCTTATCGACGACTCCATTGTCCGGGGAACTACCAGCCGGCAGATTGTCAAACTGCTGCGGGATGCCGGGGCCAAGGAGATCCACCTGCGCCTCTCCTCGCCGCCCTTCCTCTATCCCTGCTATTTTGGGGTGGACGTGGATTCCAGAGAAAACCTCATCGCCTGCCGCCACTCGGTGGAGGAGATCGCCGGGATCATCGGGGTGGACAGCTTGGGATATTTGGGGGTGGAGGACCTGCCCAACCTGGTCCCCCACTTCACCCACAGTATCTGCGATGCCTGTTTTACCGGCAACTATCCGGTGCCGCCGCCTGCGGTGGGGGATAAATGCCGGTTTGAAGCTTAACAACAAGGAAAGGACGTGGGTTTATGGAACAACATGACCGGTACATCAGCCCTTTTGAGACCCGGTACGCCAGCCGGGAGATGCAGTATATCTTCTCAGAGGACAATAAATTCAAGACCTGGCGCCGGCTGTGGATTGCCCTCGCCAAGGCGGAGAAGGCCCAGGGCCTGCCCATCACTGAGGAGCAGATCGCCCAGTTGGAAGCCCACAAGGACGACATCAACTATGAAGTTGCCATCGCCCGGGAAAAAGAAACCCGCCATGATGTGATGAGCCATGTCTACGCCTATGGGGTCCAATGCCCTGAGGCAAAAGGGATCATCCACCTGGGGGCCACCAGCTGTTATGTGGGGGACAACACCGATATTCTGATCATGCGGGAGGGCCTCCAGCTGGTGCGGCGCAAGCTTTTGAGCGTCATCGCCTTGCTGGCGGCTTTTGCCAGAAAATACAAAGATATGCCCGCCCTGGCTTACACCCACCTTCAGCCCGCCCAGCTGACCACAGTGGGCAAGCGGGCCACCCTGTGGGTGAACGAGCTTTATATGGACTACCAGGAGGTGGAGCACCGCCTAGACAACCTGGCCCTGCGGGGCATCAAGGGGACCACCGGCACCCAGGCCAGCTTTGTGGAACTGTTTGACGGGGATTCGGTCAAAATCAAGGCCATGGAGCAGGCCATCGCCGCGGAACTGGGCTTTGACAAGGTGATCCCCGTCTGTGGGCAGACCTACAGCCGCAAGGTGGATTCCATGGTTTTAAACACCCTCTCCGGCATCGCCCAAAGCGCCATGAAATTTTCTGGTGACATGCGGATCCTGCAAAACTTCAAAGAGATGGAGGAGCCCTTTGAAGCCCACCAGATCGGTTCCTCCGCCATGCCCTACAAGCGCAATCCCATGCGGTGCGAACGGATTACCGCCCTGGCCCGCTATGTGATGATAGACGCCCTCAACCCCGCTTTTACCGCAGGCACCCAGTGGTTTGAGCGCACTTTGGACGACAGCGCCAACAAGCGCATCGCAGTGGCGGAAGCGTTCCTGGCCACCGACGCCATCCTGGGGATTCTCCTGAACGTCTGCGACGGCCTTGTGGTGTACGACAAGGTGATCCGCGCCCGAGTGATGAGCGAACTGCCTTTTATGGCCACCGAAAACATCATGATGAGCGCAGTCAAAAAAGGTGGAGACCGGCAGGAACTCCACGAAAAGCTGCGGCAGCATTCCATTGAGGCAGCCCGGGTGGTCAAGGAGGATGGAGGGAAAAACGACCTGATCGAACGGATCTGCGCCGACCCCAGCTTCGGCCTTCACCAGGAGGAAGTCGAAGGGATTCTCGACCCTCAAAACTTCATTGGCAGGGCTGGGGAGCAGGTGGAGGAGTTCCTCACCGGATGTATTGACCCCCTGCTGGAAGAGCACAAAGACTTGCTTGGCGAACGGGTTCAACTGACCGTTTAACATCGAGATTTGAAAAGGAGGCGTTCTTATGCCTGGATATGTTGTCGTCGGAACCCAGTGGGGGGACGAGGGAAAAGGAAAGATTGTCGATGTCCTCAGCCAGCGGGCGGACTGTATCGTTCGCTTCCAAGGGGGGAATAACGCTGGCCACACCGTGGTGGCGGGCGGACAGAAAAATGTGCTCCACCTGCTGCCCTCCGGGGTGCTCAACCCCAATGCCAAATGCATCATCGGCCCCGGGGTGGTGGTGGACCCCTTTGTCCTGTTGGAGGAGATGGATGTCCTTGCCTCCAAGGGAATTTGTACCGACCACATTTTTATCAGCGACCGGGCCCACCTGCTGCTGCCCTACCATGTGCGGCTGGACTGTTTGCAGGAAGCCCGGGATGACACCCGGAAAATTGGCACCACCAAACGGGGCATCGGCCCCTGTTATGCGGATAAATACACCCGCACCGGCCTGCGGGTCTGCGATTTGGAGGACTGGGAAGCATTCTCCCAAAAACTGAAACATGTGGTCGAGCTGAAAAATGAGATGATCACCAAGGTTTACGGCGGCGAGCCCTTCGACGCTGGGGAGCTGCTGGAAAAGCTGAAGCCAGCCCGGGAGCGGATTCTGCCCAGGATCATCGAATCGGTGACCGAAGTGAATGAGGCGCTGGACCAGGATAAAACGGTGATCTTTGAAGGTGCTCAGGCGGCGATGCTGGACATCAACTACGGCACATACCCCTATGTGACCTCCTCTTCGCCTACAGCGGCGGGGGTATGTACCGGCGCTGGGGTCGCCCCCCAGAAATTAGACCACATCATCGGGGTGGTGAAAGCTTATTCCACTCGGGTGGGGGAGGGTCCCTTTGTCACCGAGCTTCTGGATGAAACCGGTTCCCTCATCCGGGAGCGGGGTGGGGAGTACGGCGCCACCACCGGTAGGCCCCGCCGCTGCGGTTGGCTGGATATGAACGTGGTCCACCATGCGGCGGTGATCAACGGCCTCACCGATTTGGTGGTCACCAAGCTGGATATCCTCTCCGGCCTGCCGGAGGTGAAAATCTGCACAGGGTATGAGGTGGATGGAACGGTGGTGCGCCACATCCCTGCGGCGGTTGAGAAGGTCGCCCGAGCGAAACCTGTTTATGAGGTGCTCCCCGGCTGGAAGGAGGACATCTCCCGCATCAGCCGGTTTGAGGACTTGCCCGCCAACTGCCAGTCGTATTTGAAACGGATGGAGGAGTTGGCCGGGGTGCGGATTTCTATGGTGTCGGTGGGCCCGGATCGGGAGAACAACATCCCTCTATACGACATCATGGAAGAATAAGAATCTCTTTCGGGGTTGGATGAACGCCATCCGGCCCCTTTTTCTACCCTTCTATAGTTTTTACACCGGACAGGATCCAATTCTTTTTCAAAAATTCATCTATTTGGGTGGGTTTTGTGTTACAATGATCGCAAAGCGATCATTGGGGAAGAGCCCCTCGTGAAACGCCGCGGGCAAATCCTTTGGCGGAGGATGCTTCTCAAATCCAAAGCAGTATCGCCGGAAGGGCCAGTGTGCCCAGAAACAATCCGAAAGGGATGATTGGATGAAACAGCCAACTATTGCAGTTCTGCCACTGGGAGGAAAACTTTACCAACGTTATATGGAGCATATGTACCTTTCCTCGTTGCGCCGGACGGGTGCTCAGGTGGTGGTTCTGCCCCCAGTGGTGAGCCAGGGGGAACTGGAGTGGATCGCCCGGGCCTACGACGGGTTTTTGTTCACCGGCGGGGCGGATGTGGAACCAGCCCTTTATGGAGAGGAGCGGATCCCTCAATGCGGCCCCATCGATTCGGTGCGGGACGCTATGGAACTCCCACTCTTTCGGTTGGCACTTCGGGAAGAGAAGCCTATTTTAGCCATCTGCCGGGGATTTCAGGTGATGAATGTGGTCTTCGGCGGGAGCCTTTTCCAGGATATCCCTACCCAGCGGCCCGGTTCCCTGGATCACTCACAAGTGGAGAAACTTCACGGCCTCGCCCACAGTGTCCGGGTGGAGTCCGGCACCCGGTTGCACCGGGCAGTGCGGGCAAATGCGCTGCGGGTCAACACCTTGCATCACCAGGGGATTGACCGCCTTGGCGGAGGGCTAGTGGTCTCCGCCCGCAGTGAAGACGGCCTGATTGAGGGGATTGAATCGTTGGATCACCGCTATGTAGTTGGGGTGCAGTGGCACCCGGAACTGCTCTCCGGCCTGCGTCCACAGCACCAGCGCATCTTCGATGAGTTTGCGGCCCACTGCCAGTAAGCTCTGGCATCCAGCTTGGGCAAATAAAAGAAAGCGGACGCCTCCTCTGCCGCAGCGCAAAGGGTAATCCCATGCGCGGGAGGGGAGGCGTCCGCTTTCTTGCTGGAAATAGGGAAGTTAAGCCTGTAAAGTTGCTTGGACATAGGTGCGGGCGCCCAGCTCCTGATCCAGGGAGTAGAGGCCCTTGGGGTCCCGGCCGAATAGTTCAAACCGCTGGATCAGATCTTCAACGGTTTTTTCTTCTTCGCCCTGTTCTTTCACAAACCAGTCCAAGAACTGCATGGTGCGGAAATCCTTGGCCTGGTAGGCGGCAGCGTAAATTTCATGGATGGAGCGGGTTACATACTGCTCGTGTTCCAGGGAAGCCTTCAAAGGGTCTAGGAAGTCTTTAAAATCCCCTTCAGGGTTTTTGATGGCGCCCATCTTCATCTTGGCGTTGTTATCCAGCAGGTAGGTGCGGATCAGCATGGCGTGGTCCCGTTCCTCCTGGGCCTGGACAAAAAACCAATTGGCAAAGCCGTTTAGGCTGGCCTCCTCGTAATAGTTTGCCATGGAGAGATAAAGGTAAGCGGAGAACAGCTCCTTGCCGAACTGGTCGTCTAATAGGGTGACAATGGTTGGATCCAACATAAATTGCAGCCTCCTTTTTCTGGTGGAATGTCCGGCGGGGACATCCCATAAATGGGGTAAATGGTTCCATCCCTACTGTTCCCCAACTGGAAAAAAGTATGCGGATTCCAAATAGGGAAAGGGGACCCACCGTTCAAAAATAGCGGCTTTTTGTTGCCTATTCCACCACATCCAGCAGGCGGTACAGCAACACCTCTTGAAGCTTAAATACGGTCTCAGGGTCGCCGGTGAAGGAGACGGAGCGGGGATTGAGCCTCTTGACACCAGGGATGAGCACAGCAGCGTCAGCGGAATTGGAATCCTTATAATCCACTTCCATAGTCAGCTCTTCCATGTTGTCCAGGCGCAGGGGCTTAATCTCATCCCGGCGGGCCAGAGCAGCCATGACGCCGTCATAGATTTTCTTGCGGGCAACGGTGGGGTGAATCGACACGGCAGAGTAGCGGGTGATGCCCTCTTTCACCACAACAGTCTCCATGTTGGGAACAAAGGCTTTGCATTCCTCAGCCAGAGCAACGTCGCCGATGCAGCAGACCAGAGGCACCCCATAGAAACCGGCCACCAGAGCGTCAGCAACGGTCTCGGTGTTCATGGTTACTCCGTTGAAGCGCAGGTTGTAAATTTTAAAGCCGTTGAAGCAGTGGTCATACACGCCGCCCACATGTTGTCCGGCGCCGGCATGGCCGAAGGAGATGTAAGCATCAAAGGTGCTGTCAATGCCTTCCATCTGTAAAGAGTTGCGCATGGAGCCGGAAATGAGCTTGCAGCGGGGGTCCATGTCTTCTAAAATTAGGTTTTCCATGTCGCCATGGCCATCACAGACATAGACTTCATCGTAACCCGAGTCAAAGCAGGCGCGAATAGCGGCGTTGACATCCTCAGCTAAGCGTTTGCGGGCAATGGTGTAGTCAGGCTTAGATCTCCAGGACTGCAGCCGAGAGACGTTGCCCTCCATCCCTTCAATATCAGCAGAGATAAATGCTTTTTTCATGTTACAACCTCCTGTTTTTTGGCAAAAGCCCCCTTGCATTACTATTTATAGTATAACATCTAATATATTCCTTTTCAATTGGCAGAAAGAGATCCCGTCCAGAAAATAAGTTCAGACATTTGTGGAATTTTAAGCGGGTGCGCTTAAAATTGCCTGGTTGGGTAAGGCGGAATTGTTATTTTTGAAGATGAAGTTACACAATGCCCAGGTGCTCCATCAAGATTTTGCCCCCCATCAGCACCAGGATCACCCCGCCGAACAGTTCGGCCCGGGTGCTGTACTTGGCTCCGAACAGGTTGCCGATCTTCACCCCAGCGGCGGAGAATAAGAAGGTGGTGATGCCGATCAAGGTCACCGAGGGAAGGATATCTACCTCCAAAAAGGCGAGTGTCACTCCAATGGCCAAGGCGTCGATGGAGGTGGCGATGGCCATGGGCAGCATCGCCCGCCAGCCAAAGGAGGAATCCATCCGTTCGCATTCCTCGCACCCGCTGGAGGCTTCTTTGATCATGTTGCCGCCGATGAGCCCTAACAGGATAAAGGCGATCCAATGATCCACACTGGTGATCATTTGAGAAAAATGGGTGGCAAGGGAATAACCGGCCAGCGGCATCATCGCCTGGAATCCGCCGAAATACAAACCGGTGATGGCGCTCTCCCGCGCACCTGCTTTGCGCACCGAAAGCCCCTTGCAGATGGAGACGGCGAAGGCGTCCATGGAGAGGCCCACCGCCAGCAGAATCAATTCCTAAAAACTCATATGTTTTCCCCTTTCCTGGTTGAATGCGCGTCCTGAAACACAAAAAAAGAGACCTGCCCCGCTGTTTAGCGGGGACAAGTCTCGTTGTTTCAAACACAGCCAGGCCCAAAGCAGGGCCAGTTTGTTGACTGGGTTACGCAATTTTGCGCCAACTACTCCCTTATCTTAGCCCATTCTAACATTAATTTTCCAATTATGCAAGGGTTCGAGGCAGTAAAATTGGGGGAAACATAGGGCCGATGACACAAATATGGGCAAAAAAGGCAGGGCTAAACCCGCTTTTCATAACAATTGAAAAGATGTGGGTTCTCAAAAAGGGAAATCTGCCCAACCAGCTCATAGCCCAATTTGCAGAACAAGGCGTTCATCTTGGCGTTAACGGAGTTGGTGTCGGTGCGCACGGCGACGGCACCGGCATCCCGCGCCGTCTGCTCGGCAAAGGCGAGAAGCTTGGTCCCGATCCCCTTGCGCCGGTATAGTGGGTTGACCGCCATCCGATGGGCGACCAAGACAGGGCCTTGGTACTTCCAGGGCATGGGGGAGTACTCTTGGGGTTCTACGCTATTGATGCAGACAAACCCAGCCAGGGAGCCGTCTTCCGCCACATCCACATAGAGGTCGCCGTTTTCCACATCCTTTTCAAAATCGCAGGCCAGGGGGTAACGGTCGTTCCACTGGGTGTTGCCGTAGCTTTTCATCTCTTCAATGGTGGCGCGGATGATCTCCATAATGGGTTCCACGTCTTGTTTTACTGCTTTTCGGATCATAGGGGATGCCTCCTTAAGGGTGTTTCAGCCTCTGCCATTCTTCGTCGCTGTTCTCCCGCATCCGGCGTATCAAGTCCAGCACAAGGGATTCTTCCTCCGGGGAGAACCCGGCAAAGCAGGTTTCAATATTGTGGTTTTCTAGGTCGAGGATCGTCTGGTACAGCCGAAGAGCCTCCCCTGTGGGGAACAGGCGGAACCCCCGCTTGTCCCGGGGATCGGGCTCTTTGGCGACAAGGCCGATCTCGACCAGCTTTTGCACCGCCTTGGTTGTGGTGGTTTTGTCCATCCGCAGCACGGCGGCTAGTTGGGTGGGGGTGATACCGGGGGATTCACAGATCCGGGTGAGGAAGGGGAATTGCCCCCGCTGCAATCCGTAGGTGCGAAGCGCGGCATCGTTGATGCTGTGGATGGAGCGGGAAAGGGCGCCAATTTCCCGCAGGATCTCGCTTTTGAGCATGGATATCAGCCTCCAATTAGTTGAAATTTCAACTAATTTTAGTATACCAGAGCTTTGCCAAAAGTCAAGGGAATACGGATCGAATTTTACAAAAAAAAGCAAGCAGCCGCGGGCAAAACAAAATCCCCCGCTCCGAATGGACAGGAGCGGGGGCGTCGGTTTATCGGGCGGGGACGGTCTGTCCTTTTTCCATCTGGAGAAGGCGGACCACTTCCCCGGCGGTGGAACAGGCGAGGGCTTGGCGGGCGATCCTGCGGCAGACGCCGGTATCCAGCCTAGAGATCCCCTCTTTTAAGGCGGGGATGGCTGCGGGAGTCACCACAAAGTTGGTCAGGCCCATCCCCAGGAGGAGAGGGGTAGCCAGCGGATCTTTTGCCATCTCCCCGCAGAGGGAGCAGGGAATCCCCTCTTCAGCGGCGCGGTCCAGCACCATCTGAATCACCCGCAGAACCGCGGGGTGGAGGTAGCTCCCCAGCTGGGGAAGGCATTCCCCATTGCGGTCGGCGGCCAGCAGGTATTGGGCCAAATCGTTGCTGCCGATGCTGAAAAAATCGCAGTGGGGAGCCAGTAGGTCGCACAGGAGGGCGGCGGATGGGACCTCCACCATAATGCCCTCCCGGATGGCAGGATCAAAGGGGAGCCCCTCCTGGGCCAGCTGTTTTTTAGCGGTGTCCATCCATTGCTTGGCGGCCTGAAGCTCTTCCAAAGAGGTGATCATAGGGTACATGACCTGGATGTCCGCCTGGGCGCTGGCCCGAAGGATGGCCCGCAGCTGGCACAAGAGGATTTCAGGTTGGCGCAGGGTGAGCCGGATGCCCCGCGTCCCAAGAAATGGGTTCTCCTCTTTGGGGATGGGAATGCAGGGGGAGGGCTTATCCCCGCCGATGTCCAGGGTGCGGATGGTGAATCTCTGTCCCCCTAGCTGCCGGGCGATCTCTAGGTAATATTGAAGCTGTTCCTCCTCGCCGGGAAGGGATTCCCGGTTGTGGAAGAGGAATTCGGTGCGCAATAGGCCCACCGCGTCAGCGGCGTACTCCACCGATTTTTGTGCGGTTCGGCTGTCGGAGATGCTGCTCTCCACCCGGATGGGAAGCCCATCCGCTGTAACGGAGGGGAGGAGGGCCTGCTGGGCCAGCTGGCGGACGCGTTCCCCTTCCTCTTTGACTAGGCGGGCCAGTTCGGTTTTCCGCCGATGGGTGAGTCCGCATTCCACCTTGCCAGATGCTCCATCCAAAAAGAGGGGCTCCCCGGATTTGGCCGCCTCCACAGCGTGGGGGCAGCCCACCACAGCGGGAATTCCCAAGCTGCAGGCCAGAATGGCGATGTGGGAGGTCAGGGTTCCCCCGGCGAGGACAATCCCTTTGATGCAGGCGAGGTCGGCGGTTGCCAGGTCAGCGGGGGAAAGCTGGTGGGCGACCAGAACCACCTCCCGCTCCAGACCAGCCAGGGAGGGGAGCTCCTCCTGGCACAGGAGGGAGATCAGCCGGCTGCACACATCTTTTAGATCCTCCGCCCGCTGGCGGATGTAGTCGGAATTTACCTGGGCCAGCATCTGGCATAGGATGTGGCAGGCTTTTTCCACTGCGGCGGCGGGGTCCAATCCCTGGATCAGCCCCTGGTTGACCCGTTCTTCCAGCAGGACGTCTGATACCATCTCCCGGTGGCAGAGGAGAACCTCCGCCTCAGCCCGGCGGCCAGCACCGGTCAGGGCGGCAATGGATTGGTCATACTGCCGTTTTAGCTGCTCACGGGCCTCCTCAAAACTGCGGGAGGAAGCCCTTCCCACAGGCCCCCGTTTGGATGTCAGGCAGAAAGCCGGGGCCAAAGCCAGACCAGAGGATGCGCCGATTCCGGTAAATACCACAAGAATCCCCCCTTTCATTTCTTATATTATAATACATTTGACGAAGAAAGGGTAGAGGCAAGGCCGCCTTTTCCCAAATTATCCATTGGAAAATGAAATGGGAAGGGGAACTTCCAGGCGAAATCCCCTCCCTTGCAAAATAGGTGGGAATGCACTACAATTTGTAGGAAGAGAAAAGGAGGGAGACAGCTTGCAGAATCCTTTTGCTTACAGCGACGACAACAAGCGCTACCACACGCTGCATTACCACCTCCGCCACCGGTACGGCGGGCGGGTGTTTAAAGTGCCCCTCAACGCCGGGTTCACCTGCCCCAACATGGATGGGACCAAAGGGGTGGGGGGCTGCACCTACTGCTCCAGCCAAGGGAGCGGGGATTTTGCCGGTGACCCCTCCCACAGCCTGGCACGGCAATTTGAGGAGCAGAAGGCCATTCTCCATCAAAAGTGGCCGAAAGCCCAGTACATCCCCTATTTTCAGGCCCGGACAAACACCTATGCCCCGGTGGAGATTCTGCGGGAGCGGTTTGAGCCGGTGCTGAAGTTCCCAGGGGTGGTGGGCCTTGCCATCGCGACCCGGGCGGACTGCCTCCCCGATGAGGTCTGCGGCTATCTGGAAGACCTCTCCCGCCGCACCGATCTGACGGTGGAGCTGGGCCTCCAATCCTTTTCAGACGAGACGGGGGAACGGATCAACCGGGGCCACACCACGGCGGAGTTTTTGGAGGGGTTTTGGAAGCTGCACCAAAGGGGCATCCCGGTCTGTGTCCACATCATCAACGGTCTCCCCGGCGAGAGCTTGGACGAGATGCGAAAGACGGCGGAACAGCTGGCCCGCCTGCCCATCCAGGGAATCAAGATCCACCTGCTCCATGTGCTGGAAGGCACCGTTCTCGCAGATCAATACCGGGCGGGGGAATTCCCGCTGCTCACCCGGGAGGAATATGTCTCGGTGGTCTGCGACCAGCTGGAGCTTCTGCCGCCCCAGGTGGTAATCCAGCGGCTCACCGGCGACGGGGACCGGGAAAAGCTGATCGGCCCCTTGTGGAGCGTCCGCAAGCGGGAGGTGCTCAACGAGATTGACAAGGAACTTGCCCGGCGGGACAGCTGGCAGGGGAAAAAATACCGGGAGGAAGAACATGGATTATAGCATGACTTCAATATTAGATGTGGCCAAGCAGTTCATCACCCAATTGGTCCCGCGGGACGGGGTGGCGGTGGACTTCACCATGGGCAACGGCCACGATACCTTTTTCCTCTCCCAATGGCTGGAAGAGGGGCATGTTTACGCCTTTGACATCCAAGAGGAGGCGGTAAAGAGCACCCGAAAACATCTAAAAGAGTGGGGTGCCCGGGAGAATTACACCCTCATCCACGCCTGCCACAGCCGGGTGAAGGAATTTGTGACGGGCCCCATCGATGGGGGGATGTTCAACCTGGGGTACCTGCCCCACAGCGACAAGGCGGTGACCACCCGCCATGAGACCAGCCTTTCCGCCATCCAGACAGCGACTGAGATGCTCAAACCGGGCGGCGTCCTGGTGGTGGCAGTTTACCCCGGCCATGGGGAGGGCGCCTTGGAGGGGGAGCTGGTTCAGAGGCTTGCCGCGGGCCTGGACAGCAGGCGGTTTGACAGCTTTTTCTACCGGCTGCTCAACCAGCCCTCCGCCCCGTTTTTGGTGGCCATACAGCGCAAGAAATAAGGGGGATGATCTCGGTGAAAGAATGGAAATCCGGGCGGGAAGCTCTCGCCCAAGCAGCGAAGGGCCAGGTGTGTTTTGTTTTTGGGGAGAGGCGTCAGGAGACTGCCTCCCTTTTGGATTTGCTTGAGGAACCCGGTTGCTCCCGCCCTGAGGAGGCCATTGACCGGGCCTTTGGCACATCTATCGCCGGAGCGAGGGCTCTCTGCGTTTTGTCGGCGTCCTCCGCCGGCGTTTTGAGCCGGATCAGCGATCTGGGCTGTGGTGGAGGGATCCTCTTTCTTTTGGTGGGGCAAGAGGATGCGCCGCCCGCAGACCTGCGTCCTTTGGCGCAGCAGCTGGAGCTCCCCTTGTTGACCCCCGCTGTGCCCCAGGACTGCGCCAGTCTCCTGGGGGAAGGCTTTGCCCTCTCCGGGAAGATCGCCGCGCCGGTGCTGGCCGAAGTGGGCCCATGGCTGCTGGATGCCGCCAGCATGGTGGAGTTTCCACAAGGGCAGAGCGCCTCTCTCCTGGATTACCAGCGGGAGAGCGGCCGGTTTGTCCGGCTTCCCGGGGCGGAAAAACAGAAAATACAGTTGGCAGAACGGCGGAAGGCGCTGCTCTCCTGGCTGGAAGTTTCCCCTTGTGTCACTAGAAAAGGGGAGGGGGAGACCGGCCTGATCGTCACCGGCGGAATGGCCCACAGCGTCCCTCAGATGGAGCGTCTCGCAGTCCTCCAGCTGGGGATGGGCTGGCCGGTAAACCTGGAGGAGATCCGCCGGTTCTCCCAATCGGTGGAGCATCTTTACCTCCTGGAAAAAGGCCGGTACCTCGCCCCCATCCTGGCCGAGGCGGGAATCCCAGTGGAACCCGGCCTCCCCTGGGCGCCCGAAGAGACCATTTCCCCGGATCTGCCCGCCCGGCCGCCCCAGCTCTGCCCGGGATGCCCCTGGCGCGGGGTGCTTTACACCTTAAAAAAGGAAAAAGCCTCTGTGTTTGTGGAAAGCGGCTGCCTCAGCTTGGGGGCTGGCCTGCTGATGAAAGGGGTGGACGGCTGCGGCGCCGGTTCGCCCCTTGCCCTGGCCATGGGGTTTGCCGCCTCCCGGCCGGGGAAGGCGGGAAAAACTGCGGCTCTTCTCACCGCACAAGGGTGGGAGGGG
>NZ_LT629939.1:175250-220242 GCF_900104615.1 Merdimmobilis hominis | reverse complement strand
GGCGGTGCCCCCCCGCCATGAGACCAGCCTTTCCGCCATCCAGACAGCGACTGAGATGCTCAAACCGGGCGGCGTCCTGGTGGTGGCAGTTTACCCCGGCCATGGGGAGGGCGCCTTGGAGGGGGAGCTGGTTCAGAGGCTTGCCGCGGGCCTGGACAGCAGGCGGTTTGACAGCTTTTTCTACCGGCTGCTCAACCAGCCCTCCGCCCCGTTTTTGGTGGCCATACAGCGCAAGAAATAAGGGGGATGATCTCGGTGAAAGAATGGAAATCCGGGCGGGAAGCTCTCGCCCAAGCAGCGAAGGGCCAGGTGTGTTTTGTTTTTGGGGAGAGGCGTCAGGAGACTGCCTCCCTTTTGGATTTGCTTGAGGAACCCGGTTGCTCCCGCCCTGAGGAGGCCATTGACCGGGCCTTTGGCACATCTATCGCCGGAGCGAGGGCTCTCTGCGTTTTGTCGGCGTCCTCCGCCGGCGTTTTGAGCCGGATCAGCGATCTGGGCTGTGGTGGAGGGATCCTCTTTCTTTTGGTGGGGCAAGAGGATGCGCCGCCCGCAGACCTGCGTCCTTTGGCGCAGCAGCTGGAGCTCCCCTTGTTGACCCCCGCTGTGCCCCAGGACTGCGCCAGTCTCCTGGGGGAAGGCTTTGCCCTCTCCGGGAAGATCGCCGCGCCGGTGCTGGCCGAAGTGGGCCCATGGCTGCTGGATGCCGCCAGCATGGTGGAGTTTCCACAAGGGCAGAGCGCCTCTCTCCTGGATTACCAGCGGGAGAGCGGCCGGTTTGTCCGGCTTCCCGGGGCGGAAAAACAGAAAATACAGTTGGCAGAACGGCGGAAGGCGCTGCTCTCCTGGCTGGAAGTTTCCCCTTGTGTCACTAGAAAAGGGGAGGGGGAGACCGGCCTGATCGTCACCGGCGGAATGGCCCACAGCGTCCCTCAGATGGAGCGTCTCGCAGTCCTCCAGCTGGGGATGGGCTGGCCGGTAAACCTGGAGGAGATCCGCCGGTTCTCCCAATCGGTGGAGCATCTTTACCTCCTGGAAAAAGGCCGGTACCTCGCCCCCATCCTGGCCGAGGCGGGAATCCCAGTGGAACCCGGCCTCCCCTGGGCGCCCGAAGAGACCATTTCCCCGGATCTGCCCGCCCGGCCGCCCCAGCTCTGCCCGGGATGCCCCTGGCGCGGGGTGCTTTACACCTTAAAAAAGGAAAAAGCCTCTGTGTTTGTGGAAAGCGGCTGCCTCAGCTTGGGGGCTGGCCTGCTGATGAAAGGGGTGGACGGCTGCGGCGCCGGTTCGCCCCTTGCCCTGGCCATGGGGTTTGCCGCCTCCCGGCCGGGGAAGGCGGGAAAAACTGCGGCTCTTCTCACCGCACAAGGGTGGGAGGGGTGCAGCTTTGCCCAGCTTGGGGATTTTTCCTCCAGCCGGATTTTTGCGGTGGTATTGGAAGATGCTGCCCAGCCCGCCCAGCTCACCCCCCAACAGGTGGCAAGGGCGATGGATATCCCCATTGTGGAGGCAGACTCCCACAGTTTATCCCAGATCCGGGATGGGGTGCGCAGCTGTATGGCCCGGCCGGGGTCGGTGCTCATCCTTCACGGAAGCTGTGCTGCCAAGGAGGAAAGCCTTCCGGCCCATCGGGTGGACCGGGAGCTCTGTACCGGCTGCCGCCAATGCCTGCGGATGGGGTGCCCGGCCATCTCTTTCCCAGAGCACAAGTCCGCCATTGATCCAAACTGCTGTGCCGGATGCGGCCTCTGCGGGGAAATCTGCCCGGTAAAAGCTATCCAAAAGGGGGAAAAAGCATGAAACATTGGGTGATCGTCCTCTGTGGAGTACAGCCCATAGACATTTGGGCAAAGGGCCTAGCCCTGCTGCTGGAGAAATGCGGGTATGCGGCCACCCTCCAACGGGAGGGCCCGTCCCACATTGGCGGCGGGTGCCGCTGGATTCTCCGGGCAGGGGAGAAGCCTTGTTTTGCTCCAATCCGGTTGGGGGAAGCCGATTGCCTCATCGCCTTGGAGCAGTTGGAAGGGGTGCGAAACCTCCCTTTCCTCAAGGAGGGAGGAACCTTTTTCTTGGGAGAAAATCGGGAAAACCCTGCGGCTGTCAGCGCCGGGCGGGTGAATTACCCTGTGTTGGAAGAGCTTCCAGTGAAGGCCCAGCCGCTGCCTGCTTCGCCCCAAGAGACATGGGAACAGATGCTGTCAGCCTGTGAAAGGATGGGGGATTGACGGTACCGGTAAAATTTGCTATACTCAAAATAGAAGAATATATATTTATCTATATTATTTCTATTTGCCGAAAGCAGGGAGGAATTATCATGGGGAAAAATGTATTGATTTTGCTGGGCAGCCCCCGCAAGGAAGGCAACAGCCATCTGTTGGCTAAGGCGTTTGCCGAAGGCGCGGAGTCGGCTGGCCACACCGTCACATACTTTGACGCGGGCAAAGGCGGCATCGCCGGGTGCATGGCCTGCGGCGGGTGCTGGAAGACCGGCGCGCCCTGCGTTCAGAAGGACCGGATGCAGGAAGCTTACCCTCTATTGGAACAGGCGGACGTTTTGGTCATCACTTCGCCCCTCTATTTTTTCGACCTCAATGCCCAGGTGCGTGCGGTGCTGGACCGCTTCTACCCCTATGGCCGGCAGGAGCGCACCAGCAGCCTGCACATTCAGGAGAGCGTCCTGCTGATGACTGCCGCCGGGGTGCCCTACAAATTTGACGGCGCCCGGGCCACTTATGAGCTGATGGTGGAGTACATGAAATGGACCGACCGGGGCATGATCCTGGCGGACGGTGTCTGGGACAAGGGGGATATCAAAACCACAGGGTTCCTCGATCAGGCGAAGGCGCTGGGCGCGGCCTTGTAGCGATTCGATTCTAGTTTGGAAAGAAGGAGAACACTTTGAAGAAAAAGAGATTGTTTTTGGCGGCGCTGCTGCTGTCATTCTGCCTGCTGGCTGCCTGCCAGAACGGGGAAATCCCATCCAGCAGTGAGAATGTCTCTGTCCCGGTATCTGGTTCAGAACCAGCCCAGGGAGAAAATCCCCCTGATCCGGCTGAGCCCACCCCAAACCCATCGACCCCCTGGGAACCATCCATGCAAGATCCCGCCGTTCAGCCGGAGACTTATTCTGAAGGGCAGCTGGAGAAAATCATGGAGGAGATTCAGGAGAGTGAGATCGCCCCCTGTATCACCGGGGTGGAGATCAGCACCGATGGCCAAGTTTTGATCACTGCGGCCGGGGCGGAAAACATCGGGAAAATTGAGGATTTTTTAAAGACCTACCCGCAAAGGGATGCGGTGTCAATTTTAGAGCTGGCCCCCACCCCTCCCGGCGAAAATCCCACTGTATAGAGAGTAAAAAAGCGCCCCCGGCCCAGGCCGAAGGCGCTTTTTGTTTATCCAAGTACCTGCCGGGCGAACTGCACCGACTGCTGGGCATCCGCCGCATAGAAGTCTGCGCCGATGGATTTGGCGTATTCGGCGGTGAGCACCGCGCCGCCCACCATCACTTTGCACTGGGGGAGCTCCTGCCGCAGCAGGCGGATGGTCTTCTCCATGCTGGGGACGGTTGTGGTCATCAGAGCGGAGAGGCCCACCAACCGGATGTCCCGCTCCTTAGCAGCCTGCACCACTGCGGCGGGGGGGACATCTTTTCCTAGGTCAAGGATGGTGTAGCCGTAGTTTTCCAACACTACCTTGACGATGTTCTTGCCGATGTCGTGGATGTCCCCCTCCACTGTGGCCAGAAGGATGGCGCCCTTGGAATGGGTTTGAGGCCCCTTTTTGGCCAGGGTTTCTTTGAGGAGTTCAAAGGCGGATTTGGCCGCCTCTGCCGACTGGATCAGCTGGGGGAGGAAGATGCGCCCCTCCTCATAATCTCTGCCCACCTGGTCCAGAACGGGGATTAAATGGCGGTTGACGATCTCCATAGGGGGCAGGGAAGAGAGTAGGCGAAGGCAGGCTTCCCTGGCCTGTGCTCTAAGCCCTCGGGCGATGGCGTGACCGATCTCCATGTCCTGGCCCGAGGGGAGGGGCTTCGTTTCCGACTCCCCGGCAAATCGGGAGAGGAATGCGGCACAGGATGTATCCTGCCCGGTGAGGGTGGCAGAAGCGAAAAAGGCGTCCATCATCCCCTTGTTGTTGGGGTTGAGGATGGCAATATCCAGCCCGCGGCCCAGCGCCATGGAGAGAAAGGCCTGGTTGAGGGCTTCCCGTGCCGGAAGGCCAAAGGAGATGTTGGAGACGCCCAGGATGGTTTTCAGCCCCAGCTCCCGTTTGACCAGGGCGGCCGCTTCCAAGGTTTCGGTGGCATTGTGCTGCCCGGAGCTGACGGTGAGGGTCAGGCAGTCGATGAGCAGCCGCTCTTCCGGGATGCCGTAGGACAGGGCGCGGTCCCGGATTTTTTTGGCCACGGCAAGGCGTTCCCGGGCCGAGGATGGAATCCCGTTTTCATCCAAAGTGAGGCCGATGACCATGGCGCCGTATTTGCGGGCCAGAGGGAAAACCTGCGCCATTGACTCCTCTTTTCCGCTGACCGAATTGATTACAGCGCGGCCGCAGTACACCCGCAGGGCGGCCTCCAGAGCGGCGGGAGAGGAGGAGTCGAGCACCAAGGGCAGGTCCAGCACCTCTTGGAGGGCCTTGACCGCCTGTTTCATCGCCGCTGCTTCGTCGAGGCCCGGGAGCCCTACATTGACGTCCAAAAGGTGGGCGCCGGCCTCTGCCTGCTGGATACCCTGGCGGGCCAGGTAGCTGGAATCCCCATCCAACAGGGCCTGTTTCATTGCCGGTTTGCCGGTGGGATTGATCCGCTCCCCGACAATCCGGGCGCGGTCCAGCTCCACCACCTGGGAGGGGGAGCAGACCGCAGAGCGGATCACTTTTTGGCGGGAAGCGGGGCTCCTGCCTGCGACTGCTTCCCTCAGGGCGGCGATATATCGGGGATCGGTGCCGCAGCAGCCCCCCAGAATGGAGGCACCCAGATCCAGGAACCGGGCCATCCCCCGAGCGTATTCCTCCGGCCCGATTTTATAGACCGTCTCGCCGTTTTCCACCGCTGGGAGGCCGGCGTTGGCTTTGATCAGCAAGGGAAGGTTGGTCCACTGGGCCAGCTCCTGGGCGATGGGGTAGATTTCAAAGGGCCCCAGGGAGCAGTTGATGCCGATGGCATCTGCGCCCATCCCCTCCAAGGTGAGGGCCATGGCCCGGACATCGCAGCCGGTGAAGGTGCGCCCCCCCTCGTCAAAGGACATGGAGCAGAACACAGGCAGGGGGGAGTTCTCCTTGGCGGCCAGCAGGGCCGCCCGCATCTCCTGGAGGTCGGTCATCGTCTCAATGACGATGAGATCCGCCCCGGATGCGCCGGCCAATATCTGTTCCCGAAACTGCCCATAGGCTGCCTCAAAGGGGAGGGTCCCCATGGGCTCCAGCAGTTCCCCCAGGGGGCCGATGTCCAGCGCCACCAGACCGCCAAAGTCTGCGGCCGCTTTGCGGGCGATGGCCACTGCCGCTGGGATAACTTGATCTGGGGTATGGCCACTCCCTTGGAGTTTTAAGCCGCTGGCCCCAAAGGTGTTGGTGTACACCACCTGGGCTCCAGCAGCGAAGTAATCCCGGTGGATCTGCTCGATGGCATCGGGGGCGGTGAGGCAGAGAAGCTCTGGTCGTTCTCCCGTATTCAGCCCGTGTTTGAGGAGCATAGTTCCCATGGCCCCGTCCAGCAGGAGGGGCTGGCTAAACAGTTGTTTTGTCCGGTTCACAAAAAGTCCCCCCTTTTCGGTATGGACAGCTTTCCCAGTTTGGGCAGGAGGTACAGCTCCGGCCTGCGGCGGCGATAGGTTCTGACGATAACCCCAGGATGGCGGTCACTGATTTGCGGGGCAGGAGGATTCCCGAGCCGTTGACGGTGAGGCCGATGGTTTTGGGGGTGTCCAGCGCCCGGGTAAATTCCCGCTGTAAGAGGATGGGAAGGTCTCCATAGCCAGGGCTGAACCGCCCGGTGGCGAATAGACCGTGACATTTAGCCTCCCGGTGGACAGTGACCTCCACCCAATCGCACAGCTCCTCCACCGCAGCGGTTGCGGCAGCATCCGCCATAGCGCCAAGGGTCATATCGGTCAATTCTAGGTATTTAATCTCCTTGTCCACCTGAACCCCCAAGGTGGCGGCCATCAGCGCCACCTGGTTACATCCGGCCAGGTGGTTTGCGATGTCTTCACCTGAAAGGAGGAGGTTTGTCCCTTGGGGAACAAGCCCGGTTTCGGTGCGGCTGAGGGGAAATATCCGATAGGTGTAGAGAGGGCGGCTCACCCTGCGGATTCTCTCCCGGGCCAGGTTCAGTTTTTCCAGAAGGGAGTCCTCCAGAGGCTGGCCCTGGTACCCCAGGTAGCGCAGGGTCTCCTCCCGCCGGATGGGGAAGGGAAAAGGCTCCATGGTGACCTCCTTGTGCAGATTGTCCTGTTTATGATCAAAACATAGTTTAATTTAGTCTATTGTGAGCGGGTAATGATCTGTAAAGGGGTATATCTTTACAGATCAATTGGCTGAATTCAGATGGCTGATTCTACACAATAATGGGAAAAAGTGGTTAGCAGTAGGGGCTTGTCCGTTTTCTGGCAAGAAGTTTCGAAAATCTTCATACATTTTCCTGCTATTCATGGTAGAATAATATTATTCATTGTAGTATACTTTGTGGGAAATGTAAAGTTTTCCCATTGGGATCATCCTGTGAAACCGGAGGAATGCATGTGTACGGTTATCGTTATTATAGCTCATCGGGGGCGGCGGCTCTCCTGGGATTTCTTGCCGCGGTGGTTTCTCTGATTTTCTTGGTGCTTATGGTCTACTGGATTATCAGCTATATTTTCAGCTCCATCGCCTATTACAAGATTTCCAAGCGGCGAGGGTACCAGCGTCCCTGGCTGGCCTGGATTCCTTTTGCCCGGAATTATCTGTATGGAGCTATTGCTGATGACATCAACATCAAACGCGGCAAAAAGACCTACTTCGGCTGGATTTTGCTGGTGCTGAACCTGTGCTCCACCGGTGCGTTGGCCTTTCTGTTGGGTGACCTGCGGGCAGGCGGGCACATCGGCATGGGGGGCTATATAATCGGCAGCCCGTGGAGCAGCTTAATCGGCCTTGCTACCACCGTTTTGTATTATATTGCCTTGTCGGTGATTTACCGGGACTATATGCGCGGCCAGATCACCTTGATGCTGGTTCTTTCCATCGTGTTTCCATTCATCTCCCCCTTTGTTCTGTTTTCCATCCGCAATAAGCCGTCGGTCTCCTGTGGGGAGGCCGCCTATGGCGGTTTCGATGGCTTCGGCGGTTATGGAGGTTATCAGAATTACGGCGGGTACCAAGGGGGATACCGCCCCGGCGGCTATCCAGGGAATCATGAGACCAGAGGTCCCAAAGAATAATGGATAAAACGAAAAGCAGCTTTGGATATTCCAAAGCTGCTTTTTTCAGATTTAATCCACGTTCTCGGTGACGATCAACGTTTTATTGACAATGGCGCGCTGAGCCAGAATGGCATCCAGGATATCGCTGACCAAGTTGAACAAATTGATCAAGGTTTCCAGTTCCTGCTGGGTTTTTCCCTGGCTGGTGGCAAGGGCGATGGTGACCGCAGCAGTAACCAGCTGTTCCGGCGTCAGCACCGAGGAGGGGTGTTCCTTCTGTTTATCCTTACCCTTACATTGTGCCACAGTGCATCACATCCATATTCCCATATATAAGCGGGAGCCGGGTCGGATATGCCGTTATCGGGCAAGCCTTTTGGCCAAGGGGAGGAGCTTTTCCCGGGTGTTGAGGGAATCCTGTGCCCAGACCTGTTCCAGAAGCTGGGGAAGTATCCGCTTTGCATCCTCGGGGGAGAGCCCTTCGGCGGTTAAATCCTCTTGGCCAACCGCCAATTCCCGCAAGGTGCAGCACTGGTTGGTGCGAAGGATGTCGCCTAGCAAGAGGTTGGAGCGGTGCAGGGAGAGAATGCTGTCCACCTTGCTCCCTTGCCCCGAGTAGATGAGGGCCTTTTTGAAAAGGATCAGCCGCTGGAACAGAGGCTTGCCATATTGGGCAATCATCTTTTTCATCTCGGTGGGGGAGGTGGGGATAAAGGTGTCATAAGCCCCACAGAGCTGTTCGATGTATCCCGCCGTCAGGGAATCCAGGGCAAAATCCAACGCTGCCTGTTTGGCCAAAGCACCGGTGACAGCCCCCTTTTGCCGCTCAATGGGGAGAAGGAGCAGGGCAAGGCGGACGGTGAGATCCGGCGGGCAGTGTTCCAGTGACCGGGCCACTAAGGCGGGAAGGTTAGCTTCCCGCTCCAAAGGGGCGGCGAGGCTGGGGATTAGGGCCGACGCCACATCAAAGTAGTTGCGGATGGTACCCGCTGCATTGCTGCACATGAGGATGCGGCAGAAATCCACCGAAGCCCTCTCGGCGGGGATGTCGGATAGCATAGGGGCCAGCCGGTGGATGGACGAGGCCACTGACCGGTCCATCCGGCAGGAGGACAAGGCGGAAAAGCGCAGCGTCTGAAGCATGTTGAATGGGTTGCGGCGGAAGTAGATATCCGGGTCGCCGATGCCGCGGATCAGCTTGCCCTCCAGATCCTCCAGGCCGTGAAACTCGTTGACCAACCCTTTGACTGGGTGATAGGCGATGGCGTTGACCGTCAGCCCCCGGTCGGAGAGGTCCGGTTTGGGGTTGGAGCTGGAGGATTCCTGCCGGAAGGTGGCGGTCGTCACCCGCAGGGAAACGCCATCCACCACCAGCATCAGGGAATTGGGCTCTTGTTTGGGTTCTATGTGCAGTTCATTTTGAATACAGGAAGCGGCCTGTGCAAGGCTGGCGTCGGTGCAGACTTCCCACTCCGCAGGGATAAGGTCTACCAGCCGGTCCCGGACACAGCATCCCACGGCATAGGCTTCATGCCCGCTGCCGGACAATAGATCTATCAGATGATTTACCTGCAAAGGCAAACGCAAAGTCAACACAGATTCCTCCTCCCAGGCGGTGTCAAAAATGCCTGGCGATCAATTCTCATACAAACAAAAAAACCACTGTTAAAAAATTAGTATAGCACGTTTTTGGAGGGAATGCAATTGTCGCAAAGCACACAAAAAAAGCCCCCGATTTATGGCATATCCACAGGAAAAACAGGGATTTGAGCACACTTTTTGATGGGGCATTGGAAGCGGGAGAGAAGGTTGCAACCTGCTATACTTACTAGATGAAGATGGGTCCCTTTTGCGAATTGTCTCACAAAAGGGACCATCGGGGGAGCAGGGCCTCCCTATTGCTGTGCTGCCTTGTCAATTTTGGCCCCGAAGCCAGCAGGTGTATCTGCTTCCAGAACCTGCGGGATAGGCAATTTCCTGGAAAAAGGATAATGGATTTATTCATTCTACCCAAATGCAAGAAATCATGCATTGTTTCCCGAAAGAATGGAAAATAACCCACAAGAAGAGGGCGGTATTTTTGTTTCAAGGGGTGATTGACTTGCTTTGGGCGGAGTGCTATAGTGTAGATGCAAGATTTCTTTCATCAATAGAGATGCAGAGAAGAGCCGGTCCCAATCTTATGGGACGTGCGGATTGAAAAGGGAGGAAATAACCAATGACCTATGGTGAAAAAGCGTTGATCGCCCATGAAAAAAGCAAGGGCAAAATCGAAATGAAAAGCAAACTCCCCGTGACCAATGCAGAGGACCTGAGCATCGCCTACACCCCTGGCGTGGCCCAGCCCTGTCTGGAAATCAGCAAAAACAAAGAGGACGCCTACCGCTATACCGCTAAGGGCAACCTGGTGGCAGTAGTCACCGACGGCACCGCTGTCCTCGGCCTGGGCAACATCGGTCCCGAAGCTGCCATGCCGGTGATGGAGGGCAAATCCATCCTCTTTAAGGCATTTGCCAATGTAGATGCTTTCCCCATCTGCCTGGACACCACCGACACAGAGGAGATCATCAAGACCGTCAAATACCTGGCTCCTACCTTTGGCGGTATCAACCTGGAGGACATCGGCGCCCCCCGCTGCTTCGAGATTGAGAAGCGCTTGCAGGAAGAGCTGGATATCCCGGTGTTCCACGACGACCAGCACGGCACCGCCATCATCGTCTCCGCGGCGGTGATTAACGCCTTGAAGATTGTAGGAAAACCCATTGAGACCGCCAAATTCGTAGTCAACGGCTGCGGCGCTGCCGGCAGCGCTACCATCAAAATGCTGATGAACCTGGGCGCTACTGACATCCTCGCTGTGGATCTGCCCGGCATCCTCAACACCGATATGAAAGGCAAAATCGACGACGCCAAGTATCACCTGGCTGAAATCACCAACAAAGACCACAGATCCGGCGGCCTGAAGGAAGCCCTGGTGGGTGCGGATGTGTTTATCGGCGTTTCTGCCCCCAACATTGTCACCGCTGACATGGTCCGCTCGATGAACAAAGACGCCGTCGTCTTTGCCATGGCCAACCCCGTCCCTGAGATCATGCCCGACGTGGCAAAAGAGGGTGGAGCCCGGGTGGTCGGCACCGGCCGTTCCGACTTCCCCAACCAGATTAACAACGTGGCGGTATTCCCCGGTATTTTCCGCGGCGCGCTGGATGCCAGAGCCCACAAGATCACTGAGGAAATGAAGGTCGCCGCCGCCTACGCTATTGCGAATGTCGTCACTCCTGAGGAGCTGAATGAGGACTATATCCTGCCCGGCCCCTTTGACAAACGGGTTCCTCTGGCTGTGGCGGAAGCGGTCAAATCCACCTGGGAAAAGAGCGGCAAATAAGTTGTTTTCACAAAGGAGAGTGCAGTCGGCACTCTCCTTTTTTATGTAGGCAGGGAGGATTGGCTCTACGTCTGGGAGGATTTTGTGCTATAATAAGGAAAATGGCCGCCGCGAGCAGGTTGGGCCATCTAGAAACACATGGCAATAGGGCACAAGGCAGCCCATCATTTATAAGGAGGGACCTATGAATTATCAAGAGCGCTTTGAGGAAATTTACACCGCCCACATCACCCGGGAAGGTTCCAAAGAACTGCTGGACTGGCTGCGGAAAACCGATTTTTTCACCGCCCCGGCCAGCACCAAATACCACTGCGCCTGTGAGGGGGGATTGGTGCAGCACAGCGTCAACGTCTATGAGGTGTTGCGGGAGAAACACTTTGAAGAAGGGGACAGTGAGGAGAGCTTTGCCATCTGTGGGCTGCTCCATGACCTGTGCAAGGCCCAGTTCTACAAAGTGAGCACCCGCAACGTAAAGAATGAAGCCACCGGCCAGTGGGAAAAACAGCCCTTTTATATGGTGGAGGACAGCTTCCCCTACGGCCATGGGGAAAAATCGGTGTTCTTGATTGAGCGCTTTCTACGGCTCAAAACCAGCGAGGCCATGGCCATCCGCTGGCATATGGGCGGGTTTGATGAGACGGCCAAGGCCGGCGGGTTCTCCATCAGTGTGGCTTTTGAGAAATACCCCATTGCAGTAAAGCTTCACTTGGCGGACTTGGAGGCCACTTATCTGCGGGAGAAAAACACCTCCGCCGTCAACAGGAAATAGCCCGATGAGGTGCAGCCAAGGGCGAGACATATGGATGGAAGAGCGGCTGACACACTTGCCATCGATAGGGCAGAGGAGATTGTGAGGTTTTTTGTTGCATCCTGGGGTATATGGTGCTAAACTAATACAATATGCCCTTCCAATCAATCTTATAAAGAAATGGAATGATGATTTCGTGGAACTCTCCCTCCTCCTGGGCAAACAAGTGTTGTCCATGCTGGTGATGATGCTGGTGGGCATCTTCGCCGCTAAGACCCACCTGGTGGATTCTTCCGCCAACAAGTCCCTATCAACTTTGGTTTTGTACATCTTCTCGCCCTGCGCATTGCTGGCTGCCTTCCAGATGGATTTTGACGCCCAAAAGCTGGTTTCTCTGGGGGTGGTCACCTTTTTTGCGGTGATTGCCCACCTGTTCTTTATCCTGATGGCCCAGTTTGTCTTTTTCCGAAAAAAGACTGCCTTTTCCAATGCCAACCGGGCGGCGCTCATCTATACCAACTGCGGCAACCTGACCATCCCTTTGATCAGTGCGACTCTGGGGCAGGAAGCGGTCTTTTACTCCTGCGGTTACATGCTGGTTTCCAGCATCCTCTTGTGGACCCACGGCCGGGTGGTGATGAGCGAAGACATCCGCAGCATTTCGGTGAAGAACATCGTTTTTAACTCCAATATTATCGCCATTGTGGTGGGGCTGGGTATGTTTTTGACCGGACTGCGGTTTCCTTCTGCCCTGGATAGTGCGGTCAATTCCTATTCTGGGGCGATGGGCGCAGTTTCCATGCTTGCCTTGGGCCTGATGCTGGGCGGAAACAACCTCAAGGAGATTTTTGCGGACAAGCGGGTCTATTGGGTCTGCTTCTTGAGGCTCATCGCCCTGCCACTCCTGCTGATTCTCTTTTTCAAGTTCACCGGTTTGGCATACATTGTCTCCAACGGCAAGGAGCTGCTGACGGTGGTTCTCATCGCCGCATTTGCGCCGGTGGCCGCGGCGGTTGCCATGTTCGCCCAGCTGTTTGAGAAAAATCCGGATTACGCTTCCCGTTTGACCGGCGTTTCCACCATGCTAAGCATCGCGTCGATGCCTTTGATGGTCGCAGCCAGCCAAATTCTGCTGTAACACGTTCGGAAAGTCCGCACAGGGGGATGATTCTCCCTGTGCGTTTTTGTATGGGGACCTTCTACAAGGGATAGTGCTGCATCTTCGTATGATTTTTTTGTAAGAAAAACCCAATATATACCAAATTTGTAAAGTTTTTGGGGTGGATGTTCTCTCTTTTAACACGGATTCTGTTTAACCATTCTGTGAAAAACATCCAAAATAGTGACAGAAGATTTACAGACAATGGACATGATGCAAAAAATATGCTAAAATGAAGCAAATCGGTGCAACAAAAGTGCGCCAGTTTTAATCGTATGGATACGAGCTAAAGGAGGATACCCCAATGAAAAAATTTCTGGCGCTGACCCTTGCCGGTGCAATGGTTTTGACCTTTGCCGCTTGCGGTCAGACAAAGAAGACCGCTGAAGAGGTGTATACGGAAGCGGTTGCCAAGAATGCGGCTCTGACTTCAACCCAAGCCAACATGACAATGGACCTCGACATGGACATGGGCGGCATGTCCCTCGGCATGAAGATGGACATGGTCATGAAGATGAAGAAAGCTGATGACAAGTTTGAAATGGCGATGACTGGCGGCACCACTGTCATGGGCCAGAGCATCGACATGGCTGTCTACTACAAAGATGGCTACAACTACACCAATGCCATGGGCACTAAGGTCAAACAAGCCATGGATTTGGAGGCAATTGCCAAACAGGCCGAGAGCATGACCATGGATTCTGCCCCCGTGGAATACTTGGAGAACCTGACCATGACCGAGGCCGACGGCGTCACCACCCTGACCTACACCATTAGCCAGGACAAGATGAAAGAGTATTTTGACCAGGCTATGAGCACCGCTGGTGAGAACGCCATCCCCGAGGGCACGGAGATGAACTTTGAGTCGATGAACGGCACTGCCACCGTGAACAAAGACGGCTACATCACTGCCGAAACTGTCGATATGGTGTTCACCATGGTGATGGAAGGCCAGGAAGTTAAGACCACTGTTAAAGTGGACCTGACCTATGTGGATCCCGGTCAAGATTTTGAGATCGAGTTCCCTGAGGATCTGGATACTTACATCGAAGTTCCCGCCTTGACTGGTGAGGAAGACGGCACTGCCCCTGAAGGGGATGTGTCCAATCCCGACACCGCTCCCGATGCCTCCGCTCCGGAAGATGTTCCCGAAGGCAGCTCCAGCACAGCTGCATAATACCCATTTCACACAATAAAAGGCATCCTCCTATGGGAGGATGCCTTTTTTCTTTGGATGGATTTGAGTGGTTCCCCTTACTGCCGGGCGAGTCCTTTGGATTCCAGGTATTCGTCAAAGGTGGACATCCGGTCAATGACCCCATCGGGGGTTATCTCGATGATTCGGTTGGCAATGGTCTGGATGAACTGATGGTCATGGGAGGTAAAGAGGACATTGCCCTTAAAGTCGATGAGCCCGTTGTTGAGGGCGGTGATCGACTCCAGATCCAGGTGGTTGGTGGGCTGGTCCAGAAGAAGGACGTTGGAGCCCGCCAGCATCATCCGGGAGAGCATGCAGCGCACCTTCTCGCCGCCGGAGAGGACCTTGACCGGTTTGAGTGCCTCGTCCCCAGAGAAGAGCATCCGGCCCAAAAAGCCCCGCAGGTAGCTTTCATGTTCGTCGGTGGAGAACTGGGCCAGCCATTCCATGATGGAGAGGTCGCACCCCTCAAAGAAGGCGGAGTTGTCCTGGGGGAAGTAGGAGGTGGTCACGGTGCCGCCCCATTTGGTCTCACCGGAATCCGGTTCCAATTCGCCGGCCATGATTTTGAACAAGGTGGTGAGGGCGATCTCGTTCTCGCCGATGAAGGCGATTTTATCCCCCTTGTTGACCCGGAAGGAGACGTTGTTCAGCACCTGAACCCCGTCCACCGTCTTGGAGACCCGATCCATGAAGTAGATATCCTTGCCCACTTCCCGATCCTGCTGGAAGGCCACATAGGGGTAACGCCGGCTGGAAGCGGGCATCTCCTCCACGGTCAGCTTGTCCAGCAGCTTTTTACGGCTGGTGGCCTGCTTGGATTTGGATTTGTTGGCGGAGAACCGCTCGATGAAGCTTTGCAGCTCCTTGATTTTGTCCTCCCGCTTTTTGTTCTGATCCCGCATCATCGACTGCATAATCCGGCTGGATTCATACCAGAAATCGTAGTTGCCCACGTAGAGCTTGATTTTGTTGTAGTCGATGTCCACCGTGTGGGTGCAGACCGCGTTGAGGAAGTGGCGGTCGTGGGAGACCACGATGACTGTCCCCTCAAAGTCCAGGAGGAAGTCTTCCAGCCAGTTGATGGATTGAATGTCCAGGCCGTTGGTGGGCTCGTCCAACAGGATGATGTCCGGGTGGCCGAAGAGGGCTTGGGCCAGAAGGACTTTGACCTTCTCACTGCCGGTGAGGCTGGACATCTGGGCATAGAGGAGATCGGTCCCGATGCCCAATCCCTGGAGAATCTGGGTGGCCTCGGTCTCGGCGTCCCAGCCGTTCATCTCGGCGAATTCCCCTTCCAGTTCGGAGGCGCGGACCCCATCCTCATCGGAGAAATCCTCCTTGGCGTAGAGGGCGTCCTTTTCCTGCATGATTTGGTAGAGCCGCTCGTTGCCCATGATGACAGTGAGGATGACATTGTACTCATCGTAGGCGTAATGGTCCTGTTTGAGGACGCTCATCCGCTGGGCGGCGGGGATCTCCACCGTGCCGGTAGAGGGTTCCAACGCACCGGAGAGGATCTTCAAAAAAGTGGATTTGCCTGCGCCGTTGGCCCCGATGATGCCGTAGCAGTTGCCGGGGGTAAATTTGAGGTTGACGTCGCTGAACAGCTTCTGCCCGCCAAATTGGAGGCTCAGGTTGGAAACAGTGATCATAGTGTTTTCTTCATCCTTTGCTTGTGATAATAGACAGGGTTATTTCTTTCTCCCGGTTTTGGGGGGCAGCTTGCTGCGGGAGACGTGTTTCTTCACCGAATAGCCAAAGTAGCCCATCTTTTTGCCGATGGCATAATAGGAACCGTGGGCATAGGCCACCAGGCCGCACTGCTCCAGCCGGAGTTTGCCGGTTTCGTCGATGTATTTTTCATCCACATTGACTGCCACAATGTCCGCCAGGAACATATCGTGGGTGCCAAGGGGAGTCACCGAGCGGACTTTGCATTCCAGGCTGACCGGGCTCTGGGCGATCATCGGGGCGGAGACAATGGTGGCGGGCTCCGCCGTCAGCCCTTTTTCTTTGAATTTATCATATTTGGCGCCGGATCGGGCCCCGCACCAGTCGGCAGTCCGGAGCAGCTCCTTGGTGGTCAGGTTGATGACAAACTCCCCCGATTCCTTAATCAGATGGTAAGAATGGCGGGTGGGCCGCACCGAGATGTAGGTCATGGGCGGGTTGGTGTTCACGATGCCAGTCCAGGCGATGGTCAGGCAGTTGGGTTCTTCCACCGTGCCACAGGATACCAGGGCAGGGGGGACGGGGGCCATCAGAGCCGCCGGTTTCCAGGTTACTTTGCTCATGTTTTTTGTTCTCCTTTTGTATGAAGGCCGCAGTTTTGGCGCTGCGGCTGGGGTGGGCAAACATATACAAATTCTATTTTACCATATTTCCCCACAAGATAACAGCGGTCCGGCAAAGAAAACAAGGGAATTTCTAAGGTTGGCGGATTCTTGTGGAATCTGCCTGATTTGGATTGCTTGTTGGGAGAAAATATGGTATATTTAAGGCAATAAATCCTGCAATTTTAAAGGGGAGGAGATACGATCATGAAGGATTTGACTCAGTTGACAGCACGGCTTCAAAACCATTTGGAAACCTTGCGGGAGTTCACCGCAACCCCAGGCGAGGGCGTCACCCGGCTTCCCTTTACCAAGGAAGCGCGGCAGGCCGTGGAGTACTTAAAACAGCAAATGGAGGAGATCGGCCTTGCCGTGCGGGTGGATAACTCGGGGGCAGTCATCGGCCGGCTGGAGGGGGAAGACCCGGATGCCCCGGCCATCCTCATCGGATCCCACTATGACACAGTGAAGTCTGGCGGGGCCTATGATGGCATTGCCGGGGTGGTCTCTGCCATAGAGATCGCCCGGTTGGTCAAGGAGAGCGGCGTGGGGCTGAAGCACCCTTTGGAGGTGGTGGCCACCAACGACGAGGAGGGCATTGTCTACGGGGTGTGCTTTGTCAGCAGCAAGGCCATGCTGGGCCGCTGGACGTTGGAGGAACTCAAATCCCTGAAGGACAGCGAGGGGGAGAGCATCTATGAGGCCATCCGCCGGTTTGGCCTCGACCCGGATAAGATCGAAGACTGCCGCATCGACCCCAGCAAGGTCAAGTGCTTTATCGAAATCCATATTGAACAGGGTCCTGTGCTGGACGCCACTGGAACCCAGCTGGGCCTTGTAGACTGCATTGCCGGCTTGCAGCGGTACCGGGTGCAAATGGTGGGCGAATCCAACCACGCGGGAAGCACCCCTATGAATATGCGTAAAGACGCGGTGGAGGCGGCAGCCAAAGTGGTGAGCTGCATCCCCGGATGGGCCCGGGAAGAAGGCGGAGGCACTGTGGGGACGGTTGGCTATTTCCAAGTGTACCCCAATGCCCTCAACACCATTGCAGGCAAAGTGGAATGGGTGTTGGACTGCCGTTCGGCCGAGAAGGAGAAAATCGACCATGTGGTTGCCAAGATGAAGGAAAAACTGGAGGAGGTCTCCCAAGAAACTGGGGTGAGCTACACAGTGGAACAGCTGGTCAACATTCTGCCCGGCGCCATGAGCCCAGAACTCCTGGATCTGTTGGAAGAATCCTGCAAGGCTGCTGGGTACAGCTGCCAGCGGATGCTCAGCGGCGCAACCCATGACACCCACCTTCTCTCGGAAGAGATGGATACGGTGATGGTCTTCATCCCCAGCAAAAACGGGGTGAGCCATTCGCCGGAGGAATCCAGCAAATACGAGGATTTGGCCCGCGCAGTTGATGTGGTTGCGGACACCGTCCTCAAGCTGAACCGGTAGTATTGGCAGAATAAGGCAACAAATAGAAGGATGCCGTTAACGGCATCCTTCTATTTGTTGAAGGGACTTGTATAGGGTGGGGGAACACAAGATGGAAACCGCTGCTTTTTATCCAAAATCACCCGATACCCTCCCTGTAATACCTGCATTGTCCCCGCATCCAAAGGGCGGGCGATCCACGACGGTTCTACAAGGCCAAACTCCACTTCCGGCCCGCCTTCATACCACACGCGGATGGAGGTGCAGGCCCCATAATACTCGGTCTGGCGGCGTGCTACAGTCCCAAACTGCTCTGTGAATGCCTGGTTTTGAAGAAAATCCTCCTTGCTGGGGGTGAGGAGGACTAGGTCGATGTCAGAATCATCTTTGTGATCGCCCCGCGCACAAGACCCAACGAGAATAACCCCCTCAATTTTTGGGTGATTTTGCGCCCATTGTTTGATATCCTGTAACAATTTTTCCACAAAAAGCCCTCCAGCCCATAGAATGATATAGATGAAATAATACCACAATGGAGCATGTGCCGCAACGCTTTTTCTATAAGGTTGTCGGAAGGAGAAACTCTCTGTTCCTTGACAATTCCCGGCGAAAAATGGTATACTGAATTTCACTCGGAGGGTAGGAGTCCTCATGCGATAGCAGACGGATTTGTGCTGGATAAGAGATCGACCGCGGTTGATTCTTATCCAGCTTTTTTTGTGTGGATAGCTTCAAATGCCATGCTTCCCTCCCAAAAGATTGTATGGAAGAAAGGCGGGCTCCCTGTGGAGAACAACAGCAGCAATTTGACCGAGGGCAGCATCGGCCGCCGGCTGATCACCTTTGCCATCCCTTATCTGATCGCCAACTTTGTCCAGGCGCTGTACGGCGCGGTGGATATGGCGGTGGTGGGATGGTTTGCCAATTCGGCGGGTATTTCAGCGGTGTCGGTGGGCAGCCAAGTGATGCAGATTGTCACCAGCATGGTATCCGGCCTCACCATGGGCGGCACCATTCTGATCGCCCAATATTTCGGCGCCAAACTGGAAAAAGACACCAAGGAGACCATCAGCACCATGCTGACCATGTTCGCTGCGGCGGGGGTGGGTTTCACGGCAGTGATGTTTTTGTGTGCCCCTTGGGTTTTATCGCTGCTGCAAACCCCGCCGGAGGCCTTCGAACAGGCCCTCTCCTATGTGCGGATTGCCTCCTGCGGCATCCTGTTTATCTTTGGCTACAACGCCATCAGCGCCATGCTGCGGGGGCTAGGGGACTCTAAAAGTCCTCTCCTCTTTATCTCCATCGCCTGCCTGACCAACATTGCCCTGGATCTTCTTATGGTCGGCGGCATGGGGATGGGCCCAGCCGGCGCGGCGCTGGCCACCATCCTCTCCCAGGCGGTGAGCATGTGCTTGGCCATCCTCTACCTGACCCGGCGGGATTTTATCTTTGACTTTAAGCTGCAAAGCTTCCACATGTACAAGGATAAGGCATTGAAACTGCTGAAAATTGGTCTGCCGGTTTCCTTGCAGGAATCGATGGTCAGCGTGTCCTTTTTGTTCATCGCGGCCATTGTCAACTCGTTGGGGGTGATCACCTCGGCAGCGGTGGGCATTGCCGGCAAGTTCACCAACTTCGCCATGCTGCCCGCTACGGCATTTTCCGGGGCGATTTCCGCCCTCACAGCCCAAAACATGGGGGCCGGACAACCGGATCGGGCAAAAAAATCCCTGCTTATCGCCATTTCCATGGCCTTGGGATGCGGGTTCCTCTTCTTTTTGTGGGTACAGCTGGCCCCGCAGTCGGTGCTGCACATCTTCAAAGCGGACCCGCAGGTAACTGCCGCCGGAATTGCATATATGCGAACCTTCTCCATCGACTATCTGCTGGTGGCCTTTGTATTCTGCATGAACGGCTTTTTCAATGGCTGTGGGCGCACGGTGTTCTCGATGGCAAATGGCCTTTTTTCCACGTTAATGGTTCGTGTGCCCCTCGCTTATTTCCTAAGCCGATACATTCCGGGAAGCCTCAGCGGCATTGGGCTGGCTGCGCCGCTGGCATCCTCCACCTCGCTGATCTTTGGGCTTATCTATCTGAAAATGGGGCGGTGGAAGCAGTTCCAGGTGGAATAAAAATCATGAAAAATCCCGGCGAGCCCAATTGGGTTCGCCGGGATTTTTCATCGCTTTGCAGCGGGAAGGGATCGGGGATCTTACAGGTGGACCGGGAATTTCTCGGATTTTTCCAGCGCTTCGATCTGCTCCCGGACCAGTGAAACCAGCCAATCGCGGTGTGGGGAAGGGGGCATTGCCTCCAGTTCCCGCAAGGTCTCCCGGTAGTTTTCCAGCTGCTGTTCCTTAGGCATACCAATCCCTCCTAACCCTTTCAGTATAAAGGGGCCGTCAAGGGATATTTTGTCGAACGGTGTCACAACAAAAAATATTTTCAAGATTCCTGGATTTTTTCTTAGTGTGGCAGTTCCAGCAGCCGGATAATCTCCCGTTTATATTGAAGGAATTCCCCGGTGAGTGGAAACTGAGCGCTGCGGGGCTTGGGCTCCCGAATGGCCAGCTCCGCCACAATCCGCCCCGGCTTGCCGGATAAGATGTAAATGCGGTCGGAGAGGAGGATCGCCTCGTCGATGTCATGGGTGATGAACAAGGTGGAGAGGCGGATGCGCTCCATCACCTCCAGATACCAGGTGTGGATGGCCCCTTTGGTGATGGTGTCCAGGGCGCTGAACGGCTCGTCCAGAAGGGCCACGTTCTGGGAAAAGAGATAGGTTCGAAGGAGGGCGGCCCGCTGCCGCATCCCGCCGGAGAGCTGGCTGGGGTACCGGTGTTCCGTCCCCGCCAGGCCGAATTCCCCAAAGTGGCGGGCGGCTTCGGCGTAGGCCTCCTCTTTTTTCACCCCGCGGATGAGGAGGGGCAGGGCCACATTGCCCAGCACCGTCTGGTAGGGGAGGAGAAGGTCTTTTTGCAGCATATAGCTGATCTTTCCCGCCTTGCCGGTGATCTCCTCGCCGGAGAGATAGACCTTGCCCTCTTCCGGCTCCATCAGACCGGAGATGATGTTGAACAAGGTTGTCTTGCCCGCGCCGCTCACCCCCAGCAGGCAGACCAGTTCCCCCTCTTCCAGACGGAGGGAGACATCCTCTAGGATGGGGACGCCGTCAAAGGATTTGGAGACATGCTCCACGACAAGCTTGCTCATGGGCTACTGGGGAAGGTAGTCGTTGGAGTACCCAGTTCCGGCGGGGATTTCCTCCTCCAGCAGCTGGTTGTCCCACAGCCACTGATAGAAGCCGTCCCAGCGGGCGGGGTCGATGACCCCCCAAGCTTCCGCGTCCGCCTGATACTGGGCGGAGAGGTATTCCTGGCTGGCGTAAACCAGATCTTTGTCCAGCTCTGGGCTGGCTGCCAGCAGGAAGTCGGCAGCTTCCCTGGGGTTGGCGATGGCGTATTCATACCCTTTGCGGGTGGCGGCCAGGAACGCTTTTGCCGTCTCGGGGTCCTCTTGGAGGAAGGCGTTGTTCGCCAGGATCACTGGGGTGTAGTAGTCAAAGGTGGGCTCAATGTCGGAAAATGCCCAGTAATCCATATCGATGCCCTTCACTTCCGCGGCGATGCCATCCCAGCCGTAGAACACCCAGATGGAGTCCACGTTGGTCTGCAAGCTGGTGAGGACATCCGTGGGGGTGCTGGGCACCAGGTTGACCTTGGAGAAATCCCCGCCGTCTTTTTCCACGCAGTACCGCATCATGGCCTGTTCCACTGGGTTCTGCCAGGTGGCGTAGGTGCGGCCTTCCAGCCCTTTGGGACGGTCAACCCCTTTTCCGCTCAGGGTGAGGATGCCGCTGGTGTTGTGCTGGACAATGGCCGCCACTGCGGTGACCGGCAGGGCGGCGTCGCCGATGAGGGCGGGGGCGATAGTGTCCTGGGCGTTGATGCCGAACTGGGCTTTGCCCGAGGCCACCAGGGCGGGAGCTCCATCTTCCGGGGGCTGGACAAACTCCACCTTCAGGCCGGCTTCCTCATAATAGCCCAGGGCCTGGGCGGCGTAGAGGCCGGTGTGGTTGGTGTTGGGGGTCCAATCCAGGCAGAAGGTGATCTCTTTGAGGGATTCCCCCTCGCCGGAGGAACTGGAATTGCCGTTCCCGCCGCAGGCGGTGAGGGAAAGGGCCAGCCCAGCCGCAAGGATGGCTGCAAGTATCCGTTTCATATACAATTCTCCTTATAATTCTTGTTCCTGCTGGCGCAGGTTGTCCCAAGGCGTGGCCTTCTTTTGCAGCAGGTCGATGGCCTTCATCAGCAGAAGGCTGATGGCGGAGATCAAAAAGATCACCGCGAACATTTTGTCAAAGGAATAGGATTTTTTGACCCGGGTCATGTAGACCCCCAGGCCCTCCATGCCGCCCAGCCATTCGGAGATGACCGCCCCCACCACCGAGTAGGAGGCGGCGATTTTCAGGCTGGCAAAGAACTGCCGCAGGGCAGAGGGGAACTTGACGTACCGGAAAATCTGGTTCTGGGTGCTGCCCATAGCCCGCATCAGGTTGATGGTGTCCGGATCGGCGGAGGAAAACCCCTCCAGCAATCCGATGGCCATGGGGAAAAAGCAGGTGATGACAATGAGCACCACCTTGGGGGCGATGCCATACCCCAGCCAAAGGATGAGCAGGGGGGCGATGGCAACGGTGGGAACCGTCTGGCTCACCACTAAGAGGGGATAAACCGCTCGCCGCAGCAGGGAGTAGCGGTCCATAAAGAAGGCGACCACAAAGGCCAGGAAGATGGCGCAGGAGAGACCGAGGGCGGCCTCGGCCAGGGTGGTCTTGGAGTGGCTGACCAGAAGGGGAAAATCGGCAAAAAAGGCCTTGACCACATCAGCGGGGGAGGGCAGCATGTACTTGGGGACCACTCCCAGGCTGGACAGCCCCTGCCACACGGCCAAAAGAAGGGCGATCAGCACTCCGGGAGCGGCCTTATTGATGGTGCTTGGTGACTTTTTGGTCAATGGTCAACACACCGCCTTCCGGCCGGTAGGAGATCCGCACATAGGTGCTGACCGCGGGGGCGCCCGCCTTGGCGGCGATGAGCTGGCAGTTTTTGACGATCTCCATCAATTGGTCGTAGTCCCCCTCAATGGCGGTCTCAAAGGGGCCGACAAAGGTGGTGAGGCCGGTGGATTTGATGTAGGCGATGACCTCATCCACAATGCGGATGGTCTCGGCGTCGTCCATGACTTTGGGAACAACTTGGATAGCTACGCTTGCGTTTGGCATAAAATCTCGCTCCTTTTTGCTGTACAATCAAAAGACCGCCCAGCCGGAAAGCCAAGCGGTCTTATCATACAGCATCTGTTGGGGGCAGGCCCCCACAGCATTGTGCAGCATCCCTCCGCCGGCATTATCCGGATCAGGTTCAGGGTTACAGGCCATAAGCCCGCTCTCAGCCGAAAATCAGCACCCCTTGCGGTTTTATTGTCGAGACTAGAATACTCCAAAAGGGAGAAGTTGTCAACCAGGCAGAAAATCACCAGGTCAACGCCTCCCCAATGGCGGTGAGCAGGCTCTTCTCCCGGTCGGCGGTGTCCTGGGTCACCTCCCAGACCATCACCCCGCCCAGGTGTTTTTTTGCGTAATAGGTTTTGTCTTGGATGGTGGGAATCCCGTTGTAATGGACTTCCACCCCGTTAATGGTGGTGACATCCTTCCCATAGGCATCTGGGTCGGCGGCCAGGATGGCGCTGTAAGTGGCCCAGGAAGGACGGCCATAGAAGGGCATCCCCAGTACTACCTTGTTGGCGGGCACACCCCTGGTCTCCTTCCAATAGGTGGCGCTGGCCACAGCGAGGGAGTAGCTGGAATGCCGCTCCCCGTCGCCGCCATCATAGGCCATGACATTGATCCAGTCCACGCAGGAAAGCACCTTATCGGTGTGGGCGAGGGTGGCGTCCCGGTAGACGGTACCCTCGGGGGAGACGCCGCCCAGCACCGCCGCAGTCAGCAGCTTGCCCTTGGCGTGGAGCTTCTCGCTTAAATAGAGCATCAGTTTTTCATACCGTTTGGAGCTGCCATTTGAGACGTTGGGATGTTCCCAGTCCATGTCCACCCCGTCGAAGCCGTATTGGTCGCACATGGTCAGGATGGCATCCCCTAGCCGGTAGAGCTTTTCGTCGGTGGCGGTGGCCTGTTCAAACACCGATTGGAGGGTGTTGCCCTGGTAACTCCAGCCCCCCACCCCCAGAAGGACCTTGTTCCCCTTTTGATGGGCGGCCTCGATGAGGGATTGGGCAGCATAGGCATTTTCCAAAGGGAGAAGGGTCCCCTCCTTGGTGGGGATGGCGAAAGCATAGATCAGGTGGGTCACCACGTCGTGCTGGATTTTTTCCATGCTGCTAGGCTTCCAGGAGGGATAATAAGCCACTACTTTAAACCCTTGTGTGCCAACCGAAGGGGAGCCGGCAGGGGGAAGGGAAGAAGAAGACGCGCTGGAGGAGGATGCTGGTGCCGAGGAGGAGGGAGGGGCTGCACTGGAACTGGAAGGGGGCATTGGAGTGGAGCTTGGACTTTCCACCGTTTCCCAGGGGTTGCCATCCCCTTTGCCAGGCTGTTCGCCTGTATTCCACCATTTGGCCTGGTAAAGAACGCCGCCGTAGAGGACTCGATCCCCCTTTTGGTAGGTGGCGGCGGAATCCCACACAGAGGCTTGTCCAGGGGCAGGGGAGGTTACCTGAGAGGAGGATTCTTCCTCCAGGCTTTCTTGGTTCTCGCTTTCCGATGACTCTTCTTGGGAGGCGCTGGAGGAAGGGGCTTCCCCCGGCAAAAAGCTTCGGTACAGGGAAAAACCCCCAGTGATGAGCAGGACAGCCAAGGTGATTCCCGCCGCAAGCAGCAAATAAGGTTTGTGTTTGTTTTTTACTTCCACAAAGGGGCACTCCTTTTGAAAAAATCTTGGCGGCCCACAGGGAGGGAACCTTATCGTGGGCCACACACTGCCCCCATTGTAGCAGATAGACGCGCCTCATGACAAAGGAAAGATCGGGAAGGGAATCCCCCAAAAAGCTGGAATACCGGGCTTGTTTGGAGGAAAAGACCAGAAACCATGGTGGAAATACAGGGTTTTCTGGGACAATATCCAAAAGATTTGAAGAGGTGGGGGAATCTCTTGACTTTAGCCATTAAAAGCTTTAAACTGTAAAACAGTGAGAGATCACTGAATTACAGAGTCACAACGACTGAAAGGCGGAAATCCAATGAATGACCTGCTGAAAAGCGCAAAAGCAATCGAAGAGACTATCGTCAAGGACAGACGGACGATCCATCAGAACCCAGAGCTGGGGAATGATCTGCCCCAGACGACTCGATATATCATGGACCGCCTGACCGAAATGGGATATGAACCCAAGGAAATCTGCAAGAGCGGCGTTGTAGCCACGGTGGGCAAGCCAGGCAAGACCATCCTTCTCAGAGCCGATACCGACGCCCTGCGCATGCCGGAAAAAAGCGGCCTGCCCTTTGCCTCCCAGAATCCGGAAGCTGCCCATACCTGCGGCCATGACACCCATGCTGCCATGTTGCTGGGTGCAGCAAAACTCCTCAAAGACCGGGAAAACGAGTTGTGCGGCACTGTTAAATTGATGTTCCAGCCTGCGGAGGAAATTCTTGCCGGCGCCAAAGCGATGATTGATGCCGGCGTGCTGGAAAATCCCCATGTGGACGCAGCTGTGGCTATCCATATCAGCAGCGTCACCCAGCCAGCCGGATTTGTGGGCTTTACCAAAGGCGGCTCCCACGGCTCGGCGGATAAATTTGTCATCACCGTCAAAGGAAAAGGCGGCCATGGGGCCAACCCCCACACCGCCATTGACCCCATCACCGCCGGCTCCCACATCGTCATCGCCCTCCAGGAAATTCTGGCTCGGGAAATCGACGCGGCGGACACCGCCACTATGACTATCGGCGCCTTCCAGAGCGGGCTCAAGGAGAATGTCATTCCCGATGAGGCGATGATCATGGGCACCATCCGAACCAAATCCAGCAAGGTCCGCACTTTTATGAAACAGCGCCTGGTGGAGGTAGCCAAAGCGGTGGCGTCGGCGTTCCGCTGCGACTGCGAGGTGGAATACCCCTTTGGCGTCGCCCCCTTGGAGAATGACAACGACTTGATGGATGAGATCGTCGGCTACACCCGCGACCTGCTGGGCGAGGACAAAGTCCAGGAGCTTCCCGGCGGTATGGGATCGGAGGATTTCTCCCTGGTCACCGAAAAGGTCCCCGGCATCTTCCTGCGCCTGGGCGCCATGCCCTCCGACCCGGAGAAGGTGTTCCCCGCCCATAACCCCAATGTCCTGTTCGACGAAAGCGCGTTCCCCATCGGCTCGGCGGTCTACGCCAATGCAGCCATCCAGTGGCTAAAAAACAATCAATAACCCCATTCTACTTCCAATTCTGATTCAACAGGGAAGAGCCCTCCGCCACAGCGGGGGCTTTTCTCTTTCTCCGGAAGGGGCAATCCTGTGGCGGAACTGGCTGGAAAATTACACTTGTCAAACTTTTCGTTTAGGAGTAAAATAAAGGAGGCATATTGTCCTTTATCTATATATCTAAGCCCTTTCCATCGCCGGATGGGGCCAGGAAAGCAGTTGTAGAAACAGGAAAGAAGGGTGACAGTTTATGAATTACCGCAAATTTGGAAATACCGGGGTTGAAATTTCCGCCCTGGGATTTGGCACCATGCGTCTGCCCACCACCGACGGAGTCCCTCTGAGTGCCAATATTGATGAAAAAGAAGCCATCCGGCTGATCCGTCACGCCATTGACAGCGGCGTCAACTATGTGGATACCGCTTACCCTTACCACGGCCGGACCAGTGAAACCCTGGTGGGAAAAGCCTTGGCCGATGGCTACCGGGAAAAGGTGTATTTAGCCACCAAGAGCCCTGTTGTCCTGATTGAGGCGGAAGGGGATTTCGACCGCATCCTGGACGAGCAGCTGCAAAAGCTGAACACCGACCATGTGGACTTTTACCTCCTGCACGCCTTGGACAAAAAGAAATGGGAGACGGTGAAAAAGTTCAACCTGCTGGATAAGATGAAAAAGGCCCGGGACGCCGGGAAAATCCGGTTTATGGGGTTCTCCTTCCACGACGACTTGGAGTTGTTTAAAACCATTGTGGACAGCTTTGACCAGTGGGATTTCTGCCAGATTCAGTTCAATTACATCAACACCGACTACCAGGCTGGGCTGGAAGGCCTCCACTATGCCGCCGGCAAAGGGCTGGGCGTAGTGATTATGGAGCCGCTGCTTGGCGGGGCTCTGGCCGCACCTTCTGATGCGCTGAAAAATGCCCTCTCCCCCGAAAAATCCCCAGTGGAATGGGCTCTGGATTACCTGTGGAACCAGCCTGAGGTCTCTTTGCTGCTCAGCGGTATGGGGGAGATGCAGCAGGTGGAGGATAACCTCACCTATGCGTCCCGCTCCAGTGTCGGCATGCTCAGCGAAAAAGAGGTCGCTATGCTGGCCCATGCCAAAGAGGTCTACGATTCCTCTATCCTGGTGCCCTGCACCCGGTGCAGCTATTGCATGCCCTGCCCCTTTGGCCTAAATATCCCCGCTATTTACCAAGCCTACAACGCAACCAGCCAGTCCACTATGGAGAGGGCCAAAACGCTGTATGCCACCGCTACCCCGGAAGTCTCTGCCATTGATTGCCGCAAGTGCAGACGCTGTGAGAATGTGTGTCCTCAGCACATCCCCAGCAGCGAACTAATGCCCAAAATTGCCGAGGTATTCGGCCGGTAATTGTCCACTCACATGCAAAAAAGCCTCCCTATTTTGGGAGGCTTTCTCTTTGTCAGGAGGGGTTGTCCGAATCTTTTTCTTCCCCTGTGGAGCGGGATTTTTTCTCCCAGAAGAGGAGGAGCCCCGCCGCAGCTGCGGAGAGGTAGACAGCCGCCGCCAAGTAGAAACCCGACCGGGACGGGGCGGACGCCTCTTCTTCCAGGATAATCTGTTGGGTGGCAGCTGGCGCAGCAGCGGGGGAACTCCCGGTTTTGGAAGAACTTCGGGAGGAGCTAGTGGAAGGGGAAGAGGCCTTTACAACGGCTTTCGGGGAACTGCTAGACACCTTGGCACCAGCTGTCTTGGAAGAGGAACTGGATGAGGAGGAAGCGATCTCCTTCCCCTTTTCGCTAGAAGAACCGTTGTCCTTTTTGGGCGGTTTTTCCAAATCTGGGTCTTCCTCTTCGCCGCCACTGCCGCCATGAGGAGTGCTGTTGCTCCCTGAACTGCTGGAAGGAGGGGTGGAGGAAGATGGGATGGAGCTGCTAGGTTCCTCCGCTGGCGGCCCCACCGAGATCCTTTCTCCAGTAAAAACCGCATTTGCCAGCCGAAGGGGATTTTTCACATTGTTTGCCTGTACAGCGCCGTTTTCCATGGGGAAGCTGGTGTAATCCCGCAGCACCAGCTTGACATAGTCACAATCGGCGGGAAGAGTATAAGAAAACACGTCATAATACTGCAAGATGGTACCTGGGCGAGAGAACTGGGCTTCCTTGTCCTTTTTGCGGGTGGGGGTGAGCAGCCGCAGGTTCCCTTGGCTTTTGCCCGCATAAACCTGCAGGCCATAGGGGATGAGGTCTTCTGGCCGTTCGGCGGTGGGGAGGAACGCCTTTCCACCTTGGACACCGGTCAACCGGGCAAGGCCGTCCTCCATCTGGATATAAACCCCTCCGGTGGAAGGGCTGAGCCGCATTTCTTTGCGGGCTAGGGATGGGTTGGCAGCTGCGAAATAGCCCAGTGTATAAGCATCCAATTCTTCGCTGTAGGTAGAAAAGGTGCCTTTGCGGCTGTACACAGCCACTTCTAAAGTCTGCGCCCCGCGAATTTGATAGAGGACTGACCCCACTGTACTAGCGGAGGGCAAGCTGCAAAAAGTCTGATCCTGGGCGGCAGGCCAGTTAAAGTCATCCATGGGGTCGCCGGAGCGGGTCACCAAATTTTGATACGATGCGGCATCGGTGTTTTGTGTAGGAGGGCAAATGCGAGAAGCATGGTCAAGATTCTTTTCATGATGTACACATCCTTGTTGTCTATTTTTGTTTTATTATACGAGTTTAAGACAAAAAATACAACATAATGGATAATTTTAATCAATAATAAAAATTATTTATGTGGAAATAGACAAAATCCGAGGGGATCATTTGTGAAACCTCTGGTTATCATCTTCCGGCATAGGGCCATCTTGTCGGCGGAATGGCTCATAAGATGGGAAAAAAACGCATACAATGAACCAGCTTGTAAATGGGGGGAATCACCATGCCAGAGGATAAAAAGGCGCCGAAAGGGCCGCATACCATTATTTTGGAAGACCGCAGGAATCTTTCCATCACCGGGGTCACCGATATCGACAGTTTTGATGAGGAAACTGTGATAGTCTATACAGACACAGGAGAACTTGTGGTTCACGGTTCCGGCCTGCACATCAATAAGATCGACGTGGACACTGGGGAACTCACCTTGGAAGGAGAGGTCACCGGGATGACCTACAACGACAACCAGCCGTACCGGGGCGGCCTATTTGCCCGCATGTTCCGCTAGGGAGGGGAAAAATGGAGATCAGTGTTTCCTTCCAGACGATGGCGTTTTTGCTATCTTGTCTGTTGGGTGCCGGCTTGGCCGCAGTGTATGACGTCTTCCGAATCCTGCGCATCGCCCTGCCGCAGCCAGCCCCTGTGATTGCGGCTCAGGATTTTGCCTATCTGCTCATCTGTGCGGGAGCTACTTTTTTCTACTTGATGACCACAGTCAGCGGGCAGATCCGGCTGTTTGTGCTGGTGGGGGAGGTCATTGGCTGGGTGCTTTACTACTTCACCATCGGGGAAGTGGTGATGAAAGCCGCCCACACGGTCATTGACTTTGTTTACCGGCTTCTCCGGCTCCTGCTGGCCCCATTTATCTTTGTGGGAAAGCGGTTGTACCGGATTTTGAGCCGCGCGGGCAAAAAAGTGGAGGCAAGGGCCAAAAAAATTTCGGCGAATGGGAAAATGCGCTTGAAACAACAGAGGCTTTTATTGTATAATCTTATAAAGATACCTGGGAGAAAAACAAGGATTGTTAAAGGAGGCGACAGCCAGTGAGCAAGGCACAGAAAAAACGAGCCAATCCCTTTTTCCGCTTGTTGGTGGTTGGGTTTACTTGTTATGCGGTGTTTGCCATGGTTGGCCTTCAGGTGGAAATTGCGAAGAGACAACGGGAAATCAAAGAGCTGGAGGATAAATGCACCCAGCAGGAGATTGACAACAAGGAAATTGAACGCCTGCTGGCCGAAGGCAACAACGAAGATTATATCGAACGGGTCGCGCGGGATAAGTTGGATTTTTCCTATCCCAATGAGCGAATCCTTGTGGATGTCTCCGGAGGTTAACCCCCGGCGCAAAGGTTTCGGGACAATAATATAAGGAGGACTTTTCCATCTATGCAGCAGCTTGCGGTAGGAAATATTGTGGAGGGCAAAGTAACCGGCATCACCAAGTTCGGGGCGTTTGTGGAACTCCCCGGCGGGAAGACTGGCATGGTTCACATCTCCGAGGTGGCGGCCACCTATGTCAAAGAGATCAAGGATTTCATCCAGGAGAACCAAATGGTCAAGGTGAAAATCCTCAGCATTTCGGAGGATGGCAAGGTCAGCCTCTCCATTAAAAAAGCGCAGGATCGCCCTGCACCGCCGCCCAGAAGATCCGGCCCCGGGTCGGATAGTTTTGAGTGGGCCCCCAAGCGTTCCAATGAGAATCTTTCTTTTGAAGATATGATGGCAAAATTCAAGCAGACAAGCGATGATAAAATGTCCGATCTGAAGAAGTACATGGATGTCAAACAGCGGGGTTCCGGCCGCAAAGGCCCATCCAAATAAGTTCTTTTCTGGAGTGCCCACCCGGCACTCCTTTTTTCATTTCAGCTGTGGAAGGAGATTACCATGCTACTGATCAATGCCGCCCTTGTTCCGGTGGAATCCCCCCGGATTGACAATGGATATATCCGCATCCTCGATCAAAAGATCGCCGCTTTCGGCCCTATGCCCGCCCCCAATCCAGATGAGGGGGAAGAAGTGCTGGACCTTTGCGGCCTCACTGCCTACCCCGGCTTTGTGGACGGCCACTGCCACATCGGCATGTTTGCAGACGGCCTGGGGTTTGAGGGGGACGACGGCAACGAGGAGACTGACCCGGTGACCCCCCACCTGCGGGCCATTGACGCCGTCAACCCCATGGACCGCTGTTTCCAGGAGGCGCTGGAACAGGGTATTACGACGGTGGTCACCGGCCCGGGGAGTGCCAACCCCATCGCAGGGCAGTTCTGCGCTATGAAAACCTTTGGCCGCCGGGTGGACGACATGGTGATCCGGGAGCCGGTGGCCATGAAGTTTGCTTTGGGGGAGAATCCCAAGACGGTATACAACGACAAGAACCAAACCCCCAATACCCGGATGGCCACCGCCGCCTTAATCCGGGAAGAGCTCCACAAGGCCCAGCGGTATGGAGAGGATTTGGAGGCCGCCCAGGAGGATGAGGACGCCGACGAACCGGATTTTGACGCCAAGTGCGAGGCCCTTCTTCCGCTGCTGGCAGGGGAGATCAAGGCTCACATCCACGCCCACCGGGCTGACGATATCTTCACAGCCCTGCGTTTTTCCAAGGAATTTGGCCTGGCCCCGGTCCTTGTCCACTGCACCGAGGGGCACCTGGCCGCGGACATCCTGGGGGAAGAGAAGGCCAGCGCCATCTGCGGGCCGCTGATCGGTTCCCGCTGCAAACCGGAATTGGTCCACGCCAGTTTGGCCAACCCGGCCATCCTCTCTCAAAACGGGGTGGAGGTGTCCATCTGCACCGACCACCCGGAGCTGCCCATCCAGTTTTTGGGGATCAGCGCCGGCCTCGCTGTCCGGGAGGGGATGGATTATGATAAGGCCCTCGCCGCAGTGACCATCGTGCCCGCCCGCCAAGCCGGGGTGGACAGCCGGGTGGGGTCTATCCAGGTGGGGAAGGATGCCGACCTGGCCTTTTTCGACTGCGACCCCTTGAGCCTCACGGCCAAGCCGAAGCTGGTTTTGGTGGATGGGAAGATTGTATTCTCCAAAATGTGATTTTTACCTTGTAATTTTATATAATTCGTGTTATACTGTGTGTAGAACTTATGGAGGGATTGCACAATTTCCCTTCGATAAGATTTTCCAGTAAAGGGGTTGAATCTATGAACATTACCATCAGCGGAAGAAAGACAATCATTCGAGACTCCTTCAAAGAACGGGTGGAAAAGAAGCTGTCCAAATTGGATCGCTTCTTTGATGAGGATGCCAGCGCCCAGGTTACCGTCACAAACGAACATGAGCGGGAAACCGTTGAGGTGACCGTTCAATCCAAAGGGATGTTCTTCCGGGCCGAGAAAACAACCGGTGACCGGCTGGATTCCCTGGATTTGGTGGTAGATGCCCTGGTCAAACAAATTGTCAAGAATAAAAATAAACTGGGGCAGAAGCTGCGGGTTTCCGCCTTTGACCCCATCTATCACGATGAACCCACCGAGCCGGAGGAATACCATCTGGTCAAAACCAAACGGTTCCCTGTCAAACCTATGGCAGTGGAAGAAGCGATTCTTCAAATGAACCTTTTGGAGCACGAATTCTATATGTTCCGCAACAGCGAGGATGGGGAAATCAACGTTGTCTACAAACGCAAAGACGGCAACTATGGCCTTATCGAACCGCTTGGGGATTAAAATTCCCGATGGGCATACGGCAGCATTTATGTGGCCGGGGACAGTGACAGTCCCCGGCCTTTTTTGCGTCAAATCGTGGCTGTTTTCGACAACAAATCGCATTTAAAAAGATAATCTAGTTCTAGGAACCATATTGAAGAATCTAAGATATTCTGATATAATAGAGGAAAAAGTTGGATGTATGGGGAGGTGAATCTGTGGAGGGCATGGATCAAGATTTGCAGGAATGGCAGGAATCGCTGCGGGAGGTACATCTTCCCCGCTGGGAGGAACTGCCAAACCTGGGGTTATATATGGACCAGGTAATCACCATCCTGGAACACTACCTGGAGCCGGTCTTCCCGGAGGGGGAAAAAATCCTCACCCCGGCGATGATCAACAACTATGTAAAGCTCAAATTGATCCCCAAACCGGATAAGAAAAAATACGGGCGGGAACACCTGGCCTATTTGGTGGCCATCACCATTTTGAAGCAGGTGCTCACCATCCCGGAAGTGCGGGACGGCATCGTCTGGCTGGCGGAGAAGGTGGGGCCCAAACAGGCCTATAACCTCTTTTGTCAAGAGCAGGAGAGGGAACTGTCGGCGTTGTTCCAACCACCGGAGGGCGAGTGTCCCGCAGGCACTGAAGTCCTGGCGCTGCGGATGGCGGCGCGGGCCTTTGCCAGCAAACGGATGGCGGAAAAAATGCTGGAATTGGAGTATACCTTAAGACAATGATCCCAGGAGGTGACAGAGATGAACCAGCAAAAAATTGCTATAGTGGTGGATTCCGGCTGTGATGTGCCAGAGGAGTGGAGAAAACGGTACGGGATGTACCTGCTTCCCCTGCGGATCCTCTATGAACAAGGGGAATACCTGGATGGGGTGGAAATCTCCTCTGAGGAGGTGTATCAAAGGCTCCCCCAGGAGATCCCCAAGACATCCCTGCCCAGCGGCGGACAGGTGACTGACTGCCTGGATCAAATCAAGGCGGATGGGTATGAAAAGGTGCTGGCGGTAACCCTTTCCAGCGGACTCAGCGGGACTTATAACCTGGTCCAGCTGATCGCCCAGGAGTATGAAGGTCTGGATATCCATGTGGTGGACACCAAGAACATCGCCATAGGCAGTGGGTTCACTGCAATTTTAGCAGGCCAGTGCCTGGAGCAGGGGATGGAGTGGGAGGCCCTGAAAGCCACCATTGACGGTTCCCTGGAAAAATCCAAGGTGTTTTTCTGCCTCGCCACGTTAGAATACCTGCAAAAGGGCGGGAGGATCGGGCTGGTGGCCTCCCTGGTGGGCAATGCCCTGGGGTTAAAGCCCATCATCTCCTGTAATGAGGACGGAGTTTATTATGTAGTTTCCAAAGCAATGGGCCGCAAACAATCGATTCACAGGGTGATGGAGATGGCGTGGAGGTTTGCCGCAGAAGGCAAGCGGTACAATGTGGCAATTGTCAACGCTTCTGCCAAGGAGGAAGCCGCCGCCATCAAGGAGGAGCTTTTGCCCCATCTGCCTGGCCGCGTCCAGCTGATTGAAAGCGATTTGGGCCCGGCCTTGGGCGTTCATGTGGGTCCCGGCCTGTTGGGGGTTGGAATCCAGCTGTTGGATTAGGTTCACTCAACGAAGCGCTTGATAAAAGCCCCTGGATTTCCAGGGGCTTTTTGTCGGTTTCGGGGCGCAGGCAGTTTCACCCCGGGAGGGTTTTTGTGATCTGTGGGATCGCTGAATGAGGTTTGGCAAGGCAGGGGAACATCTGCGGGCCAATGGACGGATAGGCTTTTATTTTCTCCCCTGTAGATACCTGCGCCGGTATTTGATACCTGCATATGCGGCGATCTGTTTCATATAAACGGCGTCGTAGACGCCGCCGACAGCCCCAACAAGGGGAACCCCTTGAAGGAACTTAAGATACAGCAGCTCTTTGGACAGAGCCTTGGCGGCCGCCTCTATCTGTTTTTTCTCCTCATATCCATCGGGAAGTTTCCCGTCGTGGATAAACTGGTTCAGCTTCTGGTCGGTTTCAAGAAGGGTCTCCCCGTTGGATACTGCGCCCTGGATCAGCAGCAAGATGAAATACCGTTCTTCTTTGGCTTCGTACCCATACCCGAAGTGGAGGGCAATTTCATAGAGGTTTTTCAGAAGCATGCCGGTGAAGATGGGAATATCTGGAAGTCCGATTCCCAGGGCGCCCATTCCTATTCCCGATGCTCCGGAAAGAAGGGTGTTTTTGGCACTGGTATTCCGCACAGTTTTTGAAAAAGACCGCAGGGATTTGGAATCCTGCTTGATTTTTAGGGCGTACTGGCGCACCTGGTATTCCTGTTCCAGCTTTTGCCGGGAATAGGTCTTTTCCACTAGGCCCGTGCCCTTTTCAAAAATGAGGGCAAAGGCTTTGGAAAAGGCGGTATCCAAAGTGGACTGCAATTTTGGGGGAACTTTCTCCTTCAGTTTTTCCTGGAAAAGCGGGGACTTTTTCTCCAACCGCTTCTGAAGGAACCTCCGCTCCTCTATCAGCAGCCTGCGCCACCCCTTTTCCACAGGGGATTCCCTCGTAAAAAAACCCATTTTCCTGCACCTCCTCACCGCTGGCTTGTTGCTTCGAACGGGACGCAATTGGATTTTATTCAGAGTTCAGGCAGCACAGAAGGGGGGCGTCTGCCTTTTATCAAGGCGATTATAACACACGGGAATCGGTTGGCGCAACGTTTGGGGTGCCGCAGGGCCGGCCTGCTGCATTTTGCCGTTGGGTTTTGGGGGAGATTATGCTATAATAGTTGCAGAAGCCTTGCGCTGCATCAAGTGAGAAAGATGAGGAAAAATCCATGTCTCTTTTGACGATAAGCTGTCCCTGCCTCTTTGGGCTGGAGAGTGTCCTCTCCGGCGAAGTTAAGCGGATGGGCGGAGAAAATGTCCAGGTCACCGACGGCAAAGTCACCTTCCAAGGGGATGAAGCCATGGTGGCCAAAGCCAATATTTGCCTGCGCACCGCCGAACGGGTTCTGATCCAGCTGGGCTCCTTTCAGGCAAGAAGCTTCACCGAGCTGTTCGACCAGACAGTACAGCTCCCCTTTGAAGCGTTTATCGGCCGGGCAGATGCTTTCCCGGTGAAGGGCTGGTCCTTGGGTTCCCAGCTCCACAGCATCCCGGACTGCCAATCCATCATCAAAAAGGCTGCTGTGCGCCGGATGGAACAGGTGTACCACCAGAGCTGGTTTGAAGAGACCGGCCCGGTTCACCAAATTCAGTTTTCCATCCACAAGGACAATGTCTGCATCTTTTTGGATACCTCTGGAGTGGGCCTCCACAAACGGGGATACCGGAAGACCTCCAACGCGGCTCCTATCAAGGAGACTCTGGCTGCCGGCATCATCGATCTGGCCAGGGTGCGGCAGGACGATGTGGTGTATGACCCCTTCTGCGGCTCCGGCACCTTTTTGATTGAGTCGGCTTTTCATGCCCTGAACATTGCGCCAGGGATGCGCCGCCGGTTTTCCGCCGAACAGTGGGATTGTTTCTCAAAGGAGATATGGACCGCCCAGCGCAAGGAGGCAAACGCCCGCATCCGCCGGGATGGGAAGTTCCGCGCTTTCGGCTATGATATCGACCCAGAGGCAGTGGCCCTGAGCCAAGAGAATGCCTATCAAGCTGGGGTGGCAGGCCGGGTGAAAACGTCCTGCCAAGGGATCGACCGGTTCCAGATTGAGGATGAGCGGGCGATCATCTTTGCCAACCCGCCCTATGGGGAAAGAATGCTAGAGATCCAGCAGGCTGAGGAGATTTACCGTACTATGGGCCGGGTGTTCCAGCAGCGCAAATATCTGAGCTTTTACATCATCAGCCCCCATGAGAATTTTGAGGAGATCTTTGGCCGCCCGGCGGACAAGCGCCGCAAGCTGTACAATGGCATGATCAAATGCCAGCTGTACATGTATTTCCGCTCTAAGTAAACAGCCACATCGTTATTTGTATCCGGACAAGCGATAAAACAGCCGGCCTCCATTAAGGGGCCGGCTGTTTGGGTTAGTAGTTGTAATTTGGTTTCAGCTTTGCCAGATAAAAGGCGGACACGCCGGCGGCCAGCAATTCTGCAAACGGGATGGAGAGCCAAACCCCGTTGATCCCCAACAGGAGGGGGAGCAGTAAAATTGCCGCCACAATGAAGACCAGCGTCCGCAGGAAGGAAAGAATGGCAGAAACCCTGCCGTTGGAGAGGGCGGTGAAGAACCCGGATACAAAGATGTTGAACCCCATGAAGAGGAACCCGATGGCAAACAAGGTCATGCCTTCCTCGGCCAGGGCGTATACCGCAGTTCCGGGTTTGGCAAATGCCCGGATAACAGTGCCTTTGAGCAGCAGGGAGCCCCCAAAGGCTAGGGCCGAACAAATGCCTACAAAGATAAGGCTGAGGCGGTACAGCTTTTGCAGCCGGGTGTGATTTTCCGCCCCGTAGTTGAAGCTGACCAGTGGTGCAACCCCAGAGGTAAACCCGAAGAAGACGGCGGTGAACAGGAATTGGGCATAAAAGATGATGGTAATGGCGGCAACGCCGTCCTCCCCAAGGAGATTCATCATCACCAAGTTGAACAGCAGGGTGGTGATGGCGGTGGCCAGGTTGCTGACCATCTCCGATGAGCCGTTTATACAGGATTCCCCCAAAATTTGCAGGTTTAACACCGGTTTGACCAGGCAAAGGTGCCCTTTCCGGTTGAAGGAGAAATAGAGGAGCCCCATCACCGACGGCAGGACAAAGCCGATGCCAGTGGCGATGGCCGCCCCTTTGATGCCCAGGTTTGCTGGCACAATGAGGATATAGTCAAAGACGATGTTGGCCACGCCGCCCAGCAATGTGGCGGCCAGGCCCAAACCCGGTCTTCCTGCGGTGGTGAAGAAAAACTGGAACATCACCTGCAATATGGCAAAGGGGACAAAGAGGCTTAGATAGAACATATAGTCGTAGCAGTACTGGAAAATGGCGTCGTTGGAGCCCAGCAGCCGGACGATTGGGCCGGCAAAGACAGTTCCAACCACAGCCATCAGCAAACCGATGGCCGCACCACAGAAGAGCAACAGGGAAAAGCTGTGCTTTGCACCCTGGTCATCCCCTTGGCCCATCTGCCGGGCGCAGACGGCGCTGCCGCCTGTGGCCAGCATAATGCCGATGGCCAAGGTCAGGGATTGTGTGGGGTAGACGATGTTGACTGCGGATAAGGCGCCGGTCCCCACAAAATTGGAGACGAAGCCACCGTCCACAATGGTATAAAATGCGTTGAACACCATCATGACAATGCTGGGCAGGGTAAAGCGCAGCAAAAAACCTGGTGTTATATTGTGTGCCAAATGATTCATAAGTCGTTACGAGTGCCTTCCTTTCTCATGGGGTGCTTCTTCCTGAAAACGGCGGTGGATGGTATCCAGCATATCGCACAGAAGTTTTTTCTGCTCATCGGTATAGCTCTCTTCCACTTCGCCAAGAGCCCTATAGAATACCTGGTCGTATGCTTTGTATTGTTCTAACAACTGCTGGTTGACCGATAAGTAGAACACCCGTTTGTCAGTGGGGCTCTGTACCTTTTCCACCAAACCTAGCTTTTCCAGTTCTTTTACTTTTAAGGTAACAGCGGACTTGGCCACATGCAGGGTATCCGCAATGTAGGTGACAGTGCAATTCTCCTGGTAGGCAATAATATCCAAGTAAAGAATGCTGTTGTAAGTAAGGTGTCCCAACTGGCTGGAGTTGGCAAGCCGCAGTTCATTGAGCACCAAGTCCAGGTAGAACCGGTCCATTTTTTGCCGCAGATCCATAGAATCCTCCAAATGGTTTTAAAATTATAATTATAATTGCTTAACTATATTAGCAGAGAAAAAGAGACCTGTCAAGGTCTCTTTTCATTCTATGAAACCGCTGTGTCCATTGCTACAGCGGCGGGGAAAATACCAGCTGGCTGGGATATTCTTCGTCAATGAGCTGGTAAGGGCAGCCGTAGGCAATACAGCGCTCCAGGTTGGAGCGGTTTTCGGACAACAGCTGCTGTGAGGTGCAGGAGCAGGGATTGATCCGCTGTTCCACTGCATTTTCGTGGGCGAGGATTTCATCAAAGTGCCGGTTGAGGTATCCTTCGCTGAAAATAAGACAGAGGTAGCGAATCTCCTTCCGATATTCCGGTGGGAAAGACGCGGCAAAGTCAAAAGGGATGTAACAGCCTTCCACAATGAGGTTCTGCCCATTTTCGATGCAGGTTTTGACCATCTCCCGCACAATAGGCCAGAGGAAGGCGGTCAGCTCCTCATCTGGGCTTTCCGGGGTCAGAGGACAGAGGCCGGCGCGGATCAGCCCCATTTTTAGATGGTCAATGGACAGATAGGGGAAGCGGTATTGCTCCATCAGCCGCTGTGCCCAGAAGGTTTTGCCGGTGTGGGTGCTGCCAGCCAACAAGAGAACCATTTCTATCCCTCCCTCTTTTCATTGGGCCAGTACCAATAGGAGTGGAACCCGGATAGTCGGGTCAAAGCGTCTTTGGGCATCTGGGTCGCAGCATTGTAAACGTTGAGGTAGTCGCCCACCCCCATCATAGCGGAGTAAAAGCCCAGGGCTCCTATGGCATTGCCCCAAAAGGTGTCGGGCAGAAAGATCCACAGCACCATAGGCAGGGCCCCGAATACCAGGTTGGGAAGCAGGCTCATAAAGAGGAAGCGGCCGCGGCTCATGGGGGCGGTGCTGGTGACAAAGGCCATCAAATTGCGGGGAGAGATGAAAAGCTCCACCTGTGCATCCCTGGGGAAACAGACGGCATGGAGGAGTTCATGGGGGAGGATCGCCAGCAGGGCGAGAAGGATCCCAATGGGGTGAATCAGCTCCATCAGGGTAATGCCGGGCAGGAGTATCCGCCGCAGGAGATACACCCCTGCGCCAAACCCCAGGGGGAAGATGGCAAACTTTGCGGCCTGGCGGGAGAGTTCCGCCGGGTCGTCCGGCTCCTCAAAGGGGACGGCTCCTTCCGGCAGTTCCACTTGGGGGAGCTGGCTCTCATCTTGGAATACGCCTTTATAAATCAGTTTCATTTGGCCTCCGTCCGGTCGTGGACTTTTTGGTAGGTGATGATGGCAAACTCCATGGCGGTGTCTAGTTTGTCCAGGCGCTTCAGCCGCTCTACCGCCTCCCGGGAGGTTTTCCAGTAATAAGGGGTCATCATAAAGAGATTAAAGATGTCATCTTGAGAATTCAGCTGGGCATCCCGCCGGATGCGGCGGATCTCCACCGGCTCAAACCCTTCTAGGTCATAGGGCTTGACGACATTTTCATAAGGGGATTCATACAGCGTCTTTTTGAGGCCGAAGAGATGCTGCTCGGCGGGGACAGCGGTGATGATGTGGCCGCCGGTTCGCACTACCCGATTAAACTCGGTGTTGCTGTAAGGGGCGAAGATGTCCACCAGCAGGTCCACCGAATGGGAGGGCAGCGGGATTTTGGAGAGGCTGGCTACAGCATAGGTCACCTGGCGGCACCGCTTGGCCGCCAATTGAAGGGCGTATTTTGCAATGTCAAAGCCGTAGACCTGGGCCTCTACCCGGTGGTCCCGCAAAAAAGTGCAGAGGCTGCCGGTATAGTACCCTTCGCCGCACCCTACATCCGCGACAACAGGGGCAGGGGAACCCTTTAGAAACCCCAGGGCAATACGGTTGACTTCCTCGCTCAGGAAGGAGTAGTAGCCCTTGGAGAGAAAATCCTGCCGGGCGCGGACCATCTCCTTGCTGTCTCCGTGAACGCCGGACGCCTTGCCGCCGGAGAGGAGCAGGTTGACATACCCAGTGGAGGAAATATCAAAACAATGGCCTTTGATGCAGCGGTAAGAGCCGTCTTTTTGTTCCAGCTGATTGCCGCAGACAGGGCAGAGCAACATGGGGGAAACACCGCCTTTCTAACGCAAAAAACGGCCAGGCAATGTTGCATGCCGGACCGCTTTTCCAAGTGATTGTGCTTATTTGGTTTCCTGCAGCGCCCGCTCCAGCCAGATGGAGGCGATGTTCAAGGCGTTGTACAGGCCGTTTTTCTCAGTTTTTTTCAGAATGCGGTTTTTAAGGCTCAGCTCGGTATTGGTAGAAAGAATCTGAACAGTGATCTTGTCAGAAAGCTCCAATTCCCCCTGCTGCCGGGTGCTCTGCACCTGGAGGAGCGCCACATATTTATCGGCGGGATGGCCGTAATAGATGGTGTTTCCGTTGCGAACCAGGGGCTTGCCTTTATAGTATAAAAAATCCTTTTCTGCGGGTGTGGTGTTTTCTGCCATAGTGTACCTCCTGTGGATGTAATAAGACTTCTATCGCAAATTCGATAAAGCAAACATAAAGCGGATCGAAATTAGTATGCCACAAAGTCTGTACAAGCTGTAAGAATTGCGGTGCAGCATATGCCGCAAAGGGCCTCGCCCTGCAAGCAATTCTTCGAATGACACAACTTTGCTGTGGTTATTATACCACAACTTACCAGGGAAGTAAACCGGCTTCCCCTGGCGGATAAAAAATAAAGGCGGCCGCAGCTGCGGCCGCCCACGGTGTTAATCATTCAAATAGGATTTTACCAACAACTGAAGCAGTTCATCCCGGTCAACCCGGCGGATCAGGCTGCGGGCGTTGTTGTAGGTTGTGATGTAGGTAGGATCTTCGGAAAGGATGTACCCTACAATCTGGTTGATAGGGTTGTACCCTTTTTGACGCAACGCATCATAAACAGTAGTCAGAATTTGTTTGACCTCTTTTTCCCGGTCCTCATGGATGGAAAAGGATATGGTTGGTTCCTGCATATACATCACCTCTTATTTACAAGGATACACCAAAATGGGGAAATTATCAACCCCCGGCCGCAATAAGATGCTGTTAAAATCACGGAATTGGATGGCTCTCACGCAAAAAAACAGGCGAACCCACCGAAAGATAGGGCCGCCTGTTTTAAAAAATACAGATTGTGTAAAAACTGCTGGGAAATTAGCTGCGCAGGGTCACGTTCAGGGCGGAAAGGGCTTTTAGCGCTCGTTTGACTGCGGCATCGGCTTCTTCAACGGTCAAAGTGTGGTCGGCGCTGCGCAGCACCAGATTGAAGGCCACGCTCTTCTTGTGGTCGGGGATCTGCGCCCCGCGGTAGACGTCAAACAGCTCCACCTTTTCCAGGAGGGAGCCGACAGCAGAGGAGATGGCCTTTTCCATGGTGAGGACAGGCAACTCCTCATCGCAGAGGAGGGCGATGTCCCGCTGGGAAGCAGGGTATTTGGGCAGAGCCTTGTACTCCTTGTCAGCAGGGGTGTGGGCAAAGAGAGCATCCATGGAGAGCTTAGCCAGGTATACCCGGGTGCCGATTTCGTAGTTTTCCGCAACCAAGGGATGGACTTCTCCCACCACACCCAGTTCTTCGCCGCCTGCGGTGATGACCGCGCAGCGGCCAGGGTGGAAGGTGGGGTTGGTGGAATCCGCTTCTACATCGACATCTTGAATATTCAGGTAGTCCAGCAGAGCTTCCACAGCGCCCTTGATGGCATAGAAGTCCGCCTTGTCCCCGTAAAGGCCCAGGGTCAGGTGGTCGGTCTCAATGGGAAGCTCGTTCTCCCCCTGGGGGATGTACTCAGCGCCGATCTCATAGAGGGCGGCGGCCATGTTGCGGTTGGCGTAGTTTTTGGACAGGATTTCCAGCATGGAGGGCAGGGTGGTGGTGCGCATGACGCTGGTATCCTCCCCCAAGGGGTTGGAGATGACCACTGATTTGCGCAGAGCACTGTCTGCGGGCAGGCCGATCTTGTCGTAGTATTTGGGGCTGATGAAGGAATAGGTCATAATCTCGCTGTACCCCTGGGCCAACATAATGTTGTTGACCCGGCGTTCCATCTTCTGGCGAGGGGTCAGCTTGCCTTCGCAGGAGCCCCGCAGGGAGGTGGTGGGGATGTTGTTGTAACCGTAGATCCGGGCGATCTCCTCGGCCACATCGGCTTTGCAACGCACGTCGGCCCGGTAGGAGGGAACCACTACCTGATCGCCTTCGATGCCGAAGCCCAGGCGGGAGAGGATGGTTTTCATCTCCTCAGCGGGAAGGTCAATGCCCAGGAACCGGTTGATCCAGTCGGCTTCCAAGGGGAGGACGATCTTCTCTTTGGGGCTGTTGTCCACGTCGATCATGCCGCCGACCACTTCGCCGGCGCCCAGCAGTTCCACCAGCTGGCAGGCCCGCTGGACGGCAGGCAGGCAGGTGGCGGGGTCCAAGCCCTTTTCATACCGGCCGGAAGCTTCGGTGCGCATCCCCAGCTTTTTGGCAGTCAGCCGGACCGAGGGGCCGTTGAAGCAGGCGGATTCAAAGAGGATGGTGTCGGTGTCCTCCATAATGGAGCTGAACTCGCCGCCCATGACGCCGGCCACAGCGGTGGGACCCTCGGCGTCGCAGATGGTCAGCATCTCCGGGGAGAGGGTGCGGGTCACCCCGTCCAAGGTCATGAAGGAAGTCTCATCCTCCCGGGCGGTCCGGACGATGATTTTGCCGCCTTTGACATATTTGAAGTCGAAGGCGTGCATGGGCTGGCCGTATTCCAGCATCACATAGTTGGTGATGTCCACGATGTTGTTGATGGGGCGGACACCACAGGCACGAAGCCGTTCCCGCATCCAGCGGGGGGAGGGCCCAATCTTGACATTTTTGACCATCCGGCCGATGTACCGGGGGCAGAGCTCTGGGTTCTGCACCTCAATGGACAGGTGTTCCCGGATGTCGCCGGTCTCCTTCTCCACCTTGGGCTCGGGGAGATGGAGCTCTTTTTGGAAGGTGACCGCCGCTTCCCGGGCCAGGCCGGTGACCGACAGGCAGTCGGGGCGGTTGGAGGTGATCTCAAACTCGGTGCACAGGTCGTCAAGGCCGATGGCCTCGTGGATATCCATGCCAGGGGTTTTTTCGCAGTCGTCCCCCAGGATGAAGATGCCGTCTTCAATGGCATAGGGGAAATCGTGGACGGTCAGGCCCAGCTCCGACAGGGAGCAGAGCATGCCGTTGCTGACCTCGCCCCGCAGCTTGCCTTTTTTGATGACTTTGTCGCCGGGCAGGTGAGAGCCGTTGGTGGCCACCGGCACATAAGCGCCGGCAAAGACGTTGGTGGCGCCGGTGACAATCTGCACCGGCTCGGCCTCGCCGATGTTGACCTGGCAGATGACCAGGGAATCGGCGTTGGGGTGTTTCACCACCGAAAGGATCTCGCCGACCACCACACCGGTGATGTCGGCGCCCTCACGGCAGTAGCCCTCCACCTTGGAACCGGACATAGTCATGGCCTCGGCGAATTCGTGGGGCTCCACCTCTGAAACATCCACATAATCAAGCAGCCATTTTTGGGATAAGTTCATTGTTTATGCCTCCTCGAATTAAAACTGGTTTAAGAATCTCAGGTCGTTTTCGTAGAATAGGCGCAGGTCGTCGATGTTGTACCGCCGCATGACGATGCGCTCCAGGCCCATGCCAAAGGCAAAGCCGCTGTAGACCTCCGGGTCGATGCCGCAGTTTTGCAGCACCTTGGGATGGACCATGCCGCAGCCCAGGATCTCGATCCAGCCCTCGCCTTTGCACAGGCGGCAGCCCTTGCCCTGGCAGTTGAAGCACATGACGTCCATCTCGGCGGAGGGCTCGGTAAAGGGGAAGTGATGGGGCCGGAACCGGACCACCGAATCCTCGCCGTACAGGGCTTTGACAAAGGTCTCCAGGGTGCCTTTCAGATCGGCCATGGTGATGCCTTTGTCCACCACAAGGCCCTCGATCTGATGGAAGAGGGGGGAGTGGGTGGCATCCACCGCGTCGGAGCGGTAGACCCGGCCGGGGGCGATAATGCGGATGGGGGGCTTCTGCTGTTCCATGGTGCGGATCTGCACCGGGGAGGTTTGGGTCCGCAGCAGGATGTTTTCGTTGATGTAGAAGGTGTCTTGGGTATCCCGGGCGGGATGGTTTTTGGGGAGGTTCAGGGCTTCAAAGTTGTAGTAATCCAGCTCCACCTCGGGCCCTTTGACCACGCTGAACCCCATGCCCAGGAAGATCTCCTTGAGCTCGTCCAGGACGATGGAGAGGGGGTGCTGGCTGCCCATCGCCTGCCGTTTGCCGGGGATGGTAACGTCCAGTTTCTCCTCCTCCAACCGGCGGTTGAGCATGGCGGTTTTCAGGGAGGCGAGCTTGTCCTCCAAATCCTGCTCAATCTGGGCGCGGACTTCATTGGCCAGCTGGCCGATCACCGGGCGTTCCTCGGCGGAGAGGCTGCCCATCTGCTTTAAGATGGCAGTCAGCTCGCCTTTTTTGCCCAGGTACTGGACCCGCAGGGCGTCCAGCGCCTTGGTGTCGGCAATCTCAGATAGCTCTTTGCGTGCTTTTTCTCGAATCGCTTCCAAAGCTGCTTTCATTTGTTTCACCTCTTGATTAATATGGGAAAATGACTGGCTTTCCATGGGGCGGGGGAAATAAAAAAGCCCTCCGTCCACAAAGGGACGAAAGGCCATTCTTCCGCGGTACCACCCAATTTTTTGCCACATGAGCAAACACTCTGCGTCCCTTGTAACGGCGGGCACCC
>NZ_LT629939.1:113807-172937 GCF_900104615.1 Merdimmobilis hominis | reverse complement strand
CCGGGCGTTCCTCGGCGGAGAGGCTGCCCATCTGCTTTAAGATGGCAGTCAGCTCGCCTTTTTTGCCCAGGTACTGGACCCGCAGGGCGTCCAGCGCCTTGGTGTCGGCAATCTCAGATAGCTCTTTGCGTGCTTTTTCTCGAATCGCTTCCAAAGCTGCTTTCATTTGTTTCACCTCTTGATTAATATGGGAAAATGACTGGCTTTCCATGGGGCGGGGGAAATAAAAAAGCCCTCCGTCCACAAAGGGACGAAAGGCCATTCTTCCGCGGTACCACCCAATTTTTTGCCACATGAGCAAACACTCTGCGTCCCTTGTAACGGCGGGCACCCGTCCCTGCTTACTCCTGGTTCGGCAGGGCCGCTCGTGAGTGAACTTCGGCCCACCTGCCAACCGATCCGCTTGCAGCCGGGGCGGATCTCTCTGGAGGGAAGGAAACGTGGGCGTACTCTCTCAGTCAACGCGTGTAAAAGTATTAAGAATAGTCTTATCATAGCACAGTTGCCGGTGGGTTGCAAGGGATAAATTGTTGAAAAGACCGGGTTTTTATGCTATACTATTGTGCAATTAGAAGGAGGATTTTGCCATGCAAGAAGTATTTGTCGAGACGTTGGTGGCCAAAAAGCCAACCAAAAAGGATGCACTCCTGCGTGGGGCAGTAGTGGTGGGAATGTTGGTTTTGGGTGCACCTAGCTACATCATGGCCTCCTTCAACCTATATTTTACCGTCATTGGCGCGGTGGTGTGCGCAGGGCTTTTGTACTGCATCTATTATTTTTGGACCGCCCTCAACCTGGAATTTGAGTATATCCTCACCGGGTCGGAGATGGATGTGGACCGGATCAGCGCCCACCGCAGCCGCAAACACCTGCTGACGGTGGACTGCAAAGACATCGCCGCCATGGGGCGGTATCAGCCCGGTTTGGAAGGGGATAGAAAGCCCCTTTTTTACTGCGCTGATCCCCAGGAGGGGGCCTGGTACTTCGTCACCCAAGAGGGGCAGATGGTGGTCTTCACCCCCGATGCCAAGCTTTTGGAGGGGATGCGGGTCAGCCTGCCCCGCCAGGTGGTCAACGAAGTGTTCATCAAGGGGAGGAATTTACTCTAATGCGTGTGGAAACCGGTATTGACCTGGTGGAAGTGGCGCGTATGGAAAAGAGCCTCGCCTCCCCTCGGTTTTGGCAGCGGGTTTTTTCTCCCCGGGAGCGGGAGGAGATCGGGGCCAGGCCCAATCGCGCCCAGTCGGCCGCCGCGGTTTTTGCCGCCAAAGAGGCCTGTGCCAAGGCTATGGGAACGGGCTTCCGGGGGATACGCCTTGTGGAAATTGAGCTTTTGCACGATGGGAGCGGCAAACCGGAGCTGCACCTCTCGGGTGCGGCGGGAGAGTTTGCCCAGAGTAGCGGCCTGGCCTTCTCGGTCAGCTTAACCCACACCCGGCAGCATGCCGCCGCCGTTGTGGTCGCATACAGTGATAGGGAAAAGGAGCAACAGGGATGGAAATTGTAACCGCAAGCGAGATGAAGGAAATCGAACAAAAAGCGGGGGAGCTGGGCATGTCCGGAGAGCGGCTGATGGAGAACGCCGGCGCCGCTGCCGCTGCCTTCCTGAAAAAGACCATCGACCCCGAGGATAAAAACTGTATCCTCTTCTGCGGACGGGGTAACAACGGGGGAGACGGGTTTGTAGTGGCCCGCAAGCTGTACGAGGACGGCGCAAATGTGGCGGTGGTCCTCACCGATGGGGAGCCCCGCACCGAGGATGCCAAAAGCATGTTTGACATGGTAAAGATGATGGGCATCAGCGTGCTGCGGCTGGAGGAATCCTTTGACCAGATCGCCGGCCTGATGGATGTGGTGGACATCATTGTAGACGGGGTCTATGGAACCGGCTTCCACGGGGAGCTGGATGAACTCCACCAAAAGGCCTGCGCCCTGATGAACAATGCCATCGCGGCAGTCTTTTCCCTGGATGTGCCCAGCGGGGTGGACTGCGACGCCGCCAAGGCGGCGGAAGGGGCGGTCCAGGCGGATTTCACCATCGCCTTCGACCATCTGAAGCCCTGCCACATCCTCGCCCCCGGCAAGGGGAATTGCGGGTATGTGGAACTCTGCGCCATCGGCATCCCTCAAGAGGCGGCAGATGGGGTGAAATCCCACTTCCATATCCCCGATGAGGAGATGGTTTTTGCCCTTCTGCCCCAGCGGGAGCCGGAGAGCCACAAGGGGAGCTATGGGCGGCTGCTCAGCGTCTGCGGAAGCGAAAACTTTGTGGGTGCGGCAGTCCTCTCCGCCATGGGGGCCATGCGCTGCGGCGTGGGGCTGATTCAACTGGCATCCACCCAGACGGTTTGCCATATCGCCGCCTCCCGCCTCATTGAGTGCACCTATCTGCCTTTGGTGGAGAACAGCTGCGGCCGGGTACCGGCCGAGGCCATCGGCGCCATATTAAAACGGATGAAACGCTCCACCGCCGCACTGGTGGGGTGTGGTTTGGGATGCGACGAAGACACTGAGCAGGTGGTTTCCGCCCTCATCCGCCGGGCAAATTGTCCCTTGGTCATCGATGCGGATGGTATAAACGCCGTTGCCAAGAATATAAATATACTGAGTGAAAAACGGGACGCCGTCATCCTCACCCCACATCCGGGGGAGATGGCACGGCTGGTGGGCAAGGAGATTGAGGATGTGGAGAGGGACCGCCTTTCCATTGCCCGCGCTTTTGCCCAGGAACATGGGGTGACATTGGTCCTCAAAGGGCACAACACCTTAGTGGCCTGTCCCGACGGCAACGTATTCTACAACACCACTGGAAATGCCGGCTTAGCCAAAGGCGGCAGCGGGGATGTGCTGGCGGGCATGATCGCCGGCTTTGCGGCCCAAGGCATCAAGCCGGAATTGGCCGCAGTGCTGGGGGTTTATCTCCACGGGATGGCGGCAGACGCCTGCGCCAAGCGCCTCTCCCAATACGCCATGCAGCCCAGTGATATTTTAGAAGACCTTTGCCGCATCTTCGTGGAACACCAATTGTAAGAGGGGCAGTTTCCGCTTCGCCGGCTGTTCCGGCATAAATTTGGCGAAGCGGATGGGAGCGCCCGCATGAAAAAACGATGGATCTCTCTGGCCTTGGCGATGCTCTGCTGCCTGGGTTTTGCCGGTTGTGATAAAACTGGAGGAGGAGGCGGCACTGTGGACCAAAGCCAGGTGGAAAGCCGGATGACTAGCCCCTTTGAGACGACGGCCAACATCAGTTACAAGGACATCAAGGCCACGGCTCGTATCGTCTCGGAGGAGCCGCGCAGCTGTACTGTCTCCTTCACCAGCCCCTCCAGCCTCAATGGGATGAGCTTTGCCTTTGCCAAGGATAAATTGACGGTGGATTACAACGGCATCAGTTTTGATTTGGACCCCTCCAACCTCCCGGGTGGAGCGGTGGCAAAGATGGTGGTGTCGGCAGTCAATTCCGCTACGGAACCTCAGGGCGTCCATGTAGAGCTCAAGGAGAGCTCGGTGGAGGTCAGCGGCCTTATTGAAGCAGGGGAGTTCCTGCTGAAACTGGACCCGAAAAGCGGCAACTTTTTGAAGCTCTCCATCCCCGCCAGCGAATTGGAGATGGAGTTTATCAATTTTTGTCCCCTGTAACGGGAGACGGCCTCTCCCCAAGCAAAAAGAAAAAGCGATTTTTTCAGCCAGGGCTTTTGCTCGGTCGGAAAACCGGTTTTTATGGGCCGTTTGTGCCATGGCGGAGCAAAATACAAACCCCTGCCACTGGGGCGGGGGTTTTTCCTTTGTCAAAATAACAGCTCCCTTAATAAGATAGGGTAGGTGCGGTTGGAAAATGCCACCACACTGTTTAACCTGAAAAGAATTCGGCAACAATACAGTTGCAACGATAAACTTATTAAGGCGGAGCGTGATAGAACGTGACTGTCAAACGAGGAGAAATTTATTATGCCGACCTGAGCCCGGTTGTGGGATCGGAACAAGGCGGCGTTCGTCCTGTATTGATTGTTCAAAACGACGTTGGCAACAAATTCAGCCCTACGGTGATCGCAGCAGCCATCACCAGCCAGAAGGAAAAATCCAAACTGCCCACCCATATCGAACTGGATTCCGCCCACTGCGGCCTGTCCCGGGATTCGGTGGTGCTGCTGGAGCAGATCCGCACCATTGACAAGCGCAGGCTTAAAGAACGGATGGGCCGGCTGGACGACCAGTCGATGAGCCGGATTAACCAAGCTCTTTCGGTGAGTTTTGGCCTCCCGGGCATGGAGGAGATGCGGTAATTACATAGAATGAGCCGCATCGGCGGACGCCTTGGCGCCCGCCTTTTCTTTTGGCACATAACCGCATATTTTGGCAGAAATGGAACATTTTGTCGAATTTATGTCGATTTTTTACGAATCGTTTTTCTGTGCTTTTCGGGGAAAATGTTGTATTATAATGATAAAGGGCAGCAAAATCTAGGCGATCCGGTCGAAACCCTTGCCCAAGTCTGGTATAATGATTGATATATAATGTTGCGTCCCCCAATTGCTTCCAAGAAGGAATGGCCACCCGAATTCAGATTGACAGCTTCGGGTGGGGATAAAGGACGAAATACTTTTGGATGGGGAAGGTTATGAAAAAATTTCGGATTGTTTTAGCAGACGATGACACAGAGTGGACTCAATTGTTTGAACTAGCAGTGTCGAAAAAAGACAGATATGAATTGGTGGGCATCGCCGAGGATGGGGATTCCGCCTTTCAGATCATCAAAAAGGAACGCCCAGATATTGTCATTAGTGATATCTTGATGCCCAAAACCGATGGTTGTTATCTGGTCAACAGCATCCGGCAGATGCAGAATTATCGACCCATCATTTATATCCTGTCGGGTATTGCCACAGATCCCATCGTGCGGATCCTGCAAAATTTGGAGATTGATTACTACAGCTTAAAGCCAGTGGGAGTCAACACCATATTGTCCAACTTGGACCTGCTTATCGCTATGCGTGGGCTGATGCCGGATCAATCCAGCCAGAAGATCACCATCCAATACACCAATAAATTGGAGCAGCGGGTGGAGGATGTTCTTATGGATATTGGGATGGCACCAGGAAGCAAATTCCACTCCTATATGAGGGATGCGCTGATTGCTTGTACCATCGATGGGTCGAACGTCAATTTGGTGACCAAGGTATTGTATCCGGATATTGCAAAGAAGTATGGTGTTTCCACTCCCAGTGTGGAGCGAGGGTTGCGGTATGGCATTCAAACGGTGCGCAAAACCAATACACCTCTCTACCAGGAGATTTTTAGCGCAATGCTCAGCAAACGCAATATCTCCAATACCGTGTTCATCGCTACATTGGCCAATTATATTAGAAAGTTGGATTAATTGATGATTGCCAAACTCTCACAAAGTGTTGCGCAATATCTGGCCAATAATTTCGAGGATTCGGATGAGGAGGTTCTAGCTTATGGGCTGGAGCTGATCTTCCAAGAGATTTTGGCCTTTATTGCGCTCTTTACGGTGGCTGCATTTTTAGGCTTGGCAGATTTGATGCTTTTTTCTGTGTTGGCGTATACGACAGTGCGGGGAAACGCAAACGGAGCGCATGCTTCTACACGGAGCATATGCCTTTCCACATATGTCATGTTTATGTTTGCCTCCATTGGCATTTCGATTTGGGTAAAAGGATTTTTGACCCCTTTCTTTTGGGCAGGGATTGCCTGTAATACGATTGTGCTGCTTTTGTATGCACCAGGAGACACGCAGGAAAAACCCATTTTTGGCAGCAGGCTTCGGTTGCGCTGCAAGGTGGTAGGGCTCCTTTGTATGTGGATCTCCTTTGGCTGTGCTTACTGGATGTCTCAAGGGTATCCTGCTCGGGCCAACGTATTGATGCTCTCATCTACAGTCGCGTGTTTTATGGTCACGCCTATCGCATATAAGCTATACGGCTGCCAGCGTTATGTAGAAGAAAGTTAAGGAAAGGAGTGTTGAACCCCCATGAAATTGTTCGCTAAAACCCTGAAGGTAACTGCTGAGAAAGTTGCTGAAGCTTCGATAAATGTGGCTTGTGCACCGTTAATTATTTATCAGCCTAAGCTGCCAAAGCAGCTGATGAAAGACAAAAAAGAAGAAAAGTAAAAAAGTAGGGGCGTTAGCCCCTACTTTTTTACTTGGAGATGCTGGATAAAGGAACACTCGTTGATGGTTGTAGAGGAGGAGAAATACTTGCTTTGTGCCTGGACTTTTTCCTCCACCTGGTGCAGTCCAATTCCCATGTGGTTGGATTTGGTGGAGTAATTCTTGCGTTTGATCTTTTTCAGATCTACCTCTCCCTCGAAAGAATTGCGCACAACGATGTTGTAGCAGTCGCTGTCATCCCGGACAAGAAGATTTACCTGTTTGAGCTCACTGGCCGCGGCAGCTTCGATGGCGTTGTCCAGCCAGACGCCCATGATGTAGGCTAGGTCGTATAAGACCTCATTGGGGAATACAATTTCTTCCTTGGTTACAATGGCGATTTCAAATCGAACTCCCATGTTTGTAGCGTAATTGATCTTTCCAATAAGTAGCCCGTAGAGGATAGGTACTTCCCGCAGATTGAGATTTAGAACGTTGGTGGATGACTGAGCAGTGAGACGCTGCTGGAGGTCGCCGATATATGGTCGGAGAAGGTCTAGACGCTCTAGCTCCACAAAACCGGCAATGGTCGATATTATATTATTCATCTCATGGCGGAAACCTTTGATCTGGTCAAGAGAGTTCTCCAGAGTTTCTGTATACAATTTTTGATTGGCAGAGATCACCGCCTTCTTCCCCAATTCATAGGAATTTATAGAATTATATATGCTGTATATAACAAAACATAGAGCGAGAACTAAGTCGTATAGAAGGATAAAATTGTTAATTTTAATTTCAAAATGTTCAAAATAAATAATATTTGGATAAATAAATGCGATCAGAAAAAAGAAATTTAATACTATAATTGTAAATGATTCCTTGTTAGCATAGGAAATTTCGCGTTTTTTCACCACAAAATTCGAGACAGCATATATTAGAAAGCATGGCAACAGTGATAGAAATCTCAAAATATTTAGGTAAGTATTTTCACGAATGTGACTGAAGAAAAAATTTTGGCTCCCTGAAATTACTATGTTGACAATTATCATTACACACTCGATTGTAGCTGAGTAGAGTAAGTAGCCTGTTAAAAAACTAAGGCATTTTGAAAAAGGTAATTTAAATAAGATTTTACAAATAAGGAAATAAGTGGAAATTGTTATAATAAATATAAGTACCATGGAAAAATTTGTATTATAAATAGGTAAAGCGTTGATTATGCCAGTAAGTAATGTCCCACAGACAATTTTTTTAATAGAAATTTCTACTCGTAAGATATTGCAACAAATTAAAGTTCCGAGTAAGAATTGAATCCAAGTTGTGAGTATTAATAGTAACGTAGAAAGTTGCATAAGAAGCCTCCTCAAAGTTGTAAGTATCACTCGATTGCTGGTAGGATCGCCTCCATATAGTTTACAACCATTTTACCGATCTGTAAATGGTTTGAGTCAAAAAAGTAACAAAATTTTGTCAAAAAATTTCTATCGTGATCGAATAATAAAATTTATTTGAGACATTGGACAATAAACGACAAATGGTCTAAATTTGTTTGGGTTGCCTACAAAAAAGAGGAGTATGTAGCTACATACTCCTCGATACCATATATTGTGCTTTAAATCATCCAAATCAAATTGAGCATCAACAAACCAACGACGCCTGGCAAACCAAATACAGTTGACACTGCCAAAGAAAACGGGCTCATGCCCAGCAGTGGGGTGGTGAAAGCACCGATTGCCATTACTGCCAGAAGCCCTGCAATTCCTGTCCCGGCAGAGAAAAATAGACATCGCCAAAATCGCCCGCTTTTTAGATAAAGGCTCAGCATAAACAAGGCACAACAGCCTAAGATTACATAAATAATTTTATCTACCCCAATTTTCCATACACCCTTTCTTGAAACAGATCATCTGGCTGATACACACAGACCAAATTTTTCTCCCTTGCTTGCAGCATAAGGTAGCTATACCGACTGTTAAGGGCGTTCATTTCATGGATGAGGCCCTCCACCAGATTGGGGTCGCTGGTCAGATCAAACAAGCTTCGCACCGCGTCCATCTGTGAGACCAGCTCCCGGATCTCCAACAATAAGGGGTCGGGAGATGGAGGTGTGTTTTTCTTCCTTTTTAAGCAGCTTTGCAAGCGTTCCGCCAGTTTTTCCAATGTGACGACCACCTTTCCATGGAATATGTATGTTGGAAGGATGGACAAATATTCCAATATTTATTCACTATAGAAGATTCCCGTTTGGAATAGCTGCCCTTTCTCTGTAAATGCTAATAGGGAAAGAAAGGGGGATTTACAGATGGAAAACCGCAGGGGTATGGCAGACCGATATTGCCCTTCTAAAAAGAGAATTGTTCCAGTTAAAATGCCGGAAAAAAGGAATTGCCCGCAACCAATGGACTGCATGGATTCTTCCTGCAAAGCACAGGGGTGCTTTGAAATTGTGCCGGAGAAAAATCAGTTTGAAGGCTGAAACAAATTTATGAAAGCGATTTCTGTTTAGCTAAAACATTATAAGGAAAAACATAATTGAAAACTACTATAAACCAAATGCAGACTGGAGCTGTTCGTAGAACAGCTCCAGTCTGCATTTGTGTGAATCCTATAAGATAAACCTTTATTCTATTTAAAGGGAAATCTCCTCCAGCAGATTGTATTTCATATCCCACAGTTTCTGCGAAAGGTCCACATAGTACGTATGGGGGTTTTCAAACCGGGTCACCTCATCCCACAGGGTGTTGACCTGCTCTGTACAGTAGGCTTTCACCTCATCCAACGAGGGGAGGGTATATACAAGTTTGCCTTTGGAGAAGATCGGCTCCAGTAAGGGGCGGGAGACATAATTCTCTAGGGTCTGTTTCTTCCAAGGGGCATGCTGGTCAAAGATAGCCAACGGCTTACTGTCGTCTACTGTTTCATCATAGAGGGTGATATAATCGGCGAGTGCCTTGCCGTTTTCTTTGTCATATAACCGATACAGCCGTTTGAATCCAGGGGTGGTAATTTTCTCTACACTTTCGCTCACTTTAATTTTGGGAATGAACTCCCCGCCTTCCTGCTCCTGGACCGCAGCCAGTTTGTAAACACCGCCGAAAACAGGAGCGGATTTGCTGGTGATTAAATTTTCGCCTACGCCGAACAGATCCACTTTAGCGCCCTGTAAAATCAGATCGCGGATCAGGTATTCATCTAAGGAATTGGAAGCGGTGATCTTTACATCAGCGAAACCGGCTTCATCCAACATGGCGCGGGCCCGTTTGGAGAGGTAGGCAATATCGCCGCTGTCGATGCGGATTCCTTTGGGGCGGAAGCCTTTGGGAAGGAGTACCTCATTAAATACCCGGATGGCGTTGGGAACACCAGATTTGATCACATTGTATGTGTCAACCAATAGGGTGCAACTGTCTGGATAGAGTTCTGCATAGCTTTTAAAGGCTTCGTATTCGCTGTCAAAGGATTGGACCCAGCTGTGGGCCATCGTTCCCACCACCGGGATGCCATACCGCCTGCCGGCCAGCACACAGGCGGTGGCGGCACATCCGCCAATGTAAGAGGCCCGGGCGCCCAGCACCGCAGCATCATACCCTTGAGCGCGGCGAGAACCGAATTCAAAAATTGCCCGGCCGCCGGCTGCCCGGATCATCCGGTTGGTTTTGGTGGCGATAAGGGATTGGTGGTTGATGGTCAAAAGGACCATGGTTTCCACCAGCTGGGTTTGGATCAACGGGCCTTTGACCACTACCACCGGTTCGCCGGGGAAGATGGGGGTACCCTCTTTGGGGGCCCAGATGTCGCAGGCGAATTCAAAGTTGGCCAGATACTCCAGAAAGGCGTCGGAGAACTGCCCCTGCTCCCGTAGGTATTCGATATCCTCCTCACTGAAAGAAAGGTTTTCCAGGTATTCCACCAGCTGTTCTAGGCCAGCGAAGATGGCAAAGCCGCCGTTGTCCGGCACAGTGCGGAAAAACATATCAAAGACAGCGACCCGATCCCGCATTCCATTTAGAAAATAGCCGTTGGACATAGTCAGCTCATAAAAATCGGTGAGAAGGCTTAAATTCCGTTTCAGATCCACAATGCGTGTCATAACACCCAATCTCCTTTTTAGTTTTGGTTAGTCGATGGTGCGGACGAGGGTTACTCCATTCTGCCGCATGCTGTAGAGGGCCATCAGGTTGCACAGGTCCGCAGGATGGCCGGGGCCATCGTAGGTATCCACCAGGTTCACCGGGACAATCACCTCCACTTTGCGGTTGTGCTGGTTGTAATAGGCGGTCAGGGTGACCGCCAGTTGGTAAATGCAGATGTCGGTGCAGCAGCCCAAAATCACCACATGGGTGACCTGGGGGGCCTGGAAGAGCTCCGGATCAGCCAGATAGGCGTTGGTGGAGTTTTTGGGCCGGGCCATTGCCTCCAGCCGGGAGAGTTCCGGGGCCAGCAGGGGTTCTTCTGTGCCCATGAGGCAGTGGGGCGGATAGCTGGCAAGTTCTGGGGAATCCGCCGTATGGCAGTCGGTGTAGGGGAGGATGGAGTACCGCCCGGCGATGCAGCGGTCCACAAAGGCGGCCGCGCCGGGGAGGAGCTCCTCGGTGCGGGGAGAGTACAGAGCCCCCTGTTTGGCAAAGCCCCGGTTTAAATCCACTACAGCGACCAAAGTGGATTCCCGGGGCAGTTCCGCCAAGGAGAGGCTGCCCAAATGATCCAATGAGCTGAGCATCTCTTGGAGATGAGAGGTGGATTGTTCCAAAAAAGTCTGTTGGTCGAGTTGTTCCTTCATACTTGTCTCCTCCTGCATAGTTCATCTGCCCAGCTCCTTCGGTGGGGCTCAGCCAGATGTATTGCGGCCACCGGTGGGGATAAAACACAGTTGATAAACACAGCGGGTCGTTGCATCCAGCTGTTTGGCCGGTTCCTCCCATTGTGGGGAAGCCGCTGGAAAGAGCGGCAATGGGCCTCATTCTTGTGCGCCCATTGGCCATTCCTTATAGGATTGCAACGAAAGGCATAAAAAATATCCCCTGGCATCTGCTTTGCAACCATTTTAACACAAATCCCAGGGGATGGACAGTAGTTCCAAGATGATATTAAATTCACAAAACGTTATTTCCGCAAGGACCCAGCGTCAAAAGAGATAAGGCCCTTCGGAACAAACTCCCTGCCCTGGGTGACCGCCTTGACAGCGGCCAAAGTCATCCGCTTGGCCTCAAACAGGGCTGAGTAGTAAAGGTCTAGGAAGCTGTCAAAACGCCGCAGTTCTGGCTTGTCGGCGGAAGACCACCCGTGGTGCTCACGGTTTAGGATGGAGAAGGAGGCGCCAGGCTTTTTCAGGAAGGCGGACAGCAGTTCCCCTTGACCGGAGACCTTTTCCGCTGCGCGGGTCACCGAACGGAAGAGGAACCCGGTGGGTTCCACTTCAATGGTGAAAGCGCGAACTGCATCGCCCAGGGAGCGCCGCAGCTCCTCCGGCTTGATGTTCAGCCCATATAGGGAGCTCAGAACCTTGTGGTACACAATGGCGAGAGAGAGGGCAAACCGGTCATCGATCCGGTAGTTTCGCTTTACCGGGAAGGTGTTAACCGGCCGGTGTTCCTTCAGCCGGTAGAGGGAGGAATCGATGTCGCTTTCAATCCGGTGGTGGAGGCCGCGCCAATGTTTGGGGGAGAGCCGCTTCTGTAGTTCTACCTGTTTGCTGTAGACATAGGGGTGGGCGGAACAATCCAGGCAGTAGTGGCCGATAAACCCGATGTAATAGGCTAGGAGCTCGTCAAATTCCAACCTGCCGGAGTAAGCGGAAATCTCCTGGGCCATGACCTGGAACAGCTGGTCGGTTTTCTGGGTGTGCAATATGGTGCCATATTGGGGGAGGGAACTCTTCCTCCCGGAAAAAATCCGATGGAAAAAGAAAATATCCGGCCCTTGCAGCCCCCAGTGGTAGGGGATGGGGTGCTGTTTGATCAGCTCTGCAGACCGGCCCTCCAATAAAATAGCCAGATCCTTGCCAAATAAATGATGGGTGATAAACGAAGGCATATTTGTCACCAGCCTTTCCAATCCAGGGGATTGAACCAGTAAAAATTCTCTAAACTAAGTTTACTACTATTTTGCCATTTTATCAAACCCATTGGGCGAAAAATTTGTGCAGAACAAATTCGGCATATAGAAGGGGGACTCCGCCCAGAGACGCAAGATCTTCGGAACCCGATAAAAAAGGGGCCATACAGGCCCCGATGCATTAGTTGTTATTTGGCAGGTTTCGGCGTGGATACAGAAGCACTGCATACAGCATGATATTGGGCAGAAACCGGTAAAGATGGGTGGTAACGCTCCCAAAATAGGCGCCAAATAATGCAGGGGAGAGTTGGCGCAGCAGGCGGTACAGCGGCGGGACAAAGGGCACCGCTGCAAAGAAAAGCAGCTCTCCAAGCCCTACTGCCGCCCACAGGCGTGGGGTCTCTTCCCGATGTAAGGAGAAAGCCAGAATGAAAAACCCGAACAGCAGGGCATAGAGGAGATAGCCAAGCAGAAGGACTGCGGTGAGGCCAGTATATGTGTGGCGCTGCAGCTGTTTGGCCAGCATGGAATCCGCCAAGGGGAGAAGCAGGGATAAAAAGAGAGGGTACACGGGGAGAAACCAACGGAACCAGGTTGTTTTCATGAGATTCTTCCTCCTTCGGCAGATAACAAAAAACCCGAATCCATCGCCCTTTGGCAAAAGATTCAGGTCTTATCAATATGGTGGAGACGATCGGGATCGAACCGACTACCTCTTGAATGCCATTCAAGCGCTCTCCCAAGTGAGCTACGCCCCCGTGACGACGAAATAAATTATAACAGACCGCTATGGGCTTGTCAACTATTTTTCTGCATTTTTTGCAAAAAAATGAAAAAAGGATGGTTCCCCTCTGACTACAGAGGGCGGAGCGGTTAGCTCTTGATCCGCTCCCGGCAATAGGCATCCAAATAGTAGAGAAGTTCCGAGGGTTGGGGCTTCTGAGGCAGTTTGCGCCCTGCGATCTCCTCCAAAAGGGCCCGATTCCCATGCTGCCACAGATCTTCGGTAGTGCGGGCGATGGAGCGGCTGATAGCGGAAGATGTGGTTTTGCATTGTTTGGCTACCTCTGGGTAAAGACAGGTGGTTAGGCCACGGTACGGGAAAGTATCCATGGAGAGGGATAAATCCAGAGCGAGATGCAAATGTTTAAAACCGATCTTAGTGGCCTGGCAGCCAATTTGGTAGAGCAGTTGTTGAGTTGTCTTCATCCACGGTTGTCCTTTCTGATCCAAGTAATGCGGTTGGGATGGGAATCCCCCATAAAATCATCGTAAAAAAGGGGACAATTTTACATGGCATTGTCTAGTAATTTGTCTTGTTTTATTGACATAATTAGATAAAATTCGTCAAAATAATATCTTTTTAAATCCTACGGAAACGGCCATTCCTCCTTTTTCATAGGCTGGCCCTTGACAAGCCAGCCGTTTGCTGGTATCCTGAAAAAAGAACAACTTCATCCAATCAAACGCTAGGATGGGGAGTAGTAGGGCTTCGGAACGCTCACAGAGAGCCGCCACTGGCTGAAAGGCGGCAGCGGGAAGACGGCTTGAACTGGCCCCTGAGCGGTCGACCGAATACAAAAGTAGGCTCGGACGGAATCCCACCGTTAAAGGGGAAACATGTTGCGCCTAGGGCAAGACATGGCAGAGCGGCACAGAATTGTGCAACTGGAAGTGGTACCGCGGAAGTTTGGGGCTTTCGTCTTCTTTATGAGAAGGCGGAGGCTTTTTTTGTTTCCCAAAGCAAGGGCAGACGGGCCTTCTCACCGAGGGGAGTTTGTTCTCAAGGCGTGTGATCAGCGCCTTGCCTGACCGGAAACAGGATGCGGCCGCATTCAAAAAGGGGGCGCCTGTGCGGAAAAAGGTGTCCCCCACCTGGAAACACGCTGCAAGCAGCAGGGAACCCAGCCAAAAGCGGGGGCTTTTGGGAAAGGAATTCTGCAAAAGAGGCCAAAAGGCCCACGGAATCCCCGGGGGGACTTGCATCTCTTCTTGAAAACAGGTATTATAATGGAATGAGATTTTAGGCCGCGCCATCCTCGCGGCTGGGAGCGTGATGAATTCCAGATGGCAACAAATCAACACAAACTCTGCATGGGATGTATGTCTCCGCTGAACCCGGACGGCAGCTGTAGCCATTGTTCTTATCGCAGCGGCGCGCCCCACCGGCTGGATTTCTTGGCCCCGGGGGAGGTTTTGTGCGACCGCTATTTGGTAGGCGTTGTGCGTGCTGCCTGCTGCGACGGCCCAGTGTATATTGGTTTTGACCAACAGGAGAACATCCGGGTCTGGATCAAAGAATACATGCCCCAGGGTTTGTGTACCCGCAACCAAGCGGATGGCAGCATTGAGCCCAAGCCAGGCTGTGAAATGCCCTTCAAATCGTTAAAATCCGATTTTGAAGACCTGTGCAAAGGGCTCCAGAAAATGGGCGGGGGGGAGATGCTGGTCCCGCTGATCGACCTGATTTCTGCCCATAAAACGGTATATGGGGTGTACCGGTTGCTTAAAACGGTGACCCTGACCGAGTACTTAAGACAAAACGGCGGGGAATTGACCTGGCCAGATGCCAAAAAGATCTTTATGCCCTTGTGCCGGACGGTCTCCGACCTGCACAAAAAAGGCTATCTCCACCGGGGGATCTGTCCGGACAACATCCTCCTGGACGACCAGGGCCGGCCCTGGCTCTGGGGCTTGGCCATTGCGGCCGCCCGGATGAAGGGGGAGCTTGTCCCGGACCTCTGCCCCGGTTACTCGGCCCCGGAACAGTATGAGGAAAACGGCTGGCCTGGCACCTTTACCGATGTATATGCCCTGGCGGCAGTGCTATACAAAATGCTCACTGGGACCATGCCGCCGGAGGCTCCTTCCCGGATGGTAAAAGACAATTTGGCCCCAGCCAGCGACCTCAACGCCCGGGTGCCGGAGAGCGTATCCGACGCCATCAGCGCCGCTATGATGCTCAGCCCTGATTTCCGGATGGAGACGGTGGAGGAGCTGACCGCTGCCTTGCTGGAGTCGGAGAACACCAACACCGCAGTGTTTGACAGCGAAAGGATCAAAGAGGTTGCGGAGCCAGAACCGTCTAAGCCTGCTCCCCGGGTGGGGAAAAAGACCATGTTGGGGCTGATGGCTGCTCTTGTAGCGATTCTGGTGGTGGCCCTCATCGCCGTGGCTCGGGGGATGTTCCCAGAATTGTTTCACTTTGGCGGCGAGCCCTCCCAGCCGGAGGTATCCTCCTCCCAGGTAGATACTACAGTCCCCAAATTTGTGGGGCAGTACATAGAAGCAGTCATGACCAATGCAGAGTACCAATCTCGGTTTGAACTGCGCACTACCAGCCGGTATGATTCTTCATATCCTGCAGGGGTTGTGGTGGAACAGTCCACCCCCGAGGGGGCAAAGATGATCCACCGTGGAGTGATTATCCTGACGGTGAGCGAAGGTCCTCAGGTGGTGGATATGCCGGACATTGTGGGAAGCAAGCTGAGCTTTGCCACCAAGGCGCTCTCCCAGCAGGGGATCCGGTACCAGGTGCTGGAAGTGGTGGACGATTCCCTGGAGCCCGGCCTGGTTTCCAAAACCAGCATCCTGCCCGGCGAGCCTTTGGATAAAAGCCAAGATGTGGTTTTCCTCTACACCAAAAAGGTGGAAGAGGCGGAGGACACGGAGGGCACCCGTGTGGAGGGAAGCTCTTCCGCTGCTTCCCAATCGGAATAAATGAAAAAGCCCCGCAGCTATGCTGCGGGGCTTTTGGCGTTGTATTGGAAGAGGGTTCCCTTTGGCGGCGAAACGGGAATTACACACGATCCCGCGCTCCACATTCCCAAAGCCCTGATCTTATTCGTTTTCCAGCAGATGGCCCAGGCTCTCCGCCTTTAAGTAGGCATTGATAAAGCCGTCGATGTCCCCGTCCATCACTGCGGTGATGTTGCCGCTCTCAAAACCAGTTCGGTGGTCTTTGACCAGGGTGTAGGGCATGAACACATACGAGCGGATCTGATTGCCGAAACCAATGTCTTTCTGCTCCCCCTTGATGTCCTCGATCCGCTCCAGGTGGGCCCGCTCCTTGATCTCAATCAGCTTGGATTTGAGCATTTTCATGGCGACCTCCCGGTTCTGGTGCTGGCTGCGCTCGTTTTGACAGGCCACAACTACCCCGGTGGGAATATGGGTAATGCGGATGGCCGATTCCGTCTTGTTGACGTGCTGGCCTCCCGCCCCGCCGGAGCGGTAGGTGTCGATCTTCAGGTCGGCGTCGTTGATGACGATTTCGTTGTCCTCGTCGGTGATCTCCGGCATCACCTCCAAGGAGGCGAAAGAGGTGTGTCTCCGGCCGGAGGAATCAAAGGGGGAGATCCGCACCAGACGGTGGACCCCGGCCTCAGATTTCAAAAATCCGTAGGCGTTTTCCCCCTCAATGAGGATGGAGGCGCTTTTGACCCCGCCTTCCTCGCCGCTGAGGTAATCCAGCACCTTGCATTTGTAGCCGTGGCGCTCCGCCCAGCGGGTGTACATCCGGTAGAGCATCTGGGCCCAGTCCTGGGCCTCCAAGCCGCCGGCCCCTGCGTGGAAGGCCAGGATGGCGTTGTTGCCGTCGTACTCCCCTTTGAGAAGGGTGGCCAGTTTTTTGGTCTCCAGCTCGTCCATCAGGGCGTTGTATTCCAGTTTGGCCTCCTCAAAGGTGGCCTCGGATTCCTCCGGGGAATCCATCCCCAGCTCCACCAAGGTCATCACGTCTTCGTAGGCGGAGGCCAATTTTTGGTAAGAGGAGATTTCATCCTTGATCCGGCTGATCCGCTGCAGAATCTTTTGGGTGCCGGCAAGGTCGTTCCAGAACCCCTCCTGGGCTGTCTGCCCCTCCAGCTGGGACAACTCTTCCTTGAGGGGATTCAGGCCGATGGCGTCGGCCAGGTCATCTATCTGCGGCTTGACGTCCAGCAGTTTAAGCCGCAGTTCATCCAGCAGCAGGACATAATCGTTTTGTAGCATGATATCCTTCCTTCTTCGTGTTTCCACGGGTGTATCTAATTTATTATAGATGAGAACACCGCCCATTGTAAAGTACCATCCCCGTGGATTCTCTGAGAAAACGGTTTATTTACAAATCTGCTCTTGGTTTTTTGGGGCGGATACTATATAATAGATTAAATAGCGGGGAGAATTTCGTCCCAATTGGGAGGATGCCCCCTATTTTATATGAGTGTTAAGGAGTGATCCTATTGGGAAAATATACCGGCATTCCCTGTGCGGCCTGCGGGCGGCTGTTTGAGGAGGGGGATGACATCGTCGTCTGCCCGGTTTGCGGCGCGCCTCATCATCGGGAGTGTTATGAAAAGCTGGGTCACTGTGCGTTGGAAGAGCGCCACGCCCTGGGCGAGGCCTGGCAGCCACCCAAGGGCAAGCAGGGGGACAACCCCGCCCTGGTGATCTGCAATACCTGTGGCGCACAGACTCCGGCAGATGAGCCCTTCTGCATCAACTGCGGGCAACGGCTGGACCTGCCGCCCCGGCAGGAGCAGCCATCCCCTGGGGGGAGCTATTACATCCCCGGGGTGGGGCCCATCCACAAAAATGCCACCATTGGCGATGCGAGTATGGAGGAACTAGCGATGTTTGTCGGGCCCAACGCCCAGTTCTTCCTGCCCCGGTTCCAGGCGATCCACCAGCGAAAATCCTCTTTTTCCTGGAACTGGTCCGCTTTTTTCCTCAACTTTTTCTACTTTTTTTACCGCAAGATGTATTTGGTCGGCGGGGTTCTGATGCTGGTTTCGATGGTCACCATGATCCCCAGCGTGGTATTCACCAATGAATACATGAAACTCTTCCTCCAGTCAATCACCGGGCAGGTGATCCCCTATAATGAGGAATTGATGATCCAGATGAGCAGCATCCAGCAGTATATCCGCATTGGGCAGATGGCCCTTTCCCTAACCCTGGGGATGTTTGCCAACAAGCTCTACCTCAACCACGCCCAAAAGGTGATCCGCAAGACCAAGGAGGAGTTTGGGGAGGGGAGCCCTGCCTGCCTCACCGGCATCGCCACCCGGGGAAGGACCAATATGACCATGGTCCTCCTGGTGCTGTGCTGGATGATCTTTTTGTACTTCGCCATCTCCTTTGCCATCACCAACAACATCATTTCTATCTTGTAAGGGACGGAGGAATTTGAAATTATGAAAATTAAAAAAGCAGTCATTCCCGCAGCGGGGTTGGGAACCCGCGTCCTGCCCGCCTCTAAGGCTGTGCCCAAAGAGATGCTCCCCATTGTAGACAAGCCCGCCATCCAGTATATTGTGGAAGAGGCGGTGGCGTCCGGCATTGAGGATATTTTGATCATCACCAGCCGTGGGAAGACCACCCTGGAAGACCATTTTGACCGTTCCCCAGAGCTGGAGAGCCGCCTGTTGGCCTCGGGCAAAACCGACTTGTACAACCAAGTGGTGGATATCGCCAACCTTTGCAACATCCAATACCTGCGCCAGAAGGAGACCAAGGGCCTGGGCCACGCGGTTTACTGTGCCAGGAGCTTTGTGGGAGACGAACCATTTGCCGTCCTCTATGGGGACGATGTGATTATCCCCAAGGAGAAGCCTGCCACCCGGGAGCTGTGCGACGCATTTGAGGAGTTCGGCCTGGGGACGGTGGGAATCAAACCGGTGCCCCTGGAATTGATCCACAAATATTGCTCTTTGGATGCCACCCAATTGCGGGAGGGGATTTTCCAGGTTCGGGATATGATCGAGAAGCCCAAGCCGGAGGAGGTCATCACCAACTACGCTATCTTGGGGCGCTGCGTGCTGCCCGCCGCCATCTTTTCGGTGCTGGAGAATACCAAGCCCGGCGCCGGCGGGGAGATCCAGCTGACCGATGCTATGCGGGTCCTGGCCCAGCGGGAGGGGATGATCGGGGTGGAATACTCCGGTAAGCGGTACGACATGGGCAACAAGCTGGGTGTCCTCCAGGCTATTGTAGAAGTGGGCCTGAAACATCCGGAAATTGGGGAGGAGTTCCACCAATACCTTTTGGAGCTCTCAAAGTCCCTATAGCCCCGCAACCTGCTGAATTTTAAAAAGAATTTTTGTGCGATTAGTGAAAAACCTTGACAAAAGGCTTGCTGACTGCTATAATTTTGCTGTTGCCGTGTTATTCTGACGCGGCATCCCTTGCCCGGACCAACCGGCCGGGCCTAACGTCCAAAAGGAGGTGTCAAAATGCCAAAAACAACCGGAAACTATGAGACAGTTGTGATCTTCAACACCAAGGTTGGTGAAGAGGGCATCGCTGCGCTGACCGAAAAGTTCAAAACTCTGATCAGCGACAACGGTACAATCAACAACATCGAGGAATGGGGCAAACGCAGACTCGCTTACCCGATCGAGGACGAGACCGAAGGCCATTATGTGCTCATCGATTTCACCAGCGGTGTCGCTTTCCCTGCAGAGCTCGACCGTATTTACAAAATTACCGACGGTGTTCTTCGCTCCATGATCATTGCGAAATAGTAAGGTGGTGTAATTGTGCTGAATAAAGCAATTTTGGTCGGCCGTCTGACTGCTGACCCCGAACTGAAACAGACCCCCAACGGCGTTTCTGTCTGCTCGTTCAGCATCGCCATCAATCGGCCTTACTCTTCCAAAAACGGGGAGCGCCAGACCGACTTTATCAACATCGTGGCTTGGAGGGGACAGGCTGAGTTCGTGGCCAAGTATTTCCGAAAAGGGAATGCTATCGGCATTGACGGCTCTATCCAAACCCGCAGCTACACCGATAAAGAAGGCAACAAGCGCACCGCATTTGAAGTGGTAGCCGACGCTGTTAGCTTTGTTGAGAGCAAAAATGCCGCATCTGGCGCAATGCCGTCCTATGGCGCTCCGGCGCCTTCTCCTGTGGCTCCTTCCACACAGCCTGGGGTGTCTTACACCAGCGGCTCGATAGGGGATTTCCAGGAAATCGAGGACGACGACGATCTGCCGTTCTAATTTTGTAACTACATCATTTCATAAGGAGGTTTGTACCGTGGAAAGAACTGAAAGAAGCGAAAGACGTGGCCCCAGAAAGGGCAGAAAAAAAGTATGCCAGTTCTGCGTTGACCGCATTGAGAATATCGACTACAAAGATGTTCCCCGCCTGAGAAGATACTTGAGCGAGAGAGCAAAAATCGTTCCCCGCAGAGTGACCGGTACCTGCGCCCGCCACCAGCGTCAGCTGACTGTGGCCATCAAGCGCGCCCGTCATCTGGCCCTGCTGCCTTACATCAGCGACTAATTTTGGCTTTCCAAAATAAAAAAGAGACGCCCTAGGGCGTCTCTTTTTTATTTTCATATGAATTTTTTAGCAGCACAAAGGCCGCCAGACAAATATCCGGCGGCCTTTGTGGCAACGAACAACAAAAACTACGCTTTTTCATACAGTTTGTGGTAAATAGTCAGCATGTAGTTGGCCAGGTCCTCTGCGCCGCTGTGCATCACCGAGTGGGTAACCGACTTTTTGAGGATAGCAAGCTGCTCTGGGCTCATGTTTTTGACATACCGCAGCCGGGCGGCCATCTCTTCCGGGGAGTTGAACACATAACCGTTGACCCCGTTGCGGACCTGGTCCTCATTAAGGGGATCCAGCCGCTGGAGCACCGGCAGACCGGTGGCCATCCCCTCCAGCATGGAGATGGAGTTAGTGTCCGACAGGGATGCGGTGATGTAGATGTCACAGGAGGCGAGGTAGGGGGGAAGCTCGTCGTGCTGGATCGCCCCGGTGAAGGTGACCATCTCCGAGATGCCCAGTTCCTTCGCCTGTTCCTCCAATTCCTCTTTGCAGGGGCCGTCGCCGATGACAATGAGGTGAATCCGGTCCTGGGGGGTCATAGTCTTGGCCCAGTATTCCAGCAGCACATCCACGCTTTTTTCCCGGCCCAGCCGGCCCACGAAACACGCAATCATCACATCATCGTCAATATTGTACCGCTTGCGGAAGGCGGTTTTGTCTGCTTCGCTGATGTTTTCCGGCATGAACATGTCCAACTCCACCGGGTTGGGCACCACAGTGACCGGCTTGTATACACCGACCTCATGGAAATACTCCTCGCATTTTTTAGAGGGGCCGGTGAGGGCGGAAGCGTTTTTAGCCAGGAATTTGAAATACCGGTGGCTCAACCGTTTGGTGACGCCCAACAGGGGGCGGGGGGAGATATAGTACAGGTAATCGTCATACATGGTGTGTAAGGTATACACCAGTGGAACTTTCAGCATCTTGGCGGCCATCACGCCGGAGAGGCCGATGCCGAATTCATTGTGGATGTGGATAATATCCGGGTGGAATGCCTCGATCAGCTGGAGGCGGCGGTGGCTAATGGGCGGGGCGACGCCGTAATTGTAAAACCGCTTGATCCGGGCGCCAGGGCAGTGGAGGACCCCATCCTTTACATAATGGCGACGGGCGCTGGCATCCGCAGTGACAATAAGGACTTCATGGCCCAGTTTTTCCAGCCCTTCCTTCAAGATTTTGACATGGGTGACCACGCCGTTTATATATGGGAGATAAGTTTCGGTGAAAAGAGCAATGCGCAAAGAAAACTCCTCCTCGTAATTGTGTTATGACCTGTTTTGAACCAGTTAGAGTATAGCATGAAAAAACACAATGATAAAGGGATTTTGCCGGATTTTCCAGCCTTGAAAGAAAAATGTAAGAGATTGTCGTCTTTTTGTCACATTTGGGCAAACACAGATTGTGAAAAGTCTAAGGTAGCGGGTTCTCCCGCGGAGGCGGGCCAAAAAGGAGAATGTCTGCCGGGGAGGGGATGCCGCTGAAATGGGCGCTCAAAAAGGAAAATAGGGTTTGAAACTGCGGGCGGATTCAGGTATAATATTTTTATAGCTGTTTCCTCTTTGCCGTCCCGTTAACCAGGGGTGGAATCCACCCTGTGGGGGGCTTTGGCTAGACAATTCAAATTGCAGGGATTCCCCATATGGGGTTCCTGTGCGGAGGGTTACTATGAGCGGTGTATATAAGGTCTCCCTAGAGAAGATCATCAAGGATTTTAACCTGCAAATCGCCTACATTCCCCGGGACCCGTCGGAGATTTTCATTTCCAGCGTAGATGTCAACCGCCCGGGGCTGCAGCTCGCCGGATTTTATGATGTGTTTGACAACGAGCGGGTGCAGCTTTTGGGCAAAAGCGAATTTGTCTACCTGGACCAGTTCGATGTGGAAATTATCAACGCCCGCTGCGACGCCTTTTTTGCCCAGCATCCCCCTGTGGTCATTGTGGCCCGGGGATTAACCCCCTATCCGGGGATGCTCCGCGCGGCAGCGAAATATGAAGTCCCCTTGCTGATCACCGAAGAGGAGACCTGCTCCTTCCTTTCGGGGCTGATCTCCGAGTTGTGTGTAGAGCTGGCCCCCCGGGTCACCCGCCACGGCGTCTTGGTGGAGGTTTATGGCGAGGGCATCCTGATCTTTGGAGAAAGCGGCGTGGGCAAGAGCGAGACCGCCATCGAGCTGATCAAGCGGGGCCACCGGCTCATCGCAGACGACGCGGTGGAGATCCGCCGGGTGTCCGGCCGCACCCTGGTGGGCTCTTCACCGGAGAACATCCGCCACTTTTTGGAACTGCGCGGTATAGGCATCATCAATGCGCGCAGAATATTTGGTATGGGCGCCATCAAGGAGACGGAAAAGCTGGATATGATTGTCCAGTTGGAGCAGTGGGACCAAAACAAGGTCTATGACCGGATGGGGATGGAGAGCGAATACATCGAGATCTTGGGCATCAAAGTCCCTGCCACCACCATCCCGGTGAAGCCCGGCCGGAACCTGGCCATCATCATCGAGGTCGCGGCGATGAACCACCGCCAAAAAAAGATGGGATACAATGCGGCCCAGGAGCTTTTGCAGCGCCTCGGCATGGCCGAAGGCGGGGAACTGATCGACTGGGATCAATTCTAACAAAAACAAAAGCAAGGGCCTTTTGGTGGGGCCCTTGTTTTTACATAGAGAAAGGAAGCATCACACATGGATTTTCAGCTTGTTGCGGACACCCACACCCATGCCTTGGCCAGCGGCCACGCTTACAGCACTTTGCTGGAGAACCTCCACGCCGCCAAAGCTATTGGACTCTCCTTTTTGTGTTACACCGAACACGGCCCAGCCATGGAGGACGCACCCAGGCGCTTTTATTTTCATAATATAAAGAATCTTCCCGATATGGTGGAAGGTGTGGGCCTTTTGAAGGGAGCGGAGGCCAATATCTGCGATTATGAAGGCACCCTAGATCTGCCGGAAAAGGATCTGGCCGCGTTGGACTGGGTCATCGCCTCTTACCATACCCAGGTGATCGACCCCTCCACCAAGGAGGATGCCACACGGGGCTGGCTGGCGGTGGCGAAAAACCCATTGGTGGATGTCTTGGGACACTGCGGGGACAGCCATTATGATTTTGATCAGGAAATGGTAGTCAAGGCCTGTAAAGAGCACGGGAAAATCATCGAGATCAATTCCCACTCCTTTGAGGTGCGCCAGGGCTCCAAAGAGAACTGCCGCTCTATCGCCCTCCTTTGCAAGGAGTACCGGGTGCCGGTGGTGGTCAGCTCCGACGCCCACTTTGTCACCTCGATTGGAAAGGTGGGCAATTCATTGGCTCTGTTGGAGGAGATCGGTTTCCCGCCGGAACTGATCCTCAACGGGGAGTACAACCGCTTCTTGCAGGTGGTCCGGGAAAAAACCGGCCGCTTTCAATAATTTTTACAGCACCATTCCAATTTTTGGGAGGTAGTATGGATACACGGGAACACTTTTTGCAGATTTGCCAGGAGCAATGCTGCACCCCCCTTCTAGATGAACCGATGAGCCGGCACACCACCTTCCGCATTGGGGGCCCGGCGGAGTTTTTCCTTCAGCCCACATCGGAAGAACAGCTGGTTTGCCTTTACAAGGCTGCAGGGGAGTTGGGCCTGCCGGTCCATCTGTTGGGCAATGGCTCCAACCTTTTGGTCAGCGACGCCGGGGTTAAAGGGGTGGTTTTCTGCCTGGGGCCGGCTTTTAGCGGGGTGGAGCTCATCGGGGAAAACACAGTCCGCGCCAAGGCGGGCAGCACCCTTGCCCAGCTCTGCCGATTTGCACAGGAGCACAGCCTCACTGGGCTGGAATTTGCCTATGGCATCCCCGCCAGCGTAGGGGGGGCAGTGTATATGAACGCCGGGGCCTACGGGGGCGAGATCAGGGACGCCCTCCTCTGTGCCCGCCACATCACCCCGGAAGGGGAGAGGGGGGAGTTCCCGGCGAAATCGCTGGACCTCTCCTACCGGCACAGCTTTTACAGTGGAAAGGCGTACATCGTCACCGGGGCGGACTTTTGCCTTTCCCCCGGGAACCGGCAGGAGATCCGCACCCGGATGGAGGAAATCCTCTCCCGCCGCAAGGCGAAGCAACCCTTGGAATTCCCCAGCGCGGGGAGCACATTCAAGCGCCCGGAGGGGGCCTATGCTGCCCAGCTCATCGATGAGTGCGGACTCAAAGGGATGCAGGTCGGCGGGGCGATGGTCAGCGAAAAGCACGCTGGGTTTTTGATCAACGCCGGAGGCGCCACCTGTGCAGACATGCTGGAATTGATCCGGCGGGTGCAGGAAATTGTAGCGGATAAGACTGGCTACCAGCTGGAACGCGAAGTGGAAATTTGGCAATAGGAGGGATGCCCTGTGGAACTTGTCATCGTCACCGGTTTGTCCGGTTCGGGAAAATCCAAAGTGGTAGACGCCTTGGAGGACATCGGCTTCTTCTGCGTGGACAACATCCCGCCCAAGCTGATTCTAAAGTTCGCCGAGCTCTGTTCCCAATCGGCCCAGGCTATGGATCGGGTAGCCATTGTGGTGGATGCCCGAAGCCGGGAGATGTTCAGCACCTTTTCCGAAAGCCTGGCGGAGCTGACCGCCCGAGGGTATACCTATAAAATTTTATACATCGAGGCGGAGGACAGCGTAATTTTAAAGCGCTATAAAGAAACCCGCCGCCGCCATCCCCTGCTGGACGGGGAGTGCGACAGCACCGAGGAAGCCCTCAAGAGTGAGCGGGAGCTGCTCCGCTTTGCCAGGGAGAACGCTGATTACATTCTGGACACCTCCCTCTCCTCCACTGCCCAGTTGAAGGAAAAGATCGCAGACCTGTTTTTGAGCGACACCAGCCAAAAGCTTTTGGTGAGCGTCATGTCCTTTGGGTTCAAGTACGGCCTCCCCGCGGAGGCGGATTTGGTGTTTGACGTCCGCTGCCTGCCCAACCCCTTTTACATCGCCGAGCTGCGGGACCGCACCGGCCTGGAGAAGTCCGTGCGGGACTATGTGTTCCAGCAGCCTCAAACTGGCGGCTTGGTCACCCGGCTGCTCGATCTGATCGATTACCTGCTGCCCTTGTACCGGGAAGAGGGGAAGACCCAGTTGACCATCGCTGTCGGCTGCACCGGCGGGCAGCACCGCTCGGTGGCCTTGGCGGAACACCTCTACCGCCACTTGGAAGGGGCGGGGGCCCGGGGGATCTGCACCCACCGGGACATCCACCGGCGGCAGCAGTAAGGGGGCATACCATGACCTTCACCTATAAAATCAAAAGCGAAATCTACCGCAGCAAGGCGTTTCGGGGCCCTCGGCGGGCAGCCCAGGCCTACGGGCTTCTGCTGTTTGGCAAACACTTTGGGGAGGAGGCCATCGGCCTGGTCACTGAGAATAAGCGGGTGACCAAGCTCTATGCCAATGCCATCACCGACCTCGTCGGCATCACCGAAAGCATCACCATCAAGGAGACCAAGCACACTGGGAATTCGGTGTTTGCCGTATCGGTGGACAGCCGGGAGGATCGGGAGAAGGTGCTCGCCTTTTTCGGCCACCGGGAAGGGGCCGAAGGCATCCGAATGGAGAACTTGGCGGAGGAAGGGGATTTGGCCGCGTTTTTGAGCGGGGTGTTCCTGGCCTGCGGCAATGTCACCGATCCCCAGAAGAGTTACCACCTGGAATTTGTGGTGCCTTCTCCCGGCTTGGCCCAGCCTTTGTGCGACGCCATTGGGCTGATTCTGCCCACGCCCAAGCTGACCCGGCGCCGGGGGCAGGAGATCGTCTATTACAAAGAGAGCGAAAACATTGAGGACCTCCTCGCCACCATTGGGGCGAGCACCGCCGCCCTGGAGCTGATGGAGGTCAAAATCTATAAAGACATGCGCAACAAGGTCAACCGGGTGACCAACTGCGAGACGGCCAACATCGAAAAGACGGTCACTGCCGCCATGCAGCAGATCGAGGACATCAACCTGATCCTGCGGGAGCGGGGGGAAGGTGCTTTGGAGGACGACCTGCGGGAGCTGGCCTTTCTGCGCCTCCAAAACCCGGAGATGTCCCTGCGGGAACTGGGGGAAAACTTGTCAGAGAATATCTCCCGCTCCGGAGTCAACCACCGCTTGAAGCGGATCGGCGCCCTGGCCGATGAGATCCGCCGGATCCAGACCGCAGCCCGGAAGTGACCAAGAAAGGAGGGGGACAGGTGACCGATTTTTGTCATCTACACGTACATACCGAATACAGCCTGCTGGACGGCGCCTGCCGTATTGAAAAGCTGCTGGAGCGGGCCAAAGAACTGGGACAATCCTCTATGGCCATCACCGACCATGGGGTGATGTATGGGGTAATCGACTTCTACAAACAGGCTAAAAAGCTGGGGATCAAACCCATCATCGGCTGTGAGGTGTATGTGGCGCCCCGCACCCGGTTTGACAAAGTCTACCGGATCGACAGCTCCCCCTACCACCTGGTGCTCCTCTGTAAGGACAACACCGGCTATCAAAACCTGATTTCCTTGGTTTCCAAAGGGTTTATCGATGGGTTTTACAACCGGCCCCGGGCGGATTTGGAGCTGCTGCGCAGCCACAGTGAGGGGCTCATCTGTCTCTCCGCTTGTTTGGCGGGGCAGATCCCCCGCAATTTGGTGGCTGGCGATTACCAGGAGGCGAAGCGGGTCGCCTTGGAATACCAAGGGATTTTCGGCAAGGACAACTACTTTATTGAAATCCAGGACCACGGCATCCCGGAACAGAAGAGGATTCTCCCCGACTTGATCCGCCTCTCCCGGGAGACCGGCATCGGCCTGGTGGCCACCAACGACGCCCATTACATCCGCAAAGAGGACAGCCAGATGCAGAAGGTGCTGGTCTGTATCCAGACCAACCACACGGTGGACGAGGATTCCGATATGGAGTTCCCCACCCAGGAGTTTTACATCAAGTCCCGCCAGGAGATGGAACAGCTGTTCCCTGAGATCCCCGAAGCGTTGGACAACACTTTGGCTATTGCAGAGCGCTGCAATGTGGAATTTGAATTCGGCCATACCAAGCTCCCCTACTATACCGCGCCCGATGGCCGGGACAATGTGGAATTTTTTGAAGACCTCTGCCGCACCGGCCTTGTAAACCGGTATGGGGATAACCCGGCGCCTGAGCTGACCCAGCGCTTGGAGCATGAGATGTCGGTTATCAAAAAGATGGGGTATGTGGATTACTTCCTCATCGTCTGGGACTTCATCAACTATGCCCGCAGCAAGGGTATCCCAGTGGGGCCGGGCAGAGGCTCCGGCGCAGGGAGCATCGCCGCCTACGCCATGGGGATCACCGGCATCGACCCCATCAAATACAACCTGTTGTTTGAGAGGTTTTTGAACCCGGAACGGGTCAGCATGCCCGACTTTGACATCGATTTCTGCTACGAGCGCCGCCAGGAAGTCATCGACTATGTGGTGGCCAAGTATGGGAGCGACCACGTGGCCCAGATCATCACCTTCGGCACCATGGCGGCCAAGGGATCGGTGCGGGATGTGGGCAGGGCTTTGGGCATCAGTTACCAGCAGGTGGACTCCATTGCCAAACTGATTCCCGGCATGCCGCTGAACATGACCATTGACAAGGCGCTTACCGTCTCCCAGCCCCTCAAAGAGCTGTACGAGACCTCCCCCCAGGTGAAGGAGCTGATCGACACTGCCCGCAGCATCGAAGGGATGCCCCGCCACGCTTCCACCCATGCGGCGGGGGTGGTCATCACCCGGGACCCGGTGGACACCTATGTCCCCCTGCAAAAAAACGATGAAGCAGTGGTCACCCAGTTCCCCATGACCACCCTGGAAGAACTGGGCCTTTTAAAGATGGACTTCTTGGGTCTGCGCACCCTGACGGTGATCAGCTACGCCCAAAAGATGATCCGCCGCAAGCACCCGGGGTTTGATATCGACAAAATCAATCTTGCGGATGGCAAGGTGTTTGAGATGCTCACCCTGGGGCAGACCCAGGGTGTGTTCCAGTTCGAATCCAGCNGGCGGAACCCCTCTACCGCCACTTGGAAGGGGCGGGGGCCCGGGTGATCTGCACCCACCGGGACATCCACCGGCGGCAGCAGTAAGGGGGCATACCATGACCTTCACCTATAAAATCAAAAGCGAAATCTACCGCAGCAAGGCGTTTCGGGGCCCTCGGCGGGCAGCCCAGGCCTACGGGCTTCTGCTGTTTGGCAAACACTTTGGGGAGGAGGCCATCGGCCTGGTCACTGAGAATAAGCGGGTGACCAAGCTCTATGCCAATGCCATCACCGACCTCGTCGGCATCACCGAAAGCATCACCATCAAGGAGACCAAGCACACTGGGAATTCGGTGTTTGCCGTATCGGTGGACAGCCGGGAGGATCGGGAGAAGGTGCTCGCCTTTTTCGGCCACCGGGAAGGGGCCGAAGGCATCCGAATGGAGAACTTGGCGGAGGAAGGGGATTTGGCCGCGTTTTTGAGCGGGGTGTTCCTGGCCTGCGGCAATGTCACCGATCCCCAGAAGAGTTACCACCTGGAATTTGTGGTGCCTTCTCCCGGCTTGGCCCAGCCTTTGTGCGACGCCATTGGGCTGATTCTGCCCACGCCCAAGCTGACCCGGCGCCGGGGGCAGGAGATCGTCTATTACAAAGAGAGCGAAAACATTGAGGACCTCCTCGCCACCATTGGGGCGAGCACCGCCGCCCTGGAGCTGATGGAGGTCAAAATCTATAAAGACATGCGCAACAAGGTCAACCGGGTGACCAACTGCGAGACGGCCAACATCGAAAAGACGGTCACTGCCGCCATGCAGCAGATCGAGGACATCAACCTGATCCTGCGGGAGCGGGGGGAAGGTGCTTTGGAGGACGACCTGCGGGAGCTGGCCTTTCTGCGCCTCCAAAACCCGGAGATGTCCCTGCGGGAACTGGGGGAAAACTTGTCAGAGAATATCTCCCGCTCCGGAGTCAACCACCGCTTGAAGCGGATCGGCGCCCTGGCCGATGAGATCCGCCGGATCCAGACCGCAGCCCGGAAGTGACCAAGAAAGGAGGGGGACAGGTGACCGATTTTTGTCATCTACACGTACATACCGAATACAGCCTGCTGGACGGCGCCTGCCGTATTGAAAAGCTGCTGGAGCGGGCCAAAGAACTGGGACAATCCTCTATGGCCATCACCGACCATGGGGTGATGTATGGGGTAATCGACTTCTACAAACAGGCTAAAAAGCTGGGGATCAAACCCATCATCGGCTGTGAGGTGTATGTGGCGCCCCGCACCCGGTTTGACAAAGTCTACCGGATCGACAGCTCCCCCTACCACCTGGTGCTCCTCTGTAAGGACAACACCGGCTATCAAAACCTGATTTCCTTGGTTTCCAAAGGGTTTATCGATGGGTTTTACAACCGGCCCCGGGCGGATTTGGAGCTGCTGCGCAGCCACAGTGAGGGGCTCATCTGTCTCTCCGCTTGTTTGGCGGGGCAGATCCCCCGCAATTTGGTGGCTGGCGATTACCAGGAGGCGAAGCGGGTCGCCTTGGAATACCAAGGGATTTTCGGCAAGGACAACTACTTTATTGAAATCCAGGACCACGGCATCCCGGAACAGAAGAGGATTCTCCCCGACTTGATCCGCCTCTCCCGGGAGACCGGCATCGGCCTGGTGGCCACCAACGACGCCCATTACATCCGCAAAGAGGACAGCCAGATGCAGAAGGTGCTGGTCTGTATCCAGACCAACCACACGGTGGACGAGGATTCCGATATGGAGTTCCCCACCCAGGAGTTTTACATCAAGTCCCGCCAGGAGATGGAACAGCTGTTCCCTGAGATCCCCGAAGCGTTGGACAACACTTTGGCTATTGCAGAGCGCTGCAATGTGGAATTTGAATTCGGCCATACCAAGCTCCCCTACTATACCGCGCCCGATGGCCGGGACAATGTGGAATTTTTTGAAGACCTCTGCCGCACCGGCCTTGTAAACCGGTATGGGGATAACCCGGCGCCTGAGCTGACCCAGCGCTTGGAGCATGAGATGTCGGTTATCAAAAAGATGGGGTATGTGGATTACTTCCTCATCGTCTGGGACTTCATCAACTATGCCCGCAGCAAGGGTATCCCAGTGGGGCCGGGCAGAGGCTCCGGCGCAGGGAGCATCGCCGCCTACGCCATGGGGATCACCGGCATCGACCCCATCAAATACAACCTGTTGTTTGAGAGGTTTTTGAACCCGGAACGGGTCAGCATGCCCGACTTTGACATCGATTTCTGCTACGAGCGCCGCCAGGAAGTCATCGACTATGTGGTGGCCAAGTATGGGAGCGACCACGTGGCCCAGATCATCACCTTCGGCACCATGGCGGCCAAGGGATCGGTGCGGGATGTGGGCAGGGCTTTGGGCATCAGTTACCAGCAGGTGGACTCCATTGCCAAACTGATTCCCGGCATGCCGCTGAACATGACCATTGACAAGGCGCTTACCGTCTCCCAGCCCCTCAAAGAGCTGTACGAGACCTCCCCCCAGGTGAAGGAGCTGATCGACACTGCCCGCAGCATCGAAGGGATGCCCCGCCACGCTTCCACCCATGCGGCGGGGGTGGTCATCACCCGGGACCCGGTGGACACCTATGTCCCCCTGCAAAAAAACGATGAAGCAGTGGTCACCCAGTTCCCCATGACCACCCTGGAAGAACTGGGCCTTTTAAAGATGGACTTCTTGGGTCTGCGCACCCTGACGGTGATCAGCTACGCCCAAAAGATGATCCGCCGCAAGCACCCGGGGTTTGATATCGACAAAATCAATCTTGCGGATGGCAAGGTGTTTGAGATGCTCACCCTGGGGCAGACCCAGGGTGTGTTCCAGTTCGAATCCAGCGGGATGCGCCAGGTGCTGATGCAGCTCCGGCCAGAGTCGATGGAGGATTTGATCGCGGTGATCTCCCTTTACCGCCCTGGCCCGATGGACTCCATCCCCACTTATATCCGAAACCGCCACAACCCGGCCCTTGTCACCTACAAACACCCGCTGCTCAAGCCCATTCTGGACGTCACCTACGGCTGTATCGTCTACCAGGAGCAGGTCATGCAGATCTGCCGCCAGTTGGCTGGGTACTCCTACGGCCGGGCGGATCTGGTGCGCCGGGCCATGTCCAAGAAAAAGGCGGATGTGATGGAGAAGGAACGGCAGAACTTTGTCCATGGCGCCCTCAAGGAGGACGGCTCGGTGGAGTGCGTGGGGGCGGTTGCCAACGGGGTCAGCGAGGAGATCGCCAACAGCATCTTTGACGAGATGAGCGGCTTTGCCTCCTACGCCTTCAACAAATCCCACGCAGCTGCTTATGCCTACTTGGCCTACCAGACCGCTTTTTTGAAATGCTATTATCCTAAGGAGTTTTTGGCCGCTCTCCTCACCAGCGTGCTGGACAACACCGATAAGGTGATTGAATACATCAACGAATGCGGCCGGCTGGGCATCCAGGTGCTGCCCCCCAGCATTCAAGAGAGTGACGAAGGGTTTACCGTCACCGAGGAAGGAATCCGCTTCGGCCTTTTGGCGGTGAAAAATATCGGCCGGGGCCTGATTCGGGAGGTGCTCCAGGAGCGGGAGGCCGGCCCCTTTGAAAGCTTCACCGATTTCTGCCAGCGGATGTACGGCAAGGACCTGAACAAGCGGGCCATGGAGAGCTTGATCAAATGCGGGGCCCTCGATTCCTTCGGTTACCACCGCAGCCAGCTCCTCTCGGGGTATGAAGGGCTGCTGGCCGATATCGACCGGGTGCAGAAAAACAACATCTCCGGGCAGATCAACCTCTTTGACTCCGCCCCGGCAGAGGTGAAAACCGAATACCGCCTTCCCCCTATGGAGGAATTCCCCGCCCCCCAGATCCTCAAGATGGAAAAGGAGACCACTGGCCTCTACATCACAGGGCACCCTCTATCCGCTTACACCAAGCTGATCAAAAAACTGCGGTCGGTGGAAATAGGGGACATCCTCGCCCATGAGGAGGGGCGGAACAAGGCGGTCAAGGACGGCAACTCTATACGTGTGGTCTGCATCATCACCGGTAAGAAGATGAAAGCCACCAAGAATGACGACACCATGGCCTTCCTCTCCATCGAGGACTTGACCGGCTCCCTGGAAGTTTTGGTCTTCCCCAAAGTGCTGGCCGCCTGCTCGGGCCTGCTCCAAGAAGGGGCTGCCTTGGTGCTGGAGGGCCGTCTCAGCCTGCGGGAGGACGAAGACCCCAAAATCCTCTGCGAGCGGGTGATCCCCGCCGATCAAGCCCTCTCGGCCAAAGAGGCCGCCGCGCCGGACCAGCGGGAGGAGAAAAAAACCGCGGGCAAGCCCGGGCGGAGAAAAGGGCTTTACCTGAAAGCCCCCAGCCGGGGCAGCGAAGCCTTTGAAAAGGCATCCAACCTGCTTTCCATCTTTGAAGGGCCGACCCCGGTGTATGTCTTTTTTGAGGACACCGGAAAGCTGACCCTCGCCCCTCAATCCATGTGGGTGGAGTACAACCAGCCTCTTCTCACAGAGCTCAAACGGGTATTGGGGGAGAAAAATGCGGTTTATCAGCCGTAAGAAATCATATACTACCCAAAAGGGAGGGGGAGTGACTATGTCTCGAGAGATTCGAACCATCGGTGTGCTGACCAGCGGGGGAGACGCCCCCGGTATGAACGCCGCGGTGCGCGCTGTTGCCCGGGCCGGCATCTACAACGGCTTCCGGGTGATGGGAATCCGCCGGGGCTACAGCGGCTTGATTCAAAATGATATGGAAGAACTGCACCTGCGCAGTGTCTGCAATATTCTTCAGCGGGGTGGCACCATGCTGTATTCGGCCCGCTGCCCTGAGTTTATGCAGAAAGAGGGCCAAGAACAAGCGGTCCGAATCTGCCGGGAACAGGGGATTGACGCCCTGGTGGTCATTGGAGGGGATGGTTCCTTCCGCGGGGCGCTGGAGCTCTCCAAACGGGGGATTCCCTGTGTGGGCATTCCTGGCACCATTGACAATGACATCGCCGGGTCGGAGTACACCATCGGCTTTGACACCGCTGTCAACACGGTGATGGAGATGGTGGACCGGCTGCGCGACACCTCCCAATCCCACGACCGCTGCTCCATCGTGGAGGTCATGGGCCGTAAAACCGGGCACATTGCCCTTGCCGCTGGGATCGCCTGTGGGGCTATCGCCATCTTAGTGCCGGAAATCGAATTTGATTTGGAACGGGATGTGGTATCCAAGATGTTGCGGACCATGCAGTCAGGGAAACATCACTTTATCGTCATCGTGGCGGAAGGGGTGGGGAATACCGCTGAAATGGGCTACTACATCCAGCAGCGCACCGGCATCGCCACCCGCGGAACCATCTTGGGGCATGTCCAGCGGGGTGGAACCCCTACTGCCCGGGAACGGCTGATGGCCAGCCAGATGGGCGACCACGCGGTAGACCTGCTTAAACAAGGCCAGGGGGACCGGGTGGTAGTATACCAGAACGGTGTGATTACCGACTTGGATATCAAATCCGCCCTGAAGATGCGCAAAACTATCGACCTGGACCTGTACCGGGTGGCCAATGAAATCTCCATGTAAGGAAGAATCGCCTTTTTGTCGGGAAGTAAAAGCCAAAATCAGCGCTTTCTTGGGGTTTAAAATTTCTCCGGCCCACGGTATATGCTTAGAGAGAATCCCCTGCGGCTGGGGATGCAGAAAATTCCCATAGAATGGCTTATATGAAATATACAACCCCTCGCTCCCATTTAGGAGTGGGGGGTTGTGTATTTTAGAATTATCCTGTAAAAGCCGGAGGGCGGCATGCCCGGCATACCGCCCTCTGAGAGATTTACTTGGGGAAACTAGCAGGCGCAGCTGCAATTGTTGTTACAGCCACTGTTGCAGCCGCAACCGCAGCCACAGTTGTTGCCGCAGCCGCAGCCGCAGCCACAACCACCGCAACCACAACCGCAGCCACAGTCATACCCACCATTGCCGTATCCACCGCCGCAGCAGCAGCACAGAACGATGATGATCAGAATCCACCAGATACAGCTGCAGTTTCCACCGAAGAAGCCATTGTTGTTACACATAAAGTAAATCCTCCTTAAAAGTGATTTCAACATATACTATGACAATCGCAGGTCTTTGGTTACAAAACATTTTTGCCCCGGCATAAACCAAAAGCCGGTGTCCATATTAATAGTAGAAAACTGCCGCAACCCTGCGGTATGGAGGATGGATCATGTTCCGATTCAACGGCTTTACCCAAAAGGCGAACAACGCGATCAATCTGGCAATTTCGGCGGCCTCCCAGCTGGGGCATACTTATATAGGAAGCGAACACCTTCTCTACGGCCTTCAAAAGGAAGGGAGTGGTGTCGCCTATCATCTGCTCTTTTCCCAGGGAGCCCAGGGAGAGGACATTCTCTCTTTACTGATCAAGACCATCGGCAGCGGTATGAAGACCGACCTCTCCCCAGGGGATTTAACCCCCCGATGCAAGCGGATTTTGGAGATGTCGATCCTGGAGGCGCGGGTACTGGGCCACAGTTATGTGGGCACAGAACACATTTTAATGGCAATTTTGAAAGAAAACGACAGCTATGCCGTCCGATTTTTGAAAGAGATCGGCATCGACCCCGACCGTCTGTATAAAAATTTGATCGAAGCAATGGGGGCAGAGGCCATGGAAATCTACGGCACCGACCGCAGCAAAAAGGCGCCGACCAAAACGGTAAAACCACAGAATACCAAAACACCCAATTTGGATAAATACAGCAAAGACCTGACGGACCAGGCTCAGGCCAATCAGCTGGACCCGGTGATCGGCCGGCAGGAGGAGATCAGCCGGGTGGTGCAGATCCTCTCCCGCCGCACAAAAAACAACCCCTGTTTAATCGGCGAGGCCGGCGTTGGCAAAACTGCCATTGTGGAGGGCCTTGCCCAGCGGATTGTAGATGGGGAGGTGCCGGATATCCTGCGGGAGAAGCGCCTGGTTTCCCTGGACTTGACCAGCATGGTAGCAGGGACCAAATACCGGGGCGATTTTGAAGAGCGGATTAAAACCGTGTTGGCAGAGGTGGTCGCTGCTGGCAACATTATCTTGTTTGTGGATGAGATCCACAACATCATGGGCATCGGTGCGGCAGAGGGCGCGGTGGATGCCGCCAATATCTTAAAGCCTCAATTGGCCCGGGGGGAAATCCAGCTGGTGGGGGCTACTACCCTGGAAGAGTACCGCCGCCATATTGAAAAGGATGCCGCTCTGGAGCGCCGGTTCCAAAGCATCCTAGTCAAAGAGCCCACCGAAGAAGACGCGGTGAAAATCCTGGAGGGCCTGCGGGACCGGTATGAAGCCCACCATAAAATCCGCATTAGCGATGAGGCTATCCAAGCGGCGGTGACCCTTTCCGCCCGATACATCAACGACCGGTACCTCCCAGATAAGGCTGTGGATTTGATCGACGAGGCGGCATCCTGTGTGAAGCTAAAAGCCTTTACAGCACCTAAAGACATCAAAGAGCTGGAAGAACGGCTCAAATCCCTGCGGGAGGAAAAGGAATCCGCCATCAATGCCCAAGAATTTGAACAGGCGGCTAAGATCCGGGACAGCGAACTGGAGATCAAGGATAAAATTCAGGTGTTGGACGGAAATTGGAAATGCGGCGACCGCCAGCAGGGGGAGGTAACCGCAGAGGATGTTGCCCAGGTGGTGGCTAAGGCCACCGGCATCGATGTGACTACCCTTACCCAGGAGCAGAGCCAGCGCCTTCTCCATTTGGAAGAGGAGCTCCACCGTCAGGTGGTGGGCCAGGATCAAGCAGTGACAGCGGTTGCCAAGGCCATTCGCCGGGGCCGGGTGGGCCTTAAAGACCCGGGCCGCCCCATCGGCTCTTTCATCTTTTTAGGGCCTACTGGCGTGGGCAAAACCGAGCTGACCAAAGCGCTGGCGAAAGCCCTTTTTGGCAGCGAACAAGCGTTGATCCGGCTGGACATGTCTGAATACATGGAAGCCCATGCCGCCTCCAAAATGGTGGGGGCGCCTCCCGGCTATGTGGGCTACGACGACGGCGGCCAATTGACTGAACGGATCCGTCGCAGGCCCTATTCGGTGGTGCTGTTCGACGAGATTGAGAAAGCCCATCCAGATGTCTTCAATATGCTGCTGCAAATCCTGGAGGACGGCACCCTCACCGATTCCCAGGGCAGGCGAGTCAGCTTCCAGAACGCGGTGATCATCATGACTTCCAATCTGGGAGCCCGGTTTATCACCGAGCGGAAGAACTTCGGCTTCTCCGCCGGCGGGGAGGAGGACGACGACAAACGCATCCGCAGCGATGTGCTGGGGGAGCTGCGCCGGGCCTTCAAGCCAGAATTCCTCAACCGGGTGGATGAAACCATCGTATTCCACAAGTTGACCCAGGAGGAGATCCACACCATCGCCCAGCGGCTGTTGGAACAGGTGAGCCAGCGGGTGGAGCAGATGGGGATTGCCCTCACTTTTGCTCCCCAGGCGGTGGAGGCAGTGGCCAAAGCCGGGTTTGACCCCATTTATGGGGCGCGGCCGCTGCGTAGGGCCATCCAGCAAAAAATTGAAGATGCTTTTGCCGACCATCTGCTCAAGGGGGATTTTGCGGCAGGAGACAGCGTCCTCTGCACTTTAGAAGGGGAGGAGTACCGCTTCCTAAAAGGGGAAAAGAGGCAATAGAATTGGCAGCAAAAGGGAGGCCGCATCGCGGCTTCCCTTTTGTTAGCTCCGCCAAAAAATATTATCTTTTCCTATGCAAAATGACGTATAAGCGAGAATTTTCGTGCATGGCCGACCTATTCACAGATAATTCAAAAATTCCGATGTCGATCCCCACTGGAAAACATGCTAAACTAAAGCAAGATTTAAGGGCCAGCCGTTTTTATCTACCCCTAATACCGCCTAAAACAGGCGTTTGTCAGCAATGGGAACGGCGGCAGCCCAGGGGCGAGAGCCCGCTAAACCAAACACATAGAAGTGGGAGGCGCATCCTCGTGGAAAAAACAGACAGGTTGTTGCATCAGAACATTTTGAAGGTCTTTCTTGGATATCTGCTGCCGACCGTCATGGGTATGATCACTCATTCCCTTTACTGCTTGGCGGACGTTATGTTCATTGGCGTGTATGTGGGCAGTACCGCACTGGCGGCAATGAACATCTGCATGCCTATCTTCACTCTATTTACATCCATTGGGTTGCTCATCGGCGTGGGTGCTTCTACCACCATCATGGTCAAGTTGGGGCAGGGGGATCACGAAAGCCCAGATAAGATTTTCTCCCTGGCTATTTTATGCAACCTAGTTGTAGGGGTCACCATCAGTGTGCTGGCCACCCTTTACCTGGAGCCCTTTGCCCGGTTCCTGGGGGCCACCGACCAACTGATGCCCTACGTTTCCCAATATATGACCCCCATCAACTGCACCTGCTTCGCCTTTATCCTCTCCAGCATGATGCAGGTGATCATCCGGGCGGATTACAACCCCAAATTGGTGATGATTGCCACCGTCACTGGCAATCTGTTTAACATCGTCTTTGACTATGTGTTTATGGCCAAAATGGGGATGGGGATTTTCGGCGCGGCCCTGGCCACCGCCATTTCTCCCTTCATCAGTTTGGCGCTGATGAGCCTTCATTATATTTTGAAAAACAACACCCTCCATTTCACCCGGGACTGCTGCGACCTTTCGCTGCTCAAGCGGATTTTGCAGAACGGCATTGGAACCTTCTGCCTGGAGTTCACCTCCGGCATGATCATTTTTGTGTTCAACATCGTGCTTTTGAAGATCAGCGGGGAGCTGGCCGTCGCCTGCTACACCATCATCTCCAACATCGCGTATGTGGGCAAGGGCATTTTCAACGGCATCGCCCAGGCCACCCAGCCGCTGATCAGCGCCAACTACGGCGCCCAGCAGTATGACCGATCCCAGCGGGCGGCAAAGATTTCTATGCTCACCGCTGTCGGTTTCTCTACGGTGGTATTCCTCTTGGTGCTGGTGATGCCCCGGCAGATCGCCGGTTGCTTCACCGAGGACATGAATTTGATCGAGGCTTGTATCCCCGCGATGAAGCTTTACTTTGTCTCCTTTGTCTTCACTGGCCTCAACACCATGCTGATGTACTACTTCCAATCCATCGAGCGGCCGAAGATCTCCACCGTTGTGGCCCTCTCCCGCGGGATTGTCCTAGTGCTGGTGGGCATCATTGTCCTCACCCCAATCCTCGGAGAAAACGGCGTTTGGCTGACCATCACCTTTGCCGAGCTTGGCACCCTTGCCTTTGCTTACCCCTATAAACGCCTGGTGGACCGGCGGCAGACACAGCGCGCTGTGCACCTGCTTCCACAAGTGACGGCCAAATAAAAAAGAGGATTTCTTTATAAACAAAAAGCGCCTGGGGATGACCTAGGCGCTTTTTGCTGTATGTCCGTATGGGAAAAGGTTGCATGGCAGTTTGTGCTATGATATATTTTATTCATAATCATTGCGTCTGGGTAAATAAGAGCGGCGGAGGTGTTTGCGGTGAACAAAAAGACAGATCTTTCTGTGGATGCGATCAAGATCGGGATTGAGGACAAACTTTACTATATCATTGCGGATTCCTGTATAGGGTGTGGGAAATGTGAGGGAGAATGCCCTGTCGGCGCAATTACCATGGGAGCGGAAAAGCGGGAGATTGACCCGTCCATTTGTATTGACTGCGGTACTTGCTCAGTTGTATGCCCCGTAGGCGCGGCTGAGCCGGTATTGGGGGAACGGGACAGCATACCCATCCAGGCTATAGATCCGGACAAATGCTATTTTAATCCGGGCTGTGCATTGAGCTTGTACAAACCAGAAGTTCCAGAGATGATGTTGAACTTGTTGCACGAACATTTCGGGCAGGTAAAGCTCCACAACATTTGTTGCCGAAACGATCCCCAGTTGGAGGCAGGCTCTGTCATCATCAACAACTGTGCGGGCTGTGACCGCCGCTTCCGCTCTTTATATAATGGCATTCGCACGGTTTCCTATTGGGAAGTCTTGGACAGTATCCCAGATTTGAAATTGCCGGACTATGGGGGGATGACCGTGTCGATCCACGACTCCTGTGGGTACCGGCACAGGCCACAGGTTCATCGCGCTATAAGAAGCCTTTTGCAAAAAATGCACATCAAAATTGTAGAAGCGGAGTTTAGCGGAACCTCCTCTGTCTGCTGCGGTGATAATTTTTATGGTGCCGTCCCCAACGAAGAGGTGGAGCGGCGCATACAGATGCGGGCGGATCAATTCCCCTGTCAGGATGTTGTTGTATACTGCATTGGCTGTGTGCGCTCCATGACGGCTGGAGGGAAAACGCCCCGCTATCTGCCCGATCTTTTGTTTGACCGTCATGCGGAACCGATGCCGGATACGCTTGACGAATACCATTCCAAACTTATGGGTTACATAAGGTCGCATGAAGGGGCAAGATCCCATTAAAAAAGCAGTTGCCGCTGGAACGAAAGCATAGGAATTGAGCGCCTGGGGGGATTTTTCCCCAGGCGCTTTTTCGTTTGTATGCCACAGATCAGCAGGGGCGGTTTGCCGGGCTGGCATGTCTTTCGAGAGAATAAAAAACGCCCCTCTCCTGGCGGCTTGGGCAGGGGAGGGGTGTTCTATACAATAGGGGTTACATATCCCGGGAGGCGACAAAGTTGGCGCCGGTGCCCAGGACGTCCTTAACCACGATGTCCCCTACTTTGACAGGGGACTGGACCTGCACTGCATTCAGCAGCGCCATGGCTTCCGGGATCATCGCCTTGGGGATGTCCCGGTCGGTTTTCACTGGTAGACGGTGGTGGATGCCACCGGTGATCTTCACAGTGGAGGTGATCACCCGGGTGGGATTGACCAGCTCTTTTTTCCCGTAGTCGGCGCCTCTAGGGCAGGAGTTGCCGGTGACGGCATAACCGTTTTCTTCATCCACATGGAGGTGGCAGCCCTTGGGGCAGACAATACAAATCAAATCGGTCATCTTCGCTTACTCCTTTTCTACAGAAATGACAATCTCATCGGCGGCTTTGTCCAGCAGCGCCTTGGGGATGACGATTTTTTCCATCTCGCCAGGGGCCATGTGCTCCCGCTTGAAGGTGGAGAGGGCCTCCCCTCCGGAGGTCACCTTGATGACAACATCTTGGAAGACGTTGCGCACCCGGAAAAAGACCTCTACAAATTTGTCCACATTTCCGGTGCGGATCTTCTGGGGGACGGTGTAGCCCACATTGTCCCCGTTTTTCAACTGGATCAGCTTGCCCTCTTGGATGCCCTCCGAAAGGATGTATTTGGCCGCATTGCCGCCAGCCCGCTTGCTTTCCGCGGTGACAAAGTCCACCAGGTCGTGAACGTGGACCACATTGCCGCAGGCGAAAACGCCGGGGATGGAGGTCTCCATATTCTCATAGACCACCGGGCCGTTGGTGCGGGGATCGATTTGGATGCCCACCCCGCGGGAGAGCTCGTTTTCCGGGATCAGGCCCACCGACAACAGCACGGTGTCGCAGTCGAACTCGATTTCCGAGCCAGGGATGGGTTTGCGGTTCTCATCCACCTTGGAGATGATCACCTTTTCTACCCGGCGGTCGCCTTGGATGTCGGTGATGGTGTGGGAGAGATAAAGGGGAATGCCGTAGTCGTTGAGGCACTGGACGATATTCCGGTTCAAGCCGTTGGAATAGGGCATCAGCTCCACGCAGGCCAGGACCTTAGCCCCTTCCAGGGTCATGCGGCGGGCCATGATCAGACCGATGTCTCCGGAGCCCAGGATGACTACCCGTTTGCCCACCATATAGCCCTCCATGTTGACATACCGCTGGGCAGTGCCGGCAGTAAAGATGCCGGCGGGGCGGGTGCCGGGGATAGAGATGGCGCCCCGGGTCCGCTCCCGGCAGCCCATGGCCAGGACGATGGCCTTGGCCTCCAGGATCATGTAGCCGTCCACCGTGTTGATGGCATGGACCTTTTTATCCTCGGTGATTTCCAGCACCATGGTGTCGGTTTTTACCTCCACATCGGTGCTGCGGACCATTTCGGCAAAGCGTTGAGCGTATTCGGGGCCGGTCAGCTCCTCTTTAAAGTAATGGAGGCCGAAACCGTTGTGGATGCATTGGTTAAGGATGCCGCCCAGTTCTTTATCCCGCTCCAGAATCAGCACTTTTTTTGCGCCGCCGGTGTAGCCTTCGTAGGCGGCGGCCAAACCGGCGGGGCCTCCGCCGATGACAATCAGATCATACATTACAGATTCCCTCCCACTTTGGTCTCGCCGGTGATGATGTAGCTGCCGGTTTTGTCCATCTCGATTTCGCTGTAGGGGATGTGGAGCTCCCGGGAGATGATCTCCTGGACACGGGGGCCACAAAATCCGCCTTGGCAGCGGCCCATGCCGGCGTTGCAGCGCCGCTTCACCCCGTCGATGGTCTTGGGGGGGATGGGGGAATGGAGGCAGGCCACAATCTCCCCTTCGGTGATGGTCTCGCAGCGGCAGATTACCCGGCCGTAACGGGCATCCTTGGCGATGACCGCAGCTTTTTCTTCCTGGGGCAGATCTTTGAAGTTGATCTTTTCCCGGGTGTCCACAAACCCTTCTTTCTCTGTGGCGGAGAGGCCCAGATCCCGCAGGATGTCCACTGCCATTTTGGCAATGGCCGGCGCGGCGGAGAGGCCAGGGGATTTGATGCCCGCCAGGTTGATGAAGTTTTTCGCGGTTTTGGATTCGGCAATGAGGAAGTCCTCCCGGTCAATGTAAGCCCGGATGCCAGCAAAGTTGCGGATGTTCTCCCGGAAGTTGATGCCCGGCACCGATTTGAGGGAGGCGTTCAGCACTTCAGCCAGGCCGTCAGCTGTGGTGGAAACATCCTCATATCCCTCTACAAAATGGGAGTTGGGGCCTACGATCAAATTGCCGTGGACGGTGGGGGCCACCAGGACGCCCTTGCCCACCTTGGTGGGGCATTGGAAGATGACTTTGTTCACCAGCTTGCCTTGGCTCTTATCCAGAAGGTAATACTGGCCCTGGTTGGGCAGGGAGCGGAACTCCGGTTCGGCCACCAGGTTGTGGACCTCGTCGCAATGGACCCCCGCCGCGTTGATGATATAACGGGTTTCATAGACATTTTTATCGGTGGTGATTAAGTACCCATCGGCGGTCTTTTCAATGCCGACCACCTTGTTGTTTAAGTAGAGTTCCACCCCGTTGCGCACGGCGGTCTCCGCCAAGGCGATGGCAAATTCCCAGGGGTTGACAATGGCGGCAGTAGGGGCGTAGAGGGCGCACTGAACCTTGGGGTTCAGGTTGGGCTCCATCTTGAGGGCCTCCTCCCCGGAGAGGATCCGCAATTCCGGGACGCCGTTTTTCACCCCGCGCTCGTAGATCTCCTCTACGGTTTTGGCCTCTTCGTCGTTGAAGGCAATGACAAACGAGCCCACCTGGTTGTAATGGACGCTCAGTTTCTGGCAGAGCTCCTTGGCCAGGCGGCTGCCTTCCACATTGAGCTTAGCCATCAAGGTTCCGGGCTCCGGGTCGTAGCCCGCGTGGATGATGGCGCTGTTGGCCTTTGTCGTCTGGTCGGCGACGTCGTTTTCCTTCTCGAGGACCGCTGTCTTGAGCTGGTATTTGGACAGCTCATAGGCGGTGGCCGCACCGACGATACCGCAGCCGATTACTACCACATCATACATGAAAAGGGTACCTCCTCAATTGTTTTATCAGTCACATTCCAAAGCGCGCACAAAAAAAGAGGCAAAGCAAGCCAAAGCCGCTGGAATACGGCCGGTAGCTGCTTTGTCTCTCTCATCGCTAAAGCACATATGAAATTCAAATTCAGTATACCACGTTTGCTGTCCGGTTTCAACCGCGAGAGGCCGTTATTCCTCCCAATTTTTAGCCCGAGATACGGCTTTTTTCCAGCCTTTTAACAGTTTCTCCCGCTGTGTGCCCTCCATCTGGGGGGAATAGATCTTGTCAAGGGTCCACTGGTTTTTGATGTCGCCCAGATCCTTCCAGAACCCGACAGCCAACCCGGCCAGATACGCTGCACCCAGGGCGGTGGTCTCCCGGATCATCGGTCGGCGGATGGAGCGGCCCAGGATGTCCGCCTGGAACTGCATGAGGAAATTGTTGGCGCTGGCCCCGCCGTCCACCTTCAGTTCCCGCAGGTCGATGCCGGTGTCGGCAACCATGGCGTCCAGCACATCCTTAGTCTGGTAGGCGATGGCCTCCAGCGCCGCCCGGATGATATGGTTGCGCCCGGCTCCACGGGTCAGCCCAAAGATGGCCCCTCGGGCATACATGTCCCAGTGGGGGGCGCCCAGTCCGGTAAAAGCGGGCACCAGGTACACCCCGCCGTTGTCCTCCACCTGGGTGGCGAAATACTCGGAATCCTTGGCGTCACCCAAGAACCGCAGTTCGTCCCGCAGCCACTGGATTACCGCACCGCCCACAAAGACGCTGCCTTCCAGTGCGTACTGCACCTTGCCGCCCAGGCCGATGGCAATGGTGGTCAAAAGTCCGTTTTGAGAGAGGTACATCTCCTCGCCGGTGTTCATCAATAGGAAACATCCCGTTCCGTAGGTGTTCTTTGCCTCACCTTTTTGGAAGCAGGTCTGGCCAAACAGGGCCGCCTGCTGATCCCCGGCGATGCCCGCAATGGGGATGTTCACCCCGCCGATATTGACAGTGCCGTATACTTCGCTGGAGTTGCAGACCTGGGGCAGCATACAGCGGGGGATATCCAGTGCTTTTAAAATTGTATCGTCCCAATCCAGGGTCTTGATGTTGTAGATCATGGTTCGGGAGGCGTTGGTGTAGTCGGTGACATGGACTTCGCCCCCCGTCAATTTCCAGATGAGCCAGGTGTCCACCGTGCCGAAGAGGATTTCTCCCCGTTCCGCCCTCTCCCGCAGGCCCTCCACGTGGTCGAGAATCCACTTGATCTTGGTGCCGGAGAAATAGGCGTCGATCAAAAGGCCGGTGTTCTCACGGATATACTCTTCCAGGCCCTGTTTTTTCAGATCCTCGCAGATGTCGGCGGTGCGGCGGCATTGCCAGACAATGGCGTTGTACACCGGACGGCCGGTTTTGCGGTCCCAAAGGATGGTGGTCTCCCGCTGGTTGGTGATGCCGATGGCCGCCACTTCGGCAGGGTCGATGTTGCCCCGGGCCAGCACCTCGGTGAGGACGCCATACTGGGAGGCGTAAATCTCCATGGGGTCGTGCTCCACATAGCCGGCTTTGGGATAGAGCTGGGTGAACTCCTTTTGGGCGATCTCCACAATGTTTTGCTGCCGGTCAAAGACGATGGCGCGGGAACTGGTGGTGCCTTGGTCCAAGGCGATGACATAATTCTTCATGGCGATGCTCCTTCTGAAAGTACTGCTACATAAACCAGATTTCAGGGCGGGTGGCGGAAACCGCAGCCGCACCCGCCGCCAAAGCGCTGAGAATATCCTCTTTGTCAGAGATGAGCCCCCCGGCGATGAGGGGGATAGAGGTCATCCCCGATAGCCGCCGCAGGATTTTGGGCATGACGCCGGGCAGCACCTCAATAAAATCGGGGAGCTGGCCCGCCCCCAGCTGTTTGGAAAATCCCTCCAGGGCGATGGAATCGATCATAAAAAAGCGCTGCACAGTGATGAGCCCTAGCTCCCGCGCCCGCTTGACCAGCTGGGATTTGGTGGTGATGACCCCATCCGCCTTGGTGGCATTGCGGATGAAACTGACCGCAATCTCCCGGGAAGAAAGGCCGTCGATCAAATCTAAGTGGACAAAGGCGGTGCGGCCTGCGGCCTTGATTTGGTCCACAATGCCGGGGATGCTCAAAATGTCCCCAAACAGGACAAAAACCACCTGGCAGTCGGAGGAGAGGGAGCGTTCCAGCCCCGCATAGTCCTTGACAGCGGCGACAATGGGCGCGTCCCGCAGGGCGGCAAGTACCGTTTCACGATCCATAAAAGCCTCCAGTGATGTTGTGTTTTTCGCTCAAAACGCCGCCGGGCAACGGAAGAGGGCAGAGACCCGGAACGGCGCTGGCTGTTACCCTTTTATTATACAGGCAAGCGGGGGGAAAAGCAAACTTTCCGGATAGCGGTTGACAAATCTTGGGAAGGAGGTATAATAATAACATAAGTGAGAAAAGCGATGACGGGGACGGTCCTCCATCCTTCCTTTGCAGAGAGCCGGCGGTTGGTGAAAGCCGGCAGGGAAGCGGAATGGGCCCATCGCCCCTGAGCTGAGGATTGAACGCTTGTTAGCGGGTTAGTAGAGCCCTTCGCAAGGACTGCGTTATCTGTCCAGGATTTGTTGGAATCCGTAGAAAGCGGCGCAATTGTTTGTGCAATTTGGGTGGTACCGCGGGCAATGAAAAGTTAGCTCGTCCCTGTGTGATACAGGGGCGGGCTTTTTGTATTTCCCCACAAAAGCCGCCTAAAAAATAAAATTGATATAGGAGGAGCTGCTATGCACCGTCGTTGTCAACGCCAAAGCACATGGAAGAACAAAAAAGCCGCAGCCATTGGCTGCACCCCCATCATGGCGCGAATTATCCGGCTGCCCGGAGCAGCCTCAAAATAAGAAGAAAACTGGCAGAAATAAACGAGGGGATCACCGCGGCGGCAAAGACGTCAAAAGGCGCGGCTGCCGTACTAGGGCATGGAGCTTTTTCCATGCCCTTTTTCTATGGAACGGGGCCAAAATCCACCCAAAGGGGCACGTTTGCCCCCAGCGGCGAATAGAATACCGGTGGGGAGGGTTTGCCATGAGACGAGGCCGCCGCTATTTGGATCCCAAACAGATCCTGTTTTATAAATCCTGTTTTGTATTTATGATGCTCCTCATCACTGTCATCCTGGTGGACAGCCGTATCCGGCCGGTGATCAAGACCATGTCCAGCTACCAAGCCCAGGTGTATGCTACCCAGGTGATCAACGACGCCGTATTGGAAGAATTGACCCGGGAAGGGGTCACCTATGGGGATTTGGTCACCCTGACGCGCAATGAAAAGGGGGAGGTCACCGCCATCCAGACCGATATGACCGCTCTTAACCGGATGCGGGCCAACATCACCAACACGGTGCTGTACCATGTAGCCAACCTGGAAAACCAGGACATCAACATCCCCATCGGCTCCCTGACTGGGGTGCAGATCCTGTCCGGCCGAGGGCCCAAGGTCAAATTCCACGTCATGCCTGCCGGGTACCTGCTCACTGATTACGAAAACCGGTTTGATTCCGCGGGCATCAACCAGACCCGGCATCAGATCCTGCTCAACATGACCATGAATGTGACCGCCATCGTGCCGGGATACAGCGTCACCACCGAGGTCAAAACCAGCTACTGCCTGGCAGAGACGGTGATTGTCGGGTATGTGCCTCAGTCCTTCACCGAAGTCACCGGGGACGACCGCTCCAATCTCTCCAAGATCTTCGATTTTGGCGCCGGGCGGGGGAATGGGGCTGCGCTGGTGCAATAGACGGCGGGCGGGGGATTATTTCCCTCTTTCCCAAGCAAAACTAAGAAATAAGGCTGTAAAATAAAAAAGAAATATGCTATACTATTACTCTGTGAACATCCGGCTGTGCCGGGAAAAAGGAGGTTGCATGTTGGACCTTCAGCAAGCAAAAAAGAGAATGGAAGAGCTGACGGCCCTTGTGGAGGACTACAGCTACTGGTATTATGTCATGGATAACCCCAAGGTGGAGGATTATGAGTACGACCGGCTCTACCATGAACTGTTGGATTTGGAAGAGCAGTTCCCGGAGCTTCAGTCCCCCAATTCCCCTACCCAGCGGGTGGGCGGAAAGACCCTCAACACCTTTGAGGAGGTCCGCCATGAGGTGCAGATGGGCTCCCTCCAGGACGTGTTCAGCACCGAGGAGGTAGCGGCCTTTGGCCAGCGGGTTAAAGAGGAGCTGCCCCAGGCCCAGTTTGTGGTGGAGCCGAAGATCGACGGCCTCTCGGTCTCGCTGGAGTACCGGGACGGGGAGTTTGTCCGTGGCTCCACCCGGGGGGACGGGTTTGTGGGGGAGGATGTCACCCAAAACCTGCGCACCATCCGGTCCATCCCTCTGCGCCTCAAGGACCCCATCCCCTTTTTGGAGGTGCGCGGGGAGGTTTACATGCCCCGGGAAAGTTTTGAAAAGGTGGTTGCCCAGCAGGAGCTGAGCGAAGAACAGCCCTTTAAAAACCCCCGCAACGCAGCCGCCGGATCCCTGCGGCAAAAGGATCCAAAGGTCACTGCTAAACGGTATTTGGACATCTTTGTTTTCAATGTGCAGCAGATCGAGGGGAAAGAGCTTTTGGGCCATAAGGAATCGCTGGACTATCTCAAGGAACAGGGTTTCCACGTGATCCCCTCTTACCTGTTGTGCAGCGAGATTGAACCCGCTGTCCGGGAGATTGAGGCCATTGGCCAGCGCCGGGGGGAGTACCCTTTCGACATCGACGGGGCTGTTGTGAAGGTGGACAACTTCTCCCAGCGGGAGGAACTGGGTTCCACTTCCAAATTCCCCAAGTGGGCCATTGCTTTCAAATATCCGCCGGAGGAGAAGAACACCAAGCTGCTTGATATTGAGATCAAAGTGGGCCGCACCGGCGCCCTGACCCCTACCGCCCGGTTTGAACCCATAACCCTGGCGGGCACCACCGTCAGCCGTGCAGTGCTCCACAACCAGGACTTCATCGACCAGCGGGAGATTGCCGTTGGGGATATCATCACCGTTCGCAAGGCCGGGGAGATCATCCCTGAAGTGGTGGCGGTGGCGGAGCACAAAGGGGAGAACCCGGTGTTCCAGATCCCCCGCGTCTGCCCCTCCTGCGGGTCGGAGGTGGTGCGGGACAAGGAGGCGGCGGTGCTGCGGTGTGAAAACGTCAGCTGTCCCGCCCAGGTGTTGCGCAACCTGATCCATTTCGCCTCCCGGGACGCCATGGACATTGAGGGCTTGGGCCCGGCCCTGCTGGAGGCCCTCCTCCAGCGGGAGATGATCGCTTCCCCGGCGGATCTTTACCATCTGAAACAAGAGGAGGTCGCCGCCATCGACCGGATGGGGGAGAAGAGCGCTGCCAACCTGATGGCCGCCATCGACCGCAGCCGCGGCAACGACCTGGGCCGGGTGATCTTTGCCCTGGGCATCCGGGGGATCGGCCAGCGGAGCGCCATCCTCCTCTCCCAGCACTTTGGGACAATGGACTCCGTCATGGCCGCCAATGTGGAAGAGATCAATGCCATCGACGGGTTTGGGGAGATTATGGCCCAAAGCGTGGTGGATTTCTTCGCTGGGGAAAACAACCGCCTCCAGGTGCAGCGCCTCAAGGATGCAGGGGTCAATATGACCTGCCTGAACAAGCCCCAATCCAAGGTTTTGGAGGGCCTCGTCTTTGTCTTGACTGGCACCTTGCCCACCATGAGCCGCAATGAGGCAAAAGAGATCATCGAAAACCTGGGGGGGAAGGTCTCCTCCAGCGTCTCCAAAAAAACCAGCTATGTAGTGGCGGGGGAGGAAGCTGGAAGCAAACTGACCAAGGCACAGGAGCTGGGGGTTCCCATCCTGGATGAAGCGGGCCTCCTCACCCTGACACAAGGACAATAAAAGGAAGGTGCAACAATGCAGATCGATATCAAACACGTGGCCAAACTGGCCCGGCTGAGAATAGAAGACGATCAACTGGAAAAGTTTGAAGAGCAGATGCAGGATATTTTGGGCATGGTGGAAAACCTGCCCGAGATCTCCGGCAGCGAATTTGGGGTGGATCCTAGCTGCCCCATGCAACTGCGCAAGGACGAAATCACCCCCTCCCTTCGCCGGGATGAGGTTCTCAAAAACGCCCCCGAAGTCAAGGCCGGCTGCGTCGTCGTGCCCAAGACGGTGGAACAGTAAAAGGGTAGGAGGTAGACAACATGGAATTGTATACAAAATCAGCGGCGGAACTCTCCCGCATGCTGCGGGACAAGAGCTGCAGCGCCACCGAGATCGCCCAGTCGGTGTTCTCCCGGATTGACGCGGTGGAGGACAAGGTAAAAGCCTATATCACCCTGACCCGGGATTCCGCTATGGACCAGGCCAAAGCGGTGGACGAGCTGCTGGCCAAAGGGGAGAGCCTGTCCCCCTTGGCGGGCATCCCCGTGGCGGTGAAGGACAACATCTGCACCAAGGACATCCTCACCACCTGCGCTTCCAAGATGCTGTACAACTTTGTGCCGCCCTATAACGCCACTGTGATGGAAAAACTGCTGGCCGCCCACACCGTGATGCCCGGCAAGCTGAATATGGATGAATTTGCCATGGGTTCCTCCTGTGAGAACTCCCGGTTCTTCAAGACCCACAACCCCCACAACCTGAACTATGTTCCCGGCGGCTCCTCTGGCGGTTCCTCCGCGGCGGTGGCCTCCGGCATGGCGACACTGGCTTTGGGTTCCGACACCGGCGGCTCCATCCGGGAGCCTGCCGCTTACTGCGGCATTGTGGGCCTCAAACCCACTTATGGTTCGGTTTCCCGCTACGGCTTGGTTGCCTTTGCCTCCTCCCTGGACCAGATTGGCCCCATGGGACGCACCGTGGAGGATGTGGCCATGCTGTACAACGTCCTCTGCGGCCACGATAAGATGGACGCCACCAGCGCCTACCGGGAATACCCCGATTTCACCGCCAACCTGGGTGAAGGGGTCAAGGGCCTCACCATCGGCGTGCCCGCCGAATACTACGGTGAAGGCGTGGACGAGGAAGTCAAAACCGCAGTTCACGCCGCCATCAAGGAGTTGGAAGCGGCTGGCGCCACTGTCAAGGAGATCAGCCTGCCCAGCACCCAATACGCCCTCTCTGCCTACTACATCATCGCCTCCGCGGAGGCTTCCTCCAACCTGGCCCGGTTTGACGGGGTCAAATACGGCTACCGCGCCGAGAATTACAACGGCCTCATCGACATGTATGAACGCACCCGCAGCGAGGGCTTTGGCGACGAGGTCAAGCGCCGCATCATGTTGGGCACTTTTGTGCTCAGCTCTGGGTACTATGACGCCTATTACAAACGGGCCAAGCTCCTCCAGATGCGCATCGCCCAAGAGTTTGCCGAGGCGTTCCAGTCCTGCGACCTGCTGATCACCCCCACAGCCCCCTCCACGGCTTTCAAAATTGGGGAGAATGTAGACGACCCCTTGAAGATGTACGCTGCCGACATCTGCACCATCAACGTCAACATCGCCGGCCTGCCCGGCCTTAACATCCCCTGCGGCAAGGGGGCCAACGGCCTGCCCATCGGCATGCAGCTCATCGGGCCCAAATTCTCCGAGGCCACCTTGCTCAAGACTGGCGCTTGCTATGAGAAGATCGTCGGGGGCTTTGGCCCCATCCCCGAGATCCGGGCATAAGGAGGTAAATGGAACATGGAATATACAACCGTCATCGGCCTTGAGGTCCATGCGGAACTCAACACCGCTACCAAAATCTACTGCGGCTGCAAAAATGCCTTCGGCTCCGAAGTCAACAGCAACTGCTGCCCCATCTGCACCGGCCTGCCCGGCACCCTGCCCACCCTCAATGAGAAGGTGGTGGACTATGCCATCAAGATGGGCCACGCCCTCAACTGCACCATTCACAACGTCTGCAAGCAGGACCGGAAGAATTATTTCTATCCCGACCTGCCCAAGGGCTACCAGATCTCCCAGTTTGACATCCCCCTGTGCGAAAATGGCTTTGTGGAGGTGATGCTGGACGACGAGGGCACCACCAAAAAAATCGGCGTCACCCGCATCCACATTGAGGAGGACGCCGGCAAGCTGATCCACGACGACAGCTTCTCCGGCTCCCTGGTGGATCTAAACCGCTGCGGCGTCCCGCTGATTGAGATTGTCTCCGAGCCGGACATGCGCTCTTCCGCCGAGGCAAAAGCCTATCTGGACACCATCAAGGCCATTTTGGGGACCATCGGCATCTCCGACTGCAAGATGCAGGAGGGTTCCATCCGGTGCGACATCAACGTTTCGGTGATGCCCAAGGGCTCTGATACCTTTGGCACCCGCTGCGAGATGAAAAATGTCAACACCTTCAGCGGTGCGGTCCGCGCCATTGAGTATGAGGCAAAGCGCCAGATTGAGATTCTGGAAGCCGGTGGGGAGATCCACCAGGAAACCCGCCGCTGGGACGACATGAAAGGGGAATCTTTCCTGCTGCGCTCCAAAGAGGATGCCCAGGATTACCGGTATTTCCCCGAGCCGGACCTTTTGACCATCATGGTGGACCCCGCCCATGTGGAGGAGCTGAAAGCCTCCCTGCCGGAGCTGCCCAACGCCAAGCTGAAACGGTATATGAAGGATTTCGGTCTGCCCCGGTTCGACGCCAACCTGCTGGTGGAAAACCCGGAGAAGGCGGAGCTGTTTGAAGCGGCCGCTGCCCTCAAGTCCTGCCAGCCAAAAAACATCTCCAACTGGCTTAACGGCGATGTTTCCCGCCTCCTCAACGAGAAGAACATCAATTTGAGTGATACCAAGCTGACCGCCCAAAACCTCGCCCGGATGATTCAGCTCATCGAGTCTGGGGAGATCTCCAATGCCGCGGGCAAGACGGTGATTGAGGAAATCCTCTTCACCGACAAATCCGCCGATGAGGTGGTCAAGGAGAAGGGCCTTGCCCAGATCAGCGACACTTCTGCGCTGGAGGCCATTGTGAAATCAGTGCTGGAGGCCAACGGCAAAGCTGTGGAGGACTACAAAAAGGGCAAGACCAACGTGGTCGGCTTCCTGGTGGGCCAGTGCATGCGGGCCTCCAAGGGCCAGGGCAACCCCGGCATCTTCAAAGACCTGATTGTCAAAGCAATAGAAACCATATAACAAATATAGATATATGACGCGTCCAATAGCGGGTGGAAAGTAACTTCACCCGCTATTTCTATAGAAAAAAACGATATAAATCGGCTAGCTATCGAAAAAATCAATTACAATTGCCCGGGGTATGGAAGCATGGTATAATATCCAGGAATTTAGGCGGTTTTTGCCTAAAGGAGGTATCTTTTCATGCTCGTAGACATGCATCTACACGAATCAACCTATTCCTCCGACAGCAAAATGACCTTGGCGGAGATCGTCAGCGATGCCAAAGCCAAAGGCTTGGACGGTGTCTGCATCACCGACCACGACAGCATGGGGCTCAAAGAAGTGGCGGAAGCCTATTCCAAAGAAGTGGATTTCCCCATTTTTGTAGGGGTGGAATATTATTCCCTGTGGGGGGACATCACCGCCTTTGGCATCGATTCTTTCCCCAGTGAGCGGATTGACGCCCAGGAGTTCATCGATTTTGTGGCCTCCCAAGGGGGATTCTGTATCTCCTGCCACCCGTTCCGCAACAACAACCGGGGATTGGAGCACCACCTCAAGGACGTCCACGGCCTGGGCGGGGTGGAGGTGCTCAATGGAAGCACCTCTTTGGAGGCCAACCGGGAAGCCCTTCGCTACTGCAATGAGCTGGGGCTTGTGCCAATTGGGGCCAGCGATGCCCACTGGACCAGTCAGCTGGGCAAATACGCCACCTACCTGCCGGAGGATGTGCGCACCATCCCCGACCTGGTGCGGGTGCTCAAATCCGGGAAATGCCGCCCGGCGATCTGGACGGAAGAGGGATATCAAGTCGTGGAAACCTTCTAAAAGGGAAGGGGTCCACGCTGGTATAGAATCTGTAAATACGAGGAGTGCACGACTATGAAACGTATCCTGGCAAGTTTGTTGGCTGCGGCTATGCTGACAGGCGTTTTTGCTGGCTGCAGCAACAGCGGCGGCCAAAGTTCCAGCTCTGGAACATCGTCTTCTGAGGCTGCTGAAAAGCCCTATGAGGGCACAACTTTAAATGTGATGCTTGCCTACGGCGGGGCGGAGAAATCCTTCGACGCCTTCACCGAGAAGACCGGCATCAAGATTGAGTATGTGGAGATCTCCACCGGCAAGGCCTTGGCCCAGATGCAGGCGGAAAACGGCAACACCACAGCGGACGTCTGGTTCGGCGGCGGCGTGGACAGCTACATCGCTGCAACCGAACTTGGCTATCTGGAACCGTATGTCTCCCCCGAGGCGGAAGCCATCGATGAGAGCTACCGGGACAAAGACGGCTACTGGACAAGCCTGGCCCTGGTTCCCGCCGGTTTCCTGGTGAACAACGACGTTCTCGCCGAGAAGAACCTGGAAGCCCCCAAAACCTGGGAAGACCTGGCTGATCCCAAGTATAAAGATGAGATCATCATGGCTTCTCCCGCTATCAGCGGCACTCAATACGCCATCCTCAACGGCACTCTGCAAGCTTGGGGAGAAGAAAAAGGCTGGGACATCTGGGGCAAGATTAACGACAATGTGGACTTCTACGCCAAGGGCGGCGGCGAACCCGGCCCCAAGACCTGCGCTGGCGAGTACGGCATCGCCATTCTCGCTATGACCGGCGGCACCTTCGCCCTGGAAGAGGAGTACCCGGTCACTGCCATCTACCCTGAGGACATGATTCCTTGGACTCCCGCCCCCATCGCCATCTTCAAGAATTCCCAGAACAAGGAAGCAGCCAAGGTATTTGTGGACTACATGCTCTCCAAAGAGGGACAGGAAGCCCTGCGTGAAGCCGATGCCCGCATCATGGCCAGAGGCGATGTGGAGGTCCCCTCTGCGATCGGCACCGTCGACACAACCAAGATGATCAAACAAGATGTCACCTTGTTTGGTTCCCAGCGGGAGGCCCTGCTTGAAAAATGGGCTGCCCTCGCCGGTGAAAAAGACGCGTAACCAAACTGAATGTTGAGAAAGGGGCCTTGAACCGCGGTTCGGGGCCTCTTTCAGCATGGAAAGGAGGCGCCTATGACAGCATATGAGCAAACCGGCACAGCCCGTCCGGTCCGCCGGCTCCGGTACCGGGCGGCCAATCTGCTGGATTGGGTGATGCTGGGGCTGCTGCTGGCGGGAATCGCCTTGTTTATCCTCTATCCCATTGTCTCGGTGGTATCCACCAGTTTCTTTGTCAAAGGCCAGTTCACCCTGCAATACTACCTGGATCTGTTTACCAAAAGCAACCTAAAATTGATCGGCAACAGCCTTTGGGTGGCCACACTCTCTTCCAGTTTCACCACCTTTTTTGCTTTTTGCATCGCGCTGTACGCCTTCTGCTCCAAAGAAAAGACCCGTAGACTCTTGCAGAACGGCCTGCTTTTGACCATGATTTCCCCGCCTTTTGTCTCGGCCCTGGCCTTTATCTTGCTGTTCGGCCGCCGTGGGATCATCACCTACGGCCTGCTGGGCCTGAGCGTCAACCCCTACGGCTGGCACGGCATCGTCATCTTGCAGACCATAGGCAACATCTCCTTTGCCACGCTGCTCCTGCTGGCCTCCTTTGATACGGTGGACCTGAAACAGGTGCTGGCTTCCCGGGATTTGGGGGCCAATCCCTGGCAGACTTTGTGGCATGTGGTGATCCCCCTGGTGCGCCCCGGCCTTTTGTCGGTGATTTTCACCCTATTCACCATGAACCTGGCGGATTTCGGCACCCCAATTGTCATTGGCGGGCGGTATAAAGTGCTGGCTACGGAAGCTTATTTGCAGGTGATCTCCACCGCCAACCTGGGCAAAGCATCGGCCATCAGTGTGCTGATGGTTCCCACAGCGGTAGTGGCTTTCTACTTTTACCGGAAGACCCTCTCCCAATCCGGCAGCCTTGCTGAGGGGAGCAAATCCTTTTCCGGCAGCGGCTACGAGTTTGAACTCCCCCGGTCCATCCGCTGTTTGCTGCTTTCGGTGGTGGGCTTGTTTTTCACCGTGATGGCATTAAAATACGGCAATATCTTGTTGTCTACTGTCTCCAACACCGCCACCGGCCACATCCAGTTCACCACCAAGTATTTCCACGACCTGCCCCGCTCTCAAATGAGCTCCTATTGGCGGAGCATTCGATATGCAGTTCTATCCGGCGTGGCGGCCTCCTTTTTGGGGATACTGCTCTCTTATTACACCCACCGGCGCCGCCTGCCCGGCATGAAAGGGGTGGAGTTTATCGCCTCTCTGCCTTACATCATCCCCGGAACCTTCTTCGGTCTGGGGTATGTGGCGGCTTTCAGCCATGAGCCCTTCCTGCTGCGGGGAACGGGCCTCATCATCATCTGCAACTACACCTTCCGGCAGATCTCGGTCGCCAACAAGTCGGCCAACGCCGCCTTTTCCGCCATCGATGAAAAACTAGAGGCCGCAGCTCAAGACTTGGGGGCCAGCCGGATGGAGGTCTTCTTCGGGGTGATACTGCCCCTGCTCAAGTCCACTTTCCTGACCTGCTTTATCACGGTGTTCACCTCCAGCATGACGTCGGTGGGAGCCATCGCCTTCCTGATCTCCCCCGGCAAGAACGTGGCCAGCATGGAGCTGTTCCAATCCATTGAAAACGGCCGCTATGGGGTGGCAGCCGTCCAGGCGGTGATGATCATCGCCGTCACCCTGGGGATCAACTTATTTTCCATGTACCTGCTCAACCGGGGCCGGAAAAATCAGAAAGGAGGGAACGGACGTGTTCCTGAAGCTGGATCATCTCAAGAAGCTGTATGACGCTGACAACGGGGTAAAAGAGCTGAATTTTTCCATCGATAAAGGGGAGTTTGTCACCCTTTTGGGGCCGTCCGGCTGTGGGAAAACCACCACCCTTAACCTGATCGGCGGCTTCCTCAAGGCGGATTCTGGCCGCATCCTGTTGGATGGGGAGGATATCACCGCCCTCCCACCGGAGGAACGGCCCATCTCCACTGTGTTTCAAAGTTACGCCTTGTTTCCCCATATGAACGTGCTGGAAAACGTCTGCTACGGCCTGCGTTTTCTGCGGCGGATGTCCAAAAAGGAGGCCATTCCGGTGGCGATGGAGTACCTCTCCATCGTGGGGCTTTCCGGCTACGAGAAAAGCCGGGTGGGCAACCTCTCCGGCGGGCAGCAGCAGCGGGTGGCCCTGGCCCGGTCGATGGCCACAGGGCCCAAAATTCTTCTGCTGGATGAGCCTCTTTCCAATTTGGACGCCGGCCTGCGGGTCAAGATGCGGGCGGAACTCAAAGAGCTCCAGCAGAAGCTGGGTATCACTATGATATTTGTCACCCACGACCAGGAGGAGGCCCTCTGCCTCTCGGATCGGATTGTGGTGATGGACCATGGGGATGTAGCTCAGATCGGCACCCCGCGGGAGATTTACTTCCATCCAGAAAGCCGCTATGTGGCCACCTTTGTGGGCAAATCCAACGACTTTCGGGAAGGGGGGAGGACAGTGGTAGTCCGCCCGGAAGACATCCTCCTTCGCATGGCGCCGGACGGCCCCTACACCATTGTGGAGAAGACCTTCATGGGTTCCCACACCGAGTATGTGGTGGAGGGCGATGGGAAGCGGCTGGAAGCGAGCCTCTTCGGCCGGCAGAACAGCGAGCTGGAAACCGGCGCCCGGGTGGCGGTGGAGATCGGCCACTCCTTCTTCCTAAATGAATAGCCTTATTTGCGGAATCAAGTATCCCCCGGAGAAATTCTCCGGGGGATTTTTCTATGGCAAAACCGGTTCTAAAAGAGGGCGTGTCCCCATATCCTTACCACAAAGGAGTGAACAAGCTTATGGAGACGCTAAAAAACAAGAACAGCTATGACAGCGCCGTGGAGTCCCTGGACGACCGGGTACAGAAAGTTTTGCTCTATCTGCCTTCGATGATGAAGGATCATATTTCCGAAGTGCGCCTGCGGGAGGGACAACCTCTGGCCGTCCAGATGGGAGACCGCACCTGTTTTGTCAGCTGCCAATCCAAGCTGACCGACCGGCCAGGCAGCCAAAGTTTTATCGTTACCCGGGAGGACATCGCCTCCAGCATCCGCACTATGAGCCGCTATTCGGTTCACACCCACCAGCATGAGATCCGGGAGGGGTACCTTTCGGTTGCGGGCGGGCACCGGGCCGGGCTGGGGGGAAGCGCCGTCCTGGAAAAAGACGGGGTCGCCAACCTGCGGGAGATCACCTCCATCAACCTGCGGATCGCCCGGGATATCCGGGGCTGTGCCGACCAGCTGGTGGAGCGGATATTCAGCCGGCGGGTGCAGGGTGTACTGATCGCCGGGGCGCCGGGAAGCGGTAAAACGACCCTGCTGCGGGACCTTGGACGGCAGCTATCCAGCGGGGCTACTGGACGGTACCTGCGGGTGGCGGTTGTGGACGAGCGGTGCGAAATCGGCGGCACGGCGGCTGAAGGCCGGCGGGATCTGGGAGTCTGCACCGACCTATTGAGCGGCTGCCCCAAAGGGGAGGGCATTCTGATGGCCCTGCGGTCCCTTTCCCCCGACCTAATCCTCTGCGATGAGGTGGGGAAGGAGGAGGAAATCCGGGCGGTCTCCATGGCCCTCAACAGCGGGGTGCCGGTGGTGGCCACCATCCATGCCTCCACCCTGGAGGAGCTGCTGGCCAGGCCCCAAGGAGTGGCCCTTTTGCATACAGGGGCTTTTCAGAAGGTGGTTCTGCTGGAAGGGGCAGCTTCGCCATGTAAGATCAAATCCATTGTGGAAGCGGGGGATTTTCATGCTCCGGTTGGCCGGGCTTTTGCTGATAGCAGCCTGTTGTAGCGGGGCGGGAATCCTCGCCTCCTGCCGTCTATCCAACCGGGTTTTGGCATTGGAAAGCTGCCTCTCCTTCGTGCAGGCACTCTGCGAGGAGCTGCGGTACACCCTTGCCCGGACCGAGGATTTGCTTCTCTCCCTGGGGGAGCGGGGAAGGTTCGCCAAGTTGGACTTCATCGGCAATGCGGCCCGCCTCACCAAAGAGGGGATGGATTTCCCCACGGCGTGGCACACCGCGGTGGATGGTTCCGCCCTCCCTTTGGAACCGGAGGACCGGCGGGTTCTTGGCCAGGTGGGGGAACTGCTGGGGGCTTCCTCCGCAGAAGGCCAGCTGGCCCAATTGGCCCAGTGCCAGCGCCTTTTGGAGGAGCAGCGCGCCCAGGCCCAGGAGGAAAAAACCTCCAAGGGGAACCTGTTCCGCAGTTTGGGGATGCTGGGGGGAGCGGGCCTTTTCATCCTATTTTTGTGACGATTGAAAAAACCAAGGCGGCTCCAATCGGGAAGCCGCAGGGGAGGACAACCAATGGATGTGGATTTGATTTTTAAAATAGCTACTATCGGCATTATTGTGGCGGTGCTCAACCAGGTGCTGATCCGTTCAGGCCGGGAGGAACAGGCGATGATGACCACCCTGGCCGGGCTGATTGTGGTGCTGATGGTGATGGTGCAGGAGATCAGCAATCTGTTTTCCACCATCAAAAGCGTGTTTGGCCTGTAAAGGGGGTGAACCGTGTGGAGATGCTCTCGGTTGTGGGCCTGGGGCTGACAGCTGCGGCTCTTGCCGTAGTTCTGCGGCAGTATAAGCCAGAATACGCCCTCCTAGTCACTTTGGGGGCGGGGGTGCTCATCTTCCTCTGGATCACCGGGGAGGCGGAACCCCTCCTGCGGCAGATTGAAAGGGTGATCACCCTGGCCAAGCTACCGGGGGAGTATGCCCAGGTTCTATTCAAGTCCCTGGGGATTTGTTTCTTGACCCAGCTGGGCTGTGATACCTGCCGGGATGCCGGGGAATCCGCTGTGGCGGCCAAGGTGGAACTGGCGGGCCGGGTGGC
>NZ_LT629939.1:43805-110736 GCF_900104615.1 Merdimmobilis hominis | reverse complement strand
GGCGGGGAGCTTGTTCTCCCTATAGGAGGAAGGCGAAATCCCGCCGTGATCGATGAAAAAGGCGGACGATGAAGATGACGCGGCATGAAAAAGGGGGCGCGCCCCCACAAATACCCTGGAAACAGGCCCTGTGGAAATTGTTCGTCGGGGGCATGGCCCTCTTGGTTTTGACAGTTTCCGCTTGGGGCGACGAGATAGAATATGACATAACCGAGGAGCTGGAGGAGATTGGGGCGGAAGAGCTTTATGGCCAACTTCCAAGCGAGACCCAGCAGCTGCTGGAGGAATTCGGCATCGAGGAGATCTCCCCTGAAACCCTCTTGTCCTTGGAACCAGGAAAGTTTTTTCAGATCGGGTGGGCTTATCTCAAGGACCAGATCAAAAAGCCGGTTGCCACCATGGGGACGATCTTGGCGGCGGTACTGCTGCTCGCCTTTCTGGAGACCACCAAAACCGCCTTTTGGGATGGGGCCTTGACCCCGGTTTTTGGAACGGTGGCGGTGCTGACGGTAGCAGCGGCAGTGGCCGACCCCATTATTGGGTGCATCACCCAGGCCGCCCAGGCGGTGCGGGACTGCTCCCTCTTTTTGATCTCCTTTATCCCGGCGTTCGCCGGGGTGCTCACAGCGGGAGGGCAGCCGGTCACCGCCACCACCTACAACCTGTTCCTCTTTGGCACCTGCCAGGTGCTCAGCCGGGTGATGTCGGCGGTGATCGTCCCCTGCCTAGGGGTGTACTTGGCCTTCTGCCTGGTGGGCAGCGCCGCCCCGGAACTGCACATCACTTCAGCGGCGTCCTCCCTCAAATCCCTGGTCACTTGGGCGATGGGGCTTCTGCTCTCCATTTTTGTGGGGCTCCTCTCCATCCAAAGCGTGGTGGCCAGCGGCGCCGATTCAGTCACTGCCAAGACAGCAAAATTCCTCATCGGAAGCTTTATTCCAGTGGTGGGGGGAGCTCTTTCCGACGCGTATTTAGCGGCACAAGGGTGTATCCGGCTACTCAAGACCACCTTGGGGGGCTTCGGCATTTTAGTCGCCGCGGTGACCTTCCTGCCAGTGCTTCTGAAAACCACTGCCTGGTACCTGATGGTTCACCTGGCGTCGCTGGCGGGGGACCTTCTGGGGACACGGCAGCTCTCCACCGTGCTGCGGGCCTGCGCGTCGGTCCTGGGGCTTTTGATCGCCATTGTGTTTTGTTTTGCGCTGCTGGTGATCATCTCCACATCCATCATGCTGGTAATGGGGGGTACATAATGGACGGTATACGGGAATGGGGCTATTCCCTTTGTGCGGCGGCTATCGCCTGCGGGATGATACAAGTTCTCATCCCCAATGCGGGGGCTGGCCGGGTGATGCGGATGACAGTGAGTGTCTTTTTCCTCTGTTGCCTCTTTTCTCCCCTGGTGTTGCGCGTCCCAGAACTGGCGGAAATCCCTCAGTCCACCGCCCAGGCTAAAGCCGACGAGATCGCCAGGCGGCTGGCCGAGGGGCAGGAGGAACGGGCTATTGGCAGGGCACAGGAGGATTTGCGCCGAGAGGCGCGGGATTCTTTGGAGGAAATCGGGATTTTTCCCAGCAAAATTCAGATAACCATACATGCTGTGGACAAAAGCCGCATAGAAATTAGTGAACTCATCCTGGTGCTCCAGGAGAGCGACCGGGAACGGGAAGGGGAGGCTGTCCAGCGGATCAAGGATCTGTTGGGCGAGGCCCCGGACATTCAATACGAAAGGAATGAGGCGAATGAACCTGAAGGGGATGAAGGAACGCCTGAGCCCTTTGTGGCAGGGGGATAAAAAGACTAAACTAATTGTATTCGCCGGCCTGCTGGGTATGGCCTTGATCCTCTTTTCCAGCTTTTTTGAGAAGGAGCCAGCGGCAAAGGCGCCGGGTGGCGAGTGGAACAGCGAACAATACCAGGCCATGCTGGAGCAGCGCCTACTGGAGACGGTGAGCAGCGTAGAAGGGGTGGGCAAGGCCAAGGTGATGATCACCCTGGAGAGCGGAGTAGAGTACGTATACGCCCAGGCCGAAAAGAAAAACACTGACAGCACCAAGGACTACGATGGCACCGATACCAAGCGGGTGCAGGAAAAGGACCAGACAGAACAAAGCTATATCCTGGTGGACAGCGGCAGCGGCAAGCGGGAAGCCCTCCTCAAAACCGAAAAACAACCCAAAGTTAAGGGGGTTGTGGTGGTCTGTGAAGGGGCGGGGAACATCGTGGTGGAACAGCGGGTATTAAACGTGGTCACCACCTCCCTGGATATCCCCAGCAACAAGGTGTGCGTCACCAAGCTGAAATAACAACCGGATTTTTAGCGGGAGAACCCGCCATCAATCAATATACGCAAAACAGCATAGGAGGAAACGGGAATGAATATGATCGTTGGCAAAAGACAGATAATTTTAATGGCGCTGGTGCTCGGGCTTGGGATTGCAGTGTATCTCAATTGGATTTACGCGGACGGTGGCAACGACTTTGTCCTCACCGGCAAAATGAGTGAAACCAAAAATTACGGCGACGCCCAGTATGTGGAATCCCCCTTGGATATCGGCGATGGGGAAGCCTACTTCGCCGAGGCGAAGATCACCCGAACCAAATCCAGGGATGAAGCGGTGGAAACCTTGAAGACCATGCTCTCCGACTCCACTTTGGACGCCGACCAGAAAGCTGAACTCGCCCTGCAGGCAGCGGAGCTGGCCAAATCCATTGAGACCGAAGGCAAGATTGAAAATCTGGTCAAATCCAAAGGCTTCAGCGAGTGCATGGTCTATTACGACACCGAGCGGGTGGACGTGATTGTGAAGACAAACGGCCTCCTCTCCAACGAAGCCGCCCAGATCAAAGACATCATTGTGCGGGAAACCGGCGTCGATGATAAAAATATTTCAATTGTGGAAATCAACTAGTTGTGTACCGAGAAAAATATGGTATAATAACAACAAGGCCGTCGGCGCGCCTTTTGGTGTAAAAGAAGCGTCTTTCACACCGGGCAGCCTTCCACAAAATAGGCGATTCTACCACAGCCGCCTGCGACCGTGGTAGAATTGTTTTGTTGTATGGAACCGGTGGGCTTCCCCCGCTGAACAGGGGGCCACCGGCCAAGGCCCCGCGGAATCGCCGCGGATTTTTACTACACAAGGAGGGCGAACCTATGCAGAACAACGAATCCAGGCAGCCTGTGGGCAGTTTGCGGATCTCGAAGGATGTCATCGCCACAATTACCAGCTTTGCCACCAAGGAGATTGCCGGCGTCGCCGATCTGGCTCCTTTTACAACCAACATCAAAGGCTGGCTGATGAAAAAACAGACCGCAAAATCCATTGTCATCGACCTGAACGACGACGTCGCCGTCATCGACATCCACGTCATCCTCAAATACGGCTACAAAATCCCCGAGGTGTCTGAGAAGATTCAGGCCGCCGTCAAAGAGGCGGTGCAGAATATGACCGGAATCGCGGTTTCCAAAGTGAACATCCAGGTGGCTGGCATCGCCTTTGACGAACCCAAGGCGGAGGCCGCCCCCATTGAGGCAGCCGAGGAGGAATAACTTCCCGGCAGTTCGCCTTTGCAGGTGAATCTATGGCCCTGTTTGGGCTGTTTTGTCTCGCCAAACGCGGGCTGGAAAAATGCAACCCTCCTGCGGGGCGGGAGGGTCTGTTTTTTTGCCCATGACGTATCAATTATTTGCAGCGGAGGCCAAAAAGGATGAAAAGAAGTGAAGCCCGGGAACAAGCGTTTACCCTGATTTTTGAGCGGTCCTTCCGGGAGGAGCCCATCGAGGAGATGATCGCCCAGGCCACCGAAGGCCGGCAGATTGAGGTGGACGAATTCGCCCGCCGCCTGGCCGCCTTGGCTTTTGAGCGGCTGGACGCCATCGACCAGGTGATCCAGAAATACTCCATCAAATGGAACATCAACCGGCTGCCCAAGGTGACCCTGGCGATCCTGCGGCTGGCCATCTGTGAGATCGACGGGATGGAGGACATCCCGGTGAGCGTGACCATCAACGAGGCGGTGGAGCTGGCCAAAAAATTTGCCAGCGAGGACGATGCGTCCTTTATCAACGGCCTTTTGGGCGCTTACGTCCACAGCAAAGAACAAGGCGAGGGTGAGGAGTAAGGCGCATGCCATACTATCTAGGTATCGATACCAGCAATTACACCACCTCGGCGGCGCTGTACAACAGCGGCACAAATGAAATCCGGCAGAAGAAACAGCTTTTGCCGGTCAAGGACGGCGCGTTGGGCTTAAGGCAGAGCGACGCCGTTTTTAGTCATGTCAAGCAATTGGCTCCCTTGCTGGAAGAGCTGCTCGACCAAGCCTACCCCATCTGCGGGGTGGGGGTTTCCACACGTCCACGGGATCAGGAGGGCTCTTACATGCCCTGCTTTCTTGTGGGCGATGTTGTTGCATCTTCGGTTGCCGCGGCACTGGGGGTCCCCAAATACCCGGTTTCCCACCAGGCGGGCCATGTGATGGCGGCCCTTTATTCCACCGGGCAGATCCCCTTATACCGGGAGCCGTTTATCGCTTTCCATCTCTCCGGCGGAACCACCGACTGTCTCCTGTGCCAGCCGGATGAGACCTACACCCTGGGCATCACCCTTTTAGCCACCTCCTCTGATTTGAAAGCTGGGCAGGCGGTGGACCGGGTGGGCGGCATGCTGGGGCTTCCGTTCCCGGCGGGCCCCGCACTGGAACAGTTGGCCCTCGCCTCCACAAAAGTATATAAGATCAAGCCGCCCTTCCAGGGGGACAACCCCTCCATCTCCGGGCTGGAAAACAAATGCCAGAAGATGCTGCGGGACGGGGAAGCCCCCTGCGACATCGCCCGGTATTGCCTGGATTACATCCGGGCAGTGGTGGCTAAAATGACCGAAAATGCCCTGCGCAGCCAAGGGGATTTGCCTTTGATCTACGCTGGCGGTGTGATGTCCAATTCCATCATCCGGGAGGACATCTCCAAGCGGTACGGCGGCCAGTTTGCCCAGCCGGCCTTTTCGGCGGACAACGCGGCCGGGGTCTCGGTCCTGGCAGCCATACGGGATGGTGCGTTATGAATCAAAACATGTTGACGGTATCCCAGCTCAACCGGTATGTCAAATCCCTTCTGGAAGAAAATCCTTTGCTCCAGGAAGTTTACGTCAAGGGGGAAGTCTCCAACTTTGTGCGCCACTTGAAATCTGGGCACTGCTATTTCACCCTCAAGGACCGGGATGCGGCGGTGAAGTGTGTCATGTTTAAAGGCAACGCCCAGTTTTTGCGCTTCACCCCGGAGGACGGCCTTTCGGTGCTGGTGCGGGGCTCGGTTTCCCTCTATGAGCGGGACGGCAGTTTCCAGCTCTATGTCACCGACATGCAGCCGGAGGGGATTGGCGCCCTGGCCTTGGCCTATGAGCAGCTCAAACGCCGCTTGGAAGCGGAAGGGCTCTTCGACCCCGGCCACAAACGGCCCATTCCCGCTTTCCCCGCGCGGATCGGGGTGGTGACCNCGACCAGAAAGCTGAACTCGCCCTGCAGGCAGCGGAGCTGGCCAAATCCATTGAGACCGAAGGCAAGATTGAAAATCTGGTCAAATCCAAAGGCTTCAGCGAGTGCATGGTCTATTACGACACCGAGCGGGTGGACGTGATTGTGAAGACAAACGGCCTCCTCTCCAACGAAGCCGCCCAGATCAAAGACATCATTGTGCGGGAAACCGGCGTCGATGATAAAAATATTTCAATTGTGGAAATCAACTAGTTGTGTACCGAGAAAAATATGGTATAATAACAACAAGGCCGTCGGCGCGCCTTTTGGTGTAAAAGAAGCGTCTTTCACACCGGGCAGCCTTCCACAAAATAGGCGATTCTACCACAGCCGCCTGCGACCGTGGTAGAATTGTTTTGTTGTATGGAACCGGTGGGCTTCCCCCGCTGAACAGGGGGCCACCGGCCAAGGCCCCGCGGAATCGCCGCGGATTTTTACTACACAAGGAGGGCGAACCTATGCAGAACAACGAATCCAGGCAGCCTGTGGGCAGTTTGCGGATCTCGAAGGATGTCATCGCCACAATTACCAGCTTTGCCACCAAGGAGATTGCCGGCGTCGCCGATCTGGCTCCTTTTACAACCAACATCAAAGGCTGGCTGATGAAAAAACAGACCGCAAAATCCATTGTCATCGACCTGAACGACGACGTCGCCGTCATCGACATCCACGTCATCCTCAAATACGGCTACAAAATCCCCGAGGTGTCTGAGAAGATTCAGGCCGCCGTCAAAGAGGCGGTGCAGAATATGACCGGAATCGCGGTTTCCAAAGTGAACATCCAGGTGGCTGGCATCGCCTTTGACGAACCCAAGGCGGAGGCCGCCCCCATTGAGGCAGCCGAGGAGGAATAACTTCCCGGCAGTTCGCCTTTGCAGGTGAATCTATGGCCCTGTTTGGGCTGTTTTGTCTCGCCAAACGCGGGCTGGAAAAATGCAACCCTCCTGCGGGGCGGGAGGGTCTGTTTTTTTGCCCATGACGTATCAATTATTTGCAGCGGAGGCCAAAAAGGATGAAAAGAAGTGAAGCCCGGGAACAAGCGTTTACCCTGATTTTTGAGCGGTCCTTCCGGGAGGAGCCCATCGAGGAGATGATCGCCCAGGCCACCGAAGGCCGGCAGATTGAGGTGGACGAATTCGCCCGCCGCCTGGCCGCCTTGGCTTTTGAGCGGCTGGACGCCATCGACCAGGTGATCCAGAAATACTCCATCAAATGGAACATCAACCGGCTGCCCAAGGTGACCCTGGCGATCCTGCGGCTGGCCATCTGTGAGATCGACGGGATGGAGGACATCCCGGTGAGCGTGACCATCAACGAGGCGGTGGAGCTGGCCAAAAAATTTGCCAGCGAGGACGATGCGTCCTTTATCAACGGCCTTTTGGGCGCTTACGTCCACAGCAAAGAACAAGGCGAGGGTGAGGAGTAAGGCGCATGCCATACTATCTAGGTATCGATACCAGCAATTACACCACCTCGGCGGCGCTGTACAACAGCGGCACAAATGAAATCCGGCAGAAGAAACAGCTTTTGCCGGTCAAGGACGGCGCGTTGGGCTTAAGGCAGAGCGACGCCGTTTTTAGTCATGTCAAGCAATTGGCTCCCTTGCTGGAAGAGCTGCTCGACCAAGCCTACCCCATCTGCGGGGTGGGGGTTTCCACACGTCCACGGGATCAGGAGGGCTCTTACATGCCCTGCTTTCTTGTGGGCGATGTTGTTGCATCTTCGGTTGCCGCGGCACTGGGGGTCCCCAAATACCCGGTTTCCCACCAGGCGGGCCATGTGATGGCGGCCCTTTATTCCACCGGGCAGATCCCCTTATACCGGGAGCCGTTTATCGCTTTCCATCTCTCCGGCGGAACCACCGACTGTCTCCTGTGCCAGCCGGATGAGACCTACACCCTGGGCATCACCCTTTTAGCCACCTCCTCTGATTTGAAAGCTGGGCAGGCGGTGGACCGGGTGGGCGGCATGCTGGGGCTTCCGTTCCCGGCGGGCCCCGCACTGGAACAGTTGGCCCTCGCCTCCACAAAAGTATATAAGATCAAGCCGCCCTTCCAGGGGGACAACCCCTCCATCTCCGGGCTGGAAAACAAATGCCAGAAGATGCTGCGGGACGGGGAAGCCCCCTGCGACATCGCCCGGTATTGCCTGGATTACATCCGGGCAGTGGTGGCTAAAATGACCGAAAATGCCCTGCGCAGCCAAGGGGATTTGCCTTTGATCTACGCTGGCGGTGTGATGTCCAATTCCATCATCCGGGAGGACATCTCCAAGCGGTACGGCGGCCAGTTTGCCCAGCCGGCCTTTTCGGCGGACAACGCGGCCGGGGTCTCGGTCCTGGCAGCCATACGGGATGGTGCGTTATGAATCAAAACATGTTGACGGTATCCCAGCTCAACCGGTATGTCAAATCCCTTCTGGAAGAAAATCCTTTGCTCCAGGAAGTTTACGTCAAGGGGGAAGTCTCCAACTTTGTGCGCCACTTGAAATCTGGGCACTGCTATTTCACCCTCAAGGACCGGGATGCGGCGGTGAAGTGTGTCATGTTTAAAGGCAACGCCCAGTTTTTGCGCTTCACCCCGGAGGACGGCCTTTCGGTGCTGGTGCGGGGCTCGGTTTCCCTCTATGAGCGGGACGGCAGTTTCCAGCTCTATGTCACCGACATGCAGCCGGAGGGGATTGGCGCCCTGGCCTTGGCCTATGAGCAGCTCAAACGCCGCTTGGAAGCGGAAGGGCTCTTCGACCCCGGCCACAAACGGCCCATTCCCGCTTTCCCCGCGCGGATCGGGGTGGTGACCTCTCTGTCCGGGGCGGCCCTTAAAGACATTGTCAACGTCCTCTCCCGCCGGTACCCCATCGGTACCCTAGTGGTGGCCGATGCGGTGGTCCAGGGGAGGGAGGCGGCGCCCTCCATTGTGGCGGGAATCCGGGAGATGAACCGGCAAAGGGCCTGTGACGTCCTCATTGTAGGGCGGGGAGGCGGCTCTCTGGAAGACCTCTGGGCATTCAACGAGGAGGCGGTGGTTCGGGCGGTGTATGAATCCGCCATCCCGGTGATTTCGGCAGTGGGCCATGAGGTGGACTTCGCCCTCTGTGACTTTGCCGCGGATCTGCGGGCCCCCACCCCATCGGCGGCGGCAGAGCTGGCTTCCCCAAGTGTCGAACAGCTGATTTTGCAGCAAACGGCGCTGAAAAGCGCTTTGTATAGATATACTATAGATGGGTTGGAGGCTAGGCAGAGCCGCTTTGGACTGCTTCTGGAGGAATTTTCCCGGGTCTCCCCTGAAAAAACCTTGGAACAAAATAGACAAGAGCTGAAAAATTTGGTAGAATTAGCAATGGAATCCACCGGAAAAAAGCTGGATGACATGCAGCGGGATCTGCATAAATATGCTGCTCTTTTGGATTCCTACAGCCCCTTGAAGGTCGTAGCCCGGGGGTATTCCATCACCTTGAAAGATGGAGACATCCTGCGTGACCCGGGGGAAGCATCCCCGGGGGATATTATCACCACCAAATTGGCAGGCGGTGAACTGGCCTCCCAGGTGCTGGCCAAAAAAGGAGAAATCCCATCATGAAAAAGAATTTGAGTTACGAAGCGGCCATGGCCCGTTTGGAGGAGATTGTCGCCCGATTGGGGGAGGGCACCGCCACACTGGACGAGACCTTAAAGCTCTTCCAGGAGGGAACCGAGCTGGCCGCATTCTGCGATAAAAAGCTGACCGATGCCAAATTGAAGATCGAGCAGCTGTCCGAGCCGAAACAACCGGCGAAGGAGAGGGAAGATGACTAGGTTTGAAGAAACAAAGGCAGACTATAAACGGTTGGTGGAGGGGTACTTGGAGACCTCTCTGCCCAGTGCAGACTGCATCCAGCACAGCGTCTTGGACGCTATGCAGTACAGCCTGCTGGCGGGTGGGAAGCGGCTTCGGGCTATACTGGTGCTGGAGTTTTGCCGCCTCTGCGGCGGAAAGCCTGAGGCAGCGCTCCCCTTTGCTGCGGCACTGGAGATGATCCACGCCTATTCCTTGATCCACGATGACCTGCCTTGTATGGACGACGACGACCTGCGGCGGGGGAAACCCTCCTGCCATATCGCCTATGGGGAAGCAATTGCCCTCCTGGCTGGGGACGGCCTGTTGACCTATGCTTTTGAAACCGCTTCCCGGCCCATTTTGGAACTTCCCCCCCAGCGGCAGCTGAGGGCGGTTCAGGAGCTTTCCAAAGCCGCTGGAACCTATGGGATGATCGGCGGCCAGGTGGTGGATATTGAACATGAAGATACCTCCATCGACCGGGAGACTTTGGCCCTCCTCCACAAAATGAAAACCGGCGCGCTGATCCGTGCGGCAGCCCGTCTTGGCTGCATTGCAGCAGGGGCATCCCCAGAGCAGGAGGAAGCTGCCGATCGGTACGCTCAGAACCTGGGCCTCGCCTTTCAAATCACCGATGACATTCTGGATGCTGTGGGGGATGAAGCCCTGCTGGGCAAACCCGTCGGCAGCGATGCAGATAATCATAAAACCACCTATGTGACCCTTCTCGGGCTGGAAGGCGCCAAGCAGGAGGCTTTGCGGATCACCGAGGCGGCCAAATCCGCCCTGTTGGGGCTGGATTGGGACTGCGGTTTCTTGTGCTCCTTGGCGGATTCCCTGGCAGTTCGCCAATTTTAATGGAAAAAGGGAAATGGTGAACCATGGAAACACTACGATTTCTGACCAGCAATTACCTGATTGACGTGGCCTTTGTCGCTTGGCTGTCCGCCCAAGTGCTCAAGACCTTGCTCTACTATCTGGACACCAATACCTTCCGGGCGGAACGGCTGGTGGGCTCCGGCGGGATGCCCAGCGCCCATTCGGCCCTCGTCTGTTCCATTGCGGTGGGGATGTCCCGTAAGATGGGGTTTGCCTCCCCGGAATTCGCCTTAGCCCTCACCTTGGCCGGCATCGTGATGTACGATGCCATGGGGGTGCGCCGGGCGGCAGGGGAGCAGGCCAAAGTCCTCAACAAAATGATCTTCAGCTTCAAACTATTTGGGGAAGATTTTTGGAAGGATTTCAACCTGGATCAGGAGTTAACCGATTCGGATCTGGAGGAACCCGAACCCAAAGAACTCAAGGAATTCCTGGGGCACACCCCGCTGGAAGTGCTGGGCGGAGCACTGTTGGGCATTTTGGTGGCAGTGCTGATCCCTGTATTTTAATTTTGCAAGCAAGGAGGATGGGGTTTGTGAAGCCAACTTCAGTGCTGGATACCATCCATCAGCCAAGTGACATCAAAAAGTTAACGCCTCAGGAGCTTCCGGCCCTTTGCCGGGAGATCCGGCGGGAACTGGTTTCCACTTTGTCACGGACCGGAGGGCATCTGGCATCCAACCTGGGCACCGTGGAATTGACTGTGGCCCTCCACCGGGTGTTTGAGAGTCCCCATGACCAGATCGTTTGGGATGTGGGGCATCAAAGCTATACCCACAAATTGCTCACCGGCCGGCGGGACCGGTTCTCCACCCTGCGGCAGGAAGGGGGCCTCTCCGGGTTCCCCAAACACCAGGAAAGCGAACACGACGCCTTTTTGGCCGGCCATTCCAGCACCTCCATCTCCGCAGCTTATGGACTGGTGACCGCCAAGCGGCTCCAAGGGGACGATGGCCATGTGGTGGCGGTGATCGGCGACGGCGCCTTTACCAGCGGATTGGCCTATGAGGGGATGAACAACGCCGGCCGGAGCCGGGACAACCTGATCATCGTCCTCAACGACAACGAGATGTCCATCTCCAAAAATGTGGGGGCCCTGGCCAAATACCTGGCGGTGATTCGATCCAAGCCGGAGTATTTTAAGGTGAAGGACTTCACCGAATCCACCCTGAAAAAAATCCCAGTGGTGGGGGAGAAGCTGCGGGATTCCATCTCCGCCTCCAAATCCGCATTCAAACAGCTCTTATACCACAGCAACTTTTTTGAGGATTTCGGCTACGTATACCTGGGACCGGTCAACGGCCATGACGTGGATAGCCTTTGTGAGGTGCTAGAGCGGGCAAAATCCCTTCATATGCCGGTGCTGGTACATATTGAGACCACCAAGGGCAAGGGATATTCCCCGGCAGAGCGCAATCCCGGCGCTTTCCACGGGGTTTCTAAATTCGAGATCAAAACCGGGGAACCTCTCAAAAAGGGAGGGGAGAACTTCTCCTCGGTGTTTGGCAGGGAGCTCACCTGCCTGGCCCGGGAAGACAAACGCATCTGCGCCATCACCGCCGCTATGCAGGATGGCACTGGCCTGGACGGCTTTGCCCAGGAGTTCCGCCCCCAAGGACGGTTCTTTGACGTGGGCATTGCCGAATCCCATGCGGTCACCTTCTCCTGCGGCCTTGCAGCCAACGGCATGCTTCCGGTGTTTGCGGTGTACTCCACCTTTCTACAGAGGAGTTATGACCAGGTTCTCCACGACGCTTCCATCGAACAAAAACACATTGTTTTGGCGGTGGACCGGGCTGGCATCGTCGGGGACGACGGGGAGACACACCAAGGGGTGTTTGACGTCGCCATGCTGTCATCCATCCCCGGGATCATTATTTACTCCCCGGCTAGCTTTCGGCAGCTGACCCGCTGCCTGAGATCTGCCCTCTATGAGGATGCCGGAGTGGTGGCTGTCCGGTATCCCCGCGGCGGAGAACCCGCTTTCCCGCCGGGATACCCAGATCAGGGTGGGGATTACAGCTATTACGGTGGCGGGGAGACCCTCATTGTCACCTATGGACGTTTGTCAGCTGAGGCCGCCCAGGCGGTGGAGCTGTTAAAAGGGCAGGGGAAGAAGGTTTCCCTGCTGGCGCTGACTAAGATTTTCCCCCTCTCGGAGGAGGTACTCGCCCTTGTCAGCAGCCATCAAGAGGTGTTATTTGTAGAAGAAGGCATCCGCTCCGGCTCCATTGGGGAGCACCTTGCTTCCCGCCTTGTGGAGCGGGGCTACCGCGGCAAATTTACGCTGCGGGCCATTGAAAATCAATTTGTACCCCAAGCGTCTATCCCCAGCGCACTGCACAGCCTGGGACTGGATGCCCAGGGGATCGCCAATACCATCATAGGAGAATCGCTGTGAAAAAGAGGTTGGACATCGCGCTGGTGGAACAGGGATTGGTCCCCAGCCGGGAACGGGCCAAAAGCATCATCATGGCCGGGCAGGTTTATGTCAACGGCCAGAAATCCGACAAAGCCGGAACCGATGTTTCGGCGGAGGACACCATTGAAATCCGCGGGGAAACCCTCAAATACGTTAGCCGGGGCGGTTTAAAGCTGGAAAAGGCTATGGCCCAGTTCCATTTGGATCTGACCGGCAAAATCTGCTGCGATATTGGGGCCTCCACTGGGGGCTTTTCCGACTGCATGCTGCAAAATGGCGCAGTAAAGGTCTATGCCATCGACGTGGGTTACGGCCAGCTGGCCTGGACGCTGCGCAACGATCCCCGGGTGGTCAACCTGGAACGGACCAACATCCGCTATGTCACCGAAGAACAGGTGCCCGACCCCATCGATTTCATCTCCATCGATGTCTCATTTATCTCCCTGACCCTGGTCCTGCCGGTGGCCTGCCGCCTCCTCAAAGACGGTGCATGCTTGGTCTGCCTGGTCAAGCCCCAGTTTGAAGCGGGCAAAGGGAAAGTGGGCAAAAAAGGGGTGGTCAAGGAGCCGGAAATCCACCTGGAGGTCATCCAAAAGGTGGTGGGATTTGCAGAGGAAAATGGCTTCTGCACAGTGGCGCTGGACTTTTCCCCCATCAAAGGGCCGGAAGGCAACATCGAATACCTCCTCTGCCTGCAAAAAGGGGAGGGGGAAAACCGGGTGACCCAAGAGGTGATGGAGGTGGTGGTAGCCGCATCCCACCGGGAGCTGGAAAGCGGGAGGAAGTAGTGATGACCATTTTCATCGTCCCCAATCTGCTGAAAGAGCATGCGGCGGACTGCACCTGCCAGGTGGCCAATATCCTTCGGGACTGCGGCTGCACCGCCCTTCTCCCCCAGGAGCTGGAACCGGAGTTCCCGGGGGTTTCTGCCATTTTTGGCCCCTCGGCGGAGCTGATGCACCAATGTGACATGGTCCTTGCCATCGGCGGGGATGGCAGCATCATCCATGCGGCGATGCTGACCCTTCCTGCATCCAAGCCCGTTTTGGGGATCAATGTAGGCCGGTTTGGGTTTTTAGCACAGCTGGAGTCCAGTGAGCTCCACCGCCTTCCGGAAATTCTTTCCGGCAGCTACCAAGTGGAACAGCGGATGCTCCTCAAAGCGGAGGTGACAGGGCCCAACCGACCGGCGGAACAGTACTACGCCCTGAACGATGTGGTGATCTCCCGCCCTACCTTGGCCAAAATTGTAGACATTGACATCTCCTGCAACGGCAAAACAGTGATCAGCTACCGGGCGGATGGGGTGATCTTTTCCACTCCCACCGGCTCTACAGCCTATGCCCTTTCCGCGGGCGGGGCGATCATTGACCCGGTGCTGGACAGCATCTCCATGACCCCCATCTGCCCCCACTCCCTGTTTGACCGGTCCATCTTGTTTGCGCCGGACAAACGGATTACCGCCCAGTCCCGCCAGGTGAACAATGAGGCGGAGATCCATGTGGCAGTGGATGGGGAGAATGTGGCTGTCCTCAAAACCGAGGACCGGTTGGTCATCACCGGAGGGGATGTGTATGTTCCCTTTGTCTCCCTTCCCGACAAGGATTTTTATGAGATATTAAACCAAAAGCTGATGTTTAGGGGGTAACAGGATGAAAGCCAAGCGACATGCCAAGATATTGGAGCTGATTGAAAGCTACGCCATCGACACCCAGGAGGAACTGCAAAACCGCTTGCAGGAATGTGGATTCAAGGTGACCCAGGCCACCGTTTCCCGGGACATCAAGGAACTGCGGCTGATCAAGACCCAATCCCCTGACGGGCGGTACCATTATGCCGTCAACGCCAAAGAGGGCACAGTGGACATGTCCCTCAAATTTCACACCATCTTCACCGAATCGGTGATCAAGGTGGACTGCGCCGGCCATATGGTGGTGGTCAAATGTTACACCGGCTTGGCAAATGCCGCTTGTGCCGCCCTGGATTCCATCCACTGGAACGGAGTGGTGGGAACCTTGGCAGGGGACGACACTATTTTTATCCTGATGCGCAACAGCGAAAACGCCGAAGAGTTTGTCGCCCAGCTCTCCCAGCTTTTGGAAAAGTAGGTGATTCTGTATGCTTGCACAGCTGTACATTCGCAACGTTGCGGTGATCCAAGAGGCTTCCATTGACCTAGCCAAAGGGCTCAATGTGTTCACCGGCGAAACCGGTGCGGGCAAAAGCGTCCTGATCCATTCCATCAACGCGGTGCTGGGGGAGCGTACCTCCAAGGATATCATCCGGACCGGGGAGAAAAAGGCCCTGGTTTCCGCTCTGTTCACCGGCCTCCCACCCCGGGTTTTAGCTCTGGCGGAGGAGTTGGGATTTCCGCTGGAGGACGGGGAATTGCTCCTCTCCCGGGAGATCGGGCTGGACGGCAAAAGCAGCTGTAAAATCGGAGGACGCCCTGCTACAGCGGCCTTGCTGCGGGAGTTGGGGGGAAGCCTCATCAACATCCATGGCCAGCAGGATACCCACCAGCTGATGGCAGCGGACAAACACATCGGCTTTGTGGATGGGTTCGGCCTCTTGAATGGCCAGTTGCGGGAATACCAGGGCGTTTACCGGGAACTCTGTCAAGTGCGGGAAGAACTCTCCTCCAGCAACCTGGACGAGGCGGAAAAGGCCCGGCGGATCGATCTGCTCCAATACCAGATTGGGGAGATTGAAGAGGCTGGCCTCCGCTTGGGGGAGGAAGAGGAGCTGGACAGCCGGAAACGGATCATTAAAAACGCCCAGAAGATCTCCGATTCCCTGGCGCGGGTGTACAGCATCCTCACCGGGGAGGATGGGGAAGGGCTTCTTGAACTCCTAGACCAGGTAATCGGCGGCCTTGGGGAAGCGGGTGCCTACCTGGACGGCTTTGGGGAATTTTCGGGCCGCGCTCAGGAAATGCGCTACGAACTGGAAGAGTACGCTGCCTCTGCACGGGATGCCCTGGAGGAGATGGAGTACAATCCCCAGGAACTGGACGCCATCGAGCAGCGGCTGGACACCCTATACCGGCTGAAGAAAAAGTACGGCTCTACAGTGGAAGAAATTTTGGCCTTTCAGCAGAAGGCCAGCGGGGAACTGGAGGGAATCACCCTTTCCGAGGAGCGCACCGCCCAGCTGGAGGCCCAAAAACAGGCGTTGGAGGCCAAGGCCAAATCCCTGGCGGACGAGTTGACCAAAGCCCGCCTTAAAGCCGCTGGACGCCTCTGCCAGGAAGTCCGGGGGGAGTTGATCCAACTGGATATGCCCAGTGTCACCCTGACTTTTTCGCATCGGGAAAAGGCACTTGGACCCATGGGGCAGGACGATCTGGAGCTGCTGATTTCCACCAACCCCGGGGAGCCGCCTAAGCCGTTGGCGAAAATCGCCTCTGGCGGCGAGATTTCCCGGGTAATGCTGGCCATCAAAAATGTCATGGCCAGCGAAGATGAGGTTGGCACCCTGATCTTCGATGAGGTGGACACCGGCGTCTCTGGCCGGGCAGCTCAAAAAATTGGGCGCAAGCTCAAGCAGGTGGCAGAACACCGCCAGGTGATCTGTGTGACCCATTTGGCCCAGGTGGCCGCCTATGGAGATCATCACCTTCTCATTCAAAAAGAGGTGAGAGGCGACCGCACCTACACCAACGTTTTGCCCCTCACCCAGCGGCAGCGGGTGGAGGAACTGGCCCGGATCATCGGCGGGGAGAACATCACCGAAATCTCCCTGCAAAACGCCCGGGAGATGCTGACCCTCGCCAGCGGGGAGAAACGCCCCCTTGACAAATAAAAAAACCTGCATTATACTATCTTTCAACGGCAATGAAAAGAACAAGTAGCCTGTATCCCGCCTCTTCAGAGAGCTTTTGGCCGGTGGAAAAAAGCGTGGCGCAGCAGTGTGAATACCTCTTTGAGCCGCCGTCTGAACCCTTTTTGTAGGCAGTAGGATCTGGCCGGGTACGCCCGTTATCGCGAACCGGTATCCCAAGGTTTGGGGCACTGGGTGAGGCTCCGCACAGCGATGGCGGGGTGAATTAGAGGTGGTACCGCGTTTTACACGCCCTCTATTGGGTTCAGCCCAATGGAGGGCTTTTTTGTCGCCTTTTTGCGCTGAACTCCGGATGCAGAATTGGAAAAGGAGAAATGAAACTATGACAGTCTACGAAGAACTCCAGCGCCGCGGGCTCATCGCCCAGGTCACCGACGAAGAGGTCGTCAAGGAATTGATCGACAACGGAAAAGCCACCTTTTACATCGGTTTTGACCCCACCGCCGACAGCCTCCATGTGGGCCACTTTATGGCCCTGTGCCTGATGAAACGGCTCCAGATGGCGGGCAACCGGCCCATCGCCCTCATCGGCGGCGGAACCGGCATGGTAGGCGACCCCTCCGGCCGCACCGACATGCGCCAGATGATGACCCCTGAAACCATCCAGCACAACTGCGGCTGCTTTAAAAAGCAGATGAGCCGGTTCATTGATTTCTCGGAAGGCAAAGCCCTGATGGTCAACAACGCCGATTGGTTGATGGAATTGAACTATGTGGAGCTGCTGCGTGAAGTGGGCGCCTGCTTCTCGGTCAACAACATGCTGCGGGCTGAGTGCTACAAGCAGCGGATGGAGAAGGGCCTCTCCTTCCTGGAATTCAACTACATGATCATGCAGGCCTATGACTTCTATGCGCTGTTCCAGAAATATGGCTGCAACCTTCAGTTCGGCGGCAATGACCAGTGGTCCAACATGCTGGCGGGCACCGAGCTGATCCGCAAAAAGCTTGGCAAGGATGCCAGCGCCATGACCATCACCCTGCTGCTCAATTCCGAGGGCAAGAAGATGGGCAAAACCCAGTCCGGCGCTGTGTGGCTCGACCCCAACAAGACCTCCCCCTACGACTTCTTCCAGTACTGGCGCAATGTGGATGATGCCGACGTCATCAACTGCATGAAACTGCTGACCTTCATCCCCATTGAGGAAATTGAGGCCATGGAAAATTGGGAGGGCAGCCAGCTCAATACCGCCAAGGAGATGCTGGCCTTTGAGCTGACCAAGATGGTCCACGGGGAAGAAGAGGCGAAAAAAGCCCTGGATGCGGCCAAAGCCCTGTTCGTCGGAGGCGGTAGCAGTGAAAACATGCCCTCCACTGCCATTGCCGAGGAGGACCTTACCGACGGCAAAATTGGTGTGCTGGATCTGCTGGTGAAAACCGGCCTCGCCCCCTCCAAAGGGGAGGCCCGCCGGCTGGTGCAGCAGGGCGGTATCTCGGTGGATGATGAGAAGGTGACTGACATCGCTGCGGCGGTGGAAAAGGGACAGTTTGAGAAGGGCCATGTCATCCTAAAAAAGGGTAAAAAGGTGTTCCATAAAGTCCTTTTGGGTTGATTTTTGACCCAGCAAAGGGAAAAGGAGCGGGAATTCCCGCTCCTTTTTTGTGTAAGGCAGAAGGGATGCCCCCTCATTTATGAGAAGAATCCATCTCGAAGGCAGGTATCTCCCCCTGTGAGAAATGCCCCCAAAGGGTGCTATTGGCGATGGATTGGATTAAACCAACCGAATCGCCGGGGAGCTTTGTCCAGCATGGCAGCGTCTGCTCAAGCCGGCAGCGCTTGGCCATCAGCCCTCGATGGTGCAGTTCCTCAGTTTGATCTGGCGGAAAGCTGCGTACTCTTGTGCAAGGGCATTCAATTTCTTCCGCTCTTGTGAAGACATCGGCTCAAAAAGCACCATTGAGACATCCAGTTTGTCTTTGAGCGTCTTAGTTCTCCAGATGCCGGCGACCCGCCCCCCTTTGAGGATGACGCCGGGGTTGGCAACGGTTTTCCAGACCTCTTTTTGCAGGGATTTACCCTCCAACAGGATGCCCCGGTCCCGAATATCCAGGTAGGGGTCGTGAGGCCCCAGAAGAAGGAGCTGGTCCTCATCCGGCTGGGAACAAGCCAATATTTTTTCCTCTGTTGCTAAAAGAAAGCAGGTCTTGCCCTCCGCCGAGACCGGGGCCAGTTCGTCTGCGATGGTATCCCACAGGCGGCGAGCCTGCTTCTGGGAACAACCTAGCCAGCTGGCAAAGGAGTTCAAGGTGGCTGGGCCGTAGGCGCGCAGGAATTTGCGAACCAACTCCTTTTCCCCATCCGGCAGGGGAAGAGGAGGGCGCCCAACCCAGTTTTGATAGGAGGTAAAGGTGGGGTGAATGCCTTCCCGCCGGCCGAACACCACAAGGGAGGAGAAAGAGCAGGGCCGCAGCAGGAAGGAGACAACGGCCCCTCCCACGGTCTGTTTTCCCGGGCTGCCGTACATGGAAGGCGCCCGCCAAAGGGCCTGTTTCTCCTGGGGGAGGCCCGGCTCTATAAGGCCAGCCAGGGTGCGGTCCAACTCCTCTTTGCTTTTGACGGTGTGGGTATCCAGGTACCCAATGACCTCTTTGAGCCGCCCCAACAGGTCGTCAAAGGGCATTTCCAGGTAGTCAAGGGCCCCTGAGATGCCCAGAGTGTACACCCAGGGATCTTCCCCATTCTGGGCGATGAGCGGGGTGAGGAACACCTCGCTTTGCCCAGTGGGGAACACCACAGGGGCGCCCCGGAAGCTCCAAGCTTGCAGCAGGCTTTTCTCCTGGTATAGGGCGTCCCATAAACGGGGCAGAGTACAGCCTTCCAGACGGTTCATCATGGCGGTTTCCCATGCGCCGGGGGGCGAGTTCTGCATGCCACAGGCACCTGCCGCCTCGACGACCGCCCCGGCCGGGAGCTTTTGATCCAGGTGATGGGCCCGCAGGCGGAAGCCTCGGATTTGTTTTGCTGTAACGTCCATATGGTCACCTATGTCTTTCCATGCTGTACTTGTTTCTTGTGCTGTAAAAAACGCCCACGCAGCGAGGCGGGAAAGGAAATCCAAGCGAGTATCCACCGCTATTATAGCTAATTTTACTGCAAAAAGCAAAGCTCCCTAGCCTGTGGTTTTCTCACAGACAGGGGAGCTTTAAAGGGCCGTGGGCTCCTGATACCGAGGGTTATTTCTCGGTAATGGGTTTGGCTTTTTCCTTTGTGGTTTTCGCCTTGCCCTGAATCTCCGGCACCGGAGGGACGTCATTTTTCGGGATGTGGGTCTTGTGGTTGCTTTCTGTCCCGTGGGGTTCCTTGGGATCTGGGCGGCGCATACCTGCCTTTGCCATGGGTATTCCCTCCTTTACACGTCACCGCGTTTGATCGACTGTTTTTTTGCGTTTTTATTCTGGTTTTGGTTCTCCCGGGTCAGCGGGGTCTGCCCATTGCATTTTTTCAGGCGGACCTCTTTTTTATCGGGTTGGCTGTCCTTCGGCATACAATCACCTCAGGATTAGAATTCCCGTCCGAGAACCGGAATTGCAGTGGTAATTTCTGCAAAAAAATATTCAATTAGAATCAAAAGGGGAGTCTCCCGCCTTTTATCCACGGGACTGCTAGAACTGTAGCAGGCTCTCCATTCCATAGAGGCCTGCTGGGCAGCCCTGCAGATACAACATGGCCCGGATGGCTCCACGGGCAAAAATTTCCCGGGAAAGGGCGGTGTGCTGAATGCTGAGTGCTTCCCCTTGCCCGCTGAAGAGAACAGTATGTTCCCCCGCAAAGCTGCCGCCCCGCAGGGAGTGGACGCCGATTTCCCCCGGCTGCCGCTGGGAGTCTCCCTCCCGGCCGTAGACCGGCGAAAGGGAGGCGCCAAGCCCGGCGTTGGCTGCATCCATCAGCACTTTTGCAGTGCCGCTGGGGGCGTCGGCCTTTCCCCGGTGGTGCAGTTCCAGCAATTCTATATCAAAGTCTGCCCCCAGTGCCCGGGAAGTCTCCTCCACCAGATGGGCCATCAGTGCCACGGGGAGGGAGAAGTTGGCCGCCCGGAAAATGGGGATGGTTTTCGATGCTAAGGCGACCTCCTCCACCTGAGAAGGGGAGAGGCCTGTGGTGCCTAACACCACAGGAATTCCATGGCCGGTGGCGAACTCCAGCATGGGAGAAAGGCCCGCCGGGCTGGAAAAATCCAAAATGCCGTCGGCGTTGGGCGGGCATCGTTCCCAGTTGGAATACACCGGGAACTCCTCCGAATGGTATGGGGCGGGGTCTACCCCTGCGGCGATGCGGCAGTCGTCCCGCTGTTCAATGAGGGATTCCAGCATCCGGCCCATCCGGCCTGCACAGCCGGAGAGAATCAGGTGTTTCATGCGGCCATCTCCTTTCCTACAACAGCCCCAGGTTGAGAAGTACCCGGGAAAGGCGCTCCCGGGTCTCAGGGGAGGCATCCACCAATGGAAGCCGGCAGGGTCCCGCCTCGTGGCCGGTGAGCTCCATAGCGGCCTTCACTGGGATGGGGTTCACCTCAGAGAACAGCGCTTGGATGAGGGGCAGGAAGTCCAGTTGGAGCTGGAGACTCCCCATCAAATCCCCATCGAAAAACCGTTGGCAGAGCTGGTGCACCTCCCCGGGGATCAGGTTGGAGAGAACCGAAATAACCCCTTTGCCCCCCAGGGACAGGATGGGCACCACCTGGTCGTCGTTGCCGGAGTAGAGGATGAGGTCATCCCCGCAGAGGTAGGCGGTCTCCGCGATCTGGGAGATGTCCCCGCTTGCCTCCTTTACCGCTACGATGTTGGGGTGTTTGCAAAGCTCTTGATAGGTTTTAGGCTGGATGTTAAGGCCGGTGCGGGAGGGGACATTATATAAAATCACCGGGAGTTTCGACCGGTCGGCCAAGGTGTTGAAATGGCGGATGAGCCCCAGCTGAGTGGTTTTATTGTAGTAGGGGGTCACCAGTAAGAGGGCGTCGGCCCCGATATCCTGGGCAATGTAGATCATCTCCAGGGAATGGGCGGTGTCGTTGCTTCCCGCCCCGGCGATGATGGGCACCCGGCCCTCGGCAGCGTCTACAGCTGTGGAGAGAAGGTCAGCGTATTCCCGAGGAGCGAGGGTAGCGGATTCCCCGGTGGTTCCCGCCACAACCAATGCGTCGATGCCGTGGGATACCTGTTCCTCCACCAAGAGGCGGAAAGCGGATAGATTCAAGCTTTTGTCTGGGTTCATGGGGGTGATGAGGGCGGTGGCCGCCCCGGAGAAGGGGATGGATTTCATAGGCGATTCCTCCTGTGCTGTGTTAAGAGAGATACCCCTGGCTGGCCAGCAGCTCCGCCAGGAGAATCCCGCCGCCTGCCGCGCCCCGCAGGGTATTGTGGGAGAGGCAGATAAATTTATAATCGTACTGGGAATCCTCCCGCAGCCGGCCCAGCGAAACTGCCATGCCGTTCTCCAAGTCCCGGTCCAGGCGGGTCTGGGGCCGGTCCAGCTCCGGAAAATACCGCAGGAATTGTTTGGGCGCGCTGGGCAGGCCCAGCTGCTGGGGCAGGCCCTGGAACCCCTCCCAACGGGCGAGGATTTCCTCCCGGTCCGGCTTGTGGTCAAAGGAGACAAACACCGCTGCCAGATGGCCGTCGCTCACCGGAACCCGCAGGCACTGGGTGGTGATGAACGGGGAAGGGAGGGGGAGGATTTCCCCGTGGAGCAGGTTCCCCCAGATTTTTAAGGGTTCCCGTTCGCTTTTTTCCTCCTCCCCGGGGATGAAAGGGATCACATTGTCCGCCATCTGGGGCCAACCCTCCAACGTCTTACCCGCACCGGAGACCGCCTGGCAGGTACAGGCCAGCGCCCGGTTGATTCCAAATTCCCACAGAGGGTGCAGGGCGGGCACATAGCTTTGGATGGAACAGTTGGACTTGACTGCGATAAATCCCCGGCGGGTGCGCAGCCGCCGCCTTTGGCTGGGAATTACCGCCAGGTGGCCGGGGTTGACCTCTGGGATGACCATGGGGACGTCTGGCAGAGCCCGGCAGGCGGAGTTGTTGGAGATCACCGGGCACTCCAACCGGGCGTAGTCCTCTTCCAGTTCTCGGGTGGAGGCTTTGTCAAGATCCACTGCGCAGAAGATGAAGTCCACCAGGCCGGCCATCTTCCGGCGGTCTGCGACGGCATCCAGCACCGTCATCCCCGCAGCTTTCTGGGGGATCGGCCTGGCCATAGCCCACCGCCCTTTCACTGCCTCCCCATAAAGTTTCCCTGCGCTTTTTGGGGAAGCTGCCACTGCGGCAAGGCGAAACCAAGGATGGCCGTCCAGCAGGGAGACAAACCGCTGTCCCACCATGCCGGTGGCGCCAACCACCCCGACGCGAAAGCATTTCATAAGCGCCCTCCTTCCTGAAAACAGGCATCGGCTACAAATTATTGGTTGAAACGCTGGGCATCTTGCAATATAATAGAGGTTAGCTGCAAAGCAGCTGCTCACCTTGAAGGATATGAGCGCCAATTTGCGGGTATTCCTTAGAAATGAGGGAATTCCTGTCCAAATTGGCGGGACAACAACCATAGAATGAAGGAATTGTCATGAAAAAATCGGATTTTAATTTCGACCTGCCTGAAGAGCTCATCGCCCAGACCCCCATTGAGCCTCGGGACCATTCCCGAATGCTGGTTCTGGATAAAAACACCGGCTCCTTGGAGCATAAGCACTTTTACGACATTGTGGACTACCTCCGCCAAGGGGACATGCTGGTGCTCAACAACAGCCGGGTTCTGCCTGCCCGCCTGTATGGCTATCGGGAAGGCACCGGCGGAAAGATGGAATTCCTCCTCCTTAACCAGCGAGGTAACGATGTCTGGGAAGTGATGGTCAAGCCCGGCAAAAAAGCGAAAAACGGGGTGCGGTTTGTCTTTGGAGACGGCCTGCTGACAGCGGAGATCGTCGGGGAGGCCGAAGAGGGCAACCGCCTGGCCAAGTTTTATTACCAGGGGAATATTTATAACGTCCTGGACCAGATTGGCCAGATGCCCCTGCCTCACTACATCACCCACGAGCTGGAGGACAAGGAGCGGTACCAGACGGTCTACTCCAAGGATGTAGGCTCCGCTGCCGCCCCCACTGCCGGGCTCCACTTTACCCCGGAACTGCTGGACAAGCTTCGGGAAAAAGGGGTGAAGATCGGGTTCGTCACCCTCCATGTGGGCCTTGGCACCTTTCGGCCGGTAAAAACCGAGGAAATCACCGACCACAAGATGCACTCGGAACACTACTGGATGCCGGCGGACACCGCTGCTATGATCAATGAAACCAAGGCAGCTGGCGGACGGGTCATCTGTGTGGGGACCACCAGCTGCCGCACGGTGGAGTCGGTGGCCACCAAACTGGGCCGCATCGAGGAGTGTGAGGACGACACCAGCATCTTCATCTACCCCGGATACCAGTTTAAGGTGCTGGATGGGCTGATCACCAACTTCCACCTGCCGGAAAGCACCCTGATCATGTTGGTCTCCGCTTTGGCCGGCCGGGAAAGCATCCTCCATGCCTATGAGGTCGCGGTCCGGGAAAAATACCGGTTCTACAGCTTTGGCGACGCTATGTTCATCGCCGACACCGCCAAATAAACACCCATCAACCGCCTTTAGGGGCGTGCTGAAAGGACGAATTTCCATTATGTATCAACTTCTGAAACAAGAGGGCGCCGCCCGCCGCGGGGAGTTTACCACCGTCCACGGAACGGTACAAACCCCAGCGTTTATGAATGTGGGCACCGCTGCTGCCATCAAGGGAGGTATCTCCTCCTACGACCTAGTTGACCTGAAATGCCAAGTGGAGCTGTGCAATACCTATCACCTCCACATCCGGCCGGGGGATGACAAAATCCGGCAGTTGGGCGGCCTGCACAAATTCATGGGCTGGCAGCGCCCCATCCTCACCGACAGCGGTGGGTTCCAGGTTTTTTCCCTGGCAAAACTGCGCACGATTAAGGAAGAAGGGGTGTATTTCCAATCCCACGTGGACGGAAAAAAGATCTTCATGGGACCGGAGGAGAGCATGCGCATCCAGTCCAACCTGGGCTCCACCATCGCCATGGCCTTTGACGAGTGCATCGAAAATCCCTCCACCCGGGAGTACACCAAGCGCTCCATTGAGCGCACCGTCCGCTGGCTAGTCCGCTGCAAAGCGGAAATGGAGCGGCTTAACAGTTTGCCGGATACCATCAACCGCAATCAGATGCTCTTTGGCATCAACCAGGGTTCCACCTTTGATGACCTGCGGATCTGGCACATGCAGGAGATCGCCAAGTTGGACCTGGATGGCTACGCCATTGGAGGGCTGGCAGTTGGCGAGACAGCGGAAGAGATGTACCACATCATCGAGGTGATAGAACCTTACATGCCCAAAGACAAGCCCCGGTATTTGATGGGGGTTGGCACACCGGCCAACATCATTGAGGGGGTGTGGCGAGGAGTGGATCTGTTCGACTGTGTTATGCCCAGCCGCAATGCCCGCCACGGCCACCTCTTTACCTGGGATGGAATCATCAACATCCACAACGCCAAATATGAACTGGATGACCGGCCTCTGGATCTCCAGTGTGACTGCCCGGTCTGCCGGAACCACAGCCGGGCTTATATCCGCCATCTAATCAAAGCAAACGAGATGCTGGGGATGCGCTTGGCGGTGATGCATAACCTGTATTTCTACAACACCTTGATGGAGAAGATCCGCGCCGCCTTGGACGAGGGCTGTTATGGGGATTTCCGTGCCCATTGGCTTCCTATTTTGAGTAAGCGCATCTAGCAGGGGAGTTGTGAGCAATTCCTTAATTTTGTAAACAGCGTTGCAATCTTCCGCCCCGCATTGTATAATATTATTTGTATATTTTTTGGAGGTGCAAAACAACCATGACACAAATTATGCTGCAAACCCCGACCAATGCTTCCATGGCGATGTTCACCCAGTTCGCGATGATTGCCGCCATGTTCGCCATCCTGTACTTCTTCATGATCCGTCCCCAGAAAAAGAAGGAGAAAGAGATTCAGCTGATGCGTTCCAAACTGGAGGTCGGGGATGAGATTGTCACCATCGGCGGCATCATCGGCCGGGTGGTCAATATCAAAGATGAGACCATCGTCATCGAGACCGGCAGCGACCGCAGCAAGATCCGCATCACCCGTTGGGCTGTCCAACAGAACAACAGCGCAAAATAGGCTGTGCCGCAGAATAAAGCGTGACCCCTTTGAATATCCTGTAACTGGAATAAAGGAGGGGTTGGGTTGAAACGAGCGAAAAACAAACCGAAAAATGAGCCGGTCGGCTATTTGAAATTTGTGCGGCCTTTATTGGTCGGCTGCGGCGTTGGTGCCGCCGTCTGTGCGGTGATTTTGATGGCCCTGGCCCTGGCCATGTCCATCAAAGACCTGCCCCAATCGCTGGTGGAACCGCTGGCGGTCTTTGCCGTAGCTCTGGGCGCATTTTGCGGCGGTTTTTGCTCCGCCAAGATCGTCCGGGAGAAGGGACTCCTCTTGGGCATCTGCTGTGGAGCGGTCCTCTTCTGTGTCCTCGCCTTCTTTGGCGTGGGTGGGGAAGGCTTTGGTACCGCCGGCCTGATCCGCCTGGCAGTCATTCCGCTGTGCGGTGGGGTGGGTGGAATTTTGGGCGTCAATACCCGCAGTCGGCGCAAATAAAACCTACAAGGCTTTCAAGGGATAATTGGAAAAGCGGACGCCTTTTGGGGCGTCCGCTTTTTGCAAAGGCTAGTCTATTTTTCATCTCACCCGCATAGGATTGGATAAAAACAGTGAGGTGGGATGCGAAATGAATCGGACACGCAGTTTTGGCCTGGATGGGAAACGGCGCAAGGCTGGCTATTACAAGCGGTATTTCCTATTTTTTATCCGGGAGAATTGGTTGATTTTATTGTTTGGATTTTTATTCATTTTTGGTGTCTGGATTGGGACATCCTTTATTGGCAGTTTCCAGGGGGAAACCTTGGATCAACTGCTGATCCTCCTCAACGGGTTTGTCTCCCGACGGGAAGGGCAGGAGATGCGCCAAACATTTTTGAGCACATTTTTTTCTTCTTTTTGGCCGGCGGCACTCTTGTTTTTCTGCGGGTTTTGTGCCATCTCTCAGCCGCTGATTGCTCTGGTACCCTTCTTTAAAGGGTTGGGATTTGGGCTGTCCGCCTCCACGATGCTAAGCATTTACGGCAGTTCTGCCATGGGGTATCTGATTGTTCTGCTGCTGCCGGGGACTATTCTTTCAACCTTGGTTCTCCTGTTCTGTTGTAAGGAGTCTTTGGGGCTCAGCTGCATGTTTTTTCAGGTGATCAATCCCCTACAAATGCCTAGCGAAGGTACTTCTGTGGGAGATTACTGTGTAAAGTATATTATCTTTACAGCTTGTTTAGCTGGTACTTCCGCCTTAGAAAGCCTGCTATTTCAAATGTTTTCTAGTTATTTTGCACTATAATGTCAGGGGATGTTTTAAAATCAGGAAGGAGATGGTCTCTTGGGGAATTCTTTGTCCTCCCCTAGGGAACCTCTGGAAAAAAGGCGTTTTTTTGTCTTTATCGAGGTTTTCTTTCACAAATTTTGGAAGTTGATTGGTTTGAATCTTCTCTTTTTACTCAGCTGTATTCCAGTGGTGACCATTGGGCCGGCCCTTTGTGCTATGGCCTATGTCACCCGCAATTTTGCCATCGGCAAGCCACTATTTTTGGTCTCGGATTATTGGGGAACGTTTCGCAAAAACTGGAAACAGGGGTTTATCTATGGGCTCTTTTTCTGCGGCTCGCTTGGCATAGTCGGGGTGGTGATTACCCTATGCCTTCCGTACACAGCACATAACCCGCTATTTCAAATCCCGTTATACCTTTGTTGGGCAGTGATCGGGGTCCTCATTATTGTGAATTTTTATGCACCTTTGATGATTGTGACCCTCGATTTGCCCCTCTGGGATATCTTGAAAAACGCCTTTATTTTGTCGTTAGTGGCACTGCGAACCAACCTGATTACTCTGTTCCTTGTGGGGAATCTGCTGTTGGCCTGCCTGTACTTTTACCCTTACTCGGCATTTTTTGTGGTGACCATCTTGCCGGCATTTCTCTCCCTAGTGGCGTCCTTCAACAGCTATCCCATTGTGGAAAAATTCCTGATCCTGCCCTATGCTTCCCAACAAAAAAGGGAAGATTCCATCTTCCGGGATTCTTCCCACTAAGCGCCTTGTGGCGCTTTTTTTGTGTCTTTTTTCACCTGGGAAAGGGGAGAGCTCTTGATGGCATTTTCCACCTGTGCGCTGGATACATGGGTGTAGATCTCAGTAGTGGCGATGTTTTCATGCCCCAAGACCTCTTTCAGTGCCCGGATATCGACTCCACCGTGCTGATACATCAGCGTCGCCGCTGTGTGCCGCAGCTTATGAGGGGAATACCCTTTGGCGGAGAGCCCGGCCGACTGTAAGGCTTTCTCCACAATCTGCTCCACCCGCCGGCCAGAGATCCGGCTTTTCCGGCTGGAGAGGAACAGTGCGTCCTTGTCTTTCACCCCATCCACTGGCCGAACAGCCAGGTAGGTTTTAATCGCGGCCCGGCAGGCGTCGTTGAGATAAACCACCCGTTCTTTGTTGCCTTTGCCGGTGATGGTTAGTGTTTCTTCTTTCATGTCGGAGAGGTTGATGCCCACCAGTTCAGAAAGACGCATCCCACAGTTTAGAAACAGGGTGATCATACAGTAATCCCGAGCGGATTCAAAATCTTTCACCTCCACACTGCTGAGGAGCTCCAGGCTTTCCTCTAAGGTTAGATACCGGGGAAGGGATTTCTTTACAGAAGGAACTTCCAGCTCCTGCACAGGATTTTTTTCCAACAGGTGGGATTTGGCGGTCATATACCGGAAAAAAGAGCGCAGGCTGGAAACTTTGCGCGCCCTTGTTTTGGCGTTGTTATCGGCCTCGGTCAGGGTGTAATTTAAAAAGGCATAAGCATCTGATAATGTTATATTTTTAACAAAATCTAATGAAATGGAATCAATTGAAATTTCATGGATCGGTTGATCGGCCGGGGCCATATGCTTGTATTGCAGCAAAAACCGGAAGAACATCCGCAGGTCTATGTAATAAGCTTCTACGGTTTTGGGCGACCGCCCTTTGATGGTTAATAGATAAAATAAAAAATCCCGCAGAAAATCCGGTGCATCTTGATATTCTTGAATGGACATGTGAAACCCTCCATGATTCCTAAAAGTCAGCTGACGATGATGTTTGCATCCGATGCGATCAGATTGGCGACGATACAGCGTACATGGAACTTACCTGAAAAGATGATTGGGTATCATCCAATTTCTATGATAAGGAGTGAAATGATTGATAATTCCAACACCGCCTAAAGCCTTATGGTAATCCCAGACCGCTAAGTTTAAGTTTTAGAATCACATCGAAAATTGCGCTCCCCTTAATTTCGTTAAATCTTTATTTTGCGAAGTTGTCCGCCCCTTTATTTTACCACAGGCAGCCTCTTTCCGCAAGTCCATTCTCTCCAATAAAACGGGCAGATATTTCTGGTGGGTCGTCGTTGGAGTTCGCTCTGGATATACACAAAAGGATGGGATACATCCCATCCTTTCATTCTCTATTCAAACCGCAGGGCATCCACCGGCCGAAGCTTTGCGGCAATTGCCGCTGGGTATACGCCGAATAGAACCCCAAGCAGCACTGTAAAACCAATGACCGCCCAGGTTAGGGTCCAATTGATTGCCATAGGAATCCCCCCAATGGCACAGCAGATGAGCACAATGCCAAGGCCTACACCGGCCCCGATTATGCTTCCCACCAGAGACAAGGTAAACGCCTCGATGAGGAATTCCAGCAGGATGATCCCTTCGCTGGCGCCGATGGATTTTTTGATCCCGATTTCTTTGGTGCGCTCATTGACTGAGGTCAGCATCATCGTCATGATGCCAAGGCCCGCTACCACCAGGGAAATCGCCGCAATTGCGGAGAGAACTAAGGTGACCAAATCCATAATCCGGTTGAGCCCTTCCTTCTGTTTTGCCATGTTCTCCACAGTGCACATGCTTTCGGATCGGCCGGATGTCTGGCAGAGCTGGGTGATAATCTCCTCCCCCACCCGATCCGGGTCTTCCCCTTCCGCCGCCCGGACAGCGATTCGGTCAAAGTGGTCCTGGCCAGACGCGCTTTGCATAGTGGTATATGGAAGGTATAGGAAGGATGGCACATACTCCCCCAACATGTTTTGCATCAGGTTCCCTCCGGACTCCACGACCCCTACAATCTCATAGGATTCGGTTTTGTTGTCGTATTGTACCTCGATGGTTTTCCCCACAATATTGGAACGGTGGTAAAAGGCTTCAGCTAAGTTTTGGTCTACAATACAGACTTTGTTCTGCTTGTCCATATCCGCTTGATCAAACAGCCGGCCGTAGATGGGCACCATGGAGACGGTTTCCTCTGCTCCATCCCCTACGCCCCAGGCCACACATTTGGAGACCAGGCCCCGCATGTAGACATCGGTGTATTTCATCAGCACTGGGAGGGTGCTCTCCACCGAGGGGAGCTCTTGCAATCTGGGAAGATCCTCTTCCCGCAGGGCGGCGGAGGGATGGCGCATCCCGTCCACACTGATTAAGATAGAGCCGACCCCCATCTTTTCAATCTCCATGTTGATCTGGGAGCGGCCAATTTCCCCAATGGATGCAGTTAAAACCACCGACGCCACTCCGATGGAGATCCCCAGGATGGTCAGTACGCTGCGGAAGCGCTTCCTCCCCAGGTTGCGCAGGCCGCAGCGCACGCTATCAATCAGCATCAGCATTTGCTTCCCCCCTTAAATAGACAAAGTTGTGGGAGACCGCCGGCTCATCCGGGTCAAAGAGGACAATTTCCCCGGGAGCTAGCCCCGCAAGGACTTCTACACCCTCCGCTGTCTCCACCCCGGTTTCAATATCCCGCCGGATGGCTTTCCCCCCTTCAAACACATAAACATACTCAATATTTTCCCGGTCTTGGCGCACCGATTCAAAGGGGACCATCACCACCTGGCGCTCCTCCTCCAAAAGAAGGTCCACTTTGGCGGCGTACCCATCCCGCAGGGAGGAGTCCCCATCTTCAATGAGGACTTCTGCTGTGACGGTCGCCTCCCCTGCCCCGCTGTTCTCCGCCGTGGGATAGAGTTTGGTTAAGGTCCCGTTGTATTCTTTGGTCTGTCCATTGCAGCGGATGACTGCCTGGCAGCCCTCGTAGACATCATCCGCCTGGGACTGGGGGATGGAGATTACCACCTGGTATCCGCTGGGGTCCACAACGGAAAATGCCATCTGCCCTTTCCCGGAAAGGATATTCTCTTGAAGGTTGACCTTGGCCACAATCCCTTGGATAGGGGACGCAATGGCGCTGGGGATATAGCCTACCTCAACCGAGGGGGACTGCTGGTAGCCAGAGGTGTAGCCCTGGGCGAGGGCATCCACCTGATCCCGGCCGATCTGATAACTTTCCGCCAAGGCATATAAATCTTCCAACTGCTGGGAAAGGCCGCTTTTTGCTTCTTTCTCCACCGCCACAGCACCGCTGTGGGCAAGCACAGTCTGGGTGAGGGAGACATCGATCACCGCCAGAGAATCCCCCTCCCCAACCCAATCCCCCACTGAGACAGGGACTTCCATGGGGATCACCGGGGTGTCCAGGTAAACTTCCGCTGACTTTTGAGCCCGCACCACCCCTTCACAGCTCAAGCGCCTGCTGTAAGGCTGTTCCACTGGGCGAATGTACTGCACTGAGCAGAGGGAGGACAAAAAAAGCTGGGGCAAACACCCCGCCAACAGGATCACCCCCACGGTAAACAGGGTGAGAAACAACTTCATCCGCATCAAAAAAACCCCCATACCAAAGTAAATAACCAAAGCTTGTCACTTTTGTTATTCTCTCTCGCATGGGGGGGAATATACTGTAGGATTTCCTTGGAATAATTGCGGAATCCAGCCGCACACTAACCACTATGAGGTGAGTAGAATGAGTTGGATTCCGTGCGCAAAACACTGCCGCCACCAACGGGACGGCTATTGCAGTTTGGATCAAATCACCCCGCTGGGTACCAGTGCGGATGAGGAATGCGCTTATTTTTCCCGGGTGGAGGACGACCGGTCATCCTTTGAGGGCCGCACAGGCTTGGGCGAGGCTGCTGACCCCGATTAGCTCTAAATCCGTCGGCAGGTCGTCGGTTTTCAGCTGCTTCATCGACGCACGGGGCAGAATGATCTTGTGGAACCCCAGCCGGTAAGCCTCGTTGACCCGGGATTGCACCCGGCTGACGGCCCGAATCTCCCCAGCCAAGCCCACTTCGCCAAAGGCGACTACATCTTCCGCAATGACCCGGTCGGTCAGGTTGGAGACAAGGGCCAAGGCCACCGGCAGATCTGCCGCGGGCTCGTCCAGCCGCAGACCACCCACCACGTTGATGTAAGCGTCCAGGTTGCCAAAGAAGTAGCCGCCCCGCTTTTCCAATACCGCCAAAATCAACGCTGTGCGGTTGAAATCAAACCCGGTGGAAGTCCGGCGGGGATTGCCGAATGCGGTTTTGGTCACCAGGGCCTGAACCTCTGCCATAATAGGACGGCTCCCCTCGATGACACAGGCGACGCAGGTACCGGAGACGTTGGTCGGCCGGCCGGAGAGCAACATCATAGAGGGGTTCTGTACCTCTTCCAGGCCGCTTTCAGTCATTTCAAAGACACCGATCTCGTTGGTGGAGCCGTAGCGGTTCTTCACCGCCCGCAAAATCCGGTAGGAAAGGTTGCGCTCCCCTTCGAAATAGAGGACAGAGTCCACCATGTGCTCCAACACTTTGGGACCGGCGATAGCGCCGTCCTTATTGACGTGGCCGACTACAAATATGGGGATGTCATTGGCCTTGGCCACATAAATCAACTGCTGGGTGCATTCCCGCACCTGGGTCACACTGCCCGAAGAGGACTGGATAGTGGAGAGGTTCATGGTTTGGATGGAATCCACCATCACCAGGTCGGGGGAAAGCTGCTCAATGGTCTGCACCACCTGGGCGATGTCGGTGATGGAGGAGATGTACAGGTTGTCGCTGTCCACCCCCAGCCGCACAGCCCGCAGCTTGACCTGGCGGGCGCTCTCCTCGCCGGATACATATAGGATTTTTAGGTTTTGACATAGAAACTGGCAAATCTGCAGCAGGATGGTGGATTTGCCGATGCCAGGGTCGCCGCTGAGCAGGATCACCGACCCGGGGAAAACGCCACCGCCCAGCACCCGGTCCAACTCCTTTAAGCCGGTTTTGTACCGCTGCCGCTCATCGGATGAAATCTCGTGGAGCTGGGAAACCACCGCAGACTTCACATGTTCCTTCGGGGGCATTTTGCTGCTGAGGGGAACCGATTTCACCTGTTCCTCAAAAGTATTCCAAGCGCCGCACTCCGGGCATTTGCCGTACCATTTGGGGGCTTCGTACCCACAAGCAGAGCACACATAGTTTGTTTTGATTTTGGCTGCCAAATTTTCCACATCCTTTGTCTTATACCGAGTACAGGAATTCCATCACCGAAGAATAGATGACAAAGGCCACCTTTTCCTGGTATTCCGGATCAATCAAATTGGTGGCCTCCTGGGGATTGGAGAGGAAGCCGCACTCCACCAATACCGCCGGGGTTTGGGCCTTGTAGAGGAGGAACAGTTCCCGGCCGGACCGTTTGCGCTCCCGGGTGTTCTCCGGTTGGAGCATCTCCCGGAAATGGCGCTGCATGATAGCGGCCAGTTCCTCACTTTCCGGGAGATTAGGGCTGTAAAACATCTGGGCGCCGCTATACTTGGGGTCGGTGAATTTGTTTTGGTGAATGCTCAAAAAGATGGCATCCCTATTTTGCTCCATAATTTTTAGGCGGTTGCGCATATCCGAGGTCTTTTGGTTCTTCACCCCGGTGATCCCGTCGTCGTGGATAGAACAGTCGCTGTCCCGGGTCATCACCACGTCAAACCCGCTGATCACAAACAAGTCCCGCAGATCTTCAGCAATGGCCAAGTTGATGTCTTTCTCCACAATGTTGTTGTACCCAACCGCGCCGCCGTCCATCCCGCCGTGCCCGGCGTCGATAATGATCCGGGGCCGGTTCCCCGCAGTGAGCATCACCGGGCAGGTTCTGTGAATCCGAAAGACCATACCCCCTGCTGCGGCAAATGTGACCACACACAGCACAAGGACAGCCAACCAATATTTTTTCTTCAATGCCATCACTCCCACCACGAAGGTATGCGCCGCCGGGCGGGGATTATGCTACCTTTTTGGACTGCGGAACACCAGCCGGTAAAGGAGGAGGATTTCTTTGGTGCCCAGCAGATACCCCAGCCAGGCAGTGACAGGCAGGCATAGGTGAAACCCAATCACCAGGGCGACAGCACCCCAAGAGGCGTTGGCAGCGTAGCCGGAGGGCATCACCCAGTTGATAAAAAAGACGTGCTGGGGGGTAAAGAGTTTATAGAGGAAGGCCACATCGGGGATGGCTCCCGCCTTAGAGAGGATCAGGATCAGCCCAGAGGCAAAATACGGGACAGCGGCAACAAGGCCCACCGGCACCCCGCGATGGCTCCGGACCGGCCGTTTTTCCAGCCGGGAAAGGCGGCCCTCCTCCTCCCCCATAGCCCATGCGCTGTGATATACCACCATGCAGAAGGAGAGGAGCGCCGCTGTCTGGACAACCATCTGGCTGGTTCTTCCCTGCCAGAGGAGGCCCAGTGAAAAGACGATAATGGCGGCGAAAAACACCCCGAACAAGCTCACTCCAAACAGCCCTAACCCTTGAGAGAACAGTGATTTTTTCCGGTTCAAAAGCATACCTCCATATCCGCTTTGGAAAACAGCCGAGCCCGAAGGCCCGGCTGCTCCAATAGGGATGGATACTGTTAGAATTTTTCAGTCATCATGGTGTAGACCACCCGGGTGGTGGTATAGAACTCCTCCAAGTTCAGACGCTCATTGGAGGAATGGACGTCGTACATACCGCTGGCGATGCAGGCGCAGGTGATACCGGAACCGGCGAAGATGTTGCAGTCGCCGCCGCCCCCGCCGATAAGGGTGGAGGTGGGGATGCCCTCTTTTTCATAGGCGGCCATACAAGCCTTAAAAGCAAAGGATTCCTGGCTCAGCACAAAGCAGGGGTAATCGTGGCTGACGGCAAAATCTACCTGGCCGCCCATCTCGGCGGCAGCCTCTTCACAGGCTTTTTTCATCGACTCCACCTGGTTTTTCAGCTTCTCCATGCTGTGGGAGCGCACTTCCGCAGTGAAGAACACCTCATCGGTGACCACATTGGTCTGCCCGCCGCCCTCGATGCGGCCGATGTTGGCAGTGGTCTCCGCATCGATGCGGCCCAAAGTCATCTTAGCGATGGCCTTGGAAGCCATGGTGATGGCGTTGATGCCTTTTTCCGGCTCGATGCCAGCGTGGGCTTTTTTGCCCTTAAAGGTGGCGACAATGCCGTCTTTGGCAGGGGCCGCAGTGACGATAACGCCAGGCTTGCCCGCTCCGTCGATGGAAACCATGTTCTTGCAGGGCAGCTTGGAGACGTCGAAGTTCTTGGAACCCATCATATTCTGCTCTTCGCAGATGGTGAAGAGGAAGTACATCTCCCGGTGGGGGATGTTGTTCTCCCGGATATACTCATAAGCCTCCAGAATAGCGGCGATGCCGGACTTGTCATCAGCGGCCAGGATGGTGTCCCCTTTGCTGACCAGGAATTCCCCGTCTACAACCGGCTCAATGCCGTTGCCGGGGGATACGGTGTCGATGTGAGCGTTGAAGCACAGGGCTTCGCCCTCCATGGTGCCGGGCACATGGATCAAAAGGTTGCCGCCGTTGCTTCCAAAGTTTTTGCCGGCTTCATCCCGGTAAACGTCAAAGCCACGGTTTTTAAAATATGTTTCGATCCAGTCGGCCATCTCCTTTTCGTGCAGGGAGACGCTGTCAATGCGGATCATTTCGCACAGGGTATCAAGCAGTCTTTTTTTATTTAATTCCATGGTGTTGCTCCTCCAGTAATGGATTTTCACGGTTCAGCCATCCATTGGGTTTCCCTCAGCTGACACGTTAGTATTATACCAGTTTCCTCCGCTTTTTTCAATGGAAGATTTGCCAGAGGGTATGCTGCTATTCTTCGGTGATAGAATTCCTGTACTCGGTATAAGACAAAGGATGTGGAAAATTTGGCAGCCAATGGAAAGCCTAGCAGTTTTCTTCCAGATACCGGACAGCGCACTGGGCATAGGTGGCGCTTCCCACATAAAGGGCCTCCTCATTGACTTTCATCTTGGGATCGTGGCAGGGATGGCAATAGCCCTCTTCCGTGCTGCCGACACCCAGGTAAATCATGGCCCCGGGAACCCTCTCGGCCACCACAGCGAAGTCCTCCCCGCCGCCGCTGGGCCCGATCTCCTCCACGTCGCCTTGGGGGAGCATCTCTGCTGCGTAACGGCCCATCTCCCGGGCAAAATCCGAGTTGTTCACCAGGGGCGGCATACCGTACATATGCTCTACAGTGGCGGTTCCGCGGTAGGTGGCAGCCACCGATTCGGCGATCTCTTTGATTCGTTTCTTCAGGAAATTGCGGGTCTCCACCGAATTGGTACGGACCGAGATCTCCAGGGAAGCGGTATCTGCCACACTGTTGCAGCTGGAACCGCCCTCCATTTTGCCCACCAGCACCACAGCCGGCTGGGTGCTGGGAATTTCCAGCGCCAGGATCTCCTGGAGGGCGATGATGGTGTGGGCGGCGATGTTGATGGCATCCACGCCCAAATAGGCCTTAGAGCCATGAACCCCATGACCCTGAATGGAGATGCGGATGGCATCGCCGGAGTTGTTGGCCACCCCGGAGATGTAGCGGATGATGCCGCTGCGGGTGTCATCCATTCCAACCGAAATGTGCAGTCCCAAGGCCACATCCACCTTGGGGTTCTCCATGATACCGTCTTCCACCATGGCAGCAGCCCCAGCCAGCAGCTCCTCCGCCGGCTGGAACATAAATTTCACCGTACCTTTTAGTTCCTCTTCCTTCTCTTTAAGCATTTTGGCGGCGATCAAAAGCATAGCGGTATGGCAGTCGTGGCCGCAGGAGTGACAGTGGCCGTTCTGGGCGGCATAAGGCATCCCAGATTCCTCGGGCATGGGCAGGGCGTCCATATCTGCCCGCAGCAGGAGAACTTTCCCCCCCTTGCCCACAGTGCAGGTGACACCGGCTTTGCCCACAGTTTTGGGCTCGTAGCCGTAGGAGCGCAGTTTTTCCGTGACGAAGGCATTTGTTTTAGGCAGGTCAAAACCCAATTCCGCATAGCTGTGGATCTCACGGCGCATGGCAATCAATTCCTGTTCCAGTTCCTTAGCCCGATTGAGAAAATAGTTCATTGCAGTTCCTCCTCATGTATCGTTGTATGGCGATTCCCAGATGGATACGGTCGTTTTCTGTTCCCTATCATACCTCTTGCAGGCACTTTTGTCAAGTAAAGTGTGAAATTAAAAACCGGCCTTACACGAAAGGCCGGTTGCCATTACCACTCCCGGGTCATGGGCTGAATGTCCGACCGGGTAAAGTGGATGATATTATCCAGCCGCTTTTTTTCATCCTCCATATAGAAGATGTAGGCGGTGCCGGATTTTTTTGCACGGCCAGTGCGGCCGATGCGGTGCAGGTAGTATTCGTTGCTCTGGGGAACGTCATAGTTGACCACAGCGTCCACATCTTCTACGTCGATGCCGCGGGCAGCCACATCGGTTGCGATGAGAACACAGTCCTTTTGTTCCCGGAATTGAGCCATGATCTTATTGCGGGCGCTCTGCTGGAGTTCTCCGCTCAAGCAGATGGCCGGCACCCTGCGGATGTTCAGCTGGTCACAGAGGCTGGAAGTAGCGTATTTGGTGTTGCAGAACACCAACACCTTGTGGTAACCATTGCGGGCGATGATCTGGCACAAATCTTCAATCTTTTGGCGGCCGGTGTTGGTCTGCAGGCTGTATTGGGTGATCTGAGGGCGGCTGTCCTCCACAGGCTGGACAGTGATCTCCACTGGATCCCGCTGGTACAGCCAGCCGATGTCCATCACCTCCCGGGAGATGGTGGCAGAAAACATGGAAAGTCGCTTCCCCTTGGGGAGGGCATCTAAAATACGCCGGACTTCCTTGAAGAAGCCCATGTCCAGCATTTCATCCGCCTCATCCAGGATGGCAGTAGTGACCCCGGTAAGCTGGATGGTTTTCCGCTTCAGATGATCCAGCAGGCGGCCGGGGGTTGCAACCACAATCTGAGGCGATTTTTTCAGCGCCTCAATCTGGCCGGCGATAGGCTGTCCTCCATAGACCGCCACAGTGCGAATATGGGGAAGAAAGGCGGTGAGATCCCGCATCACATCCCGGATCTGGAGGCAGAGCTCCCGGGTGGGGCAAAGGATCAACGCCTGGGGTTCCTGTTTGGATTCCGGGTTCAGCATTTCGATAATGGGGATGCCAAAGGCACAAGTTTTGCCGGTGCCGGTGGGGGCTTTGGCAATGACTTCTTTGCCCTCTAACAGAACGGGGATCGCCTTTTCCTGCACTTCGGTCAGTTGGGTGAAACCCATTTTTTCCACAGCCTGCTGTATTTCCGCCGACAAGGCGAGTTCACTGTATTTTGTCATACGATACTCCTTGTTTTTAACATACAAAAAGGCCAGTGACCCGCTGGCAAGCGGATCACTGGCCTTACATGGTGGAGGCGCCAACCAGAATCGAACTGGTGAATAAAGGTTTTGCAGACCTCTGCCTTACCGCTTGGCTATGGCGCCGTACTGTGGCGGATCACATCAACACTATATGAAAGAAGGGAATTTTATATTCCTATAAACCGCTACTTTTCTCTTTGGAGTGGGTTACAAGGCTCAAACTCGCTCCGCTGCCCCAAAGAGCTTTTTGCTTTCCAACCGTTTTAAAACAACGGAGGAAACAACCAAAAGATAAGAAAAAAAGGCTGGTTTTTTTCCAGCCTTTTGTTGGAGCGGGTTACGAGGCTCGAACTCGCTACCTCCACCTTGGCAAGGTGGCGCTCTACCAGATGAGCTAAACCCGCGNATTCCATGGTGTTGCTCCTCCAGTAATGGATTTTCACGGTTCAGCCATCCATTGGGTTTCCCTCAGCTGACACGTTAGTATTATACCAGTTTCCTCCGCTTTTTTCAATGGAAGATTTGCCAGAGGGTATGCTGCTATTCTTCGGTGATAGAATTCCTGTACTCGGTATAAGACAAAGGATGTGGAAAATTTGGCAGCCAATGGAAAGCCTAGCAGTTTTCTTCCAGATACCGGACAGCGCACTGGGCATAGGTGGCGCTTCCCACATAAAGGGCCTCCTCATTGACTTTCATCTTGGGATCGTGGCAGGGATGGCAATAGCCCTCTTCCGTGCTGCCGACACCCAGGTAAATCATGGCCCCGGGAACCCTCTCGGCCACCACAGCGAAGTCCTCCCCGCCGCCGCTGGGCCCGATCTCCTCCACGTCGCCTTGGGGGAGCATCTCTGCTGCGTAACGGCCCATCTCCCGGGCAAAATCCGAGTTGTTCACCAGGGGCGGCATACCGTACATATGCTCTACAGTGGCGGTTCCGCGGTAGGTGGCAGCCACCGATTCGGCGATCTCTTTGATTCGTTTCTTCAGGAAATTGCGGGTCTCCACCGAATTGGTACGGACCGAGATCTCCAGGGAAGCGGTATCTGCCACACTGTTGCAGCTGGAACCGCCCTCCATTTTGCCCACCAGCACCACAGCCGGCTGGGTGCTGGGAATTTCCAGCGCCAGGATCTCCTGGAGGGCGATGATGGTGTGGGCGGCGATGTTGATGGCATCCACGCCCAAATAGGCCTTAGAGCCATGAACCCCATGACCCTGAATGGAGATGCGGATGGCATCGCCGGAGTTGTTGGCCACCCCGGAGATGTAGCGGATGATGCCGCTGCGGGTGTCATCCATTCCAACCGAAATGTGCAGTCCCAAGGCCACATCCACCTTGGGGTTCTCCATGATACCGTCTTCCACCATGGCAGCAGCCCCAGCCAGCAGCTCCTCCGCCGGCTGGAACATAAATTTCACCGTACCTTTTAGTTCCTCTTCCTTCTCTTTAAGCATTTTGGCGGCGATCAAAAGCATAGCGGTATGGCAGTCGTGGCCGCAGGAGTGACAGTGGCCGTTCTGGGCGGCATAAGGCATCCCAGATTCCTCGGGCATGGGCAGGGCGTCCATATCTGCCCGCAGCAGGAGAACTTTCCCCCCCTTGCCCACAGTGCAGGTGACACCGGCTTTGCCCACAGTTTTGGGCTCGTAGCCGTAGGAGCGCAGTTTTTCCGTGACGAAGGCATTTGTTTTAGGCAGGTCAAAACCCAATTCCGCATAGCTGTGGATCTCACGGCGCATGGCAATCAATTCCTGTTCCAGTTCCTTAGCCCGATTGAGAAAATAGTTCATTGCAGTTCCTCCTCATGTATCGTTGTATGGCGATTCCCAGATGGATACGGTCGTTTTCTGTTCCCTATCATACCTCTTGCAGGCACTTTTGTCAAGTAAAGTGTGAAATTAAAAACCGGCCTTACACGAAAGGCCGGTTGCCATTACCACTCCCGGGTCATGGGCTGAATGTCCGACCGGGTAAAGTGGATGATATTATCCAGCCGCTTTTTTTCATCCTCCATATAGAAGATGTAGGCGGTGCCGGATTTTTTTGCACGGCCAGTGCGGCCGATGCGGTGCAGGTAGTATTCGTTGCTCTGGGGAACGTCATAGTTGACCACAGCGTCCACATCTTCTACGTCGATGCCGCGGGCAGCCACATCGGTTGCGATGAGAACACAGTCCTTTTGTTCCCGGAATTGAGCCATGATCTTATTGCGGGCGCTCTGCTGGAGTTCTCCGCTCAAGCAGATGGCCGGCACCCTGCGGATGTTCAGCTGGTCACAGAGGCTGGAAGTAGCGTATTTGGTGTTGCAGAACACCAACACCTTGTGGTAACCATTGCGGGCGATGATCTGGCACAAATCTTCAATCTTTTGGCGGCCGGTGTTGGTCTGCAGGCTGTATTGGGTGATCTGAGGGCGGCTGTCCTCCACAGGCTGGACAGTGATCTCCACTGGATCCCGCTGGTACAGCCAGCCGATGTCCATCACCTCCCGGGAGATGGTGGCAGAAAACATGGAAAGTCGCTTCCCCTTGGGGAGGGCATCTAAAATACGCCGGACTTCCTTGAAGAAGCCCATGTCCAGCATTTCATCCGCCTCATCCAGGATGGCAGTAGTGACCCCGGTAAGCTGGATGGTTTTCCGCTTCAGATGATCCAGCAGGCGGCCGGGGGTTGCAACCACAATCTGAGGCGATTTTTTCAGCGCCTCAATCTGGCCGGCGATAGGCTGTCCTCCATAGACCGCCACAGTGCGAATATGGGGAAGAAAGGCGGTGAGATCCCGCATCACATCCCGGATCTGGAGGCAGAGCTCCCGGGTGGGGCAAAGGATCAACGCCTGGGGTTCCTGTTTGGATTCCGGGTTCAGCATTTCGATAATGGGGATGCCAAAGGCACAAGTTTTGCCGGTGCCGGTGGGGGCTTTGGCAATGACTTCTTTGCCCTCTAACAGAACGGGGATCGCCTTTTCCTGCACTTCGGTCAGTTGGGTGAAACCCATTTTTTCCACAGCCTGCTGTATTTCCGCCGACAAGGCGAGTTCACTGTATTTTGTCATACGATACTCCTTGTTTTTAACATACAAAAAGGCCAGTGACCCGCTGGCAAGCGGATCACTGGCCTTACATGGTGGAGGCGCCAACCAGAATCGAACTGGTGAATAAAGGTTTTGCAGACCTCTGCCTTACCGCTTGGCTATGGCGCCGTACTGTGGCGGATCACATCAACACTATATGAAAGAAGGGAATTTTATATTCCTATAAACCGCTACTTTTCTCTTTGGAGTGGGTTACAAGGCTCAAACTCGCTCCGCTGCCCCAAAGAGCTTTTTGCTTTCCAACCGTTTTAAAACAACGGAGGAAACAACCAAAAGATAAGAAAAAAAGGCTGGTTTTTTTCCAGCCTTTTGTTGGAGCGGGTTACGAGGCTCGAACTCGCTACCTCCACCTTGGCAAGGTGGCGCTCTACCAGATGAGCTAAACCCGCGCTTGGTGCCTTCGGTCGGAATCGAACCAACGACACGAGGATTTTCAGTCCTCTGCTCTACCGACTGAGCTACAAAGGCATTTTGGCGACCCGGATGGGGTTCGAACCCACGACCTCTAGCGTGACAGGCTAGCGTTCTAACCAACTGAACTACCGGGCCATTTTTGGTGGGAACAACAGGGCTCGAACCTGTGACCCTCTGCTTGTAAGGCAGATGCTCTCCCAGCTGAGCTATGCTCCCCAACACCTTGCCGCCGGAGCTTCGATTCCCTCTCCTGACGACATGGTTTATTATACTATAAGCACAGGCCGAAGTCAACCGTATTTCTACAAAAAAATCCTTTTTTATCATTCTATCGGTTTTCTTCCAGATGTGAAAAAATTTTTGGATAGAATTGGTAAACTATATCCCCTTTTGGTGCAAATTGCCTCCCGAACCAGACCTTTTCTCGGATATTCTGCCCCAATTCCCGGTATGCTAACCATAAAAACAAATGGAAATGAGGGGATAAATGATGAATAAAGACGCTGAATTACTAAGTGCAATTTACAAAAATGCCAAAACGGGATACCACTCTACCGATGCCCTGCTCCCCAAGGCGAGCCAGGGGAAATTTGGAGGCGAGCTGCGCTCCTGCCGCGATCAGTACCAAAACTTTGCCAAAGACGCCTCCCAGCGCCTTCAGGAAATGGAACTATCCCCCAAGGAGCCAAACCCATTGTCTAGGCTGTCCATGCAGGTGGGGATCGCCGCCAACACCATGCTGGATTCCTCCCCTTCCCACCTGGCCGAAATGATGATCAACGGCAGCACCATGGGCATCATCGACCTGGAAAAACGGCTGAAACAATGTGGGGAATCCGACCCAGAGGTGCAGCGGCTGGGCAAAGACCTATTGGAATTTGAACAACAGAGCATCGACCGATTGAAAGGCTACCTGCGATAACAAACAAAAAGGGAGCGGAAGACACCCCTGTCCTCCGCTCCCTTTGATGCCATAAGGAGTCCATGCGTACCAAATCTATAGGGGATGTCTCCCCTTGCGTCAAACTACGCCCCTTCCCCCTCGGAAAAAACCAGATAGGGCAGGATTTTTTCCAAGGTCTTTTCCCCGATCCCTTCCACCTGGAGCAGATCCTCCGGGGCGGTAAAGGGAATGGATTGCCGGGCATCTACAATCCGCCGGGCCAGAACAGGGCCAATTCCCGGCAAAGTTTCCAGCTCCTCCGGAGACGCAGTATTGGGGTTGACCGGCCCGATGGGTTTACCCGGCTGGGTCACCGGCTCCCCATCCACTGCAACTGGCACCTGGAAGGAGGGCAGAGGAAAATCCGGCTGTGCCCATAGGGACAACAGAAGGTAGAACCCGGCCAGCGTCATGGCCAGAAAAGCGAACAGCCGCGTCAGCTTGTCCCGGTTCATCCAGTTCCCCTCACTTCTTTTGGTCTAGCGGTCGTACCGTTCCTCCAGATATTCGATCAAATCGGCGACAGCTCCGTCCATGCAGGGGCCCACCACCAGGTCGCACAGGGCTTTGATCTCCTGGGGAGCTTCCGCCACCGTGACGGCAAATCCCGCCGCTTTCAGCAGTTCTGCATCGTTGTAGTAGTCGCCAATGGCGATGGTATGGTCGATTGGGATGTTTTTCAGCTTGCACAGCTTTCGGATGGCATCTCCCTTGGAGGCGCCTACCGGCAGCATCTCGATGTAAAAGGTGTCGGAGCTGACAAAATACACCCCTTCATACCCTCGGCCGGAAAGCTCCTGGAGAATGGTTTGACACTCCTCATCGGGCACAGCGAACAGAACCTTGAAATAATCGGAGGTGAAATCCTCCGGCTGAATCAGCTTAAAGTCGGTGTGGCTGCGTTTGAAAACCTCTTTGACCTGGGATCGCTCCCCAATGTAGCAGTAATCGGTGGCGTTGACCGCGGCGGCCCCGATGTGGGGGTAATCCCGCAGAATCTCCGCCAAATACCGGGGCGCCCCCTCCGGCAGATGACTGGTGAAGTAGTACTCCTCCAGCCCGTAATCGTACACAGCACAGCCGTTGCTGAGGATACAGGGGGAGTTGATGCCGATCTCCCCGGTGAAGCGGCGGGCATTGTCCACTGTACGGCCGGTGGCGATGGCAAAATGTCCGCCCTTTTCCACGAAGCGGGCTACTGCCTCCCGGTTGCGCTCCGGGATGCCCTTGCCGCTGACCCCCAATGTGCCGTCGATGTCGCTGAACAGATAGATGTCGGATAGTTTCTCGATCATGGTGCACTCCTAACGTCGTTTTAAGGTGGATAAAAACCGGGTGAAATACCCCGGCAGCGGGCTGTCAAAGGACAAAAGCTCCCCTGTTTTGGGGTGGAGAAAGGAGATGGTCTTGGCGTGGAGACACTGGCCTTCCAAAGAAGAGATCACCTTCCGGGGGCCGTAGACCGGGTCCCCTGCCACCGGATGGCCGATGTAGGCCATGTGGACACGAATTTGGTGAGTACGGCCGGTCTCAAGCTTGAGGCGGACGTGGGTAAACCCCTGGTACCGCTCCACCACCTCAAAATGGGTGACGGCATCCCGGCTGTTTTTGTCGGTGACTGCCATCTTTTTCCGGTCGGTGGGATGGCGGCCAATGGGCTGGTGGACAGTGCCGGAGTCCTCTTTCAAATTGCCGTATACCACGGCATGATAGAACCGGTCAAAGCTGTGTTCCTTGATCTGGGCAGCCAGGGAACTGTGGGCCTGGTCATCCTTGGCCACTACCAATAGTCCGCTGGTGTCCTTGTCGATGCGGTGGACAATCCCTGGACGGATCACTCCATTGATTCCAGAGAGCTGCCCCTTGCAATGGTATAGGAGGGCGTTGACCAAGGTGTGGTTCAGGTTGCCATAGGCCGGGTGGACCACCATCCCCTTGGGTTTGTTGACCACCAGGAGGCTTGGATCCTCATAGACGATGTCGAGGGGGATGTCCTCGGGGGTGACATCCAGTTCCACCGGGTCGGGAATGGTCAGGCAGAGCGCCTCCCCGCCCCTGAGTTTATAGTTCTTGGAGAGGGCCTTCCCGGCGGCTTCCACCAGCCCTTCCTCGCAGAACTTCTGGGCGGCAGAACGGCTCACCCCCTCCACCTGGGTGGAGATCCATTTATCCAGGCGCTCCCCCGCCCCTTCGGGAGGGACGGTCAGTTCCAGGACTTCCATCTATTTCCCCTCCCGCTGTTTGGGTTCCAACACCAGGATATAAAAAATCATCAAGGCAGTGCCGATGACCACGCAGCAGTCGGCAAAGTTAAACACCGGGAAGCTGAACAGCGGGCTCACGTCTAGGTAGTCCACGACAAAGCCCCGCTGCATCCGGTCGATGAGGTTCCCCGCCCCTCCGGCGATAATGAGGGCAAAGCTCCACACCATGGGCTTTTCGGTGACCTTTTTTGCCAAAAGCGTCCAGACTAGGAAGGCAAGTACCGCTACCGTGATGCCGATAAGCAGCCAGCGCCTTTGCTGGAGGATGCCGAAAGCCGCACCAAAGTTTTCCACATAGGTCAGGCGCAGGAGATGGGGGATCACCAAAACCGACCCGATCTGGGAGAGGCTTTGATAGGCCCAAATTTTAATCACCTGATCCACAACAATCAGGATTAAGGAGACAAAAAGTGCGATGTATGCCGTCATGGGTTCACTCCAATCCCGCCCTGGGGCGGTTTGTACTTTTGTGGGGGTGGCCATAAGCCAAAATTGCGGCACACCACTGCTGATGCGCCGCAACTGGAACGGATTTGTATTACTTGCCCAGGACCTTTGCGCAGCGGGCGCAGAGGGTGGGATGCTCGGCGCACTGGCCGACGGTGTCGCTGTAAATCCAGCAGCGCTCGCACTTCTGGCCATCTGCTTTTGCGACTGTGACCTTTAGGCCAGCCACGTCGCCGGCGAAATCGCCTTCGGCGCCCTCTTTGATCTCCACCTGGGAGACGATAAACACCATGGGCAGGGTCTCCTTGACACTACCAACAAAATCCAAGAGCTCCCCTTCGCAGGAGAGGATGACCTTGGCCTCCAGGCTCTTGCCGATGACCTTGGCGGTACGGGCCAGCTCCAAAGCTTTGTTGACGTCATCCCGCAGGGCATGGATGCGATTCCATTTGGCCATGAACGCTTCACTCTCACCGGCGTGGGCGGTGGGCATCTCATTGAAGACCGGCGCGGTTTTGTCCATGCCCTTCTCCAAGGGAAGATAAGACCAGATCTCCTCCGAAGTGAAGGGGATCACCGGCGCGAACAGCAAGGTCAAATCCCGCAGGATGCGGTAGATGGCGGTCTGTGCAGCCCGACGCTCCACCGAATCGGCGGCCTCGGAATAAAGGCGGTCTTTGAGCACATCCAGATAGAAGTTGGACATATCCACCGTGCAGAAGTTGTGTACCGCATGATAAACAATGTGGAACTCAAACCGATCATAAGCCGCCCGCACCTTCTCAGTCAGGGAGTTTAGACGGTCCAATGCCCAGCGGTCCAGCTCGGTGAGCTGATCGTCAGAAACCGAGTCGGTGTCCGGATTGAAGTCGTACAGGTTGCCCAGGATGTACCGGGCGGTGTTGCGGATCTTGCGGTAAACCTCCGCCAGCTGTTTGATGATGTCGGTGGAGACCCGCACGTCCGAATGGTAATCGGAAGAGGCGACCCACAGCCGCAGGATGTCCGCGCCGTACTCGTCGATAACCTCCGAAGGGGCGTTGACGTTGCCCAGGGATTTGGACTGCTTCCGGCCCTCGCCGTCCACCACCCAGCCGTGGGTGCAGACCGCTTTGTAGGGGGCGATACCCCTCCAGGCCACCGAGGTCAAAAGGGAGGATTGGAACCAACCGCGGTACTGATCCGCGCCCTCCAGGTAGAGGTCGGCAGGCCATTTTAGATCGGGGCGCTGATCCAGCACCGCCGCGTGGGTGACGCCGGAATCAAACCAGACATCCATGATGTCGGTCTCTTTGGTAAATTCGGTGCAACCGCACTTGGGGCACTTGGTGCCGGCAGGCAGGATCTCCGAAGCCTCGTGGAGATACCAGCCATCCGAACCCTCCTTGCGGAACAGGTCGGCCACTGCTTTGATGGTGGAGTCGTCGATGTGGTAAGCGCCGCATTGTTTGCAGTAAAAGATAGGAATGGGTACGCCCCAGTTCCGCTGGCGGGAGATGCACCAGTCGTTGCGGTCCTGGATCATTGAGATCATCCGGTCCTCGCCCCAGCCGGGAATCCACTCCACCTGCTTCACCGCGTCGATGGCCTCTTTCTTGAAGCCGTCGATGGAGCAGAACCACTGCTCGGTGGCGCGGAACAGGATGGGCTGTTTGCAGCGCCAGCAGTGGGGGTATTGGTGGGTGAATTTCATGGTGGCGAACAGGTGGCCGCTCTCCTCCAAGTGTTTGGCGATGACCTTATTGGCCTCGTCGGTGGTCAGACCAGCGGAGAATCCCGCCTCTTCGGTCATACGGCCATGGTCGTCCACCGGGACGATGACAGGGATCTCCGGATAGTGGTTGACGCAGACGTCAAAGTCCTCGGCGCCGTGGCCGGGGGCAGTGTGGACAAAGCCGGTGCCGGTCTCCAGGGTGACATGGTCGCCCACGATCAGCATGGATTCCCGGTCCAGGAAGGGATGATAGCAAGTGCCGTATTCCAAATCCTTGCCTTTGCAGCTGCCAAGGATCTCATAGGACTCAATATGGCCGGCCTTCATGGTGCTTTCCACCAGCTCAGTGGCCACCACATAGTACTCTTCCCCTGCTTTGACCAGGCTGTAGTCAAAGTCCGGGCCAGCGCAGATGGCCACGTTGGCGGGCAGAGTCCAGGTGGTGGTGGTCCAGATGATCACATAGGTTTTGGAGAGGTCGGCGCCCAAGCCCGTAAGCACACCTTTGTCGTCCTTGACGAGGAATTTCACATAGATGGAGTAGCAGGGGTCGTCGGCGTACTCAATCTCTGCCTCCGCCAGGGCGGTGACATCGTGGGGGCACCAGTACACCGGTTTGAGCCCCTTGTAGATGTAGCCCTTTTTGGCCATTTCCCCGAAAATCTCAATCTGGCGAGCCTCAAACTCCGGTTTTAAGGTCAGGTAGGGGTCGCTGAAGTCGCCCAGGCTTCCCAGGCGTTTAAACTGTTCCCGCTGGCTGTCCACATAACTCAGAGCAAATTCTTTGCAGTGGCGGCGCAGTTCCACCGGGCTGATGTCGGCGCCCAGGCCCACTTTTTTCAGGGCTTTCAGCTCGATGGGGAGGCCGTGGGTATCCCAGCCTGGGACATAGGGGGACCGGAAACCGGTCATATTTTTGGAGCGGACGATGATATCCTTTAGCACCTTGTTGAGAGCAGTGCCCATGTGGATGTCGCCGTTGGCGTATGGAGGGCCGTCGTGGAGCACATACAGGGGCTTGCCCGCATTCTTCTCCATCAATTTATGGTACTGATCGCTGGTCTGCCACTCCTCTACCATTTTAGGCTCTTTTTTGGGAAGAGCCGCACGCATAGAAAATTCCGTCTGCGGCAGATTCATCGTCTTGTTGTAATCCTGAGACATTTTGCTTTCCTCTCCCTTATTTTATCTCTTTTTTTTGGAAAAACCGGTGTCGCTGTCCCGCTGCAGGTCATAGCCTGCGCCGAATTTCAGCGGCCCGAATTTGGATTCTGTCTTCACCGTTGTCTGCGGCTTCATCACCGGGATCTCTTCCTTTTTCTCTTCGGCGGACTCCTTCTGGAAGGTCAGCACAGGGGCCTCTTCCTTGGAGGGCTGGAACAGCTCATCCAACGCCACAGCATTCTCATCGCTGGGCACGGTGACCGGGGCCTTCTCCGCCACAGCAGGAGCAGGCTCTGGAGCCGCCTCTTTCATCGAAAGTTCAGCATCCACATTGCCGGGCAGGGAACCGATCAATTCAATGTGTTTTTTGTAAGTGGCCAACAGCCGGGCTTTAAAGTTGCTGACCTCCGACTGCATCCGCACCAGGGTCATCTTCTCCCGCTCGATTTGGAGCTGGGCGTTGTCCACCATCCGCTCCGCTTTGGCGCTGGCATCCCGCAGGATGACCTCCGCTTTGGCTTTGGATTCCCGGATGACGCTGTCCCCCAACTTCTGAGCACCTAGAAGGGCGTTGCGCAGACTGTCTTCATCCGCCCGGTACTCCTCCAGCTTCTCAGCGAGAATTTCAATCTTCTCTTCCAAGTTCTTTTTATCTTCATACAGTGCGATCACCGTATCGGAGACTTGGGACAGAAACGCTTCCACATCGTCGATCCGGTAACCGCCCATCGCTTTGTCAAATTTTTTGTTTGCGATATCGTTGGGAGTGAGCATTTTCTAACCTCCTCAAATATACTTTTTGCATTCCAGGTGGATTCTTCCTTTTTTGGTGACCGTCCCAGCGGAACCAACCAAAAATTTGCCGTATCCCCGGATGGAGAGCTTATCCCCCTCCGCCACCTCCTTGGAGATGGAGTCCATGGGCTGGGCATTCTTGGAAACCAGGCCGGAACGGATCAACTGGCTGGCTTTTTCCCGGCTCAGATTGGTGAGCAGGGCCACCACACAGTCGAGGCGCAGGGAACTGACTGTGCCCCCGATGGACCGGTATTGATGAGCGCTGGGCAACTCGTCTGGCAGTCCCTGTTCACAGCTGACGCCGCAGGACCCCACCTTGAGGAGTTCGCCCAGCACAACGCCGGCGACGGGTTCGGTGACAAACAACACACTGAGCCCTTCGCCGACCAAAATATCCCCAATGGCTTCCCGTTTGATCATCAGCCCCATCAGCGCACCCAGAAAATCCCGGTGGGAGAGGGCATCCTGCCTGCGGTAGCGGACAGTGATGGGCACGATGGGAAACAAGCCGCCATCTGGTTCGCAATAATCAGGGAAAACCCCCAGCATCAACCGGTCCCCTTCCCCCGGATGCCCGGCGTACAGGAGATAGTTCCCCCGGGGCGCCACCTGTTTGGCGATGGCTTGCTGCCGCTCATCCAAAAAGGAGGAAAACTTGGGGATGCTGCGGGATTCTACAATGGAAAACAGGTCTTCCACCCGGTCGGCAAACAGCCGTTCTTCCGGGGTTAGGTAGTCTTTCGGCATGGCTTAGAAAAACACGCCGCTGCTCTCCAGCTCATCCAACAAATCGCCCACAAAATCCACATTGTAAGGGGTGATGATGTAGGTGCTGTTAGCGACCCGTTTGATCTGGCCTTCGTTGGCGTAGGCGACGCCGCTTAAAAAGTCGATGAGCCGCCGGGAGACCTCTTTGTTGGTGGACTCCAGGTTGAGCACGACGGTGCGCTTGGCGTTCAGATGGTCGGCGATGCCGCTGGCGTCTTCAAAACGCTCCGGCTTGACCAGCACCACCGAAAGCTGGGTTGTAGCCGCAATATTGACAACCTTGTTGCGCTTGGTGGTCTCTGCAGGGGCGGTGTACTCGGGGGCTTTGTTCGGAGTCACAAAATCCATCTCTTCATCATCCTCATAGTAGTCATCCTCAGGGATTCCCACAAAGTTTTTGAATTTATCCACAATACTCATTTTACTTTCTTCCCCTTACATCAATCTTTGTCCAACGTCCGCAGAATGCCGGCCAGGATTCCAGGCCGACAGCAGCGGCCCCATCTTTATACCCACACTCCCTTGGACAAAAAATCCATACAGATATTATCTAATTTTTTTGTCTTTATGTCAATAAACAGTTGTGCCATCTTGCAAAAATAACTGCGAATTTCCGTATTTTTATCGGATTTGGGTAGAATTTCCATCCTTCTATCCGCCCATCTACCGTTATCCCTGGCCAATTGCGGAGGGATATAGGCGGTATCCAGCACCGCGGCGCCGGGGATCTTTTTGTCCCTTTGCGGGAGGGGCGCCCCCAGAGGAATGGCCTCTCCCCGCGGCGCTGTTCTGACGCGGGGAGCGCCCTTATTTGATTCCTTTTCCGTCGTATAGTTCGGTCCCCTCCACGATGACTTCATCGAAAAGCTTCAGGCCGTTTTCGCTGTCGACGGACACCCCGCACAGGATGAATCCCTCTTCTTCATAGATGGGGGTGATGGTTTTAAACCGAATCTCGTGGCCCTGCTTCACATAGACGCCCTCTTTCCCGTCGAGGAAACGGCGGGCATCGCTGCTGATCCGAAGGCCGGTGTAGGATTGGAAGTGGATCTCCACTTCCACGGTACGAAGGCTGGTCAGCTCGGGGAGGACATAACTGCATTGGATTAGCAGGACGGCATCCTGTCCATCTTCCCCGCCTAGAATGGCCTTGACTACCCCAGGGATGCCGCTTAATTGGGTCAGGTGGAAATCCATATCCACCTTGGCCCCAATCCGGCACCTGCCCAAATCCTTCGCCTCAATGGGAACGGCCAGATACCAATTGTGGCTGCGGATCACCTTGCCGATCTTGCTGTCATCGGGGGTAAATTCCCGCTCCACCAGTTTCTGGTATTCCTCTACTGGGATGCTCTCCATATTTTCGGAGCTGAGCAGGCCCTCCGCCCCATCCAACGTGTGGACAAAGTAACCGGTCTGAGGGCTGTTGAACTGGGTGAACCCGGAGGAGATGGTGCTCTTTTGATAATCCCGCTCTTTCTCCAGGTAGGCGATCCGCTCGGAGAAGTTGTCCACCTTGCCGGTGACCACCTGCTTCTTGTTGAGAAGGACGGTCAATTCGTTGACGCTGCCATCCAAATCGGTCACCACCCCGGAATCGGAGGCGGTGAGCAGGTTTGTGACGCTGTTGTGGATGCTGCGGTTGATGGCCTCCGCCCCGGAGATGCTGCTCTCACTTAGGGTGCCGGCCTCTTGTAGGAGGGCGATCTCCTCCTCCAGCTCTCGGATTTTTTTCTGTTTTTTTACGTCGGCGCTGTTGGTGTAAATCTCCGCAATAGGCATCCCGGCCGAAACCTTGGTGCCGTCCTCATAGATATAGCTGACAATGCCGGCCGGTTTTTCGTCGATGACCTCTTCATCCCGGATCATGATGCCCCGCGCCGTCAGGGTATCGGCCACTGTGTAGCTGTAGGCGGTCTCTGTCTCGTACTGGGTAGAAAAGTAACGGTACCCTTGGTATCCCACATAGGTGAGGAGCAGCACCGCCAGGAAAAAGGCGGCCAAACGTTGTGCGAAACTGTTCATTGGTCTCCCCTTGTCATCGGCGGGCGGTTATTCCCCGTCCTGCCCATCGTAGGCATCCAAAATGCTGATGGCCTTGGCGGGCACAATGGTGGAAATCGCGTGTTTGTACACAAGGTTTTGTTTGCCGTCGGCATCCAATATCACGGTGAAGGAATCAAACCCGCGCACTGTCCCTTTAAACTGGAACCCGTTGGTCAAATAGATGGTAACTGGGGTTTTCTCCTTCCTGGCTTGGTTGAGGAATACATCCTGCAAATTCATGCTTTTCATCGCGCAACCTCCTTATGGAAAATCGGGCCCAGCCGCCGAAATTTGGGCAAAAAGGGCCTGTGCTTGTCAGAACTTTGGTGCGGCAACTGCCGGCAAACCGGCAATTTTATTTAGTATAGCATAATATTCCACTTTTTACCAGAGTGTTTTGCGCTTCTTCCAAAACTTCCCTCCAAGAGGGGAAGCGGTCGACGGCGATCCAGTGGATTCGTCCATCCCGCCGGAACCAGGTTAGCTGCCGCTTGGCATACCGTCGGGAACCCAGCTTGATCGCCTCCAGGCAATCCTCCAGAGGTGTTCCCCCAGAGAAGTAGCCCTCCAGCTCCTTGTAGCCGATGGCCTGGCGGGCAGTTCCGGCAAACCGGGAGCGGAACAAATCCTCCGCCTCCTGAAGAAGGCCAGCCTCCACCATCAAATCCACCCGCAGGTTGATTCGATCGTAGAGCTTCTGCCGGTTGTCATAGCAAAGGCCCAGGTAGCAAAGGGCGTAGTTGCCCGGCTTCTGCCGCGATTCCTCCTGGTGCAGGCTCATGGGCTTTCCGGTGAGGCGGTACACCTCGATGGCCCGCAGAATCCGCCCCAGGTTGTTGGGGTGGAGGGCCGCCGCCAGCTCCGGGTCAAAGGATGCCAGTTCCCGCAGCAGGGCTTCCCCACCCTCTTCCCGGGCTCGGGCTTCCAATTCCCGGCGCAGGTCCGGGTCGCTTTTGATCTCATGAAAGTCGATGTTGTCGACGACCGAGGAAAGGTACAGCCCCGTCCCCCCCGCCAGGATGGGCAGCTTGCCCCGGTTGTGCACCTCCCGGATTTTCGCCCGGGCCAGTTCCACATACTGGGCCACGCTGAACGCCTCATCTGGGTCCAAAAAGCCGATGAGGTGGTGGGGGATGCCCTCCATTTCTTCCAAGGTGGGCTGGGCAGTGCCGATGGCCATGCCCCGGTACACCTGCATGGAATCAGCGGAGATGACCTCGCCGTCAAAGGCTTTGGCCAACTCCACCGCCAGTTTGGTTTTGCCGGAAGCGGTGGGTCCGGCGATGGCCAACAGGGGAATTTTTTCTTGCATATCCATATCAAACAATCCTGCCAAACATTTTTTCCAATTCTTTTTGGGTGATCCGCACCGAGATGGGCCGCCCGTGGGGGCAGTACCGCAGGTCATCGTTCTCCCGGATCAGCCGCACCAACTGGGAGAGTTCCAGCGCTCCGTTTTTGTCGTGGGCCTTGATGGCCGATTTGCAGGAGACCGAGTGGTACAGATCCTCGATCAGATCGGGGGTGACCTCCCGGTTGTGGGCGGCGATTTTAGACGCGACCTCCGCCACCACTGCGGGGATGTCCAGCTGATTGAGGAGAAGGGGCGTCTCCCGGATGAGAAGGCAGCCGTCCCCGAAATCTTCGGCGGAGAAGCCCGCATCCTCAAAGAGGTCTAGCGATTCCACTGCAGCTGCGTATTCCTCCTTGGAGAGGTTGACCGGAATTGGGGAGAGCAACACCTGCCGCTCCATTTCCCGGCCTTGGGACTTGAGCTGGTTGAAGATGTACCGTTCATGAGCGGCGTGTTTGTCCACCAAAATAATGGCGTCAGGGGTCTGGAGCACCAGGTAGGTGCCGAAGACCTCCCCCACCAGCCGGATGTCCTCATAGGGGTCGGTATCCCCGGAATAGAGCAGCGGAGCCGGTTTATTTTCCCCAGCCGGGGGGATTCCTCCCCGACCTGAGAGCGGCGGCTTGTCCGCTTCTATTGATTTTTGTGGAGGAATCTCCATTTGTTTCTGGGCTGCCGCAGTCCCTTTTATCCGATAGGGAACGAGGACATCATCTGCCACCAACAGGGTTTCTCTTGAGGGGGTGTCCGGTTTTGAGGGGATCACCTTGGACTGAGATCCCGTATTCCAATCCCGTTTTTGCTGAGGTTCTAATTTGGGAGGGGGTGCCCACCCCCTCTGGGGTGGTGGGGCGCTAGACGCAGAATGTTCCAGATGGGAAAACCGCTGCTGTTCCCCTGTATGATCAAAGGCCCGCAGGCCGAAGGGGGTGATGGACGGTTTTTTGGCTGGCTGGGGATCGCCCAAAAACCGATCCTTGCTGTACTGGCTCACCGCATCTTTGCAGGCGGCGTAAACCACGTTGTACACCGCCCTCTCGTCGGAGAAGCGAACCTCTGTCTTGGCAGGGTGGACATTGACATCCACTGTGTCCGGCGGGATGACCAGGTTGAGGACACATCCCGGGAACTTGCCCACCATCGTGGAGTTTTTATAGGCTTCCTCTAAGGCAGCGGCACAGGTTTTGGAATGGACGTACCGGCCGTTGACAAAGAAGTGCTGCATGGAGCGGGTGCCCCGGGCGCACTCCGGCTTGGAGATGTACCCTTCTGCCCGGACAAGGCCCCTCCCCTCCCCCAGCGGGATCAAGGAAGAGGAAAATTCCTTCCCATACACCGCGTGGATGGCAGAGAGAAGGTCCCCGTTGCCCGGGGTGGTCAATTTCAGCTCCCCTTCCCGCAGGTAGCGGAAAGAGACCCCGGGGTTGGAGAGGGCCATCCGGTCCACTACGTTGGAGACCCCCATCCCTTCCGTGCTGTCTTTTTTGAGGAATTTCATCCGGGCGGGGGTGTTGTAAAAGACGTCCCGGACCACCAGCGTGGTCCCCACCGGGCAGCCGGCGTCCAATAAATCCTTCTCCACCCCGCCCTCGATGACATAGCGGGTGCCGCAGGTCTCCTCTGCGGTGCGGGTCAAAATCTCCACCCGGCACATGGCGGCCACCGAAGCCAGGGCCTCTCCCCGGAACCCAAAGGTTAGGATGCCATTTAAATCCTCGGCGGTGAGTACCTTGCTGGTGGCGTGGCGGAGGAAGGCGTTTTTCACATCCTCCCGGGCGATGCCGCAGCCGTTGTCGGTGATGCGGATGTAGCGGACGCCGCCGCCTTTGATCTCAATGGTGATCTGGTCCGCGCCGGCGTCAATGGCGTTTTCCACCAATTCTTTGACGATGGATGCCGGCCGCTCCACCACTTCACCGGCGGCGATCAATTCCGCCACTTCTTGCTGTAAAAGATGAATTTTTGCCAAGGCGTCGGCCTCCTTTCCCTATTGCACCAGGGCTTTTAACTGGTACAGCTTGTTGAGCGCCTCAATGGGCGACATGGTGTTTAAATCGGTCTGTTTCAAAAGCTCTTCCACTGGTGAGATCTTCGCCCCGGGGAGCATCACCTGCTGGTCTTCCAGAGGGGCTTCCCGCCGCTTCTTTCCCCGGACTTTCGGCGCGGGAGCGGCCTTGCCGGCTTCCAGCTCCTCCAGGATCTCATGGGCCCGCTTGATGATCCACTCTGGGATACCCGCCAGCTTGGAGACTTCAATGCCGTAGCTGTCGTCCGCCCCGCCCCGGATGATCTTGCGCAGGAAGGTGATGTCGTCCCCCCGCTTTTTCACCGCGATGTTGTAGTTTTTTACGCAGGGGATGAGGGACTCCAGGTCGGTGAGCTCGTGGTAATGGGTGGCAAACAACGTTTTGGCTCCCAGCTTTTTGGGGTCAGCGATGTATTCGATCACCGCCCGGGCGATGCTCATCCCGTCAAAGGTAGAAGTGCCGCGGCCGATTTCGTCCAGGATGAGCAGGCTGCGGCTGGTGGCCCCTTTGAGGATCTGGGCGACCTCGTTCATCTCCACCATAAAGGTGGATTGGCCGGAAGCCAGGTCATCCGACGCCCCCACCCGGGTGTAGATGCCGTCCACTACCCCGATCTCCGCCTGGGCCGCCGGGACAAAGCTGCCGATCTGGGCCAAGAGGACAATGAGGGCGGTTTGGCGCATATAGGTGGACTTGCCCGCCATGTTTGGGCCGGTGATGATGGCGATGCGGTTCTCCGCCAAATCCAGCTGGGTGTCGTTGGAGACAAAGGGCTGGTCGGTGAGGATGGATTCCACCACCGGGTGCCGGCCGTCGGTGATGGCGATGCGGCCGGAGAGATTGACCCGCGGCCGGGTATAGCTGTTCTGCTGGGCCACAAAGGCCAAGGAGGCAAAGACATCCAGCCGGGCCACTGCGTTGGCAGTGGTTTGGATCCGGTGGAGCTGGGAGGCCACGGTGGAGCGGACGTCCTCAAAAATTTTGGCCTCCAGGGACAGCATGGATTCGTTGGCCGAGAGGATCTGGTCCTCCAGGTCTTTGAGCTCCTGGGTGATATAGCGCTCGCAGTTGGCCAGGGTCTGCTTGCGGATATAGGTTTCCGGTACCAGGGACAAATAGGATTTTGTCACCTCTATGTAGTAGCCAAACACCTTGTTGTAGCTGATTTTCAGGTTTTTGATGCCGGTTTTCTCCCGCTCCTGGGTCTCGATGGCGGCTAGGTACTCTTTGCTGTGGGTCACAAGGCCCCGCAGGTGGTCCAGGTCCTCCTGGTAGCCGTCTTTGATCACCCAGCCGTCTTTTAAGGTGATGGGCGGCTCGTCGAAGATGGCCCGGGAGATCAGGTCACAGATATCCTCTAAGGGGTCGATATCCCGGTATATCTCCTGAAGGTACCGGGAATTTACCCCGCAAAGACACTCTTTGAGGGCTGGAAGCCTGCGGGTCGTCATCTCCAGGGATTTCAGCTCCCGGGGCGTGGCGTTTCCAAAGACAATTTTGGTCATCAGCCGTTCCAGGTCGTAGATGCCGGAGAGCTGGTCGATGACATCGTCCCGCAGGATGGGGTTTTCAAACAGTTCCTCCACCGCGTTGAGCCGTTTGTCGATGTGGGCGGGGTTGACCAGCGGCTGTTCCAAGTACTGGCGCAGCAGACGCTTGCCCATGGCGGTTTTGGTTTTATCAATCACCCAAAGAAGAGAACCCCTCTTTTCTTTGGAGCGCATTGTCTCGGTTAATTCCAGGTTGCGGCGGGCGGTAATGTCCAGCCGCATATACTGGGTTTCGCTGTACAAATCGATAGTGGAAAGCCGTTCCACCCCGGTTTTTTGGGTGTCGTAGAGATAGGAGAGCAGCCCCCCGGCGGCGCAGACCGCGAGCGGTTTCTCTTCCAAGGAGAGGTTTTGCAGCGTCTCTTCCCCAAAGTGGGAGAGGACGCGGGCCTTGGCTTCCTCCACGGCATAGGCGCTGTCGTCCAGGCATTCGGCACAGCAGCTGAGCCGCTCTTTGATAAAGGAAGCAATGTGGTTTTTACTTAAAAAAGCGGTGTTGAAGACGATCTCGCTGGGGGCGAACCGGGAGATCTCGTTTTTAATGGTTTCATCCTGGGGATCTTCAAACTGGGTGAGGTGGATTTCCCCGGTGGAGATGTCCGCCACGGCCACGCCGTAGCACTCCCCTTCCAGGTAGATGGAGGCGATGAAGTTGTTGACCCCTTCCTCCAACATGTTGGTCTCAATGAGGGTGCCCGGGGTGATGACCCGGATGACATCCCGCTTGACCAGGCCCTTGGCCGATTTGGGGTCCTCCATCTGTTCACAGATGGCGACCTTGTACCCTTTTTTGATCAGCCGGGCGATGTAGGCGTCGCAGCTGTGGTAGGGCACCCCGCACATGGGGGCGCGCTCCGGGAGTCCGCAATCCCGTCCGGTCAGCGTCAGCTCCAATTCCTTGGAAACCAGCAGGGCATCGTCAAAGAACATCTCATAAAAATCCCCCAGGCGGAAGAAGAGGATGTGGTCTTTGTGCTGCTCTTTGACCTGCTTATACTGCTGCATCATGGGCGATAATTCTGTCACTTGCGTTTCCTCCCCAATTAGGGCCACAGTGCGCCCCCACCCCGTGAGGTGAAGGCACACTGTGACAAAAATTTTTGTTCGGATGTGTAGTCAAAAGATTAGTGGCAACCCTGGCAGGATGCGCAGTTGCCGCCGCAGCCCATCTCCATCGGCTCGATGGTGTCGGGATCTTCGCCGTTGACGCTGCCGATGATGATCTGGTTGACAAAAGTCAGGGCCTCATCCATCTCCTGTTTGGCGGCGTTGTACTCCACCATCAAAGGGGTGGACATGATATCCTGGTACAGCTGTTTGAACTCGGAATCCAGCTGCATCATCCGATCGCCGTTTTTCTCGGTCTTCTGCACTTCCTGGTTGATCTCAATCCGCTTCATGTTGAAGGCGTTGATCATCTCCTGAAGCTTTTCATCGGCGTCGTTGACCTCGGTGGCTTTTTTCAGCCGCAGATATCTCTCATCCTGCTGCAGGGTTTTGCCGAGGAGTCTTGCGCATTCGATAATGTCCATGTTTGTTTCCTCCATAAAGGTTCATTATTTTATATTAATTCCCCAAGGACCAGCCAGTTGCGCGCCTTGGTCACTCGGACCTGGACAAACTGGCCGATGATTTCCTTTGGGGCCTTAAAATCGACGATGACGTTGGATTCAGTCCGGCCGGTCAGATACCCTTCCCCGGTCTTGCCGACTCCATCCACCAGCACCCGGTAGACGCCTCCCACCATGGCCTCATGCTCCTCCAGCCCGATTTTTTCCTGGAGGTCAAGGAGCTCCTGGAACCAGCGCCCCTTCTCCTCCCCTGAAACGGGGTCTGGCATCTGGGCGGCGCGGGTTCCACTGCGGCGGCTGTATATAAAGGTATAGAGGGCGCTGAAGCGCATTTTGCGGACCAGTTCCAGGGTGTCCTGGAACTCTTCATAGCTTTCCCCAGGGAAGCCCACAATAATATCGCTGGTGAAGGTGACATCCGGCATTTTCTGATGGGCATAAGCGGCCAGCTCCAGATATTCCTCCACGGTGTAGTGGCGGTTCATCTCTCTCAGCACTCGGTTGTTGCCGCACTGCACCGGCAGGTGGATGTGGTTGCAGACCTTTTTACAGGCGGCGATTGCGTCGATCAGCTCGTGGGTGCAGTCCTTGGGATGGCTGGTCATAAACCGGATGCGGAAATCGCCGGGGATGGCGTTGACCTGATGCAAAAGCCCGGCGAAATTGATCTGCTCCTCCAGGCCCTTGCCGTAGGAATTGACATTCTGTCCCAAAAGGGTGATCTCCTTGTACCCAGCTGCCACCAGTTCAGTGGCTTCCCTGATAATCTCCTTGCTGGGGCGGCTTTTCTCCCGGCCCCGCACATAGGGGACGATGCAGTAGGAGCAAAAGTTATCGCACCCATTCATAATGGGAAGCCAGGCTTTCAGGTCATTGTCCCGCAGAACAGGCAGCCCCTCGGCCATAGGGGCGCTTTCCTCACTGAGGTTAAACACCCGCTTGCCCTCGCTAAGGCAGGTGTACAGCAGCTCGGGGAACATATGGGCTACATGGGTGCCAAAGACCAAATCCACATAGGGGTAACTTTTTTTCACCTTCTCCGCCATATGGGGCTGCTGCATCATGCACCCACACAGGGCGATGATCAGTTCCGGATTGGCGGCTTTGTAGGCTTTGAGGGCGCCCACGTTGCCCAGGACCCGGTCCTCAGCGTTTTCCCGCACCGCACAGGTGTTGAAAAGGACAAGGCGGGCCTCTTCTGGGCGGTCGGTGAAGCCATAGCCCATCCGGGCAAGCATCCCCTTTAGTTTTTCGGTGTCGCTGGAGTTCTGCTGGCAGCCAAAGGAGTGGACCAGGGCCAGCGGCGGGGTATCACAGCGCTGGGATAAAAAGGAACAAACCCGGTCCATATACCGCTCCTGCCGGGCGGGGTCCGCGTCAAAAAAGTCATATTGGGTCAATGTGTTTGCAGCCATGGGGAATCCTCTCAAATCTTGCAGTATTAACTCATATATTATACTATCCGCAAAGAGGATAGTCAAATAAAAACCCCATCGTCCAATCCCATTCCCCGCCCTAAAATCCGACTGTCTTTGTGGAAAAGAAAAAATATCTTTTTTTCGGCCTTCTATTTTAGATTTTTTGGAAAAGCCGGCTTTTTCTTTGAAAAATCCAGTTGGGATAGTAATAATGCCTAAAAATATTTGGAATTTCTTGATTCAGATTGTTAATCACCAAACAAGAGGGCTTGAAAAACAAAGATATTTCTGTTTTGACTAGTATTTTTCAAAAATGTTTTTGAATTCTGGTAATTATATTTACTTTTTTCCAGATTGGGGGTATGATGAAAGTAAATCAAGATGGAAGGCGGACAGATAGATGGACCGGATTGACATTCGCATCCTAAACTGCCTGAAGAAAAATTCCCGGGAAAACGCCTCGGTCATTGGCGAAAAGGTCAATATGTCAGTTTCGGCGGTGATTGAACGGATCCGGAAGCTGGAAAATGCCGGCATCATCCGGCAGTACACAGTGGTGCTGGACCCCAAGCAAATTGGGAAGGATCTTTCCGCCCTGATCTCGGTGGGGATCGAGCATCCCCAGTACAACGACGGGTTTACCGAGTTTGTCAAAAGCTATCCTGAAATTGTGGAGTGCCACTACGTCACCGGCGATTTTGACTTTATTGTAAAGGTCCTCACCGATTCCACAGGCTCCTTGGAGAGGATTTTGAATGAGATCAAAAGCGTGCCCGGCGTGTCAGTCACCAAAACGTTGGTGATCCTCTCCACTGTTAAAAATGACTTTTCCGCCGGTTTGGAAGAAAACTGAAGCTGCACCTATGAGGACGGTTGTATGGGGTGATCTTTTCTCCCAGCTGCCCCTCTCATAAATAAAGGTTTATAAGGAGGAACTGTTATGATCATCGGTATTCCAAAGGAAATTATGCATGGTGAAGGCCGCGTTTCCGCAACCCCTGAGACGGTGAAAAAACTGGTGGCCGACGGGGCGACCGTCCTGTTTGAAAAAGGCGCCGGCGTAGAATCCTACTTCCCCGATGCACTGTATGCAGAAGCGGGCGCCACCCTGGTGGATGACGTTGCGGAAGTCTTTGCGAAATCCGACGTCATTTTGAAGGTAAAAGAGCCTCTGTTTAACGAAGCAAAGGGCCTCCACGAAGTGGATATGATGCATGAAGGCCAGTACCTGATCACCTTCATCCACCCCGCTTCCCCCGTCAACCATGAAATGGTCAAGAAAATGGCCGCCAAAAAGGTCATCGCCCTGACTTTGGACGGTGTCCCCCGTATTTCCAGAGCACAGAGCATGGACGCGCTGACCTCCATGAGCACCTGCGCTGGATATAAAGGCATGATCATGGCCACCGATGCCCTGCCCAAATTCGTTCCCCAGATCTTCTGCGCTGTCGGCATGATTAAGCCCGCCAACGTGCTGGTCCTCGGCACCGGTGTCGCCGGCCTCCAGGCCGTGGCAACCGCCAAGCGTTTGGGCGCCGTCGTCCACGCCGCTGATATCCGCCCCGACGCCTGCGAGCAGGCCAAGAGCTTGGGAGCCAAAGTTATCGACCTGGGCGTTCCTCCAGAAATCGCCATCGGCCAAGGCGGTTACGCCAACAAGCTTCCCGATGAGTGGCTGGAAAAAGAGCGCGCCATCCTGGCCGAGGCCATTAAGGATATGGACATTGTCTTCCTTTCCGCTCTGATCCCCGGCAAAATCGCTCCCATCCTGATCACAGAGGAGATGGTCAAGACCATGAAGCCTGGCTCGGTCATCGTAGACATTGCCATCGACCAAGNCTGAAGCTTTTCATCGGCGTCGTTGACCTCGGTGGCTTTTTTCAGCCGCAGATATCTCTCATCCTGCTGCAGGGTTTTGCCGAGGAGTCTTGCGCATTCGATAATGTCCATGTTTGTTTCCTCCATAAAGGTTCATTATTTTATATTAATTCCCCAAGGACCAGCCAGTTGCGCGCCTTGGTCACTCGGACCTGGACAAACTGGCCGATGATTTCCTTTGGGGCCTTAAAATCGACGATGACGTTGGATTCAGTCCGGCCGGTCAGATACCCTTCCCCGGTCTTGCCGACTCCATCCACCAGCACCCGGTAGACGCCTCCCACCATGGCCTCATGCTCCTCCAGCCCGATTTTTTCCTGGAGGTCAAGGAGCTCCTGGAACCAGCGCCCCTTCTCCTCCCCTGAAACGGGGTCTGGCATCTGGGCGGCGCGGGTTCCACTGCGGCGGCTGTATATAAAGGTATAGAGGGCGCTGAAGCGCATTTTGCGGACCAGTTCCAGGGTGTCCTGGAACTCTTCATAGCTTTCCCCAGGGAAGCCCACAATAATATCGCTGGTGAAGGTGACATCCGGCATTTTCTGATGGGCATAAGCGGCCAGCTCCAGATATTCCTCCACGGTGTAGTGGCGGTTCATCTCTCTCAGCACTCGGTTGTTGCCGCACTGCACCGGCAGGTGGATGTGGTTGCAGACCTTTTTACAGGCGGCGATTGCGTCGATCAGCTCGTGGGTGCAGTCCTTGGGATGGCTGGTCATAAACCGGATGCGGAAATCGCCGGGGATGGCGTTGACCTGATGCAAAAGCCCGGCGAAATTGATCTGCTCCTCCAGGCCCTTGCCGTAGGAATTGACATTCTGTCCCAAAAGGGTGATCTCCTTGTACCCAGCTGCCACCAGTTCAGTGGCTTCCCTGATAATCTCCTTGCTGGGGCGGCTTTTCTCCCGGCCCCGCACATAGGGGACGATGCAGTAGGAGCAAAAGTTATCGCACCCATTCATAATGGGAAGCCAGGCTTTCAGGTCATTGTCCCGCAGAACAGGCAGCCCCTCGGCCATAGGGGCGCTTTCCTCACTGAGGTTAAACACCCGCTTGCCCTCGCTAAGGCAGGTGTACAGCAGCTCGGGGAACATATGGGCTACATGGGTGCCAAAGACCAAATCCACATAGGGGTAACTTTTTTTCACCTTCTCCGCCATATGGGGCTGCTGCATCATGCACCCACACAGGGCGATGATCAGTTCCGGATTGGCGGCTTTGTAGGCTTTGAGGGCGCCCACGTTGCCCAGGACCCGGTCCTCAGCGTTTTCCCGCACCGCACAGGTGTTGAAAAGGACAAGGCGGGCCTCTTCTGGGCGGTCGGTGAAGCCATAGCCCATCCGGGCAAGCATCCCCTTTAGTTTTTCGGTGTCGCTGGAGTTCTGCTGGCAGCCAAAGGAGTGGACCAGGGCCAGCGGCGGGGTATCACAGCGCTGGGATAAAAAGGAACAAACCCGGTCCATATACCGCTCCTGCCGGGCGGGGTCCGCGTCAAAAAAGTCATATTGGGTCAATGTGTTTGCAGCCATGGGGAATCCTCTCAAATCTTGCAGTATTAACTCATATATTATACTATCCGCAAAGAGGATAGTCAAATAAAAACCCCATCGTCCAATCCCATTCCCCGCCCTAAAATCCGACTGTCTTTGTGGAAAAGAAAAAATATCTTTTTTTCGGCCTTCTATTTTAGATTTTTTGGAAAAGCCGGCTTTTTCTTTGAAAAATCCAGTTGGGATAGTAATAATGCCTAAAAATATTTGGAATTTCTTGATTCAGATTGTTAATCACCAAACAAGAGGGCTTGAAAAACAAAGATATTTCTGTTTTGACTAGTATTTTTCAAAAATGTTTTTGAATTCTGGTAATTATATTTACTTTTTTCCAGATTGGGGGTATGATGAAAGTAAATCAAGATGGAAGGCGGACAGATAGATGGACCGGATTGACATTCGCATCCTAAACTGCCTGAAGAAAAATTCCCGGGAAAACGCCTCGGTCATTGGCGAAAAGGTCAATATGTCAGTTTCGGCGGTGATTGAACGGATCCGGAAGCTGGAAAATGCCGGCATCATCCGGCAGTACACAGTGGTGCTGGACCCCAAGCAAATTGGGAAGGATCTTTCCGCCCTGATCTCGGTGGGGATCGAGCATCCCCAGTACAACGACGGGTTTACCGAGTTTGTCAAAAGCTATCCTGAAATTGTGGAGTGCCACTACGTCACCGGCGATTTTGACTTTATTGTAAAGGTCCTCACCGATTCCACAGGCTCCTTGGAGAGGATTTTGAATGAGATCAAAAGCGTGCCCGGCGTGTCAGTCACCAAAACGTTGGTGATCCTCTCCACTGTTAAAAATGACTTTTCCGCCGGTTTGGAAGAAAACTGAAGCTGCACCTATGAGGACGGTTGTATGGGGTGATCTTTTCTCCCAGCTGCCCCTCTCATAAATAAAGGTTTATAAGGAGGAACTGTTATGATCATCGGTATTCCAAAGGAAATTATGCATGGTGAAGGCCGCGTTTCCGCAACCCCTGAGACGGTGAAAAAACTGGTGGCCGACGGGGCGACCGTCCTGTTTGAAAAAGGCGCCGGCGTAGAATCCTACTTCCCCGATGCACTGTATGCAGAAGCGGGCGCCACCCTGGTGGATGACGTTGCGGAAGTCTTTGCGAAATCCGACGTCATTTTGAAGGTAAAAGAGCCTCTGTTTAACGAAGCAAAGGGCCTCCACGAAGTGGATATGATGCATGAAGGCCAGTACCTGATCACCTTCATCCACCCCGCTTCCCCCGTCAACCATGAAATGGTCAAGAAAATGGCCGCCAAAAAGGTCATCGCCCTGACTTTGGACGGTGTCCCCCGTATTTCCAGAGCACAGAGCATGGACGCGCTGACCTCCATGAGCACCTGCGCTGGATATAAAGGCATGATCATGGCCACCGATGCCCTGCCCAAATTCGTTCCCCAGATCTTCTGCGCTGTCGGCATGATTAAGCCCGCCAACGTGCTGGTCCTCGGCACCGGTGTCGCCGGCCTCCAGGCCGTGGCAACCGCCAAGCGTTTGGGCGCCGTCGTCCACGCCGCTGATATCCGCCCCGACGCCTGCGAGCAGGCCAAGAGCTTGGGAGCCAAAGTTATCGACCTGGGCGTTCCTCCAGAAATCGCCATCGGCCAAGGCGGTTACGCCAACAAGCTTCCCGATGAGTGGCTGGAAAAAGAGCGCGCCATCCTGGCCGAGGCCATTAAGGATATGGACATTGTCTTCCTTTCCGCTCTGATCCCCGGCAAAATCGCTCCCATCCTGATCACAGAGGAGATGGTCAAGACCATGAAGCCTGGCTCGGTCATCGTAGACATTGCCATCGACCAAGGCGGCGACTGCGAGATCACCCCTCCCGGCTCCATCGAAGTGAAACACGGCGTCACCCTCCAGGGCATTAAGAATATCCCCGGTATGCTGCCCACCAGCTCCACCTGGATGTTCGCCAACAATATCTATAACCTGGTGAAATACCTGACCAAAGACGGCAAAATCGTGCTGGATACCAGCGATGAAATCGTCTCCTCCATCCTGGTTTGCCGGGATGGCGAGATCGTTCACGCCGGCGCCAAAGAGGCCATGGGCCTGTAAATCTACATACCATTCAATCGTCTTTGATAGGAGGGGCGGTAATCCGCGGGAAGCAGATTACCGCCCTTTTTCCTAGAAGCTCGATAGAATTAGGAGGTACTTTCATGAATCCCATTTTACTCGTTGTGATTTTTATCGTCGCCACTTTGGTAGGCTATAAAATCATCAGCAATGTGCCCAGCCTGCTCCACACCCCGTTGATGAGCGGCATGAATGCCCTCTCCGGAATCACCGTCCTGGGGGCGCTGACCGCTGCGGCCGCAGCGGCCTCCACCGGGAGCCGCATTTTGGGCGCTTTGGCAATCATCCTCGCTATGGTAAACGTGGCCGGCGGCTTCGGAGTCACCCACCGGATGCTGAAAATGTTCCGCACAAAGGAGGAGACGAGATGACATCCACCGTATACTACATGATCTGCGCGGTGCTGACCCTAGGCGTCCTTGTAGGAATTGCCATGATGAGCAAAGTCCCCACTGCGGTCAAGGGCAACCTGCTCAGCGCAGGCTGTACCCTGGCAGCCGTCCTGGTCACTTTGTATCGGTATGATATCCTATCCGATTGGCTTCTTTGGGGCAGTATGGCGGTCGGCCTGGTCATCGGCCTTGTTTGGACCGTCAAAATTAAGATGATCGAAATGCCCCAGTTGGTCGCCTTCTTCAACGGTCTAGGCGGTGCAGCTTCTATGCTGGTGGCCCTGCTTTCTCTTCTAGAGGCTCCCCAGCTGGATCTATTCTCCCGAGTCACTGCGTCTTTGGCTATGGTGATCGGCTCCATTACCTTCACCGGGAGCATGATCGCCGCGGGCAAGCTTCACAAGATCCTCTCTCAGAAATCCATTGTATGGCCCGCCCACCAGGCGATCACGACCATCTCTTTGGTTGCTTCCGCTGTCTGTGTCGGAGCTGCGGCAGTAGAGGGCCTCTCCCCTCTCCTGTTGATTGTGGTGCCCCTCGCCATCAGCGGCTTCTTTGGCATCGCATTTGCCATCCGCATCGGCGGTGCTGACATGCCCATCACCATCTCCCTGCTCAACTCCTTGAGCGGCGTAGCTGGTTCCATCGCCGGTATGGCCATCGGCGACCCGCTCCTGGTCGCTATCGGCGGCGTGGTGGGAGCATCCGGCCTGCTGCTGACCCAGATTATGTGCCGGGCGATGAACCGCTCGCTGGGGGACATCCTCTTGGGCAAGACTTCTGCCCCCGCCAAACCCAAGGCCGCTGTTCCCGCTCCACAAGAGAAGGAGCCGGAACCAGTTGTTGCGGAAGAACTCTCCCCCGCCGAGATCCTGCGGGAGGCCAAGAAGGTCATCATCGTCCCCGGATACGGCATGGCCCTGGCCCAGGCACAGCACCTGGTCAAACAGCTCTCCGATAAGCTGGAAGCCAACGGGACCCAAGTCCTCTACGCCATCCACCCCGTCGCTGGACGGATGCCCGGCCATATGAATGTCCTCCTCTGCGAGGCGGACGTCCCTTATGAGAAGCTCCACGAGATGGAGGAGGTCAACCCCGAGTTTGACTCCTGTGACGCCGCCATCATCATCGGGGCCAACGACGTGGTCAACCCCGCCGCCCGGGACGCAGAGGGTACCCCCATCTACGGCATGCCGGTGCTCAATGTAGACCACGCCAAGCACATCATCATCTGCAACTACGATCT
>NZ_LT629939.1:2702-38843 GCF_900104615.1 Merdimmobilis hominis | reverse complement strand
AAGACTTCTGCCCCCGCCAAACCCAAGGCCGCTGTTCCCGCTCCACAAGAGAAGGAGCCGGAACCAGTTGTTGCGGAAGAACTCTCCCCCGCCGAGATCCTGCGGGAGGCCAAGAAGGTCATCATCGTCCCCGGATACGGCATGGCCCTGGCCCAGGCACAGCACCTGGTCAAACAGCTCTCCGATAAGCTGGAAGCCAACGGGACCCAAGTCCTCTACGCCATCCACCCCGTCGCTGGACGGATGCCCGGCCATATGAATGTCCTCCTCTGCGAGGCGGACGTCCCTTATGAGAAGCTCCACGAGATGGAGGAGGTCAACCCCGAGTTTGACTCCTGTGACGCCGCCATCATCATCGGGGCCAACGACGTGGTCAACCCCGCCGCCCGGGACGCAGAGGGTACCCCCATCTACGGCATGCCGGTGCTCAATGTAGATCACGCCAAGCATATCATCATCTGCAACTACGATCTGAAACCTGGTTACGCTGGCGTCGACAACCCCCTCTACTCCCGCAAAGAAGGCGTATCCATGCTGCTGGGAGACGCTTCCCAGACCCTGGCACAGCTGCTGGCAGATCTGTCTGCTCCTAAGAAGAGCGCAGCTGCTGCGCCAGTTGTCGAGGAGGAGGGCCCCGCCGAGATCCTTCGGGAAGCCAAGAAGGTCATCATCGTCCCTGGATACGGCATGGCCCTGGCCCAGGCACAGCACCTGGTCAAACAGCTCTCCGATAAGCTGGAAGCCAACGGGACCCAAGTCCTCTACGCCATCCACCCCGTCGCTGGACGGATGCCCGGCCATATGAACGTCCTCCTCTGCGAGGCGGACGTCCCTTATGAGAAGCTCCACGAGATGGAGGAGGTCAACCCCGAGTTTGACTCCTGTGACGCCGCCATCATCATCGGGGCCAACGACGTGGTCAACCCCGCCGCCCGGGACGCAGAGGGCACCCCCATCTACGGCATGCCGGTGCTCAATGTAGACCACGCCAAGCACATCATCATCTGCAACTACGATCTAAAGCCCGGTTACGCTGGCGTCGACAACCCCCTCTACTCCCGCAAAGAAGGCGTATCCCTCCTTCTTGGGGATGCAGCAGAAACCCTCAGCCAGCTCCTTCAATCTATCTAGTCCCTCCTTCCCCCATATAGAGAACGCCCCCTCCAATAGAGGGGGCGTTCTTCTTATTCCCGAATAGAAAAGAGGACGTGATACATCCCACGTCCTCTTTTCCGGTTATGTACAGGAAGTTGGTGTTATTTGCTTCTCTTTGCCAACATGACATCCACCATCGCTTTGGTGGCGGGTTTCATACCCACATTGGCAACATAAGCCAGGTTTTCGAACATTTTGGGGAAGGTGTCGCCCACGATGCCGTCAGCGGGGCTGGTGCACAGGCCTTCCATGGCCATCAATGCGGACAGTACAGAGATATTTGCAGCGATCAGCAGCTTGGTGGCACAGCCTTCCTTGGCTCCGTCACAGAGCATACCGGAAACACTTCCCAGGATGTTGCGCATAGCGCCCATCATTTGGTCTTCGCTGCCGCCCAACATGTAAACAATGGCAACCGAAGCACCCAAGCCGGCGGCAATACCGCAGGAGCAGATGGGAGAAAGAACACCGATGTAGGATTTGACATAGATGTTGACCATATGACCCAGGGCAACGGCGCGCAGGGTGGTCTCACGGTCGATATTCTTTTCCATGGCAAATTTGGCGATGGTCAGATACAAAGTGATGCCCTGGTTGCCGCTGCCGGACGCAGTCATAACCGGGACGACGCCACCGGACATTCTGGCATAAGCAGCACAGGTAGCGGTCTTCTGCGTTTCAGCAACAGCAGAGGAGTCCATCATGCCGTCCGCAGTCAGTTTGGAAAGGACTTTGCCCATCAGCATCTGCTTGCCAACCTCGGAAGCAGCCAGGTTGGTGTCAATACCCGTCTGGAGAGGCTCAATGTCAGCCAGGGGAACATTGTTGGCAAACTCGATGAAGTCCGCCAGTGTATAGTTCTGGATAGAAGTATCCACAGCGGCATTGGCCAGTTCCAGCTCCTTGAAGGGAGGGTGAGAGATGTCGATGATGCGGTCATGAGCGCCAAAGGTAGTGACCCGGACGGAATCACAGTCGGTGACCAAGGTAGTCTCGATGAACAGGCTGGTACACTCTTCGTTGAAGGTGATCTCAATCATGGGCAGCAGGACTTTTGCCTTCTCATAGTCGGCCTCAGTCAAGGTGCTGAGCAGGTCCATCCCCTTGTCGGGATCGCCGGCGACGATGCCCACAGCCACACTCACATCAACGCCCCGCTTGGAGATGCCGGGGATGCCAACGGTCATAGCATTACGGAACAGGCCCATATCCATCTTTACATGGATTTCTTTCAGTTCGCCTTTGACATTTTTGCGGGCAGTTGCCGCGTTCAGGGCAATGGCAACAGGCTCGGTGCAGCCGGTCGCTATTTTCATAGAGGACATGATTTTGTCCAGGAAATATGCTCTCTTCTCAAGTTCTGTCATAATGACGCTCCTTCACTCCAAATTAGATGATAGCCTCTTGCCACTATTATAGCACATTTTTTCATCTGTGCATATTTTTTTATGCTGAAAGAATTTTTTATTACAATATGCATCTCTTTTCGACATCCTTTGGTGCAGAATCACGAAAAAAAGAGAAGTCCCTGCAAATTTGAAGGGACTTTTTTATACCTTTTCACGAAAAAAGGAGCAAATTTAGATATTTTAACCGAATTCCATCGAAGCAATTGGAAGAAATTTCAAGCACAAATTCTTTCTCAAAATGGCGTTTTATTGCCTGATAAGGCAAAAGGGGACGGAATCACTCCGTCCCCTTTGTTCCCTATTACTGCTCTTCAAACATGTCTTTGCCAACGCCGCACAGGGGGCACAAGAAATCCTCCGGGACATCTGCCCACAGGGTACCTGCTGCAATGCCGTTATCGGGATCGCCCTGCTCTTCGCTGTACACATAGCCGCAAACGGTGCAGATATAGCTTTTCATTGGATACCGCTCCTTTACTCATATTTATTTCCTCTAGTATACCATACAAGTATATTACAGTAAAGAGGAATTTTTCCACTTTCCTATCTTTTCAAAATCTTTTTCAAATATGCGCCGGTGTAGGACTTCTCACAGGCGGCAATTTCCTCAGGTGTGCCGGTGGCTACTACCTCCCCGCCTTTGTCTCCCCCTTCTGGGCCAAGGTCGACGATATAATCGGCCACCTTGATGACATCCAAATTGTGCTCAATCAAGATCACCGAGTTGCCAGCCTCCACAAAGGCTTGCAGCACTTCGGTCAACTTGTGGACGTCAGCGGTATGCAGGCCGGTGGTGGGCTCGTCTAAGATATAGATGGTCTTTCCGGTGGGCCGCTTGGAGAGCTCCGCCGCCAGCTTGACCCGCTGGGCCTCGCCGCCGGAGAGGGTGGTAGCCGGTTGGCCTACTTTGACGTACCCCAAGCCCACATCATAGAGGGTTTGCAGCTTCCGCCGGATCTTGGGCTGGTTCTCAAAAAAGCGGAGTGCTTCCTCCACTGTCATCTCCAGCACGTCGTAGATGCTTTTGCCCTTGTACTTGATCTCCAAGGTCTCCCGGTTGTACCGGCGGCCCTTGCAGACCTCGCAGGGGACAAAAATATCCGGCAGGAAGTGCATCTCAATTTTGAGGATGCCGTCCCCCTCACAGGCTTCACACCGGCCCCCTTTGACGTTGAAGGAGAACCGCCCTGGCCCATAGCCCCGCATCTTGGCGTCGTTGGTCTGGGCAAAGACGTTGCGGATGTCGGTAAAGACCCCGGTATAGGTGGCTGGGTTGGAACGAGGAGTCCGACCGATGGGGCTTTGGTCGATGTCGATTACCTTGTCCAGGAATTCCAAGCCGCGGATCTCCTGGCAGGCGCCGGGTTTCATCCGGGCGCCGTTAAGCTCCCCGGCCAAGGTCTTGTAGATCACCTCGTTGACCAGAGAGGACTTTCCCGACCCGGAGACGCCGGTCACCGCCACAAAACAGCCCAGGGGGATTTTCACATCCACCCCTTTCAGGTTGTTCTGGGTGGCGCCCACCACCTCCAAAAAGTGGCCGNGCCAAGAAGGTCATCATCGTCCCTGGATACGGCATGGCCCTGGCCCAGGCACAGCACCTGGTCAAACAGCTCTCCGATAAGCTGGAAGCCAACGGGACCCAAGTCCTCTACGCCATCCACCCCGTCGCTGGACGGATGCCCGGCCATATGAACGTCCTCCTCTGCGAGGCGGACGTCCCTTATGAGAAGCTCCACGAGATGGAGGAGGTCAACCCCGAGTTTGACTCCTGTGACGCCGCCATCATCATCGGGGCCAACGACGTGGTCAACCCCGCCGCCCGGGACGCAGAGGGCACCCCCATCTACGGCATGCCGGTGCTCAATGTAGACCACGCCAAGCACATCATCATCTGCAACTACGATCTAAAGCCCGGTTACGCTGGCGTCGACAACCCCCTCTACTCCCGCAAAGAAGGCGTATCCCTCCTTCTTGGGGATGCAGCAGAAACCCTCAGCCAGCTCCTTCAATCTATCTAGTCCCTCCTTCCCCCATATAGAGAACGCCCCCTCCAATAGAGGGGGCGTTCTTCTTATTCCCGAATAGAAAAGAGGACGTGATACATCCCACGTCCTCTTTTCCGGTTATGTACAGGAAGTTGGTGTTATTTGCTTCTCTTTGCCAACATGACATCCACCATCGCTTTGGTGGCGGGTTTCATACCCACATTGGCAACATAAGCCAGGTTTTCGAACATTTTGGGGAAGGTGTCGCCCACGATGCCGTCAGCGGGGCTGGTGCACAGGCCTTCCATGGCCATCAATGCGGACAGTACAGAGATATTTGCAGCGATCAGCAGCTTGGTGGCACAGCCTTCCTTGGCTCCGTCACAGAGCATACCGGAAACACTTCCCAGGATGTTGCGCATAGCGCCCATCATTTGGTCTTCGCTGCCGCCCAACATGTAAACAATGGCAACCGAAGCACCCAAGCCGGCGGCAATACCGCAGGAGCAGATGGGAGAAAGAACACCGATGTAGGATTTGACATAGATGTTGACCATATGACCCAGGGCAACGGCGCGCAGGGTGGTCTCACGGTCGATATTCTTTTCCATGGCAAATTTGGCGATGGTCAGATACAAAGTGATGCCCTGGTTGCCGCTGCCGGACGCAGTCATAACCGGGACGACGCCACCGGACATTCTGGCATAAGCAGCACAGGTAGCGGTCTTCTGCGTTTCAGCAACAGCAGAGGAGTCCATCATGCCGTCCGCAGTCAGTTTGGAAAGGACTTTGCCCATCAGCATCTGCTTGCCAACCTCGGAAGCAGCCAGGTTGGTGTCAATACCCGTCTGGAGAGGCTCAATGTCAGCCAGGGGAACATTGTTGGCAAACTCGATGAAGTCCGCCAGTGTATAGTTCTGGATAGAAGTATCCACAGCGGCATTGGCCAGTTCCAGCTCCTTGAAGGGAGGGTGAGAGATGTCGATGATGCGGTCATGAGCGCCAAAGGTAGTGACCCGGACGGAATCACAGTCGGTGACCAAGGTAGTCTCGATGAACAGGCTGGTACACTCTTCGTTGAAGGTGATCTCAATCATGGGCAGCAGGACTTTTGCCTTCTCATAGTCGGCCTCAGTCAAGGTGCTGAGCAGGTCCATCCCCTTGTCGGGATCGCCGGCGACGATGCCCACAGCCACACTCACATCAACGCCCCGCTTGGAGATGCCGGGGATGCCAACGGTCATAGCATTACGGAACAGGCCCATATCCATCTTTACATGGATTTCTTTCAGTTCGCCTTTGACATTTTTGCGGGCAGTTGCCGCGTTCAGGGCAATGGCAACAGGCTCGGTGCAGCCGGTCGCTATTTTCATAGAGGACATGATTTTGTCCAGGAAATATGCTCTCTTCTCAAGTTCTGTCATAATGACGCTCCTTCACTCCAAATTAGATGATAGCCTCTTGCCACTATTATAGCACATTTTTTCATCTGTGCATATTTTTTTATGCTGAAAGAATTTTTTATTACAATATGCATCTCTTTTCGACATCCTTTGGTGCAGAATCACGAAAAAAAGAGAAGTCCCTGCAAATTTGAAGGGACTTTTTTATACCTTTTCACGAAAAAAGGAGCAAATTTAGATATTTTAACCGAATTCCATCGAAGCAATTGGAAGAAATTTCAAGCACAAATTCTTTCTCAAAATGGCGTTTTATTGCCTGATAAGGCAAAAGGGGACGGAATCACTCCGTCCCCTTTGTTCCCTATTACTGCTCTTCAAACATGTCTTTGCCAACGCCGCACAGGGGGCACAAGAAATCCTCCGGGACATCTGCCCACAGGGTACCTGCTGCAATGCCGTTATCGGGATCGCCCTGCTCTTCGCTGTACACATAGCCGCAAACGGTGCAGATATAGCTTTTCATTGGATACCGCTCCTTTACTCATATTTATTTCCTCTAGTATACCATACAAGTATATTACAGTAAAGAGGAATTTTTCCACTTTCCTATCTTTTCAAAATCTTTTTCAAATATGCGCCGGTGTAGGACTTCTCACAGGCGGCAATTTCCTCAGGTGTGCCGGTGGCTACTACCTCCCCGCCTTTGTCTCCCCCTTCTGGGCCAAGGTCGACGATATAATCGGCCACCTTGATGACATCCAAATTGTGCTCAATCAAGATCACCGAGTTGCCAGCCTCCACAAAGGCTTGCAGCACTTCGGTCAACTTGTGGACGTCAGCGGTATGCAGGCCGGTGGTGGGCTCGTCTAAGATATAGATGGTCTTTCCGGTGGGCCGCTTGGAGAGCTCCGCCGCCAGCTTGACCCGCTGGGCCTCGCCGCCGGAGAGGGTGGTAGCCGGTTGGCCTACTTTGACGTACCCCAAGCCCACATCATAGAGGGTTTGCAGCTTCCGCCGGATCTTGGGCTGGTTCTCAAAAAAGCGGAGTGCTTCCTCCACTGTCATCTCCAGCACGTCGTAGATGCTTTTGCCCTTGTACTTGATCTCCAAGGTCTCCCGGTTGTACCGGCGGCCCTTGCAGACCTCGCAGGGGACAAAAATATCCGGCAGGAAGTGCATCTCAATTTTGAGGATGCCGTCCCCCTCACAGGCTTCACACCGGCCCCCTTTGACGTTGAAGGAGAACCGCCCTGGCCCATAGCCCCGCATCTTGGCGTCGTTGGTCTGGGCAAAGACGTTGCGGATGTCGGTAAAGACCCCGGTATAGGTGGCTGGGTTGGAACGAGGAGTCCGACCGATGGGGCTTTGGTCGATGTCGATTACCTTGTCCAGGAATTCCAAGCCGCGGATCTCCTGGCAGGCGCCGGGTTTCATCCGGGCGCCGTTAAGCTCCCCGGCCAAGGTCTTGTAGATCACCTCGTTGACCAGAGAGGACTTTCCCGACCCGGAGACGCCGGTCACCGCCACAAAACAGCCCAGGGGGATTTTCACATCCACCCCTTTCAGGTTGTTCTGGGTGGCGCCCACCACCTCCAAAAAGTGGCCGTTGCCCTTGCGCCGCTCCTTGGGGACAGGGATCTGTTTCTCCCCGGAAAGGTACTGGCCGGTCAGGGATTCTTTGCAGGCCATAATGTCCTCCACCGTTCCGGCGCAGACCACCTCTCCCCCGTGGATACCCGCCCCAGGGCCGATGTCCACAATGTAGTCCGCCGCCCGCATGGTGTCCTCGTCGTGCTCCACCACAATCAGGGTGTTGCCCAGATCCCGAAGCCGTTTGAGGGTGGCGATCAGCTTGTCATTGTCCCGCTGGTGCAGGCCGATGGAGGGCTCGTCCAGGATGTAAAGCACCCCCATCAGAGAGGAGCCAATCTGGGTGGCCAGCCGGATGCGCTGGCTCTCACCGCCGGAGAGGGTCCCAGAAGAACGAGCCAAGGTCAGGTATTCCAGGCCCACGCTCTGCAGGAAGCCCAGCCGCTCCTTGATTTCCTTGAGGATTTGGGCGGCGATCATCTCATCCCGGGGGGAGAGCTTCAGGTTGTTCAAAAACTCCAGGGCGGCCACCACCGACATCTTGGTGAACTCACTGATGTTGATTCCCCCGACAGTCACCGCCAGGGATTCCTTTTTCAGCCGGTCGCCGTGGCACTCGGGGCAGACCACCGAGCTCATCCAGGTGGAGAGCTCGTCCCGCATCCACTGGCTGTTGGTCTCCCGGAACCGGCGTTCCAGGTTGTTGACGATCCCCTCAAAGTCGGTGGTGTAGGAGCCCACCATGGTGCCGGTCTCCCGCTTGACCTTGATCTTCTCCCCTTTGTTGCCGTAGAGAAGCAGGTCCACAATCTGCTTAGGCAGGTCTTTTACTGGGGTGTCCAAAGAGAAGCCGTAGTGGTCGGCCAGCCCTTCAAAATACATCTGGGCGATGCCGCCCTCGGAAAAATACCAGCCGCTGGCTTTGATGGCCCCTTCCCGGATGGAAAGGTTTTTATTGGGGATGACCAAATCCGGGTCAATCTTCAGGAAGGTGCCCAAGCCGGTGCATTTTGGGCAGGCACCAAAGGGGTTGTTGAAGGAGAACATCCGGGGGGTGAGCTCCTCAATGCTGATGTCGTGTTCCGGGCAGGCGTAGTTCTGGGAAAAGAGCAGTTCCTTCCCCCCCTGCACATCGATGAGGGCCAGGCCGCCAGTGAGGGCCAGGGCCGTTTCCAAAGAGCCGGTGAGACGGGACTTGATCTCCTCTTTGATCACCAGCCGGTCGATGACAATTTCAATGGTGTGCTTCTTGTTTTTTTCCAGTTTGATCTCCTCGGAGAGATCGTAGAGGTTTCCATCCACCCGCACCCGGACATATCCGGATTTGCGGGCGCTGTCCAGCTCTTTGACGTGCTCCCCTTTTTTGCCGCGGACCACAGGCGCCATCACCTGGATTTTGGTGCCGGGCTCCAGTTCCAGGATTTTATCCACCATCTGGTCCACCGTCTGCTGGGTGATCTCCCGTCCGCAGATGGGGCAATGGGGCACGCCGATCCGAGCGTACAGGAGGCGCAGGTAGTCGTAGATCTCGGTGACGGTGCCCACGGTGGAACGGGGATTTTTGGAGGTTGTCTTCTGGTCGATGGAGATGGCCGGGGACAGCCCTTCAATGGAATCCACGTTGGGTTTCTCCATCTGGCCCAGGAACTGCCTGGCATAGGAGGAGAGGCTTTCCACATACCGGCGCTGGCCGTCAGCATAGATGGTGTCAAAGGCCAGGGAGGATTTGCCTGAACCGGAGAGGCCGGTGAACACCACCAGTTTATCCCGGGGGATTTCCACGTCGATGTCCTTGAGGTTATGCTCCCTGGCTCCCTTTATCACAATTTTATCGATAGCCAAAATTGATTACTCCTTTGTCGTCCTGGTTATTTCTGTTCCCGCAGGGTCTTAATCTTATCCCGCAGGTAAGCGGCGTGCTCGAATTCCAGAAGCTTGGCGGCGTTCTTCATCTCCACCGTCAGTTTCTCGATGAGGGCTTCCCGCTCTTTGTGGCTCAGTTTCTTCTTCCGGGCCTTCTGCTCGGTAGTTTCCTTGCTGGAGATCTCCAGCACCTCGTGGACGTCCTTCAGAATGGTCTGGGGCACGATGCCGTGGGCTTCGTTGTACGCCTGCTGGATGCTGCGGCGGCGGTTGGTCTCCCGGATGGCCCGCTCCATGGAAGGGGTCACCGCGTCGGCGTACATAATCACCTTGCCGTTAGCGTTTCGGGCCGCCCGGCCGATGGTCTGGATCAGCGACGTCTCCGACCGGAGGAAACCCTCCTTATCCGCATCCAGAATGGCGACCAAGGAAACCTCCGGGATGTCCAGGCCCTCCCGCAGAAGGTTGATGCCCACCAGGACGTCAAATTCCCCAAGGCGCAGGTCGCGGATGATCTCCATCCGCTCGATGGTGTCCACCCCGTAATGCATATAACGGATGCGGACCCCCATGTTTTCCAGGTAATCGGTCAGGTCTTCCGCCATCTTCTTCGTTAAAGTGGTGATGAGCACCCTTTCCTTGCGGGCCACCCGCTCGTTGATCTCCGACAGCAGGTCGTCGATCTGCCCTTCCACCGGCTTGACCTCGATAATCGGGTCCAAAAGGCCGGTGGGCCGGATGACCTGCTCCACGATCTCGGAGGCGTGCTCCCTCTCAAAAGGGCCAGGGGTGGCGCTGACAAAGACGATCTGGTTGAGTTTATCATAGAACTCTTCAAATTTCAAAGGCCGGTTGTCCAGGGCAGAAGGCAGGCGGAACCCATACTCCACCAGACTGGTCTTGCGGGCGCGGTCCCCAGCGTACATGGCGTGAGCCTGGGATAAGGTGACGTGGGATTCATCCACAAAGAAGAGGAAATCTTTGGGGAAGTAATCCAGCAGGGTATATGGCGTGCTGCCCGGCGCCCGGCCGGAGAGCACCCGGGAGTAGTTCTCAATGCCCTTGCAGAAGCCGATCTCCGAGAGCATCTCAATGTCGTAGTTGGTCCGCTCTGCGATGCGCTGGGCTTCGATGAGCTTGCCTTCCTCTCGGAAGCGGGCCACCTGCTCGTCCGCCTCCCGGCGGATTTCCTCCAAAGCAGCTGCCATCTTCTCCGCCGGTACAATGTAGTGGGATGCCGGGTAGATGGCCACGTGGCTGACTACATTCTTCACCTCGCCGGTGAGCACATTGATCTCGCTGATGCGGTCGATCTCATCCCCGAAAAATTCCACCCGGATGGCGGTCTCACTGGAGTTGGCGGGGAACACTTCCACCACATCCCCCCGCACCCGGAATTTATTGCGGATAAAGTTGATGTCGTTGCGCTCGTACTGGAGATCCACCAGTTCCCGCAAAAGGGCGTCCCGGTCCTTCTGCATCCCGGGCCGCAGGGAGATCATCATGTTCTGATAGTCTTCCGGGTCGCCCATAGTGTAGATGCAGGAGATGCTGGCCACGATGATTACATCCCGCCGCTCCGACAAAGCCGCTGTAGCCGAGTGGCGCAGTTTTTCAATCTCATCGTTGATGGCGCTGTCCTTCTCAATATAGGTGTCGGTGCTGGCAATGTACGCCTCCGGCTGATAATAGTCGTAATAGCTCACAAAATATTCCACCGCGTTGTTGGGGAAAAAGCTTTTAAATTCGGAACACAGCTGTGCCGCCAGGGTCTTATTGTGGGCGAGAATCAGGGTCGGCCGGTTGAGCCGGGCGATGACGTTTGCCATGGTGAAGGTCTTACCGGAGCCGGTGACCCCCATCAGGGCGATTTCCCTCTCCCCCCGCTCCAATCCTTTGACAATCCGGTCGATGGCCTCTGGCTGGTCGCCGGTGGGCTGGTACGGCGATACAAGTTCAAAACGATCTGGCATTACAGCTCCTTTCTCCCAACAACTGCTGGGAACAAGTTCCTCCAGTCAACTCCCAAACCGGAATCACTGCAAACAACAAACAAAAAACAAAAGAACTCGAATGAATTCGAACATAGGTTCCTTAGCCTTACTACTATACCACATTGCGGGGATTCATACAACTAGAATGTTGTATTTTTTCACATTTCATTCGGGAAAAACTCCTTCCCCGCCAAAAACCCCAGATTTTTCCCCCTCCGGGCAGGCCGAGCTTTTGCCAGGGTAATTGGCCGCACCGCCTTTGGCCCCAGCGGTTGAAGAATCTCTCTTTAGGGAAGAAAAGTGGATTAAATCCGTATTCTTTCTTATTATACCTCTTTTTTCTAGATTCGCAACATTTTTAGGAATTATTCTTAGATTATTCCCCATTCTCCCACCAAAAAATTACCTGTTTTTTACCGGATGATGGCGGATTCTTAAACAAAGCTCTGGTAGGATGAATGCGTAATCGAAATGGGAGGTACTTGTATGTACAAGATTGAACTCAGAAACATCACCAAATCCTATGGCGGGAACCCTCCGGTCATTGAGAATTTGAATTTAGGCATCAAGGAAGGGAGCTTTACCGTCCTTTTGGGGCCTTCCGGCTGCGGCAAGTCCACCATCCTGCGGATGATCGCCGGCCTTGAAACGGTCACCCAGGGGGATATTTTTATGGACGGGATCAGCGTCCGGGACACAGCGCCCGGCGACCGGCAGATCGCTATGGTCTTTCAGAACTACGCCCTTTACCCCACTATGACTGTGCGGGAGAACATGGAATTCGGCCTGAAAAACAGCAAAATCCCCAAGGAGGAGCGGGACAAACGGATCCAGGAAATCTCCGAAATGGTGGGCCTGACCGAATATCTCGACCGCAAACCCCAGCACCTCTCCGGCGGGCAGCGGCAGCGGGTGGCCCTGGCCCGGGCCATTGTAAAAAAACCAGCTGTCTTTTTGATGGACGAACCCCTCTCCAACTTGGACGCCAAGCTGCGCAACCAGATCCGCACCGATTTGATCGAGCTTTACCGCAAGCTGGGCACCACCTTTGTCTACGTCACCCACGACCAGGTGGAGGCCATGAGCATGGGCACCGACATCGTCCTGCTGGAAAAGGGGGTTATCCGCCAAAGCACCACCCCCAATGAGATCTATCAGCACCCAGCCAATGTATTCACCGCCAAATTTATCGGATCCCCGCCCATGAATGTACTGGATGCCTCTGCTTTCACAGAATTGGGGGTCTCCCTCCCCGAGGGAACCCGCTATGTGGGATTCCGGCCGGAAATCGCCATGGTGGCATCCTCCATCACTGGCCTGACCGGCGACTATGTCGCCATGGAAGGGGACCTTCTCGCCCGGGAGATGCTGGGTGACCAAACCCTTTACAAAGTCCAGACCCCCTATGGGATTGTCCACGTAAAAATCTTTGACGACTGGGGTGTGGGGTACGGCAAGGTGACCATTGTGGTGAAAAAATCCAACCTGTTCTTCTTCGACCAGCAAGAACAGGCCATCGCCTAACGAAACAGGAGGGACTGTATGCTGAAAACGGAAGCGATTCTCCCCGCCGCCCAGGTGCGGGAAACGGCAAAGGGGAAACCCAAGCACATCTTCTCCAGGGCCTTGCCTTACCTGATGGTGGCCCCCTCCCTCACCATCTTCTCGGTGTTTGTCCTCTACCCCATCTTCTACATGATCTATCTCAGTTTCTTCAAGTGGAACATGATCGGCCCCAAGACCTTCATCGGCCTCAAAAACTTCACTGACATGTTTGCCGACCCAGAATTCTGGCAGGTGCTGGGGAACTCCTTCCAATACATGTTCTTTACTGTGGTGCTGTCGGTGGGGCTCGCCCTTCCCCTGGCGGTTTATCTGAAGGCCAACACCCGGGTCAACCGGTTTTTACAGGGAGTTGTGTTTACCCCTTATGTGGTCTCGCTGGTATCCATCTCCTTTGTTTGGATGTGGCTGATGGACAGCGACTACGGTCTGCTCAACTACTTGCTGGAGCTTCTCCACCTGCCTGCGGTGGGCTGGCTCAACGACCCAGATGTGGCCATGTATTCCCTGATCACCGTATCCGTTTGGAAGAGCCTTGGCTACAACGCCATGATCCTCCTCTCCGGCATGCAGAGCATCCCGCCTTACCTCTATGAGGCTGCCAACCTGGACAAATCCAGCGGAATGACCACCTTCTTTAAAATCACCCTGCCCATGCTTTCCCCCACCCTATTCTTTTTGACCTTGATGAACATGATCTCCTCCTTCAAAGTATTTGAGACGGTCAACATCATGACTTCCGGCGGGCCGATGAACTCCACCAATACCTTGGTGTACGACATCTACCTCTACGGGTTTTCCTACTACAAAATCGGCTACGCTTCCGCCATGGGGGTGGTCTTGATGATCATCATCGGCATCTGTACCATCTTCTACTTCCGCAGCCTGAGCCGCCGGGTCCATTACCGGTAAGGAGACATAGATATGAAAAAACGCATCACCTTCACTTCCGCGGGGAAACTGGTCTTCGACGTCTTCCTCTTTCTCATCTTCTTCCTCCCCTTCTATTGGATGGTGCTCACCTCCATCAAGACCATGGGCGAAACCCTGAAGATGCCCCCTTCCTTTTGGGTGAGCAATCCCCAGTGGGAAAACTTTGTCACCGCCTTCAACGCCATCCCCTTCTTGAATATGCTCAAAAACAGCTTGATTGTGGTGTTTGGCACCCTTTTCTGCCAGTGCATCACGGTGATCCCGGCGGCTTATGCCTTTGCCCGGTATGAGTTTAAAGGGAGCAAATTCCTCTTCGGGGTGACCCTGGCCACCATGATGATCCCCGCCCAGTTGATCTTCCTGCCAGTATTCCTGCTGTTTAGCCAGCTGGGCCTCATCAACAGCTATTGGTCGCTGATCCTCCCCTCGGCCAGCAGCGCTTTCGCCATCTTTATGCTGCGCCAGACCTTCAAGCAGGTGCCGGAGGAGCTTTTAGAGGCAGCCCGCCTGGACAACGCCAGCGAATGGACCATCCTGCGCAGGATTATGCTGCCCATCGCCCGGCCCACTGTGGTCACTTTGGCGCTGCTCACCTTTATCAGCAGCTGGAATGACTACTTTTGGCCCTTGGTGCTGACCACCAACAACACTGTGCGCACCCTGCCGGTGGGGATTGCCGCTCTGAAAGCGGCTGAGGGCGGTATCAAATACCACATCCTCATGGCGGGCAACGTCCTGCTGGTCATACCGGTGCTGGCTGCTTTCTTTATCGCCCAGAAGCAGGTAATCCGGGCCTTTACCTACATGGGTGAAAAATAACCGTTCCCCCTTTCCACTGCGGGTGGAATTCTATAAATCAAAATATAAGGAGATTCAACATGAAAAAGGCAATCGCACTTCTTTTGGCGGCTTCCATGACCCTTTCCCTTGCGGCCTGCGGCGGCGGAGGCGGCGGCTCCTCCACCCCGGATTCCTCCAGTGGCGACAGTGAAGTAGTGGAGCTGACTTACTGGTATTCCTGGACCGATAAGATCCAGGAGAACAACATCAATCTGGTCAACCAATTCAACGAGACGGTGGGCAAGGAAAAAGGCATCCACGTCACTGCCGAATACCAGGGCACCTATGTGGACCTGCACCAGAAGCTTCAAGCCGCTTATATCTCCGGCACAGTGCCCGATGTCACCGTCATGGAAATCGCATCCATCAAGACCTTTGCCGAAAACGGCGTTCTGGAGCCCTTGAGCCCCTATATTGAACGGGACAATATCGACATGGATGACTTCTATGAGGGCCTTCTCACCAACTGCCAGGTAGACGGTACCTGGTACGGCCTGCCCTACCTGCGCAGCACCCCCATCCTCTATATGAACACCACCCTGCTGGAGAAAGCCGGCCTTGATCCGGCGGGCCCCAAAAACTGGGAGGAACTGGCCCAGTACTGCAAGACCATAAAAGAGGAGACCGGAGCCTATGGCCTCTCTATGTACTCCTACATCTGGGTGTTGGAAGCCTTCCTCTTGGGCAACGGAACCAGCGTCCTAAACCCCGAAGAGACCAAAACAAACATCGCCGACGAAAAATCCATTGAGGCCATCCAGTTCTTTAAAGATTTGAAGGACCAGGGGTACATCCGCTGCGTGGCCGGCGCCGACTCCACTAAAATCGACGCGGACTATATCAACCAAAACTGCGCCATGTGGTTCACCTCCACCGCCAACCTCTCCAACATCCTGGCCAACGCCAAAGAGAACAACTTCGAAGTCAACACCTGCTTCATCCCTGGCAACGGCCAGTACGGCGTGCCCACCGGCGGCTGTAACCTGATTATGACCTCCAAAATCTCCGACGAACACAAAGAAGCCGCTTGGGAGTTCATCAAATGGATGACCAGCCCCGAACAGGCCGCTTACGCCAGCGAATACACCGGCTACGTCCCCAGCCGCAAGAGCGCCACCGCTACCGACCGCATCCAGAAGCTGTATGAGTCCACCCCTCAATTCAAAGTGGCCCTGGATCAGCTGGAGCTCTACGGCCACGGCCGCCCCATGAATCCGGGATACGCCCAGGCCAGCAATGAGATTGTCGCTGCCCTGGATGCTATTTGGGTCAACGGCGCGGACACGGTTTCCACCTTGCAGGAGACCGCTGCAAAAGTGGATAAGCTCTTGGCGGAATAGCCTCCCCTTGGAACGCCGGCCCCTTCTTTTTTGGAAAAGGCGGCGTTCCTTTTCTCTACCCAAACCCACCATTTTCAATACAAGCAAAGGAGATTGTGCCCTATGGCAAAAAAACTGATCGTCCTCTCCCTAGATGCACTGCAAACTGGCGACCTGGATCTACTGTTCCAACTTCCCTACTGTTCCCAGCTGGCGGAAAAATGCGCCATTGTCAAAAATGTGCGAGAAATTTATCCCACCCTAACCTATCCAATTCACACCGCCATTGTCACCGGCGTAAGGCCGGAGAAAAACGGCATCCCCCACAACCAGAAGCCGGGCATCACCCGGGATGAACCCAACTGGAGCATCATGGGCTCCGACTGGTACTGGGAGAAAGAAGGCATCCAAGTTCCCACCCTAGTGGACGCCGTCTGGGAGGACGGCCGCACTGCGGCGACGGTCAACTGGCCGGTGACCGCCGGGGATACTCGGGGGTACAATGTGCCGGAAATCTGGCCGGTGAAAGCCCTCAAAGAGGACCCGCGGGAAGTCTACCGCAAGGCCGCCTCCCCTGCTGCATTTGAGGAGTACTATGACCGGTTCATCTCCCGCTACGACTGGCACAGCAATGACGACCTGCGGGTCTACGGGGTGGAGATCGCCATTGACATCCTGCGCAACCACAAACCGGACCTGCTCCTTCACCACATCGTCCACCTGGACCACGCCCGCCACGTCCACGGGGACCACGGCCAGGAGATTGAAGACTGTATCAAACAGCTTGACATCGCCGTGGGCCGGATCGTAGAGGCCACCAAGGACGCTGGCACCTACGAGGACACCAACTTTGTGCTGCTGGGCGACCATGGGCAGATCGACATCCGTCAGGTATTCCACCTCAATGCCTGCTTGGTGGATATGGGCTTCATCCGGCTGGGGGCAAACGGCCTGCCAGAGGAGTATGAGGCGTACAGCTTCTCTGCCGGGTTCTCCACCCACATCCACCTCAAGGACAAAGGGGATGAAAGGCTGGTATCCCGGGTTCACAAGGCTCTTCTCGCCCTCCAGGCCGCCTATCCCCAGTGTATCGACCGGGTGTACACCGCCGAAGAAGCCTTGAAAGAAGAGGGCCTTTCCGGAGAATTCTCCTTTGTGGTAGAGGGCGCCCTTGGCACCTTGTTCCAGAACAGTTTTACCGCCCCTATCCTCATTTCCCGGGAATCCCCGCTCTACGATCAATACAGCGCCACCCACGGCCATCACCCATCCAAAGGGGAAAAGCCCCCCTTTGTGGCATTCGGGCCGGACATCCGCCCCGGGGTAGTCATCGATGGCGCCGACCTGCTGGATGAATGCCCCACTTTGGCTGCCTTAGCGGGTGTGGACATGCCACAGATGGAGGGGAAACCCTTCCCCATTCTCAAGTAATTTCTGGAGGAAATATATGATTCAAACCCTATCGGACATCTATCTCTACAGCGACATTGACGGCACCTTGGGAATCGCAGGGCTTGGCATCCCCCAGCGCAACCGCCAGGCCATCGCCCGGTTTGTGGAAAAAGGAGGTCATTTTGCCCTGTGCACCGGCCGGGGCATTACCAACATCAAGCCTTTTGTGGAGGGCCTGCCCATCAATGCCGATTCGGTGATCGGCAACGGATGTGCTGTCTATAGTTTTGCGGAGGACAGAGCTCATTCGGTGACCTATATCCCCCCACAAGGAGAGGATTACCTGCGGGAGATCCTTTCCCAGCACCGGGAATTTGGCGTGCTTCTCATCAATGAGGAAGGGTACTTCATCCTAAAAGAAGAGGGCCGGCCGGATCAGTGCTTTTCCCGGGAATTTCCCCGCCGAACCTTAGAGGAACTCCAAGGCCCCTACTACAAATTCCTTTTTGTTGTTCCAGAAGAAGATGCCCAACAAGTCTATGAGGAACTGAAAAGCCGCCCCTACCCCGGTGTGGACTTCGTCCGCTCCGCCCTCACCTCCATTGAGATGCTTCCCCATGGGGTGAGCAAGGCCAGCGCCTTTTTGAAGCTGTGCAAGGAGCAAAACATTCCTATTGAAAACACCGTATTTATCGGGGATTTTTACAACGACCGGGAGATGTTCCTCTCCGCCGGGTTTCCTACCTGTGTAGGCACTACTCCGGAGGATCTGAAGCCTTTGTGCAAAATGGTTCTTGGGCCCTGTATGGATGGCGCCGTAGCTGATTTAATCCAGTGGCTGGAGGAGCGCTATCCCCCGGCAAAGGCATAACCCTCTCTATTTAATCATCCCTTTTCGCATTCCCGCCCCTCAGTGCCAGCACAACAGCACATAAAAAAGCAGCGCGGCAACAAGCCGCGCTGCTTTTTTATTGCTTCAGCGGATCTGGAGATTTGGGGCTGCGCCCGCCTACATCCCCACAAAAAGGCCGGAATCTGCCAAGGAGACAAAATCATCCTGGGCGACGATGATATGGTCCAACAGCTGAACCGAGACCGCATCCAACGCATTGCGAAGCTTTATGGTGGTGGCGATATCGTCGTTGGAGGGCAGTGCAAACCCCTGGGGATGGTTGTGGGCCACCACCACTGAAGCCGCGGCCACACGCATAGCCACCTCCACAATCCGGCGGACGGTGATGGGTGCGCTGTCGATGGTCCCTTCGGTGAGGATGTCGCAGTACAGCAGCTTCTTTTTGTTGTCCAGGCAGGCCAAATACACCACCTCATTGGTGCGGCCCACAAATTTGTGTTTGAGGAAACTGCCCACCTTTTCGGTGGTGTCCAACACCGTTCCCGCGGCGTATTTGTCGTCCAGGTAGCGGCGGCTCAAGGAAGAAACCATCCCCACTAGGATTGAGGCGCTTGCCCCGACGCCAGGGACCTTTTGCAGTTCCTCTATCGGGGCGTCGCATACGCCGGAAAAAGACCCGAACCGTTCCAGCAACTGGTGGGCGATTTTGTTGGTATCCCCCCGTGGGATGGCATAAAACAACAAAAGTTCCAACACCTCGTGGTCCTGGAACCCATCCAGCCCTGTTTTGAGAAACCGGTCCCGAATCCTCTGCCGGTGTCCGCTGTGGATATTCTTATCCTTCCCCGATCCCTTTTGTTGTTCCACCTGTCTCTGCCTCCGCTCCCCTTGATGCTCCCAGTATAGCAAAAACCGGCGGATTTTGGAATGGATCGGTGAGGTTTTGTCCGGAATTCTTTTCATTTCCCCTGCTTTTTGGTATACTGGAACAAGACTTTTATGGAATTGCTGGGCATCCCAGCGGGGAGGAATCATGAAACAATTTGTGGTCAACCAAAACGATGCCGGCCAGCGGATGGACAAGTTTATCGCCAAATCCATTCCCAAACTGCCTCAGTCGCTGCTGTACAAGGCCCTGCGGACCAAGCGGATCAAGCTCAACGGCAAGCGGTGTGAAATCTCCACCAGGGTGCAGGCGGGGGATTTGGTGGAATGCTACCTCAATGATGAGTTTTTCGAGACACTCCAGATGGAGTTTCCTTTTTTAGCCGCCCCCGGGGAGGTCGACATCCTCTATGAAGATGAGAACCTCCTTCTTTTGGATAAAAAACCTGGGCTTTTGGTCCACGAGGATCAGAAGGAACAGGTGGACACCCTCATCAACCGGGTGCTCCACTACCTCTACAACAAAGGGGAGTACCGGCCCCAGGAGGAAAACAGCTTTGCCCCAGCCCTCTGCAACCGGATTGACCGCAACACCGGCGGGATTGTCATCGCGGCCAAAAATGCCCCCACCCTGCGGGTGCTCAACCAGAAGATCAAGGACCGGGAATTGGACAAACGGTACCTCTGCATCGTCCACGGGCAGATGCCCAAAAAATCCGACACCCTCAAAGCTTACCACATCAAGGACGAGTCCAAAAACCAGGTCTTTGTCTTTGACTCCCCCCGGTCTGGCGCCAAGACCATGTTGACCAAATACCGGGTGCTGGCCCAAAACGGCCGCTTCTCCCTACTGGAGGTAGAGCTGCTCACCGGCCGCACCCACCAGATCCGCGCCCACCTGGCACATGTGGGACATCCCCTGTTGGGGGACACCAAATACGGTTTCAACCGGGATAACAAGGGCACCGGATTCCGGTTCCAGGCGCTGTATTCTTACCAGCTGGGGTTCCGCTTTTCCACCGATGGGGAGCATCTCTCCTACCTGGATGGCAAGGTGTTCACCGTGCCAAAAGTGCAGTTTAAGGAAGATTTTCTTGCAGGCAAAATTCGATAATGATTTTTAAAATTAGGGCTTTTCTCCAAAAATATTTCACATAATTCAAAAATCCGTCTGTAAAGAATATTATCTTTACAGACGGATTTTTGTTGATACAAAAGGCTTTTTTCACCTTTTTAAAAAAATGTCATCTGACTGCTGTCAGGGATATCTTTGAGGGCCCCTGCATCTTTGAGAAGTTCTACCACCGCTTTGGAGACCTTTGCACGGTTGATAATGTCATCCCCCGAGATGAATTCCCCTTCCGCTGCAGCATCCTGGATGCTGGTGGCAGCGGCAGCTCCAAGCCCCTTAAGGGCACAGAAAGGCAGGCGGATCTTTCCATCCTCGCACTGGTATTTGGTGGCGTGGGATTTGTACAAATCCACCGGCAGGAACTGGAAGCCTCTGGCCATCATCTCATTCATGATCTGTAAGGTGGCGTACTGGTCATCCTCTTTGGTGGTGCGCTCATTGCCTTTGCGCTTTAAGTCTTCCATTTTCTGCAGCACCGCTCCCCTGCCCCGGATGGCGGCGTCAGCGTCAAAATCTCCGCCCCGCACCGTAAAGATAGTGGCATAAAATTCCAGCGGCCGGTAAACCTTATACCAACCCAGCCGGATGGCGCCGATGACATAGGCGGCGGCGTGGGCCTTGGGGAACATGTATTTGATCTTCATACAGCTGTCGATGTACCAATCGGGGACGTCGTGTTCCTTCATGGCGGTGATATGCTCTTCGGTCAAAAGCTTGGTAGCCTTGCCCTTACGGGTGATCTCCATGATCTTAAAAGCCATTCCCGGCTCCAGGCCGTGGTAAATCAGGTACAGCATAATGCTGTCTCGGGTACCGATGACCTCAGAAATGTCGCAGGTACCGCTTTTGATCAAATCTTGGGCGTTGCCCAACCAGACATCGGTGCCGTGGGACAGGCCGGAAATCTGCAATAGGTCGGAGAAGGTCTTGGGCTTGGCATCCTGGAGCATCTGCCGCACAAAGCTGGTGCCCATCTCCGGAAGGCCCAAACTGCCGGTGTTGCAGTCGATGTCCTCCTCCCGCACCCCCAACACCTCCGGCGAGGTGAATAGGCTGATGATCTTAGGGTCGCTCATGGGGATGTCGTTGACCTTGACCCCAGTGCTGTCCTCCAAGTGCTTATACAGGGTAGGGACATCGTGTCCCAGGTTATCCAGCTTCAAGATGGTGTCATGGAGGGAGTGGAAGTCGAAGTGGGTGGTCACGATGGAGGAATCGGCGTCATCCGCCGGGTGCTGCACCGGGGTGAAGTCGTAGACCTCATGGGCACCGGGGATGACCACCATGCCGCCAGGATGCTGGCCGGTGGTCCGCTTAACGCCGGTGCACCCGAGGGCCAGGCGGGTTTCCTCCGCCCGATGGACCATCCTCCCCCGCTCTTCCAGGTATTTTTTCACAAATCCATAGGCGGTTTTCTCCGCCACGGTGGAGATGGTGCCTGCCTTGAAAACATGGCTGGAACCGAACAGCTCCTCGGTGTACTTGTGTGCTCGGGCCTGGTACTCGCCGGAGAAGTTCAGGTCGATATCCGGGGATTTGTCGCCGTTAAACCCGAGGAAGGTTTCAAAGGGGATATCGTGGCCGTCCTGCAAATAGGGGGTGCCGCAGACCGGGCACACCTTGGCGGGCAGGTCAAACCCTGAGCCGATGGAGCCGTCGGTGATAAACTCACTGTGCTTGCAGTTGGGGCAGATGTAGTGGGGCGGCAGAGGGTTGACCTCCGAAATGCCGGCCATGGTGGCCACAAAGGAGGAGCCAACCGAGCCGCGGGACCCCACCAGGTAGCCGTTTTCTTCCGACTTGGCCACCAGCTTCTGAGCGATGATGTACAGCACGGAAAACCCGTGTTTGATGATGGAGGAAAGCTCCCGGTCCAGGCGTTTTTCCACCAATTCCGGCAAGGGATCGCCGTAGACAGCCCGGGCGCGGCCCCAGGTGATCCGCTGCAAATCCTCTTCTGCGCCCTCGATGTGGGGCGGGAAGGTGCCGTCGGGGATAGGCTTGAGCACCTCCACCATGTCGGCGATTCGGTTGGTGTTTTCCACCACCACTTCGTAGGCTTTTTTCTCGCCCAGGTAAGAGAATTCTTCCAGCATCTGGCCTGTGGTCTTCAAATAGAGGGGAGCCTGCTCCCCCGCGTCCTTGAACCCTTGCCCCGCCATGAGGATCTCCCGGAAGATGGAGTCGCTCTCGTTTAAGAAGTGGACGTCGCCAGTGGCAACCACCGGGAGGCCCAGCCGGTCGCCCAGCTTGACAATGGTCTTGTTGAAATCCTGGAGCTCTTCCTCACTGTTGACCCGCTGTTCCCGCAAAAGGAACCGGTTGTTGTCGATGGGCTGGATCTCCAGGTAGTCGTAAAACCGGGCGATGTCGCACAATTCATTCCAAGCCTTGCCGTCCAGGATGGCCCGGAACAGCTCGCCGGCTTCGCAGGCGCTGCCGATAATCAGCCCCTCCCGCAGCTTGATCAGCTCGCTTTTGGGGATGCGGGGCCGTTTATAAAAATAGTCCAGATGGGACATGGAGATCAGCTTGTACAGGTTTTTCAGCCCTTGGGAGTTTTTCGCCAGGATGACGATGTGATAGGAGGGCAATTTTTTGGGGTCGCTGGCAGTGAGGGCGGTGTTGATCCTCCCAATGGTGTTGACTCCCCGGTCCGCCTCGATGATCTCCATCTCCTTGGCGAAGATGCCCGCCAGCACCCGGGCGTCATCACAGGCCCGGTGGTGGTTGAAGGGGGGAAGTTTCAGGTGGTTGGCCACCGTGTCCAGCTTGTGGTTTTTCAGCCCGGGGAACAACGACCGGGAAATGGGAACCGTGTCCACCGAGGTGAACTCGTACTTCATGCCGCTGCGCCGGGCTGCTGCTTTGAGAAAGCCGGTGTCAAAGGGGGCGTTGTGGGCCACCAGCACCGCATTGCCTTTTCTGCAAAACTGATAGAACATCTCCAGGGCTTCTTTTTCTTTTGGGGCGCCCTGCACCATTTCATTGGTGATGCCGGTCAGTTCGGTGATCTTCACCGGGATAGCGGTCTCCGGGTCCACAAAGGTGTTGAACTCCTCCGCCACTTCCCCGTTTACCAGACGCACGGCGCCGATTTCGGTGATCCGCTCAGTGGCAGCGGAAAGGCCGGTGGTCTCCAGGTCAAAGACGATGAACTCCCCGTCAAAGGGGACGTCCTCGCCGCCAGCCACCGCGGGCACCATGTCGTTGACGAAATAGCCCTCCACCCCGTAGAGGACCTTAAATTCCCCGCCTTCCTTGGTGATTTTGTTCACCGCGTTCATGGCGTCGGGGAAGGCCTGCACCACCCCGTGGTCGGTGATGGCCAAGGCCCGGTGACCCCATTTATAGGCCTGGTCAATGATCTTATCCAGGCCGGTGATGCCGTCCATAGCGGACATGTTGCTGTGGAGGTGGAGCTCCACCCGTTTGGTGGGGGCCTCATCCACCTTGGAAATCTTCTTCACTGTGCTGACATCGCTGGGCCGGATGGTGATCTCCCGGTCGTACTTGTCATAGGAGGCCAGCCCCCGCACCACAATGGTTTTGCCTACTGTGAGGCTGTCCGGCAGGTCGGTCTTATCCTTGTCCGCGATGATCTTTAGGGTGTTGGAGTTGGTGTAATCGGAAAAATCAATGGAGTAGATGGCGCGGCTCCCATCCCGGGTCATCCGCTTTTCCGCCCGGAAAATGTCGCCCCACACCACCACGGTGCCGCTCTCCTGATCCACGTCGGAGAGCTTCATCGGCCGCTCTTTAATGGGTTTGCCGATGACCACCTGCATGCTGTCCGGCTCAAAGGGCAGGCCAGTGATGTCGAAGGCCACCTTCTGTTTCGGCCGCTCTTTGGGCGCGCTGGCGGATGCAGGGCGCAGCTCCACCTTGGGCAGGGCAGCTTCCGCTTTGGCGATCACCTCAGTGAACTGGGCGCTGTCCTTCTGGACCGTGAGGACCCCTTCCAGTTCCACCTGGAAGCCCAGGCCAAACTCCTCCCGGAGGATGGAGCTGATCTTCTCTGGGCAGCGGGCCTGGCGCAGCAGATCTGCCCCCCCATGGGATAGGGCGATATACAGGGTCCCTCCCTCCAAGCGGGCGGAGGCCCCTTCAAAAAAGCCGTTGACCAGCGCCCCCTCCTGCCGCAGACGGACAACCAGCTCCGGCAGGTAATCGGGGCTGAATTTCTCCTTGGGGTAGGTGGGCAGTAAAACAGCGGCGGAGAGCCTCAGCGCCTCCGCCAATTTTTGCCCTGCCATATGCAGCGCTTCGTGGGAGACAGTGTCCTCTAAAAAGAGGGTCACCTCCATGGACCGCTCCGCCCTGATGACCCGCAGCCGGGTGATCTCCCCACGTGCCAAATTCAAATCCATCGGCCCCAAATAGGCGCCGAATATCTCATGAAAACTGCTCAATGTTTCACCACTTCTATGTAACTACAATTCCTCAATGGCGGACAATAGTGCACAGAGGAGTTCCTCCTCCGGGACCTTTTTGATGATCTCCCCTTTTTTGAACAGGAGACCCACCCCATCGCCGCCGGCGATGCCGATGTCCGCCTCCCGCGCTTCCCCTGGGCCATTGACTGCGCAGCCCATCACCGCCACCTTGATGGGTTTCTTACAATCGGCAAGGGCCTCCTCCACCTGGTGGGCAAGGCCGATCAAATCGATCCGGGTCCGGCCGCAGGTGGGGCAAGAGACAATGGTAGGGCCGGTTTGATCCAGTCCCACCGCCCGCAGGATGTCTTTTGCTGCGGCGATCTCCTTGACTGGGTCGGCGGTCAGGGATACCCGGATGGTATCGCCGATGCCGTCTGCCAGCAACGAGCCGATGCCCACAGCGGATTTCACCAAGCCCATCCGCTCAGTTCCCGCTTCGGTGACCCCCAGATGGAGGGGGTAATCAAACCGCTGGGAAGCCAGGCGGTAAGCCTCTATTGTCTGTGGCACCCCAGAGCTTTTCAGGGATAGGATGATGTCGTGAAAGTCAAATTGTTCCAGCAAAGAGACGTGGTAGGCTGCATTCTCCACCATGGCCTCCGGCGTGGGGCCGCCAAACCGGCGGAGGATTTCTTTCTCCACCGAACCGGAGTTCACCCCGATGCGGATGGGGATCCCCGCCCGCTTACAGCCTTCAGCCACCTGGCGGACTCGGTCATCTGAGCCGATATTTCCAGGGTTGATGCGGATTTTATCCACCCCGGCAGCGATGGATTCCAGTGCCAAGCGGTAATCAAAATGGATGTCCGCCACAACCGGCATGGAGACCGCTTCCTTCAGCACACCAATCAGCCGCACCCCATCCTGGTCTGGGACAGCGATGCGGACGATCTGGCAGCCGGCTTGCTCCAGCGCCTTGGCCTGGGCAACCGAGGCCTTTACATCTCCAGCCCGGGTGTTGAGCATCGATTGCACCACAACCGGCTCCCCACCCCCGATGGGGATTCCCCCTACTGCAACCCGCCGGGTCAATTTCCTTGTCATGGCGTCTCCTCCTTTTTAGCGGAAAATCAATTTTATGACGTCGTTGAAGGTCACCATAGCCATCAGCCCCAAAAGGATCAGAAGTCCCGCTGTGTTGACATAGCCCTCATATTCTGGTTTGATGGGTTTGCGCCGGATCATCTCAATGAGCAGGAAAAACAGCCGGCCGCCGTCCAACGCGGGAAAGGGCAGCAGGTTGAACACACCCAGGTTGATGGTGATAAAGGCGATGATCAAAATGGTGCTGTCCAACCCCATAGAGGCTGCCTCGCCAATGGTGGAGGCCACCCCCACCGGCCCGGAGAGCTGGTTGAGGGTAAACTGCCCGGTGACCATTTTGATCAGCGAGGACCAGACCTGCTTCATAATGGAAACCGACCAATTAAAAGCATATGGCGGCACATTCCAGATGGTTTTCTGCACCCCGTATACCTTAAAATCAATGCGGATAGCTTTGAGGCCATCCCCGATGTCCTGCATGTCGAAGGTGACGCCGGAAAGGTTGATCTTCTCCCCATCCCGGATTACTTCCATATCCAGGACGCCGTCATCCTCATTCATAAATTCATAGCTGATGTCGTTGGGGGTGCGCACCCGATGGCCATTGACCGAGACGATCTCGTCGTCTACCTGTAGCCATTGGGAACTGACCGCCCCTTCTCCAAACTGGCTGATCTGGGTGGTGCCCACGGCGTTGCCCATGCAGACCAGAAGGATCATCAACAGGAAACCCAGCAAAAGGTTCATCATGGCCCCGGCGGAGATGACCAGAAAGCGCTTGCCCACGCTCTTGTTGCAGAAGGCCCGCTCGTCGTTGCTGCCGTCGTCCTCCCCTTCCATGCTGACAAATCCGCCAATAGGGAAAGCCCGCAGGGAGTAGGCGGTCTCCCCTTTCTGCCGCTGGAAGATCACCGGGCCCATGCCCAGGGAAAATTCGTTGACCCGGATCCCCGCCCATTTTGCCGCCAGAAAGTGGCCCAGCTCGTGGATGAAGATCAGCGCGCCAAATACCAGCACTGAAATGACAATTGTACTCAAAGTGTTACCCATAAAGACCTCCTAAAGCCATGCGTATTGGCGCCCTATTTGGCGCCCCTGTGCAAAGTTTGCCCCGTTTTACCGCCGATAACAGGCCGCCAGGGTTTTTACACAATCCTTTGCCGCTCGATCCGCCTCTAACACGTCCTCAAGGGTAAAATCATCCTGGGAAGGGACCCTCTCCAGGGCCTCCCGCACCAACTCCCCTATTTGCAGGAAGGGGATCTCCCCCGCCAAAAAGAGGGCTACAGCCTCCTCATTGGCGCCGTTTAAAATTGCTGGGGCGAGCCCATCCCGCTTCACTGCCTCTATCGCCGCGGGCAGGCAGGAGAAGGTCTCGCAATCCGGTTCAAAAAAGGTGAGTTTGCCCCAATCCGCCAGGGAAAGCCGCCGAACGCCGCTCCCCACCCGCTGGGGGTAGGTCAATGCGTACTGGATGGGGATGCGCATATCTGGAACCCCCAGCTGGGCGATGACCGACCCGTCGGCAAACTCCACCGCCGAGTGAAGGACGCTCTCCCGATGAATCACCACCTGGATGGCTTCCGGCGGGACATCAAACAGCCGGATGGCCTCAATAAACTCCAACCCCTTGTTCATCAGGGTCGCGGAATCCACTGTGATCTTCGCCCCCATGGACCAGTTGGGGTGATTTAGGGCGTCGCCGATTCCCACCTGTTCCAGTTCCGCCCGGGTTTTCCCGAAGAATGGGCCACCCGACGCGGTGAGAAGGATGGATTGGATGGGGTTCCCTGCACTCCCCTGCAAACATTGGAAAATGGCTGAGTGCTCGCTGTCCACCGGCAGGATGGGAAGGCCCTTCCTCTGGGCAAGGCCGGTGACTAATCTCCCGCCAGCCACCAAGGTCTCCTTGTTGGCGAGGGCCACCTGGTTCCCCGCCTCCAGCGCCGCCAGGGTAGGACGGAGGCCGACCATCCCCATTACCGAGTTGAGCACTAAGTCGTTCTGGGGGTCCGCCGCTAGGGCGCAGAGCGCCTCCATCCCATAAACCACCTGGCAAGGGGTATCCGCCAAAGCAGTTTTCACCTCACGGTAGGCAGAAAGGTCGGTAATAACGACATAGCGAGGAAGAAACTCCCTCGCCTGTTCTTCAATCAATCTGCAGTTTTTGTGTGCGGAAAGGCCGTGGACACGGATGCCCAGATTGCGGCAAACCGCCAGGCTCTGGGTCCCAATGGACCCGGTAGAGCCCAATATGGAGATTGTTTTTTTCGTAGGAATCTTCCTTTCCACGCTGTTATGCCAACCCTGCCAAGGGCAGATGCCGGGCGATGATGTACACCAGCGGCATGACAAACAGCACACTGTCAAACCGGTCCAGAACACCGCCGTGACCGGGCATAATCGAGCCAAAGTCCTTGATGCCGCATTGGCGCTTGATCACCGAAGCGGAGAGATCCCCCACCATGCTGGTCAGGGAAAGCAACGGGCTGATCAGCGCAAGGCGCAAGTAATCCACTTCAATGGGGCTGCCAAGCATAGCAAACCCATGGGAGAGAAGATACGCCACCCCCAATAGGAGGAGCAGCGCTCCGATGACCCCGCCTACAGCGCCCTCCACCGTCTTTTTGGGGCTGATTTTCGGGGCCATTTTGTGTTTGCCAAAGGCCACGCCAGAGAAATAGGCGCAGGTGTCGCAGAGCCACGCCCCACCCAAAGCCACCAACACATAGAACATGCCCAACACCGCACCGAAGGAATCCCGCATATAGATGGCGGTGGTGATGGAAAGCGGGATAAACAAACTGACAAAAAAGGCAAAGCCTACATCTTCAAAATTCAGGGTCTCGTGTTTTGCCAGCAGGATGCAGAAGAGCACCACCACAAGCAGGTACACGAGGACTGGGAACAGCCGAAGCTGTACAAAATAGCTGGTCTTTAAAAAGGGAATCCATGCGGCGGTGAGAAAGCAGGCCAGCGAGAGGCCCCGGTAGCGGATATGCCCCGTTGCCGCCAGCATTTCATAGAGCGCCAGAAGAGAAATGACACTGACTGCTGCATTGAGAATCAGCGTATCAAAAAAACGAAGGACTACAAACAGGACACACAGTCCCACAGCAGCCGAAAGTATGCGCTGCTTCAAATCAAATTCCTCCAAACCGCCGGTTCCGGGCAGCATACTCCCAGAGGGCTTTATCCAGGTGTTCCGGCTTAAAGTCCGGCCACAGCACATCCATGTAGATGAACTCCGCATAGGCGGACTGCCACAGCAGGAAATTGGAAGAACGGTGTTCCCCACTGGGCCGGATGATGAGATCGGGGTCAGGCTGGCCCGCAGTGTACAGCCGGGCTGAAAGCGCTTCTTCGGTGATGTCCTCCTCCCGCAGGAGGCCGGACCGCACATCCTGAACCAGGCGGCGGGCAGCTTCTACAATCTCCGCCCTGCCGCCATAGTTCAGCGCAATGTTTACCGTGATGCCGGTATTGTTCCGGCTCTTTTCGGTGATGTCCGCCATCATTTCCTGTAGGTCCCTGTCCAGCGGCGCAGGATCCCCTAAAAAATGAACCCGGACATTCTCCTTTTCAAACCGGTACGCATCTTTCAAATACTCCCGCAGCAGGTTCATGATGGCGTCCACCTCATCTTTCGGCCGCTTCCAGTTTTCGGTGGAAAAGGCATAAGCGGTGATGTAGGGGATGCCTAGATCGCGGACGTATGCGGTGATATCGCCAAAAGTCTTGGCGCCTTGCTTGTGACCGGCTGTGCGGGGCAGGCCGCGTTTGGTAGCCCATCGGCCATTGCCGTCCATGATGATGCCTATGTGCTTGGGCAGCACCGGGGGCAGTGATTTGGATTTTTGCTCAAACATAAACCGTGCCTCGCTTCTCTACTGATTTCTATGCAGGAGGGCTTATCTAAATTTCCATAATCTCTTTGGATTTGGCTTCCGCCGCCTTGTCGATGTCCTTGATGAACCGGTCGGTGATGTCCTGAATCTCTTTTTCCAGCTGTTTCAGGTCGTCCTCAGTGACTTCGCTGGCCTTTTTCGCAGCTTTGAATTTGTCGTTGGCATCCCGGCGGATGGCGCGGATGGCCACCTTGGCATCCTCCGCCGTCTTGCTGACGGTTTTGCACAGGTCTTTTCTGCGCTCTTCGGTCAAAGGGGGAAACACCAGCCGGATGACACTGCCGTCGTTGTTGGGGTTGATGCCCAGATCCGAGGTCTGGATGGCCTTCTCAATGGCTTTCAGGGTGGATTTATCCCAGGGCTGGATCATCAGCATTCTGGCTTCCGGGACCGAGATAGCCGCCATCTGCCCAATTGCGGTGGGGACGCCGTAGTAGTCCACCATAATCTGATCCAGCAGGCCGGGGTTGGCTCTGCCGGCGCGGATGCCGCTGAATTCTTTGTCCAGGACTTGCAGGGTTTTGTTCATTTTTTCCTCGTAAGGTTTTACCATAGCATTCATAAATGACGCCTCCTTCTATTACTGCACCAGAGTTCCGATTTCCTCGCCCTGTACCGCGCGGACAATGTTATCGGGATCATCCAGGCTAAACACCAAAATGGGGATGTGGTTGTCTTTGCACATAGAAGCCGCTGTCATGTCCATGACCGTCAGCTCCTTATTGAGGATTTCGCTGAAAGAAAGCCGGTCGTACCGGACTGCATCGGGGTTCTTGTTGGGGTCGCTGTCGTAGACACCATCCACCAACGTGGCTTTAAAGATGATATCCGCGTCGATCTCCGCTGCCCGCAGGGAAGATGTGGTATCGGTGGAGAAAAAGGGGTTGCCGGTGCCGCAGCCAAAGATAACCACTCTGCCCTTTTCCAGATGGCGGACCGCCCGGTTCCTTATGTAGGGCTCGGCGATCTGCTGCATGGCGATGGCGGTCTGCACCCGCACATCCACCTTTTGGGCCTCCAGGGCGTCTGCCAGGGCCAGGGCGTTGATCACCGTGGCCAGCATTCCCATGTGGTCAGCCCGAGTGCGGTCCATCTGGCCGCTGCTGCGGCCCCGCCAAAAGTTGCCGCCGCCCACTACAATGGCGATCTCTGCGCCCAGTTCCACACATTTCTTGACGCTGGCGCAGATCCGGTATACGGTGTCGTAATCCAGGCCGAATTTTTGATCTCCGGCAAGGGCTTCGCCGCTGAGTTTGAGCAGGATTCGTTTATACTTCAATGCCATTCGACTCACTCCCACAGTTTTATTCTATTTTACAACAATTGCCACGCCGTTGTAAAGCTTTTTCCCGGCGTGAAAGGAACCAACCCTAGTATACACCCATTGCAGGTGGATTGAAACGCCGGAAGGTTTTTTTTCACAAAATGCTTGCAATTTAGCCCCTTTTTCCCGAAAAAATAGGACACAAGACCTCTTGTGTCCTTATGGATTTTTCCGAATTGCTGAAAGGGCCGCCGCAGTGGATGTGCCTCCCCCGCAGGATGCACGGCCTTTTTGTTGCCTGCCGGGCGGCGTTATCCCCTTCAAGGATTGCCTAGAGTAGGTCCAAACGGTGTCATTATACCAAAAACATCCTCTTTTGGCAATCCATAATTCGCCGGCCACCAAATAATTTCCTGCTCCTCCTGCTGAAAGCCGCCAGCACGGTCCTCGCCCCCACAAAAAACGGGCAGGCCGGATTCCATCCAGCGCTACCCGCCCCAATTGACACCGTTATTCCCGGGTGTAGAGGATGGTCAAATCCCCGTCCACAAAGCCGATGGCCACCGCCTGGGCCGCTTTGAGCTTTCCGGCGTACTGACCTTGATCCAGGTACAGATCCACCAGGTCAGCGGCACAGGACAGCCCCTCCTGCCACTCGATGTCCTCACTCTCCCGTGGGAGGTAGTAGACATCCTCTTCGCTGGAGAAGGCTTCGTCGCAAGCCCAGTCATCGTCCGCCTCATCAAACCGGCTGGCACCGATTAACTGGATGTCAAAGGCATCCTCCCCTTCATATAGGTTGAAGTTGAAGGCAGCGATCCCTTGGGGGAGTTCCTCCTTCAAAACTTCGTCCAGCCAAGCAGAAAATTCGCCGTAAAATTCTTGTCCATCCATGGAAATTCGTCTCCTCCTATTGTTTTACGGGCGTAGAGCCCACTGTGGTTTCCTGTTGTTCTTCCGTCTGCATGCAGCCGTATAGGAGAGCGTCCTGCAGGGCTTGGCAGCTGGCTTGCAGCACATCTTTTGAGATGCCCAGCGTGCACCAGGTCAGTTCCCCATCGCAGACGGTAACCGCTACCCGCACCGAGCGCTCCCCTGACGGGGCGGTGTCCAAAAGCCGGACCTTATAGTCGATGATCCGGATCTTCTGCAAAGCGGGATACCAGCTTCCCAGGGCTTGGTAAAAAGCGGAAGCCAAAGCGTCAATGGTCCCTTTTCCCTCCCCGGCCCCCAGAATGGACTCCCCTTTTCGTTTCACTTTGACTACCGCTAAAATCGGCTGGTCGCTGCGGCAGGGATCACCGGCAATCTGGGCGGAGGCCAATTCAAAAGGCTGTTTCCCCGGCCGGAGTTCACGCACTACCATGAGGATCAGGCTGGCTACAGCGGATTCAAACTGGTACCCTTCCCGCTCCATCGCCCGGATATGGTTCCCCAGGTGTTTTCCCTGGATCTCTTCCCGAGTGATGGTGGGATCCAGCCGCTGCACCGCAGCCAATAGGCCGGATTTGCCGATAAATTCGGAGAGGAGCACGTTGCGCCGGTTGCCCACCAGTTCTGGGGAGATATGGGCCGAAGGGGCAGATTTGCCCCCGCAGCTGTCAATGTCCTTGTGGGCAAAGGCGTTGCGCCCCAAATAGGGCATGTTGGCCGGGATATTGATGTTGGCCGTCTCGGCGATAAAGGAGGCCACCCGGGTGACCAGCTCCATCTTGCTGTTGGGGATGCAGCTGTAGCCGGATTTTAATTGTAAATTGGGGATGACCACTGAGAGCTGCACGTCGCCGCAGCGTTCCCCCAGGCCCAGGTAATTGCCCTGGATCTGGGTGGCTCCAGCCCGCACCGCAGTGGTGCAATTGGCCACGGCACAGCCCACGTCGTTGTGGAAATGAGCCCCCACCTTGCCGCCGTATTCCCGGACCACCGTCTGGGTGATGGAAAACACCTCGTGGGGGAAACAGGCGCCGTTGCTGTCGCACAGGACCAAACGGTCCGCCCCTGCCTCATTGGCGTTGCGCATCACCTCCATGGCGTAGCCGAAGTTGGATTTGTAGCCATCAAAAAAGTGGACTGCGTTAAAAATCACCATCTTCCCATGGCGCTTAAAGAACTGGATGGTGTCGTAGATCATCCGGATGTTTTCCTCCAGGTTGACGCAGAGGCGCTCCCGCACTGCCTGGTCCCAGCTCCAGCCGGCAATGGTGACAACGTCGGTACCGCTGGACAGCAGGGCCTGGCAGCCTGCGTCCTCATTGGCGGAGACCCCGCTTTTGCGGGTCCCCCCATAAGCGACCAGCCGGGCGCTTTCCAAGGGGAGTTTTTTCGCCTGGTGGAAAAATTCCATATCCTGTTTGGAGGCCGCCGGATTGCCCCCCTCAATGAACAATATGCCTAACCGGTCCAGGGCCTTCAATATTTCCAACCGATCTTCCAACGAGAATTGCAGGCCTTCGCCCAGCGCCCCGTCCCGCAGAGTGGAGTCATAGATTTCAATTTTCTTTTCCATCACTGTACCGCCGTTTCTGTTGTATCCGAGCAGGCAATTGGCACTTGCTGGAATTGTATGTTTCTTTTCCCTTCTAGAATAATCGCATTGGCATAAGAAGTCAAGGCAGCTTACCTCCCTCGCCCGACAAAGGTGAGAAGAATTCTTTTTATTCCTCATTTATGGGGGAGATCCATTGCTTTTTTCCGGCAAATTGGTATAATAAAACTAATAATCTGCCAAAAGAGGTGCTACTATGCGCAAAAAAGAACGCGCCCAAATGGCTGTCGATCTTCTCAAAGAGGAGTATCCCGACGCCATCTGCTCCCTGGAGTACGAACGACCCTATGAACTGCTCATCTCCACCCGGCTGTCCGCCCAGTGCACCGATGCCCGGGTCAACATCGTCACCAAGGATCTTTTTGCCAAATACACCTCCTTGGAAATGCTGGCAAACGCCGACCTCGCTGAACTGGAGAGCATCATTCGCCCCTGCGGCCTGTACAAAACCAAGGCGAGGGACATCATCAACCTCTCCCGAATGCTGATCGATGAATATGATTCCCAGCTCCCCCCCTCTTTGGAGGAGTTGACCAAGCTGCCTGGTATTGGCCGCAAAACCGCCAACCTGATTATGGGGGACATCTTCCACCAACCGGCTTATGTCTGTGATACCCACTGCATCCGCATCACCAACCTGCTGGGCCTTACCACCACCAAAGACCCCTTGAAAACCGAGAATGAACTGCGGGACTGCCTCCCCCCGGAGGAGTCCAACGATTTCTGCCATCGGCTTGTTCTCCACGGCCGGGCGGTGTGCAAAGCCCGCTCCCCCCAGTGTGAGATCTGCTGTTTGCAGCCCTGCTGCAAACACTACCAGGATTCCCTGAAAAAGAAGTAATCCCCATAGATTCCCCGGAAAAAAAGCGGAGAGGCAGCCTCTCCGCTTTTTTTTGCAGGTTGTGCTGGGCGGAGGATTATTCCTCCTCGTCCTCGTCGGGGTTCTCCCAGTTGTGCCAGAAATCCTGGACATCGTCGTTGTCCTCCAGCATCTCGATGAGACGGTTCAGCTTCGTCCGGGTCTCTTCATCATCGATGACCGTGGTGGTAGTTGGGATGTAGGCAACCTCACTGGAGGCAAAGGCATAACCCTTCTCCTCCAAAGATTCCCGGACCTTGCCCAGGTCGTTTGGCTCGGTGGTGATCTCCACAACGCCGTCTTCATCAATGGAGAAGTCGTCGGCCCCTGCGTCAAAGCAGTCTTCCATGATCTTGTCCTCGCTGAAGGCGCTCTCCTCAACGATCAGCACCCCTTTTTGGGTAAACATGAAGGAGACACAGCCAGTCTGGCCCAGATTGCCGCCGAATTTGTCAAAATAATGGCGGATATCCCCGGCGGTGCGGTTGCGGTTGTCGGTCAAGGTATCCACGATAAAGGCGATTCCACCGGCGCCATACCCTTCATAAACGATATTCTCGTAATCGTTTTTGTCGCCGTCGCTGACAGCCTTTTTAATAACCCGGTCGATGTTGTCGTTGGGCACATTGTTGGCTTTTGCTTTAGCGATACAATCCCGCAGTTTGCTGTTGGTGGCGGGGTCACCGCCGCCCTCCCGGACAGCTACCGAAATCTCACGGCCGATTTTGGTGAAGATCTTCGCTCTTGCACCATCGGTCTTTTCTTTTTTCCGTTTGATGGTACTCCATTTGGAATGGCCTGACATAGTAATCGTCCTCTCATATAGCAGTAACAAAGATATTTTAGCACAAACTGCAGCTGGAAACAAGGGGAGATTCCAACGTGCTCCTCAGCCCGATGGCTTTGACGGGTCTTCCCTCTTATGCGCCTGCCAGCGGTCGGGCGCAAGCCATCAACCACTTTCCCCTGCGGGGGTGACAGGCGAGTTTTCAGAGCTGTGCGGAGAAAACCGCCGTCAAGAGGGGGCAGAGCCCCCTACGAAAAAAGAGAGAAGAAAGCTTTTGCTTTCTTCTCTCTTTTTGGAGCGGGTTACGAGGCTCGAACTCGCCCCACTACCCCAAAAAGCCTTTGGCTTTCCGGGGATCCCTACCTCTTATTTAAAAACGGTGGAGGCAGCGAGTTCCAAAGTTTCTCCGATAAAACAAGAAGACCGGCTTTCACCGATCTTCTTTCTTGGAGCGGGTTACGAGGCTCGAACTCGCTACCTCCACCTTGGCAAGGTGGCGCTCTACCAGATGAGCTAAACCCGCATGGAGGCGCCAATCAGAATCGAACTGGTGAATAAAGGTTTTGCAGACCTCTGCCTTACCGCTTGGCTATGGCGCCGTTGTTCTATTTTATAGAAAAAGGCCGCTTTATATTCCTATAAACAGCCCCTTTTATCTTTGGAGCGGGTTACGAGGCTCGAACTCGCTACCTCCACCTTGGCAAGGTGGCGCTCTACCAGATGAGCTAAACCCGCACTTGGTGCCTTCGGTCGGAATCGAACCAACGACACGAGGATTTTCAGTCCTCTGCTCTACCGACTGAGCTACAAAGGCATTTTGGCGACCCGGATGGGGTTCGAACCCACGACCTCTAGCGTGACAGGCTAGCGTTCTAACCAACTGAACTACCGGGCCATTTTTGGTGGGAACAACAGGGCTCGAACCTGTGACCCTCTGCTTGTAAGGCAGATGCTCTCCCAGCTGAGCTATGCTCCC
>NZ_LT629939.1:0-430 GCF_900104615.1 Merdimmobilis hominis | reverse complement strand
TTGGAGCGGGTTACGAGGCTCGAACTCGCTACCTCCACCTTGGCAAGGTGGCGCTCTACCAGATGAGCTAAACCCGCATGGAGGCGCCAATCAGAATCGAACTGGTGAATAAAGGTTTTGCAGACCTCTGCCTTACCGCTTGGCTATGGCGCCGTTGTTCTATTTTATAGAAAAAGGCCGCTTTATATTCCTATAAACAGCCCCTTTTATCTTTGGAGCGGGTTACGAGGCTCGAACTCGCTACCTCCACCTTGGCAAGGTGGCGCTCTACCAGATGAGCTAAACCCGCATGGAGGCGCCAACCAGAATCGAACTGGTGAATAAAGGTTTTGCAGACCTCTGCCTTACCGCTTGGCTATGGCGCCGTTGTTCTATTTTATAGAAAAAGGCCGCTTTATATTCCTATAAACAGCCCCTTTTATCTTTGGAG
>NZ_LT629938.1 GCF_900104615.1 Merdimmobilis hominis | reverse complement strand
AGCAGGATCCAGAGTACCGCGGGACACGTGAAACCCCGTGGGAAGTCGGGGGGACCACCCTCCAAGCCTAAATACTCCTCAGTGACCGATAGCGTATAGTACTGTGAAGGAAAGGTGAAAAGCACCCCGGGAGGGGAGTGAAAAAGAACCTGAAACCCTGTGCCTACAAGCACTTAGAGCACGTCAATGTGTGATAAGGTACTTTTTGTAGAACGGTCCGGCGAGCGAATGTATGTAGCAAGGTTAAGGACTTCAGGTCCGGAGCCGAAGGGAAACCAAGTCTGAATAGGGCGTAGAGTTTCATGCATTGGGCCCGAAACCGGGTGACCTATCCATGTCCAGGTTGAAGTGGAAGTAAAATTCCATGGAGGACCGAACCGACCTCCGTTGAAAAGGCGGCGGATGAGGTGTGGATAGCGGAGAAATTCCAATCGAACTCGGATATAGCTGGTTCTCCCCGAAATAGCTTTAGGGCTAGCGTTGCAGATCATTACTGGAGGTAAAGCACTGAATGGGCTAGGGGCCGAGAGGTTACTGAACCCTATCAAACTCTGAATGCCAGATAATGCCGACTGCAGCAGTCAGACTGCGTGAGATAAGTTTCGCAGTCAAAAGGGAAAAAGCCCAGACCCACAGCTAAGGTCCCCAAGATGGTTTAAGTGGAGAAGGATGTAGGATTGTGAAAACAACCAGGATGTTGGCTTAGAAGCAGCCACACATTTAAAGAGTGCGTAATAGCTCACTGGTCGAATGATCCTGCGCCGAAAATGTAACGGGGCTAAAATCATCACCGAAGCTTGGGATGCATCGCAAGATGCGTGGTAGGGGAGCGTTGTATGAGGGGTGAAGCGTTAGCGGAAGCGGGCGTGGACTTCATACAAGTGAGAATGCCGGAATGAGTAGCGAGAATTATGTGAGAATCATAATGGCCGAATGCCTAAGGTTTTTGGAGGAAGGTTCGTCCGCTCCAAGTTAGCCGGGAGCTAAGGTGAGGCCGAAAGGCGTAGCCGATGCACATACGGTAGAAATTCCGTAGCCGCCAAAAGATTTAAGCAAAGGGACACATTGAAAGGGCATGACCCGGGCGTTGGTAGCCCCGGGCGTAAGGGACCGAAATTTAGTAGGGAAGCATGCTTGGACGGTGGCGAGAAAAGCTTTGTGTATATCTTAGGCGCCCGTACCGCAAACCGACACAGGTAGGTAGGAAGAGAATTCTAAGGCCAACGGGAGAAGGGTTGTTAAGGAACTCGGCAAGTTGACCCCGTAACTTCGGAATAAGGGGTGCTCACGAGAGTGAGCCGCAGAGAATAGGTCCAGGCGACTGTTTAGCAAAAACACAGGTCTATGCTAAATCGAAAGATGACGTATATGGGCTGACGCCTGCCCGGTGCTGGAAGGTTAAGAGGAGATGTGAGAGCATTGAATCGAAGCCCCAGTAAACGGCGGCCGTAACTATAACGGTCCTAAGGTAGCGAAATTCCTTGTCAGGTAAGTTCTGACCCGCACGAATGGCGTAACGATCTGGACACTGTCTCAACAGCCCTCCCGGCGAAATTGTAGTACCGGTGAAGATGCCGGTTACCCGCGGCTAGACGGAAAGACCCCATGGAGCTTTACTGTAGCCTAATATTGGATTTCGGTATTTCATGTACAGCATAGGTGGGAGGCTTGGAAGCCAGGACGCCAGTTCTGGTGGAGCCACCGTTGGGATACCACTCTTGAAGTACTGAAATTCTAACCTGCAGCCATGAATCTGGCTGGGGGACATTGTTAGGTGGGCAGTTTGACTGGGGCGGTCGCCTCCAAAAAGGTAACGGAGGCGCTCAAAGGTTGGCTCAGCATGGACGGAAACCATGCCCTAGAGTGTAAACGCATAAGCCAGCCTAACTGCGAGAGCGACGGTTCGAGCAGTAACGAAAGTTGGAGTTAGTGATCCGGTGGTATGTGAGTGGAAATGCCATCGCTCAACGGATAAAAGCTACCCTGGGGATAACAGGCTGATCTCCCCCAAGAGTCCACATCGTCGGGGAGGTTTGGCACCTCGATGTCGGCTCATCGCATCCTGGGGCTGTATTCGGTCCCAAGGGTTTGGCTGTTCGCCAATTAAAGCGGTACGCGAGCTGGGTTCAGAACGTCGTGAGACAGTTCGGTCCCTATCTGCCGTGGGCGCAGGATATTTGAATGGAGCTGTCCCTAGTACGAGAGGACCGGGATGGACGCACCTCTGGTGCACCAGTTGTCACGCCAGTGGCACAGCTGGGCAGCTATGTGCGGACCGGATAAACGCTGAAAGCATCTAAGCGTGAAGCCGACCATAAGATAAGATATCCCACTGTTTTAACAGGTAAGACCCCTTGAAGACTACAAGGTTGATAGGCTGGATGTGTAAGCGCAGCGATGCGTTTAGCTAGCCAGTACTAATCGGTCGAGGGCTTGACCAAAATCTTTTGGATTCTTAGTTTCATTGTTCAATTTTGAGTGTGCAGAGTATTGTGCTCACCCAACCCTGCACCATTAGCTCAGTTGGTAGAGCAGCTGACTCTTAATCAGCGGGTCCCGGGTTCGAGTCCCTGATGGTGCACCATGCGGCCCGTTGGTCAAGCGGTTAAGACTCTGGCCTCTCACGCCAGCAACGCGGGTTCGAGTCCCGCACGGGTCACCAAAAAGAATGAT
>NZ_LT629937.1 GCF_900104615.1 Merdimmobilis hominis | reverse complement strand
GGAAGGGTTTTTAATACCATTTATCTAAGAGTTTGATCCTGGCTCAGGACGAACGCTGGCGGCGCGCCTAACACATGCAAGTCGAACGAGCCGAGGGGAGCTTGCTCCCCAGAGCTAGTGGCGGACGGGTGAGTAACACGTGAGCAACCTGCCTTTCAGAGGGGGATAACGTTTGGAAACGAACGCTAATACCGCATAACATACCGGGACCGCATGATTCTGGTATCAAAGGAGCAATCCGCTGAAAGATGGGCTCGCGTCCGATTAGCTAGTTGGCGGGGTAACGGCCCACCAAGGCGACGATCGGTAGCCGGACTGAGAGGTTGATCGGCCACATTGGGACTGAGACACGGCCCAGACTCCTACGGGAGGCAGCAGTGGGGGATATTGCACAATGGAGGAAACTCTGATGCAGCGACGCCGCGTGAGGGAAGACGGTCTTCGGATTGTAAACCTCTGTCTTTGGGGACGATAATGACGGTACCCAAGGAGGAAGCTCCGGCTAACTACGTGCCAGCAGCCGCGGTAATACGTAGGGAGCGAGCGTTGTCCGGAATTACTGGGTGTAAAGGGAGCGTAGGCGGGGTCTCAAGTCGAATGTTAAATCTACCGGCTCAACTGGTAGCTGCGTTCGAAACTGGGGCTCTTGAGTGAAGTAGAGGCAGGCGGAATTCCTAGTGTAGCGGTGAAATGCGTAGATATTAGGAGGAACACCAGTGGCGAAGGCGGCCTGCTGGGCTTTTACTGACGCTGAGGCTCGAAAGCGTGGGGAGCAAACAGGATTAGATACCCTGGTAGTCCACGCCGTAAACGATGATTACTAGGTGTGGGGGGACTGACCCCTTCCGTGCCGGAGTTAACACAATAAGTAATCCACCTGGGGAGTACGACCGCAAGGTTGAAACTCAAAGGAATTGACGGGGGCCCGCACAAGCAGTGGATTATGTGGTTTAATTCGAAGCAACGCGAAGAACCTTACCAGGTCTTGACATCGAGTGACGGCTCTAGAGATAGAGCTTTCCTTCGGGACACAAAGACAGGTGGTGCATGGTTGTCGTCAGCTCGTGTCGTGAGATGTTGGGTTAAGTCCCGCAACGAGCGCAACCCTTATTATTAGTTGCTACATTCAGTTGAGCACTCTAATGAGACTGCCGTTGACAAAACGGAGGAAGGTGGGGATGACGTCAAATCATCATGCCCCTTATGACCTGGGCTACACACGTAATACAATGGCGATCAACAGAGGGAAGCAAGACCGCGAGGTGGAGCAAACCCCTAAAAGTCGTCTCAGTTCGGATTGCAGGCTGCAACTCGCCTGCATGAAGTCGGAATTGCTAGTAATCGCGGATCAGCATGCCGCGGTGAATACGTTCCCGGGCCTTGTACACACCGCCCGTCACACCATGGGAGTCGGTAACACCCGAAGTCAGTAGCCTAACCGCAAAGAGGGCGCTGCCGAAGGTGGGATTGATGACTGGGGTGAAGTCGTAACAAGGTAGCCGTATCGGAAGGTGCGGCTGGATCACCTCCTTTCTAAGGAGTTTAGATTCGGTTGAATCTACTCTGGTCAGCAAGGATTATCAAAGTTAAATGTTGTTCGATTTTGAGGGCTCGTTTTGAGTTCTCAAAGGGTGAGAAGCGGAAGATTTCCGAGGCTCCTGCCAATATGGGGGTGTAGCTCAGCTGGGAGAGCACCTGCCTTGCACGCAGGGGGTCAGGAGTTCGATCCTCCTCATCTCCACCAAAGCCTTGAAAAAAGGCTGCGGGAGACGAGGGAATAACCGAGTCTGACCAAACATGGGCTAATAGCTCAGCTGGTTAGAGCACACGACTGATAATCGTGAGGTCGGTGGTTCGAGTCCACTTTAGCCCACCAGCTTTTCCTTGAGAAAAGCAATCTGTACATTGAAAATTGAACAATGAAACATCTGTAAATCAGGTAAAAGTGAAGTATTCAAATATTTTTCTTATTTGGGTAACAAAACTACAATTGCCAGAGGAAACAACAGAACCAAAAGATTCGAAGCATAAAGGTCAAGCTAATAAGGGCGCAGGGCGAATGCCTTGGCACTGAGAGCCGATGAAAGACGTGACAAGCTGCGATAAGCTGCGGGGAGCTGCAAGTAAGCTTTGATCCGCAGATCTCTGAATGGAGCAATCCACATGGGGTAATTCCCATGTATCATACACTGAATCCATAGGTGTATGAGGGGAACCGCCTGAACTGAAACATCTAAGTAGGGCGAGGAAAAGACATCAACCGAGATTCCGCTAGTAGTGGCGAGCGAACGCGGAAGAGGCCAAACCAAGGGTAGAAATACCCTTGGGGTTACGGACTGCAATATGTATGGCAAATCTTAACAGAAGTGCATGGGACGGCACACCGAAGAGCGTGAAAGTCGCGTATGTGAAAAGAAGAGCCAGC